>CAVUPB010000006.1:0-639707 GCA_963743275.1 uncultured Actinomycetes bacterium | reverse complement strand
ACGTGCCCGCTGTCGGGCCGCAGGATGCGCGCCAGGACCTTGAGCATCGTGCTCTTGCCCGAGCCGTTGCGGCCGAAGATGCCGAGCGTCTCCCCCGGCGCGACCTCGAACGAGACGTCGTCGAGCGCCCAGAACTCCTCGTACTGCGCGCGGTTCCGGCGCAGGAGCGCGGCCTTGAGCGTCGTCTCGCGGCGGTGGTAGAGCCGGAACCGCTTGCGCACGCCGTCGACGACGATCGTCGGCTCGGTCGTCACAGTTCCTCGGCGATCCGGCCCTCGAGCCGGAGGAAGATGGAGTAGCAGACGGCGTAGGAGGCGATCCCGATCGCGAGGAGCACGCCCATGCCGCGGAAGGAGGACAGGGTTGCCGTCGAGCAGGCCCTGCCGGAACGCGTTCGCGAAGAGCGTCATCGGGTTGCGGTCCATCCACGGCTGCAGCCGGGCGGGACGCTCGTGATCGGATACACGATCGGAGTCGCGTAGAACCAGACGTTGAGGCCGATCCCGATGAGGAACTCGGTGTCGCGGAAGTAGACCATGACGACCGAGAACAGGATCGCGAGCGCGGCCGTGAACAGGAACAGCGCGGCCGTCACGGGAACGAGCGTCAGCAGCGCGAGCAGATCGACGCCCTGCGTCCACCAGATGTACGGGAAGGCAACCACGAGCGCGATCAGCATGTTGATGAGGTTGGCCGACGTCATCGAGAGCGGCAGGACGACCCGCGGGAAGTACACCTTCTCGATCAGCGCGCTGTGCTGCACGAGCGTGCTCGCCCCGAGGATCAGCGCCGTCGAGAAGAAGAACCAGGGCACGAAGCCCGCGACGAAGAAGACCGGGTAGTTGTCGACCCCGCGGATCTTGAGCACGTAGCTGAACACGAACGAGTAGGTCGCGAGCTGCGCGAGCGGGTTGAGCAGCGACCACAGGACTCCAAGCGCGGAGCCCTTGTAGCGCGACGAGACATCGCGTCGCAGGAACGTCCGGTAGAGGTTGCCGTAGTCCGTCAGCTCTCGGAGCTCCGTGATCACGGGGCGCAAACTAGGCGGCGCCTACGTGCACGCTCCCCGACGCGGCCGGCCGGGATCAGACGTCGCGGAGACGCACGGCGGCCCGCCGGATGCTGCGCCGGGCGGGACCGAGCAACAGGTCTGCGAGGGGCAGTGGCACGTGTGCGGCGAATGATCCGGGCGGCGGATCCGTGCGATCGTCGCGCACGAACGCCGCCAGGTCCATCGCCGGAGCACCGCGCGTCGGGTGCTCGAGCCACGAGGCGAGCGGCGCCAGCGCCGTGCGCCACGTGTGCCCGTGGGCGAGCGCGAGAAGGTTGTCCCTCGACGACCGGCGCAGTGAGTCGTCGGTCGCGATGCGCACGATCGCGGCAACGGCCGCATCGAGGTCGCCCGCCGGCACGGTGACGCCGAGCTGCTCTTCGCGCACGAGGTCGGCGAGGACGTCGCCGGCGCTGCAGACGATCGGCAGCGATGCCCAGATGCAGTCGAGGATCCGCGTGCGGAAGGAGAAGCGCGTCTCGAGATGCGCGCGATGGAAGCTGACCGCAGCCGTCGCGTCGAGATAGACGTTGTGGCGCGTGTCATAGGGCGTCCAGTCGTGGAAGAAGACGTGGCTGTCGCGCAGGCCGAGCTGCTCGGCAAGTGCGATCGCGCTCGCCGCCTCGCGTGAGAGCTCGTCGGCCTGCGGGTGGCGAACGCCCATGAAATACGCACGCAGGTTCGGCACCTCCTGGCGAGCGATGCCGACCGCGCGGATGAACAGCTCGGGCTCGAACCAGCCCCAGAGGCCGCCGTTCCAGATCAGGAGCGGATCGTCGTCGCCGATGCCCGCGACGACGCCGCGCACGCCCGGCGCCGTGCGGCGCGGCGGCTCGCCGGGAATGCCGAAGGGCACGACGTCGATGAGGCCGCGCAGATCGGGGTCGGCGCGGTAGGCCGCGCTCGTCACCCGCCCGAGCCCGGCCAGCATCCCATCGTAGTCGCGCTGACGCTCGCTCGCGCAGTAGAAGAAATCGCCGCGCAGCACCTGCGCCCGCAGCAGCTGCGTGGTGTAAGGCACGAGCTCGTCGGCGTGCCGGCTCTCGAGCGCCTCGAGGTTGCGATCGGGTCGTAAAGGTCGACTGCGATCGGCACGTCCGAGGCCAGCACCTCGGGGTACCAGTCGCTCACGGGCCCCTGCAGCACGATCGCGTCGGAGCCCGCCAGCAGGTCGTGGACCACGTGCTGCGAGAGGCGCCGGACCGGGCAGGGTGCGTCGATCGCCACGGTCGCGTCGCGCACGCCGATCTGGACGTCGAAGCGTGCGGCGAGCACGCGCGCGCTCTCGAGCGCGCGGATCGCCGGACCCGCGAGTCCCTCGCCGACGACGTCGGAGCAGAGGATCGCGACGCGCGGCCGCTCGGCGACCCGGATGGGCCCGAGGATGCGCGCGACGGGCGTCGACTGCTCGATCTCGAACGCACCACCGAGCAGAGCGACGAGCGCGGCATCGGCCCGGCGGCGCGACGCCTGCGCCGCGGCTCGGCGGTCGTGGAGATCCGCCTCCGCCAGCCCGGCCGCACCGGATGTCCCTGCACCTGCCAGGGCTGTCGCCGCGGCCGGGTTCTCCGCCAGAGCACGGTGCAGCGACTCCGGCTCGAGCATGGTCGCGAGTAGCGCGATCCCCGCGCGCACGCGCGCTCCCTCCGCATCGAGCGTCGACGCAAACGGGGGCATCACGCCCTCGTCGATCGGCACCAGGATCGCGCGCAGACGACGCGATGCCCCGTCAGCGTAAGCCGCCAGCCCCAGTCGACCTCGGCGAGCACGTCGCCGGCGCTCGCATGCGGAGGACCCGTGAAGAGCAGGGCGTCGCGGCGCGCGGCGAACGCGCGGCGATCGGCCCAGAGCACCGTGCGGCGCTCGGCGGGTAGCGTGCTCGCGATGGCCCCGTGATCGAGCGCGACCGCGAAGTGGGCACTGCTGAAGCCGCCGCCCGCCGTCTCGATCGTGATGCCGTCGAGCCGGAGCAGGCGCGCGCCGACGAGATCGCCGTGGCCGAGCTCGTCGAACAGCGCTACCGCGGACTCCAGCGAGCGCACGGCGGGGAGCTCAGCGAAGACGATCCCATCGCCGCTCGCCGCCTCGGCGCACGCGGCGACGACGTCGCCCCAGGGCGTCGCGTGTGGGAACACGAAGTCGGCGCGCGGGGCGGTTGCACGATCCGGCTCCAGGGCGCGATCGCGACGATGACCTCGGCCTCGCGGCCCGCGAGGATGCGCTCGAGCTCCTCGTCGCCCGGGATGGCGTCGCCGGTGCGCGAGATCAGGACGAGCGCGAAGCGCTTCGGCGCGAACAGCTCGCTCACGGAGGTTCCACGGCTTCGGGCGGGCCGAGCCGAGCAGACGGCGCAGGGGACGCGTGAGCAGCCAGCTCTTCGATCCCAGCACGGACAGCAGCTCGCCGCGTAGCCAGTCTCGCTCGCCCTCGGCCGTGTAGAGCATGCGGTCGAGGCGGGCGCTCTCGCGCCGCGCGGCCTCGCGCTCGGCGATGACCGCGTCCAACTCGGCGACGAGCCGGTCGCGGTCGTCGCGACAGCGTGCGAGCTCGGCTTCGAGGTGCGTCAGGAGCTCGTCAGGCGTCATCGCTGCCCATCAGGCCGGGATGGCGCTCGCGCAGGAACTGCATGAGCGCGGGTGCATGCCGGTTTGCGACCGTGCTGAGCGATACCCCGTGGACGCGATAGGCGCCGACCATTCGGCGCACGTGCGCCGCCCGCTGCCCGGCGCCGGCCAGGCGCAGCCAGAAATCCATGTCCTCCCAGCCGAGCTCCAGTAGCCCCTCGGCGGTGTAGCCGCCGACGAGCTCCCAGGCCGTGCGACGTACCAGCGAGCAGGTCACCGGCACGTAGTTCCCGTAGCGGAACAGCAAGGGATCCCAGGGCTCCGTTCCCAGCAGATCCTCGCACTCGAGGCCGAAGCGCGCGAGCAATCCGTAGGCGAACGCCGCTCCCGGGTCGGACTGCAGTGCGCGGTACAGGCTCGCCGGGCCGTGTGGAAGCAACGCGTCGTCGGCGTCGAGCAGCAGCAAGAGCGGGGCGCGCGCCTCCTCCAAGCCTTGATTGCGCACGTCGGAAATCCCGGCGTTGTCGGCCCGCTCGACGAGCTTCAGCGCGCGCCCGTCGTGTACTTCCAACAGGCGGCGCACGATGTCGAGCGAGCCATCCGTCGAGCGGTCGTCGACAACGACAATCTCGAGGTCGACGCCGACGGCGGCGAGGGCGCTCTCGATGGCGTCCGCGACGAAGGCCTGATAACCGTAACTCGGGATCACCACGCTGACCGCAGGCAACGGGCTCGCGTCCCAGCCGCGCGTCGTCGTGATGCGATCGGCCCCGCCGGTCCGCGCGCCGGCGCGACGCGCACGCGCTGCCTGCGCCGCGGCCAGCGCGGCGGGCATGTCGGGCTCCGCCACCTCGTCGTGCACCAGCGGCAGGGCCGCGACTGGGCGAAACGGCCGCACGCGACGGCGCTGCCGGGAGACCTCCACGACCGCGTCCGCCAGTGTGCTTGCGTCCATCGGAGTCTGCGACAGCCGCGCGAGCGCGGAGGCGCGCATGCGATCGCGGCGCCCGTCGTCGGCGAGCAGGCGGCGTAGCGCATCCGCGAACCCGGGCCCGGTCGTCGTCGAAAGGTCCTCGCCGGGATCGAGCGGCCCGTAGTCGGACTCCGCTGTGGTCAGGACGACTGCGCCGTTCATGATCGCGGGAGCAAGTTCGCACCAGTCGGTACCGGGCCCCGCCTCTGGCGGCAGAGATAGGAGCACGTCGATGCTCGTCAGCCACTGCAGCCACTCGTCCGCCGCCAGGTGGCCGGCCGGCCGCGCCGCCGCGCTGTGCGAGATGCGCAGGTCGCAGGCATACGGGTCGAGTTGGTCGCGCGAGCGCGCGATCACGTCCTCGCGGAAGCTCGAGTAGCGCGCGTGTGTCCCTACGTCGACGTCCGGGCTTGGGCGTTGTGGGCGCGCAGGCGCGGGTGGGATCCCGGCTTCAGTTGTGCCGTCGGGACGCCGTGCGCGCCGAGGTAGCGCGCTGCATCGCGCGAGAGCGCGAGCGACGCCGACGCCGCTCGGTGGAAGGGGCGGTCGGCGCCGAGCGCCCCGGAGCCGAGGCGGCTCGTGGAGACACACACCGCCCGGCGCAGGACGGCGGCAACGCGCAGCGTGTCGCCTGCAAACGGCCCGAGGACCGCGTGGGGGTCGACGATCACCGAGGTCGTCTCGCCGGAGGTGCTCGGCAGCGCGGCCGGCCGCACGTCAAGCCCTCCGCCGCGCAGACTCTCGGCCCACGCTTCGGAGCACGCGCGTACGCCCGGCTGGGCGTCCTGCGACACGATCATCTCGACCAAGACGGTCACACTCGTAGTATGGCGAGGCCCCGTGCGGCTGCGGCAGCGCCGCGCGGACGGGCTAGTCGCGGTCGACGACCGCGAACACGCGGTTGGTCCAGGGCGTCGGCGCGGCGTCCAGCGCCGTCTTCGGACGGTAGGGCAGCCGGAACGCGGCGAAGCGCACGAGATCACCCGGGCGGTGGCGCCTGCGCGCAAGCACGGCGTTGCGGAACTGCGCGCCGGTCACCCGCGCATCGCCGTGGAACGAGAAGCGCACCGCAACCCCGGCGTCCTCGTAGAGCGAGCGGATGGCCTCGAGCGTCGGCAGGCCATGGGCCAGGTGTTCGCGCAGCCACGGATGACCGTCCCCGGTCAGCTCGCGGTACCAGGCATCGATCTCCGCCTCGAGCGCGTCGTGCTCAGGCGAGCCGAGCGGACAGCACAGCACCGACCGCTGCTCGGTCACGCGCAGCATCTCCGAGACGAAGCGGGGCCGGTCGGTCGGCGGCACGTGCTCGAGCACGTCGAGGCTCGTCGTCGCGGTAAACGCGCCGTCGGCGAACGGCAGGTGATCCGCTGGGATGACCACGTCCGTGGGCTCGCGCACGTTGGCCGCGACCACCTCGCTCAGCGGCAGGTAAGCGTTGAGCTTTCCGGGCAAGCCGCCGAGGTCGAGCACGCGTGCCGGCGCGCCGAGGAGATCGGACACGATCAGGTGTCGCTCGATGGTGTCCGGCGCGCCGAGGAGGCGATCGTCGACGAGACGCCGGAGGCGGGAACGGGCTGTCATCCGGCGACCTAGGCTACTGCACCGGTCAGCCGGCGGAGCGCCGCGCGCGGCTCAGTTGCTCGTGCGGCGCAGGCCGATGATCGAGACGAGGAACGCCGAGAAGATGATCTGGATGCCGATGATGAAGAACGTCGATCCGAGGATCGCGAACTTCACCTCGCCGAGGCTGCCGAACCCGCCGTTGGCCCACACGATCGCGACGTAGACCATGGCGGCGAGCCCGACGAGCAGCACGGCGGCTCCCGCCAGGAGGATGTCCTCGAGCTTGAAGCGCAGGCGGAAGCGATCGAGCACCGGAGAGCGCTCGTTCATCATGAAGTAGCCGTAGGCCCGGGCGCAGATGCCCATGCCGATCGTCTGCGTGCCGACGATCATGAGCAACGAGCCGCCGATCAGCGTGTGCTCCTGGAACTTGTGGCCGAGGAAGTCGACCTCGGCCACTGCGAGGGCGGCGATGATCGTGCCGATCGCCGCGAGCACGAAGCCCGGGATGATGAACAGGTGCGTCGGGCTGTGCACGAGCAGGAAGCGCAGGTGGCGCCAGCCGTCCCTCCACGTCGAGAGCTTCGACTCGCCCACGCGGGGGTGGTACTCGATCGGGAACTGGCGGATGTCGAGCCGCTCCTTCGAGGCCCGGATCACCATCTCGGACGCGAACTCCATGCCCGGGCGAGCGCAGGTCGAGGCGCGGTAGCACGTCGCGGCGGATGCCGCGCATGCCGCAGTGCGCGTCGCTCACGCCCGTGCGGAAGAAGAGGTTGAGGATGCCTGTGAGGATCGGATTGCCGACGTAGCGGTGCAGCCACGGCATCGCGCCCGGCTGGATGTTCTCCATGCGGTTGCCGATCACCATGTCGGCGCCCTCGTCGAGACCCTTGACGAAGCGCGGGATCTCGGCGAAGTCGTAGGTCAGGTCGGCATCGGCCATCACGATGTACTTGCCGCGCGCCGCTGCGAAGCCGGCGAGGTACGCGCTGCCGTAGCCGCGCTCGGGCTGGTGGATGACGCGCGCGCCGGCCGTCGCGGCGAGCTCGGCGCTGCCGTCAGTCGAGCCGTTGTCGGCGACGACGACCTCGCCCGGGATGCCGTTCGCGGTCAGCACCGCGCGCGCCGAGACGACGCACTCCTCGATCGTCTCGGCCTCGTTCAGGCACGGGATGACGACGGAGACCAGAAGCGCTTCGCCCTCGAGCAACTCGGTCGCTGGGGCGTGGGTGTCGGTCGTGGATGCCATGGCCGGCGAGGCCTCCGCGGTCACGTCACGCAAGGGCCCTGGCCGATGATACCGCACGCCCGGGCGCGGACTGTGGGCGCGAGGTTGGGGTTCGGTCAGCGAATCGTGAAGTCGTTCAGTACGCCCCGCGGCCGCGCAGGACGGCGAGCGGCGTGCGCGCGATGACCTCGATGTCGAGCCAGACCGACCAGTTCTCGACGTAGTAGAAGTCGAGCCGCACGAGGTCGTCGAAGCCGAGCTGCGAGCGGCCCGAGACCTGCCACAGGCCCGTGATCCCCGGCAGCACGCGGTAGCGCCCGCGGTGCCACGTCTCGAGCCTCTGGTAGTCGCGCAGGGGCAGCGGTCGCGGGCCGACCAGGCTCATCTCGCCGCGCAGCACGTTCCAGAGCTGCGGCAGCTCGTCGAGCGAGAAGCGCCGCAGGATGCGCCCGACCGGCGTGATGCGCGGGTCGTCGCGGATCTTGAACATCGCCCCGTCGGCCTCGTTGAGCTCCTCGAGCTCGTCCTGCTGATCCTCGGCGCCCTCGTACATCGACCGGAACTTGAGCATCGGGAACTCCGCCTCGCCGACGCCGATGCGGGGGTTGCGATAGATCGCCGGGCCTGGGCTCGTGAGGCGCACGAAGAGCGCGACGATCAGGCCCGGGATCGCGAGCAGGACGATCAGGATCCCCGCGACGACGATGTCGAACGCCCGCTTGACCGCCCACTCGACGCCCGTCAGCACCGGCGGGCGCACCTCGAACAGCGGCACCGACTGTCCGGGCACGAGCACCGCGCGCTCGAGCAGCAGTGCGGTCGTGGTCGGCACGACGCGCAGCCGGCAGCCGTGGGCACGGCAGGTGTCGACGAGCGACACGAGCTCCGCCGTGGGAAGCTCGAAGCCCGTCATGACGACGTCGTCGGGGCGGTGCTCGGCGACGATCCGCTCGAGGTCGGCGAGCGCCCCCAGGCTCGGGGAGTCGAGCAGCGGCAGCCCGCCCGCGTGCTCGCTGACCGTGCCGATCACGTCGAGGCCGGGGCCGCGGCCGTCGCGGCGCAGCGTGCGCTCGAGCGCCGGGAGCTCGCCGAACGGCCCGACGAGCACGGTGCGGCGCCGCACGCCGAAGACCCGCATCAGCTCGAGCGTGACGCTGTTGTAGCTCGCGCGCAGGAGCGGCACGAGCACCGCGGCGAGCACGAACGTGACCCAGAAGATGCCGTAGAAGCTGTGGAAGGTCATGCCGGCCACGGCGACCGCATAGAACGCCGTGATGATCGTCACGAGCGCGAGCGAGCGGATGACCGCGTCGGCGCCCGGCCGCGCCTCGCGCTGCCGGTAGAGGCCCGCCCTGGCGAACACGAGCACGAGCACGAGCGCGATGAACTGCAGCCAGTTCGAGATCGCCGCCCACGGCAGGCCGAACAGCACCGCCTCGCCGCGGTAGGCGTTGCGGATGACGAGCGCCGCGTACAGCGCGAGCGTGACGCCGGTCAGGTCGAGCGCCACCAGCACGACCGCCGACAGCAGCCGCCGCCCGCGGTGGAGGAGGACGAGCGCGTCGAGGCCGAAGCGGCGGGCGCGGACATCGTGCGCCGGAGGCGCCTCGGAACGGACGGGAGGGGATGCCACGTCGTGTCAGATGGTACGCCTCAGCCTGAAAGGGCGCGGCTGTCCCGGGACGGTGGACGCGATCCGCGGGGGTACACTCGGCCGGATGGGGCGCTGGCGCCAGGCCGCAACGGACGCGCTGGCCATCTTCGCCGCTTCGCGCCTGCTCGTCCTCGCAGCGCTGCTGTGGCCGCCGACGCGGGTCCATTCCTACCTGACGACGTGGGACGCGGGGTTCTACCTGCAGATCGCGCACTGCGGCTACGACCCCGCGTGCGGCCCGCCGGTGTCGGCGGAACTGCCGGCGTTCTTCCCGCTGCAGCCGCTCGCGGCGCGTGCCGCGGGCGCCGTGGGGATCTCCGAGGCCTGGGGCGGAGCGGCGCTCGCAGCCCTCGCGGCCTTCGCCGGACTCGTCCTGCTGCACCGCCTCTGCACCGACTTGCGCAACCGGCGCACGGCGCTCCTGGCCTGCGCGGCGGTGGCGTTCTTCCCGTTCGCCTACGTGCTCAGCACGAACTACTCGGAGGGCCTCTTCCTGCTCGGATCGCTGGGAGCGTTTGCGGCGGCGCGCTCTCGCCACCCGGTACTGGCCTTCGCCTCCGGTCTCGCGGCGGGTCTCGCGCGGCCTGCGGCGATCCCGCTCGCACTCGGGCTCGGCACCGACGCCGCGCTCGCGCCCGAGCGCCGTCGCGCCGCGCTGGCGGGCGCCGCCGGAGCGGTTGCCGGCGTCGCGCTCGTCTTCGCCGATCTCGAGCGCCGGCGTGACGACTGGCTCGCGAGCCTGCATGCACAGCAACTCGGCTGGCACCGCTCGACCAGCGTCGTCGATGCGCCCGGCGAGCTTGCGCGCTACATCTGGGACGCCGTCGTGCTCCACCACGCGCAGAACCTGCTCTACCTCACCGCCGTGCCGCTGGCCGCCATCGGGCTCGCCGTGCTGTGGCGGTACGGCATCCGCGACGGGATGTTCGTGTACGCGGTGGTCGCGGTCGTCGCGCCGCTCGCAACCGGGAGCGCGATGTCGCTCCCGCGCTTCCTCATGGGCACGTTCCCGTACGCGATCGCGGGCGGCATCGTCCTCGAGCGCGTCGACGCGCGCCTGCGCTGGACGCTCCTCGCGCTCAGCGCCGCGGGCCTCGTCGCCTGCATGTGGGCGACGTATCGGGGCAGCGGGCTTGCGCCGTAGCCTCGCCGTCGTGCTCGCGGTGGCGGCGCTGCACGCGGGCGCGGCCCTCGCCTACCACGGCGATGGGCAGGATCTCCCGGCGACGTACTTCTACCCGCGCGCGCACGCCGTCGCGCACGGCACCAAGGCCTACGGCGGTCTCGACTACGAATACCCACCGGCGACGCTACCGCTCCTCATCGCCCCGCTCGCGGCCGGGGGCGACGATTCGGGGCAGGCCTACCACCAGCGCACCATCTGGCTCTACGGGGCGCTGGACGTGGCCTGCGTGCTCCTGCTCGGGTTCCTGATGCGGCGCCGGGCGCCGATCGAGCTCGCGCTGGCGCTCGGCCTCTACAGCGTGAGCGTGCTCGTGCTCGGCCGCCTCGCCCTCACGCGCTTCGACCTGGTCGCGGGCGTCGCGATCCTGCTCGCCGGCCACAGCGCGCGCAGCCCCGGCCGCGCGGGCGCGTGGATCGGGCTGGCCGGAGCGATCAAGCTCGTGCCCCTGGCGGCGGCGCCGGCGCTCACGCGCCGTGGCGGCAGCCTGCGGCTGCTGGCCGCCGCCGCGGCCGTGCCGGTCGCCGTCCAGATCGCCTACGCGCTCTGGAGCGGCGAGCTGGGACTCGGCTGGATCGGCTATCACGCGGGCCGCGATCCGGAGATCGAGTCCTGGGCCGCCGTGCTCGCCGACGTCGCCCGCGGCCTCGGCGCGCACGCGGGCACCGCCTTCGATCACGGCAGCCAGAACGTCACGGGCACCGCCGCGCGCTGGCTCGGGCGGCTCTTCGCCGTGGCGTCGGTCGCCGCGGCGCTGCTCGTGGCGCGGCGCGCCCGGCGCGCCGACTGCGACCCCGCGCTCGCGCTGCTGACGGCGCTCGCGCTGCTCGTGGCGCTCGCGCCCGTGCTCTCGCCGCAGTACCTGCTGTGGCTCGCGCCGCTCTCGGCCTACCTCGCGCCGCGCTTTCCGCTCCAGGCCGTCCTGCTGGCGCTCGCGAGCGTCCTGACGCGCGTCGAGCTGCACTCGGCGTTCGACGACCTGCCGAGCTTCTCGTGGGGGGCGATCGCACTCGTCGCGCTGCGCAACGCCGCGCTCGTCGTGTTCGCGGTCGTGCTCTGGAGGAGCGTTACTGCGCGAGGGAGCGGAAGACCGACCAGGACGGCTTGAGCTTGCCGTTCGTGAACGCGAGGCCCGTCTGGAATCCGCCCGCGAACGGCCTGCGCACCGCCTCGTCGCGGATCAGGAACCAGACCAGCATGTCGATGCGCGGATTCGCGCGCGCCGCGTTGACGTTGCGCCGCAGCTGCTGCGACTGGTAGGAGAGGCTGACGCCCTGGAAGCCGTCCGGCGGGTTCGTCTGCAGGCCGAACTCGGTGATCCAGAGGTGCAGGTGCTTGCGCGGGAAGGCCTTGTCGAGGCCCGCGATCAGGCGCGGGAGGTCGGCGAAGGCGATGTCGTTCGGGTTCGCGACCTGCCCCTTCTTCCGGCCGGCGTCGGTGCGGTAGGGGTGGTGCGAGTAGACGTCGAGCGGCGGGTGGTACTTGCCGAGCTCCTGCAGGAAGCGCAGCGGAGCGACCGCGGGCTCGAACGTCTTGGGGCCCGAGTAGTTGGGCTTCGTCGCGCCGCCCGCGACGATCTCGGTGATGCCCGCGTGCGTGCCGGCGGAGTGCACGCCCAGGTAGATCGCCTTGAGGAGCTTGGCGTAGATCTTGGGCGAGGCCGGCTGCGCACTCGCGCACCGGCAGGTGTACTGGGGCTTCAGGTGGCTCGTCGTGTTGGGCTCGTTCCAGGCCTCCCAGCGCGTCACGGCAGGCAGGACCTGCCCGGTCGCCGGGACGACGTGCTGGCCGCTGTAGCGCGTCGCCGCGGCGTACGCGAAGGCCTGCAGCGTGGCCATGTTGACGGGCGGCTTGTTGCCGGTCTGACCGCCGGCCCAGCGCGGCGTGACCTCGATCGTCAGCAGCACGGGCACGCCGAGCGCGTCGGCGCGCAGCACGACCTGGTCGGGCAGCGTCCAGTCGTAGGCAGGGTCGTCGGGGTTGGTCGCGTCGGCCGGCTTGCGCGGCGCCGTGGCCGCCCACGAGACGTCGTAGCGGATGACCTGCGGGTGCAGCTGCTCGACCGCCGGGAAGGCGACGTCCGGGACGTTTCCGAGCAGCGCGTCGTCCATCACACCGAGCAGCATCGGCCCGGAGCGGGCGCGCCCCGCATCGGCGGAGGCGCCGGTGGCGGCGATGGCGACCAGCGCGAGGCCGGCGAGGAAGGCTGTCAGGAACCGCTTCATGCGCCCACCGTCCGGCCGAGCAGCTCCGTGCGCCGCGATCGCTCGAGCAGCATGCGCAGGCCGTCGTCGAGGCCGATGCGCGGCGCCCAGCCGAGCAGCTCGCCGGCACGCGTGATGTCGGGCCGGCGCTGCTTGGGGTCGTTCGCGGGCAGTGCCTCGTGCACGATCCGGCTCTCGGAAGCGGTCAGCGCAATCACCTTCTCGGCCAGCTCCAGCAACGTGAACTCCTCGGGGTTGCCGATGTTGACGGGGAGATGCTCGTCGGACTCGGCGAGCGCCAGGATGCCGGCGACGAGATCGTCGACGTAGCAGAACGAGCGCGTCTGCGAACCGTCGCCGAACACCGTGATCGGCTCGCCGGAGAGCGCCTGCCGCACGAAGGTCGGGATCGCGCGGCCGTCGTGGGCGCGCATGCGCGGCCCGTACGTGTTGAAGATCCGCACGATCGCGGTGTCGACGCCCTGCTGCCGGTGGTAGGCCATCGTCAGCGCCTCGGCGTAGCGCTTGGCCTCGTCGTAGACACCGCGCGGGCCGATCGGATTGACGTTGCCCCAGTAGCTCTCGGGCTGCGGGTGGACGTGCGGGTCGCCGTAGACCTCGCTCGTCGAGGCGGTCAGGAAGCGCGCGCGGTGCGCCTTGGCCAGGCCGAGCATGTTGTGCGTGCCGTAGGCGCCGACCTTGAGCGTCTGCAGCGGCAGGCGCAGGTAGTCGATCGGGCTCGCCGGGCTGGCGAAGTGGAGCACCCAGTTGATCGGCTCGGGGATGTTCAGATGCTGGGTGAGATCGTGCTGGATGAACACGAAGCGCTCGTCGCGCAGGTGCTCGATATTGGTCAGCGACCCCGTCTCGAGGTTGTCCACGCAGAGCACGCGGTGGCCACGGCCAAGCAGTGCTTCGCAGAGGTGGGAGCCGAGGAATCCGGCCCCGCCGGAGACGACCGTCGTGGGAATGGGAGCGTCCTTGTGAGGGGTGCGTCGCCGAGGCGACCTTCCCGCATGCTAGCGACGACTCAGAATCAGGCGGCAGTCCGGAAGCCGTCGACCATCGCCCGGTAGGTGCCGGCGAGGCCGTCGGCGATCGCGACCTGCGGTGCCCAGCCGAGCTCGCGGCGCGCGTGCGAGGCATCCAGGCAGGAGCGCACGAGCTCGCCGGGGCGCAGGTCGGCGAGCGCCGGGGCGGCGCTCGAGCCGGCCGCCTCGGCGAGGCGCGCATAGAGCGCGGCGACGTCGGTCTCGATGCCCGTGCCGATGTTGTAGACGCCGGTGCGGCCGCTCGCCGCCCGCAGCGCGGCGACGACGTCGGACACGTGCACGTAGTCGCGCGTCGGCGTGCCGTGGCCGTAGAGCGTGCACGGCTCGCCCGCCCACAGCCGGTAGCTGAAGATCGCGACGACGCCCGCCTCGCCGTGCGGCGTCTGGCGCGGCCCGTAGATGTTGCCGAGGCGCATGACGGCGTTCGCGATGCCGTGCGCGGCCGACCAGCTGCGCACGTACGCCTCGGCGGCGAGCTTCGACGCGCCGTAGGGCGAGAGCGGCAGCGCGATCTGGTCCTCGGCCGTCGGGATCGACGCGCCGTCGCCGTAGATGGCCCCGCCGGTCGAGGTGAAGACGAGCGGCGCCGAGTGCCGGCGCGCGGCCTCGGTGACGTTGAGCGTGCCGAGCACGTTGACGGCGCAATCACGACCGGGATCGGCGACCGAGGCCGTCACGCTGGCCTGCGCGGCCAGGTGGTAGACGGACTGCGGGCGGAAGGCGTCGAAGGCGGCCGCGAGCGCCGCGTGTGTCGGTGATGTCGACCTTGGCGAGGCGTGCCTCGCGCGCGAGCCGGCTGGGGTCGCCCGCCGAGAGGTCGTCGACCACGAGCACCTCGAACCCGTCGCGGACGAGCGAGTCCACGACGTGCGAGCCGATGAAGCCCGCCCCGCCCGTCACGAGCGCCCGATCTGCCATCTACGTCTCCCTGCGTCGCTTCGGTGCCACTACGTATGACAGTAGTGCCAGTGCGATGCCCACGAGGGCTCCGAGCACGATCGCGACGCCGATGCTGCCGCTCTTGCCGCCCGCCGTGACCTTCGAGGCCTTGGCGGGCGTGATGATCTGGGTGAGCTCGACGCTGCGGATCTGCTCCAGCAGCGACTCGTCCTCCCCGATGAACTGGTCGAGCTGGTTCTGCCGCTGGACGACGTTCGAGAGCGTGTTCGCGGCGATCGTGGCCGCGAGCAGCCGGTCGTTCGCCGAGAGCGCCGCGTTGGACTGCACCTTCGCGAGCAGGTTCTGGGCCTGGGCCAAGCGGGCATTGAGCGTCTTCTGCTCGGCCAGCTCGCGCCCCAGACGGGCCTTGGTCGTCGACTCCCGCTCGAGCGCGTACTTGCTGCAGGCGTCGCGGACGCCGACGGCGAACGCGTCGGCGGCGCGCGCCGTCTTGTTCCCCGCGAACGGCCCCTGCACGATGATGTTGACGGCCGGGGTGAAGTTGAGCTTCGTGACGGCGCCGGCGACGGGCTGGGAGGAGACGTGGCCCTTGAGCTTGCCGACAAGCCCCGAGGCCCGCTCCGCGGCGATCCGGATCGCGTCCTGCTTGATCAGCGTCGCGGGCGCCACGGGCGAGGTGCAGAAGGCGCTCGTGATCGCGGACCCGCCGGTCGCCGTGTACGGCGTCCCGAGGCTGATCAGCGTCTGCGCGCGATACGTCGTGTGGCCCGACGAGCTGCCGGCGAGGGCGATCGCCACGGCGACGACGATCGCCGCCGCCACGATCCACCAGCGCCGCACCACGCGCCGGACGTAGACGCCGAGCGCGATCTCGACGTCGTCTGCAGCGCCGGCGGACACCGCCTGAGGGTAGACGAGTTTCAGACGGCGGGCGGCGTGCGCAGGCCCGAGGCGTCCGCGGTCACGTGCAGCACGTCCGAGGAATCGCGCTCGAGGATCACCTGCGAGAGGTAGCGCACCATGATCACGCCGGGCCGGTAGGCGCCGAGGCGCGGCGCCGGCGCCTCGCCGCGCGCCAGCGCGAGCACGATGTCGGGATAGCCGCCGCCCGAGGCGACGTGCACCGGGAAGCCGCCGCCGAAGCGCGCGTTCACATCCGTCACGAGGTGGCGGTCGCCGTCGCGGAAGCACTGCACGCAGGCGGGCCCTTTGATCCCGAGCGCCTCGGCGACCCGCACCGCGACGTCGCGCAGGGCGGCGTCGTCGAGCGACTCGCCCTTGATCGTCTCGCCGCCCTTGGACTCGATCATCGAGCGCGGCACGGCCTCGAGACAGCGGCCCGAGAGGTCGCAGATGAGGTCGATCGAGAACTCCACGCCGCTGCAGAACTCCTGCACCATCGACTCGGCGGTCGTGTAGCGCAGGAAGAACGCGAGCTCGTCGGGGTCGTGCGCGCGGTAGATGTGACGGGCCGCGAAGCCACGGCGCGCCTTCACGAGCACCGGGAACGGGATCTCGGCGGCCGGCGGCAGGTCCTCCGGCAGCCAGGTCGCCGGGGAGCCGATCCCGTGCTGCTCGAAGAAGCAGTGCGCGAGGTACTTGTCGACCGAGAGGTCGCACGCCTCGGGGTCGGAGGCCACGACGGCGGCGCCGACGGCGGCGAAGTCGGCCCGCCGCGCCGTCAGGATGGCCTGGTCGAGATCGGTCAGCGGGAGCACCGCGCGGATGGCGTGCTCGCGGCACAGCGCGAGCAGCGCGGTCACGTACTCGGGCGCGTCGATGCGCGGCACGAGCGCCGCGCGATCGGCCAGGTAGAGCGTGGGCGCGAGCGGGCTCGCGTCGGCGGCGACGACGAGGCCGCCCTCCCCCTCGCGTGCGAGCGCGGCCTGGAACGCGGCGACCATGTCGCCGCGCATGCCCGCGCAGGTGAGCAGCACGTTCGTCGGCGTCATCGGCGGCGCAATCCTCGCAGATCAGGTGCGGGATTCGGCGCGGGCGAGCTCGCGCCCCGAGACCCCGAGCCGGGCCATGCCGACGGCCCCGAGCGCGATGAACGGGAGCGCGCTCACGGCGTGCAGCACGATGCCGGCCGAGAGCGCGACGGCCGGCGGGACGCCGTAGGCCACGAGCGCCGAGCGCGCGGCGAGCTCGAACACGCCGACCGAGCCCGCGCTTGCGGGCACGGCCTGCGCGAACGTCACGGCCACGAGCAGGAACAGCGCGGCGTGCCAGGGCAGGTGCAGCGCGAAGGCGCGCAGCACGCACCAGCCCGCGAGCGCGAGCACGAGCCAGGACGCGAGCGTCCAGAGCAGGGCGACCGCGGCCAGCTGACGGTCGCGCAGCGCGGCGAGACCGGTGCGCAGCGATTCGATGACAACGCCGCCGCGTGTACGCAGGAGGGGCAGACGGATGAGCTGGTGGCCGGCGAGGCGCCGCACCGGCGCCACCGCGAGCACGGCGACGACGATCACGGCGAGCGCGAGGATCGCGACCGCGAGCAACGTGAAGCGCCGCGCAACGGGCGCGTCCGGCAGGTACGCCGCGACGGCCAGCTGGAGCACCGCGATCACGCCCAGGTCGAAGATGCGCTCGACGCCCACCGTCGCCAGCACCGCGGTGCGCCGCAGGCCCGACTCGCGGCAAAGCGAGAGCACGCGCACGAGTTCGCCGGCGCGCAGCGGCAGCACGTTGTTCGCGAGCAGCCCGATCTGCGAGGCCCAGAACGTCGGGACGACGGCCGGGCGCGAGTGGCGCGGGAAGAGCGTTCGCCAGCGCTCCGAGCGCATGGCGACCCCGATCACCGAGACGCAGACGCCGGCGAGGATCCAGGCCCAGCTCGCCCGCCCGAGCGCGCTCCGCACCTCGTGGTAGTCGAGGCCGCGCACGGCCAGCCAGCCGAAGACGATCGAGACGGCGAAGCCCGCGACGGCCGCAAGCGCGCGCCGCACGGGCTAGCGGTCCCGGAAGCGGTACTTGACGAGTGCGAACACCGCGGGGAAGCCGTCGCGCCAGGTGATCTTCTTGCCCTCCTCGTAGGAGCGGCCGTAGTAGGCGATCGGCACCTCGTAGATGCGGAAGCCGCCGCGGCAGATCTTCGCCGTCAGCTCCGGCTCGATGCGGAAGTCGGACTCGTAGAGCGGCTCGATCTGGCGCAGCACCTCGAGCGTGAAGGCCTTGTAGCCGGTCTCCATGTCCGAGAGCGTCGTGTTGTAGAGGACGTTCGTGATCAGCGAGAGCGTGCGGTTGCCGACCTTGTGCCAGAAGAGGTGCGCGCGCTGCGGGCGTCCGCCGATCAGGCGCGAGCCGAAGACGGCGTCGGCGACGCCCGAGCGGATCGGCGCGACCAGCTCCGGGATGTCGGTGGGGTCGTACTCGAGATCGGCGTCCTGGATGACGACGATGCGGCCGCGCGCCTGCGCGAAGGCCGAGCGCAGCGCCGCGCCCTTGCCCTGGTTGCGCTCGTGCCGGATCAGCTCGATCCCGGCGAGGCCTGCCGCGATCGCGGCCGTCTCGTCCGACGAGCAGTCGTCGACGACGATGATCTGGAGCGCGAACGGCAGCTCGCGCAAGCGCTCGACGACGGCCTCGATGGTGCCGGCCTCGTTGAAGGCGGGCACGACGATCGTCAGGTCCGGCTGCTCGCTCAGCGCCATCCTCCGGCCTCCCCGCGGTAGACGAAGTCCCGGCGCAGGAGCACGCCGGCCGTGCGCGCGAGGATGCGCGCGTCGAGCGCGAGCGACCGGTGCTCGACGTACCAGACGTCCAGCTCCAGGCGCTCGGGCCAGGGCAGCGATGCGCGCCCGTGGATCTGCGCCCAGCCGGTCAGGCCCGGGCGCACCTCGAGCCGGCGCCGCTGGCGCGCGTCGTAGCGCTCGAGGTGCGACAGCGGCACCGGGCGCGGGCCGACGAGGCTCATCTCGCCGCGCAGGACGTGCCACAGCTGCGGCAGCTCGTCGACCGCCGTGCGCCGCAGCAGCGCGCCCACGCGCGTGATGCGGGGATCGCCCTCCTCGACGACGCCGTCCGAGCGGATCTTGTCGGCGTCGATCGTCATGGTGCGCAGCTTGAGGATCTCGAACGGCTGCTCGCCGCGGCCCAGGCGCATCTGGCGGAAGAACACCGGCCCCGAGTCCTGGAGCTTGATGGCGCAGGCCGCGAGCGCGAGCACGGGCGCCGCGAGCGCAAGCCCGGCGGCCGCGCCGACGACGTCGATGGCCCGCTTGACGCGCTCGGCCTCGGGGGTCACCGGGTGCCCTCCGCGCGCTCCCACACGGCGGGGACGCCGCGCACGACGTCGCCGAGCGCGAGCAGGGTCGCGAGCGTGATCAGGAGGTAGTACTCGGCCAGTGCGAGCACGCGCACGCGGCCGCGCAGCGCCATCGAGGCGAGCACGCAGAGCGCGAACACGCCGTGCAGCGCGAGCACGACGGCGTAGACGCCGCCCGCGCTCACGGCGAGGGCGATGGCGGTCGCGAGCAGCGCGAGGTGCAGGATGCCGCTGGCGTAGCGCAGGAGCCGGTGCGAGATCATCTCGACCCAATACAGCGGACCGAGTGCGCGCAGCCCGAACATGCGCCCGTGCAGGACGAGCAGCCAGCAGTGCCCGAACATGCGCACCTTGCGCCGGAACTCGTCGGAGAGGTCGGTCGTCATCTTCTCGAGCGCGATCGCGCGCGGCGCGTAGACCGCGCGGAAGCCGCGCTTGACCATGAGGTAGGGGAACGAGAGGTCGTGCCCGAAGCGGGGATCGACCTCCTCGTAGCGCTCCCGCCGCACGGCGTAGATGGAGCCGTTGCCGCCCGTGACCGAGTGGATCAGCGACTCGCGCGCGCGCAGCCAGATCTCGTAGCGCCAGTACGCGCCCTCCTGGTTCGTGCCCTCGGGCGAGCGCAGCTGCAGCCGGCCGCACACGTAGGCCACGCGCGGATCGGCGAGCGGCGCCACGAGCTGCTGCAGCGCGTCTTCCCGCCACTCGCAGTTGGCGTCCGAGAACGCCACGACGTCGACGTCGCTGAGCGTCCGCACCGCGTGGTTCTGCGCGTTGACCTTGCCGCCCCGCGGCGCCCGCACGAGCTCGACGCCGCGCGCGGCGAAGCCGCGCACGATCTCGTCGGTGCCGTCGCTCGAGGCATCCGAGGCCACGACGATGCGCAGGCTCCCGGGCGGGTAGTCGAGCGCGAGCGCGTTCTCGAGCTTGCGCTCGATCACGTCGTCCTCGTTGTAGGCCGCGATCACGAGCGCCACGCGCGGCCGGAAGCTCTCGTCGGCGCGCGCCGGCCGCGGGCGCAGCCGCGCGAGGGCGGCGGCGAACAGCGGATACAGGGCGTGCGTCCACACGAGTGCCGCGAGCGCCGCCCAGAAGATCACTTTCAGCACGAGCACCGAGCCAGGGTAGAGCCTCGATCCACCGCACGGCCCCGGCGTCGAGCGGCGCCGGGTCCGCACGATTGGGGTCTGACCCCAATCGTGCGGTCCCCGATCGCGCTAGCGGCGGGTTTCGGCCAGCAGCTGCTCGAGCGAGCGCTGCGCGAGCCAGGCCGCGGCCTCGCGGTAGGCGGCCGAGCGCCGTGCGCGCAGCCTCAGGCCGAGCAGGATCACCCTGCGCGCGCGGGCTGCCGTCGCGCGCGAGGCGTGCTTGGCGAGATAGCGCACGTGGCCGCGCGCCTGCTCCTCGAGCGTCGGCGCCGAGGCCCGGCCGGCCGAGCCGCCCCAGACGTGCTCGACCTCGGCAGCGGGGTCGTACCAGGTCTCGGCCCCGAGCTGCCGCGCGCGGTAGAGCAGGTCGACCTCCTCCGAGTACAGGAAGAAGTCCTCGTCGAAGCCGCCGAGCCGCTCGTAGAGGTCGCGGCGCACGAGCAGGCAGGCGCCGGTCAGCCAGTCGACGCGCGCCGCCTCGTCGTGCGCGAACTCGCCGTAGTAGAAGCCGTTGAGGATGCGCGAGCGCGGTGCGAGCTTGCGCAGGAAGAGGTACTCGGTGGCGATGCGGAAGACGGTGGGGAAGCGACGGCACGAGCGCTGCAGCCGCCCGTCGGGCCACAGCAGGCGCGGGCCGGCGACGCCGATCTCGGGGCGCGCCTCGGCGAAGCGCACGAGCTCGTCGATCGCGCCCGCCCGCACGAACGCGTCGCTGTTGAGCAGCAGCAGCCAGCGGCCGCGCGCGATCGCGGCGCCGCGGTTGTTGCCCGCGCCGAAGCCGACGTTCTCGTCCAGCGCGACGAGCCGGACATCCGGGTGCGCGGCCCCGAGCCAGGCACCCGTGCCGTCCTGCGAGGCCTGGTCGACCACGATCACCTCGCAGACCGCGCTGCGGCCGTCGTCGGCGGCCAGCGCCGCGAGACAGCGCTCCACGAGCTCGCGGCTCTCGTAGCTCACGATCACGACCGAGACGTCGGTCATGACGGTGCGCGGCGCACGCGCTCGACCGCGAGCGCGGAGGCCGCGGCGACGATCAGGACGAGGCCGTAGAAGTAGTAGAACTGCATCGTGAGGTAGAAGACGTTCGCGACGAGCGTCGCCGCGAACCCGGCCGAGAGCCCGATGCCGAGGGCCCGCCAGTCGCCGGCCTCGCTGTCGCCCAGCCGCTCGAGCGCGCGCGAGGCGCGCAGGATCACCGCCAGGCGGACGCCGACCCAGACCAGGAACGCGCCGAAGACGCACGCGCCCACGAGGCCCGTCTCGTCGAGCAGCGCGATGTAGAACGAGTGCGGCCCCCAGTTCGTCTTGCCGGTCAGGAACTGGTAGTAGACCGAGAACGTGTTCAGCCCCAGGCCGAACACCGGGTGGGCGTCGATCACGGGCTGCACGAGGTCGAAGAACTGGAAGTGCACCTTGGCCGAGTTGTCGCTGAGCGTGACGCGGGAGCGCGCGACCTGCCGCACGTACGAGGACGACGCGAGCACGAGCGCGAGTGCGCCGAGCGCCGCCGCGACCGGCGCCACGACGCGCGGCTGCAGCAGTTGCCGTCGCAACGGCCACGCCGCGACCAGCAGGCCGCAGGCCAGCCCGAGCAGGCCCGAGCGCGAGAGCGTGAGCACCTCGACCCCGGCGAAGAAGGCCAGCAGCAGCCCCAGCACGAGGCCGCGGCGGCTGCGCACGCCGGCGCGCGCGACGAACGGCAGGAGCAGCAGGATGGGGACGCAGAGCATGATGCCGAGGTGGTTCGGGTCGAGCGCGAGCGCGTTCACGCGATAGACGCCGAGCGAGACGTAGCTGCCCGATTGCACCGCGGTCGTCTGCCCGTAGACGTTGATGCCGCCGAGCGAGCCCTGCCCGAACGTGAGCGGGCCGATCAGCCGCTTGTCGAGGTTCACGCCCGCGCCGACCTGCGCAGCGAGCTGGGCGATCCCGTACGCGCAGTTGATCGCGAGCCCGACGACGAACGCGCCGACCGTGCGCCGGAGCAGGCGCTCACCGCGGTGGATGACGTGCTGGGTGCCGCACACCAGGAAGCCGAAGTGGAGCGTGAACTTGGTCATGCCCTTGGCGTACTGCGAGAGCTGCTCGTGGTTCTCGAGCGCGAAGTAGCCGCCCAGGTAGACCGCCTCGAGCACGCCCATCGTGAGCAGCAGGGCGAGCGCGACGCGGTGCATGCGGGCGTCGCGGCGCAGGCAGCGATCGGCGACGAACAGCCCGACGAATCCCGCCGCGAGGATGTCCTCGAGCGTGACGTCGCCCGCGCCCGGCGACCAGTGCAGCTTGTGCCAGGTGGTCACGACGAGCGTCGCGAGCAGCAGGCGGTCGAGCCACGGTCGCAGCGGGATCACGAGCCGGACCCCCGCCTGCGGCGCAGGGCGCGCGCGATCGGGGCCGTGACGAGGCCGCTCGCCTGCACGATCGCGGGCAGCGGGTCGCGCACGTCGAACGTGCCCTCGACCGCTCCGGGCCCGATCTCGCGCAGCGCACGGCGCAGCGGCGTGCCCTCCTGCCGCGATGCGCGCAGGTGCGCGGCCGCGACCACCCAGCGGCGGCCGTCGTGCTCGGGGCCCGAGCGCACCGGCCGCTGCGGGCGGCCGAGCACGTCGAGGTAGGCGATGCGCGGCAGGTCGACCCCGCAGGCGCGCGCCAGGCCGTGCCACTGCCAGAGCCGGGGGTTCACCTCCATCAGCTTGAAGCGCTGGTCGCGCGGATCGAGCCGGAACTCGGTCTGCGCGATGCCGTGGAAGCCGAGCGCGGAGAGCAGCGCGAGCGCCTGCTCGACGACGTCCTCGCGCCAGCGCGCCTCGCCCACGCGGCAGGTGCCGAAGCCGCGCGGCATCTGCACGAGCTTGCGCCCGCAGAACAGCCCGAGCGCCGACCCGGAGGCGCCGGTGTACGAGCCGACGGTCCAGAGCGTGGCGTCGTCGCCCGGGATGACCTCCTGCAGGAGGGGCTCGCAGTCGGCCGCGCTCCGCCACGCCTCGACGAGCTCCTCCGCCGTCTGGCAGACGATGACCGGCCGCCCGAAGCGGCGCTTGAAGGGGATCGGGTCGCCCGGCTTGACGACCGCCGGGTAGCTCAGCTGCGCCGCCGCTGCGCGCGCCTCGGCCTCGCTGTCCGCCGCGAACGTGAGCGGCACGCCGATGCCTGCGGCCTCGGCGACCGCGTACTGATGGCGCTTGCGCTGGAGCGGCTCGAGCACGTCCCAGCCGCTGCCCGGCAGCTGGTAGGCGGCGAGGCGGGCGGCGTTGCGCGCGACCGCCGCGAGCGGCGCGTCGTGCGTGGGCAGCACGACGGCGGGCTCGGAGAAGTTGCGCTCGGCGAGGTCGGCCAGGAACGCGACGTACGCCTCCTCGTCGCGCGGGTCGGGCGAGAGCGCGTGATACGCGAGCCGCGAGCGGAAGCCGAGCGCGCCCGGGCGGTGGTCGACCGCGATCACCGGCGCGCCCGCGGCCGCGAGCGAGCGGATCGCCTCGAGCCCGTTCACGAAGCTGACGTCGAGCACGACCGCGGGCGGCAGCAGCGAGCGCGCGAGGCGCCGGCCGAGCGCGTCGCGGCGCGCGCGCCTCACGGCGATCCCAGCGCGAGGCCGGCCGTCGCGACCGCGGACGGGTGCCCGACCTCGTCGAAGGCCTGGATGCGCACGCGCAGCGGGCCGCGCGCGAGCGCCGGCGCGGCGATCCGCACCTGCGCGCTGCCGGCGGCGAACGTCAGCGGCAGCGTGCGCTCCCAGTGCTGCGCGCCGGCCGGATCGTCGATGCGGGCGACGAGGCTGCCGCTGCGCGACTCGGCGTCGCTGACGGTGACCGCGAGCGCGCCTCCCGCGGTGGTCGCGAGCGCGAGCACGGGCGGGGTGACGTCGCGCACGAACGCGACCGACTGCTCGGAGCGGTTGCCGGCCATGTCGCGCGCCCAGAAGACGGCGGTGTGCGGGCCCGGCGCGAGCGCCGTCGTGTCGAGCCGGCGGTGCAGCAGGCCGGGCACCTCGGCGAACGCCACGCCGTCGATCGACACCCCGGAGGCCTCGATCGTGCCGGCGTCGTCGACGGCGACGTCGAAGCGCGCGGAATCGCCGACCGGCTGACCCGCGGCGGGCGCCGTCGAGAGCCACACGGGCGGGTCGAGGTCGAGCCGGATGCGCCCCGCGCCCGTGGCCTCGTCGGGGCCCGGCGGTGCGATGTCGAGCGCCCCCGCGGTCAGCTCTCTCGCGATCGTGTCGGGATCGCTCGGCTGCCCGGCCGCGCGATCGCGCTGCATCAGGAGCGCGGCCGCGCCCGCGGCGTGCGGCGCGGAGGCCGACGTGCCGACCATCGCGATGCCCGGCCACACGGCGGTCGACGCCGGCGCGACGACATCGGGCTTGAGGCGCCCGTCCTCGGTCGGCCCCTGCGAGGAGTACACGGCCGCGGCGTCGCCTTCCCAGTCGCGCGCGCCGACGGTGAACGAGCCGCGCGCGTCGCCGGGCGTCGGGATGCTCGACTCGACCGTCGCCTCGTCGCCCAGCTCGACCCCGCCGCCGAAGATCTCGAGGTTGCAGATCACCCCCGGAGTGCCCTGCTCGACGCGCAGCCCGTAGGTACCGGTCACGGTCGGCATGTAGCCGACGGCTCCGGCCGTGTGCGTCGCGTCGCCCTGGCCCTGGGCGAAGACGACGGGCGTGCTCGCGGCCGTGTCGGTGACGTCGATCTGGAAGTGGGCGCTGGTGGCCGCCACGGCAGCGCCGTTCTTCGTACACGCGCTCCAGTAGAGCGTCGCGCCCATGCCGACGCCGGCCGTGAGCGGAAAGGCGAGGTACCCGCGCCCGGCCGGCCCGATGTTCGCCCAGCCGTCCTTGTCGGGATCGCCGGCCACGCCCTCCCAGTGGCGGTGGGCGTAGTTGCCGGCCGAGTTGGCCCAGAAGATGCCCGCGTCGTGGGCGCGATTGACGGCCGTGGCGGCGACGCCGGTGCCGTCGAACGGCCCGTCGAGGAAGGAGTTGGAGTGCACGACGATGTCGACGCGCGGCTTGCCGTCGGGCCCGTTGACGAGCCAGTCGACCGCCTGCGAGAGCTCGAGCTGGGTGTGGTAGTTGACGAACGTGTAGCGCGCGCCCGGCGCGAGGTCCCACACGACCTGCGCCACGTTCGCACCGTGCCCGGTCGGCTGCTCGTCGTTCGAGAGGCCGGTGATGTCGGGCTTGCCGCTCGTGTGGTCGAACGACTGGATCGCGTCGATCTGCGTCTGCGGCGGCAGCTCCTTGCCGAGCAGGTTCCGCCAGGTGTCGCCGAAGCCGAGATCGACGATCGCGATGCGGATCCCGGTGCCGTCGAGGCCGCGCGAGCGCAGCGCGTCCGCCCCGATGCGCTCGTCGCCCTGCGAGATGACCTGGTCGGGCTGGGCGACCGCCGCCGGGCCGACTCCGCTCACGCCCGGCACCCGCCGCAGGCGGGCGGCCAGGCCCGGTGCGCCCTGCACCTGCAGGAATCTGCCCGCGCGCGCGGTCACGGGCGCGCCGAGGCGCGCGAGCTCACGGCTCACGGCCGCAGTCCGTCCGGGCACGGCGGCGATTGTGAGCGAGGTCCTGGACGGCGGCGGCGCCGGCGATCGCTGCGCTGCGCTCGAGAGCGCCGCTCCCGCGACCGCGCAGAGCGTCGCCGCTACGAGCACGAGACGGCGCATGCACATTCACGTTACTGGACTCGACCCGCCAGTCCTGCCGCGATGGCCGGCGATCGACCTGCGCAGGAGCGCGAGGCCGCCGAGGCCGCCGGTCAGCACGCCGACCGCGAAGAACGCCAATCCGAGCGCGAACGCGTCCTCGCGGGCCACGTCCGCTCCGCGCAGCACGACGACGAACGTCGCCTCGCGCAGGCCGATCCCGTTGAGCGAGGCGGGCACGACCGTGACCAGGAAGAGCACGGGGCAGAGCACGAGCAGCGTCGCGAAGCCGAGGTCGAGGCCCATGCCCTGCGCCAGGAAGTAGATCGAGATCGCGCGCATGCCCTGCGCGACCACGCCGAGCAGGAACACCAGCGCGAGCGCGCCGGGATGCCCGCGATAGGCGTGCAGCGCGTGGTAGAGCGAGCGCAGCGGCGCCTCGACACGGCACTTCCGCGCGAGCGGCGCGAGCCGCCGCAGCAGCGGCCGCACGCGCAGCGAGAAGAGCGCGACGGCCGCCAGCAGCGTGGCGGCCAGCACCCCGCAGCCGAGCGCGACGGCGGTGGCACGGTCGATGCCCGTGCCCCCGGCGAGCGCGCCGCCGGCGGCCAGCGCGCCGAGCGCCGCGAGCCCCACGACACGGTCGACGACCACCGACGACACGGCCTCGGCGCGCGCGCCCGTGCGCCGCGCCAGGTCGATCGCGCGCACCGCGTCGCCCCCGACCGCGGTCGGCAGGATCTGCCCCAGGAGCAGCGCGATCGAGTACGTCTCGAAGAGCCACCACAGGCCCGGATCGCGGCGCCCGCGCGCGAGCAGCAGCAGGTGCCAGCGCAGGGCCATGATCGCGGTCGCGACGATGTTGATGGCGACCGCCGCGACGAACCAGGACGGGCTCGAGTCGCGCAGCGCGTTGCCGATGCGGTGCAGGTCGGCCTGCCAGAGCACCGCGGCGATCAGCACCACCGAGAGCCCGACCTGGAGTGCCAGGCGTGCGGGCCGGGTCATCGCGTGAAGTGCGCGTGCAGGCGGCGCACGGCCGCGATGACGTCGTCGACGTCGTCGAGCGAGTGGGCCGGCGAGAGCGGCAGCGAGAGCACCTCGGCGCCGGCGGCCTCGGCCACCGGCAGCGGCGGCGTCGGGTGTGCCGAGCGGAAGTAGGTCAGGTCGTGCACCGGCAGGAAGTGCAGACCGGTGCCGATGCCCTCCTCGCCGAGCGCCTCCGCGTAGGCGTCGCGGCCGGCACCGGCCTCGTCGCGCGCGATGCGCACGACGTAGATGTGCCAGCCGTGCACACCGCGGGGGCCGAGGCGGCGGCCGAGCGGCGTGACGCCTGGGAGCCCCGCGAGGCCCTCGTCATAGCGCTCGGCCTGGGCGACGCGCCGCGCATGGTGCTCCTCGAGCGCGTGCAGCTGGCCGAGCGCGACGCCGGCGTGCAGGTCGCTGAGGTTGAGCTTGTAGCCCGGCTCGAGCACGTCGTAGGCGCCCGGGCCCTTCTTCTCGTAGCGCTTCCACGAATCGCGCGTGAGGCCGTGCAGGCGCAGCGAGGTGATGCGCGCCGCAAGCTCCTCGTCGACGAGCGTGAGCATGCCGCCCTCGCCCGCCGCGAGGTTCTTGTTGGCGTAGAAGCTGAAGCACGTGATGTCGCCCACCGAGCCGACCTTGCGACCGTCGGGCACGCGCGTCTCGGTCGCGTGCGCGGCATCCTCGACGAGCCGCAGCCCGTGCTCGGCGCAGATGGCCTCGAGCGCCTCCAGGTCGCACGGGTGCCCGGCGTAGTGCACCGGCATGATCGCGCGGGTGCGCGGCGTGACCGCGGCGGCGACCGCCTGCGGGTCGATGCAGAGCGTGTCTTCGTCGACGTCGACGAAGACCGGCCGTGCACCGGCGCGCACGATCACGTTCGCGGTCGCCGGCCAGGTCAGCGGCGTCGTGATGACCTCGTCGCCGTCGCCGTCGCCGACGCCGAGCGCGCGCAGCGCCAGGTACATGGCGGCCGTGCAGGACGACACGGCGAGCGCGAGCGGGGCCTCCGCGTAGGTCGCGAACTCGCTCTCGAGCTGGCGTGCGAACGGCCCCGTGGTGAGCCAGCCCGTCGCGAGCGAGTGCAGCACGTTGGCGCGCTCCTCCTCGCCCAGCGCGGGGGGCGCGAAGTCGAGCCGGCGCTCGCCCCGCACGGGCCGGCCGCCGGCGATGGCGGGGAGGTCGAGCGGTACGGCCATGCCGGGCAGGATAGGGCGCTCCCGGGCTCCCCGGCGCGCTACTTGCCGCGGCGAGGCGGAAGACGAGGAGCTTGCGGCTCCAGGTCACCACGGCGACGTCCCTGCCGATCGCGATCGGCGCCGCGAAGGCGGCGCCGTGCAGCTCGCGGTTCGCGAGCAGCTTGCCGGTGGCGGTCGCGTACACGCGCAGGTGCCCCGTGCCGGTCGCCACGACGACGGTGTCGTTCGCGATCGTCGGGATCGCGTTGAGCTGCCCGCCGAGGCTCTTCGTCCAGACGCGGCGGAGCCGGCAGTTGGCGTTGAGCCGGAGCGCATCGAGCCCGGAGGGGTTGCCGGCATAGCCCTGCGAGGTCGTGACGAAGAGCTGCTGCGTCGCCGGATCCCACGCCGGCGAGCCGTAGAGCGTCGCCGGGAACGCGACCTCGAAGCGCTGGATCGGCCCGGCCGCGAGCTTGCCCCGCCGCCACAGGTAGATCGCGCCGTCCTTGCCCTCGGCCGCGACCATGCCGCCGCACTTGGCCGCGTTGAAGACGACGGGCGTGGAGCCGAAGCCGAAGTCGCCCTTGTGCGGCATGCCGGGCGCGTGGCTGCCGCCGAGCAGGCCGAGCGTCGAGTTGAGCTCGACCACCGACTCGGCGTAGCCGGACGCCTCGTCGGCGCCGGGCGCGACGTTCGCGTTGGCGACGGCCGCCCAGACATGGCCGTCGCTCGTGAGCGCCACGCCGGCCCAGCCCCAGATGCCGCCGCCGCCGGGCGCGCCGGTGGGCGTGCTGACCGCCGTCCACGAGTGGTCGACCTCGCCCGTGCGCGTCGAGACGGCGAGCACGCGCCCGCTGTAGGGGCGGCGATCGCAGTACGAGGCGATGCCGAAGTAGAGGTGGCCGTTGCCGAGCGTGATCGCACCCCACACGTGCTCGTGGTACTGATCCATGGGCAGCGCCACGGGCCATCCCGTCCGCGCCTCGCCGGTGCGGGCGTCGATCGCCCACAGGCGGTCGGTCGCTGCGAGGTAGATGAATCCGCTCGCAGGGTCGTAGACGGGCGTGCCCGTGATGCCGAAGATCCCCTTCGGCATCTGCAGGCAGCCGGTGTCGACCGAGCCGACCTCGCGCGTCCACAGCACCTTCCCGTTGACCGCGTCGAAGGCCGAGACGTTCCCGGACTCGCTCGCGGTGACGTAGATGTCGCGGCGCTTGCCGCCGATCGCGATGCGCCTGAGGTAGAGCGGCTGGGCCGCGCCGACGCCTCCGAGCGGGCGCGACCAGGCGAACTTGAGGGTGTGCGCATTGCCGCGCTTGAGCAGCGAAGCCGAGGCCCGCGACTGCCGCACGGGGCTGTTGCCCCACGTCGTCCAGCCGGGGCCGTCGGCGGCGAGCGCGGGGACGCTCAGCGCGAGCGCGGCGGCGGCGACCGCGAGCCCTGCCGCGGCGCGCCCGCGCGCCGTGTTCACGAGACGTCCCGCCACGGCCGCGACGATAGCGGGCTGCCCGGGAGCCCGCTCCGCAGGCCGGTAGACTCTGCGCCCATGGAGGCCCTCACGTCCACGGTCGAGGAGTACCTCGAGAAGCTCTTCTGGATGAACGAGGCCGGCATCGACGCGACGCAGGCGAACCTCGCGCGCGCCGTCGGCGTCTCGCAGCCGACCGCGCTCGAGATGGTGCGCCGCCTCGTGGACGACGGCTTCGTCGTGCGCGACGAGCGCAAGCGCCTGCGCTTCACCGACATGGGCGAGCAGTCGGCGAGCCGCATCGTCACGCGCCACCGCCTGATCGAGGCGTTCCTCGTGCAGGTCTTCGGCATCCCGTGGGACGAGGTGCACGAGGAGGCGCACTCGTTCGAGCACGGCATCTCGGAGAACCTCGAGGAGCGCATGCGCAAGCTCCTCGTCGGCGTCACGACCTGCCCGCACGGCCACCCCATCGGCGATGCCCCGCGCGAACCGGGCGTCCCGCTCGTGACCGTCCCGGTGGGGTCGACCGTGCGCGTCCTACGGCACGAGAACGAGGCCGAGGAACTGCTGCACGCCTTCAAGCGCGCCGGAATCGAGCCCGGCGACTCGATCGAGATCACGGGTCTGACAGGCGAGTCGCTCGAGCTGCAGACCCCCGCCAAGGGCGCGACGACCCTGAGCATCCCCGAGTCGCGCGCCGTCACCGTGGCGATCGAGTCGAACGGCGGCGGCGCGATCGCCGAGGTCGACGTGCCGGGCGCGGCCGTCGCGCTGCACACGTCCTGGGGGCGCTGAGGCGCTTCTCGCCGGCCGCGCGCCGGGCGCGCGGCCGGCATTCGCTCGACCACGCCACGGTGCCGAGCATCCGCACGATGCGGCGATGGTTCGCGCAGGGGCGGTGGATCCGGCCGACCGCGGGTGAGACTCAGCGCAGGATGATCGTGTCGAAGAGCAGGAAGACGTTGAGCGACACGATCACGCCCACGACGACGTAGGCGGCGACATTCGTCGCGCGGCGGTTGACGAGATCGCCCATCAGCTCGCGGTTGCGGCAGAAGAGGACGAGCGGGATGAGCGCGAACGGGATGCCGAAGGAGAGGCCGACCTGCGAGATCACGAGCGCGCTCGACGGGTTGATGCTCGGGATCGCGAGCACGATCAGCGCCGGGGCCATCGTGATCATGCGTCGCAGGAAGAGCGGGATCTGGCGGTTGATGTAGCCCTGCATGACGACCTGGCCGGCGAGCGTGCCGACGCTCGAGGACGAGAGCCCGGAGGCGAGCAGCGCGATCCCGAAGATCACGTCGGCGTGACCGCCGATGATCGTCCCGAGCCCGTGGTAGGCCTCGTCGATGTCGCCGATGCCGGTCAGGCCGCGCGAGTGGAAGATGCCCGCCGCCATGACCAGCATCGCCATGTTGACGAGCCCTGCGATCGTCATCGCGATGACGACGTCGATCTGCTCGAAGCGGAAGATGCGCCGGCGCTCGTCGGCATCGGCGCCGACCACGCGGCGCTGGGTGAGCGACGAGTGCAGGTAGATGACGTGGGGCATGACCGTGGCGCCGAGGATGCCGGCGGCCAGCAGCACGCTCTCCGAGTCGGCGAACTGCGGCGTCACGAGGCCCTTCAGCGCCGCGCCCCCGTCGGGGTGGGATTGCAGGATCTCGTAGACGAACGCGGCCACGATGACGCCGACGAGCACGGTGATGACGGCCTCGAGATGGCGCACGCCCCGCAGCTCGGCGCTCAGGATCGCGAACGTGACGACGCCCGTGAGAATGCCCGCGGGCAGGAGCGGCAGGCCGAAGAGCAGGTGGAAGCCGAGCGCGGCGCCGACGAACTCGGCGAGATCGCAGGCCATCGCGACCGCCTCGGCCTGCAGCCACAGGAAGATGCGCATGGGGTGCGAGAACTGCTGGCGGCTGATCTCGGCGAGGTTGTGGCCCGTCGCGATGCCGAGCTTGGCGCTCATCGTCTGGATCAGCATCGCCATCAGGTTCGAGACGAGGATGACCCACAGCAGCAGGTAGCCGTACTTCGAGCCCGAGGCGATGTTCGTCGCGAAGTTGCCGGGGTCGACGTAGGCGATCGCCGCGATGAAGGCCGGCCCCAGGAAGGGCCACAGGCCGCGCAGGCCGCGCCGGTGCTCGGCGAGCGCGCGCTGCGCCGCCTCGAGTACGCGCTGCTCGCCGGGCAGCGCGACGGCGGGCAGATCGTCTCGCACCGGCGGATTCAGGGGCCGCCTCCGATCAGGATGCGCTCGGCGAGCTCGCGCGAGATCGCGTGGCGCTCGCCCGCGACCTCGACCGTGAGCGGGCCGTCGAAGGGCGCCTGGCCGACCATGACCACGCGCTCGTCGGGTAGGAGGCCGAGCTCGGCGAGGTAGCGCAGCAGCCCGGGGTCGCCGTCGGGCACTCGCCGGATCACGGCCTCGCCGCCCCCCGGGAGCTCGCTCAGCGGCCGGTCGTCATCGTCGGCCAGCTCGAGCTCGGCCGTCGGGATCGGATCGCCGTGCGGGTCGCGCGTCGGATGGCCGAGCGCGGCGTCGATGCGCGCCTCGAGCGTCTCGGAGAGGTGGTGCTCGAGGCGCTCGGCCTCGGCGTGCACCTCGTCCCACGAGAGCCCGAGCGCCTGCATCAGGTACAGCTCGAGCAGGCGGTGGTGGCGGATGACCTCGAGCGCCGCCTGCGTGCCCGCCTCCGTCAGCGAGACGCCGTGGTACGGCTCGTGGCGCACGAGCCCCACGCCGGCGAGCCGCTTGATCATCGCGGTCGCGGAGGCAGCCGTGACGCCGAGGCGCTCGGCGAGCGCGCTCGTGCTCACGCTCCCGGAGCGATCGAGCATCCAGATCGCCTTCAGGTAGTCCTGCACGGTCTCGGTCATGACCAGCATGAAATTGAGTTTAGATGAATCTAATCCCTGGCATCGCCCATAACGGATGCCCATAACGGATCCGTCGTGCGACTTTGGCTGCCCTAAAGTCGTGCTGCCCGCTTGGGCGCTCCTACTGTCCAGCGCTCGAGACGCTACTCCACGACGAACCGGATGGCCGCCTCGGCCGCCCGCGCGGCCGCCTCGGCCTCCGGACGCGTGGCGCCCGACGCGAGCACGAACCCCGCGCGGTCGGGGCCGCGCACGAGCGGGCCGATCTGCGCTCCCGGCGCGCGGTAGGCGTAGGCGAGCTCCACGCCCGGCAGGGCACGCGCCTCGGCCAGGCCGTCGACGCGCACGAGGCGCCCGGCCGGCGCGATCAGGAAGCGCACCACGGCGGCGCGGTCGCGTGCCGGAGCGAGCGGCCCGGGGGCGAGGCCGAGCGCGGCGCGGACGGCGGCGGCGCTCAGGTCGACCCCGAGGGCGGCGGCGCAGAGCTCGGCGTCGTGGCCGCCACCGAGGCGCGCAGCGACCTCCATGACGCGCGGCCCGCCGGGCGTGAGCAGCACCTGCGTGTACGTCGGCCCGCCGGCGATTCCGAGCGCACGGCAGGCGGTTTCGGCCGCGGCGACGACGTCCCCGACGGGGTGCTCGGACGGGTACAGGTGCGCGGTCGCGACGCCGAAGGCCAGCGCACGCTCGCGATCGGTGACGGTGAGCGGCACGAAGCGGCCGTCCTCGACGAACGCGTTGACCGTCAGCTCCGGGCCCTCGACGAACTCCTCGCAGAGCGCCCGGCCGTCGCGCGAGATCGCCTGCGCGCCCGCCACGGCGGCGGCCAGGGCGCCGCCCGGCTCGACGATCTCGAGTCCCCGCTGGCCCTGTGCCGCGGCCGGCTTGACGACGATGCGGCGCGGTCGCGGGCAGGCCCGTGCCGTCCTCGCTCCAGGCCGGATGGGGCACGCCCGCGCGGTCGAAGGCGCGGCGCTGCTCGCACTTGTCGGTCGCGCGCGCGGCGGCAGCGGGGTCGATCGGGTGGGGCAGGCCGAGCGCGGCCGCCACCTCGGCGGCGATCCGCACGGGGCCGTCGGTGCCCGGCGAGATCAGACCGCCCGCGCGCTCGCGTCGGGCGAGCGCCGCCACCGCCGCGGCGTCCATCGCCGAGATCTCCTCGAAGCGGTCGGCGAGGCCCTCGCGCACGCAGAACGGCGCGGGATCGAAGTCGCACGCGATCGTCTCGATGCCGAGCCGGCGGGCCGCCGCGAAGGCGCCGAACTGCCCGGCCCCGGCGCCCAGGACGATGAGAGGCCCGGTCGGAATCGCCGCGCGCTAGCTGAGGGTGGTCATGTGCGCCGCCCACCAGGCCGGGTTGTCGGCGTACCAGCGGATCGTGCGCTCGAGTCCCTCGTCGAAGCCGATGCGCGCGCGCCAGCCCACGAGCTCGGCGGCCTTGCCGGTCGAGCCGATGTGGCGGTCGACCTGGCCGGGCCGGTCGGCGACGTGCGAGATCAGCGAGCGCGGCTTGCCGAGGCTGTCGCAGATGCGCTCGGCGATGCTCTGAACGTCGACGTCGACGCCCGTGGCCACGTTCAGGACCTCGCCCGCGATGCGCTCGAGCGGGGCGGCGATGACGGCGGCGATGGCCTCCGAGGTGTCCTCCACGTGCAGCCAGTCGCGGCTCGCCGTGCCGCCGCCGTGCACCGTCAGCGGGCGGTCCTGCAGCGCCGCCGTGATGAAGCGCGGGATGACCTTCTCGGGGTGCTGGAACGGCCCGTAGTTGTTGAACGGGCGGACGACCACGGCCGGCGTGCCGTACGTGCACCAGTAGCTGTAGACGAGGCGGTCGCCGCCGGCCTTCGTGGCCGCGTACGGCGAGCGCGGGTTGAGCGGGTGCTCCTCGTCCATCGGGTCGCGCTCGGCGGTGCCGTAGACCTCGCTCGACGAGACGAGGATGAAGCGCTCGACCGGATGCCGGCGACACGCGTCGAGCAGCACCTGCGTGCCCTCGACGTTCGTCGTCACGAATTCGCTCGCGCCGTCCAGGATCGACTTCTCGACATGCGACTCGGCGGCGGCGTTCACGATCACGTCCACGCCTGCGACGATCTCCTCGACGTGCGCCGCGTCGCGGATGTCGCCCTCGACGAACGCGAGCCGCTCGTGCCCGAGCAGGTCGGCGATGTTGTCCGTGTTCCCCGCGTACGTGAGCGCGTCCATGATCACGACCTCGTGCTCGCTCGTGCGCAGGAGGTGCCGGCAGAGGTTGGAGCTGATGAAGCCGGCACCGCCGGTGACGAGCACGCGCGTCATTCGAGAACCTCGTCGATCACGTAGAGCGGGCGCTGCTCGACGTCGCGCTGGATGCGCATCACGTACTCGCCGAGCAACGCGAGAATGAAGCCCTGCACCGCCAGCACGCCGAGGATCAGCGAGGCGAGGAAGGTCGGGCCCGGGAAGTTTGCCTCAGCGATCCAGTAGATCGCGCCATACGTGCCGAGCCCGAGGGAGGCGAGCGTCATGACGATCGCGATGACCGCGCCGGCCCACTGGATCGGCTGCGGCCAGAACCCGAAGAGCACGTGCAGCGCGAGGCGCACGAGCCGCATCGACGAGTAGCGCGAGGCCTGGCCCTCGCGCGCATGGTGCTGGAGGTCGACCTCGACGACCGAGGCGCCGGTCGAGAGGATCAGCGCCTTCGTGAACTTCTGCCTGCCGACGCGGTGGAGAACGGGCTCGATCGCGCTCCGGCGGTAGGCGTTGAAGGCGCAGCCGTAGTCGGAGATCTCGACGCTCGTGAGCCGCCGCAGCATGCCGTTGATCGCACGCGAGGGCAGCTTGCGGCTCATGAGCGCGTCGGCGCGCGCGCCGCGGCGCCCCGACGCGACGTCCACGCCGTTGTCCTCGAGCGCCGCCACGAGCTTGCCGATGTCGTCGGGGTCGTTCTGGAGGTCGCCGTCCATCGTCACGACGATGCCGGCGCGCGCGTGCAGCATCCCGGCGGCCATCGCCGGGTGCTGGCCGAAGTTGCGCTTGAGCAGGACGACGCGGAAACGGCGGTCGCGTGCGTGGGCGGCCCGCAGCAACGCCCGCGAGCCGTCGCTCGAGCCGTCGTCGACGAGCAGGACCTCCCACGGACGGCCCCAGGCGACGAGCGCGCGCTCGAGCCGCTCGATCAGCTCGTCGATGTTGCGCGCCTCGTTGAAGACCGTCACGACGACGCTCACGTCGGGCCGCGCTGCGCCCTCGCCGATCCCCGCCGACGCCAGCACGGCCTCCTCTTCAGCGGCCGCCGACACGTGACGAGGGTACCAAGTACCCCGTCGCGGCGGACGCGCACTGACGTGAGACGGCTCGGGAACGCGCGGAACAACGCGTACCTACCTGCGTTCGAACCTATACACGCTCGCGGGCGCGGTTTGGGGCCCGCCGGCGCCCGCTGACCTCAGACCGGGCTGCGCTCTGCGTCGCCGGCGACCTCGCGCAGGAGCTCCGCGAGCTCGCGGGCGCGCGTGCGCCGATCGAGCCGCTCGCGCCACTCGGGCGTCAGGCGCCGCTCGCCGAGCAGATCGGCCTCCCAGGCGGCGACGGCCTCGCCGGCGGCGGCCGCGATCGCGGTCTCGTCGTCCGGATCGGCGATCCAGGCCGAGCCCGTGTCGCGCAGGAGCGTCGCAGCATCGCCCTCGGGCGGCACGAGCGCGACGATCGGCCGCTCGGCCGCGAGGTACTCGAAGACCTTGCCCGAGACGACCGAGAGCCCGCGGCCGCCCGCGCGCGGCACGAGCAGCAGCAGGACATCGGCCGCGCGCATGGCCGCGAGCGCCTCGGCGTGCGGCCGGAAGCCCTCGAGCGCGAGTGCGTCGCCGAGGCCGAGGCCGAGCGCCCACTCGCGATCGGCGGGCCGCAGCTCGCCCAGGAACGCCGCCTGCACGCGCCCGCGCAGCTCGGGGCGCGCGCGCAGCAGTCCCGCGAACGCGCTCAGGAACGGCCGCGGCGTGCGCTCTCCGAAGAACGATCCCGCGTGGACGATGCGCATGCGCTCGCCGCGCGCGTAGACGAGCCCGTCGAACTCGTCGAAGTCGCAGCCGTTGGCGACGACGCGCACGGGCGTGCCGGCGGGCGCGAGCGCGGTCGCCTCCGCGGCGATCGCGGGCGTCACGGCGCTGATCGCCGCGACGCGGCGCAGCGCCGCGCGCGCGATGCGGCCCTCGACGGCGCGCTTGGCGCGCACGCTGCGGCGCTCGTAGCGGCGATGCGGATTCGCCAGCCAGGAGTCGCGGAAGTCGGCCACGAACGGCACGCCCGCGCGCCGCGCGATGGCGGCGGCGACGACGTGCAGCGAGTTCGGCGGCGAGGTCGAGACGACGACGTCGATGTGGCGCTCGCGCACGGCGCGCGCCCCGGCGCGGACGGCGTCGGGAAACCAGGCGACCTCGGGGTCGGGCAGCAGCACCCTCCGGCCGAGCAGCGCGGCGCGCACGCCGAGCGCGCCGGGGCCGTGCGCGGCGGCGAGGCGGGCGGCGGGCGTCTGCGCATGCGACGGTCCCCGGTAGCGGGCGCGATGGACGGTCGTGCCGGGCGGGATGTCGGCGGCCAGCCCGGGGTCGACGGCACTCCACTTGGGATCGTCGGGTGCGAGCACGTCGACCTCGATGCCGAGCTCGGGCAGGTGGCGGCAGAGCTTCAGCACGCGCTGGACGCCCCCGCCCCCGGCGGGCGGGAAGTAGAACGAGACGATCAGGACGCGCATCGCTCGTCCCGCCAGAAGGCAGCGAGCTCCTGTGCGCTGCCGGCATGCCCGCCGCGCGCCACGATGCCGTCGAGCAGGCGCTCGTAGACGCGGTCCCAGCCGCGGCCGTAGACGCGGTCGAAGCGGTCGTTGTGCCAGAGCACGCTGGCGCAGCCGCCGACGTCGTGCAGGTGGTCGAGCACGCGCTCGATCTCGGGCCAGGCCTCCTCGGGCGAGAGGCCGAGGTAGCGCTCCTCGGCCAGCGTGGCGTCCATCAGGACGAGCGGGAGCTCGAGGATGCGCAGGGGCCGCGCCGCGGCGACGTCCCAGGGATGGAACGGGAACGACAGCCCGGCGCGCGCTCCGGGGCGCTCGGCGAAGCCGAGCGTCGTGTCGTATGCGAAGCCGAGGCGGTCGAGTGCGCGGATGCCGTCGTGCCACGGCAGCCGCAGGTAGTGGTGGCGATTGCCGGCGACCGGCCCGCCGAGCAGGCGCGCGAGCTCGGCGCGCTCGGCGGCGATCAGCCGCTCGTCGGCCAGGCAGGTGTAGCTCGCGTGCAGGCCGACCTCGAGGCCGAGGCGCTCGAGCTCGCCGACGAGCCGCGCGCGGCGCGCGTCGTAGGCCTCCGGCGCCGCGCCGTCGTGGGGGTCGCGGTGGGCCGCGAGCACGAAGCAGGTCGAGCTGAAGCCGCGCTCCCGCTCGCTCGCGGCGAAGCGGCGGTGCGACCAGTTGGGGTCGCTGCGGCCGATGCGGTGCAGCGGGGCGAGCGCCAGGCCCGTCGCCTCGAGCCGCGCCGCGGCGGCGTCGCCCTGCGCGAGCGCGCCCTTCAAGCGCGAGGCCGCGCCGAGCACGCCGCGCCGCGTCCAGCGCCACGGCGTGTCGATGTCGTGCGTCAGCGCGACCGCGAAGCGGGCACCGCCGGGGTAGACCGGCTCGGGGGCGAAGGCGGACGCGCGCAGGGCGAGCACGAGCTCGTCGAGGGGCGCGGCTCCCGGCGCCAGGCCGGACGCGGAGGCCGGGAAGCGCCCGTGCTCGTCGGCGGGCGCCGCGAGCTCCTCGCTGCGGGCGAGCAGCGCCGCGGCCGCCGGAATGTCCCACGCCGGGTCGAGGGGGAGGGGAGGCGCCATGTCGGCGACCCGCAGGCCGGCCGCGGTGCAGAGCTCGCCGAGGACCCAGCGCTCCTGCGCCTCGAGGCCGTCGGGGAGCGACACGACGGCGCGGTGCACGCGCGCATCCTACCCTTGCGGGGTGCAACCGACCCCGGCGCTGGCCTACCGCGCGAGCATCGCCGCCGCCTGCGCCGTGGCGGCCGCTCGTCTCCTGCCCTTCCTCGGCGACCGCGTCATGCACCGCGACGAGGCCCTGGCGGTCATGGTCGCGCGCCGTCCGCTCGGCGAGCTGCTCGAGACGGTGCAGCTCGTGCGCGGCGGCGCCCCGCTGCACTTCCTGCTCGCCAAGGTCGTCGCCGAGTTCGGCGGCGGGCTGGTGGCGACGCGCGCGATCTCCGCGCTCGGGCTGCTGCTCGCGATCGTCGCCGTCGGCCTGCTCGGGCGCGCGCTCGCCGGCGCAGCCGTCGGCGCCGCGGCGGCGTGGATCGTCGCGCTCTCGCCGGTCGCGCTCTTCTACGGCGACTTCGCGCGCATGTACTCGCTCTTCCTCGCGTTCAGCGCGCTCGCGCTGTGGTGTCTCGTGCGCGCGCTCGACACCGACGAGCCGCAGTACTGGACGGGCACGGCCGCATTGCTCGTGCTGACGACCTACACGCACCCCTACGGCGTGATCGTCGGACTCATCGCCGCGCTCGCGGTGCTCGCGAAGCTCCTGCAGGTGCGCGAGCGCTCGGCCTGGCGCCGTCCGCTCTACGCCGCCGCGGGCGTGATCGCAGGCACCGCGCCGCTCGGCATCGGCTACCTCGTGCTCGCCTCGCGCCTCGACAAGGTGCCGCAGCCCCCCGGGGCGTCGATCCCGAAGCCCTCGCTGCCCGACGTCGCCGCACAGGCGGGAGCGCACTTCGCCGGCGTGCCGCGCTCGGGCGGCCTGATCGCGCTCTACCTCGTGATCTGCGCCGCGCTTGCGCTCGTCGGCCTCGTCACGATCGCCCGCAGCGGCAGCGGGCGCGCGGTGCTGATCGCCGCGTGGCTCTTCCTGCCGCTGCTCGTGCTCGCCGTCGTGCGTATCCCGAACTCGGACAACCACGTGCGCTACGTGATCGAGACGCTGCCGCTGGCCGGCATCGCGATCGCCTGCGGCGCGGCGACGCTCGGCCGGTTCCTGGGGTGGCGCGGCGCCGTCGCAGCGGCGCTGGCCGCCGCCGTGCTCGTGTGCGCGGTCGAGGCGACGCGCGGTGGGCGCCTCCCGGACTACCGCTTCCGCGGCGACGCGTGGGCGCTGCGGAAGGCCGACCTCGGCAGCGCCGCCGGTTACCTGCGCAACAATTTTGCGCGCAACGACCTCTTCCTCGGCTACGACGAGGCGTTCGCGGCGGGCGTCCTCTCGCCTGGCCGCAACGACGCCCTCGCATCGGCGCGCGGCACCGCGCGCTCCGAGCCGGCGCTGATCGTGCGCTCCCTCAAGCGCCTGCACGGACCCATCGCCCACGGCTGGTACGTCGCGCTGCGCGGCACGAGCGACGCGCGCTACGAGCGCTTCCGCAGCGGCCTCGCGGCCGACTACGAGGTGGCGACGTTCGGGACGTGGTTCGTGCTCGTGCGGACGCGCGCGCCCGTGCCGACCGCGGAGGCGTTCGCCCGCGCGGGGCTGCGCGTGTTCGAGGCGGCGCAGGAGCTGTCCGCACCGGCGCGCGCGCCCAGCGAGCAGGCGGCCGTCACGGCCGAGGCGTTGCGGCGCGCGCTCCCCGATCTGCGATGAGCGCGAGCGGGACGAAGAGCGCGGCGAGCACGAGGCGGCCGGCGACCCCGTGCGCCCCGCGCGCGGCGAACAGCGCCTCGCCCAGGGCGAACAGGCCCGCCGCGAGCAGGCACAGGGCGGCCAGTCTCGCCCAGTCGTAGCCCACGGGAAAGACGTAGTTGCCGCGCACGACCATGAGCACCGCCATCAGGATGTAGGCGACGGCGGTCGCGGCACCCGCGCCGGTCGCTCCGTGGCCCGGGATCAGGATGATGCAGAGCACGACGTTGGTGACGGCCGCGATGCCGGTCACGATCCAGTTGAGCTGCGTCCGCTTGGCGCGTCCGACCGCGACGCCGACGACGTAATAGGCCCCGTAGAAGGCGAGGCCGAGCGCCGTCAGCGCCATGGCATCGGCGCCGCCGCGCCACTGCTCACCCGCGAGCACCGCGATCAGCCACTCGCGGGCGAGCGCGAGCGGCAGCACGACCGCGAGCGCGACGAGCAGCCACAGCGTGAGCACGGAGCGATAGACGACGCGTGCCTCCTCGTCGTCCCGGATGCCGTACGCAAACGGCGGCCAGGCGAGCTGGAAGGCGGTCACGAGCAGCGCGACCGCCTGCGCGAGGTTCGCGGCCACCACGAACACGCCCGCGAGCGCCCGGGTCGCGAGCCAGGCGACCAGCAGCCGGTTGGAGAGGTTGAGCGCCCAGAGCGCCACGCGCGAGGGCATGAAGGGGAGTCCGAAGCGCAGCAGCGGCCCCGCGAGGCTACGGTCGACGGGCCCGAAGAGCGCGTCGCGCCGGTCCCACAGGACGACGGCGAGGGCCACGAGCGTGCCCGTGAAGGAGCCGGTCACCAGGGCGAACGCACGGCCGTCGAAGTGGACGATCCAGACGACGCTGATGGTGACGGTGACCGCCACGTTGACGAGCGTCACCATGAGGAAGCGCTGAGGCCGCTGCTCGACCCGGTAGAGGCCCGCGCACGGCTCGTAGAGCAGCGAGATCAGGAGACCCGCGCAGGCCACGAGCCAGAGGCCCTCGTTGCCGTCGCCGAGGAAGAGCGGCGCGGCGACCGGGGTCGCGAGCGCGGCGGCGGCGGCGAGCGCGGTGCCCGCCGCCGCGCAGATGGCGATCGCCGTGCGGGCGACCGCGAAGCGCTCGTCACCCTCGCGCTCGGCGGCGAAGCGGAAGAGCGCGTTGACGAGGCCGAGTTGCGCGACCGTCGCGCCCACGGCCACGAGCGCCACGACCTGGCCGACGTTGCCGACCTCGACATGCCCCAGGTGGCGGGTGTAGATCGGCAGCAGCAGCAGGCCGGCGAAGCGCGCGACCACCGGGCCGATCCCGTAGACGACCGACTGACCGGCGAGAGTCCGCAGGCGAGCGCGGGGAGCGCCGCCGCTCATGGCTCGTCGTACTCGACCTGGTCGTAGTAGCGCAGCGCGCGGCGCGTCGTGCGCACGGCGGCCTGATGCGCGCCGAGCTGCTCCTCGCCGAGCTCGCCGAGGGCGAGCCGGACGGCCAGGTAGGGCAGGTTGAGGTCGTCCTGGTAGACGATCGTGGAGATCCGCGGGTTGATCTCGAGCAGATGCTCCCCGATGAACTGCACGTTCACGAACCAGTCGAGCGCGAGCTCGCGCACGAGCCGCCGCGCGGCGTCCTCGAGCGCCGGCTGCGCGCTCGTCTCGAAGTACATCGCGAGCCCCGCGCGCATCGCCTCGCGCGTCTTGGCGTGCCCGAGCAGCATGCGGCCGCCACGGCAGATGCCGTCGACGGTGTGCTCCTTGCCCGTCGCCAGCTCCATCACGAGCAGCGGCGGGAAGTCGTCCTCGCCGATCGCCTCGAGCGCCTCGTCGAGCGACAGCGGCAGCGGCCCCGGCCGGGCCTCCAGCAGCGCATGCCGGCGATCGACGGTGGCCGAGAGCACGCGGAAGCCCCGCGAGCCCTTGGCCTTCGGCGGCTTCATGCAGACGTCGCGCCCGGGATAGCCGAGCGCGGCCGCGGCCGCGCGGAACTCGGCCGGCGTGCGCGCCAGGTGCGTGCGCGGGGCCTTCACCCCCGCCCGCTCGGCCAGCGCCATCGTCTGCGCCTTGTCGTCGCAGGCGGCGATCGCCTCGGGCGAGGCGACCATCACCGGCATCGCGAAGAGCGCCCGGTTGGCGGCGAACTGCACGACCTCGCCGCTCGACTGCGGGAACACCACGTCGGCGCCCTCGCGCGCCGCGAGCGCGGCCACGGCCGGCGCGAACTCGTCGCTCGATCCCGGCGGCACGACGTGGAACGCGTCGCACAGGAAGCGCCCGCCGCTGCGCTCGCTCATGTCGGTGCCGATCACCGCGAGCTCGCGCTCGCCGTTCTCCCGCAGGGCCCGGATGAGCCGCGCTGCCCCGGGGGCGCCGGAAGCCGTGAGCAGGACGCGCAGCGGGCGCAGCGTCACACGACCCACCGCACGACTTCGAAGCACTCGGCGAACGGCCGGCCGATCTCGATGCCATGGGTGCGCGCGAGGTTGCGGATGTACTCCTCGTTCGCGTAGTTGCGGTGCTGCTGCGAGCGATAGCACGCGAGCGCGCCCACCTTCGCCTGGAGGTGCCGCTCCTCGAGCACGACGTAGGCCTGCTTGGCGAAGCGGAACTGGTTCCAGGGGATCTCGTAGCCCAGGATCGTCGTGCGCTTGAACGCGCGCAGGCCCTCGGCCGCGATCGTGTGATGATCCTGGTGGATGTCGCCGAGCGTGGGCATCAGCACCATCTCGGGCTCGAAGTCGCGCTGCGCGGCGATCAGCAGCTCGAGGATCTCCTGGCGCACCTGCGGGAACGTGCGCACCTCGAAGTCGTGGACGGTGAGCGCGCCGGCGGCCAGGCCGAGCGCCTCCGACGCGGCGCGCGACTCGTGCACGAGCGTGTCGGCCGCGAAGCCCTCGGGCAGCGAGCGCGACGCGATCGAGAAGGCGATCTGGCGCACCTCGGCGCCGCGCTCGGCGAGCCGTGCCATCGCGCCTCCGCAGCCGAACTCGCCGTCGTCGGTGTGCGGGGCGAGCACCAGCACCCGTTTCAGGCCCTCGATCATCGGTTCTCGATCATGCCAGGCGCGGCGCAGGCTGCGAGCAGCGCTGCCAGCCCCCAGGTCAGCGGATCCTCGAAGAAGGCCGCGTAGAAGAGCGAGTGCACCGCGATCGCGAGCAGCGCGAGCCCGAGCGCCAGGCGCTCCGGCCGGGCGACACCGCGGGCGAGCGCGAGGCGCGCCAGCACCGTCAGCAGCCAGCCGACGAGGATCAGGCCGACGATCCCGAGCTCGGAGGCGATCGTCAGCGGCATCACGTGCTGCGCATGCCGGACGGCGCGCCCGCGCGCCGTCCGGTCGCGCGCCGCCTCGGTCGATCCGCCGAGGCCGACGCCCGCGAGCGGGTGGTGGCGGAACAGCCGCAGGCCGTCGCCCACGAGCTGCGAGCGCTCCGAGGTCACGCGGTCGGCGCCCGAGTTGCGCACGGACGGGACCGCCAGGATCCCCGCGCCCACGACGACGGCCGCGAGCAGGAGCAGCCACGCGAGCCGCCGCCCGAACACCATCACGAGGCCCGCCGCGACGGCGGTGCAGAGCGCGACGAAGGCCGACTGCGAGTACGACGTGAGGATGCCGACCCACGCGAGCGCCGCCGAGGCGCCCGCGACGAGCGGCCTCCGCACCGACCCGAACAGCAGCGACGCGAAGACGAGCGTGATCGTGACCGTGAGGTAGCGGCCGAAGATCGACGGGTCGTAGAAGACCGAGTTGACGCGGAAGAACGAGCTGAACGCGTTGGACACCATCAGCTTGCGGTTCCACCAGATGTCGTGGCGGAGCAGCTGGTAGACGCCGATCGCGGCGAATGCGAGCGCGAGGGCGACCTGCAGGCGCAGCAGGTCGGCGAGCCGCGGGCGCGGCGGCGGGTGCGCGACGAGCGCCGCGAGCAGGAGGCCGAAGGGCAGGGCGTAGAACGCGAGCGCCTTGGCGCCCTCGGTCGCGCTCGCGCTCCACGCGAGCGACGCGCTCTCCCAGGCGACGAGCAGCAGCAGCGGGAGCGCGAGCGCGCGCGGCGGGAGGCGGACGGGCCCGCCGTCGCGCAGCACGTCGAGGACGAGCGCGAGCCACGCCACCCCGATCACGGCATAGAGCGGGACGAGCAGGTTCGCGTCCTGGCTGCCGATGTGCACCGGGAAGCGGAACGGCGCCGCGAGGCACGCGGCGAACGGCAGGGCGAGCGGCCAGCGCTGCAGCGCCCGCGCGGCGGCCACCCCGAGCGCGAGCGCGACGACGAGCGCGCCCGCGGCCGGCGCCGCGTGCGCGCGCAACGTGTGGGCGACGCCGAGCCAGCCGAGCAGCGCGAGCGTCCCTCCGGCCAGCAGCAGCAGCGCCGCGAGCCGTCCCGCGCGGTCGCTCCGGGTCACGAGGCCGGCGAGGCCCGCGGCACCGGCCAGGGCGAGGGCGGCCGGGATCACGAGCCGAGCCCGGGCGTGATGCCGGCGAGCGTCGTCACGAGCTGCACGCCGGCGATCTCGGCCCGACTGCCGTTGACCGGGGGAACGACGAGGACGCGATAGCCGCCGGACCCGGGTACCGCGAGATCGCGCAGGGTGACCGCGTCGAAGCGGATGCCGAGCGCGTCGAGCCGTCGCTGGAACGGTGCGAGCACGGCACTCGAGCGCCCGTCGATCAGGAGCGCGACGCGGGCGGGCCGCGCGCCGCGCACGGGCAGCAGCGCGCGGTAGCTGCGCCCGGCGTGCCGGTTGCTCACGACGTAGACGCCGCCCGCCAGGCCGGCAGGCAGGCGCGTGACGGCCGCCGGCGCATGCGTGCGGCGCGCGAGCACCGCCGGCGCTCCGCCGAGACGGGCGAGGTCGAGGCGCAGACCGCGCGCGTCGGCCGAGATGCCGACGCGCAGGCGCCGCCCGGCCATGACCGAGCGGTCGGGCAGCGAGAGCTCCACGCCGCGCGCCGTGAGCGCGCCGGCGTCGATGGCGCGGACGTTGCCCGCCACGTCCCGGGCGAGCACGCGCAGCCGGTAGCGGCCGTCGGCCGCCGTCGTGCAGCGCTTGCCGGCATACGGCGGCCAGCTGATCGCGAGAGCCCGCGCGCGCTTGCGCAGCCGCACCGTGCGCACGACGCGCAGGCCGTCCCTGACCTCGAGGCGGAGGCCGGCGAGCTGCTCGCTCCCCCGCACGACCACTGTCACGCGGTCGCCCCGGGTGTCGCAGTCGGGCGAGATCACCCGGCGCGAGACGTTCGTCCCGAGCACGCCGACGGAGGTGTCCAGCGCGATCCGGTTGAGCAGCTCGATGTGCCGGCCCGAGAGGCTGACCTTCAGGCGGTAGGAGCCGTCCGCCGCCGGCTTGCCGGCCGCATCCCGCCCGTCCCAGCGCGCCACCACGCGCCCGCCCGGATGCGGCAGCGCGCCGAGGTCGCGCACGACCCGCCCGCTCGCGTCGACGACCTCGGCGCGCACGGGGCCCGAGGTGTGCACGCGGAAGCGCACCTGCGCGGACGCGACGCACGGAGCCGAGCAGCGCGGCGAGAAGAGCGCGCTGTCGTGCAGATCGAGCTTCCCGCGCCCGTGGTTCGGCGTCGGGTCGACGGTGATGGCCTCGATCGGCGAGCGCTCGAGCTTGAGCACCTGCGCGAGCGCGAACGCGCCGGCGGAGGCGGCGAGCAGTCCCACCGCGAGTGCGATCGCGACTGCGCGCTGCATCGGGCGGATCCTACGTGCACGAACCCGCCCGGCCGCCCGCCCTCACCTCAGGCAGGCGGCGCGTTGCCTCAGAGGTGGTGCGTCTCGATGCCGCTCGTGCGCGCCGGCCGGGGCGGCTCGCTCTCGACCTCGCCGCCGAAGCTGTCGTCGACGCTGTAGCCCGGGTCGTTGCCGAAGACGTATTGCAACGTGCCGCTGAAGCGCTCGCGCGCGACGGCCGGCGTCGGCTCGGGCCGCCGCGGAGGCGCCGCGGGCTCCTCGGCTGCGGGAGCTGCGGCGGCCGGCGCGGGAGCCGGAGGCGCCGCCCGCTCGGGCTGCGGCTGGTCGCGCGGCAGGAATTCCGGGCAGAGCACCATCGAGGCCAGCTCGAAGCCGGGCGGAAGGCAGACCGGGAGGACGATGCTCTCGTCGTCCGGGCCGCGTACCTGGAGGCCGTAGCCCGTCGGCAGCGGCATGCCCGGCACCGGCGGCCGGGCTGCGCGCTCGTCGGCCTCGCGCAGCTGCTCCTCGACGGCCTCGACGGCCTCGCCGAGCTCCTCGACCTGCTTCGAGACGTGGTCTGCGCGGCGGTGCGCGATGCCCCCGAAGAGCATCGCGCCTCCGATGATGATCGAGTCGAGGCGACGTTTCATGTCAGTGCCGGGCCACTCCAGTCGAGGTACGTTCTGCCTCAACGAGTGATAGCGGACATGTGATCGCACGCACCTCCCCTTTCCGGGGGGGAGTACCCCGTCTCGGCCTCAGGCGACGTGCAGGCCGCACTCCGTCTTGCCGGTGCCGGCCCAGCGTCCCGCGCGCGCGTCCTCGCCGCTCGCGGCTGCGCGCGTGCACGGCATGCATCCGATCGACGGGAAGCCGCGGTCGTGCAGCTCGTTGTACGGGATGCCGTTGCGCGAGATGTAGCGCCAGCAGTCGCGCTCGCTCCAGTCCACGAGCGGCTGCACCTTGACGACGCCGCGGCGCGCGTCGAACACGAGCTTGGGCGCGGCCGCGCGCTGCCGGGTCTGATCGCGGCGGATGCCGGTCAGCCACGCGTCGGCGTCGCGGATCGCGCGCTCGAGCGGCTCGACCTTGCGCATGCCGCAGCAGCGGTCGGGGTCGCGCTCCCAGAGCTTGTCGCCGTGCGCGGCGGCCTGCTGCTCGACCGTCTGCAGCGGGCGCAGCGTCTCGACCTCGAGCCCGTAGAGCTCGACCAGGCGCTCGCGCGTGGCGTGCGTCTCGGGGAAGAGCAGGCCGGTGTCGATCTCGACGAGGCGCGTCTGCGGCGCGACCTCGCGCGTCATGTGCGCGAGGATCGAGGTGCCCATCTGCCACGAGCACGTGAGCACCATGCGGCCGCCGAACTGCTCGGCCGCGAACTCCACGAGCTCCTCTGCGCGCAGCGGCTCGAAGTGCTCCGCGAGGCGCGCGACGTCGTCAGCGGTGAGATCGCCGGAGAGGTTTGCGGTCGCCATCGCACCTACCCTAGCAATCAGAGTCGCTTATCTCAATAGGAAGCTGTACTTATGTGATTCCGAGCCGGTCGAGCGTGTCCTCGGGCAGCGGCACCGTCCCGGCGTCGCCCAGGGGCGGATCGCCCGGCCGGCCGTGCCAGTCCGAGCCGCCCGTCGGCACGAGACCTGCCTGCGCGCACAACCGCAGCGTGAACGCGCGCTGCGCGTCGTCGTGGTCGGGCCGGTAGCTCTCGACGCCGCGCAGGCCGCAGCGCGCGAGGCGGGCCACGAAGCGCTCGAGCTCGGCATCCCCCATGCGCAGCGAGTACGGATGCGCGAGCACCGGCGCGCCGCCGCTCGCGGTCACGACCTCGACGGCCTCCTCGGGCCCGAGCGAGCCCGCATCGACATAGGCGGGCTGTCCGTCGGCGAGCAGCCGGTCGAAGGCCTCCTGGAGGCTGCCGACGTGGCCGGCGTCCACGAGCGCTGCGGCGATGTGCGGGCGGCCGACGCGGCCCTTCGCACGTCGCGCCACGTCCTCCCACTCGAGCGCATAGCCGAGCTCGTTGAGGCGCGCCACGATGCGCTGGTTGCGGCTGCCGCGGTAGTCGGCGATCGCCTGGATGCGCGTCGCGAGCGGCTCGGCGCCGGCCGAGGGCAGGTAGGCGAGCAGGTGCATCGACCCGGACGGCGGGCGCACGGAGATCTCGGTGCCGGGCACGAAGCGCAGGCCGAGCCGGGCGGCCGCCTCGGCGGCCTCGCCCAGGCCGGCGAGCGTGTCGTGGTCGGTCAGCGCGAGGACGCCGATGCCGAGCGCGTGCGCGTGCTCGACGAGCGCCGCCGGTGCGAGCGCTCCGTCGGAGGCCGACGAATGGCAGTGGAGCTCGAGTCTCAAACGCCGAGCAGCAATGCGCTCATCGTGTCGGACCGCAGCCCGAGGCGGAGCGTTTCGAGCGGGATCACCTCGTCGGGCGGGATGTTGCCGAGGTTGACCTCGGGCCCGAACTGGCGGATGAACCAGGCCTGCTGCGACTTCTGCGGCGCCTCGAAGAGCAGGCGCTCGACGGGCAACTCGTGCACGATCTCGTCGATCAGGCCGCTGCGCACCTCGCCGGTGCCGCGGAAGATGCCCGCGGTGCCCGACTCGCGCGCCTCGGTGATGACCTTCCAGGCGCCCGCGGCGAGCTCCTCGCGGATCCACTCGACCCACTGGTACGGCGCGAAGATCGCCTCGGCGTCCTTGGAGCCGACCTCGGAGAGCACCCGGAAGTCCTTCGCCAGCAGCTCGATGATCTCGAGCTTGCGCTCGCGCGGCAGGTCGATCGTCCCGTCCGAGACCTCGACGCTCTCGAAGCCGTTCTCGCTCAGCCAGCTGCGGTAGCCGTCGAGCTTGCCGCGCACCTCGGCGATCTCGAGCAGCGTGCCCCCGCACACCACCGGAATGCCGAGCGAGCGGTACAGGGCCAGCTTCTCGCGCAGGTTCTGCGTCACGTAGGACGTGCCCCAGCCGAGCTTGACGATGTCGACGTAATCGCCGGCCGTCGCCATGAGGCCCTCGATCTGCACCGGCGTCAGGCCCTTGTCCATGACGTGGGTGACGCCGACCTCGCGCGGCTTCGAGGGCCGTGCCGGGAGGTCGAGAAAGCCGTTGACCGTGCTGACGATGCTCACGCAGCCGAGGATACCAGCCGGTCGCTGATAGCCCTGAGTAGTAGTGCTTCTACTAGGCGGCAGCGGCGGCGGCGGCGTGCCCGGCGCGCCAGCCGAAGACCGACCCGTCGAGCAGCGAGTTGCCCATCATGCGGTTGCGGCCGTGCACCCCGCCTGCGATCTCCCCGGCGGCATACAGGCCCGCGACGGTCGTGGCGCCGTGCTCGTCGATCACGAGGCCGCCGTTCTGGTAGTGGAGCACGGGATAGGTGTGGATCGGCTCCGCGAGCGGGTCGATTCCGGCCGCGCGGTAGCGGCGCAGCATGTACGGCAGCGAGATCTCGGCGTCGGCGACCGCGATCGGGCGGCAGTCGAGCAGCACCGACGGCCGCCCCTCGGGCGTCGTCAGCCCGCGCCCTTCCTCGCACTCGCGCACGATCGCCGCGGCCACGACGTCGCGCCCCCCGAGCTCGTCGACGAAGCGCTCGCCGCGCGCGTTCAGCAGCACGGCGCCGTACGCGCGCGTCGTCTCGGGAATCGAGTACCCCTGCAGCGACACCGGCCAGAGCCCGCCGTTCGGGTGGTACTGGAGCGCGTCGAGGTCGCGCGCCTCGCAGCCGGCGGCGAGCGCGATCTCCGTCACCTCGCCGGTCGCGCCGGCCGCGTTCGTCGAGAACGTGCCGAGGCGCCGCGCCTCGGCGAAGCAGCGCCCGCCGGCGGCGAGCACGATCGCCCCCGCAGCGACCTCGAGGTGCCCGCCTCCGCGCTGCCCGAGCGTCGCGCGCCAGCCCGCGGAGGTGGGCTCGAGCGCCTCGAGCGGCGCGTGGGCGAGCGTCTCGATGCGCGCCTCTGCGGCCACCGTCTCGCGCAGCGCGGTCGCGATCGCGTGCCCGGTGCGATCCCCCACCTGCAGCAGCCGCTTGCGCGTGGCGCCGCCGCAGCGCGCGAGGCGGTAGCGCCCGTCGGCGTCGTGGGTGAACGCGACGCCGAAGCGCTCGAGGCGGGCGATCGCATCCGGCGCCTCCGCGGTCAGCGCGGCGACGAGGCGCGGGTCGGCCGTCTCGTGCGAGCTGCGCATGACGTCCTCGGCGTGCACCGACGGGGCGTCGTCGTCGCCGAGCGCGGCCTGGATGCCGCCCTGCGCCTTGGCGGTGTTCGAGGACGCGAGGCCGAGCTTCGTCGCCAGCAGCACGCGCGCGCCGCGCTCGGCGGCCGCGAGCGCGGCCGTCAGCCCGGCGACGCCGGAGCCGATCACGAGGACGTCGCAGCGCTTCTCCGGCACGCGCGTACGGTAGTAGCGTCGCGGGTCGTGGATGTCCGATGGCATCGCAGCGAGCGCGCCGGCGCGAGCCTGTGGGCGGCCGACTACGGCGGAGAGGGACCGCCCGTCCTGCTCCTGCACGGCCTCGCGGGGCACGCGCGCGAGTGGGATTCGACGGCGGCCTGGCTCGTGCGGAGCCACCGCGTGGTCGCGCCCGAGGCGCGGGGGCACGGGCGCAGCGAGCGCTCGCCGGCGGACGTCTCGCCTGAGGCCTTCGCCGCCGACGCCGCGCACTGGGTCGAGCATCTCGGGCTCGCACCGGCCGTCGTCGCCGGGCAGTCGCTCGGCGGCGTCACGGCGCTGCTGCTCGCGGCGGACCGCCCCAGCCTCGTACGCGGCCTCGTGCTCGCCGAGGCGACGCCGGCCCCGGATCCGGCCGGCGTCGCCGCCGTCGAGCGCTGGTTCGCGACCTGGCCGCTGCCGTTCCCGTCGACCGGGCGGGCGCTCGACTTCTTCGGCGGCGACAGCCTCCGGGCGCGCACGTGGTGCGCCGGCCTCGAGCAGCGCGGCGACGGCCTCTGGCCGGCGTTCGAGCCGCGCGTGCTGCTGGCCGCGCTGGCACAGGCGAACGAGCGCGACCACTGGGCCGCCTGGGCCCGCATCCGCTGCCCTGCGCTCGTCGTGCGCGCGGCCGACGGCGTCCCGCGCGCCGAGGCCGTGCGCATGGTCGAGCTCCTCCCCGGCGCGCGCCTCGCCGAGATCGCAGACGCCGGCCACGACCTCCACCTCGACCAGCCCGGCCGCTGGCGCGAGGAGCTGGAGGCGTTTCTCGCGACGCTCGCTGCCTGAACGCAGCTGCGGGAACTTCCTGGCGGGTCGCGAGCGTTGACACCCCCGCGGGGGTTTGAGCGGACGCGAAATCGGTGAAGGCCGCGTTAAGGAGCGCGGGCCGGGCCGGTGGGGCGAATCCGACCGGGCCGCCCGCGCGAATGTCATGCAGATGCCCTCGCACACCCCCGTCTTCGGTCGCGCCTCGCTCGGGCTCGTCGCCCTCGACAGCCCCAGCTGGGCGCTGCGGCGCGGGCTCGCGTCGCTCGACGGCGATCTTCCCGCGGCCATCGTCCGCGTCGACGCCAATGCGACGGCGGCCGAGGTGCGCGACGCGAGCGCGATCGCCACGACCGCCGGCGCGCCGGTCGCCTGGATCCCCGAGGCCGCGCCCGTGGCGCTCGCCGTGGAGCTGGGGCGCGCGTGCCCCGACGTCATCCTCGATTCGGCGCTCTGCGGCGACGAGCTCGTGCACGCCCTGCTGGACTGGACGAGCGTGTGCGACCTCGCCGACCTCCGCACCGACCCGTGGCGCGTCGCGATCGCTCTCGGGAGCGAGGGCGACGGTGCGCTCGACGGCCTCGACGGCGTCGACGTGCTGGGACTCGGGGCGGACGCGCGGCGGCTCGCCGGTTGGCTCGCCGCCGGCGTCAAGGTGCCGGTCTGGATCGTCGGCGACCGGCTGGGGATCGAGGGCGTGCGCCTCCGCTTCGGCGGGCACGAGCGCGTCGTGCCGCCACCCGCGCTCGCGCCGAGCGCGTCGCTCGGCGACGCGCTCGACCTCGTCGCGTGCGGGCACGAGCTCGTGCGCACGCTCCAGGGCTCGGCCGAGCGCGTGCGCCGCGCCGACGGCCGCGCCCGGCCGTAGGGCCCCTCCCGGTCGGAGCGTGAGCGCCCGGCGAGCCGGGCCTCAGCGCTCCAGCGTCACCGGGTTCGAGAGCGTGCCCACGCCGCTCACCGTGATGTCCACGACATCGCCCTCGACGAGGTAGCGGCGCGGGTTGCGCGAGTCGCCCACGCCGCCCGGCGTTCCGGTCGCGATCACGTCGCCGGGCTCGAGCGTCGTGGCGCGCGAGACGTATTCGACGAGCGCCTCGATCCCGAAGATGAGGTTGCTCGTGTTCGAGTCCTGCATCGTCTCGCCCGACACCACGGTCGTGACCTGGAGCGAGCCGAGATCGACGCCCTCGGCGTCGGCGAGGCACGGGCCGAGCGGCCCGAACGTGTCGAAGCTCTTGCCGTAGGTGAACTGCCGCAGTGGCGTCTCGAGCTGCGCGCGCCTGCCCGAGACGTCGTGGAAGCAGGTGTAGGCGCCGACCGCGGCGCGCGCGGATGCCCCGGTGGCGCGGTAGACGGGCTCGCCGATCACGATCGCGAGCTCGCCCTCGTAGTCGGGCCGCGTCTCCTCGCGCGGGATCACGATCGCCTGGCCGTGGCCGATCAGCGAGGTCGTCCACTTCGCGAAGATCACCGGGACGTCGGGGAGGTCGAGCTCGGACTCCTCCGCGTGGTCGCGGTAGTTGAGGCCGATGCAGATGAGCTTGCGGGGAACCACGGGATGGGCGAGCGTGACCGCGTCGAGCGCCGTGCGCGGCCCGTCGGCCGCCGCCAGCTCCGCCCACGCGGCGCGCGTCGGGACGAACCCGCGCTCCCCCGCGGGACCCGCGTCGACGACCTCATCGCCCTCGAGCCGCCCGATGCGGTACTCGTCGGGCCCGGTGCGGTAGCGGACTGCCTTCACCTCGCGCCTCCTCGTGATTCGACCCGGCGCAGGGTACCCTTGGCCGCATGGCGACCCCGACGCTGAGCCTGAGCGACGTCAACCTGCTCGACCACGACATGTTCGCCGAGCGCGAGCCCTGGGACGTCTTCGAGCTGCTGCAGCGCGAGGCGCCGGTCTACCGGCATCCCGAGCCCGGGGGCGACGGCTTCTGGTGCGTGACGCGCTTCGACGACGTCGTCCACGTGCTCAAGGACACGGCCACGTTCTCGTCTGCGGCCGGCGGGGCCGCGCTGATCGAGCCCGTGCCCGACGACGTCCTCGAGGCGCGGCGCAACTTCATGGAGACCGACCCGCCGCTGCACTCGCAATGGCGTCGCATGTTCGCCCGCGACTTCACGCCGCGCTCGCTCGAGCAGCGCTACCGCGGGTTCCTCGGCGAGCTCACGCGCAGCATGCTCGACGAGGTGCTGCCGCTCGGCGAGTTCGACTTCGTCGAGGAGCTCGCCGGCCCGATCCCGATCCGCGTGCTCGGCCACCTGCTCGGCGTCGACGACGAGCACCTGCCGAAGCTCGTCGAGCTCGGCGACCGCATGCTGGTGCCGACCGACCCCGACCTGACGCCGCCCTCGAAGCTCACGCCCGAGCAGTCGAAGTACCTGCCGTTCGGCTCCGAGGCGGGCGCCGAGCTGCTCGAGCTCGGCCGGCCGATGATCGAGGAGCGCAAGGGGCACCCGTGCGGCGACATGCTCTCGATCCTCGCGAACGCCGAGATCGGCGGCTGCCCGGTCACCCAGCACGACCTCGACAACAACCTCGCGCTGCTCGTCGTGGCCGGCAACGAGACGACGCGCCAGGGCATGGCGCTCGGGATCCTCGCGCTGATGGAGCACCCCGATCAGCTCGAGCTGCTGCGCTCGGACCCGTCGATCATGCCGTCGGCCGTCGACGAGCTGATCCGCTACGCCTCGCCCGTCTGGCACTTCCGCCGCACCGCGATCGCCGACACCGAGCTGCGCGGCGTGAAGATCCGCAAGGGCGAGCGCGTGGTCGTGTGGTTCGCGGCCGCCAACCGCGACCCCGAGGCCTTCCCCGACCCGCATCGCCTCGATCTCACGCGCAAGCGCGACGTGCACGCCGCCTTCGGCCGCGGCGGGCCGCACTTCTGCCTCGGCGCGCACCTCGCCCGCCTCGAGATGGCGGTGCTGTTCGAGCAGCTGCTGCCGCGCATCGCGTCGATCGAGCTCGCAGGCCCGCCCGCGCGCCTGCGCTCGAACTTCACGAACGGCCTCAAGCGCCTGCCCGTGCGAGTGGTCACCGCCTGACGGCTGGTAGGCTCGCCCGACCACCACGGGCCCAGGCGATGCGTGCGGAGGCGAGATGACGGATTCGGAGCGGTTGGCGGCGCTCGAGCGCGACGGCGTGCGGATCGTGCGCGTCACCTACCCCGATCTGCACGGCGTGCTGCGCGGCAAGGACGTGCCGATCAGTTTCTTCGCCTCGACCGCGTCGGTGCGCGGGATGGCGTTCTGCAAGGCGATCTCGACCGTCGACCTGCACCACAACGTCGTCAGCGGGTTCGAGCACGGCTTCCGCGACATCCACGTGACGCCGCTCCCGGACACGCTCGTCCAGCTGCCGTGGGCGCCCGAGGTCGCGTGGTGCCTGGCCGACCAGTCGGCCGACGGCGCCCCCTACGGCGCCGATCCCCGGGCGACGCTGAAGCGCGCGGTGGCCGGCTTCGAGGCGCTCGGCCTGACGCCCGTCATGGGCCCCGAGCTCGAGTTCTACCTGCTCGAGCGCAGCGATTCGGCCCCGGGCGGCTGGACGCGCTACGTCGAGAACCCGACGCACGTCTACACGGTCGGCGACCACGCCGACCCGCGCGGCGTCCTCGACCGCCTGCTGCTCGCGCTCTACGACGCCGGCCTGGGCGTGACCGGCGCGGCGCACGAGTACGGCATGAGCCAGTGGGAGATCAACCTCACGCACTCGCACGCGCTCGACGCGGCCGATCGCGCGTTCCGCTTCAAGGCCGCCGTCAAGGACCTGGCGACCAGAGAGGGCCTGCTCGCCACGTTCATGGGCAAGCCGTTCAACGGCGACGCCGGCTCCGGCTTCCACGTCCACCTCTCGCTCTGCCACGCGGACGGCGCCAACGCGTTCGCCGACACCGCCGGCCACGAGGGCTGCGCGGAGCTGCTCGAGCACTTCATCGCGGGCGTGATCGCGCACACGCCCGCGCTGATGGCGTTCCTCAACCCGACCGTCAACGCCTACCGGCGCATCGATCCGCACGAGCTCGTCCCCACGCGCGCGTGCTGGGGCTACGACAACCGCTTCGGGCTCGTGCGCGTGCCGCCCGAGCGCGGCCCCGCGACGCGGGTCGAGATGCGACTGGCCGACGGCTCGGCCAACGTGTACCTGGCCACGGCCGCGCTGCTCTTCGCCGGCCTCGACGGCATCGAGCGCAAGCTCGCGCCGCCGGCGCCCGTGCACGGCCTCGTCTACGAGCTGCCCGAGGAGGAGCAGGGCGATCCGGTGCCGCTCTCGCTCGACGCGGCGCTCGACGCGCTCGAGGCGGACACCACGCTGCGCGAGGCGATGGGGGCCATGCTCGTCGACACGTTCCTCACGATCAAGCGCTTCGAGCTCGAGCGCTACCACCGCCACGTCCCCGACTGGGACCTGACGGAGTACGCCCACCACCTCTAGAGCCCTGCTCCTACCAGGCGGCCTCGGCCAGGAGCGCGCGCACGCCGGCGACGTCGGCCAGCGTCGAGAAGCCGTCGGCCTGCGCCGCGAGCGTGGCCGCCTGCACGTCGTCGTGCAGGACGACGCGGCCGCGCAGCGCGAGATCGCGGGTCGCGGTGCCGTCGGTCAGGAAGACGACCTCGAGACCCCGCTCGACCGCCTGGCGCGCCGTCGTGTCGCAGCACATGTGTGTCATGAACCCGCCGAGCACGAGCCGGCGCACGCCGAACTGGTTGAGCACGTCGCCGAGCTCGGTGTTCGTGAACGACCCGGGCGCGTGCTTGACGACGACCGGCTCGAGCCCCATCGGCGCGACGTCCGGCATCGGCTCGACGCCCTCGCCGTCGGCCGCGAAGACGGGCGCGCCGGGGGCCTCGGCGTGATGCACGTGGATGATCGGCAGATGCGCCGCGCGCGCGGCCTCGACGAGCTGGCGCAGGCGCGCGAGCACCAGCGGGCCGTCGGGGACGCGCAGCGAGCCGCCCTCCTTGAAGTACTCGCGCTGGACGCCGATCAGGACCAGCCCGGAACGGGCGAGCGTCAGGTCGCTCATGCGAATGCGCTCCGCATCTGGCGGACGCCGACCATTGCCGCAGCGGTGTCGGCCATGCCGTCGGCGCGCAGGCTCGCGATCAGGCGCTCGACGCGGGCGACCGGGAGCGCGCGCTCGGCCAGGAACCGCTCCACGGCCTCGTCCATGGGCGCGCCGCGGCCCGCGACGATCACCTGCTCGGTGAGGTCGCGCCGCGTCTCGTGCAACTCGTCGCGCACGGCGGCGAGCGCCCAGCGCTGCCAGCGCGTCTCGGCGGTGATCGCACTCAGCTGATCCTCGATCCAGTCGAGGTGGAGCTTCTCGCCGAGCGCGAAGAACGCGTGCGCGGCCTCGGCGAGCGAGCAGCCGGTCGCGCGTGCCGCCGCGATCACATCGGGCGCGTACGTCAGCTCCGGGCGCCAGGCCGCCGCGTCGGCCAGCGGCAGCGGCACGCCGCGCTCGGCCAGCGCCTCGCGGCGCAGCGCGTGGTCGGCCCGCCAGGCGTCGCTGCCCACGCCCCGCAGCGTCTGCGAGAGCTCGCTGAACGAGGCGCGGTCGCGCGCGATCACGCCCGCCGCGTCGCCCTCGCCGGCGTGCTGCAGGTACCAGCGCGAGACGCCCTCGACGAGACCGTCGACGCCGGTCATGACCTCCATCTGGACGTCGGTGCCGACGGCCGGATCGGCGAACAGCGCCTCGACCTCCTCCCAGCGCGCCACCGCGCCGGTGACCTCCCGCGCGATCCAGTAGCTGCGCACCACCTCAGCGGCCTCCGCGCCGGTCTCGGCCATCATCTGCCACGCCCAGGCGATGCCCAGGGAGTTGACGACGTCGTTCGTGACGAACGTCGCCACGATCTCGCGCCGCAGGCGATGCTCGCGGTAGATGTCCCCCGTGGCCTCGACGAGGCGGCGCGGGAAGTACGCGCGCAGGACGGCGTCGAGCGCCGGGTCGTCGGGGATCGCGGAGGCGAGCACCTTGGGATAGAGGCTGCGCTTGGCGTACGCGAGCAGCACCGCGAGCTCGGGCCGCGTCAGCCCCCGCCCCTGGCGCTGCCGGTCGGCCAGCACGTCGCCGGCGGGCAGCGCCTCGAGGTCGCGGTGGAGCAGGCCCTCGAGCTCGAGCTCCCGCATGAGCATCTCGTGCGCCTCGACGCGCTGCGGCGCGGTCTCCTGCTCCTGGCTGAGGATCTGGGCCTGCAGGTAGTTGTCGTAGAGCACGAGCTCGCAGACCTCGTCGGCCGCGGCGGCGAGCAGCGTGTCGCGCTCGTCGGGCGTCAGCCGCCCGCGCTCGACCGCGGCGCCGAGCAGGATCTTGATGTTGACCTCGTGGTCCGAGCAGTCGACCCCGGCCGAGTTGTCGATCGCGTCGGTGTTGATGCGCCCGCCGGCGGTCGCGTACTCGATGCGGCCGCGCTGGGTCAGCCCGAGGTTGCCGCCCTCGCCCACGACGCGGGAGCGCAGCTCGCGGCCGTCGACGCGGACGGCGTCGGTGTCGCGGTCGCCGACCTCCGCGTGCGTCTCGTCGGAGGCCTTGACGAACGTGCCGATGCCGCCGTTCCAGAGCAGGTCGACCGGGGCGCGCAGGATGGCGCGCACGAGCTCGTCGGGATCGAGCGCCTCGGACTCGACGCCGAGCGCGGCGCGCGCCTCGGGCGAGAGCGGCACGGACTTCTCGGTGCGCGCCCACACGCCCCCGCCGGCGGAGATCGCGGCGCGCTCGTAGTCCATCCAGGAGGTCCCGGCGCCGAGCGCGAAGAGCCGCGCGCGCTCCGCGAACGACGCGGCGGCGTCGGGCGTCGGATCCAGGAACACGTGGCGGTGGTCGAAGGCGGCGATGAGGTGGATCTGCCGCGACAGCAGCATCCCGTTGCCGAACACGTCGCCCGACATGTCGCCGATGCCGACGACCGTGAACGGGCGCGCGTCGACGTCGCGGCCGAGCTCGCGGAAGTGGCGCTTGACGCTCTCCCAGGCACCGCGCGCCGTGATGCCGAGGGCCTTGTGGTCGTAGCCCTTGGAGCCGCCCGAGGCGAACGCGTCGCCGAGCCAGAAGCCGTACTCGATCGCGATGGCGTTGGCCGTGTCGGAGAGCGCGGCGGTGCCCTTGTCGGCCGCGACCACGAGGTACGGGTCGTCGCCGTCGAAGGCGCGCACGCCCGCCGGCCGCACGACCTCGCCGCCGACGATGTTGTCGGTCACGTCGAGCATGCCGCGGATCAGCGTCGAGTAGCGCAGCCGCACCTCCTCGCGCAGCGCGTCGCGCCCTGCGGGCGGCGTGCGCAGCACGAAGCCGCCCTTGGCCCCGACGGGCACGATGACGGCGTTCTTGACCGTCTGCGCCTTCATCAGGCCGAGCACCTCGGTGCGGTAGTCCTCGCGGCGGTCGGACCAGCGGATGCCGCCGCGCGCGACGTGCCCGCCGCGCAGGTGGATCCCCTCGACGAGCGGGTGGTAGACGAAGATCTCGAAGAGCGGCGCCGGCGCCGGCATCTGCGGCACGTCGGCCGAGCGCAGCTTGAACGAGAGGTAGTCGCGGTCGAGCGCGGCGTTCGTGCGCACCGTCGCGTCGATGAGCGCCGCGAAGCCGCGCAGGATGCGGTCCTCGTCGAGGCCGCCGACCGCGGCCAGCTGCTCGGCGAGGCGCGCCCGCAGCTCGGCCTCGTGCGCCTCGTCGGCCTCGTCGCAGAAGCGCGCGCGGAAGAGCTCGACGAGCAGCGCGGCCGTCTTCGGATGCAGGCAGAGGACGTCGTTCTGGTAGGCGGCCGTGAAGGTCGGGGCGATGATGCGGCGGTAGCGGCGGTACGCGCGCAGGATCACGACGTCGTCGCAGCGCAGCCCGGCGCCGACCACGAGCGCGTTCAGCGAGTCGGACTCGCAGCGGCCGCTCCAGATCTCCGTGATCGCCTCGGCCAGCCGCTCGCCGTCGCGCTCGCAGTCGAGCTGGGCATCGTCGACGAGGACCCCGAAATCGTGCAGGTAGGCGCCGTCGTCGCCGCCGTCGAGGCGCGTCGGCACCTCCTCCATCACCGTCAGCCCGAGCGCCTCGAGCACCGGGAGCAGCTCGCCGAGCGGGATCTTGCCGCCGTGGCGCGCCATCGTGACGCGCGTGAGCGGGCGCGCGCCGGCCTGCGTGTGCTCGGGGCGCTCGTTCTGCAGGCCGACGGCGAAGGCCTCGCCCCCTGCGACGCGCTCGAGCAGCTCGATGTCCTGCAGCGCGAGCTCGGGGGACGTGGCGGTCTTGTAGTAGTCGGGCAGGCGCGAGCCGTACGTGACGGCGAGGCGCCGGCCCTCGCCGTCGCCGAAGCGGGCGACGAGCTCGTCCAGCAGCCGGTCGTCCCATGTGCGCGCGAGCCGCGCGACGTCGCGCTCGAGGTCGTCGAGCGGCACCTCCGGCGCGCCCCCGGGCGGCACGTGCAGGAGGAAGAAGAGCTGCGCGGCCGCGTCCTCGGCGAGCGCGAGGTGATACTCGACGGACTCGGCGCGGAAGCGCGCCGCGAGCAGCTCCTGCAGGCGGATGCGCAGCTCGGTCGACATGCGGTCGCCGGGCACGGCGATCATCACCGTGATGTTGCGGCTGGCGGAGTCGCGGCGCACCGTGACCGTGACGCGCTGCGCCTCCTGCGCGCGAGCGGCGGCCACGAGCTCGGCGCGCAGCGATTCGACGGGTGCCTGGAAGAGCTCGTCGCGCGGGAACGACTCGAAGGCCGCGACCGTCGCCTTGTAGTCGTGCGAGCCCTCGATCAGGTTCTCGGCCTCGATGATCGCCTGCAGCTTGCGGCGCAGGAGCGGCGTGCGCGAGGCCTGCTCGAGGTACACGAGCGAGGTGAACAGGCCGATCACGCGCAGGAGGCCCGCGAGCGTGCCGTCGGGGCGCAGGACCCGCACGGAGACGTCGTCCATGCGCGCGCGGCGGTGCACGCGGGAGCGGCGGTTGGTCTTGCCGATCACGAGCAGGTCGCCCTCGGCGACGAGGCGCTCGCGCAGGAACTCGGGCAGCTCGGCGACCGCCGTCGGCTCCGCGAAGCGCGAGCTGTCGTCGTCGCGCAGGATGCCGAGCCCGGAGCCGGCCTCGACGTGCACCGTCGGGCCCGCCGGCCCCTCGGCCATGTCGTAGACGCGGGCGCCGAGCAGGATGAAATGCCCCTCGCGCAGCCATTCGAGGAACGCCACCGTCTCGTCGATCTCGTCGGCGGCGCGCCGGCCGGCGGCCGCCCGCACCGCCGCGGCCATGCGCTCGACCATCGCCCGCATCGCCGCGAAGTCGCCGACGGCCCCCTGCAGCTCGCCGAGCGCCTCGCGCACGGCCGCCGAGAGCGCCTCGCCCTCGGCCGGCGTGAGGCGCCGGTCGAGCTCGAGACGCATGACGGACTCGCGCTCCTCGGCCCCGCGTGCGTCCGCGACGCGCACGATGCGGCCCTCGGCGTCGCGCCGGAAGCCGACGATCGGGTGCAGGAGCAGACGCACGCCGTGCCCGGCGCCCTGCACCGCCGCGCGCACCGTATCGACCAGGAACGGCGCGTCGGGCACGTTGAGCTCGAGCGCGGTGCCCGCGGGCGGCGAGTCGATCACGCGCACGGCCAGCGGCTCGAGCCCGCGCTCGTCGGCGAAGTCGAAGAGGTCGGCGGTCTGGCGGTAGAGCTCCTCGAGATCGAACGTGCGCAGGCGCTCGTGCAACGTGCGCCCGAGCAGGACGCGGGCGAAGTTGGTCAGGCGCTCGCTGCGCGGCGGGCTCTCACGGCTCGCGATGAGCTCCTCGAGCTCGCCGAGCAGCGGATGCGCGGCATGGCGTTCGCTCACGTGGCTCACGCTAACCGGTCGAGCCACGCGCGTGCAGGGCAGGCGGCACGATCGCCGTGCGCGCCAGGGCGGCCTCCTCGCTCGCGCCGACGGCGAGGCGGACGGCGATCTCGGCGATACGGTCGGTGTGCCAGCGCACGCTCGTCAGCGGCGGGTCGAGCAGGCGCGAGACGGGTTGGTCGTCGAAGCCCACGACGGCGACGTCGCCGGGGATGCGGAGGCCGAGCTCCCGGCAGGCGGCGTAGACGCCGAGCGCGACCGAGTCCGAGAGCGCGAAGATCGCCGTCGGGCGCCCAGGATCGCTGAGGAGGTCGCGCGCGAGCGGCTGGGCGCCGTTGAGGCTGTACTCGCACGCGTGCAGCTGCGTTTCGAGCCCGAGCCGCTGCGACCACTCGACCACCGCCTGCTCGGCCGCGCGCGCCGGGGCGCGCTCGATCGCCCACGAGAGCACGCCGATGCGCTTGTGGCCGCGCTCGGCGAGATGCTCGAGCACGGCGCGCACGGCGCGCTCGTGGTCGAACAGCACCTGCCCGGCGATGTCGGCCCCCGGCATGCGCTCGCCGATGCTGACGGTCGGCACGGCCTTCGCGACGTCGGCCCAGCCGGCCGCGAACGGCCCGATCGGCGAGACGATGAGCGCATCGACGCGGCGGTCGGCGAGCTCGAGCGCGAGCTCGACCTCGATCGCCGGGTCGCCGTCCGCGTCGGCGATCAGGAGCTGCCGGTCGCCCGCGCGCAGATGGCGCTGGACGCCCGCGACGAGCTCCTGGAGGTAGAGGTCGGCGAGGCTGCCGACGACCATCCCGACGCTGCGCGTCGCACCGCCGCGCAGCGCGCGCGCGATCGGATCGGTGCGGAAGCCGAGCTCCTCGGCCGCCGCCTGCACGCGCGCCTGCGTCTCCGGCGACACCTGCAGGCCGCGCAGCGCGTACGACACCGCCGCCTGGGACAGCCCCGTGTGCTCGGCGAGCTGCCTGATGGTGGGTCGTCGCGGGCGCGCGGGCACCTGGTCACGGTCACCCATCCTCGCAGGACGTTACTTGACGAACGGCCGATCCGGGAGGATGATTAGTGAAACGATTCACTAGAACGTTCCCCCCTGGTGATTGAGGAGCCGATCGTGAACGACACGACCCCCGCCGTGATTGGCGTCCTGGCCGAAGCGCTGCCGGACGACCGCTGCATGACGCTCACGGAGTGCGCACGGGCGGCGGAGGCGGCGTCGGGTGTCTACGACCTCGATGCGCTGGTCGACTTCGAGAAGGGCGAGCGCACGTACACCCAGCTCTGGCGGACGGCCTACAGCGAGGCCTACGCGATCGGCTGGAAGCAGGCCGGGGACACCGGGTTCCACGACCACGACGGGTCGCTCGGGGCGGTCCACGTCGTGCGCGGCACGGTCTCCGAGGAGCACATCGTGCTGCGGCCCGTCGGCGACTGGCTCGCCCGGGTCGAGTTCACGGCCGGCGAGACGTTCCGCTTCGACGGCGCGCACATCCACCGCATGCAGCACGTCGCGGGCGACACCGCGCTGACGGTGCACGTGTACTCGCCGCCGCTCGGCCGTGCGGGCGCCTACGAGCTCTCCGACGACGGCACGCTCCGCCGCCGCAGCATCCCCGGCGACGAGGAGCTGCGCATGAGCGAGACGTTCAAGGAGCGCCGCGCCGTCGAGGATCCGCCGCCCGGCGCGTTCGAGTCGCTCGGGGTCTGAGCCGCAGGCGGGCTACGCCCGGCGCAGGCCGAGCTCGACGCACACCGGCGGCTCACCGCCGAGCTCGCTCCAGACGCGGATCAGCGCGGTGCCCACCGGGAGGGTGGGATCCTGGCGCGCCTCCTCCTCGTCGAGGACGCGCGCCCGCGGACGGCCTCCGGCCAGGTGCTGCAGGCCGAACGCGTTCGAGCGCCGCGCGTCGACGACGTAGAAGCAGGCGAGCGCGAGCGGCTCGAGCGCCGGGTTGTCCTCGCCCGGCGCGTAGGCGGCGAGCTCGCGCACGCGCTCGGCGACGTCGGCCGCGAGCGCGATCAGCTCGCCCGACGGCCGTCCCGCGCGGTGGCGCGGCTTGGCGCCCGCCGGCTGCTCGAAGATCGCGGCCACGGGCGCGGCCGCGTGCAGCGCCGCGCCTGCACGCGTGAGCGGCGCGATGGCCCCGTGCAGCGAGAGCGCGAGCTCGGCCGTCTGCTCGATGAGCTCGGCCGCGAGCTCGTCGGGGTCGCGCTCGCTCATCCGAGCAGGTAGCGCCCGGACAGCGCCACCTCCTCCAGCGCCGGTGCGGCCACGGGCTCGCCGTCGAGCGTGACCGCGTGGGTGCGCGGGTCGACCCGCACCTCCCCGGTGCGGCCGTTGCGCACCATGCTCGCGGCGGTGAGCTCGCGGCAGCCCTCGACGGGCACGCGCTCGCGCGCCGTCGGCAGCTCGGCGCCGAGCGCCGAGCGCGCGAGGAACGCCAGCGACAGCCGCGACGGGGCGGCTCCGCCCCCGCCGACCTGGCGGCGCAGCAGCACCGGCTCGCTCAGGCCCGTGGTCGCGTTGCCCTCGCCGGAGGCGCCGTAGACCGCGACGCCCGCCTTGAGCACGAGCTCGGGCCGCACGCCGAACAGATGCGGCTGCCAGAGCACGACGTCGGCGAGCTTGCCGGGCTCGAGCGAGCCGACGTGCGCCGCGAGCCCGTGGGCGATCGCCGGGTTGATCGTGACCTTCGCGAGGTGCCGCAGCACCCGCTCGTTGTCGGCGGCACCCGGCTCCGCCCCGCGCAGGGCGCGCATCGCGGCCGCGTTCTGGAACGCGCGCCGCACGACCTCGCCGACGCGGCCCATGCCCTGCGAGTCGCTCGAGAGCATCGCGATCACGCCGAGGTCGTGCAGCAGCCCCTCGGCCGCCATCGTCCCCGCCCGCACGCGATGACGCACGATCGTCGCGTCCCCGTGCACGACGCCGGGTGCGAGCACGTGCACGGCGGGCACCATCGCGAGATGCTCGGCCCGGGCGTGCACGCCGAACGGCACGGTCGGCGTCGTCGACGACGTGAGGATGCGCTCGCGGCCGGCGAGCGCCAGCGTGTCGGGCCAGTGGCCGCCGCCGCAGCCCTCGACGTGGTACGCGTGCCAGGTCCGGCCCGCGGTCACCGCCAGCGTGTCCTCGACGGAGAGCAGCTCGTTCATGCCGTCGGTGTGCACCGCGAGCTGCACGTCGTGGGCGTCGGCGAGATCGAGCGCGCAGCGCAGCTGCTCGGGCCCGGCGCCCACGTCCTCGTGGATCTTGAGCCCGCCTCCGCCGGCGCGCAGCGCATCCTCGGCGGGCCCCGGCCGGGCCGACGACGCGCGCACGAGCAGGCAGGCGTTGAGCGGGTGCTCCTCGAGCGCGGCCCACGTCGCGCGCAGGCCTTCCTCCGGGTTGCAGCCGAGGTTCCAGACCGGCCCGAAGTCCTGCATCACGAGCGTCGTCAGCCCGCCGGCGAGCGCCGCGTCGCAGATCTGCGGCGAGAGCCAGTGCACGTGGCTGTCGATGCCGCCCGGGGTCGCGACCAGGCCGCGCCCGTCGATCACGGCCGTCGCGGTGTCGAGCACGACGTCGATCGCAGCCATCGTGTCGGGGTTGCCCGCGCGGCCGCACGCCACGACGCGGCCGCCGCTCACGCCGATGCTCGTGCGGCGCACCCCGAGCACCGGGTCGAGCAGCAGGACGTCGGTGATCGCGATGCCGACGCCGCCGCGCTCGGCGCGCACCGCGAGGCCGTCGCGCATCGTGCCGCCCATGCCCGTCGCGATGCCACTGGCGTCGTCGCGCTCGGCCTCGACCTCGAGGCCGGTGTCGCCCAGCGCGACGCGCGGGTCAGGCACCGAGGTAGCCCCGCTCGCGCGCCAGGCCGAGCGCCCGCTCGCGCGCGCCCGGATCGTCCAGCGGCCCGTCGACGAGGCCGCCGTGGCCGCGCACGACGCGCAGCCCCGCGATCGGGACGGCGTACAGGTCGGCGCTCGCTCCGGGCTCGATCACGACCTTGGCCCCCGCCGCGAGCGCGAGCCGCAGACCGTAGACGGCGGCGCGGTCGAGCTCGAGCCGCCGGTTGACCTCGAAGAGGTGCACGTGCGAGCTGAGGCCGATCGGGACGGCGGCCGTGTTGCGGGCGGCGAACGGCCCGAGGGCGCCGTCGAGCCACACGAGCGGCGGCTCCGCGGGCAGCGCGGGCGGCGGCTCGGCCCGGCCGATCGGATCGTGCAGGACGAGCAGGCGCATGCCGTCGGCGAAGAGCGCCTCGAGCTCGATGCGCGGGACGAGCGCGGCGACGCCGTCGAGCACGTCGGCCGGGCCGAGCACGGCGTAGCCGCGCGCGCAGACCTCGTCGTAGCCGAGACCGTCGCGCGCGGCCTCGCAGACCTCGTCCGCGATCAGCGCGGTGGCCTCCGCCTGGTTGAGGCGCAGGCCGCGGCCGCGCCGGCGGCGCGCCAGCTCCGCCGCCTGGAACAGCAGCAGGCGCTCGACCTCGCGCGGTGTCAGCCGCATCGCGGGCTCGCGTGCGTGTCGTCAGGCCGCGACGGGATGCAGCCGCATCGCGTCGTCGACGGCCAGCCGCAGCCGGCGCGCCATCTCGGCGATCTCGTCCTCGGTCACCACGAACGGCGGCGAGACCTGCATCGCGACGCCGCGCAGCCCGCGGCCGATGAGGCCGTGCTCGAGCGCGAGGTCGGAGACGATGTCGGCCAGGCGCGGCGTCGCGGCCAGCGCCTCGGGCGTGAACTCGACGGCGGCGGCGAGGCCGATGGCGCGCACCTCGGAGACCATGGGATGGCCCTCGAAGCGCTCCTGGTAGGCCTCGGCGAGCACCGGCTCGAGCTCGCGGACGCGCTCGATCAGGCCCTCGCGCTCGATGATGGCGAGGTTCGCGAGAGCGGCCGCGGCGGCCGCCGGATGGCCGCCGTAGGTGTAGCCGTGGCGGAACATCTCGGCCGAGCCCTCGGCGAAGAAGGGCTGCTTGACGCGATCCGAGACGACGACGGCGCCCATCGGGACGTAGCCCGACGTGAGGCCCTTCGCGCAGGTCATGAGATCGGGCGTGACGCCGAAGCGCTGGCAGCCGAAGTCGCTCCCGAGGCGGCCGAAGCCGCAGATGACCTCGTCCGAGATGAGCAGCACGTCGTGCTTGCGGCAGAGCTCCTGCACGCGCGGCCAGAAGCCGTCGGGCGGCGGGATCACGCCGCCCGCGCCGATCACGGGCTCGCCGATGAGCGCGGCCACGCGGTCGCCGTGATCGGCGAGCAGGCGCCCGAGCGCGTCCGCGTCGCCCCACGGGATGTTCTCGATGTGCGGCATGAGGTCGCCGTAGCCCGTGCGATTGCCCGGGATGCCCTGGAGGCTCGTCCCGAAGCCGTTCGTGCCGTGGTAGCCGTGCTCGCGCGAGATGAGGATCTGCTTCTCGGGCTTGCCGACCGCGTCCCAGTAGCGGCGGGCGAGCTTGGCGGCCGTGTCGACGGCGTCGGAGCCGCCGCCCGAGGTGAAGAAGACGGCCGCGCCGTCCATCGCCGACATCTCGGCCACGCGGTCCGCGAGCTTCAAGAGCGGCGGATTGGCGAACGGGCCGAAGGTGTGGAACGCGGCCAGCTCCTTGAGCTGCGCGCCGACGGCGTCGGCGATCTCGTCGCGCCCGTAGCCGACGTTCATGTACCAGAGCGAGGCCGTGGAATCGAGGTACGCCTTGCCCTTGTCGTCCCAGACGGTCGAACCGCGACCCTTGGCGATCACGACCTCGCGGCCCGCCGTCGCCGCCATGTTCGCGAACCCTCGCCACAGCTCTGTCATGTCCCGTCCTTTGTCGCCTGGGTCTGCGAGCGTAGCGCCACCGGCGCGGTCTCGGCGGCGGCTGGATCCACCGCCGCGACATGGGGCACGCCGGCGGCGGCGTAGGCCGCGTCCTCGTCGAGCGTCTCGGCCTCGAGCAATGCCTTGGTGAGCGCGTCCAGCCGAACGCGCTCGCTGCGCAGGAGCGCCGTCGTGTCGGCGTGCGCCTCCTCGGCCAGGCGCCGCACCTCCGCATCCACCAGCTTCTGGGTGTCCTCCGAGGTCTGCGAGACGCCGGGGAGCAGGTAGCCGTCGCTCTCCGAGGGGATCACCGCGACCGGCCCGATGGCGGCGCTCATGCCCCAGCGCCCGACCATCTGGCGCGCGATCGCGGTCATCTGCTGGATGTCGGACTCCGCGCCCGAGCTGATGCTGTCGTAGACCAGCTCCTCGGCCACGCGCCCGCCCAGGGCGACCCGGAGGCGCGCCTTGAGGTAGTCCTCGTCGTAGTTGAAGCGGTCCGAGTCGGGGGCCGAGAACGTCACGCCGAGCGCCATGCCGCGCGGGATGATCGAGACCTTGCGCACGGGATCCGCATGCGGATTGAGCATGCCGACGAGCGCGTGCCCCGCCTCGTGGTAGGCCGTGCGCTCGCGATCTGCCGGCGTCATCATCACGCGGCGCTCGACCCCGAGCACGATCTTCTCGACGGCGTCCGTGAAATCGGCCATCGCGACCTTCGTGTGGCTGCGGCGCGCGGCCAGCAGGGCGGCCTCGTTGACGAGATTCGCGAGGTCGGCGCCGACCATCCCCGGGGTCGTGGAGGCGATCGACCCGAGGTCGACGTCGTCCGCCAGCGGCACGGAGCGCGTGTGCACGCCCAGGATCTCGAGCCGCCCCTGGCGGTCGGGCGGCTGCACGGCCACGCGCCGATCGAAGCGGCCGGGCCGCAGCAGCGCCTTGTCGAGCACGTCCGGCCGGTTCGTCGCCGCCAGCACGATCACGCCGCTGTTGGGACTGAAGCCGTCCATCTCGGTGAGGATCTGGTTGAGCGTCTGCTCGCGCTCGTCGTGGCCGCCGAGACTCGCGCCCGCACCGCGCGCACGGCCGATCGCGTCGAGCTCGTCGATGAAGATGATCGCGGGCTGATGGGCCTTGGCCTGTGCGAAGAGGTCGCGCACGCGCGAGGCGCCGACGCCGACGATCATCTCGACGAACTCGCTCGCGCTGGCCGAGAAGAACGGCACCCCGGCCTCGCCCGCGACCGCGCGGGCGAGCAGGGTCTTGCCGGTGCCGGGCGGGCCCATGAGCAACACCCCGCGCGGGATCTTGCCGCCGAGCGAGCTGTACTTGCCCGGGTTCTTGAGGAAGTCGACGACCTCGATCAGCTCCTGCTCGGCCTCCTCGATGCCGGCGACGTCGTCGAAGGTGACGCGCTCCGTGCCCTCGTAGCGGCGCGCCTTCGAGCGACCCAGAGCGCCGAGGGCGCCGCCGCCGGCCGTGGCGCGCCGCATCGCGAAGATGATGATGCCGAGGATCAGCAGCGTCGGCCCGAACCCGAGCAGCACCTGCGCCAGCACGCCGCGGCCCGAGTCGGGCGGCTTGGCGTTGATCTCGACGCCGCGCGCCTTGAGCAGCGCGAGCAGCGTGTCGTCGGTCGGCAGCGCGGGCTGGTTCGTGGAGAAGCGGGTGAACTTCGTCTTGTCGACGGTCACCGCGTGCTTGAACTCGCCCTCGATCTTCTGCTGCGTGATCGTGACCAGGCTGACGTTGTTGCCGCGCACCTCGTGCAGGAACTGCGGCGAGTAGGAGATGTGCGCCCGCGTGGGCTTGTCCGGGAACGTCGAGGCCGCCCAGTAGTTCACGACGAGCAGCACGACCAGGATCGGCCACAGCCGCCAGCGGCGTATCGGCGAGGGGGGCGGAGGCGCGCCGCGCCCGTCCGCGGCCGGGTGGACCTTCCACCCGGGCATGTGCGGCTTGCTGCCGCGCAGGCCCGACGGGATGCGCGATTTCTGCTCGGGCGCCCGCGGCGTGGGCTCAGGTGCCATGGGCCGGATGGTATGTCACGCCCGGATCGTGCCGTCCGGGGCGATCCTCGCCGCGGACGCGCCGAAGTCCTCGCGCGAGAGCTGCTCGACGAGGCGCGCGCTGGCGCCCGTCGGATCGATGTGCGGCAGCGCGCTGCCGTCGAGGCGCAGCGACGTCCAGGTGCCGCCCGCGAACGCGCCGTCGCCGCGCAGCTCGACGCTCAGGATCGCGCTCAGCGAGAGCGCGCCACCCGTGCCGAAGTTCTTGTAGCCGGCGAAGTTGCCGAGCGAGTACGCGATCAGGCGCGCGTGGTAGCGCTCGACGCCGCGGATCACGTGCGGTCCCGACCCGACCACGAGATCGGCGCCTGCGTCGACGACCGCGTGCGCGAAGCGCCGCGCATCGCCGCGGTTCTCGCCGAGGAAGTACTCCGTGCCGTGGGGGACGTGCGTGGCCCCCGACCCCTCGGCCCCCGCGTGGATCGCGACGACGACCAGATCGGCCATGCCGGCGGCCTTGCGCACGAGCGCCTGCGCGACGCCCACCTGCTCGAGCCGCGAGGCCCATTTGTAGGGCGCGAAGCCGAGCAGCGCGATGCGGAGCCCGTTGCGGCGCATGACCGTGATCTGCCCGGGGCGGCCCGTCCAGCGCAGGCCCGCCGCCCGCAGCGCGCGCTCGGTCGAGCGCTGGCCGGCCGCGCCGAAGTCGTCCCCGTGGTTGTTGGCGACGTTCATGACGTCGAAGCCCGCGGCCGCGATCAGCCGCGCGTACGACGGCGGCGCCTGGAACGCGAAGCAGTTCGGCGAGCTGCCGCACTTGACGTCCGGGAGCTGCGAGAGCGTCTCCTCGAGGTTGCCGAACGCGATGTCGGCGCTGCGCAGCGGGGCGGCGACGGGCGCCATCGAGCCCCGGCCGTTCGCCGGCGGCGTGCCGTACTTCGAGGCCAGCACCATGTCGCCCACCCACGCGATCGTCACGCTGCGCCCGCTTGGGTCGGGGGTGGTCGTCGTCGCGGGCGCGGTCGTCGTCTCCGTAATGCCGGTCAGCGTGATGTCGGTGGCGTTGGACTGGGTGCCGCCGGAGGTCATCGTGATCGTCCCAACCGAGTCGGCGGTGCTCCGGCCCCCGCGTCCGGACGCGAGCGTGGCGGCGGCCCAGATGCCGATCCCGGCCACCGCGACGAGCAGGGCCGCGCCGGTCGCCCGCCGGCGCCGCAGCTGGCGGCGCCGCAGCTCGGTCCTGCGCGCGCGGCGCTCGCCGTCGGGATCGGCGCTCATGCCTCGAGCTGGAAGGAGACCTCCAGCTCGCCCGCCCGCGGGCTCCAGGCACGCACGACGCGCGCACGCCGCCCGTCCGCGAGCGCGAACAGCTCGCCCGCGCGCGCCGGCGCCGCGAGCGACCAGGCGTCGACGCCCGCGATCGCCGCGACGCGCTCGCCCGCCGCGGCCGCGGCGTCGAGGGCAGGCGGCGTCGGTCGCGCCGCGCCCGGCCGGGGGGACGGGAGCTCCCACGGCTGGGCGCGCTCCCAGGCCGCGGCGGCGCGCAGCACCAGGTCGTCCTCGAAGCGCCGGCCGACGATCTGCAGCCCGAGCGGCAGACCGCCCGAGCCGGGTGCCATCGGCACGCTCATCGCGGGCTGGCCCGTGAGGTTGAACGGGTAGCAGAAGTGGCAGTAGTCGTCGTAGAACTCGCCGATCGCCTGGCCGTCGAGCTCGCGCGGCGCCCAGTCTGCGAGCGGGAACGCGACGCACTCCATGGCCGGCGTCAGCAGCAGGTCGTAGCGCGCGTGGAACGCGGCCCACCTGCCGGCGATCTCGTGCGCCGCGTTGCGCGCGGTCACGTACTCCTCCGCGCTGAGGCCGGCGCCGGCCTCGATCAGCGCGCGCGCGTCGTCGCCCACGAGGCCGCTCGCGAGCAGCGGTCCCTCGCTCGCGCTGTTGTCGCCGCAGGCGATCGCGTTCCAGACATCGAGCGGTGACGGCAGCCCGGGATGCGTCCATTCGACGGTGGCGCCCGTCGCTTTGGCGAACGCCGCGACGGCCTCGGCGAAGCGCTCACGCACCTCGCGGTCGAGGCGGATGTAGCCGAGGTCGTCGGACGCCGCGACGCGCAGTCCCGAGAGGTCGCCGGGGTCGCGCACGGCGGCCTCGTAATCGTGGCCGAGCGCCGGCAGGCAGAGCGGGTCGAGCGGATCGGGCCCGGCCATGACGGCGAGCGCGCGGGCGCACTCCTCGACCGTGCGCGTGAGCGGCCCGAAGTGCGTCAGCAGGAGCCAGCCCGCGGAGTCGGGCGTACGCGGCACGAGGCCGTAGGTCGGCTTCAGTCCCACCGTGCCGCAGAAGGAGGCGGGGATGCGCACCGAGCCGCCGCCGTCGGACCCGAGCGCGAGCTCGCCGACGCCGAGCGCCAGCGCGCTTGCGGCACCGCCCGAGCTGCCACCCGCCGAGCGGTCGGGTGCAAAGGGGTTGCCCGTCTGGCCGTAGAGCTCGTTGCGGGTCGTGCCGCGGTAGCAGAACTCGGGCACGTTGCTGCGCCCGATCGCGATCGCCCCCGCCGCCTCGAGGCGCGCGACGCAGGCCGTGCTGGCGTCGGGCACCACGTCCATGAGCGCGCGCGAGCCCGCCGTGCAGGGGTACCCGGCCTGCCGCATCGCGTCCTTGACGGTGAACGTCCAGCCCGTCAGCGGGCCGGTGTCCTCGCCGCGCTCGAGGCGCGCCTCGAGCGCACGCGCGCGCTCTCGCGCCGCCTCGGCGTCGACCAGGCAGAGCGCGTTGACGACCGGATTGACGCCGGCCGCGCGCGCGAGCGCCGCCTCGACGCCCGCGCTCGGCGTGACCGCCTCGCGCAACGCTCAGCCCCGCTCGACCCGGCTGCCGGGCACGATGTCGTCGCTTCCGTCGGCCCAGCGCACCCAGGCCTTGTAGCCGCCGTCGTAGTCGTCGCCCCAGAGGATCAGGGTCGCGGGCTGGCCGAGCGCCGTGCACGGCTCGGAGCCCTCGCCGTCGAGCCCGCGCCAGAGGCGCACGAACGGGTTCGTCTCGAATTCGCGGGCGACCGTCGAGTGGCCGATGTGCCCCGGGTTGAGGACGCACGCCGGATCGAGCTTCAGCAGCCGGTCCATGATCGAGCTGCGCAGATCCTCGAAGCTCGTCGCCGTCGCCCCGCGCACGCCGCCGACCGAGCCCGCGAAGAGCGTGTCGCCGGTGAAGCACTCGCCGCCGTTGACGACGAACGCGAGCATCCCGTCGGTGTGGCCGGGCGTGTGCAGCGCCTCGATGCGCAGCCCGCCGGTCTCGACGACGTCGCCCTGGCCGAGCAGCGCGTCGGCGCCGCCGTCGAGGCGCGGCGCCTCGAGCGCGTGCGCGAGGACGGGCGCGCCGTAGCGCTCCCGCATCGCGCCGAGGTGGGCGACGTGATCGGAGTGGTGGTGGGTGACGAGGATGTGCGTCACCGTCAGGCGGTGCCGCTCGATCGCGGCGACGATCGGCTCCGGCGGCCCGCCGGCGTCGATGAGGACGGCGCTGCCACCGGGGCGGTCGCCGACGACGTAGGAGTTGGAGAGCCAGCCGGGCTCCATGCTGCGTTCGAGGATCACGGCAGGAGCCTACCGACCCGCGAGAATGGCGGCGTGCTCGACGATCCCGCGCACGTCGCCGAGGACCTCGCGCTGCTCGAGCGCCTGCGCGGCGTGCTGCGCTCGGCACCGCGCACGCCCGGCGAGCAGCATCTGCGCCGCGGCGGCGAGCGGCACCGCATCGTCGTGCCCGACTGGAACGCGCTCGAGCGGGCGCGGCCGGCCGCGGGCGTCGGGTTCTTCGGGCAGGCCCGCGAGCGCGTCGACCATGCGCCGCTCGCGCTGCTCGAGGACGCGATCGTCGTGCGCGCGGGCGCGCTCGCCGGCCTGCTGGCATACCACAACGCGCTGCTCGAGCCGGGGCGCTGGGCGAACCTCGTGGTGTTCGCCGACAGCGCGGCGATCGCCGTCCTGCGCGGCGACGACCTGCACGACGACGCCGTCGCGCGCACCGCGGCGCACTACCACTCGCTGCGGCTGCACCGCGGCGTCCTCCCCGGCGGCGCGCTCGCCGAGGCCCCGTACGTGCGCGAGCGGACGCTCTTCCTCGACTTCGACGCGGTGCCGGCGCGGCGCTGGATCGGGAAGCCTGCACACGATGGGGTCTGACCCCGATCGTGCAGGCTAGAACGTCAGGATCGAGCGGATGCCGTCCTGGTGGTGCATGAGGTCGAACGCCTTGTTGACGTCGGCCAGCGGCATGCGGTGGCTGAGCATGCTGTCGACGTCGAGCTTGCCGTCCATCCACAGCTGCACGAGCCCCGGCACCTGGCTGCGGCCCTTGACGCCGCCGAAGGACGAGCCGGTGACGCGGCGGCCGGTGATCAGGAAGCGCGGCACGATCTCGAGCACCTCGCCCTTGCCCGCGACGCCGATCATCGTGGCGAGCCCCCAGGCCTCGCGCGCCGACTCGACGGCCTGGCGCATGACCTTGACGTTGCCCGTCGCCTCGAACGTGTAGTCGCAGCCAAAGCCGCCGGTCAGCTCGCGCAGCGCCTCGACGACGCCGTCGCCGGCGAGCATCGTGTGGGTCGCGCCATGGTGGCGGGCCATCGCGAGGCGCTCCTCGGAGAGGTCGATCGCGACGATCTGCTCGGCCCCGCGCAGGCGGCAGCCCGCGACCGCCCCGAGGCCCACGAGCCCGCAGCCGAAGACGGCGCAGGTCGTGCCGGGCTCGACCTGGGCGGTGTAGAACGTGGCGCCGAGCCCGGTCGAGAGCCCGCACGCGAAGATGCTCGCGCCGTCGGCCGGCACGTCCGGTGCGACCTTCGCAAGCGCGATCTCGGGCATCACGGTGGCCTCGGCGAACGTCGAGGTGCCCATGAAGTGGCGCAGCTGCTCGTCGCCGCGCGAGAGGCGCGCCGTGCCGTCCGGGAGGTACCCGAGCCCCTGCTGGTCGCGGATCGCGAGGCAGCGGTTCGTGCGGCCGCTGCGGCAGTGCAGGCATTCGCCGCACTCCGGCGCGAAGAGCGTGATCACGCGATCGCCCGGGACGACGCTCGTGACGCCCTCGCCGACGTGCTCGACGACGCCCGCGCCCTCGTGCCCGAGCACGCACGGCGCATACCCGGTCGGGTCGGCGCCGCTCGCGGTGTAGAGGTCGGTGTGGCAGACGCCGCAGGCCTCGACGCGCACGAGCACCTCGCCCGCCCTCGGGCCCGCGAGCTCGACGTCCTGGACGACGAGCGGCTTGCCGAACTCCTCGAGCACCGCGGCCCGGATCTTCATCCCCGTTCCCCCTGAGTTTCGTGTCTAGAGCGCATTTGCGTATGAGCGTGTGTGGCTGGGGTGGATGGAGCGAGCAGGGGCGCCGGCCGGCGCGCAAAGTTGGGGTCTGACCCCAATTTTGCGTGGTGGCAGCCGGCTGGAGGTCGATCCAGCCGCTCCAGACGCCACGCTCATACGGAAATGCGCTCCTTAGAGCGCCAGCGTCGACGGCCCCGGGCGCTCGCGCTCGCGCTCGTAGGCGTCGATGGCGTCGACGCGCTGGAGCGTCAGGCCGATGTCGTCGTAGCCGTTCAGCAGCCGGTAGCGCACGCCCTCGTCGACCGCGAACGCGACCTCGCGCCCCGACGGCAGCGTGACCACCTGCCGCTCCAGGTCGACGGTCGCCGAGGCCGGCGCGGCCTCGATCAGCTCGCGCACGTCGGCCTCGGGCAGCTCCACCGTGAGCAGGCCGTTCTTGCCGCAGTTGGAGCGGAAGATGTCGGCGAACGACGGCGCGACGATGGCGCGGAAGCCGCGCCCCGCGAGCGCCCAGGCGGCGTGCTCGCGCGAGGAGCCGCAGCCGAAGTTCGCGCCCGCGACGAGGATCGGCGCGCGCTCGTAGGCGGGGTCGTTGAGCGGGAAATCGGGGTCCTTGGCCCAGTCCCAGAACAGGAACTGCCCGTAGCCCGTGCGCTCGATGCGCTTGAGGAACTGCTTCGGGATGATCTGGTCGGTGTCGACGTTCGCGCGGTCGAGCGCGGCGACCGGCCCCGTGACGACGTCGAAGTGCTCCATCACACGACCTCCCGTACGTCGACCAGGCACCCCGTGACGGCGGCGGCGGCGGCCATCTCCGGGCTCATCAGATGCGTGCGCGCGAGGCGCCCCTGGCGGCCCTCGAAATTGCGGTTGGACGTCGAGGCCACGCGCTCCCCGGGGCCGGCCACGTCGGGGTTCATGCCGAGGCACATGGAGCAGCCCGCGTTGCGCCACTCGAAGCCCGCATCCGCGAACACGCGGTCGAGGCCCTCGGCCTCGGCCTGCGCCTTGACGTGCATCGAGCCGGGCACGACGAGCGCCTGCACGCCGGCCGCGACGTGCTTGCCGCGCACGACCTCGGCGGCCGCGCGCAGATCGCCCAGGCGGCCGTTCGTGCACGAGCCGATGAAGACGCGGTCGACCGGGGTGCCGGCGAGCGGGGCGCCGGCCTTCAGGCCCATGTAGTCGAGCGCACGCTGCTCGTCCTCGTTGGCCGGCGTGGGCACGACCGCCGAGATCGGCGCGGTCTGCCCGGGGTTCGTCCCCCACGTGATCTGGGGCGCCAGCGCCGAGGCGTCGACCGTGAGCTCGCGGTCGAACGCCGCGCCCTCGTCGGTGGTGTAGCGGGCCCAGCGCTCGATCGCCTGCGCGAGCGGCTCCTGCACGCCCGGGCGGCCTTCGAGGAAGCGGTACGTGGTCTCGTCGGGCGCGATCAGACCGGCGCGCGCGCCCCACTCGATCGACATGTTGGAGACGGTCATGCGGCCCTCCATCGAGAGCGCGCGGATGGCCTCGCCGGCGTACTCGACGACGTGCCCCGTCGCCCCGGCGGAGGTCTCCTGCGCGATCAGCCCGAGGATCAGGTCCTTCGCGCCGACGCCGACGCCCGGCTGCCCGGTGAACGTCACCCGCATGCTGTGAGCGCGCTTCTGCGGCAGCGTCTGCGTCGCCAGCACGTGCTCGACCTCGCTCGTGCCGATGCCGAACGCGAGCGCGCCGAACGCGCCGTGCGTCGAGGTGTGCGAGTCGCCGCACACGATCGTCATGCCCGGCTGCGTGATGCCGAGCTCGGGGCCGATCACGTGGACGATGCCCTGGCGGCGGTGCCCGAGCCCGTAGTAGGGGATGCCGAACTCCTCGACGTTGCGCGCGAGCGCCTCGAGCTGCTGACGCGCGACGTCGTCTTCGATCGGGCGCGAGAGCTCCCAGGTCGGGACGTTGTGGTCGGCCGTCGCGATCGTGCGATCGGGCCGCCGCACCGGGCGGCGGGCGAGCCGGAGGCCCTCGAACGCCTGCGGGCTCGTGACCTCGTGGACGAGGTGCATGTCGACGTACATGAGGTCGTCGCCGATGGCGTGATCGGCCCAGATCTTCTCGTAAGCGGTGCGCGCAGCCACGGCGGTAGTCTGGCACGGCGATGCTGCTCGAAGAGAAGGTTGCGTACGTCTCGGGGGCCTCCGGCGCGATCGGCGCCGCGATCGTGCGCAAGCTCTGCGAGCACGGCGCGCGCGTCGTGGCCGGAGACGTCGACCCGGCCGCCGCCGAGGAGCTGTGCGCGCGGCTGCGCGGGCAGGGCCGCGACGCCCGCGCGGTGCGCCACGACGTGACCTCGCGCAGCGAGACCGCGGCGGCGCTGGAGGCCGTCCTGCGCGCGCACGGCCGCGTCGACATCGCCTGCGCCAACGCCGGGATCGGCTGCAACGTGCCGGTGCTCGAGCTCGACGACGCAACCTGGGAGCGCGTGCTGGCCGTCAACACGACGGGCGTGCTCTACACGCTGCAGGCCTTCGGCTCGCAGATGGTCGAGCAGCGCTCGGGCGCGCTCGTCGTCACGGCCTCGATCTCCTCGCTGCGCGGCGCCCACTCGATGGGCGCCTACTGCGCGTCGAAGTTCGCGGTCGCGGGCCTCGTCGAGTCGCTCGCGAAGGAGGTCGGGGAGTTCGGCGTGCGCGTCAACAGCGTCAACCCGGGCCCGGTCGAGGGCGGCCTGGCCCGCGCGATGATCCGCGAGACCGCCGAGACGCAGGGCAAGAGCGAGCAGGACTCCTACGACGAGCTGACCGCACCGATCGCACTCGGCCGCCTGGTCGAGCCCGACGAGGTCGCAGACGCCGTGGTCTTCCTGGCCTCGCCGATGGCCGGGTTCGTCACGGGGCAGCGCCTCGTCGTCGACGGCGGCATGCTCGCGAAGTAGCCGGATCCCGCGGCGAGAAGAACCCGGCGAACCACGTACCCGGCGAGCCACGTACCCGGCGAGCCACGTACCCCCGGCACGGGGTTCGAGCGTCTCGGACGACCCAGAACCCCCCGAATAGGCCGGAAGCTCCGGATAGCCGCACTGACCTCTGCTGCGGTCTTCGACCAGACTGGGACCTGGTGCTGGTCTCGACCCCACACCAGTCGGCTTCGCCGCCGCCTGCCCGCCTGCTCGCGTTCGCGTCCGAGTACCGTCTCGGCACGAGCCGCTCCCAGGCGCCCGCCGGCGTGCTCGTCGCTCAGCTCAAGAACAACGGGCAGGACGACCACGACCTCGCCGTGCGCAACGCGCGCGGCCGGATCGTGGCCTCCACCGGGGTCGTGCGCCACGGCGCCCTGGGCCGGCTGCGGGTGCGCCTGCGGCCGGGCCGCTACGTGCTGGTGTGCACGCTCGCCGATCACGAGGCGCTCGGGATGCGCGCCGTGCTCGTCGTGCGCGGGAGGAAGGGGACGTGATGGCAGGCACGGCTCGAGAGACGGCCATGATCGAACGCCTGTGGTGGCGCGCGGGGTTCGGCCCCCGGCCGCGCGACCTGCGCGGCAAGCGCACGCACGCCGAACTGGTGCACGAGTTCCTGCATCCGCGCGGCGCGGCGCTCGAGGGGCCCGAGCCGCGTGTCGACGGGCGGCCGATCAGCCCGGCCAACGAGTACGGCCACGACGTCCTGTGGTGGCTCGACCGCATGGTGCGCGGGCGCCATCCGCTCGTCGAGCGCATGACGCTCAACTGGCACGATCACTGGGCGACGTCGAACGACAAGGTCGGCGACGTCAAGCTGATGATGCGCCAGCAGCGCACGCTGCGCCGCTACGCGCTCGGCAACTTCCGCACGCTGGCGCGCGCCATGGTGCGCGACGGCGCGATGCAGATCTGGCTCGACCTCGCGGGCTCGAGCGACGAGGCCCCCAACGAGAACTTCGCGCGCGAGTTCTTCGAGCTCTTCACGCTCGGCGCCAACAACGGCTACACGGAGAAGGACATCCGCGAGTCGGCGCGGGCGCTCACGGGCTTCACGTTCGACTACGACAGCAAGCGCTTCGGCTTCGATCCGAAGCTGCACGACGGCGGCACGAAGCACATCCTCGGCAAGCACGGGCGCTTCGGCCCGCTCGACGTGGTCGACCTCGCGCTCCAGAACCGCCATCACGCGCCGTACCTGTGCGCGCAGCTGTGGGGGTACTTCTCGCCGCGGCCGTGCCCGCCGCGCCTGCTGCGCACGCTCGTCAAGGCGTACACCGAGTCGGGCTACGAGGTCGCGCCCGTGCTCTCGCTGATCCTCGCCGACGGCGCGCTCTACGCCGACCTCGAGGAGCCCGACATGATCAAGCCGCCGGTCGTCTACGTGGCCGGGATGCTGCGCCAGACGGGCACGTACGTCACGACGGACGACTGGGTCTGGATGCTCGACCAGATGGGGCAGCGCCCGTTCTACCCGCCCAACGTGAGCGGCTGGGAGCAGAACGAGGCGTGGCTCTCGACGGGCTCCCTGCGCATGCGCTTCCAGGCCGCCGCCTCGCTGCTCCAGGACGCGATCAAGGACGGGGCCGTGCCGCAGAAGCGCACGCCCGAGCAGGCGCTCGAGCGCTCGGTCGCGTACGCGGGGCAGCCGTGGACGAGCAGGGCGACGAGCTCGGCGCTCGCGTCCTACAGCCGCCGCAGCGTTGCGGGCAAGGGCGAGAAGTGGGAGGTCAAGCACTTCTGGCCCGAGCGCGAGCGCGTGCTGCGCCACGTCCTCCTGGCCGGCCCCGACGCGCAGGTCTGCTGATGGCGCGCGGCTGCAGCGACTGGCACGGCACGCGTGCCGCGCTGCGCGGCGACGCCGGGCGTCTCGTGCCGATCCCGGCGCAGGCGCTCGACGGGCTCGCCGAGTTCGAGCGCGCGGGCGGTCTCTCGCGCCGCCACCTGCTGGCCGGCGGCGTCGGGCTCCTGCTGGCCGCCAACGGCGTGCCCGGCCTCTCGACGCGCGGGGTGCTCGAGGCCGCCGCGGCGCAGGCCGCGGACGCGCCGGATGCCCCGATCCTCGTCTCGCTCTACCTCGACGGCGGCAACGACGGGCTCAACACGCTGGTGCCGCTGACCGACCCGCGCTACGCGCAGTTGCGCTCGCGCATCGGCGTCGACCCGGCGAGCGCCCTCGCGCTCCACGACACGGCCGATTTCGGCTGGCACCCGAGCCTGGGCGGGCTGCGCGACCTCTACGACGCGGGCAAGGTCGCCGTGCTCCCCGCCGTCGACTACTCGCATCCCGACCAGTCGCACTTCAACTCGGGCGGCTTCTGGCGCAGCGGCATCGTCGGGCCGGCGCCCGACCGCAGCGGCTGGCTGGGACGCACGCTCGACGTCATCGGGACGCACGACAACCCGCTCCAGGGCATCCACGTGGGCTGGGGGCAGGACCCGTCGATGAACGGGCACCGCGCACCCGTGGCGACCGTGTCCTCGCCGGGCGACTTCGGCTTCTACATCCCGGACGTCTGGGAGGAGAAGTCGTTCCTGCCGGTCTACCGCCGCCTCTCGCGGGCGCGCGCGAAGCACCCGGCGCTGGCGGCCGTGCGCTCCATGTACGGCAACACGATCGACACGCACGACCGGCTCGCGCCGCTCGCCAAGGAGGACAAGCCACCGCCGCCGCCGCTGCCCTACCCCGACAGCGATCTCGGCAAGGCCTTCGGGAACCTCGCGCGCATGCTCGGCGCGGGCTTCGGCACGCGCGTCGCCACGATCTCGAACGGCGGCTTCGACACCCACGACGCGCAGGCGAAGTCGCACGCCGACCTGCTCCAGGACGTCGGCGACTCGCTGCGCGCCTGGCAGGCCGATCTCGACGCGCGCGGGCTCTCGCAGCGCGTGCTCACGCTGATCTGGAGCGAGTTCGGACGCCGTCCCGAGGACAACGACTCGGCCGGCACCGACCATGGCGCCGGCGGGCTGCTGCTGCTCGTCGGCAACCGCGCCAACGGCGGCGTGCGCAGCGAGTTCCCCGGCCTGACCCGGCTCGACGAGGACGAGAACCTGATCGTCACGACCGACTTCCGCACGGTCTACGCGACGCTGCTCGAGAGCTGGCTGGGCGTCGAGGCCGCGCGCGTGCTGCCGCACGTGCCCGGCGGCCGCCTGCCGCTGCTGAACGCGGCGTAGCGCTCTAGATTGCCGCGGGTGAGCTCCGCGCTTCCCACCGGCTACCTCGAGCGGCTGCACGCGCTGTGCGCGATCGACTCGCCCACGGGCTACCGCGAGGGGCTCGACGCCTGCGCGACCCTGATCGCGCAGTGGGCCGCCGCGGCAGGCTGCGCCGTCGATCTGCTGCCCTCGCCGGTCGGGCTGCACGTCGTCGCGCGCACGCACGGCGCGGGGCGGCGCCGGACGCTGCTGCTCGGCCACCACGACACGGTCTTCGCGCAGGGCACCGCCGCCGCGCGGCCCGTCCGCGCCGACGGCGAGCGCGCGTTCGGCCCGGGCGTGGCCGACATGAAGGGCGGCGTCCTGGTCGGCCTCGCGGCGCTCGAGCGCCTTGCGCGCTCACCGGCAGCCGGGTCGGTCGAGCTCCACTGCGTGCCCGACGAGGAGGGCCGCAACGTCGCGCCCTTCACGCTCGCCTCGATGCGCGGGGCCGACGCCGCGCTCTGCCTCGAGTGCGGGCGGCCCTCGGGCGCGATCGTGACATCGCGCAAGGCCGGCTGCTGGGTCACGGTGACGGCCCACGGCGTGCCCGCGCACGCGGGCACCTCACCCGACGACGGCCGCTCGGCGCTGCGCGCCCTGGCGCGCGAGCTCCTGCGCATCGAGGGCGAGCTGCACCACTCGCGCCCGGGCATGACGGCCGTGGCGACCCAGCTGCACGCGGGCTCGGTCAAGAACACCGTGCCCGACGAGGCCTGGGGGACGATCGACGTGCGCGCCGCCGACGACCTCGACCTCGACCACGCGCTCGCGCGCATCCGCGCGGTCGGACACCACGACGGCGTCGTCTTCGCGTTCAGCGACGACCGCGGCTTCCCGCCGATGCGCCGCGCCCCCGAGCTCGCCGGCGCCGCCCTGCGCGAGCTCGCCGCGCGCGGGCAGGCCGCCCTGGAGGAGTCGGCGGGAGGCGTCTCCGACGGCTCCTGGACGAGCCACGTCGGCGTGCCGACGATCGACGGCCTCGGGCCGATCGGCGGCGACGACCACACCGAGCGCGAGTGGATCGAGCTCGCCAGCGTGGGCCCCCGCGTCGACGCGATCGTCGCGCTCTGCGAGGGCGCCTAGAAGCTCTGACGGAATGAGCGTGAGTGGCTGGGGTGGGTGGAGCGAGCAGGAGTGCCGGCCGCCTCGCAGGACAGGCGGGACGCCTTTCCAAGAGGCGGGCGGTGCTCCTGCGACGCCCCGCACCCCGCTCGCCCACGAGCTATGAGGACACCACTAGTGGCGCGCGAGCGGGGTGCGGGTCGCCGCAGGTCTGGCGGGAGTCCGCGCAGCGCGCGACCGCCAGACCGCAGGCGATCCACCCGCTCCAGACGCCACGCTCACTCCGTTAGAGCTTCTTTAGAAGGTGATGACGCCGCGCCCGGGAGCGCCCGAGCGCAGGTCGTCGTAGGCCGCGTTGATGTCCGCGAGCGGGTAGCGGCGCTCGATCAGGGAGCCGAGGTCGAGCAGGCCGGCGTCCTCGAGCTCGACGAGCCGCGGCACGTCGTAGTGCGGGCTCGACGATCCGTACAGCGAGCCCATCAGCGACAGCCCCTGGCCCGCGAGGCTGAACGCGTTGATCGTGATCGTGGCCTCGCGCGCGGGCATGCCCACGATCACGGCGCGGCCGCCCGGGCCGAGCGCCGCGTAGGCCGCCTCGATCGTGGCCGGGCGCCCGAGCGCCTCGAACGCCACGTCGGCGCCGCCGCGCGTCGCGCGCCGGATCGCCTTGCGGTCGTCGCCGGAGCCCGCCAGGATCGTCTCGGTCGCACCCGAGGCCCGGGCGAGCGCGAGCGCCGCCTCGGTCACGTCGACGGCGACGATCGGATGCGCGCCGGCGGCGCGCAGACCCTGCACGATGCACTGCCCGACGCCGCCGCAGCCGAACACGACCGCGCGCTCGCCGGGCCGCACGCGCGCCGTGTTGAAGACCGCGCCCACGCCCGTCATCGCGGCGCAGCCGATCAGCGCGGCGACCTCGAGGTCGGCGCCCTCGGGCAGATTCACGGCCTGGGTGGCCGGCACGACGACGTGCTCGGCGAAGCACGCGGTCGCCATGAAATGGCCGAGATCCTGCCCGCGAGCCCGCAGGCGCGAGCTGCCGTCGGGCATACGGTGGAGATGCGACCCGATCTCGCACAGCGCCGGCGCGCCGGCGGCGCACCAGCGGCAGCGCCCGCAGGCCGTCACCCACGAGAGCGCGACCGCATCGCCAACCCGCGGCGCGAGCACGCCCGGCCCGACCGCCTCGACGACGCCCGCGCCCTCGTGGCCGAGCACCATCGGCAGGTCGTACGCCCAGGTCCCGTCCATGACGTGCAGATCGGAGCGGCACACGCCCGCGGCGGCGATGCGCACGCGCACCTCGCCCGCCTGCGGCTCGGCGAGCTCGACCTCCTCGACGCTCAGCGGAGCGCCGGACTCCCACAGGACGGCAGCGTGCATCAGCATGCCGGGAGTCTCAGGAGCTGAAATCGGCTCCAGGCGGTAGGGTGCGAGCATGAACCGGAGGCTGGTGGCGGGGGTCGTCGCGCTGATCGCCGTCGGGGGCGTCTTCGCCTATGGACTGAGCAAGCAGGGCGACGTCTCCAAGCTCGACACGAAGAACGTCACCGTGCCGCCGGCCGGCTTCACGACCTACGCGGCCGCGCCCATCACGGGCACGGCGTTCGACGGCAAGGCGTTCTCGCTCGCGCAACTGCAGGGCAAGCCCGTCTTCGTCAACTTCTGGGGCTCGTGGTGTGCCCCGTGCAGGCGCGAGGCCCCGGAGCTGCGGACGTTCAGCCGCTCGCTCGACGGGCGCGCCGCGTTCGTCGGCGTCGCCATCGACTCTCCCCACTCCGACGCCGTCGCGTTCGCGCGCAAGGCCGGCTGGCGCTACCCGATCGTGGGCAAGCGCTGCTGCCACCTGAGCGAGCGCTACGGCCTCGTGGGGATGCCGACGACGATCGTGATCGACGGCAAGGGGCGCGTCGTCGACCGCCTGCTCGGCCCGCAGACCGCCGCGCGGCTCGAGGCCGAGCTGCGCGCACTCGGCGCCTAGTGGAGCGCTAGTGCTCATGCCCGCCCTCGCGACGATCGCGCTCTCGCCGGTCGGGCTCAGCGCGGCGTTCGCCGCGGGGGTCATCTCGTTCATCTCGCCCTGCGTGTGGCCGCTCGTGCCGGCCTACCTCTCGTACGTCTCGGGCGTGTCGTTCGCGGAGCTCGGCGACCAGACCCGCCGCGTCGTGGCGACGACCGCCGCATTCGTACTCGGCTTCGGGGCGGTCTTCACCCTGCTGGGAGCGGGCGCGGGCGCGGTCGGGGACCTGCTGACCCAGCACCGGCGCACGCTCGAGATCGTCTCGGGCGTGCTGATCGTGCTGATGGGCGCGGTCCTGGCCGGCTTCGGCGGACTGCTGCTGCAGCAGGAGCGCCGCCTGCAGCCGGGGCGGCGCCCCGCCGGGCCGCTCGGGGCGGTCGTGGCGGGCTTCGGCTTCGGCCTCGGCTGGACGCCCTGCGTCGGCCCGACGCTCGCGGCGATCCTGACGCTCGCGGGGCGCAGCGGCCACGCCCTCGACGGCGCCATCCTGCTCGCCGTCTACTCGCTCGGGCTCGGCGTGCCGTTCCTGCTCTCGGGGCTGCTCTTCACGCGCGGGCTCGCGAGCCTGGCGCCCCTGCGGCGCCACACGCAGCTGCTCGTGCGCGGGTCGGGGGTCGTGCTGATGGCGCTCGGCGTCCTGCTCGCGCTCGGCCAGCTGACGTCGCTCACGAGCGACCTCTCAAGCGCGTTCCCCGCGCTCGTGTGACCATCCCGGGAGGTCGTCGCGGCGCATGACCCGCACCGCTCGCCCGCAGACGTAGAGCGCCAGGCCGCCCGGCCAGCCGACCCACAGCGCGACGATTCCGACAGACATGCGACCCCCGGGGTGCGGGCTGCGCCGATCGCAGCCTTCACCCGGGAGTCGCGCGAGGGGCCGCGCGGGTCCCACGATCGCCTCACAGCGGCAGCAGCAGGCTCGCCGATGCGCTCGAGGGCGTGCGCCAGGGCCACGTGCTCGAGGGCGCCGCGAGCACGAGGCGATACGTCCAGGCGCCCCCGCGCGCGCTCGCCGGGACGCGGCAGGCGCCCCACACGCGCCCGCTGCGCTCGAGGTGCACGCCCGGCCGGCCGCGCTGCAGGCAGGCCTCGACCCAGCGGCCGCCGCGGACGTCGTGGACGAGCAGATGGAGGCGCGTGGCCTCGCCCCGCCCCGCGAAGCGCGCGCGCACGACGAGGCGGCCGCCGCGCACGGCGAGCCGCGGCGCGCTGATGCGCGCCGTCACGCGAATCGTGCCCGCGACGCGCTCGCCCAGGCCGCGCAGCTTCTGGCTCTCGAGCACCGCGACCGCGTAGCGGGTCGTTCGGCTCGGCCGCACGCGCACGGCGAACGCGCCTCCGGCCCCGGTGGCGTACGTCCCGACGACACGCGGCACGCGCCCCTTCGGATAGGCCCAGACCCGCACCCGCGCGGGCGCATCGGCCACGACCCGCCCGGTCACGAGACCGCCGGCCGCGCCCAGGACCCGCAGCAGCGGCTGCGGGCGCGCGGGGAGCACCGTGCTGCGCTCGCCGGCGTTGGCGGGACGGGAGGCGTCGAGGACGCGCACGGACACGGCCGCGCGATCGAGCACGAGGCCCGCCGGCACCCGCGCGATCGCGGTGCGCCCGTCCGGGGAAAGGGTCGTCTCCAGCGCGGTGCCGCCCAGCCGCAGCTCGGCGAGCGCGACGCCGGAGAGCGCGTCCGAGACGCCGACCCGCAGCTCGCGCCCGACGAAGTCGGCGGCGAAGGCGCCGATGACCGGCGGGGTCGCGTCGACGCCCAGCGGGCGCTCGGCGACCGTCTCGTTGCCCGCGCCGTCGCGCGCGACCGCGCGCAGCACGTGGGCGCCCTCGCCGCTGATCGTGACCGCTCCATCCGGAGCGGCCGCCGGAGCGCCGTCGAGCAGCACCTGCGAGAGCACGGCTCCGCTCGCGTCGCCGGCGGCGAGCGCAACGGTCTGGGCGCCCCCGCTCCAGCGCACGGCGCCCGTGACCGTGAGCGTGGGCGCGACCTCGTCCACCGGCGCGCAGCGGACGGCGGCGGCGAGCGCGGCGATGCCGGCGCCGGAGACGGGGCGGATCGCGAGGCACACCTGCGCCGCGCCGTGGATCGCGCTCGCGGGAATCGCCGTCTCGCCCGTACCCGGCGAGCCCGCCTCGAGGCGGGTCGCGGCGAGTGCCGCGGCGCGGGCCTCGCCGGGCGTCGCGCCGATCCCGGCGAGCCCGCCTGCGAATCCGCTGGCGCCCGCCTCGGCAGCCGCCGGCCAGGCCAGGTGCGTGCCGTCGCGCGCGGCTGCGAGGCCGAGCGCAGCGGCCGAGCCGTCGCTTCCGGACGGCGGCGGTGCCCCGTCCCAGCGCACGCCGGCGCGCTCCGAGGGCGTGCAATGGCCCGCGGCGTCGCACTCGACCACGTCGGCTGTGTAGACGCCACTCGCCCCCAGCGCCGGCACGGCCGCGCGTGCCAGCGCCCCCGCCGAGGTCTCGTCCAGGACGACTGCGCCCGAGGGCGCGTAGACGCGGAGCCGCGAGGACGCCACGTCGCCCGCGGTGCCCGTCGAGACCGTCAGCGCGATCGGTCCGTGCCCCCACCAGCCGGCAGCCGGCGCCTGGCCGTCCGGCGCGACGTGGATCTGGGGCACGGCAGGGGCCGTGCGGTCGACCGTGAACGCGAACGGGCCGTAGGTCACGGGCGCGTCCGCGTACGAGCGGGCCGAGACGGTCACGGCGTGCGGGCCGTCTGCGAGCGCGCCGAGATCGAGCGACGCGGCGCCCGACGCGGCGGTGCCGCACAGCCACGAGCAGGCCTGGCCGCGGAGCGCCACCGGCGCGCCACCGTCGATCGAGTAGCCGACCCACGGCGCGCCGCTCTCGGCGTCGGAAGCCGACCACTGGAGGCCGGCGGCGAGGCCCGTCTGGATGCCCTCGGGCCCGGCCGCCCAGAGCGCCGGCGGAGTGGGATCCGCGAGCGTGACCCAGCCGCTCGAATAGACGAGGTTGTTGGCGCGGGCGGTCGCGAGCGCGATCGGCGACCCGCTCTCGTTGTAGAGCCCCAGCTCGACCCAGTTCGCGCCGCCGGCGGCGATCGTGTCGGCGAACGAGCCTCCCGCGCAATGGCGGAGCGTGTCGCCCGGCGCGGCGGCGAACGAATAGCTGCAGAGACCCGTCGCGGCGCTCGCCTTGGCGAACCCGTGCGCGACGCCGACGGCGACGATCTGGCCGTTGCCCGGGGCGTTGAAGAGGTAGAAGCAGCCGCTGTGCGCGGGCAGCGTCCCGGCGTTCAGCCAGAGCGTGCCCACACCCTCGAAGCCGCAGAGCGGGCCCGCCTGGGCATTGGCCACCCAGCCGGCGGCGCCCATGGGCGTGCCGTTGCCGAACGGCACGGTGAACGTGCCGGCGAGGGCCGGCGCCGGCAGGCAGGCTGCGAGCACGGCGAGGAGGACGAGGGGAATGGGGCGCATCTGGGGTCTCGAATCTGTCAGGGGTCGTAGCTGGACGGGTCGTAGCTGCGGGACGCGGTGGGAGGTCTCGCGGCGATCGCCGCGCGCTGCGGCGTGGCCGGGTGGGCACGAGCGGCGACCGTCGCGCTCCGGTGCGCCGAGCGCACGCCGGCGCCCGCAGCCGGCGGCGGCAGCACCCGTCCGCCCGCGGAGCGGGCGGGGAGCGGCGGCAGGATGTGCGGCGCCTCGGCCCCGCTCAGGCTGAGCCCGACCGCCGCGGTGACGGCGGCCGTCGCGGTCACCGCGGCCACGGCCGTGTGCGCTGCCTCGGCGTGCGCGAAGATCTCGCGCGCGCCGCGCGCCGCGTCCCCGAGCAGGCCGAGCCCGGCGAGCCGGTCGCGCAGATCGCTGCGCAGCCGTGCCTGAGCGTGCGCGAGCACGCGGTAGTAGGTCGAGCGCGGAAGGCCGGCGTCGCGCGCCGCCTCGCCCCGCGCGCAGGCCGTGATGGCGGCCCGCTGCGGCCCGTCGAGCCGCTCGAGCGCGCGCGCGAGATCGGCGCGCACGCGCCGCCGGTGTGCGAGCGCCGCGGCCTCGTCGAGGCCGTCGGCGAGCGAGCCGACGCGCACGCCGGGCGGCTGCGGCTCGGGCAGGTCGTGGCCGGCGGCGAGCGGGGCGCGCGCGCTCCTGCGGCGATGGTCGACCGCCTTGTTGCGGGCGATCACGGCGGCGCGGGCGCAGACCAGCTCGACGGGCAGGCGCAGGTCCGGGGCAGGCGCCCCGAGCAGGGCGAGCACGACGTCGGTGCGCACGTCGCCCGCGTCCTGGCGCGCGATGCCTGCGCGGTGCAGCTGCGCATCCACGGCACGGCGCACCCGCGCGCCCGCAACCGGATCGCGTGTGTCTCCCGCCAGCATGCATGCCGCTGCGCGCAGGCTGACGCCGCGCGCGGAGCCCTCCAACTCCCTCATCGGGCCAGCCTCCTCCTTGTCATAACAAATGACAACCCCTGCAAGTAGAGGGGTCGCGGGCGGCCGTGGACGTACCCTCCGGGGCGATGCGCCTGCTCTCCGTCACCGGCACGCGACCGCAGTTCGTGAAGGCCGCGCCACTGCACGCCGAGCTGGCGCGCCACGTCGATCTCGTCGTCGCCGACACGGGCCAGCACTACGACCACGAGCTCTCCCGCGTCTTCAGCGAGGAGCTCGGCCTGGGCGAGCCGGACGTGCGGCTCGCGGTCGGCTCGGGCTCCCACGCCGAGCAGACGGCCGCCATGCTGATCGGGATCGAGCGCACGGCGCTCGACCTTCGGCCGGACGCGATGCTCGTCTACGGCGACACGAACTCGACGCTCGCGGGCGCGCTCGTCGCGGCGAAGCTCGGCCTGCCGCTCGCGCACGTCGAGGCGGGTCTGCGCTCCTTCGACATGCGCATGCCCGAGGAGGTCAACCGCGTCGTCTGCGACCGCCTCTCGCGGCTGCTCTTCTGCCCGTCGGAGACCGCGGTCGCGAACCTCGCGGCCGAGGGCATCACGCGCGGCGTCGAGCTCGTCGGCGACGTGATGGTCGATCTCGCGCGCGTGCTCGGGCCCGTCGCGAGCGCGCGCTCGGGCTACCCCGCGGCGCTCGGCCTCGCGCCCGGCGGCTATGCGCTCGCAACGGCGCACCGCCAGGCCAACACCGAGCCGCGCGCGCTCGCGCGCCTGGTCGAGGGCCTCGCGCTCGTCGCGGGCCCCGTCGTCGTGCCGCTGCATCCCCGCACGCGCGCCGCGCTCGAGCGCGACGGGCTGCTCGGCGCCCTCGAGCGCGCCGTGCGCGTGGTGCCGCCGCTCGGCTATCTCGACTTCACCGCGCTGCTGCGCGCCGCGCGCGTGTGCCTGACCGACTCGGGCGGCGTGCAGAAGGAGGCGTATCTGCACTCGGTGCCGTGCGTGACGCTGCGCGACAGCACCGAGTGGGTCGAGACGGTGCAGCTCGGCTGGAACGTGCTCGTGGGGGACGATCCCGCCGCGATCGCCGCCGCCGCCGCCGCGCCGCCGCGCGGCAGCGCGCATCCCGAGGTCTACGGCGACGGTCATTCCGCGGGCCGGATGGCTCGACTGGTGGCGGGAACGGCCTGGCGCACCGACTAGGCTGAGCCGCTGTGGACGCACGCATCGCAGTCATCGGAGCCGGCTACGTCGGACTCCCCCTGGCCGTCGCCTTCGCGGAGGCCGGCCACGCCGTGCTCTGCGTCGAGCCGCACGCCGGGCGCGTCGCCCGCATCAACGCGGGCGACTCGTACATCAAGGACGTGACGGCGGAGACGCTCGGCGGCCTCGTCGCGCGCGATCTCCTGCGCGCCACGGTCGACTACGCCGAGGTCGCCGCCTGCGACGACGTCATCGTGTGCGTGCCGACGCCGCTGACCGAGAACCGCGAGCCGGACCTCTCGTACATCACGGCCGCGACCGAGTCGATCGCGCCGCACCTCCGCCGCGGCCACCTGATCGTGCTGGAGTCGACGACGTACCCGGGCACGACGCGCGACCACATGGGCCCGATGCTCGAGCGGGCCTCGGGCCTGAAGGCGGGCAGCGACTTCCATCTCGCGATGTCGCCCGAGCGCATCGACCCGGGCCGCACCGACTACACCGTGCGCACGATGCCGAAGATCGTCGGCGGCCTCACGCCGGCCTGCACCGAGCGCGCCGTGGCCCTCTACAGCAAGGCGGTCGACACGCTCGTGCCCGTCTCGGCGCCCGAGACCGCCGAGCTCGCCAAGCTGCTCGAGAACATCTTCCGCTCCGTCAACATCGCGCTCATGAACGAGATGGCGATGCTCTGCGACCGCATGGGCATCGACGTCTGGGAGGTCGCCGACGCGGCCGCCACGAAGCCGTTCGGCTTCATGCGCTTCACGCCCGGCCCCGGGCTGGGCGGGCACTGCATTCCGCTCGATCCGTTCTACCTCTCGTGGCGCGCGCGGCAGTTCGACTTCCACACCGAGTTCATCGAGCTGGCGGGCAAGGTCAACCAGAACATGCCCTACTTCTGCCGCGAGAAGGTCGCGCGCGCGCTCAACGGGCAGTCCAAGCCGCTGCGCGGATCGCGCGTGCTCGTCATCGGCGTGGCCTACAAGCCCGACATCGACGACACGCGCGAGTCGCCCGCGCTCAAGCTGATCGAGCTGTTGCGCAACGAGGGCTGCGACGTGAGCTACCACGACCCGTACGTGGCGCGGCTCGGCGAGCTCGGGCTCGAGTCGGTGCCGCTCGCCCCCGCCGTCGCGAGCTCGGACTGCGTCGTCATCGTCACCGATCACTCCTCGATCGACTTCGCCGACGTCGTCGCGCGCGCCCAGCTCGTGGTCGACTTCCGCAACGCCACCGGCAAGAACGGCAGCGCGGACGCCAAGGTCGTCAAGCTATGACCGTCCGCGTCGGCGTCGTCGGCCTCGGGTACTGGGGGCCGAACGTCGTGCGCAACATGTCGCGCGTCGCCGAGCTCGCGTGGTGCTGCGACCTCTCGGCCGAGAACCGCGACCGCTACGCGCCGCAGTACCCGCAGGCCCGCTTCACGGGCGACTTCGACGACCTGCTGAACGATCCGGAGCTCGACGCGATCGCCGTGGCCTCGAGCGTGCCGACGCATCACCCGCTCGGCCTGCGCGCACTCGCGGCGGGCAAGCACGTCTTCATCGAGAAGCCGCTCGCCGCGAGCGTGGCCGACGCGCGCGAGCTGGTCGAGGCCGCCGCGCGCGCCGACCGCCGGCTCATGGTCGGCCACCTCCTGCTCTTCCACCCGGCGCTCGGCGCCGTGCGCGCGCTGATCGACTCGGGCGAGCTCGGCGACATCTACTACCTCTACGGCAACCGCGTGAACCTCGGGCAGGTGCGCGCCGACGAGAACGCGCTCTGGAGCCTCGGTGCGCACGACGTCGCGGTGCTCCTCGACCTCGTCGGCGAGCGCCCGGTCGAGGCGCAGGCGCGCGGCGAGTGCTACGTGCGGCCGAACGTCGAGGATGTCGTCTTCGGGTATCTCAAGTTCCCGTCGGGCGCCGTCGCGCACCTGCACCTGAGCTGGCTCGACCCGCACAAGACGCGCAAGCTGACCGTCGTCGGCTCCCAGAAGATGGTCGTGTTCGACGACATGGAGACGGACCGCAAGGTCACGATCTACGACAAGAGCGCCTCGCGGGCGCCGAGCACGGACTCCTACGGCGAATATGTCAGCGTGCGCTTCGGCGACATCTCGATTCCGCGCATCCCCAACGACGAGCCCCTGCGGCTCGAGTGCCAGGAGTTCGTCGACGCGATCGCCGAGGGCCGCGAGCCCCGCTGCAGCGGGCGCGAGGGCCTCGCGGTCGTCGAGGTGCTCGAGGCCATGCAGTCGTCGCTCGACTCCGGCGGGCAGCCGGTGAAGCTGACCCCGTGAGCCTGACCGCCGACCCGCGCGGCCCGAACCTGCACGTCGGCAGCGACGTGACGATCGGCGAGGGCGTCGTGTTCGGCGCGAACGCCGTCGTGCACGACGGCTGCTCGATCGGTGCGGGCACGGTCGTCGGCGACAACGCGGTGCTCGGCAAGCGGCCGGTGCTCGGCGGCCAGTCGACGGCGCGGCGCGATCCGCTGCCGGGTCTGACCATCGGCGCGGGCTGCTCCATCTCGACGGGTGCGATCGTCTTCGCCGGCTCGCAGCTCGCCGACGGCGTCGTCGTCGGCGACCTCGCGGTCGTGCGCGAGCGCGTCACGATCGGGCCGGGCAGCGTCGTCGGGCGCGGCGCCACCGTCGAGAACGACACGCGCATCGGAGCACGCGTGCGCATCCAGGCCGAGGCCTACGTGACGGCCTACTGCGAGCTCGAGGACGACGTCTTCATCGCGCCCTGCGTGGTGACCACGAACGACAACTTCATGGGCCGCACGGAGCGCCGGCGCGAGCTGATGAAGGGCGCGATCGTCCGGCGCGGCGCGCGCGTCGGCGGCGCGGCGATCCTGCTCCCCGGCGTCGAGATCGGCGAGGACGCGTTCGTCGGGGCGGGCGCGATCGTCCTGCGCGACGTCCCGGCGCGCACGGTCGTCGTGGGCCAGCCCGCGCGCGTCCTGCGCGAGGTGGCGCCGGACGAGCTGCTCGGCGCCTGAGGGCCCGGAGCTACAGACCTGTCGAGACGTTCCAGCGCAGGCGGTAGGCGCCCCAGCCGCGGCGCGCCGTCACCTGGACGTAGTAGAAGCCGTCCGCCGGCGTGGAGTTGCGGATCTGCAGGGAGCTCCCCGAGTTCAGGGAGCGGACGGTCCTGAGCGCGCTGCGCGAGCCGGCGAGGTTCTGCGTCCCGGGCGCGAAGATGGCGACGTCGAGCCCGAGGTTGCCGCCGAGGGCGGTGAGGCCCTCGGTGCGCACGCGCAGCGTGTCGCCGCTGTGGACGTAGAGCTTGTAGACGTCGCGCCGGTCGTCGCCGAAGTCGGCGATCGCCTCCGTCGAGCCGGCCGAGGTCGCGAGCATCTGAGCGTCCTTGGCGACGTCGTTGGGCTCGTCCGCATCCGGCGGCGGCAGCGCGGTCGCGGGCCCGTCGGCGAGCTTGACCGCGGCCGTGACGTCGAGCAGGCCGAAGCCGGTGAGGCGGTCGCGGCCCTGCGCCGCGAGATCGCCGAGACGGCGCGCCGTGTGCTCCAGGATCCAGATGACCTGGCTGGGCGTCAGCTCGGGATGGCGTGCGATCAGCACGGCCGCCGCCGCGCTGACGTGCGGCGCGGCGAACGAGGTCCCGAGCACGGTGCCGTCGGCGCCGATCGTCGCGCCGGGAGGGGCGTCGAGCGACGACCCGGTCGGCGCGAGCGAGCGCGGCACCGTTGTGATGATCCCGACGCCCGGCGCCGCGATGTCGTTGAAGACGGGATCCGTGTTCGAGAAGCGCGCCCACGCAAGCTGCTGGTCGACGGCCGAGACGCCGATCACGTGGCGCAGCGCGGCGGGCCAGCTGGCGTAGACGCCGATGCCGCTCGGCGAGTTGCCGACGGCCGCGACCACGACGGCGTTGCGGCTGACCGCGTAGGAGATCGCATCGCGCTCGGCGCGCGAGAACTCGTCGAGCGCGGGGTGCTTCGGGTCGCGCTGGCCGCCGAGCGAGAGATTGATGACGCGCGCGCCTGCGCCGACGGCGTCGCGGATCGCGCGCGCCTCGACGAGGGGGTCGACCTCGCCCGCGGCGACGACGCGGTAGTCGAGCAGCCTCACGTAGGGCGCGCCCACGCCGAGGCCGCCGATGCCGTTGTTGGCGTCGGCCGCGATGATGCCCGCGACCGCCGTGCCGTGCACGAGCGAGGTCGTCGGGTCGTGCGCCTCGTCGATCGCGGCGAGCGGCACCGCGCCCGCGAGGTCGGGGCTCGTGCGGTCGATGCCGCTGTCGATCACGGCCACCGTGATCGGCGCGTCCTGGAGCACCGGCAGGGCGTCGGCGTACGCGAACGCGTCCACGGCGGTGAGGTTCCACTGGCGCGCCGCCAGCGGATCGGTGGGCGTCCAGGCCGGCGAGCGGGCGCCCACGCGCAGCTCGGGCGAGAGCGAGCCGAGGAACGACCCCGCGCCGCGCCAGCGCACGCGCCAGCGGCCGCCCTCGGCGCGCACGGCGAAGCGGAAGGTGCCGTCGCGGCGCGTGATCTTGCGCGCGACCCACGTCCAGCGCCCGTGGACGACGTGCTGGAGCACGACGGCGCCGCGCGCGCCACTCGGGAACAGCCGGCCGTGCAGGCGGGCGCCCGGGCGCCCGCGCAGCAGCAGCCCGGAGCGGCGGATGACGGGCACCGGGCCGGTCGCGAGCGACCCGGCGACGAGCCGGTAGCGCGACGCCTCCCCCACGGGCCGCCGGAACGAGAGGGCGCCGTCGTCGCCCACCGGGCGCGTCACGAGGTCGCGCCAGCCGGACGCGGCGCCGCCCTGCAGGGTGGCGGTGCCGGGGGGCGCCGAGCCGGTCAGCAGGACGCGGTTGTGGGACACGCGCGCGTGCAGCGAAATGACCAGAGCGACCTTCGGCGCGGGCGCGTCCGGCGAGACGGTGAACCAGGTCGAGCGCAGCCCCAGGCGCTTGCGCACGAGCGCGGCCGAGAGCGCGAGCGGGCCCGCGCTGCCGTCGAACGTGACCGTGCGCACGCGGCCCGAGGGGAACGCGTCGACGTGGACGCCGGTCACGAGACCCGGGTAGATCGCCTTCTGCGAGAGATCGCGGTCGTTCAGCGACAGCGTCCAGTCGTGGTACGGGGAGATCGTGTCGTAGGGATCGTCGACCGCCACGAGATACGGCTCCGGGGCGTGATTGGAGAACGCCTCCTCCGCGGCCGCGCTGCGCCCGCCGGTCGAGGACGAGAAGTACGCCACGATCGGCTGGCCCTGATAGAGCACCACCTGCCCGGCGGTCGCGTCGATCGCGGCCGACGCCGTGACCGCCTCGGCCGCGAGCCCGCGGTAGACCTGGCTGCGCTCGTCGGGGTAGAGGTCGTACGCGCTCGTCGCGGGCTTGCGCGTGGCCACGGCGTAGGTGCGCGCCGCGATCGCCTGGGCCTCGAGCGCCTCGGGCCGCCACGACGAGGGCATCTCGCTCGCGACGACTCCGCGCAGGTAGTTCTCGAGCGAGACGATGTTCACGACCTCGAGGCCGTCGGCGGCGCCGAGCACGCGCAGGCGGCCGCGATAGCGCCCGTCGCGCAGGCCGTTCAGCCCCAGGCCGGCGACCGTGACCGGCCCGCCGTCGGCGGCGGTGAGCGCGACCGGCCCCGTCCAGCCGCTCGCGAGCACGGCGCCGGAGGCATCGAGGAGCGTGAACCCGCCGGCGTCCTGGCGCACCGTGACCGCGCCCGGCCCCGGAACGGCGAGCGTCGCCGTGCCGCCCTCGTCGGCCGCCGCGAGGCCCGCGGGCGCGCTCGCCGTCGCCGTCGCGAGCTGCTCCTGCAGCAGCACGCGCACCTGGGACACGTCGCTCGGCCCGAGCGTCGTGCCCTGGTAGTAGTGCGCGAGGATCTGCTCGTGCGTCCAGCCCTGGAGCGCGTAGCCCTGGGCGCCGTACTGGCCCATGCCGACGCCGTGGCCGTAGCCGTGGCCGGTGAACGTGAACGTCGCGTCTGCGAGCGCCGCGGAAGGCGCCACGAGCGCGGTGACGAGAGCGAGCACGAGGTGGGTGCGGCGCGGGAACATGATGTGGGGCCAGCCCCGGGCGGCGCGGCCCTGGCGTCAGAGTAGCGCGGACGCCGTGGATGGCCTCCCGGGCGCGCCGGGGCCGCGGATGCCCGGCGCCAGCGTCGCCACCACGGCAAGGCCGGTCACGGCCGCGATCACGATCGCGACATGCGGCGAGACGAACTCGCCGAGGCCGCCCGCCGCCGCGAAGCCGAGCCCCTGCAGCGAGATCAGGCCCGCGGTGTTGACGCTGAACACCCGCCCGAGCAGGTGCGGCGGCGTGACCTCGAGGATCAGCGCGTCCTGGCCCAGCACCCACGCGCTGCAGAGGCCCGAGGCGACGAGCAGCGGCAGCGCGAGCGCGAGGCCCGGCTCGGCGGCGAACGCGAGCAGCGGCACGAAGGTCGTCGCCGCCAGCACCCCGATCAGCCGCAGGCGCCAGGCGGGAGGGACGAACCAGATGGCGACGAGCTCGCCCGCGATGGTGCCCGCCGGAATCGCGGCGAGCCACCAGCCGACGGCGCCCCCGGAGAGGCCGAGATGCGCCACGTAGGGCGCCGCCAGCGATTCGGGCGCCACGGCGCAGGTCGGGACGAGCCAGCCGAGCAGCAGCACGCGCCGGATGCGCCGGTCGGCCAGCACCGCCGACATGCCGCCGAGCGAGTCCGCGAGGACGTTGCGGCGCGGTGCGGCGTCGTCTGCGCCGGCGAGCGGCGGCCGGGCGCGCGTGGCGAGGCGGACGACGAGCGCCGAGCCGAGGAAGCTCGCGCCGTCGAGCAGCAGCGCCCCGCGCGGCGAGGTGAGCGCGATCAGCACGCCGCCGGCGCCGTTGCCGACGACCTGCGCGGACTGCGCGACGATGCGGAAGAGCGATCGCCCCGCGATGAACGTCCCGGCCGGGAGGACGACGACGAGCAGCGCGTTCCGGACGCCCGCCGCGACGGGCGAGACGAGGCCGAGGACGAAGAGCAGGGCGAGCAGGACGGGGATCGGGATGCCCGAGGTCGCCATGAGCGCGACGACGGCCGCCGAGAGCAGGTCGCAGGCGTTCATGAGGCGGCGCGGCGGCACGCGGTCGACGAGGCTCGAGAGCAGCGCGCCGGCGAACAGGTACGGCACGAACGCCAGCGTGAAGGTGACGCCCGCGAGGAACGGCGAGCCCGTCCGCTGGAACACGAGCACGGTGAGCGCGACGGCCGCGACGATGTCGCCGAGCATCGAGACCGTGTAGGCCGCGAAGAGCGCCCGGAACTCCCCGACCGCGAGCGCGTCGAGGTATCCGCCTCCGGCCTCGGGCGCGGGCGCGCCCGGCATCAGCTGCCGGCGCCGCCGTACTGCTTGCGCCGGTACTCGGCGAAGCCGCCGCCGCGCTTGATCGGCTCCCACCACTCCCGGTTGTCGCGATACCACTCGACCGTGCGCCGCAGGCCTTCGTCGAAGGTCACCTCCGGCCGCCAGCCGAGGCCCTGGAGCTTGCTCGTGTCGAGCGCGTAGCGGCGGTCGTGCCCCGGGCGGTCGGTGACGTAGCGGATGTGGCTCTCGTCGCGGCCCGTGAGCTCGAGCAGGCGCGTCGTCGTGGTGATGTTCTCGATCTCGTTGCCGCCGCCGACGTTGTAGATCTCGCCGCTCGCGCCCCGCTCGAGCACGGTCTCGATGCCCGCGCAGTGATCCTCGACGTAGATGAAGTCGCGCGACTGGCGCCCGTCGCCGTAGACCGGCACCGGCTCGCCGTCGAGCAGGTTCGTCGTGAACAGCGGGATCAGCTTCTCGGGGTACTGGTTCGGGCCGTAGTTGTTCGAGCCGCGCGTGATCGCGGCGTCCACGCCGTAGGTGCGCACGGCCGCGAGCACCTGCAGGTCGCCGCCCGCCTTCGAGGCCGAGTAGGGCGAGCTCGGCCGCAGCGCGTCGTCCTCGCGCGAGGCGTAGCCGGCCTCGATGTCGCCGTAGACCTCGTCGGTCGAGACGTGCACGAGGCGGCCGCCGTGCTCGCGGATCCACTCGAGCAGGAGGTGCGTGCCGAAGACGTCGGTCTGGATGAAGTCGCCGGCCTCCATGATCGAGCGGTCGACGTGCGTCTCGGCGGCGAAGTTGACGATGGCGTCGCAGCCCTCGGCCGCGCTCGCGATCGCGCCGGCGTCGCAGATCGAGCCGTGCACGAAGCGGTAGCGCTCGCTGCCGTCGACAGCGGCCAGGTTGGCCGGGTTGCCGGCATACGTGAGCGCGTCGAGGTTCACGACCTCCACGTCGTCGCGGCGCCCCAGCAGGCGCCGCACGAAGTGCGAGCCGATGAACCCGCAGCCGCCGGTCACGAGGATCCGTCTCACATTCCCTCCGCGTTCGCCAGGGCGGCGAGACAGTCGCGCAGCCCCTCTCTCCAGTGTGGCAGCCGCGGGGCGTCGGGGTGCACGGTTCGCAGGATCGAGCAGGCCGGGCGCGGCGCGGCGCGCTGCAGCTCGCTCGACGGCATCGCCTCGACGCGCGCCGGCAGGCCGGCGTCCTCCATGATCGCGCTCGCAAAGCCGTGCCAGCTCGTCGAGCCGCCGCCGGCGAGGTGGTAGGTGCCGGGGGCGCAGCGCTCGACCAGCGTCAGGGTCGCGCGCGCGAGGTGGGCCGTCGCGGTCGGGCACCCGACCTGGTCGTCGACGACGCGCACGACGTCGCGCTCCGCGCCCAGCTTCAGCATCGTGAGCAGGAAGTTGCGGCCGCGCGGCGAGAAGACCCAGGCCGTGCGCACGACGTGGGCGCCCGGGTGCTCGGCCAGCAGCGCGCGCTCGCCCGCGAGCTTGGTGGCGCCGTAGACGCTACGTGGGGCGACGGGCGAGCGCTCGTCGTAGCCGGCCGGATCGTCGCCGGCGAAGACGTAGTCGGTCGAGAAGCCCACGAGCGCGGCGCCGGCGGCATGCGCGGCGCGCGCCACGAGGCGGCTGCCCTCCTCGTTGACACGGCGGGCGCCGGCGGCGTCCGCCTCGGCCCCGTCGACGTCGGTCCAGGCGGCGCAGTGCAGCACCAGCTCGGGCGCGTGCTCGGCGAACGCGCGGGCCACCGAGCGCTCGTCGGCCACGTCGAGCTCGGCGCGCCCGAGCGCCGCGGCCTCGGCGCCGAGCAGCAGCGCGAACTCGCGGCCGAGCTGGCCGCCGCCGCCGGTCACGAGCACGCGGGTCATGCGTCGCGCGCGGAGAGGGTCGGGCTCGTCGTCGACCAGAGGTGACGGACGCGTTCGTCGTCCCAGCGCACGTTCTGCTCGTCGGGATCGGCCGGGTCGTACTCCTCGGTGACGTGGTAGCAGAAGACGACGTCCGTGAGCGCCTCGAAGCCGTGGGCGACCTGCCCGGGCACGTAGACGCCCAGGCAGTTGTCGCCGTCGATGTCGATCGACCAGGCGACGCCGCTCGTGGGCGAGTCGTCGCGGCGGTCGAGCAGCACGACGCGGGCGCTCCCCTGCGGGCAGAAGAAGAGGTCGTCCTGGCCGCGGCGGTGCCAGTGCAGGCCGCGGATCACGCCCTCGCGCGAGAACGAGAGGTTCGTCTGCAGGGACGGACGGCCACCCGAGAGCTCGCGGTACCACGACTCTCGCCGCAGCTCGCAGAACCATCCGCGCTCGTCCTCGAACTTGCGCAGGCGGACGACGGTGACGCCTGCGATGGGCGCGCTCTCGATCGGAGGAGTCACCTGATCACCATACGACGGAGAGCGGGGATTGGCTATTCGGCGCCGGCGAAGGCGCCGTCCGCGAGCGCGAGCAGGTACTCGCCGTAGCCGTTCTTGCTCAGCGGCCCGGCCAGCGCTCGCAGCTGGTCGGCGGAGATCCAGCCGTTCTGGTACGCGATCTCCTCGGGGCACGCGACCTTCAGGCCCTGGCGCTGCTCGATCGTCTCGATGTAGTTGGCGGCCTGCAGCAGCGACTCGTGGGTGCCGGTGTCGAGCCACGCGTAGCCGCGCCCGAGCCGCTCGACCATCAGCTCGCCGCGCTCGAGGTAGCGCCGGTTGAGATCGGTGATCTCGAGCTCGCCGCGCGGCGAGGGCGCGAGCGCGGCCGCGTCGTCGGGCCCGTTGCCGTCGTAGAAGTAGAGGCCGGTGACCGCGTAGTTCGACTTCGGCCGGGCCGGCTTCTCCTCGAGGCCGATCGCCCGGCCGTCGCCGTCGAACTCGACGACGCCGTAGCGCTCGGGGTCGCGCACCCGGTAGCCGAACACGGTCGCGCCGTGCTCGCGCGCGCTCGCCGTGCGCAGGACCTCGGTCAGGCCGTGGCCGTAGAAGATGTTGTCGCCGAGCACGAGGCACGAGGACTCGCCGGCCAGGAACTCGCGCGCGATCAGGAGCGCCTGGGCGAGGCCGTCGGGGCTGGGCTGCTGCGCGTAGCGGAGCTCGAGGCCCCAGTCCGAGCCGTCGCCGAGCAGGCGCTCGAACGCCGCCGCGTCCTGCGGGGTCGTGATCACGAGGATCTCGCGGATCCCCGCGAGCATCAGCGTGCTCAGCGGGTAGAAGACCATCGGCTTGTCGTAGACGGGCAGGAGCTGCTTGGAGACGACGCGCGTGACCGGGAACAGCCGCGTCCCCGACCCGCCGGCCAGGATGATGCCCTTCCGCGCCATGCTCAGCCCTTCGGGCTCTTCGGTGGCAGGCCGATCGAGGCGGCGTCCATGACGGCGCGCTTGCGCCGGCGCGGGCGCGGCTTGGGCTTCTCCGCGGGCTCGTTCCCGTTGGGCGACTCGCCGGCCGCAGGCGGCTCCGCGGCCGGCTCGGGCGCGGCGGCCGGCGCCTCGGCCGAGGGCGGCCCGCCGTTCGCATGCGCGGACCCCTCGCCCGTGCCCTTGCGGCGACGGCGGCGACGGCGGCGCTTGCGCGCCGGTGCGCCGTCGGGCGCTGCGGGCGCGGGCGTCTCGCCGGCGGCCTCGGCCACGGCGGCGGTCTCGGCCGCCTCGGCGGGCTTGCCGTTGCCGGCCCCGTTCGCGGCCGCGGCCGGGCGGTCCTTGCGCTTCTTGCGGGTGCGGCGCGCCTTGGCGGGCGGCTCGGGCTTCTGCTCGGGCAGGTTCGACGCGAACGCGGCCGCCAGCTCCTCGAGGTCCGCGCCCAGCTCGGCGCGCGCCGTCTCGATCGTGCGCGCCGCGATCGCATCGTGCGTGAGGGCGGCCGCGAGCGCGGCTGCCGCCACGGGCAGCTCGGCCTGGCGCAGGGAGGCCACGAGCAGGCGCGCACGGACGTGGTGCTCCTCGCCGCGCGAGGAGGCCAGCGTGCGCAGCAGGTCGCGGATCGCGGGACTCGCCGCCGTGGCCGCGCGGTACTGCGTCTCACGCGAGGCGCGCGCCAGCTTCCAGGTCCAGGTCAGGCGCTGCGACTGCGATCCGGGCAGCGATCCCGCCGCGATCGCCAGCAGCAGCACGCGCGCGCCCTGTGCGCGATCGCTCGCCCATGTCGGGGCCGCCTCGATCAGGCGCACCATGCGATCGATCGTGTTGACGTCGGGGCGGTGCGCCGCCAGGTCGGCGAGCGCGATGCGCCGCAGCGACCGGTGCTTGCACTCGGCCGCGCAGGTCGCGAAGAAGCGGATGCGCGTCTCCTCGCCCACCTTGGCGAGCGTCTCGGCCAGGCGCGGGAGGTCGGCCGGCGCGACCCGCCGGGCGGCGGTCTCGGCCCAGAACTCCTGCTCGTCGAGCGGGAGGCGGTCGGCGCTCACGGTCTTCCAGTGCTCGGCGATGACCGCACGGCGGCGCGCCGGGTCGTCCGTGACCGGGATCAGCCATTCGGCGTCGCGCAGCACCGGCCGCGCCTGGCGGCGCCAGCGCTGCCGCCGGCGCGGCGGCTTGGGCGTGACGAGCGCTCCCGGCTTGTAGAGGTCGACGTCGAGCAGGCTGTGGAGCGTGACCGTGCGGTCCGAGTGGGGCGCCGCCGGATCGACGAAGTCGACGACGACGCCGGCCTCCTTGCGGCGGTGCAGCCGCATCACGCGGCCGATGCGCTGCTGGTACACGCGGCGGCTGGCGGTCGGCGCGAGGTGCATGCAGACCGTCGCGCGCGGCGCGTTCCAGCCCTCGGCGAGCAGCTGGGCGTTGACGAGCACGTTGATGTCGCCGCGCTCGTAGGCCGCGAGCGTCGCCGCGAGCGCGCGCGGCGGCGTGCGGCCGCTGACCGAGCGCGCACGCAGGCCCGTCGCGCGCATCGCCGCGGCCACGCGCTCGGCGTGATCGACGCCGGCCGCGTAGACGATGCCAGCGCGATGGTCGAAGCGGTCGCGGTAGAGCATGGCGGCGGCCATGTTGAGCGCCTCGTGGTCGAGCGCCTCGGCGAGCGCGCGCTGGTCGTAGTCGCCGCCGACGACCGGCACGTTGCGCAGGCTCGCCCCCGGCTTGACGCGCAGCGCGCGCAGCGGGGCAACGACGCCGCGGCGCACGGCGTCGGCCAGCGGGAAGTCGGCGACCTCGGCCGGGAAGACGTCGCCGACGTGCTTCTGGAGCAGCTGGTCGGTGGCCGTCATGCCGATGTAGATCGGGCGGCTGAAGCGCCGGATCGTCGCGGCGGTGCGCTCGCCGAGCGCGGTGTGCGCCTCGTCGCAGATGACGACGCCATACGCGTCGGGGTGGATGTCGGCCGCGTGCTTGATGAACCACGCGTAGGTCTCGATCGTGACCGGGGGCTGGCGCGGGAGGCGCTTGCCCTTCTCGATCGCGCCGATCAGGCGGGGTCCGTAGCCCTGCTCCTTGAGATCGCGCATGAACTGGTCGACGAGCAGCCGGCGGTGCGTGAGGATGAGCACGCCGACGCTGCGGCACGCGTCGACGAAGCCCGCCGCGGCGACGGTCTTGCCGGACGCGGTCGGGTGCTTGAAGCGGTAGCGGCGCACGGCGCCCGGATCGGGGATCTCGGGCTCGGCCGCGGCCTCGGCCTCCTCGTCGCCGTCCTCGTCGTCGCCCGGCGCGGCGGCGACGGCATCGTCGTCGGCGTCGTCCTCGTCGTCCTCGTCCTCGTCCTCGTCGTCGACCTCGTCGCCCGCGGGCTCGTCGCCGTTCAGCTCCTCGTCGTCGGCCTCGGCCTCGGCGTCGTCGGCGTCGGCGTCGCGCTCCTCGCCCGCCGTGAGCGCGGCGAGCATCCCGGCGAGCGCGTCGACCTGGTGGGGGCGGAGCGTGAGGCCGTTCAGGAGCGCGGGCTGGTCGGCCGCGAGCACGCGCTCGAGCCCGAGCATCAGCGAGAAGCGGAAGCGCCAGGCGGGACTCGGGGCGTCCAGGCCCTGCGCGATCTCCTCACGGGCGGCGTCGAGCGCACGACGGCGCGCGGTGCCCGGCGCGAGGGTGATCGCGGGGTCGTCCCCGTCGTACAGCAGCGGCTCGCCGCACCAGGCCGAGACCTGTGCGGCGGCGTCCACGAGTTCGAGTTCTTCCACTGGCTCCGGCACGGCGGAGGCCGACAGTTCGCGCAACAGCGCGCTCCTTCAGAGACGTCCGCGTGGATGGCGCGCGACTGATGCGTCGCGCGGGCGCGGCTCGGGGAACCAAACCCCCCGAGGCTCCGTGCTCCGAAGTCTAGACGAACGGCGGCGCGCACGGCAAACGCGAGCGCTGGCTATCCTCCTGCCATGGACGATGGCTCCGTGTTGCTCCCCGTCGAACAGATCATCTGGGATGACGAGGAGATCGCCGAGCACGCCGGCGAGGACATCGACGACGGCGACTGGTTCGCGATCCGCACCGACCCCTGGCCGTGCCCGGCCTGCGGCCAGGAGTTCGAGTACGTGACGGGCGCGCACTTCGTGATCGTGACGCCCACCGCCGACGACCTCATCGCGATCGCGCAGCGCTGCAAGGAGGTCGGCCGCAACCCGCGGATCGTGCCCTACGAGGACGACCTGCCGACGATGACGCTGTTCGCCTGGCACGCGCACGGCCGCCCCGTGCACGGCATGAAGAAGCAGTAAGCAGCTCTGGCGGGACGGGCCCTGCGCCGTCGTCAGCCGCGCAGGCGCCAGATCGCGACGCCCTCGACGGTCGCCGTCTGGCGGTAGCGGCGGTGGAGCGTGGCCTTGATGCTGTCGGGCCGGTGGCTCTTGTCGATCTCGCGCGGCTGCTGGTACACGGCGATGTAGCGCGGCGCCCGCGGCCCGGCGAGCGTGTCGCGCAGGCGCTGCAGCGCGCCCGGGATGTGCTCGATGCCGAGGAACCAGAGGTACGGATAGGGCGAGCGCCGGCCCGAGGCGAGATACAGGCTCGCGTCCGCGTACATCGCGTAGATCGTGTCGCCGGGCTGCGTGTGCGCGTGCAGGTAGCGGCCGACGGCGCCGTCGTGGACGATGCGCGAGTCCGAGCTGGAGGCGAGCGAACGCTCGCGCGTGCCGTCCGCGGTGTAGGACGGCCACGCCTTGTAGGCCGGCAGGACGAGCGTGAGCAGCCCGAGCGCCAGGCCGATGCGCGGGGGCACCGCCGCCAGCGTCAGCGCCGCGAGCGCGCAGAGCGGCGTCAGCGGCCCGACGTAGTAGTGCCCGTGGAAGAGCCCGCCGAGCGCGAAGCCGGTCAGCGAGAGCACGAGCCAGATCGCGAGGAGCACCGTCTCGGGGCGGCGCAGGGCGAGCCAGATCCCCGGCAGCGCGAGCGCGGTGAGCGCACCCATCACGGGGCCGGCGGTGCGCAGCGAGTCCGTGAACAGCGACCACCGCTCCGAGATCGAGCCGGTGGCCACGCTCTCGACCGAGAGGCGGTAGTCGGCGACCGCGAACCACCAGTCGTGGAAGCCGGTCAGGGCCCCGTGCAGCACGGCCGCGCCGACGATCACCGCGACGCCGAGCGCGAGTGCGCCGAGCGCGCGCAGCGCCTCGCCCGCCGGGCGCCAGCCGCGCCAGGCGGCCAGGGCGAGCCACAGCCCCGCCGCGAGACCGCCGTCGTACCCCGACTGCTTGACGAGCACGCCGGCCCCCGCGAGCAGGCCCGCGGCGAACATGATCCGAAGGCCGCCGCGCACCTGCCAGCGGGCGGTCAGGGCGAGCGCGGCGAGCGCGGGCAGCGTGGCCATCAGCTCGCCGTTGGCGGTGAAGCCCTCGATCACCGGTGCGCTCGAGAGCAGGCCGCTGAGCAGGGCCGCGGCGGCGCCCGCACGGCGGCCCGCGAGGCGCGTGACCGCGAGGCCGATGACGACCGCGATGGCGCACGACCACAGCGCCGCCATGAGGCGGATGTCGAGGCGGGCCGAGCCGGGCAGGGCCTCGGCCCAGCGATACAGCAGCAGGAGGCCCTGCGGCCGGTCGACCCAGACGTCCCCGTAGAGATCCCCGCCCTTCGCCCACCAGTGCGCGACGTAGCCGTAGCCGCCCTCGTCGACCGACAGCGGGGTCGTCAGGAACGGCAGGTGCAGGACGAATGCGGCCAGCGCCGAGGCGGCGAGCGCCCACTGCGCAGGGCGTTCGCGGGAGGGGTCCGCAGCGCGCACCAACCGACTCTAGAGGCGATGCGCCGGCGGCCGCGCCGCGTCGCGCGCGGGCACCGTGGGCCCGGGCCGTCGTAGAATGCGCGGCCATGTCGCAGCGAACACCAGACGCGGTGGCCGGCGGGCGCGCCGGGGCGGCCGAGGGCAGCGCCCGCAGCGAGGTCTCCGTGCGCTGCCCGCTGTGCGATGCCGACCGCTACCGCGTGCGCTACGACTCGACGCTGACCGAGGCGATCGACCCGCAACGCCACTACACGTCGACGTCACGCGAGTTCGGGCGCTTCGGGCGCATCGTCGAATGCCGCTCGTGCGGGATCGTGTACATGAACCCGCGGCCGCACCACCTCGCGGTCCAGGACGCCTACGGCGACGTCGAGGACGTGCGCTACGTCGAGGAGGAGGAGGGCCGCGTCGCGACCTTCTCGGACAGCCTGGCGCACGTGCGGCGCTACGCGGCCGGCGGCCGTCTGCTCGACGTCGGCTGCCACGTCGGCACGTTCATCGACCTGGCCGAGCGCGCCGGCTTCGAGGTCGCGGGCGTCGAGCCCTCGCGCTGGGCCGCGAAGCGGGCCGAGGCGCGCGTGCACGGGCCGGTGCACGTCGGCGTCGTCGAGGACGCGCCGCTGCCCGAGGGCGCCTACGACGTGGTGACGATGTGGGACGTCATCGAGCACCTGCCCGACCCCGCGTCGACGCTGCGCGCCGTGCACGCGGCGCTGCGCCCCGGCGGGGTGTTCGCGGTCACCACCATGGATGTCGAGGCGCTCTTCCCGCGCGTGGCCGGCCGCTTCTGGCCGTGGTACATGCAGATGCACCTCGTCTACTTCTCCCGCCGCACGCTCGGCGAGCTGCTGCGCCGTTGCGGCTTCGAGGTGGTCGAGGTCACGCGCCACCGCCGCATCGTGCGCGTCTCCTACGCCGTGTCGCGCCTGGGCACGTACAGCCGCACCGCCGAGCGCGTCGCGCGCGCCCTCACGCGGCCCTTCGCCGACCGCACGGTGGGCGTCGATCTCGGCGACATCATCACCGTGGTGGCGCGCAAGCCCGCGCGCTGAGCGGCTGAGATGCGATTCGGACCGGCGCGGAGGCTGTGGCGCGCCTCCCGCTATCCGCTGCTCGTCGTCGCGCTCTCCCGGCTCGTCGTCGTGCTGCTCTTCGCGATGGAGGGCTGGGTCACGCGTCCGCACGGGGCCGGCCTCGGCCTGCCGCAGATGCTGCGCGACCTCGGCGCCTGGGACGGGATCTGGTACCGCTCGATCGCGATCCACGGCTACGACCCGACGATCGGCCACGGCGACAACGCCGCCTTCCTGCCGCTCTATCCGCTGCTCCTGCGCTGCCTGCGCTTCATCGCCCCGGTCGTCGACCTCGTGTGGCTCGGCGCGGCGGCGTCGACCGCGCTCATGGCGGTCGGGATGTGCCTGCTCTACAAGCTCACCGACGAGCGCTTCGGCCGCACGATCGCGCGCCGCACGGTGCTCTTCCTCTCGATCTCGCCGCTCGCGTTCGTGTTCTCGGCGGTCTACGCCGAGAGCCTCTTCCTCGTGCTCGTCACGGGCGCGTTCCTGCTCGCCGAGCGCCGGCGCTTCTTCTTCGCCTCGCTGCTCGGCGCGCTCGGGGTGCTCACGCGCCCGGTCGGCATCGCGCTCGCGCCCGCGCTCGTGTGGATGGCCTGGGGCGAGCGCAAGGGACGCTGGAAGCGCCTCCTGCCGATCCTGCTGATGCCGGCGGCCGAGGCGCTCTTCACGTTCTACCTGTGGTGGGAGACCGGCGATCCGTTCGCGCAGACGCACGCGCAGGCTCGCGGCTGGGGGCGCAGCCTCGGGCTGCCGCCGCTCGTGATCTGGAACGCCTTCACCGGGCCCGTGCTCGACCGGCACGAGTTCCGCTTCGCCGTCCACATCTGCTTCGCGCTCGTCTGGACGTTGATGCTCGCGGAGCTCTGGAAGCGCCGCGAGGAGGTGCCGATCCCGTACTTCATCTTCGCCGCCGGCTGCGTGCTGATGCCGTTCGCGGCCGGCAGCCTCGTCTCGGCCGGGCGCATCGGCATGCTCGGCTTCCCGCTCTTCTGGGCGCTCGCGATCCTCGGCCGGCGCGAGGGCATCGACACCACGGTCAAGGTCGTCTCCCCGGCGCTCATGGCGGGCCTCATCTTCGTGACGTACGGCATACGCACGTTCACGCCGTGAACCCGCTTGCGGCGCGCCTGCGCGAGCGCATCGCCGCGTCGGGCCCGATCAGCTTCAGCGCCTTCATGGAGAGCGCGCTGTACGACGAGCAGGACGGCTTCTACGCGCGCGGGGCGGCGCTCGGCGCACGCGGCGCATTCACCACCGCCCCGATCGCGGCGCCCTTCTTCGCACGCGCGCTGGCCGCCGACCTGCGCGGCGTGTGGGAGCGCCTCGGGCGGCCCGACCCGTTCACGCTCGCCGAGATCGGGCCGGGCGACGGCACGCTCGCCGGGCGTCTCGCGGACGAGCTCGCCGACCTGCCGCTCGACCTCGTGCTGTGCGAGCGCGCGGCGGGCATGCTCGCCCGGGCGCGCGAGCGCGTTCCGGGCGCGCGGGTGGTCGAGCTCGCCCGGCTCGGAGGCATCGCCGGGGCGATCGTCGCCAACGAGGTGCACGACGCCTGCCCGGCCCACCGCCTGCGCTGGCCGCACGAGCTGCTCGTCGGCGTCGGCCCGGACCGCCGCTTCCGCCTCGAGCCCGGCCCGCCGGCGGGAGCGCTCGGCGACCCGCTGCGGGCCGCCGGCGTCGCGCTGCGCGACGGCGCCGAGTACGAGGTCGCGCCGGCGCAGGCCGAGCTGCAGCGCACGCTGGCGCGCGCGCTCGCCCGCGGCGCGCTGATGGTGCTCGACTACGGCGAGGCCGGCGCGGGCCGCTACGAGCGTCCCGTGCCGCGCCTGCGCACGTACGTGGGCGGCGTGGCGGGCGGCGATCCCCTCTCGGCGCCGGGGACGCAGGACATCACGGTCGACGTCGACTTCGGCGCCGTCCGGGCCGCGGGCGAGGAGGAGGGCCTGCGCACGGTGCTCGACGTCCCCCAGGCCGAGTGGCTGCTCGCGCACGGCGCGGGCGCGGCGAGCGCGAGCCTCCCGCGCCACGACCCCGAGCGCCTCTGGCTCGACGCGCTCAGCGACCCGCACGGGAGCGGAGCGGCGTTCCGCGTGCTCGTGCAGGAGCGCGGCGGCGCCCCCTGCGCTTGAATGCAGGGCGATGAACGACCTCGAGCAGCGCATCGCCGGGGCGATCGGCGAGAGCCGCGACGAGCTCGTCGAGCTCGCCTCCGCGCTGATCCGCTTCGACACGACCGCGCGCGATCCCGGCGACCCCGCCCGCGACGAGGCGGCGCTGCAGGCGCTGCTCGCCGAGCGCCTCGCGCGCGCGGGCGCAGCCGTCGAGGTCTGGGAGCCGCGGCCCGAGGACGTGCGCGGCCGCCAGGTGCCCTTCGAGCTCGACTTCGCCGGCCGGCCGCAGCTCGTGGCGCGCTTCGCCGGCGCGGGCGGCGGGCGCAGCCTCCTGCTCAACGGCCACATCGACGTCGTCTCCGGCGAGCCCCGGGAGCGCTGGACGGACGATCCGAACACGCCCGTGGTGCGCGGCGGCAACCTCTACGGCCGCGGCGCGTGCGACATGAAGGGCGGCGTCGCGGCGATGGTGCTGGCGGCCGAGCTGCTGGCCCGCCTCGGCATCCGCCTGGCGGGCGACCTGATCGTGAACACGATCACGGACGAGGAGTCGACCGGGGCAGGCGGCATCGCCAGCGTCGCGCACGGCGTCCGCGCGGATGCGGGCATCGTGCCCGAGCCCACGGCGTTCGAGGTCTGGATCGCGTGCCGCGGCTCGGTCTACCCGACGATCACGATCGAGGGCCGGCCCGGGCACGCCGAGCTGCGCCAGCCGCACTGGCGCGACGGCGGCGCAGTCAACGCGATCGAGAAGGCGCAGATCGTGCTCGACGCGATCGCGCGGCTGCGCGAGGAGTGGCGCACCCGCGCCGATCTGCAGCACCCCCTGCTCTCACCGCCCGACATCGTGCCGACGCTGATGCGCGCAGGCGAGTGGTCGGTCACCTACCCGGCCTCGTGCGCGATCACGAGCGCCGTGCTGTTCCCGCCCGCGCTGGCCGACGCCGACGGCTACGGCTCGCGCGTGCGCGACGACGTGCAGGCGTGGGTCGAGCGCGCCTGCGCGGCCGATCCCTGGCTCGCCGAGCACCCGCCGAGCTTCGCGTGGAGCGCCGACATCCCGCCGATGGAGATCCCGCCCGGCGAGGAGATCGTCGAAACGGTGCTGGCAGCGAGCGCGGACGTCGGCGAGCCGTCGCGCCTGAGCGGCCTCGACTCGTGGTACGACGGCGCGACCTACACGCTCTCGGCGGGCACGCCCTCGGTCGCCTTCGGCCCGCGCTCGATCGCCTGGGGGCACACGATCGACGAGTACGTGCCGGTCGACGACCTCGTGCGCTGCGCGCAGGCGATCGCGCTCGCCGCCGTGCGCTTCTGCGGGACCGCATGAACACGCGCATCGTCCTCGTCGCACGCCACGGCCAGGCCACGCAGGGCCCCGATCACGTGTGGACCCCCGACGACCCGCTGACCGAGCTCGGGCACCGCCAGGCCGCGGATCTCGCCCGGCACGTCGGGCAGCTGCGGCGGCCGCCGACGCGCATCGTGGCGAGCCCGTTCCTGCGCGCCCAGCAGACCGCCGCACCGTCCGCCTCGACGCTCGGCCTCCCGGTCGAGACCGATGCGCGGCTGGCCGAGTTCGCCTCGACGCTGCCCTCGCCCTGGACGCTCGCCGAGGTCGACGAGCTCATGCCCTACGACGACATCTGGCACCCGGGCGACGCCGGCCACGACGGCGAGACGATCGGCGGCTTCTTCGAGCGCGTCGGCGCGTCGGCCGAGGAGCACGCGCGCGTCGGCGAGGTGGTCCTGCTCGTCTGCCACGGCGGCACGACGATCGGCCTCATCCGCTGGGCGCTCATGATCCCGCCGCAGGAGCCCGACGCCTTCGACCTCTTCATCCCGAACGCGAGCCTGACGGAGATCCGCACGCGCATCGACCGCCACGGCCGCGAGCGCCGGCACATCCGCCGCGTGGCGGACGTGCGCTACCTGAGCGAGGTCACCGGCATCTGAGCGGACCGCACGATCGGGGTCTGACCCCAATCGTGCACCGGCTGCCGCGCCCTACGTGGCCTGGACGAGCTCGAGCTTCCGCTCGGTGATCGCGGCCCGCGCGACGACCGCGCCGCTCGCGTTCAGGACCTCGACGCGCTGGCCGTCGCGCGCCCGCAGCCGCAGCGTGGCCACGCGTCCGCGCCAGGCCTCGGGCAGCTCGATGCACGCCGCCCAGCCGCCCTGACCGACCGCCAGCGCATGGATGAACGGGTACTCGCGCGCCGTGTAGAGCGTGTAGGCCCAGTCGCCGCCCGGGGAGTAGGCGCGCGCGACCGGCAGGCCCTGCATCTTCCAGCTCGCCGCCTCCGCGCCCTGGGCCGAGAAGACGACCTTGACGCCGACCCGGTTCAGCGTCGTGTCCGTGCGGTCGTAGCGGAGCACGACGTAGCGCGTCGGATCGCTCGCCGACGTGCGGCGGGTGAGGTAGAGGGCGCTTCCGCCCGGTGCGATCGCGTCGAAGGCCACCCTGCCGCGGAACGCCAGCGGCGTCAGCCGGCCCTGCTCGGCGACGAGGAAGCGGGAGCGCCCGTCCGAGCTCAGGCGGCTGTCGGCGAGCACGACGGTGTGGCCGTCGAACGACATGCCGCCGAGCTCGCCGCGCGTGGTCACCCGGGGCAGCGCGTAGCCGGCCGGGACGGCCACGCGCGCGCTCCCGCCGAGCCAGTGCATCGTGAGCACGCCGTTCTTCAGCACGGCGCTCGCGCCCGGCGCGCCGGTCACGCGCTGGAGGCCCGGGTTGGCGCCGGCGGGCGCGGCCGCGGCGACGCTCGCGGCGGCCAGCGCGCAGATCAGGATGCGCAGCGGAGTCTTCATGCGGGGGGTACGCCCGCCGGGGCCCGCGAAGGTTCCCGAAAACGCCGGCGGGGCCGCATCCGAAGATGCGGCCCCGCCGGGCGCGAGCAGGAGCCGGAGCTCCTTACATCATGTCGGGCATGCCACCGGGCATCCCGCCGCCGCCACCGGCGGCCGGCTTCTCCGGCGCCTCGGCCACGACGGCCTCGGTGGTGAGGATGTTCTTGGCGATCGAGGCCGCGTTCTGCAGCGCCGAGCGCGTCACCATGGCGGGGTCGATGATGCCGGCCTTGACGAGGTCGATCGTCTCGCCCGAGTCGACGTTGAGGCCCCAGCCCTTCTTGGCGTTGCGCACCTCGTTGACCACGACGGAGGCCTCGAGGCCCGCGTTCGTCGCCAGCTGGCGCAGCGGCTCCTCGAGTGCGCGCTTGATGATGCGCGCGCCCGTGGACTCGTCGTCGTCGCCCGTGACGTCGATGGCCTTCGCGGCCAGCATGAGCGCGACGCCGCCACCCGGCACGATGCCCTCCTCGAGGGCCGCGCGGGTCGCCTGCAGCGCGTCCTCGACGCGATGCTTCTTCTCCTTCATCTCCGTCTCGGTGGCAGCGCCGACCTTGACCACGGCCACGCCGCCGGAGAGCTTCGCGAGGCGCTCCTGGAGCTTCTCGCGATCGAAGTCGGAGTCGGTCGTCTCGACCTCGGCCTTGATCTGCTTGATCCGGGCCTTGATCTGCTCGCCGTCGCCGGAGCCGTCGATGATCGTCGTCGCGTCCTTGTCGATGACGACCTTGCGGGCGCGACCGAGCTGCGAGAGCTGGGTGTTCTCGAGCTTGAGGCCCATCTCGTCGGTGATGACCTCGCCGCCCGTCAGGATGGCGATGTCCTCGAGCATCCGCTTGCGGCGGTCGCCGAAGCCGGGGGCCTTGACCGCGACGGCCTGGAACGTGCCGCGCAGCTTGTTGACCACGATCGTCGCGAGCGACTCGCCCTCGACGTCCTCGGCCACGATCAGGAGCGGGCGGCCGGCCTGGATGACCTGCTCGAGCACGGGCAGGATGTCCTTGACGGCACCGATCTTCTGGTTCGCGATGAGGATGTACGGGTCGTCGAGCACGGCCTCCATGCGCTCCGAGTCCGTGATCATGTACGGCGACAGGTAGCCCTTGTCGAACTGCATGCCCTCGGTGAACTCGAGCTCGAGGCCGAAGGTCTGGCCCTCCTCGACGTTCACGACGCCGTCCTTGCCGACCTTCTCGATCGCGTCGGCGATGACGTCGCCGATCTCGCGGTCGCGGGCCGAGATGGTGGCGACCCGGGCGATGTCCTCCTTGCCCGAGACCTCCTTGGCCTGGCCCTTGATGTCCTCGACCACGGCCGTCACGGCCTTCTCGATGCCGCGCTTGAGCGCCATCGGGTTGGCGCCGGCGGAGACCATCTTGAGGCCTTCACGGGTGATCGACTGGGCGAGCACCGTGGCGGTCGTCGTGCCGTCGCCGGCGACGTCGTTGGTCGCCGTGGCGACCTCGCGCACGAGCTGCGCACCCTGATTCTCGAAGACGTCCTCGACCTCGATCTCACGCGCGATCGTGACGCCGTCGTTCGTGATCGTGGGGGCGCCGAACTTCTTGTCGAGCACGACGTAGCGACCCTTCGGGCCGAGCGTCACCTTCACTGCGTCGGCGACCTTGTCGACGCCGCGCTGGAGGGAGCGACGCGCCTCCTCGCCGAACTTGAGCTCCTTATGAGCCATCGTTTCTCGTACTCCTTGTCGTCAGTTCGCGGCGGAACGGCTTGCGCCGTTCAGGCCTTGGCCTTGGCCTTGGCCTTGGTGGACACGACCTTCGCGAGAACATCCGACTCGCGCAGGATCAGGTACTCGTCGACGCCGAACTTGACCTCGGTGCCTCCGTACTTCGAGAAGACCACTTCGTCGCCGACGGCGACGTCGAGGGGCACGAGCTGCCCGTCCTCGTAGTGACCCGGACCGACAGCGAGCACCTTGGCGCGCTGCGGCTTCTCCTGTGCCGTGTCGGGCAGGACGATGCCGCTCACCGTGGTCTGCTCCTCTTCGAGCACCTCGACGATGATGCGGTCGCCCAAAGGCTTCAGATCCATGCTCTCCGTGCCTCCGGTTCGATTTCACCTTGGCACTCTCACGTCGAGAGTGCCAGCCGAGGCATCATAGGCACCGTCCTGCAATCGCGCAAGTCGCAGCTGGCACTCGCGGCCGCGAGTGCCAGAATATCCCCCGAAAGGTCCTGAAACGGCCCCCGGCGCGCTCACACCGGATGTTCGTCGACCATGAGCGTGCCCGCGACGAGCCAGCGCCGCGAGCGCCAGCGCAGGGCGCAGAGCAGCATGCGGACGGCGATGAACGCCGCGATCCCGGCCCACACGCCGCCCAGGCCGAGGTCGAACTCGTGCGCGGCGACCAGGACCGGCAGGAACGCGCCGAGCGCCGCGATCAGCGTCATGCGCCGCATGAACGCGAGGTCGCCGGCCCCGAAGAAGACGCCGTCGAGCGCGAACAGCGCACCGGCCACGGGCATCATCCCGACGAGCCACGGCCACAGCACGCCCGCCTGGTGGCGCACGCCGGCATCCGAGCTGAAGAGCGCGGGGATGAGGCTGTGGCCGGCCGCGAACACGCCCCCGACGGCCACGCCGAAGACGAGCCCGGCGATCAGCAGGCGGCGCGCGAGCTCGGCGGCCGCGTCGACCGCGCCCGCGCCGAGCAGGCGTCCGATCAGCGCCTGCGCGGCGATCGCCACCGAGTCGAGCGCGAGCGCGACGAAGATCCAGAGCTGGAAGCCGATCGTGTGGGCCGCGACCTGGGCGTCGCCCATGCGCGCCGCCACGGCGGCGGCCAGCAGGAACGCGGCGGTGAACGCGAGCGAGCGCAGCCCGAGGTCGCGCGCGGCGCGCAGCTGCGGCAGCATCCGCGTCCAGGAGGGGCGCAGCGACGGCGCACGGCGCACCAGCAGCGCGCCGAAGACGACCGCAGCCGCCACCTGCGAGACGACGTTGGCGATCGCGGAGCCCTCGATGCCGAGCCCGAAGCCGCGGATCAGCGTGAGCGAGAGCGCGACGCTCGCGAGGTTGGAGGCCACGAGCACCGCGAAGCCGGTGCGGGTGTCCTGGAACGCGCGCAGCCAGCCCTGCGCCGCCGCGATCACGAGCATGAACGGCGCGCCCGCGGCGGCGATGCGGAACCAGGTCAGCGCCTGGTGCAGCGACGCGCTGTCGTCGGAGCCGGCGATCAGGCGCAGCGCGGGCCCGGCGGCGAGCTCGAGGACGACCGCGCACAGCGTCCCGAGCGCGAGCGCGAGCCAGGTCGCCTGCACGCCCACGTCGAGCGCCTCGTCCTCGTGGCCCGCGCCGTAGAGGCGGGCGGCCTTGGCGGTGGTGCCGTATTCGAGGAACGTGCACAGGCCGACGACCTCGGAGAGCAGCGTTCCGGCGATCGCGAGCCCTGCGAGCGGCACGCGCCCGAGGTGGCCGACGATCGCGGTGTCGCCGAGCACGTAGAGCGGCTCGGCCGCGAGCGCGCCGAGCGCGGGCAGCGCGAGCGCGATCACCTCGCGCGCTCCCGGCACGGCGTGCGTGCGCGCAGGGACGGCCTTCACCCCGGCAGCTTCGCGTACGCGCGCGAGCCGGGCGCCACACAGAGCGCCCGGCTACACTCGGCGCGGTGGAGGCGCTCAACTTCTACAACCCCCTGGTCGCGGACCAGCTGCGCAGCCGGCGCAAGACGGTCACCATCCGGCTCGGCGACAAGAGCGCCAAGTACCGCAAGGGCCTCTGCTTGAAGGTCCTCGTCGGCCAGCGCTTCGGCCCGCGCACGCACGTCTTCGACGCGGTCGTCGACAAGGTCGAGGTCAAGCGGCTCGGCGACGTCTCGCCGCGCGAGCTGCAGCACGACAACCCCGAGCTGCGCACGCTCGACGAGTTCGTCGTCTTCCTCGGCCAGCTCTACAACCGGGACGTCTCGGACGAGGACACGGTCACCGTGGTCCACTTCTCCGAGATCCGCCCCTCGCTCTCGCAGTAAGAACCGGTTTCGAGAGTGGCGTTCGTGGTCGGGGGGCTCGAAGCGAGCGGGAGCGGCTCCCGGCTCGCCGCTCCGGCTGAGCCCTTGCAAGAGCCGGGGGCCGTTCCCGCGAAGCCCCTTGGATCGCTCGGCTCTTTGAGCGGGCCAAGGGTCGCCGCAGGGCCGGTTGTCGGGCGACCACAGCCGGGCTGCGACATACCACCGCGCCCGACAACCAGGCCTAGGCGATTCGAGACCTCCGAACGCCCCGCCACTCTTGAAATCGGTTCTCAGCGCCCGGCCGCTGCGGGCGCGCTCTCAGCCCGTCTCGGAGGCGAACGCCGCTGCGGCCTCGCCGCCGCACGCGGGCGCTGCGGGAGCATCCGCGGGCTCGGCGGCGGCGAACGCCTCGGCCGCCTCGCCGGCGCACGCCGGCGCCTCGGCGATCACCACGTGGCGCTCGGGCTTGCGCCGGATCGGGCGGCCGAAGAACTCGGCGTCGCGCAGCGCCTCGCCGCAGCCCGAGCAGGTGATCTGCATGAGCGACGTGATGCCCTCGCCGCAGGCCGGGCAGGCCGCGATCACGGGCTGCCCGCAGTCGGGGCAGCGCTCGGGGAGCTCGACGGGCATGCCGGCGAGGAAGCGTCGTCCCCAGCCACAGCCCGCGCAGAACGCGGCGCGGTTCCCGAGCTCGTCCTTGCGTGCCAGCATCGCCCCAGCATACGCCGAGGCGCTCGCGCGCGGCCGCGGGCGAAGCCGTGAAATCGACATTGCATAGGGCGCATAGCGCGGTTAGGGTGTGGTCATGGCGGTCGTGAGCAAGCGCTCGCGCAGTGACGGCCCAGTCAGCATCGATGGCCTCGACGAAGCGGTGCTCCGCGGTATGTATCGCGCGATGCTGCTGACGCGCTCCATCGAGGAGCGCGGGCACTCCCTGTACCGGCAGGGCCGGATCCCGGGCTCCTTCTACACGGGCCGCGGCAACGAGGCCGCGGCCGTCGGGGTGGCCTGGGCGATGGCCGCCCAGGACGTCGGCTGCCCGACCCAGCGCGATCTCGGCGTGCACGTCGTGCGCGGCATGGCCCCGTGGCGGATCATCGCCCAGTACCTCGGCCGCAGCGACGGCCCCACCCGGGGGCGCGACGGCAACGTGCACCTCGGCGACATCGGCCTCGGGACGCTCACGATGGTCTCGCACCTGCCCGCGATGCTGCCGGTCGCCGTCGGCTGCGCGCTCGCGTTCCGCGTGCGCGGCGAGCCGCGCGTCGCGCTCGGCTGGTTCGGCGACGGCGGATCGGCCCGCGGCGACGCGCACGAGGCGATGAACCTCGCGGGCGTGCGCCGGCTCCCCGTCGTGTTCGTGCTCGACAACAACGGCTTCGCGTACTCCACCCCCGCGCACCTCGAGTACGGCGTCACGCACCTGGCCGAGCGCGCGGCCGCCTACGGCTTCCCGGGCGTCGTCGTCGACGGCACCGACGTCGTCGCCGTCCACCGCGCCGCGCAGACGGCGATCGAGCGGGCGCGCACGGGCGGCGGCCCCACGCTGCTCGAGCTCGTGACGCTGCGCATGGAGGGCCACGCGGTGCACGACGACGCGTTCTACGTGCCGCCCGACCTGCTCGCCGCCTGGCGCGAGCGCGATCCGCTGGCGCTCCTGCGAGCGCGCCTGCTCGCAGCGGGCGGGGCATTCGACGAGGCCGCCGACGAGGCGCTCCGCAACGAGGTCGCGCGCGAGGTCGACGTGGCGACGGAGCTCGCGCTCGCGAGCCCGTGGCCCGACCCGGCGACGCTGACCGACGGCGTCTACCGCTGAGCCTCCGGGCGCGGAGGCGCGCGACGGCGGTCCGGACTACGATGACGACAGTGAGGGTCCCGTGGCAGTGAGAACGTACCTCGAGGCCATCTCCGACGGCCTGCGCGAGGAGATGCGCCGCGACGACCGCGTGCTCGTGATCGGCGAGGACGTCGGCGTCTACGGCGGGGCGTTCAAGGTCACGAAGGGCTTCCAGGAGGAGTTCGGGGAGTGGCGCGTGATCGACGCCCCGCTGGCCGAGACCGCGATCGTCGGCGCCTGCACGGGCGCCGCGATGATGGGCCTGCGCCCCGTCGCCGAGATGCAGTTCGCCGACTTCATCTCGTGCTGCTGGGACCACCTCGTCACGATCGCCGCCAAGCAGCACTGGCGCACCGGCGCGTCCGTCCCGATCGTCGTGCGCTGCCCCTCCGGCGGCGGCTTCTCGGGCGGGCCGTTCCACTCGCAGAACCCCGAGTCGTCGTTCGCGCACATCCCGGGCCTCAAGATCGTCTGCCCGTCGACGCCGGCGGACGCGAAGGGCCTGCTGATCCAGTCGATCCGCGACGACAACCCGGTGCTCTACTTCGAGCACAAGCACCTCTACCGCCGCATCAAGGACGAGGTGCCCGAGGGCGACGTGACCGTGCCGTTCGGCGTCGCGCGCATCGCGCGCCCCGGCGACGACCTCACGCTCGTCACGTGGGGCGCGATGGTGCACACGGCCTGCACGGCCGCCGAGAGCGCCGCGGCCGACCACGACATCTCGGTCGAGGTCATCGACCTGCGCACGATCGTCCCGTGGGATCGCGAGGCCGTGCTGGCCTCCGTCGCGCGCACGGGCAAGGCGGTCGTGCTGCACGAGGACACCCGCACCGCCGGCTTCGGCGCCGAGATCGCGGCCACGATCGGCGAGGAGGTCTTCGAGAACCTCGACGCCCCCGTCGTGCGGCTGGCGGCGCCCGATACGCCGGTGCCGTTCTCGCCGCCGCTCGAGCAGCGCTTCATCCCGCAGGTCGACGACGTGCTGGCCGCAATCCACAAGCTCTACGCCTACTGATCGCTGGGAGAACCCGTGAGTACCGGAACGCTCGTCGATGTCGTCATGCCGCAGATGGGAGTCAGCGTGTCCGAGGGCACGGTCGTCACCTGGCGCAAGCAGGTGGGTGAGACCGTGAAGGCGGACGAGACGATCGTCGAGATCTCGACCGACAAGGTCGACACGGAGGTCCCCTCGCCCGCCGCGGGCGTCGTGCGCGAGATCCTCGTGCCCGAAGGCGAGACCGTCGACGTGGGCACGCGCATCGCCGTGATCGAGACCGGCGGCGGGGGCGGCGGCGCCCCGGCGCCCGCGCCGGCCGCGCCTGCGGCTCCGGCCGCCCCGCCGCCCGACGTGGCGCCGCCCGCCTCGGCGGATGCCCCGCACTTCCAGGAGATGCCCGTCGTCGGCGCGCCCGCGGCCCCGGCGCCCGCGCTCGCCGACGCCGACGCGAACGGCGAGAGCGCCGACCTGCGCACGTTCATGTCGCCCGTCGTCGCGCGCATGGTGGCCGAGCACTCGCTCGACATCACGGCGATCCCGGGCACCGGCCGCGGCGGGCGCGTGACGAAGAAGGACGTCGAGCAGCATCTCGCCGGCGGCGCGCCCGCGGCAGCGGCTGCGCCCGCAGCCGCCCCGGCACCGGCCGCGGCTCCCGCGCCGGCCCCGGCCGCGCCCGTGCAGGCGCCGACCGGCGCGACGCCGACCGCGGCGCGCGCGCCCGTCGCCGGCGACGAGATCGCCGAGCCGATGTCGACGATCCGCAAGGTCATCGCGCGCAACCTCCGCCAGTCGGTCGACACCGCGGTGCACGTCTCGACGTTCTTCGAGGTCGACATGACCCGCTGCTGGGCCGTGCGCTCGGCGGTCAACAAGGAGCTCCAGGCGACCTACGGCGTCAAGGCCTCGTTCCTGCCGTTCATCATGCGCGCCGCCGTCGAGGCGATCCAGCACTTCCCGTGGGTCAACGCCGAGCTGCGCGACGACAAGATCATCGTCAAGCGCCACGTCAACCTCGGCGTCGCCGTCTCGGTCAACGACGGCAAGGACCTCGTCGTCCCCGTGATCCACAACGCCGAGGAGCTCAACCTGCTGGGCCTCACGCGCGCGCTCACCGACCTCGCGGAGCGCGGGCGGACGAAGCGGCTGACGGCCGACGAGATGTCGGGCGGCACGTTCTCGCTCACGAATCCGGGCGGCTTCGGCACGCTGCTCGGAACGCCGATCATCCCGCCGCCGCAGGTCGCGATCCTCGGCGTCAACGCGATCGTCAAGCGCCCCGTGGTCGTCACCGACGAGCTCGGCAGCGACTCGATCGCGATCCGCCAGATCATGCTCCTGGCCCTGAGCTACGACCACCGCCTCGTGGACGGCGCCTACGCCGCGCAGTTCCTGGCGCTCGTCAAGCAGCACCTCGAGACCTGGGGCGCGGCCGAGTACGGCGTATAGGCGCGCCGGCGGGCGCGGGTGCCGCGCGGTGGACGTGACGATCCTGGGCAGTGGCGGCTGGATGCCGAGCGACCGGCGCGAGACCGCGTGCGTCCTGCTGCGCGCGGACGATCGGGCCCTGCTGCTGGATGCCGGAACCGGCGCGCGCAGACTGGCGACGAGCCCGGAGCTCCTCGCAGGCGCGGCCCGGCTGGACGTCGTGCTCACGCACTTCCACCTCGACCACGTGTGCGGCCTGAGCTACCTTCCCGCGCTGCCCGTGCCCGCGACGGTGTGGGCCCCCGGGCGGTGGCTCTACGGTCGCGCGAGCGACGAGCTGCTGGCACCGCTGCGCGAGGCCCCCGTCTCGGCGTTCGCCGCGGACGAGCTCGGGGACGTGCGCGAGCTCCGCGACGGCCCCCAGCGCATCGCCGGATTCGCGATCACCGCCCGCGCGCAGCTTCGCCACTGGGCGCCGACAGCCGGGCTGCGCGTCGGCGACGACCTGGCACTGATCACGGACACCGCGTACGACCCCGGCGGGATCGGGCTCGCACGCGACGTCCGGCACCTCCTCCACGAGGCCTGGTCGCCGTCGTCCGAGGCGCGCTCCGCCGACGGCGACGCCACGGGGCGGGATGCCGGGCGGATCGCCGCCGCCGCCGGCGCCGGGCAGCTCACGCTCGTCCACCTCAACCCGCTGCTCGGCGATCAGCGCGCCGTGCTCGACGACGCGCGCACCGCTGCCCCCGGCGCGCAGCTCGGCGAGGACGGTCTCGTGCTTGCGTGATGCTCGTGCGCGAGCGGCACACCGCCAGGCTCGCCGGCGGCGCCGGCTAGACGAGCGGCGCGCTGGTGGCCATGCGCTCGAAGAAGTCGTTGGCCTCCGCGGCGCTCGCGGGGGCGGCGAGCTCGGCTGCGAACCCCTCGGCGTCGGGCACGCCGCTCGCGCGCACGCGTGCGGCGAACGCCGCGACGTCGTAGCTCGTGCTGCGGAGCTCCACGTCCGGACCGAGCAGCGCCCAGAACGCCGCCGCCCGGCCCTCGTAGGGCATGCCGACGCTGCCCGCGTTGACGACGCGGATGCCGTCCACCTCGTGCTCGAACTGGACGTGCGTGTGGCCGAGCACGACCGTGCGCTGCGTCACGCCGGCGAGCATCGGCGCGAGCCGCCCGGGCGGGGTGAGCGCAGTCACGATCTCCTCGTCGCTGCGCGGCGAGCCGTGGCAGAAGAGCACGTCGCCGAGCCCGTCGATCTCGACCGAGGCGAGCGGCGGCAGGCTGCGCATCCAGTCGAGCCGCTCCCGGTCGAGCACCTCCGCCGCCCAGTGGGTGCGCGACGACCAGATGTCCGCGGGGTCGTCACGCGCCGTGCCGGCCTCGAGATGCAGGCGGGCCTCGACGAGCTCGCGCTCGCCGTTGCCGCGGATCGCGAGCGCGCGGTCGCCGAGCGCACGCACCGCGTCGACGGCCTCGCACGGGAACGGGCCGCCGGCGACGTCGCCGCCCACGACGATCAGCCCCACGCCCAGCGCCTCGACCTCGGCGAGCACCGCGGCGAGCGCGGCGTCGTTGCCGTGGATGTCATACAGCGCCGCGATCCGCACGCCGGCAGGTTAGGGCCCGTACTTGCGGTCTGCGCGGCCCGACCATATCGTTAGGCAGCTAATGGTCTCCCTGAACGAGCAGCTCCTGCCCGAGGAGGCCGATGTCCTGGCGCGTACGGGCGCAGCCGCCCTCGACGTCTCGGCGATGCTCGTCGTGCAGGACGTCTTCCGCGCAGCCGCGGCGCTGCGGGCCCGCCTCGAGTCGGGGGCGCTGCAGACCGAGGGCTTGACCTGGTCGGGCTTCACGATGCTCTTCTGCCTGTGGGTGTGGGGGCCGCACGAGACGCGCGACCTGGCCGGGCGCATGGGCGTCTCGCGGCCGACCGTCTCGGGCGTCACCGACACGCTCGAGCGGCGCGGCCTCGTGGAGCGCCGCGGCCACGCCGACGACGCGCGCCGCCGCACGATCGCGCTGACCGCCGTCGGGGAGCGCACGTTCGAGGAGCTCTTCCCCCGCTTCAACGCCGAGGAGTCGCTGGCCTGCGACGGCCTCGCCGAAGAGGAGCGCGCGCAGCTCGCCGCGCTCCTCCGCACACTCGTGACAACCACCCGAGAGGGGACGTGAGATGGCAGTGGACGTGACCGCGGCGCCAACCGGCGCGCGCACCGGAGCGCAATTCCTCGACGGGCTGCGCGACGACGGGCGCGAGGTCTGGATGGACGGCGAGAAGATCGACGACATCGTCGGCCACCCGCTGCTCGGCGGCGCCGCACGGGGCCTCGCCGGCTGGTTCGACTGGTGTCACGAGCACGCCGAGACGTGCCTCTACGAGTCGCCCACGTCGGGCAAGCCCGTGAACGTGTCGTTCCTGCAGGCGCGCTCCCGCGACGACCTCGCACGCCGCCGCGTGGGCATGCGCCAGATGGCGGAGTACCACGGCGGCATCATGGGCCGCGCGCCCGACTACCTCAACGTGACGTTCGCGCTGTTCGCGGCGCGCGCCGACGTGTGGGCGCGGCGCGGCAACGAGCAGGGCGCCGAGAACATCGTCCGCTACTACGAGCTGATGCGCGAGCACGACCTCTCGACGACGCACGCGATCATGAACCCGCAGGTCGACCGCTCGCAGCCCGACGCGGCGGCGGGCGCGGGCGAGATCGCGCTGCACAAGGTGGGCGAGACGAAGGACGGCATCGTCGTGCGCGGCGCGCGCATGCTGGCGACGCTCGCGCCGTACGCCGACGAGATCTCGATCTACCCGGGGAGCCCGCTGCGGCCCGAGGACACGGCCTACGCGCTCTGCTTCGCGATCCCGATGAACACGCCCGGCCTGCGCGTGGTGCTGCGCGACTCGTTCGCGAAGCCGCGGCCCGCCTTCGACTACCCGCTCTCGTCGCGCTTCGACGAGCAGGACGGGATGGTCATCTTCGACGACGTCGTCGTGCCGCACGACCGCGTCTTCATGGACGGCGACACGATCGGCTACGACGAGGTCATCTCGCACACGAACTGGCGCGCGCAGATCGTCAACCAGGCGATGGTGCGCGCCTGGACGAAGCTCGAGCTGACGTTCGGCCTCGCGCACGCGATCACCGAAGTCACCGGCGTGAACACGTTCGACCACGTGCAGGAGAAGCTCGGCGAGATCTGGAGCTACGTCGAGATGACGCGCTCGGGCGTGATCGCCTCGGAGGAGGGCTCCCACGGCGCGGGCCCCGGCGACGCCGCCTGGATTCCGGACGAGCGGCCGCTCGTCGCGCTGCGCGGGCTGATGCCCAAGTGGATCCCGCGGGCATTCGAGCTGACGCGCCTGGTCGGCGGCGCGGGGTTCATGGCGACGCCGTCGCTGGCCGACGTCGACGGCCCGATCGCCGCCGAGATCGAGCGCTACTACCAGGCGCGCGGCGCGGGCGCCCGCGATCGCATCCGCCTCTTCCGCCTGGCCTGGGACCTGATCGGCTCCGACCTCGGCTCGCGCGGCGAGCTCTACGAGCGCTTCTACCTGCAGGACGCCTACCGCATGACGGCGCTCGCCTACAAGCTGGCCGACAAGAGCGCGGGCCAGGCGCTCGTCGACCGCTTCCTCGGCGATGAGCTTTAGACGTTCTGACTGAATGAGCGTGGTGTCTGGAGCGCGTGGATCGCGGGGCTTCGCAGGAGCACCGCCCGCCTCTTGGAAAGGCGTCCCGCCTGCCCCGCGAGCCGGCCGGCACTCCTGCTCGCTCCACCCACCCCAGCCATCACACGCTCATCCAGTCAGAACGTCTTAGGAACGCGTCGAAACGACGGGAGGGCCTCGGTCAGGCGCCGACGTAGGCCGCGAGGTGCTCGCCGGTGAGGGTGGAGCGGGCGGCGACGAGGTCGGCGGGCGTGCCCTCGAAGACGATCCGGCCGCCGTCGTGGCCGGCGCCGGGGCCGAGGTCGATGATCCAGTCGGCGCGCGCCATGACCGCCTGGTGGTGCGCGATGACGATGACCGACTTGCCGGAGTCGACGAGCCGGTCGAGCAGCCCGAGCAGCTGCTCGACGTCGGCGAGATGCAGGCCCGTGGTCGGCTCGTCGAGGACGTAGACGCCGCCCTTCTCGGCCATGCGGGTGGCCAGCTTGAGCCGCTGCCGCTCGCCGCCCGAGAGCGTCGTGAGCGGCTGGCCCAGGCTGAGATAGCCGAGCCCGACGTCGGCGAGCCGGTCGAGGATGGCGTGCGCGGCCGGCGTGCGCGCCTCGCCGGCGCCCAGGAACTCCCCGGCCTCGTTCACCGACATCGCGAGCACCTCGCTGATGTCGCGGCCGCCGAGGTGGAACTCCAGCACCGCTGCCTGGAAGCGCTTCCCCTCGCACTCCTCGCAGGTGGTGGCGACGCCGGCCATCATCGCCAGGTCGGTGTAGATCACGCCGGCGCCGTTGCAGTTGGGGCAGGCGCCCTCGGAGTTGGCGCTGAACAGCGCCGGCTTCACGCCGTTGGCCTTCGCGAACGCGTTGCGGATCGGGTCGAGCAGTCCGGTGTACGTCGCCGGGTTGCTCCGTCGCGAGCCGCGGATCGGGGTCTGGTCGACCACCACCACTCCGTCGCGCCCCGACAGCGAGCCGTGGATCAGCGAGCTCTTGCCGGACCCGGCCACGCCGGTCACCACCACCAGCACGCCGAGCGGTATGTCGACATCGACGTCCTGCAGGTTGTGGGCGTCGGCGCCGCGCACCTCCAGCACGCCCGACGGCGTCCGCAGCGACGGCTTCAAGGAGGCCCGGTCGTCCAGGTGCCGCCCGGTCAGCGTGGCGCCGGCCCGCAGCCCGTCGACGGTGCCCTCGAACACCACCTCGCCACCGGCGGTGCCGGCGGCGGGGCCGAGATCGACGACGTGGTCGGCGATCGCGATCGCTTCCGGCTTGTGCTCGACGACCAGCACGGTGTTGCCCTTGTCGCGCAGGCGCAGCAGCAGGTCGTTCATCCGCTGAATGTCGTGCGGGTGCAGCCCGATCGTCGGCTCGTCGAACACGTAGGTCACGTCGGTGAGCGACGAGCCGAGGTGGCGGATCAGCTTGGTGCGCTGTGCCTCGCCGCCCGACAGCGTGGCCGTCGGCCGGTCGAGCGAGAGGTAGCCCAGGCCGATCTCCACGAACGACTCGAGGCTCTGCTGCAACGCCTCGAGCAACGGCGCGACCGATGGCTGGTCGAGGCCGCGGACCCATGCGGCGAGGTCGCTGATCTGCATGGCGCAGGCGTCGGCGATGTTGATGCCCTCGATCTTCGAGGAGCGGGCGCCCTCGTTGAGCCGGGTCCCGCCGCACTCGGGGCAGGCCGCGAACGTGACTGCCCGGTCGACGAAGGCGCGGATGTGCGGCTGCATCGCCTCCGTGTCCTTGGAGAGCATCGACTTCTGGATGCGCGGGATCAGTCCCTCGTAGGTCATGTTGATGCCGGCGATCTTCATCCGGACCGGCTCGTGGTGGAGGAAGTCGTGCAGCTCCTTCTTCGTGTACCTGCGGATCGGCTTGTCCGGGTCGACGAAGCCCGACTCCGCGTAGAGCCGCGAGTTCCAGCCGCCCCCCGTGTAGCCGGGGACGGTGATCGCTCCCTCGGAGAGCGACTTGCCGTCGTCGAAGAGCTGGGCCAGATCGAGGTCGGTCACCCGGCCCATGCCCTCGCACCGCGGGCACATGCCGCCGGTGACGCTGAAGGTCTTCGTCACGGTCTTCCGGGAACCGCGCTCGACCGTGATCGCGCCGGAGGCCGTGACCGAGGGGACGTTGAAGGAGTACGCCTTGGGCGATCCGATGTGCGGCTGTCCGAGCCGGCTGAAGACGATCCGCAGCAGCGCGTTCGCGTCGGTGACGGTGCCGACGGTGGAGCGGGGGTTGGAGCCGATCCGCTCCTGGTCGACGATGATCGCCGTGGTCAGCCCCTCCAGCAGGTCGACCTCCGGGCGCGACTGGCGTCGGCATGAAGCCCTGCACGAAGGCGCTGTACGTCTCGTTGATGAGGCGCTGCGACTCCGCGGCGATCGTGCCGAACACGAGCGAGCTCTTGCCCGAGCCGGAGACGCCGGTGAACACCGTCAGCCGGCGCTTCGGGAGCTCGACGCTGACGTCCTTGAGGTTGTTCACGCGCGCGCCCTGCACGCGGATCAGATCGTGGCTGTCGGCAACGTGCCGCGCGGGCGACTGCGTGTCCTTCCTCGTGGCCATGCTCATCCTGTCTCCATCCGTTGGGCGGAGCCGACTACCATCGCCGGCGGCTCACGCATCGAGCGGCAGTCGCTGCAGCAGCGCGTCCACGCGCGCGAAGCCGCTCTTCGATCCTTCCTCGACGCCGTACTGCATCGTCGTGTCGCGCTCCTCGGTCGTAGCGAAGCGCATCGTCTGCGTCAGCTTCGTCCGCTCGCCCAGATCCTCGAACTCGAGCGTCTGCAGGTGGTTCTGGAACGTCTGCACGAGCCGCTCGGGCGCGGCGACCTCGCGGAACTCGCCCTCGACGACGCCGTAGGCGGTGCGGAAGCGGTACGTGCCGCCGGGACGGACGTCCATCTCCTCGACGACCGTGCCCTCGCCCCACCACTCCGGGATCAGCTTCGGGTCGGTCCAGACGGAGAAGACGTGCGCGCGCGGCGCGTCGAAGATCCGCTCGACGCGGATCTCGAGCTCGTTCGGGGTGGTGACGGTGGTGGCGTTCATCGGTTTCCCTTCGTGCGTTCGACGACCTGCGCGAAGCGGTCGAGCCGCTGCAGCCACGTGCTGATGCCCTCGAACGCGTGGGGCGCGAGCATGCATGTGCGGACGCGGCCGACCTTCTCCGACGTCATGAGCTGCGCCTCCTCGAGCAGCCGGACGTGCTTCTTCATCCCGGTCAGCGACATTCCAAACGGCTCGGCGAGCTCGCTGATCGTCGCGCTGCCGGAACCGAGCCGTTCGAGGACTGCGCGGCGGGTCGGGTCGGCGAGGGCTGCGAACGCGCGGTCGACGGTCGTCGGATACTGAACCATTGGGTTCAGTATAGGATGCCCGGCGCCGCGCCGCAACAGAGACACGCCCCGAGGGCGGTCGCGGGCGGCGGTCCGTGGGCGCGCGAGCTTCTAGAGTGCGCGGCGTGATCGCACGCCGCGCACTCGCACTGCTCGCCGGGGCGCTGCTGATCGCAGGCTGCGGCTCCGGCAGCGGCAGCTCCAGCTCGAGCGACACGTCGTCCACCACCGCGCCCGCGACGACCGCGTCCGCGGCTGCGACGACGGCGCCGAAGTCCCCCGCGGGCGGCGTCTCGGTCAAGTCGGTCGATCCCTCGAAGTTCCTGCGCGGATCGAGCGTCGGGTTCGGCCAGGGGCCGGCGCCGTCGTTCGCGCCCGCCGTCAGGAAGGCCGCGGCGCGCGCCGGCTGCCGGCTGCGCGCCGACCCGAGCGCCGTCGGCATCCACCTCATCGTCAGCGACATCGTGCCGCTGCACGTCGACAACCCGGACTACAGCAAGGTGCCGCGGCCGCCCACGAACGGCCACCACCGGCCGCTGTGGGCCGACTGGGGCTTCTACCGGGATCCCGTCCCGTACGCCTACGAGGTCCACAACCTCGAGCACGGCGGCGTCATCATCCACCTCGGGCTCACGATCACCGTCGGGGCCGGGACGGCCGTGCTGAAGCTGTGGGCGTCCTCGCCGCCCTACCTGCTCGTCGTGCCCGGCCGCTCGCCCGACGTGCCTGCGCGCGGGGCGACGGTCACGAGCTGGCAGCGGGCGATGATCTGCAAGACCTGGAACGCCCGCGTGCTGCCCGCGATCCGCACCTACCGCGACACGTATCGCGGCACCGGCCCCGAGCAGGTGCCCTCGCTCAACACCGGCACGACCGCGACGGACCTGCCGCTCCCGGCGCTCCCCGACCCGACGGCCGGATGAGCGAGGCGACGCAGCCCGCGTACGTGTACGACCTGCTCGCCGAGCCACGGCCCTTCGCCGAGGTCGACCGCCTGCAGCTCGACCTCGCGGCCGCGCGCTCCCAGCACGCCGTGCCGGACACGATCATCCTCTGCGAGCACCCGCCGACGCTCACGCTCGGGCGTGCGTCCGATGCGGCCGCCGAGCTGCCCGGCGGCGAGGAGGCCTACCGCGCGCTCGGCTGGGAGGTGCTGCGCGCCGATCGCGGCGGGCGCTCGACCTGGCACGGCCCGGGACAGCTCGTCTGCTATCCGATCCTCGACCTGCGCGGTCACGGCAAGGATCTGCGCGCGTACGCGCACGATCTCGAGCGCGTCGTCATCGACGCGCTCGCGACGTTCGGCATCGAGGGCGTGGCCGGGGAGGACCGCGAGCACGTCGGCGTGTGGGTCGGCGGGCGCAAGATCGCGTCGCTCGGGATCCGCGTCGACGGCTGGATCGCGCGGCACGGCTTCGCGCTCAACGTCGACTGCGACCTCGCCGCGTTCGCCCGCTTCCGCGCCTGCGGCCTCGACGCGACGCCGTTCACGAGCATCGCGCAGGAGCTCGGCCGCGACGTGACGGTCGAGGATGCCCGGGGGCCGGTGCTCGACGCGCTCGCGCGCATCTTCTCGCTCGAGCTCTCGGCGGTGCCCGCCTGATGCGGCTGCACTCGGGGATCACGATCTTCGCCTCGAGCATGGCCGCCTCCGAGGCGTTCTACGGGACGTCGCTCGGCATGCTGCTCGAGCACGACGAGGACGGCTTCTGGGCGCGCCGCGACGGCGTCGAGCTGCGCGTCGAGGGCGGCGCCAAGCCGCGCGAGCGCGGCCGCAGCTTCTTCGAGCAGGCCGGCGTCCTCGTACGGCTCGAGGTCGACGACTTCGACGGCTTCCTCGGCGAGATCGTGGGCCGCGGCGTGCAGCTGATGGGCCAGGTCAAGGACTCGGACGCCGGGCGCTTCGCCGGGTTCTGCGACCCCGACGGCAACCTCTTCGAGCTGATCGAGCTGCAGGCTTGAGCGCGTGAGGGATTAGGGTTCGGGCATGCCGTGGGGCGAGCTGGCACATGAGCGACCGCCGTGGATGCGCGTGCGCCTGCGCACCGCGGGCTCGCGCTACGACGAGCTCGACGGCATCGTCCGCAGCGAGGGCCTCGCGACCGTGTGCGAGGAGGCGCGCTGCCCGAACATCGGCGAGTGCTGGGGGCGCGGCACCGCGACGTTCCAGATCATGGGCGACACCTGCACGCGCGCGTGCCGGTACTGCGCCGTCAACTCGGCCAAGCGCGGCGAGCCGCTCGATCCGCTCGAGCCGGGGCGTGTCGCCGCCGCCGCGCAGCGCATGGGGCTCGGCCACGTCGTCGTGACGTCCGTCGACCGCGACGACCTCGACGACCGCGGCGCGGAGCACTGGGCGCGCACGATCCGCGCGCTGCGCCGTCGCCTGCCCGCCGCCGGCGTCGAGGTGCTCACGCCCGACTTCCTCGGCCGCGAGGAGGAGGCGCTCGTGACCGTGCTCGGCGCGCACCCCACCGTCTTCAACCACAACATCGAGACGGTGCGCCGCATCCAGCCGCGCGTCCGCATCAAGGGCGACTACGAGCGCGCGCTCCGGCTGCTGCGGCGTGCGCGCGAGGTCTGGGACGAGCGCTGGCCCGAGCGCGGGCCGCTGATGGTCAAGTCGGGCATCGTCGCCGGCATGGGCGAGAGCGACGACGAGATCGTCGAGACGCTCGCCGACCTGCGCGCGCACGGCGTCGACGTCGTCACGATCGGCCAGTACCTGCAGCCGAGCGAGCGGCATCTGCCGCTCGCCCGCTGGGTGCCGCTCGACTCCTTCCGGCGCTTCCGCGAGGAGGGCGAGCGGATGGGCTTCGGCTCCGTCTTCTCGGGGCCGCTCGTGCGTTCGTCCTACCGCGCCGAGGAGCAGCAGCTCGCCGCCGCGGGCGTCCTGCGCGCCGGCGCGCTGTGATCGCGGCGGCGCCCGCCGCCCTGCCGCCGTACCACGCGCAGGTGGCGGTGCTCAGCGCGCCGCAGCGCCGCGCCATGACACCCGCGGTCTGGCGTCCCGGCTGCCCGGTCGCGCTCTCCGACCTGCGCCGCGTCACGCTGACGTACGTCGGCTTCGACGGGCGCGCCCACCGCGGTGCGCTGGTCGTCAATCGCAGCGTCGCCGCTCCGGTGGCGCGCGCGTTCGGGGAGCTGTACGCCGCGCGCTTCCCGATCCGGCGCATGCTGCCGATCGAGGCCTACGGCGGCGACGACTTCCGCTCGATCGAGGCCGACAACACCTCGGCCTTCAACTGCCGCAGCGCGACGGGCTCGGCGCACTGGTCGGAGCACGCCTACGGCCGCGCGATCGACCTCGACCCGCTCGAGAACCCGTACGTCTCGGGCGGCACGACGAGCCACACGGGCTCGCGCGCCTACCTCGACCGCGCGCGCGTCGCCGGGCGGCCGGGCGTGATCGCCGACGGCGGCGTCGTCACGCGCGCGTTCGCGCGCATCGGCTGGGGCTGGGGCGGCCGCTGGAACGGCACCCGCGACTACCAGCACCTCTCCGCCAGCGGCCGCTGACGGACGCGCCGGTGCGCTGAGAACCGGTTTCAAGGGTCGCGTTCGTGGTCGGGGGGCTCGAAGCGAGCGGGAGCGGCTCCCGGCTCGCCGCTCCGGCTCAGCCCTTGCAAGAGCCGGGAGCCGTTCCCGCGAAGCCCCTTGACCCGCTCGGCTCTATTGAGCGGGCCAAGGGTCGCCGCAGGGCTGGTTGTCGGGCGCCCACACCCCGGCCGCGACAACCCACCGCGCCCGACAACCAGACCGCAGGCGATTCGAGACCCCCGAACGCCCCGCCACTCTTGAAGCCGGTTCTAACTGGCCGGCGCCTCGCCGCTGTTGCCGCGCGCGATCGCGCGCAGGTCGAGCGCCTTGTCGAGGATCGACTCCTCGACGCCGTGGGCGCGTGCGACCTCGCGCAGCGAGCGGCCGCTGGAGGTGGCGTCGCGGACGATCGCGCTCGCGCGGTCGTAGCCGATGTAGGGGTTGAGCGCCGTCGCCATCGCGAGCGTGCCTTCGCCGTGCTGCTCGTTGCGCTCGATGTCGGCCTCGAGGCCGTCGATGCACTTGCGCGCGAAGAGGCGCGCGGCCGCGGCCTGGAGCGCGATCGACTCGAGCAGGTTGCGCGCCATCAGCGGGATGTAGACGTTGAGCTCGAACGCGCCCGACATGCCGCCGATCGTGATCGCGGTGTCGTTGCCGATGACCTGCGCCGAGACCTGCGTGACGACCTCGCAGATCACCGGGTTGACCTTGCCGGGCATGATCGACGAGCCCTTCTGCAGCTCCGGCAGGAGCAGCTCGCCGAGGCCCGCGCGCGGGCCGGAGCCCATCCAGCGCAGGTCGTTCGCGATCTTCGTGAGCGAGGCGGCCACGACCTTGAGCGCGCCCGAGGTCTCGACCAGCGCGTCGCGGTTGGCCTGCGCCTCGAAGTGGTCGAGCGGCGCCGCGATGGGCAGCCGGGAGCCTTCCGCGAGCACGGCGCGCACGCGCTGGGCGAACTCCGGATGCGTGTTGAGCCCGGTGCCGGTGGCCGTGCCGCCGAGCGGGATCTGCCCGAGACGCGGGAGGGCGTCCTCGATGCGCGCGCGGCCGAGATGGATCTGCGCGGCATAGCCGCCGAACTCCTGCCCGAGCGTGACGGGCACGGCGTCCATGAGGTGCGTGCGGCCGGCCTTGACGACGTCGGCGAACGCCTCGGCCTTGGCCGCGAGCGCTGCCTCCAGCTCGCCGAGGGCGGGCAGCAGGTCGTTCGTCGCCGCGTCGAGCGCCGCGAGGTGCACGGCCGACGGGAAGACGTCGTTCGAGGACTGGCCGAGGTTGACGTGGTCGTTCGGGTGGACGCCCTCGCCCGCCAGCGCCGCCATCACCTCGTTGGCGTTCATGTTCGAGGAGGTGCCCGAGCCGGTCTGGAAGACGTCGATCGGGAACTGGTCGTCGTGCTCGCCGGCCGCGATCGCGTCGCCCGCCGCGGCGATGCGCCCCGCAAGCTCGGCGTCGAGCAACCCGAGGTCGGCGTTGACCCGAGCCGCGGCGGCCTTGATGCGCCCCAGCCAGCGCACGACGCCGACGGGGATCGGCCGGCCCGAAACCGGGAAATTGTCGATCGCCTTGCGCGTCTCGGCGCCCCACAGCTCAGTCATGTCCCGCATCGTAGAAGCGGGCGGCGCTGGGGGGCGCCGCCCGCTCCACGGGGAGGGGAGGAGAGGAGGTTCAGCAGTCTCAGGCTGCGCCGAGGGCGGCCGCGTGCTGCGCGGCCCCCGCTCCGGCGAAGCGGGCCCGCAACGCGTCGGCGCTGCGGCGGGCGGCGAGGGGGTCGCCGCCGAAGAGCGGGGATGCGACGCCGTCGGTCATGAAGCTGCGCACGGCGGCGATCTGGTCGCGCGCCACGGCGACATCCTCGTCGCGCAGCACGGCGGCGATGGCCACCAGCGCGGAGGCCGCGGCGAGCACGACGGTCGGGCGGGCCACGCGGGCGCGGAAGGACACGGAGCCGCCGGCGGCGTCCTTGATCGCGCCGTCGATGGCGTGCGCCCAGACCAGGCGCTCCTCCATCGTGACCTCGTCACGGGCGCGGCCCAGCAGCCGGTGGAACAGGCCCCGCTCGCTGATCTCGTGGTTGACGAACATCCTTCCTTCACCTCGGACGTACATTCGGAATCACGCACCCAGCGTCGCAGCGCGGGCATCAACGACGTGTCCCGATTTGCCCGCGCAGCCATCAAGCTCGCGACAAGATCGCGCGGCGGGCACCCGCGGCCGCCCCCGCCGCTTGGCCCTAGAGTGCGCGCGTGCTACTCGTGATCGCGGCCACACCCCAGGAGCTCGCCGGTGCCGCCGGGGCGCGCACGCTCGTCTGCGGCATCGGCCCGGACGCCGCCTACACCGCGACCGAGGACGCCGTCGCCGAGGGCAGCGCGACGGCGGTGCTGCACATCGGCATCGCGGGCGCACGGCGCGGCAACGGCATCCCCCTGCTCGCGACGGTCGTGGGCACCCAGGCGATCGACTGCGACGGCGACAGCGAGCCGATCGCGCCCGACGCGCGGCTGCTCGCAGCGGCGCGGCGGGCGCTCCCCGAGGCGCGTGCGCTGCCGATCGGCACGAGCGCCCGGATCGGCGGCACGCACGGGGTCGACGTCGAGGCGATGGAGGGCCACGCCGTGCTCGCCGCCTGCATGGACGAGGCCGTGCCGGCGCTCGAGCTGCGCGTGATCTCGAACGAGATCGAGGAGCAGGACCGCGCGCTCTGGCGCTTCGAGGAGGCGTTCGCGCAGCTCGCGCAGGCGACGGCCCTCGTCGTGCCGGAGCTGAACCGCGTGCTCGCCGAGATCGGGCGCCCGTGAGCGTGACATTCGGGTTCTCGCCCTGCCCGAACGACACGTTCGCGTTCGACGCGCTCGTGCACGGGCGCATACCTGCGCCGTTCGAGGTGCAGCCCGAGTTGCACGACATCGAGGAGCTCAACGCGCTCGCGCGCGAGGGGCGCTACGAGCTCACGAAGCTCTCGTTCGGCGCGCTCGCCGGCCTGCGCGACCGCTACACGATGCTGCGCAGCGGCGGCGCCCTCGGCCGCGGCTGCGGCCCTCTCGTCGTCGCGCGCGAGCCGGCGACGCTCGCGCAGGCGGCGGCCGGCACGTTCGCCGTCCCCGGGTGGGACACGACGGCGTACCTGCTCCTGCGCCTCGCCGCGCCCGCGCTCGGCGATGTCCGCGAGGTGCGCTACGACGCGATCCTCGAGGCCGTCGCCTCGGGCGAGGTCGACGCGGGCCTGATCATCCACGAGAGCCGCTTCACGTACGCCGAGCACGGGCTCGTCGAGGTCGCCGATCTCGGCGCCTGGTGGGAGGGCGAGACGGGGATGCCCGTGCCGCTCGCCGCGATCTGCGCGCGGAACGACGTCGCCGCCGAGCTGCGCGCCGCCGCCGAGGACGCGATCCGGCGATCCGTCGAGCACGCGTTCGCGCACCCGCTCGACAGCCGCGACTACGTGCGCGCGCACTCCCAGGAGCTCTCCGACGAGGTCTGCCGGCAGCACATCGAGCTCTACGTCAACGAGTTCACCCGCGACCTCGGCGACGACGGCATGGCGGCGATCGACGCCCTGCTGGCGCGCGCCGCAGCCGCAGCGGCGTGATCAACCAGCGCTCGCTGGCCGCCGTCGGCGCCTCGCGCATGCAGGGAGGGCGTGTGCGGCCGCTCTACGACTCGTACGGCTTCGCGCGCATCCCCGGCACGCTCCTGCGGCTGTTCGGCGACTCCGAGGCCTACGGCCTGCCGAAGGACGTGCTGCCGGATCGCGAGGCCGCGCCGCCGCGCGTCGTCGCCGTGCTCGTGGACGCGCTCGGCTGGACGTTCGCCGAGCGCTTCGCCGAGCGCGCGCCGCTGCTCGCGCGGCTGCGGGCCGACGGGGTCGTCTCGAAGCTGACGACGCAGTTCCCGTCGACCACGACCGCGCACGTCACGACGCTCCACACGACGCAGCCGGTGGGCGAGCACGGGGCCTACGAGTGGTTCGTGTACGAGCCCTCGCTCGACCGCGTCGTCTGCCCGCTGACGGCGGCCTTCGCCGGCGAGGAGCACGGCGGACTGGTGACCGCAGGCGCCGACCTGCGCGCCGTGTACCCGCAGGCCGACGGCCTCGCCGACCGGCTCGGCAGGCTGGGCGCGACCTGTCACCTGGTGCAGCCGGCGGCGACGGTGGGAACCCCGTTCACGCAGCTCGTGACCGGTTCTGCGAGCGCGCACGGCTTCGCGACGGCGGCCGAGGGCGCGGCGCTGGCCGCGCGTCTCGCGAAGGCCGATGCGCCCTCGCTGACCGTGCTGTACCTCGACGACTTCGACGATCTCGCGCACCGGATCGGGCCGGACGACCCGCGCGCCGAGGCGGTGGCGCTCGGCCTGCTCGAGACGATCGAGCACGAGCTCGTGGATGCCCTGGCCGGGACGGCCGGCGCGCTCGTGCTGGTGTTCGCCGACCACGGGCAGCTGCCGACCGACCCGGCGCGCTGCGTCTACGTCAACGAGCGCTGCCCGGAGCTCGTGCCGCTCCTGCGGCGCGGCGCGGACGGGCGCCCGCTCGCGCCCGCCGGCTCGGCGCGCGACCTCTTCCTGCACGTGCGGGAGGGCGCGCTCGACGACGCGATCGGCTTGCTGCGCGAGCTGTTCGGCGACGACGCGTGGGTCGTCGCGAGCGCGCAGCTCGCCGACGACGGCGTCTTCGGGCAGACGACCTCGCAGCGCTTCCGCGATCGGGTCGGCGACCTCGTCGTGCTGCCGCGCGCGGGCGTCGAGGCGTGGTGGCGCGAGCCGGGGCGCTTCGAGCAGGACAAGCGCGGCCATCACGGCGGCCTCGAGCCCGAGGAGGCCGAGACCTGGCTGGGGGCGCTCGTCCCGTGACGGCCGCGCTCCTGCGCGGCGGCATCCGCCCCCTGCTCTTCCCGCGCTCGGTCGCGGTCGTCGGCGCCAGCGACCGCACGCCCGACGCCGCGGCCGACCTCGAGCAGGTCCTGCGCGCGGGCGCCCCGGCCTGGTTCGTCAACCCGAACCGGCCGACCGTGCTCGGGCGCGAGTGCTTCCCCTCCCTGACGGCGCTGCCGGAGGTGCCGGAGTGCGCCTTCCTGCTCGTCGGGCACACGCGCGCGGAGGCCGCGTTCGAGGACGTCATCGCAGCCGGCGTGCGCGCGGTCGTGCTGCCGGGCCTCGGTGCCGAGGCGGGCGCCGATGGCCGTGCGGTCGCCGCCCGCATCGCGCTCCGCGCCGCCGAGCACGACGTGGCCGTCGTCGGTCCGAACTGCATGGGCGTCGCGACGCCCGGCGGCGTGTCGCAGTGGCTCGGCACCGTCGCCGGCACGGACGCCTTCGTGCCCGGGCACGTGGCCTGCGTCGCGCACTCGGGGTCGATCGCCGAGGCGTGCCTGGCCGCCGGTCCCCGCGTCGGCTTCCGCACGGTCGTCTCGTCCGGGGGCGAGCTCGCGCGCGACCTCGCCGACTTCGTGGCGTACCTGGCCGCCGACGACGGCACCCGTGCGATCGGGCTGTTCGCCGAGACGATCCGGCGGCCGGCGGCCTTCGCGGCGGCGCTCGCGCTCGCGGCCGAGGCCGGAAAGCCGGTCGTCTGCCTCAAGGTCGGGCGCTCGCAGGCCGCGGCCCGGGCGGCGCTCGCCCACTCCGGCGCGGTCGTCGGCTCGGCGCGGGCGTTCTCCGCGCTGCTGCGCCACCACGGAGCGATCGAGGTGGACGACTTCCACGAGTTCCTCGAGACGCTCGAGGTGCTCGGCAGGCGGCGCTGGCCGCGCGGGCTGCGCATCTCCGGCGTCTCCGAGTCGGGCGGGGAGTGCGGCCTGCTGGCCGATCACGGCGAAGCGGCGGGCATCCCGTTCGCGCCCTTCGACGATGCGCTCAAGGCGCGGCTCGTGGCCGCGTTCCCCAATTTCACGCTGCCGGAGAACCCGCTCGACTGCTGGGCCATCGACGACGCCGAGGTCGTCTACCCCGGGAGCCTCGCGCTGCTGCGCGACGCGGGCGCCTACGACGTGCTGATCGCCCAGGTCGACGTCTCGCGCCACCGCGGCGCGCACGACGAGCAGTGGTGCACGACGATCGTGCGCGCGCTCGCCGACGCGGTCGAGGGCACGGACATCTTCCCGGCCGTGACGACGGTGCACGCGACCGACCCGCCGCCGGCCATCGCCGAGCTCGCGCGCGAGCGCGACATCGCCCTGCTGCGCGGCACGCGCGAGGGCCTGCGCGCCATCGCGGCCGTGGCGCGCTGGCGGCCGCCCGCCGCGCACGCGGCCGCGGGGCCGGCGATCGCCGCGAGCGGCGATCCGCTCCCCGCCGGCGCCCTGCCCGAGCACGACTCGTGCGCGCTGCTCGAGGGCTACGGCGTGCGCTTTCCCCCCCGCGCGCGCTGCGCGACGCCCGCCGAGGCGGCCGCCGCCTACGCGCGCCTCGGCGGCCCGGTCGTGGTCAAGGTCGACGGCCCTGCGCACAAGCAGGCGGCGGGCGGCGTCGCGCTCGGCATCACGAGCGCGGACGAGGCGCGCACCGCCGCCGAGCGCATGGGCGGGCGCGTGCTCGTGGCGCGCCAGGTCGACGCCGGCGTCGAGGCGTTCTGCGGCATGACGCGCGACCCCGACTACGGCCCGGTGCTGGCTGTCGGCCTCGGCGGGCGCGCGATCGAGGCGCTCGGACTCGCCGCCGTCGCGCTCGCCCCGCTCGACGACGCCGGGGCGCGCGCGCTCGTGGCCGAAGCGCCTGGCATCGCGCAGCTCGCGAGCCCTGCCGCGGCCACCGCGCTGGCCGCGACCCTCGTCGCGCTCTCGCGCCTCGCGCTCGAGCGCCCCGAGGTCGACGAGATCGACGTCAACCCGCTGATTCTCGGCGCCGGCGGCGCGACCGCCGTCGACGCCCTCGTCGTCGTGAAGGGAGCGTCATGAGCGCAATCGTGCTCGAGGAGCGCCGCGGCCCGGCGCTGTGGATCACCATGAACCGCCCGGACAAGCTCAACGCGCTCTCGGGTGACCTCGTCGAGGCGCTGCGCGCCAGCTTCCGGCGCGCCGCCGCCGACGACGAGGTCAAGGTCGTCGTGCTGACCGGCGCCGGGCGCGCCTTCTCGGCGGGCTTCGACCTCTCCGAGGAGGTCGAGAGCGAGATCGCGGGGGCCGAGCGCTGGCACGACCTGCTCGCGACCGACGTCTCCCTGGGCATGGAGCTGTGGTCGCTGCCGCGCCCCACGATCGCCGCGGTGCGCGGCTGGTGCCTGGCGGGGGCCTGCGAGCTGGCGATGGCCTGCGACATGATCGTGGCGGCCGACGACGCGCGCTTCGGCGAGCCCGAGATCCGCTACGGATCGGGGCCCGTGTCGCTCCTGATGCCGTTCGTGCTCGGCCAGAAGAAGACGAACGAGCTGCTCTTCACGGGCGACTGGGTGGATGCGGCCGAGGCCGAGCGCCTCGGCCTCGTCAACCGCGTCGCGCCGGCGGGCGAGCTCGAGGCCACGGTCGACGCGCTCGTCGCCAAGATCGCGCCCACGCCGCTGCCCGTCCTGCGGCTGACGAAGCTCGCGCTCAACCGCGCCTACGAGGCGATGGGCCTGCGCCAGGCCGTGAACGCCAACCTCGACCTCTCCGCGATCCTCAATGCGGCCGAGACGCCCGAGCAGCGCGAGTTCGACGCGATCGTGGCCGCGCAGGGCCTCAAGGCCGCGCTGGCCTGGCGGGATCAGCGCTACGGGGCACCGTGATGGAGGTCGGCGGCACGCCCATCCCGCCCGAGCTGGCGGCCCTGCTCGAGCGCTTCCGCTTCGACCGCGTGCCCTTCGAGGAGCTGCGCGCGCGCCTGCGCACGGCGTCGGCCGACGCCGAGGCGATGCACCGCATCGTGGAGCTGATCGAGGTGCCGGACGAGGACGTGGCCGTCCGGCTGCCCGAGCGCGGCTCGTCCGAGCGGGCGGCTGCCGAGGCGATCGGGAGCCGCGCCATCGCCGGCGGCGAGATCGCCGCGGTCGTGCTCGCAGGCGGCATGGCGACCCGCTTCGGCTCCCAGGTCAAGGCGCTCGCGCCCGTCCTCGCGGACAGCGGGCTCACGTTCCTCGACCTCAAGCTCGCGGACCTGCGGCGTGCCGGCGTCGACGTCACGCTGATGACGAGCTTCGCCACGAACGACGCGCTGGCCGAAGCGATCCACGGCACGGACGTGCACCTCGCCCCCCAGCTCGTCTCCCTGCGCCTGGCGGCCGACGGCTCGCTCTTCCTCGACGCGCAGGGCGAGGCCTCGCCGCACGCGCCGGGCCACGGCGACCTGGGCGACGCGCTGCGGCTCGCGGGCGCGCTCGCGCGCTACCGCGCGAACGGCGTCCGCACGCTCTTCGTGTGCAACGTCGACAACGTGGGCGCGACGCTCGACCCGGCGCTCGTCGGCCTGCACCGCGAGCTCGGCGGTGCGATCACGGCCGAGCTCGTCTCCAAGCAGCCGGGCGACGCCGGCGGGATCCCCGTACGGCGCGAGGGCGGCTCGCACGCGATCGCGGAGGCGTTCCGCGTGCCCGAGGGGTTCCCGCACGAGGAGTACCCGCTCTTCAACACGAACACGCTCTGGATCGACCTCCCGGCGCTCGAGGCGCCCGCCGACTTCACCTGGTGCGTCGCGCGCAAGAGCGTCGACGGGCGCGAGGCGATCCAGCTCGAGCGGCTGGTCGGCGAGCTCACCTGGTGGCACCCGTCGCGCTACGTGCACGTGCCCCGCGAGGGCGTCGAGTCGCGCTTCGTGCCGGTCAAGGACCTCGACGACCTGGCCGCAGCGCAGGCGCAGATCGCTGCGATCTGCCGCGAGCGCCTCGGCCTCGACGTCTGACGGCTGCACGATTGGGGTCAGACCCCCGTGCGGTCCACACCGTGTTCCGAGCGCGACGGTGCACGATTGGGGTCTGACCCAATCGTGCAGCGATCGCCGATCCGTTCTGGCGGGGGTGAGGGCCCGGTTCGGAACCTGTACGGATCGTGTGATCTGGGTAGGCGGTGGGCCTGCGCGTGCGCGATCATGCGGTTCGTGACCAGCCTGCGCACCCTCCTCAGCCTCGCCCTTGCCGCGTTCCTCGCCGTGCCCGTCGCGGCCGGAGCGGCCGTGACCGCGACGTCGATCAGCGAGCCGGTGAGCGACCCGTCGGTGCTCGTGTTCGTCGAGCCCACGGGCACGACGCTCAAGGTCAGCGGCACGTCGAACGGCGGGGCGGACCGGCTCGACCTGCGCTGCGAGGGGTCGCCGACCCCGGTCGTCGACGGCAACGTCCGCCCGACGGCCGCCGGCGTCTGGACGACGACGCTCTCGGTCGCCGACGTCAGCAAGCTGACGCCGCGCACGTGCTACCTGCATGCCGTGCCGCACGGCAACAACGGCGCCAACCACGTGGCCTTCCCCGGCAAGCGCGTGATGTTCCAGCGCTCGCGCGTGACCGCCGTCGCCGGCGGGCCCAACAACGGCGTGCCGTACGACTTCCGCTACTGGGCGCCGCAGCTCTTCGGGCGCTCGATCTGGCAGTCGCTCTCGAACTGCGGCCTCGAGGGCGCGGCGACGACGACGGCCGACACGTTCCGCTACTCGGCCTCGGCGTTCCCGTGCGCCGCGTTCGTGGCGCCGAACACCGCGGGCCGCGCGGGCGTGCTCGTCGACCGCGTCAACACGTTCACGCCGTACGGCGCGGCGACGCTCTTCCCGGGCTCGGCCAACGCGCTCGGCCTGCTCGCGATGCAGAGCTCCGTGAGCACCGACCCGAGCACGGGCAACGTGCTCATCCGCGAGACCGAGAACATGCTGCGCTGCAGCCCCGATCCGAACACGCTGGCCGCGACGGCCCAGACGTGCTCGTCGTTCGTCTCGGCCGGCGTCAAGCTCGATCGCGTCATCGTCCAGCAGGGCGACGGCCGGCAGGCGCTCGTGACCGACACGTGGTCGGCGACCGACGGCCGCCACCACGAGATCGACGTCTTCTACGAGGACCGCCTCGGCGGCACGGCTCCCGTGGTCTCGTTCCCGTGGGCGGGCGGCTTCACGTCCTACCCGCCCGGCTACACGCAGAAGCCGCCGGCGACGGCGCCGTTCACGTTCTTCACGCGCGCGTCGGCGGCCGCGGTCGACGCCGACCCGGCGAGCGCACAGGGCGCGATCACGCTGCAGGACCGGCCGACCGCGCTGCGCTTCCGCGCGAGCACGGCGATCTGGACGCAGTACGTGCGCACGGTCACCCCGCAGACGCCGTCGAACATCTCGTTCGGGTTCTCGTGGGCGACGTCGCAGGCCGACCTCGCGACGCTCGTCGGCGCAGCCGAGCGCGCGCTCGGCCCGACGCACTGCCTCGTCCCGAACCTCGTCGGCAAGACGCTCGTGACGTCGAAACGGCTGCTGCTCGCGGGCCACTGCAAGGTCGGCAAGGTCAAGCTCGCCGTCTCGCGCAAGCAGCGCAAGGATCACGTCATCCAGCAGGGCCGCCGGCCCGGGACCACGCTCCCGGGCGGCAGCTCGGTCGCGCTCCTGGTCAGCTCGCGCCTGCTCGGCAAGGCCAAGTAGGCGGGCCCAAGCAGGCGGGCGCTACTCCGTCGAGTAGGCGGGCTGCAGCTTCACGCCGCGGGCGCGCGCCACGCACTGATTCGCGGCGATCGCCGCCTCGCCGAGGCCGATCGTGATGAGTGTGATCTTGCCCTCGTAGTAGGCGACGTCGCCCGCCGCGAAGACGTTCGGCAGGGCCGTCTCGAACGACGTCGGGTCGACGCGCACCTGCTTCTTGCCGACCACCTCGAGGCCCCAGCTCGCAATCGGCCCGAGATGCGAGACGAAGCCGAGCTGGAGGATCAGCGCGTCGCAGTCGACCTCCGTGACCTCGCCGCTCGCGGTGTCCTCGATCGTGACGCGCTCGAGCGCGTCGGCGCCGTGGAGCGCGCGCACCTCGCAGGGCGTGTGCAGCACCGCGGCGCCCGCCGCGACGAGCCGCTGCACCTCCGTCTGCGAGGACTCCAGGCCGCGGAAGCGGTCGCGCCGGTGGACGACGCGGATCGGCCCCGCGGCCGTGTCCTGGAGGTTGATCGTCCAGTCGAGCGCGGAGTCGCCGCCCCCGACGATGACGCAGCGCTTGCCGTGGAAGTCGGCCTTGCGCTTGACGAAGTAGTGCAGCCCGCGGCCGCGCCAGTCCTCAAGGCCCTCGATCGGCAGCGTGCGCGGCTCGAACGCCCCGTGCCCGGCCGTGATGATGACCGTGCGCGTGAGGTAGGGGCCGCCCTTGCCGGTCGTGATCGACCACAGCTCCTCGCCGTCGGCCTCGACCCGCTCGAGCGTCTCGACGGCCTCGCCGAGGAGCGCCTCGGCGCCGTACTGCAGTCCCTGCTCGACCATGCGGTCGACGTACTCCTGGCCGTTCACCTTCGGGAAGCCGGCGATGTCGAAGATGTGCTTCTCGGGGTAGACGGCCGCGACCTGGCCGCCGAGCTGCTCGAGGCTCTCGATGATGCGGCAGCTCGCCTCGCGATGGCCCGCGTAGTAGGCGGCGGCGAGCCCCGCGGGGCCGGCGCCGATGATCGTGACGTCGACCACGGGATGCGCACTCATCGCGGGCAGGCTAGTGGAAACGCGCCGGGCGACGACCCCACACCGCAGCACGGGCGGCGCGGGCATGATGCCCGGAGGGAGCACACGGGAGGAGCGCACCGCTGCACGTCCCCGAGGAACTCATCATCGCGGTCGCGGTGCTGCTCGTCGGCTCGATCGCCGCGAGCTTCGTCGACCGCCTGGGCGCGCCGACGCTGCTCGTCTTCCTCGGCCTCGGCATGCTCCTGGGCGAGGACGGGCCGGGCGGGATCCACTTCGACGACGCGACGCTCGCGCGCGACGCGGGCACCGTCGCGCTCATGATCATCCTGATCGAGGGCGGGCTGCTGGCCGAGCGCGCCGAGGTGCGGCGCGCGCTCGGTCCCGCCGGCCTGCTCGCGACGCTCGGCGTGCTCACGACGGCGGGGATCGTGGCCGTCGCGGCGCACCTCGTCGTCGACCTCGACTGGACGCTGTCGCTGCTGCTCGGCGCGGCCGTCTCGTCCACCGACGCCGCGGCCGTGTTCGCGTCGCTGCGCGGCACGGACGTGCGCAGGCGGCTCTCCGCGATCCTCGAGGCCGAGAGCGGGCTCAACGACCCGTTCGCCGCGCTGCTCGTGATCGGGCTCGTCGAGTGGAGCACGACGAGCGACTTCGGCACGCTGGACGGGCTGGGGCTGCTCCTGCGCCAGGCCGGCATCGGCGCGGCCGGCGGCATGGCCGTCGGCGTCGCCGGGGTCTGGCTCCTGCGCCGCCTGCCGCTGCCCTCGGCCGGCCTGACGCCCGTGATCACGGTCGCCATCGCGCTCTCGGGCGCCGTCGGCGTCTCGGCGCTGAACGGCTCGGGCCTGCTCGCCGCCTACCTCATCGGCCTCGTCATCGGCGATGCGCGCATCCCGCACGCCGCCGTCGTGCGCGGCTTCCTGCAGGGCTCGGCGTGGCTCGCGCAGCTCGGCCTGTTCGTCCTGCTCGGGCTGCTGGTCACCCCCTCGCGCATGTTCGACGAGGGCGCCGCGCCGATCCTCGTGGCCGTCGCGCTCGTGCTCGTGGCGCGCCCGCTCGCCGTGCTGCTGTGCGCGACCCCGTTCGGGCTCTCGCCGCGCGAGCAGGGCTTCCTGGCCTGGGCCGGTCTGCGCGGAGGCGTCCCGATCGTGCTCGCGACCTTCCCGATCGCCGCCGGCGTGCCCGGGGCGCTGCGCGTCTTCGACGCCGTGTTCTTCGTCGTCGTGCTCTCGGTGGCGGCGCAGGGGCTGACGATGCGCTGGGCCGCGCGCAAGCTCGACCTGGTCGAGGCGCACCCCGTGCCGCGCCTGGCCGAGATCGACAGCGCGACGCTCTCGACGCTGCACTCCGAGCTCGTCGAGCTGCGCGCGGCCGATCTCGGCATCGACACGGGCACGTCCGTGCGCGAGGCCGAGCTGCCCGGCGCGGCGATCATCGTCGCGATCCGGCGTGACGAGCAGATCGTGCGCCCGCGCGGCTCGAGCGTCCTCGACGGCGAGGATCACCTCTACCTGCTGGTCGCGCGCGGCCGCCTGCGCGACCTCCAGGACGCGCTCGACAACGTCGAGGCGCTCCCCGACTCGCCGCACTCGGGCCTGCACGCGCCGCATTCGGGCTGACGATCGGCCCGGCATGATGGGCGGCATGAACGCGAGGATCACCCGGATCAACCCCGCGGGGCTCCACCCCACGCCGGGCTATCACCACGTCACGGTCGTCGAGGCCGGACCGACCGCCTACCTCGCGGGCCAATGCCCGCTCGGCCCCGCGGGCGATCTCGTCGGCGAAGGCGATCTCGGCGCGCAGATCGACCAGGTCGTCGTGAACGCGCGTTCCGCGCTCGCGGCCGCGGGCGCCGGGCCCGAGGACGTCGTGCGCTCGGTCATCTACGTCGTCAGCGACGAGACGCCCGTGCTCGGCGAGGCGTGGGCGCGCCTCAACGCCTCGCCCCTGGCGCCGGCGTTCACGACGGCGAGCACGCTGCTCGGCGTCGCCCGGCTCGGCTTCACGGGTCAGCTCGTCGAGCTCGACCTCACCGCCGCCCTGCCTGTCGAGGATTAAGTCGTCAGGCCGAGCAGGTGCTGCAGCCGCCGGCGGCCGCGGCGACCTCGTCGCCCTCGGCCTTGAAGCTCGAGCCGCAGCCGCACGAGGCGACCGCGTTGGGGTTGTTGACCGTGAACCCCTGGCCCATGAGGCCGTCCACGAAGTCGACCTCCGCGCCGCTCAGGTAGGGCAGGCTGAAGCGGTCGACGACGACCTTGACGCCATGCTGGTCGACGACCTCGTCGCCCGGCTGGGGCTCGCCGTCGAACCCGAGCGCGTACTGCAGGCCGGAGCAGCCGCCGCCCTGCACCGCGACACGCAGCGCGAGCGCCTCGGGATCCTCGCGCATGAGGGCGAGCACATGCTCCGCCGCGCGCTCGGTGAGCCTGACCATGACCTCATGGTACCACCCGCCGCATCCCGGGCGGGAGCGACTTTGTGACATCCGTCCGCAATGGGCAGAAACCGCATCGGAAAGCGGAATCGCGCCCTTCTCACCCCACCGGCCGGCGGCTGCTTGTGTGCTATCGTCGCCAGCGTGCTCGGGCACTGGGCGGCCATTCTCGTCTTCATGGGCTTCTCGGCCATGATCGCCGGTTCGCTGCTGGCCGCCTCCGTCTTCCTCGGAGCGGGCGGAAGGCAGCGCGGCGGCGCGAAGAGCCGCCCCTTCGAGTCGGGCGTCTCGACCGGCGCCTACGAGCCGTCGCGGTTCTCGATCTCGTACTACCTGACCGCGATGCTCTTCATCGTCTTCGACATCGAGATCGTCTTCCTCTACCCCCTCGCCGTGCAGCTGCGCCAGCTCGAGCTGTTCGGCTTCATGGAGCTGCTGATCTTCGTGGTGCTGCTCGGGATCGGCTACGTCTACATCTGGCGCAAGGGGGCGCTCGAATGGAAGTGATCCCGCCCGGGCGGCCGCACGCGGCCCTGCGCGCGACCGACATCGAGCGCGTCGTGATGACGACGACGGTGGAGAAGGTCATCAACTGGGCCGCCTCGAACTCGCTGTGGCCCTTCGGCTTCGGCCTCGCCTGCTGCGCGATGGAGATGATCGCGATGCTGACGCCGCGCTACGACGTCGGGCGCTTCGGCTCCGAGATCATCCGCGCGACGCCCCGCCAGAGCGACCTCCTGATCGTCTCGGGCCGCGTCTCGCACCGCATGGCGGCGCCGATCCGCGAGCTCTACGAGCAGATGCTCGAGCCCAAGTGGGTGATGGCGATGGGCGCCTGCTCCTCGAGCGGCGGCATGTTCGCGAACTACGCCGTCCTGCAGGGCGTCGACAAGATCATCCCGGTCGACATCTACGTCCCCGGCTGCCCGCCGCGCCCGGAGGCCGTGATCGAGGGCGTGATGAACATCCAGAAGAAGATCCAGGCCGGCATCCCGCCCGCCTACGAGCAGCAGCGGTCGCAGGCATGAGCGTGCGCGCCGATGCCGATGCGCTCGCGGCCGCGTTCGGCGCCGAGGTCCGCGAGGACCGCGGCGAGGTGACCGTCGACGTCCCGCGCGAGCGCGTCGCCGACGCGCTCGCGGCCGCGCGCGACGCGGGCTACGACTTCCTCGTCGACCTCGCCGCCACCGACTACCTCGGCTTCGCCGGCGAGGGCGTCGCCGGCTACTGGGCGAGCCCCGCGGGTGCGGGCGCGCGCGACATCAACCTGCCGGCCTCGACGGGCCTCGGCGCGGTCGTCGCCGCGCCCGGGAGCAAGCGCTTCGCGATCTCCTACCAGCTGCTCGCGCGCGCCGTCCGCCCGGCCCGCCGCCTGCGCCTGCGCACCTGGGCCGACGACGGCGAGGCCGTGCCGAGCGCGGTCGGCGTGTTCCCCTGCGCCGACTACCAGGAGCGCGAGGCGTGGGACCTGATGGGCGTGCCGTTCGCAGGCCACCCGGCGCTCGAGCGCATCTTCCTGCCCGAGGGCTGGGACGGCCACCCCCACCGCAAGGACTATCCCATCGGCGGCGAGCCGGTGCAGTTCTCGGACGCGGTCTGATGGGCGCCGTCGCCGACAACCGCACGCTGCGCTACCCGCCCGCCGAGGTGCTGTCGCCGATCCCGTCGGTGCTGATCCCGCCCGCGGACGACCCCGACACGATGCTGCTCAACCTGGGGCCGAACCACCCGTCGACGCACGGCGTGCTGCGGCTCGTGGCCACGCTCAGCGGCGAGACCGTCGTCGGCCTCCACAACGAGCTCGGCTACGTGCACACGGGCATCGAGAAGAACATGGAGCAGAAGTCGTACTGGAAGGCGATCACGTACGCGCCCCGGGCCGACTACAACGCGTTCTTCTGCAACGAGCTCGTGTTCTGCATGGCCGTCGAGAAGCTGCTCGAGCTCGAGGTGCCGCGCCGCGGCGAGTGGATCCGCGCGATCTTCACCGAGCTGCAGCGCCTCCACAACCACCTGATCTTCCTCGGCACGGGGTCGATCGACCTCGGCGGCATCGCGCTGCTCTTCTACTGCTTCCGCGAGCGCGACCGCGTGCTCGACCTCTTCGAGCTCGCGGGCGGCGTGCGCATGCACGCGCGCTACGCGCAGGTCGGCGGCGTCGCCGAGGACCTGCCGGCGGCGTTCGACCGCGAGGCGCGCGCCGTCGTCAAGGAGCTGCGGGCGCGCATCGACGAGTACGAGGACATCATCGGCCAGCAGCCGATCTTCCGCGACCGCACCCGCGGCATCGGCGTGATCACGCCGGAGTTCGCGCGCCAGATGGGCCTCACGGGGCCGAACGCGCGCGCCTCGGGCGTCGACTGGGACCTGCGCGCGCACGAGCCGTACGGCGCGTACCGCGAGATCAGCGTGCAGCCGATCGTGTTCGCGACCGGAGACGTCTACGACCGCTACCTCATCCGCCTGCACGAGATGCGGCAGTCGCTCGACATCGTCGAGCAGCTGCTCGACGGCCTCCCCGCCGGCGCCTGGATCGCCGACGACCGCAAGGTCGTGCTGCCGCCGCGCCACGAGCTGCACACCTCGATGGAGTCGCTGATCCACCACTTCAAGCTCGTCACCGAGGGCTACCGCGTCCCGGCGGGCGAGGCCTACGCGTGCGTCGAGGGGCCGCGCGGCGAGCTCGGCTGCCACCTCGTCTCGGACGGCTCGGCCAAGCCCTGGCGCGTGCATTTCCGCTCCGCGAGCCTCGTCATGCTGCAGTCCGTGGCCGCGCTCTGCAAGGGCGTGCTGATCGCCGACCTGATCGCGATCCTCGCCTCGCTCGACCCGAACATGGGGGACTGCGACCGGTGAGCGCGACGCCCGACACGCTCTACGACGCCGTGCAGGCCGAGATCGCCAAGTACCCGACCCGGCGGGGCGCCATGCTGCCCGCGCTGCACCTCGCGCAGGAGGCCTACGGCTGGCTCTCGCCCGAGGCGCTCACGGCCTGCAGCGACGCGATCGGCTTCTCGCCCGCGTACTGCCAGTCGGTCGCGTCCTTCTACGACATGTTCTTCCTCGAGCCGGTCGGCGCGCACGTGATCGACGTGTGCACGAACCTCGCCTGCGCGCTGCGCGGCGCCGGCGAGGTCCTGGCGGCGTTCGAGAGCGAGCTCGGCGTGGCCGTCGGCGGCACGACGGAGGACGGGGCGATCACGCTGCGCAAGGCCGAGTGCCTCGGCGGCTGCAGCTGGGCGCCCGTCGTCGCGGTCGACGAGCGCTACCGCGAGCGCGTGGCGCCCGCGGACGCCGCCGCCATCGTCGCCGACGCCCGTGCGCAGACGGGAGGGCGGCATGCCTGAGTGGACCCCGCGCCTCGAGGCCAATGTGCTGCTCGACTTCGAGGGCGACCTGCGCTCGCTGCAGGCGTACGAGGCCTACGGCGGCTACGCGCAGCTGAAGCGCGCGCTCGAGGGGATGGACGCCGAGGGCCTGATCGCCGAGCTCGGCGGTGCGGCGCTGCGCGGCCGCGGCGGAGCAGGCTTCCCGACGGGCCGCAAGGCGAGCTTCCTCGCGCCGGGCGCCGAGCGCTACCTGGTCGTCAACGCCGACGAGTCCGAGCCGGGCAGCTGCAAGGACCGCGAGCTGCTCCTGCGCACGCCGCACGCGCTGCTCGAGGGCATCCTCATCGTCATGAACGTGCTGCGGCTGACGCGCGCGTACGTCTACATCCGCGGCGAGTACCTGACCGAGTACGAGGTGCTGGAGGCCGCGATCGCCGAGGCGCGCGCGCAGGGCTACGTCGGCAAGGCCACGGCCGACGGCTGGACGCCGGAGATCACGGTGCACCGCGGGGCCGGCGCGTACATCTGCGGCGAGGAGACGGCGCTGCTGTCCTCGCTCAACGGCTTCCGCGGCCAGCCGAGCGCGAAGCCGCCGTTCCCGGCCGTCTCGGGCGCGTTCGAGCGGCCGACGCTGCTCAACAACGTCGAGACGATCGCGACGATCCCCGCGATCATGCGCAAGGGCGCGGCGCTCTACCACTCGCTCGGCACCGAGCAGAGCGGCGGCACCCACGTGATGTCGGTCTCCGGCCACGTCCTGCGCCCCGGCAACTACGAGATGCCCATGAGCAAGACCATGGGGCACCTGATCGAGGAGCTCGCGGGCGGCGTCCCCGACGGCCGCAAGCTCAAGGCGGTCATCCCGGGCGGCGCCTCGTCGCCGATCCTCGGGCCCGAGGCGCTCGACATCCTGTGCGCGCCCGAGGCGCTCGCGGCGGCCGGCACCATGGCGGGCTCCGCCGGCGTGATGGTGATCGACGACTCCACCTGCATCGTCCAGCTCGCGTTGCGCACGGCCGCGTTCTACGCCCACGAGAGCTGCGGCAAGTGCACGCCGTGCCGCGAGGGCACGCGCTGGATCACCGACACGCTGCAGCGCATCGAGGACGGCATCGCGGCGCCGGCCGAGATCGATCTCGTGCTCGAGATGTGCGACAACGTCGAGGGCAAGTGCCTGTGCCCGCTCGGCGACGCCTGCGCGATGCCCGTGCGCTCGATGGTCAAGCGCTTCCGCGAGGAGTTCGACGCGCACGTCGAGCAGGGCTCCTGCCCGCTGCACGACACCTCGTCGCTGAGCTCGCTCTACCCGCAGCCGCGCAGCCTGCTGCCGCTGCTCACGGTGGCCCCCGCATGAGCGCCACCGACGTCGCAACCGTCACGCTCGAGATCGACGGCCGCGAGCTGACCGTGCCCAAGGGCACGCCGCTCGTGCTGGCGGCCGCCGAGGCCGGGATCGAGATCCCGATCTTCTGCTACGAGCCCCGGCTCGGGCCCGCGATCGGCGCCTGCCGCATGTGCCTGGTCGAGATCGAGGGCATGCCGAAGCTCCAGGCCGCCTGCACGATGACCGCCGGCGACGGCATGAAGGTCAGCACGCGCTCGGCCAATGCGGCCCAGGGGCAGGAGGCGGTGCTCGAGTTCATCCTCCTCAACCACCCGCTCGACTGCCCGGTCTGCGACAAGGGCGGCGAGTGCCCGCTGCAGGACCTGACCTACCGCTACGGCCCCGGCAACACGCGCTTCCACCTCAACAAGCGCACGTACGAGAAGCCGCTCGCGATCTCGCCCGTGATCGCGCTCGACCGCGAGCGCTGCATCCTCTGCTACCGCTGCACGCGCTTCTCGCAGGACGTCGCCCAGGACGAGCAGCTGGTCGCGCGCGAGCGCGGCGCCTCCTCGGTGATCGCGACGTTCGAGGAGGAGCCCTACCGCGGCCGCTTCTCCGGCAACGTGGTCGAGCTGTGCCCGGTCGGCGCGCTGACCTCGACGACGTACCGCTTCAAGGCGCGGCCCTGGGAGATCAACAACATCCCGAGCGTGTGCGGCCTGTGCCCCGTCGGCTGCAACATCTGGGGCACGGTGCGCGAGGGCGGCGTCCGGCGCGTGCTCTCGCGCAACCATCCCGAGGTCGACGAGGGCTGGCTGTGCGACCGCGGCCGCTTCACGCACGACCATCTGCTGGCCGGCGACCGCTACCGGCAGGGGCTCGTGCGCGGCCCGCGCGGCCTCGAGCCGGCGAGCGCCGAGGCGCTCGCCGAGACGATCGCGCGGCGCCTGCGCCATCACGCCAACCTGCACGGCCCCGACTCGATCGCCGTCGTCGCCTCGGGCGAGCAGAGCAACGAGGAGGCCCGCGCCTGGGCCGAGCTCGTGCGCGCCGCCGGCGGCGGTGCGCTCGTCAGCACCGGTTTCGCGGGCGCCGGCGACTGGGACGCGCTGGCGCCGTACGCGGCGCGCATCGCCGACCTCGACCGCGCCGACGTCATCGTCGTGACGGGCGAGCGCGAGCTGGGCGACGCGGCCGGCGTGCTCGAGCTGCGCGTGCGCCAGGCCGTGCGCCGCGGCGCACGCCTGCTGCTCGCGACGAGCGGCGGCGGCGACCTCGACCACATCGCCGCCGGGCACCTCGCCGCCGGCGAGATCGCGGAGGCTCTGCGCAGCGCCGCGCATCCCGTGCTGATCGCCACCGAGCCCGCCGCCGTGGCGGCCGCAGCCGCGAGCGCGCACGCCGCCGGGCTCGCCGACGGCCCGGGCGGCGTCCTCGCCGTCCCCGAGGGCGCGAACGAGCGCGGCCTCCACGCGCTCGGCTACCGCGACGACCCCGCGGACGTCCTGCGCCGCGCCGAGGACGGCACGCTGCAGATGCTGATCGTGCTCGGCGACGCCGACCCGCTCTCGTGCTTCCCCGAGCCCGAGCGCTGGGAGGCTGCGCTGCAGCGCTGCGAATCGGTCGTCGCGAGCTCGCTCTTCCCGACCCCGACGGCGCTGTGGGCGCACGTCATCCTGCCCGCGACCTCCCCGATGGAGAAGGACGGCACGATCACGAACCTCGAGGGACGCACGCAGCGCCTGCGGCCGTTCCTGCCGCCGCCCGCCGGCGTGGCGCCCGAGCTCGCGGTGCTCGCAGCCGCCGGGCGCCATCTCGGGATCGAGCTCGAGACGAGCCCGTCGCGCGCGTTCGCCGCCGTCGCCGAGGCCGCCCCGCAGTTCGCCGGCATGACCTGGGAGGGGATCGGGCGCCAGGCCCCGGTCGCGACCGACCGGCCGAAGGCCGTCAAGGTGCCGTCCGCGCCTGCGGGCACGGCGGCTGCGGGCGCCGACGGCCTGCGCGCGCTCGGCCGCCGCCCGCTCTTCTCGGGCCCCGCGGTCGCGCGCACCGAGCAGCTGGCCTTCCAGCGCAGCGGCGAGATCGTGCTCGCGCGCGCCGACGCGCTGCGCCTCGGCATCGCCGAGGGCGCGGCCGTGACCGTGCGCCACGCCGGCGGCGCGACCACCGGCACCGCCAGGCTCTCGCGCACGCTCGCGCCCGGCGCCGTGCGCTTCGCCTGGGACGGCGCGCCGGTCGACGGCCCCTGCAGCATCGAGGGGAGCGCGTAGTGCTCCGTCTCGGAGGTCACGTGGGGGTGAGTGTGCTGGCTGGGCGTTCTGGGGACGGCCCGGCGTCGCCGCTCATGCGGTTCAGCATTTGCACGACGCCGGGTCGTTCCCAGGGCGTCCAGACGGTGCACTCGCACCGCGAGACTTCCGGGACGGAGCACTAAATGCCGGACGGAGTGCTCGTCACGCTGATCAAGGCCCTCGTCCTCGCGAACGGGCTGATGGGCTTCTTCGCCTTCATGACCGTCTTCGAGCGCAAGCTGATCGGTCGCATGCAGACCCGGCACGGCCCCAACCGCGTCGGGCCGAAGGGCCTGCTGCAGCCGATCGCAGACCTCGGCAAGCTGATCCGCAAGCAGCACATGATCCCCGAGGGCGCCCACCGCCGCCTCTACCTCGCCGCGCCGTTCATCTCGATGTTCGCCGCGCTGTCGTCGTTCGCGCTCATGCCGTTCGGCGGCGTCGCGACGATCCCCTGGACGCACGAGCACATCAACCTCTCGATCGCCGACTCCAACGTCGGGCTCCTGTACGTCGCGGCGGTCGGCTCGATGGGCTTCTACGGCATGCTCATCGGCGGCTGGGCCAGCGGCTCCAAGTACGCGCTCCTGGGCGGCCTGCGCGCCGTCGCGCAGCTCGTCTCCTACGAGGTCGCGTTCACGCTCGCGATCATCGGCGTCGTCATCCAGTCGGGCACGCTCTCGCTGCAGGGCATCGTCAACGCCCAGCACGACTACCCCTACGTCGTGCCGCAGATCCTCGGCTTCGGCATCTTCTACCTGGCGGCGCTGGCCGAGTGCAACCGCCCGCCGTTCGACCTCGCGGAGGCCGACGGCGAGATCGTCGCGGGCTTCCACACCGAGTACGGCGGAATGCGCTTCGCGATGTTCGCGAACGCCGAGTTCGTCGAGGCGATCGTGCTCGCGGCGCTCGGCGCGACGCTCTTCCTGGGCGGCTGGCGCGGACCGCTGCCGTTCGAGCCGTTCACGTCGATCCCCGGGCCGCTGTGGATGATCGGCTCGACGTTCATGCTGCTGTTCACGTTCATCTGGGTGCGCGCCACGGTGCCGCGCCTGCGCTATGACCGTCTCATGAAGCTCGGCTGGAAGGTGCTCCTGCCCCTCGCGACGCTCAACCTCCTCGGCACTGCCGCCTGGGTGGCCCTGACCTGATGACGCGCTTCGAGGATCTCCAGGAACACCCCGTCCGCGCCGGCCTCGACATCGGCCGCGCGCAGGCGCAGGGCCTCAAGGGCTTCGCGGTCACGCTCCGCCACCTCTTCCGCCGGCCCGTCACGCAGGCCTATCCCGAGCACAAGCGCGCCGTCTACCCGCGCTTCCGCGGGCGGCACCGCCTGCACCGGCATCCCAACGGGCTCGAGAAGTGCATCGGCTGCTCGCTCTGCGCCGCGGCCTGCCCGGCCGACTGCATCCGCGTGGTCGCGGCCGAGAACGAGCCCGACGCGCGCGTCTCCCCGGGCGAGCGCTACGCGCGCATCTACGAGATCAACATGGCCCGCTGCATCTTCTGCGGCTACTGCGAGGTCGCGTGCCCGTTCGACGCGATCACGCTCGGCAACGACTTCGAGCTCTCCGAGCTGTCGCGCGACGCGCTCATCTACACCAAGGAGATGCTGCTCGAGCCGCCGCTGCGCCGCACGCCCGCGCAGGATCCGGCCGAGTTCGACCGCGGCGCGCAGGAGATCGAGGGCGCAGGCGTGCTCGGCATGTACCACGTGTACGCGCAGAACCACGACGAGGTGCCGCCGAGCTGATGGGCATCGTGATCTTCTACGTGGCGGGCGCGGCGGCGATCGGATCGGCGATCGCGGTCGTGGTGCAGCGCAACCCGTTCCTGGCCGCGCTCTCGCTGATCCTGCACCTCGCCTCGCTGGCCGCGCTCTACCTCGACCTGCAGGGCGACTTCGTGGCCGTCGCGCAGCTGCTCGTGTACGCGGGCGCCGTGATGGTCATGTTCCTGTTCGTGATCGCCTACCTCGGCGACCGCGCCGACCTCGACCTCCGGCGCGGAGGCATCGGCGCCGGCGCCGCCGGCGTGGCCGGGCTCGCGATCTTCATCGAGACGGTGATCGCCGTGAGCGACTCGAACAGCGTGCTCAAGACGCCCGCGATCGTGGCCGACTCGTTCGGCTCGCCGGCCACGATCGGCCGGCTCTTCCTGACCGACCACCTGCTCGCGTTCGAGGCGATCTCGCTGATCCTGCTCGTCGGCGCGATCGCCGGCGTCGTGCTCGGCGCCGGCGAGCTCGTGCCGTCGCGGCCGGACGACGAGGACGGCGACCGCGGCGGCCGCGAGCCGCGGGGCCAGCGCTTCGACCTGCGCCGCGAGCTGCGGCGGCGCGAGCTCGAGGAGCAGGAGAGCGAGGTGGGCGCATGAGCCCCGGCATCGGCTCCTGGATCCTGCTCTCGTCGGCGCTCTTCTGCATCGGCCTCGCGGGCGTGATGCTGCGGCGCAACCCGCTCGTGATCCTGCTCTCGCTCGAGATCATGCTCAACGCCGGGAACCTGCTGCTCGTGGCCGGGTCGCGCTACGTCGGCGGCAACGACGGCCACGTGCTGGCGCTCACGGTCATGGCCGTGGCCGCGGCCGAGGTCGTCGTCGGCCTCGGGCTGATCGTCGCGCTCGCGCGCAAGGGCTCGCCACTCGATGTCGACGAGCTGCGGAGCCTGAGCGGATGAACGCCGCCGACTACGGCTGGCTCGTGCTGCTCTCGCCGCTCGTGGGCCTCGCCTTCAACATCGGCATCGGTCCGAGCGTCTCGCGCCGCGCCGTCGCGTGGACGGCGTCGCTCTCGGTGCTCGCGGGCTTCGCGTTCTCGCTGCTCGCGTTCATCGACCTGCTCACGCGCGACGATTCGCAGCGCGCGATCGTCTCGACCGGCTGGCACTGGCTCTCCGGCGGCGACTTCCAGGTCGACGCGAGCATCCTCGTCGACCCGCTCTCCTCCGTGATGCTGCTCGTCGTGACCGGCGTGGGCTTCCTGATCCACGCGTACTCGGCCGGCTACATGCACGGCGACCGCGAGGAGAAGCGGTTCTTCGCGTACCTGAACCTCTTCGTGTTCTCCATGCTGCTGCTCGTCCTGGCCGGGAACTTCGTCTTCCTGCTCGCGGGCTGGGGGCTCGTCGGCCTCTCCTCGTACCTGCTGATCGGCTTCTGGTGGGATCGCCCGAGCGCCGTCGCGGCGGCCAAGAAGGCGTTCGTGATGAACGCCGTCGGCGACGTCGGCATGTTGCTCGGCATCTTCGTGATCTGGAACCACCTGCACTCGGTCGACTACGCGACCGTCTTCGCGAACGCCCCGGGCAGTATCTCGAGCGGTTCGTCGACGGCGAACTGGATCGCGCTCCTGCTCCTGGTCGCCGCCGTCGCCAAGTCCGCGCAGCTCCCGCTCCACACCTGGCTCCCCGATGCCATGGAGGGCCCGACGCCGGTCTCGGCCCTGATCCACGCCGCCACGATGGTGACGGCCGGCGTCTACCTGGTTGCGCGCATGTGGCCGCTCTACTCGCTCGCGCCGGACGTCTCCGACCTGGTGGCGCTGATCGGCGTCGCCACGCTCACGCTGGCCGGGCTGATCGCCCTCGTCCAGACCGACATCAAGCGCGTCATCGCGTACTCCACGATGTCGCAGATCGGCTACATGTTCTGCGGCGTCGGCATCGGCGCGTACTCGGCCGGCATGTTCCACCTCGTCACGCACGCGTTCTTCAAGGCGCTCCTGTTCCTCGGCGCCGGCGTCGTCATCCACGCGCTCCACGACGAGCAGGACATCCGCAAGATGGGCGGCATGAGCCGCTACCTGCCCTACACGACGGGGCTGATGTGGATCGGCGCGCTCGCGCTGGCGGGCGTGCCGCCGTTCTCGGGCTTCTTCTCGAAGGATCAGATCCTCTCCGACGCGCTCGCGCGCGGCGACTGGGTCGGCTACACCGTCTGGGGGCTCGGCCTCGCCGGGGCGTTCGTGACCGCGCTCTACACGTTCCGGCTGATGCTGCTCGTGTTCCACGGCGAGCCCAGCGACTACGCCCGCCGCCACGGCGAGGCCCACGCGGGCCATGGCGAGGGGCCCTCGTCGATGCTCTGGACGATCGGCGTCCTCGCCGTCGGGGCGCTCGGCGCGGGCCTGCTCGAGATTCCGCAGGCCACGCACGGCGTGCGCAACTTCCTCGAGCCGACGATCCCCGCGACGATCGAGGCGACCGGCTCGCAGGACCTCGGGACGTCCGCCCTGGCCGTCGCGCTCGCGCTCGTCGGGCTCTTCGCCGCGCACGTCCTGTGGGGCCGGCGCAGCGACACGCCGCGGCGCATCGCCGCCGCGACGTCCCCGGTCGAGAACGTGCTGCAGGACAAGTTCGGCTTCGACCGCCTCTACGACTGGGCCTTCTACCGGCCGGCCGCGGCGCTCGCGCGCGGAGGTCAGCGGCTGTGGGAGGACGCGGCCGTGCTCGGCAGCATGGACGTCGTCAGCGCGGCGGGCTCGTGGACGAGCCGGCTGCTCTCGCTGGCGCAGTCCGGCCTCGTGCGCGTCTACGCCCTCGCCATGGCGATCGGCATCGCCGCGCTCGCCGCGTGGCTGATCACGGGCGCCGCATGAGCGGCTCCTGGACCTCGACGCTGCTCTGGCTCCTGCCGCTCGGCGGCGCGCTCGCCGTGCTCGTCCTGCCGCTGCGCGACGCCGTCCGCGGCTCGCTCGCGCTGCTCGTGACGCTCGTCACGGCGTTCCTCGCGCTCGCGGCCGCGCTCGAGTTCAGCCCGTCCGGCGGCACGCAGTTCGAGCAGTCGCACTACTGGGTGCGCGACCTCGGCCTGACCTACCACGTCGGCATGGACGGCCTCTCGCTCGTGCTCGTGGCGCTGACGGCGGTCTGCATGCCCTGCGCGCTCGGCTACGGCCTCTGGGCGCGGCGCTCCAACCTGCGCGCCTACACGGCGCTGATGCTGTTCCTGGAGGCGTCCGTCGTCCTCCTGCTCGTGGCGCGCGACCTGGCGCTCTTCTACGTCGGCTTCGAGGCCATGCTCGTGCCGCTCGCGATCCTGATCGCCGTCTGGGGCGGCCCGAACCGCGCCCGCGCGACGATCCGCTTCATCATCTACACGCTCGTCGGGTCGCTGCTGATGCTCGTCGGCGTGATCACGCTCGGGCTGCGCGCGGGGTCGTTCGACCTGGCCGGCATCGGCACGAGCGACTCGCGCTGGCTGTTCCTGGCGTTCATGGCGGCATTCGCCATCAAGTCGCCGCTCTACCCGTTCCACGGCTGGGTCCCGGACGCGTACCGCGAGGCGCCGCCCGAGGTCGCCGGGCTGCTCTCGGGCGTCGTCTCCAAGGCCGGCGCCTACGGCATGCTGCGCTTCGCGCTGCCGCTCTTCCCGGGCCCCGCGCACGACCTGCGGCGCTGGTTCGTCGCGATCGCCGTGATCGGCCTGCTGTGGAGCTCGCTGATGGCGTTCCGGCAGCCGGACTCGCGCGGCGTGATCGCGTACTCCTCGATCGCCCAGATGAGCCTGATCGGCCTCGGCATCTTCGTCATGAACGACATCGGGGCGACCGGCGCGACGTTCCAGATGGTCAACCACGGCCTGCTCTCGGTGCTGCTCTTCCTGATCGCCGGCATCGTCGAGGTGCGCACGGGCGACGGGCTGTTCCGGCGCGTCGGCGGGTTCGCGCGCGGGCGCGCCGGCCTCTCGACGATCGTGATGACGACCGGGATCGCCGCACTCGCCGTGCCCGGCTCGGCGCTCTTCGCCTCCGAGCTGCTCGTGCTGCTGGGCGCGTTCCGCGACTGGTGGCTGATCGGCACGCTCGCCTCGCTCGCGATCGTGCTCTCGGCGATGTACATGCTGCGCTGGATCTCGGCGCTGCTGCACGACACGCCCACCGAGCCGTCGGCCGGCCTCTCCGGCATGCGCGACGTGCGCTGGGAGGCGGCGTATCTCGTGCCGCTCGTGGCTGCGGTGCTCGCGCTCTCGGTGTACCCGTACGCCGTCACGCACCGCGTCGGCGACTCGCTGCACGGCATCGTCGCGAGCGTGAGCGCGAAGGCGGCGCCGTGATCGCGGCGGCCGCCATCGCCACGCCGTCGGTCCAGATCGGCGCGATCCTCCCCGCGTTCGTCCTCACGATCGGCGCGCTGCTCCTGCTGATCGTCGGGAGCTTCGAGAGCAGGAGCGCACGCGTGACGAGCGGCGTCATCGGCCTGCTCAGCTTCGCCGGCGCGGGCCTTGCGACCTGGCATCTCTGGAACGACGGCAACGGCACGGCCTTCAGCGGCCAGCTCGCGACCGACCGCTACGCGGCGCTCGTGCAGGCGATCGTGTGCGCGAGCGGCGTGGCCTCGATCCTGCTCGGCTGGGGCACCCGGCGCCTCGGCGACCGCATCGCCGAGTACTACGCGCTGCTCTGCTTCGCCGGGGCGGGCATGTGCGTGCTCGCGTCCGCCAACGGCTTCGTGTCGCTGTTCGTGGCGCTCGAGCTGTTCTCGATCTCGCTCTACGTGCTGTGCGCGCTCGACGTCCACGACGCCGCCTCGCTCGAGAGCGGGCTCAAGTACCTCGTGACCGGGTCGGTCGGCTCGGCGGCGCTGCTCTTCGGCAGCGGCCTCGCCTACATCGCGACCGGCTCGCTCCGCTTCGACCAGATCGGCAAGGCGCTCGCCGGCGGTGGCCAGCACACGGGCATCCTCCTGCTCGGCATCGCGATGGTCGTCGCGGGGCTCGCCTTCAAGGCCTCCGCGGCGCCCTTCCACATGTGGACGCCGGACGTCTACGAGGGCGCGCCGACCGCCGTCATGGCCTTCATGGCGACCGCCACGAAGACGATCGCGCTGGCCACGCTGCTGCGCATCATGACGACCGCGTTCGCGCCGTCGAGCGACGTCTGGGAGAACGCCGTCGCGGCCGTCGCGATCGCGTCCATGCTGATCGGCAACATCGCCGCGCTGCGCCAGACGAACGTCAAGCGCATGCTGGCGTTCTCGAGCGTCGGCCACGCCGGCTACCTGCTGATCGCCGTCGTCGTGCACACGCCGCTGGCGACGCGCGCGCTGCTCTACTACCTGGCCGTCTACGCGGCCATGAACCTCGGCGCGCTGGCCGTGGTGTCGGTGCGCGAGCGCGAGGTCGGTGGCCCGGTGTCGATCGGCGACCTGCGCGGCCTCGGGCGCGACCATCCGCTGCTCGCGGGCGGGCTCGCGCTCTCGCTGCTCTCGCTCGCGAGCTTCCCGCCGACCGGCGGCTTCCTCGCCAAGCTGTACCTCTTCGGCTCCGCGATCGACGCGGGCAAGAGCTACCTGGCGGTGATCGGCGTGATCGCGACGATGATCTCGCTCGCCTACTACCTGCGCTTCCTGCTCGCGATCTACGCCCGCCCCGGCAGCGAGGCCCGCCCCCGCATCGTGCCCGGCACGCGTCTGGCGGCGACCGCCGTGCTCGTGTCGGCCGCGGTCGTGCTCTGGCTCGGCATCGCGCCGCAGCCGCTCGTCGACGTGGCGCGCACCGCCGCGGCCTCGCTCGTCGCGCCGGGCTGAGCCGGCCGGCCGGGAGCGATCGCGACCTCCGTAGACTGACGCCATGTCTGGCATCACCTGGCTCGGTCACGGGTCCTTTCAGATCGACACCCCCGCGGGTGCGCGCGTGCTCATCGACCCCTGGTTCTCGGGCAATCCGTCCTGGCCCGAGGGGCTCGAGATCGAGCGCTGCGACGCGATCCTGGTCACGCACGGCCACGGCGACCACGCCGGCGACGCCGCCGCGGTGGCCAAGGCGCACTCGGCCCCCGTCGCGACCTACCCGGAGCTCGCGGACTGGCTGGCGAAGCAGGGGGTGAGCGAGACGATCGGATTCGGCAAGGGCGGCGCGATCGACATCGCGGGCCTGCACGTGACCATGACGAACGCCGTGCACTCCTCGAGCGCGCCCGACGGGACGCCGCTCGGCGACCCGGCCGGCTTCGTGCTCGAGGCGCCCGACATGCCGACGATCTATGCGACCGGCGACACCGCCGCGCATGCGGACATGGGCCTGATCGGCGAGATCTACGCGCCGGCCATCGGGATCCTGTCGATCGGCGACCACTACACGATGGGCCCGCGCCAGGCGGCCCACGCGGCGCGCCTGATCGGCTGTCCCGAGATCGTCCCCGGTCACTACGGGACGTTCGGGCTGCTCACGGGCACGCCCGCGGGCCTGCGCGAGGAGCTCGAGCGCATCGGCGTCGGCGCCACCGTGCACGAGGGGCGCCCCGGCGAGGTCATCCGGGCCTTCGCGTGACGTTCTCGATCGTCGCCTGCGACCTCGGCGCGCGCCAGCTCGGCGTCGCGGTGGCGTCGAAGTTCCTGGCCGTCGGCGCGGTCGTGCCCTGCCTCGCGGCCGAGGTGGGCGCGATCGCGACGCAGGCCCTCGCCAACACGAGCTACGGCCCCGACGGCCTCGCGCACCTGCGGGCGGGCCTCGAGGCGGGCGCGGCGCTCGACGCCCTCGTGGCGGCCGACGACGGGCGCGACGACCGCCAGGCGGGCATCGTCGACGCGCGCGGGCGCGCCGCCACGTTCACCGGCCCGGGGTGCATGGCCTGGGCCGGCGGGCGCACGGGCGACGGCTACGCGGTGCAGGGCAACATCCTCACCGGCCCCGAGGTGGTCGACGCCATGGCCGCGGCCTACGAGGCGGCCTCCGGACCTCTCGCGGAACGGCTGCTCGCCGCGCTCGCGGCCGGCGACGCCGCCGGCGGCGACCGGCGCGGGCGCCAGTCGGCCGCGCTCGCGGTGGTCGCGCGCGGCGGGGGCTACGGCGGCAACGACGACAGCCTGGTCGACCTGCGCGTCGACGACCACTCGGGTCCCGTGCCGGAGCTGCGCCGCCTGCTCGGGATCCACACGCTGCTCACGGGCACGACGCCGGACGATCAGAAGCTGCCGCTCACCGGGGAGCTCGCGGACGAGGTGCGCGGCCTGCTGGCCCGCGCGGGCTACCCGCCCGGGGACGGCGCGGACGGGATGGACGCGGCGCTGCGGGCGTTCGTGGGAAGCGAGAACCTCGAGGCGCGCTGGTGGCACGAGGACCGGCTCGACCCCGTCGTGCTCGCACACCTGCGCAGCTGCGCAGGAGGCAAAGAAGCTTAGGCCGCGAGCCGCGCCTCGTGACTGGGCCGGAGGTGCGCCTCGCTCGCGGCGATCGATGGCGGCGGCGTGGTGACCGGCACCGGCGTGCGCTCGAGGATCTCCTCGCACACGGCGCGGGCCGATGCGTCCGGCCGCGCGCGGATGCGGTGTGCGATGCACGGCTCGAAGAGGCTGCGGACGTGCTTGACGGCGACCTCGGCCGCGTTGTCGAGCAGCGCGGCGGCCTGCGTGCAGCGGAACATCGAGAGCAGGGCGCGCGGCGAGGCGCCGACGAGGACGTCCGGGTGGTCGCGCGTGGAGCGGAGCAGGCGCACGAGGTAGGCGCGCACGGCCTCCTCGGCCGGGATCTGCGCGATCACGCGCTGCAGCTGCACGACGTCGCCCGGGGCGACGATCGGGTCGCTCTCGTGACGCCCCTCGGAGTTGCCGAAGCGCATCAGCAGGTCGCGCTCGCCGCTCTCGGACGGGTAGCCGATCCCGGTGCGCATCGCGAAGCGGTCGAAGGACGCGTGCGCCATCTCGAACGTGCCGGTGTTGTCGTGCGGGTTCATGGTGCCGATGCAGAAGAACGGCCGCGGGAGCGCGTGGCGGCGCTTGCCGACGGTCACGGCGCCCTCCTCCATCGCCTCGAGCAGGCCCGACTGCATGCGCGGCTTGGCCCGGTTGAACTCGTCGAGCACGACGGCGTTCGCGAACAGCGGGCCCGGGATGAACTCGTCGGGGCGGAGCGCCGGATTGGTCGACTCGATCTCGTGGCCGATGACCCCGCGGGGGGTCAGGTCCTCCGTGCACTGGATGCGCGAGTCGTGGCCGCCGATCGCCCGGGCGATGGCCTTGGCGAGCGTCGTCTTGCCGACGCCGGGGACGTCCTCGACGAGCAGGTGGCCGTTCGCGAGCAGACAGCACAGCGCGAGGGAGGCGGGCCGGTCGATCTCGACCATGGCCGCGCGGATCTCCTCCCAGAGCGCATGCGCCGTGTCACGCGCATCGATCAGCTCTCGCTCATCCACCGACAGTTCCCGCCCCCTGGCCCCTCGATTGCCTCCGGAAGGAGTATCGGCGCGTCGAATTGGCCGCTGGAGTCCCCCGTGCGGGGGAGGTGGCGCTCCTACCCCTTGAGCACGGCGAGCGGCGAGGCGATGCGCACGGGCCCCGCCGGGGCGGGCCCGGTGGCGGCGATGCGCTGCGCGATGGCGGCGATCGCGCGCGAGGACGGGTCGTCCGGGTGGCTGACGAAGACCGGATCGCCGGTGTCGCTGCCCGCGCGCAGCGCCGGCTCGAGCGGCACCTCGCCGAGCAGCGGGACGCCCAGCTGCGCGGCGAGCGCGGCTCCGCCGCCCTGTCCGAAGGGGTATGTCGCCTCGCCGCAGCACGGGCAGGCCAGGCTGGACATGTTCTCGATCACGCCGAGCAGCGGCTGGCCGAGCTTCTCGACCATCTGCGCCGCGCGCTCGGCGACGCGCTGGGCGGCCGCCTGCGGCGTCGTCACGAGCACCGCCTCGGCGCGCGGGAGCAGCTGGCCGAGCGAGAGCCCGACGTCGCCCGTGCCCGGCGGCATGTCGATCAGGAGGTAGTCGAGCGGGCCCCAGTAGACGTCCGAGAGGAACTGCTCGAGCGCGCGGTGCAGCATCGGGCCGCGCCACACGACCGAGCCGCCCTCGTCGAGGAAGAACCCGATCGACATCACCTTGAGGTCGTGCGCGACCGGCGGCACGATCATCTTGTCGACGACGACCGGGCGCTGCTGGATGCCGAGCATGCCCGGGATCGAATAGCCGTAGATGTCGGCGTCGACGATGCCGACCTCGAGCCCGCGGGCGCGCAAGGCGAGGGCGAGGTTGACGGTCAGCGACGACTTGCCGACGCCGCCCTTGCCCGAGGCGACGGCGACGACGCGGGTGCGGTCCTCGACCGCGATCTGGCGCTCGCCCTCGCCGCGGGCCCCGCCCTGCAGCTGGGCGCGCAGCGCGGCGCGCTGGGCCTCGTCCATGTGCGTGAAGCCGATCGTGACGGCCTCGACGCCCGGCACGGCGCCGACGTGCATGCGCACCTGCGCCTCGAGATTCGACTTGAGCGGGCAGCCCGGGATCGTGAGGCGGATCGTGACGTGCACGTGCCCGCCGTCGACGTCGACGGCGTCGACCATGCCGAGCTCGACGACGTTGCGCCGGATCTCCGGGTCGATGACCTGCGCGAGGGCTGCCTGGAGCGCGTCGGAAGCGGGGCTGGTCACTCCCGGCATGCTAGCCCGGATCGGCGTCCCGGCTCGCCGCGGGGCCGATGCCGAGCAGCCCGGCGACCCGCGCGACGCACGCGTCGTCGCGCGCCGCGACCACGCGCGAGCGCCCCACGAGGTCGAGCGGCGCCGCGGCGAACGGCCCGGCGGCGTCCGGCAGCGCGACGGCGGAGCCCGCCTCGCGCAGGATCAGCTGCGCAGCCGCGATGTCGATCGAGCGCGCGCCGTGCGGGCGCAGGCTCGCGACGGCGTCGACCCGGCCGTCGGCCAGGTGGCAGAGCGCGAGCGCGAGCGAGCCGAGCACGCGCACGCGCTCGACCTCGCCGGGCAGCGCCGCGGCGGCCGGCGCGAGATGCTCGGGTCGCGTCGCCTCGAGCGCGACGAGCTGCAGGCGCGCGAGCGGGCGCGACGCGCCGAGCGCCGCGCCGTCGACGCTCGCGCCGCCGCCGCGCCTGCCGATCCACTCCTCGCCGTTCCCGAGGTCGTACACGTAGCCGAGAACGACGTCCTCCATCGACGGCCCGTCGGCGATCGCGACGGAGAGCGCGTAGAGCGGGAGCCCGCGCTTGGCGTTGAGGCTGCCGTCGATCGGGTCGATCACGACGCGCCAGTCGCCGCCGCCGCCGTACGTGCGCTCGCCGACCTCCTCCGAGACGACCGTGAAGTCCACGCCGCCGGCCGCAACGGCGTCGAGAACGCCGAGCGCGGCGTCCTCGGCGGCCTGGTCGACGGCCACCGTGGTGTCGCCGCCGGCGCCGCGACCGAGCTCGTCGGCCCGGCGGGCGCGCGGCACCGCCTCGACGGCGGCGACGACGGCGTCGCGCATGGCGCGGCAGGCCGCGAGCCAGTCGTCGGCCGTCACGGGTCGAACGGGTCGAGCTGGTTGAAGACCATGCCGTCGAGGATCTTCGGGAAGAAGAACGTCGACTTGGGCGGCATCGTCTCGCCGGCCTCGGCCACGGCCTCGACGTCGGCGATCGTCGGCGCGGGCACGAGCAGAGCGACCGCCGTGTGCGGCGGCGCGGCGTCCACGAGCGCGGCCGCGTCGTCGGCGCGCCGCGGATAGGCGATGCGGTCGGTGGTCGCGATCGAGGCGGCGTCGAAGCCGAGCAGGCCGGCGAGCACCAGCGTCTCCACCGCGGCGACGTCGAGCGCCGCCGGCGCCTCGCCGCGCAGGCGCGCGTGCAGCGGCGGCGTGTCGCCGCCGCGCAGGAGGCCGAACGAGCGGACGCCGCGCGCAGGCGCCAGGATGCGCCGCTCGAGCGCGGCGACGTCGGGCATCTCCTCGAGCTCCCAGCGCTCCGCCAGCAGGGCGGGCAGCCGCTCCCACAGGCCGGGGGCGAGGCCGCTCACGACGCGATGGGTCGGGAAGAGCATGAGCCCCGGGTCGTGGCGGTTCGCGAGGTAGACGGGGGCGAAGTCGTAGGCCCGCAGCTCGGGGGGGTCGCCGTCGGCCGCGCGGCGCTCGTCGCGGTAGGCGAGCGCGGTCTCGTAGCGGTGGTGGCCGTCGATGATCGTGAGCGGCCGCGTGCCGATCACCTCGCTCGCGATCCGCTGGGGCTCCTCGTCGCAGACGCGCCAGAGCCGGTGGGTCGTGCCCTCCTCGTCGGTCGTCTCGAGCAGCGGCACGCGCGCGGCGACGAACGCCTCGAAGATCTGGCTGATCCGCCGCGACGGGTCGCCGTAGGCCATGAAGATCGGCGAGAGGTTGGCGCGCACGGCGCGCAGCACGGCCAGGCGCCCCGCCTTGGGGCCCTCGAGCGTGCGCTCGTGGCGGCGCACGCGGCCGGGCGCGTACGGCTCGAGGCGGAGTGCGGCGATCAGGCCCGCGCGCCGGCGGCGGACGCCGTCGGGGCCGTGCGCATGCTGCTCGAGCCAGTACATGCAGGGCCGCGGCTCGCGCAGGACGACCTCCTCCCGGCGCCAGGCCTCGAGCGTGTCGCCCGCCTCGCGCTCCTCGCCGGGCTTCGGCAGGATCAGGTGCACGACGTTGTAGGGGCTGCGATCGTGCAGCCGGCGGCGCAGGTCGTCGTCGATCACGTCGTAGGGCGGCGACACGACGTCGGCCAGGTGCACGCGGTCGCGGGCGTAGTGGAGGGCGTGGAACGGCCGTATCTCCACGCGCTCTGGCACCTGCCCGGACACCCTGGGAGGGTAGCCCGGATGTCGAGGGCCCGCGGCGGGCGGACGGCTGCCCGCGGCCCTTCTATACTCGCGGATGTGGCCGGTGGCACGCTCGTGCGCGAGCTCGCGGCGGGCGCGCTCGTCGATGCGACCTTTGCGGTGTCGCGCAAGGAGCGGCGCACGCGGCGAGACGGACGCCCATTCCTCGATCTCGAGCTCACCGACAAGAGCGGGCGCGTCCGCGCGCGCGTGTGGGACGGCGTGCCGGTGCTGGAGCAGCGCTTCGAGGTCGGCGACACGGTGCGCGTGCTCGGCCGCGTCGGCGAGTACGCCGGCCGCGTCGAGCTCGAGGTGCGCGACGTCGAGCGCGTCGAGCCCGGCGACCCGGCGGAGTTCGTCCCCGGCGCGCGGCGCGACATCGACGACCTCGACGGCTACATCGACTTCCTCGTCGGCGAGATCTACCACGACGGCCTCCGCGCGCTGTGCGAAGCGGTGCTCGGCGAGCCGGGCTATCGCGAGCGCTTCCGCACCGCGCCGGCCACGGAGAGCGGCCACCACGCCTACGCGGGCGGGCTCGCCCAGCACACGGTGGCCGTCGCCGCGCTCTGCCGCGAGGCCGCGCAGCTCCACCCGCGCCTCAACGCCGATCTGCTGCTCGCGGCCGCGCTCCTGCACGACTGCGGCTGCGTCGACGCGTTCGTCACCGGCGCGGTGATCCAGGCGAGCGAGCGCGGCGCCCTGCTCGGCCACGTGCACCTCGGCCTCGCCCGCATCGAGCGGGCCGGCGCCCGCGCCCGCTGCGACGAGGCCGTCCTGCAGCCGCTGCTCGGCGTGGTCGCCTCGCACCACGGCGCCCCCGAGGGCCGGCGCTTCCCGAGCCCGGAGGCCGTGGCCCTGCACGCCGCCAACGCGCTCGACGCGCGCGTCGCCGACGCGCTCTGAGCAGCTCGCGACGCAAAATCGGGGTCAGACCCCGACTTTGCGCTCTCGCCGCCCGGCTCAGACGTTGAAGCGGATGTTCAGCACGTCGCCGTCGACCACGACGTACTCCTTGCCCTCGACGCGCTGCAGGCCGCGCTTCTGCGCCTCGACGTGGGAGCCGCAGGCCACGAGGTCGTCCCAGCGGATCACCTCGGCGCGGATGAAGCCGCGCGCGATGTCGGAGTGGATCTTGCCCGCGGCCTCGACGGCGGAGGCGCCCTCGCGCACGGGCCAGGCGCGCGCCTCCATGGGCCCGGCGGTGAAGAACGTGATCAGGCCGAGCGTGCGGAAGCAGGCGCGCGCGAGCCGCGGCATGCCCGGCTCGTCGAGTCCGAGGTCGGCCAGGAACGCGGCGCGGTCGGCGGGATCGTCGAGCTCGGCCAGCTCCGCCTCGAAGCGCGCCGCCACCGCGACGACCTCGGCGCCGTGCTCCGTGGCATACGCGGTCAGGGCCGCGACGCGCTCGGGCTCGCCCGCCTCCGACACGTTGGCGACGTAGATCACGGGCTTGGTGGTGAGCAGGTCGAGTCCCTCGGGCACCTCGATGCCGAGCGTGCGCGCGGGCAGGCCCTCGTCGAGATGGGCGGCCAGGCGCTCGAGCACGGCGAGCTCGTCGCGCGCGCTCTTCTCGCCCACGCGGGCTGCGCGCTCGGTGCGCTCGCGGCGGCGCGTGACGAGCACCTGATCCGAGAGCAGCAGCTCGAAGTCGACCGCCTCGGCATCGGCCACCGGGTCGATGCGGCCGTCGGGGTGCGACACGGCCTCGTCGTCGAAGCAGCGCACGACGTGCGCGAGCGCGTGCGTCGCGCGCAGGTGCCCGAGATACTCGCCGCCGAGCCCGCCGTCGCGCGCGCCGCTGCCGCGCACGAGGCCCGCCACGTCGGAGAACTGCACCGTCGCCGGCACGCGCTCGCGCGCGGACACGGCCTGGGCGAGCGCCTCGATGCGCTCGTCCGGCACCGCCGCGATGCCGACGTTCGCCGAGGCCTGCACGGCGGCATAGCTCGTGATCTCCGCGTGCGAGTCCGTGAGCGCGTTGAAGAGCGACGTCTTGCCCGAGTTGGGCAGCCCGACGATCCCGACCTCGAGGCTCGCCATCAGGTCGCCAGCAGCGCGAAGACGCCACCCGTGCAGGCGCCCACGGCGAGGCCGGCCACGACATCGGAGACGTGGTGCACGGTGAGGTAGACGCGCGAGGCAGCCATCAGGACGGCCAGGGTAGCGAACAGCGGCGCCAGGGCCGGTGCGTAGAGCGAGAGCGCGACCGCGCCGGCCGCGCCCATCGCCGCGTGGCTCGACGGGAAGGAGTGGCTCGTCGGCGGGACGATCAGCGGGCCGCGCCCGCGGCGCTCGACGGGGCGCTCACGGCGCACGGCGCGCTTGATCGCGAAGTTGAGAGCGAGCGTGATCCACACGACGGCGGCGACGAGCGGGATCGCCCACAGCCGGCCCGTCGCGAGGCCGACGGCGACGCCGCATGCGACCCAGAGCCGCCCGCTGTTGCCGAGCGCGGAGTAGGCGATCACGCAGCGATCGAGGACCTGCCGGCGACCGCCCGTGGCCACCCCGGCTACGAGCTGAAGCCGGCGCCGCGGCGGCGGGGCACCACGCGCACGACGTAGGCGACGTCCTCGGTGCGCAGCCAGATGCGGCGCTCGTCGTGCTCGATGTCGACGCTGCCCTCGCCCTTGGCCAGGGCGGCCTCGACACGGGCCCAATCCGCGCTGCTCGCCTCTCCCGCAACCGTTCCGCCGCCGCGAAAGCCGATCTCGAACTTGACGCTCGTGTCTGTCATCTCGCCTCCGTCACGTGCTCGCCTGGATCAATTCGCTCAGCACGCCGCCGAGCGATTCGTGATGCACGAATGCCATGTCCCCGTAGATGCCCGCGCGCGGCTGCTCGTCGATCAGGGTCGCCCCCGCCGCGCGCAGGCGGGCGAGCTCGGCCGGCAGATCGGCGACCGCGAAGGCCAGGTGGTGCATCCCCTCGCCGCGCCGCGCGAGGAAGCGCCCGACGGGCGTGTCGTCTGCGAGCGGGGCGAGCAGCTCCACCCGGCCCTGCTCGCCGAGCAGCAGCGCGAGGGCGTCGACGCCCTGATCCTCGACGCGCTCGCGCGCCTCGACGACGGCCCCGTAGAGCCGCGCGTAGCGGTCGTGCGCCGCCGCGAGGTCGCGCACGGCGATGCCGACGTGGTGGATGCCGAGCGCGGGCACCTCCGGATGGTGCCACGCGACCCGCGGCGCGGCAGCAGCGGTGCAATCATGCAGGCGCGACATCCATCGACGGGGAGGCAACATGGGCCTGTTCGACAAGGTCAAGGAAAAGGCGTCCGATGCTCTCGAGCAGGGCAAGGAAGCCGCTCAGGTACAGCAGCTGAAGCTGCAGTTGCGCAAGCTCGAGGGCGAGGTCGAGAGCACGAGCGCCGCGCTCGGCGCGCAGGCGTTCGACCTGCTCGAGGCGGGCACGCTCGCGGCGGGCAGCGCCCTCGACGAGCTGGCGGCCAAGGTGCGCGAGGCGCGCGCGGCGGTCGAGGCCAAGAAGGCCGAGATCACGAGCGCCGGCCAGGACGGCGACGGACACGGCGACGCCTGAGGGCGCGACGCCCTCTCAGGCCAGGGTGCCGGGCGCGAGCGGCCCGCCCGGCCCACCCGGCCAGCTGAACGCGAGCGTCCCCACGCGCTGCACGTCGTGCAGCATCGTGGCGACGTCCTCGCGGTCCAGCGTCTCGCGCTCGAGCAGCTTCATGGCCAGGCGCTCGAGCGCGTCGCGATGCTCGACCAGGAGCCGCTTGGCCTCGGCGTAGGCGAAGTCGCAGATCGCCGACTGCTCCTGGTCGCGCTGGCGCTTGGTGTCCTCGGAGAGCGCGAAGTTGTCGGCGCGCACGGTGCGCGTCGTGAGCGACTCGCCGAGCCCCCAGTCGAACACCATGGCGCGGGCGATGCCCGTGGCGCGCTCGAGGTCGTCGCCCGCGCCGTTCGAGGCCTCGCCGAGCGCGACCTCCTCGCCGGCGCGGCCGCCGAGCAGCACGACGATGCGGGTGATGAGGTCGTCGCGCGTCGAGAGGATCCGCTCGTCGGTGGGCGTGTAGAGGTTGTAGCCGAGCGCGCCGCCGCGCGGCACGATCGTGACCTTGTGGATCGTCATGCCGCGGCCGACGATGTGCGCGAGCAGGGCGTGACCGGCCTCGTGGTAGGCGATCATGCGCTTCTCTTCCTCCGACACCGTGCGGTGCGTCTTCAGGCCCGCCACGACGCGCTCGAGCGCGTCGTCGAAGTCGATCGGCGTCAAGCTCTCGCGACCGGCGCGCGTGGCGCGGATGGCGGCCTCGTTGCAGATGTTCTCGAGGTCGGCCCCCGTGAGCCCGGCCGTCGCCCGGGCGATGCTCGTGAGGTCGACGGCCTCGTCGATCGGCTTGTTGCGCACGTGCACGTTGAGGATCTGCTCGCGCGCAAGCAGGTCGGGCGGCGAGACGTAGACCTGCCGGTCGAAGCGGCCGGGGCGCAGGAGCGCCGCGTCGAGCGTGTCGAGGCGGTTGGTCGAGGCCATGATCACGACGTCGGTGCGCCGGAAGCCGTCGAGCTCGACGAGCAGCTGGTTGAGCGTCTGGTCCTGCTCGCGGTTGAAGCTCGAGTTCTGGCGGGCGGCGCCGACCGCGTCGAGCTCGTCGATGAAGACGATCGCCGGCGCGTGCTTGCGCGCGGTCTCGAAGAGCTTGCGGATGCGCGATGCGCCGAGACCCGCGAACATCTCGACGAAGGCCGACGCCGGCTGCGAGAAGAAGGCCGCGCCCGACTCCGCGGCCACGGCCTTGGCGAGCAGGGTCTTGCCGGTGCCCGGCGGCCCGTGCAGGAGGACGCCGCGCGGCACGCGCGCACCCAGGCGCTCGAAGCGCGCGGGATCGCGCAGGAACTCGATGATCTCGGCGAGCTCGGCCTTGGCCTCCTCGACCCCCGCCACGTCGTGCCAGCGCACGATCGAGTCGGACTCGGGCTTCAGCTCGGCCGGAGCCGTGCGCGGCATCACCTTGATGAACCGCCACATCAGGTACACCAGGAACCCGAGCAGGAGCGGCGGGATCCAGAGCAGGAGGAACGTCCTGAGCTGGTCGAGCGCCGCGCTCAGCGCCGTCGCGATGGAAGCTGTCAGCACTCCCCCAGTGTCGGCATGAAGTGCCCCCGGCTTGAACCCCCGTGCGGCTAGGTAGAAGCTCGCGGAGCGGGGCTCAGATGACGCGCTCGAGGCGCGGGTTCGGCAGGTAGCCGCGCCCCGCCTTGGCCGCGGGGCGGCCGTCCCGCACGACGATGTCGGCCGTGAAGTCGTTCTCGCCGCGGATCAGCGCCGAGCCGACGCCGTAGGCGTCGACGGGCACGGCGGCCTCCTCGAACGACGCGATCTTGGCGGCGTTGAAGCCGCCCGAGGCGACGATGCGGACGCCCGGGAACCCCTCGCGGTCGAGCGCCTCGCGCACGTTGCGCACGAGCTGCGGGTTGACGCCGCGCGGATCGAAGCGGCCCATCTGCGGCGAGAGCGAGCGATCCACCATCGTGGCCGAGGTGTCGAGGCGCACGCCCCAGAGCTGCGGGCCGAGCGCGCGCGCCACCGCGACCGCGGTGCCGACGCAGTCGTTGTCGAAGTCGACGAGGACGATCACGTCCATCTCGGCGCCGAGCGTCTCGACGAAGCGCCGCGCCGCCAGCACCGTGTCGCCGCCGTAGGCGGCGATCAGGCCGTGGGGCACGGTGCCCATCCCGCGGCCGCCCCACCACGAGGCCTGCGCGTCGGTCGAGACGCCGATCGCGCCCGCGATGTGGGCCGCGTAGCCGTCGCCCGTCTGCACCCGGTGATGGTCGTGGCGGGCGGGGAAGTAGAGGATCGGCTTGCCGCGCGCGGCGTGCACGACCTCGCGCACGTTGCGGGCGATCAGCGTGCGGCGCGCGAGCGTGCCCAGGTAGACCGTCTCGAGGTGGCAGAAGAGCGCGTAGTCGCCCTCGATCGTCATGACGGTCTCCCACGGCTCGATCTCGTCGCCGTCGTGGAGGGCGTGGACGACGAGCTCGTCCCAGCCCGGCTGCCACGCCCCGTCGGCGTCGGCGTGGCCGCTGCACTCGCGCAGGATGGCGATCGCCTCGTCCATGCCGCCGAGCACCGACTGGTGGCGCTGGAAGACCTGCATGAGGACGCGCGGGTGGTGCGCGTCGCGCTCCAGCACCTGCTTCGTGAACACGAAGTAGGCGTCCGAGTAGTAGCCCTCGCGCATCTTCTCGACGGGGAGGTCGAAGATCTCCGACGGCAGCCGCCGGCCGACGCGCGCGGGTGCGCTCACGCGGCGGCTCCCGCCGCCTCCGCGGCGAGCAGGGCCGTGAGCGCGCGGTCCGCGACCTCGAGCTCCTCCTCGCCCGGCTCGGCCGTCGCCAGCGCGCGCTGCAGCGCCGTCCCGGGACCGGCGAGCGCGCGCGCGCCGAGCGAGCCTGGGTGGCGCTCCCGCCACGCGAACAGCTCGAAGGCGGCGCCGATCGCCGCCAGCGAGCCGACCGCCCCGACGGGGCGGCGGAGCTTGCGCGGCGCCCGCGCCGCGAGCGCCGCGGCAGCGGCCGCGCCGAGCACGAGCGGGGCGACGAGATGCGATCCGCAGCGCTCGTGCTCCTTGGCGGTGGTCGCCGCCTCGACGCCGCGCTCGTAGCCCGCGACGGTCTTGTGCTCGGCGCCGTGGTAGCGCACGAGGTCGCGGCTGCGCAGGGTGACGAGCGAGGGCACGATGCCGATCGCGGTCGACGCGAGCTCGCCGCGGAAGCCGCCGCGGCGGCGCGCGACCGAGGCCAGCGCCGCGCACACGACGGCCGCCGCGGCCACGCTGCCGTGCTCGAAGGAGAGCCGGGCGTCCGGCAGGCTGCGGCGGATCACGGGCAGCGCCAGGAACATCTCGGACATGCGCACGACGCCGCGGGCGAGCGGGATGCCGTCGGCGGCGCGGATGCGCGGGCGCTGCCCGCTCGCGACGTGGATTTCGCCGTCGGGCGTGCGCACCGCGGCCGCCCAGGACGTCGGGCCGAAGAGCGCCAGCCCGTTGCGCAGCGCCATGCCGCCGAGGCGGAGCTTCTGGTCGCTCATGCAGTCACCGTTCCAATCCGGTCGATGCAGTGCACGAAGGCGCGCACCGCAAGCTCGAGGTCACGCACGTCGATGCGCTCGTCGGGCGCGTGGATCGTGTCGATCAGCTCCGCGGCGGTGTGCCGCAGCGGGAAGAAGCCGTACGCGACGGTGCCGTAGGCCTCGCGCAGGAAATGCGAGTCGGTGAAGCCCGAGCTGATCTCGGGCACGAGCAGCGCGCCCGGCTCGAGCTCGCCGACCCACTCGGCGAGCGCGTCCCGCAGCGGCGTGTCCAGCGGCGAGCGCGTGCCGCCGAGCGGCGGCTCGGCCAGCTCCAGCTCGGCGTCGAGATCGCCGAGCGCCGTGCGGAACTCGCCGAACAGCTCCTCTGGGTCGGTTCCGGGCAGCACACGGCAGTCGTACTCGATCTCGGCCGCGGCCGGGATCACGTTGCGCTTGCGCGAGGCCCGCGCCATCGTCGGCACGAACGTCGAGCCGGCCAGCGCCGGCAGCGAGTGCCAGAGCTCGTCGTGCTGGGCGCGCCCGCGCTCGATGCGCTCCTCGAGGGCGCCGTCGTCACCCGGCGCGAGGACGTCGAGGAGCGCGTCGAGCTCGGGCGAGCGGCGACGCACGGGCGCGTACGCGGCGATCCGCTCGAGCACGGGCGCGAGCTTGAGCAGCGCGTTGTCGCCGAGCGTCGGCAGCGAGGCGTGCCCGGCGACCCCGCGCGTGCGCACGCACACCGGCATCGTCATCTTCTCGCCCACGCAGAGCGTGTACATGGTGCGCCCGTCGGCGAGCGCGTAGCGGCTCGAGCCCTCGTTGAGCGCGTAGTCGCAGCGCAGGTCGGGGCGCTCGCGCACGAGCCAGCTCATGCCGACGTCGTCCCTGCCGTCCTCCTCGTCGGACTCGGCGATCAGCAGCACGTCGCCGTTCGGCACGAATCCGCTGCGCGCGAGCACCGCGAGCGCGACGGTGCTGGCCGCCGTCTGGTTCTTCATGTCGAGCGCGCCGCGCCCCCACAGATGGCCGTCGCGCACCTCGCCCGCGAACGGCGGGACGCTCCAGTCGGCGGGATCGGCGTAGACGACGTCCGTGTGGCCGACGAGCGCGAGCGAGGGCCCGGTGCCGCGGCCGCGCACGCGGGCGACGAGGTTGGCGCGCTCCGGATCGCGCGCGACGACCTCCGGCTCGACGCCGTTGCGGCGCAGATACGCCGCGAGCACGTCGGCTCCGCGCGTCTCGTTGCCGGGAGGATTCGTCGTGTCCGCCCGTATGAGGTCGCGCGTCAGCTCCACGACCTCGTCGCGCAGGCCGTCGCCGAGCGCGTGCGCCAGCAATGCGTGCATCTCTCCAAGGCTACAGCCCGCCGCTGCCGCGACCGGCACCCGTTCGGCCCGGCCGGCACCGGCCTGCGGTGCCGGCCAGGCGCGCCGTCAGACGGCGCCCGACGCCAGCGCGAGCGCGTATTCGGTCGTGACGGCATTGCCGGCGATGCCGAAGTCACCGCTCTTGACCTCCTCGAGCACGCACCACGTGACCGGGCGGAGATTCTCGCCCTCGATCGCGACCAGCGCGTCCGTGAGGCGCTCGATGATCTGCTGCTTCTGACCGCTGTCGAAGACACCCTCGACGAACTTGACGTTGATGAGCGGCATGTCGTTGCTCCTTCTGGTTGGGTGAGATGCCTCACGACGAGGCTAGGCACCGCCCGGGGCGCTCACCTGCGGGGGAATGCCGTACTACGCCTGCGGCAACTGCCGTACTCGCGCGAAACGGGTTTGCGCTCCGCCTCGGGCGTCCTAGACTCGGCGTGTGCAGGGAAATCGGGCGATCATCGGCAGGCAGGACGAGCTGGCCGCGCTCGCCGCAGCGGCCGCCGCGGCCGGCGAGGGCCGGGGCAGCTGCGTGCTGATCACCGGCGAGGCGGGCATCGGCAAGACGCGGCTCGCCGGCCATGCGCTCGCCGAGGCCGGCATCGCCACGTTCCACGGCGCCGCGCGCTCGTCGGTCGCCGACCCCTACGACCCCGTCGCGCAGGCGCTCAGGGAGTGCATGCGCCGGGCGCCCGAGCTCGCGCAGGCGTGCGGGCAGCTCGCCCCCTATCTCGCGCCGCTGCTGCCGGAGCTCGGCCCCGCCGCCCAGGATGCCGGCGAGGCGACGCTGACCGAGGCGCTGCGGCGGGCCTTCGCGGAGATGGCGTCCTGCGGCCCGGTGGCCGTCGTCCTCGACGATCTGCACTGGGCGGACGAGGCCACGCTGCTGCTCCTGCCGCGCATCGCGCCGGGGCTGCGGGAGCTGCCGCTCCTGCTCGTCGTGCTCGCGCGCGACGAGGTGCCGGCCGACACGCACCGGCTCCGCCGTCTGCGCGGGGAGCTGCGCCGCGTGAGCGAGCCGCTCGAGCTGTCCCTGCGCCCGCTCGAGCGCGCCGACACGGCCCGGCTCGCAGCCGTGGTCACGGGCGAGGAGCTCTCCGCCGAGACGCTCGACGTCCTCCACGACCGCTCGCACGGCATCCCGTTCTACGTGGAGCAGCTGGCCGCGGCCCTGCGCGCCGGCGACGGCGCCGACGCCGACGCGGACGCCCTGCCCGAGACGCTGATCGACGCCGTGCTGCTCCGCACCGAGGCGCTCTCGGTGCCGGCGCGCAATGCGCTCGAGCGGGCGGCCGTCGTCGGGCAGCGCAGCCCGGCCGACCAGGGCGACGGCTCCGGCCACGCGCTCGCCGAGGCGCTGGCCGCGGGATTCCTGGTCGACGCCGGGCCGGCCCACGTCGAGTTCCGGCACGCGCTCGTGCGCGACGCGATCTACGAGGCGATTCCGTGGACGCGCCGCCGCTCGCTGCACGCGGCGATCGCGCGCTCGCTCGAGCACGCCGGCGGCGGCGCGTCCGAGCGCGCCGCCCACTGGCTCGGGGCCGGAGACGTCGCACGCGCGCGCGCGGCGCTGGCCGAGGCGGCGGACGCCTCCGCGAGCGTCTATGCCTACCGCGACGCCGCCAAGCTCTACGAGCGGGCGCTCGACCTCGGCGGAGGCACCGAGCCGCAGCGCTTCGAGCTGCTGGAACGGCTCGCGGCCTGCGCCGAGCGCGCCGGCGACCTCGCCGGATCCGCGCGCGCGTGGCGCGAGGTGATCGACGGCAGGCGCAACCGCGCCGAGATCGAGGGGGTGGCCGAGGCGCTCCACGCGCTCGGCCGGGTGCTCGCGCTGCGCGGCAGCTCCGAGCGCGCACTCGCCGCATGGGCGGCGGCAGCCGACTCGTTCACGGCCTGCGGGCGGCTCGAGGACGCGGCCCGCTCGCGGATCGCGACGGCGGACGCCCTCCAGGCCGGCGGCAACCTCCGCCCCGCGCTGGCGGCCGTGACCGCCGCGATCGAGGCGCTGCCGGCGGACGCACCGGCGGACATCCGCTCCCGCGCGCGCTCGCTCGAAGGCATGCTGCTCGGGAAGCTCGGCGAGACTCCGCGCGCGCTCGCCTCGGTGCACGAGGCGCTGTCCGCCGCGCTCGCGGCCGGGCATACGGCGACGGCCGCAGCCGCCTACCAGGCGATCGGGATCGTGCACGAGAACGCCGGGCAGTTCGTCGCGGCGAGCGAGGCCTACGACGTCGCCATCGACTACTGCGAGAGCTCGGGCGTCGCCACGACGCTCGCCTCGTGCTCGGTCTGCCTCTGCCACGTGCTGCGCCAGCGCGGCGAATGGCGCCGTTCGCTCGCACTCGGCCGCTCGCTCGTCGAGGACCCGGCGATGGACGAGCGGACGCGGGCGATCGCCGCCGCCGTCATGAGCCAGGCCCACGTGCTCCGCGGCGAGCGGCGCCCGGCCCTCCTGCACGCGATGGAGGCCGCTCCCGTCCTGCGCCAGTACGAGATCCTCGGGGCCGGGGCCGAGTGCTCGTGGACGTTCGCGCGCCTCGAGGTGCTCGAGGGCTCCGGCGAGACCGCCCTCGAGCACTGCCGCGACGTCCTGCGGCGCTGGGAGGACAGCGAGGACCTGCACTACAGCCTCAACGCGCTCGCCTGGTCCGCGGCCCTGTTCGCCGACCACGGGTGCGAGGACGACCTCAACCGGGTCGTGCGCGCGCTCACGGCGATCGCCGCGGGCAACGGCAACCGCGAGGCGCTCGCGATGCTCTCGGGCGCCCTCGGCGAGCTGGCGCGCGCCGAGGGGCAGGCGGGCGCCGCGGTCGAGCACTTCCAGCACGCCCTCGACCTGCATCAGGAGATCGAGCTGCCGCACGATCGCGCCGAGCTGCTCGTCCGGGCCGCCGCGGCCGCGCGCGAATCGAGCCGCGCCGAGCAGGCGCGCGAGTGGCTCACCGAGGCCCGCGCCCAGGCCCGCCGCCTCGGAGCCCGCCCGCTGCTCGCGGCGACCGAGCGCGCGCTCGCCGAGCTCGGCGGGGCGGGTGCCGGCTCCGGCGCCGCCGCGGGCCTCACGGCCCGCCAGCTGCAGGTCATCCGGCGCGTCGCGGAAGGGCGCACGAACCGCGAGATCGCGACCGAGCTGTACCTCTCGGTGCGCACGGTCGACATGCACGTCCGCCACTCGCTGATCGCCCTCGGCTGCCGCTCGCGCATGGACGCGGCGCGCAAGGCGGGCGCGCTCGGGCTGCTCGAGGGCGTGCAGGAGCCCGCGTAGGCTCGAACGCAGCGAACCTCCTAGTGTCCCTGTCGTGAGTCTCTTCGACGACGCGGCCGAGGAGCGCCGCGCAGCACATGCGCCGCTCGCCGACCGCCTGCGCCCGCGAGCGCTCGACGAGTTCGCCGGCCAGCCCCAGCTCGTCGGCGAGGGCGCCGCGCTGCGCCGGGCGATCGAGGAGGACCGCGTGTCGTCCTCGCTCTTCTTCGGCCCGCCCGGCACCGGCAAGACGACGCTCGCGCGCATCGTCGCCGCGAGCACGCAATCGGTCTTCGAGGAGCTCTCGGCCGTGTCGGCGGGCAAGGCCGACGTGCAGGCCGTGATCGGCCGCGCGCGCGAGCGCCTCGGCGCGAGCGGCCGGCGGACGGTGCTCTTCATCGACGAGATCCACCGCTTCAACAAGGCGCAGCAGGACGCGCTGCTGCCCGTCGTCGAGTCCGGGCTCGTGACGCTGATCGGCGCGACGACCGAGAACCCGTTCCATTCCGTGATCGGCGCCCTCGTCTCGCGCTGCCGGCTGTACGAGTTCCAGGGCCATTCGGAGGACGACCTGCGCGGCGTGCTCGAGCGCGGCGCCGCCGCCGTGGGCGACCCGCCGGTCCCGCCGGGCGTGCTGCTCGCGATCGCGGGCACCGCCGCCGGCGACGCGCGCCATGCGCTCTCGACGCTCGAGCTCGCGCACGAGCACGCCGTCTCGCGCGGGGCCGCGGAGGTCGAGGAGGAGGACGTCGAGGCCGCCGTGCAGCGCCGCCCCGTGCGCTACGACCGCGACGGCGACCGGCACTACGACACCATCTCGGCGTTCATCAAGAGCGTGCGGGCGAGCGACCCGGACGCGGCGCTGTACTACCTCGCGGTCATGCTCGAGGGCGGCGAGGACCCGGTCTACATCGCCCGCCGCATCGCGATCCTCGCGAGCGAGGACATCGGCAACGCCGACCCGCGGGCGCTCGAGCTGGCCGTGGCCTGCGCGCGCGTGGTCGAGCTGGTCGGGCTGCCCGAGTGCCGCTACGCGCTGTCGCAGGCGACGGCCTACCTGTCGCTGGCGCCGAAGTCGAATGCGGCCGGGACGTCCCTCGGCGCGGCCCAGGAGGCCGTGCGCGCCCACGCCACGGCGCGCCCGCCCGCGGCGCTGCGCGATGCGAGCTACCGCGGGGCCCGCGAGCTCGGGAGCGGCGTCGGCTACCGCTACCCCCACAGCGCGCCGGGCGCATTCGTGGCCGACGACCACCTGCCCGAGGAGCTCGCCGGCTCACGCTTCTACGAGCCGAGCGAGCACGGCCTCGAGGCGAGGCTCGGCGAGCGCCTGCGCGAGCTGCGCCGCCTGCGCGGCGGCGACTGACGCGCGCTACCAGCGCCCGTGCACGGACGGGCGGATGAGCTCGTCGTAGATCGCGCGCACCGCCGCGAGATCGGCCTCGGGGAGCGGCGCGAGCGCTGCCGCGCCCGCGTTCGCCCGCGCCTGCTCGGGGTTGCGCGCGCCCGGGATCACGACCGACACCCCGGGCTGGTCGAGCACGAACCGCAGCGCCCACTGCGCCATGCTGGCACCCTCCGGCACCAGTGGCGCGAGCCGGCGGACGGCCTCGAGGCCGGTCTCGAAGTCCACGCCCGAGAACGTCTCGCCGACGTCGAACGCCTCGCCGTGCCGGTTGTAGGCGCGGTGATCGGCGGCGCCGAAGGTCGTGCCGCTGTCGTAGCGGCCCGACAGCAGCCCGCTCGCCAGCGGCACACGGGCGATGATGCCCACGCCCGCGGCGCGCGCGGCCGGGAGGACGCGCTCGAGCGGCTTCAGCCGGAAGGCGTTGAGGATGATCTGCACGGTCGCGACGCCGGGTCGCGCGATCGCGGCAAGCGCCTGGTCGCAGGTCTCGACCGACACGCCGTAGGCCGCGACGAGGTCGTCGGCGACGAGCTCGTCGAGCGCGGCGAAGAGCGCGTCGTCCTCGATCACCGCGGTCGGCGGGCAGTGCAGCTGCACGAGGTCGAGCCGCTCGACGCCGAGATTCGCGCGCGAGCGGGCGATCCACTCGCGGAAGCGCGCGGGCGTGTACTCGGCGTGCTCCTGCGGCACGCGGCGGCCCATCTTCGTCGCGACGAACGGGCGCTCGCCGGTGCGAGCGGCGAGCACGCGGCCGATCACCCGCTCGCTGCGGCCGTCGCCGTAGACGTCCGCGGTGTCGATGAACGTGACCCCGGCGGCCAGCGACGCCTCGACGGCGGCGACAGCCTCGTGCTCGGGGACGTCGCCCCAGTCGGCGCCGAGCTGCCAGGCGCCGAAGCCGACGCACGAGACGGCGCGCCCGAGGCGCGGGATCGGCCGCTGCTCCATGCGGTCAGCCTAGCGGCCGCGCGCGCCCGCCGCGACGACGTGCGCTATGACTTCCCACATGCCCGGCACGGCGATCTCCGTGCAGTACCTCGGCGGCCCCAGCGCGCTCCTCGAATACGCGGGCGCGCGCTTCCTGATCGACCCGACGTTCGATCCGCCGGGCACCTATCCGATCGGGACGCGCGCGCTCACGAAAACCGCCGGGCCGGCCTTGCAGCCCGGCCGGATCCCGCCGGTCGACGCCGTCCTCCTCTCGCACGACCAGCACCCCGACAACCTCGACCGCAGCGGTCGCGCGTACCTCGCGACCGCCCCGCTCGTGCTCTCGACGCCGGCGGCCGCCGAGCGGCTCGGAGGCACCGTCGAGGCGCTCGCGAGCTGGGAGCGCCTCGAGTTCCACGTCTCGGGCGGCAGCGCGCTCGCCGTCACGGCGGTGCCCGCGCTGCACGGGCCCGAGGGGAGCGAGCACCTGGTCGGCGAGGTGACCGGATTCGCGCTCTCGGGCCCCGGCCTGCCGAGCGTCTACGTGAGCGGCGACAACGCATCGCTCGAGCTCGTGCGGGCCATCGCGGGCCGGCTCGGCCCCTTCGACGTCGCGCTGCTGTTCGCCGGCGCGGCGCAGACCCCGCTGGTGCCGGGCGGCCACCTCACGCTCACGAGCGAGCAGGCCGCGGAGGCCGCCGGGATCCTCGGCGCGCGCCACGTCGTGCCGTTGCACTTCGAGGGCTGGGCGCACTTCAGCGAGGGCGCCGATGCGCTGCGCGCGGCCTTCGAGCGCGCCGGCACGAGCGATCGGCTGCATCTGCTCGCGCCCGGCGAGCGCTTCGCGCTGCCGCTCGGCTAGAGGATGTGCTGACCGAGCGCCGAGCAGATCAGCTCGACGGCGAGCTCGCCCGTCATGTTCTCGCGGTCGAGGATCGGGTTGACCTCGACGACCTCGAGCGAGCCGACCGCGCCCGCCTCGGCGAGCAGCTCCATCGCCAGATGCGCCTCGCGATAGGAGATGCCGCCGCGCACCGCGGTGCCGACACCGGGCGCCCAGAAGGGATCCATCACGTCCATGTCGAGCGAGACGTGGACGTGGGCCGACCCGCGCACGTGCTCGAGCGCGCCCCGCATCACGGCCTCCATGCCGAGCCGGTCGACCTCGGAGATCGTGTAGACCCGCACCCGCGACGCTTGCAGGAGTTCGCGCTCGCCGGGGTCGAGCGCGCGGACGCCGATCAGGACGGTGCGGTCCTCGTCGACCGACGGCGCGGGCCAGCGCTCGCCCGAGAAGCGCGCCCCGCCCCAGCCGAGCGCGCCGCTCAGGCCCATGCCGTGCACGTTCCCGGACGGCGTCGTGGCCGGCGTGTTGCAGTCGGCGTGCGCGTCGAACCAGATGACCCCGACCGGCCCGTGCACGCGCGCGAGGCCCCCGAACACGCCGAGCGCGAGCGAATGGTCGCCGCCGAGCACGAGCGGCAGCTCCCCCGCGCGGCAGCAGGCCTCCACGTGCCCCGCGATCTCGCCGCAGACGGCCAGGATCTCGTCGAGGTACTTCGCGCGGTCGTCGCCCGCGGCGAGCGCCTCGATCGGATCCTCGGCGACCGTGCCGAGGTCGTGGACGCCGAGGCCGAGATCCGCCAGGCGACCGACGAGGCCGGCGTAGCGGATCGCCGACGGGCCCATGTCGACGCCGCGGCGGCCCTGGCCGAGGTCGAGCGCGGCGCCGAGCACCGCCACCTGCGGAGCGGCGCTCATGCCGCGGCACCTGCCAGCAGCAGCGGGGCGAGCTCGCCGGCCAGCTCCGCCGGGCCTGCGACGACGCCCGGGCGCAGCCCGTCCGCGGCGGGCAGGGGCAGCACGACCCCGCCGGCCTCGCGCACGAGCAGGTCGCCCGCGGCGTGATCCCACTCGGCCAGGCCGTGCTCGTAGAAGACGTCGAGGCGGCCGGCCGCGACCCACGCGAGGTCGAGCGCCGCCGACCCCGCGCGGCGCACGTCGCGCGCACGTGGCAGCACGCGCGCGAAGATCGCCGCCTGCAGCTTCCGCTCCTCCGCCCGGTACGAGAACCCCGTGCCCACGAGCGCGCGCGCGAGCGGCGGTGACTCGCCGATCCGCAGCGCCGCGCCGTCGAGCGTGCAGCCCCCGCCGCGCAGCGCGCCGAACGTCTCGCCGCGCACCGGGTCGCACACGACCGCGGCGAGCGTCCCGTCGGCGTCGCGGCACGCGATCGACACGGCCCACTGGGGGATGCCGTAGAGGAAGTTGACGGTGCCGTCGAGCGGGTCGACGACCCAGTCGAGGCCGCTCTCGCCGACGGCGCCCGCGCCCTCCTCGCCGAGCAGGCCGTCGCCCGGCCGCTCCGCGCGCAGGAGACCGGCGATGAGCGCCTCGGCGTCGCGGTCGGCGTCGGACACGGGATCCGTCTGCGAGCTCTTCGTGGAGACGCCGGACGCCGCCCCGTGGAAGCGCTCGACGAGCAGCGCGCCGGCCGCGCGAGCGGCCCGCACGGCGAGTTCGAGCAGGGCGTGCGGGTCGGCGGCGGACAAGAGTGGCGAGGGCCGGACTTGAACCGGCGACACCCCGGTTTTCAGCCGAGTGCTCTACCAACTGAGCTACCTCGCCGCAGGCCGCACCAGGCTACCACGGGCCGCAGCGCTGCTCGTCAGTCGACCGGCAGCCGCAGCTCGACGTCGTCGCCGATCGCCAGGCGCAGCTCGCGCGACGCGTCGCCGCCGTTGATGCAGAGCGCCGCGGCGCCCGCGGAGTCGACGAGGACGACGAGCGCGCCGGGCGGGACGTCGGCGAACGTGCGCCCGCGCTGCGCCGCGCCCCGCGGCAGTCCGCGCACCGCGACCGCTACCGCGCTGCCGGCGCCGAGCCCCGCGGCTTCCAGATCCGACGCCACCGCGGCGAGCGCGCAGTTGCCGAAGCGGTCGACGTGCACGCACACGGCCCGCAGGAGCCCCTCGGCGACGGTCGCCCCCGTGGGCGCGAGCCGCACCAGGCCGGCGGGGTCGACGGCCTCGCCGAGCGCAGCGGGCGCTGCGCCCAGGACGAGCCGCCCGGCGGCCGGCGCGAACACGTCGCGGCCGTGGAACGTCGGCGAGGCGTCGGGGGGAATCGCGAGGGCGTGTGCGGCCGTCACGCCGCCGCAGCGCCCGGCCGCGGCCACGAGCAGGCCGTTGTCGGGCCCGACGAGGATGCGCCCGTCGCCGCTCGCGAGCACGACCGCGCGCCGGTCCGTCCCGACGCCCGGATCGACGATCGCCACGTGGATGCCCGCCGGCACGTGCGGGAGCGCGTCGGCGAGCGCCCGTGCCCCCTGCGCGACGTCCCCCGCGGGCACGCCGTGCGTGAGGTGCAGCACGCGCGCCTCGGGCGCGACCCGCAGGATCGCGCCCTCGACCACGCCGGCATACGTGTCGCGCGTGCCGAAGTCGGACAGCAGCGTGACGATGGTCACGCGGGCATCCTACGGTGTCCGGGTGGCTTTCAGCCCCCCGGCGGGGGATCGTAGATGTAGGTCACGGTGACCTGGGCCGACACCGTGACCGGGCCGATCTTCACCGGCGGCGGCGCGCCGCCGGCCTTCTGCGCCGCGTCGGTGGCGTACATGATCGGCCCGCCGCCGCCCGCGTTCTCGACGATCGTGCTCGTGCCGAGGATCTTGACGCCCATCGCCCCGGCGGCCGCGTCGGCCTTCGAGCGCGCATCGGCCAGCGCCGCGCGCAGCGCGTCGCGATAGGCCGCGCTCTGCTGGTCGAGCGAGAACGACGGCCCGTCGACCGAATCGGCCCCCGCGGCGGTCGCGGCGGCGATCACGACGCCGGCGCGCGCCGGGTCGTGCAGCGTGATGCCGAGCGACTGATCGCTCAGGTAGCGGCCCTCGTGCTCCCAGTCGCGCGACGTGTTCACGCCCTGCGTCTCGAGGTCGGCGTCCGTGATCTTGACGCTGTCGAGCGCCTTGAGCGCCGCGAGCACCGCCTCCATCTTCGACGTCGCGACCGCCAGGGCGGCGTCGCTCGAGCTGCCCGTGCCATGCACCGAGACGTTGACGCGCGCCGTGTCGGGCTGCATCTGGACGTCGCCGGACCCGTTGAAGGTGAGGGTGCGCTGCGCGTTCGCGAGCGCGTCGGCGGGGGCGGCCGTCGCAGCCGCGAACGCGGTGCCGGAGTCGGAGCCCCCGCGCAGCGAGAGCGCGAGCGCGACCGCGGGCGCGACGGCGAGCACCACGAGCGCGAGGGTGCGGATACGGAACGAGCGGGACACGGGCTTCCTCCAGGTCGGTAGCCCTCTGACCGGCCGGGGCCGCCGCTGGTTCCCGCCGCTACGCTCGGCCGAGCTCGGCCGCGAACTCCGCGAGGCAGCGCTCGCGGTGCGTCCACGGCTGCTCGTGCGTGCCGTACGGGAAGACGCACAGCTCCTTGGGCGCCGTGATGGCGTTGTACGCCGCGTACACCGTCGAGGGCGGGCAGATGGGATCCATGAGCCCGACGCCGACGATGCAGCGCGCGCGGATGCGCGGGGCGAGCAGCGCGCAGTCGACGTGGCGCAGCGTCGCGACGATCTCGTCGTGGCGCTCGGGATGGAGCGCGAGATAGCGGGTCAGCTCGGTGTACGGGGCCTCGGGCGAGATCTGCGCGCCGCGCTCGATGTCGCACAGGTAGGGCATGTCGGCCATGCACAGGCGCACGAGATCGGGCGCGAGCGCGGCGGCGGCGAGCGAGAGCCCGCCGCCCTGGCTGAACCCCGTCACGGCGATGCGCGACGCGTCGACCTGCGGATGCTCCGCCGCGGTCTCGAGCGCCCGTACCGCGTCGGTGTAGAGGCGGCGGTAGTAGTACGTCTCGGGCGACGCGATGCCGCGCGTCATCACGCCCGGGTGCTCGGCGCCCGAGGCGCCCGCGCCGGGATCGCCCGTCGCGCCGGGGAGCCACTCGCCGCCCTGGCCGCGCGTGTCCATCACGAGCACCGCGTGTCCCGCGGCGGCGAAGAGCGCGTGGTCGACGGGGAAGGTGCGCCCGCCGCCGTAGCCGATGTACGTCACGACGCACGCGAGCGGTGCGGCTGCCGCGCGCGGGCGCAGGAACCAGCCGCGGATCGGATGGCCGCCGAAGCCGCTGAACGTCACGTCGTCGACGGCGAGGGCGCCGTAGGCCTCGGGCCGGTACGGCTCGAAGCGCGCGGGCGCGGCGAGCGCGCGCGCCTCGGCGAGCGTGCGCGCCCAGAACGCGTCGAGGCCGGGCGGCTCGGGCGCCGCGCAGCGGTGGGTCTCGAGCTCGGCGAGCGGCAGGTCGTAGAGCGTCATCAGCGCGCGACGATACCGGCTCGCGCGTCAGAGCGACAGCGTGTAGTCGCCCTGGGCGATGTCGACGACGCGCACGCGCACGTACACCGTGCCGCTCACGGGGCCGGGTGTCGAGACGGACTGCGGGCTGCTCCCGGCCGCGCTCGCGAGAATGTCGCCCGAGCTGTCGAGCAGCGCCACCTCGAGCACGGCGGTGGCGTCGAACGCGAGCGAGGCCGTGACGGTCCTCCCCGCCGCCGCCACCGCGAAGATGTCGTCGCTGACGGCGCAGGCCGTGGCCGAGGTCGTCGTGCCGAGATCGACGGGGGTCGCCTGCGCGAGCGTGTCGTTGGGCTCGAAGCCGTCGTCGTTGCAGAGCGGAGGCGGCGCGCAGCTGCCCGACGTCTGGAAGCCCGGCACCGCGGCGGCGATGCGCCGCTCGAGGTCGCAGTCGCCGCTGGCCTGGCCGGGAGGCCCTGCGGGCCCCGCCGGGCCTGCGGGCCCGGCCGGGCCGGGCGGGCCCGGTGAGCCGTGGAGATCCCATACGAGCGAGCGCTCGTTGCGGCGGCAGGCGTCGGCGGCGGTCACGAGGCGCAGCGCCGCGTAGCGCGCCGGGGAGCCGTCCTTCGTGACGCGGTAGCAGGCGTGCGCGGCCTCCGCGTCGTCGCGCTTGACGGCGTAGCCGGTGGCGGCGCCGGCGGCGAGCACGCAGACGGCGAGCACGAGCACGCTCGTGCTCCGCCCCATCATCCGCCGTCGATGCTCGCGTCCGCGCATGCCGTCAAGGTTCTCCCGCTCTCGCCCGTCACCTCCCATGCAAGTGGAGGGGTTGTGGGTTGACCAGCGGGACGCGCGGTCAGGCTTCGCGAGGTTCCGACAGAACCCGCAGCAGTTCGGCCACCAGCCCGTCGAGATCGTGCTGCGGCGCCTCGGCGATCACGCCGACGCCGAGCTCGCGCGCCGTCGCGCTCGTGATGGGCCCGATCGACACGCCGCGGACGCCCGTGAGGTCGTGCCCCGGCAGGGCCTCGGCGAAGCGCGCGACGGTGGAGGACGACGTGAACGCCACGGCGTCGGCCGAGAGCATCCGCTCCGGCCGGCGCGGCAGCGAGGCGAGCGTGCGGTAGAGCGGCACGACGTCGACCGCGGCACCGGCTGCCCGCAGGCCGTCGGGCAGCGCATCGCGCGCCTCCTCGGCGCGGGCCACGAGCGCGCGCACCCCGCGCAGGTCGGCGGGCAGGGCCTCCAGCAGCCCCTCGGCGAGCGAGCGCTCGGCGACGACGTCGGCGACGAGGCCGGCCTCGCGCAGCGCCGCGGCCGTGCCGGGCCCGATCGCCGCGACGGTCGCGCCCGCGAACGCCCGGGCATCACCCCCGCAGCGCTCGAGCAGGAGGCGCGGGGCGTTCGGCGACGTCACGCACACGAGCCCGTAGGCGCTCGCGTCGATCGCCGGGCCGGCGAGCGGCTCGATGCGGATGACCGCGCACTCGTCGACCTCGGCGCCGAGGTCGCGCAGCCGCGCGACGAGCCCGCTGGCCTGGGCGCGCGCGCGGGTGACGACGACCCGGCGCCCGTGCAGCGGCCGCTGCTCGGCCCACGCGATCTCGTCGTGCAGGGCCGCGACCGCACCGATCACGGTGACCGCGGGCGAGCGGATGCCGGCCGACTCGACGTCGGCCGCGATCGTCGCGAGCGTTCCCGTGACGCTGCGCTGGTCGGCCGTCGTCCCCGACTGCGTCACGCACACGGGCGTCCCCGGCGCCTTGCCGCCGGCGATCAGCGCAGCGGCCGCGGCCGCGAGACCGCCGACCCCCATGAGCACGACGAGCGTCCCCGGCAGTCCCGCGAGCGCGGCCCAGTCGACATCGGCGCGCGGCTTCCCCGGCCGCTCGTGCCCGGTCACGATCGTGACCTGAGCCGCCAGATCGCGGTGCGTCACGGGCACGCCGGCGTAGGCCGGCACCGAGATCGCAGACGTCACGCCCGGGACGATCTCGAAGGCGACACCGGCCGCGCGCAGCGCCTGCGCCTCCTCGCCGCCGCGCCCGAACACGAACGGGTCGCCGCCCTTGAGACGCACGACGAGCGCGCCGCTGCGGCCGTGCTCGATCAGCGCCTGCGTCGTCTCGTCCTGCGTCAGCGCGACCGCGCCCGGCTGCTTGCCCGCATCGATCAGGACGCAGCCGGGGCGAGCCAGGTCGAGCAGCGCGTCGCCTGCGAGGCGGTCGTACACGATCACGTCGGCGCGCCGCAGGAGCTCCTCTCCGCGCACCGTGATCAGGCGCGGGTCGCCGGGACCGGCGCCGACGAGGTAGACCGTCACGCGCGCACCGCGGCGACGATCGCCTCGCCCCCGCGTCCGAGCGCCGCCCCGGCGACCTCGCCGGCCAGCAGCACCGGGTCGTCGCCGCGCGCGTCCGCCTCGACCACGAGCGAGCCGTCGGGCAGGGCGAGCCAGGCGCGCAGCCACAGCCGGCCGTCCGCGAGCGTGACGGCGTGCGTCGCGACGGGCGCGCGGCACCCGCCCCCGAGCAGCGCGGCGCACGAGCGCTCGGCCAGCAGGACGCGCGCGCCCTCGGGCTCGCCGACCGCCGCGACGGCCTCGGCCTCCGTCGTGCGCGTCTGCAGCGCGACGAACCCCTGTCCGGTCTCGGGCAGCATCTCCTCGGGCTCGACGCGGAACCCGATCTCGCCGGCGAGGCCGAGGCGATCGAGCCCGCAGGCCGCGAGCACGACGCCGTCGAGGCCGCGCTCGACGCGCTTGCGCAGGCGCGTGTCGACGTTGCCGCGCAGGCTCTCGACGACGAGGTCGGGACGCAGCGCGCGCAGCTGGGCGCCGCGGCGCATCGAGGCGGTCCCGGCGCGTGCGCCGTGCGGGATCGCGGCGAAGCTCCCGTGCGGCCCGCACCAGGCATCCCGGGGGTCCGCGCGCGGCAGCACCGCGGCCAGCGCGAGCCCGGGTGTCTCATCCGTGGTGAGATCCTTCGCCGAGTGCACGGCGACGTCGATGCGCCCCTCGCCGAGCGCCTCCTCGAGCTCCTTCGAGAACACCCCGCGCGCACCGAGCTCGCTGAACGCGCTGCGGCGATCGCGGTCGCCGGCGGTCGAGATCGGGACGATCGCGACCGGCCCGAGGCCCGCCGCGCGCAGGGCCTCCGCCGCCAGAGCGGCCTGCGCGTGCGCGAGCCGCGAGCCGCGGGTGCCGAGCCGCAGCGGCGTCACGCGGGGTCGGTGCCCTGCGTGCGGTCGAGCGCCGCCTGGGCAGCGGCGAGCTGCTGCTCGAGCCGCCGCAGCTTGGCTGCGAGGATCCAGACGTACGCGAGCGTGACGCCCCAGATCGCGGCCACGACCGCGCCGACGGCCTCGGCGTCGGAGTTGCTGATCGACGCGACGATCACGGCAGCACCGCCTCGCCGCGCAGCCGGCGCTCGAGCCGCTGCACGCCCTGCGCGAGCAGCTTGCCGCGCAGCTCGAGGCGCCAGAGCGCGAAGCCGAGCAGCAGGAACGACGCCCACGAGACGCAGAACGCGAAGAACATCGAGCCCTCCATCGCGGCGCCGTCGTGATGGAACACGGTGGGGTGATGGATCGTCCCGGCCAGGTGCACCGCTCCCAGGGAGAGCGGGATCATGCCGATGCCGAGCAGGGCGTAGATGGACGAGAAGCGCTCGCGGCGCGCGCCCTCGTCGACCGAGTAGCGCAGCATGAAGTACGCGCAGTAGAAGAGGAAGACGAGCAGGAACGTGTTCAGCTGCTTGTCGCTCCAGTCCCACCAGATCCCCCACGAGACCTTGGCCCAGATCGGCCCGCTGATGAGCACGAGCACGCCGAGGATGACGCCCTGATGGATCGCCACGTACGAGCGCAGGTCGTCCATCGGGTCGCGGCGCATGAGGTGGCGCGCGGCGTAGAACGCCCCCAGCAGGAGGAACGCGTAGGCGGTCAGCGCGATCGGCACGTGCAGGTAGAAGATGCGCTGGCGGTAGCCCTCGGCGCGATCGGTCGGGACCCACAGCGCGATCAGCAGCGTGGAGATGACGAGGAGGGTCCCGGCGGCGAGCACGGCCGGGCGCAGGAGGCGGTCGTGAATGGCCACGGGTTCAGTCGGTCAGCGCGTGCTCGCACACCGCGTACGCGAGCAGGCCGACGATGGCATCGTAGAGCAGCACCAGTGCCAGCGGGCGCACGATGCTCTCCCCGCGGGCCGCGTGCACGCTGCACGCGAGCGACGCGATCAGCAGCGGCACCGCTGCGGGCAGGAAGAGCAGCGGCACCATGACCTCGCGGCCGCGCACCGCCGAGGCGACGGCCGCCACGAGCGCGCCGAGGGCCGCGAGCCCGGCGTCCCCGGCGAGCAGCGCGAGCACGAGCGTCCCGAAGCCCGGCACGGGAGCGTCGGCGGGCAGGAAGAGGTACGAGAGCGGCACGGCGACCGCCTCCATCAGCACGAGCAGCACGCCGATGGCGATCGCCTTCGCGGCCCAGATCGACGTGCGCGGGATGGGCGCCAGGACGAGTGCGTCGAGCAGCCCCTCGTCGCGCTCGGCGTTGAACACGCGCGCGACGGCGAGCAGGGTCGCGAGCAGCAGCGTGACCCACAGCGAGCCGACCGTGACGGCCACCGGCGGCCGTGCGATGTCGGCGCCGTAGTGCAGCACGACCTGGGCGACCGCGGCGAACAGTCCCATCGCGAGCGCGAGCTGCGGCGCCCGGCGCTCGAGCGTCAGGTCGGTGCGCACGAGCAGCCGGACCGCGCGCGCGAAGGGGACGGTCCGCGCGCTCAGCGCAGCACCTCGAGCTGCAGCAGCTCGTCGCAGAGGCGCTCGGCGCGCGCGCGCTCGTGCGTCGCCAGCACCAGCGTGAGCGTGCCCCGCGCCGCCGCGAGCAGCGCGTCGAGGCGCGCGCTCGAGGCCTCGTCGAGGCCGCTGTGGGGCTCGTCGAGCACGAGCAGCGCGGGCTCCGGCAGCAGTGCGCGGGCGAGTGCGAGACGCTGGCGCTGGCCCTGCGAGAGCGACGCGGCGGGGCGCTCGGCCGCCTCGGCGAGGTCGGCGGCGGCCAGCGCGCGCCCGGCCGCCTCGGCGTCCAGGCCGTAGAGCCCCGCGCACAGCTCGAGGTTCTCGCGCGCGCTGAGCCCGCCCCAGAGCAGCGGCCGATGGCCCGCGTAGGCCACGCGGGCACGCGCGGCCGGCGGCAGCTCGCAGCTCTCGCGCCCATCGACGAGCACGTGCCCCGCCCGCGGCCGCTGCAGCCCCGCGATGCAGCGCAGGAGCGTCGACTTGCCGCTCCCGTTCGGCCCGAGCAGCCCGAGCGCGCGCCCCGGCGCGAGGTCGAGCTCGACGCCCGCGAGCACCACGCGCCCGCCATAGGCGTGCCCGACGCCGCGCAGCTCGAGGCGCGGCGGGGTCACGAGAGGGCGACGTCGAGCGACACCGTCCCGAAGTACAGCAGGGCGATGACGCCGTTGACGCTCAGGAACGCCATGTCGACGCGCGAGAGGTCGTTCGGCGAGACGAGCTGCTGCTCGTAGGCCAGCAGCGCGGCCACGGCGAGCACGCCGATCGCGTAGATCGGGCCGAGCCCGAGCGACCACCCCACGCCGGCCAGCGCGACCACGCTCAGCGCGTGCAGGCCGCGCGAGACCCAGAGCGCCCGCGCCACGCCGTAGTCGGCCGGCAGGGAGTGCAGCCCCTGCGCGCGATCGACCTCGATGTCCATCGTCGCGTAGATCACGTCGAAGCCGGCGATCCAGCACGCCACCGCGGCGCCGAGCAGCCAGGCCGCGAGGTGGAAGTGGCCCGTGACCGCGACCCAGCCGCCGACCGGCGCGAGCCCGTCGACGATGCCGAGCCAGAGGTGGCAGAGCGGCGTGAAGCGCTTGAGGTAGGGATACACGACCATCGCGACGATCACGATCGGCGCCAGCCAGCGCGTGATCGCCGGCAGCTGCGAGATCCCGAGTGCGAAGACCGCCAGCGACGCCGCCGCGAAGGCGATCACCTGCGAGCGCCGCAGCCGCCCCGCGGGCAGCTCGCGCCCGGCCGTGCGCGGGTTGCGGGCGTCGATGGCGGCGTCGACGAGGCGGTTGACGGCCATCGCGAACGAGCGCGCGCCGACCATGACGACGGTGATCCAGCCGAGCGGCGAGATGCCCGGCCAGCCGTCGACCGCGAGGATCGCACCGACGTAGGCATACGGCAGCGCGAAGACCGTGTGCTCGAGGCGCACGAGGTTCGCGAAGCGCTGCGCGAAGGCGACCGCGCTCATCGGCCGTGGGCCGTCGGCTCGGAGCGCAGCAGCTTGACCGCGTGCTCGAGCACGGGCTCGAGCACCGCCCAGCCCTCCTCGCAGGCGCGCGGGCTGCCGGGGAGGGTGATCACGATCGTGCGGGCGCGGATGCCCGAGATCCCGCGCGAGAGCGCCCCGTGCGGGGTGTGGCGCAGGGCGTCGGCGCGCAGCGCCTCGTCGATGCCCGGGCTGAGGCGCTCGAGCGTCGCGCGCGCCGCCTCGGGAGTGACGTCGCGCGGCGCAAAGCCGGTGCCGCCCGTCGAGAGCACGACGTCGGCGACGTCGTCGTCGCACAGCTGCGCGAGGCGCGCGGCGATCTGCTCGCGCTCGTCCGGCAGCACGCCGCGCCAGCAGACGTCGTGGCCGGCGGCCGCGGCGCGCTCGGCGAGCACCGCTCCCGAGCGATCCTCCCGCGCGCCGTGGTGCACGCCGTCGGAGACCGTGAGCACGGCAACCCTCACGGGCGCACCCAGTGGCCCGACTTGCCGCCCTCCTTCTCGAGCAGCACGACCGACTCGATCTGCCCGGTGGCGTCGATGCCCTTCGTCATGTCGTAGACGCACAGCGCCGCCACCGCGCAGGCCGTCATCGCCTCCATCTCCACGCCGGTCTGCCCGGTCGTCTCGCACACGACCTCGATCGCCACGCCCTCGTCGTCCAGCTCGAGCGTCGCCGCGACGTGCGTGAGCGCGAGCGGATGGCAGAGCGGCAGGAGACCGGGGGTCTGCTTCGAGCCCGTGATCGCGGCAACGCGCGCCACGCCGAGCACGTCCCCCTTCGGCAGCGTGCCCGCGCGGATGTGGGCGACGACCGCGGGCGCCAGGCGCACGCGCGCGCCGGCGCGGGCGCGGCGGCGCGTCACGGGCTTGCCGCCGACGTCGACCATGCGCACCTCGCTCATGCGCTCAGCTCCGCAGCAGGCGGCGCGCCTCGGCCGGCTCCATGGGCTCGCGGCCCAGGGAGTCGGCGAGCGCCACGGCCAGCTCGACGAGTTCGGCGTTGGAGGTCGCCGGCGTGCCGTCCGGGAGCAGCGCCGAATCCTCGAGGCCGACGCGTATGTGCCCGCCGAGCGCCGCCGCGGTCGCGCACACGGCGGCCGTGGCCGTGCCCTCGCCGTGGGCGACCCAGCGCAGCTGGCCGAGCGTGCCGTCGAGCGCGTCCACGAGGCGCAGCAGGTTGCGCGGCGTACCGGCCAGGCCCTGCTCGGAGGTGCCGGCGGCGCCGCCCAGCTCGAGGTGCAGCCACGGCGCCTGCGCCAGCAGGCCGTCCTCGTAGAGCGCCTCGACGTCGGCGATCGCCTCGAGCGCGTTGATGCCGGGCTCGGGCGCGACGCCGGCGCGCTCGCAGGCCTCGAGGATCTGGCGCGCCTCCTCGCGGTGCGCGGGGAGGTCGGGCGCGGGCGGCTGCACGTTCACCGTCGCGAGCTCCGGGAGGTCGCGCAGGACGTCGAAGAGCGCCGTCACGGTGCCGAGCGACGTCTGCCGCGTGCGCTGCGTCGTGATCGAGATCGGCACGTCGACGGCCGCGCGGATCGCGGTCACGATCTCGTCGAACGTGAGGTCGAAGGCGAGGCCGCCGTCGTCGCGGCGCGCGTGGACGTGCACGGTGCCCGCGCCGGCCTCGACCGCGCGCTTGGCCTCCTTGGCGATCTCCGCCGGCGTGTAGGGCAGCTTCTTGGCGACCTTCCGGTCGCGCGTCCCGTTGAGCGCAGCAATGATCAGGATCGGGTCAGCCATCCGGCCCTCCTGTCGCGCTGTTCGCTCGTCACACATCCTCCTCGTCGCGGCCGGCGGCCGCCGTCGGCCAGCAATCGTATCCCGGGTCGCCGGGCCGGGGGCCCGTAGACGGGCCCGCGCGCCCGGGAGCGGCTCAGCCGCAGTTCGCCAGGCCGGCAGGGCGGGGCATGAGTCGCACGGGCACGACCTTGCGCTGGCCCTTGCGCACGATGTGCAGATCGATCCGCTCGCCCGAGCGGTGCGCGGCGATGGCGCGGTCGAGGTCGCGGAAGCCCGCGACGGGGGTCGAGTCCACGGCCACGATGATGTCGGCGTCGCGCGGATACACCGCGCCCGCCACCTCGAAGGTGTCCGTGCCGACATGGAGGCCGGCGCGCTTCGCGGGCCCGCCGTCGCTGAGGCTGCGCACGAGCGCGCCGTGCTGCACCGAGAAGCCGAGCGTCTCGGCGAGCGCCGGCGTGACGGTCACGGCGCCGACTCCGAGCCAGGCGTAGCGCGCGTGCCCGCCCGCGGCGAGCGCCAGGTAGGCGCGCCGCACGGCCTCGATCGGCACCGCGTACGCGACGCCGCCGACGGCCTCCCTGTTGATCGCCGTGACCATGCCCACCACGCGGCCCTGCGCATCGAGCAGCGGGCCGCCCGAGTTGCCGGGATTGACCGCGGCGTCCGTCTGGATCGCGCCCGTCGTCCGGAAGCACACGCCGGGCGCCGCGATCTGGCGGTCGAGCTGCGAGACGACGCCGGTCGAGAGCGACGCCCGGTTCTCGAACGGGCTGCCGATCACGCCGACCGGCTCGCCCACCTGCAGCGCCCGTGCGCGGCCGAGGGGCAGCGCGCGCAGGCCCAGCAGGTGCGGATCGACCCGCAGCAGCGCCGTGTCCTCGAAGAGGTCGTAGCCGAGCACCTGCGCGTCCGCGCGCGTGCCGTCGTCGAGGACGATGCGCACCGCCGTCGCCCTGGTCGCGGAGGCGCTCCCCGCCGGCACGTCCGCGACGACGTGCGACGCGGTCACCACGAGCCCCCGGCGGGCGTCGACGACGAAGCCGCTGCCCGTCGTCTGCTCGTCGACGCCGAAGTTCGCCTCGATCGTGACGACGCCGTGACGGGCGCCCGCGTAGAGCGCGACCGGATCGAAGCCCGATGCGCTCACCGAGTGCACGACGGTGGTCACGACCGAGCGCCCGCCGCCGTCCCCCCGCAGCGCCAGCGCCAGCAGCGCGCCGGCGAGACCCGCGACGAGCGCGATGGCGGCGCCCATCACAGCGGCCCGCGCAGTCACGGGGACCCAGTGTAGGCGGGTGTCCCGGCCGGCGAGGGCCCCGGCAGCTCGAGCGTGAAGCGCGTCCCGCCGGGGCCGCTCGAGGCGAGCAGCCGGCCGTCCATGCGCTCGGCCAGCTCGCGCGCGATGGCGAGCCCGAGCCCCGTACCGCGCGCGGCCGCGCCGGGCCCGCGGAAGAAGCGCTCGAACACGCGCTCGAGCAGCTCGGGAGCGATGCCCGGGCCGTTGTCGGACACGACCACGCCCGCGCCCCACGGGGTCGTCTCGGTGCGCAGCGTCACCGTCGAGCCCGGCGGCGTGTGGCGCACGGCGTTGTCGACGAGCACGCGCAGCACCTGCAGGACGCGCCCCTCGTCGCCGCATGCGGGCGCCAGCCCGCCGTTCTCGACGACGATGGTGGAGCCGCGCCGGGCCGCGAGCGCCTGCATCTCGCGCGCGCAGTCGGCGGCGAGCTCGCCGAGCTCGATCTCGTCGCGCGAGACGGTGATGCCGCCGGCGTCGAGCCGCGAGAGGTCGAGCAGGTCGGTCGCGAGCTTCGTCAGGCGCTGCACCTGCTCGCCCATCGTGTCCAGGAACTCGCTGCGCTCGGCCTCGGTCAGCCCGCCCTCGGTGAGCAGCTCGAGGTAGCCGCCGAGCGCCGTCAGCGGCGTGCGCAGCTCGTGCGAGGCGTTCGCGATGAAGGCCGAGCGCGCGCGCTCGAGCGCCTCCAGGCGCACGCGCATCTCGTCGAGCGAGCGCGCCAGCTCGCCGATCTCGTCGTGCTTGCGGTCGACGATCGGCTCGGTGAACGAGCCGTGCGCGATCGCGTCGGCGGCCGCGCGCAGGCGGGCGAGGCGCCGGGCGAGCGGCTCGGCGGCCAGCGCTCCGGCGAGCAGGGCGACCCCGAAGGCGAGCGCGCCGCCGATCACGAGCCGCCGCTCGACCGCATGCACCTGCTGCTGGACGTCGTGCAGCGGCGCCTCGACGAGCACGACGCCGTCCACGCCCTGGCGCGAGACGGCGAACGCGAGGATGGCCGTGCGCCCGCGCTCGAGCTCGGTGACGCGCTCCTGATCCTGGCGCAGGTTCGCGGCCTGCTGCACCAGCTCGATCGCGCTGCGGGGCAGAGCGGCGCTCGACGAGTCGGTCGCCTGGTGCAGCGCGAGGCCGTCCGCCACGAAGACCGTGACGCGCGCGACGCCGAGGGTCGCCGCCAGGCTCTGGAGCTGGGCGGGGGTCCACTGATCCTGGGCGAACGGCATCAGCAGCTGGTCCGGCCCGAACGCCTGCACGCTCGTCTGCAGCGAGGCCACGCGCGACTGCTCCAGGTTGTGCTGGAGCGATGGCAGCACGAGGCCCGCGAGCACGACGAGCACGAACAGCGCCGAGGCCGCAGCGACCACCGTCAGCCGCATGCGCAGGCGGCCGGGGCGCTGCAGCGCAGCGCGGATCATGCGCCGAAGCGGTACCCGACACCGCGCACGGTGCGAATCAGCTCGGGCGCCGAGGGGTCGCGCTCGAGCTTCTCGCGCAGGTGCCGGATGTGGACGTCGATCGTGCGCTGCTCGCGGTAGTCGGCCGAGTCCCACACGCTCTCGAGCAGGGCCCGCCGCGAGAGCACGCGGCCGGGCGTGCGCATCAGGCTGCGCAGGATCTCGAACTCCACGTACGTCAGCTGCACCGGCTCGCCGTCGTGCTCGGCCGTGCGGCGCGCCGCGTCCAGGCGCACGCCCTCGGCCTCGAGCACGTCCTCGCTGCCCGCACCGCCGGCCGGGCGCTGCGCGCGGCGCAGGACGGCGCGCACGCGCGAGCGCAGCTCGGCGAGCGAGAACGGCTTGGTGACGTAGTCGTCGGCGCCGATCTCGAGGCCGAGCACCTTGTCGACCTCGTCGTCGCGCGCCGTCAGCATGATGATCGGGAGGGTGGCCGAGAGCACGCGCAGGCGCCGGCAGACCTCGATCCCGTCCATCCCGGGCAGCATCAGGTCGAGCAGCACGAGATCGGGGCGCTCGGCTTCCACCAGGCGCAAGCCGTCCTCGCCGCTCGTCGCTCCGAGGACGCGGTATCCCTCGCGCTCGAGCGGGAAGCGCACGAGGCGCTGAACGGCGTCCTCGTCGTCGATCACGAGGATCGTCCCCCGGCTCGCGCTCACGCCCGCAGTCTAGTAGCCGGGGGCGCCGGGCCAGATCCGCGCCGGGGGCGCCACGGGCGCGGACGGTCATGCATACTCGAACGCGATGTTCCCGGAGGGTGCCCCTCGCGAGCGCCGGTCGCGCCTCGCGAGCGTGCGCCGGAACGCGGCACGCGCGCCGCGGGCGGCCGCGCTGCTGCGGCCGGGCCCGTACCGCACCGGCTGGCTGGTCGTGCTCCTGCCGGCGTTCGTGCTGCTCGTCGGCGCGCGCACGGCGCCCGCGCTGCCGCGCAGCTCGCTGCCGCCGACGTTCGACGGCGCGCAGGCCCTGAGCGCCGCCGAGGAGGTCTCGGCGCGCTTCGCCGATCGCTCCCCGGGCAGCACGGGCGACGGCGCGGCGGCCGACTGGGTCGCCGAGCGCCTGCGCGCCGCGGGCGCCGACGTGCAGCTGCAGCGCTTCCGCGCGCCCGACGCCGGGGGTCGCACCGTGCCGATGATCAACGTGCTCGGCGTCGTCAGCGGCAAGGGGCGCACCCGCGACGCGCTCGTGTTCGTCGCCGGGCGCGACGATCTGCCGCCCGGCCCGGGCGCGAACGACAACGGCTCGGGCACGGGAGCGCTCGTCGAGCTCGCGCGGACGCTCGTCGGCAGCGTCACGCAGACCTCGCTCGTGTTCGCATCGGTCGACGGCACGACCGCGGAGTCCGCGGGGGCGCGCGAGCTCGCCCGCCACCCGCCCGGCGGCCTCGCGCTGCGCGCCGGAATCACGCTGCGCGCGATCGGCCGCAGCGACAGCCCCCTCGTCCTGCGGCTCTCCGGCGACGGCCACCGGCTGCCCGCCGCCGGCTGGCTGCGCACGGTCGAGCAGGCGCTGCGCGGCGAGGACGTCGCCGACGTGCGCCTGCCGTCGCTCGGCCAGCAGGTCGCGGGCCTGGTCGCACCGGTCGCCCACGGCGACCAGGCCGCGCTCGTCGGCCGGGGCGCGGCCGTGATCGGACTCGACGGCTCGCGCGCCGGCCAGAGCTCCGCGGTCGACACGCCCGAGCTCCTGTCGGCCGACCTCCTCGGCCGCGTCGGCACCGCGGTGCAGGTCGCCGCGCTCGCGTTCGACACCGGCCCGCCCCCGGCCGGCCTCGGCTCGACGTATCTCGTCTCGAGCGACCGCGTGCTGCGCGGCTGGACGCTCGAGCTCTTCCTCGCGGCCCTGCTCGTGCCGCCGATCTTCGCGCTGATCGACGCCGCGGCGCGCGCGCGAGCGCGCGGCGCGCGCCCGTCGATCACGGTCCGGCGCGTGCTCTGGCGCGCGGGCGGCATGGCGCTCGGCATCCTCGCGATCCGCCTGCAGGGCGTCACGGGCCTGCTGGCCGACACGCACTCGCCACCGTTCGCGGGCAGCGGCGGAGGGGTCTCGCTGTGGCAGGCGGTGTTCCCGCTCGCGCTCGGCGGCGCCGTCGGCGCGCTCGCGGCCCGCCGCGTGCGGGGCGACGCCGACACGGCCGGCGCGGGCCGCTACCTCGGCGCGCACATCGCGCTGTTCGCCGGCGCGGCGCTCGCGTTCGCCGGCAACGCCTACCTGCTCGTGCTCGTGCTGCCCGCCCTCCACATCTGGCTGCTGCTTCCGGTCACCGCGCGCCTCGGCGCCGCCGCGCGCGCGGCGGTCGTGCTCGCGGGGTGGCTCGGCCCCGCGGCCGTGATCGCGCTCCTGGCGGGCGCGGGCGGGTTCGGCGTCGACGCCCCCGCCTGGTTCGTCCGCCTCATCGGCGACGGCGGCATCCCGCTCGCGTCGAGCCTCGCGCTCGCCGTGCTGGCCTCGGCGACGGTCGAGCTCCTGTGGCTCGTCGTGGCCGGGGGCGGCCCCCGGACGGGGGATGGCGCTCCCCCGCAACCGGCGTAGGTTGGTCGCAGATGCGTACCTTCACCCGCCGCCTCGGAACGACGCTCGCCGTCTTCGGCGTGCTGCTCGTCGTCTACTCCGCCATGGTCGTGTTCTGGCGCGATCCCGTGACGAGCATCTACACCGCGTACGAGCAGCACGAGATGAGCTCGCAGCTGAACAAGACGTTCGTGTCCTGGAAGGCGAGCGCACAGCGCGAGCTCGGGGTCGCCCAGGCCGAGCCCGCGGGCACGCACGGCGGCGCGACGATCACGCCGGCCACCGTCTCGAGCGTGGCGGTGCTGCGCTCCGCACGGCGGCTCGCGCTGCGCTTCGCGGCCAGCGAGAAGGGCCACACCGGGCGGCCGCTCGGGCGCATCGAGATCAAGCGCATCGGCCTCTCGAGCATCGTCGTCGAGAACACCGACTACTGGGGCAGCCTCAGCAAGGGCCCGGGCCGCTACGAGCAGGGCTCGTTCCCGGGCCTCGGCCAGACCACGGGCATCGCCGGGCACCGCACGACGTTCGCCGCGCCCTTCCGCCACATCGACAGCATCAAGGACGGCGACTCGATCGTCCTCGAGATGCCGTACGCGACGTTCACCTACCGCGTGCTGCGCCACAGGATCGTCGACAACGGCGACTGGTCGATCATGCGCAAGGTCGGCTTCGACGAGCTCGTGCTCTCGGCCTGCCACCCGCTCTACAGCGCCGATCAGCGCTACGTCGTCTTCGCCCGCCTCGCGAACGTGAAGCTCGCCGGGGCGAGCCGCGGCGTCAACCTCGCGCTGCCGGCGTCCACCGCCACCGCCGCGTAGGTCAGCGCAGGTCGATCAGGTCGGCCGGCGCGCCGGCCGGCAGCTCGCCCTCGCCGATCGGCACGAGCGCCAGCGCATCCGCGATGGCGGCGCGCGCGAGCTGATGCGAGAGGTCGGCTCCGAGTGGCTCGGCGCCCTCCGGCACGATGCGCACGGGACGCACGCGCAGGCGGTCGCCGTCCCGGCGCAGGGAGTGCGTGAGCGGCAGCGAGAACGTCGCGGGCCCGGCCTCCGCCGCACCCGCCAGGCGGCGCAGGGCCGGCAGCAGGAGCAGCTCGAGCCCGACCATGACCGACAGCGGGTTGCCCGGCAGCCCGACCACGACGCGCCCGTCGCGCAGCCCGCACCAGGTCGGTCGGCCCGGCTGCACGGCCAGGCGCCAGAACAGCTGCTCGACGCCGAGCGCCGCCAGCGCGGGCTTGACGTGGTCGCGCGAGCCCACCGACACGCCGCCCGAGGTGACGACGACGTCGGCGGCCTCGAGCGCCCGCGCGAGCGCCTCGCGCGTCGCCTCGGCGTCGTCGCGCACGCGCTCCACGGCGATCACGTCCGCGCCCACCTGAGCGCAGCGCGCCGCGATGAGGATGCTGTTGGACTCGTGGATCTGGCCGTGCCGCAACGGCTCGCCCGGCGCGACGAGCTCGTCGCCCGTCACGACCACGGCGACACGGGGCAGCCGGTGGCAGCTCAGCTCGGCCACCCCGCTCGTGGCGATCGCGGCGAGCGCGAGCGGCCGCAGGCGGCTGCCCGCTGCGACGACGACCGAATCGGCGGCGACGTCGGTGCCGCGACGGCGCACGTGGTCGCCGAGCGCCACGGCCCCCGTGAACGCGACCCGCCCGCCGTCGACGCGCGCGCGCTCGATCGGCACGACGGAATCGGCGCCGCCGGGCAGCGGCGCGCCCGTCGCGATCGTCATCGCGGTGTGCGGCTCGAGCCGCACGGGATCGTCGCCCGCGTACGACTGCCCCGCGATCGGCAGCTCCGCGCCGGCGTCGGCGGCGCGCACCGCGAAGCCGTCCATGGCGGAGTTGTCGAAGGGCGGGAGATCGTGCGCCGCGCGCACGTCGGCGGCCACGGTCCGGCCCGAGAGCGCGCTCGTGAGCGCGAGCGTCTCGGCCGGCAGCGGCGAGAGGCGGGCGAGCAGGAGCTCCCGCGCCTCGTGCGGGAGCAGCGGTCGGGGGTCGGGAGCGGCCACGGCCCTGGAGATTCTCACAGAATCGCCCGCGCGGCCCGAATGTGTGAGAACCTCGGGAGGTGGACGGCCTCTCCGGTCCTGCGCTCGACGACGCCTGCCGCGCGGTGCTCGAGCTTCCCGCCCACCGGGCGATCGCGCGCCCGGCCTGGTGGGATGCGGGCGCCCCGGCGCAGCGCGTCGCGTACGTCCCGCGGGCCTCCGCGCCCCTGCCGGCGCCGCCCTGGCCGCCACGGCGCGCGCTCGGCTTCTGCGCCGAGCTCGCGCTCGCGCTCGCCCCGGTGCACGAGGCCGGCGCCTGTCACGGCGCGCTGCGCCCCGGCGCCGTCGAGATCCGGCCCGACGGCGGGCCGCTCGTGCGGCTGCCGGGCGGGAGCGCGGGCGCGGCCGACGACCTGCACGGCCTCGGGATCGTGCTGCTGGAGCTGCTGACGGGCCGCACGGCCGGCGCGGACCTCGTCGTGAGCGGCGAGAAGGGGCCGGCGGCCGACGCGGCCGGCCTGCTGCGCCGCCTGCTGGCCGGGGATCCGGCGGCCCGGCCCGATTCGGCGCGGACGGTCGCGGCGCAGCTCGCCGAGATCGCCGAGGCGGTCGCGCCGCCTGCGCCCGTCGTGCCGGGTGCGGCGCCGCGCCGGCGGCGACGCACCCGCCTGGCCGCCGCGCTCGCGCTGCTCGTGATCGCGGGCGGCTCCGGCGCGTACCTCTTCACCGAGCACGTCGGGCCGCCCGGCCCGTCGCTCTCGCCCGGCACCGTGTCGGTGCCGAAGCCGCCGGCCGTCACGCCCTGACGCGCTCGGACATTTAGGGCCCGCTCGGTGGGCCCTTAGCCCTGGGGGGCGATGACGACCTTCGTCGCCGGCGTGCCCGCGCCCTTCTTCTTGCCGGGCTTCTTGGGCGGCGTCGGGGCCGCGGGCGGCGCCGGGTTGTAGCCGAAGGTCGTCGTCGCGTCGAAGGGCTTGTAGACGATCGGATGCTTGGGCGCGGGCCAGTCGTGCGGGCCGATGCGCGTGAGCGCCGTCGTCATGAAGTCCTTCCAGATCTCCGCGGGGATCGTGCCGCCGAAGACCTCGCCGTTGCCCTCGATGTTCTGGAGCGGCTTGTTCGACGAGCGGTAGCCGACCCACACGCACGTCGCGATGTCGGGCGTGTAGCCGCAGAACCACGCGTTGCCGAAGTTCTCGGCCGTGCCGGTCTTGCCCGCCTGCGGCCGGCCGTCGTCGAGGCGCGCCCGGGTGCCGGTGCCCGACTGCACGACGCCCTTGAGGATCTGCGTGGCCTCGTACGCGACGCCGTCGCTGACGACGCGCTTGGCCTGCACGCGGAACTCCTTGCTGGCGACGATCCTGCCCTTGGCGTCCTCGACGCGCCGGATCGTGCGCGGGCGGTGGTAGATGCCGCCCGCGGCGATCGTCGCATACGCGCTCGTGAGCTCGAGCGGGGTGACGTCGTCGGCGCCGAGCACCATCGAGCAGTGCAGCGGGAGGTTGGAGCGGATCCCGAGCAGGTGCGCGGTCGCGGCCACCTGCTTGGGGCCCAGGTCGCGCATCAGCTGCGCATAGACGACGTTGACGGAGTGGATCGTCGCGGATTCGAGGCTCAGGTAGCCGCCTCCGCCGCCGTCGGCGTTGTGCGGCGACCAGCCGCCCGGCTGCGGGCACACGGGGTCGTTCTCGGGGAACGAGACGTAGCCCGACGGGTAGAACACGCGCGTCGGATCGGCGCCGCGGCGAAGCGCGTCGACGAGCGCGAAGAGCTTGAACGTCGAGCCCGGCGAGCGGTGGCCCGCGGTCGCGAGGTTGAACTGGTTCGTGGCCGAGCCGTAGTCGGAGGTGGCGAGCGCCAGGACGTTGCCGTTGTGCACGTTGATGGCGACCAGCGCGGCCGAGGGGTCACCTGGCGTCTTGAGCACGTCCTTGATCGCGCGCCGCCCCGCGAACTGCAGCCGCTGGTCGACGGTCGAGTAGACGCGCAGGCCGCCGCGCGCGGCGAGCCGCGCGGGCAGCCGCGCGTTCAGCTCCTGGCGCACCTGGTCGAACACGAAGGGCGACGAGGACGGCGTGCCGTAGCTGCCGCGCTTGAGCTGCAGCGGCGTCTGGAGGGCCTTCGCGTAGGCGGTCGCGCTGATCCAGCGCAGCTCGCGCATCGCCCCCAGCACCTCGTTGCGGCGCTTGAGCGCCGCGGCCGGGTGGATGAACGGGTTGTAGCCGCTCGGAGCCTGCGGGAGCCCGGCCAGGAGCGCGGACTGCGGCAGCGTGAGCTGCTTCGCGGTGCGGTCGAAGAACGTGTGCGCCGCGGCCTCGACGCCGTAGGCGCTCTCGCCGTAGAAGACGGTGTTGAGGTAGGCCGTGAGGATCTCGGCCTTCGTGTACTTGTCCTGCAGCTGCACGGCGATCCAGGCCTCGTCGATCTTGCGCGAGAACGAGCGGCTGCGGGCCTCGCGCTGCAGGTAGAGGTTCTTCGCGAGCTGCTGCGAGATCGTCGAGCCGCCCTGCGTGATGCCGCCGGCGCGCACGTTGTTGAGCGCGGCGCGTGCGATGCCGCGCCAGTCGAGCGCGCCGTGCTCCCAGTAGCGCTTGTCCTCGATCGCGACCGTGGCGGAGCGCATCGTCGGCGCGATGTCCTTCCAGCGCACGCTGATGCGGTTCTCCGTGCGGGCGATCACGCCCAGCGCCTCGTCCTGGCACGGCTTGCGCGTGCAGTCGCGGGCGTAGACGCTCGAGTTCTCGCCGAGCTCGACCGGCCCGAGGCGCGAGAGCTTGGGCAGGTGGTCGATGAACGAGGCGGTGGCCGCGAGGCCGAGCAGCAGCCCGAACCCGAGCACCCCGAGCACGACGAAGATTCCGATGCCGGCGCGTGCGCGCCGCGCATCGCGGCGCTGGCGCTCGCGCCGTCGCTTGCGCGCATCGCCGGGCAGCGGCCCGTGGTCGAGGCGCGCGCGGCGCCTGCGGCTGTCAGGCACGTCCGGCCCCCGTCAGCGCACCCCGGACGATGCGTTCAGCGGGTGGTCGGTCCGGAGCGCGCACAGCCGTCAGTCTAGGGCGCCTCGGAAAGACCGCTCCCGATCGTGCGCGGGTCGCGCGCAGGGCGCCGCCTAGACTCAGGCCGTGCCACGCCGCTCCGCGCCCGCCCTCCGCATCGCCGCGCTCGTCGTCTGCGCCCTCGTCGCGGCGGCCTGCGGCGCCAAGCCCGAGCCGACGTCCGGCAAGCTCGACACGACGTACCCGGCGAGCGTGCGCGACGGCTCCGGCCGCATCATCAGCGTGGAAGCGCCTCCCCGCCTCGTGCTCGTCGTCACGGGCGGGCCCGAGCGGCTGCTCGCGCGCCTCGGCGTGCGGGCTGCGGTCGCGCCGCAGGACGTCACCGTCGCGCGCGTCGAGGCGGCCCACCCGGACCTCGTGGTCGTCGGGCCCGGAGTCACGGCCCAGGACGAGCGGCGCAACGAGACGTTCATCCAGAAGCTCGCGAACACGCCCGTGTTCGTGATGCCGGGCGCGCGGCTCGTCGACATCGAGCGCGCCGCCGTGGCCCTCGGCGTGCTCACCGACCACGCCGAGGCCGGCCGCGCACTCGCACTCTCGCTGCGCCGCCAGCGCGGCGACATCGCGCACCGCCTCGCGGGCGTGGCGCCGCTCACGGTCTACGTGGACGGCGGCTTCGGCGCCAGCATCCAGCGCACGACGCTGCTCGCCCACCTGCTCGTGCTCGCCGGCGCGCGTCTCGTCGGCCCCAGCGACGGCGTCGCCACGGTCAACGCGAAGCTGCTGCACAAGCTCGATCCCGACGTGTATGTGGCAACCAGCACGAGCGGGGTCACGCTCGCGCGCCTGCGCGCGAAACCGGGCCTGCGCACGCTGCGCTCGGTCGCCGCCGGCAGGGTCTTCGTGGTCGACGCCGCCGCCGCGCGCGCCGACACGACCGCCTATGCGCTCCTGCATTCGCTGGCGCACTCGCTGCACCCCTCCGCCGTCAAGCAGTGACGCGCTTCGACGCGGTCACGTTCGACGCGATGGGGACGCTCGTCTCCATCGAGCCGCCCGCCCCGCGCCTGCAGCGCTCGCTCGAGCGGCGCCTCGGCCTCGTCTCCGAGCTCGCCCGCTGCGAGGCCGCCATGCGCGCGGAGATGCGCCACTACCGCGCGCACTGCACGGCCGCCCGGGACGCGGCGTCGCTCGCCGCCCTGCGCCTGGAGTGCGCCTCGCTGCTCGCCGACGCGCTGGCGCTCGACGTCAGCGGGGCCGAGATCCTGCCGTCGCTCACCGACGCCATCGCATTTCACGCATACCCCGACGCCTTGCCGGCGCTCGCGGAGCTCACGGGCGCCGGACTGCGGCTCGCGGTCGTCGCGAACTGGGACATTTCGCTGCGCGACGTCCTCGCGCGGCTCGGGCTCGCCGGGCACTTCGAGGTGATCGTGACCGCAGCCGCCGTCGGCGTCGCGAAGCCCGATCCCGAGCCGTTCCGCGTGACGCTGGAGCGCCTCGGCGCCGCCCCGGAGCGCTGCGCCCACGTGGGCGACGATCCCGTCACGGACGTCGCCGGCGCGCGCGCCGCGGGCCTCGCCGCCGTGCTCGTCGACCGCAGCGGCCGGGCGCCCGAGTCGCTCGCGGACCTCTCGCAGCTGCCGGCCTGGCTCGGGATCGCCGCATGACGCCGCCGGTCGCCGACGATCCCCGCCTGCGCATTCCCGCGGGCGATCTGCTCGTCGTGGCCGGCGTTGCACTCGTGGCCACGGTGCTCGCAGCGGTCGGAGACAGCCTCTTCGTCTCGCGCAAGGACGACCTCGTCTACGCGCCGGCGGCAATGGCCCTCGTCAGCGCGACGTACATCGCGATGGGCTGCGCGGCCGTGTGGGCCGCACGCCGGACCGGCGACGCGTGGCGTGCGCTCGGCCTCGTCGCCCCCCGCTCGTGGGCGCGCGCGGTGGGCCTCGCGCTCCTGACCGTGCTCGGGGCGCTGATCGTGAGCGCCCTGCTCGAGCCGATCTTCCACGGCGCGGACGCGCAGGGCGTGGCGCCGGATCACGCCCGCCCACCGGGGATCGCGTCGATCGCGGGCATCGTGCTCGCGTACCTCGCCATCGCGGTCGTCGGTCCCGTGGTCGAGGAGCTGCTGTTCCGTGGCCTGCTCACGGCCGGGCTGCGGCGGCGCTTCGGCGCCTGGCGGACGGCGCTCTTCACGGCGGCGCTGTTCGCGCTCGCGCACTTCATCCCGCGCGTGATGCCGGCGGTCTTCCTGCTCGGGCTCGCGCTCGCATTCGTCTACGAGCGCATCGGCAGCACCGCCCCGGGCATGCTCGTTCATTGCCTGTACAACGGAATCGCCCTGACGGCGGCTCTGACGGCGCACACGGGGTGAGCGGCGGGGGCCGCGGAATGCTCTACCCTCCCGCCCCGTGAGCGAGCAGGGCAGCGATCCGTCCGTCCAGGCCGCGCGCGAGCGCATCTCGGCGCTCGACCGCGAGCTCGTCGCCTTGCTCAACGAGCGCCTCGCAGGTCGTACGCGAGCTGCACGCGTACAAGCGCGCGCAGGGCTACCCGATGGTCGATCCGGAGCGCGAGGCGCGTCTGCTCGACGCGCTGGTCGCGTCCAACCCGGGCCCGATCGCCGACGCCGAGCTGCGCGAGCTGTGGGCGAGCCTGCTCGCGCTGCTCACGCGCGAGGCCGCACGCCTGCTCGACGAAGCCGGCTGAGCCCGCGCGGGCATCGGAGCTTCTGCCTACTCGTCGCGCAGGAAGTCGTCCGGCGAGAGCTCGTCGAGGAAGCGGCGGAAGTCCTCGACCACCTGCTGCTCGCTGGGCGGGCGCTCGGCCTCGACGGCCGACTCCTCGATCACGGCGTCGTCGGCGAAGATGGGCGCGTCCGCGCGCACGGCGAGCGCGATCGCGTCGCTCGGGCGCGAGTCGATCTCGACGTCCTCGCCGTTGATGCGCAGCGTGATCATCGCGTAGTAGGTGTTGTCCCGCAGCTCGGTGACCGCGACGCGCTGCACCGAGGCGCCGACCAGGTCGACGAGCGACTGCAGGAGGTCGTGCGTCATCGGGCGCGGCGGATCGCTGCCCTTCAGCTTGGTCAGGATGGCATTGGCCTCGCCCGACCCGATCCAGATCGGCAGCACGCGCCGCCCGTCCGAGGTGCGCAGCAGAACGATCGGCTGGCGGCCCACGCTGTCGTACGAGACCCCGTAAACGGTCATCTCCTGCATTGGCTTGAGTGTACCCCGGGCCAGGCGGGCGCGGCAGGATTCGAACCTGCGACCATTGGCTTAGAAGGCCAGCGCTCTGTCCCCTGAGCTACGCGCCCTGCGGCGGTCGCACGTCCGGCAGCGCCCGGCAATGCGGATCCGAGTGGGCGATCGTGGATTCGAACCACGGACCTCCTCCTTATCAGAGAGGCGCTCTAACCGACTGAGCTAATCGCCCGGACGGCCGCAGAGGATACCAGGAAGCTCTCGCCGGCCCCCCGCCTCCGCAGGCCCGCCGGAACCCCGCCCTACGGGGTCGCTTCGAGCGCGGCCAGCCGCTCGACCAGGCCCGCGAGCTGCTCGGCCGAGCGCAGTCGCAGCTCGACCCGGCAGCCCGAGCGGTCCGCCGCCACCCGCGCGGCGACCCCGAGCGTGCGATAGAGGCCGTCGACCGCGTCGTTCGCGAGCTCGGCGTCGTACCAGTCCGGCGCGGTCTGCGCGCGGCGCGGGGCCGAGCGACCGCGCGTCCGCGCCAGCGCCTCGGTCTGGCGCACGCTCAGCCCGCCCTCGACGACCGCGCGGGCCGCCGCCCGGCGCTCGTCCTGACCGTCGATCTGCAGCAGCGCGCGGCCGTGGCCCTCGCTCAGCTCGCCGCGCTCGAGCAGATCGAGCACCTCGTCGGGCAGCCCCAGCAGCCGGGTCGCGTTGACGACGGCCGTGCGGCTGCGGCCGACCGCGGTCGCGACCTCGGCGTGCGAGAGGCCGAACTCGTCCTGGAGCCGCGCATAGCCGCGCGCCTGCTCGACCGGGTCGAGGTCGGCGCGCACGATGTTCTCGACGAGCGAGAGCGCGAGCGAGGTGCGGTCGTCGGCCTCGCGCACGAGCGCCGGCACCGTCGTCATGCCCGCGGCCTGCGCGGCGCGCCAGCGGCGCTCGCCTGCGATCAGCTCCCAGCCGGCGTCGACCCCGCGCACGAGCAGCGGCTGCACGATGCCGTCGTGCCGCACGCTCTCGACGAGCTCGGCGAAGCGCTCCTCGTCGATGCGGGCGCGCGGCTGGCGCGGGTTGGGCGAGATCTGATCGACGGGGATCTCGCGCAGCGAGCCGTTCGCGCGCGACTGCGGCTCGCCCAGCAGCAGCGCGAGGCCCTGTCCGAGACCGCGCCGCGGCGGAGCGCTATCCACGTTCGACGACCTCGAGCGCGAGCCGGTAGTAGGCGTCGGCGCTGCGCGAGTTCGGGTCGTATTGCGTGATCGGGAGCCCATGGCTGGGCGCTTCGGCGAGGCGCACGGAGCGCGGGACGACCGACGCGAAGACCTTCGGCCCGAAGTGCGTGCGCACCTCGCGCTCGACGTCGCCGGACAGGCGTGTGCGCCGGTCGTACATCGTCAGCAGCAGCCCGGTCAGCGCGAGGCCGGGGTTGAGCGCGCCGCGGATGCGCTCGACGCTCTCGAGCAGCTGCGCGAGCCCTTCGAGCGCGTAGTACTCGCACTGCACGGGCACGATCAGGCGGTTCGCGGCCGCGAGCGCGTTGATCGTGAGCAGGCCGAGCGACGGTGGGCAATCCAGGATCACGTAGGGATACGCATCGCCGAGCGAGGCGATGGCCGAGCCGACCAGGGCGTCGCGGTTCTCACGGCCCGGGAGCTCGAGCGCAGCCGCGGCGAGATCGGGGTGCGCAGGCGCCAGGTCGAGGCCGGGGATGCGCGTCGGCACGATGATGTCGGCGAGGGCCACGCCGTGCAGGAGGTCGTAGGTCGACCACGTCGTTGCGCCCGCACGGACACCGAGGCCGCTCGAGGCATTGGCCTGCGGGTCGAGATCGACGACGAGCACGGGCGTGCCCGCCTCGGCGAGGCACGCGGCGACGTTGATGGCGGTCGTGGTCTTGCCCACGCCGCCCTTCTGGTTCGCCACTGCATAGATCCGCGACATCGCCCGGATCCTACCGGCGCGGTCGGTCGGATCCGGCGGCGTGCAGCGGCCGCTTCGCGGCCATGCCGGGCCTGCGCGGAAAGCGCTCCGGGGTGGCGCCGCGCTTCGCGACGACGAGGACGCCGGCGCACTCCGGCGGCACGATCTCGCCGCCCAGCGCGGCCGCAGCGGCGGCGAGATCGGCGCTCGCGGCCTCGCGCGACCACAGCACGAGCCGGCCACCGGGGCGGCAGAGCGGCAGACACAGCTCCGCGGCCACCGGCGGGGGAGCGAGAGCGCGCGCCACCACGCATGCACAGGCGTCGCGCAGCGGGCCGCGCGCGACGTCCTCGGAGCGTTCGGCGTGGATCTGCGCGCCGACGCCGATGCGCCCGGCGGCTTCGGCGATGAACGCGGCCTTGCGCGCCGTCGCCTCGATCAGATGGAGCTCGCGCTCCGGGCGCGCGACCCCGAGCACGAGTCCCGGCAGGCCACCGCCGCTGCCGACATCGGCGAGCGGCCCGTCGGGCGCCGCATCGACCGCCGCCAGTCCGTTGAGTGCGTCGAGCACGTGGCGCGCGGCGGCCTCGGCCGGATCGCGGATCGCCGTGACGCCGACGGGCGTCGCGCATACGAGTTCGACGAGCCGCGCGAGCCGTTCGTGCTGCGCGGCCGAGAGCCCCGGTGCGCCGGCCGCGATCACGGAGTACGCGTCATCGAACGCCGTTTCACGTGAAACGCGCGGTGTCCCGTGTGTCACGTGAAACAGCCTGCGCCGGGGTCAGGCCGGATCGCGCGGGCGCACGACCACGAAGCGGGCCGGATCGCGGCCCTCGCTTGCAGTCTCGACCCCGTCGTAGTCGAGCAACACGGTATGGACGATGCGCCGTTCCGCGCTCGACATGGGCTCGAGCGCCTGCGCGCGTCCCTCGCGCAGCGCGCGCGACGCTGCCTTCAGCGCGAGTCCGCGCAGCCGCCGCTCGCGACGGGCGCGGTAGCCGGCGGTGTCGACCACGATCTCCCACTCGCCGTCGCTTCCCGGCAGCGCAGCGGCCGCCGCCAGGTGCTGGACCGCATCGATCGTCTGCCCGTGGCGCCCGATCAGGCGGGCCGTGTCACCGCCGCTCGCGACGGCGACGACGCGCGTGCCGTGCTCGGCGACCGAAACCGCAAGCGCGGGGTCGATCGCCGCGGCGATGCGCTCGACGACCTCGCGCACGCGCTCGCCGATGGGGCCGAGCGCCACCGCTGCGACCTGCGCGCGCGCCACGACACGCGCGGGCTGCCGGCCCACGCCCATCAACCCGCGCTCGCCCTCGCTGACGACGACGAACTCGGCGTCCTCCTCGGCGATCTCGCCGGCCAGCTCGCGCAGGCCGCGCAACGCCTCCTGACGGGCCGCGGCCACGTCGTCGCCGGCACCCTCGGCCTCGAACGAGCGCAGCTCGCCGTCCATCAGCGCCGCCGCGTGCGCCCGGCGCCCTGCAGACCCTTGCCGCCGGTCGGCTTCGGGATGCGCGGCGACCGCTTTTCCTTGGGCGGCGGCTGGTTCGGCGGCGGGCCCATGAGCTTGCGCAGCGTGGCCTGCTGGCCGACCGTCCAGAGGTTGGTCGAGATCCAGTACAGCATCAGGCCGACGGGGAAGCGGATCACGAAGAACACGAAGATGAAGGGCATGACCATGAACAGCCGCCGCATCATCTGCTGCTGCGGATCGGCGCCGGTCGGCATCAGCAGCGTCGAGCCCAGCTGGCTGCCGATGTAGGCGGCGATCAGCACCCAGCCGGCCCAGCCGGCGTTGTTGACGTGCTCGGCGATGCCCTGGAAATGGGCGTTTTCCGGGATGAACCCCCCGAGGAAGCTGAGGTCGCCCGACGGCGGGTTGCGCGAGAAGCCGCGCAGCACGAAGAACAGGCCCATGAAGACCGGCAGCTGGAAGATCAGCGGCAGGCAGCTCCCGACCGGGTTGACGCCGTGCTCGCGGTACAGCGCCATCATCTCGGCCTGCAGCTTCTGCGAGTCGCCCTTGTGCTTCTGCTTGAGCTTCTGCAGCTCGGGCGCGATCTTCTGCATCCCGCGCATCGAGCGCATCTGGACGATCGCAAGCGGCAGGATCGCCAGCCGGACGATCACGGTGAGCACGATGATCGTCCACGCCCACGGCAGGCCGGTGAGGTGGTGGATGCCGAAGAGCAGGCTGCGGAGCGCGTCCTCGAGCGGGCTGAGGATGCTGGCGACGGGGAGGATCATCGCGGCGTCACCGGGTCGACCGGGTCATGGCGCGAGAACGGATGGCAACGGCTGAGCCGCCGCAGGGCGAGCAGCGAGCCGCGCAGCGGCCCGTGCACCCGGATCGCCTCCTCCGCGTAGCGCGAGCAGCTGGGCTCGAAGCGGCAGGTGGCGGGCCCGCCGGGCACGAGCGCGTGCACGACGAAGCGCCAGAGGTAGATCGGACCCAGCAGCAACCACAGCGCGAGACGCCTCACGCAGGGCTCCCACACGCACGCGCGGCCAACTGGCGCAGCTCGGCCTCGAGCCAGTCGAGCTTCTCCTCGCCGAGCGCCTCGGCGAGGCCGGGGCGGGCGACGATGACGAGGTCGACGTCGGCGGCCAGCGTCGGGGCGACGCGCGCAGCGGCCTCGCGCAGCAGCCGCTTGACGCGATTGCGCTCGACGGCGCCCCCGACCTTGCGCGACACGGTGAGCCCGACGCGCGGCTCGCCGGCTCCGGCGCCCGGATCGCGCGCGAACGCGTAGACCGAGAGGTGGCGCGACGAAGCCGAGCGGCCCCGGCGATAGACGGCGTCGAAGTCAGCGGAGCGCGAGAGGCGCCGGCTGCGCGTAGCGGTGCCCGCCACGACCTAGGCCGAAAGGCGCTTGCGCCCGCGCAGACGGCGGCGCTTGAGGATCGCGCGGCCCGCACGCGTACTCATGCGCTTGCGGAAGCCGTGCTTCTTTGCGCGCTTGCGCTTGTTGGGCTGATAGGTGCGCTTCACGTGAGCTCGTCAGTTTCGGCGGGACGGGAAGGGGCAGTGTAGCCGTCGCGCGGGCGGAAGGTCGCGCATACGGCCGGCTGTGGACAACGGCCGGCACCGCTCGCCGAGGCTGCGCCGCAATCCCGCTCGGGGGGCGGGATCGCGGGGCTCCCGGCGGCGGCGGCGCCTGTGGAAGCCGCTGTGGAAATCTCAGGAGTGTCCGCTACGAGCGTGTTTTCGCTGCCGCCGCACGCGGTCGCGCAGCGTCCGACGCGCTAGCATCCGCTCCCCTCGCCCCGTCCGGGCGGCGCCGATCCAGACCCCTTTGCGCCGCGGACGAGCGTTGCTATGCCCGTAGACGATTCCTCCACACCCGACCTGCTCTGGACCGCAGTTGCCGATCGCATCCGCGACGACCTCTCGCCGATGGTCTTCGGCGCGTGGTTCTCGACCACGCGGGCGCTCGCACTCGACGGCGGCGTGCTCGAGGTCGGCGTCCCGAACGAGTTCACCCGGGCCTGGATCGAGGGCCATTTCGCCGAGCTGGTGCGGCGCGCCGCGACCGCCGCCGATCCCGGCGTCGAGGTGCGCTTCCTCGTCAGCGAGGGCGAGGCGGCGGCTCCCGCCGCCGCCGCGGAGGAGCACGACCCCGCGCCCGCCAGGAGCCGCTCCGGCAAGCGCGCGCGCCGGGCCGAGATCGCCGAGCCGCTGCGCTCGAAGTACACCTTCGGGTCATTCGTGATCGGCAGCTCAAACCGCTTCGCGCACGCCGCGGCCCTGGCCGTCGCCGAGGCGCCCGGGCAGGCCTACAACCCGCTCGTCATCTACGGCGACACCGGTCTCGGCAAGACGCACCTCCTGCAGGCGGTCGCGCACTACGTGCTGATGCACGCGCCCGGCATGCGCGCTCGCTACGTCACCTGCGAGGCGTTCACGAACGAGTTCATCGCGGCCATCAAGGACAAGAGCATGGACGCCTTCAAGCGGCGCTACCGCGAGGAGTTCGACGTCCTGCTGATCGACGACATCCACTTCCTGGCCGGCAAGGACGGCATCCAGGAGGAGTTCTTCCACACCTTCAACACGCTGCACGCGAGCGGCCGCCAGCTCGTCCTGACGTCGGATCGCGCGCCGCGCGAGATCCCCGACCTGGCCGATCGCCTGCGCTCGCGCTTCGAGTGGGGCCTGCTCGTCGACGTGCAGCCGCCCGACATCGAGACGCGCATCGCGATCCTGCACAAGCGCGTCGCCGCCGACCGCGTGCGCATCGACGATCCCGAGCTGCTCCCCGCGATCGCCCGGCGCGTCCCCACGAACATCCGCGAGCTCGAGGGGGCCCTGACGCGCGTACTCGCCTACGCCTCGCTCACGGGCCGGCCGGCGAGCGCGGCGCTCGTACGCGAGACGCTGCGCGACCTGCCCGATGCCGACACCCCGGTCTCGGTCGCGACGATCAAGCAGGTCGTGTCCGAGGCCTTCGGCATCCCCGTGCCCGAGCTCGAGTCGCCCAAGCGCTCGCAGGCGATCGTGGCGCCGCGCCAGCTCGCGATGTACCTCTGCCGCGAGCTCACCGACGCGACGCTGCCGGCGATCGGGCGCGAGTTCGGCGGACGCGACCACACGACCGTGCTCTACGCCGTGCAGAAGATCTCGCGCCGGCTGCACCACGACCGTCGCGAATACGACCAGGTCGACGACCTGATCCGCCGCATCAAGCGCCACGGCTGACCGGCGCCTGGGGCGGGCGGCGCCGGCGGCATTCCACGCCACCTGCTGCGTTGCCCCTCCTTGGCGGCGCTTCGGTCCGGGGCGCAGGGGTCAGACCCCTGGCGGCCTGGGTGCCGGGCTTCGGCCGTGCTCACGGGTCTGCCCCCGCGGCGCGTCATCCGTTGCGGTGGTCCGACCGCCGTCGCGCGCTTGCAGTCGCCTCGCCGGGGATCGGTCGGACCCTCGTGCGCACCCGGTGCTCGTCGACCCGCTGCGCGGTTACCGCATTTCGTGGTGTGCAATTCGCCGCTCTCGCGCGGGAGAGGGTCTGTATGCCGTGTGCACAACCGCCGCCGCAGTCCCCGGTCGTCTTCGCTCCCGTCCGCCCTGCCCCGACATCTGGGGGACCGGGGATGCGCGTCCCCGGTCCATACACGCTCCGATTCGGCGCTGAGCAGGTGGTTCTCCGGTGGTCCCACACGCTCCACAGCGCTACTAGGGTCTACTGGTTTTCTTTCTCTCAAGAACAGGACAACCGCGCCCGGACGCCCTCCGGGCATCGGCGCGGTGGGCGCCGCCGAACCATCTAGACTCCTTGCGCTGTGCGTATCTCCTGCCCCAAGGACGACCTTCTCAAGCAGCTCCAGGTGGTGGCCCGCGGCGTGTCGCAGCGCTCGAGCGTGCAGATCCTCTCGGGCGTGCTCATCGATGCATCCTCGGCCGAGGCGCCGGTCGAGCTCGCGGCGACCGACATGGAGCTGTCGGTGCGCGGCAAGCTCCTCGCCGACGTGCACGAGCCGGGTCGCGTGGTCGTGCCCGGCCGCCTGCTGCTCGACATCGTGCGGCACCTGCCGGCCCAGCAGGTCGTGCTCGCGTCGGGCGAGGGCCCCGGCCTGCTCACGCTCGAATGCGGCGCCAGCCGCTACTCGCTCCACACCTACGACGCGGACGACTTCCCGCGCCTCCCCGAGATCGACCACGGCCGCACCTTCGGCGTCGACCCCGCCACGTTCCTGCAGGCCGCCGAGCGCGTTCTGCGCGCCGCTTCGCGCGACGACTCGCGCCCGGTGCTCACCGGCGTCCTGGTGGAGTTCGCCGACGGCGTGCTGACGATGGCCGCGACCGACTCGTACCGCATGGCGGTGCGCACGACGAAGCTCGAGGGCGGGCCGCCCGAGCAGCTGACCGCGATCGTGCCGGCGCGCGCGCTCGCCGACCTCGTGCGCATCTCGTCCGCGCTCGGCGGCGAGGGGCTCGAGATCGTCGTCGAGGAGAACCAGGTGCTCTTCGGCACGGCCGACGTCTGGCTCGGCGCTCGCCGCATCGAGGGCCAGTTCCCCGAGTTCCGGCGCCTGCTGCCCGAGACGTTCGAGCACGAGGTCTCGCTGCCGCGTGCCGAGTTCGCCGACGTGATCGCCCGCGTCGAGGTGCTGGCCGGGCGCTCGCCGCTGCGGCTCGCCTTCGCACCCGGCGAGCTGACCGTGTCGGCCCAGACCCAGGAGGTCGGCGAGGGCCGCGAGTCGCTGCCCTGCGACTTCCGCGGCGAGCCGCTCGAGATCGGCTTCAACCCCGCATTCCTGCGCGAGGGCGTCGAGAGCATCCCGGGCGACACCGTCGTCCTCAAGCTCATCACGCCGCTGCGCCCCGGGCTGCTGACGGGCGGCACCGACGACTACTGGTACCTGATCATGCCGATCCGCCTGGCGTCCTAGAACGCAGCGAGGTGCGCGTCGAGCACGTCCGTGCCACGGACTTCCGCTGCTACGCCCGTCTCGACTGCGAGCTCGGCGGCGAAGTGCTCGCGATCGTCGGACGCAACGGCGCAGGCAAGACGAGCCTGCTCGAGGCGGTGCACTTCGGGGCGCTGGCCTGGTCGCCGCGCACCTCGGACGACGCGCGCGTCGTCCGTATCGGCGCCGAGGTGGCGCGCGTCGAGCTGCGCGGCTCGCTGCGTGGCACCGCGACGGAGTGGGCGGTGGGATTCCAGCCGGGCACCCCGAAGCGGGCCACGGTCGACGGCGCGCCCTGCGCCACGATCGAAGCGCTCGCCGAGCACGCGGCGATCCTCGTCTTCACGCCCGAGCGCCTGGCGGTGATGAAGGGGGCGCCGGCGCTGCGCCGGCGCTACCTCGACCGCGCCGTCGCACGCTCCTGGCCGCGCTACGCCGCGGTCGCGAGCGCGTATGCGGGCGCGCTGCAGCAGCGCAACCAGCTCCTGCGGCGGCTGCGAGCCGGCGCGCGGGCCCACGATGCGCTGCCGCCGTGGGAGGCGCAGCTGGCGCAGCTCGGATCCGAGATCCGGCGCGCGCGCGGCCGCCTCGTCGCGGCGCTGCGCGAGCCGTTCGCCGGCCACCTTGCGGCGATCGGCGAGCTCGACGAGCCGGTCGAGCTTCGCTACGAGGCGCGCGGGCCGGACGACGAGGCCGGTCAGCTTGCCGAGCTCGAGGCGCGCCGCGCCGGCGACATCGAGCGCGGCACCACGTCGACGGGCCCGCACCACGACGAGCTCGCGTTCGCGCAGGGCGAGCGCGACCTGCGCAGCTACGGCTCGCAGGGCGAGCAGCGCTCGGCGGTGCTCGCGCTCCTGACCGCCGAGGCCGATCTCGTGCGCGAAGTCCGCGGGGTGCGGCCGCTGCTGCTGCTCGACGACGTCGCGAGCGAGCTCGACCGCGCGCGCGCCCAGAGCCTGCTCGTGCTCCTGCGGCAGCGCGGCCAGGTGCTCGTGACCGCGACCGACACCCACCAGCTGGGCGATGCCTGCGATCGCGTGATCCGGATCGACGGCGCCGAGGCGCATCCGGAATGATGCCTGGGTGAGCGGTCTCGAGGACATCGGCTCGATCCTCGGCCGCGCACTCGGCGGATCGGCCCCGGATGCCCGCCTGGCGGCGGTCTGCGCGGCCTGGCGGGCCGCCGCCGGCCCGCTCGCCGACGAGGCCTGGCCGGCGCGCTTCGCACGCGACGGCGGGCTGATCCTGAACTGCTCCAGCGGCGTGCTGGCGGGCGACCTCACGATGCGCGCGCCGGACCTGCTCGCGCGCCTGCGCGAGCAGGCCTGCGAGCTGCCCGCGCTGCGCTTCCGCGTGGGCCCCGTCCCGGGCCGGAGTGGGGGCTGACGACCGGCCGGATTGCTAGTATTCATCCGGGTTCTCCCCGCATCAACCGCAATTTTCTGGACGGTATTTTGTCGGATTTCGAGCACGAAGATCACGAGTACGGCGCAGACGAGATCACGGTGCTCGAGGGCCTCGAGGCGGTGCGCAAGCGCCCCGGTATGTACATCGGGGCGACGAGCCAGCGCGGCCTCCACCATCTCGTCTACGAGGTGCTCGACAACAGCGTCGACGAGGCGCTCGCCGGGTACTGCGACCAGATCACGACGACCCTCCTGCCCGACGGCTCGATCAGCGTGCGCGACAACGGCCGCGGCATCCCGGTCGAGCGCAACGAGAAGTACGACATGAGCTCGGTCCAGGTCGTGCTCACGATGCTGCACGCCGGCGGCAAGTTCGGCGGCGGCGGCTACAAGGTCTCCGGCGGCCTGCATGGCGTCGGCGTGTCGGTCGTCAACGCTCTCTCGGAGTGGCTGACCGTCGAGGTGCGGCGCGACGGCTTCACGTGGACGCAGAGCTTCGCGCGCGGCGAGCCGACGACCGAGCTCGTCAAGGGCGAGCCGACGACCGAGCTCGGGACGACGGTGACGTTCAAGCCCGACGCCGACATCTTCGAGACGACCGAGGTCGACTTCGAGGTGCTCGAGACGCGCGAGCGCGAGATGGCGTTCCTGACGCGCGGCCTGCGGCTGACGCTGATCGACCACCGCACGGAGGACCGCATCGTCGAGTTCTACGCCGAGAACGGCCTCGCCGACTACGTGCGGCACATCAACAAGAACCGCACGCCGACGCACAAGACGCAGATCGCGTTCGAGCGCGAGACCGAGGACGGCGTCGTCGAGGTCGCGATGCAGTGGAACGACAGCTACCAGGCCTCGGTGCACTCGTTCGCGAACAACATCAACACGCACGAGGGCGGCACGCACCTGACGGGCTTCCGCTCGGCGCTGACCCGCACCGTCAACGCCTATGCGCGCTCGACCGGCCTGATCAAGGAGAAGGACGAGCCGCTCGGCCAGGACGACGCGCACGAGGGCCTCGTCGCGATCATCTCGGTCAAGCTCCAGGACCCGCAGTTCGAGGGCCAGACGAAGACGAAGCTCGGCAACTCGCCGATGCGCAGCCTCGTCGAGACGACGACGAACGCCGCGCTCGCGGAGTGGTTCGAGGAGCACCCGGCCGAGGCCCGCGCGATCATCAACAAGGCGCTGCAGGCGGCGCGCGCCCGCCAGGCCGCGCGCAAGGCGCGCGACCTCGTGCGGCGCAAGACCGCGCTCGAGAACTCGCGCCTGCCGGGCAAGCTCAAGGACTGCTCCAACAACGACCCGGCGCAGTGCGAGCTCTTCCTGGTCGAGGGCAACAGCGCCGGCGGCACCGCCGGCGATGCCCGCGACCGCGAGTTCCAGGCCATCCTGCCGCTGCGCGGCAAGATCCTCAACGTCGAGAAGGCGCGGATCAACAAGATCCTCTCGAACGTCGAGATCCAGGCCATGATCACGACGATCAACACGGGCATCGGCGAGGAGTTCAACCTCGAGGGCCTGCGCTACCACAAGATCGTGGCGATGACCGACGCCGACGTCGACGGCGCGCACATCCGCACGCTGATCCTGACGTTCTTCTTCCGGCACATGCTGCCGATGATCGAGGCGGGCCACGTCTACATCGCGCAGCCGCCGCTCTACCGGCTCAAGTTCGGCCGGCGCGAGGCGCTCTACCTCCAGAACGACGCCGAGCTCGAGCGGATCCTGCTGCGCGAGCGGCTCGGCGACATCGAGGTGGCCGATCGCTACGGCGAGTCGCCGCGCTTCACCGAGGTGCGCTACCAGCGCTTCCTCTCGGCGCTGCGCGAGTACGAGGGCTGGGCCGCGCGCCTGCGCTCCGAGTTCGGCGCGCCGGCGGTCGACTACGTCAAGGACCACCGGCTGATCGAGGAGCCGGCGGCGACGCTCGACGAGCTCGAGAGCTACTTCCGCACCGGCGTGCCCGACGACGAGCCCGATTCCGTCGAGGTCGTGGCACGCCACGACGACTCCGACGACCCCTCGCTGCTGCTCAAGGTGACCGAGAAGCGCACGGGTGCCGTCGAGACGGTGCCGCTGCCGCAGAATCTCTTCACCTCACGCGCCTACGACGGCCTGCGCAAGGCCCACCTGCGGCTGCGCGAGCTCGCCGGCCACCCGCCCTACACGGTCACGCTCGGCAAGAAGTCGCGCGAGTCGCACACGTTCGAGCAGCTGCGCACGGCGATCCTCGACGTCGCCAAGGAGGGGCTTGCGCTCCAGCGCTTCAAGGGCCTCGGCGAGATGAACGCCGACCAGTTGCGCGAGACGACCATGGATCCCGCGACGCGCATGCTGCGCCGCGTCACGATCGAGGACGGGCAGGCCGCCGACGCGCTGTTCGTCCGCCTCATGGGCGACGACGTCGAGCCGCGGCGCGACTTCATCCAGCAGCACGCCCGCGACGTCAAGTTCCTCGACGTCTAGAACCTAGGAGCTCCAACCCTTGGCAACCATCGACCTCGGCGACGGGAACATCGAAGATCGCGAGCTCGTAGAGGAGATGCGCTCCTCGTACATGGATTACGCGATGAGCGTGATCGTCGGGCGCGCGCTCCCCGATGTCCGAGACGGCCTCAAGCCGGTCCACCGGCGCGTGCTCTTCACGATGCAGGACCTCGGCCTGCAGCCCAACCGGCCGTACGTGAAGTGCGCCCGCGTGGTCGGTGATTGCATGGGCAAATACCATCCGCACGGCGATTCTGCAATCTACGACACGCTTGTGCGCCTCGGCCAGACGTTCGCATCGCGCTATCCGCTGGTTGATACGCAGGGCAACTTTGGCAACATCGACGGCGATCCGGCCGCGGCCATGCGCTATACGGAATGCCGGCTCTCGCCGATCGCCGTGGAGATGCTGCGCGACCTCGACGAGGACGTCGTCGACTTCGAGCCGAACTACGACGAGCAGAACCAGATGCCGACGGTCATGCCGGCGCGCTTCCCGAACCTGCTCGCGAACGGCTCGGCCGGCATCGCGGTCGGCATGGCGACGAACATCCCGCCGCACAACCTGCGCGAGATCATCGCCGGCGCGATCGCGCTGATCGACAACCCCGACGTCACCACCGACGAGCTCATGGAGCACGTCAAGGGCCCCGACTTCCCGACCGGCGGCGTGATCATGGGCCTCGCCGGCATCCGCGACGCCTACGAGACGGGCCGCGGGCGCATCCGCGTGCGCGCCGTCGCGCACATCGAGCCCCAGAAGGGCGGCCACGACGCGATCATCATCACGGAGCTGCCCTACCAGGTGCGCAAGGGCGGCGACGACGGCGTGCTCGCGAAGATCGCCGAGCTCGTGCACGAGAAGGTCATCACGGGCATCCGCGACATCGCCGACCAGTCCGACCGCAACGGCATGCGGATCTGGATCGAGCTGAAGCGCGGCGAGATGGCGAAGGTCGTGCTCAACCAGCTCTACAAGCACACCCCGCTGCAGACGACGTTTGGCGCGAACGTCGTGACCCTGGTCGGCGGGACGCCGCGCACGCTCGGCCTCAAGGCACTGCTGCGGCACTACGTCGACCACCAGAAGGAAGTCATCACCCGGCGCACCAAGTTCCGGCTGCAGCGCGCCCAGGACCGCCTCCACATCTTGGAGGGCTACCTGATCGCGCTCGACAACCTCGATCGCGTGATCGCCGTGATCCGCGGCTCGTCCGACGCCGACGTGGCGCGCGAGACGCTCATGGCCGAGTTCGGGCTGTCCGAGGTGCAGGCACGCGCCATCCTCGACCTGCGCCTGCGCGCCCTCACCGCGCTGCAGCAGGACGAGGTGCGGAAGGAGCACGGCGAGCTCGTCGCGCTCGTCAACGAGCTGCGCTCGATCCTGGCCGACGAGGCCCGTGTCTACGGCATCGTCAAGCAGGAGCTGAGCGAGCTCGGCAACCGCTTCGGCGACGACCGGCGCACCGAGATCGTGCCGGCGGAGGGCGAGCTCGACCTCGAGCAGCTGATCCGCGAAGAGGACATGGTCATCTCGATCACGCAGACCGGCTACATCAAGCGCGTGGCCGCATCCACCTACCGCCAGCAGAAGCGCGGCGGCGTGGGCGTGATGGGCATGGACACGAAGGACGACGACTGGATCGAGCACCTGCTCGTGGCCTCGACGCACGACTACGTGCTGTTCTTCACGAGCGTCGGCAAGGTCTACCGCCTCAAGGTGCACGAGCTGCCCGAGGGCAACCGCCAGGGCCGCGGCCGCGCCGTCGTCAACCTGCTGCCGCTGCGCGAGGGCGAGAAGGTGCGCACGGTCATCGCGACGCGCGACTTCAGCGAGGGCATGTACCTCGTGCAGGCCACGAAGGGCGGCATCGTCAAGAAGACGCTCTTCAAGGAGTACGACACGCCGCGCAAGTCGGACGGCATCATCGCCATCAACATCCGCGAGGGCGACGAGCTGATCGGGGTGCGCCTCACCTCGGGCGAGGACGACGTCCTGCTGACGTCCCGCAAGGGCCAGACCGTGCGCTTCGACGAGAACGAGGCGCGCGCGATGGGTCGCGCGACCGGCGGCGTGATCGGCATGAAGCTGCGCAAGGGCGACGAGGTCATCGCGATCGACGTCGCCGACGACGAGGCCGATCTGCTCGTCGTGACCGAGAACGGCTACGGCAAGCGCACCCGCGTCGCCGAGTACCCGCGCAAGGGCCGCGGCACGATGGGCGTGCTCACCATCCGCCTCGTCGAGGCGCGCGGCGCGATCGTCGGCGCGCTCGTCGTGGGGCCGCGCCAGGAGATCCTCGTGATCACCGAGTCGGGCACCGTGCAGCGCACGCCGGTCGACGGCATCTCGCAGATGAGCCGCGCCACACAGGGCGTCATCGTCCAGCGCCTGCGCGAGGGCGACCGCATCTCCGCCATCGCGATGGTCGACTCCGCGAGCGTCGGCGCCGACGCCGACGGCGCCGAGCCACTGCCGCTCGGCGGGCTCTCCGAGGTCGCGCCGGAGATCGTCCCCTACGTCTCGGCCGACGCCGCCGAGGTGGCGGCCGAGGAGGACGAGCTCGACGAGCAGGCACCGAGCGCGCTCGACGAGATCATGGCCGACTCCGACGACTCCGACGATGTCGAGGACGACGAAGAGAGCGAGGAGTGAGCGGGGCTCTCAGCCCGCCGGGGGCGGCGGCACCGGAATCGCCTTGATCGCCTCCTGCAGCGGCCGCAGGATGTCGATCGGGAACGGCAGGATCGTCGTGGCGTTGTTGCCCGACGAGATCTCGAGCAGCGTCTGCAGGTAGCGGAGCTGGAGGGCGATCGGGCTGGCCGAGATGCGATCGGCCGCGAGGCTGAGCTGCTCGGCGGCCTCGTACTCGCCCTGCGCGCCGATGATCTTGGCGCGCCGCTCGCGCTCGGCCTCGGCCTGCCGGGCCATGGCGCGCTGCATCGTCGTCGGCAGCTCGACGTCCTTGACCTCGACGACCGAGATCTTGATGCCCCAGGGCGCCGTGTGCTTGTCGATGATGTCCTGCAGGATCGCGTTGATCTTGTCGCGCTCGGCGAGCAGCTCGTCGAGCGAGTGCTGGCCGAGCACGGCGCGCAGCGTCGTCTGCGCGATCTGGGAGGTCGCGACCATGAAGTTCTCGATCTGCGTGACGGCGGCCTGGGGGTCGACGACGCGGAAGTAGGTCACCGCGGTCACCCGCACCGGCACGTTGTCCTTGCTGATGACCTCCTGGGGCGGGATCGCGAGCGTGACGGTACGCAGGTCGATCTTGACCATCCGGTCGATGAACGGCACGAGCAGGATGAGCCCCGGTCCCTTGGGCGCCGAGATCAGACGGCCGAGCCGGAAGATCACCCCGCGCTCGTATTCGCGCAGGACGCGCACCGCCGAGCCGATGACCAGGACGGCGATGATGATGAGGGCGGCGGCGACCGCGAATAGAGCGTTCATGCGGGCATCCTATGTGCGGGCTGGCGCGGGCGCGGGCTCGAGCACGACGTCGAGCACGAGGCCCTGCTGCCCCGTCACGCGCACCTGATCCCCGGGATCGGCGTCCCCCGTCGCCAGATGCGCGTGCCAGCGCTCGCCCTGGAGGAACACCTGCCCGTCCGGGTGCAGACCGGTCGCGACGGTCGCGAGCTCGCCCACGAGCGTCACCCCGGCGCCGCGCGGCGGCAGGCGGCGCGCCTGCCAGACGCGCGTGATCACGAACGTCACGATCAGGCCGAGCGAGACCGCGATGGCGAGCACGAGCCAGAAGCTCGTGGTGCCGTAGGGCGAGTTGTCGACGCGGAAGAGCACCACGCCGCCGAGCACGAGCGCGAGCGTTCCCACCGCCGCGAACGCCCCGTGGGCCGGGCTGTGGCCCTCCAGCGCCAGCAATGCGATCCCGAAGGCGAGGAGCGCGATGCCGGCCCACGAGAACGGCACGATCGAGAGCCCGAGCAGCGCCAGCAGCAGCGACACGGTGCCGAGCAGGCCGGGGAGCACGATCCCGGGGTGCGTGAGCTCGAATGCGATGCCGAGGATGCCCCCGAGGAAGAGCAGCGTGATCAGGTTGGGGTCGAGCAGCACGTCCAGGATCCGCAGCTGCAGCGGCAGCTCGTGGCGCGAGACCGTCGCGCCCGCCAGGGCGAGCCGCAGGTGCTTGCGCACGGTGACGCGCCCGTCGCTCTTCGCCAGGAGCGCGGGCAGGTCGGCGGCGACGAGGTCGATGACGTGCTCGTGCAGCGCCTCCGCCGCGGTCCAGCTGCGCGGGCAGCGCGGGCACGCGCTGCTCCTCGGCTCGACCGCCTGCGCCGCCGCGCTGGCGTTGCGGCCGCTGCCGCCCGCGAGGAAGCGCATCTGGGCCTCGGAGTCGTGGATCAGCTTCGCGCGCAGGTCGCTGCCGACGTTGCCGCCGCCCATGTCGATGGGCGTCGCGGCGCCCGTGTTCGAGGCCGGCACCATTGCGGCCAGATCGGCCGCCTGCAGCACGAAGAAGCCGGCGCTGGCCGCGCGCGCGCCGCTCGGCGCGACGAACGCGATGACCGGGACGGGCGAGCGCAGCTCGGCCTGCGTGATCTTGCGCATCGAGGTCAGCAGGCCGCCCGGCGTCTCGAGCTCGAGTACAACGGCGTCGTCGTGCGCGTCGGCCGCGGCGTGGATCTCGCCGACGATCCAGTCGGCCGTCACGGGGTCGACGTCGCCGGCGAGCACGACCACGCGCACGTGGGGGGTCTGGGCGGCCGCGCCGGGTGTCAGCGCGAGCCCGGCGATGAGTGCGACGGCCAGGAGGCACAATGCGCGCATCGGCTATCGCAGCCTACACCCGGGTGGGCGCACGGGAGGGACGCGGCGGCCGCCCGCGAAGCCCGGGTGGTGAAGCGCGCCGTCCTCCGCTGCCTGCCGCTCCTCGCCCTGCTCGCGTTCGCGCCGGGGGCCGGGGCGGCGACCGCGCGCTACGCGGAGCTGGCGGTCGCGACTGCGGGCGCGCCGGGTGGGGGCGTGCTGCCGGCGCTGCGCGCGCCGTTCGCATTCGACCTGCTCGGAGCGCGCTGGGCGGCCCGCCCGGGCGTCACCGTGGAGGTGCGCGCGCGCGGCGGGGGGCATGCGTGGTCGCCGTGGACACGTCTCACGCCCGACGCCGGCGGGCCGGTCAGCCACGCCGAGCCCATCTGGATCCCCGGTAGCGACACCGTGCAGCTGCGGGTGCGCGGCGCGCCCGGGCGCGTGCACCTCGCGTTCGTGGCGTCGGCTCGCGGCCCGGTGACTCCGGTGCGCGTGCCGGCGGCCGCGCCCGGGCAGCCCGACATCATCTCCCGCGCGGGCTGGGGCGCCGACGAGTCGCTGAAGCGCGCCCCGCCGCGCTATGCCCCCGCAGTGCAGATGGTGTTCGTGCACCACACGGACACGCCGAACGGCTACGCGCCCGACGATGTGCCCGCGATCATCCGCTCGATCTACACCTACCACGTGCGCTCGAACGGCTGGAACGACATCGGCTACAACTTCCTCGTCGATGCCTACGGGCGGATCTTCGAGGGCCGCGCCGGGGGGATCGACCAGCCCGTCATCGGGGCGCACACCCTGGGCTTCAACGCCGGCAGCGTGGGCATCGCCGTGATCGGCAACGGCGCGATCGCACCGCTCACCGCTGCCGCGCGCGACGCGCTCACGCGCCTGATCGCGTGGCGGCTGGACGTCGCGCACGTCGACCCACTCGGCCACGCGACGCTGACCTCTGCGGGCAACGACCGCTTCGCCGCGGGCAGGAGCGGCACGTTCCGCGCCGTCAGCGGGCATCGCGATGCGCTCTCGACCGACTGCCCGGGGGCGCTGATCTACTCCGAGCTCGATGGGATCGCCGCCGCCGCGCAGGCGGCCGGGACGCCCAAGATCGTCGACGCGACGGCGACTCCGCCCGGCCTCGGGACCGATGCGAGCGGGGCGCTCGCGCCGATCGTCTTCCGGGCGCGCGTCCTCGGCGGAGCGAGCTGGGTGCTGACGGTGCTCGACGCGCACGGCGCACCGGTCGCGAGCTCGAGCGGCAGCGGCGGCGACGTCGCCTGGACCTGGAACGGCGCACGCTCCGACGGCACGCCGCTGGCGCCGGGCACGAAGCTCGCGTACCGGATCGACGCGCAGGACGCCGCCGGCGCGTCGGCGCGGCCGCTGCTCGCGTCGCTCGGTGCGCTGCCCGTCGTCGTCCAGGCGCCGCCGCTCTCGCTCGCGCCCGCCGTCGTCTCGCCCGACGGCGACGGCGTCGACGACACGCTCGCGATCGGCTACACGCTGGCTGCGCCCGGGGCGGTCACGCTCGACGTGCTCGCTCCCGACGGCGTCGTCGTCGCGACGCTCGTCGCGGGCGTCCAGCTGCCCGCGGGTGGGCAGAGCGCGCGCTGGGGCGGCGAGGGCCTCGCGGGCATCGTCGCCGACGGCGTCTACGACGTGCGCCTGCACGTCGTCGACGCCGCGGGGCAGGTCGCCGAGCGCAGCGGGCAGGTGGCGGTCATCCGCGCCGTGCGCAAGCTGCACCTGAGCCGGGACGCCGTCGGCCGCGACCGCTCCGTGACGGTGTCCTGGCAGCAGACGCAGGAGGCGACGGTCGCAGGCGAGCTCGCAGCCGGGGGTGGCCGCGCTCCGGCGTCGCTCATCGCCGCCGTGGTCGAGCCCGGTCCGCAGACGCTCGAGCTGCCCGCGTCGCAGCTCGCCGCGATGCCCGACGGCACCTACACGCTGGCCCTGCATGCGCGGACGGCCGTCGGCGAGCAGGTGCTGAGCGCGGTCTTCAGGCTCGACCGGCGACCGCCCGCCGCGCGCTTCGTCCGCCTGCGCGTGCGCGGGCGCCGCGCGTTCCTCGTCGTGCGCCTGTCGGAGGCCACGACGGTGCGCGTGGTCGCCGGCGCGCGCGTCGTGGTGCCTCGCCGCCCGCGCGGCGCCGGTCTCAACGGGTTCCGCTTCCGCCTGCCGGCGGGCGTGCCGGCCAAGCTGCGGCTCCGGCTCGTGGACGCGGCGGGCAACGCTGCGCGCGCCGGGCCCTTCCGCGCTAGCCGGAGAGCGAGCTGATGGTCTCGTCGAGGACGATGTCGAGGATCGGGGCCAGGCGCGCGAGCTCGGCACGGTTCGCGAGCTCCTCGAGGCCGGGATGCTCGCTCGCCCCGTTGACGATCAGGCCTCGCACCTCGAGGTGCCGCCGCCGCGCGGCCTCGAGCGTCAGAGCGGCGTGGTTGATGGTGCCGCGCCCCGGCCGGCAGACGATCACGAGCGGCAGGCCGAGGACGCCGGCGAGATCGGCCGTCGTGCGGTTCCACCCGATCGGTGAGAGCAGGCCCGACGGCGCCTCGACGAGGACGCCGTCGCTGCGGCCGCGCAGTGCGAGGTAGACCTCGCGCACGTGCTCGGGATCGACGGCGGCGATCGCGGCGCCGCCCCGCGACGCCAGGAGGTGCTCGCGCGGGTAGGCGTGGGCGGTGGCGCCGACGGCGCCGGGCACGCGGCCGATCAGCCAGCGCGTGACGTCGTCGTCGCCGAGCTGCACGGCCGTCAGCACGGCGGGCGTGAGACCCGCGGCGCGCGCCCGCGCCGCCAGCAGCGCGCACACGTAGGTCTTGCCCACGCCGTCGTCGGTACCGGTGACGAACACGTCCAGGAGCGTCTCGCTCACGCGCGTAGCGTGGCATACGCCTCCGACGCCCAGGGCGTCCTACGTCAGGCGCACGACCTCGCCGCTCGCGTATGGCCGCACCCCCGCGGACGTGCGCACGAGCAGGCAGCCGTCGTCGGCGATGCCCGCGGCGGTGCCCCGCACGACGTCCCCGCGTGCCAGCCTCAGCTCGACCGCCGAGCCGGCCAGCGTGTCGAGCGGGCGCGCCTGCGCTGCGATCGCGGGCGGCCCGCCGGCGTCGAAGAGCGCGGCGAGCGGGCCGAGCGCGGCGAGCAGCGCGTCCAGGGCCTCCGGCGCGGTGGGGGCCGAGCCCGTCTCGAGCAGGACCGACGTGGGCACGAGGCGGTCGGACACGGGCAGATCCGCGGCCCGCGCGGCGAGGTTCAGCCCGATCCCCAGAAGCACGCTCCCCCCGGGTCCGAGCTCTGCGAGCACGCCGCCCAGCTTGCGCTCCGCGCAGACGACGTCGTTGGGCCAGCTGAGGCCCGCGGCGACGCCGAATCCCCGCGTGCACGCGACCGCGGCGACGCCGCCGGCGAGGCTGAGCGCCGGCAGCTCGTGCGCTGCGCGCTCGGGGCGCAGCAGGATCGAGACCAGCAACGCCGTGCCCGCAGGCGCCTCCCAGCGCCGTCCGCGGCGACCCCGGCCCGCCTCCTGCACGTCGGCGCGCACCGCCGTGAAAGCAGGTGCTCCCGCCTCCGCGAGCACGCGCAGCTCGTCCTGGGTCGACGCGCAGGTCGCGAGCTCGTGGATCCGGATTCGCGGATCGGTCATCTGGCTACGATAGGCGCCGTGACCGCGCTCACCACCCCGTTCGGACGCGAGCTGATCGAGCAGCTCATCCCGCATCGCGACCCCTTCCTCCTGATCGACGAGGTCGTCGAGCTCGAGCCGGGCGCGCGCGTGGTCGCGCGCTACCGCGTGCGCGGCGACGAGTGGTTCCTGCGCGGGCACTTCCCGGGCGATCCGATCATGCCGGGCGTGCTGATGGTCGAGGCGCTCGCGCAGGCCGGGGCGGTGGGCGTGCTCTCGCATCCCGACTTCGCAGGGCGCGTGCCGCTCTTCGCGGGCATCGACGGCGTCCGCTTCCGCCGCGTCGTGCGCCCGGGCGACGTGCTCGACTTCGAGCTGGTCGTGGATCGCCTGCGCCGCACCTTCGGCCGTGGCACCGGCATCGTGCACTGCAACGGCGAGCGCGTCCTCGACGCCCAGCTCGCGTTCGGGTTCACGGATGCCTGACGCGCGCTCGGGTGCCAGGGGCCTGCGCCTCCGGCTCCGGTGTACTCTGGTCTGCGGTCGCTGCGAGGAGGTCGGGTGACGGAGGGCAGGGTGGCGTTCTGCTTCCCGGGGCAGGGTTCCCAGGAGGTGGGCATGGGGCGTGCGATGAGCGAGGCCTACCCGGCCGCGCGGGCCGTCTACGACCGCGCAGCGGAGGCGGTCGGGTTCGACATCGCCCAGGTGTGCTTCGAGGGGCCGATCGAGCGCCTGAGCGAGACCGAGATCACGCAGCCGGCGCTCGTCACGACCGAGCTCGCGTGCCTCGCGGCGCTCACCGAGGCGGGCCTGCGTCCCGACTACGTCGTCGGCCACTCGGTCGGCGAGTACGCGGCCCTGGCTGCCGCCGGGTCGATCGACGATCGCACCGCGGCGCATCTGACGCGCGAGCGCGGGCTCGCGACGGCCGCAGCGGCGGCCGCCGCGCCGGGAGCGATGGCCGCCATCATCGGTCTCGACGATGCCGAGATCGAGCGGCTCTGCGACGGGATCGACGGCGTCTGGGCCGCGAACTACAACTGCCCCGGGCAGGTCGTCGTGAGCGGGACGCTCGAGGGCGTCGCTGCGCTCATGAGCGCCGCCGAGGCGGCCGGGGCGCGGCGGGCCGTCAAGCTCAAGGTCTCGGGCGGCTTCCACAGCCCGCTCACCGCGCTCGCGGCCGAGCAGCTGGCGCCGGTGCTCGAGGCGACGGCGTTCGCCGAGCCGCGCGTGCCGTTCTTCTCGACCGTGACCTGCCGGCTCGAAGGCGCGCGCGAGATCGTGCCGATCCTGCTGCAGCAGCTGACCGCCCCGGTGCGCTTCACGCAGGCCGTGATGGCGCTGCGCGACCTCGGTGCCCGCACCTTCGTCGAGGTCGGCCCGGGCAACGTGCTCTCGGGGCTCATCCGCCGCATCGACCGGAGCCTCTCGTCGGTGTCCGTCTCGGGTCCGGACGACATCGCCCGCGCGCAGGAGCTGGTCGCAGGTGCCTGAGCTCGACGGCCGGATCGCGCTGATCACCGGCGCCTCGCGCGGCATCGGACGCGCCACGGCGCTCGAGCTGGCCGCGGCGGGCGCCGCGATCGGCGTGAACTACCGCTCGGACGCCGGCGGGGCGGCCGCGGTCGTGGGCGAGATCGAGGCTGCGGGCGGGCGCGCCCTCGCGCTCCAGGCCGACGTCGCGAAGCCCGAGGAGGCCGCGGCCCTCGTCGCGCGCTGCGAGGACGAGCTCGGCGAGATCGACGCGCTCGTCTGCAATGCGGGCATCACCCGCGACAACCTGATCGCGCGCATCAGCCCGGAGGACTTCGACGCGGTCATCGCGACGAACCTCGGCGGCGCGTTCCACGTCTGCCAGGCGGCGGCGCGGCGCATGCTCCGCCGCCGGCGCGGCTCGATCGTGACCATGGGCTCGATCGTCGGCATCCACGGCAATGCCGGCCAGACGAACTACTCGGCCTCGAAGGCCGGCCTGATCGGCCTCACGAAGTCGCTCGCCAAGGAGATCGGCTCGCGCGGCGTGCGCGTCAACTGCATCGCGCCGGGCTACATCGCGACCGAGCTGACGGACGTGCTGCCCGACAGCGCGCGTGAGGCGCTGCTGGCGTCCACGCCGCTCGGGCGCCTCGGCGAGCCCGAGGACATCGCGCGCTGCGTCCGCTTCCTCGTCTCGGACGCGTCCGGCTTCGTGACCGGCGCGGTGCTCGCGGTCGACGGCGGATTGGGGATGTAGCGGTGGCGCTGCGCACGCCAGGGGGACGCCGGGTCGTGCTGACCGGCATCGGCATGGTCACGCCCGTCGGCAACACGCGCGAGGAGACGTGGGCGAGCATCATCGCGGGCAAGAGCGGCGGCGCCCCGATCACGATCTTCCCGCTGCGCGATGCGCCCGTGCGCTTCGCCTGCGAGGTCAAGGACTTCGAGCCGACGGTCGCGATGGACCGCAAGCTCGCGCGCCGCACCGACCGCTACTGCCAGTTCGTGCTCGTCGCGGCGCGCGAGGCGATCGAGGACTCGGGCCTCGACGTGGGCGCCGACGGCCTCGGCGAGCGCACGGGCACGGCGGTCGCGACGGGCATCGGCGGGCTGCAGACGCTCGACCTCGCGCACGAGCACCTCTTCGCCAAGGGCATCGACCGCATGAGCCCGCTCTGGATCACGATGCTGATCCCGAACATGGGCGCCGCGATGGTGTCGATGGAGTACGGCTTCCGCGGGCCGTCGAGCACCGTCACGACCGCCTGCGCGGCCTCGTCGATGGCGATCGGCGATGCCGTCGGGATCATCCGCGACGGCCGCGCCGACGTGATGGTCGCGGGTGGCAGCGAGGCGCCGATCACGCCGATCGGCGTGGGCGGGTTCTACGCCATGCGCGCGATCTCGCAGCGCAACGACGATCCCGCGACGGCCAGCCGGCCGTTCGACGCGGGGCGCGACGGCTTCGTGATCGGCGAGGGCTCCACGATCCTCGTGCTCGAGGAGCTCGAGCACGCCCGGGCGCGCGGTGCGCGCATCTACGGCGAGATCATGGGCTACGGCTGCACGGCCGACGCGCACCACTTCACCGAGCCCGACCCGACCGGCGTCAACCCCGCGCGCGCGATGCGGATGGCGCTCGAGGAGGCCGGCATGGACGCGAGCGCGATCGGCTACATCAACGCGCACGGCACGTCGACGCCCGTCGGCGACAGCGCCGAGACGCGCGTGATCAAGATGGTGCTGGGCGAGGAGCGCGCACACGAGGTGCCGATCTCCTCGACGAAGTCGATGACGGGCCACATGCTGGGGGCGGCCGGCTCGACCGAGCTCGCGATCACCGCCCTGGCGATGTGCCGCAACATCCTGCCGCCCACGATCAACCAGTTCGAGAGCGATCCCACCTGCGATCTGGACTACGTGCCGAACGTCGCGCGCAGCGGCGTCGACGTGCGCGTCGGCCTCTCGAACGGCTTCGGCTTCGGCGGCCACAACGCCTCGCTCGTGCTCGAGCGCTGGGACGAGAGCGACGGCCGCCGCGTCGCCTGAGGCGGCGCTACGCCATCTCGAGCACGTCGCGGGCGCTGCGCAGCACGCGCTGCGCGGTCTCGTCGTCGCGCGCGTCGCGGCCCACGATCACGAGCTCACAGCCCCATACGAGGTCGCCCAGCGTCTGGCCGTCGTCGGGCCGGGCCACGCGCAGGCGGACGCCCCGCCGCTCGGCCTCGCTCCCTGCGCGCGCGATCAGCGCGGCGTCCGCCGTGACGAGCCCGACGTGCGCGCCGCGCGGGATGTCGGGGGGCAGGACGGGCGGATACGAGCGCCGCGGAGCGCGCGCGGCTTCCTTGCGCGGAGGTGTCGCGCGCACGGGCGGGCGCCGCTCCTTCGGCGCGCGCGCCGGCGCCGGGTGCGGGCCGGCCGCGGCCAGGATCGCGAGCGCCACGAGCTGCGCGTCGGCGCCGGCCCCGCGGGCGCTCGCGATGGCGCCGTCGGCGATACGCCGCACGGCCGCCGCGCCCTCGGCGTCGCGCACGTGCGCGACCGTCCCGGAGCCATGGCGCGTCGTCGCGTAGCCCTGCGCCTCGAGCGCGGCGTAGACCTTGCGCAGCGTGTTCGCGTGCACGCCCAGCTCGTCCGCGCCGGTGCGGATCGACGGCAGCGTCGCGCCTTCGGGGATGGCACCTGCGTCGATTGCGAGCCGCAGCTTGGCCACCAGCTGCGCGGCGGGTGCGAGCGCGCCGCCGGCGTCGCACGTGACCCCTGCGTCGCCGAAGCTGATGCGTGCCGGCATGCGGCGATCGTAGTCCCGCGGACGGATGGCGCGGGGGGGATCGTCTCCCACCCTGATCCCGGCTAGAGTCTCGGTTCGCCCCGCGATGCGCGTGCGGGGCCAGGAGGCGTGCCGGTGGCCAGCCACGAGGAGCCCGAAAACATCCAGGTCGAGGTGGAGCGCGAGGAGGCGGCGCCCGAGCAGCCGCTTGCCCGCCCCAAGCTGCATCCGAACACCTGCCCCGTGTGCAAGTCGCACTACCGCGAGGACGAGCTGCGCGCCGTCCTGCGCGTGTGCACCGTGTGCGGGCACCATTTCCCGGTCGGAGCCGAGGAGCGCATCGAGCAGGTCGCCGACCCGGGCAGCTTCCATGCGCTCGCCGACGGCCTGCGCTCGGCCGACCCGCTCGCCTTCACCGACCTGCGCCCGTACACGGAGCGCCTGAGCGAGGCCGAGGTCGCGACGGGGCTCGGCGACGCGATGGTCGCGGGCACCGCCACGATCGAGGGCATGCCCTGCGTGCTCTGCGCGATGGACTTCGCGTTCATGGGCGGCTCGATGGGGAGCGTGGTCGGCGAGGTGTTCACCCGCGCCACCGACGTCGCGGCCGAGCGCGGCATCCCGCTCGTGTCCGTCGCCGCCTCGGGCGGAGCGCGCATGCAGGAGAACGTGCTGGCGCTCATGCAGATGGCGAAGACCGTGTGCGCGGTCGACCTGCTGCGCGAGTCCGGCGTGCCCTACGTCTCGGTGCTCGCGCACCCCACGACCGGCGGCGTGATCGCGTCGTTCGCGGCGCTCGGCGACTTCGTCATCGCCGAGCCCGACGCGCTGCTCTCGTTCGCCGGCCCGCGCGTCGTGCAGGAGACGACCCGCGAGACGCTTCCCCCCGACTTCGGGCGCTCCGAGTCGAGCTTCGAGCACGGGCTCATCGATGCCGTGCACACGCGCCCCGACCTGCGCCCGACGCTCGGCCGCATCCTGCGGCTGTGCGCCGGCGGCACGCTCGTGCCGATCGAGCTCGCCGCCGAGGCCGCCGCCCCGCCGCCCGGCATCGTCGCGCGCGTCCTGCGCTTCCTGCGCTCGAATCCGCACGGTGACGCGCACACGAACGGCGGTGCCGCGTGAACAGCCGCCTGCCGACGCCGTTCCGCGGCCTGCGCCGCCGGCTCGCCGAGCGCGCGGCCGAGTCGGACATCTGGGATGCCGTCCAGCTGGCCCGCGACGACGGACGGCCGTACACGCTCGACTACGCGACCCGGCTCGTGGGCGAGGAGTGGGTCGAGCTGCACGGCGACCGCGCGGGCGCGGACGACCATGCCATCGTCGCGGGCGTCGGATCGTTCCGCGGCCGCACGATCGCGATCGTCGGCCACCAGAAGGGCCGCGACCTCAAGGAGCGCGCCTTCCGCAACTTCGGCATGGCGCAGCCGCAGGGCTACGCCAAGGCCCGCCGCGTCTTCGCGCTCGCCGACCGCCTCGGCTTTCCGGTCGTGACGATGATCGACACGCCCGGCGCGTACCCCGGCGTCGAGGCGGAGCAGGCCGGCCAGGCCGCCGCGATCGCACAATCCATGCTCGAGATGGTGCGCCTGCGCGTCCCGACGGTCGCCTGCGTGATCGGCGAGGGCGGCTCCGGCGGCGCGCTCGCGATCGGCGTCGCCGATCGCGTGCTCATGCTCGAGCACGCCATCTACTCGGTCATCTCCCCCGAGGGCTGCGCCACGATCCTCTGGCGCGACGTCAACCAGCGCAAGAAGGCCGCGGCCGCGTTCAAGCCGACGGCGCGCTTCAGCTACGAGCTCGGCGTCGTCGACACCGTCGTGCCCGAGCCGTCCGGCGGCGCGCACAAGGATCACGACCGCGCGGCCCGCCTGCTCGGCGATGCGATCGCGCAGGCGCTCGACTCGATCGAGGCCGAGCCGGTCGAGCTGCGCCGCGCGGCGCGGCGCGCGAAGTTCCGCCGCATGGGCGTGTGGCTCGAGGACGGCGTCGTGGTCGGCGAGCGGGAGCCGGATCCGTCGGTCCCCGTCGCCGGCGACTGAGGCTCAGGCCAGCGAGCCCTCGGCCCAGATCGCGGCGGCCAGGATCGCGTAGACGGCGAGCAGGCCGACCGCCTCGACGGGCTGCATCTCGCCGTCGTACATGATCATCCAGAGCACGATCAGCGCGAGCCCGAGCGACACCGTGAGCACCGGGTCGAGCTGCAGGCTGAGCGGTGCGCGCCCGATGAACTGGCTCACGATCACGAGGATGCCGACCATGAGCAGGCCGATCTGGACGACGGAGTGCATGATCACGCTCATCGCGCCGTCGCCGTCGCCCGCCCACGCGAAGCGCAGCGCGACGTAGTTCTCGGCCACGTTGCCGACCAGCGGGATGAGCACGAGCGCCGCGAACGCAGTCGGGATGCCGATCGCCTCGGCCGCGGGCTCGAAGCCGGCGACGAACCACTCGGCGCCGAGGGCCGCCATCACTCCGCCGGCTGCGAGGTACGCGACGCCCCCGCGGAATGTCAGGTCGCACGGGGCGGCCACGTACTGCTTGGGCCCGTGGGGCGCCTTCAGCTCGGTGAGGATGAAGAAGACCCCCACGACCGTGACCGCGATGCCGGCGGCGAGCGTGATGCCCTGCCGGTCGCCGCGGCCGAGCAGGTCGCTCGGGACGCTCAGGATCGCCATCGGCACGAACGCGATCACGCTCAGCGTCGTGATGCCGGAGAAGAGGCGGCGGTCGAAGTGCAGCGTCTGGCTGAAGCCGCCGCGGATCAGCGGGAGCAGCCCGGCGATGCCGCCGAGCAGGACCGCATTGCCGAGCAGCGAGCCGACGATGGCGAGCTTGACGACGTTGGGCAGGTTCGCCTGCAGCGCGAGCACGGTGATCGCGAGCTCCGCGACGTTGCCGAATCCGGATTGCACGATGCCGACGACGCTCGGCGAGAGCCGGCTGCGCAGCGCGTCCGTGCCCTTGGCGACGAGCGGCGCGACCAGCAGCAGCGCTCCGCTCGCGGCGATCGTCCCGGCGGTGTCGCCGACGGCGACGTGCAGCACGCCCGCCAGCGCGGTGAGCGCGAGGCCGGCGATCAGGATCGCGTGGCGGCGGATCACTTCTCGCGAGAGAGCGTGGCGAGCAGCGCCTCGGCGATCGCCCGCATGGGCTGGCCGGTGCGTTGCGACGCGGAGCGCATGCGCGCGTACGCGTCGCCCTCGCTGATGCCCTCGGCCGTCATCAGCATGCCCTTGGCGCGCTCGACGACCTTGCGCGTCTCGAGCGCCTCGCCGAGCGTCTTCGCCTCCTGGCGCGCATCGGCGAGCTCGGCGCTGCGCGCCTGGGCGGTCGTGATCGCCGCCAGCACGTCGTCCTGCCGGAACGGCTTGACGAGGTAGCCGAACGCGCCGGCCTCGCTCGCCTGCTGCACGATGTCGCGCTCGGCGAACGCCGTCACCATGACGATCGGGACCTGCCGTTCCGCCAGGATGCGGCGTGCGGCCTCGACGCCGTCGAGCTCGGGCATGCGCACGTCCATGAGGATCATGTCGGGCTCGAGCTCACCCGCCAGGCGCACCGCCTCGGCGCCGTCGCGCGCCTCGCCCGCGACCGTCAGCCCGGCGCCCTCGAGCAGCTGGCAGAGATCGAGCCGGATGATCGTTTCGTCTTCGCAGACCAGCACGCGCATCCGGGGAGGCTAGTCGATGAGGCGCCGCCGCCGAGTCAGCGCACGAATGGGAAGCGCACGATCGCGCGCACGCCGCCGTCCTGCTCGAAGCGCAGGCTGCCGCCGAGGTCGACCTCGACGAGGGCGCGCGCGATCGAGAGGCCCTGGCCCGGCGTGCCCGTCGGCGGCGGAGGGCCATGGCCGTGGTCGGAGACGGTCAGCTCGACGAACGCCCCGTCGCGCCGCAGCTCGATGTAGGCGTGCCCGCCGCCGTGCTCGATCGCGTTGGCGGCCAGCTCGCAGAGCACGAGCGCGAGCGCCGTGGCGCGCTCGGGCGCGAGCACGATGGGCGCCAGCGGGCCCGCCTCGAGCGTGCCGTCGAGGGTGCCGCGCAGCATCCCGCACAGGCGCCGCACCAGGTCGGCGCTGTCGACGTCCTCGTCGCGCCGCGCCGTCAGCAGGTCGTGCACCTCGGCGATCGCGAGCACGCGGCCGATCGAGTCGCGCAACGCGCGCTTCGGGTCGACGTCGCCGCTCGCGGCCAGGCGCAGGAGCGAGGCGACGGTCTGCAGGTTGTTCTTGACGCGGTGGTGCACCTCGCGCGCGAACAGCCCGCGCATGGCTCCGCGCGCGCCGGCCAGCACGGTCGCGGCGTGCGCGGCCGCGGCCTCGGCGAGCTCCAGCTCGCGGGCGCTGAACTCGCCCGGGCGCGAGCGCCAGGCCACGAGCGCGCCGTGCGCCCCGCGCCGCGTCGGCAGTGGGATCGCCAGCCGCCCCTCCGCATGGTGGGGCGCGAGCGCGGCGAGTCCGCCGAGCTCCTCGTCGCTCGGGCCGGCGGCGCTGCTGCGGAACGCGATCTCCCCGCGCGCCCCCCGGGTGCTCGCCACCTCGAGCGCGCACACGTCGGCGTGCAGCGACGCGGCTGCCGACTCGACGAGCGCGGTGAGCGCCTCGTCGAGCTCGACCGGCGCCCGGGCCGCCTGCGCCACCGACTCGAGCGCCTCCAGCTCGCGCACGCGCCGGCGCAGCGCGACGAGCTCGGCCTCGTCATCCATCGGCAGGGCGGTCAGTGGACGCGCTGCCGCGGCAGGTAGTCGAGCCAGGCGTGCGGGACCTCGGTCGCCTGCAGCGTCAGGAACAGGCTCGGCGAGGGCGGCCGCGGCTTGCTGCGCAGGCGCATGCCGATCTCGTGCGGCAGCCGGTCGCCCTTGCGCAGGTTGCACGGGGCGCACGCGGTGACGGCGTTGTCCCAGCTCGAGGGGCCGCCGCGCGAGCGCGGCAGCACGTGGTCGACGGTGAGGCGGACGCCCTCGACGCCGCAGTACTGGCAGACGTGGCCGTCGCGGGCGAACACCGCGCGCCGGGTGATGCGCCGCGCCGCGGCGCGCGGCCGCCGCACGTACGACAGGAGGCGGATCACGACGGGGTAGGGGAGCGAGGCGCTGGCCGAGCGCAGCGGGCGCTCGAGTGCGTCCACGAGCTCGGCCTTGGACTTCAGCAGGAGCACGCACGCGCGCCGCAGCGAGCACACGTTGAGTGGCTCGTAGGTCGCGTTGAGAACGAGCACCTGCCCTGTCATCGAGCCTCCGGATCTGCCGTCGGAACGGTACCAGAATGCCCTTTCGCGACCATTGCGGCGGGCCCGCGCCGCCCGCTCCTAGGCACCCGGGCGGGCGGCCGCGACGGCCGCCTGCTCCTCGGGGCCGAGCGCGACGTCGGCCGCGGCGCCCGCGCGCACGCGCTTGACGTACACCCGCGCGCTGCCCGCGTCCTGGATCGTGCTCACGACGATGCCGTCGCCGCGCGCGTCGAGCAGCGCGAGCGCGCTCGACTGCAGGCCCTCGGCGCCGTCATAGGCGTCGAAGCGCTGCAGGCCCACGCGCTGCAACGCGGCGCCCACGTCGTCGCCCGCCTGCGCGACCTGCGCCGTGAGCTCGTCGGCGCGCCGCTCGACGTGCTCCTGCCGGGCCTGCATGCCCACGGCGAACTCGACGAGATCGGCGACGGGGCCGCCCGAGAGCAAGGCGCTCTGGGCGCGCCGCACGCGGCGCATCCAGACGACGACCCACAGCGCCAGCCCGAGCCCGGCCAGCGCGATCACGAGGGCTGCGAGCGCGAGCAGGCGATCGGCGCTCATCAGCGGGCGTCGCTAGCTCTGGAAGGTGACGTGGTAGATGTAGTGGTTGTTCGCGGTGTTCTGCTCGCCGCTGACGGGGGGTACGGCGACGTCGATCTTGGCCTCGCCCGGGTTGCCGGTGGCCGGGAACGTCCGCTTCACGCTCTCGCTCGGCAGGAGCGACTTGATCTTCTGGTTCTGCTGCGGCTCGGTGCCCTCGATGAGATGCACCTCGATGCCCCGCACCGGGCAGTTGCCGTGGTTCGCGACCGTGACCGTGAACGTGCTCGGGATCTTGAGCTGCACGGTCGTGACCGGGCCGCCGGTGGCGGTTCCGGGCTGGAGCGTCTTGCCGTTCGCCTTCACCTCGTCGATCGACGTGCCGATCACGCCGCTTGCGCACGGGCTCGTCGAGCCCGCGTCGCGCACCGACTCGATCCAGAGCCCGTTGCTGTTCTCGGACGGATTCGCGAGCTCGGGCGAGAGGCTCCAGAGCGAGGGCGTGAGCGGCGCGTCCGTCACCTTCTCCTGCTTGAGCACCGCCTCGGCGGGGCGCTGGAAGCTGGCGGCGAAGACCACGTCGGAGGCGATGAGCTCGCTGTAGGCCCCCGCGACCGCCTTGCGCTGCGTCTCGGTGGCCGGGGTGTTCGCGGCGCCCGCGAACGCGGTCTTGAGCGCCTGCCGCAGATCCTGCAGCGCCAGCGTGCGGTACTGCAGCGACTGCAGCAGGTAGCGCTGCAGCCCCTGCTGCTTGATCGTGCCGGTCGGCTTGAGCGCGGCGGCGGTCGTCTCGGCGGCGCTCGCGCGCGGGATCAGCGTGCCGACGCGCGCGATCAGCTGGCTGGGCGTCAGCTCCTGGTTGTAGAGCGCGGCGTCGAGCGTCTTGGCGTCGGCGTTCGACTGGCGCGCGACGGAGTTCACGTCCGCGACGTACGAGCGGTACTTGTCGGCCTTCGACGAGCCGCCGCAGGACCCGAGCACCACGAAGCCCAGCACGAGCACGAGCACCACGACGCCGACGACGGGCAGGATGCGCCGCATGTCGGGGCCGCTGCCGCCGCCTCCGAGGCCCCCGCGCCGCCCGCGTCCCGACGCCGGCGGATGCTCCTCCGTCTGGGGGCCGTCGTCGAGATCGAACTCTTCGAAGAAGGACAGCGCGATTCCCCTGGCGAACGACGATCTCGCCCGGCCGGCGCCAACCGCGCCTCCACCGGGCCGCTCCGGATGTCAGAGCCCTTGCAGGACGCGCCGATACTACCACCCGACCTCACACGCACTCCCACCCCGGGAACGGCTTCCTGATGCCGGAAGCCGCGCGTCAGCAAGGTCCGGCGCTGTTCCCCTCGGGGGTGGTCTGCGACCGCTTCCGCATCGACGGCGTGCTCGGCGTCGGCGGCACCGGCACGGTCTTCCGCGCGCTCGACCTCGAGCGCGAGGAGATCGTGGCGCTCAAGGCCATCCCGCACGACGCGACGCTGCGCCAGCGCGCCCGGCGCGAGGCCTCGGTCGCCGGCAAGCTGCGGCACCCGAACGTCGTGCGCCTGCGCAGCGTGCACGAGGACGGCCAGTACGTCTACATCGCCTCCGACATCGTCGAGGGCATGGACCTGGCCGGCGCGCTGCGGCAGGGACAGCTCGGCGACGCGGCGCTCCTGCGCGTCGCCTCGGCCGTGTGCGCGGGGCTCTCCCATGCGCACGAGCACGGGGTCGTGCACCGCGACGTCAAGCCGGCCAACGTGCTGCTCGGGCGCGACGGCAGCGTGCGCGTGCTCGATTTCGGCATCGCCTCGCTCGACGAGCCGGATGCGACCGTCGACGACCGCATGCTCGGAACGCTCTCGTACATGGCGCCGGAGACGTGCCTGGGCGCCCGGCCGACGCCGGCGACCGACGTCTGGGCGGTCGGCGTGATGGTCTACGAGGCGCTCACGGGCGCCAACCCGTTCCGCGCGCGCACTCCCGACGAGCTGCGCGAGCGCCACAAGCACCAGCCGCGCTCGCTCGGCGACCTGCGCCCCGATCTGCCGCGCTCGCTCGCGGTGGCGTGTGCGCGCGCGCTCGAGTCGCAGCCGCGCCGCCGCCCGACCGCCACGGCGTTCGCGCGCGTGCTGGCGTCGGCGGCCGACGCGATCGAGCGCCCCGGGCGACGCGAGCCGCGCAGCCCCGGACGCGGCGGTGGCGGGGGCGGGGGGAGTCGCCGCGGCGATCGCAGCGGCCGCCGCACGCGCCGCCTGCACGCCGTGCCCGCGCTGCCTGCGCTCCCGCATCTCCCGGCGCTGCCCGCGCTGCGGCGCCCGGACGCCGATCTCGACGTCGGCGCCTGGGCGGCGGCGATAGCGCGCTGCGGCTTTGCGGCGCCGTCCCCTGCCGTCGTGCGCGCCGCCCGCCTCGCGGCGGGCAGCGCCTGCACGGCGATCGCGATCATCGCGGTGCTCGGCGCCTTCCCGTTCTGGCCGCCCGGCCTCACGCTGCCGCTCGCGTTCACGGGCGCTGCGCTCGCGCTCGCCTCGCCCTGGCTCGCAGCCGCCTTCGCGCTGGCCGTCTGCGTGCCCGCGGTCGGCGACGTCTCGGCCGGTCTCGCGCAGTGCACGGCGCTCGCCGGGGGCCTGTGGCTGCTGGCCTGCGTGCGCGCGGGGCGCCGCGCGCTCCTGCCCGCCGTCGCGCCGGTGCTCGCCGCGATCCTCCTGTGGCCGCTCTACGTGCTCGCCGCGGGCCGCCTGCGCACCGCCGTGGGCCGCGCCCTGGCCGGCGCGGCCGGCCCCTTCGCGATCGCGCTCTGGGCCGCGGTCCCGCTCGCGAGCGGCCTCGCGGGCAGCGCCGACGCCGGGGCGATCGCACGCAGCGCGGCCGGCGGCATCGGAGCGCCGCTGCTGCTGCAGAGCGCGGCCTGGGCGCTCGCGGCCGCGACACTGCCCTACGCGCTGGGCGCGGCGCGGCGCGGATTGGCGATGGGCGGCTGGCTCGCAGGGCTGCTCGCCGGGCAGGTCCTGCTGCCCGCGCTGGCGGGCGGCGCGCCCGAGTCGCCGGGTCGTTCGGTCGTGGCCATCTGGGCCGTGGCTATACTGCTGGCGCTGGGCGTGCGTGCGCCCGATGACGACGCGCCGGCCGGGAAGCCGGTTTCGGCGGAGGAGTAAGTTGGGCATCCTGCGCAGCATCGAGAGCCGACTCGAGCGGGTCGTCGAAGGGTCGGTCGGCCGCCTCTTCCGCGCCAGCGTGGCTCCGGTCGAGCTTGCACGCAAGCTCGCCAAGGAGCTCGAGGAAGGCAAGGTCGTGTCGGTCACCCAGACCTACGCGCCGAACGAGTACACGATCTTCCTGAGCCCGCGCGATCGCACGCGCTTCGCCGAGTTCGAGGCCTCGCTCCGCAACGAGCTCGCGAGCTATCTGGCCGAGCACGCCCGCCGTGCGGGCTATGTCATGCCGACCCGGCCGCGCGTGCGCTTCGAGACCGAGTCGTCCCTGCACACCGGCATCTTCGGCATCTCGACCGCGCTCGTGCGCGACGACGACGCCCCGGTCGACGAGCCCATGGCGCAGCCGGCGAGCGCGCCGCCCCCGCCGCCTCCGCCGCCGCCCGTCGCGCCCGAGCCCGAGCCCGAGACGGTCTACCAGGTGCCGGCGGTGCCGCTCGCCGAGCCCGAGGCGCCCGTGCGCTCCCCGCTCGACCCCGACCCCTCGGCGCCCCTGCCCGGCGGCTTCCCCGCGTTCCCGCTCGATCCGGATGCACCCGGGCTCGGCGATCCGCTGCCCGGCGGCTTCCCCACGCCTCCGGTGGTGCCCGTGCCGATCCCCGGCCCGCCGCCGCTCGCGCCGCTGCCGGATGCGCCTGCCGCGCCGCCGGCCGTTCCGGATGTGCCGCCGCCCGCGCCCGTCGCGGAGCCGCCCGTCGCGGAGCCGCCGGCCCCGGTCGCGCCGGCCGCGTTCGAGCTGCCGGCCGAGCCGCCGCTCGAGGCGACGATGATCACGCGGCCCGAGCCGCACGAGGAGCTCGTGATCGTGCACGACGGCCAGCGCACGCTGATCGAGGCCTCCATCGTGCAGATCGGGCGCGCGCCCGGCTGCGACATCGTGCTCGACGACCGCAACGTCTCGCGGCGGCACGCCGAGATCCGCAGGCGCGGGCCGGTCGTCGTGCTGATCGACCTCGACTCGACGAATGGCACGATCGTGAACGGGCGGCGCGTGCGCGAGCACCCGCTCGCCGACGGCGACCGCATCACGCTGGGCAACAGCCGTCTCACGTTCGAGCGCCGCACGACATGAGCGCCGGCCACGGGAGCGCCGCGTGAGCGACCAGCTCCTGCTCGCCCTCAAGGCCGGCTTCGTCATCCTGCTGTTCCTGTTCGTGTGGCGCGTGCTGCGCATCCAGGCGCGCGACCTGCGGGCGGTACCCGAGACCGGCTCGGCGACCGAGATCCGGCTGACGCGCCACGGCGCGGCGGGCGACATCCCGCTCGGCCCGCGGCTCGTCGTGCTCTCGAGCCCCATCTACCCGCCCGGGACGCTCGTGCGCCTCGACTCCGACGTGGCCTTCGGCCGGGCCGCCGAGAACGACGTCGTGCTCGAGGGCGATCCGTACGCGTCGAGCAGGCACAGCGCCGTGCTCGTGCGCGACGGGGAGCGCATCGTGCGCGACCTCGGCTCCACGAACGGCACGTTCGTCGGCGGCGCTCCGCTGGCCGGCGAGCACGTCCTGCGAATCGGCGACGAGCTGCGCATCGGTGAGACCGAGCTGCGCTACGAGGAGTAGGCATGCGCGTCGCCGCCTTCGCCACCGCAACGCACACCGGACGCGTCCGGCGCAAGAACGAGGACGCGTACTACGCCGAGCCGCCGCTCTTCGCCGTCGCCGACGGCATGGGCGGCGCGCTCGCGGGCGAGCTGGCCTCGCGGATCTCCGTCCAGACGCTCGGCGAGCTCGGCACGCAGGGCAGCGACGAGGAGCGCCTCGTCGAGACGATCCGCCTCGCGAACCGGCGCGTGGCCGAGCGCGCGACCTCGGATCCGCGCGCCTCGGGCATGGGCTCGACGGTCACGGCCGCGCTCGTGGGCGCTCGCGCGGTCACGTTCGCCCACGTCGGCGACTCGCGCGCCTACCTCTGGCGCGGCGGCGTGCTCACGCGCCTCTCGGACGACCATTCGCTGGTCGCCGAGTGGGTGCGCGCGGGCGCGCTGGCGCCCGAGGAGGCGGCCCAGCACCCGCAGCGCTCGGTCATCACGCGGGCGCTCGGGGCCGACTGGCAGGTCGACGTCGACGTCTGGACGACGCCCGCGCGCGCGGGCGACGTGATCCTGCTCTGCACGGACGGCCTCAGCGGCTTCGTCGACGACGCGGCGGTCGCGCGCACGCTGGCCGAGCACGACGATCTCGACGCCGCCGTGCGCGCGCTCGTCGACGCGGCCAACGCCGCGGGCGGCGAGGACAACATCACCGCCGTCGCCTTCCGGCTCGAGGCCGAGGACGGCGAGAGCGAGCCGGAGCCCGGGGAGGAGACCGGTGACCTGATCCCGACCGTCGCGCTCGAGGCGGTCGCGCCTCCGCCGGAGCCGGCGCCCGGAGCCCGAGCCCGAGCCCGCGCCCACGCCCGAGGCGACGGCCGTCGCGCTCGCGCTGCCGGAGCCGCCGGCGCACGAGGAGCCCGAGCGCGTCGAGCCCCTGTCGTCGCGGCCGGTCCCGGCGCCGCTGCCGCACGCCGGCGAGACGCTCATCACCGTGCCGCCGGTCGTGACCGGCTTCGGCAGCGGGACGCCGGTGCGCCGCCGCGGGCGCGCCCGCCGCCTCGGCGTCTTCGCCGCGGTCTGCGCCCTCATGCTGTGCGTGCTCTGGGCTGCGCTGATCGGCCTGCGCTGGTCGCACTTCGTCGGCGTCGATCCGCAGACGGGCAAGGTCGCGGTCTACCAGGGCATCCCCTACGACCTCGGCGGCGGGGTGAAGCTCTTCACGCTCGTGCATCGCAGCCGCATCGCGGCAGCGACCCTGCCGGCCGCGCGCCGGCGGCACCTCTTCGACCACCATCTGCGCTCGAGCGAGTCGGCGCGGTCCCTCGTCGCGCGGCTCGAGCAGACAGAGCCGTGAGCGCCGTCGGCCTGCGCTCGAGCCGCAATCGCGAGCTCGGTCTGCTGCTGCTCGTCGCCGCGGTCGTCGCGGTCGGCTTCACGTCCGTGCTCGTCGCGCGCTCGGGCGTCGTCTCGACGCTCTCGCTGACCTACGCCGCGGCCTTCCTCGGCGCTGCTCGGGATCGCCCACGTCGCGCTGCGCGTCGCGCTGCCCGACGCCGATCCCGTGCTGCTGCCCGCCGCCGGCCTGCTCGTGGCCATCGGCATCGTCGAGATCTACCGGCTCGATCCGACCCGCGCGCGCGACCAGGCGATCTGGCTGGCCGTGGGCGTGGGCTGCTTCATCGCGCTGCTCGCGGTGCTCTCGGACTATCGCTCGCTCGAGCGCTACCGCTACCTGCTCGGCGTCGCCTCGCTCGCAGCGCTCGCGATCACCATCGCCAGCTCGTACGCGACCGGCACGGTCGTCAACGGCGCCCGCGTGTGGATCCGCGTCGGTGGCCTCTCGTTCCAGCCGGGCGAGTTCGCGAAGCTCGGCCTCGTGCTCTTCATGGCGGCGTTCCTGCGCGAGAAGCGCGAGCTGCTCGCGAGCCGCGAGCGGCGCGTCCTCGGCATCGGGCTGCCGCCGCTCAAGCACCTCTCGCCGCTCGCGCTGATGGGCGGCGGCGCGCTCGCGCTGCTCGTGCTGATGAACGACTTCGGCACGTCGCTGCTCTTCTTCGGCGTCTTCCTGGCGATGCTCTACCTCGCCACGAGCCGTCTCATCTACGTCGTGGGCGGGCTCGCGCTGTTCGCGCTCGGCGCGTACGTCTCGTTCCGCCTCGTGCCGCACGTGACCGACCGCGTCGACATCTGGCTGCACCCCTGGCAGGACGTCTACGGCTCCGGCTACCAGAGCGTGCAGGCCCTGTACGCGATCGCCGACGGCGGCGCGTTCGGGACCGGGCTCGGCCGCGGGTACCTGCTGACGAACGGCGGCACGCCGGTCGTGCCGGCGATCCAGACCGACTTCATCTACGCGGCGATCGCCAACGAGACCGGCCTGGCGGGCGTGGCCGCGCTGCTGCTCGTCTACCTGCTCGTCGTCGAGCGCGGCCTCAAGATCGCGAGCCTCGCGGGCGACGGGTTCTCCAAGCTGCTCGCCGCCGGGCTCACGATCGCGTTCGGCCTCCAGGTCTTCCTGATCGTCGGCGGCATCGTGCGCGCGGCGCCGCTCACGGGCATCACGCTGCCGTTCGTGTCCTACGGCGGCTCCTCGCTCGTCGCCAACTGGATCGCGCTCGCGCTCCTGCTGGCGATCTCCGACCGCGCGCGGCGCGAGGCGCAGGCGTGAACAGGGCGATCGGCCACGTCTACAAGGTGCTCGCCGGCGGGCTCCTGCTCCTGCTCGGGTTCACGGCGTACTGGCAGCTGTGGGCCGAGTCGTCGCTGGCCGCGCGCCGCGACAACGCGCACCAGATCATCCAGCAGCTCTCGATCAAGCGCGGGCTGATCATCGCCGCCGACGGCACGAAGCTCGCCGTCAACCGCGCCGCGACGACGGCGGACGGCCGCCACGTCTACGAGCGCCGCTATCCGACGCGCAAGATGTTCGCCCACCTCGTCGGCTACTCGTCGGCGACCGACGGCCGCGCGGGCGTCGAGCGCTCGGCCAACGACTACCTCGTCGGAGCCCACACCGACCTCGGCGGCGCGCTCGAGAGCGAGCTCCACTCGCTCGCGGGCGGCGCGGTGACCGGCGACGACGTGCAGCTCTCGCTGCTGCCGGCCGCGCAGCGCACGGCCATGAGCGCGCTCGCGGCGACCGGCAAGCCCGGGGCGGTGTTCGCGATCGAGCCGCGCACCGGCCGCGTGCTCGTGAGCGCCTCGTGGCCGAGCTTCGACCCCAACCGCGCCGTCCAGGGCTCGCTGCCCGCCACCGGCTCGGCGCTCGTGAACCGCGCGACCCAGGGCCTCTACCCGCCGGGCTCGTCGATCAAGCCGGTGATCGCGGCGCTCGCGCTCGAGAGCGGCAAGTACGACGCCGCCAGCCGCTTCACCGACCCGGGCTACTTCGAGGAGTACGGCAAGAAGATCTACAACGACTCGGGCGAGCGCTTCGGCGGGCGCTTCGACCTCTCGTTCGCGCTCACGCACTCGATCAACAGCGTGTTCGCGCGCCTCGGGTCGGAGCTGTGCGGCGGCCGGGCGCGCTGTCCGCAGCTCACGCGCGCGCTCCAGCGCCTCGGCTTCTACTCGATACCGGCGCTCGACTACCCGACCGATCAGCTCAAGGCCTCGGGCACGGTGCGCCCGGGCACGGACCGGCTGCTCTCGCCGAACGCGCCGATCGACCCGGCGCGCACGGCGATCGGCCAGGCCAACCTCGTGGTGACGCCGATGCAGATGGCGATGGTCGCGGCCGCGTTCGCGAACGGCGGTGTCGTGATGCGCCCGACGCTCGTCGATCGCGTGCGCTCGCCGAGCGGCGCGCTGCGCTACGAGCGCCACAACGCGAGCCTCGGCCAGGCCTTCAGCCCGGGCACCGCGGCCGCGGTCGTCGAGATGATGAAGCACGTCGTCGACGAGGGCACGGGCACCGCGGCGCAGATCCCGGGCGTGCAGATCGCCGGCAAGACCGGTACCGCCCAGACGGGCCGCAACGGGGAGCTGGACGCGTGGTTCATCGCGCTCGCGCCCGCCGACGCGCCCCAGGTCGCCCTCGCCGTCGTCGTCGAGCGCACGCGCCAGTACGGTGGCCAGGCCGCCGCGCCGATCGCGCGCGAGGTCATGAAGGCGGTGCTCGATGCGGCTTCCTGAGCGCGCATCCATCGGGCCGCGCGGGCAGGTCGCGCCCGGATACCGTGGAAGAATGCCGCGATGACCGGCGAGGACACCCAGCCTGGCGGCCAGCCGTTCGACGGCCGCTACCGCGTGCTCGGGCGCCTGGGCGTCGGCGGCATGGCGACCGTCTACCTCGCCGAGGACTCGAGCCTCGGCCGCAAGGTCGCGCTCAAGGTCATGGCCGAGCGCTACGCCGAGGACGGCGAGTTCGTCGAGCGCTTCCGCCGCGAGGCGCAGGCCGCCGCCCGTCTCAACCACCCGAACATCATCGCGGTCTACGACCGCGGCGAGGCCGACGGGCGCCCCTACATCGCGATGGAGTACCTGCAGGGCCGCACCCTCAAGCAGGTCATCCAGAAGGAGGGGCCGCTCTCGCCGGAGCGCGCGATCGCCGTCGCCATGCAGGTGCTCGCCGGGCTGCGCTACGCGCACGAGCACGGCGTCGTGCACCGCGACGTCAAGCCGCACAACGTGCTCGTCGGCGACGACGGCCGCATCAAGGTCACCGACTTCGGCATCGCGCACGCCGGCGATCCGCAGATGACCGAGGTGGGATCGATCGTCGGCACGGCGCAGTACCTCTCGCCCGAGCAGGCGCGGGGACGCAGCGTCGGGCCGCAGACCGACATCTACTCGCTCGGCGTCCTGCTCTACGAGATGCTCGCCGGCCGCGTGCCGTTCGAGGGCGACTCGTCGGTCGCGATCGCGATGCAGCACGTCTCCGACGAGCCCCCGCCGCTGCGCTCGCTCGCGCCGCTCGTGCCCGAGTCGCTCGGGCTCGTCGTCAGCCACGCGATGCTCAAGGACCCCTCGCAGCGCTACGCCAGCGCGGACGAGTTCGCGGCCGATCTCGACCGCGTCCGCCGCGGCCTCGTGCCGGCCGCGGCGACCGCCATGATCTCGATCCCCCACGAGCCGACCGAGCGGGTGCCCGCCGCCGAGGCGACGCGCATCGCGCCGCGCCCCGAGGCGCCGTCGCTCCTGAGCGGCGAGAAGCTCCCGCCGCGGCCGGTCCCGCGCAAGCGCTCGCGCTGGCCGTGGCTGCTCGTCCTGCTGCTCCTGCTGGCCGTGGGCGCGCTCGCGGCGTTCGCGCTCGGCGTCGGCTCGGGGAACGACAAGCCCTCGACGACGGCGACGACCGGCCCGGGCACGACGACGACCCCGCCGGTCACGACGCGCAAGCTCGAGGACCTCGAGGGCAAGTCCTTCTCGGAGGCGAAGGCGGCGCTCAGCGGCTACGGCCTCCATCTCGACGTCAAGCGCCAGCGCGTGCGCGACGCCCAGCACGAGGCCGAGGTCGTGGTCACGAGCGAGCCTCCCGGCGGGCGCGCAGCTGCACAAGGGCGACACCGTGCTGCTCAAGGTCTCGCGCGGCCAGAAGGACGATCCCGAACGTCGTCGACGCGACGGTGGCGGACGCGCTCGCCCAGCTCGGTGGCGACTTCAAGGTCAAGCAGGAGACGGAGGCCAGCGACGCGCACGACAAGGGCAAGATCACCCGCACCGATCCGTCGGCCGGGCAGATGACGCCGGTGGGCTCTCCGGTGACGATCTGGGTCTCGACGGGGCCGGCCCAGGTGCAGGTCCCGAACATCAAGGGCAAGACCGAGGACGAGGCGCGCGCGACGCTGGCGTCGGCGGGCCTGCTCGTGCACGAGCCGCCGGGCGCGCGCTGCTCCGACGCCTACGCGGTCGGCCAGGTCGCAAAGCAGCTGCCCGAGGTCGGAACGCTCGTCAAGGGCAACACCGCCGTGCGCTTCGACCTCACGAACAGCCCCTGCACGGTGGACGTGCCGAACGTGCGAGACCTGCCGCAGGATCAGGCGGTGCAGCTGCTGGAGGCCAAGTCCATCGCCGCGGGGAACATCATCGTCAAGAACCAGACGGTGACGGTGCCCGAGCAGGACGGCAAGGTGCTCGACCAGGACATCGAGGGCACGAACGTGAAGCCCTTCAAGGTCACGCTCACGGTCGGCAAGCTCGACACCACCGTCACGACCGCGACGACCCCGTGACGCCGCGCATACGCATCGCCGTGGTGGCCGGCGGTCGCTCGTCCGAGCACGCCATCTCGCTGGCCTCGGCACGCTCGGTGATCGAGGCGCTCGACCCTGCGCGCTACGACGTCGTCACGCTGCTGATCGACGACGCCGGCGGGTGGCAGCTCGTGGACGGCGCGCCGGCGCTGCTCGCCGCCGCGCAGGGCGTGGCGCCCGCCGAGCTCGCGAGCGGCGGCGGCACGTCGCTCGTGCCCGGCCGCGGGGGCGGAGCGCTCGTCGGCGCCGACGGCGCATCGCCCGGCGAGATCGACGTGGTGTTCCCCGTGCTGCACGGGCCGTTCGGCGAGGACGGCACGATCCAGGGGATGCTCGAGACGCTCGGGCTGCCGTACGTGGGCGCGGGCGTGCTGGGATCGGCCGCGAGCATGGACAAGGCGTTCTGCAAGGCCGTCCTGCGCGATGCGGGCATCGCGGTCGCGCGCTCGCTCGTGCTGCGGCACGGCGTCGACGATCCGCTCGACCCCGCGGTCACCGCGCGCGTGGGGGAGGAGCTCGGCTGGCCGGTCTTCGTCAAGCCGGCGAACCTCGGCTCGAGCGTCGGCATCAGCAAGGTGCACGGACCCGACGAGCTCGCGGACGCGCTCGAGCTCGCCTTCCGGCACGACGAGAAGGCGCTCGTCGAGGAGTTCGTGGCGGGCCGCGAGATCGAGTGCGGCGTGCTCGGCAACGAGCGTGCGGTCGCCTCCGCGGTCGGCGAGATCCTGCCGCACGCCGAGTGGTACGACTACGCCGCGAAGTACGACGAGGGCGGCTCCGACATCGTCGTGCCCGCGGACATCCCCGTGCCCGTCGCCGAGCGCGTGCGGAGCATCGCGCTGGCAGCGTTCCGGGCGCTCGAGCTGAGCGGGATGGCGCGCGTGGACTGCTTCCTCACGGGCGCCGGCGAGGTGCTCGTCAACGAGGTCAACACGATCCCGGGCTTCACCGCCACATCGGTCTACGCACGGCTCTTCGAAGCCGTCGGCGTGAGCTATCCCGAGGTGCTCGACCGCCTCGTCCAGTGCGCGCTCGACCGTCACGCCCGGCGCGCGCGCTACCGCTACTGAGACGGGCCCTGAGGGCCTAGCCCGCGGTCTTGAGCGCCGCGTCGGCGATGCTGGCCGCGAACCCGGTGCCCGACGGCGCCAGCTTCGTGATCCAGATCAGGTACAGCCTGCTCGGGCCCCCGCTCAGCGGAACGTCCATCGGCACGCTGCGCGCGACGAACGGCTCGCTCACGGGTGTCCAGCCGGCGATGCCGTCGGGCGGCGCGGCGCCGGGCGCCGTGTAGACGCGGCCCGTCCAGCCCGCCAGGCCGGCCCGCAGGCTCAGGCTGCGCGCGGCGACCGGCGACGCCGCGGACAGGATCAGGCCGACGCCGGGCTTGATCCCGGCGAACTGCGCGCTGGCGCGGTAGGTGTCCGTGCGCCACGTCGTCGCGGGGTTGCCGTCGAGTGCGTTGGCGGTCTCGTCCGGGTGCTCGTCGCCGTCGCCGCCCCCGGACCTCGGGTCGTAGCTCGTGGCGGTGAGGCCGCTCACGGCGCCGCCGGCGGCGGTCGTCGTGCCGGTCGTGCCGCCGCCCGCCGTCGTGGGCGTCGTCGGCGCCGTCGTCGTGCCCGGCGCGGCCTTGCCGCCGTCGCCGCCGAGCAGGCTCGAGCCGAGGTAGGCGGCCCAGCCGATCCCGGCGATCAGGACGAGCAGCAGCAGCACCACCGGCCAGATGCGGCGATCGCCGCGCGCCGCTCGCCGACGCGCTGCGCCGAGCGCCGCGAGCGCCGAGTCGTCGACGGCGCGCGGCCGCGGTTCGCCGAGGGCTGCGAGTGCCGCGTCGTCGACGGCGGGCCGGTCCTGGGTGACCGCCGGATCGGCGACCTCGAGCGCCGTGGCCACGAGCGGCACCTCCGCCGTGTCGGAGCCGTCGTCGCGCGTGAGCGCGAGCAACTCGCCCTCGAGCGCTTCCTGCATCTCGCCGACGTCGGCGAAGCGGTCGTCGCGGTCCTTCGCGAGCGCGCGCGCGACGATCGCCGCGACGCCGTCCGAGGCCTCGGGGCAGCGTGCCTGCACGTCGGGCACGGGCGCGCGCAGATGCTGCTCGGCGATCTCGACGAACGACGTGCCGCGATACGGGGGCCCGCCGGTGAGGCAGTGGTAGAGCAGCGCGCCCAGCGAGTAGATGTCGGCGCGGCCGTCGAGCGGGTGCCCCTGGGCCTGCTCCGGCGCGACGTAGTCGCCCGTCCCGAGCACGCGACCCGGGTTCGTGAGCGCCGGTGCGTCGTCGACCCGGGCGATGCCGAAGTCGGTCAGCTTCGCGTGGCCGTCGGCGGTCAGCAGCACGTTGTGCGGCTTGACGTCGCGGTGGATCACGCCGCGCGCATGCGCGTAGGCGAGCGCGGCGGCCACCTGGACGGCGATCGCGAGCGCCTCGGCGATCGGCAGGCGGCCCTCGAGCGCGATGCGCTCGTGCAGGTCGCGGCCGTCGACGAGCTCGCACACGATGAACGGGCGCCCATCCGTCTCGCCGCGGTCGATGACCGTGACGATGCCCGGATGCGCCAGCAGGGCGAGGGTACGCGCCTCGCGTTCGAAGCGGTCGACGGAGTCGGCCGACTCCAGGCGCCGGGCGTGCAGGAGCTTGATCGCGACCGGGCGGCCGAGCTCCTCGTCGTAGGCCTGCCAGACGCTCGACATGCCTCCGCGCCCGAGCAGCCGTTCGATCCGGAACCGTCCCGAGAGCGTCTCACCGATCACCCGGCGGAGCCTATCCCGTCTCCGGCCGCGGCCCTCGCCGCCGCGGGCGCGCTCGGGCTCCGTCCCGGAAGTCTAGAAGTCGAACGGCGTGATGTGGTCGTCGCGCAGGGCGGCGACGAAGCGCTCGATCTCGGCGGCCATGTTGTCGTGCGCGAGCTGCTCGACATGCTCGATGAGCGCGTCGGTGCCCTCGTTGAGGAGCGCGTCGTAGCGCTGCACGTCGGCTTCGCCGTGCACGCCGGTCGATTCCCACTCGCACTCGGGGCAGCGGCGCTCGATCTCCCACCGTCCCGGGGAGAGCTCGTGCCAGGCGAGCGGATGCACCAGTTCGCCGTCGCACTCGGGGCACAGCTCGAGTGCCGCCGCGACGAGCGTCTCGTCATTCGAGGCCGTCGCGCCCGGGGCGCTCTGGAGGTAGACGATCTCAACGGCCTTGCCGCTGGGGAGGATGATCCGCTTGACCTGGAAGTCGCTCATGCACAACCCTTATCGGGACGCGCGCGTGATTCCTTGAGGGGCCAAACCCCCTCAGCCGGGGGAACTTCAGCCGCTCGCCGCGGTCAACCGGCGAAATCGGCCGTCACGTAGAGCGCCGGGCGCCCGTTCCACACGCCGCGCGCGAGCCCGAGCCCGACGGTGCGGAAGGACGGCCGCAGCAGGTTCTCGCGGTGCCCTGGGCTTCCGAGCCACATCGTCACGGCCTCGGCGGGGGCCGAGGCGACGGCGAGATCCTCGCCCGCGGACAGCCCGTGCCAGCTCACGCGCGCCAGCCGGTCGATCAGCGTCGAGCCGTCGGGCGCGGTGTGATCGAGATAGCCGGCGCGGGCCAGCGCCTGGCTCTGCCAGGTCGCCGCGCTGCGCAGCGGCGCGGTCGCGGTCAGGGGCGCGACGCCGGCGGCCGCGCGCGCCGCGTTGATCGCCGCCAGCAGCGAGCGCTCACCGCGCGAGAGGTGCTGCGGCTTCGCGGCCTGCGCGCTTCCGGCGGCGAAGGTGGCGAAGACGGCGAGCACGCATGCTGCGAAGTTCCTCCGGCGCATCTCGGCGAGTCTAGGGGCACGCTGGGGGCAGCGCGGTTTTGTTCTACCGGAATCTGCCGATTCTCCAGCGTGTTCTGGACCGATGGGGAGATTGCGCCGTGCTCGTCGGCGCCGAAGGCTAGGCGGCGACGGTCGCGACGGCGTGCTCGATCGCGGCCTCGAGCACGTCGAGCGCCTCGGCGAGCTCGTCGTCCGTGATCACGAGCGGAGCCAGGTTCCGGATCACGTTGCCGTAGAGGCCGGCCTTGAGCAGCACGAGGCCGTGGCGCAGCGCGTGCTCGGCCACGCGGTGTGCGAGCTCGGGCGCCGGCTCGCGCGTGGCCGGGTCGCGCACGAACTCGAGGCCGACCATCGAGCCCAGCCCGCGCACGTCGCCGAGCTGCGGCACGCGCGCCTGGAGGCTGAGCATGCGGTGCGTGAGCGCCTCGCCGATCTCGCGCGCGCGGGTGCACAGGTCGAGACGGTCGATCTCGTCGAGCACCGCCAGCGCGGCCACGCAGGCCACCGGGTTGCCGACGTAGGTGCCGCCGATGGCCGAATCGCCGGGCGCGTCCATGATCTCGGCGCGGCCCAGCACGCCGGAGAGCGGCAGGCCCGCCGCGATCGACTTCGCAACGCACACGAGATCGGGCTCGACGCCCGACTGCTCGATCGCGAAGAGCGTGCCGGTGCGGCCGAAGCCCGTCTGCACCTCGTCGGCGATCAGCACGATGCCGTGCTCGTCGCAGATCTCGCGCAGGCCGCGCAGGTAGGGCGCCGGTGCGGGCACGAAGCCGCCCTCGCCCTGGATGGGCTCGATCACGATCGCCGCCACCGACTCGGGGGCGATCCGCGTCGTGAAGGCGCGCCGCAGGTCGTCGAGGGCGCCGGCCGACGCGTCGCCGCCGCCCGGCCAGCGGTACTCGTAGGGATACGCGACGCGATAGACCTCGGGGGCGAACGGCCCGAAGCCGGCCTTGTAGGGGTGCTGCTTCGAGGTCAGCGACATCGCCATGTGCGTGCGCCCGTGGAACGCGCCCTCGTAGGCGATCACGGCCGGACGGCCGGTCGCGACCTTGGCGATCTTGACGGCGTTCTCGACGGCCTCGGCGCCGCTGTTGAAGAACGCGGCCTTGGTCGGCGCGCCGATCGGCAGGCGCGCGCACAGGCGCTCGGCCAGCTCGACGTAGGAGTCGTACGGCATGACCGTGAAGTCGGTGTGGAGGAAGCGCGCCACCTGTGCCTGCACGGCGGCGGTGACGGCGGCGTTCGAGTGGCCGACGGCGAGGCAGCCGATGCCCCCGGCGAAGTCGATGAACGTGTTGCCGTCGACGTCGGTCACGAGCGCACCCTCGGCGCGCTCGACGAAGACCGGGACCCACAGGGCCTTGGCGTTGGCGATGACGCGTTCCTTGCGCTCGATCCAGGCGCGGGAGCGCGGGCCGGGGACCTCGGTGCGAATCTCGATGGACGGCATGTTCCGAGCGTACCGCATCCTGCATAGACCGCATACCGCCCCTGCGGCGCTACGGCGCGGGGTGCAATGTGACGACCGAGAACGAGGCCCCCGCCGGGTCCTCGAGCAGGGCGCAGCGGCCCGGGCCGATGTCCTCGGGCGGATGCACGACGGTGCCCCCGAGCTCGCGGCAGCGCTGCGCCGTGGCGTCGCAGTCGGCTGTCGCGATGTAGACCATCCAGTGCGGCGGCGTGGCCGCGGGCCAGCTGTCGTCCATCTCGAGCGCCCCGCCGACGAGCTGCTCGCGGCGCTTCCAGACCGTGTACGGCACGCCGTCGAAGTCCTGCTGCTGCGCGGTCCAGCCGAAGACCGCGAGGTAGAAGGCGCGCGCGGCCGTGAGGTCGCGCGTCATCAGCTCGCTCCAGATCGGCGCCCCGGGCTCGCTGTGCACCTCGTAGCCCTGGTGTTCGCCGGGCTGCCAGACCGAGACCTGGGCGCCGGCGGGGTCGCGCAGGATCGCCATGCGCCCGGCGGCGAGCACGTCCATCGCCTCCATCACGACCTCGCCTCCGTTCTCGGCCGCGGCGGCGCAGGTCTGGTCGGCGTCCGCGCTGGCCACGTAGGTCGACCACGCCGACCCGTCGGTGTCGCCCCACACGGGAGCGAGGCCCGCGACCTGGCGGCCTTCGTGCAGGAGCATGCGGTAGCCGCCCGTGTCCTCGCCCGGCTCCGTCGCCGTCCAGCCGAACAGCTCGCAGTAGAACTCCGTCGCCGAAGCGGCGTCGGTGCTGGCGAGGTCGATCCAGCAGATGGTGCCCGGGTCGTGCGCGTCGATCGAGGGCATCGCGTCTCCTTCGTGCCATTCGTGACGAAATAGAGCCTACGCTCCCCTCCGGGGGAATTCACCTGCGGGCGGGGGCGCACTAGAATTCCGTCGCCCGGCTGCGCCGCCGGCGGCGAGGTCGATCCAGCCGGCGCTGCCGGTCGTGCGCGTCGATGAGGGCACACTCCGGGGGAATTCACGTGAACGAGCTGCTCGCAGGCGCCGCCGAACGCGCGTCGCGCTACCTGGCCGCGATCCAAGATCGGGACGTGGCCCCGTCCGCCGAGGCCGTCGCCCGCCTCGAGGCGCTCCGCGAACCGTTCCCCGACGGCCCGAGCGATGCGGCCGACGTGCTCGCGCTGCTCGACGAGCTCGGCTCGCCGGCGACGATGGGCATCGCGGGGCCGCGCTTCTTCGGCTTCGTGATCGGCGGCTCGCTGCCGGCCGCCCTCGCCGCGAACTGGCTCGCGACGGCGTGGGACCAGAACGCCGCGTTCAGCTCGCCCACGCCGGCCGCCTCGCTGCTCGAGGCGGTGGCGCTCGACTGGATGCGCGCCATCTTCGGCCTGCCCGAGGGGTGTGCCGGGGCCTTCGTCACCGGCGCCACGATGGCCAACTTCAGCGCGCTCGCGGCCGCGCGCCACGCGGCGCTCGCCGGCCAGGACTGGGACGTCGAGGCCGACGGGCTGTTCGGCGCCCCGCCGGTCACGATCGTGATCGGAGAGGAGGCGCATCCCACGCTGATCAAGGCGCTCGGGCTCGTCGGCTTCGGGCGCAACCGGCTCGTGCGCGTTCCGGTCGACGGCCAGGGCCGCATGCGCGCCGACGCCCTGCCGCCGCTCTCGCCCGCGACGATCGTGTGCGCGCAGGCGGGCAACCTCAACACCGGCGCGTTCGATCCGCTGCCGGCGATCGCCGAGCGTACGCGTGCGGCCGGGGCCTGGCTGCACGTCGACGGCGCGTTCGGGATGTGGGCGGCCGCGGCCGCACGGCGGGCGCACCTCGCCGAGGGTCTCGGCCTCGCCGACTCGTGGGCGACGGACGGGCACAAGTGGCTCAACGTCCCGTACGACAGCGGCCTCGCGTTCGTGCGCGACGCCGACGCCCTGCGCGCGGCGATGGCGGTCACGGCCGACTACCTGCCCGCCGAGCACGGCGTGCGCAACCCGTCGGACTACACGCCCGAGCTCTCGCGCCGCGCGCGCGGCGTCGACGTCTGGGCCGCGCTGCGCTCGCTCGGCCGCTCGGGCCTCGACGACCTCGTCGAGCGCAGCTGCCGCCACGCCGCCCGCTTCGAGGAAGGGCTCTCGGCGGCGGGCTTCGAGATCCTCAACGAGGTCGTGCTCAACCAGGTGCTCGTGTCGTTCGGCGAGCCCGACGTGACCGCGCGCGTGATCGCCGGCGTGCAGGCCGACGGCACGTGCTGGTGCGGCGGCACGGTCTGGCAGGGCCGCACGGCGATGCGCATCAGCGTGTCCTCGTGGGCGACGACCGAGGACGACGTCGAGCGCAGCCTCGAGGCGATACTCGGCGCTGCCCGGGCCGCTCAGGCCTCCTGAAGCATTTCTTCGAGCGCGGCCGCCGCGCGCAGCACGACGGCATCGCTCCCGGGCAGTCCGATCACCTGCAGGCTGAGCGGCAGCCCGTCGCGGTCGCGGCCGGCCGGCAGCGCCAGCGCGGGCCAGCCCAGGGCGTTGAAGGGCTTCGTGAGCGCGTTCATGCGCGTCGTCTTGTCGGGCCCGTCGATCGCGACGGGCGGGCACGGCGCGGACGCGCTGAGCAGGATGTCGTAGCCGGAGGCGGCGGCGGCACAGCGCCGCCGGGCCTCGGCGAGCGCGCGCCGCGCGCGCAGGTATTCGATCGCCGGCAGCGCGCGCGACGCCTCGACGTCGGCCAGGGTGGTGGCGTCGTAGCGATCGGCGTGATCGCCCGGCGCCGGATCGTGCTCGAGCACGTACGCGCCAGGCTCGGCGGTGAAGATCGGCGACATGTCCCGGTTGTCCGCGCCCGACCAGCCGATGTCGATCTCCCCCGCGCGCACGCGCCCGCGCGCGCGTTCGACCATCGCGGCGACGTCGTCCTCGAGCGCGGCGGTGAAGTAGCCGCCGAGGAACGCGATGCGCAGGCCCGCGAGGCCGCCGCTCACGTCGACGGCGGGCGCATCGGCGATGACGGCGTACTGCACGGCCGCCTCGGCGACGCTGCGCGCGATCGCCCCGCCCGTGTCGAAGCTCGGCGCGTACGGCATGCAGCCCTCGAGCGGCACGGAGCCGTAGGTCGGCTTGAACCCGACGACGCCGCACGTCGCGGCCGGGTGGCGCACGCTGCCGCCGGCATCGGTGCCGGGCGCGTGGTCGACGATGCCGGTCGCGACCGCGACGGCCGAGCCCGACGACGAGCCGCCGGGAACGCGGGCCGGGTCGTGTGGGTTGCGGCAGACCGCGCGGCCGGGCGTCTGGCCCATCATCCCCCAGGCCAGCTGCGTCATCGCGAGCTTGCCGATCGTGATGGCGCCCGCGGCCTCGAGGCGCCGGACGATCGTGGCGCTGGTCGTGGCCGGCGCCGACTCGGCCCGCCACGGCGCACCGCCCGTGGTGTGCAGGCCCGCGACGTCGAAGCAGTCCTTCCAGCCGCACACCGTCCCGGTGAGGGGCCCCGCGTCCGCGTCCTCGAGCGCGCGCGCCCGCGCGAGCGCCCGCTCGCGGTCGAGTTCCCACACGGCGCCGAGGTGCTCGAGCTCCGCGGCGCGCGCGAGCGCGGCCTCGACCCGCTCTGCGATTCCGCGCGCTGCCGGCATGGCGTGGAATGATCGCACGATGGTCCTCTCCGACCGCTCCATCCGCGAGGCGATCGCCGCCGGCCGCATCTCGATCGATCCCTTCGACGAGGCGCTCGTGCAGCCGTCGAGCGTCGACGTGCGCTGCGACCACCGCTTCCGCGTCTTCCACCCCGGCCGCTACCCCTTCATCGACGTCAAGCAGCCGATGCCCGACCTCACCGAGCTCGTCGAGATCGAGGACGGCCGCCCCTTCATCCTCCACCCGGGCGAGTTCGTGCTCGGTGCGACGCTCGAGCGCATCAGCCTGCCCGACGATCTCGTCGCCCGGCTCGACGGCAAGAGCTCGCTCGGCCGCCTCGGGCTGCAGGTGCACTCGACAGCCGGTCTCGCCGATCCCGGCTTCACGGGGCAGATCACGCTCGAGCTCTCCAACATGACGCGCCTGCCGATCTCGCTCTACCCCGGCATGCGCGTCGCCCAGCTCGTCTTCGAGATGCTCTCGACGCCGGCCGACCGCCCCTACGGCCACGGCGGCCTGGGCTCGAAGTACCAGGGTCAGAGCGGCCCGACGCCGAGCCAGTACTGGCGCAACTTCGAGGACGAGAAGCAGTCCCCAGGGTGAAATTTCCGACCCACCCTTCCCATCCGGGAGGACGTGAGCTAGGCTGGGCGAACCGCGGAAAGGGGGTGGTCCGATCTTGTGTGACAGTACTGATGGGCCGAGCGGAGGTACTCGCCGCTAGGGGTGACGTTCCCCTGAACCAGAGAGGGAACTCGCCGACAGGCCAGGCGTTGGGGAGCCGCGGAAGACGCGGCAATCGCCCCTGGCGAATACCAGCGAGTATCCGATCGTCGTCGGGCCGCCTCGGGGCGGCCCGACGTGTTTTTCGGGTCAGCCCTCGCTAGGAAGCTCTGACGGAATGAGCGTGGCGTCTGGAGCGCGTGGATCGCCTGCGGTCTGGCAGTCGCGCGCTGCGCGGACTCCCGCCAGACCTGCGGCGACCCACACCCCGCTCGCATGCCGCGTCGTGGTGTCCTCGTGCGGAGTGGGCGAGCGGGGTGCGGGGCTTCGCAGGAGCACCGCCCGCCTCTTGGAAAGGCGTCCCGCCTGTCCTGCGAGGCGGCCGGCACTCCTGCTCGCTCCACACACCCCAGCCACACACGCTCATTCAGTCAGAGCTTCCAAAGCCGAGGATCAGCTGCGCGGTCTCGAGCGGCACGTCGAGCTGCGGGCAGTGGCCGATCCCGTCGAGCTCGACCCAGTCGGCGTGCGGCAGCCAGTCCGTGCGGTAGCGCGCGGCGGCCGAGGGCCAGGGCAGCAGCTTGTCGCCGGTGCCCCAGACGATCCGGACCGGGCACGCGATCCTCCCGGCGTCGAGCGCGTACCCCTCGGCCAACGCGTACTCGATCATCGCGAGCGCGCCGTCGCAGCCGGCCACGCCGCGGATCTCGTGCGCCAGCAGCTCGGCCGGGATGTGCTCGAAGTTCGTCGCGAACGACAGCGTCGCCTGGCGGCGGCCCTCGGCGGTGGCGACGAGCGTCTCGGCCAGCGGTGCGGCCGCCTGCATCGCCTCGCGCTGGGTGACGAAGTACTCGAGCGTCTCGCGGAAGGACTCGTCGCCGCGCGCCCAGCCGCCCGCCGGCGCGAGCGCGACGACCGAGCGGGCCCGGCCGCGCGCCGCGAGTTGCAGCGCGACGTAGCCGCCGAGCGAGTTGCCGGCGATGTGCGCCGTCGCGAAGCCCGCCTCGTCCATCGCGCGCTCGACGGCGTCGGCCAGCGCCCCGCCGTCGAACGGCTCCGGCAGCGGAGGCCCGCCGGCGTGGCCGGGCAGCGTCGGCGCGAGCACGTCGTGCCGCCGCTCGAGCGCGGGCAGCACGAGCTCCCACGTGCGCCAGGTGTCGGTGAAGCCGTGGATGCAGACGAGCGGCGACCCGCTGCCGCCACGGTGCGCGGGCGTGAAGCGCGAGTCCGGGCTCACCAGCCGAGCGCGAGGCCGTCCTTGCGCGACTCGCTGCCGCCGATCAGGACGTCGTCGCGCACGAGCACGGCCTGGCCGCCCCCGAACGCTGCCGCGGTGGGATCGCAGAGCACGCGGTGGCCGCGGCGGGCGAGGGCGGGGGCGAGCCGGAAGAACGGCTCCTCGAGGGCGAGCACCCAGTCGTCGCGCCCCTCGCGGTCGAGCCGCCAGCGCGGCTCGTCCAGCGCGGCCTGCGGGTCGAGCCCGCGATCGACCATGTGCGAGACGACCTGCAGATGGCCCTGGGGCTGCATGTGCCCGCCCATCACGCCGAACGGGCCGAGCAGCGCGCCGTCGCGCAGCAGGAGGCCGGGGATGATCGTGTGGTACGGCCGCTTTCCGGGTGCCATGCGGTTCGGGTGCCCGGGCTCGAGCGTGAAGCAGTGGCCGCGATTCTGGAGCGCGATGCCGGTGCCCGCGGGGACGACCATCGAGCCGAAGCCGTGGAACACGCTCTGGATCAGCGAGCAGGCGTTGCGCTCCTCGTCGACCGCGCAGAGGTAGACGGTGCCGCCGCGCTCGAGCGGCCCGGAGGCGGGCGAGCCCGCCCGCGCGGGGTCGATCAGCGCGCGCCGCGAGGCCAGGTACTCGTCGTCCAGGTAGCGCGCCGGGAGCGGCCCGTCGTGCACGTGGCGCTCGGCGTCGGCGAACGCGAGCTTCATCGCCTCGGCCTGCAGGTGCACGCGATCGAGCGCCCGCCCGCCCGTGTGGTCGAGCCCTGCGAGGATGCCGAGCGCCTGCAGCGCCGCGACGCCCTGCCCGTTCGGCGGGATCTCGCAGACGTCGACGCCGCGGTAGTGCTTGCGCAGCGGCTCGACCCACTCGGCGTGCGAGACGGCGAGGTCGTCGAGCGTCAGCGGCGTGGCCGCGCAGATCGCATCCGCGACCGGCCCGCGGTAGAAGCCGTCGGGGCCCTCGCTCGCGATCCGCCGCAGCGTCGCGGCCATCTCGGGGAGCTGCACGACCGCTCCGACGCGCGGGGCCGGCAGGAAGACGCGCCGCGCCTCCTCGAAGCGCCCGAGGTCGCCCGCCGCGTCGGCCCAGTAGCCGGCGATCACGGGCGTGACCGCGAAGCCCCGCTCGGCGATGTCGATCGCGTCGGCGAGCGCGCGGTCGAGGCCGAGCCGCCCGTGGCGCTCGGCGAGCGCAGCCCAGCCGGCCACGGCGCCGGGCGCCGTGACGCTGAGGGGCCCGCGCAGCGGGACGGCGGTGCCCATCGCGTCGGGATCGGCGGCCGCCGGGGCGCGACCGCTCGCGTTGAGGCCGCTCAGCGCGCCGTCGCGCCAGACGAGCGCGAAGGCGTCGCCGCCCACGCCCGTCGACATCGGCTCGACGACGCAGAGCACCGCGGCCGCAGCGAGCGCCGCGTCGACGGCGTTGCCGCCGCGCTCGAGCGCGCGCAGGCCCGCCTGCGTCGCGAGCGGCTGGCTGGTGGCCACCATCCCGCGCGCCGCGACGGCGCTGGAGCGCGCCGGGAACCGCCCGGCGCCTAGATCCACGTCACCTCGTCGAGGCCCTCGAAGCCCTCGGGGAGCGGCGTCCCGATCGCGGAGTTGAGCGCGACCTTGACGACGCCGAGCCCGAGCAGCGCGCACTTGAGCCGCACGGGCGAGAGCTGGATGCCGAGCAGGTCGACGACGTCCTCGCGCCCGAGCGCTGCGACCTCGCGGGCGGGCTTGCCCTCGATCTCCTCGCTCAGCATCGACATCGCCGCCTGCGAGATCGCGCAGCCCTGCCCGCGGAAGCGCACCGCCTCGATGCGCTCGTCGTCGGTGAGGCGCAGGTCGACGGTGATCTCGTCGCCGCAGAGCGGGTTCTGGCCCTCGGCGGTCGCGTCGTGCGGATCGAGCTCGCCGCGGTTCCGCGGGCTCTTGTAGTGGTCGAGGATCTGCTCGCGGTAGAAGTTCTCGTCCATCATGCGAACACCCCGCGCACGTCCTCGAGCCCGTCGCAGAGGCGGTCGATCTCCTCGGGCACCGTGTAGAGGTAGAAGCTCGCGCGCGTCGTGGCCGGCACGCCGAAGCGGCGCATGAGCGGCTGGGTGCAGTGATGCCCGGCGCGCACGCAGACGCCGCGGCGATCGACGATCTGCGCCACGTCGTGGGGATGCGCGGGCGCGAACGTGAACGAGATGACGCCGCCGCGGTCGGCCGCCGGCGGGCCGAGGATGTCCAGCCCCTCGACGGCGGAGAGCCGCTCGTAGGCGTAGGCCGTGATCGCGCGCTCGTGCGCTGCGATCGCGTCCATGCCGATCGCCTCGAGGTAGTCGATCGCGGCGCCGAGACCGACGCACTCGACGATCGCGGGCGTCCCGGCCTCGAACTTCCAGGGGAGGCTGTTGAAGGACGTCTTCTCGAGCTCGACCGACTGGATCATCTCGCCGCCGCTCATGAACGGCGGCATCTCGCGCAGCAGCTCCTCGCGGCCCCAGAGCGCGCCCGCGCCGCTCGGGCCCGGGAGCTTGTGGCCGGAGAACGCGAAGAAGTCGCAGCCGAGCGCCTGCACGTCGACCGCCCGGTGCGGCGCCGACTGCGCGCCGTCGACGACGACGACGGCGTCGCGCTCGTGCGCCCAGTCGCAGATCTCGCTCACCGGGTTGAGCGTGCCGAGCGAGTTCGACTGGTGCACCACGGCCACGAGCTTCACGCGGCCGACGCGCTCGATCGCGGCCAGCTGGTCGAGGTCGAGGCGCCCGTCGTCGGTGACGCCGATGTAGCGCAGCGAGGCGCCCGTGCGGCTGGCGAGCAGCTGCCACGGCACCATGTTCGAGTGGTGCTCCATCTCGCTGCAGACGATCACGTCGCCCGGCCCGCAGTGCTCGTTGCCGTAGGAGTAGGCGACGAGGTTGAGCCCCTCGGTCGCGTTGCGTACGAACAGGCACTCGCGCCGGTTGCGCGCGCCGATGAACGCCGCCACCTTGTCGCGCGCGCCCTCGTAGGCGTCGGTCGCCTCCGCGGCGATCGTGTACACGCCCCGGTGCACGTTCGCGTAGTGGTGCTCGTACACGTGGTTCATCGCGTCCATGACCTGGCGCGGCGTCTGCGCCGACGCGGCGGAGTCGAGGTACGCAAGCGGGTAGCCGTTGATCTCGCGCGCGAGGATGGGGAAGTCGGTGCGCAGCGCGCGGACGTCGAGCGCCACGGGCGACGCCTCGCGACGGGTCTGCGGATGCGGTCTTCACCCGCGCAGTGTAACGCCTTGTGAGGCGCGCCTAACCCCGCCGGAATGCCGACGGCCCGCCGCAGGGCAGGCCGTCGGTCGTACCGGAACGGGGCCGAGGGTTACGCGGTGGCGCCCCGCAACGTGCCCGCGCGGCCGTGGCCGAGCGACGGCACCCAGGCGAGGCTGCGCGGCATGTACCAGTTCCACTTGCCGAGCAGCTTCATGGCCGAGGGGAGCACGACGCCGCGGATCAGGGTGGCGTCGAGCGCGACGGCGACGGCGAGGCCGACGCCGAACTCCTGCAGGTCGACCAGCGAGAGCGTCGCGAAGATCGCGAACACGGCGACCATCACGGCGGCGGCGGCGGTCACGACGCCGGCCGAGCCGCGGATGCCCTGCTCGACCGCGGCGTCGTTGCCGAGGCCCTTGTCCCAGCCCTCCTTGATGCGGCTGAGGATGAACACGTGGTAGTCCATCGAGAGGCCGAACAGGATCACGAACAGGAAGACCGGCAGCCAGGACGCGACGCCCTTGGTGTGGGGCATGCCGATCGACTCGCCGAGGCCGTGCTGGAAGACCATCGTGAGGACGCCGAAGGCGGCCGCGACGCTCAGGAGGTTGAGCAGGATCGCCTTGATCGGGATCACGATCGACCGGAACGTGAAGAGCAGGAGCAGGAACGCCATGGCGAGCACGAAGCCGAACACGAGCGGCGCGTGCGTTGCGAGGTTGTCGTTGCCGTCCTTGGTCGCGGCGGCGTCGCCGCCGACGTCCACGGTCGTGCCGGAGACGTTGCCGATCGTCGCCGGCACGAGTGCGCGCACCGCGGCGAGCGCATCGATCGACTCCTGGTTCGAGCCGTCGCCCGCGAGCGGCAGGTCGACCTGCGCGACGGTGTGGTCGCGGCTGATCATGGTCGCATCGATCGGGCCGAGCACCTTGCCCGTGGCGAGCGCCTGGCGCTTGAGGTCGGCGATGCCGGCCTGGACGTCCGGTGCGGTCACGTCGCGGGACTGGATCGCGACCGTGGCCGCGCCGCGCTCGCCCGGGAAGGACTGCTGGATGTGGTCGTACGTCTTCAGTACCGGGAACGCGTCACGGGGGATGTCGTCGATGCCGGTCGTCTTGGTGTGCATGCCCAGGGCGGGCAGTGCGAGCACGATCAGGATGCCGACGCCGGCGACCAGCGCGACGACCGGGCGGCGCATGACGTGGCCGAGCACGAAGCCCCACACGCGCGAGTCGCGCTCCTCGCGCTTGAGGCGGCGCAGGAGGGGCAGGCGGCTGCGGTGGACGCGGTCGCCGAGCTTGACGAGCACGGCCGGAAGCACGGTCAGCGAGCCGAGCACCGCGACACCGACGACGAGGATCGAGCCGATCGCCATCGCGCCGCCGTCGGGCACGCCCATGAAGAACATCCCGCCGAGCGAGACCATCACGGTCAGGCCGGAGACCAGAACCGCGTGGCCGCTGGTCGCGGCGGCGGCTTCGAGCGCGGCGAGCTTGCCGGCGCCCCGCGCCCGCTCCTCGCGCTCGCGCTTGAGATAGAAGAGCGAGTAGTCGACGGCCACGGCCATGCCGATCAGCATGATCAGGATCTGCGTGCTCTCGCCCGTCGCCATGAACTGGCTCGACACGGCCGTCAGCCCGAAGGCCGTGAACACCGACGTCAGCCCGAGCAGCACCGGGATGCCGGCGGCGAGCAGCGCGCCGAAGGCCAGGATCAGGATGAGCAGCGTGATCGGGACGGAGAGGAACTCCGCCTTCTGGAAGTCCTGTGCGAGCTTGTCGTCGAACTGCTTGCTGGATGAGGCGTCGCCGAACTCCTCCACGCGTAGACCGGAATGCGCGCGGGCGACGGTCGCCACGGCGGCCTCGATCGGGGCGACCTTGTCGCCGGCCTTGGCCGAATCGCCGCGGATGTCGAAGCGGATGAGCGCGGCGCGCCCGTCCTTCGAGCGCTCGGGCGCCTGGAGGTTGACGACGGATGCCAGCGCCCCGACGCGCTCGTTCACGTCGGCGGCGACGGCTTTGAGATCGCCGTTCGCGAGCGCGCCGCTACGCGTCTGGACGAGGATCATCTCGCCGGCGCGCGTTTGACTGGTCGGGAAGGCTTTGTCGAGCACCTTCGCGGCGCGGCCGGACTCGCCGACACCGGTCTGGGCGGGATCCAGCGTCTTCGTGGTCACGACGGCGCTGCCGATGAAGAAGCTGACGGCGACGAAGGCCATCCAGCCGAGGATCGCCGTCCACGGATGCGTTCCGCTCCAGCGGCCCATCCGGTGTGCGAGGTTGCGCTTGGCATGCATGTCGGTTCCCCTCCCGGGGGTGCGAGCGATTGGTCGTGCTGACATGCCCAATCTCGCGCCCAGGCGGTCGCCGCCGTGTGCGGCGCGCCGGTGTCTGCGCGGGGCGCACCTCCTGCCCCGCGCTACGGCCCGGCACCGCGCGCCGAGGGGGCAGGCCGCACCGGGCATAATCGGACCGTGGCCGTCGAGACCCCCGTCCGCACCCCGCAGCGCACCACCGAGGATCGCGACCACGACGACCGGCCGTGGCAGGTGATCGTGCTCAACGACAACCACAACACGTTCGAGGGCGTCGCCTTCGCGCTCTCGCACACGCTCCCGGGAGTCTCGTACGAGCGCGGCCTGCAGATCGCCGACCGCATCCACCGCAGCGGCCGCGCGGTCGTCTGGAGCGGCGTGCGCGAGCTAGCCGAGCACTACCACGAGCAGCTGGCCGGCTTCGGGCTCACGATGGCGCCGCTGGAGCAGGTCTGAGCCCGAGGCGGACGCGCGCGCGCACGATGCCGGCGTAGACGTAGGGCGAGAGCGCGAGCGCGTAGAAGTCGAGCCAGCAGTACCCGCCGGGAATCCCGCTCGGCGGGTTGGCGGCGCTGAGCAGGCCCGTGGGGTCGTGCGGGGCCCAGGCCCAGGTGCCGAGGCGCGTGCCGTAGAGCTCGAGCGCCGCCGTCAGGGCGAAGGCCGCCGCGTACACGCCGGGCGTGCGCCCGCGCAGCGCGAACCCTGCGAACGAGACGAAGAGCACCGCGCCGAGCATGTCGGGCCGCGCCGGGATCACGAGCCCGCCGATCGCCCACGCCGTCGCGACCGCCAGCGCGACCAGGGGGATGAGGCGCCGGCGCGCGACCGCGGGCGACGTCCCGACGAGCACCGCGGCGAGGTAGACGAGGCCGTGCCCGGGCGGCACGAACGCGGGCACGTTGTGCAGCCGGTAGGTGTAGAGCCCGAGCAGCGGCGAGGCCGAGTACTCGAGCAGGGTCGCGAGCACGACGAGCGTCGCGACCTGCACCTGCGTGACGCGCGGCTCGCGCCGCACGAGCAGGATCAGAAGCACCCAGGTGGCCGCGCCGATCAGGCGCTGGCGAGCGATGCCGCCGCCGTCGTCGAGCGCGAGCCCGAGCGCGAGCCAGCCGGCGACGATCGCGGCGACGACGAACGGCCGGCTCCCCGGCTGCGACAGTGCACGCATCCCAGGCGAAGTTTCGCAGGCGCGCGGCGCTCGGATTGATAGAACGCCCCGGATGACCGACGATCGCGTGCGCTGCCGCTGGGCCTCGGGGGGCGATCCGCTCTACGAGGCCTACCACGACGAGGAGTGGGGCGTCCCGCTGCACGACGACCGCGCGCTCTTCGAGCTGCTCTGCCTCGAGGGCGCGCAGGCGGGTCTCGCCTGGATCACGATCCTGCGCAAGCGCGAGGGCTATCGCAGGGCGTTCCACGGCTTCGACCCCGAGCGCGTGGCCGCGATGAGCGACGCCGAGCTCGACGAGCGCCTGAGCGACCCGGGCATCGTGCGCAACCGCCTCAAGGTGAAGGCCGTGCGCACGAATGCGCGCGCGTTCCTCGAGCTGCAGGCCGAGCGCGGCAGCTTCGACCGCTACCTCTGGGACTGGGTCGGCGGCGAGCCGATCCGCAACGCGTGGACGGTCGACGACCCCGTGCCGGCGGAGACGCCGCTCGCCCGCAGCATCAGCAAGGACCTGCGCAAGCGCGGCTTCACGTTCGTCGGGCCGACGATCGTCTACGCGTACCTGCAGTCGACGGGCGTCGTCAACGACCACGCCGTGACCTGCTTCCGCTACGGCGCGTAGGTCAGCTCGCCGTCGCGACCACCGCGATGCCCGCGAGCGCGATGCCGACGCCCGCCCACTGGTGCGGGCGCAGCCGCTCGCCGAGCAGGACGACGCCGAGCACGACCGTCACGACCGCGTACTCGGAGGCGACCACGGCGGCGACGGCCAGGTCGTGGCGCGCCGCGCTGGCGTAGGCGGTGAACCCGAGGACGTCGCCGGCCGCGTTGACCGCGATCCAGGGCCAGGCCGAGCGCGGCGGCCGTGCGAAGCGGGTGGCGAGGAGCACCGGCGCGGTCACGAGGACGAGCGGTACGAGCCGGCCGATCCCGACGAGCCAGACCGGCTGGAGCGTGTCGACCTCGCCGGCGCTCAGGAACGTCGTCGCGAAGCAGGCGGCCGAGCCGAGTGCCGCCAGCGCCGCGAGCCCGTCGCGGCGCGGGCCGGATTGCGAGTGGCCCCCGCCGGAGACGGCGAGCAGCACTCCGACGACGATCACCGTGAGCCCGGCGAGCACGAGCGCGCCGAGGGTCTCCCCGCGCGCGATCGAGACCGTCGCGGCCATGGCGCCGTCGGTCGAGATCACCGTCGCCACGATCGAGACGCGCCCGAGCGTCATCGCGCGGAAGCCGAGAGCGAGCGCGCCGACGAGCCCGAGCCCGAAGACGAGCGCCCACGCCACGTCGCGACCGCCCGGGTCGGGCGCGCCGCTGAGCAGCAGCGCGATCGGCCAGAGCACGACCGGTGCGATCAGCGCGCTCCACGCGAGCGCGCAGCGCACGCCGGCGGCGCGGGCGGCCGGCGCCGATGCGTAGGACGTGAAGCCCCACGCGAGCGCTGCCGCGAGGGCGAGGGCGAGGGTCGTCCCGATGGCGCGCTACCGGGGACCGGACGCGATCAGGGGCCAGATGCCGGGCTGCGAGCCGTCGACGTCGGTGAAGCCGTACTCGGCCGCGAACCCGCCGCGCGGCGACTCGGACTCCGCGGGCGCCGCGCCGCGCCCTGCACCCCGGGTCGCGCCCGCGACGACGGCCACGCGCCCCCGCGGCGCGTCTCGATCCGGCGCCCAGCCCATCGCCGGAGTCTGCCACTGCGGACGGTGCGCCGGAGCCCGTTACGCTTGTGGCGATGGCTGTCCTCAACCTTCATCACTACGGCTCGCCGGACGGCGCGCCCACGCTCGCGATCCACGGCGTGACGGCGCACGGCGAGCGCTACCGCCGCCTCGCGCTCGAGGGGTTCCCGGAGCGCCGCTGGCTCGCGGTCGACCTGCGCGGCCACGGGCGCTCGACATGGGACGGGCCCTGGACGGTCGAGCGCCATGTCGCCGACCTGCTCGAGACGCTGGACGCCGAGGGCGTCGATCGGGTCGAGGTCGTCGGCCACTCCTACGGCGGGATGATCGCGCTGCACCTGCTCGCGACCGCGCCCGAGCGCGTCGCGCGCGTGGCGCTGCTCGATCCGGCAGTCGAGCTCCCGGGCACGTGGCTCCCGAAGCTCGCCGACGACATGATCGACGACGCGGGCTGGGCGACTGCCGAGGAGGCGCTCGCGAAGCGCCTCGAAGGCCGGCCGCCGCAGTCGCTCGCCGATGCCACCGAGGATGTCCACCGGCACCTCTACCAGGCCCCCGACGGCCGCTTCCGGATGCGCTTCCAGCGCGGTGCCGCGGTCGCGGGCTGGAGCGAGATGGCGCGCGCCACCGTCTCGGTCGCACATGCCCAGCGTCCGACCCTGCTGCTCGTGGCCCGGCAGGAGGAGATCGTGCGGCCCGAGCTGCGCGCATCGCTGGCGCGCGATCTCGGCGACCGCCTCACGACCGTCGAGCTCGACTGCGGCCACATGGTCTACTGGGACGCGTTCGGCGAGACCGTCGCCGCGCTGCGCGCGTTCCTCGCTCCCTGAGCGGAGTCGGGATCGCAGAACCGGGTACCTCCGAGCGAGGGCGTGGGGCGGCCCGCGGCCCCACCGGCGAGCCGGCGCTCGCCGTGCTCGCCCTCTACCCGCCGCTCGTCTTCGTCGTGATCCTCGGCACGGGCAACCACTACGTGCTCGATACGCTTGTGGGCACCGTGTGCGTGGCGGCCGGGTTCGCGGCCGCCCATGCGATCCACGGGCCGCTCGCAGGCGCTGCAGCCCGGCCGGGATGGGCACGCGTGGCGCTCGCGGGAGGGGGGTTCGCGCTGATCGCGTTCCTCGTCAATGGCGGTTTCATCGGGAATCTCGTATGAGCGTCCGCAGCGAAGTCACGCACGACCCGCATCACCGTTCCCACCGCCGCATGCGCGCGGCCGGGGCGCCCACCCGGCATGAGTGGATCCGCGAGCTCGGGCTCGTGCTGCTGGGGCTGCTCGTCTACTTCGGCGTGCGCGCGGCCACCCGCAACAGCGCTGCGGAGGCCCAGGCCCACGCGCGCTCGCTCTTCCATCTCGAGCGGACGCTCGGGATCGCCTGGGAGGCCTCGCTGCAGAACCGGATCCTCGGCGACCACGCGCTCGTGACGCTCGCGAACTGGGTCTACATCTGGGGCCACTGGCCGGTCATCGCCGTCAGTGCCGTGTGGCTCTTCCACAACCGGCCGTCCGGGTACCGGATGATGCGAACGGCGATCTTCGCCTCCGGCGCGATCGGCATGGTGATCTTCCTCGTCTACCCCGTCGCGCCGCCGCGCCTCACCGGGGGGAGCGGCCTGACGGACACGGTCACGGCCTACTCGCACGCCTACCGCGCGCTGCAGCCGCCGGCCCTGATGGATCGCTACGCCGCGCTGCCGAGCCTGCACTTCGGCTGGGACCTGCTCGTCGGCGTGACGCTCGTGCGCTTCCACCCGCTGCTCGCGGTGCGCATCCTGGGCGTGCTCATGCCGATCGCGATGGCGCTCGCCGTCGTGCTCACGGCCAATCACTACATCCTCGACGTCGTCGTCGGCGGCGTCGTGGCGCTGGCGGGGCTCGCGATCGCGCGCGTCGTCATCCGGTTGATCGACCGGCGCGCACGGCAGTCGCTCATGGCCGCCTCGGGCGAGGGGGCGGCGTGCACGGCGCACCACTCCTGATCGCGCATCGCGCGGGCAACCACCCGGGTTCCGTGCGGGCTGCAGAGCGAGCCGGTGCCGATGTCATCGAGGCCGACCTGCACCTCTGGCGGGGCCGCCTCGATCTGCGGCACCTCAAGACCGTGGGCCGGCTCCCGCTCTACTGGGACCGCTGGGCGCTCGCCCCGCCATGGCGGCGCTTCGACAGCCTCGACGACCTGCTCGCGGCGGCTCCGCCGCGGACGTCGCTCATGCTCGACCTGAAGGGCCGCGACCCGGCTGTCGCGCGGCTCGTGGCGGCGAGTCTCGGCCGCCACCCGCGGGCGGCGCGCACGTTCGTCTCCGCCCGCGAGTGGCCGCTCCTCGAGGCGATCGATCCGGCGCTCGCGCTGCGGATCGCCTCGGCCGCCCGTCCCCGTCAGCTCGAGCGGCTCATCGCGTACGCGGCGTCACGCCCGCTCGACGGGGCATCGCTGCATCTGCGCCTGCTCGGCAGCGACCGCCTGGCGGTGCTGCGGGCCCAGGTTCCCCTGATCCTCACATGGCCCGTCAATCGGCGGCACGAGGCGGAGCGCGCGACCGCGCTCGGCGTGGGCGGATTGATCAGCGACGATCTGCGGCTGGTTGCGGAACTGCGCGGCGAGCGCCCCTAGGCGGTCTGGCGGCCGGAGCGCAGGGCATCGCGCAGCGCCAGCGTGCGGAACGTGATCAGGAGCGCGATCACGCCCACGGCCAGGTTGACGAGCGTGACGCCCACCTGCAGGCCGACGCCGAAGGTGACGACGCTGGCCGCGGACGCGGTCTTGCGGAGCGCGTAGACGAGCATCGCCTGCTGCGCCCCGAGCCCGCCGGGCAGGAATGGGATCACACCCGCGAGACCCGTCACCACGACGACGAGCAGCGCGTCGAGCAGCGAGGCGGGCAGGCCGAAGGCGCGGAGCGCGAGGAACGCGACGGCCACGCGGGCAAGCCACGCGCCGGCCTGCCAGGTCACGGCCTCGCGCAGGAAGCGGCGGGGACTCGAGAGCAGCGCCGCGCCCTCGCGCACGTGCTCGAGGACGCGCGGCAGCTTGCGCCGTACGATCGGCGCCGCGAGGCCCACGGCGAGCAGCAGCGCGGCCGGGACGAGCAGCCCGATTCCGGTCGGGTGGGGAACGGCGGGGCCGAGCGAGGTGCTCGCCGCGGCGATCAGCGCTCCGCCGCCGAGCACGACGTCGACCCCCGTGAGCATCACGAGCGTCGTCACGATCGTCGCGATCGGCGTGCCGGGGGCGGCGCGGCGGATCAGCGCGACCTTGGCGGCATCGCCCGCGTGGGCCGGGGCGATCGCGTTGCCGGCGACGCCGGCGAGATGCGCGCAGAGCACCGCGCCACGCGGGAAGCGGCTCGCGGGCCGTGCGGCCGAGAGCAGGTTCCCCCAGGCGCGGGCATGGAAGACCGAGCCGAGCAGCTGGAAGATCACGGCCAGCGCCAGCAGGCGCCCGTCGACATGATGGAAGTGCGTGACCGCCGCAGCCAGCGTGTCGAGTGGGTTGTGCCCCATGAACCACAGGATGCCGCATGCATGTGCAGCGGCAGGCCAGGAACGTGTTGAGAGTCTGTTACGCGACGGCGCGCGGAGCGGGCAGGGGCGTCAGCCGGCGCCCTCGACGGCGAGGAGCTCGGCCTCGCGCTCGGGCGCGAGACCGCGCGCGACGAAGCCCGCGCGCACCGGCGCGGGGAGCTCGCCGGCGCGCACGGCGCGCAGCCACTCCCACGTCGCGCGCGCGGTCTCGGCGAGCGGGCGCGGGCGCAGCCCGGCTGCGCGGGCGCGAGCGTTGGAGAACGTGAAGAAGGCGCGGTGCTCGGGCGTGTCGGGGAGCCACAGCGGCAGCTCGTCGAAGGGCTCGACCCCCGCGGCGAGCAGCAGCTCGTCGCTCACCCAGACGGGCGTCGCGTCGCCGTCCGTCCCCTCGCGGCAGGCGGCGAGCAGGTCCGCGAACGTCGCCGGATCGCCGCAGACGTTGAAGACCCCCGTCGTGCCGCTCTCGGCGAGCGCAGCCGCGAACTGCGCGAGGTCGCGCCCGTCGATCAGCTGCACCGGCGCATCCGGCGCGCCCGGCGCGAGCAGCCGGCCGCCGCGGGCCACCCGCTCGACCCACCAGGCGAAGCGATTCGTCGGGTCGTGCGGCCCGGCCACGATCCCCGGGCGCAGGATCAGCGTGCGGCCCGGGGCGGCGCGCTCCGCCTCCTGCTCGCACGCGACCTTGAGCGGGCCGTAGAGCTCGGGGGCGACGGCGTCGGCCGCATGCGCGGGAACGGCGTGGAGGGCGCTCGACTCGTCGAGCGGCGGCTCCCCCGCGAGCGTGTAGACCGATTCCGTCGAGATGAAGACCGAGTGCCCGATGCTGCCGGCGAGGAGCGTCGCCGAGGCGCGCACGTTCTGCGGCAGGTAGCCGTTGACGTCGAAGCAGACGTCCCACTCGCGCCCCCGCAGCGCCTCGAGATCGCCCGTGTCGCGGTTGCCGCGGAGCTGCTCGACGTCGTCCCACGGCGCCGGGCTCGAGCCGCGGTTGAAGACGCTGACGGCGTGCCCGCGCTCGCGCAGCGCCTCGACGATGTGACGGCCGACGAAGCGCGTGCCGCCGAGGACGAGGGTGCGCATGCCGGGAGTTTACGCAACCAGACGGTTGCGAAGGTGGCGAGCTAGCCGGCGCGCCGGGCCAGCGCGGCTGCGAAGCGCTCGCGCACCGCGAGGTTCTCGATGCGGGCGAGCGCGTCGGCGTAGAACGCGGTGACGAGCATCTGCTCGGCCTCGCGGCGCGGGAAGCCCCGGGCCATGAGGAAGAAGAGCAGCTCGGAGTCGACGCGGCTGACCGTCGCCGCGTGCGTGCAGCGCACGTCGTTGGCGAGGATCTGCAGGCCCGGGATCGAGTCGGCGTGCGCGTGGCCCGAGAGCAGCAGGTTGCGGTTCTCCTGGAACGCGTCGGTGCCCTGTGCGCCGTGGTCGACCTTGATGATCCCGCGCCAGACCGCGCGCGCGTGATCGCGCAGCGCGCCCTTGTAGGTGAGGTCCGAGACGGCGTTCGGGGCGGCGTGCTCCTGCGACGTGTCGAGGTCGAGGTGCTGGCGGTCGCCGAGCGCGTACAGCCCGGTTGCGCGCACGGTCGACCCGGGGCCGCTCAGGCGCGACTCCTGGCGGGCCTTGCCGAGCTTGCCGCCCAGCCCGAGCGAGAACCAGCGCAACGTGGCGTCGCGCGCGATCTCTGCCCGTGCCGCGCTGAAGTGGTACGAGTCGCGGTGCAGCTCCTGCGTCTGCACGAGATCGACCTCGGCGCCCTCGCCGAGCACGAGCTCGAGCGCGCCGTTCAGGTAGCCGGGCTCGCCCGGGGCGAGCTCCTCGACCAGCGTCAGGCGCGCACCGGCCTCGACGATCACGAGCGTGCGCCAGAGCGTGCGCGCACCGGCCTCGGGGTTCTCCACGACGAGCCGCAGCGGCAGCCCGACCGAGACGCCCGCCGGGACGTACACGAACCCGCCGCCGCTCCAGGTCGCCGAGTTCTCGGCGATGAAGCGGTCGCGCAGGTCGAGCACGCTGCCGAGGTGGCGGTCGACGAGCTCGCCGTGCGACTCGACCGCGTCGTCGAGCGACGAGAGCACGACGCCCGCGGCGCGCACGCCGTCGTCGAGGCGGACCGCCACGACGTCCTGTCCGCGCTGGACGAGCTCGCCGGCGGTCTCGAGGTCGCCGAGCACCGTCGCGGTGCTCGCCGAGTCGCCCGAGCCGGCGACCGGCGCGAACGCGTCGAAGTCGATGCCCCGGAGCGACGTGTAGCGCCAGTTCTCGTCCTTGAGCGTGGGCAGGGGCGTGCTTGCGAGCGCCGCGCGCGCCTCGCCGCGGCGTTCCTCGAGCCATGCCGCCATCAGCCGACCGAGCCTTCCATCTGCAGCTGGATGAGGCGGTTCATCTCGACCGCGTACTCGAGCGGCAGCTCCTTGGTGATCGGCTCCACGAACCCCGCCACGATCATCGCGGCGGCCTCGCTCTCCGAGAGCCCGCGGCTGCGCAGGTAGAAGAGCTGCTCCTCGCCGAGCTTCGAGACGGTGGCCTCGTGGCCGATGTCGACCTCGTTCTCGCCGATGTTGATGTACGGGTACGTGTCCGAGCGGCTGTCCTCGTCGAGGATCAGGGCGTCGCAGACGACCTTCGACTTCGCGCCCTTGGCGCCCGGGTTGACGCGCAGGAGCCCGCGGTACGAGGCCCGCCCGCCGCCGCGCGAGATCGACTTCGACGTGATCACCGACGTCGTGTTCGGCGCCATGTGCGTGATCTTGGCACCGGCGTCCTGGTGCTGGCCCTCGCCGGCGAACGCGATCGAGAGCACCTCGCCGTGCGCGCCCGGCTCCTTGAGGATGACGGCCGGGTACTTCATCGTCAGCTTCGAGCCGAGATTGCCGTCGACCCACTCCATCGTCGCGTCCTGGTAGGCGACGGCACGCTTGGTGACGAGGTTGTAGACGTTGTTCGACCAGTTCTGGATCGTCGTGTAGCGGCAGCGGCCGCCCTTCTTGACGACGATCTCGACGACGGCCGAGTGCAGCGAGTCGCTCGAGTACGTGGGCGCCGTGCAGCCCTCGACGTAGTGCACGTAGGCACCCTCGTCGACGATGATCAGCGTCCGCTCGAACTGGCCCATGTTCTGGGCGTTGATGCGGAAGTAGGCCTGCAGCGGCAGCTCGACCTTGACGCCCGGCGGCACGTAGATGAACGAGCCGCCCGACCACACGGCCGAGTTGAGCGCGGCGAACACGTTGTCCGTGGGCGGGATGATCGTGGCCCAGTGCTCGCGGAACAGGTCCTCGTGCTTGTGCAGCGCCTGGTCGGTGTCGAGGAAGATGACGCCCTTGTCCTCGAGGTCCTTCTGGAGGCTGTGGTAGATGACCTCGGACTCGTACTGGGCGCCGACGCCGGCGAGGTACTTCTTCTCGGCCTCGGGGATGCCCAGGCGGTCGAACGTGTTCTTGATGTCGTCCGGGACGTCGTCCCAGCTGCGCGCGTTCTCCTCGGTGGGCTTGAGGTAGTAGAAGATCGACTCGAAGTCGATGCCCGAGAGGTCGCCGCCCCACGTCGGCAGCGGCTTGCGCCGGTACGTCGCGTAGGCCTTGAGCCGGAAGTCGAGCATCCACTGCGGCTCGTTCTTGTGCGCCGAGATCTCGCGGACGACGTCCTCGTCGAGGCCGGCTCGCGTCTTGAAGACCGGCGCCTCGGGGCTGCTGAAGCCGTACTGGTACTCGCCGATGTCGACCTGTGCGGTTTCCGGAGCCATTCTCAGACCTCCTGCTGCGGGGCGACGCCCGCGTAGCCGCTCTGCTCGAGCTCGAGCGCGAGCTCGGCTCCGCCCGAGCGCACGATGCGGCCATCCATGAGGATGTGCACGTGGTCGGGCCGGATGTAGTTGAGGATGCGCTGGTAGTGCGTGATCACGAGCACGCCGAGATCGGGCCCGGCCAGCGTGTTGACGCCCTGCGAGACGATGCGCAGCGCGTCGATGTCGAGACCGGAGTCGGTCTCGTCGAGGATCGCGAGCTCGGGCAGCAGCATCGCCATCTGCAGGATCTCGAGGCGCTTCTTCTCGCCGCCCGAGAAGCCGTCGTTGAGGTAGCGGCTCGACATCGACTTGTCGACCTCGAGGAGCTCCATCGCCGCGCGCAGCCGGTTGCCGAACTCCTTCGCGGAGATCGGGTTGTCGGCGCCGTCGGGGCCGCCCTTGCGGTGCGCGTTGAGCGCCTGGCGCAGGAAGCTCGAGACCGTCACGCCGGGCACGGCGTGCGGGTACTGGAAGGCCAGGAACATGCCCAGGCGCGAGCGCTCGTCGGGCTCGAGATCGAGCAGGTCGACGCCCTTGAACGTGACCGAGCCGGCGGTGACCTCGTAGGAGGGGTGCCCCATGAGGACGTACGACAGCGTCGACTTGCCGGAGCCGTTCGGCCCCATGACGGCGTGCACCTCGCCCTTGGAGACTTCGAGGTCGATGCCTTTCAGGATCTCCTTGCCGTCGATCTCGGCGCGGAGACCCTCGATGACGAGGTCAGCCACGTGCGTGCCTTTCCAGAGAGCGACCGCGCGGGGGTCGCGTGAGAACGGATCCACGGCGCACCGAAGGTGCACCTAACTCGCTGCAGCGTAGCGCGCCGGAGGCGACTGAGACCGCCCTAACTTTCGCCTCCCGCCGCGCGTAAACGATCTGTGCGGCGGTCTGCTGCGAATCAGCAGAGCGGCGCGCACACGGCCGTACCCGCCCTGGCGGCGCGGCGCGTTCCCGCTCCTCGTCTATCCTTCGGCGCGTTGGCCTCCTGAAAGGAGCCCCCGTGTTCGGATCCATCGGACCGCAAGAGATCCTCATCGTGCTCGTCATCGCCCTCGTCGTCCTGGGCCCCAAGAAGCTGCCCGAGATGGCGCGCTCCCTCGGCAAGGGCGTGCGCGAGTTCAAGGAGGGCATCAACGACGACGACACGGTGGACGTCACCGCCGACGAGGAAGACGAGCCCGTGAGCGCGCGCGTGCACGAGCTCCCGCCCGCCGATCTCCCGCCTGCCGACCTCCCGCCCGCCGAGGCGCCCGAGCCCGTCGTGGCCGCGGAGCCCGCGGTCGCGCCGGCAGCGGCCGACAAGACCGCCGCGGACGCCTCCTAGCCACCCGCGGTGATCGGCCTCTTCACGCGGCTGGCGCGCGTCCGCCGGCTCGGCCACGGCGAGGAGGCGACGCTCGTCGAGCACCTGACCGAGCTGCGCGATCGCATGATCGCGTGCTTCGTCGTGGGCGGGGTCGCGTTCGCGATCGCCTTCTGGCGCTACCACGACCTCTTCCACATCCTCAACGCGCAGCTCCCGCACAAGCTCAAGGAGTCGAAGCCGATCACGACCGAGATCGGCGAGGCGTTCACGCTCACGCTCATGCTCAGCGTCTACACGGCGCTGCTCGTGACGTTCCCGTTCACGCTCTACCAGCTCTACGCGTACCTCATCCCGGCCTTCGCCGAGGACGTCGGCAAGCGCATGCGGCCGCTCCTGATGTTCGTCCCGCTGCTGTTCCTCGCGGGCGCCGTGTTCGGCTACTACGTGGTCGTCCCGTCGGCCGTGCACTTCCTCTACTACTGGGCCTCCAACGAGGTCAACCCGCTGCCGCGCGCGCGCAGCATCTACCCGTTCGAGATGACGATGATGTTCGTGATGGGCATCATCTTCGAGATGCCCGCGGCCGTCTGGATACTGACCCGGCTGCACGTGCTGTCCGCGCGCGTGATGCGCAAGAACCGGCGCATCGCGATCGTCGTGCTCGCTGCGGCCGCCGCCGCGCTGCCGGGCACCGATCCCATCTCGATGCTGCTGGAGCTCCTGCCGCTGCTCGTGCTCTACGAGGTCTCGATCTGGGTCGCGCGGGGCGTCGAGCGCACGCGCGACCGCGACGACGCGACCGCCGCCGCCAGCGAGGCGTGAGCACGCTCTTCGCCGCCGACTGGGTCGTGCCGGTCAGCGCGCCGCCGATCGCCGGCGGTGCCGTGCTCGTGGAGGGGGAGCGGATCGCGGCGGTGGGCACCGCCGGGGAGCTGGCAGCGGCGCATCCGGACGCCGTCCGCGTCGATCTGCCGGGCTGCGTGCTGGCTCCCGGCTTCGTGAACCTCCACTCGCACATCGAGTACGCCGCGTACTCCGGTCTCGGCGACGGCCTCGCGTTCGGCCCGTGGATCGCGGCCCATGCCCGGCGCACCCGGCACCTCGGCGGCGAGGGCCTGGACGCGATGGCCGGCCTCGGTGCCGCGGAGAGCCTGCGCTCGGGGGTCACGACGCTCGTCGACGCCGCCTACGCCGGCGCGTCCGTCGCCGCCTGCAGCGCCGCGGGCCTGCGCGCGGTCGTCGCGCTCGAGGCCTTCGGCGGCGACGACGCCGACACGCCCGCCGTGGTGGCCGCGCTCGCGGGGCGGCTCGACGCGCTCGCGGCCGAGGCGGGCCCGCGCGTCGAGCTCGCGATCTCGCCGCACGCCCCCTTCACGGTCGCGCCGCCGCTCTTCACGGCGATGGTCGAGCTCGCACGCGCGCGCGGGATGCGCGTGGTGACGCACCTCGGCGAGTCCCGGCACGAGCTCGACGCCATGGTCGCGGGGAGCGGCGTCCTGGCGCGCATGGTCGCGCCCTATGGCCGCCATCCGGTCCTCGAGCTCGCCGAGCGCGGGCTCCTGGGGCCCGAGACGGTCGTCGCGCACGCGGTGCACGTGGGCGACGAGGAGATCGCGGCGCTGGCCGCGAGCGGCGCCGCGGTCGCCCACTGCCCGCGCTCGAATGCCCTGCTCGGCTGCGGCGTCGCGCCGCTCGCGCGCCTGCGCGCGGCCGGCATCCGCGTCGGGCTCGGCACCGACAGCCCGTCGTCGGCGCTCTCGCTCGACATGTTCGACGAGCTGCGCGCCGCGCTGCTGCTGGCGCGCGCGAGCGCGGGCGACCCCGAGGCGCTGTCGACGGCGAGCGCGCTGCAACTGGCGACGCTCGACGGCGCGCGGGCGCTCGGGCTCGCCGACCGCGGGGCGCTCGCACCCGGCCTGCTCGCCGACCTCGTCGCGGTACGGCTCGACGGCACGCCGTTCTGGCCCAGCGACGACCCGGTCTCGGCGCTCGTGCTGGGCGGCTCCCCGGCTCTCGTGACGCTGGTCGCGATCGGCGGCGACGTGCTGTACGGTGTGGATTCGACCGCATTCGAGCGCGCCCTCCCCGCCGCGGCGGACGCGCGCTCGCGCCTTCTCGATCAAGCGAAGAGTCCTCCGACATGATCATCTGGATCCGCAACCGCAAGGGCTGGGTCGGCGCGGTCTTCTTCGTGCTGGCGGCCATCTTCGCGGCCTCGTTCATCATCGGCGGCGTCGGCACGGGCAGCAACGCCTCGCTCTCCGACATCATCGGGCAGAACGGCGGCAGCGCCGGCTCGACCACGCCGGGCGCGTCGAGCATCGGCTCGCTCGAGAAGAAGGTCAAGGCGCAACCCGCCAACGCCGACGCCTGGCTGCAGCTCGCCGACGCCTACGCGAGTGCCACCCGCCCGAGCGACGAGGCGCGCGCGCTCGGTCACGTGCTGAAGCTCAAGGGGAACAGCATGGACAACCTGCAGCGCCTCGCGCTGGCGCAGGCGCAGGTCGCGACGAACAACTCCAACCAGGCGCAGCAGCTCCAGCAGCAGGCGCTCTCGTCCTCGCCCGGCGCCGACAGCACGTTCACGGGCGGCACGCTCGGCTCGCTCTCGGTGGATCCGGTCACGCAGGCGCAGACGGCCTCGCAGTCGGAGCAGCAGACCAAGCTGCTCGGGCAGGCGAGCAAGATCTCGACCAAGGCGAACACCTGGTGGAAGCGCTCGACGAGCACCTACGGCAAGATCGTCACGCTCCCGTCGTTCGCGAAGAACGACCTCGCGGCGACGATCTGGCTGAACTACGGCTCCTCCGCCCAGAGCGCGAACGACACCAAGACGGCGATCAAGGCCTACGACGCGTTCCTCAAGCTGGCGCCCGACGACGTCAACGCCCCCCAGGTGAAGAAGATCGTCAAGCAGCTCAAGACGTCCGCCGCGTCGACCTCGACGAGCGTCACGACCACACCGTGATCGACATCGAGACGACGCCCGACGGCGCCGCGCTGGTGAGCGTGAGCGAGCCGCTCGACTACGGACTCGTGGCCGACCTGGCCGAGGTCCTGACCAGCGACTCCGTGCGCGAGTCCCACCACATCGTGATCGAGCTGTCCGCGCCGGGCAGCATGGACGAGAGCGCCGTCGGCGTCCTCGTCCGCTCCGCGCGCGACGCGCGCCTGCGCGGCGGCCGCCTCACCCTGTGCGGCGCCGACGACCGCGTGCGCGATGCGCTCGAGCGCATCGGCGTGGCGCGCCTCGTGCAGCTCGCGGACGACGCCGACGGCGCGCTCGCCTCGGGCCGCGCCGCCTGAGGCGGTCTCGCTGGTACTCTCCGGCACCCGGGGCCGATAGCTCAGCTGGTAGAGCAGGGGACTCTTAATCCCAAGGTCGTAGGTTCGATCCCTACTCGGCCCATCCCCCGAAAGACCCCGCAAGCCCCGAGATCAGCCTCGGTCGCCCGTGAGGTGGCGGGAGAACCAGTCCGCGGCGAGGTGCGCGACCTGCTCGAGCGTTCCGGGCTCCTCGAACAGGTGGGTCGCCCCGGGGACGACGGCGAGCTGCTTCTCGCTCGCACCGAGCAACTCGAGTGCCTGCCGGTTGAGCTCGAGCACCTGCCCGTCGGCGCCGCCCACGATCAGCAGCGTGGGTGCATGCACGCGCGGGAGTGCCGGCCCGGCGAGATCGGGCCGGCCGCCGCGCGACACGACGGCGCCGACGACCCGGGGCCGTGTGGCCGCGGCCACGAGTGCCGCCGCTGCGCCGGTGCTCGCACCGAAGAGCCCGACGGGGAGGCTCGCGGCGGGGGCGCAGGTGGCGAGCCAGTCGACGACGCCGGTGAGACGTCGTGCGAGCAACGCGATGTCGAAGCGGTGCTCAGCCGTGATCCGGTCGATGGACTCCTCGGCGGGGGTGAGCAGGTCGACGAGGAGGGTGGCCAGCCCGGCCTGATTGAGTGCCGCGGCCACGAGGCGGTTGCGAGGGCTGTGGCGGCTTGAGCCGCTGCCGTGCGCGAACACGACGATCCCGCTCGCTCCACCGGGGATGGCGAGGTCGCCTTCGAGCCAGGCGTCTCCGGCGGAGACGAGGACGTGCGCTGGAGCGGCGGGGTCTAGACGCCCCATGGATAGGTCTCCGGAAGCTCGCCCGCGTCCCACAGGCTGGTGCGCTCCAGCGGCACGAGGGCGCTTGTCTCGTCGAAGTGCAGCACCACGTCGAACTGGTCGCCCAGGCGCGTGTGGAAGTAGTGCGAATGACGCTCGGTCTCGGGGCGGTAGATCACGCCGATCGCGCGTTGGAGCCTGCGTGCGCGGAGCGCGGAGGGGTCGACCGCGAAGGACGGTGCGGGCTGCTCGTGCAGGAGGGCTTCCCAGCTGCCGGCAAGGGCCGGGCGCACCAGCTTGCGCTCCGCCGGGCCACCCCAGTCGGACGCGGCGGTCACCGTGCCGGAGTACGTGGTCATTCCGATGAGCAGCGCGTCGGCCCCGTGCCGTTCACGTACGAGTTGCCCAACGGTGACCTGGCCGGCAGGCCCCATCTCCGTTGCCCGCGCATCGCCGATGTGCGAGTTGTGCTCCCACACGACCGCCTTGGCCTGGCCGTAGGTCCGCTCGAGGTGCGCGGCGAGCGCGTCGAGTGTGTCCACCATGTGCCGATCCCGCAGATTCCAACTCTCGCTGCCGCCGCGGTACATCGCGCGGTAGTAGCGCTCCGCGCCCACCACCGCGCGTGCGTTCTGCTCGGCGGAGAAGTGCCGGTCCTCGGCGACACGGCCGTCGTGTCGCGCCACCTCGGCAGCACTGCGCCGGAGCTCGAGCAGCTCCTCGACCGCCTGCCGCTCACACGGCTCGGCGCCGCGGATCTGGGCGTCGTAGCCGTAGATCTGCGGGTCGCGGCTGAAGTGGTCGAAGCAGGCGTAGCGCTCGCGCGCGCGCCGCGCCGCGCCGGGGTCGATCTGGTCGAGGTAGCCGACCACCGCGTCCATGGACGCGTGCAGGCTGTACAGGTCGAGGCCGTAGAACCCGACCTTGGGCGCTCCCGCCGGAAGGGCGTCGTTCCACTCGCGCAGCCAGGTGACGAACGCGGCGACGTCCGTGTTGCGCCACATCCAGGCCGGGAAGCGCTTGAAGTCCGCGAGCGCCTCGGCCGCGTTGTGGTCGTCGCCCGAGCCGCGGACGAAGCAGTTGACGCGGTACGCGTCGGGCCAGTCGGCCTCGACCGCCACGATCGTGACCCCGGCCTCGGCGATCAGCCGCTTCGTGATCTCGGCGCGCTCGCGGTAGAACTCGTGCGTGCCGTGCGTCGCCTCGCCTATGAGCACGAAGCGCCGCCCGGACGCGCGTTCCAGCAGCGGGTCGTAGTCCGTCGCCGCGCCGGTCAGGGTGTGCAGCCCCGCGAGCCGTGGATCGGCCGGCCGCTGCCGGGCCTGCTCGAGCAGCGCGCGCACCTCGTGATCCGTCGTCTGCGCGAAATCCTCGTACCACGCGCCGACGGCGTAGAACGGTCGGGGCGTGAGCGCGCAGACGACCTCGTCGGCCACGGCGCCGAGCGCGTCGCGCGCTTCACGTGCGGCAACCGGCACCGCGACGACGAGCCGCGCCGGGCCGTCCTGACGCACGGCCTCGACCGCCGCCAGCATCGTCGAGCCGGTCGCGAGGCCGTCATCGACGAGGATGACCGTGCGCCCCGCCACATCCGGGGGCGGGCGATCGCCGCGATAGGCCCGCTCGCGGCGGTCGAGCTCCCGCAGCTCCTTCGCCTCGATCGCCTCGATCCACTCGGGCGGGAGGTCGAGCGAGTCGATCAGCTTCCGGTTGAGGACGCGGATGCCGCCGCTCGCGACGGCGCCCAGCGCATACTCCTCGTGCCCGGGGAAGCCGAGCTTGCGCACGAGGAAGACGTCGAGCGGGGCGCTCAGTGCTCGCGCGACCTCGAACGCGACGGGCACGCCGCCGCGCGGCAGGCCCAGGACGATCACGTCATCGCGATCGGCGTACCCGGCGAGGAGCCCGGCCAACTCCCGCCCGGCCTCGACACGATCACGGAAGCGCTCCTCAGCCGCGAAACGGTCCAACGCGCTCATCGCACCAGCATCGGGCACGGGCGCATCGAGCCGCATCCGAGGAGTCCGTAGTGACGGTGCGGCTTTCTACGCGGAGACGCTCGAGCCGGCCGCGTTCAAGCGCGATGGCGGCCCATCCCGCGAACGTGCAGCTCGAGGAGCGTCACGCGATCGTGCGAGCTGGAGTGACCGCTGAGCGCCGGGGCACCGGCGTGCAGCGTCAGAACTGCGTGTCGGTGATCAGGCTGATGTCCGGCGGCGGGTCGTTCGCGAGGTCGACGCCGTGAACGTCCTTCACGAACTCCCGGAACTGCTTATGGAAGGGATCGTCCGAGGTGGCGCTCACGCCGAGCGCGCTCTGGACGTCATCGCCTTCGAGCACGATGATCGCGAGGGTGCCGTCGGGCGTCTTCTGGTGCCACACCGTCTCGCGCTTCAGGCCCTGGGCGCGACGCGCCGCGAGGTAGGCATCCCGCGCCGGTCCCGGGGTGCTCAGTCCGGCCAGCATCTCGCGATCGACGTCTTCCTTGCCGGGCAGGATGGGCAGTACGAACACCATGGTCGCCATGACTCCCAACTCCTCGAAACTGATCGGAACCACATTGCCGTGAGCGCGTGCGTCGTGAATTCGAGGGCGAGTGTAGTGGGCCGACCCTAGTCGGCCCGTCATCGACGTGTGGCTTGCGCTCAGCCGGCGACCCGTGGCGTGGCTGCCCGACGGGGCCGGACGATCAGTGCGCGATCAGGCGGAGTCGTCCTTGCGGCGGGGCGCGGCGCGGACGTGCATGCGCTTGCCGTGGCTCCCGTGGACGCTGAGGATCTCGACGGGCTGGTCGTCGGCCGGGCCGAACCAATGCGGAAGCCGCGTGTCGAACTCGGCCACTTCGCCGGGTGGCATCGTGATGTCGTGCTCGCCCAGGATCAGCCGCATGTGGCCCGAGAGGACGTAGAGCCATTCGTAGCCCTCGTGCGTGCGGAGCTCGGGCTCGCCGCTCTCGGGCGGAATGATCACCTTCCACACCTGCACTCCGCTCTTCGACTGCTGGGTGAGCGGGAAGACCACACGGCCGTTTCGGCGCCGGGGCTTCAGCCGGATGCGGGGGTCGCCGACCTCGGGCGCGCCGACGAGCTCGTCGAGGGGCACCTGGTGGGCCTGGGCGAGAGGTAGGAGCAGGTCGAGGCCGGGCTTGCGCTGGCCGGATTCCAGTCGCGACAGGGTGCTCTTGGAGATGCCGGTCTCTGCGGCGAGCTGGGTCAGGGTGACGCCTCGGCGTGTTCGCAGCCGTCTCAGGCGGGGACCGACCTCGGCGAGGACGGTCGCGAGAGCCGGCGGGTCGCTCATCGCGGCACAGGGTAGCGGCCGATTCCCGGAAACAGCAACGAAAGTTGTCAGGTGACGGGTCGCCCCCGCACCCTCCGCTCATGGAAATGCCCATCTATGACGTGGTGGTGGTCGGCGGCGGCGCGGCCGGCCTGAGTGCGGCCCTCGTGCTCGGCAGGGCACGACGCCGGGTCGCGGTGATCGATGCCGGATCGCCACGCAACGCTCCCGCCGCGCACATGCAAGGGTTCCTGTCGCGCGACGGCCTGGCCCCCGGCGAGCTGCTCGCCCTCGGGCGCGAGGAGGTCGAAGGCTACGGCGTCGCGATCGTCCAAGGCAGCGCCGAGGAGATCGTGAGCGACGGTGCCGGCCGCTTCCGCGTGGTTCTGGGCGATGGCCGTTCGCTGCATGCGCGACGGCTCCTCGTGGCGACGGGCCTGCGCGATGAGATGCCCGACATCCCCGGCCTTCGCGAACGGTGGGCCCGCGACGTCCTGCACTGCCCCTACTGTCACGGCTTCGAGGTGCGAGACCGGAAGCTCGGCGTGCTGGGCGGCTCGCCCGCGGCTGTCCGCTATGCCCAGATCGTCCGCCAGTGGTCCGATGACCTCGTGTACATCGCGCCGGGCGGGAGCCTGGCGGCGGCCGAGCGCCAGCAGCTGGCCGCCCGCGGGATCGCCATCGTCGAGGGAGCCGCGCAGCAGGTCCTCGTCGAGGGCGACCGCCTCTGCGGCGTCGAGCTCGACGGCGACCGCACCGTCGCCTGCGACGCGTTGTTCGTCCCGCCGCGATTCGTCCCCAACAGCGATCTGCTCGCCGCTCTCGGCTGCGACCTCGACGAGGACGGATGGCCGGTCACCGGCGGTGACGGGCTGACGAGCGTCGCCGGCGTGTGGGTGGCGGGCAACGTGGCCAACGCACGCGCCCAGGTCATCACGGCCGCCGGCGAAGGCTCGGCCGCCGCCATCGCCATCAACGCCGATCTCGTCGAGGAGGACGTGCGCACTGCCGTCCTCGCATTCGCCGGCACCCGCGCGACCACAGAGCTCAGCAACGAACCCACACACCGATAGGAGAAATCCCTATGACCAGCCGAACCCCCGGAACTCAGCCCGCCTCGATCCCACCGCCGAGCAAGCACCACCTCGGTGTCATGATCTGGCTCAGCGTCTTCCCGACGCTCACCGTCATCAACCTCGCGCTCGGCGACTGGTTGAAGACGCTTTCGCCGGTCGTTCGCACGTTCGTGCTCGCGACCATCGCCGTGCCGATCGTCATCTACGGCCTGATGCCGTACATGCACCGCCTCCGCGCGCGGCTGATGGCGACGAGGGCAAGGCACCGCATTCCGGGGAGGCGGCCATGCTGACGACGTCGCACGACGCGTCTGGTCGGGACGCCCGCGAACCGCGGGACGCAGGGAGGGAGGCCACCCGGAGGAGCGCTCGGATCACCGGTGTGCTCTTCCTGATCACGTTCATCACGTCGATCGCCGCGTTGGCCCTGTTCCAACCCGTGCTCGACGATCCCGAGGGCTACATCGCCGGTGGCGGCGCCGACAGCCGCATCTACCTGGCGGCACTCCTCGAGCTGCTGCTCATCGTCGCGAACATCGGCACTGCTGTCGTGCCGTTCGCGAGCTTCCGGCGGCAGAACGAGACCCTGGCCCTGGGGTACGTCGCCGCTCGCATCATCGAATGCGTCTTCATCGCCGTCGGCATCCTGGCCGTCCTTGCCGTCGTGACGTTGCGGAAGGACGTGGGAGCGGATGCCGCCTCGCTCGGCGGGTACGCCGAATCGCTCGCCGCGATCAAGGATTGGACGTTCCTGCTCGGGCCCGGCTTCGTCGTCGGCATCGGGAACGGCCTGATCCTGGGCTCCCTGATGTACCGGTCTGGCCTCGTGCCGCGGAAGATGGCGATGCTGGGGCTCATCGGAGGCCCGTTGATCATCCTCTCGGGGATCGGCGTGCTGTTCGACCTCTTCGCAGCTGGCGGCCCGGTCCAGGGCATCGCGACCATCCCCGAGTTCTTCTGGGAGCTGTCGCTCGGCATCTACCTCACGGTCAAGGGCTTCAGGACGCACTCCATCCCCTCCGGCGAGACTCGAGCCGCCTGAGCGCGTGACGGCGCGCGGCGCCGGAGATTCCATCGGGCCGACGCGCCCCTACCCGTGCTTTACCCGGTGCCAGTCGAAGTGCAGGCGCCCGGGTGTGTTCTTTGCCCGGTAAACGACATTCGACCGGAAAGGAACCACCCGATGGAATCTCTACCCACGACCGGCGCGCGCCGTTGGTTCGGTCTGGCGCTGCTCTGCTCGGCCTTCTTCATGGTCATCCTGGACGTGGCGATCGTGAACGTCGCCCTGCCTTCGATCCAGGCCGACCTCCAGTTCTCCGAGAACAACCTGCAATGGGTCGTGAGCGCCTACGCGCTGACGTTCGGCGGTCTGTTGCTGCTCGGCGGGCGTGCAGCCGACCTGCTCGGCAGGCGTCGCGTCTTCGTCGCCGGCGTCGCCGTGTTCGCACTCGCGTCGCTGCTCGGAGGGCTCGCCCCGTCCGGAGCGCTCTTGATCGCCGCACGAGCGCTGCAGGGAATCGGAGCGGCGGTGATGACCCCCGCCGCGCTCTCGATCCTGATGACGACCTTCCCCGAGGGCGCGGAGCGCAACAAGGCGCTCGGCATCTGGGGAGCGGTCGGCGCCTCGGGCGGCACGATCGGCCTCCTCGTCGGCGGCGTGCTCACGCAGACCGCCGGCTGGGAGTGGCTCTTCTTCCTCAACGTGCCCGTCGGCGTCGTCGTCATCGCGCTCAGCCCGGTCCTGCTCGACGACACGCGGGCGCTCGGCGTCGCTCGCCGCTTCGATCTGGCCGGGGCGGCGACGGTGACGGCGGCGCTTTCGCTGCTCGTGTACACGCTGGTGGACGCCCGGTCTGCCGGCTGGACATCGCTGCAGACCATCGGCCTCGCTGCCGCCTCGGCGCTCCTGCTCGCAGCGTTCGGCGTGATCGAACTCCGCTCCGCCGCGCCTCTGGTGCCGTTCCGGATCTTCCGGCTCTCCGCGCTGCTCGGCTCGAACGTCGCCGGTGTGCTCTTCGGCGCGGCGGTCTACGGCATGTTCTTCATCATCACCCTGTACCTGCAGCAGGTGCTCGGCTACTCGCCGCTCAAGGCCGGCTTCGCCTGGCTGGCGCTCTCGCTGACCGCGCTCGTCACCTCGGTCGGCGGCGCTCAGCTGGTGACCCGGGTCGGGCCGCGCCGGCCGCTCGTCGCGGGGCTCGCGGTGGCTGCGGCCGGGACGTGGCTGCTGGCCCGCGTCCCGGCTGACGCGAGTTACGTCCGCGATCTCCTGCCGGCGCTGATGGTCTCCGGAATCGGCGTCGGCCTGGCCTTCGTGACGATGTCGATCGGCGCGCTCCAGGGGGTCGAGGAGCGCGATTCCGGCCTCGCCTCCGGACTCGTCAACGCCACCCAGCAGATCGGCGGTGCGCTGGGCGTCGCCGTTCTCTCCGCGATCGCCGTCTCGCGCAGCGAGGAGGCCGTCGCTTCCCACCCGAAGCTGGCGCCGGGGGCGGCGCTGACCGAGGGCTTCGGCGACGCGCTGCTCGCCGGGACAGCCCTCGCGGCCGCCGCTGCGCTGCTCGCCGCCGTACTGATCCGCCCTGGCTTCGCGCCGGCGGCTGCGGCGGCCAATCCGCAGGTCGCGACGGCACTGGAGAGTGTCGCCTAGGGAACCGGACGCCTGGCGGGCGGCGCACGCGAGCGAGCGGGCGCCGCCCGCCGGCTATGCCCCGAGCTGTGCCAGCAGCTCGCGTGCCGCGACGAGGTCGTGCGTCTCGAACCCCTCTGTGAACGACGAGTAGACGCCCGCGACCAGCCCGCGGGCCTCGTCGTCCCGCCCTTCGGCGCGGAGGTGGCCGGCGAGGCTCAGCGCTGCCCGCAGTTCGAGCGAGGGCGAGCCCTGGCCGCGCGCCAATGCGAGCGCATCGTGCAGACGCGCCTCGGCCTCCTCGCGGCCGCCCTGGCGCAGGAGCAGCTCCCCGGCGAGTCGCTGGAGGTCGCTCTCGAAGAAGAACCTGCGGCCGGTCGGCGCCCGCGCGAGACCGCCTTCGACGGCAACCCAGGCCGCGTCGAGGCGTCCGGCGCGCAAGCATGCGTCGCCCAGCAAGGCGAGGTAGTAGGGGTCGTCCATGTGGGCGCCGGTCTCGCGCGAGAGCTCGAGACCTCGCTCGAGCTCGGCGATCCCGTCGTCGTGGGACCCTTCCGCGGCGAGCGCCCACCCGTGCAGGATCATCGCCATCGCGACGCGGTAGCGGTAGCCGTCCCTCGTGGCCGCCTCCATCGCCGCCCGCGCGTTCGCCCGGGTCGCCGCGATGTCGAGGCGGCATTGCTCGACGATCGCGGCCTGCGCGAGCGCCATCGCAGACCCGTGCGGGCGGCGCGGGTCGTCGGCAACGGCCACCGCCGCCCGCGCGCGATCGCGGGCGCGGTCGGGGTATCCGAGGAACCACAGCGAGAGCGCCGCCCAGCTGTGACATGCGGCCCCGGCGTTGTCGCCGTAGGCCGCCGTCACGGGGTTGAAATACTGCCCGTCATAGGCGGCGAGGCCCTGTTCGGCGTGCTCGAGCGCGCGGTCGAAGGCGCCCTGGTGGAACAGGCTGCAGGCCAGCTGCTGGTGCGAGTCCGTCAGCAGCCCGCTGCTTGCGGTCGGCGCGGAGAGCGCGAGGGCCTGTTCGAGCAGCACTTCAGAGCGTTCGTACTCGCCCCGTACCTCGTAGAGCGTGCCGAGCCGGAAGAGCGCCCAGCCGAGGTGATCGCTGTCGTCGATCTGCCCCGCAAGCTCGCGCGCCCGGAGGAACGCGGCCTCGGCGTCTGCCGACGACCACCCCCGTGCGGCGATCTGCGCCGCCCCCAGCATCGACTGCAGCGCGAGTTCCTCGAACCAGCGGTCGCGATCGTCCGGCAGGCCGACGAGCATGTCCAGGCTCGTGGCGAGGTGCTCGAGCGCCTCGCGATGGGCGAGCCGCTCGAACGCCTGCTCGGCCGCAAGACGCAGCGACACGACGGCGCGCCGGGCGTCGCCCGCCCGCACGAAGTGCTCCGCGACCTTGGCCGCGATCTCCTTCGGGTTCGCCCGGTAGGCGGTCTCCAGCCGGGCGCCGACCCTCGAGTGCGTCTGCCGGCGCTGCCCCGCGGGAAGGCTGTCGTAGAGCACCTCCCGGTGGAGATCGTGGGCGAAGCGGTAGCGCGCGGCGAGCGTTCCGTCCGGCCACAGCTCCTCGCCGGCCCGCTCGATCAGCCGTGCGGAGCGCACGAGGGCGCCGCAGCGCACATCGACCTCGGTCTCGGAGCGCGACGTCGCCGCCGCCAGTGCGGCAGCCGAGAATTCCTGTCCGATCGCGCTCGCGGCCGAGAGCAGGTCGCGGTCGGCCGGGTCGAGCTGCTCGAGCATCTGCTCGATCAACTCGCGCACCGTGTCCGGTACGTCACTCGACAGGCGTGCGAGGTCGGAGCGACCCTCGTCCAGCAGGCCGCCCTCGAGCCAGGAGTCGAGCAAGGTCGTCGCAAACAGCGGGTTGCCGCCCGTGCGCTCGCGCAGCACCGCGGCGACCTCCTGCGACGCATCACGGCCGAGGCGTGCCTTCACGTAGTCGTCGACGGCGGTCTGGCTGAGCGGCCCGACGGCGACCTCGGTGCACAGACCGCGGGGGCGCAACTCCCGCACGAGACGGTAGACGGGGTGCTGCTGCGCGACGGCCTCGCCGCGCCTGTACGTGCCGAGCACGAGCAGCCGAGCCGGCTCCCGTCGCCGGGCGAGGGCGTCGAGGAGGTCGATCGTCGAGGGATCGCTCCAGTGCAGGTCCTCGAGCACGAAGACGAGGGTCGTCTCCTGGCCGATCAGCTCGAGGGTCTCGATGATCTCCCTCAGCATGCGAAGCGGCGTGGCGCCGACCAGCCGGTGCTGAACCGCCTCGAGCGCGTCGTCGGCGAGGAGCCACGGCATCTGTGCGAGCCAGGTCGGTGCGTGTCGGGCGAGCAGCGGCACGAGCTGCTGGCCGCTCGGCTGGCGGGCGAGCCGGCCGAGCGCCTCGAGCACGGGAAGGTACGGCTCTCCCGCGCCACGGTGCTCGACGCACTGGCCGTGCGCGACGAGCGTCCGCGCAGACGCTCCCGCTCGCGCGGCCAGGCTCTCGACGATCGTCGTCTTGCCGATCCCGGCCTCGCCGGTGACGAACGCAAGTCGCCGCGCGCCCGTCTGAGCCTCCTCGTAGAGCCGCTCGAGATCGGTCAGCTCGCGCTCGCGACCCGTGACGGGCTCGACACGAGGAAGTACGCCGGCGACGGCGCTGCGCGCGCCTTTCGCGACGCCGCCTCCCGGCTCCTCGGCGAAGGGGTCGAGTGATGCGTCCTGCTGCAGCATCCGCCGCTCCAGCTCCTTGAGACCCGCGGACGGGGCGATGCCGAGCTCGTCGTCGAGCATGCGACGGAACCTCTGGAAGGCGTCGAGCGCCTCGGCGTGCCTGCCGCACCGGTACAGGGCGAGCATGAGCTGGCTGCGCAGGCGCTCGCGCAGCGGATGGCGGCGAATGAGCGCGTCGAGCTCCGCGACGAGCTCCGCATGGCGCCCAAGGGCCAGCTGCGCCTCGATGCGCTCCTCGAGGCAGGTGACCTGCTGCTCGGCCAGCCTGGCCTCCTCGAGCCGTGCGAACGGCTCGTCGAACTCTGCGAGCGCCTGGCCGCGCCACAGCTCGAGCGCTCCGCGGAGGGCCGCCTCTGCCTCGTGGGCGCGCCCGTGCGCGAGCGCCTCGCGGCCGTCGGCGTGGAGCCTCTCGAAGCGGCGCAGGTCGAGGGAGTGTCCGTCGAGGTCGACGACGTAGCCCGGCGCGCGCGTGCGCAGCAGTCCGTCCGGCAGCTGCTTGCGCAGCTGGGAGACGAAGATCTGCACCATCTTCCGAGCCGTCTCCGGCACGTCGTGACCCCAGAGATCGTCGACGAGCCGATCCATCGGGACGACCCGGTCGGCGTGAAGCAGCAGCAGCGCCAGCAGCGCCTTCTGCTTGCCTCCCCGCAGCCTGACGGGGCCGTTGTCGGCCACCACCTCGAGAGGCCCGAGTATGCGAAAGTCCACCCGCCTGTCCTCCGGGATCATTATCTGCCCTTCGCGCGCGCCCGGCGTGCTCGCTCTCCCCGATGCCGGCGACGTGGGGTGGCCGTCACGGTGCGGCCGCGAACACCTGCCAGGTGCCGGGCACTCCCGGCACCTCATGCTCGCCGCGCTCCTCGAAGCCGATGCCCGAGCCCGCGACGATGTCCTTGACGGTGCTCGACACGAGTACCTCCCCGGGCCGGGCGGCCGCGGCGATGCGCGCGCCGACGTGGACGGCGATTCCTCGCACGCCCGCTTCCGAGGGCTCGATCTCGCCGGTATGGACACCGGCGCGCACCTCGATGCCGAGGTCGCGGGCGGACGCGACGATGGCGGACGCGCAGCGGACGGCCCGGGCCGGGCCGTCGAAGATTGCGAGGAGCCCGTCGCCGGCGACGTCGGCCTCGCGGCCTCGGAAGCGCGCGACCTGCGCGCGCACGATTTGGTGGAGGCGCGTGCGCCGCTCATTCCCGGCGGTCGACCCGGCGATGTCCGTGAAGAGCAGGGTGGCGAGCACCCGGTCAGGCTCGATGTCGTCGCGCACTCCGGCCAGGAACCGCTCGGTCTCGTCGAGCAGGGACACCCAGTCGCCCTCCCACGGCAGATGGTCGCTGCCCGCGAACTCGGCCACGCGTGCCCCGGGGATGTGCTCGCCCATGAACCGCGCGCCCTCGCGGTAGTACTCGCCGGAGCGGTAGAGCACGAGCGTCGGGACGCTGATGGCCGGAAGCACGTCCCGGATGTCGATCTCGGCGTTCATGAGCCGGATCGCCCTGCTGGCGCCCGGACTCGCCCCGCGCAGCACGTACGAGGTGTACCAGCGGACCGCCGCCGGGTCGTCGAGCAGCCCGGGCGCGGCACGCTCGAGCCACTCCCGTGTCACCGCCGAGGCCCAGTCGTCCTCCTCGATCACGGCGAGGCGCGTGCGAAAGTCGTCGTCGCTCACCCCGATCGGATAGTCGGGCGCCCGCAGCATGCGCGCAAAGGTGCCCATGAGGACGAGCGCCAGCGTCCGCTCCGGGTGCGTCGCAGCGAAGAGCGCCGACATCGCTCCGCCTTCCGAGATGCCGAGCACGACCGCACGCTCGGACCCGACCGCGTCCATGACTGCGCGCACGTCGTCCATACGCGTCTCGAGGTCGGGCAGGCGCTCGGGCGAGACCCGGTCGGACAGGCCGGTGCCGCGCTTGTCGAAGAGGATGAGTCGCCCCAGCGAGGCGAGCCGCCGGTAGAAGGCGGCCAGATTCGGGTGCTCCCAGCCGGCCTGGAAGGTACAGACCCAGCCGTGGACGAGAACGAGGTCGAGGGGCCCGTCCCCGACGACCTGGTAGGCGATCCGGACGTCGCCGCTCCGCGCATGGGCGATCTTCGACCCGGGGCCCGCGCGGGCGGTCTCGTGCCGTCCGCTCGGCGCGGACGCGGCGGTCGCGCGCCTGCGCGGCGACGGGGAGGTCGAGCGTCGCATCCTGGCGCAGCATCAGGCGCTCGAGCTCGCGCAGCGAGGCAGACGGCTCGATCCCCAGGTCGTCGGCGAGCGTCCTCCGGAACGTCTGGTAGCCGGCAAGCGCCTCTGCGTGCCTGCCCGACCGGTAGAGCGCAAGCATGTGCTGAGCGCGCAGGTGCTCGCGCAGCGGGTACTGAGCGATCAGCGCCTCGAGCTCGCTCACCACGTCGCGATGATGCCCGAGCGCGAAGTCCGCTTCGATCCGCCATTCGAGCGCGGCAACCCGCAGCTCCTCGAGGCGCGCGCCCTCGTGCCTCGCGAAGGGCTCCGAGAACTCGGCCAGTGCGCGCCCGCGCCAGAGCGCGAGCGCGGAACCCAGCAGCTCTCTCGCCTCCTGGGCATGGCCTTGCGCGAGGGCCCGCCGGGCGTCGGCGACCGAGCGCTCGAAGCGCGCCAGGTCCAGCTCGTCGTCCCGAACCTCGAGCAGGTAGCCGGGAGGGCGCGTGTGCAGACGGGGCTCCGGAAGCGCCTTCCGCAGCTGCGAGACCTGTATCTGCACCATCTTCTGCGCAGACTCCGGGACGCCCTCGCCCCACAGGGCGTCGACGATCTGGTCGCGGCCCACGCTGCGGTTGGCGTCAAGCAGCAGGATCGCCAGCAGCGCGCGCTGCTTCCCTGCCGCGATGGGCAAGGGCGCGCTGCCAGCGAAGACCTCTAGCGGGCCGAGGAGCCGGAAATCCATGTCCAGAGGCGTGCGATGCTATCACCGTGCCGCGTCGCCTCCGCAGTGCGATCGGGCGCTGCACGAGGGCCGCTCCGGCGCTGAGGAAGAAGAGGCACATGGTGACGCCGAGCGCGCTGTAGCCGCCGACCGCGAGCGCCAGGCCGCCTGCGATCGAGCCCACGAAGTAGCCGAACTGCATCGTCGCGGCCCGCAGGCTCGTGGCGGCCGGCCGCAGCTCGGGCCCGGTTGCGAGCGCGAACCCGCTCGCGATGAGCGTGCGACCGCCGGCGACGAACGCGGCGCTCGAGAAGAGGGCCGTGCTCAGAAGGGCGTCCAGGCGCACGATGCCGAAGAGGCCGTCGGTGATCGCGAGCAGGACGGCGAACACGACGAGGGCCCGGCGCGGCTCGTGACGGGCGAAGCGACGGCAGGTGAGGTTGCCGGCGACGTACGCGCAGGCCGCGACCGCGAGCAGGCAGCCGGTCATCCCCGTCGACGTCCCGTACGACTCGGAGTAGAGCGCGCCCGAGAAGACGAGCGTCCCCGCCCAGGCCGCGTTCGCGAGCAACTCGGACGCCAGCCAGCGCACGAGGACGGGGTCGCCGAGGACGGCGCGGGTGCGCGTGGGGCGCACACGGCCGGCGGGCTGTCCGGCGCGGGGCGCCACGAGCACTGCGGCCGCGACGGCTGCGACGAGGGGGAGCGCGAGCCAGCCGTAGCGCCAGCTGTGCTCGCCCACGAGCCCGATCAGCGGCATGCCCACGATCCAGGCCGCGGGCTGGCCGACGAGCGCCCACGACAGCGTGCGCGTCCGCAGTTCCGGAGACACCCACTCCGCCGCAGCCAGCGTGCCTGCCGTCGTCAGCACGGCGACGGCGATGCCGACAGGCAGCTGAGCCAGCGCCAGCAGCGCGAAGCTCGGAGCGCCGGCGCTCGCGAGCGAGCCGAGCGCAAGCAGCGCCGCTGCCGCCGATCAGCTGGCGTCCGAGGCTGATTCGCCCGGCAACGCTGCCGAGCATGAGCGCCGTGATCCCTGCGGCCAGGCCGGTCAGCGTCCGCAACTGACCCGCTGCGGCCGTCGAGACATGCAGGTCGCCGGCCGCCTTCGCCAGTACCGGCGACATGGCGATCAGTGCCGCCTGGCCCGCGAACAGGCTCGTGAAGAGAGCGACGCTCACGCCTCGGTACGGGCCGCTCGTGTCGCTCGTGGGGACGTGTCATCGCACACCTCCGGTCTCGTTGTCGCCACTCAGCAGACCCGGAGCGTGGAAACGGGCGGTTGCAGCGGAACAACGCGGCGGTAAAGCGGGCGCGTCCCCCTGCGCCTGCGGTCTGCGAGCGCGCTCGCGGCACCTACCGCGGCTTTACCGGCGCATCCACCGCCGGCCAACCGCCCCCGTGTCTGCTGTGCACGACCGATCCGGCACCGGGCCGGACGACCACCAGACACGGAGGACATCGAATGAGCAGCACGACGGAGACGGTCCGCAACGGCGTCGACACCGAGCAGTTGTTCGGCACGCTCGACGCGCTCCGAGCGGATCCCTCGCTCGCCACGTTCCAGTTCCGGGCGCGGAACCGCTGGATCGGCGGCGCACACAACCGCACGACGATCCGCGACTTCTATGCCGCCAACCAGGAGGACACATCGCGCGCCGAGGAGTTCGTGATGGACGCGGGCGAGCCGGCGATCCTGCTCGGCACCGACACCGGTCCGAACCCGGCCGAGAGCCTGCTGCACGCACTCGCCGCCTGCCTCACCACCTCGCTCGTCTACGTCGCGGCCGCCCGCGGCGTGCACCTCAGCGAGGTCGAGTCGACGCTCGAGGGCGACATGGACGTGCGCGGCGCGCTCGGCCTGTCGGACGACTACCGCAACGGCTTCGAGCGGATCCGCGTCTCGTTCCGCGTCGCGGGAGACGCTCCCGAGGAGAAGCTGCGGGAGGTCGTTGCGCGCGCACAGCGGCGCTCGGCCGTCTTCGACATGGTGACGAACGGCGTCCCGGTCACGGTGGACGTGGCGACCTCGTGACCACGTCCGCCACGGTTGGTGGCCTCCTCGAAGGAGGCCACCAACCGCTCACCAGCGACTTCACCGCCGCGATGAGCACGCTTGCGAGCAGCGTCGTGTTCGTCACGTGCCAACTCGGCGACAGACCGTGGGGCATGACCGTGACCGCATTCGCATCGGTCTCGGCGGATCCCCCGATCGTGCTCGTCTCGCTCGGCTCCAGCGGAGCCACGACCCGCGCGATCATGAGCTCGGGAAGGTTCGGCGTGAGCATCCTCGCGGCGGATCAGCTCGCGATCGCACGCTACGGCTCGGCGCGGGGCGCGACGAAGTTCCTCGAGCCGTTCGCCGAGCCCGACACCGGGCGAAGCGCGAGCCCGATCGTCGCCGGAGCGCTCGCCCACCTCGACTGCGAGCTCTCCGAGCACGTTCAGATCGCCGATCACACCGTCCTCTTCGGCCGCGTTCGAACGGCACGCGCCGGCGAAGGGACGCCACTCGTCTACCACCGCCGTGGCTACCGGAGGCTCGCCGAGCACGCCCGGGCACACGCAGCGACCGAAAGGAACGTCAGATGGCCCTCGAGCTGACAGCCAAGACCGAACCCGGCAGGCGCCTCGTCGCGCTCGCCGAGACGCTCGCGCACGAAATCGAGCCCCGCGCCGCCATCCACGACCGCGAGGCCAGCTTCCCCTTCGAGAGCTTCGCCGACATCAAGCAGAGCGGGTACTTCACCGCCCCGATCCCGGAGGAGTTCGGCGGGCTCGGCGTCACGTCCGTGCACGACGTGCTCGTGGCCTCGAGCAGGCTCGCCCGCGGCGATGCCGCGTTGACCCTGGGCGTGAACATGCATTTCGCGTTCCTGCTCAACGTCGTCCGCCGCTGGCAGCGTGCGATCGCAGGACGCGACGCGCGTCGCGCCGGAGCGTTCGCGTCGACGCTCGAGCAGATCGTCCGTGACGGCACGGTCTTCGCATCCGCGGGCAGCGAGTTCCGGCAGGACCTCACCCGTCCGGCGACGGCCGCCACGCGCAGCGGAGACGGTTGGGTGATCTCCGGCGTCAAGGTGTTCTGCACCATGTCACCCGCCGCCGACATCCTCTACACGGCCGTCACCTACAGCGACGAAGACGGGCTCGAGCGCTACGGCTACGCGATGGTGCCGCGCGAGGCGCCGGGCGTCGTCGTCCACGACGACTGGGATGCGCTCGGCATGCGCGCCTCGGGCAGCAACTCGGTCTCCTTCGAGGATGTGCGGCTTCCGCTGTCCGCGCTCCGTGGCGGCTTCCCGGTCGGCGACGCCGTCCAGTACATGGAGCGGAATCTCGGCGCCGGGCTCCTGCACGCGGCCGCCGCACTCGGCATCGCCGAGAGCGCGCACGGCAGCGTCGCCGGCCAGCTCGCCCGTCGCTCCGACTCCGACCCTCACACGGAGGTGCTCGCGGCCGAGAGCTTCGTCGATCTCTCGGCCTGCCGCGCCGTCCTCTCACGTGCCGCCGCGCTGATCGACGACCACCACGCGCTCAACCCCGCCTCGACCGGCACGGCTCGCCAGATCACGAGCCTCTTCGCCGAGGCGCAGAGCGCAAAGGCGTTCGTCGGCAAGGCCGCCGTACGCATCGTCGACCGTGCGCTCGCGCTCTCCGGCGGGGCCGGCTACCTCAACGGCAGCCCGCTCGCCCGCGCCTACCGCGACGTCCGAGCCACCGCCTTCATGCACCCGCTCGGAGCCAACCGCGCCAGCGCCTTCCTCGGACAGCTCGCAGCCGGCCGCGAGCCGAGCCTCCACTGACGGTGACCACACCCCGGCCCGAGTCACGGCTCCGACGTCAGGCGAGCGACACCAGCCGCGGTGCCGGCGTCGACGAGCCGGCGAAGCGGCGCGCCTCGCAGGTAGTGGTCGAGGAACGCGATCGTCGTGCGACGGACGACGCCGGCCCAGCGGTCATTCGTCGTGTAGGGCTCGAGGTGGGCGGCGCCGATGAGCCAGAGCAGGAACTTCGGCCGCTGCATGAGGCGGAAGTACCCGATGGTCGTGCCCGGCGAGTTGAACGGGTCGCTCGTGCCCTGAACGGCGAGCAGCGGAGCCGCGCCCCGAGATGGGCCGGAGAAGCCGGGCAGGGCAGCACCGGACATGACGAGCGCGGCGTCGATGCGCGGGTCGCGAAAGCGGCGGTCATACGCTGCGGAGAGCGCGGCCTCCGCGCCGTCCGACTGGCCGGCGACCGCGATCTTCGTCGCGTCGATCAGCCCGCGCAGCGGGCTCTGGCCGGACGTGACGCGCGAGATGACGAAGCGCAGGTCGCCAGGCTCGTTCACGAGGTCGCGTTGCGACGGTCCGCCCGGCGCGTTCGGGCTCTCGACCGGAAACAGCGGCGCGGCGACGACGTAGCCGGCGCGCGCCCAGGAGTCGAGCAGGCCCGCATAGGCGCCGGGCGTCTCCGCGAACCCGTGCGCGAAGACGACGAGCGGGAACGGCGGGCGGCCACGCGCCGGGTAGCGCACCTCGGTCGGCAGGACGCGCGGCCCGGACGTGCCGTCGCGGAACTCCGCTCGTCGCGCGCGATCGACGAATCGGAACACCCGGAGCCGCGTCCCGGGCGAACCGGCGTCGACCGTCGAAGCGGCCCAGCCCGATGCCGCCGCCACCGCGAGCAGGACGGCCGCCACGTGCCGCGACCTCACTTGAAGGGCACGGTCACCGGCCCTGGCAGGCGCCGGTAGATCGCGAAGAAGTCGCGGTCGTCGGGAACGAGATACCGCGTCGCGGGCTGCTGGTAGTTCGGCACGACCTTGTTCGGGTCGAGGCCGCCCTGGTGGCCGTAGGTGATCAGCGTCGGCCACTCCGGATTGATGTCGAGCTGCATCGCCCGCACGGCGCCCGCACGCTGCAGGATCCTCGCGAGCGTGGTGACGGTCTGAAAGTCCGCGGCCGCGTAGATCAGGTTGCCGCGCCGGTCGATGCCCGCGCCCGTGCGCCAGACGCGCACCGCGTTGCCGAGCGTGTAGCCCCACTGGCTGCTGTCGTTCAGTGCGGGATTGAGCCGCCCGTTGTCCACGATCAGCGGCAGGCTCTGGCGCGCGAATGCGATCTGCCGCCCGGCGACCGGGCCGCCCGTCCAGGCCTTCACGTCGACGCGTCCGTCGCGGTAGGCGATCATGGTCGCAAGGCCCTGCTTGAGCGGCTCGTACCGCGCGCCGCCGATCGACGATCCGTTGCTGCCGTCGCGGTAGATGAAGCCGCCGTTGAAGGTCGCGAGCAGCCGCCAGCGCTGGTCGTGGGGCACCGACATGGGCCCGCGATCGGGTGCGCTCGGCGGCTCGTACCGGCCCGGGTAATACGCGGCGGACGTACGCGTGTGGTCGAACCACGCCACGTAGGCGATGATCCGCGGATAGTCGACCTCGGTGCGGAAGGTCGTCACCAGCACGGGAGGACGCCCGCCGATCAGAGGCCCGGTCCGCTTCCAGACCGCTTCACCGGGCAACGGGTGCGAGAAGACGGGCTTGATCCGCTGCGGCCAGACGGCGCGGCGATGCTTGACCCGCGACGTTGCCGGAGACGTCGCCGGAGACGTTGCCGGAGCGGCGGCGATGCCCAGCGACGGCAGGCGCTCGAGTTGCGGCCCGCCCTTCGACGGCGCCTGCCAGCCGTAGTAGTAGTGCTCGACCTCGTCGACGAGCCAGTTGCCGTGGTGCTGCCGGAGCCACTCGACGCTGCGCGGCCAGAGCGGCAGGCTCGAGGGCTGCAGCATCGTCGTCGTGTACGAGTAGATCGCCGGCGACAGCACGGCCAGGAGCAGCAGCGTCGCCGCGAGCAGACGCCGACGCCCGCGGCGCCTTCTCGGCCTGACGCGAGGGGCGCCTCCCAGGAGCCCAGACGATTCCAGGACCGCGAGGCTATGCCGGACCGATGAGAGCGCTATGAATGCACCCGCCCGGACGCGGAGTCAGGCGGGGTCGGTGCGCGCTTCGGCGTCTCTCAGGTACTGGTGCACGAAGGCGATGGCCATGCTGCCCTCGCCGACAGCCGCCGCGACCCGCTTCACGGGACTGAAACGGACGTCGCCGCAGGCGAAGATGCCCGGGACGCTCGTCTCGAGCAGGTACGGGTCGCGCTCGAGCTGCCAGCGTCCCGCGGCGCGCACGTCGGAGCCGGTGAGCACGTAGCCCTTCGGGTCGAGCGCGATCTCGGGCGGGAGCCACGCGGTCTCGGCGTCCGCGCCGATGAAGATGAAGAGGCCACCCGACTCGAGCCGGGTCGTCTCGCCGGTCGCGGCGTCGTGGACGTCGATCGCCTCGAGCGAGGTGTCGCCGTGCGCGGCCGTCACCTCGGTCCGGAAGCGCACGTGGATGTTCGCGCGCGTGGCGAGCTGATCGACGAGATAGCGCGACATGCTCTTCTCCAGCGTCTCGCCGCGGTAGAGGATCGTCACGCTGCGCGCGTGCGACGAGAAGAACATCGCCGCCTGGCCCGCCGAGTTGCCCGCGCCGATGATCTGGACGTCCAGGCCGTGGGTGTTCGCCGCTTCGCTGCGCGCGGCGCCGTAGAAGACCCCCTTGCCCACGAGGCGTTCGAATCCCTCGATCTCGATCTGGCGCCACGAGACCCCGCAGGCGAGGATGATCGTCCGCGCCTGCAGGACGTCGCCGCCGTCGAGGTGGATCTGATGCGTGGCCGCGTCGATGCGCGCGATCGCCCGCGTGACGACGATCTCGGCGCCCAGCCTGCGCGCCTGCTGGAGGGCCCGGCTCGAGAGCTCGTCGCCCGAGACGCCCGAGGGGAAGCCCAGGTAGTTCTCGATCCGGGAGGACGTGCCTGCCTGACCACCGGGCGCCTCGCGCTCGATCGCCATCGTGCGCAGTCCCTCGGACGCGCCGTAGACGGCTGCCGCCAGGCCGGCGGGGCCCGCGCCGACGATCACCGTGTCGTATTCCGCGCCGGCCGGCTCGGTCGCGAGGTCGAGGAGCTCGGCCACCCGGCGCAGCTGCGGCCGCACGACGGTCTTGCCGTTCACGACGCGGATGGCGGGGTAGTCGCCGTCGGCCGGCAGCGCACTCCCCCACTGCTCCGCATCGGCGGGCACGTCCGGCTGGAGCCAGTTGAACCGGATCTGATTGCGCTGGAGAAAGCGCCTCAGCTCCGCACACGAGGCATCCCAGCGATGACCCAGGACGACCGCGCGGAACGGGGCGGGCGCCGACACGCGGGCCTGCAGGCCTCTCGGCCCGCTGATGCGCTCGCTCGCCAGGCGCCCCACCCGCGTCACGATCTCGGGCGCGACGGAGGCAACGGCGTGGTAGTCCTGCGGGTCGATGCGGAGCACGCGCGACGCCTCGACCGCTCGGAATCCGGCGGGGTGGGGCAGTCCGAGGGCCATCGAGACCTCCCCGAAGATGTCACCGGGCCGCCGCTCGCCGACCACGCGCTCCACGCCGTCGACGAGCATCACCGCCTCGATCCGGCCCTCGAGCACGCCGAACAGGGCACGCGCGTCGCCTTCGTGCACGGCGTACTCGCCGGGGACGAGCGCGACGTCGGCCGCGACACGGCAGAGCCGCTCGCAGTCTGCCGGAGCGAGAGCTCCGAACAGCTCGAACCGCGCGATCTCCTCCGACGTCACCATGCGAGAAACGAAGGCGGGGCCGCGCAGACCGCACCCGCCGCGCCCGGCCGCACCGCCGCGATGCGTGCCCTCTCCCGCTTCGTCGCCCTCGTCAAGGGGAGAACGATACTGCGCCGCGCGTGTCACGCGCGAGCGGACGCGCGCGCGCCATCGCTGGGCGCGCGCACCCGCCTCGTGCTGGACATCGCGAATCTGACGCCGAGGTCTCCGCTGATGGCGCCTGCGCCAGCCTTGCGGCGCAGGGGTCAGGCCGACGATGCCCGCGGCCGTCTTCCACGGTTCCGGAAGACCTGCTCGAGGATTGAAATTCGGTCATCGCGGAAAAGCAGCGCCATGTCCACCGCAAAGAGCATCTGGGCCTCCGTGCAGGGCGATCCCGTCTTCATGCGCCGCGTCAACGGTTGGCTCACCATCGTCTGGATCCTCATGATCCCGGTCTCGCTCGCGACCGGATGGGTCACGAGCGTCACCTACGTCTCCGCACTCTCCCTCTGGGCGCTCGTCTCGGGTCACTGGTCGGCCTGGCAGGCCGCGCGGGTCGAGGTCAACCAGGAAGCCGAAGCCCGAATCCGCAGTGAGGAGGACATTCCCGCGCAGGTCGTCGAGCAGGTCATCGACAAGACGCAGATCGAGGCCGCCTAGGTTTCGGCCTCTTCGCCGCGTTCGCCGGGCTCGAACGCCGGCCCTGGCAAGCGCTCGTCGGGCGGCGGATCGGGTGGTGGCACGCGAGGCGGGTTCTCGGTCTGGTGCGGGGTGTCGCTCATGCTCAGGGCTTCGCCTTCGCCTTGCCCTTCGCCTTCGCCGCCCTGGCCTTCTGGCGCAGCGGCAGCGAACTTCCGACTCAGGACGCTAGACCGGCTCGCTCAGGCGGATGGCAGACAGTGCGAGCACGCGCGCGCTCGTGAGCGCGGCGTCGACACCGTCCTCGGAGGCGAACTGCGCCGCGCCCTCGTCGCTGTGGAAGGCCCAGCCGCCCTCGCGCCCCACGCCGATGAGCGCCGAGGGCAGGGCGTGGGAGATGTTGCCGAAATCGGTCGCGAACGGGAGCGGCGGCGGATCGGGCACGAAGCCCGCGCGCCCGGCCGCCCGGAAGGCGTCCGCGACGACGGCGGTCACGCCGGGGTCGGGCTTGACGCCCTGCACGGTCCTGCCCGGCGACCAGCCGCCGGACGGAACGGCCGTGCGGACGGCCTCGCCGAGAGCCGCGAGCTCGCCGGCATCCTCGGCGAAGAGCAGGACGGTCGCCTCGAGGTAGAGCCCCGTGCCCTCCTCGACGTCGCCGTCGAACGTCACGTGCTCGAGCATGAGCCTGTCGGGCGGCAGCGAGCCGGTCGCGGCCAGGAGCGCGCGCAGCGCGGCCAGCGGTTCCTGAGCGGCGTCCGCGCGCAGCGACCGCGCACCGGCCACGACGAGCCGGTCGCGTCGCATCCAGAGCGACTTCAGGTTGACGGTGTCGAGGAACTCGGGGTGACAGTAGAGGGCCGTGTCGACGCCGTTCCAGAGGCCCGCCTCGAGCGAGAGCAGCTTGCCGCCCGCGCGTGCGACGGTGCCCGGCGCGTGGATCTCGTCCGACGGGCATCCGACCACGACGATCGAGCCGGCGAGCTCGGCGCGCAGCTCCGCGAGCGCCGCCACGGCCGCGACGACCGAGCCGGCGATGGGCCCGTGGCCGCAGGAGTGCGCCGGGCGGAGCGAGCCGTCGTCCGCCACGGCGGGCACCGCGTCGTAGAGCGCGACGATGCCGACGGTGCGGCCAGGGCGGCCGCCCTCGAGCACGGCGCGGAATGCGGTGTCCATGCCGCCCGCGCCGAGCTCGGCGGTGAGGCCGGCGTCGGTCAAGGTGCCCACGAGGTAGGACGCGCACGCGTGCTCCTCGTGACCCAGTTCCGGGTGCGCGTGCACGAACTCGATCACCGAGCGCGCGAGCGCCGCCTTGCCGTCGACCGCCGCGAGGGCGCGCACGTCGTCGATCATCGGGCGATCATCGCAGTTCGCGGCGCGCTCGGGCCGAGCCTCGACATGGTTGGCGAGCGTCCCGATGGGGAATCGCCACGCATGCAGCGAGGACCGGGAGAGAAGACGCCGGAAGGGCTGGGTGACGTCGAGGTGCGCCGGGTGGCCGGCGGTGCCGTCGTCGCGCTGCGCGGGGATCACGATCTCTCGACGAAGCGGCGAGTGCTGGGTGCGCTCGCGGGCGCGCGCCGGGCGACCCGCGTCGTGCTCGATCTGACCCGCTGCACATTTGTCGATTCCACCATCATCGGCGCGATCCTCGACGCCTGCCACCCGGCTTCGGGAGAGACTCCTGCCGTCTCCATCGTGCTCCCCCGCGACACGAGCTACGTCTACCGCGCCCTTGGAGTCATCGGCGTGCGAGATCTGGTGCCTGTGCACGATTCGATCGAAGCGGCGCTCGGAACCGTTGTCGGCCGCGTCCCGCCGGGCCCTCCCACCGGACCGCCGTGAGGCGGGAGCCGTGTCAGCTGCGCTCGCCCGCCCCGTACGCGGGCCGCAGCTCGGACGGGGCTGCCGCCGGGACGTCCTCCGCCGGATACTCGATCCAGCGGCTGCCGTCACTCCGCAGCATCGCGATGACGCGATCGGCGTCGGGGTCCTCGTAGGTGGCGAGAATGACCCTGATGACGCCGTTGGGCCGGAACACGACGCTCTCGACGGGCGAGCACACGTCCGCGCCCCGCACGAACTCGACGTAATCGTCGATTCGCGGCACCGCCTCCCAGCGCACCACGCGCTCGAAGCGAGCGACAGGCCCGCCTGCGATCGGCTCTACGTCGAGTTCCAGGTGGATCTTCACTATCGGCCTGCTCCCGAGACGACGAGGCGAACCACAGACACGGGCGGCGCCTGCGTCTCACTCCATTAGCGACGCCTGGCGCGCGGGTGTCAAGGGGAGGCTCGTACAACCCGGGGCGCGCCCCGATCGAGGGATTCTCCCGCCGAGAAGGTTTCCCGAGGGACGGCGGGGGAATCAGCCCCCCCACGGGCAGCCCTCGGACGAAGGATCAGCTTGCCCTCGCACAGCGGTCACGTCCGCGCACCTCGCCTTCGAGGGCGCCGCTCCCAGCAGCTCACACGGAAGGAGCCATCATCATGTGGAAGCTCGTCCTCGGCGCCGCGCTGGCGCTGCCCTGGATAGGCTCGTCGGTCGCCGGCGCGGCAACCGTCGACGTCTCGATCACGAAGTCCGCCTACGTCCCGGCTACGGCGTCCGCCTCGACCGCGGACACGGTGAAGTTCACGAACAACGACACGGTCGCGCACCAGGTCGCCTTCAAGGCGACGACGGGCGTGACGTGCTCGCCAAGCCCCTTTGCGCTCCAGCCCGGGCAGAGCGGCACCTGCACGTTCACGGCTCCCGGAACGTACGGCTACGGCGATCCCACGGCGGCCGCCCTACAGGGCTCGCTGACGGTCACCGAGCCGGCGCCCCCGGCGACGCTCTCGCTCTTCGCGCAGCCCGACGACGCGATCTACGCGAGCAAGGTCACGCTGACCGGCGAGCTGTCGACGAGGCAGGCGGGCGCGGATGTCGTCGTGCTCGCGACGCCGTGCGGACGCAGCGAGGCCACGAAGGCGGCGACCATGCAGACGACGAGCGGCGGCGAGTACACCGTCGGCCTACGCCCGGGCCGGAACACGCTCTACAGCGTCCAGGCCGGCGCCACGAAGAGCCGGCAGATCTCGGTCAAGGTGCACCCGCGCGTACGCCTCGGCCGGGTCGGAGCGCACCGCTACGCGCTGCGCGTCTTCGCCGCCACGAAGCTCGCGGGCCGCTTTGCGACGCTCCAGCGCTACGACGCGGCGCGCGGTCGCTGGGTCTTCGTCAAGCGCGTGCGCCTGCACTCGAACTCGACGAACATCCTGCCGACCGTGATCTCCTCGGTGGCGTTCCGTTCCGTGCTCGCGCCGCGCACGCGGATCCGCGCGCTCCTGTCGCAGTCCCAGGTCGGCAGCTGCTACCTCGCCGGGATCAGCAACGCGGTCCGTGCCTGAGCTCCCTTCATCCGCCGGCGAGGGATCGGGTGTTTCGCACGCGTCGGCAGGGGGATCACCGAAGTGCGCGGAGCGGTTTCCTTCCGGCGGCGCTCCGCGCGATCTCTCCGCCCCAGTCGAGGCCCCGCAGAGTGCGGGGCCTCTTTCCTGGTCTTCGCGGGCCGTCCGCGCCCACGCGGGAGCCGCGCAGTCCCGTGATGTCCCGGGGAACCGGGCCGGATTCGGAATCCCCGCGCACGGGTATCACTCCGCGATGCACGAGCTGCGCGATGGCGGTCTCACCCGCGGACGCCTGCGAGCGCCCGGACTCGCCGCGCGGCTGCTCGCCGTCTCGGCGCTGCTGGTCGCGGTGTGGATCGTCCTGGTCGTGGTGTTCGAGGCGCGGGAGCCGAACGCCGGCACGCCGGCGTCGCACATACGCCCGCTGCCGACGAACTTCTTCCGCCCGTGACAGCGCAGGGCGCGGATCGGCTCACTCCGGGCTGACGGCGTCACCCACGCGCACGCGGCCCGGGGTCACGACGTCGCCGACGACGCCGAGCGGCAGCGGTTCGCTCGTCTCGATGTCGCCGCGGTAGGACGCGAGCACGCCGAGCGTGTCGAAGTCGCGCTCGGCCGTGGCGGGATCGCAGGTCGTGACGACGCAACGACCGACGTTGCCGTGCGGCCGCACGACGGCATCGCCGATCCGCACGCGCCGGCCGATCCAGTCGTCCTCGGCGTACGGCTCGACGCCGTCCACCTCGAAGAGCATGCGGAACCGCCTCGCGTCGAGCGCCGCGACGCCGCCGGTGCGAGCGAGGTCGGCGACCGAGGCCGCGGAGACGATGCTCACGCCGGCATCCGGCCCGCGGTCGTTCGCGGCGCCGGCCTCGTCGGACATGACGAGCCGGAGGTCGATCCCCGACCAGGCCGAGAGCGCCGCGTTCCACGGCCCGACGACGAGACGCCCGGGCGCGGGCCGGCCGAAGAAGACCGTCTCGCAGGGGTCGCCGAGCGCGATCGCGCCCGTGGTGACGTCACCCTCGGGAAACTCGAGCGCGAGCGTGCCCGCTGCGAGGTCGAGCCGGCTCGCCACCAGCGACAGCCGCATCGACGTCTTGCCGTTGACGAACCTGCCCGCCCCGTCGACGAGATGCAGCCTGCGGTTCTCGGCCACGCCGCCGGCTGCGACGTCGACCGCGTCGACGTGCCGTACGGCGAGCCCCTTGACCGCGGCGATCGAGATCTTCGAGATGCGTGCCGTGCCGCTCATGCGGTCTTCCGATCGATCGAGGAACGCGGCATCGCGGGCGCAGCGAAGCCCCGCACGAGCGCGGTCAGCGCGTCGCGCCAGATCCACTCCTCGTCGCCGGCCGGCAGCGACGAGCGGAGCTCCATCGCTGCCAGGCCCTCGCACAGCGCGTGGAACTCGCAGGCGGTCGCGCGCACGGAGCGGCCGCCGAGCAGACCCGCATCACGCATGCGCTCGATCCGCGCCTCCAGCTGCGCCGGCGCCGCCCACGCGGCGGGGCGGAAGCCTGCGGCCGGCCCGGGCTCCGGCAGCGCGTGCTGCACGCCGACGCGGAAGAGCGACGGGTGCTCGATGGCGAAGCGGCGGAAGACGCCGGCGCCGGCCTCGACGAGGTCGGCCGCCGGGTCCGCGGTCGCGGGCAAGGCCTCGATGGCGACCCGGAGCAGGTCGAATGCCCGCGCCCCCAGCGCGACCGCCAGCCCTTCCTTCGAGCCGAACAGGCTGTAGACCGCACGTGTCGTCGTGCCGCCGGCCTCGGCCACGCGCCGGACCGTGAGCGCGCCGGCGCCGTCGGTCTCGGCGATGCGCTCGGCGGCGTCGAGGAGCGCGGCGGCGGTGTGCTCGTCATGCGTCTTCGGCCGGCCCATGCCGGGAACATATCGCAACAACGTTTCGGAATGTGCCATGACCTTCTTCAACCGCGCGTTCCCGGCCGAGAGCCCCGGCGCGACGCGTCGCGCAGGAGCCGCTCGACCTCCTTCGCCGCTACCTCGGCAGCTACGCGAGGGAGCAGACCCGCTGCCTCCACAGCCCCGCGCTGATCGACGAACTCGAGCCCAACTGGACGGCCCGCCGGCGCACCGCTTGACGATCGGCCCCACAGAGGGCCTTCCGGCTGCTACCGTATTGGGTGCATGCGAGCGAGTTCTGAGGTTGCGCCCTTTCTGCGCCATCTCTGCCCGTTCAGGATTTGGCAGAGGAGGTGTATATAAATGGCAACCGGAACCGTCAAGTGGTTCAACGATGCGAAGGGGTATGGCTTCATCACCCCCGATGCTGGCGGTAAGGACCTGTTCGTCCACCACAGCGCAATCGCCGGCGACGGCTTCAAGTCGCTCGCCGAAGGAGCGAAGGTCGAGTTCGAAGGTGCCGAGGGCGCCAAGGGCCCCGAGGCGAAGAACGTGACCGTGATCTAGAGCGGTACCCGAGCGGAGGCGCGAATGCGCCTCCGCTCGCTTTTTCAGCGCTTCTTGCGCTCCTCGCGCCACGGGCCGGGCAGCCAGGTCAGCACCATGTTGACCAGCCAGATCACCACGCTGGCGCTGACCAGGGCGACGAAGCCGTCGAAGCGGATGCCGCCGACGATGGCGTCGGTGATCCACAGCATCAGCACGTTGATGAAGAAGAGCGCGATGCCGACCGTGAGGATGATCACCGGCAGCGAGAGCAGCTTGACGACGGGCTTGACGAACGCGTTGACGACGCCGAACACGGCGGCCGCGACGAGCAGCGACGTCCAGCCCGCGAACGAGGCGTGGCCCACCGCCGCGACGGCCGCATAGAGCGCGATCGCGTTCCCGGCCCAGGTCCAGACGGCGCGCTTCATGCCGGCGACGCTACCACCACCCGCACGGGCGCAGACGCGGTTTAGTGTTCCGGGACGGAACACTAGGATCCCGGGGTGACCACCTCGGCCCACGACTCGCTCGTGCTGCTGGCGCTGATCGCCGCGGGCACGGCCCTGCTCGTGCTGGCGCCGGTGGTGCGCATTCCGTATCCGATCCTGCTCGTGCTGGGCGGCCTCGCGATCGGCTTCGTGCCCGGCGCGCCGCATCTCGAGCTGAAGCCCGACATCGTGCTCGTCGGCTTCCTCCCGCCGCTGCTCTATGCGAGCGCGTTCTTCACGTCGCTCCGCGACCTGCGCACGAACGCACGCGCGATCTCCCTGCTGGCCGTGGGCCTCGTGCTCGCCACCATGCTGACGGTCGCGGCGGTCTGCCACGTGATGATCGGAGGCCTCTCGTGGCCGGTCTGCTTCGTCATCGGCGCGATCGTCGCGCCGACCGACGCCGTGGCGGCGACCGCCATCGGGTCGCGGCTCGGGCTGCCGCGGCGGCTCGTCACGCTGATCGAGGGCGAGAGCCTGATCAACGACGCGACGGCGCTGGTGGCCTACTCGTTCGCCGTCGCGGCGGTCACCACGGGCAGCTTCTCGCTCTGGCACGCGATCTGGCGCTTCGCGCTCGACGTGGGGGGCGGCATCGCGATCGGCCTCGTCGTGGGCTTCATGCTGCGGCAGTTCCGGCGCCGGATCGACCATTCGCCGACCGAGATCGCGATCGCGCTGCTCTCGGGCTACTTCGCGTACCTGCCCGCGGAGGCCGCCGGCGTCTCGGCCGTGCTCGCGGTCGTCACCGTCGGCATCTACGTCGGCTGGCACACGCCGGAGCTGACGACCGCGCAGACACGGCTCCAGGGCGACGCCGTCTGGGAGATCCTCACGTTCATGCTCAACGCCCTGCTGTTCGGACTCGTCGGGCTCCAGCTGCAGCCGATCGTCGACTCGCTGCATGGACGCGCGACCGGCTCGCTGATCGCCGACGGGGCGATCGTGAGCGCGGCGGTGATCGTCACGCGGCTCGTGTGGATCTTTCCTGCCACGTACGTGCCGCGCAGGCTGTGGAAGCGGATCCGCGAGCGCGACCCGTACCCGCCGTGGCAGCACCCGGCGCTGCTCGGCTGGGCCGGCCTGCGCGGCGCAGTCTCGCTCGCCGCGGCGCTCGCGCTCCCGCTCACGATCGATTCCGGGGCGGCGTTCCCCCATCGCTCGTACGTCATCTACCTCGCGTTCTGCGTGATCCTCGCGACGCTCGTCCTGCAGGGCCTCACGTTGCCCGCGGTGATCCGCGTGCTGCGGCTCGAGGACGACGGCCTGTCCGACAAGGAGGAGACGAAGGCCCGCATCCACGCCGCCGAGGCAGCGCTCGGACGGCTCGAGGAGCTCGCCGGCGAGGACTGGGTGCGCGAGGACACGGCCGAGCGCATGCGCGGCGCCTACCGCTTCCGCGCCAGCCGCTTCGCGGCGCGCTTCGACGACGAGGACGACGGGATGATCGAGGAGCGCTCGCAGAGCTATCAGCGCCTGCGCCGCGAGCTGCTCGAGGCCGAGCGGCGCGCCGTCGTCGAGCTGCGCCGCCAGGGGCGCATCAACGACGAGGTCATGAATCGCGTGCAGCGCGACCTCGACCTCGAGGACGCGCGGCTCGACGTCTGATCAGGCCGCCGGGGGCGGGATCGCGCTCAGGAGCGGCCATCCGGGCGGCGCGCCGGCCGCCTTCGCGACGGCCGCGCAGTCGAGCGGCGCGCGCAGCGCGTCGAGCGCCGCGTAGAGGACGGGCTTGGGCTGCCCGGTGGCGTCGAGCCAGCCGAAGCGGACCCAGGGATCGGGCGTCGCGCCGAGCGGCACGGGGTGGTCGTGGAAGCCCCAGAAGACGAAGCCGGCGATCCCGGGCGTGCAGCGCGCGACCTCGATCGCCTGCGCGCTCCACGCGGCCTGCTGGTCGGGGCCCGCGTCGTCGGACGACCAGCCGAACTCCGAGACGATCACGGGCACGCCCGCGAGCCGCGCGAGCGCGGGCACGTCGAGCAGGTCGATGCGGTTGAGCGGGTCGCGCACCGCGAGCGGCGCGCGCCGCAGCGGGTAGGGGTGGATGCCGAAGAGATCCATCGGCACGCCGTCGGCGTGCAGTCGCGCCGCCCAGGCCGCGGGATCGCGGCCCGCGTCGCGGTAGCGCGCGAGATTGCCGGCCGCCACGCGCGCGGCCGGGTTCGCGCCGTGCACGCCGGCGTAGACCGCGCGCGCCATCGGCTCGTACGCCTCGACCGTGTTGGGGACGGCGAACATGCGCGTGTTGGGCTCGTTCCAGTCGTAGAACAGCCGCACCTGCGGGTAGCGCAGCGCGACGGCGTAGGCGAAGTCGCCGAGATCCTGGGGGTTCAGCGGCCACGCGTTCGGCGGTGCGCCGCCGTTGGCCCACGCCGGAACGTGCCAGAACGCGAACTGCACCTCGAGGCCGGCACCGCGGTAGCGCGCGACGTCGGCGTCGAGCGCCTTCCAGTCGTAGGCGGGGTCGGCGGGGTTCCGCGGCTGCGCCGGGCGCTGCGGGGCGATCGCCGACCAGTCGACGTAGGCGCGCGCGGCCGAGACGCCGAGCGCGTGCGCGACGACGAGCTCGGACGGGAACGCGCGCTGGGCGGCGTCGTCGCTGATCGCGAACGGCACCCCCTGCGGGTTGGCGGTCGTCGCGTCGCGCTGCGCGGCCGAGCTCGGGCCCGGGCCGAGCACGGCCAGCAGGGCGAACAGGATGTGGGCGAGGGCGTCCAAGCGTCGGAGGCGCGACTGACCGCGGAGGCGACGGCCGCTCCGTCCCAGCGGCGCCGGTCACCGGACGATAGCCGCGCGTGGGGCCACCCACCAGCCCGTTGGGGGGTTCGGCGACCCCCTCGACTATCGGCTGTTGCCTGAAATGCAAACGTCCGTACCTTCGTGCGACAACCCTAGGGAGGAATTGCACGATGCTCAAGCGCATACGCCCACGGCTGTCGTACGCCAACGTCGTCTCGACGTTGTGCCTGTTCGTGCTGCTGAGCGGCACGGCTGTCGCGGCGACCGTCATCTCGGGCGCGTCGATCGTCGACGGCACGATCGCGGGATCCAAGCTCAAGAACAACACGATCACGTCGGCGAAGATCAAGACGGGCTCGCTGCTCAAGAAGTCGTTCAAGGCGGGGCAGCTTCCCGCCGGTCCGGCCGGCCCGGCCGGCCCCGCGGGCGCTCCGGGCGCCGCCGGCGCCGCAGGTACCGCGCGGGCCTACGGCTTCGTCGACAACTCGTCGGGCACGCCGAGCGTGTCGAAGGCCAAGGGCGGCGTCACGGTGCGGCGCTCGGGCAACGGCATCTTCTGCATCACGGCGCCCGGCATCGACCCGAGCACGACGTCGATGGTCGCGGTCGCGAGCGCCAAGAGCGGGGCGCTCGGCATCATCTTCGTGGGTAGCGGCCTGTTCTTCTCGCAGCAGTGCACGGGCAGCGAGTTCCAGGTGCTCACGGTCTCGCCGACGGACTTCTCGGTCGGCCTCAACAACGCGTCCTTCGAGTTCATCATCCCGTAGCCGGACGCCCGCCGGCGCCGCACGCGCGGCGCCGGCGGACGCGCTCCGCTACGGGGTGTTCGCGCTGATCGAGCCGAACAGGCCGTGGGCCTCGTCGCCCGGCCCGGCGGCGAAGTAGAGGACGTTGGCCGGCCCGGCGATCGCGCCGTTGCCGAAGCCGATGCCCCACAGGCCCTCGATCCAGACCGGCTTCTTCTTGTCGGTCAGGAGCCGCCCGGACCACTTCCAGCGGCCCTTCTTGTCCTGGCGGAACGTGTTGATGTAGCCGTCGCCGAAGTTGCCGACGAGCAGCGCGCCGGACGCCTTGCCGAAGCCGGTCGCGGGCGCCCAGGCGAGGCCCCACGGGGCGTTCAGCTTGCCGCCGGTGGCGACGCGGTGCAGCAGCTTGCCGTCGGTCGAGTACTCGTCGACGATGCCGAGGCCGGGGCCGGCGGTCTCGTCGTTGCTGCCCTTCGTCTGCAAGGCGTACGTGACGAAGATGTAGCCGCCGAGGTTCTGGATCCCGAACGGGGCGTAGCCCTTCGGCAGCTTCGGGTCGCTGAACGCGCCCCACTTCTTCACGAGCTTCCAGCTGCCGTCGATGATGTCGACGCGGGCGTTGTGGAAGTCGGTCGCGTAGATCCAGTCGCCGGCGGTCGCGAGGCCCTTGTAGACGGCGCCCCACTTCGAGCCGTCGAAGCCGGTGACGGTCGCGGTCGTGCCGGGCGGCCAGCCCTGGATCGTGCCGGCCTCGGTCGCGAACATGAACTTCGCCGGCACGTCGGCCGTGCCGTTCGAGACCGGGAACTGCGTGCCGCCGTAGAAGACCGTGCCGGTCGGAGCGCCCGGGACCTTGACGACGAGCGGCCCGTTGGGCGGCGGCGGGAAGCGCGTGCCCTGTGCGTCGTAGAGCGTCGAGGTCTCGGTGCCGTTGTTGGCCGACCACCACGGCGTCGTCGGGCCCTCCGAGATGCCCCACGCGTTGACGAGGTTCGGGTCGGTCACGGGTGCGACGCCCGGCTGGTCGGAGACGAGCGGCGTGACGGTGTAGGCGCCGCCGCCGCGGTGCTGGCCTGCGCCGGCGGCCGTGCCGGCCGTGGTCATGGCAACCGCGAGCGCGGCAGCCGCGAGCGCGATCCATCGGGAGCGCTTCATCGGGCCTCCTTGGTCGAGGAGCGGGCGGACCCCGCACCTGCTCCTACGCGCGCCCGCCGAGCAGCGGATTGCCGCACATGGGGGGGTCGACAGAACCCCCGGGAGCGACTACCTCGTGACGTATGCGCCCCGAGATCCTGGCTCTCCTGATCCCCGTCGCCATCGTCATCGGCTATCTCAAGCGCCGTCGCCCCGCCGTGCGCACCGACGCGGCCGAGGTGCTGCGCTGGTGGGGCCTTGCGCGCGGCATGCGCGACTCGCGGCGGCCGGCCGTCGATCTGGCGGCCGCTCCCGAGCCCGGCTTCGATCCGCTGGACGTCGCGCTCGGGATGCAGGCGCTGCACCCGGTCGACGAGTCGGAGGCGCTGTCGGCGGCGGTGCCGTCGCACGCGATCACGCTCCAGGGCTCGGCGCTCTTCCACACCGGCGACCGCCAGCGCGTGCACGCGGCCGTCGAGGGCCGGCTCGACGACGACGTGCAGGGCACCGTGCTGCTCGTGACCTGCGAGAACCGCGACGACGACACCAAGGACTGGCTCTGGCTGTGCGACCTCACGGTGGTCGCGATCGAGGGCGTCGCGCCGCGCGGGCCGGGGCTTCTCCTGCGCCGCCACACCTCCGGCGGCGGCGCGCGGGTCGCGCTCCCGGAGGGCTATGCCCCGCTCGCGCTCGAGTCGGTCGAGCTCGACGAGCTCTACGACGTCCGCATCGCCGCGGGCTGCGACGAGGTCGCCGCGCGCGACGCCCTCACGCCGGCCATGATCGCGTGGCTGTGCGAGCGCGCGCCGGAGGCGCTCGTCGTCGAGACCGGCGGCGCGAGCGTGCGCCTGGCGACGGCCGCGATGCTCACCTCGGACGAGGAGCTCGACGCGTTCGCGGCGGACGCCTGCTGGCTCGCGAAGGCGTTCATCGGCGCCGCGCCGCGCCAGGCACAGGCGGCCTGAGCCCGTCTACCCCATGCGGCCGATGGGGAAGAAGCCGGCCGACTGACCGCGCGCGGCATCGCTGCGCACGACCAGCGTGCCCTGCAGCTTGCGGCTCGCGTCGACGCGAGCCGACGCCGTGAACTGGCCGTCGGCGTCGGTGCGCACGACGGCCAGCACGACCGGCTTGTGCCCTGGCCGTTCCACGACCAGGCGCAGCCGCACCCCCGCGAGCCCGTTGCCGCCGGGCACGCCCTCCGTGAGCTGCCCCTCGAGGTCGGGAACGCCCTGCTCGAGCAACAGCAGCGGCGTGGCCGCGGCGTGGTAGGCGGGCGCCTTGCGCGTCGGATACGCGTCGATCGCCTGCTGGATGCCGGCCGCCGTCAGGAGCTTCAGGAGCGCGCGCGCAGGCCCTGCGGCCGTGGGCGAGACGTAGGCGCGCACGGGATGTGCGAGTGCCGCCGTCCCGCCGGTCGCGCTCGCCGCGTTGCGGGCCACGAGCACGCGCAGGCCGGAGGCGCCCCTGGCGGTGCCGGCGCGGCGCAGCAGCGCCCGGTCGACGAGCGCGTAACAGGCCTTCGACGCGAGCTTGCAGACCGCCGCGCTGCGCACGACCGCGGCCGGATCGGTCGCTCCGTAGTGGTACCAGCGCTCGCCCACGGGCACGGCCTGCTCGCCGCGCATGACCTTGGCGTCGCCCCACAGCGCGAGCTCGGCGCGGCCGATGCCGCCGGCGACGAAGTCGGCGCGGCCGGCACGGCCCGCGGTCGCGATCAGGCGAAGGGCGGCGACGATGTCCTGCGGCGCGCCCTTGGCGATGCCCGCCGGGTCCGAGGCCGGGCCGACCAGCACGTCGTCGCCGTAGAGCACGAGCCGGCCGGACGGCTCGAGCGACCCCTTGGCGGCGACGAGCGAAGCGCCGGCGTTGTCGTTGTCGGAGAGCGCGAGCTGGGCCTTCCCCGTGCGCAGGTCGTCGAGCGAGCGCACGCCGTCGCTGCTCACCCAGCGCACGGCGATGCCGTGGCGGTGCGCGACGGGCACGAGCACCGCGCGCACGAAGCCGGACTCGGCCAGCGCGGCCGGGCCCTCGACGGTCACGCCGGGCGCGGCGCTGCGGGCGCTCGCCGCCACGGGCAGAGCCGCCGCGACGAGCAGGCAGGCGAACAGGCGTCGCACGCCTTCACTGTCCGGGCGCGAGCGGCTCATGTCAAGCGCGGAACGTCTAGCGTGGCGCGATGGCACCGCGCGTGCGCGACGACCTGCCGCACCCCGTGCGCGTGGTCGAGACGGAGTGGATCCCCCTCGCGGACGGCTCGCGCCTGGCCGCGCGGCTGTGGCTCCCGGAGGGCGCCGGGCCGGTGCCCGCGATCCTCGAATACCTGCCCTACCGCCTCAGCGACGGCACGCAGGCCGGCGATCACCAGCAGATGGGCTGGTTCGCGGGGCACGGCTATGCGGGCGTGCGCGTCGACATCCGCGGCACCGGCAACTCCGACGGGATCATCGAGGACGAGTACTCCGAGCAGGAACAGCTCGACGGCCTCGAGGTGATCGCGTGGCTGGCCGCACAGCCGTGGTGCGACGGCAAGGTGGGCATGGTCGGCACGTCGTGGAGCGGCTTCAACGGCCTGCAGCTGGCGGCGCGCACGCCGCCGGCGCTCGGCGCGGTGGTCAGCATCTACGCGAGCGACGACCGCTACGCCGACGACGTGCACTACCGCGGCGGGCTCGTGATCCCCATGGACATGGCGCAGTGGGCCAACTGCATGCTCTCGTGGAACGCGCTGCCGCCCGACCCCGCGATCGTGGGCGTGCGCTGGCGTACGCAGTGGCGCGAGCGGCTCGAGCGCACGCCGCACTTCGGCGAGCACTGGCTGCGGCACCAGCTGCGCGACGACTACTGGCGGCACGGCTCGGCCTGCGAGCAGTACGCGGGCATCCGCTGCCCGGTGATGGCGATCGGCGGCTGGACCGACGGCTACACCGACAGCGTGCTCCGGCTGCTCGCGCACCTCGACGTCCCGCGCCGCGGCCTGATCGGCCCGTGGGGCCACAACGATCCGGTGCACGGCGTGCCGGCGCCGGCGGTCGGCTCGCTCGGCGAGTGCGTGCGCTTCTTCGACCGCTGGCTCAAGGGCGTGCCGAACGGGCTCGACGAGGAGCCGATGCTGATCGCGTGGCTGCAGGACTCCGTGCCGCCCCGCGCGCGCTACGAGGAGCGGCCCGGTCGCTGGATCGCCGAGGCGCAGTGGCCGCCGGCCTCGCCGCGCGAGCTGCGGCTGCAGCTCACGGCCGCGCGCACGCTCGCGCCGGAGCCCGGGGAGCGTGCCGTGCTCGACGTGAGGGGCGCGCAGACGACCGGGCTCGACGGCGGCGCCTGGTGCGCCGACGGCCACTCCGACGACCTGCCGTTCGACCAGCGCGCCGACGACGGACGCTCGCTCTGCTTCGACTCCGCGCCGCTGCAGGGGCCGCTCGAGCTGCTCGGGCACGCGCAGGCCGACCTCGTGCTCGTGAGCGACCGTCCGCTCGCGCTCGCGAGCGTGCGGCTGTGCGAGCTGCTGCCCGGCGGCGCCTCCCTGCTCGTGACGCGCGGGCAGCTCAACCTCACGCATCGCGAGGGCCACGACCGCATCGTCCCGCTCACGCCGGGCGAGCCGGTGGCCGTGCGCATCCCGCTCGATGCCATCGCCCACCGCTTCGCCGCGGGGTCGCGGCTCCGGGTCGCCGTCTCGCCGACCTACTGGCCGCTCGCCTGGCCGTCGCCCGAGCCCGTGACGCTCGGCGTCGTCGCGGGCGAGAGCGCCATCTCGCTGCCGCTGCACGACGCCGCCACGGCGCCCGAGGCGCCGGCGCTCTGCCCGCCCGAGGAGCCGCCCGCCTACCCCATGAGCGAGCTCGCGGCCGGGCACGGCGCGCGCACGATCACGCGCGAGCTCGGCTCGGGCCGCAGCGAGCTGCGCTTCGACTGGGATCTCGGCGGCACGAATCGCGACGAGGTCACGGGCACGGAGATCACGTTCGAGGCCGACGCCGTCTTCGAGATCGTCGAGGACGACCCGCTCTCGGCGCGCGTCGTCTGCACGAACGTCACGGCGCTGCACCGCGAGCGCGACGGCTGGGATGCGCGCTCCGAGACGCGCAGCGAGATGACGTGCGACGCCGGGCGGTTCCTGCTCGAGTCGCGGCTGCGCGTGCTGGCCGGGGGCGAGGAGGCGTTCGTGCGCACCTGGTCGCTCGAGTTCCCGCGCGAGGGCGGCTGAGACAGGCGGCTCAGGCCCGCGAGAGCGGCTCGACGAGCTCCTCGGGCGGCGCGCCGGCGGCCATCGACTCCTCGCTGTCGAGCTCGGCGGCGCGGTGGCCGAGCGTGGTGCGCAGCGGCTTCTCCTTGATGAACCACGAGAGCGCGAACGGGACGATCGCGATCGCCATGCCCCACAGGAAGACGCCGTGCAGCGCGTGCGCGAAGGCCACGAGGAACTCGCTGTGCATGGCCGGCGGCAGCTGCGCCGCCTCGGCGGGATTGATCTGGACGCCGCTGCCGAGCCGCGCGACGACGTTCGCCGGGAGGTGCGCGAGCTCGTGGGCGAGCCGCGCCGCGAAGATCGCGCCGAAGATCGCGACGCCGAACGAGCCGCCCATCGAGCGGAAGAACGTCGCCGTCGCCGTGGCCACGCCGATGTGCTCCGGCTCCGCGTCGTTCTGGACGACGAGCACGAGCACCTGCATCACGAGCCCGATGCCGATGCCGACCACGAGCATGTAGAGCGAGGCGAGCCACTGCGCGGTGCCGGGGCCGAGGCGCGAGAGCAGGAACATCCCCGCGGCCAGCGTGGCGGTGCCCGCGATGGGGAACATCCGGTAGCGGCCGAAGCGGGTGATCGCGCGCCCCGAGAGGATCGCGGCGGCGAGCAGCCCGAGCATGAGCGGGAGCATCTGGAGGCCCGACTTCGTGGCGCTCGAGCCGTACACGAGCTGCAGGTACAGCGGGATGAAGACGATCGCGCCGAACATGGCCATGCCGATCGTCGCGCCCATGCCGCTGGCGAGGTTGAAGACGCGCGAGCGGAAGAGCGTCAGCGGCACGATCGGCTCGAGCGCGCGGCGCTCCTGCCACACGAACGCGGCGAGCAGCGCGGCGCCGAGCACGCCGAGGCCGACGATCGTCGCGGAGCCCCAGCCGTACTCGACGCCGCCCCAGCTCGTGAGCAGGATCAGCGCGCCCACGCCGCCGCTCAGGAGCGTCGCGCCGAGGTAGTCGATGCGGTGGCGGTTGTGCGGCGTGCGCAGCTGCAGCTTGAAGACCACGATCAGGATCGCGATCAGCCCGACGGGCATGTTCACGTAGAAGACCCAGCGCCACGAGATCTGGTCGACGAAGAAGCCGCCGAGCAGGGGCCCGGCCACCGAGGCGACCGCGAAGACGGCTCCGATCAGCCCGATGTAGCGGCCGCGCTCGCGCGGCGGGACGATGTCGCCGATGATCGCCTGCGCCGTGACCATGAGGCCGCCGGCGCCCGCGCCCTGCAGGAAGCGGAACGCGATCAGCTGGCCCATCGACTGGCTCAGCCCGGCCAGCATCGAGCCGGCCAGGAAGATCACGATCGCCGCCAGGAACACGGGCTTGCGCCCGTACATGTCGCCGAGCTTGCCGTAGATCGGCGTCGAGACGGTCGATGCCAGGAGGTACGACGTGACCACCCAGGAGAGGTGGTTGAGGCCGCCGAGGTCGCCGACGATCGTCGGCAGGGCGGTCGACACGATCGTCTGGTCGAGCGCCGCCAGGAACATGCCGAGCATGAGCGCCGCGAAGACCGTCGTGAGCGCGCGCCCCGTCAGCCGTGCCTCGGGATCGGGCGTCGCCCCACCGGCGCGCTCCCGCTCGCTCGCAGATGCCATGACCCGACACTAGCACAAACCGGAGGTATGCCTCCGGTTTGTGTATCCTGTGCGCATGACGGGCATCGCCGGCGAGCAGGAGGGGCGGCGCAGCCACGCGCGGCGCAACCACGGGCTGCTCGTCGCGGCGGCGCGCGAGGTCTTCGCCGAGCGCGGCGCCGAGGCCTCGCTCGAGGAGATCGCCCGGCGCGCGGGCGTCGGCGTCGGCACGCTCTACCGCCACTTCGCGACGCGCGAGGCGCTCGTCGAGGCGGTCTACGAGCGCCGCATCGGCGAGTTCGCGGCGGTCGCGGAGGCGGCGATGGCCGAGACGGACGGCTGGCTCGCGCTCGTCGGTCTGATCGAGCGGGTCCTCGAGGCGCAGGCGGGCGACCGGCTGCTCAAGGACGTCCTGCTGCGCTCGACCCCGGGGGCAGGTCGCGTCGAGCAGGCGCGTGCGGAGATGCGCCGCCTGTTCGAGCAGGTGCTCGCGCGTGCCCGGGCCGAGGGCGGCCTGCGCGAGGATTTCGCGTTCCCCGACCTCGCGCTGCTGCTGTGGTCGTTCGCGCCGCTGATCGACGCAACGGCCGATGTGGCGCCGGGCGCCTGGCGGCGCCACCTGCACTGGCTGCTCGACGGGATGCGCCCCGCCGCGGCGACGCCGCAGGCGGAGCCGCCGCTCTCGGGCGCGCAGCTCGAGCAGGCGGTCCAGGCGTTACGCAGCCGCCGGCTGGGCCGGCGCGGCGCCTGACGGTGCGGCCGGGGTCAGCCGGACCAGGCGAGCGCGCGCGGCATCACGCCTGCGCGCAGGCGCTCGCCGACGCGCCGCAGGACGCGCTGGCGCCCGTCGGCGAGGCCGATCTCGAGCCACTCGTCGCCCTCGCGGCTCGCGATCAGGACGCTGCCGCCGTCGGGCGAGAGGCGCAGGTCGCCGACGGCGGTGAGCGCGAGATGGCGCAGGGCGCGCAGCGGGCCGCCCCCGGCGCGCACGAGCAGGCTCGCGCGCCCGTTGGCATCGCGGCGCAGGACGACGAGGCGATCGCCCCGGGGCGCGTAGCCGCCGTCGAGGGCGGATCCGCCGCGCACGGCGATGCGGCGCAGGCGCCGGCCCGCGGCGCTGAAGAGCGTCGCGCCCGAGCGGTCGATCACGGCCAGGACGCGGCCGTCGGCGCGCCAGCTGAGCGCGAGGGGCCTCCGCACCGAGGGCACGCGGATGGCGGGGACCGTGCCGTCGGCGGACACGATCCGGACGCCCCCCGGTGCCGCGAAGGCGAGCTGGTGCGTCGCGGTGCCTGGTCGCCACGCCGGCGCCACGGCGAGCGCATGCGCCGCGACGCGATGCGCGCCGCGGCCGTCGCCGCCGACGGCGTAGAGCGCGCCGCCCGCGAGGTAGGCCACGCGGCAGCAGGGCGGCACGGTGCGCTCGACCGACCAGCGCGGCAGCGAGACCCGCCCGGGCGCCGGCACCTGCCAGCGCTCCTGCCCGTCGGCGACGTGGACGGCCACGAGCGCCGAGCCCGAGGCGAGGACGGCGTTCGTTCCGTGGGGCGAGAGGTCTCCGTCGGCCGCCGGGCCGAGCGCGCGCACCCGCCCGCGCGCGCTGACCGTGTACGCGACGCCGCGCCCGAGCGCGAGCACGACGCCGTTCGCGACCTCGACCGGCGCGAACGGCGTGCGGGCCGCGCGCGGTGAGCCGTCGCGCAGGTGGCTCGCGACCGCGACCGCGCCCGCGGTCAGCAGCGCGGCCAGGACCGGCCACACGAGCCGCGGGAAGCGCACGCGCCGCCGGCGCGACGGCGAGCGCTCGGCGAAGGCCGCGAGCACGAGGCGCCGCCCGCGCTCGCCGGCCTCGATCTCCCCTGGGGCCTCGAAGCCCTGCAGGCGGGCACGGAGGAGCTGCTCGTGCGCGTTCACGGCTCCACCGACCCGGCGAGCTCGTCGAGGGCTCGGCGCAGGCGCGAGTTGACCGTCCCGCGCGGCAGGTCGAGCATGTCCGCGATCTCGCCGGGCGTGTGCTCGAGCAGGTAGCGCAGCACGACGACCGCGCGCTGATCGGGCGCGAGCCGCCCGATCGCCTCGGCGAGGTCGCCGGAGAGATCGCTGCGCGCCTCGGGGGCGATCGGCTCGTGCTCGCCCTGCGCCGGGCGCCGCAACGCATGCGCGCGCGCCCAGTCGAGCGCGCGGTTGGTGACGATCCGGTGCAGCCAGGGCGCGAACGGCCGGCCGCGGTCGAAGCGCTCGAGCACGCGGATGGCCTGCAGGAACGCCTCCTGCGCGATGTCCTCGGCCGCGTGCGCGTCGCGCGTGACGAGGTACGCCGCGCGGTAGGCCTGGCGCCAGTGGCGCCGGTAGAGCTCCTCGACGGCGCCCGGGTCGCCGCGCTGGGCGCCCTGCACGAGCGCGCGCTCGCTGCGCGCGGGCGCCGCCGGCGCGAGCGCAGCACTTCCGTCGGCGGCGTGCGAGACCCCCATGTCGTCCCTACGGGCGGCGCCGCCCGGCAGGTCCGTGGCGCCCATGCGGCGACAATAGCCCGCGCATGGAAGGCGTCGCCGGAATCCTGCTCGCGGGTGGTCGCTCGCAGCGCATGGGGCGTGACAAGGCGAGCCTGCCATGGCACGGCTCGACGCTCGCGCGGCGTGCGGCCGGGCTGCTCGCGCGCCTCGCCGAGCCGCCCGTGATCGTCGTGTGCGCGCCCGGTCAGGAGCTGCCGGGCATGCCTGCCTGGGTCGAGGTCGTGCACGACCCGGAGCCCGCGCTCGGGCCGCTCGCGGGCCTGGCCGCCGGCCTCGCCGCCGCCGGGCCGCGCGCCGAGGTCGCCGCCGTCTGCGCCGTCGACGCTCCGCTCGCGCACCCGGCCGTGCTCGCCGCGCTGCTCGGTGCGCTCGGCACGGCTGCGGCGGTCGTGCCGCTCGCCGGCGACCGGCCCCAGCCGCTGCTCGCCGTCTACCGCACCGAGCTGGCGTTCCTTGCGGCGGCGCTCGTCGCCGACGGCGAACGGCGCGCGTCCGCGCTCGGCGAGCGCGCCGGTGCGCGGGTGGTCGAGCCGTTCGAGCTGCTCGTCGTCGACGACATCGCGGCCTTCGACCCCGGGCTCGCCTCCTTTCTCAGCTTCGACGACCCCGACGCCTACGCCGGCGCGCTGGCGGTGCCGCAGCCGCTCGTGACCGTCACGGGCGGCCTCGCGGGCCCGGCCCGGATCCGCGCGTCGACGGTCGGGCGCGCGAGCCGGCTGCTCGTCGCCGACGTCGTGCCGCAGCGCCCCGGCGCGGTGCCGGTGGACGCCGAGACACCCCTCTTCGAGGGCGACGCGATCGTGCCCGCGGGCTAGAGCGGGCTAGTCCCCCGAGCGGCCCAGCTGCTCGTCGGCGCTGTCCTTGATCGCCTGCACGATCGCCGGGTCGCGCAGCGTCGTGGCGTCGCCGAGCTCGCGGCCCTCGGCGATGTCCTTGAGCAGGCGGCGCATGATCTTGCCGCTGCGGGTCTTGGGCAGGTCGGGCGTGAACAGCAGCAGCGACGGGCGCGCGATCTTGCCGATCGAGATCGCCACGTGCTCGCGCAGCTCGGCGCGCAGCACGTCGCCCTCGACGTTGCCGATCGTGATCACGAAGGCCGCGATGCCCTCGCCCTTGAGCTCGTCGTAGGCGCCGATGACGGCGGCCTCGGCGACGGCCGGGTGCGAGACGAGCGCCGACTCGACCTCGGTCGTCGAGATGCGGTGCCCGGCGACGTTGATGACGTCGTCGACGCGGCCGAGCAGCCAGAAGTAGCCGTCCTCGTCGGTCTTCGCGCCGTCGCCGGTGAAGTAGACGCGCGGGCCGAAGCGCGACCAGTACGTGTCGACGTAGCGCTGGTCCTCGCCGTAGAACGTCCGCAGCATCGAGGGCCAGGGGCGCGTGAGCACGAGATACCCGCCCCCGCCGCGCGGCTCCGTCTCGCCCTGCTCGTTGACGATCTCGGCCGCGATGCCGGGCAGCGGCACGGTCGCCGAGCCGGGCTTCGTCGGGATCACGCCCGGCAGCGGCGCGATCAGGATCGATCCGGTCTCGGTCTGCCACCACGTGTCGACGATCGGGCAGCGGCCGCCGCCGACGCGGTCGTGGTACCACATCCACGCCTCGGGGTTGATCGGCTCGCCGACCGTGCCGAGCAGGCGCAGGCTCGAGAGGTCGTAGCCCTCGAGGTGCCCGTCGCCGGCGCCCACGAGCGCGCGGATCGCGGTCGGCGCCGTGTAGTAGATCGTGACCTTGTGCTTCTGCACGATCTCCCAGTGCCGGCTCCACGACGGGTGCTCGGGAGCGCCCTCGTAGATCACGCCCGTGGTGTGGTTCTGGAGCGGGCCGTAGACGATGTAGGAGTGCCCGGTGACCCAGCCGATGTCGGCCGTGCACCAGTAGACGTCGTCGTCGCGGATGTCGAACACGAGCTCGTGCGTGACCTTGGTGCCGAGCAGGTAGCCGGCCGTCGTGTGGACGATGCCCTTGGGCTTGGCGGTCGTGCCCGACGTGTAGAGCAGGAAGAGCATGTCCTCGGCGTTCATGCGCTCGGGCTCGCACCAGTCGCCCGCCGCGGGCACGAGCTCGTGGTACCAGTGGTCGCGGCCCTCGACCCAGGTGATCTCCTGCCCGGTGCGGCGCACGACGAGCACGTTCTCGACCGTCGGGCAGTCGACGAGCGCGTCGTCCGCGGCCTGCTTGAGCGGCACGATCCCGCCCTTGCGCCAGCCGCCGTCGGCCGTGATCAGCAGCTTGCACTCGGCGTCGTTGATGCGCCCGGCCAGCGACTGGGCCGAGAAGCCCCCGAACACGACCGAGTGGGCGGCGCCGATGCGCGCGCAGGCCAGCAGCGCCATCGGCAGCTCCGGCACCATGCCGAGGTAGATCGCGACGCGGTCGCCCTTGCGCACGCCGAGGTCGCGCAGGACGTTCGCGAGCCGGTTGACCTCGTCGTGCAGCTCGCGATAGCTGATCACGCGCTCGTCGCCGGGCTCGCCGACCCAGATGTACGCGGTCTTGTCGCCGCCGCCGGCGGCGATGTGGCGGTCGAGGCAGTTGACCGACGCGTTCAGCTCGCCGTCGGCGAACCACTTGAAGAACGGCGGGTTGGAGTCGTCGAGACCCTGCTCCGGCTCGCGGTACCAGGTCAGCTCGGAGAGGGCGCGCTTCATCCAGAAGCCGACCGGATCCGCGTCGGCCTCCTCGTACAGCGACCGGTCGGAGACGCGGGCGCGTTCGCGGAATGCCGCGGGCGGAGGGAAGACTCGCCGTTCCTCGAGCAGGGCCTCGATGGCCTGCCTCTGACCTTCCATGTGCACTCCTCCGCTCGCTACCCGTCGGGGCGTCGCCTGACGATAGCCAAGCGGCGCAGGGCTCGCAGAGCGAACCCGGGTATCCTTCACCGGTGTCTGGTATCCGGGCGATCCGTGCGCGGGCGCTTTGCGCCCTTGCGCTCGCGGTCGCGGGCGTCGCCGCGCATGCCGTCGGCGAGGCTTCGGGCTCGAGCGCCGCAGCCCCGGTGAAGGGCTCGGCCTACGCCGTGCTGATCAACGTGCCGGGCGCGCAGTCGAGCGGGACGCTGACATCGCCGTCGGGCTCCTACCAGTACCGCGACCTCGTCTCCATCCACGCCTACGACGCGGGCTCGGCGCTCAGCGGCGAGCGCGCCTACGCGCACGCGGACATCACCGGCATCAGCCTGCTGGGCGGCCTCGTGACCGCCGATGCCGCCTCGGCGCGCACGTTCGCCGACGGCCGCCAGGATCAGGCGACCGGGGCGTTCGGCGGGACGGTCGCGAATCTCGTCGTCGCGGGTGCGGAGGTCTCGGTGGCGCCCGGCGACCAGTTCCCCATCCCCGGGGTCGGCTTCGCAGCCGTCGACGAGCGGCGCGTCGTGCGCTCGGACGGCGCCTATCGCGGCACCGAGGTCGCGCTGCACGTGTACCTGACCTCCGACTGGCACAACCTGCCCGCGGGCACCGAGATCCTGCTCGGCTACGCCGAGGCGGCCGCGGCCGGCCATGCGACGACGGCGACGCCGGCGCCCGGCGCTGCGGGTGCGCCGGGCACGACGGCCGCAGGCGAGCGCGGCGGGGCGTCCACGAGCGACCCCTCCAAGCTCGACGCGCCCGTCGTGCCGATCCCCGCGAGCGACGGGACGCCGACCGACTTCGGCGACGGCATCACGCCGACCGGCATCGAGGCGCCTCCGCCCGGGGGCTTCACGCTCGTGCCGCCGCTCGACCCGGCGGTGCAGGAGAAGCTCGTCTCGCCCGGCTACGTCTTCCCGGTCGCGGGCGGCGCGCACTACGGGCACGACTTCGGCAACTTCCGCGCCGACACGGGGTTCCACGAGGGCAGCGACCTCTTCGCGCCCGCCGGCACGCCGCTCGTGGCCGTGCAGGCCGGCGTGCTGCACAACGTCGGCTGGAACCGGCTCGGCGGCTGGCGCCTGTGGCTCGAGGACGCCGCGGGCAACTGGTTCTACTACGCCCACCTCTCGGCCTACTCGCCGATCGCGGTCGACAACGCCCACGTCAACGCCGGCGACGTGGTCGGCTTCGTCGGCAACACCGGCGACGCCGCGGGCGGGCCGACGCACCTGCACTTCGAGATCCATCCCTCGGGCCGCTGGGCCGTTCCGCCCTACGACTACCTGCAGGCGTGGCAGGGACACCGCAATCCGTTCGCCGCGATCCCGGCGGAGCCGCCGCCGGTCGCGACGACGCAGCTCGAGTCCACCGACATCTCCTCGGCCTCCGGCCTCGACACGGCCGCCGTCCTCTCGGTCGCGAGCGGCGCGCCCGTCGACGCCGGCCTCGTGGCGCTCGGCGTGCCGGCGCCGACCGCGGCCGAGCTGCTGGCCTCGGCGCCCACGCCATGACGCTCGAGACCGCCCTCGACGTGCTCGTGAAGGAGCGCGCGCCCGCCTACCGCTCGCGGCAGCTCACGCACGCGGTCTACAGCGAGCTGGCCGAGCGCTGGGACGAGGTCACGGCGCTGCCGCGACCGCTGCGCGAGCGTCTCGAGCGCGACGCGCCGCTGCGCACGCTGACCGAGGAGGCCTCGCAGCGCGCCGAGGACGGCACGATCAAGCTGCAGCTGCGCACCCACGACGGCTACCCGCTCGAGGCCGTCGCCATGAGCCATGGCCCGCGCCGCACCGTCTGCCTCTCGTCGCAGTCCGGATGCGCGCTCGCGTGCACGTTCTGCGCGACGGGGCGCATGGGGCTGGGCCGCAACCTCACCCCCGAGGAGATCTCCGAGCAGCTGCTGCGCCTCGCGCGCCTGCTGCGCGACGAGCAGGACGCGCGCATCTCGAACGTCGTGATGATGGGCATGGGCGAGCCGTTCCACAACTACGACAACGTCCTCGCCGCGATCCGCACCATCAACGCGCCGGACGCCTTCGGGCTCGGCGCGCGCCAGATCGCGATCTCGACCGCGGGCTGGATCCCGGGCATCGACCGGCTGGCCGACGAGCCCATGCAGGTCAAGCTCGCGCTCTCGCTGCATGCGCCCGACGACGAGCTGCGCACGAAGCTCATGCCGGTCACGAAGCGCTACCCGATCGCCGAGTTGATGCAGGCGTGCCGGCGCTACCGCGAGAAGACGCGCCGCCGCGTCTTCATCGAGTACCTGCTGCTCGCGGGCGTCAACGACAGCTCGCACCAGGCCCGGCAGCTCGTCGCGCTGCTCGGCAAGGGCGGCCCCGGCGCGTTCCACGTCAACCTGATCGCCTACAACCCGACGGGCACCGAGTACGTCGCGGCCGACGACGCCGCGGTGCGGCGCTTCCGCGGCGAGCTCGAGAAGGGCTCGATCGGCACGTCCTATCGCGTCTCGCGCGGGCGCGGCATCGAGGCCGCCTGCGGCCAGCTCGTGATGAAGGGCATTCCGCCCCGCCGCCGCGCGAGCTGATCGCTCCGGCGCAAAGATGGGGTCAGACCCCATCTTTGCGTGGGCGAGCGCCGCGCGGGCTGGCGGCCTCCGGCGCTGGAGTAGGATCGTGCGATGACGGACGTGCCCGCCAGCATGCGCGCGTGGGTGATCCGCCCGGACCGGCTGGGCGAGCCCCGCGATGCGATGCGCCTCGAGACGGTCGCGACGCCCGTCGCCGGGCCGGGCGAGGTCGTCGTGCGGGTCATGGCCGCCGGCGTCAACTACAACAACGTCTGGGCCTGCCTCGGCCAGCCGGTGGAGGTCTTCCGCTACACCGGCCACGACTTCCACATCGGCGGCTCGGACGCCTCGGGCGTCGTCGCCGCCGTCGGGCCGGGCGTGACGCGCTGGCACCCGGGCGACGAGGTCGTCGTGCACTGCAACCAGAGCTGCGGCGAGTGCCCCGAGTGCAACGGGCTCGACCCCATGGCCTGCGCGAAGCAGCGGATCTGGGCGTACGAGTCCAACTGGGGCTCGTTCGCCGACTACTGCCTCGTGCAGGCGCAGCAGCTGCTGCCCAGGCCGCAGCACCTGACGTGGGCCGAGTCCGCGTCCTACGGGCTCGTCTACTTCACGGCGTACCGCATGCTCGTCGACCAGGCCGCGACTGCAGGCGGGCGACAACGTGCTCGTGTGGGGCGCGGGCGGCGGGCTCGGATCGATGGCGATCCAGCTCTGCCGGCTCTACGGCGCCAACGCGATCGCGGTCGTCTCGAGCGAGGACAAGGCCGACCTCTGCCGCCGCCTCGGCGCGCACGCCGTCATCAACCGGCGCGACTTCGGTCTCACCGACGCCGCCGGCGAGCCGAACCTCGACGAGGTCAAGCGCTTCGGCAAGGCGATCCGCGCGGCCACGGGCGGCGCCGACTGCGACATCGTCTTCGAGCACGTGGGCTCGGCGACGTTCTTCACGAGCGTCTTCGTGTGCCGCACCTTCGGCAAGATCGTCACCTGCGGGGCGACGTCGGGCTTCTCGCTCACGTTCGACGTGCGCTACCTGTGGATGCGCCAGAAGACGATCATCGGCTCGCACTTCGCGAACGCCTACCAGGCCTATCGCGCCAACCAGCTGATCGCGGAGCGCAAGATCCTGCCGGTGCTCTCGCGCACCTTCCCGTTCGAGGAGTGCCCCGAGCCGCACCAGATGATGCGCGAGAACGCGCACCTCGGGAAGATGGTCGTCCTCGTCGGCGCCGAGGCGTGAGCGAGCGGCGGCAGACCACCTCGGGCATCGAGGTGCAGGCGGTCTACGGGCCGGACGCCGCGGGCGACCCCGCCCGCATCGGCGCCCCCGGCGCCTATCCGTTCACGCGCGGCCTGCGCGAGGACGGCTACCGCACGCGGCCGTGGACGATCCGCCAGTACGCCGGCTACGGCACGCCCGAGGAGGCCAACGAGCGCTTCCGCTTCCTGCTCGCGCAGGGCCAGCCCGGCCTCTCCGTGGCGTTCGACCTGCCCACGCAGATGGGCCTCGACTCCGACGACGCGCGCGCGCTGGGCGAGGTCGGCCGGGTCGGCGTCGCGATCGACACGCTGGCCGACGTCACGGCGCTCTTCGACGGCATTCCGCTCGACCGCGTCTCGACGTCGATGACGATCAACGCCCCGGCGCCGGTGCTCGTCGCGATGTACGTCGTCGCTGCGGAGCTGCAGGGCGTGCCGGCGGGCTCGGTGCGCGGCACCGCGCAGAACGACGTGCTCAAGGAGTACGTCGCGCGCGGCACCTACATCTACCCGCCGCGGCCGAGCGTGCGGCTCGCGGCCGACCTCGTCGCGTGGTGCGCGAGCGAGGCGCCGCGCTTCAACGCCATCTCGCTCTCGGGGTACCACATGCGCGAGGCGGGCTCGACGGCCGTGCAGGAGATGGCGTTCGCGCTCGCCAACGCGATCGCATACGTCGAGGCCGTGATCGCGCACGGCGTGGCCGTCGACGACTTCGCGCCGCGGCTCTCCTGGATCTTCAACACGCACACCAACTTCTTCGAGGAGATCGCGAAGTACCGGGCGCTGCGGCGCATGTGGGCGACGCTGATGCGCGAGCGCTTCGGAGCTCGCGACCCCCGCTCGCTGCAGTTGCGCACGCACACCCAGACGGGCGGCTCGACGCTGACGCTGCAGCAGCCCGAGAACAACATCGTGCGCGCCGCGCTGCAGGCGCTCGCCGCGGTGCTCGGCGGCGTCCAGTCGCTCGCGCTCTCGTGCTACGACGAGGCGATCGCGATCCCGACCGAGCACGCGCAGACGCTCGCGGTGCGCACGCAGCAGATCCTGGCCGAGGAGATCGGCGTGACCGACACGGCGGATCCGCTCGGCGGGTCGTGGTTCGTCGAGTCGCTGACCGACGACCTCGAGCGGCGCGCGCTCGAGCTGCTGGCCGAGGTCGAGCGCCTCGGCGGCGCGGTGGCGGCGGTCGAGACCGGCTTCTACGCGCGCGCGATCGACGAGGAGGCCTACAAGGCCGAGATGGCGCTCGAGTCGGGCGAGCGCGTCGTCGTCGGCGTCAACCGCTATCGCGAGGGCGACGATCCCGAGCCGGCGTCGTTCCAGGTCGATCCCGCGCTCGCGGGCGGCCAGATCGCACGGCTCGAGAGCGTGCGCGCGGCGCGCGACGCCGCCGCGGTCGCCGCCGCGCTCGCGGCGCTGCGCAGCGACTGCGAGCGCAGCGAGGTCAACGCGCTGCCGGCGATCGTCGCCGCGGTGCGCGCCCACGCGACGCTCGGCGAGATCTGCGGCGCGATGCGCGACGTCTTCGGCGAGTACAAGCCCGCGTGAGGCCGCCGCGCTAGACGAGCTCGCGCAGGCGCTGGGCCTCCGACAGCGAGGACAGCTTCTTGAGCGCCTGGTTCTCGATCTGGCGGATGCGCTCTCGCGTGACGTGGAAGGCGGCGCCGACCTCGTCCAGCGTGCACGGCTCGAAGCCGCTCATGCCGAAGCGCATCTCGAGCACCCGCCGCTCGCGGAAGCTCAGCACGTCGAGGATCTCGCGCAGCGTCTCGAGGCGCATCTTGCGCGTCGCCTCTTCCTCCGCGGTGGGCGTCGTCACGTCGGCGATGAAGTGGCCGAGCTGCGAGTCGTCCTCGTCGCCGACCGGCTTCTCGAGCGAGATCGGGGTCTGCGCCGCGCGCATGATCTGCTCGACCTCGTCGACGGGCAGCTCCACGCGCTCGGCGATCTCGCTCAGCGAGGGATCGCGCGCGAGCTCCGTGCGCAGCTTGCGCTCGACGCGCCCGATGCGGTTCAGCTTCTCGACGACGTGCACGGGCATGCGGATCGTGCGGCCCTTGTCGGCCAGCGAGCGCGCGACGGCCTGGCGGATCCACCAGGTGGCGTAGGTCGAGAACTTGTAGCCGCGGCGGTAGTCGAACTTCTCGACCGCGCGCACGAGGCCGATCGTGCCCTCCTGGATCAGGTCGAGGAACGGCAGGCCCTGCTCGCGATAGTGCTTCGCGATCGACACGACGAGGCGGATGTTGGCCTCGATCATGTGGCGCTTGGCGCGCATGTCGCCGCGCTCGACGCGCTTCGCGAGCTCGATCTCCTGCGCGGCCGTGAGCAGCTTGGTGCGGCCGATGTCGCGCAGGAAGCGCTGCAGCGAGTCGCTCGAGAGCACCTCGACCGCATGCACCGGCTCGTCGTCCTCGGCGTCCGCCTCGGCATCCGCATAGGCCTTCGCCTCGCCGTCGTCCTCGTCTTCAAGCTCGTCGACGGGGCTCAGCGCGAGCGTGGCAACGTCAAAGGGCTCGTCATCGTCGAGCGCAGAGAGAACGCGTTCATCCAGGTCCACGGGCGAGGAGAGAGTGCTCATGCCCGCCGTGGTTCGCGCTCCCGGCGCGATCTCCTTCCGGTGATGCGCGCGCGGGCTGCCCGCCCTCCCCGGCTCCGCGTCGCCGGCGCGGCGCGTCACGCCGCGACCTCGCGCAGGCAGCGCACGAGCGCCGCCAGCGCCGGGCCGGCCTCGCCGGCGTCGCGGCGCCGGATGGCGACGATCTGGCGGCGCACCGGAGCCGTCGAGACGACCTCGACCGCTGCCAGCGAGCCGTCCTCGAGCTCGTCGCTGAGCGCGCTGCGCGGCAGCAGCGCGATCCCGAGCCCGAGCTGCACCATGCGCTTGGCCGCGTCGATCGAATCGAGCACCATCACGCCGCGCGGCGAGACGCCGGCGGCCCGGAACATCGCGCTCGTGAGCTCGTGGTAGCTCGACGACGGGTCGAACAGGATCAGGTCCTGATCGCCGAGCTGCTCGACGCGCACGGCGTGGTCGCCCGCGAGCGCGTGCGCCGGATGCGTCGCGAGCACGACGACGTCCTCGTAGAGCGGGGTGCTCTCGATCTCGGGATGGCGCAGCGCGCGCACGATGCCCACCTGCACGCCCTCGGAGAGGACGAGCTCGAGCAGCTCCTCCGAATGCCCGGTGCGCACGCCCAGCGAGACCGCCGGGTGCTCGGCGGCGAAGCGCTGCAGGGCGCGCGGCAGCACGTACGTGCTGACCGCGGGCGCGGCGCCGATCTCGATGCGCCCGCCGGTGCCGCGCACCAGGTCGCGCACGGCGGCGGATCCCTGCTCGAGGCTCTCGACCGCCCGCTCCGCGTAGGGCAGCAGGGCGCGCCCGGCCTCGGTCAGGCGCACCCCGCGCGGAAGCCGCACGAGCAGCTCCGCGCCGAGCTCGGCCTCGAGCCGCTGCAGGCGCGCGGTCAGGCCGGGCTGCGTCACATGCAGCTCGCGGGCGGTCGCCGTGAGGTTGCCGCTGCGCGCGACGGCGAGGAAGCTCTCGAGTCCGGCGACGCTCGTCATAGCAGAAGTCTATCATTCACATCAGAAATAACGATTTCACTTATGCCTCGTCCTGGCGTACCGTCAGGAGATGGCCCTGGTGACCCCCTCGTCCCGCTCCCTCGCCGATGCCACCCGGCGGCCGGAGCGCGCGCACGTCGCCGCGTCCATGCCCTCCACGCAGCGCCCGGATACGCTCGCGGAGCACGTCGACGAGGGGACGCTCCGCGAGTACGTCCGCATGGAGCTGCTCGTCGCGCGAGCCCGCCTCAAGCGCTAGCGTCAGCCGCCGATGTGCGACATCTCGACGCGGGGCAGATCGACCGGCGTGCCCGCCGTGCGCAGCTCCGAGTAGCGATCGTCGCGCACGCGCCAGAGGCCGCGCAGCTTCTCCTCCAGCTCGGCGTCGCTCAGATCGCCGCGCAGCAGCGCGCGCAGGTCGTGGCCGCGCACCGCGAAGAGGCAGGTGTAGAGCTTGCCCTCGGCCGAGAGCCGCGCGCGCGTGCAGTCGTGGCAGAACGGCTGCGTGACCGACGAGATCAGGCCGATCTCGCCCCCGCCGTCGCGGTAGCGGTAGCGCGCGGCGACCTCGCCGCGGTAGCCGGGCTCGACCGGCTCGAGCGGCCAGCGCTCGTCGATCGCGCTCACGATCTCGGCCGACGGCATCACCTCGGCGAGCTGCCAGCCGTTCGTCGCACCGACGTCCATGTACTCGATGAAGCGCAGGATCACGCCGGTCTTGCGGAAGCGCTCGGCCATCTCGAGGATGCCGTGGTCGTTCGTGCCGCGCTTGACGACCATGTTGACCTTGACCGGCCCGAGGCCGGCGGCGAGCGCGGCGTCGATGCCCGCGAGCACCTCGGCGACCGGGAAGTCGACGTCGTTCATGGCCCGGAACGTGGCGTCGTCGAGCGAGTCGAGCGACACCGTGACGCGGTTCAGCCCGGCGTCCGCGAGCCGCTGCGCCATGCGCGCCAGCAGCGATCCATTCGTCGTCAGGGTGACGTCGCGGATGCCCGGCACAGCTGCCAGGCGCGCGATCAGCTCGTCGACGCCGCGGCGCACGAGCGGCTCGCCGCCCGTGATGCGGAGCTTCTCCACCCCCAGGCCGGCAAACGTGCGCGTGAGGCGCTCGATCTCCTCGAACGTGAGCAGCTGCTCGCGGCGCAGGAACTCGAACCGCTTGCCGAAGACCTCCTTCGGCATGCAGTACACGCAGCGGAAGTTGCAGCGGTCCGTGACCGAGATGCGCAGATCGCGCACCGGCCGGCCGAGCTTGTCGAGTGCGGCCGCCATCCGCTGCAGTATCGCGCAGGTCGCAGTAGCCTGACGACATGCCGATCGCCGTGGGCCAGCGCGCAGTGCGGGAGTTCCCCGTCGGCGACGAGACGATCGAGCTCTTCGGCCAGGCCTCGACCGACCGCAACCCGCTCCACTTCGACGACGAGTTCGGGCGGGCGACGCCGTTCGGAGGCCGCATCGCGCACGGCATGATCACGGCGGCCTTCATCTCGGCGATGATCGGCAACGAGCTCCCCGGGCACGGCTCCGTCTACCTCGGCCAGACGCTCAAGTTCCGCGCGCCGGTGCGGCCGGGCGATGTCGTCAGGGTCGAGATCGAGGTGCTCGAGTACGACCCCGGCCGGCGCGGGGCCCGCCTCTCGACGCGCGCGTTCGTGGGCGAGACGCTGGTCGTGGACGGCGAGGCCAAGGTCATCGCGCCCGCCTGATGGGGCTCCCGTTCGGAGGCGTCGTCGCCGTCGCTGCCGACGGGCGCGAGCGGCGGCTCGATGGCGCCCAGGTCGAGCGCGACACGCTGCGCGCCGCGGCCGCGCTCGCGCGCGCGGGGGTGGGCCCGGGCGACCGCGTGATCGTGCGCCTGCCGAAGCGCTACGAATGGCTGCTCGCGCTGGGCGCCCTCTACCGTCTCGGCGCCGTCGCCGCGCTCTGCCCGGAGCTCACGCCCGACGCGGAGCTGGATGCGCGCGCGCGCCAGCTCGGCGCCCGGCACGCCCTGCTCGCCCCCGGCGACGTGACGTTCGCCGACGCGCCGCCGCCGGCCGCACTCCCGGGCGCGGACGCGCCGGCCTTCCTGGTCTACACGTCGGGCTCGACGGGCGAGCCCAAGGCGGCCGTGTACCCGCGCCGCTACGTGCGCGGCAACTGGCTGCAGACGGTGCGCTGGATGGGCGTCCAGCCGGGCGACCGCGTCTGGTGCACGGCCGGCACCGGCTGGGCGAAGTCGCTGCGCAACGCCTGGCTCGCGCCCTGGCTGCGGGGGGCCGAGACGGTCGTGCACGCGGCGCGCTTCGATCCGGACGAGCGCTTGCGCCTGATCGCGCGCCTGCGCCCGACGGTGCTGTGCATGTCTCCGACCGAGCTGCGCCTGTGCGCGAAGTCCGGCGAGTTCGCGCGCGCCGACCTGCGCTCGCTGCGCGAGGTCGTCGCGGCGGGGGAGCCGCTCGGCGCGGACGTCCTCGAGCGCTACCGCGAGCTGCACGGCCTGCGCATCCGCGACGGCTACGGGCAGACCGAGACGGGCGCGGTCGCCGGCGTGATGTGCGGCGAGGAGGCGGCGCCGGGCTCGATGGGCCACCCGCTCGACGGCGTCGACCTCCGTCTCGACGACGCCGGCGAGATCCTCGTGCGCGCCGCGAGCGTGCCGACGTTCTTCCTCGGCTACCTCGACGAGGCGGGCGTGCAACAGCCGCCGGCGCTCGAGGACGGGTGGTGGCGCACGGGCGATCGCGCGCGCCGCGACGAGCACGGGCGGCTGTGGTTCGAGGGCCGCGCCGACGACGTCATCATCTCGGCGGGCTACCGCATCGGTCCCGTCGAGGTCGAATCCGCGCTCGGCTCGCACCCGGCGGTGCGCGAGGCGGCCGCCGTCGCGCGACCCGACCCCGAGCGCGGGCACATCGTCCACGCCGTCGTCGTCCTGCAGCCGGACGCCGTGCCTTCCCGGGAGCTCGTGACGGAGCTGCAGACGCACTGCAAGCGCGTCGCGTCGCCCGCCAAGTACCCGCGCTCGATCGCCTTCGCGGCGGCGCTGCCGAAGACGAGCTCGGGCAAGATCCTGCGCGCCCAGCTGCGCGAGGAGCTCTCGGCGCTCCCGTAAGCTGCGCGCGATGGCAGCGCTGTCGGAAGCGGGGGGGCTCGCGCAACGCGCCCGCCGCCGCATCGTCGCCCGCGACGCCGAGGCGTTCGCGCGCTTCGCGGGCCTGCTCGTCGTGGTGATGTTCTTCAACATCGCCTCGGGCGCGTTCGTGCGGCTGACGGGCTCCGGGCTCGGCTGTCCCGACTGGCCCGCCTGCAAGGGGAGCCCCGTGCCGCCCTTCAGCTACCACCCGGTGATCGAGTTCTCCAATCGCGCGATCGCGCTCGTCGGCCTGCTCGTCGCCCTGCTGACGTACCTCTCGGCGCGCAAGGTCGGCGATCGCATGGCCCGCCGGCTCGCAGGCGGCGTGGCGCTGCTCACGTTCGGGCAGATCCCGCTGGGCGCGGTGACCGTCCTCTTCGACCTGAATCCGGTGCTCGTGATGAACCACTTCCTCGTCGCGATCACGGCGACCGGGCTGGCCGCGGTGCTGTTCGCGCGCATCGGCGCCGGCGCCGCGACGCCCGCGCCCCCGCGCCTCGCGTGGCTCGCGCGCGGCAGCGTCGTGGCGGCCTTCGCGCTGATCGTGAGCGGGGCGTTCTCGACGGCCGCCGGCCCCCACGCGGGCGGCCAGGACATCCGCCGCATGGGCAACCTGCTCGACGCCACCTACATCCACGTGCGCGTCGCGACGACGTACGCCATCGTCGCCGTGGTGCTGCTCCTGTTCCTGCAGTACGGGCCCTGGCGACCCGACCGCTGGCGCGGCCTCGCGCTCGCGTTGCTCGTGCTGCTTCCCCTGCAGGCGGCGATCGGCGAGTACCAGTGGCACAACCAGCTGCCGTGGTGGGTCGTGCTCGCGCACGTCTCGGTCGCGGCGGCGGCGTGGATCACGTGCGTCTCGCTGGCCACGCGCGTCGTCGCCCGCCGGCCGCGCTGACGCCTGCCTCAGCCGCCGCCCGAGCTCATGCCCGCCGCGCGGCCGCGCGCGGCCACCTGCTCGGCCATCTTGCGCGAGGCCTCGTCGATCATCTCGCCCTCCCACATCACGGCGCCGCGCCGCTCGCCCTCGGTCGTCGCGAGCCGGTAGGCCTCGAGCAGCGCGACCGCGCGGTCGTACTGCGCTTGCGCCGGCCGGTAGACCTCGTTGAGGATCTCGATCTGCGTGGGGTGGAGCGCCCACTTGCCGTCGCAGCCGAGGCGCGCGGAGCGCTCCGCGACCGTGCGGAAGCCGTCGACGTCGGGGATCGTCGAGTACGGGCCGTCGATCGCCTGCAGGCCGCGCGCCCGCGCCGTGATGACGATGCGCGAGAGGATGTAGTGCCACTGGTCGCCCGGGTACAGCTCGTCGATGCCGCCCACGCTGAGCTGCGGGATGCCGAGGTCGGCGGCGTAGTCGCCGGGCCCGAAGATGATCGTCTCGATGCGGTCGGAGGCATCGGCGATCGCCGGCAGGTTCTCGGCGCCGCGCGCGCTCTCGATCTGCACCTCGAGCCCGAGGCGCTTCGTCATGCCGAGCTCGGCCTCGAGCTGGTTCAGCAGATGGTGGACGAACGCGACCTGATCGGGCCCCTGCACCTTCGGCACCATGATGCAGTCGAGCGCATCCTGTGCGCCGGCGACGACGTAGAGGATGTCGCGGAAGCACCATGTGGTCGCGACGTCGTTGACGCGCACGACGCGTGTCGGCGCCGTCCAGGCGTGGCCGGTCAGGGCATCGACGACGTTCTGGCGCGTCGCGTCGTTCTTCTCGAGCGGCGCGACGGCGTCCTCGAGGTCGATGAAGACCATGTCGGCGGGCAGTGTCGCCGCCTTCGCGACCATCTTCGGGTTCGAACCGGGCACGGCGAGGCAGGATCGGCGTAGGCGCATGCGCGAAATCTATGCTGACCCGGACGTGCCGGGATCCATCGAAATCGTGCGCGGCGACATCACCGAGCAGGTGGTCGACGCCATCGTCAACGCCGCCAACGACTCGCTGCTCGGCGGGGGCGGGGTCGACGGCGCGATCCACCGCGCCGGCGGGCCCGAGATCCTGGCGGAATGCCGCCTGCTCGGCGGCTGCGCCACGGGCGATGCGAAGGCCACGACCGCAGGGCGCCTACCGGCTCAGCACGTCGTCCACACGGTCGGCCCCGTGTGGCGCGGAGGCGGTCACGGCGAACCTGCGCTGCTGGCCTCGTGCCACCGGCGCTCGCTCGAGGTCGCAGCGGCGCTCGGCTGCCGCACGGTCGCGTTCCCCGCGATCTCGACGGGCGATCTACGGCTACCCGGTCGATCTCGCCGCGGAGGTCGCGATCGCGTCGACGCGCGCGGCGCTCGCAGAGCTGCCGGGGATCGAGCTCGTGCGCTTCGTGCTCTTCGGCGAGGCGGCGGAGGCCGCCTTCGCCGCTGCCCTCAGGGGCGCTTGATCGCTTCGACGATCGCCCGCACGTGCGCGGGCGTCGAGCCGCAGCAGCCGCCGACGACGCGCGCGCCGGCCTGGACGTAGCCGCGCGCGGCCTCGCCGAGCTGGTCGGGGGTCACGTCGTAGACCGACGAGTCGCCCGTCATGCGCGGCAGGCCGGCGTTCGGCTTCACCCACAGCGGGAGGCCGGGCGCCGCGGCGGAGAGCTCGGCGACGATCGTCGCCATCGCCTCGAGGCTCGTGCCGCAGTTCGCGCCGACCGCGGCGGCGCCGCTGTCGGCGGCCAGGGCGACGACCTCGGCGGTCGTCGTCCCCATCATCGTGCGCGTGCCGCGGTCGAACGAGAACGTGAGCACGAAGGGCAGGTGCGTCGCACGGCGCACGCCGTCGATCGCGGCGCCCGCCTCGATGGGGCAGAACATCGTCTCGAGCACGAGCAGGTCGACGCCGCCCTCGGTCAGTGCCTCGGCCTGCTCGGCGTAGGCGTCGGCGGCCTCGTCGTGCGAGAGCGTGCCGAGCGGCTCGCACAGCTGGCCCGTCGGCCCGAGCGAGCCGGCCACGAGGACGTCGCGCCCCACGGCTTCGCGGGCGAGCTCGGCGGCGCGCCGGTTGAGCTCGGCGGCGCGCCCGCTGGCCGAGCCCTCGGCGAGGCGCAGGCTCGTGCCTCCGAACGTGCAGGTCAGGACGACGTCGGATCCGGCCTCCGCGAAGCCGCGGTGCAGCGCGATGATGCGCTCGGGATCGGTCAGCACCCACTCCTCGGGCGCGACGCCGAGCGGCAGGCCCATGTGCTGGCAGGTCGTGCCCGTCGCCCCGTCGGCGATGAGGACATCGCCGCGCTCGAGGCGGTCGAGGAAGCTGATGCGTGTTTCGGTGGCTTGCATGCGGAGTCTCCTTTCGCCCGACATCCAGCCCGGGATTGGCACCTTGCCGCGCGGGCAGGTTGCCGAGGCGTCATCGGGCCGGGACCCTCAGCCTCTCTTGATGCTGGACGAGCCGATGCTCGCCTCTTCCGCAGGGTATCAGCTGCGAAAACGCGTGATGCCGGCGAGATGGCGCGCCCGCAGCTCGTCGTCGAGCACGCCCTCGCCCTCTCCGCCGGCCAGGCAGAGGACGCCGACCTTGCCGAGGTGGGCGTTGTCGTGGACGTCGTCGCACGCCTGCCCTGCCTCCGACAGCGGGTAGCTGCGGCTGAGGATGGGGTGCGTCCGGCCGGCCCGGCAGAGCTCGTTCGCGGCCCAGCCCTCGCGGTAGTTCGCGAGGTGCGAGCCCACGATCGTCTTCGCGAACATCCACAGGTAGCGGTTGTCGAACTCGTGCATGAAGCCCGTGGTCGAGGCGCAGGTGACGATCTTGCCGCCCCGGCGCGTGACGAACACGCTCGCGCCGAACGTGTCGCGGCCGGGGTGCTCGAAGACGATGTCGACGTCGCGGCCGCCGCTCAGCTCGCGGATGCGCTTGCCGAGCCGCAGGTGCTCGCGCGGATTCTGCTGCCCGCTCTCGGGATCCCAGAAGCGGAAGTCCTCGTCGGCGCGGTTGATGATCCACTCGGCCCCGGCGTCGCGGCACTTCTGCGCCTTGGCCTCGCTCGACACGACGCACACCGGGTAGCCGCCGCCGGCCAGCACGTGCTGCAGCGCGAAGCCGCCGAGGCCGCCGCCCGCGCCCCAGATCAGGACGACGTCGCCCTGCCGCATGCCGGCCCCGTTCGGGGACACGAGCATCCGGTAGGCGGTGCAGTTGACGAGCGGCATCGAGGCCGCCTCTTCCCAGGTCAGGTGCTCCGGCTTCGGCATCAGCTGATCGCCGCGCGCGACGCACAGCTCGCCCATGCCGCCGAAGTTGCACTCGAAGCCCCAGACGCGCTGGTCGGGATCGAGGATCGCGTCGTCGTGGCCCGGGGGCTCCTCGAGCGACACGTAGTTCGGGTGCACGAGCACGCGGTCGCCGGGCTTCCAGCGGCTGACCGCCGCGCCGGCCCGCAGGACGATCCCGCAGGCGTCGGAGCCGACGACGTGCGTCGGCAGGTCGTGGCGCCCGCCGTAGCCGTGCGTCTTCGCGAGCCGCTTGAGGAACGCGAACGTCGGCACCGGCTCGAAGATCGCCGACCACACGGTGTTGTAGTTCACGCTCGAGGCGAACGTGGCGATCAGGACCTCGTCGGGCGCGAGCTCGGGCGTGGGCACCTCGCCGACCTGCAGCGCGAGCGACGGGCGCTTCTCGTCGCGCGGCAGCTTGCCGATCGTCTCGGCGTCCTCGGCGCGCAGGAAGGCGCCGACATAGGCGTCGGGAACGGGGATCGCGCCGAAGTCGTCGCTGCTCGCGCCGCCGGCGACAGCGGCGCGAACGGCGCGTGCAAGCTCGGTGTCGATGCTCATCGGACGGCCAGGATACGCGAGACGGCGTCGGCGCCGCGCGTCTCCGCGGCGTGCGCCGCCGACTTCGTGACGCGTGATACCTTCTGCCGGTGTCCGACGTGACTCCGGTGGCTGACGACCATCCGGAAGCCGGCCCGATCTCGCCTCCCGCAGCGCACGCCGCAGGCCAGATCTTCCGGCCCATCCGGACGGTCAACGCGTTCGAGCAGCTCGTCGAGCGGCTCGGCCGAGCGATCAAGCTCGGCCTGCTCGCGCCCGGCGAGCGCCTGCCGCCCGAGCGCCGGCTGGCCGAGCAGCTCGAGCTCTCGCGCTCGACCGTGCGCGAGGCCCTGCGGCTGCTCTACGACGCCGGCTATCTCGAGGCCCGCCGCGGCCGCCGCGGCGGCGTGTTCGTCGCCGAGCGCCTGCCCACGGGCCCGGCGCCCGGCATGCTCACGCTGGACGGCCAGGGCGTGCGCGATCTGCTCGCCTACCGCCGCTGCCTCGAGCTCGGCGCCGCCGAGCTGGCCGCCGAGCGTGCGAGCGAGGCGCAGATCGCCGAGCTCGCCGCAGCGATCGAGCGCTGCGAGGTCAACGCCACGCCCGAGACCTACGACCAGTTCCGCGCGGCCGACGGGCGCTTCCACGTGCTGCTCGCGCAGATCGCGCGCTCGCCGCGGCTCGTCGCCGGCGTCACCGAGGTGCGGGCCGAGATCGCGAACCTGCTCGACTCCGTGCCGCGGCAGCCCGAGGCGCTGCTCGGCTCGACGACGCACCACCGGCGCGTGCTCGCGGCGATCGCCGAGCACGACGCCGAGGGCGCCCGCCTGGCGATGCGCGAGCACCTCGACGCGACCGAGCGCCTGCTCTTCGGCGTGCTGCCGAGCGTCTGACGCACGATTGGGGTCAGACCCCAATCGTGCAGTTCAGAAGACGGTGCGCTGCTCGAGGAAGGGGTCGGCGTCGTTGTGGTAGCCGTATCCCTCCCAGAAGCCCGGCTTGTCGACGGCCGAGAACTCGAGCCCGCGCAGCCACTTCGTCGACTTCCAGAAGTAGCGCTTGGGCACGACGAGGCGCAGCGGGTAGCCGTGCTCGAGCGCGAGCGGCTCGCCGTCGGCCTCGTAGGCCAGCATCACGTCGTCGTCGTCCATGACGGCGAGCGGCAGGTTGGCGGTGTAGCCCTGCTCGCCCAGGCTGATCACGTGCTCCACCTCGGGCAGCGGGCGCGTGAGGCGGGTGATCTCGCGGAAGGGCACGCCGCGGAACGTCATGTCGAAGCGCGACCAGCGCGTGACGCAGTGGATGTCGCAGCGCACCTCGAGCGAGGGCAGCGCGCGGAACGCGTCCCAGGAGAGCTCGAGCGGCTCCTCGACGGCGCCGGACGTGCGGAACGTCCAGGTCGCGAGATCGGCGCGGCGCGGCACGGCCCCGGCCTGGAGCACGGGCCACTTGGCGGTCGCGTACTGGCCCGGCGGGAGCCGGGCGGCGTCGATGCCGAGCGCGCTCGCCTTGCGCTCGGCGGTGGAGCGGAAGAGTCCCATGCCGCTACGGTAGCCCAGCGCCGCGTGGCGTTACATTGCGGTCGTGAGCGCCACCCTTTCCGCCCGCGAGCACCTGGCCGCGGCGCGCGCGGGCGCCGCGATCTGCGCGCGCGACGAGCTCGCGCTCGTGCGCGTCGCCGGTCGCGACGCGGCGCGCCTGCTGCAGAACGTGGTCACGAGCGACATCGCCGCGCTGGCCGTGGGCGACGGGCAGTACGCGCTCGCGCTCACGCCGAAGGGCAAGCCCCTGGCGGACGCCTGGATCGTGCGCGAGGGCGAGGACGCATTCGTGTGCGCCTGCGAGTCGGCCGCGCAGGACGACCTCGTCGCCACGCTGCGGCGCTACCGCCTCGCGTCGCGGGCCGACATCGCCGTCGTCACGGGCGCGCTCGCGCTGCTCGAGCGCCCGCTCGCCGCGCCCGGCCCGGGCTGGCACGCCGGGCCACTCGGGGCGTTGCTGCTGGCCGGCGGCGACGACGCCCGCGCGGCCTGGGAGGCCGCGCTCGCGGGCGGGGCGGTCGCGATCGGGGCCGAGACACGCGAGACGCTCCGCATCGAGCAGGGACTGCCGCGCTTCGGCGTCGACTTCGACGGCTCGAACCTGCCGGCCGAGGCAGGCGTCGTCGAGCGCGCGGTGTCGTTCACGAAGGGCTGCTACGTCGGCCAGGAGCCGATCGTCCGCCTCGCCCACCGCGGGCACGCCAACCGCGAGCTGCGGCGCCTGCAGCTGAGCGAGCCGGCCGCGCTCCCCGCGACGCTGCTCGACGGCGAGCGCGAGGTCGGCCGCCTCACGAGCGTCGCCGGCCTGCCCGAGGGAGGCGCCGCGGCGCTCGGCTACGTGCGCAACGCGGTCGCCGACGGCGCGCCGCTCGTCGTGCTCGACGGGCAGGGCACGCGCGTCCCGGCTCGGGACGCTGGTAGAGTGGCTGCAGGGCGCCCGTAGCTCAGGGGATAGAGCGCAGCCCTGCGGAGGCTGAGGTCGCACGTTCGATTCGTGCCGGGCGCATCACGGCGGGCGTCGCGCAGGGCGTGCGAGGAGCACGCCCCCGAGCACGAGCGCGACGCCCACGATCTGCAGAGGGCGCATGCGCTCGCCGAACGCGAGCACGCCCCAGATCGCCGTCAGCACCGGTTGCACGGTGAGCAGGAGCGAGACGGCGAACGCGCGCAGCCGTGCGACACCGTGTCCGATCAGGAGCCAGCCGGCCGTTTGCGGGCCGAGCGCCAGGAGCAGCATCCAGGCCTGGCCCGGCAGCGGCGGGACGAGGTCCTCGCCACTCGCGACGGCGGCGGCGAAGCCCGAGAGGGCTGCGCCCGCCGTCACCGCGCAGAGCGGCCAGGGGCCGCCTCCCGTGATGCGGAGCGCGCGGTCGAAGATCAGCTGGAAGCCGCCGTACGCGGCGGCCGCAGCCAGCGCGAGCGCGACGCCGAGGCCGTCCAGGTGCGCGCTCGAGCCCACGCCGCCGATCAGGGCGATGCCCGCGAGCGGTAGCGGGAGCGCGATCACGGAGCGCCGCGCGACCGCGCCGCCGGCGGCGACGACGCCCGCGAGCACGAAGAGCACGTGGGTGTTCGCGAGCACGGTGGCGAAGCCCGCGCCGATGCGCTCGATCGAGTGGTGCCAGAGGACGAGGTTGATCCCGAGGATGACCCCGCCGCCGAACGAGAGCACGAGCGCCCGGCGCGGAGGCCGCGGCGCCAGGAGCGCGAGCGGGACGAGCACCGGCAGCGCGTAGGCGCAGCGGAGCGCCGCGGCCGTGCCCGGCGCCACGTGCGAGGCGCGCACGATGATGGCCGAGAACGAGATGATCGCCACGCCCGCGAGCGCGATCGCGGCGCGGCGGGGCAGGTCGTGCTCGGTCACCCCGGGCGTGCGGGCTGTCTAGGCCGCGTCGGCGGTGCGCCGGCGGGTCTGGCTCGTCAGGTCGGGGACCTTGACGTCCCACACCAGACCGGTCTTCTCGAGCCCGCGGATCACGAGCGCCGAGAAGTCGAACTGGTGGCGCCCGAGGCCGTGCACGGCCGAGGACGGGAAGGCGTGATGGTTGTTGTGCCAGGCCTCGCCCAGCGACGGCAGTGCGAGCAGCCAGTTGTTGCGGCTCTCGTCGCGCACGTCGAAGTCGCGCCGGCCGAACATGTGGCAGATCGAGTTGACGCTCCACGTGATGTGCTGGAACACCGCGATGCGCACGAGACCGCCCCACACGGTCGCCTCGATGCCGCCGCGCGGGCCGGCCAGCAGGTAGCCGACGGCGAACGGCAGCACGAACCCGAGCGCGACCCAGAGGAAGTAGAGGCGGTCGACGTTGCGCACGATCGCGTCCTCGATCAGGTCGCGGCCGTACTTCGTGCGCACCACGAGGCCCTTGGTGCTGAAGAGCCAGCCGACGTGCGAGTGCCAGAAGCCGCGCAGCGCGCCCATGAGGCCGGCGCCGCTGCCCACGTGCGGCGAGTGGGGGTCGCCCTCGACATCGGAGTGCGCGTGATGCTTGCGGTGGTCGGAGACCCACTGGCACACGGGCCCCTGCGACGTCATCGAGCCCAGCACGGCGAGCAGCGTCTTGATCGGCCTGCTCGTCTCGAAGCTGCGGTGCGTGAAGTAGCGATGGAAGCCGACGGTGATGCCGAGGCCGGGGACGACGTAGAAGAGCGCGAACAGGATCAGGTCGACCGGGCCGACGGCCACGCCCCAGAGGGTGCCGATCACCGCCAGGATGCCGAGCGGCGGAAGCACGACCGCGATCAGCGTGACGATGCGGTTCGCGGTCGGCGGATGGTCGAGCTCGCCCTCGACGGTGCGTCCTTGCGGCATCGAATCTCCTTCGTCGCCGCGCGTGCGACGGTTCGGTTGTCCAGAGCGGGGGATAATCACGCCGTGGGGGAACATTGTGGACGCCGCGGAGAACTGCGGCGCAGGTGAGGGTCGCCGTCGTGGGTGCCGGAATCGCCGGCATGGCAGCCGCGTACCGTCTCGACCCCCACTGCGAGGTCGTGCTCTACGAGTCCGAGCCGCGCGCGGGGGGACACGCGCACACGATCGTCGCGGACGGTCATGCGCTCGACTCCGGGTTCGTAGTTTGCAACGAACGTAACTACCCAGGATTCCTCGATCTCATGCGCGACCTCGGCGTCGTGCTGCGCCCGTCCAGCATGTCGTTCTCGGTGCGTTGCGCGCGCTGCGACCTCGAGTTCTCCGGCCACGGCCCCCGCGGTCTGTTCGCGCAGCGCCGCAATCTCGTGCGGCCGTCGTTCGCGCGCCTGCTGCTCGACCTCGGCCGCTTCTTCCGCAACGCGCGCGCACTGCTCGACGACCCGGCGGGCGACGAGCTCACGATCGGCGCCTACCTCGAGCGCGAGGGCTACGGGCGCGCGCTGACCGATCACTTCCTGGCGCCGATGGGCGCCGCGATCTGGTCGTCGTCACCGGCGCGGATGCGCGAGATGCCCGCGCGCTTCTTCATCCGCTTCTTCGCCAACCACGGGCTGCTCGGGGTGCGCGACGCGCCGCAGTGGCACACGATCCAGGGCGGCTCGCAGGCCTACGTCGCCGCGCTCACCCGCCGCCTCCGCGGCAGCGTGCGCCTGGGAGCGCCCGTGCGCCGCATCCGCCGCGGCGCCGACGGCGTCGAGGTCGGCGCGGGCGACGCGGCGCCCGAGCGCTTCGACCGCGTGATCCTGGCCTGCCATCCGGACCAGGCGCTCGCGCTGCTCGAGGACCCGGGCGACGAGGAGCGCGACGCGCTCGCCCGCATCCCGTACTCGCGCAACGAGACGGTCGTGCACCGCGGCGACGACCTGCTGCCCCGGCGCGTCGCCGCCCGCGCGGCCTGGAACGTGGCGCTCGACGACTGCCGTGCCGGCGACCGGCCGGTCGGCATCACGTACTCGCTCAACCGCCTGCACGACTTCGCCGACCCGATCGAGTTCTGCGTCTCGCTGAACCGGTCCGAGCGCATCCGCGAACAAGACGTGATCGCACGCATGACCTACGAGCACCCCGTCTACACGCTCGACTCCGTCGCTGCGCGCGAGCGCCTGCGGGCGCAGCTCGGCGCGCGCGCCACCGACTACGCGGGCGCCTACCTCGGCTGGGGCTTCCACGAGGACGGCGCGGTCAGCGGCTTCGCCGCCGCCGCGCGCACGCTCGCGGGAGCGGCATGAATCCCCGCTCCGCGCTCTACGACGCGGTGCTCGAGCACGAGCGCTATGTGCCGACGCACAACGCGTTCCGCTACCGCATCTACCAGCTGCTGCTCGACCTCGACGAGCTCGACGAGCTGGCGGACGAGATCCCCTTCCTCTCGGTCGACCGCCGCAACCTGGTCGAGGTGCGGGCGGCCGACCACCTCGGCGATCCGCGGCTCTCGATCGGCGACAACCTGCGCGCGTGGCTCGCTTCCCGCGGCGTCAGCGTGCCCGGCGGGCGCATCGAGCTGCTCACGCACGCGCGCACGTTCGGGTACGTCTTCAATCCCGTCTCGTTCTACTTCGTGCGCAATCCCGACGACTCGCTGGGCTGCGTGGTGGCCGAGGTGCACAACACGTTCGGCGAGCGCTGGCCCTACCTCCTCGGTGCGCCGGACGAGCGCGACGGCGACGGCCGCATGCGCTTCAGCACCGAGAAGCGCATGCACGTCTCGCCGTTCATGGACCTCGCCGGCACCTATCGCTTCCTGCTCGGCGAGCCGGGCGAGCGCCTGATGCTGCGGATCGACGAGGAGCGCGGCGGCGAGCGCCTCTTCCGCGCCATCCTGACTGGACAGCGCAGGCCGCTCACGAGCGCCGCGCTCGCGCATGCGCTCGTGCGCTACCCCTGGGTGACGGGCCAGGTGATGGCGCGCATCCACTGGCAGGCGCTGCGGCTCTGGCGCAAGCGCGTCCCGTTCCACCGCAAGCCGCCGTTCGACCCCGAGCGCGGATCGATGCCGACATGAGCCGGGTCGAGCGCGAGTCCGTCGTAGCGGTGCCGCGCCGCGCGCCCGGAGCGATCGGCGCCGTCTCGCGGCGCGTGCTCGAGCGTGCGCTCGCGAACATCGAGCACGGGGCGTTCGAGTTGCGCACCCCGTCCGGCACGCGCCGCTTCGGCGACCCGGACGCCGAGCCGGTCGTGTTCGAGGTGCACGACCCGCGCTGGTTCGCGCGCCTCGCGCGCTCGGGCAAGCTCGCCGTCGGGGAGGGCTACCAGGCCGGCGAATGGTCGTCGCCCGACCTGCCCGGCGTGGTCGCGCTGCTCGCGCGCAACCAGGAGCAGGTCTTCGGCCGGCCACCGCTGTCGGTGCTCGCCGGGCTCGCGCGTCTCGTGCCCCACATCGAGCTGCCGCGCGGGCTGCGCCGCGCCGAGCGCGACGTGCACGCCCACTACGACCTCGGCAACGCGTTCTTCGCACTCTGGCTCGACGAGTCCATGACGTACTCCTGCGCGCTCTTCGAGACCCCGGAGGCGTCGCTCGCCGAGGCCCAGCAGGCCAAGTACCGCGCGCTCGCCGACGCCACGCGCATCGGCCCCGGCGACCACGTGCTCGAGATCGGCTCGGGCTGGGGCGGGTTCGCGCTGCACCTCGCGTGCGAGCGCGGGTGCCGCGTCACGACGGCGACGATCTCGCGCGAGCAGCACGCGCTCGCCGGCGAGCGCGTGCACGCGGCCGGGCTGTCCGATCGCATCGACGTGGTCTACAGCGACTACCGGCAGCTCCAGGGCAGCTACAGCCGCATCGTCTCGGTCGAGATGATCGAGGCGATCGGGCACCGCCAGCTCGGCACGTACTTCGCGACCATCGACCGCCTGCTCGCACCCGACGGCCTCGCCGGCATCCAGGCCATCCTCGTCCCCGACCAGCGCTACGACGCCTACCGCCGCCGGCGCGACTGGATCCGCAAGCACATCTTCCCGGGCGGGATGCTGCCCTCGCTCGAGGCGATCACGACGGCGGCGCGCCGCTCCTCGAGCCTGATGGTGCACGACGTGCGCGAGATCGGCCCGGACTACGCGCGCACGCTGCGCGAGTGGCGGGAGCGGTTCCTGCTGCGCCGCGACGAGGTCGACGCGCTCGGGCTCGATCTCCGCTTCCAGCGCACCTGGGAGTACTACCTCGCGTTCTGCGAGGCGGCCTTCGCGACGCATGCCCTGCGCAACGCCCAGCTCGTGCTGACACGGCCGCTCAACCGCACGCTCGCCGCGGGCTAGCGATCCCAGCCGGGGTGCTCGGCGTCGAGCCGGGCGCTCAGGAGTTGCGCGGAGGGGGAGAGCGGGTCGGGGCGCCGGCCCGGCGGCAGCACCGCCAGCCCCGCGACCTCGGGCAGCTGCAGCGTGAAGGGGCCCTCGTGCTCGAGCCGGAAGACCGTGGTCAGCTCGGTCTCGTTGCCGAGGGCGCAGAGCACCCGGGCGACCTCGCTCAGGGCCGCTGCGGGCACCGCGACGCCGATCTCCTCGGAGAGCTCGCGCACGGCCGCCGTGCGCGCGTCCTCGCCCAGGCCGACATGGCCGCTGCAGGCGTGATCCCACTCGCCCGGCGCGCTGTCCTTGCCGTAGCCGCGCAGCTGCCACAGGCAGCCGGCGCCGGTCACGACCACGACGTGCACCGAGGGGTGGATGAGCGCCGGGTCGGCGTGGCAGACCGCGCGCGGCGCGCTGCCGATCTGCCGCCCCGCGGCGTCGAGCAGCGGGAACAGCTCGCCGGCGTCGTCAGTGAGCGTCGTGCTCCTCGGGGTGCTCGCGCAGGTGGCGCTTGGCCTGCTCGCTGCGCGTTGCGAGCAGCGTCAGCAGCGTGAACGGGATGCCCCAGAAGATGCCGTAGAAGAACCCGCGCAGGAACACGGGCTGGTTGAGCAGCTGCACGTGGCCGACCCAGAAGATGGTGAACCAGACCGGGAACGCGACCGCGAACTGCCCGAGCCCGGGCAGCTTCTCCCAGCGTCGCTGGATCGGATTGCGCGCCTCGCTCGCCACGCTCCGCAGGTTACCGCCGGTACGCTTGGCCGGTGCCGCAGCTGATCGGGATCACGGCCATTCCGCGCCAGGTGCAGACGATGTACGGGCCGGCCGACGCGCACACGAGCACGGACGCGCTCGTCGCGAGCGTGATCGCCGCGGGCGGGGTGCCGGTGCTGCTGCCGGTCGTCCCGGCGGCGCACGCGGCACTGCAGCTGCGCGGGCTCGACGGGCTCGTCCTGGCGGGCGGGCAAGACGTCGATCCGGCCACGTACGGCCGCGCGCCCGCGGCCGACGGCGCCTGGGTGCACCGAGGCCGCGACGAGCACGAGCTGGCGCTGCTCACGGCCGCGCGCGCCGCGGGGCTCCCCGTGCTCGGCGTCTGCCGGGGCCTGCAGCTCGCGAACGTGATGATGGGCGGCGATCTCGTCGAGCACGTCGACGGGCACGACGCCGGCGCCCGCTTCGCGCTCGACCTCCATCCCGTGCGCGTCGCCGACGGGACGCTCCTGGCGCGCGCCACCGGCGGCGGCGAGCTCGCCGTCAACAGCCTCCATCACCAGGTCGTGGGGGCGCTCGCGGGCGGCCTGCGGCCGAGCGCGACGGCCGAGGACGGGCTGCCCGAGGCCGCCGAGGCGCGCGAGGGCCCGTGGCTCGTGGCCGTGCAGTGGCATCCCGAGCTGATGGGCGCGGTGCCCGGCGGTCAGGACCTGTTCGACGCGCTCGTGCGCGAGAGCGCCGGGTGAGCGGGCTCTTCGCCGTCTGCGGATCCATCAGCGCCGACATGATCGGGTACGCCCCGCGCCTCCCCGGGCCCGGTGAATCGGTGCTCGGCGACCGCTTCCTGCTCGCGCCCGGCGGCAAGGGCGCGAACGTGGCGGTCGCGGCCGCGCGGCTCGGCGCGTCGGTGCGCTTCTTCGGCGCCCGCGGCGACGACCAGTTCGGCGAGTTCATCGGCGGCGCGCTGGCCGGCGAGGGCGTCGACGTCACGTCGCTCGCGGTCATCCCGGGCATGCACAGCGGCGTCGCGCTGATCGCCGTCGACGCGCGGGGCGAGAATCAGATCCTGGCCCTGCCCGGCGCCAACGCCCTCGCCGGCGCGCCCTCGCCGTGCGGCGCGGCGGTCTGGTTCTGCCCGGGCGAGATACCGCACACGGCCCACGAGGGCACGCTCGCCGCGGCCCGCGCCGACGGCGCGATCGCCGTCGTCAACCCATCGCCCGCGAATGCGATCGACGCCGCCGTGGTCGCGGAGTTCGACATCGCGATCGTGAACGAGACCGAGCTCGACGCCTTTGCGGGCCACCTGCCTGCGCGCGTCGTGCTCACGCGCGGCGCCCGGGGAGCGGTGCTCCTGCCCGAGGGCACCGAGCTTCCGCCCGTGCCCGCGCGGGCGGTGGACACGACGGGCGCCGGCGACGCGTTCGCCGGGGGCCTCTGCGCCGGCCTGGCGGCGGGCGCACCGCTCGAGGGGGCCGCGCAGCTCGCGATCGTGACGGCCGCCATCTCCGTCGAGCGCGACGGCTGCCAGCCCTCGTACGCCCGCCGCGCCGAGGTGACGGCGCGCGCCGCAGCCGCGGGCATCGCCGTCACGCTGCCGTAGCCGCCGGAAAAACACGAAGGGGCCGGTGGCGCAGCCGTGCGCCACCGGCCCCTCCCGCCTACGCCATCAGCCGATTGGCGCCACGTTGACGGCCTCGGGACCCTTGGTCCCTTCTCGCGCCTCGTACTCGACGCGCGAGCCATCCGTCAGTGTGCGAAAGCCGGACGAGACGATGTTCGTGTGATGCACGAACAGGTCCTTTCCGCCTTCGTCGGGCGCGATGAAGCCGTAGCCCTTCGCGTCGTTGAACCACTTCACGGTCCCGGTCGCCACCCCGCTACCTCCCAGGTTGAACGCCGAAAACGAACTTGGCAGCGGGGCTAGAAAGCTCTCACTTGCGAGGTTCGTTCACCGACCGTGGCGGGTCGGCGGCCAAAGGCTACCACGCGCGCGCGCGAGGTATCTGCCCTCTGCGGGGGACGGTCAGCGTGCGAAGTCTTCGGGCAGGATCGCGTCCGCGGCGAGCGCCGAGCTGAAGCGCTCGATCTCGCCCTCGCGCTCGATCCGCTCGATCTCACGGAGGTGCTCCACGAGCGAGCGGCGGTCGTCGGCGAGGCGGCGATCGAAGCGCCGCACCTCGAGCGTCGGAGCGCACCGGCTCCACGTCCGCTCGCAGTCCGGGCAGCGCAACCGCAGCTTCCACGTGTCCTCGCCTGCGCGCTTGCAGTGGAGGGGGTACGCGAGCCGCGATCCGCAGTGCGGACAACACCCGAGCGCACCTGCCCCCGGGGTGGTGTGGCCTCCCATGTCGGACCAAGGTAGCGACGCGTCCGGACGGCGCCCCGGCGGTTGGTACGCTCGGCCGGCGCGCCCCCATCGTCTAGTGGCCTAGGACGTCGGCCTTTCACGCCGGTAACACGGGTTCGAATCCCGTTGGGGGTATTCGCTTCGAACGTCGGGCTTCTGGTCGACTCGACGCGGCTCAGGTTGAACGCCTGCCCGCCGTCGGCGACTACGCGCCGTGGGCGACCTGGCGTTCGTATTCGACCGCGTCGTAGCGCCCACACGACTCGCGCACGAGCAGATCTCCCGAAAGAAGCCACTCCTCCCAGCCGCCGACCTTCACGAAGTTGCCGGTTTCGCTGTGCGTGCCCTCGAGCGTCCAGACAAAGACGGCGTTGTCTCCGGCCTTGCGCGCGTCGTCCATGCGGACGATGAGATCGGGGAAGGCGGCGTAGAAGGCCTTCGCCATCTCGGCGACCGCGCTTCGCCCGACCGACGGCTCTCCGCCGTTGATCGTGATGCGTCCGTCCGGTTCGTAAAAGGACGCTACGGCATCCGGCGCATGGGATGTCCAGGCCTCGGCGTAGCGCTCGCCGACAGCGCGAATGTCAGACATGGAGCAGTCTCCCTCGTGTGGTGAGCGCGGCGGTTCGAGCTCTTGCGTGCGAGCATATTGGCGCTCAGGGGGCGCTGTTCAAGTTCAACTTGAATCGTGCGAGGTGTATTCCGGTTCGAACGTCCCGCGCGCGGTCGACGCGGCGGGATTCGAGTTGAACCCGTCGCGCTCTACGCTTCGACGAGGATCACCAGGGTGTCGGCGAGCACACCGTCATGTTCCATCGTCTCGGCCGCCGCCTCGGTCTGCATCGCGGCCATGACGGCGTCCATGTCGGGCACGTCCATGAGCACTGCCACGCGGGCCGGGTTCTGCGGGTCGACGAACGTCCGGATGTTCGTGACTCCGAGCGGCCCGAAGAACTCTTCGCGCTTCGGCGAGGCCAGCCAGTGCTCGGTGTCCTTCACGTCGTGATGTCCGATCACGGTCGGCATGCTGTCTCCTCGGCGTCGTGGGCTCGGAGGTTCGAGCCCTGCGTGCGAGAGCATACGGCGCGTGTGGCCTCCGCGATCCAGCTCGTGCGCGCGAGGTGTTGTTCGAACATCGCGGCCTGGTTCGAGGCGGCGCGAGGCACGTTGAACACTCGCCCGTCGGTCTCGCGGACGAACCCCACGATCCAGCGCCGGCGGGCCTCGCAAGCCCTGTCGACTACAGGTCGAACTCGAGGCCGAGACCGGCCTCGCGTGCGGCAGCGAGGACGAGCGCGGCTGCGGCCGCGTCTTGGACCGCGACCCCGACGGACTTGTAGAGCGTCAATTGCTCCGCCGACGTGCGGCCGCTCGCCGTACCGTCGACGAGTTCACCCAGCTCGACCAGGTCGCCGGGATCGAGGAGGCCCTCGTCGATCGGCACGCGCAGGTCGTAGGAGCCGGCCGGCGGCGGAGCGAGCACGGACGCCCGCGATTCCACGACGACCAGCGCGTCCGCCACTGTCGCCGAATCGATCTCCCTGCCGACGCTTTCGAACCCGACGGAGTTCACGTGCGTTCCCGGCGCGAGGTCTGCCCGCCGGATGACCGGCTCCGAGGCGCCGGTCGTCAGGCACACGACAGCGGCGCCGGCACACGCATCCGCCGGGCTGGCGGCCACGACGACCTCGACGTCGAGGACGCCGCGCAACTCCGCGGCGAGGGCGGCGGCGCGCCCCGGATCGCGGCCGGCGATCCGGAGCTCGCGGAACGGCCGTACGCGGACGACAGCGCGGGCGTGCGAGCGCGCCTGCACGCCAGTACCGACGATCGCAAGCACATCCGCGTCGGAGCGCGCGAGCAGGTCAGTGGCGAGTGCCGAACCTGCCGCCGTGCGCGCCGTGGTGATCGAGGTGCCGTCGAGCAGCGCGACCGGCTGACCGTTTGCGGCGTCGAACACGACCACGATCGCCTGGTGCGTCGGCAACGCGGTGCCGGCGTTCCCCGGATAGAGGCTGACGAGCTTGGCCGCGACGATGCTCGTCGCGGGCAGGTACGCCGGCATCGCCGCCACGAACCCGCCCCTCTCCTCGACGTAGGCCGCGATCCGCGGCGGCATCGAGGCACGGCCGGCGCTCAGGTCCGCCATCGCGGACGCGAGCGCCTGCCGGAGAGCGTCGGGATCGAGCAGCGATTCGGTCTCGGCCGAGGACAGGATGAGCATCGGATCCACGGTACCCGAGCCGCGTAGTGGTGCTCATCGACGTGGCGGACATGGACTACGGCGACGTTCTGGCCGACACCTGAGTGCTTCTCGCGCTGGCCGGCTGTTAGTGTCGCTTCCGCGCTCACGGGGGTGCATGCTGTTGCCGACGCTCGAACAACTGCCGCGGGTTGCGATCTGCTTCTCGGCGATGGCCGTTGTCCTGGTCGGGATTACGCTGTTCGGCGCGGGAGCGCTGCCGCCCGACAATCGGACGTCCGACGAGGAAACGTACATCGAGGGCGCCCATAATCTGCTGGCCGGGGGCTATGCAAACCCCGCGTATCAGAAAGAGGGACACTACCTCTGGCACGGGCCGGGATTGTCGCTCGTGCTCGCGCCGCTCGTGGCCGTCGGCGCTCCGGTTCGTGTGCTCCGACTCGTCAGTCCCCTGGCGATCGTGTGTGCCGGGTACTTGCTCTTCCGGCTGCTTCGAAGGCACGTTGCGGCGCCAATAGCGCTGCTCGCAGGGATTCTGCTCTGCTGCTACTGGCCAAACTGGCGCCTGCTCCCTCAGTTGTATGTCGAGCCGTTGGCTCTGCTCGTGACGATGGCGGGGCTGCTCGCATTGGCAAACGCCATCCGCGACGACAACATGCGGTGGGCTGCCGCGGCGGGATCCTGCTTCGGGTTCCTCGCACTGGCTCGGCCCGAATACGGATATCTCGTCCTCGTGGGAATCCTTGCTGCAGGCGGCATGCTGATGGTGCGTCACAGCCGTCGCAACAGGCTCTTCGCCCTCGCCGCGGCGGTCTCGCTCGTCGTGTGTCTTCCATGGCTGGCGTATACGTACTCGCTGACTGACAAACCCTTCTACTGGTCCAGTTCCGGAGGCAGTGCGCTCTACTGGATGAGCTCCCCGCTTCCGGGCGAAACCGGGAGCTGGTTCAGTGCGCGCGACGTCTCGGAGCGTCCTGAACTCGCGTCTCATCGAGCGTTCTTTGCCCGTATCGGCAAGCTGCCGCAGCCGGACTACGATCGCGCTCTCCAGCGTCAAGCGGTGGACTACATCCGCGATCATCCCAGCACGTACGGCGAGCATCTCATCGCCAACGTCGGCCGGCTGCTCTTTCAATATCCGTCGAGCTTCGAGTCCTATGGCGTGGGGCGGGCGATCTTGTATCTCGTGCCGGATGCTCTGCTTCTGGCGCTGGCGGCCGCGGCGGCCGTGTTCCTTCGGCGGCGGAGCGTCAAGATCCCGGCAACGATCGTGCCCGTGCTGCTCTTCGGGCTGGCAAACATCCTGCTCCATCTCCCCGGGTCGGCGTACGTCCGGTTTGCCGCGCCCTCGGTGCCCGCGGCGCTCTGCCTGATCGCGCTTGCCGTACAGCAACGTGCGTACGGAGCGCCCCGGGCGCGTACAGGCGCACCGGAATGATCGATGTCGTCAGAGCCTGCGGGCGGCCAGCGGCGGCATCGGGCCGCTCAGGTCGAAGCCGTGGATGTCGGCGACGGAGCGCAGGAACCACTGGTCGAACTCGTGGCCGGACTGGGCGACGCTTCCCATGAAGCTCTCGCTCCCGGGCCCTTCCAGGACGACCAGCACGAGGTAGTTGCCGTCGGGCGTCGGCTGCAGGTAGGCCCGGTGCTCGGTCGCCCCGTGGCGGGCGTTCATGTCCTCGAACGCTGCTTTGCGCGCTCCGCCCAGCTCGGCGATCCAGGCTTCCCAGGCGCCGAGCTTCTCAGCTGCAAGTGGTGCCGCCATTGCCGGCATTGACGCGCCTTCCTTCTCTCGACGACGGGTGGAGCGGCGAGTATCGCCGTTCCCCGTCCGCACGGCAACAGCCTGGTCAGGCGGGCGGGCACGGGAAGCGCGCCAGCTCGTCGTAGCGGACGCCCCCGGGCACGCTCACCGATTCCAGCACGGCGATCGCGTCCGGCGCGAAGCGCAGGCGCGGCGGCTCCAGCTCGACGGCCGGGCGCTCTCCCCGCCGGGCGCGCGCGATCGTCACGTGCGGGGTCCACTCCCGCGTCTCCGGGCGCCGCAGTCCGGCGCTCGCCAGCTCGTCCGCGAGCGCTCCGAACGGCCATCCGCGGAGCGCTCGATCGGGTTCGGCGGCGTCCAGCTCGAGCGCGACCGCCGAGCGCGCGAGTGCGCGCACGCGTGACGGGACGTAGACCGGTGCACGGGCCATGACGATGCCGGCGCGCGTCCGCTCGATCACCTCCGCGACCCGCCCGGCCGGCAGGCGGCCGCAGAAGACGAGCGTGACGTGCAGGTTCGCGGCAGCGACGAGCCGCAGCCCGTCCGCGCCGCCGAGCGAGGTGCGCGCCCACGAAGCGATCGCGCTCGCGGTCCCGGCGGGGAGCGTGTACGCGATGAAGACGAGACGCGTGCGGGCGTCGCTCACACCGGCAATCTAGGCCGGTGCGAGCGACACCCGGCGCCGCTCAGGCCACGGCCGGGGCGGTGTAGACCTTGCGCTCGCTGCAGGCGAGGAAGCCGGTGCCGGGCTTGCCGTCGACGCCGCCGCGCTCCATCGCCTCCGGCAGCGACGGGTCGTCCATGAACGCGCGCGCGGCCTCCTCCGACGGGAAGTCGTTGTGGATGACGACGCCGCAGGGGTCGCCGAGCGTCTGGTAGATGCGGTGCCCGAGCTCGCCGTGGCTGCGGCGGACGGCCTCGTGCTCGTCGAAGACGGGCTTCCAGACGTCGTAGTCGCGCACGCGGTGATGGACGACGAGCGTGACCGCGACCGGGCCGTCCGCATAGTGCTTCTCCTCCGTGTGCTCGGAGAGGCCGATCCCGGGCTCGCCCTCGACGCCTCCGCGCTCCATCGCCTCCGGCAGCGACGGATCCGTCATGAAGGCGCGTGCGGCCTCCTCCGACGGGAAGTCGTTGTGGATGACCACGCGGTTGGGGTTGAAGATGTCCTGGTAGATGCGGTGCTCGAGCTCGCCGTGGCTGCGGCGGACGGCCTCGTGCTCGTCGAAGACCGGCTTCCAGGTGGCGAAGTCGCGGACGTGGTGATGGACGACCAGGATGACCATGGGACCCCTTCTGCTAGACTTAGTTATCTTGCAAGGCAAATAAATATCAGATGGCCGAAGCGAACGCAACCAGCGATGACGACGGGCCCGATGCACGGGTCGCCTGGCACAACCTGCTCCAGGTCTCGACGCGCGTCGTCCGGGAGTTCGACCGCAGGCTCGATCTCGAGCATCGCATCAGCGCGCGGGAGTTCGACGTCCTCATCAACCTCGACAACGCGCCCGGGCACGCGCTGCGCATGACCGAGCTCGCGAACGCCGCGATGCTCTCCTCCGGCGGCCTCACGCGGCTCGTCGGGCGGCTCGAGGAGCGCGGCTTCGTGCAGCGCGAGCAGGACGCCGTCGACGCTCGCGCCTTCCACGCGTCGCTGACCGCCGCCGGCCGCGCCCGGCTCGCCGAAGCCCGCGTCACGCACGACGCCGTCATCCACGACCTCTTCGGCGCGCGCCTCTCGGCCGCGCAGGTGGAGGCGATGACGCAGGCGCTGGCGCACGTGCTCGGACACTAGCCCGCGGCCGGACGCCGGCGAGTGCAGGCGCCGAGGCGCCTGCACTCGCCGCGAGCCTCAGCCAAGGCTGTGATGCGCGGCCAGGTCGATCCACTCGACCCGCGACGGTCGCTCCGTGATGCCACCCTGCTGCAGGGCGGCGCCGAGCCTGCCGTGCATGAACGCCTCCTGTGCCGCGCGCGACTCCCAGACCTCGAAGACGACGAAGCCGCCCTCCTTCGCGCCGCCGGCGTGGTACTGCAGGCCGGCGGGCCACTCGCCCTGGCCCGTCGCCATGTCGATGCCGAGCGCGCTGTTCACGGCCTGGTATTCGGACAGGCCGATGCCCTCGAACTCGAGGATCAGTCCTTCAGCCATCTCTGTGCCTCCGTCTTGCGATGTACCGGGCGGCGCCCGCCCGGCCGGGCAGCGTGCGACAGGCCCTAGGCCTCGACCAGGATCACGAGCGTCTCGGGCAGCACGCCGTCGTGGGCCATCGCGTCGGCCATCGGCGGCGTCTGCATGGCGGCCATGACGACGTCCATGTCGGCGACGTCCATGAGCACGGCGACGTGCGTGGGGTTCTGGGGATCGACGAACGTGCGGATGTTCGTGACGCCGAGCGGCGCGAAGACCTCCTCGCGCTTCGGCGAGGCGAGCCAGTGGGCGGTGTCCGTGACGTCGTGGTGTCCAATGACGGTGGGCAATGTGCGCTCCTCGTTGAGAGGCCCGGCGGCGCGTCGGGCGTGCCGGCGAGGATACGCGCGCCGCGGGCTCCTCGCACGCCGCGCCTCCCTCGGGTGAGGGCGGCGGCCACTCGACCGGGTGACGCACGAGCCCGCCGGCGGCGTGGGAAAGCCCGGGCGCGACGGGCAAATCCCCCCGCAGGGGGAGGTTTCGATCACTTTCTATAGCTAATACGAGATGCGTCGGCATCGCCGCCGGCGACGGATCCGGAGCGCTCTCCGTGTCCGCATCCGAACGAGGGGGCTTGAATGTTCCGTTGGGGCAAGAGTGCGCGCGTCGTGCGGGTCGTGCTGTTCCTGGGTGCGCTCGCGTCGTTCATCGTGGCCGCCGGCGCGGGCACTCGCTGGGGCTGATCCCAGGCTCGCCGGTCGCTCAAGGGGTCGGGCCCAGCGCCGATGGTGATGGCAGCTCGTGGCCTCTGATTCCCCGATGACGCCCGTCCAGTACCCGCCGCGGCTCATCCGGTACACGACGGCGATCATCGCCGTCGCCGCGCCGGTTGTGGCCGCGGCGCCGTTCTTCATCGGCTGGTCCGCGCTCGGCGGGAGCGAGCTCGCCGGCGTTCTGCTGTTCGCCGTGGCGGCGACGGTCGCCGAGTCGAAGCCGGTTCCGCTGGACGAGAACGCCTCGCGGATGGTCTCGCTCTCGTTCATCTTCATCCTCGCCGAGCAGACGCTGTTCGGCTGGGCCTGGGGGGTGCTCGCGGCCTTCGCGTGCATGGCGATCAGCCAGGCGATCGAGCGCATCCCGCGGCGGCGGCTGCTCTTCAACTCGGGCGTCTACGTGCTCGCGGCGGCGCTCTCGGCCATACCCGGCCTCACCGTCCACTGGGACGGCGGACACCTCGACGGCCCGCACGTCGGCCTCCTGACTGCGGTGGTCTTCGTCGGCGGCACGGCGTTCGTGGTCACGAACGTCGTGCTCGTCGCGATCGCCGCCGCGCTCGCCCAGGGCGCGACGGTCCGCTCGATGCTCGACGACTACGTGCGCCATGCAGGCCCGGCGTTCGTCGTGATGGCGTTCATCTCGGCGCTCGCGACCGCGCTCTGGCGGCTCGCGCCGACGCTCGAGCTGCTGCTGGCCGGGCCGCTCTTCGCGCTCGCGCTGTATCAGCGCTACGCGTACCGCACCGTGCTCGCGACCAAGGCGGCCGAGACGGACGGCCTCACGGGGCTGCGCAACCACCGCGCCTTCCACGACGACCTGCGCGCCGCGCTCGCAGGGCCCGGCGCGTGTGGTGCGCTCGTGACGATGGACATCGACGACTTCAAGGCGGTCAACGACCGCTACGGCCATCCGGCGGGGGACGACGTCCTGATGCTGCTCGCGGAGATGCTGCGCGACCTCTTCGGCCGCGAGGCGTCGTACCGGGTGGGCGGCGAGGAGCTCGCGCTGCTGCTCGCAGGGTCGACTGCGGCAGAGGCGCAGGAGGCCGTCGAGCAGCTCCACCGGAGCCTGCTCGTGACCGAGTTCCCGCACGCCGAGCGCGTCTCCGTCAGCGTCGGCATCGCAGAGTTCCCCGCCATGGCGTCGGGCCGCGACGAGCTTCTCCGCGCCGCCGACAGCGCGCTCTACTGGGCGAAGAACCACGGCAAGGCACGCACGCGCGTGTTCGATCCCCGGCTCGTGCCGGTGCTCTCGCGCCAGCAGGTGGCCGACGAGGCCGAGCGCCAGGCCCGCCTGCGCGCCGCCGAGAGCCTGATCCGGATCGTGGACGCCAAGGACACCTACACGGGGCAGCACTCGCAGTCGGTCAGCCGCCTCGTCGAGGCGATCGGCCGCGCGCTGCAGCTCGACGAGGTCGTGGTCGACCAGCTCCGGCTCGCCGGGCTGCTCCACGACCTCGGCAAGATCGCGACGCCCGACAGCATCCTGCGCAAGCCCGGCGACCTGACGCCCGAGGAGGAGACCGCCCTGCGCGCGCACGCCGAGCTCGGGTACCGGCTCGTCGAGGGGCTCGGCGTCTCGCCGGTCGACGTGTGGATCCGCCACCATCACGAGGCCTGGGACGGCAGCGGCTACCCCCACGGCCTCGAGGGCGACGACATCCCGCTCGGCTCGCGCATCATCCTCGTGGCCGACGCGTTCGACGCGATGACGACGGAGCGCGCGTACCGCCGGGGCGTCCCGAGCGAGGTGGCGCTCGCCGAGTTGCGGCGCTGCAGCTGGAAGCAGTTCGACGCGCGCGTGGTGGCGGCGCTCGAGCGGTGCCTCGGCGACCTCGCACAGCCGCTGGCGGCGACCGGCTGATGGTCCTCGTCCTGGGCGTCTTCGCCGGTCTCGTCGCCGGCCTCGCGTTCGGCGGGCGGATCGACCGGATCGCCGACTTCGCGCTGCGCGGCGCGCCGCTCTTCGTCGTCGCGCTCGCCCTCCAGGTGATCGCCTTCCCGAGCGGGCTCCTGCCGTTTGCGATCCCCGACGGCGCGGCCACGGCGCTGTGGCTGTGCTCGTATGCGCTGCTCGTCGCGCTGGCCGTGCTCAACCGCAGGGTCCCCGGCTTCCCGCTCGCGACCCTCGGCATGCTCTCGAACCTCGTGGCGGTGCTCGCGAACCACGGCCACATGCCCGCGCTCCCGAGCGCGCTCGCCGACGCCGGCACGCCGATCGAGCGGGTGCACAACAACAGCGTCGTGGCGGATCATCCGCATCTCGCGTGGCTCGTCGACCGCTGGGGCGCACCCGACTGGGTGCCGCTCGCGAACGTGTACTCGGCCGGCGACGTGCTGCTCGCCCTCGGCGCCGTCGTGATCGTCGCCGCGGCGATGGGCGCAGGCGTCCGGCGGCCGCTTCTGGCGGGCGCGCAGCGCGGCTGACGGGGCGTCAGGCCGCTCCCCGCGGTGACATACTCCCCGGCTCCGGCCGCGACGAACACGGAGGCTGAACGTGGATTCCTCGATCGAGAACCTGCTCGGTGGACTGCTCGGCGGCTCCGGTGGCGCAGGCGGGCTCGGCGGACTCGGCAGCCTCCTCGGCGGTGGCGGTGGCGGCAGCCCGCTGACGGCACTGCTGCCGGTCGTGACCGGCATGCTCGCCGGTGGAGGGCTCGGCAAGATCCTCAGCGGCATGCAGGCCGCCGGGCTCGACGGCAAGGCGAAGTCGTGGGTCGGCGGCGGCGAGAATCAGGAGATCTCCGCCGAGGAGGTCAAGCAGGTCGTCGATCCCGCGCACATCGCCGAGGTCGCGCAGAAGGCCGGCGTGTCGCACGACGAGGCCGCCGGCCTGATCGCTCAGGCGCTGCCCGCGGTCGTCAACCACGTCACGCCCGACGGCCAGGTCCCCGACCAGGCGACGGTCGACCACTCGCTCGAAGCCATCAAGGCCGCCGCGAGCTGATGCGCGCGGCCGGGCGCGGCCGCGCTGGGTACGGTTCGCGCATGTCCCGGCGCGCTTCGCTCACGTTCGACGACGGCCCCCTCTTCCTCACCGACGCGGGGATGGAGACGGCGCTGATCTTCCATCAGGGCCAGGAGCTCCCGAGCTTCGCCACGTTCCCGCTGCTCGAGAGCGAGAGCGGGCGGGCTGCTCTGCTCACCTACTACGAGCCGTTCCTCGAGCTCGCGCGCACGCGCGGCGCGGGCTTCATCCTGGGCGCCTGCACGTGGCGTGCGAGTGCCGACTGGGGCGCGGGCCTCGGCTACGACACGGCCGCGATCGCCGACGTCAACCGCCGCGCGATCGAGTTCGTCGACGAGCTGCGCGCGAGCCAGCCGCCCTCGGATCATCCGGTGCTGCTCGAGGCGCCCATCGGGCCGCGCGGCGACGCCTACGCCCCGTCGTCGCTGATGACGGCCGCCGAGGCCGAGCGCTACCACTCCGCGCAGATGCAGACGCTCGCCGGCACGGCGGTCGACTTGATCACGGCGCTCACGGTCATGTACGCCGACGAGGCGATCGGGATGGTGCGCGCCGCCCGCGCCGCCGGGCTGCCCGTGGCCGTCTCGTTCACGCTCGAGACCGACGGGCGCCTGCCGAGCGGCCAGAGCCTGGGCGCGGCGATCGAGCAGGTGGACGGCGCGACGGACGGGGCCCCGCTCCACTACATGATCAATTGCGCGCACCCGGCCCACTTCGCCGGCGCGCTCGCCGACGCCGACCCGTGGGTCGCGCGGATCCGCGGCCTGCGAGCGAACGCGTCGATGCGCAGCCACGCCGAGCTCGACGACTCGGAGGATCTCGACGACGGCGATCCTGCCGACCTCGCGGAGCGGCACGTCGCGCTGCGCGGCGCCCTCCCGGGCGTGACGATCCTCGGCGGTTGCTGCGGCACCGACATCCGCCACGTCACGAGCATCTGCGACGCCTGGCTGGCAGCCTGATCACGCCAGGTGTTCGCAGAGGGCGATCATGCCCGCGTGGTGGAGCGCGAAGAGATCGTCGTCGAGCGCGCCCGGGAACGTCGAGAACTTCGCGATCACGACGCCGGCCGGCCGGTGGATCACGATCGACTGCCCGTTCATCCCGAGCGCCGCGTAGATGCCGCGCGGCCCGTCGTGCACCCACCACGCGTCGTGATAGAAGGCGTCGGGCTCGCCCGGGTCGGCGTCGCCTGAGGCGCGGAACGCGTCGATCAGCTCGGCGTTGCGCACTCGCACGCGCGCGATCCAGTCGGCCGGAACGATCTGCTGCCCGAGCGCGCGCCCGTCGTCGAGGCACATCAGCCCGAAGCGGGCGAGGTCGCGCAGCGTCGTGCAGATGCCGCCCTCGACGACCGCGAAGCCCGACTTGTCGAGCATGATCGGCGCGTCCTGCTCGGCCCCGATGCGCGACCACAGCTCGCGCGAGAAGAGCTCGGGGAACGGCGCGCCGCCGACCCGCTCGAGCACCCAGCCGAGCACGTCGGTGGCGAGCGAGCAGTAGCGGAAGGGCCCGCTGCCGTGGTCGTGCGGGCCGCGCCCGATCGTGCGGATCCAGGTCTCGGTGTCGTGCGGGATGCGGTCGCCGAGGTCGTGCGTCCGGTAGTCGGAGACGTCGAGGATCGTGTACTCGTCGACGTCGTAGTCCCACGCGCAGCCCGCGCGCATGTCGAGGAGGTGCTGCAGCCGGCACCCCTCCCAGGTGCTGCCGGCGAGCTCGGGCAGGTGCTCGGTGACGAGGTCGCCCGGGGCCAGCAGGCCGCGGCCGGCGAGCACGCCGCAGAGGATCGACGTCAGCGACTTCGAGCACGACATGAGCAGGTGCGTGTCGCTCTCGCGCATGCCGCCGAAGTAGCGCTCGCTCACGACGACGCCGTCCTTGACGACGAGGAACCCGTCGGTGAAGGTCTCGTCGAGCATCTCGGCGAGCGTCAGGCGCCGGCTCCCGTGCGAGAACGCGAAGCCGCCGAGCTCGCGCTCGGCGCGCGGGAGCTCGCGCGCCGGCCCCGATCCCCGCGCGATCGCGGCCGTCCGGCAGAGCTCGGGCACGTGCCGGTAGGCCCAGCGGTTGTAGGGCGGGTCGATCCAGTTCGCGGTCGTCACTCCGAGCGCGCGGCCCTCAGCATCGATCACAACCGGGAGCCTACGGCGCGCGCACGCGCGGCGTAGTGGATCCGACCGCGCCGGGTGGGGGTAACCGCACCCGGCGCGGGACACGACTCCTGAACGATTCAGGACACGGAGCTCTGGCGGGCGGGACGCACCCCCGGCGAAGCTCTCACCGTCAGTCCACGACAACCGAAGGGAACAGCATGTCCGGCACGACTCTCACCCGCATCCGCCGCCGCCGCGTCGTCCGCGCCATCGAGGTCGCGGTGCTCGGCTTCGTCATGAGCCTGCTCGCGCTCTCGCTCGAGCGGAGCCTCGTCGGTCGAAGCGGGAACGCGCTCCAGCCCGCGCTGCGCTGATCGTCACAGCAGCCACGCGACGAGCGCGATGACGAGCGCGATCGCGGCCGCCGCACTGGCGGCCGCGATCGCGAGCGTCATGCGGCGCACGGAGCGCTCGAGCTCGGCGAGTCCCCGCACCTCGACCTGCAGCCCCGGCCCGGGGCGCGCGCCCGTGACGCGCTCGAGGCCCTCGAGCAGCCGGCGCGCCCGCACGCGCAGCTTCTGCAGCTCGTAGAGCGCGACCCGCGGGTCGCCGTGACGGGCGAGGTCGCGCGTCAGGCTGCGCGCCACGAAGCGGCCGATCAGCTCGACCGGCTGCAACTCCGGGTCGAGCTCGGCGGCCGTCAGCTGCACCTGCGCGAGCGCCTTGCCGGCGAGCGACAGGGAGGCCGGGAGGCGCACGCCGTGGCGCGCCGCGATGCGCGCCATCCCGGTCAGGATCTGGCCGAGCTCGATCTCGGCGAGCGACCCGTGGCGCACGTACCCGAGCAGCTCCTTGAGGTCGCGCTCGAGCTCGCCGAGATCGAGGCCCGAGGGCGCGTCGGGGCCCGAGAGCATGAGCAGCGTCTCGGCCAGGAACGGCGCGTCGTCGCGCCAGAACGCCATCACGAGCAGGAGCAGCAGGAGCCGGGTGTCCGGCTCGAGCTCGCCGACCATGCCGAAGTCGAGGAACCACACCTGCCCGTCGGCCCAGCGCAGGTTGCCCGGGTGCGGATCGGCGTGGAAGAACCCGTCGCCGAGAACCTGCTGGTAGTAGCACGAGAGCAGCTGGCGGGCGGCCTCGCGCCGGGCCTCTTCGGGCGCCGCGTCGCGCACGCCGGTGCCGGCGACCTCGTCCATCACGAGCAGCCGCCGGGTCGAGAGCCCGAGGTGCACGCGCGGGGCGTTGAGGCGGTCGAACTCGGCCAGCAGCGGGCGTATCCGCTCGATGCTCGCCGCCTCGACCGAGAAGTCGAGCTCGCGCCGCAGCGACTCGGAGAGGTACGCGAACACCGCGGGCAGGTCGACGATGCGCCCGAAGGCGGGCCGGCTGCCCGCCTTCTCGGCGAACAGCTCGAGCAGCGCGAGATCCTCGAGGATCTGCCGCTGCGCGCTCGGGCGCTGGACCTTGAGCACCACCGCGGTGCCGTCGGGCAGGCGCGCGCGGTGCACCTGGGCGATCGTGCCGGCGGCGAGCGGCGTCGGGTCGATGTGCGCGAGGGCGTCCTCCCAGGGCACGCCGAGCTCGGCCTCGAGGACGCCGACGACCTCGGCCTGGCCGAGCGGCGGCATGTCGTCCTGCAGCCGCGCGAGCTCGGCGATGTACTCGGGCGGCAGCAGGTCGGGCCGCGTCGAGAGCACCTGGCCGAGCTTCGCGAACGTCGGCCCGAGCTCCTCGAGCGCCTCGCGCAGGCGGCGCGCGCGGTCTTCGGGCGGGCGGTCCTCGCGCAGGCCGTGACGTGCGAAGACGCGGCCGATCTCGGCCGCACGGCCGAGCAGCCGCTCGCGCGGCTCCTCGCTCGCGGCCACGGGCGCGCCGCCCGCGACGAAGACGACGCTGCAGCGGGCCGCGTGCGAGACGCGGTTGGCGACGTTGGCGAGCAGGAACTCGGTGCGGTCGCGCATGCCGGCATCCGAGAGCACGATCAGATCGCTGCCGCGCTCGGCCGCCTCGCGCACGATCGCGGCGGCCGGGTCGGGCTCGTCCGGCGCGAGCGCGACCACGAAGAGCTCGGCCTCGAAGCGGTCGGCCGCCTCGCGCGCCCAGGTCACGGCCCGGCCGCTCGGCTCGGGCACCGCGAGGATCCTCGTGACGGCCACGGGCGCGATTCTGCCCGCTCGCGCAGCCGGGTGCGAGCGCTTCCCGGGCGCATCGGGACTCCTGCCCCATGACAACGGGCGTGCGAACGCGCACGATAGGCACGTGCACGACCAGCGATCCCGCAGGGAGCCGTCATGACGAGCCGCCTCGGCCTCGGCGCCGTGTGGGCGTTCGCCGCGCTCTCGGCGGCGGGTCTGGCGCTCGGCGTGGGGGCAGCGGCCTTCGGCTCGCCTTCGGGGACGGCGGTGCCGCACCCGGCCTGGGTCGCGTACGTGATCCTCCCCGCAGCCTGCGCCTTTCCCGTCGTCGGCGCGCTCGTGGCGACCCGGCAGCCGCGCAACGCCGTCGGCTGGATCCTGCTCGCGTTCGGGGTCATCGGCGCCGTGCAGGTGCCGGCGGGGCTCTACGCCGATCACCACTTCATGCACCACCAGGGGCCGTGGCCCGGCGACGAGGTGGCCGCGTGGCTGTCCGACTGGCTCGGGCAGACGTCGCTCTTCGCCGTCATCCTCTTCCTGCCGCTGCTCTTCCCGAACGGCCGCCCGCTCACGCCGCGCTGGCGCCCGGTCGTGTGGCTCGCCGTCGTCGTCCTCGCCGGCACGACGATCTCGCGCATGTTCATGGACGACTACATCGGCGACAAGCCGACGTGGTTCCTGCGCAACCCGTTCGGCGTGCTCCCGCCGGTCGTCTACGACGTCTTCAACATCTCCGGCGCGTTCGTGCTGCCGCTCTCGCTGGTCTCGCTCGTGCTGCGCTTCCGGCGCTCGCGCGGCGACGAGCGCCTGCAGCTCAAGTGGCTCGTCGGCGCGGCCGCGGTGATGGCGTTCTTCTTCATCTCGGCGCTCGCGGTCTCGCCGTTCTCGGCGACGCTCTCGGACATCTCGTGGGGGATCGGCATCGTCGCCTTCGTCGGCCTGCCGGTCGTGACCGGGATCGCGATCCTGCGCTACCGGCTCTACGACATCGACCTCATCATCAGCCGCACGCTGCTCTACGGCGGGCTCACGGCCTGTGTCGTCGGCGGCTACGCGGCGGTCATCGCGCTCGCCGGCGTGCTGCTCCGCGACCAGGTGGGGATCGGGGCCGCCGTCGTGGCGACAGGCGTCGTGGCTGTCATGTTCGACCCGCTGCGCACGCGCCTGCAGCGCGGGGTCAACCGCCTGCTCTACGGCGAGCGCGACGATCCCGCCACGGCCGTGGCCCGGCTCGCGCAGCGCCTCGAGGCGGCTGCCGCGCCCGATGCGGTGCTGCCGGGCGTGGTCGAGACGGTTGCGCAGGCACTGCGCCTGCCGTACGCGGCGATCGAGGTCGAGCAGGACGGCCGCCTGCAGCGCGTCGCCGCCCACGGCCAGCTCGCAGCCGCCGCCGTGACGCTCCCACTGACCCACGGCGGCGCCCGCCTCGGGCAGCTGGTGCTCGGGCTGCGGCCGGGCGACGACGGGTTCTCGCCCGAGGACGGCCGGGTGCTCGCCGACTTCGCCGAGCACGCCGGGCGGGCCGTGCACGCGGTGCGCCTGACCGCCGACCTGCAGCGAGCGCGCGAGCGCATCGTGGCCGCGCGCGAGGAGGAGCGCCGGATGCTGCGGCGCGACCTGCACGACGGCATCGGCCCGACGCTGGCCGGTATCACGCTCCAGGTCGATCTCGCCCGCAGCCTGCTCGCAGGCGACCCCGCCGGCGCGCGCGAGATGGTCGCGAAGCTGCGCTCCGAGACGCAGGCCGCCGTCACGGACGTCCGCCGCGTGGTCGAGGCGCTGCGGCCGCCCGACCTCGACGAGCTGGGCCTGCCGGGCGCCGTGCGCCGGCTCGAGATCGAGTGCGAGGCGAGCGGCGACCTCGAACGGCTGCCGGCAGCGGTCGAGGTCGCGGCCTACCGCATCGTGCAGGAGGCCCGCGGCGTGGAGCGCGTGCGCATCGCGCGCGGCGACGCGCTCGAGATCGAGATCACCGGGCGCACCGAGGGCGTCGCGCGCGTCACGGCGATGCGCGAGCGTGCGGGCGAGCTCGGCGGCACGTGCACGCTCGCGGCCCTCCCCGGCGGCTCCTACTGCGTACGGGCGAGCCTGCCGCTGCGGGAGGTGCCCGCGTGAGACGGCGCACCGCGGCGCGCCTGGCGTGGGGGATCGCGGTGCTCTGCGGAGCCTTGATCCTGGCCGCCGCGCTGCTGTTCCTGCTCGTGCGGCGGGGCGGATTCGACGTCGAGGCGCGGCCGCTCGGGGTCGGCGGCGCGCTCTTCGGGTTCCCGCTGGTCGGCGCCCTTGCGGCGGCGCGCCGGCCCTCGAACCCCGTCGGCTGGATCATGCTCTGGGTGGGCGCCGAGGCGTCGCTGTGGACGTTCGCGTTCTTCTACGGCGCCTACGGCGTCGGCGTCGGCGATCTGCCCGCCTCCGGCGCGGCCGTGTGGTGGGCCGGCGTCAACTGGCCGGCGGGCTCGGCCATCCTCGGCATCGTCCTGCTCGCATTGCTGTTCCCGGCCGGCCGCCCGCCGTCGCCGCGCTGGCGCCCGGTCGTGTGGGCCGTGGTCGTCGTCGGCGTCCTCGTGACCGTGCACGACTTCTTCGCGCCCGGCCGGCTGGGGCTCTCGTTCACGACGCGGGAGAATCCGCTCGGCACGCGGGCCGTGCGCCCGCTCGAGGCCGCCGGCTGGCTCGTCGCCGCGACGTCGTGCGCGGTCGTGGTCGCCGCGGCGGGCTCGCTGATCGTGCGCATGCGCCGCGCGCGCGGCGACGAGCGCGCCCAGCTCAAGTGGTTCGTCTCGGCGGTGGCGATCGCGGCCGGCGTGGCGTTCGCACTCTGGATCGTCTGGCTCGCGGGCGACTTCGGGGACGAGACGTGGCTCGCCGCCGCCGGCCTGCTCGGCCTCGCGAGCGTCCCGGTTGCGATCGCGGTCTCGATCCTGCGCTTCCGGCTCTACGAGATCGACGCGCTGCTGCGGCGGAGTCTCGTCTACGCGAGCGTCACGGCGCTGCTGCTCGGCGCCTACGTCGGCCTGCTGCTGCTGATCGGGCCGCTGCCCGGCACGGGGCAGGGGCTCGCGGTCTCGATCGTGGCGGCGATTCCGGTCGCGCTGCTGTTCGGCCCGCTGCGGCGCCGCCTGCAGCGCGCGGTCAACCGGCGCCTCTACGGCGAGGACGCCGATCCGCACGCCGCCGTGCGCGAGCTCGGCCGCAGCCTCGCGGGGAGCCTCGCGCCGGCGACGGCGCTGCCGACCGTGATCGAGACGGTCACGCGGACGCTGCGCGTGCCCTATGCCGCGATCCTGCTCGAGCGCGACGGCGCGCTCGAGCCGGCGGCCGCGGTGGGCGATGCCCCGCCCGAGCGGCTGTCCCTGCCCCTGGCCTACGCGGGCGCGCGCGTGGGCGTCCTCGAGATCGGCCTGAATGCCGGGGACGAGCTCTCGGCCGTCGACCGGCTGCTGCTCGGCGGGCTCGCGCGCCAGGCCGGCGTCGCGGCGCACGCCGTGTTGCTGGCCGCCGACCTGCAGCGCTCGCGCGAGCGCCTCGTGAGCGCGCGCGAGGAGGAGCGCCGCCGCATGCGCCGCGACCTCCACGACGGCCTCGGCCCGACGCTCGCGGCGATGGTCATGCAGCTGCAGGCCGCAGATCTCCTGATCGCGGACGGCAGCCCGGCCGCCGACTCCGCGCTCGTCGAGGTCAAGGCCGCCGCGCGCGGGGCGGTCGGCGACATCCGGCGCCTCGTCTACGAGCTGCGCCCGCCGGCGCTCGACGAGCTCGGTCTCGTGGGCGCGCTCGAGCGCCAGGCCGAGGCGTTCTCGCCGCTCGACGTGCGCGTCGAGGCGCCGGTCCCGGTGGGCGGCCTCCCGGCGGCGGTCGAGGTGGCCGCCTACCGCATCGCCGTCGAGGCCATGACGAACGTCGCCCGCCACTCGCACGCGCGGCACTGCCGCGTCCTCGTCGAGCTCGACGGGAACCTCGAGCTCGAGGTCAGCGACGACGGCGAGGGAATCCCCGCGCGCTTCCGCGCGAACGTCGGCCTGGACTCGATGCGCGAGCGCGCAGCCGAGCTCGGCGGCACCTGTACGATCGAGCGCGGGCCGAGAGGCGGAACGCGCGTCCATGCCCGCATTCCGATGCCCGAGGAGTGAGCCCGTTGGAACGCATCCGCGTCCTCATCGCCGACGATCACCCGGTCTTCCGCGGCGGCCTGCGCACCCTGTTGTCGTCGCTCGGCGAGGCCGAAGTGGTTGGCGAGGCGGCGACCGGCGCCGAGGCCGTCACGGCCGCGGAGGCGCTGCAGCCCGACGTCGTCGTCATGGACCTGCACATGCCCGAGCTGAACGGCATCGAGGCGACGCGCCAGATCGTCGCTCACAGCCCGCACATCGGCGTGCTCGTGCTGACGATGTTCGAGGACGACGACTCGGTCTTCGCGGCGATGCGCGCGGGCGCCAAGGGCTACCTGCTCAAGGGCGCCGACCAGGCCGACATCGTGCGCGCGATCGCCGCGGTCGGGAGCGGCGAGGCGATCTTCGGCCCGGACATCGCGAAGCGCGTGATCGAGTACTTCACCGTGCCGCGCGCGAGCCATGCCGCGCAGGCCTTCCCCGAGCTCACCGAGCGCGAGCGCGAGGTGCTCGAGCTCGTGGCCCAGGGCCACAACAACGCGTGGATGGCGCGGCACTTCGTGCTCAGCCAGAAGACGATCCGCAACCACGTCTCGAACATCTTCACGAAGCTCCAGGTCGCGGACCGCGCGCAGGCGATCGTGCGCGCGCGCGAGGCCGGCATGGGGCAGCAGTCGACGAAGCTCTGAGCGGCGCCGCGGCCGTGGACGACAGCCTCTGCCTGCTGCCCGCGACCGAGCAGGCGCGTGCGCTGCGCACCGGCGCGTGCTCGGCGCGCGAGCTCGTCGCCGCGCACCTCGAGCGGATCGAGCGTGTCGATCCACTCGTCAACGCGATCGTGACCCGCACGCCCGAGCGCGCGCTCGCTGCGGCGGACGAGGCCGATCGCCGGCGCGCGCGCGGCGAGCCGCTACCGCCCCTGCACGGACTGCCGATCGCGCACAAGGACCTGCAGGACACCGCAGGCGTGCGGACGACGTACGGCTCGCCGTCGTACCGCGATCACATCCCGGCCGCCGACTCGCTGATGGTCGAGCGGATGCGCGAGGCGGGCGCGATCCTCGTCGGCAAGACGAACACGCCCGAATGGGGCGCCGGCTCGCACACCGACAACCGCGTCTTCGGCCCCACCCTCAACCCGTGGGACACGGCGCGCTCGGCCGGCGGCTCGAGTGGCGGCGCCGCGGTCGCGCTGGCCTGCCGGATGCTGCCGATCGCCGACGGCAGCGACCTCGGCGGATCGCTGCGCAATCCCGCGGCCTGGAGCGGGGTGCTCGGCCTGCGCCCGACGCCGGGCCTCGTCCCGCACGGGCCCGTCTCGGCGCCGTGGCTGCCGTTCGCGGTCGAGGGCCCGATGGCGCGCACGGCCGGCGACCTCGCGCTCCTGCTCGGTGCCATGGCCGGCCACGACCCGCGCGACCCGCTGTCGCAGCGCGACGCGGGCGTCGACACGGCCTCCCCGCTCGCGGCCGACCTCCGCGGCCGCCGCGTGGCCTGGAGCCCCACCGTCGGCGGCCTGCCGATCGAGCCCGCCGTGCGCGATGCGCTGGCGGCCGCCCTCCCGTTGCTCGCCGAGATCGGCCTCGACGTCGCGGACGACGAGCCCGACCTCGCGGGCGCCGACGAGGTGTTCGAGACCTGGCGCGCGTTCATGTCGGCGACCGGGCTCGGCGACGAGTACGACGCGCGCCGTGACGAGCTGAAGGCGACCGTGCGCGCCGAGATCGAGCGCGGCCGCGCGCTGACCTCGGCGCAGCTGGTGCGCGCGACCAGCCTGGGGGCGGCGCTGGCCGAGCGCGTGCGCGCGTTCTTCGAGCGCTACGACTACCTCGCGTGCCCGGTGACCCAGCTCGATCCGTTTCCGGTCGAGCAGGAGTACGCGACCGAGGTCGACGGCGTCCCCATGGGCTCCTACATCGAGTGGATGCGCTCGAACTCGCGCATCAGCGCGACGTGCTGCCCGGCGGTCTCGGTACCCGTCGGGTTCAGTGCGCGCGGCCTGCCCGTCGGACTGCAGATCGTGACGCGTCCCTTCGGCGAGCGGGCGCTGCTCGAGGTCGCGCACGCCCTCGAGGAGCGCACCGGGCTCGCGCGCCGGATGCCGCCGCTCGCGCTCTAGTCTTGCCGCATGAGCCGCTTCGGCATCTCCGCTCTCGACCACGTCGCGATCGGCGTCGCCGATGTCGAGCGCTCGTGCGCCTTCTACGCCCGCGTGCTCGGGTTCGAGCGGCTGTACCCGGAGTGGGACCGGCCCGTGTTCATGGGGGCGAACGGGACCGGCGTGGCGATCTTCGACCAGCACGTCCGCCCGTCCGACGATGCGGCCGGTCCGCCCGCGGCGCGCATCCTCCACTTCGCGTTCCGCGTCGACCGCGCCGGGCTCGAGGCCGCGCGCCGCGAACTGGCCGAGGAGGACTTCACGGTGACGTTCTCCGACCACGGGCTCAGCCACTCGCTCTACTTCCGCGACCCCGACGGCCACCTCGTCGAGCTCACGACCTACGAGCTCTGATCAGCGCAGGCCGCGCTCGTCGATCTCGCGCAGCGCCGCGTCCGACTTCGCGAGCTCCTCGATGCCGAGCTTGCGCTTGACGCCGGGGCTGCGCTCGAACTGGATGGCCCCGTAGGCCACGACCTGGAAGCGGTTGCCCCAGGGATCGACGAAGTCGAGCCCGCGGGCCCGCGGGTTGACGATCTCGAGTCCCTCGCGCTCGACGGCCGCGCGCACGGCGGCCACGTCGTCGACGACGAGGCCGAAGTGGCGCTCGTCGTCGGGCGCCTGCCGGCGGCCCTCCATGAGCGCGATGAACTGGTCGCCCATGTCGATGAACGCCGCCCCCTGCATGCGGCCGCGCAGCTCGAACGCGAACAGGCGCGCATACAGGGCGAGCGCCGCGTCGAGGTCGCCGACCTCGAGGGCCACGTGGTTGACGCCGACGAGCCGCGCGAGACGCTCCATGCCGCCAAGGCTAGACGCGGCGTACGCTGCGCGCCATGAGCTATTTGGGGACGCCGCTGCCGCGCAAGCTCGGCATCCGCGAGGGCAGCCGGGTCCTGCTCGTCAACCCGCCGGACGACTTCGCCGCCACGCTCGGCGAGCTGCCGCCGGGGGTCGAGCTGCTCGCGTCCGGCGCCGGCGATCTCGACGTCGTCGTCCTGTTCGTGCTCGACGTCGCGGCGCTGCGCGTGCAGTTCGCGTTCCTGGCGGCGGCGCTGCAGCCCGCCGGCGGTCTCTGGGTCGCCTGGCCGAAGCGCAGCTCGGGCGTCGCGACCGATCTCGACGAGAACGCCGTGCGCGCGCTCGGTCTGGCGGCGGGTCTCGTCGACAACAAGGTCTGCGCGATCGACGCGACGTGGTCGGGCCTGCGCTTCGTGTGGCGCCTGCGCGACCGGCCCCGCTAGGAGGCCTCAACGGTTGAAGACGCCGACGAGCGCTGCGCCGCCCGCCACCACGGCGATCAGCGCCACCGCGATCGCGACGTGGCGCAGCTCGCGATCGGGCGGCAGCTCGACGCCGCTGCGCATCGCGTCCTCGACGCGCTGCCAGCGGGTGTAGCCGATCCGCGCCGCGCCGAGGCCGAGCGCGATCGGGGCGATCGCGACCCCGGCGTGCAGCCACACGGGCTGGATGTCGACGACCGTCCCCGCGGTCGTGCCCGCCGCGACGAGCGCGAGCGCGACGCGCATCCACGAGAGCAGCGTGCGTTCGTTCGCCAGCCTGAAGCGCGGATCAGGCGGCGCGGCCACCCGATCATCCTAGCGACGTGACCCCTCGGCTCACGGTGCGGTGTACGCCCAGGTGCCGAACGCGCCGACCTCTCCGAGCGCGGCGTTCGTCGCGTGCACGACGAAGCCGGCGCGGCTGCCCGCGAGCCCGGGGATGGCCTCGCCGGCGACGGTCGTGCCGGCGCCGGCCGCGCTCGAGAGATAGAGGCAGACCTTGCCCGCGGGCGCCGTCGGGGCGGCGGCCGTGCCGCTGCAGGACGCGTCGGCGTCCGCGCCGTTCGCGAAGTTCACGGTCGCGTCGCTGAGGTCGGCGGGCGCCGGGCCGGGCAGGGACACGACCTGGCGGATGTCGCTGGTCATGGCCGTCGTGGCCGTGGCGCTCGTGGGGGTGCTCGTGTCGGGCATGCTGGGATCGGCACGATCGCGACGGTGACGGTCGCGCTGACGTTGCTGCCGACCCCGAAGGCGCCGGTCACCGTGGTGCCCGAGGGGATCGCGCGGCTCGCGAAGCTGAGGTACCCGGCCGCGGCCGTTCCGCCGAGCGCGAGCGCGTTGTCGGCGTTCGTGGCGCGCTGTGCGTTCGTCGCACGGTCGGCGAGCGTGACCTTCTTCGCCGTCGCGGCGCTCGGCACGGTGCCGAGCGTGCTCTCGTTGATCTGCTTGCCGGTGATCGAGTTGCTCCTGATGCGGTCCCCGGTGACGCCGCCCTTGGCCAGGCGATTGCCCGGGATCGAGCCGCGCTTGATCTTCGAGCCGCTGATGAGCTTGCCGACCTTCGTCGCCGCCGTCTGGGCGAACGACGTCCCGCCCAGCGACAGCACGAGCGCGGCGAGCGCCACGCCCATCGCCGGCGAGACCCGAGTGAGCTTCGAGAACACCCTTCCCTCCTTCGTCTCCGCGGTCCGCGCGACCGCGCCAGACCTACCGGGTGGGTATCGGCTCCCGCCCGGCGGCCCTAAACCACCGAAGGAGGGGGCGCGCCGCCGTCGCCGCGCTCGTGCACCAGGCGCCGGTAGGCCCAGCGCTCGAAGGGCACGGTCGCGAGCGGCGGAACCGAGGATGCGAGCGCGAGCAGCGTCATCCGGTTCGACCAGCCGTATTCGGCGCGCACGAGGAAGACGACGAGCACGTAGGCCAGGAACGCGTAGCCGTGCACGCTCCCGAAGATGTGGATCAGGCCGCTGTGCGTCCCCGCGATGTACTTCTCGTACATGCTCGCGAGCAGGCCGATCCACGTCACGGCTTCCGTGATCGCGCAGATGCGGAAGATGCGGATGAGGATCACGCAGGCATCCTAGGAGAGGCCCGCGAGCCGCCATCGACCTGCCGGCGCACGTCGGGTACCGTTGCCGCGGGCGGTTAGCTCAGCTGGCTAGAGCGCCTGCTTTACACGCAGGAGGTCCAGGGTTCGAGTCCCTGACTGCCCACTCCCGGCACCGCTCGCGCGAACGACAACAAGGAGAACGCCCGCATGGATCACGACGGCCTCGTCTCGCATCGCCGGATCGGGCTCGATCTCGCCCAGGCGATCCTCGCGTCGGTGCGCGAGGCGGTCGCCCGCGAGGGCTTCACCGCCGCGCTGGCGGTCTGCGATCCGTCGGGCGATCTGATCGCGTTCGCGCGCATGGACGGCGCGCCGCTCGGTGCGAGCGAGCTCGCCTGCAACAAGGCGCACACGGCCGTGCTGTGGGAGATGCGCACGGGCGAGTTCCAGGGGTCGACGCAGCCCGGCGGCATCGACTGGGGGCTCAACACCTCGGCGAACGGGCGCATCGTCGTCTACGCCGGCGGCGTGCCCGTCCACGTCGACGGCGCGCTTGCCGGTGCGGTCGGCGTGAGCGGCGGCACGGCCGAGCAGGACGAGGCGTGCGTGCTGGAGGCGCTCGGCAAGCACGGCCTCGCGGGCTGAGGCCGATCGTGGCGCCGTTCGAGGTCGCCGTCGTCGGCGGCGCGCTCGGCGGCTTCGTCGCCGGCCGCGGCGATCCCGTGCTGCTGCTGCACGGCGGGCCGGGCCTGAGCTGGACGTACCTCGAGCCGCTGCTCGACGAGCTCGCCGGCGGCTACCGCGTGGCGGTCTACCAGCAGCGCGGTCTGCCGCCCTCGACCGCGGGGCCGCCCTACGACCTCGCGACCCAGGTTGCGGACGCGACGGCCGTGCTCGACGCCCTCGGCTGGCAGCGCGCGGCCGTCGTCGGGCATTCCTGGGGCGGCCACCTGCTGCTGCACCTGCTGGCGGCGCGGCCCGAGCGCGTTGCGGCCGCATTGATCGTGGACACGCTCGGGGGCGTCGGCGACGGCGGCGAGGCGGAGTTCGACGCGGAGATGCTGCGCCGCACCCCGCCGCAGGACGTCGAGCGCGTCGAGGAGCTCGAGCGACGCGCCATGGCCGGCGAGGGCACGGAGGATGACCTGGCCGAGTCGCTGCGGCTGCTCTGGCCGGCCTACTTCGCGAACCCTGCGAGTGCGCCGCCGCCGCCGGAGATGCAGCTCTCGGTGGAGGCCTACGCGGCGACCTTCGCAGCGCTGCACGCGGAGCTGCCGGCACTCGCGGCGCGCCTCGCCGGCGTCACGGTGCCCACGCTGTTCGTGCACGGAGCCGGCAGCCCGATGCCGGTCGCGGCGTCGACCGAGACGGCGCGCGCGATCGGCTCCGCGGCCGCCGTGCAGGTGCTCGGCGGCGCCGGGCACTTCCCGTGGCTCGAGCGGCCGGGGGCGCTGCGGGCCGCGCTCGAGCGGGTCACTGCCCGCCGTGCGTCGCGATTCGCGTGACCGTCCCGCCGTCGAAGTTCGCCACCCAGAGCGCACCGGCCCCGAGCGCAAGGCCGATCTCCATCGCACCCACCGGCACGCGCGGCCCGGTGTGCCCGCCGGCGATCGACGTGCGGGCGACGAAGCTCGCCGCGCAGCCTGCGCACGTCGTTCCGCCCGTGTAGACGCCGCTCCGGCCGACGGCGAGATCCCGGGCGCCCACGGCGGAGGCGATGCGCCGTACGACCTGACCGCTGAGCGGGTCGAGACGCACGATCCCCGCGCCGCTTCCGGTCGCCCACAGGCCTCCGGGCCCCGCGGCGATGTCCAGCACCCCGGGAAGGGCCACGGTCGCCGCCACGCGATTCGTCGCGGGATCGATGCCCATCAGCGACGTCGGCGCCGACGTGTTCCACACCCAGATGCGCGACGCGGTGGCCGCGATCGGGCCAGGGCCGGAGCCGACGGGGATGCGCGCCACGACGCGCCCGCTGCGGGCGTCGATGCGCACGAGCAGCCCGGGGCCGTCGCGCGGCACCGTCACCCAGATGTCGCTTCCGCGCGCAACGACGCCGATCGCGCAGCAGACGACGTGCGTGACGTGGCGGACGCGCCGGGTCGCGAGATCGACCTGCGTCACGGCCGCGTGCCTGCCGCCTCCGTCCGTGAGCCAGGCGCTGCCGCCCGTGATCGCGACATGCCGGTAGTCGCCTCCGGGCGGAACCGGGATCCGTTCGCGTACCGCGCCCGTGCTGCCGTCGATGCGCACGAGCGTGCCGTTGGTCGCGACCCACGCGGATCCGCGCGCGAACGCGATGCCTGTCGGTGCGCCGCCCACGCGGATCGTCTGCTCGCGACCCGTTCCTCCCGCGCCTGCCAACGGTGCCGCGAAGCCCCCCGAGGACGATGGCGACGGCGAGGATCCTCAGCATCACCGGCCCTACGCGGCTGCGCGACAGGGAGGTCCGCGCGCAGCGGAAGATGGCGCAATCCGCCGCAGCGCTCGTACCCTGCAGTCGTCCACCGCCAGGGAGTCCGCATGCCGTTCGCAATCGACACCAGCACGCCCTTCGGCGAGCGCGCGCAGCGCAGGCTGCGCGACGACAAGCTCGCGTGGCTGACGACCGTGACCGCCGACGGCACGCCGCAGCCCGTGCCCGTGTGGTTCCTCTGGGACGGCGCCGAGTCGTTCCTGATCTACTCGAAGCCCGACACCGCCAAGCTGCGCAACATCGCAGCGCGCCCGCGCGTCTCGCTGCACCTGGACGGCAACGGCGAGGGCGGCGACATCGTCGTCGTGCTCGGCGACGCCGCAGTCACGAGCGACCGGCCGGCCAGCGAGGTGCCGGAGTACGTCGAGAAGTACCGCGCGTTCATCGCGCGCAACACGTGGACGCCCGAGAGCTTCGCGGCCGACTACTCGGTGCCGCTCCGCATCACGGCCACGGGGCTGCGCGGCTGGTAGCTACGGCGCGGGCAGGAGCGGCGACGCCGGCCGCTGTGCGAGGCCGCGCGGAGCGGCGAGGCGCTCGAGCACGAGCGCGGTGTCTGCGATCGGGACGCCCGTGAGGTGGAGGTCGCGCGCCTCGAAGTCGGTGATCACCGCAGCCAGCGCGGCCGCGTAGGAGCGCTCGTCGGCCGCAGCCAGCGCGATGAGGGCGGCGGCGGTGCGCTCGAAGGCCTCGCCGCCCGCCGCCATCTGCGCGGCCGCGTGCGTTGCGGCGGGATCGTCGCCACTCGCGAGGCAGGCGAGCGCGAGCGCATAGGCGGCGGTCGGCGACCCGGCGTCGTCGCCGAGCGCGGAGCGGGTGTACGCCGCGGCGCTCGCGGCGTCGCCGCGCAGGATCGCCGCCTTGAGCATGCCGACGAGGCGGCCGTAGCCGCCGGGCGGAGCCGCCTCCCAGGACTCCCGGTAGAGGCGCTCGGAGTCCTCGAGGAACGGCGCCGCCGCCGTGGGGTCGCCGGCCAGCAGGCGGCGCTGCGCCTCGGCGTCGGCGGCGACGGCATCGGCCTGGAGCGCACGGTGCGGCTCGTCGCTCACCGCTTCACCAGGCGCCGCCACCGCCGCCGCCGAAGGATCCTCCCCCGCCTCCGCCGCCGCCGGAGCTGCCGCTCGACGGCGAGGGGAACGCTCCGCCGAGGTCGCTCGCGAAGCTCGAGGCGCTGAACGACGATCCCAGGTACACCGCGGGCACGTAGACCGACGACTGCGAGATCGCCGGGAACTGGACCTTCGCGGCCTCGAGCACGCGCTCGGCGATCCCGAATGCGATGCCGTAGACGAGGTAGCGCTCCCACAGCGGCAGCGTGTCGGCCGGCTTGTCGGCGAGCCGCGGGAAGTCGTTGAGGTAGTGGCGGAAGCCCTCCCACTGCTCGGCGGTGGCCTGGAGCGCGGGCCGGCGCCTCCGCCACATCGGTGCCGGCAGCAGCAGCACGACCACGGCGTTCAGCGCGAGCGCCGCGCCGGCTGCCGTGACGATCAGGTCGTTCCGCACGAGCGGCGGGTCGGTGAGCCCGACGATGCCGAGCGCGAGCAGGCTGCCGCCGGCGATCAGGAACACGACGAACGCGAGCCACTTCACGAGCATTCCGCGCCCGCTCCAGAAGTTGCGCTGGCGGGCCTGGTTGCGCACCGCGGACGTGAATGCCTCCGAGCGGCCGTGGAACCACTCCCGGTCGCTGGTCGACATCTCCTTGACGGTCTTGCCGACCTGCGAGAGCGCGACCGGTCCCTCGCCGGTGAGGCGGTCGAAGATCGCCGCAACCGGCTTCTCGACGACGGCCAGCTCGATGGCCTCGTCGCCGCGCGCGATGTCGACGTCGTCGATCTCCTTGTGGCGCAGGCCGGCGAGGGACGACTCCTCGCGGGTCACGGGCGTCATCTTGAAGCGGCCGCGGCGGACGAGCTCGAAGAGCGTCGCCGCCAGCTGGTCGCCGCCCGCGACGACGCGCTGGGCGAGCAGCGACGGCACGAGCGCGGGCGCGAGGTCGTCGGGCGGCTCGTGCACGTACTCCGGCGCCGTGCCCGTGGGATGCTCGCGCCCGAAGCGCCAGTACGCGAAGCCCCCGAGCAGGCCGGCCGGGACGAGCGCGAGGCCGATCGCTGCGAGGATCCACGCCCACGGGTGGTGGAGCGTGTCGGCGAGCTCGCGCTTGTCGCGAGCGGCTTTCGCGGCGGCCTTCTGCTCGCGGGCGATCGTCGCTGCGAGCACGTCGTCGTGGACGTGCTGCGCGTAGGGCGCGCCGGGGGCGAGCGCCGAGGTCGGATACAGGACGCGCAGGATCACGGCGCGACCGATCGGCACGTCGTCGACGGCGGTCAGCACGTCGCCGCCGCGCACCGTCACGCGGTGGCCGAGCCAGGCGGGCTCGATCCACGCGCGGGTGCCGCGCAGGTCGCCCGCGGCGTGCATGTTCGCGAACAGCGTGGGCAGCGCGTTCTTCCACTGGTCGCCCCAGACCTGCGGCGCCACCTCGACCGCGTCGTCGTGCGCGATGACGACCCCGCGCAGCCGGTAGCGCAGCGTGTACGTGCGCTCGCCGCCGTCCTGCACGTAGTGCCACACGATGCGCAGGCCCTGCGGCAGGCGCACGTAGCCGAAGCGCCCCGGGGCGTCGCTCGAGCCGAGCACGGTGTTCCCGCCCGGCGCGTACGCCTGCCCGTGCTCGCCGACCTGCACGCCGCTCACCCGGACGTCCTTCGCCAGAGGGATGTCGCGGTAGGCGCCCGTGAACACGCCGGAGTAGCTGAAGGTCAGGTCCTCCCGCACGAGCACCTCGCCGCTGCGCGCGAGCGTCACCGTGACGAAGGCGCGCGAGACCGTGGAGCTGCGGCCGGCGTACGCCGCCGCCGGCGCCGCGAGCGCGGCGACCAGCGCCAGCGCGAGCCAGGCGGCGCGTCTCACCCGCGTCTGTCCGCCAGCTCGAACAGCGCCTCGCGCCGGAACCCGAGCGGGCCGGCGAAGAGGCTCGCCGGTAGCGCCTGGATGGCGCTGTTGTACGTCTGCACGGTGTCGTTGTAGACCATGCGCGCGAGCGCGATGCGGTCCTCGCTCTGCGCGAGTTGCGCCTGCAACTGCGCGAAGCGCTCCGAGGCCTTCAGCTCGGGATTGGCCTCGGCGATCCCGACGACGCCGCCGATAGCGCTCCCGAGCCGCTGCTCGGCCGTCGCGCGCGCGGCCGGCTCGTCGCCGTGGGCCGCGCTGCGCGCGTCCGCGGCCGCCTCGAGCAGCGAGCGCTCGTGCTCGGCGTACGCGGCCACGGCGTCGTTCAGCTCGGGCACGAGGTCGGCGCGGCGGCGCAGCTCCGCGTCGACGTCGCTCCAGGCCGCGCGCGTGCGGTTGCGCGTGCGCGTGAGGCGGTTGTAGAGCAGGACGAACAGCGCCACGACGACGGCGACGAACGCTGCGACGAGCCAGGCGAGCACGACGGCGAGGCTACCAGCGCAAGGCTGCGGGATGGATGCGTGCGGGCTCGCGCACGAGCGCGGCCGGGGCGAACGCGGCGACGAGCTCCGCGGGCGCGCACGGCTCGGGCCGCTCGAGCAGGCCGGCGCTGTGCGCGAGCCAGCCCGCGACGGCGCGCGGATCGGCGCCCGCCGCGCGCAGCTCGGCGAGGCCGACCGCCCCGTGTCGTTTCGCGAGCCGGTCGCCGTCTTCGCCGAGCAGCAGCGGCACGTGCGCGTACGACGGGGCGGGGCCGAGCGCGAGCAGGTCGTAGAGCCGCAGCTGCCGCGCCGTCGAGGCCAGCAGGTCGGCGCCGCGCACGACGTGGGTGATGCCCTGCGCGGCGTCGTCCACGACGACGGCCAGCTGGTAGGCGACGACGCCGTCGCTGCGGCGCACGACGATGTCGCCGCTCGTGCGCTCGAGCGTCTCGCGCTGCGGTCCCATGACGTCGTCGCGGAACTCGACGTCGCCCTCCATGCGCACGCGCAGCGCCGGCGTCCGGCCGCTCGCGACGAACCGCTCGCGCTGCGCCGCCGTGAGCTCGCGGCAGGTGCCGCCGTAGATCGTCGTATGACCGTGCGGCGCCGAGGCCGCGCGGCGCACGTCGGCCCGCGAGCAGAAGCACTCGTAGAGGACGCCGCGCTCGCGCAGCGCGGCGATCGCGCCGTCGTAGAGCGCCGTGCGCTGCGACTGCCATACGGGCTCCCCGTCCCAGTCGAGGCCGAGCCAGGCGAGCGTGCCGGCCTGCTCCTCCGCGCACCCGGCTCGCACGCGCCCGCGGTCGAGATCCTCGAAGCGCAGGACGACGCGCCCGCCGGCGTGACGCGCCCACAGCCACGCGATCAGCGCCGTGCGCGCATTGCCGAGGTGGAGGTCCCCGGTCGGACTCGGTGCGTAGCGGCCGGCGTACACGCCGCCGCACGCTACCGTGGGCGGCGATGGGCCTCGTCTACTCGACCGAGAAGGGCCGGGTGCGGCGCTGCCAGCACTGTGGTCAGCCGCTCGCCGACGGCGGGCGCTGTCCCTGCCGCGTGCAGGCCGGGCGCGCCCCGGGCGACGGCATCCTGCGCGTGCGCCGCGAGACGTCCGGCCGCAAGGGCAAGACCGTGACGACGATCAGCGGCGCGGCCCCCGCGCAGGCCGCCGAGCTCGCCAAGGCGCTCAAGCGCCTGTGCGGGTCGGGCGGCAGCGTGGTCGACGGCGTGATCGAGATCCAGGGCGACCATCGCGCCAAGATCGTCGCCCACCTCGAGGGACAGGGGCTGCAGGTCAAGAGCGCAGGTGGCTGAGACGCTGGATAGCATGTGCACGGCTGCAGAACGAGGAGGACACGTGGAAGAGAAGCTCGGCAAGATCGCGATGCGGGTGATCGGGTTCGGAATCGTCGGCGCGATCGTGCTCGTCCTCGTCGCCAAGGGCGTCGACGGCTTCCCGTTCGCGGTCTGGGGCCTGATCGGCGGCATCGTCCTCGCCGTGGCCTCGTTCGCCGTCGGCCAGGTCGAGTAGCCCGGCGCAGTTCCTCGCGCGAGCCGGGACGCGGTTGTAGCATTTGCCGCACAGTCCTCCCGGAGGTGACGTATGTCGCGCGTGCTTGTGGTCGCGAACGAGACCGTCGAAGCGGAGGAGCTGCTCGCGGAGCTGCGCCGGATCGAGGACGAGCGGAGCTCGACGTTCCTCGTCGTGGCGCCCGCCGTCGCCGAGCACGGGATCGCCGACACCTGGAGTCAGGCCGGCGCGATCGACGCGGCGCAGGAGCGGCTCGACCGCACGCTCGCGGTGCTGCGCGGCGAGGGGCTCGCGAGCGAGGGCCGCGTCGGCGACATGGTGCCGTTCGCGGCGGTCCGCGATGCGCTCGACGACTTCAAGGCCGACCTGATCGTGATCTCCACGCACCCGCCCACGCGCTCGCACTGGCTGCGGAAGGACCTCGTCGAGCAGGTGCGGACGAGCTTCGGGATCCCGGTCGTGCACGTGGTCTCGCACGTGCACGAGCACCTCTAAGCACCCGCCGCGTCGCGGTCGATGATCGCGACGGTGCGGCCGCCGCCGGACGTCTTCAGGCGCTCGAGGCCGGCGGGGATGCCGTCGAGGTCGGTCAGGTTCGTGATGACGTCGGACAGCACCAGGCGATTGCTGGCCGCGAGCCGCACGAGCGAGGCAAGCTCGGCGGAGGGGTTGCCGCTGCCGTAGTAGCAGCCCTTGATGCCCTTGTCGGAGAGGAACTCGATCGCCGGGAAGCAGGCCTCGACCCCGACCGCGGCGAGGCCCACGACGACCGCGGTGCCGCCCGCGCGCAGGCAGTCCCAGGCCAGGCGCATCGTCTCGGGCCGCCCGACGACCTCGAACGTGTGATCGGCGCCCCCGCCCGTGAGCGCCCGTACCTGGGCCGCGGGATCGGCCGACGTGGAGTCGACGGCGTCCGTGGCCCCGCGTGCGAGCGAGAGCTCGAGCATGGCGGGGTCGCGGTCGACCGCGACGATCGTGCCGGCACCCGCGAGCGCGAGTCCGGCGATGACCTGCTGGCCGACGCCGCCGCAGCCGATCACCGCGGCGCTCTCGCCGATGCGCGGCCGCGCCACGTTGCGCACGGCGCCGATGCCGGTGACCGCGCCGCAGCCGAGCAGGGCGGCCTGCCAGAGCGGGACGCTCGGTGGCAGCGGCACGACGCCCGCGGCCGCGACGACCGTGCGCTCGGCGAAGCACGCGACGGTGAGTCCGTGCTGCAGCGGCGTCCCGTCCGGCAGCGCGAGGCGCGAGGTCCCGTCCATGAGCGTGCCGCGGGAGCCCGCCTCGCCGGCCGGGCCGCAGAGCGTCGGCCGGCCCGCGCGGCAGGCGCTGCACGCGCCGCACGACGGGATCATGCAGAAGACCACGCGGTCGCCGGGCGCGACGTGGACGACGCCGTCGCCGACCTCCTCGACGGTGCCCGCGCCCTCGTGTCCGAGCACCATCGGCCAGCGTCCCGCGCCGAGGCTGCCCGCCGCGAGATGGACGTCGGAGTGGCAGATGCCGGCCGCGGCGACGCGCACGAGCACCTCTCCGGCCCTCGCTCGCGCGAGCGTCACGTCCTCGACGCGGACGTCGCCGGGCTCGCGCAGCACGACCGCCCTCATGCGACCCTCCACTGCTCGAGCGCGTCGAGGTCGGGCTCCACGCCGAGGCCGGGGCCCGCGGGCGGGGCGATCGTGCCGTCGGGCGCGATCGCAATGACGGAAGGCAGCAGCCAGTCGCGGCGTTCGGCCGACCAGGCCGGCGGGTCGTACGGCACCTCGACGAACGGGCAGGTGGAGACGGCGAGCGTGAGGTGGAGGTTGCAGACGAGGCCGTAGCCGTTCGACCAGGTGTGCGGGCTGAACATGCGGCCGCAGAGATCGGCGAGCGCGGCCAGGCGCCGGCAGCCCGAGATGCCGCCCGAGAGCACGACGTCGGGTTGCAGCACGTCGACGCCGCCGCGCAGCACGAGGTCGCGCGCCTCGTGCGCGCCGCGCACCATCTCGCCGGCGGCGAGGCGGATGCCGGTCAGGCGCCGCAGCGCGCGGTAGCCCTCGACGTCGTCGCAGCGCAGCGGCTCCTCGAGCCAGTAGACGCCCAGCCGCTCGAGCTCGCGGGCGCAGCGCGCGGCGGTCGGCACGTCCCAGCGCGCCTCGCGGTCGCCGGGCATCCGCCAGCCCTGGTTCGCGTCGACCATCAGCTCGAAGTCGTCACCCACCGCCGCCCGCACGTGCTCGACGACGGCGATGTCGTCGCGCCAGTCGGCGTGGTGGAAGCGCAGCTTGAGCGCCCGCACGCCGCGATCGCGCAACGCCACCGCGCGCCGCGCGCGCTCGTCGGGCGAGACGAGCTCGCCGCTCGAGGCATACGCGAGCATGCGCTCGTTGCGGCCGCCGAGCAGCTGCCAGACCGGCACGTCGAGCAGCCGGCCGGCGAGATCCCAGACCGCGCACTCCACCGTCCAGGGACGGCCGCCGTGGAAGTCGACGGTCTCGCAGATCTCGCGCACCGCCTCGCTGCGCAGCGGGTCGAGGCCGACGAGGAAGCGCTCGAGCAGCTCGCGGTCGGGCACGTGATCGCCACTCGCACAGCCGGTCACGCCGGCGTCGGAGTGCACGAGCACGAGTGTCGCGTCCTGGTGGGCGCGCGGGATCGGATCCCAGGCCGCCCGGAACGGCGGCTCGAGGGGGTAGCGGTAGCGACGCGTCTCGACGCTGGTGATGCGAGCCATTACGGCGAGGACGGTAGCGCCTCGTTGCGGACCCCGGGGCGCCCCGGCGTTCAGCAGGGTTGACCGCGGCGTTCAGTCCGGTTTAGCATCGGGCGTCGCTACAGACGAGGAGGTCCGGTGCCAAAGAAGATCGTCGACACGATTCTCCCGACCACGATGGTCGGGTCGTACCCGAGGCCGCACTGGTTCACCCAGCAGCTGCTCGGCCGCGATGTCCGGGTCGCGTTCAAGGAGGTCACGCACGAGGAGGCCTACCACGACGCCACGCACGCCGTCATCGCCGACCAGGAAGAGGCCGGCCTCGACATCGTCACGGACGGCCAGATGTCCTACGACGACTACGTCGGCGTGATCGGCTCCTTCTGCTGGTACATGTACGAGCGCATCCCGGGGTTCGATCCCGCGCGCGAGCCGCATCCGCTCGAGGCGGGCGCCGAGAACCGCGACAAGATCGTCGAGCTGCTCGCCGACTGGGGCGGCGTGATCAACAGCGGCGAGGTCAAGCGCGGCCCCATCCGCCTCGCCGATCTCTACAACATCGCCAAGCGGTACACGGACCGGCCGATGAAGGTCTCGGTCGGCGCCGGCCCGGTCAACCTCGCCTGGCACGTCTACTTCGAGCACTACAAGAACCCGAAAGAGCTCTGCTACGCGCTCGCGCCGATCTTCAACGCCGAGATGAAGTCGCTCGTCGACGCCGGCGCCACGTATCTCCAGCTCGAGGACCTCGGCGCGTGGCTGCCGCTCTTCACGGGCGACGAGAGCGACTACGAGTGGATCTCCGACGTCATCGGGCAGTGCTGCGACGGCGTCGACGCGAAGATCGGCTGGCACTTCTGCTTCGGCAACGCGTGGGGCAACGACATCCTCAGCCACAACTTCCCGCAGGGCTATCAGACGGTGCTGCCGCACTTCTTCGACACGCCGGGCATCGACCAGTTCGTGCTCGACTACGCCAACCGCGGCATGGACGGCGTGGAGTTCCTCAAGAACCTGCCGGCCGACAAGGAGGTCCAGGTCGGCGTGCTCGACATCCGCACGATGATGGTCGAGACGCCCGAGCAGGTGGCCGAGCGCGCCCGCAAGGTGCTCGAGTACGTGCCGGCGGACCGCGTCACGCTGTCGACCGACTGCGGCATGAAGCCGCTGCCGCGCACGATCGCGAAGATGAAGCTCAAGGCGCTCGTCGAGGGCGCGAAGATCGTCCGCTCGGAGATCGCCTAGCAGCCGGGGTCGGGCACGCCGGATTGCGTGCCCGACCCCGGCGAGGCGCTGGCGCGCACCGAGTCGATTGCGCCCGGGTCCTCGAGCGTCGAGAGATCGCCGGGGTCCTCGCCGAGCACGGTCGCGCGCACCGCGCGGCGCAGGATCTTGGCGCTGCGCGTCTTCGGCAGCGCCGCGGTGAAGCGGATCTCGGCGGGCGCGAACGCCTTGCCGAGCTCCTGCACGCAGCGCTCGCGCAGGCGCGCCCGCAGCTCCTCGCCGGGCGCCTCGCCGGTGCGCAGCACGCAGAAGCACCACACGACCTCGCCCTTGACCTCGTGCGGCACGCCGACCGCGCAGGCCTCCGCGACCGCAGGGTCGCCGACGAGCGCCGACTCGTACTCGGCCGGGCCGATGCGCTTGCCGGCGATGTTGAGCGTGTCGTCGGAGCGCCCGTGCAGGAACCAGTCGCCGTCGGCGTCGATCGATGCCCAGTCGCCGTGCGTCCAGACCCCGGGGAAGCGCCGCCAGTACGTGTCGAGATAGCGCTCCGGGTCGCCCCAGATGCCGCGCGTCATGCCGGGCCAGGGCTGCGTGCAGACGAGCTCGCCGACCTCGCCGCGCAGCGACCTGCCCGCCGCGTCGTAGACGTCCATCGCCATCCCGAGCAGCGGCACGCCGAGCGTGCACGGCTTGTGCGGCATGTACGGCGGAGACCCGAGGAACGCGGCCCCGACCTCCGTCCCTCCCGAGATGTTCATGATGGGCTTCGCTCCCCCGCCCACCGCCTCGAACAGCCACAGCCACGGCTCGGGATTCCACGGCTCGCCGGTGGAGCCGAACTGCCGCAGGGCCGACAGGTCGACGCCTTCGACGTCGCCGGCCTGGCGCAGCGCCCGCACGAGCGTCGGCGAGACGCCCAGGAACGTGAGCCGGTGGCGTGCGGCGAGCCGCCAGATGCGGCCCGCGTCGGGGTAATCCGGCGCGCCGTCGTAGAGCAGCGCGGTGAGGCCGAGGCCGTGGGCGTTGGCGAGCAGCCAGGGGCCCATGATCCAGCCCATGTCGGTCATCCAGTGGATGCGGTCGCCCGCCTGGAAGTCGCCGGTGTAGCGGCCCTCGCTCGCGATCTTGGCGAGGAACCCGGCGTGGACGTGGACGGCGCCCTTGGGCCGGCCGGTCGTGCCCGACGTGTAGGCGAGCATGAACGGGTGCTCCGATTCGACCGGCGTCGCGCGCCGCTTGCCCGGGCGCCCCTCGACGAGCTCGTGCCACCAGACGTCGCGCCCGTCCTGCCACTCGACCGGCTGCCCGGTGTGGCGCACCACGACGACGTTGCGGACGCCCGGCGCGCGCGCCACGGCCTCGTCCGCGGTCGCCTTCGCGGCCACGGGCCGGCCGCGGCGCATGAACGCGTCGACGGTGACCACGGCGACCGCGCGCGAGTCCTCGAGCCGGCTTGCGACCGCCGCGGCCGAGAAGCCCGAGAAGATCGGCACGACGAGCGCGCCGATCGCGGCCGTCGCGTAGTACGCGATCGCGACCTCGGGCGCCATCGGCATGAGCAGCGCGACGGCATCGCCGCTCTGCACGCCGAGCGCCTCGAGCCCCTCGGCGAGACGGGCGACCTCGTGAGCGAGCTCGGCGTAGGTGAGCGAGCGGGTGGCGCCCTCCTCGTCCTCCGAGACGATCGCCTCGCGGCCGGCGTGCGCCGGGTCGTCGGCCCAGCGCTCGACGCAGGCGTGCGTGAGATTGAGGCGCCCGCCGGTGTACCAGCGCGCCCAGGCGGGACCGCCGGAGAGGTCGAGCACCTCGTCGTAGGGCGTCGTGAAGGGGATCTCCAGGTCGCGCGCGACGGCGTCCCAGAAGCGCGCGGGCTCGGCCGTGGAGAGCTCGAGCAGCTCGTGGTAGCCGTTCGTGCCGAGCGAGCGCGCGAGCGCCGTGGCGTGTGCGCTCGCGACCCAGGACTCGGGCGGGATCCAGGCGTACCCGCTCATGTCGCCGCCGCCGCCCGCAGCTGGCGGCGCGCACGCAGCGCCATCTGGACCGCGGAGAGCACGAGGAACGCCGCGAACGCACGCCGCAGGGCCGACTCCGGCAGGTCGAGCGCGATCTCGGCGCCGGCCAGGACGCCGACCAGCGAGCAGGCGCCGAGGATGGCCGCGGACGGCCAGTGGACGAGCGCGTCGCGGTTCTGGCGGAACGACCCCACGGCCACGACCGGGACGATAGCCGCGAGCGACGTCGCCTCCGCCGTGAGCTGCCCGAGCCCGAGCCCGAGCGTCAGGGCCGGCACGAACACGATGCCGCCGCCGACGCCGAAGACGCCGGCGAGCAGCCCGCCGGTGAGGCCGAGCGCGAGCGCGAGCGCGACGTGGCTCACCAGGCGAGCCTGGCGGCGACGAGGAGCATGACGCCGGCGAACGCCATCTGCAGGTGCGGCCCCCGCACGCGTTTCGCGATCGACGTGCCGAAGACGACGCCGACGACCGCAGGCAGGCCGACGAGCGCGGCATCCCGCCAGACCACGAGGTCGTCGTAGGCGTAGCGCAGGGTGCCGAACACGGCTGTCGCCCCGATCGCCGCCAGCGAGGTCGCGGTCGCGCGATGGGCCTGCCAGCCGCGCGCGATCAGCGAGGGGACGATGACGGTGCCTCCGCCCACGCCGAAGAGCGCGGAGAGAAGGCCGGCGGCCGCGCCGACCGCGCCGAGCACCGGTCCGTCGCGCCTCACGCTCGCAGGCCCAGATGCTGCTTGAGCGCCCGTGTCTGGCGCCGGGCGACCTCGAGCGTCGTCGCCTCGGCGTCGGAGAGCCGCACGATCCAGTGCCCGGGCGAGCTCTGCTCGAGCGCGGCCACCTTCTGGAGGTTGACGATCGACGAGCGGTGGATGCGGAAGAAGAGCGCCGGCGGCAGCGCGTCCTCGAGCTCGCGCAGCGACTGCGTGGAGAGGTAGCGCTCGTCGTAGGTCGCGATGCGCGCGTAGTCGCCCTCGGCGAGCATGAAGTAGACCTGGTCGTGGTCGAGCAGGAGCGTCTCGCCGCGGCGCGTGACGGCGACCTTGGCGAGCGCCTGCCCAGCGCGCTCCGGCGCTCCGCGCAGCGCGCTGCGCAGGCGCTCGACCGTCTGCGCGAGGCGATCCTCGGCGACGGGCTTGAGCAGGTAGTCGAACGCGTCGACCGAGAACGCCTGCACGGCGTAGTCCTGGTGCGCCGTCACGAACACGACGTGCGGGCGCTTGGGCCACGACATGATCTCGCGCGCGGCGTCGATGCCCGTCAGCTCGGGCATCGAGATGTCGCAGAAGACGACGTCGTAGTCGAGCCGTGCGGCCAGCGCGAGCGCCTCGCGCACGCTCGCGGCCTCGCCGACGACCTCGACGTCCTCGATGCGCTCGAGCAGGAAGCGCAGCTCGGCGCGCGCGGGGGCCTCGTCGTCCACGATCAGCGCCAGCAGGCTCATATGGGCTCGTGTCCGGGGGGAACGGTCGGGATCACGATCGACACGAGCGTACCGATGCGGGGCGCCGAGGCGATGCGCAGGCGCCCGTGCTCGCCGTAGAACACGGCCACGCGCTGCGCGGCCGAGGCCAGGCCGAGTCCCGCGGCGCCGGAGCCGACGCCCGGCTCGAGCACGCGGTCGGCGAGCTCGCGGGGGATTCCGCGCCCGTTGTCGCGCACCGTTATGCGCAGCCGGCCGAAGCGCACGTCGCAGCGCACGACGACGCGCAGCGGCCGGTCGGCCTTGCCGTGGTTGATGGCGTTCTCGACGAGCGGTTGCACGAGCAACGGCGGCACGAGCGCCTGCTCGGCGGCGGGCGTGGCGCGCACGTCGACCTCGAGCTGGTCGCCGAAGCGCGCGCGCTCGAGCGCGACGTACACGTCCACGTGCCGCAGCTCGTCGCGCAGGGGCACGAACGCGTGCGGGCGCCGCAGGCTGAGCCGGCAGTGCTCGGCGAAGGACAGCACGAGCCGCCGGGCCTCGTCCGGCTGCGTGCGGCAGAAGGCCGCGATCGTGTTGAGCGCGTTGAAGAGGAAGTGCGGCTCGATCATCGCCTGCATCGCGGCCAGCTCGGCCGAGGCCGTCGCGCGCGCGTGCAGGTCGAGCTCCCCGATCATCACCTCGGTCGACACGAGCGAGCCGAGGTGCCGTGCGATCGCGCGATCGCGATCGGAGACGGCGAGCGCCGTCTCGCTGAACAGCACGATCGCGCCGACGGCCTCGTTGCGATTCATGATCGGCGTGACGATGGCCGAGCGCAGCGGGCAGTCGCGGCCGTCGCAGCCGTGCTTCCAGCCCACCGGCAGCCGCGAGACGCGCCGCTCGATCATGGCGTCGACGGCGCCCGGCGGGGCGGCCAGGCCCGCGCCGTGGTGGTCGGCGCCGAGCCCGGAGTGCGCGAGCACGCGCTCGCGGTCGCAGACCGAGACGGCCGCGTAGCCGAGCCGCTCGCGCGTCTCGTAGGCGAGCACCTGGGCGCTGGCCGCGTCGAAGCCCCCGCGCAGGGCGCCGCGCACGGCCTCGACCGTCTCGAGGATCGCCGCGGCCGGCGCCTGCCCGAGCGGCACGACACGCCCGAAGGCCGCACGCACGAGGCCCAGCCAGGCGACCAGCGCGAGCGTGGTCAGCGCCACGATGGGCACGAACCAGCGCAGCGACAGGCCCTGGTCCTGCAGCACGCGCACGACGACGAAGAGCAGCAGCGCCTGGGCCGAGGCCAGCGCGGCGCCGATCATGAGCGGGCCGCGCACCTCGTGCCAGCGCCGCCCGACCTTCGCCGCAGCGAGCCGCCGGCCGGTCGAGACGAAGACCAGGCTCTCGCTGCTGCGGTCGGGCTCGCTCACGCGCGCACGGCTCTGCCGGGCTTGCGCAGCGCGTTGAGCTCGGCCAGCGGGCGCGTGTTCGCCACGTCGTCGCGCGTCGCGCCGGCGCGACGCGCCATGAAGACGCCGAGCTCCTGGTAGTCGAGCGCCGTCATCCGGTGCGCGTCGGTCGAGATCACGAGCTTGACCCCGGCGGCGAGCGCGAGGCGGGCGTGCGCGGGCCGGAGGTCGAGCCGGTGCGGCTGCGCGTTGATCTCGAGGAACGTGCCGTGCGCGGCGCACGCCTCGACGAGCGCCTCGATGTCGAACGCGTAGCCCTCGCGCTTGCCGATCATGCGGCCCGACGGATGCCCGATCACGTCGACGCACGGGTGCTCGGCGGCCGCCAGCAGCCGCTTCGTGATGCGGTCGGCACCCTGCCGCTGCGCGATGTGGAGCGAGGCGACCACCCAGTCGAGCTCGCCGAGGACGTCGTCGGGCAGGTAGAGCGATCCGTCGCCCATGATGTCGACCTCGCAGCCGGCCAGCAGGTCGAAGCCGTCGAGCGTCTCGCGGATGCGCTGCACCGCCTCGATCTGACGGCGCACGTCCCCGGCCTCGAGGCCGATCCCCATGCCGACGCCGGCCGAGTGGTCGGTGATCGCCATGTACTCGTGGCCGCGCGCGCGCACCGCCGCGACGACGTCGAGCAGCGGGTGCTTGCCGTCGCCGCTCCAGTCGCTGTGGAGGTGCATGTCGCCGCGCATGTCGGCGAGCTCGACCAGCTCGGGGAGCTCGTTCCGGCGCGCCAGCTCGAGCTCGCCGTTGTCCTCGCGCAGCTCCGGCGGAATCGGCTGGTAGCCGAGGTGGCGGTAGACCTCGTCCTCCTCCGGCGTGCAGAACGTCTCGCCGCTCTCCTCGTCCTTGATGCCCCACTCGGACACGCTCATGCCGCGCCGCTGGGCGTCCTCGCGCATCCGCACGTTGTGGTTCTTGGAGCCCGTGAAGTGCTGCAGCAGGTTGCCGTAGCTCTCGGGCGGCACCACGCGCAGATCGAGCTGGACGCCGTTGTGGGTCAGGATCGAGGCCTTCGTGGTGCCGTGGCCGAGCACCTCGGCGACGAACGGCTGCTCCACGAGCCAGGCCGTCAGGGCGGGCCCGTCGGCCGAGGCCGCGATCACGTCCACGTCGCCCACGCTCTCGGCGCGGCGCCGCAGCGAGCCGGCCTCGTCGGCGCGCTCGCACGCCGGGTGCGCGCGCAACGGCTCGAGCACCGTCCGTGCCAGCTCGAGCGCCTGGTCGAGCCGGAACACCCGCTTGCGCGGCGCCGCGCCGGCCTCGAGCTGGGCGAGCAGCTGCTGTTCCTTGCGCTCCCCGAAGCCCGCGAAGCCTTTCAGGCGGCCGTCGCGCGCGGCGGACTCGAGCTCGGCGAGCGTCGTGATGTCGAGCTCCTGCCAGAGCCTGCGCGCCGTCTTGGCGCCCAGCCCCGGGAGCCGCACGATCTCGACGAGGCTCTCGGGCACCCGCCCGCGCAGCTTCTCGAGCGCCTGCATCGTGCCCGTCTCCCGCAGCTCGCCGACCTTCGTGGCGATCGTGTCGCCGATGTCGTCGAGCTCGGTCAGGCGGCCCTGCTCGGACAGGCTCCAGACGGACTCGGCCGTCTCGCGGAAGCGCTTGGCGGCGCGGCGGTAGGCGAGCACGCGGTAGACGACGGCGCCGTCCAGCTCGTACATGTCGCCGAGCAGGTCGAACAGGTCGGCGACCTCGGCGTTCCGCATGGGAGTCATCGCCTTCGATCGTAGCCTCGGCCCGCCCCCTGCGGCGAGAATGCCCTGGTGTCCGCGCCCGCCCGGTTCCTGGTCTGCCTCCCCACCTACGACGAGCGCGAGAACCTCGCGCGCATGGTCGAGGCGCTGGCGGCCGTTCGCGAGCGGGACTCGGCCGTCGGCGACGTCCTCGTCATCGACGACTCCTCGCCCGACGGCACCGGCGCGCTCGCCGACGAGCTCGCCGCCACGCGGCCGTGGCTGCACGTCCTCCACCGGCCGAGCAAGCAGGGCCTCGGGCGGGCCTACCTCGACGGCTTCCGCTGGGCGCTCGCGCGCGACTACGACTACGTGCTCGAGATGGACTGCGACTTCTCGCACGATCCCGCCGCCGTGCCGTCGCTGCTCGCGCCGGCGCGCGACGGCGCCGACCTCGTGCTCGGCTCGCGCTACTGCGAGGGCGGCCGGGTCGAGAACTGGGGACGCGCCCGCCGCCTGATCTCGGCCTCCGGGTGCCTCTACGCGCGCACGCTGCTGGGCGTGCGCGTGCGCGACCTGACCGGCGGCTACAAGTGCTTCCGGCGCGCCGTGCTCGAGGCGATCGAGCTCGACGCGGTCGACGCCCAGGGCTACCAGTTCCAGATCGAGATGACCTATCGCGCGCTGCTGCTCGGATTCCGGGTGCAGGAGGTGCCGATCACGTTCGCCGACCGCGTCGCCGGCGGGTCGAAGATGTCGCGCTCGATCGTGCTCGAGGCGATACGCCGCGTGCCGCTTCTGCGACTCGAGGCGCTGCGCGGCCGATTGCCCCGAAAAGCCGACGTCCGCGCGCGCGACGGCTGCTAGATTCGTCGGATGCGGCGACGTCGTACCCTCGTGATCGCCGCTGCCGCCGGCGCGGTCGTGCTCGCCGCCGGGGCCGCCATGTGGTCGTACGCGCAGCGCCCGCAGGTGACCGGCTCGCCGCAGCAGTGGTACCGCACGTCGGCGCCCCGGGTGCTCGTGCCCGTGGAGCACCCCGGCGGCCTCGCCGGGCTGCGCGCGCGCGTCGACGGAGCGGACGCCTCCCGCCTGCTGCGCACGACGCGTCAGGGCCTCGAGCTCGAGCTCGCCAACGTCGCGGACGGCGCCCACGAGGTGCACATCCAGGCGCACCCCGCCCGCGTCTTCGGCGACAGCGTCGACGCGACGCTCACGATCCACGTCGACACCAGGCGCCCCGAGCTCGCGCTCAACCGCGTGCCGCCCGGGTGGCGGCCGATCACCGAGATCAGCGGGCGCGTCGAGCCGGGCACCACGCTGGCGATGAGCTACGACGGGCGCAAGATCGTCGTGCACCCCGAGTCGGGGTCGTTCGCGCTCGACCCCGACCTGCCCGACGGCCGCACGACCGTGCGCCTGACGGCCAGCGACCGCGCCGGCAACCGCTCCGTGATCACGCGCACCATGGCGGTCGACGGCACGCCGCCGCGGGTGCACATCGATCGCGTGCCCGCCGTCGTCGGCACGGCGCATCCGACGCTGCGCGGCACCCTCGACGACGCATCGCCCGTGATCGTCGACGCCAAGCTCGACGGCGTCTCGGTCGCGCTGCGCGGCGGCGACGGCAAGGCGCTGCTCGGCGAGCATGCCGCCAAGGGGCGCTTCTCGCTGCCGCTCGAGAACCTCGCCCAGGGCGTGCACCGCCTCTCGATCACGGCGATCGACTCGGCCGGCAACACGACCACGGCCGAGGCGGGGCCGTTCACGGTCGACTCGACCGAGCGCCTGCGCAGCTCGACCGTGCTGGGACTCGGCGCGCGCGGCGCCGACGTGGTGCAGCTCGAGCGCAGGCTGAAGTCGTTCGGCGCCTACAAGGGGCCCTTCACCCGCTTCTTCAACGCGCGCACCGAGGCGGCCGTGCGCGCCTTCCAGAGCACGCACCACCTGCCGGTCACGGGCATTGCGACGCCCGAGCTCGTGCAGCTCAGCGCCGAGCGCATCGTCGTGCACCTCAGCCGCTTCCGCGTCGACCTCATCCGCGACGGCAAGAGCGTGTTCCACGCACCGATTGCGATCGGCATGCCCGGCCACGCCACGCCGACGGGCGAATACGCGATCATCGCGAAGATCAAGGACCCGACGTGGGTGCCGCCCAACTCGCCCTGGGCCGCGGGCCTCGAGCCCATCCCGCCGGGCGCGGGCAATCCGCTCGGCTCGCGCTGGATCGGCACGAGCGCGCCCAACATCGGCTTCCATGCGACGCCCATGGACTACAGCGTCGGACACGCCGCCTCGCACGGCTGCATGCGGATGCACCGCGCCGACGTCGAGCGGCTCTACGATCTCGTGCGCGTCGGCACGCCGGTGGACATCGTCTTGTAAGGAATCGGACCGTCCCCGGCGGCGTTTGCACAGTCGACCCATATTCAGGAGATTTCCATGAGCGATATCACGCACGTCAGCGACGCCGACTTCGAGTCCGAGGTCACCAACAGCGACCGTCCCGTCGTCATCGACTTCTGGGCGCCTTGGTGCGGTCCGTGCCGCCAGATGGAGCCGGCCTTCGAGGAGCTTGCGGCTGCCAACCCGTCGCACAAGTGGGTCAAGGTCAACGTGGACGAGAACCCCGCGACCGCCGCGCGCTTCCAGATCCTCGCGATCCCGGCCTTCGTGGTCGTCGAAGGCGGCCAGGAGACGAAGCGCATCGCCGGCGCCAAGCCGAAGGGTCGCTTCGCGGCCGAGCTCGGGCTCGGCGTTCCCGCCTGATCGCACAGCTCGTCGACGTCACGTACGCCCCCGGGAGCGCGCCGCTCCTGGCGGGCGTGACGCTGGCGGTGCACGAACGCACGAAGCTCGCCATCGTGGGGCCGAACGGCAGCGGCAAGACGACGCTGCTGCGGCTGCTCGCGGGCGAGCTCCGGCCCGACGCGGGCGAGGTCGTCCGCAAGCAGGGCCTCGTGCTCGGCCGCGTGGCGCAGGACGACCGCGAGCTGCTCGCGCTCGACCCGAGCGTGGCCGACGCGCTCTACCGCTCGCACGCGGAGCTCGAGCTCGAGCGCCTCGCCGGCGAGCTCGCCGCCGCGGCGCACGAGCCGCAGCGGCTGCGCGCGCTCGAGCGCGCGTACGACGACGCGCTGACCGCGCTCTCGGCCGCGCACGAGCCCGACCGCTCGCTGATCGCCGACCTGCTCGGCGAGCTCGGCCTGCGCGGCGTCCCCGAGTCGCGGCGCATGAGCGAGCTCTCGGGCGGGCAGCGGCGCCTCGTGCTGCTGGCGCGTGCGCTGGCGTCCGATCCCGATCTGCTCGTGCTCGACGAGCCCGAGGCGCACCTCGACCTCGAGGCGCGCGGGCTCGTGGCCGAGCGCCTCGCGGCGCGGCGCGGCGCGACGGTGCTCGTGAGCCACGACCGCGCGCTGCTCGACGTCGCCACCAAGGAGACGCTCGACCTCAGCGACGGCCGCTGCGATCTCTACGCGGGGGCGTATAGCTTCTACCTCGAGGAGCGGCCGAAGCTCATGGCCCGGCTGCAGGGCGAGTACGAGCGCGCCGTGGCGGAGGTCAAGCGCCAGGAGCAGGTCTTCTTCCAGTACCGCGAATGGGCCCGGCTCAACTCGAAGTTCGCATCGCGCGCCCGCGCCCGGCTGACGCTGCTCGAGCGCGCGCGCAGCCGCGTCGAGCGTCCCGAGAAGCGCCGCGACCGCACACTCTCGGTCTCGTTCGCCTCGGACGCCCGCGGCCGCGTGATGGCCGAGGCCACCGGCGCCGAGGTGAGCTACGGCGAGGGCGTCCGCATCGGGCCGGTCGACCTCGTGCTCGAGCGGGGCGACCGCGTGGCCCTGATCGGCCCGAACGGCGCCGGCAAGTCGACGCTCCTGCGCCTGCTCGCCGGCGTGCAGGAGCCGACCGCGGGGCGCGTGCGCGTCAAGGACGGCGCGACCGTCTCGCTCATGACCCAGGAGAGCCTTTCGCTCGACCTCGAGCGCACGCCGCTCGACGTCATCGAATTGGGCCGCGACGACGCCGTGCGCCGCATCTGCGCGCTCGGGCTCGACTACGAGCACTGCCTCGCCCCGCTCGGCCGCCTTTCGGGTGGCCAGCGCGTGCGCGTGCACCTCCTTCGGGTGGCGCTGCAGCGGCCCGACCTGCTCCTGCTCGACGAGCCGACGAACTACATCGACACGCACTCGGCCGAGGTGGTGCAGAGCGAGCTCGAGGCGTTCGGCGGCTGCGTCGTGGCCGCCACGCACGATCGCTACTTCCTCGACACGTTCGCGACGCGCATCGTCGAGCTGACGCGCTCGGCGAGGGGGACGCGCGTCGACGAGCGCGAAGGCCTGATGGGATGAGCGACGCCCTCACCGCCCGCTACCGCGCCCGCAGCCTCTGGCTCGACGGCGTTGTCGACCTGACGCCGCGGCCCCCGCTGCCCGGCGACCTCGACTGCGACGTCGCGATCGTCGGCGCGGGCTTCACCGGCCTCTGGGCCGCGTACTTCCTGGCGACGCTCCAGCCCGGGCTGCGCATCGTCGTCGTCGAGCGCGAGATCGCGGGCTTCGGCCCGTCCGGGCGCAACGGGGGCTGGGCGTCGGCGGGTCTCGCCGGTGATGCCCACCGCTACGCGCGCCTGCGCGGCGACGACGCCGTGCGCCGCGGCGAGCGCGCGATGGCGGATGCGGTCGGCGAGATCGGCGCCGTCGTTGCGGCCGAAGCGATCGACTGCGGCTGGCGCCACTCCGGCACGCTGATGGTGGCGACGAGCGCGCCGCAGGTGGCGCGCCTGCACGAGGGCATCGCGCGCCGGCGCGCGTTCGGCGTCGGCGAGGACGACCTGCGCCTGCTCGAGCCCGAGGAGCTCGAACGCCGCGTGCGGGTGAGTGGGGCGCGCGCCGCGTCGTTCACGCCGCACTGCGGGCGCGTCGATCCTGCGCGGCTGGCGCGCGGCCTGGCCGTGGCCTGCGAGCGCCTCGGCGTCACGATCCACGAGCGCACCGAAGCGCTCGCGATCGAGCCCGGGCGCGTGGTCTGCGCGTCCGGGGCGGTGCGCGCCGGCTCGGTGCTGCGCGCGACCGAGGCCTTCACGGTCACGCTGCCGGGCGAGCGCCGGCGGTTCATGCCGCTCTACTCGCTGATGGTCGCGACCGAGCCGCTGCCGGCGGCGGTCTGGGCCGAGCTCGGCTGGGACGGGAGCGAGACGGTCTCCGACCTGCGCCACCTCTTCTTCTACGCCCAGCGCACGCCCGACGACCGCATCGCGATCGGTGGCCGCGGCGCCCCCTACCGGCTCGGATCGCCGCTCGACGAGACCTACGAGCGCAACGACGGCGTGCGCGCGCGCCTCGTGCGCACGCTCGCCGAGCGCTTTCCGGCGGTCGCGCCCGCGGCGATCACGCATCACTGGGGCGGTCCGCTCGGCGTGCCGCGCGACTGGTGTTGCTCGGTGCACTACGACCGCGCGACGGGCTTCGGCTGGGCGGGCGGCTACACCGGTCACGGCGTCGTCACGAGCAACGTGCTCGGCCGCACGCTCGCCGATCTTGTCCTCGCGCGGGACACGGACCTCGTCAGCCTGCCGTGGGTAGGGCACGCGAGCCCGCGCTGGGAGCCGGAGCCGCTGCGGTTCCTGGCGTCGCGTGCGATCGTCGCCACGCTCGGCAGCGCCGACCGCTTCGAGGACCGGAGCGACCGCCCGGCGCGGCGCACGCGGCTCGTGCGCCCGTTCATGCAGGTGCGCTAGCAGCCGTTTCCCCGCTGTTTGCGGAGACTGCGGCGATGGTCTGTAGAACGAGCCACTAGCCTGCGGCGTGGATGAAGAAGCGCGTGGGGGATCCGTGGGTGTCGCCGCCCGTCTACGGTCGCTCGCTGCGCGGGCTGGGGATCAACCTGCTCGTGCGCGACACCGAGCGGACGGTTGCGTTCATGCGCGACGTCCTCGGGCTCGAGATCGTCTACTCCGACCCCGACCTCGTCGTCTTCCGCCACGGCGAGCAGGAGTGGATGGCGCACGCCGACCACACCTACGACGCGCATCCGCTGCTCCCGCGCACGCGCGTCGCGGCGCTGCGCGGCGGCGGCGTCGAGCTGCGCGTCCACGACGTCGATCCCGACGTCGCGGTCGCCGCCGCGGTCGCGAACGGCTTCGAGGTGCTCGACCCCGCCGACAACAAGCCGCACGGGCTGCGCGAGGCCTACATCCTCGACGCCGACGGCTACGTCTGGGTCGTGGACATGCCGTCGCTCAGCAAGTGGGCCGTGTAGCGCGAGCGCCGTGCACAGTTGGGGTCTGACCCCAACCTTGCGGTCCGCGATGAGCTCGGCCCCCGATAGCCTGCTGCCGTGGGAAACGATCCGCAGCGCGTCGCCTACCCCGGCGCAGAGGGCTCGTACACGGAGGAGGCGGCGATCCGCCTCTATCCCTCGGCGCGCCAGAGCGCGTTCGCGACGTTCGATCTCGTTGCCGAGGCACTCGTCGCCGGCGATTTCGATCGCGGCGTGCTGCCGATCGAGAACTCGCTCGCCGGTCTCGTGCCCGACACGCTGGCGATCCTCGAGGAGGGTGCCGTCTCGATCGTCGCCGAGGTCGCGCTGCACATCCCGCACTGCCTCGTGGGGCCCGCGGGCGCCACGCTCGAGAGCGTGCGCGTCGTGCACTCGCACCCGATGGCGCTGGCGCAGTGCCGCAACGTGCTCAACGGCCGCTACGAGCGCGTCGCCGCCTCCACGACCTCCGAGGCGGCGCGCACCGTCGCCGCGCTCGGCGACGTCTCGGTCGCGGCGATCGCGAGCCCGCTCGCCGCCCGCAGCGCCGGCCTCGAGATCATCGCCGAGGAGATCTCCGACCACCCCGAGAACCTCACGCGCTTCGTCTCGCTGGCGCGCTTCACGCGCCTCGACCACGACTCGCACGCGGAGTGGCACACGGCCCTGCGCCTGATCACGAAGCACGAGCCGGGGGCGCTGCACAGCGCCATCGAGCCGCTGCGGTATCACGACGTGCAGATGACGTCGCTGCACTCGCGCCCGATCATGGGCGAGCCCTGGCGCTACCAGTTCTACATCGACGTCGTGGGGCATCGCTCGACGCCGCGCGTGCTGCGCGCGCTCAAGGACGTGTCCGAGCGCAGCGCCGAGCTGCACGTGCTCGGCTCCTATCCGGTCAGCCGCGGGGTGCGGTGAGCGCTCTCGCCGCGGCTGCGCCGCGCGGGTTGGACCGCCGTGGCCTGGGCGTGCTCTCGTTCGGGCATCTCAGCGTCGACCTGGCGCAGGGCACCGTGCCCGCGCTGCTGCCGTTCCTCGTGGCCGAACGCGGCTACAGCTACGCCGCGGCGGGCGCGCTGCTGCTCTTCTCCAGCGTCGGCTCGTCGTTCCTGCAGCCGCTGCTCGGCGCGTTCGCCGATCGCATCAGCGCGACCTGGATGATGCCGGTGGGCACGCTGCTCGCGGCCGGCGGCGTCGCGCTCTCGGGGCAGTTCGACGACTACCTCGCGACCGGCGGCGCGCTCGTCGTCTCGTCGATCGGCGTCGCGATGTACCACCCCGAGGCGGTGCGCTTCGCGAGCTACGTCTCGCTGGCGGGCGGCCGGCAGGGCACCGGCATGAGCATGTTCGCGGTCGGCGGCATCAGCGGCTGGGCGCTCGGGCCGATCCTGACGACGCCCGTGGTCGCCCTGCTCGGCCTGCACGGCACGGCGATCGTCGCGCTCGTGCCGCTGGCGGCGACGGCGCTGCTGCTCGTCAACATGGGCTACGTCGAGGGCTTCCGGCCGACCGCCGAGGCGGTGCGTGTGAAGACGATGGAGCCGAGCGACTGGGGCGGCTTCACGGTCGCCGCCGCCGCCGGGACGCTGCGCACCGGCGCGCTCTTCGGCATGCAGGCGTTCGTGCCGCTCTACGTGTGGCGCACGCTCGGCTCGAGCGAGGGGGTCGGCAATACCGCGATCGCCGCGATGCTGGCCGCGGGCGCGCTCGGCACGCTCGCCGGGGGCCGGCTCTCGGATGCGCACGGCTTCCGGCGCGTCGTCGTGTTCTCGCTGTTCGCCTCGGCGCCGCTCGCGCTGCTCGTCCCGGTCGTGCCGCTGCTCGCGCTCTTCCCCGTGCTCGCGCTGCTCGGCCTCATCTCCGAGATGAACTTCTATCCCATCGTCGTGCTCGCGCAGAAGGCGCTGCCGGGCCACGTCGGCTTCGCCTCGGGCGTCACGCTCGGCCTCAGCATCGGCATCGGCTCGCTCGCGAGCCCGCTGCTCGGCATGCTCGCCGACAGCACCTCGCTGCGCACCGCGCTCGCCGGCGCGGCCGTGCTCACCGTGCTCGCCGCCCTCGTGTCGCTGGCGCTCCCGCGCCCCGCCACGTGAGCGCCTTCGACGACGTCCTCGACGCCGGCCTGCGATGGACAGCTCGTCTTCGAGACGCAGCTGGAAGAGCGCCCGGCGGTCTTCGCTCCCTTCCCGGACGACCTCGACCCGCGCGTGCAGTCGGCGCTCATCGGCGCCGGCATCTCGGGCCTCTACCGCCATCAGGCGGACGTCTGGGAGGCCGCGCGGCGCGGCGAGCACGTGTGCGTGTCGACCGGCACGGCGAGCGGCAAGTCGCTCGCGTTCACGCTGCCCGTCCTGGCGGCGGTGTGCGAGCGGCGCGCGGCGCGCGCGCTCTACATCTACCCGACCAAGGCGCTCGCGCAGGATCAGGCGCGGGCCCTGCGCACGTACGGCCTCGGGCTGCGCCCGGCGGTCTACGACGGCGACACGCCGCGCGAGCAGCGCCACCTCGTGCGGCGCTTCGCCAACCCCATCCTGACCAACCCCGACATGCTCCACGTCGGCGTCCTGCCCAATCACCGGCGCTGGGCCGAGGTGCTGACGAACCTCACGCACGTCGTGATCGACGAGGCGCACACCTATCGCGGCGTGTTCGGCTCGCACGTGTCACTCGTGCTGCGGCGGCTGCGGCGCGTGTGCGCGCTCTACGGCAGCGAGCCGCAGTTCCTGCTCGCGAGCGCCACGATCGCGAACCCCGCCGAGGCCTGCGCGGCGCTGACCGGGCTCGACGTGCGCGTGGTCGACGAGGACGGGGCGCCGCGCGCGCCACGGCGCGTCGCGTTCTGGGACACGCCGCTGCTCGACGAGGCCGAGGGGACGCGCGGATCGGCGCTCGGCGAGGCGGCGGGCCTGCTCGCCGCGCTCACCGCCCGCGGGCTGCGCACGATCTGCTTCGTCAAGAGCCGCAAGGCGAGCGAGCTCGTCTTCCGCTTCGCGCGCGAGAGCCTCGTCGCGGCGGGCCGCGGAGACGTCGCCGAGCGGCTCGCGCCCTACCGCGCCGGCTACACGGCGGAGGAGCGCCGGCGCATCGAGGGCGATCTCGTCTCGGGCCGCCTGCTCGGCGTGGTCGCCACCGAGGCGCTCGAGCTGGGCGTCGACGTCGGCCTGCTCGACTGCGCGCTCGCCGTCGGGTTCCCCGGCACGGTCGCGAGCCTGCGCCAGCAGTGGGGACGCGCCGGCCGCCGCGGCGAGGGCCTCGCGCTGCTCGTGCCCGGTGCCGACGCGCTCGACCGCTACTTCATCAACCATCCGGACGCGCTGCTCGGGCGTCCCAACGAGGCCGCGATCATCGATCCCACGAACCCCGAGATCCGCATCGGCCACCTGCGCGCGGCCGCGCACGAGCTGCCGCTCGTGCCCGCCGACGACGAACTGCTCGGCGAGGGCGCGCTCGAGGCGGCCGGGGCGCTGGTCGCGAGCGGCGAGCTCGTGCGCACGCCGGGCGGCCTCGCCTGGCGCGGCTCCGGGTCGCCCGCCGGGCAGGTCTCGCTGCGCTCCGGCTCGAGCGATGCCATCGCGGTCGTGGAGCGCGCGAGCGGGGCGCTGCTCGGGATGCTCGAGCAGGAGCGGGCGTTCTCGACCGTGCACGAGGGCGCGGTCTATCTCCACCGCGGCGAGCCGTATCTCGCGGAGACGCTCGACCTCGGCGAGCGGGTCGCGCTCGTGTCGCCGTTCGACGGGCCCTGGTACACGCAGCCGCGGCGCGAGACCGAGACGAGCATCGTCTTCGGCGATCCCGAGCCGTGCTGCGGCGTCGAGCTCGCCTACGGCGTCGTCGAGGTGTCGGATCAGGTCGTCGCGTACGAGCGGCGCAGCCTGCCCGAGCAGCGCCTGCTCGACACGATCCCGCTCGATCTCCCCGTGCGGCAGTTCTCGACGCGCGCGCTCTGGTTCATGCCGCCCGACGAGCTCATGGAGGAGATTGGCGGCGACCTGCTGGGCGCGCTCCACGCCGCCGAGCACGCACTCATCTCGGTGCTCCCGCTGCTCGCGATGTGCGACCGCTGGGACATCGGCGGGCTCTCGACGAACATCCACCCGCAGACGCTGCGCCCGACCGTCTTCGTCTACGACGGCCATGCGGGCGGCGTCGGCATCGCAAAGCGCGGCCACGAGCGCTTCGCCGAGCTCGTGGCGAGCGCCGCGCGGGTCGTGAGCGAGTGCCGCTGCCGCGACGGCTGCCCGTCGTGCGTGCAGTCGCCCAAGTGCGGCAACCTCAACGAGATGCTCGACAAGGGCGCGGCCGGCCGGCTGCTCCAGGCGATGGCGCTCAGCGGCGGCCGGCGGCGCCGGTGACCGCGGCGCGCACTGCGCTGCGCACCGGATCGCGCACGGGCAGCGGCCCGAGATGCAGGAGCGCGTGCTGCGGCAGCGCGCGCAGACGCTCGCGCTCGGCGCAGTCCGGGCAGTCGGCGCGCCGGGCGGGGCAGCGCTCGGGCGCCCGCTGGGCGGCGTAGGCGCCCGCGAACTCGGCGCGCGCCCGGTACAGCTGGTTCTCGACGTCGGCCTCGCTCATGTCGGTGACCGCGCACAGGAGCGCGGTGTCGAAGCCGTGCACGTCGCGCAGGAGCAGGAGGTCGCGGTGCGCGGGGCGCAGCGCGCCGAGCGCCCGGTCGGCCGCCTGCGCCACGCAGTCGCCGGTGCCCTCGAGGTCGTCCTCGGCACTGGCCGGCGCGCGCTGCGCGAGCTCGTCGAAGCAGCGCTCGCGTACGAGGCCGGTGAACCACTCCTGCGGGCGGGCGGGCTCGGCGCCGCCCGCGAGCTCGTGCCACCCGGACGCGAGCGCCGCGACCAGGCAGCGCTCGCCGTCGCGCACGCCGCCGAGCATGCGCGCGGCATACGAGAGAAGCGCCGTCTCGTAGCGCGCCGTGAGCGCGACGTAGGCCTCGGCCTCCACGCCCGCCGTGCCTACCGCTTGCGGCGCAGGACCTTCAGCACCGTGATCAGGCCGACGCCGCCGGCCACGAACGGTGCGGCCGCCTTCGCGCGCTCCTTGGCGCGCTCCTTGGCGTCCTTGACCGCCGTGCCGAGCTCGTTCACCGTGCCGATCAGGCGTTCGCGCGCGGCCTGGGCCTCGGCGCGCTTGCGTTCGGTCTCGCTCGTCACGCGGTGCGCGCCTCCTTGATGTCCTCGACGGTCGCCTTCGCCTCGACGATCGCCGAGTCCGGCGTCGGCATGCCCGCCTTGCGCACCGAGCGCATGCCGACGAACGCGAACAGGAGGGCGACCAGGAGGAGGACGCCGCCGACGATCAGCGCGGATGCCCAGAGCGGCACGGCGAGCGCCAGGACGGCGATGCCCGCGAACAGGAACGCCAGCAGGGCGAGCAGCACGAAGGGGATCGCGATGACGATGAAGACGGCCGCCTTCGCGTGGATCTTGATCTTCTCGACGACCTCGGTCTTGGCGAGGTCGATCTCGGAGTGGATCAGCGCGGCGATGTCCTCGCGCAGCCTGCGAAGGAGATCCTGGACTCGGTCGGCTGCGAACATGAGCCCTAGCGTACCGCGCGGGCGCACGGTCAAACCTCCAGGCCGTCGCCGGCCTGCACCCGTTCCCATTCGAGGAGCTTCCACGCGAGCTCCTCCTGCACCTGCTGGTAGCGCGTCCCGAGCTCGCCCAGGCGGGCGTGATCGCCGGCGTTGGCGGGGTCGGCCAGCGTCGCCTCGAGCTGCCCCTGCTCGGCCTCGAGCTTGGCGATGCCGGACTCGAGATCGCGGATCTGGCGCTGGACGCGCTGCGACGGCCGTCGCTTGGCGGGCTTTGGCGTCGGCGTGCGCGGCGCCTCCTTGGCCTTGCGCGCAGGCGGCGGCGCCGGTGCAGGCGGCCGCTCGGCCACGGCTTCGAGATAGTCGTTGTAGTCGCCGTGGCGGAGGACGATTCGCCGGTTCTCGATGCTGGCCGTATGCGTTGCAACGGCATCGATCAGCGCCCGATCGTGCGAAACCAGCACAACTGTTCCCTCGTAGGCGTCGAGCGCCTCCTCGAGCGCCTCGCGCGCCTCGACGTCGAGGTGGTTCGTGGGCTCGTCGAGCACGAGCAGGTTGGCGCCGCCCGCGACGAGCGCCGCCAGCGCCAGCCGCCGCCGCTCACCGCCCGAGAGCACGCCGACCTTGCGGTCGACCTCCTCTTGAGAAAAAAGGAAGTTGCCGAGGATCGTGCGCGACTGCGTCGAGTTGAGGTGGCCGCCCGTGGCCCGCGTCATCGCGTCGACGACGCTCAGGTGCTCGGGCATCTCGGCGATGTGCTGGCTGAAGTAGCCCGTCGTGACGTTGTGGCCGAGCTTGATGCGGCCCGCGACCGGCGCGCGCAGGCCGAGCAGCGTCTCGACGAGCGTCGTCTTGCCGGCGCCGTTCGGGCCGATCACGGCGACGCGCTGGCCGCGCTCGACCACGAGCCCGGCGTCGTCGAGCAGCGGCTTGTCGCCCGCCCGCAGCGTCAGCTTCTCGGCCTCGACCACGATGCGCCCGCTGCGCTCGACCTTCGAGAAGCCGAACGCGAGCGCGCGGTCGCGGCGCGGCGCCTCGACGCGCGGCATGCGCTGGATCGCCTTGGCCTTGGACTGCGCCTGGCGCGAGCGCGTGCCCGCGCGGAACTTGTCGACGAAGCGCTGCAGCCGCTCGATCTCGGCCTGCTGGCGCTCGAACGCGTCGGCCTGGTTCGCGAGCGCGAGCGCCTTCTCGCGGCGGTAGGCGCTGTAGCCCATCGCGTAGTGCTTGCTGCGCCCGAACTCGAGCTCGAGCACGCCGGTCGCGACGCGCTCGAGGAACCAGCGGTCGTGCGAGACGAGCAGGATCGAGCAGGTCAGGGCGGTGAGCTGATCCTCGAGCCATTCGAGCGCGCGCAGGTCGAGGTGGTTCGTCGGCTCGTCGAGCAGGAGCAGGTCGGGCTGCGCCGCCAGCACGCGTGCGAGCGACGCGCGCGTCAGCTCGCCGCCCGAGAACGAGCTCAGCGGCCGGTCGGCGTCCTCGACCTTGAAGCTGAGGCCGCGCAGGATCTCCTCGAAGCGCGCCCGCCAGGCGTAGCCGCCCACGGACTCGAGCTCGGACTGCGCGTGCGCGTAGGCGCGCAGCACGTCGTCGCTCGAGTCACCCGACGCCATGCGCCGCTCGAGCTCGCGCAGGCGATCCTCCGCCGCGTGCACGTCGGCGAGCCCCTCGCCGACGTAGGAGCCGAGGGTGTGTGCGCCCGCAATCGGCGGCCGCTGGTCGTGCAGCGCGATGCGATAGCTCTTGGGCTTGCCGACGTCGCCGGCGTCGGCGTCGATCTCGCCCACGATCGTGCGCAGGAGCGTGGTCTTGCCCGCGCCGTTGCGGCCGATCAGCGCCAGGCGCTCGCCCGGCGGCAGCCGGAAGGACACCCCGTCGTAGACGACGTGGGCGCCGTAGCTCTTGCGCAGGCCGGTGACATGCAGGGTTGGCACGCCCAGAGGGTACCCGCGACGGCTGCTACCCTATGGATAGCGCCGCGCTCCGCGGTGCAACCAATGAGGAGCTACGGCGCTCCCGGCCGATCCGGCCGCCCCGCCGTGGCGATACGTGACCACGGAGGAAGACAAGTGACCGGATTCGCCGAACTCGGCCTTTCGGAGGGCGTGCTCGAGGCGATCGAGGCGCTCGAGTACCGCGAGCCGATGCCGATTCAGCTCGAGACCATCCCGGTGATCATGCGCGGCCGCGACATCATCGGCCAGGCGCAGACGGGCAGCGGCAAGACGGCCGCCTTCGGGCTGCCGGCCGTCGAGCAGATCGACGAGACGTCCGAGGATATCCAGGTGCTCGTGCTCACGCCCACGCGCGAGCTCTGCATCCAGGTTGCGCAGGCGCTGCGCACGTTCTCGGAGTTCAAGGGCGTCAAGGTGGTCGCCGTCTTCGGCGGCCAGCCGATCCCCGAGCAGACCGTGCAGCTGCGGCAGGGCCCGCAGATCGTGGTCGGCACGCCTGGCCGCGTGATGGACCTGATCCGCCGCGGCTGGCTGCAGCTCTCGGATGCGCGCTACGTCGTGCTCGACGAGGCCGACGAGATGCTCTCGCTCGGCTTCATGGAGGACGTCGAGTGGATTCTCAAGAAGACGCCGTCGGGCCGTCAGACGCTGCTCTTCTCGGCCACCATGCCGGCGCCCATCCGCAAGCTCGCGGATCGCTACCTCTACGAGCCGGTGCACGTGAAGGTGGAGTCGGCGACGCTGACCGTCGAGACGATCGACCAGGTCATCGTCGACGTCGAGCCCAACCGCAAGCTGGACGTGCTGTGCGCGATCCTCGAGCGCGACCGCCCCGCCGCCTCGATCGTGTTCCGGCGCCGCAAGATGACCGTCGACGAACTCGTGGCCCAGTTGGGCGCGCGCGGCTTCGACGCCGTGCCGCTGCACGGCGACATGCCCCAGGGACGTCGCGACGGCGTCATGCTGCGCTTCCGCAGCGGCCGCGCCAAGCTGCTGGTGGCCACGAACGTCGCCGCCCGCGGCCTCGACATCTCGCACGTCTCGCACGTCTTCTCCTACGACGTCCCGGACGATCCCGAGGAGTACACGCACCGCATCGGGCGCACCGGCCGCGTCGGCAGGAGCGGCCTCGCCTACACGTTCATGACGAACCGCGACCGCAAGGGCGTGGCCGAGATCGAGCGCGTCACGGGCGCGAAGGTGCGCCACTTCACCGCTGACCAGGTCATCCGCGGCGAGGAGCTCAAGGTGCTCCCGCCCGAGGTGGTCGCAGCGGTCACCGAGGCCGCGGCCGGCGAGCCCGAGGAGATCGAGATCGCGCTGCCCGGGCGCGTCACCGAGAGCGCGCCGGCGGTGTACGAGCCCGGCAACGGCGTTGTCGCGAACGGCGCCGCCACGAACGGCGTCGCCACGTCCCACGAACGGCGACGGCCCCATCGCCCGGCTCTTCGTGAACGCGGGCAAGCGCCATGGCGTCACGCGCGAGGCGCTCGCCGAGGCCTTCGCGGCCAGCGGCGTCGAGCCCCAGCGCGTGCGCATGCACCACACCTACGGCCTCGTGGACGTCCCGCAGGAGCGGGCCGACGAGCTCGTCGCCGCGCTCACGGGCCGCGAGCTCGCGGGCCGCACGCTCAACGTCGAGCTCGCGCGCGAGCAGCCCGCGGCGGTGTAGGCCGGCATGGCAGACGAGGAACCCATTCACCGCGACGAGGATCCCCACCACCGCCTCAACGTGCCTGCCGACGCCGTGGACGAGGGCGGCGCGGCCACGGCCGATCAGGAGGACGAGGGCGAGCGCCTCGAAGCCGCGGAAGATCGCGAAGAGGACGTGCGCACGAGCGAGGAGCGGTCGCGCAAGTCGTGAGCCGGCCGCCTCGCTGACCCAAGGGCCTGACGAGGACGCGCGGTTCGAGTGAGGCGATCGCAGGTCGAGGCGATCCGGCGACGCTCGCCGGAGCGCCGCGACCCGGTCACGCGGGCGGTGCGTGTGGTTGGTTGGTGGTGATCGCGCGTCCGGCTGGGTCGGCGAAGGCGGGGCGTTCGGCGTTGCCGTGCGCGCGGATGTGGTGGTCGTGGAGCAGCTTGTGGTGGCGGGGGCAGAGCAGGATGAGGTTGTCGAGCTCGGTCTTTCCGCCGTGCTCGACCGGGCAGACGTGGTGGGCTTCGAGCTCGCGTGTGGCGCTGCAGCCGGGGTACTGGCAGTGCGGGGAGCGCTTGTGCAGTGCGCGCTGCTGGGCGTAGGAGGCGCAGCGTCCGACGCGCGAGTGCACGAGATCGCGGCCGTTGGGCTTGATCGTGAGGCGGCGTGCGTCGCAGGCGAGCCGCTCGGCGGTCTCGGCGCTGAGCGGGCCTGCGCCTTCGAGCAGCGCCGGCCCATCGTCGCTGAGGTGCACGATCAGCGTGGTCGGGCTGCGCCGCGCGCCGCTTCCGTCGGCGCCGCCGTAGCGGGCGAGTGTGACGAGCGCGTCGGCGGCGGATTGTTGCCACTCGAGCACCGTCCCGGCCTGCTTGTCGGCGGCGCGCTGGTGTCTTGGCGATGCTCCAGATGGCCTGTTCGAAGGCGGCGCCCTGCTCGAGCGGCAGGCGCCCGCTGAAGGCGAGCTCGCGGCGCCCGCGCGTCCAGGTCATGCTCAGCGCGCGGCGCTCGTAGAGCGCCGCGTCGTCGGCCGCTGTCGGCGGGGCGAGCGTGCGCGCGGCGAGTGCGATCTCGCTGGGCGCCTTTCCGACCGCGAGACGCGCCAGCTCGGCGTCGCTGGCCGGGGTTGCGTACGCGGCCGCGGCCGTGACCTGATCGAGCGTCAACGTGCCTGTGCTGAGGGCGTGGTCGAGCGCCGGCAGGTCACGTAGCGCGCTGCTCGTGCGCGTGATGCGCGCGGCGCTGCGGTAGTCGCTGCGGCAGATCTGCGCCAGCCACTGCGCGCTCGAGGAGCAGCCCGCGGCCTGCCAGTCGCCGTCGTCGTCGGCCTCGCGCACGATCTCCGTGACGCGTTGCTTGATCCGCGCCTCCTGTGCGCACAGCTCGCGTAGCTCGCGCCGGCGCGCCTCGCGGCGGCGCTCCCGCACCTGATCGACCGTCCCATCCAGCGTGGCGAACATATGTTCGTATCATAACCGGGCGACGCCACGGAAAGTGTGCCGAAATTGTGCCGAAATGCAGGTACGTTCGCGCTCGCCGCAGCCTAGCCGGTCGTCGCACCCCCGCGATCGCAAGCGCCTCGGCCAGCGGCACGACGAGACCGACCGTGAACGGGCCGAAGATCCCGTAGCGCGCCGAGACCGCGTCGAAGCGCATCTCGTAGACGATGTCCTTGATGTCCTTGGGATCGTCGGCGATCAGCGTGACGCCCCATTCCCAGTCCGAGAGGCCGGTCGCGCCCGTGATCAGCTGGATCACGCGGCCCGAGAACTTCGCCCCGAGCCGGCCGTGCCCGCCCATGAGCGCCCGGCGCTCGTCGTAGCCGAGCGCGTACCAGTTGTCCGCGCCCTCGCGCTTCTTGGCCATCGGGTAGAAGCAGAGCAGGCGCCTGCGCGGCAGGCGCGGGTGGACGCGCCGCTCGAGCATCGCCATGTGCTCCTCGCTGCCCTCGCGCGCGGTGTACTCGGAGAGCTCGGTCATGGACACGAGCCCGAGCTCGGGCACCGGCTCGAGCCGGCGGCCGAGCGCCGTGCCTGCGAGCGCGCCGCGGAAGCCCTCGAGCCGCCCGAAGTCCTCGCCGATCAGCATCAGCCCGAGGTCGGCGCGGTCGCCCAGCGGCGCGGTCCAGATCGCCTGGTAGGTCGGCTCCGCGCACAGCTCGGCCACGAGCGCCTCGACCTCGGCGATCGCGATCGGCTCGCTGCGGTCGCCGCCGAGGCGGAAGTAGCAGTGGATGACCCCCCAGCCCTCGCTCGCGAGGAGGGGGTCGGTCACGCGACCGTGACTTCCGGCGACAGGTAGACGTCCTGGATCGCGTTGAGCAGCTCGACGCCGTCGGCGAGCGGCTTCTGGAACGCCTTGCGGCCCGAGATCAGGCCCGTGCCGCCTGCGCGCTTGTTGATCACGGCGGTCTTGACGGCGTCCTGCAGGTCGTTGTCGCCCGACGCGCCGCCCGAGTTGATCAGCCCCGCCCGGCCCATGTAGCAGTTGGCGAGCTGGTAGCGGGTCATGTCGATCGGGTGCGGCGTCATGAGGTCGCTGTAGACGCGCTTGTCGGTCTTGCCGAAGTTCAGGTCGAGGAACCCGGGCGCGGCCACCTCGGGCAGCTTCTGCTTGATGATGTCGGCCTCGATCGTGACGCCCAGGTGGTTGGCCTGGCCGGTCAGGTCGGCGGCGGTGTGGTAGTCGGGCCCGCCGTCCTTCGTGCGGTTGAAGGCCGAGTTGCGCAGGTAGCACCAGAGGATCGTGGCGAGGCCGAGCTCGTGCGCGATCGCGAACGCCTGCGAGACCTCGACGATCTGGCGCTTCGACTCCTCGGAGCCGAAGTAGATCGTCGCGCCGACGGCCACCGCGCCCATCTCGCGCGCCTGGTCGATCTGGGCGAACACGATCTGGTCGTAGCCGTTCGGATACGTCAGGAACTCGTTGTGGTTGAACTTGACGATGAACGGGATGCGGTGCGCGTACCTGCGCGAGCACGCCCCGAGCACGCCGAGCGTCGAGGCGACGGCGTTGCAGCCGCCCTCGATCGCGAGCTTGACGATGCCCTCGGGGTCGAAGTAGTCGGGGTTCTTGGCGAACGAGGCGCCCGCGGAGTGCTCGATGCCCTGATCGACGGGGAGGATCGAGACGTAGCCCGTGTCGGCCAGGCGGCCGTGCGAGAAGATGCTCTGCAGCGAGCGCAGCACCGGCGTCGGGCGATCGGAATCCTTGACGACCCGGTCGACGAAGTCGGGGCCGGGGAGGTGGAGGCGATCGCGCGCGATCGTCGTGCACTCGTGTCCGAGGAGGTCCTCGGCGTCGTCGCCGAGGATCGATTCGATGCGGCCGATGCCGCTCGCAGAGCTCGTGATGGCCATGGCGCGCAGGGTACCGCCCCGCCGCCCGCGGCGTGCCCCCCAGGGGCTCTCCCGGCCCCCTACACTTGCCCGGCAGCGACGAGGGGGTCTTCTTGTGGACGGGATCGAAGGACTGGGGAGCTTCTACCTCGGCAAGCCGTACGACGCCGATGCGAAGAAGCTCGGGGACGGCTACGTCCTCTACGACTCGAAGGACCTGACCACGCACGCGGTCTGCGTCGGCATGACCGGATCGGGCAAGACGGGCCTCTGCGTGGGCGCGATCGAGGAGGCCGCGCTCGACGGCGTGCCGTCGATCGTGATCGACCCCAAGGGCGATCTCGCCGACCTCATGCTGACCTTCCCGGCGCTGCGTCCCGAGGACTTCCGGCCCTGGATCAACGAGGACGACGCGGCCAAGGCCGGCGCCTCGCCCGACGACTACGCCAAGGCGCAGGCCGAGCTGTGGAGCAAGGGCCTCGCCGACTGGGGCCAGGACGGCGCGCGCATCCAGCGGCTGCGCGACGCGGCCGACTTCGCGATCTACACGCCCGGCAGCGACGCGGGGCTCCCCGTCTCGGTGCTCGGCTCGTTCGCGCCGCCCGCCGACCGCTCCGACGCCGAGGCGGTGGGCGACCAGATCGGCGCGATCGCGACCGGCCTGCTCGCGCTGCTCGGCATCGACGCCGATCCGATCAAGAGCCGCGAGCACATCCTCGTCTCGAGCATCCTCGGCGCCGCCTGGGCGAACGGCCAGGCGCTCGACATCGCCGCGCTGATCGCGCAGATCCAGCAGCCGCCGTTCAGCAAGATCGGCGTGCTCGACCTCGATTCGTTCTATCCGCAGAAGGAGCGCTTCGAGCTCGCGCTCGCGCTCAACAACCTGCTCGCGGCGCCGGGGTTCCAGCTCTGGATGCAGGGCGTCCCGCTCGACGTCGGCCAGTTGCTGCGCACCCAGGCGGGCAAGCCGCGCGTCGCGATCTTCTCGATCGCCCACCTCTCGGACGCCGAGCGGATGTTCTTCGTGACGCTGCTCCTGAACGCCGTCCTGGCCTGGATGCGCGGGCAGTCGGGCACCACGAGCCTGCGCGCGCTGCTCTACATGGACGAGATCTTCGGCTACTTCCCGCCCAACGGCGAGCCGCCCTCGAAGAAGCCGCTGCTGACGCTGCTCAAGCAGGCGCGCGCGTTCGGGCTCGGCGTCATGCTGGCCACGCAGAACCCGGTCGACCTCGACTACAAGGGCCTCTCGAACGCGGGCACCTGGCTGATCGGGCGCCTGCAGACCGACCAGGACAAGCAGCGCGTGCTCGACGGGCTCGAGGGCGCCTCGGGCCAGGGCGGCCTCGACCGCGCGCAGCTCGAGAAGCTGATCTCGGCGCTCGGCAATCGCGTCTTCCTGCTCAACAACGTGCACGAGAACGCGCCCGTCGTCTTCCAGACGCGCTGGACGATGTCGTACCTGCGCGGGCCGCTCTCGCGGCCGCAGATCGCCTCGCTGATGGCCCCCGTCAAGGCGGCCATGCCGATGCCGGCGGCCATGCCGGCGCCGGCCGCCGCCCCGGGCGCCGCGGCCGCGGCGGATGCCGCGCCGCCGCCCGCGCCGCCCGTCTCGGCCGCGGCGACCCCGCCGGCGCCGCCCAGCGGCGTCGCGCCCGCGTACCTGCCGCTGCGCGGCAGCGCGCCCGCCGGCGCTGCGCTCGCCTACGTGCCGATGCTCATCGGCACCGCCCGCGTGCGCCTGCTCGACACCAAGGCGCAGGTCGACGAGGCGATGGAGAACGCGCGCCTCGCGTCGTTCCGCGACGGCCCGATCGCGATCGACTGGGCGGGCGCCGCGCGACCTCGCCGTCGCGGCGGCCGACCTCGAGTCGAGCGCGCGCGACGGCGCCGCCTTCCACGACCTGCCGGCGCCCGCGCGCGACGCCAAGGCGTACCCGCGCTGGTCGAAGGACTACGCCGACTGGCTCTACCAGACCCAGACGGTGCAGCTCCTGCGCAGCCCGTCGCAGAAGCTCGTCTCGCGCTCGGGCGAGTCCGAGGCCGACTTCCGCGCACGCCTCGCCCAGGGCGCCCGCGAGGGCCGGGACAGCAAGGCCGAGGCCCTGCGCGCCAAGTACGACGCCAAGGTCGCGGCGCTGCAGCAGAAGCTGCACACGGCCGAGCAGGCGGTCGACCGCGAGGAGAACCAGGAGCGCGGCGCGGGCCTCCAGGCCGCCGTCTCGGTGGCCGGCTCGATCCTCGGCGGCTTCCTCGGGCGCAAGTCGCCCTCGCTCGGCTCCATCACGGGCGCGGCGCGCGGTGCGGGGCGGGTGGTGCAGCAGCGCGACGACGTCAAGCGCGCCGAGGAGAACGTCAAGCGCGTCCAGGATCAGCTCGCCGAGCTGCAGGCCTCGTTCGCGCAGGACACGGCCGGGATGGGTGCCGACGGCGCCGCGACCGAGCAGCTCGAGTCCGTCCTGATCCGGCCCAAGAAGGCCGACATCGACGTCACGCTCGTGACGCTCGCGTTCGCGCCGCACTGGCAGGACGCGGGCGGGCAGCTGACGCCCGCGTTCTAGACCAGGGCGATCTCGACGCGGTTGTCGTTGAACGTCGGCGCGTCGCGCAGCGTCGTCAGGCGCTGCGGCGTCGTCGCCTGGGGGCTGCGCCCGCCCGCGTAGTCGCGGTTCCACCAGCCCATCGGGGCGACGGGCACGCCCGCGCGTGCGTCGTCCGAAACGATGGCGCGGCACGTGAAGGCGCCGCGGTCGTTCGCGACGCGCACCGTCGCGCCGTCGGCGATGCCGCGCGCCGCGGCGTCGCCGGGGTGGATGACGACGAACGGCTCGGGCTGCGCCGCGTGCTGGCGCCGGCCGTTCGCGAACGTGGAGTTGAGGAAGAGGTGCGTCTTCGGCGTCAGCAGCGCGAGCGGGTAGCGCTGCGCGAGCTGCTCGTCGGCGACCTCGCAGGGCGGGTCGTAGAACGGCAGCGGGTCGAGGCCCGCGTCGAGCAGCCGGTCGCAGCGGAGCTCGAGCTTGCCGGACGGCGTGCCGAAGCCGCCCTCGGCGTGCGGCGTCGGGCCCTGGCCGCGATCGACCTTCGCGTAGCCGCGCTCGCGCAGGGCCGCCAGGCCGATGCCCCCGGGGTCGCCGTCGAGCAGGCTCGCGAGCATCTCCTCGTCGCTCTCGGCGAAGCAGGGGTCGGTGAGGCCGAGCCTGCGCGCGAGCAGGCGGAAGATCTCGCTGTTCGAGCGCGCCTCGCCGAGCGGCGCGATCGCCGGCTCGTTGAGCGTGATGTAGTGGTGGCCCCACGACCACAGCACGTCGAGGTGCTCGAGCTGGGTCGTCGCCGGGAAGACGACGTCGGCGTGGGCGGCCGTGTCGGTCATGAACTGCTCGCACACGATCGTGAAGAGGTCGTCGCGGCGCAGCCCCGCGAGCACCTGTTCCTGGTCGGGCGCGATCGCGGCCGGGTTCGAGTTCCAGACGATCAGCGCGGCCACGGGCGGATCGAGCCCGGGGTCCGTCAGCGCCTCGCCGATGCGCGACATGTTGAGCGAGCGCGCGGGGCCCTCGCGCAGGTGCGGCCGCGCGAGCCGCGCGTCGTCGAGCACGCCGAACATGCCCGTCGGGATGTACGAGAGGCCTCCGCCGCGCTGCCGCCACGAGCCGGCGAGCGCCGGGATGCAGGCGATCGTGCGGTAGGCGATCGGCGCGCCGGCGTGCCGCTGCGCCCCGACTCCGAGGCGGATCAGCGACGGCTGATCCTGCGCCAGCGCGCGCGCGAGCTCGCGCAGATCGTCCGCCGGGACGCCGCAGCGCGCGGACTGCAGCTCGAGCGTCTCGCCCTGAAGGCGCTCGACGAGCTCGTCGTAGCCGAGCGCGTGCGCGCGGCACCAGCCCTCGTCGGCGAGGCCCGCGTCGAGCAGCGCGCGCATGACGCCGAGCGCGAGCGCGGCGTCGGTGCCCGGCAGCGGCCGCAGGTGCCAGTCGGCGACGCGCGCGGTACGGCTGCGGTACGGGTCGACGACGATCAGGCGCGCGCCGCGGCGGCGCGCCTCGAGGATGAAGCGCCAGAGGTGCGGCGCCGTCGAGAGCGGGTTCCAGCCCCACACGACGATCGTGCGCGCGTGCACCCACTCCTCCGGGTCGACCTCGGGCGACGCGCCGTTCGTCGCGATCGTGCCGCCGACCCCGGCGCTCGCGCAGATCGTGCGCACGAGCGTCGAGCCCCCGAGCGCGTCGAACAGCCGGTTGGCCATGACGTCGCCCTGGATGATCCCCTGCGTGCCGAGGTAGCTGTAGGGCACGACCGACGCGCCGCCATGGCGCTCGATCGCACGTTGCAGGCCCTCGGCCGCGACGTCGAGCGCCTCGTCCCACGTGGCTGCGCGGAAGCGGCCCGCGCCCTTCGCGCCGTCGCGCAGGAGCGGATGCAGCAGCCGCTCCTCCGCGTACACGCGCTCGAGGTAGTTCGACACCTTGCCGCACAGGAAGCCTGCCGTGACCGGGTGCTCGGGCGCGCCCTTGATGGCCGTCGCCCGCCCGGAGGCATCGACCTCGACGAGCAGCGCGCACGTATCGGGGCAATCGTGCGGGCAGGCCCCGCGGACGATTCGGGCGGTGGCGCTCACGGCGCGAGCGATCCTACAACCCCACGGCGGGATCCCGCCGGAAGCTCCCTCTTTCCGTGCCGAATCCCATACCAATTGCGTGCTACGGTCGGACGAGAGGGGCCTGGTTGATGCAAACGCTGACCGCACACCGGCGGCGCGTGCCTGGGGTGCGTGTCCTGCTTGCCGCCGCGCTCGTGGTGGGCATCGCCGTGGGCGCTGCGCCCGCGCTGCGCTCCTCGCGCGCGCTCGGCGCGACCGCTGCGTGCACGCCGGGTGCCTGGCCGGCCGCGAATGCCTCGCTCGCCCAGCAGGTCGTCGCGCTGACGAACCAGCGCCGCGCATCGCTCGGGTTGTCCCAGCTGTCGCTCGACAGCTCGCTCACGGACTCGGCGGTCTGGAAGGCGCGCCACATGGCGCAGTACAACTACTTCGCGCACGACGACCCGGCGCCGCCGGTCGCGCGCACCGCGCCGCAGCGCGCCGTGGATTGCGGCTACTCCGCCAGTCTCGGCTGGGGCGAGAACATCGCCTACGGCTACGCGACGCCGACCGATGTGATGAACGCCTGGATCGCCTCCACGGGCCACCGCGAGAACCTCGACCGCCCGTCGTTCCTCGCGATCGGCGTGGGCGTCGCCGCCGATTCCGGCGGGCGCCTCTACTGGGTGCAGGACTTCGGCACGGCGGTGCAGAGCGGCAGCGCGTCTCCGCCGCCCCCGCCGCCGGCTCCGCCGCCGCCCCCGGCATCGCCGCCTCCGCCTCCGCCTCCGCCCGCGTCGCCGCCCCCGCCGCCGGCCTCCCCGCCGCCTCCGCCGGCGCTCGTGCCCCCGCCCGCGCCGGTTGCGCCGTCGCCCGCGCCGCCCGCGCCCGCCTCGCCGAGCCCGTCGCCGGCGCTCGCCGCACAGGCTGCGCAGATCGGGAGCGCCGAGTCGACGCCGGCCCAGGTCGCAGGCGCCAAGAAGAGCACGCGCAAGGCGCGCATGCACGCGGCCAAGCCGCATGCCGGCGACGCGTACGCGGTGCGGATGTCATTCGGCCGCGTGCCGGTCGCGACCGCCGCGCTCTCGCTCGGGTGCCGCGCGCGGCTCTCCGGAAAGTCGCTCACGGGCAGCGGGGACATCGCCGGGCACACGGCGACCTGCACGTGGCAGATCCCGGACGACGCGCGCGGCGAGAGCCTGCGCGTGACCGTCAAGGTCAGCGGCCGCCACGGCGTCTCGCTCGTGCGCCACGCCCGCCTGATCGTCGGCTAGCCCATCTTCGCGCAGCGGGTGGGGCCGCCCCGTGGCGGCCCCACCCGGGCGATTCAGCGTGCCGAGGCCATCTCGTCGGCCGTGCGCTGCACCGCGCGCACGATCTTCTGGTACCCGGTGCAGCGGCAGAGGTTGCCGCCCAGGGCGATGCGGATCTCGTCCTCGCTCGGATGCGGGCTCTGGGCCAGCAGCGCGGTCGCCGAGATGAGCATGCCGGGGGTGCAGAAGCCGCACTGCACGCCGCCCTCGGCGACGATGTTCGTCTGCAGCGGATGCGGCGCGCCGGCGGTGCCGAGCCCCTCCACGGTCGTGACCTCGCGGCCGTCGGTCTGCACGGCGAGGTAGGAGCAGGAGTTCACGGGGCGGCCGTCGACGAGCACCATGCAGGCGCCGCACTCGCAGTCGTCGCAGCCCTCCTTGGTTCCCGTGAGGCCGATCTCGTTGCGCAGCACGCTCACGAGCGTGCGGTGCTGCTCGATGCTCACGGGATACGGAACGCCGTTGACGTTCAGGGTGATCGAGACGCTCATCGGCTCATCCTCCGAGGGGCGCGCCGATGCCCGAGGCGCGGTTGGCGGGAACGGGGACATGGTCGCCGCGCGCGCGTGCGATCGCGGTCTCGACGGCCCGGCGGGCCATGACGCCCACCGTGTGGCGGCGGTAGCGCTCGCCGGCGCGGACGTCGCTGATCGGCGAGGCGTCGGCGCTCGCGCCGGCCGCGACGGCGGCGAGCGACTCCTCGCTCACCGGCTTGCCGACGATCGCAGCCTCGCCGGCCGGCGAGCGAACGATCGTCGGCGCCACCGCGGTCAGCGCGATGCGGCAGGCCTCGACGTCGCCGTCGCCGTTGAGCGTGACGCAGGCAGCGGCGCCGACGACGGCGATCTCCATCGCTCGCCGGTACTCGAGCCGCAGGTACGCGCTGCCCGAGCGCGCCGGCAGGGCCGGCACGCGCACGCTCACGAGCAGCTCGCCGTCCTTCGCGGACGTCTTGCCCGGGCCCGTCCAGAGCTCCGACAGCGCCACGGTGCGCGAGCCGCCCTGCGAGCGCAGCTCGACCTCCGCGCCCAGCACGAGCAGCGGGGCGCCGGTGTCCATGGCGGGCGAGGAGTTCATGATGTTGCCGCCGATGGTGCCGACGTGGCGCGTCGCGGGCGAGCCCACGAGCGCGCTGCCGTCGGCGAGGCCCGTCCAGCCGGCCGCCACCTCGGCGCTCGACTCGATGTCGGCGTGGTTGACGAGCGCGCCGAGCACGAGGTCGCCGCCGTCGACGGAGATGTCGCCGAGCCCGGCGACGCCGTGGATCGCGACGAGGCTGGCGGGCAGCGGGAACTTGCCCTGCCGGGCGGCGACGACGAGGTCGGAGCCGCCCGCGACCGGGCGCGCGCCCGAGGCCACGGCCGCCAGGGCCTCGTCGAGGGTGTGTGCAGCGGTGTAGCTCACGCGCTCGTCTCCTGCATGTGCTCCCACACGCGCTCGGGGGTCATGGGCAGCTTGCGCAGCGGCGCCCCGGTGAGCTGCGCGAGCGCGTTCGCGATCGCGGCCGCGGTGGCGACGTTGGGCGCCTCGGCGACGCCCTTGGAACCGCGCGGCCCGCCGTCGGAGGCGTTGGTCTGCACCCACTTCACGGAGATCGGCGGGGCGTCCGGCATCGTCTGGAGCTTGTACTCGAGCAGGGCCGCATTGCGCTGGCGCCCCTCGTCGTCGTAGTACGTGCCCTCCGAGAGCGCCTGGCCCATGCCCATCATGACGCCGCCCTCGACCTGGCCCTCGGCGCCCGTCTCGTTGATGATCGTGCCCGAGTCGTGCGAGCACGAGACCTCGAGCACGCGCACCACGCCGGTGTCGCGGTCGAGCTTGATGCGTATGGCGTGGCAGCTGACCTGAGGCGCCGTCCAGGCGTCCATGCCCAGCTTGCCGACACACTGCGAGTTGTCGGTCTCGGGCCCGGCCGGCGGCGTTCCCGAGCCGGTGCCGAGCAGCAGCTCGCCTCCGTGCGCGGTGGCCGCGAGCTCGGCGATCGCGACGTTGCGGTCGGGCGAGCCCTTGACGCGCGCGGCACCGTCCACCAGCTCGATGTCGTCGGCCGCCGCCTCCATCTCGTCGGCCGCGAGCTGGCGCAGCTGGTCGGCGACCTGCTTGGCGGCCGCGACGACGGCGCGGCCGTTGTTGACGAGTGTCTGCGAGCCGGTCGCGCCCATGTCCCACGGGCCGGCGTCGGTGTCCTGGTAGACGAGCGTGAAGTCCTCGGGCTGCATGCCGAGCTCGTCGGCGGCCAGCATCGGCAGCGTCATGACCGAGCCCGTGCCGCACTCCTGTGCGCCCGTGATGATCACGCCGGAGCCGTCGGCGTTGAGCTTGACGTAGGCGCCCGAGGGCACCGCAAACGTCGGCCACCAGCCGACCGCGACGCCGATCGCCTCGTCCTCGGGCAGCTCACGGCCGTAGCCGCTCATCTCGACCGCGTTCGCGATGCACTCCTGCAGCCCGATCGGCAGGTACTTCTGGCGCGTCGGCCCCTCGTCGCCGGTGTCGATGCAGTTCTTGCGCCGGAACTCGACCGGATCCATGCCGATCGCGGCCGCGAGCTCGTCCGTGTGCTGCTCGAGCGCCCAGCAGGCCTGCGGCGCCGTGGGCGCGCGGATCGAGCCCGAGGGCTGGTGGTTCGTGTACACGAGCTGCGCGTCCACGTGGACGCTCCCCGTCTTGTACGGGCCGGCGACGTGCATCGCGGCGAGCTCGGGCGTGAACGCCGAGTCGGCAGTGTAGGCGCCGTTGTCGATCACGAGGTGGCCGCGGCGGGCGGTGATCGTCCCGTCCTTCTTCACGCCGCTCTCGATCTCGATGACCATGCCCTCGCGGCGCCGGTCGGGCACGATGAACTCCTCGCGGCGCGAGAACACGAGCTTGACCGGGCGGCCGGACTTGCGTGCGAGCACGGCGACGTGCGCCTCGAAGTGGAAGCCGCACTTGCCGCCGAAGCCCCCGCCCAGGAGCGGCACGACGATGCGCACCTTGCTCGCGGGCAGCTCGAGCGTGTCCATGACGCCGCTGCGCGCCGAGAAGGGCACCTGCGTCGACGTCCAGATCGTGACGTGGTCGCCCGACCACTGGGCGATGATCGCGCGCGGCTCGATCGGCGCGCCGTGCGAGCCGTCGGCCACGAAGCGGCTCTTGACGACGACGTCGGCGTCCTTCATTCCCTGCTCGACGTCACCCTTGACGATCGTCGAGTGCGAGGCGACGTTGCCGTCGCGCACCATGCCGTCGGTGTCGCCGTAGGAGGCCCAGTCGACATGCACGAGCGGCGAGCCGGGGGCGAGCGACTCCTCGATGTCGTTGACGACCGGCAGCCGCTCGTAGTCGACCTCGATCAGGTCGACGGCCTTCTGCGCGATCTCGGGCGTCGTGGCGGCGACCGCGGCGACGAGGTCGCCCTCGTAGCGCACGTATTCCTTGCAGAACAGGTAGCGGTCCTGGACGAAGTCGCCGTACAGCACGTCGGGGACGTCTTTGTGGGTCGCCACGGCGAACACGCCCGGAAGCGCCTCGGCCTTGGACGTGTCGAGCCGCGTGATGCGGCCGTGGGTCACGCCGGCGTACTTGAACTTCGCGTGCAGCATGCCCGTCAGGGTCAGGTCGGCCGTGTAGCGACCGGATCCCGTGACCTTGTCGGGCCCGTCTGCACGGATGAAGCGCCTCTTGGCAACGGTCGCCAACACTGCCTCCTTGGAATCGTGAGAACGAACGCGATCCTAGCGTGCGTCAGGTGCCGTACGAGTCGAGCATCTCCTGCACGCGCGCCGGGCTGTACTCGGCATCGAGCTCCTGCGCGACCGCCTCGGCCACCGCCTCCGGGCTGCCGCTGCGCTCTTCCCAGTCGCCCTGCGCCCAGCCTGCGAGATAGGCATCCGAATCGGTCGCGCCGAGGCGCATGGCGGCCTCGTCGATCGCGACCATGAAACGCGCGTCGAGCGCGGCCTTGGCCGTGTGCCCGCCGTCCCGCGCGGTGACCAGCGACGGCAGGTCGCGCCAGTACGTCACACGGAACTCGGCCACGGCGGAACTCTACGCCCTGACGGAGGGCCCGGGCGCCTGCGGCATCGGTCGTCTGACGGATTGCGCGCGCGCGGCCGATCCTCGATCCTGGGCGTCCGCAGAGCGACAGGGGGGTCGACGATGACGACGGGACTGGTCTGGCACGAGCGCTACATGTGGCACGACACGCGGCACGCCGCCGCTGCGTTCCCGTCCGGCGGCTGGATCGAGCCCGACACGCACGCCGAGAACCCGCTCACGAAGCGGCGCTTCAAGAACCTCATGGACGCCTCGGGGCTGACGCCGCAGCTGCGCGCCATCGAGCCGCGCATGGCCACGGTCGAGGAGATCTGCCGCTTCCACGACCGCAGCTACGTCGATCACATCAAGGCGCTCTCGGACGACAACGGCGGCGATGCGGGCGGTCTGACCCCGTTCGGCCCGGGCTCGTACGAGATCGCGCTGCTCTCGGCGGGCGGCGTCATGGCCGCCTGCGACGCGGTTCTCGACGGCGAGGCCGACAACGTCTACGCGCTCGTGCGCCCGCCGGGCCATCACGCGCTCGCCGGCGAGGGCATGGGCTTCTGCCTCTTCGGCAACGTCGCGATCGCGGCGCACCACCTGCGCGCCGCGCGCGGGCTCGAGCGCGTCGCGATCGTCGACTGGGACGTCCACCACGGCAACGGCACGCAGAGCGCGTTCTACGACGATCCCGGCGTGCTGACGATCTCGCTGCACCAGGACGGCTGCTTCCCGCTCGGCTCGGGCTCGTCCGACGACAACGGCGAGGGCGCCGGCGCGGGCGCCAACATCAACATCCCGCTGCCGCGCGGCGGCGGCCGCGGCGCCTACGTCGCGGCCTTCGAGCGCGTGGTCGTGCCCGCGCTCGAGCGCTTCGCGCCCGACTTCATCATCGTCGCGAGCGGCCTCGACGCCGGCGCGATGGATCCGCTCGGGCGCATGCAGATGCACTCCGACGCCTACCGCGAGCTGACGAGGCTGATGATGGGCACCGCCGAGCGCTGCTGCGAGGGCCGCCTCGTCGTCGAGCACGAGGGCGGCTACTCCTCGGCCTACGTGCCGTTCTGCGGCCTCGCGATCGTCGAGGAGCTGTCGGGGCTCGCGAGCGGGGTCGAGGATCCGATGCTCGCGTTCCTCGTCGCCCAGGGCGGCGACGAGATCGCCCCGCACGAGGATGCCGCGGTCGCGCGCTGCGAGCCGCTCGTCGCGAAGGTGCCGGCGCGCTAGGAGGGCAGGACGAGCGCTTCGCGCACGGCCCGCCCCGCCGCGGCGGCGCGCGTCGAGACGTCCAGCTTCTCCAGGATGTGCTCGACGTGCGTCGCCACCGTGCGGGGGCTGACGTGCAGCACGCGCGCGATCGCGGGGTTCGAGGCGCCGCCCGCCAGCAGCGTCAGCACCTCGATCTCGCGCCGCGTGAGGCCGAGCACCGTGCTGCACCGGCGCACCGTGACGAGCGAGAGCGAGCGCCCGCCGGCCTCGTCGAGACAGGGCACGATGCGCACGCGGTACCAGCCGCTCTCGCCGTCGGGCCACAGGAAGCGGCGCTCGTGGCCGTCGTGCGGCACCTGGCCCGCGAGCACATCGAGCAGTGGCGAGCCCGCGGCGAGCGCCTCCCCGCGCTCGCTGCCCGCGAGCTCCACGGGCGTGCCGTCGCGCGCGAGCGCGATCGCGGGCGTGCCCGGGTCGATCAGCGCCGCGAGCGTCCGGGGGGCCTGCGTCGCGTCGACGACGTTCGCGAGCGTCTCGTTGAGTGCCGCGATGGCGTCGCGCGCGCGGTCGTCCGGGTGGCGGCGGTCGTCGGTCGAGAGGTTGAGCAGTCCCGCGTAGGCCCCGGCGCGCGTCACGAGGCACATCGAGAGGCCCTCGCGGAACCCCGCGGGCAGGAGCACCTCGGCGACCGTGGCGAGGTCGCCCGGATCGCCCGGGAGGTCGCGCATGCGCATGGGGCGGCGTGTGCGGTGCATGCCGAGCTGCGTCACCTCGTCCTCGAACTTCGCGCCGGCGAGGTGATCGAGCAGCGGCTCGGCATAGCCGCTGCTCGCGAGCGTCGTGTGGCGCCGCTCGAGCGGATCCCAGCGCGTGAGCTGCGCGCACACGAACGGCACGAGTCCCTGGAGCTCGGCGAGCACCTGCTCGGCGCGCGCCGCGGGCGCCAGAGGATCCGAGGCCGCGCGGGCCACGCGCATCAGCGCGGTCACGTCCTCGAAGGCGACGGCCCTGCCCATGGGCAATGATCGCACGACGCCGGGCGCGCGTGCGTCCGGGACGGTCCTACAGCCGCGCTTCGAGCAGGGCGCGCACGCGCGGCCACTCCTCGTCGACGACCGAGAACATCGCCACGTCGCGCAGGCCCGGGCCGTCGGCGCGCAGCGAGTGCTTGCGCAGGATGCCCTCGAACGTCGCACCCGCCGCCGCGATCGCGCGCCGCGAGTTCTCGTTGCGGGCGTCGGTCTTGAGCTGGACGCGCGTCGCGCCGAGCACCTCGAACGCGTGCTCCATCAGCAGCAGCTTGGCCGCCGGATTCACGTGCGTCCCGCGCCACGGCGCGCCGTACCAGGTCGAGCCGATCTCGATGCGGCCGTCCGCCGGGGCGATGTCGAGGTAGCTGGACGAGCCCGCGACCACCCCGTCGGCGAGCACCGCGAACGGCAGGCGGGTGCCGGCGGAGGCCTCGGCATCGGCCTGCGCGAGCCAGGCCTCGAGCGTGGCGCCGCCACTCACCGGACCGGCGAGCGGGAACGCGCCGGGATCGGCGGCGATCGCCGCGGCGAGGCCGTCGCGGTGTGCCGGCGCGAGCGGCTCGAGCCGCACGCGGCCGCGCTCGAGGACCGTCGGTTCGGGGCGTCGCATCGCGAGCAGAGCGTAGTGCGGCCGCTGCTATAACGGCGCGGTGAGCGAGCGCCTCGACCTGCGCGCCGCGTTCGCCGTCGAGCGCGCGCTCGTGCAGGCGCCGGTCGGCGGGTGCGCCGGCCCCGAGCTCGTCGCCGCGACCGCCGAGGCGGGCGCGCTCGGGACGCTCGCGTGCACGTGGACGGCGGCGGACGCGATCGCGCCGCTCGTCGCGCGCGTGCGCGCGCTCACCGCGCTGCCGTTCGCGGCGAATCTGGTGCTCTGGTTCGGGCCGGACGCCCAGCTCGAGGCCCTGCTCGCCGCCGGGGTCCCCGTGATCACGTTCTCGTGGGGGCAACCGGGCCGCGAGCGCATCGCCCGCTGCCACGCGGCCGGTGCGCGCGCGCTCGTGCAGGTCGGGACGGCCGCCGGCGCCCGGCAGGCGCGGGTCGATGGCGCCGACGCCGTGATCGCCCAGGGCGTCGAGGCCGGCGGGCACGTGCAGTCGACGACGCCGCTCGCAGACCTCCTCGACGATGTCCTCGAGGTGTGCGGCGACATCCCGGTGATCGCGACCGGCGGGCTCGCGGAGCGCGCCGACATCGCACGCGTGCGCCGGCGCGGCGCGGCCGGCGCGATGCTCGGGACGAGCTTCGTGGCCACCGTCGAGAGCGCCGCGCACGAGCGCTACAAGGCGGCGCTGGTCGCGGCCGCCGGGCAGGACACGGCGCTCACGGTCTGCTTCGACGGCGACTGGCCGCACGCCCCGCACCGCGTGCTGCGGAACCCCACGCTCGAGCGCTGGGAGGCGGCCGGCTGTCCCGCGCCGGGACGCCGCCCGGACGAGGTCGCGGCGCTCGCGACGCGCGGCGGCCGCGGCATCGCGCGCTACGACGACAGCCCGCCGCTCGCGGGCGACGAGGGCGCGGTCGCCGAGATGTGCCTGTATGCGGGTGCCGGCTGCGGCGCGATCGCCGACATCCCGACCGCCGCCGAGCTGATCGCCCGGCTCGACCCGCCCTGAGACCGAGTTCTACGCGGCGAGCAGGCCGCCGAGCAGCTCGGCGAGCCGCCGGCCGCTCGTGTGCTGCGCGTCGTCCAGCTCGGGGTCGTAGCACAGGAGGTCGAGTCCGAGACAGGCCGGGTGGCGGGCAAGCGGTCGCGCCAGCTCGGCGAGCTCCGCGAGCGAGAGGCCGCCGTCCTGCTGCACCGGCGTCGCGGGCATGGCGGCGGAGGAGAGCACGTCGACGTCGAGTGAGAGCCAGAAGCGCCCGGGCGCCGCCGCGAGCCGGCCGGCGATGCGCTCGCCCACCCGGCCCGGGCCCTCCGCCTGCACTGCTGCACAGTCGAGCGACGTCCCGATGCCGAGGTCGGCGGGCATCACCGAGCCCTCCCGGCGCGCCTCCTCGCCGTCGCGGTGGGCGAGCAGCGCGATGTGCCCCGGCTCGATCAGCGGCACCGTCGCGCCGAGGCCCACGAGCGCCGGGTCGCCGAGGCCGGCGCAGATCGCGACCGGCATGTCGGCCGCCTCGCCCGTCGGCGACGTCCGGGGGTCGTAGATGTCGAGGTGCCCGTCGACGTACGCGAGCCCGGCCGGGCCGTCGCCGGTCGCGCGCAGGGCGGCGGCGACGCCCGGCACGAGCGCGCAGCAGCCGCCGAGCACGACCGCGAACGCGCCGTCGCGCAGGATCGGCGCGAGCCCGTCGCGCACGCCCTCGCAGGTCGCGACGACCGTGCGGTAGCCGACGATGCCCGAGGCGCGGTCGCGCTCCTCGCCCGCGATGCGCACCGGCAGGTCGCCCGCGTCGCGCGCGCCCAGCAGCTCGACGACCCCCTGCTCGCGCAGGGCGCCGGGCGAGAGCTCCGTCCCGCCCGGCTTGCCGAGGCTGTCGATCGGCACGCCGACGACGACGATCTCCCGGGCGCTCACGCCGGCAAGGCTAGCGCTCGGCCAGCGCCGCGCCCGTCGTGAGGCGCCGGCCCGAGCGCTGGCCGGCGAGCATCAGCACGGCGACTGCGAGACAGAGCGCCGCGACCGCGCCGAACGGCACGCGCTCGTCGATGTGCCCGTGCGCGGCGCTCGCGGCCAGCGGGCCGATCACGGCGGCCACGCCCCAGCTCACGTTGACGAGGCCGATCACCGCCCCGCGGCCGGCGCCGGCGGATTCCGCGCCGCTGCCGGCGAGCAGGTAGCTGAACGTGTTGAGCCCCGCGCGCCCGGCCGAGGAGGCCAGCAGGAAGGCCGTGATCGCCACGGTGGAGCGGTCGGCCACGGGGACGAGCCAGGCGCCGCCGAGCAGGGCGCAGCCGATCGCGGTCAGGGCCACGTGGCTGCGCTGCTCGCCCAAGCGGCCCGCCAGCGGCGCCACGAAGATCCAGACCAGCGCGCCGATCGAGAAGAGCACGCCGATGCCGCTCGGCGAGAGGCCGTTCTCACTCAGGCGCAGCGAGCCGAGCAGGTTGCCCATGCCGCCCACGAAGCCGAGCAGCACGGTCGCGAGCATCGCGTAGACGACCATCCGGTTGCGATGGGCGCCGCGCACCGGCGGGCCGCCGGGAGCGGCCGTGGCCGCGACGGGCTCGGAGCGCTGGAGCGCGAACAGGATCGTGACCGGGAGCGCGAGCGCCGCACCGGCCGCGAACGGCGCCCAGGTGGCGACGCGGTCGGCCAGCAGCCCGGCGAGCACGGGCCCGACGAGCAGCCCCGTGCCGCCCGCGGCGATCGCGCGGCCCGTCGCGCCTGCGGGTCGCCCCGGCGCGCCGGCGATCATCACGCCGGCCGTCCAGATGATGCCGTTGGCGACGCCGATCAGCGTGCGGCCCGCGAGCAGGGCGGGCAGGCCGCCCGCGAGCGCGAGCACGACGGAGCCCAGGACGACGAACGCCCCCGCGCAGGCCACGAGCGGCCGGGCGCCGATGCGGTCGGCGAGGCGCCCGAGCGGCAGCGTGATCACGACCATGGCGAACGTGGTCGTCGAGAGCAGGAGCGCCGTCTGCAGCGACGAGAGGCCGTGCTGGCGGGTGAGCGTCGGCAGCAGCGGGACGACCGCGACGTCGGCGACGACCGAGACGAAGATCATCGCGTAGAGCGAGAGCAGGCCCGAGGGAGCGCGGTCGGTCTTCACGCCTCTCAGGGTGGTCCACGATCGTCCATGCGTCCAACTAGAGTTATCTGACAAGTTGATGAAAAAGCCTCATCGATTGCTCGGCATCGAGATCCGCCACCTGGCGGCGCTCGAGGCCGTGGCGTCGACGGGCTCGTTCGCGCGCGCCGCTCAGCGGCTCGGCTACACGCAGTCGGCGGTCAGCCTGCAGATCGCGGCGCTCGAGCGGGCGGCGGGCACGCGCCTGCTGGAGCGCCCGGGCGGCCGTCGGGCCGTCGTGCCGACCGACGCGGGCGAGCGCATGCTGCGGCACGCGGTGCGCCTGACCGCGCAGCTGCAGGCCGCCGAGGCCGATCTCACGGCGCTCGCCGAGGGCACCGCGGCGACCTTGCGGGTCGGCACGTTCCAGAGCATGTCGATCCGCGTCCTGCCGGACGCCGTGCGCCGCCTCATGGAGCTGCGGCCGGGCGTCGAGGTGCGCCTGCAGGAGGCGCCCTACGAGGACGAGCTCCTGCGCATGGTGGAGCGCGGGAGCCTCGACTTCACGTTCGCGCTCGTGCCGCCCGAGGGGCCGTTCGAGCACATCGAGCTCGTGCGCGATCCGTACGTCCTGCTGACGCAGGCGGGCTCGGCGCTGGCGCAGCGCGAGACCGCGCCGACGCTGGCCGAGATCGGGCGCCTCCCGCTCGTCGCCTACAGCCGCAGCACCTACGGCATCGAGGCGCTCCTGCGCTCGCGCGGCATCGAGCCGCACGTCGTCTTCCGCAGCGACGAGAGCGGTGCCGTGCAGCGCATGGTCGCCGCCGGCATCGGCTCGGCGCTGATCCCGCGGCTCGCGGTCGACGCGTCGATCGCCGGGGTCGTCGCGCTGGACGCCTCGCGGCGCGTGCCGGATCGCCAGATCGGCCTCGCCTGGCACCGCGACGCGACGCTGCCGGAGGCCGCCGCGGACTTCGTGGCCGTCGTGCGGGCGCGTTGCGACGAGCTCGCGCGCAGCTTCTGAACCTGCAACTCTGTCTGCATGCGCGTGGGAATGCTGACCGGCGGGGGAGACTGCCCGGGCCTCAATGCGGTGATCCGGGCGGCGACGCGACGGCTCGTCCACGAAGGCTCGGAGCCGATCGGCGTGCTGCGCGGCTGGCGTGGCATGACCGAGGGGCTCTTCCGCCCGCTCGATCTCGAGGCGGTCTCGGGCATCCTGCCGCGCGGCGGGACGATCCTGCACACGAGCCGCACGAACCCGTTCAAGACCGAGGGCGGCGTCGAGGCCGTGCGCAAGGCGTTCGAGGGGCTCGACGGGCTGATCGCGATCGGCGGCGAGGACACGCTCGGTGTCGCCGGGCGCCTGCACGACGAGTTCGGGCTGCCGCTGATCGGCGTGCCGAAGACGATCGACAACGACATCGCCGGCACCGACCGGACGTTCGGATTCGACACGGCGGTCTCGATCGCGACCGAGGCGATCGACCGGCTGCACACCACGGCCGAGTCGCACGACCGCGTGATGGTGGTCGAGGTCATGGGTCGGCACGCCGGCTGGCTCGCCGTCACGAGCGGCATCGCGGGCGGCGCGGACGTCGTGCTGATCCCCGAGTTCCCGCTCACCGTCGAGCGCTGCGCCGAGCTCATCCGCACGCGCCACGCGCGCGGCCGCAACTACTCGATCGTGGTGGTCAGCGAGGGCTGGCCGCTCACCCACGAGGCGGGCGCGGGCGAGGTCACGACGACGACCGCCGAGCTCGACGCGTTCGGCCACGTCCGCCTCGGCGGCGTCGGGCAGCAGCTCGCCGACGCCCTCGAGCAGATGACCGGGTTCGAGACGCGCGTGACGACGCTCGGCCACCTCCAGCGCGGAGGCACGCCGACGGCGTACGACCGCGTGCTCGCGACGCGCTACGGCCTGCTCGCGGCCGATCTCGCGCTCTCGGGGCGCTTCGGCATGATGACCGCCCTGCGCGGCGACGCCGTCGTCCCGGTTCCCCTCGCCGAGGCCGCGGGCAAGACCCGCACCGTGCCGCGGGAGTACTACGCGCTCGCCGAGGCGTTCTTCGGTTGATCCGCACGGCGGCCGAGCTGGTGGCCGGCGCGCGCGCAGGATTGCAGCGGCTGACGCCGGCCGAGGCGCAGGCCGCCACGGGCGGGGACGGCGTGATCGTCGACATCCGCGACGACGCGCAGCGGCTGCGCGAGGGTGAGATCGCGGGATCGTGGATCGTGCCGCGCAACGTGCTGGAGTGGCGCTTCGCCGACGACGCCGGCGGGCGCGATCCGCGGCTGCCCGGGCGCAGCGGGCTGCCGATCGTGCTCTGCGGGCAGGGCTTCCAGTCGAGCCTCGTCGCGCATCAGCTGCAGCAGCTCGGCTTCGCGCGGGCGACCGACGTGATCGGCGGCTTCGCAGCCTGGGTCGCCGCGGGGCTGCCGGTCGAGCCGTACGGCAGCGGTGCGGCCACGCGTGCGATCGCGGGCGGGCCCGAAGACCCCCTGTCGGGCACCTACGCCTGAGCCGCGCCGCCGGCGCCCTGCCCGGGCGGGCCGTCGGCGCGGTCGGGCAGCGTCACCCGGAACGTCGTGCCCGCGCCGGGCGCGCTCTCGGCCGCCACGGTGCCGGCGTGCGCCTCGACGATCGCCGCCACGATCGCGAGGCCGAGGCCGGCGCCGCCGTGGTCGCGCGAGCGCGAGGGGTCGCCGCGGTAGAAGCGCTCGAAGACGTGCGCCGCCTCCTCGGCGCCGAGCCCGGGCCCGGAATCCTGCACCTCGAGCACCGCCTGCGCGCCCTCGCGCCGCACGCGCACGGTCGCCGGGGCGCCGGCGGGCGTGTGCGCGCGCACGTTCGCGAGCAGGTTGTCGACGACCTGGCGGAGGCGCTCGGCATCGCCCGTGACCGTGACGACCGCGGGTGCCTCGAGCGCGATCGGGCGGCCGGGCTCCATCGCGTGCGCGGCGTCGACGGCCTCGCCGGCGAGCGCCGTGAGGTCGACGGCGCGGGCTTCGAGCGGGCGCCCCTGGTCGAGCCGCGCGAGCAGCAGCAGGTCGCCGACGAGCAGGCCCATGCGGCGCGTCTCGCGCTGGATGCCGGTCATCGACCGCTCGAGGTCGTCCGGGCGGTCGCGCGCGCCGCGGTCGAACAGCTCGGCGTAGGCGCTCACGGCCGCGATCGGCGTGCGCAGCTCGTGCGAGGCGTCGGAGATGAACCGCCGCAGGCGCGCCTCGGAGGCCGAGCGCTCGGCGAACGCGTCCTCGATCTGCCCGAGCATGGCGTTGAGCGCGCCGCCCAGGCGGCCGATCTCGGTCGTGCCGCCGCCGGGCTCGACGCGCCGCGAGAGGTCGCCGGCGCCGATCGCGGCGGCCGTCTCCTCGATGCGCCGGAGCGGCCGCAGGCCGGCGGCGATCAGCCAGAGCCCGAGCAGGAGCGCGCTCGCGATCACGGCGCAGGCGACCAGCACCTCGATCCACTTGAGCTGGTCGAGCGTCTTCTGCGTCTCCTTCAGCGGCACGCCGAGGATCAGCGTCGAGTCGGCGAACGGCACGGAGCGCGCGAGCAGGCGGAAGCTGCCCCCGTCGCCCTGCGCGGCCACCGTCGCGCGCCGCGCGCCGCCTCCGGCGCCGGGAGCGAAGCCCTTCGGGATCCGCGGCGACGGAGCCGTCTCGCCCGGGCGCGTGAGCGTCCCCTGGACGCCCGGGGAGCCGTCGCCGGGCCGGATCTCGACGTACATGCCGGGGGTGAGCACCCCGAACTGCGCGAGGAGCTCGATGCGGCGCGACGGCGATCCCGGCGGCCCGCCCGCGCGGAACCCCGGCGTCGCCAGGGAGCTCGCGACGCCGGCCGCGCTCGAGTCGAGCGAGCTGTCGACGCGGTCGAAGAGCGACGAGCGCAGCGCGGTGTACGTGGCGACGTCGGCCGCCAGCAGGCCCGCAGCGAGCACCGCGGCGAGCACCGCGAGCAGGCGGGCGCGCAGCGACATCCCCCGCACGGCCGCTCCGATGCGCCTGGGCGTGCGGCCGCCCGGGCTCACTAGCGATCCGGCTCGCGCAGCACGTAGCCGACGAGCCGGACCGTGTGGATGAGGGGCGGCCCGGCGCTGTCGAGCTTGCGGCGCAGATAGCTGACGTACGTCTCGACGACGTTCGCGTCGCCGCCGAAGTCGTAGTTCCAGACGTTGTCGAGGATCTGCCGCTTGCTCAGCACCCGGCGCGGATTCTGGAGCAGGAAGCGCAGCAGCCGGAACTCGGTCGGCGTGAGGTCGAGCGGCGCGTCGCCGCGCCGCACCTGGCGCGTGTCGTCGTCGAGCTCGACGTCGGCGAAGCGCAGCATGTGGCCGTCGTCGCCCTGCGTCCGCCGCAGCACCGTCTGCACGCGCGCGACCAGCTCGGCCAGGCTGAACGGCTTGGTCACGTAGTCGTCGCCGAGGGCGAGGCCGGCGATCTTGTCCTCGGTCGCGTCCTTGGCCGAGAGGAAGATCACGGGCACGGGCACGCGCCGATCGCGCAGCCGCCGCGCCACCGCCAGCCCGTCGAGGTCGGGCAGCATGACGTCGAGGATGATGAGGTCGGGGCGAAACTCGTCGATCGCGCCGATGGCGGCACGCCCGGACGCGATCTCGCAGGTGTCGAAGCCCTCGTAGCGCAGCGCCGTGGCGACCGCGTCCGTGATCGAGGCCTCGTCGTCGACGATCAGCACCCGCCGCATCTCGGCTGTACGCTCGGCCATCACGCGAGCATGCCAGGTCGGAGGGTGGTTCCCATGAGCTCAGGCTCGCGCATCTATCTGTGAATTAGCTGTGAATCAGCTGTGACACCTCGTAGATCCCGCGGCGGTACCGTGCAGAGCGCAATGCGACAAGCGCGCGAGCGATGACCGCGCCCGGCCCGGCCACCAGCGGCATCGCCGACCTGGACCGCACGCTGGGCGGCCTCTTCTGGGGCGACAACGTCGTCTGGGAGGTTCGCCGCCACGCCTCGGTCGAGCCCTTCGTGCACGCGCTCGTCGCCGTGGGCTCGCAGGCCGAGGCGTTCGCGCACGTGTCGTTCGACGGCGTCGAGACGCCGGCGGGCGTCGACGTGATCGACGCCTCGGCGGATGGGCCCGCGGCGCGCCCGGGCGAGCTGCTCTCCGCCGTCCGGGCCTATGCGGGACGCGCCGAGCGGACGATCCTGGTCTTCGATCCGCTCGACGCGATGGCCGAGCGCTGGGGGGCCGAGATCGCGCGCCGCTTCTTCGCGCGCTGCTGCCCGATGCTGCTCGAGATCGGCGCCATCGCGTACTGGTCGATCGGGGGCGCCGAGTCGCTCGCGGGCCTGCGGCGCGAGGTCGAGCAGATCACCCAGTGCGTGCTCGTCGTCGACGACCACCGCGTGCGCATCGCGAAGGCCGACGGGCGCCCGCCGGGCGTCGAGGGCAGCGTGCTCACGATCAGCCGCGCGGACGGCGAGCTCCGGCTCGAGGCGACCCCGGCCGCGGCGCGGCTCGCGGGCGCGCTGCGCAGCCTGCGCCGGCGCCGCGACCTCAGCCAGAGCGACCTCGCCGAGCTCGCCGGTGTCTCGCCGAGCGCCATCTCGCACGCCGAGCGCGGCCAGTCGGGGCTCTCGCTCGACACCCTGCTCGACCTCTCGGCGCGCCTCAACGTCACGCTCGACGAGCTCCTCAGCGGCGAGGACGTGCGCGGCTACCAGCTGGCGCGGCGCCACGACCCGAGCGAGCGCAGCGCGTCGTCGCTGCTGCCGCTGCTGGACGAGCTCGGCGTCGGCCTGCGCGTCTTCCTCGCCCGCCTGCCGCCGCGCGGCGCGGGCGCGCCCGACGAGCGCCACAAGGGCGTCGAGGCGGTGACGGTCGCCTCCGGCCTCGTGCAGATCGAGCTCGGAGATCGCCGCGCGGCCCTGCGCGCCGGGGAGGCCCTGGTCGCCGAGGGGCGCTCGATCACGGGCTGGCGCAACGTCGGCGAGAGCGAGGCGATGCTCTTCTGGATCCTGCGCGATCCGCGCCGCTCCGACTCGGCCTGACGCGGACCACTACTCGCGCGACCTGCGGCGGGCGTCCGCCGGCATGAGCGCTGCTCCTGCCGGCTTGGGCTCTCCGCGGGACCCGGCCTAGGTTGGGAGCGTGCTCGCGCAACTTCGCAACCGGACGCTCGCCCGGCGCCCCTCGCAGCTGGCCCTGGCCCGCTCGCTCGAGCAGGCCGTCGCCGCGGCCTGGAGCCCCCCGCGTGCGCCCTGGAGCCCGACGACGGCCCTCAGCGACCCGCGCTCGCGGCGCGGCGTGCGCGCGGCGACCGCAGAGCTCTCCTCCCTCGCGCAGGCGCTGCGCGAGACGCGGGCGGCCGATCCCGAGGCGTTGCGGCAGTGCCGCGGGCTGATCAGCGACGGCTTCGCCTCGCCGCTCTACCGCGGCGACGCCGACGCGCTGCGCCGCGAGGCCGGGCGCCTGCGCTTCCGCGTGCTCCAGAGCGACGCTGCGTGAGCGACGACCTCGCGCGCGCGCTCGAGCGGCGCTCCCTGCGGGCCCGCCAGGTGTTCACCGCGACCTCGGCGGCGGTCGCCCTGCTGCTCGTCCTGCACGCCTCGCCCGATCTGCAGGTGATCGCGGTCGCCGGCGCCGCCGCGGTCGTCACGTTCGCCGTCGCGCTCGCGCTGTCGTGCCGCGACGTCCACCTCCGCTCGCGCGACGCCCGCGCCGTCGCCTCGCGCCGGCGCGTGCGCTCCGCCGAGCGCACGCTCGCGCGCCTCGCGCGCGCGGCCGAGCGCGGCGCCGCGGAGACGCGCTCGACACGCCCGCCGCGCTCGGTGCTCGAGCTCGCGCCCGAGGCGCCCGAGATCCGCGAGCTCGCGTGCCTGCTGCGCGCGCACAGCGCGCCGACGGCCGGCGTCGTCGCCGCCTGCGACCGCTTCGCCGAGCTGTGCTGGAACGGCGCCCTGCGGGGCCTCGACCGCGAAGCGCTGCGGCGCGAGCTGGGCCGCGTCCGCTTCGTCCTGCTGCAGGAGCAGCCGTTCAGGCGAGCGTGACGCGCCGGCCCTCCGCCGCGGCGCGCAGCACGGCGTCGATCGTGCGAGCCTGACCGAGCGCGTCGTCGCGGCCGAGCCGAGGCGGGTGCTCGCCCGCGACCGCGCCGGCGAGATCGTCGAGCTCGCAGGCGTAGGCATTCGCGGGCGGGGTGTCGATGCGCCTGCGTTGCCCGTCGCGGTGCTCCAGGTCGATGCCCGTCGCGACGCCGTGCCAGGGATCGCGCACGCGCAGGACGCCCTCGGAGCCCACGACGTCGAGCTCGCTGCGATCGGGCACGTCGAGGCCGCAGTCGAAGGACGAGAGCACGCCGTCCGCGTGGGCGAGCGTCGCCACGAGGCGGCGATCGACCTTCGCCGGCGTCGGCACCCGGTGCGCCGTGGCGGTGAGGGGCTCGCCCGCGAGCAGGCGCGCCGCGCTGACGCAGTAGCAGCCGACGTCCATCAGCGCACCGCCCGCAGGCCCCTCGAGCAGGCGCTGGTCGCGCGGATCGTCGATCGTGAAGCCGAACGCGGCGCGCACGAGGCGCACCTCTCCGATCGCACCCCCGGACACGAGCTCGGTCAGGCGCAGCGTCTGCGGATGGTGCCGCCACATGAGCGCCTCGGCCAGGACGACGCCCGCCGACGCCGCGGCCGCGAAGGCGCGGCTCACCTCGGCGGCCGAGCGCGAGTACGGCTTCTCGCAGAGCACGTGCTTGCCGGCCGCGAGCGCCTGCATCGTCCACGTGTGGTGCATCTCGTTGGGCAGCGAGACGTAGACGGCGTCGACGCCGGGGTCGGCGAGCAGCTCCTCGTAGCTCGCGTGCGCGCGCTCGATTCCGAACTCACGCGCCTGCACCTCCGCACGCTCGCGGCTGCGGCTCGCGACCGCGACCACCTGCGCCCGCTCGCTCCCGCGCGCCCCGGCGACGAGCTTGGCGTTGATGCGGGCCGTCGACAGGAGCCCGACGCGGAGCCTCATCCGAGCACGTCCTTGAGCGCGGGGTAGAGCGCGCGGAAGCGCTCGCGCCGCTCGGCGTAGAGCGCGCTCCAGCCGGGCTCCGGATCGATCACGTCGCGCACGCGCACGCACGCCTCGACGGCCTCGCCGACGTTCGCGAAGAGGCCGCCCGCGACGCCGCCGAGGAGCGCCGCGCCGAACGCCGACCCCTCGTCGACCGCCATGCGGCAGACCGGCACGCCGAGCACCGAGGCGCAGATGCGCAGCCAGAAGTCGCTGCGCGCCCCGCCGCCCGAGGCGCGCGCGACGGTGGCCTCGACGCCGAGCGCGGCGAGCAGGTCGAACGAGTCCGCGAGCCCGTAGGCGACGCCTTCGAGCACGGCGCGCATGACGTGACCGCGCGTGTGGCTCGCGCTCAGGCCGGCGAACGCGGCGCGCGCGTCCGGGTCGGCGTGCGGCGTGCGCTCCCCCGACAGGTAGGGCAGGAAGACGATGCCCCCGGCGCCCGCAGGCACGGCCTCGGCCTCGGCCATCAGCTGCTCGAACGGGACGCCCGGCGCGAACGTGTCGCGCGCCCACTGCAGCGAGCCGGCGGCCGACAGCATCACGCCCATCGCGTGCCAGGTACCCGGCACCGCGTGGCAGAACACGTGCACGCGCGCGAGCGCGTCGGGCTGATACGACGGCAGCGCCGCGAAGACGACGCCGGACGTGCCGAGCACGAGCGAGACGGGCCCCGGGCGCTCGACGCCGACGCCGAGCGCCGCGGCGGCGCAGTCGCCCGCACCGGCCGCGACCGGGATGCCGGCGGCCGTGCGACCCGAGATCTCGGGCGACTCGAGCACGCGCGGCATCCACTCGCCGGGCACCTCGAGCTCGTCCAGGACCGCGGCCGAGAAGCGGCGCGCGGCCACGTCGAAGAGCAGCGTGCCCGAGGCGTCGGCGACGTCGATCGCCCGTTCGCCGCAGAGCCGCAGCCGCACGTAGTCCTTGGGGAGCAGCACGTGGCGGATGCGCGCGTAGAGGTCGGGCTCGTGCTTGCGCAACCACACCAGCTTCGGCGCCGTGAAGCCCGTGAGCGCGCGGTTCCCGGTCAGCGCGATGAGGCGCTCGAGGCCGATGCGCTCCTCGATCTCGGCGCATTCGGCGGCCGTGCGCTGGTCGTTCCAGAGGATCGCCGGGCGCAGCACCTGCTCGTCCGCACCGAGCGCGACGAGACCGTGCATCTGGCCCGAGAGGCCGATCCCCGCGACCTCGTGACGGCCGAGCGCTGCGATCGCCGCCTGGCTTCCCTCCCACCAGTCCGCGGGCGCCTGCTCCGACCACCCGGGCTGCGGCTGCGAGAGGCCGTAGTGGCTCTCGGAGCTCGCGACGACGGTTCCGTCGGCCGCCACCGCGAGCGCCTTGACGCCGGTCGTGCCGACGTCGAGACCGACCGCGACGGCCACCCGCTAGCCCGCGGCCGGCGCGCCGAGCGCGGCGTAGACGAGCTCGTAGGCGCGGATCGCGTCCTTGCGCGACTGCGCCTCGCGCAGGGCCGCCTCGTCGATGCGCCCGGCCGCCGCGTCGATGAAGTCCCACTGCAGGACGCTCCGGCGCACGACGTCGACGGCGTCCTCGGTGTAGGGGTAGAGGTCGAAGCCGAGGCGCTCGCCGCCCGCGCCGTAGTTCGCCCGGCGCAGCTCGAGCGCGACCTCGAGCGTCTCCATGAACGCCGTCGCGCCGACCATGTTGTCGTCGTCGAACGTGCCCCAGCCCGAGTTGGCGTGCTGGTGGCCGAGCAGTCCCTCGGCGGCCAGCAGCGCGGCGTACTCGCCGAGCGACTCGCCGTTCATGATCAGGTGCTGCCAGTCCATGTTGACCTGGACGTTCGTGATCCCCTGGGCGCGCAGCGTGTGGATGACGTGGAGACACATGCCGACGTTGCGCATCAGGATCTTCATCGCGGGCTCGCTGTTCTTGTGCTCGAGGAACAGCTTCTTGCCGTGCTTGGCGCAGACCTCGGCGGCCTGGCCGACGGCCTCGATGAACCAGGCCCAGCTCTGCGCATAGGGCGTCTGGAACGGGTAGTTGTAGCCCTCGATGCCCGGCCAGAGGATGAAGTTGGCGCCAAGCGAGCCGGCGAAGTCGGCGCCTTCGAGCGTCAGCCGCAGCGCCTCTGCGCGCGTCGCGGGGTCGGGGTTCACGAGGCCGCCACGGCCGAAGCGCGGGTCGAGGTGGAGCCCGGCGCAGATCGTGTAGATGCCGTGCCCGTCGAGCGCCGAGCGCACCTCGCCGAGATTGTCCGGAGAGAGCTCGGCCGGGTAGTGGAACTCGTAGTCGTCGATCAGGCCGCCGAGGCCCGTGACCGCGCGGTGCACCTTCTCGGCCGTCGTCGTGTGCGTGAGGCCGGGCTGGTAGCCGACCGGCATGAAACGCGTGACCATCGGACCGAAGGCCCAGATGCCGAGGCTGGTCTTGAGGCGGCCCATGAGGCTGGTCCCCTTGCTTGTGGCGGTCAGCGTCCCGTGGCGGCTGGCCTGTCGCGATACCGTACCGCGCGTCACCACAAGCTGCGGTATCCGGTACCGTGGCCGCCCCCGTGAGCCCGCTCAACACCCCATCCACGCCCGCGAAGCGCGCCGACCAGCGCGCCGTGCGCACATCCAACCTGAGCCTCGTCGCCCGCTGCGTCGCCGAGTGCACGGCGGTGTCGCGCGCGCAGCTGGCGAAGCTGACCGGGCTCAACAAGACGACCGTGTCGAGCCTCGTCGCCGAGCTGATCGAGCGCGGCGTCGTGGCCGAGTCGGGGCTCGCGGACCTGCGCCGCGTGGGGCGCCCCGCGCAGATGCTCGAGCTCGACGACGGCAGCATCGCCGCGCTCGGGCTCGAGATCGACGTCGACTACCTCGCCGTCTGCGTGTGCGACCTGCGCGGAGCCGTCCGCTATCGCAGCTCGATCGGCCACGACAACCGCGAGAGCCCGCTCGCGCGTGTCTTCGAGACGCTCGCCGAGCTCGTCGCGGGCGCGCTCGCCGAGTGCGACCTGCTCGGGCTGACGCCCATCGGCGCGGGCGTCTCGCTCCCGGGGACGGTCGAGGCCGAGACGGGCACGCTGATCCACGCCCCGAACCTCGGCTGGAACGAGATGCCGGTCGCGGAGATCCTGCGCGACGCGCTCGGCGACCCCCCGTTCCCGATCCGGGTCGGCAACGACGCCAACCTCGCCGCGCTCGGCGAGCTCGAGAGCGGGGCGTTGCGCGGCGTCGGCCACGCGCTCCTGATCTACGGCAACATCGGCATCGGCGGGGCCCTGATCGTCGACGGCGCGATCTTCCCCGGCTCGGACGGGTTCGCCGGCGAGATCGGCCACATGCCGCTGCGCCCGTTCGACGGAGACCGCTGCCGTTGCGGCGGGCGCGGGTGCCTCGAGACGATCGCCGGCCAGGAGGCGATCGCCCGCCGGGTGGGCATCCAGGGCACGCGCAGCGGAACCGCGTCGCCGCCCGCGCTCGTCGCCGAGCGCGCGCGCACCGGCGACCCGGAGGTGCTGAGCGCCCTCGACGAGGTCGCCGAGATGCTCGGCATCTGCGTGGCGGCGGCCGTCGGGCTCATCAACCCGCGGCGCGTCGTGCTCGCGGGGACGCTGGGGATGCTCTCGACCTGGCTGCTGCCGGGCGCGCGGGCCGCGATGGAGCAGCGCACGACCGTCGCGCCGACCGCCGTCGAGATCGTCGGTTCCGAACTTGCCGACGAAGCAGCTATCAGAGGGGGCGCTGCGCTCGTCTTACACAGCGTGCTGAACGACCCGACTCGCGCGCCCGTTCGTTCCCTGTCACACTAAGCTCCCCGAATGCCGCGGATTAGTTGGGGCATCCGGTTGATTTCATCCGGGCCGCTTCGTATCGTTCTGCCGCCCGCCCATGTGCGCATCCCGACGAAGGGCTCGCACATCCTGACGAAAGGAACCGGAGTGAAGAAGCTCATCCCCGTGATCGGCCTCGCGCTCGCCGCGATCGCCGGCACGGCGACCACGGTCGCGCAAGGCAAGACCTCGAGCTCGAACGCGGGCAAGCAGATCTGCGTCCTGCTGCCCGACCCCAAGTCGTCGGTGCGGTGGGAGACGCAGGACCGCCCGGCCTTCGTGTCGGCCTTCAAGAAGGCCGGGGTCAGCTACGTGATCACGAACGCGAACGGCGATGCCCAGAAGCAGGTGGCGCAGGCCGAGCAGTGCATCGGCAACGGCTCCAAGGTCGTCATCCTGGTCTCGCTCGACGCCGGTTCCTCGCTCACGATCGAGAAGGCCGCGAAGGCCAAGGGCGCGAAGGTCATCGAGTACGACCGCCAGGTGACCGGCGGCAAGCCCTCGATCTACATCTCGTTCGACGGCAAGCAAGTCGGCGTCCTGCAGGGCAAGGGCGTCGTCGCCGGCCTCAAGGCCAACGGGAACTACAGCAAGAAGCCCGTCATCGCCGAGCTCAACGGCGGCCAGGAGGACAACAACTCGACGCTCTTCAAGAGCGGCTACGACTCGATCCTCAAGCCGCTCTACGCGAACGGCACGTTCAAGAAGGGCCCGGACCAGTTCGTGCCCGCCTGGGACAACCAGAAGGCCGGCACGATCTTCGAGCAGATGCTCGTCAAGACGAGCAACAACATCCAGGGCGTCGCCGCCGCCAATGACGGCCTCGCGAACGCCGTCGTCGTCGCGCTCAAGGCGCACAAGCTCAAGCCGGTCCCGCTGAGCGGCCAGGACGCGACCGCCCAGGGCGTCCAGAACATCATCTCCGGCTGGCAGACCATGACGGTCTGGAAGGACACGCGGAAGCTCGCGACCGTCTCGGCGAGCGCCGCGGTCGCGCTGCTCAAGGGGCAGACGCCGAAGACGACCGGCAAGTCGGTCGGCGTCCCGGCGTACATCATCCCGCCTGTCTCGATCACGAAGGCGAACTACAAGCAGCTGTTCAACGGCTACTTGAAGAAGAAGGACGTCTGCAACGGCGCCTACGCGAAGTACTGCAAGTAGGAACGGACGGGGGCGGGGGCGCCACACGGCGCCCCCGCCCTTGCCGTACTGTTCCCCCTCATGAACGCGGCAATCGCGACCGACGCGCCGACGCTCGAGCTCCGCGGGATCTCGAAGGCGTTCGGCTCGGTGCAGGCCCTGGCGGACGTCGATTTCGAGGTGCGCAGCGGCGAGGTCATGGCGCTCGTCGGCGACAACGGCGCCGGCAAGTCGACGCTGATCAAGTGCGTCGCCGGCATCTACGCCGCCGACGCCGGTGAGATCTTCTTCGACGGCAAGCCGGTCACGATCCACGGCCCGAAGGACTCGGCCCGGCTCGGCATCGAGGTCGTCTACCAGGACCTCGCGCTCTGCGACAACCTCGACGTCGTCCAGAACATGTTCCTCGGGCGTGAGACCCATGACGTCTTCCAGCGGCTCAACGAGCCGGAGATGGAGAAGCGCTCGACCGAGACGATGAGCAGCCTCGCGGTCACGACGCTGCGCTCGGTGCGGCAGGTCGTCGCCACGCTCTCGGGCGGCCAGCGGCAGTCCGTCGCCGTGGCACGCGCGGTGCTCTGGAACTCGCGCGTCGTGATCCTCGACGAGCCGACGGCTGCGCTCGGCGTGGCCCAGACCGAGCAGGTGCTCGCGCTCGTCAAGCGGCTCGCCGAGCAAGGCCTCGCCGTCGTCCTGATCTCGCACAACCTCCACAACGTCTTCGCCGTCGCAGATCGCATCACGGTGCTGCGCCTCGGCCGCAGCATCGGCGTGTACGAGCGCGAGAAGACCTCGCAGCAAGAGCTCGTGCATGCGATCACCGCGGGCGGTACGACGCAGTACGCCGGGATCCACCACGGATGAGCCCGCACCGGAGACCGAAGCATGAGCGCGGAGTCCGAGGCGACCGGCAAGGCCCCGCCGGCACCGCTCGACCCCACCGGGATCGCGTCCCTCCCGGGGCGCATGCTCGACAACCTGCGCTCGGGCAACCTCGGCAGCGGGCCGGTCGTCTTCGCGCTCGCGCTGATCGTGCTCGTGTTCAGCCAGACCGCCGAAAACTTCTTCTCGGCCGTCAACTTCAACAACATCATCCTGCAGATGGCGGGGACGACGCTGCTCGCCTACGGCGTCATCTTCGTCCTCCTGATCGGCGAGATCGACCTCTCCATCGCCTACGTCAGCGGCGTCGCCGGCGTCGTCGTCGCGCAGCTCCAGGTGCCCGGCAGCGGGCACGAGTACCCGGGCCTGATCGCGATCCTCGCCGCGATCGTCGTGGGCACGGCCATCGGCGCGTTCCAGGGCTCGATCGTCGCGCTCATCGGCGTCCCCTCGTTCGTCGTCACGCTCGCCGGCTACGAGATCTGGCAGGGCGTGATCCTGAAGTCGATCCCCGAAGGCGTGATCGTCATCCAGAACGAGACCGTCAACAACATGGCGCAGTACTTCTTCTCGGACGTCGCGGGCTGGATCATCGCCGTGATCGTGAGCATCGCGTACGTGGCCGGCACGCTCAGCGGCGTGTTCCAGCGGCGCCGCCACGGCGTGCCGATCCGTGACACGACGCTGCTCGTGGGCCGCCTGGTGGCCGTACCGGCCGCCGCGTTCCTCACGGTCGCGATCTGCAACCGCGATCGCGGCGTGCCCTTCCCGCTGCTGCTGATCGTCGCGCTGCTCCTCTTCTGGACGTACATCGCCAAGCGCACCACGTTCGGCCGGCACGTCTACGCGGTCGGCGGCAACGCCGAGGCGGCCCGCCGCGCGGGCATCAACGTCGCGCGCATCCGCATCCTCGTCTTCATGATCTCGGGCGCGATGTCGGCGCTCGGCGGCGTCGTGCTCGCCGCGCGCCTCTCCAGCGTCGATCTCGGCCAGGGCGGCGGCACGCTCCTGATCGACGGGATCGCCGCCGCCGTGATCGGCGGCACGAGCCTCTTCGGCGGGCGTGGCGAGGTGCGCAACGCGCTCTTCGGCGCACTCGTGATCGCGACGATCGCGAACGGGCTCAACACGCTCGGCTACAGCTCCGGCGTGATCTTCATGGTGACCGGCGTGATCCTGCTGATCGCCGTCACGCTCGACACGATCGCGCGCAGGCTGCAGGTCAAGTCGGGCCGGTGACGATCTCCGGATGCCGGCGCTGATGGCCCCCGTCCGCTGGGGCATCCTCTCGACCGCACACATCAACCGCAAGCTGCTCGCGGGCGCGGCGCTCTCGGCCGAGGTCGACGTCGTGGCCGTCGGCAGCCGCGATCTCGGCCGGGCGCGCGCGTTCGCGGACGAGCACGGGATCCCGGTGGCGTACGGCTCCTACGAGGAGCTGCTCGCCGACCCCGCGGTCGAGGCGATCTACAACCCGCTCCCGAACACGCTCCACTGCGAATGGTCGATCCGCGCGCTCGAGGCGGGCAAGCACGTGCTCTGCGAGAAGCCGATGTCCTCGAGCCCGGCCGAGGTCGAGGAGGCGTTCGCGGCCGCGGAGCGCACGGGCTTCCTGCTGACCGAGGCGTTCATGTACCGCCACCATCCGCAGACCCGGCGCCTGGCCGAGCTCGTCGCCGAGGGCGCGATCGGCGAGCTCCGCCTGATCCGCTCGACGTTCAGCTACGGCCTCTTCGACGAGTCGAACATCCGCCTGCGCACCGAGGTCGACGGCGGCGCGCTGATGGACGTCGGGTGCTACTGCATCAGCGGCTCGCGCCTGCTCGGCGGCGAGCCCGAGGCGGTCTTCGGCCGCGCCTACACCGGCCCCACCGGGACCGACTGGGCGTTCACGGGCTCGCTGCGCTTCCCGGGCGACGTGCTCGCGCTGTTCGACTGCGCGACGTGCCTGCCCGAGCGCGACGAGCTCGAGGCGATCGGCTCGCAGGGCTCGCTCTTCCTCGACGATCCATGGCACTGTCAGAACCCCGTGATCGAGCTGCGCACGTCCGGCGGCGTCGAGCGCATCGCCGTCGAGGCGGCGAACCCCTACCGGCTCGAGCTCGAGGACCTCGGCCGGGCGATCCGCAGCGGCACGGCACCCCTGCTCGGGCGCGACGACGCCGTCGCGCAGGCGCGCGTCATCGCCGCGCTGCGCCGCTCGGCGGCCGACGGCCGCGAGGCGCCGCCGGACGCGCGATAATCGACCGCCGGGATCCGCCCCGGGACGGACGACAGGGACGAGGAGCGTCGATGACCGAGGCCAACGGCTCGCGCCGGGAGCTGCGTTCGGAGGCCTGGTTCTCGGGCCTCAACATGTTCACGTTCTCGCACCGCAGCTGGAACGGCCGCGGCTACCCGCCCGACGTCTTCGACGGGCGGCCCGTGATCGGCATCTGCAACTCGTGGAGCGAGCTCACGACCTGCAACGCGCATCTGCGGATCGTCGCCGAGCACGTCAAGCGCGGCGTGTGGGAGGCCGGCGGCCTGCCGCTCGAGTTCCCGACGATGTCGCTCGGCGAGTCGATGATGAAGCCGACGACGATGCTCTGGCGCAACCTCATGTCGATGGACGTCGAGGAGTCGCTGCGCGCCAACCCGCTCGACGGCGTCGTGCTGCTGTGCGGCTGCGACAAGACGACGCCGGCGCAGCTGATGGGTGCGGCGAGCGTCGACCTCCCGACGATCTGCATGCCGGGCGGGCCGATGCTGAACGGACGCTGGCGCGACGAGGAGGTCGGCTCGGGCACCGACCTCTGGCGCATCTCCGACCTGCGCCGGCGCGGGCTGCTCTCGGACGAGGAGTACCTCGAGGTCGAGGCCGGCTACTCGCGCTCCGACGGCCACTGCAACACGATGGGAACGGCCAGCACGATGACGTCGCTGGCCGAGGCGCTCGGCACGACGCTGACGGGCGCGGCGGCGATCCCCGCCGCCGACTCGCGCCGGCGCGCGCTGGCGCACATCACGGGCCGGCGGATCGTGCAGATGGTGCACGACGACCTGCGGCTCTCGCAGATCCTCACGCCGGCCGCGTTCCACAACGCGATCGCGACGCTGCACGCGCTCGGCGGCTCGACGAACGCCGTCATCCACCTGCCCGCGATCGCGGGCAGGCTCGGCCTCGACCTGCCGCTCGAGCGCTTCGACGAGCTCTCGCGGCAGGTTCCGTTCATCACCGACCTCAAGCCCTCGGGCCAGTACCTGATGGAGCAGTTCCACGCGGCCGGCGGCGTGCCCGCGGTCATGGCCGAGATCCGCGACTCGCTCGAGCTCGGCGCCATGACGGTCACGGGCGCGACGATGGGCGAGAACCTCACGGGCCAGGGCGCCGACGGCAAGGTCATCCGCAAGCGTGCGAACCCGCTCTCCGCAGACGGCGGCATCGTCATCCTGCGCGGCACGCTCGCGCCCGGCAGCGCCGTCATCAAGCGCTCGGCCGCGAGCGAGGAGCTGCTGCGCCACCGCGGCCGCGCATACGTGTTCGAGTCGCGCGCCGAGCTGCTCGCGCACATCGACGACGACGACCTCCCGGTCGACGCGAGCACGGTCCTCGTGCTCAAGCACGGCGGCCCCAAGGGCGGCCCGGGCATGCCCGAATGGGGCCAGCTGCCGATCCCGGGCAAGCTCCTGCGCCAGGGGGTCGGCGACATGCTGCGGATCTCGGATGCGCGCATGAGCGGCACGTCGTACGGCACCGTCGTCCTGCACACCTCGCCCGAGGCCGCGGCCGGCGGCCCGCTGGCGGTCGTGCGGACGGGCGACGAGATCGAGCTCGACATCGACGAGCGCCGTCTCGATCTGCTCGTGCCCGCCGACGAGCTGCAGCGCCGCCTCGCTGCCTGGACGCCGCCCGCGCCGCACTACACGCGCGGCTACGGGCGCCTCTTCATCGACAACGTGCTCGGCGCCGAGCAGGGCTGCGACTTCGACTTCCTGCGCGCCGACGGCATCGAGCACGCCGACTACGGCCCGCTCTACGCGCGCATGGGCCACTCGTAGGTCCGCAAAGTTGGGGTCAGACCCCAACTTTGCGCCTACGCGAAGAGCGGACGCAGGTGGTCGTTGAGGAAGACGCCGCCGGGGTCGAGCTCGCGGCGGATGGCGATGAAGCGCGCGCTCTCGGGGTAGCGCTCGGCCAGCTGCTCCGGCGTGAGGAAGTGCAGCTTGCCCCAGTGGACGCGCGCGCCGAACCCGCCGAGCAGGCGGTCGACCGAGCGGAGGTACGCCCAGTAGTCGGTGCCGGGCTGCCCCGAGACCGAGATGACCGTCGTCGCGCGGCGGTGGTTGGACGAGAGGTAGGCCTCGTCGGCCGCCGTGCTGCGAACCTCGAGCGGGAAGACGGCCATGGGCTGGCTCGCGAGCATCAGCTCGCGCATCGCCTCGACCGCCTCGCGGCCGCGCTCGCGCGGGACGAAGTACTCGAGCTCGTGGAAGTTGGCCTCGAAGTCGGCGGGGTAGATGGCGTAGCTGCGGCCGATCCGGCGCCCCGGGGTGGCGTCGTCGGGGAGGTCGTCGCCGGCCTCGTCGTAGCGCTTGACGTAGCAGGTGTCCGTCATCCGGCTGCCGGGCGGCGTGGCGAGCCCGTAGAGCGCGGCCGAGTGCTCGCTCGGGAGCCAGAAGAACGAGAAGTGCCGGTGCCCGGCGAAGAGCTCGTCCCAGCGCGCGAGCACGTCGCCGAACGGCCAGTGCTCGATCCGCTCGGACAGGCGGTAGGCCGCGGCGACCTCGAGCTCGAGGCTCGTCATCACGCCGAGCATCCCGACCGAGACCTGCGCGGCCAGCAGCAGGTCCGGACGCGTCTCGTCGATCTCGACGACCTCGCCGTGGCCGTCGACGAGCCGGCAGGCGCGCAGCGTCGCCGAGAAGCTCGGCAGCGCGTCGCCCGAGCCGTGCGTCCCCGTCGCGACCGCGCCGGCGATCGCCTGCGTGTCGATGTCGCCCTGGTTCGCGAGCGCGAGCCCGGCCTCCCAGAGCGGAGCCCCGAAGGCGCCGACCGTCGTGCCGGGCAGCGCGGTGACCCGCCGGCGCACGGCGTCGATGTGCGTGATGCCGCTCAGGCCGCTCATCGCGAGCACGGTGCCCGGCGTCTCGACGACGGGCGTGAAGGAGTGCCCGGCGCCGGCCGCGCGGACGCCCGTGCCCTCCGCGATGGCGCGGCGGACGTGCTGCACGACCTCGTCCTCGCTCGCCGGCGTCGCCACGCGGCATGCGAACGACTGGTTGCCCGCCCAGTTCGCCCAGCGGGTGCGGTCGCCGGCCGGCATGCTCAGCCCCGCGCGACGACGGCCGCGAGCGTCTCCTGGATGATCGCCGTGACCTCGTCGGGGCGCGAGAGGAACGGCGAGTGGCCCGCGTCGATGCGGCTGACGGTGCCGGCGCGCGCGCTCATGCGCTCCTGGATCGCGGGCGGGATCGCGTTGTCGCGCTCGCAGATCACGTAGGTCGACGGCACGCTGTGCCAGGCGGCCCCGCGCAGCTCCTGGGAGAAGACGTCCTTGCGGTGCGGCACGAGTGCGCCGGCCGCGCGCGCGGCGACGGCCGGCGGGCAATCCTCGTAGAAGACGTGCACCGGATCGTCGGGCAGGAGCGTGCGGCCGTCCGCCGAGGTGACCCACCATTCGGGCTCGACGCCGCCGCGCAGGCCGAGCAGCGAGTCGCCGGTCTCGAGCATGAAGGCCGCGAGATAGATGAGGTGTGCGGCCCCGGCGCCCCCCTCGCCGACGGGCAGGCCGCCGTAGGAGTGGGCGACGACGAGCGCCGGCGCGCCGGCTGCGGCGATGGCGCTGCGCACCGCCTCGGCATCGTCGTGCAGGTCGCCGAGGGCGTCGGTGTCGAGGCCGCGGCTCGGCAGGTCGGGCGCGATCGTGCGAATGCCCTCCCCGGTGAGCCGCTCGACCACCTCCGACCACGCCCACGCGCCGTGCCAGGCGCCGTGGACGAGGATGACGACCGGTGCGGGCTGCATCTCGGCCGCGAGGCTACCTGAATGCGGCCTATCCTCGGCGCCATGGCGGACACCGCCCGCATCGCCGAGGCGCTGGCGCTCGTGCGCGGCGACCGGGGCTTCGAGGCGCACGAGCTCCTCGAGGAGCTCTGGCGCGCAGCCGAGACGTCCGAGCGCGATCTCTACCAGGGCCTCGTGCACGTGGCCGTCGCGACCTACCAGGACGGCCGCGGCAACGCGGCCGGGCGCACGCGCCAGCTCGAGAAGGCGCTGCGCCGCCTGACGCCGTACGCGCCCGCGTACGAGGGGATCGCAATCGAGGCGCTGCTCGCCTGGTGCCGGACATCCCTGGCCGCCGGGCGCTGCCTGCCGCTGCCGTAGGGGCCCGCGCAACCGCGCTCTCCGACATCCTGGTAACGTTTTCAAAGAACGTTCCCAGAGATGCAGAACGTCACCCTTCACGATGTCGCGCGCGCGGCCGCCGTCTCGGTCTCGACGGTCTCGCGCGTGCTCAACGACCAGCCCCACGTGCGCCCCGAGGTCCGCGAGCGCGTCCTCGCCGCGAGCCAGGCGCTCGGCTACCGCCCGGACGTCGCGGCGCGCAGCATGCGCACCGGGACGACGGGAGCGGTCGGGCTCTTCGTCAGCGACATCTCCAACCCGCTCTTCGCGGCGATCGCGAAGGCGGCCGATCTCGCGCTCAGCCCGCGCGGCTACGCGCTCATGATCGCCAACTCCGCGAACGACCCGGAGCACGAGGCGGAGCTGATGGCGGCGTTCCGCCAGCGCCGGCTCGACGGGCTGATCATCGCCGTCGCCGACGAGGGCGCGCCGGGCCTCGCCGCTCGTGTCGGCTCCTTCCAGGCCGCGGTGCTGCTCGACCGCGACGTCCCCGGTGCGCGCGTCGACTCCGTGCTCTCGGACCACGGCGAGGGCATGGCCCGAGCGCTCCGCCATCTCGCGGGCCTCGGGCACCGTCGCATCTCGCTGATCACCGGCACGCCCGCTCAGCGCGGCAGCCGCGTGCGCATCGCGACCTACCAGGACGAGCTGGCCCGGCTGGGAATCCCGCGCGACGACGCGCTCTGCCGCGTGCGCGCGATGACCGTCGCGGACGGCTACCGCGCGCTCGGGTCGGTCATGGCGCTGCCCGATCCCCCGACCGCGATCATCGCCGGCAACAACCAGGTCTTCGCCGGCATCTTCGCCGCCATGCGCGACCTCGGCCTGCGCATCCCCGAGGACGTGTCGGTGGTGGCCTGCGAGGAGACCGAGCTCACGGCACTCCACTCTCCGCCGCTCGATGTCGTCCGGCGTGACATGGACGACCTCGGCAGGACCGCGGCGGAGCTGCTGCTCGCACGCCTGGCCGAGCCGCGGCGGAGACCGCGCCAGGTCGTGCTCCCGACCACGTTCGAGGCGCGGGGCAGCTCCGCGAGTCCCGTGCCGGGCGATCGCTGACGGCGTGAGGCCGGCCGGCTTCACGCGAACCCACCCCAGGAAGGAAGGAAGTCATGGAAGCCAAGATCTGCAGGGGGAGCTGGTGCCTGGCCTTCGGGCTCGATCCCGCTCCGACGCTCGAGCAGGCCGTGGCCGTGCTCTCGGCATTCGGGTACGACGGCATCGAGCTCGCAGGGTTCTTCGACCATGCGAGCGTCGAGCGCTATCCCGACAAGGCGAGCCGGCGGAAGCTCGTCGACTGGATCGGCAGCCACGATCTCGAGATCGCGGGCTACGCGCCCGGCCCCTACGGCGACTTCGGCAAGTACGCGTGGGCGACCGGCGGAGACGATGTCGTCGCCGCCTACGAGGCGTTCTTCGCCGACCACCTGCAGTTCTGCGTGGACTGCGGGATCTCCGCGATGCGGGTCGACCCGGGCGATTTCGGGCCGCTCGCCCGCGATGCCGACTACGACAAGGCCTGGGACCGCGTCGTGACGATGTTCCGCAAGCACGCGCAGCAGGGCGCCGAGGCCGGCGTGACCATGCTGTGGGAGCTCGAGACCGGCCAGATCTTCGTCAAGCCGAGCGAGGCCGTGAAGCTCATCGAGGACGTCGGCCACGACAACCTGCAGCTGATGTACGACGTCGGCCACGTCGAGGCCGCCTGCGTGATCGCCCACAACCACGTGCAGCCCGTCGAGCGGCTCGCGGGCGGGCAGCTCGAGTTCATCGGGATGATGAAGGGCAAGATCGGCCACATGCACGTGTGCGACACGGACTCGAACACGTGGCACAACGCCTTCGGCACGCACCTCGGCATCGGCAAGGGCGTGATCGACTTCGACGCGCTCATCCCGGCCGTCGTCGACGCCGGCTACACCAGCAAGTGGTGGGCGGTCGACGCCATCCCCATGACCGCGGACACGTGGGGCGACACCTGGAGCGACCGCATGTCGCTCGACGCCCTGCTCGACAAGCACGTCCGGTCCCGCTGAAAGGAGCGCGTCATGAAAGCAGCAGTCTTCTACGAGCAGGAGGACATCCGCGTCGAGGAGGTGCCCGAGCCGGTGATCGCCGAGGACGAGGTCCTCGTCGAGGTCGCGGCGTGCGGCTTCTGCGGCTCGGACGTGGAGTACTACTACGGCAAGAGCCCGGTGGGCACGGCGACCGGCAAGGGTCCGCTCGTGCTCGGGCACGAGTTCTCCGGCAAGGTCGTCGGCCTCGGCAAGATCGCCGGCACCTACGGTCTCAAGGAGGGCGATCGCGTCGCCGTCTGCCCGATCCAGAGCTGCGGCGCCTGCAACTCGTGCCGTGCCGGCAAGCCCCAGTTCTGCGCGAACCTCGCCGTGCTCGGCGTCACCACCGACGGCGGGTTCGCGCAGTTCGCCAAGACCAAGGCGGCGCATGCCTACAAGCTGCCCGACGCGCTCAGCGACGCGCAGGGGGCGTTCGTCGAGATGCTGGCCGCCGCCGTCAACGCCGTCCACAAGGCCGCGGTCGAGCCCGACGACTTCGCGGTCGTCTACGGGCCCGGGCCGGTCGGGCTCTCGATGGTGCAGCTGCTCCGCAACGAGGGCGCGCGCGTCGCGGTCGTCGGCCACGGCGGCTACCGGCTCGACGTGGCCAAGCAGCTCGGCGCCGACTTCGTGTTCGAGGGCGGCGACGATCTCGCGGACCGGATCCGCGAGGCCAACGGCGGGAACCTCGCCGATCGCGTGATCGTCGCCACCGGGTCGCTCGGGGCGAACCAGCAGGCGCTGGAGATCTCCGGCCCCGGCTCGACCGTGATCTACATGGGCGTGACCGGCCCGCAGGAGGCCGTGCAGCTGCCGCTGCTCTCGAGCCTGATCCAGGACAAGACGATCAGGTTCTCGCTCTGGTACCCGTTCCAGTGGCCGCGGACGATCAGCATGCTCGCGCACGCCGAGGTGGACACCGGCCCGATCATCACGCACTCGGCGCCGCTCGACGGCATCGGGGCCGCGATCGATCGCGTCGTCAAGAGGGAGGAAGGCGTCCTCAAGACGGTCATCACGCCCTGACGGGGCTTCCGCGCGAGGTCGCGCTCGTGGCCGGCGCAGCGCGCCGGGCGAGCGCGACCTCCGGGCGCGATCGCTCACGGCCGGACCCGGCGTTTGCGGGTGCCCGCGGCGTCACCGATGATGCCCGGCATGAGTCGCATCGCCCTCATGCTGTACTCCGTCCGCAACGCCTCGGCCGCCGACTTCGAGGCGACGCTGCGCGAGGTCGCCGCCTGCGGATACGAGGGCGTCGAGATCTTCGACCTGCACGGGCACGAGCCCGGGCGCGTCGGGGCCTGGCTCGAGCAGCACGGTCTCGTCGCCTGCGGCCGGCATGCACGGCTGGAGTCGATCGAGAACGACCTCCCCGCGCTCGCCGCCGAGGCGCAGGCGCTCGGCTGGAAGCGCCTCGTCGTCAGCTGGGTCGATCCGGCCGAGCTCGGCACCGCGACGCTCGCGCGCCTCGCCACGGCCGCGCGTCTCGCCGCCGAGCAAGGGCTCGAGCTCGGGTACCACAACCACGACGCCGAGGTCGAGCAGGGCTTCCTCGAGCGCCTGCCCGAGCGGGTCTTCCTCGAGCTGGACGCCGGCTGGGCCTGGTATGCCGGCGCCGATCCGGCGTCGCTGCTCGGGCGCGGTCCGCTCGTGCACATCAAGGACTTCCGCACGCGCGGCGAGCATTCGTACTGCCCCGTCGGCGACGGCGCGGTCGGCTACGACCGCATCGTCCCCCTGGCGGCGCGCGCGGGCGCGGAGTGGCTGATCGTCGAGCAGGACGAGCCGGTGGGCTCCGAGCTCGACGACGCGCGCCGCTCGCTCGCCGCGGTCATCACGATGCTCGGCGAGGTCGCGTGAGGGTCGGCGTCGTCGGCTGCGGCGTGATCAGCCGCGCCTACGTGGACAACGCCGGCGCATTCGACTCCTTCGAGATCGTCGCCTGCGCCGACCTCGATCGCGAGATGGCCCGGGCTCTCGGCGCGGCCGGCGGCCTCGCCGTCGCGGGCGTGGACGAGCTGATCGCGGATCCGTCGATCGACGTCGTCCTCAACCTCACGCCGCCGCTCGCGCACGCGGCCGTCACCCGGCAGGCGCTCGCCGCGGGCAAGCACGTCTACAGCGAGAAGCCGCTCGCGATCGACGAGGTCGAGGCTGCGGCGCTGGCGCGCGAGGCCGATCGCCTCGGGCTGCGCGTCGGCTGCGCGCCGGACATCTTCCTCGGCTCGGCGTACCAGGCCGGCCGCGCCGCGATCGACGCGGGCGCGATCGGCGAGCCGCTCGCGGTCAGCGCCGCCATGCTCGTCGGCGCGCAGGAGCGATGGCATCCGAACCCCGACATCTTCTACGCCGCCGGCGCGGGGCCGCTGCTCGACATGGGCCCGTACTACCTGACCGCGATCGTCGCCCTGCTGGGACCGATCGAGCGCGTGGCGGGGTTCGCCTCGACGCGGACGGCCGAGCGGACGATCGCGATCGGCCCGCGCGTCGGCGAGCGCTTCGTCGCCACCACTCCGACGCACACGACGAGCGCGATGCAGCTCGCGAGCGGCGTGACGGCCAACCTCGTCGCGAGCTTCGAGGCGGGCGGCCAGTACGTCTGCGACCTCGCGGTGCACGGCAGCGAGGGCGTCCTGCAGCTGCCCGATCCAAACGCGTTCGGAGGGGCGGTGCGCTGCCAGCGCGAGCGCGTGTGGGAGGACCTGCCGTATGTCCCGTTCGGCGGGGCCGACGCCCGCGGCATCGGCCTGCACGACATGATCGAGGGCATCCGCACCGGGACGCCGCACCGCGCCTCGGCTCACCTCGCCGCCCACGTCGTCGAGGTCGCCCACGGCATCCTGCTCTCGGCCGCGGAGGGGCGCATCGTCGAGATCGAGTCGCGCGCCGGGCAGCCCGAGCCGCTGCCGCGCGACAGCCTGGCCTGAGATCAGGCGGTGCGCGGCCCGAAACGGACCGCGTTGCGCTCGCGCGCGCGCTCGATCTCACGCGCCCGGCTGCGCGGCGGGGCGGTCGTCACGAGCTCGCGCAGGAGCGTCGCGGATGCCTCGGTCACGGCCTGGATCGCGCGCGCGAAGGCCTCCTCGTTGGCCTTCGCCGGGCGGTTCATGCCGCTGATCTTGCGCACGTACTGCAGCGCGGCGGCCTCGATCTCGAGCTCGGTGGTGGGTGGCTCGTAGTTGTGGAGCGGGCGGATGTTTCGGCACATCCCCGGAGCATACGAACGCATCGGGATCGGCCGCCGGGCAGCCTCGTCACGAGCGGAGCGGCACGGCGATCGGACGCAGAGGGCTGCCGGTGGCGCCGCGGAGCTTGAGCGGGAAGCCCAGGAACGCGAACTCGTACTGCTTCTCGGCGCACACCTCGCGCAGGTCGAGGACCTCGATGATCGGGGCGCCGGCCGTGGCGAACATGTACGAGTGCACCGGCAGGAACTTCTCCGGGTCGGGGTTCGGCACGACCTCGAGGCTCAGGGAGTCCGATCCGATGGCCATCGCGCCGGCCTCCTCGAGCAGCCACTTCGCCGCGTCGAGACCGATGCCGGGCTGGTTCGTGATGTAGCCGTGCACGTCGGGCCACACGGTCATGCGCCCGGTGTTGACCAGCACGAGGTCGTGCGGCCGCACCTGCACGCCCTGCTCCGACGCTGCGCGCTGCAGCTCGCCGGGCGTGATCTCGTGACACGGCTCCAGGCAGTCGACGCCGTGCAGGCCGGCGACGTCGAGCACGACCGCGCGCGCGATGATCGGCGGGAAGTGCTCCGCGCCGCCTGCGAGCCAGTGGCGGCTGCCGAGGTGCTCCTTCTGGTTCCATCCGTTCCAGAACGTCCCGAAGTGCCCGAAGTGGTTGAGGGTGTCGAGGTGCGTCCCGCAGTGGACGTACATCTGGATCGCGTCGCCGGCGTACGAGTACTTCTCCAGCTGGTGTGGCGGGACACCTGCCAGGCCGTCGATGACGGAGCCCTCGGGCGTGTGGGTCATCCAGATGTCGTAGACCGGGTCACCGGCCGCGACCCAGGACGGCATGCCCTTGAAGAAGTCGACGGAGAGGTCGAAGACGTGCCGGCCGTCGAGGCTGCCGAGGACCTGTGCGGTCGCCTCCGGCGTGATCCAGTTCAGCCGCCCGATCTGGTCGTCCGGCCCCCAGGGGCTGCGCGAGACCGTCACGCCGTCCCGCTCGAGCAGCGGCTCGAACACGAACTCGTCGAGGTTCCCGCACATGCGTCGCTCCCTTCGTCGCCCTTCGGAACCCGCGCAGCCTAGGGCACGACCGGCTCGGCTCAGCCGATCGCCAGCCAGCACGCCGCCCCGCGCTCGCTCTCGGGCAGCTTCGGGTCGTCGACCGGACAGCGCTCGAAGGCGACCGGGCAGCGGGGGTGGAAGCGGCAGCCGCTCGGGATCGCGGCCGCGTCGGGCGGCTCGCCGCGCAGCAGGTCGCGCGGGCTCGTGCGCTGCTCGACGCGCGGGGCGACGGCCAGCAGCGCCTTCGTGTACGGGTGCCGGGGATCGCCGAGCACCTGCTCGGTCGTGCCGATCTCGACGATGCGGCCGAGGTACATGACCGCCACGCGGTCGCACAGCGACCACGCCATGCCGACGTCGTGCGTGATCAGCAGCATCGACAGCTGCCGCGTCTCGCGCAGCGCCACCAGCAGGCGCAGCACCTGCGTGCGCACCGAGACGTCGAGCGCCGACACGGGCTCGTCGCACACGAGCGCCTCGGGCTCGAGGGCCAGCGCCGCCGCGATCACGACGCGCTGGCGCTGGCCGCCCGAGAGCTCGTGCGGGTAGCGGCGCCAGAAGCGGTCGGCGGGCGCGAGCCCGGCGTCGTGCAGCGCCGCAACCCCGCGCCGGATGCGCTCCTCGCCGTCGGGCACCCCGATCGCGGCCAGCCCCTCCTGCACCTGGGCGCCGACCGTGCGGCGCGGGTTGAGCGACTGGTACGGATCCTGGAAGATCAGCTGGACGCGCCGGCGCAGGGCCCGCAGGTCGTCGTCGACCGGCTTGCCGTCGAATGCGACCGTGCCCGCGCTGGGCGACTCCAGTCCGAGCAGCGCGCGTGCGAGCGTCGACTTGCCGCAGCCGGACTCGCCCACGAGCCCGAGCGTCTCGCCACGGCGCCAGGTCAGGTCGACCCCGTCGACGGCGCGCACGGCCGCGCGCCGGCCGCGCTGGTAGGTGATGTGCAGCCCGCGGGCCTCGTAGAGCGCGTCCTCGCTCATGGCAGCTTGGCCAGCAGGCAGCGCGCCTCCCGGCCGTTCGTGCCGAGCATGAGCGGCACCGGGCCTTTGACGCAGTCGGCGAAGGCGCGGTGGCAGCGCGGCGCGAAGCGGCAGCCGGGGAACTCCTCGCCGGGGTTGGGCGGCGCGCCGGGGATCGCCTCTCCGAGCGCGCGCGGGCCGCCGACGTGCGCGAACCCCGAGAGCAGGCGCTCGGTGTACGGATGCTGCGGCGAGGCGAGGATGTCGGCAACCGGGGCCAGCTCGGCGATCTGACCTGCGTACATGATCGCGACGCGATCGCACGTCTCGGCGATCACGGAGAGGTCGTGGGTGATCAGCAGCAGCGCCAGCCCGAGGTCGCGGCGCAGCTCCTCGAGCAGCTGGAGGATCTGCCCCTGCGTCATGACGTCGAGCGCGGTCGTCGGCTCGTCGCCGATGATCAGCTCGGGGCCGCACGCGAGCGCGAGCGCGATCATGACGCGCTGGCGCATGCCGCCCGAGAACTCGTGCGGGTACTGGTGGCGCCGGGCCCTCGGGATGCCGACCCGCTCGAGCAGCTCCGCCACGCGTGTCTCGGTGTCGGCGCCGGGCTCGTGGATCGTGATCGCCTCGGCGATCTGGCGGTCGATCCGCATGACCGGGTCGAGCGCGTTCATGGCGCCCTGGAAGACCATCGAGGCGGTCTGCCAGCGCATGTCGCGCCAGCCCGAGGGCGTGCGCCGGTGCAGCAGCATCACGCCGCGCCTGGAGTTGAGCGTGATCTCCCCGCGCGTGCGCCCGAGCCCCGAGGGCAGGAGGCCGAGCAGGGCCAGCGCGGTGGTCGTCTTGCCGCAGCCGGACTCGCCGGCGAGCCCGAGCGCCTCGCCCCGCCGCAGGCTGAAGCTGACGCCGTCGACGATCGGGACGAAGCGGCCGTCCTCGCGGTAGACGACGCGCAGATCGCGCACGTCGAGCAGGACGTCGCTCGTGACCGCCGTGGCGCTCATGCGCGCTCGCGCCGGGTCGGGTTGACGATCTCCTCGATCGCATAGCCCACGAGGCTGAAGGCCATCGCGAGCAGCGTCACGCACAGCCCGGGCGGGATGAAGTACGCCCACTTGGCCTGCGTCATCGCGCCGGACTCGTACGCGCTGTTGAGCATCTGGCCCCACGAGAAGTTCTGCGTGTCGCCGAGGCCGAGGAACGCGAGCGTGGTCTCGGCCAGCACCGACACCGAGATGTAGAGCACGGCGTTCGCGAGCACCAGGGGCAGCACCCCGGGGAGGATGTGGCGCGCCATGATGGTGCGGTCGCGCGAGCCGAGGACGCGCGCCCGCTGCACGTAGTCGCGCTCCTTGAGCGTCAGCACCTGGCTGCGCACGATGCGCGACGTCCCGGCCCACCCGAGTGCGCCGATCACGAGCACGAGCACGCTCTCGCGCCCGAGCGGCCAGTTGTCGGCGCGGCGCCCGAGCAGGCTCGCGATCACGATCGCCGTCGGGATGAACGGGATCACGAGCACCCAGTCGTCGAGGGCCATGAGGATGCGGTCGACCCAGCCGCCGAAGTAGCCCGCCACGATGCCGATCAGCGCGCCGAGGATCGTCGATATGAGCGCGGCCGCGACGCCGACCGCGAGCGAGATGCGAGCCGCGTAGAGCACCTCGGAGAGCACGTCGCGCCCCTGCTCGTCGGTGCCGAGCCAGTGCGCGCTCGACGGCGACGCGAGGTTCTGGAGCGCGCTCGTCGAGAACGAGCTCGCCGCGTTCGGGTTCTGCGGCGCGAGGAACGGCCCGAACAGCGCCATGATCAGGAAGAGACCGAGCAGCACGAAGCCGATCCGCCCGCGGCCCGTGCGCGTGAGCGCGACGAACGCGCGCCGCGCGCGCCCGGCGATGCTCGTGCCCTCGCCGTGGATGCGCCGCGCGACCTCGGCCGCGTCGTGGGTGACGGCGCTCACTCGGTGCGCACCCGCGGGTCGAGGCGCGCGTACAGGAGGTCGGCGGTCAGGTTGCACACGATCACGAGCACCGACGTGACGAGGTAGAGCCCTTGCAGCATCGGGAAGTCCTTGGCCTGGATCGCGTTGAGCGTGGCGAGCCCGATGCCCGGCCAGGAGAAGAGCGCCTCGACCGTGATCGCGCCGCCCAGGACGAAGCCGAGGTTGAGCGCGATCTGGGTCACCATCGGCAGCCGCGCGCTCGGCACGATGTGGCGCCGGCGCACCGCCAGCGGCCGCAGGCCGATCGCGCGCGCGGTGAGCACGTGGTCTGCGTCCATGACGTCGGCGACCGCTGCGCGCGAGATGAAGACGTACTGCCCGATCTCGCCGAGCGCGAGCGTCACGGTGGGCAGGATCATGTGCGTCGCGACGTCCCGGATGTGATCGAAGCCGCCGCCGCCGCCCGGCGTCGCCTTGAGCCCTCCCGGCAGCCAGGCGAGGCTTCCCGCGAAGACGCCGATGAAGACCATCCCGAGCCAGAAGTCGGGCATCGAGTAGAAGGCCAGGGAGATCTGCCCGATCAGCGTGTCCTTCGGCCGGCCGCGCCTCCAGGCGGCGAGGATGCCGAGGCGGGTGCCGATCCACATCGAGAGCAGCGTCGAGAGCCCGAGCAGCAGGAGCGTGTTCGGGATCGCGCTGCCGACCTCGTCGATGACGGGCTTCTCGGAGACGGTCGAGTCGCCGAGATTGCCATGCGCGAGGTCGGAGACGTAGCGCCAGAACTGCGTGAGCTCGCCCTGGTCGTAGCCGCGCTCGTGGATGATCGCGGCGCGGACGTCCGGCTTGAGCCGGCCGCGGATCAGGTCCTTCTTCGGGTCGCCGAGCGTGCGGAAGAGGAAGAAGTTGAAGACGACGATGGCGACCAGCGTCGCCACGGCGACGGCGACGCGCCGGGCGACGAACCGCCCGCTCACTCCTCAGTCCACTCGAGGGGCTCGGTCCTCCTGCGCCCGCTGCTGATGAACGACGAGGCGATGATCGCGAGCGAGATCAGCACGGACCCGATCAGGACCGACCGTGGCGTCGTCAGCCAGCCGCTGTCGCCCGTCGAGACCGTCGCCACCGAGCCCGTCGGAGCCGTTGCCGGCGCGGGGCCCGCCTTGAGCGCGAGGATCTGCTGGGCGACCTCCCAGAGCGGCCGTCCGCTCGACCCGGGCGCGGGCAGCCAGCCGTGCCAGGTGTCGGTGCGGTTGAGCTCGACCGCGTTCAGGTGCACGAGCGGCAGGTACGGCAGGTCGCCGAGCTCGATGGCCTCGGCCTTCTGCACCGCGGCGACCGTCTCCTCCGGGTTGCTCGCCGTGCGCGCGCCGATCAGCGCCGTGTCGAACGCCTTGCTGGCGTAGAACGAGTCGCTCGAGGCGTTGTCGGAGAGCAACACCTCCATGATCGGAGTGGGCGTCGTGCCGCTGACGTCCCAGTCCCACAGGAACGCGTCGTAGTTCGGCGCGTACAGGTCCTTCGTCTTGCCGCTCGCGTAGATGCGGTTGTTGAGCGCGTCGTCGGAGAGGAACGAGAGGTCGACGACGATGCCGACCTTGGCCGCGTCGGCCTTCACGCGCCGGGCCATCGCCTGGAATTCGGAGCTCGAGGTGAGCGTGTCGAGCTCGAACTCGGCCTTCACGCCGTTCTTGGTGCACGGCGTCTGCGCGCACTTCCAGCCGCCCTCCTTCAGCACCTGCTTGGCCTTGGCCGGGTCGTAGGCGTAGCCGAGCGCCGTGCCCTTGCGCTCGACGAAGTAGCGCTTGAAGCGGGGCGAGATGAGGCCGTACGCGGCCACGCCCTGACCGTCGTACACGGTCGGGATCAGCTGCTCGCGATTGATCGCGTACGCCATCGCCTTGCGGATCGCCGGATCCTGCACGACGGCCGTCTTGACGCCCTTGCCCGGGCCGCTGCAGATGGGCGATCCCGTCTTCGGGCAGGAGTTGAACGCGATCTCCCAGTAGCCGCCGCGCGGCGACGAGATCAGGTGCACCTTGGGGTTCTTGTCGGTCTTCGCCCGGCGCGCCCAGGACGGCTTTCCGCCGTACCCGTAGTCGAGGTGGCCCTGCGCGACGTCGCGGTAGATCGAGTCCGGGTTGGCGTAGTACGTGATCAGGATCCGCTTGACCTCGGGCAGCTTGCCGCCGTTGCGGGAGACGTCGTACTTCTCGTTGCGCTCGAGGATCGTCGTGCCGAGCTTCTCCCACTTCGTGAGGACGTAGGGGGCCGTCGTCACGGTCGGTATCGGGCCGTCGATCTTGTCGAGCTTCGCGATCGGGTACTTCGACCAGATGTGCTTGGGGAAGATCGGGATGGCGAGCTTGTCGAGGAACTCGGAGTCGCGCGTCGAGAGGTGGAGGACGAGCGTCTTCGCGTCGGGCGCCGAGACCGACTTGACCGCCTCGATCGTGCCGTGGAACTGGTTCGTCTTGTTCTGCAGCACCGCGTTGAACGTCCAGAGCGCGTCGGCGCTCGTGAACGGCTGGCCGTCCGACCAGTGGATGCCCGACTTGAGGTGGAACGTGATGGTCTTGCCGTCGGCCGTGACGTCGGCGCCGGACGCGAGCGCGGTCGGGCCGTAGTCGAGGCTCTCGTCGCTCGCCTTGAGGCCGATCAGCTGGTCGTACATCTGCGTCGCCTGCGACTCGACGTTGATGGCCTCGACCGACTTGAACGGATTGGGCGACTCGAAGTCCTGCGGCGAGCCGACGCGCAGATCGCCCGAGGCGGCGCCGGCTCCGGCGGCGCTCGCGAGGAGCGCGGCGAAGGCCGCGGCGATGACCAGTGCCCGTCGCACCGCGAGACCCTACCACTCGCCGTATGCGATGTATACGGAACTCAATCCTCCGGCCCGAGCGGCGGCCCGAGATTGACCTGGCCGTTGACGCGGAAGATCTCGATCAGCTCGTCCGTCGAGGGGCGGGGCGCATCGGCGGGCGGGAGCGTGGCCGCGGCGGCCGGCACCGAGCCGTCGCGCACGAGCCGCTCGAGGCCGGCCGGGGTGCTCAGCACGAGCACGCGCGCGCCCTCGCTGTCGACCCGGAACGTGTGCGCGACGCCCATCGGCACGAGCGCGCTGCCGCCGGCGCCGAGCGTGAAGCGCTCGTCGCCCGCCTGGATCGTGAGGCGCCCGTCGAGCACGACGTAGCTCTCGTCCTGCGGGTGCGTGTGCAGCGGGGGCGACGCGAACTGCGGGAGGAGGAACTCGATCAGCGCGAAGCGCCCCGCGCTGGCCTCGCCGGGCACCGTGATCGTCGCGAGCGTACCCAGGAACCAGCGCCGCTCGCCCTCTCCGGCAGCCTCCCAGGTCACGCGTGCGCCCGCATCGGCCATCGCCGGCCGAGCCTAGCGCGCGGGCGCGGTCCCGTCCACGACGACGTCGGCCGTGCGCTTCGGGTCCTGGTGCTCGAGGTACCAGTCCTCGGCGGCCTGCCGGCGGGCGATCTCCGCGGGGGTGTTCTCGCCGCGGGCCGACAGGCGGGCGAGGCAGAGCTCGCGCGGCGCGTCGACGACGACGATCAGGTCGAGGTACCCGCGCAGCGCGGGACGCGCCACGTACACGCCCTCGACGACCACGACGCCCGAGGCGGCCACCTCGGCCTCGTCCTCGCCGAGGCGGCCGGTCGTCCAGTCGTAGCGGCGGAAGCGCGCCGCCTCGCCGCGCAGGAGCGGGCCGAGGGCCTCGTCCCGCAGCCGCTCCCAGTGGAACGAGAGGTCGACCGCCTCGATCGGCGTCAGCGCCTCGCGCGTGCGCTCGGGCAGCGGGCGGTAGAAGTCGGCGCCCTCGATGATCGCGACGTCGTCGCGCAGCAGCGCGAGCTCGCGCGCGAGCGTGCGCTTGCCGGCGCCGCCGCGGCCGTCGATGCCGACGAGGATCGCCGGCCCCTCGCGCTCGGCGGCGTCGATGGCGCCGGAGACGCGCTCGGCCGGGGTGAGGTCGCCGTCTACCGCAGCGACTCCGGCAGCAGGTCGCGGTAGGCGTCCAGCATCTCGGCGACGAGCGCGTCGATCTGATCGAGCGTGAGGCTCGCCGCCGTGTTCGGATCGAGCATCGCGGCGTGCCGGACGTGATCGCGCCGTCCCTCGAGCACGGCGCGCACCGTCAGGTCGCAGACGTTCGCGAACGTGCGGTTGAGCGCGGCGCACTGCGGGGCGACCTCGCCGACGTGGGTCGGGTTGACGCCCGTGCGATCGACCACGCACGGGACCTCGACGCAGATGTCCGCCGGCAGGTTCGTGATCAGGCCGGTGTTGCGGACGTTGCCGTAGATCACGCACGGCTCGCCCGTCTCCATCGAGTTGATGATCAGCGACGCGTACTCCCAGCTGCGCTCGATCTCGAGCGGCGTCCCCGCGGCGAGCTCGCGCTTGACGCGGTCGTACTCGTCGAGGCCGGCCGCGCTGCGGCCGACGTAGTCGGCGACGGGGATGCGCAGGCGCGCGATCTCGGAGTCGTGCCGCATGTACCACGGCGAGTACTCGGCCGAGTGCTCGCTCGACTCGGTCGGGAAGTAGCCGAGGCGGCGGTACATGTCGACGCGCACGCGGCGCAGCAGGTCGGGGTTCGCCGCGATCGCGGCGTCGAGCTTCGGGTAGAGGCTCTCGCCGCCGTGCTCGAGGCGGTAGAGGAACGTCTGGTGATTGATGCCCGCACCGAAGTACGTGACCTCCTCGACCGGCACGCCGCAGAGCCCCGCGATCATCTCCATCGTGCCCTGCACCGAGTGGCAGAGGCCGACCACGTTCGCCTGCGGCGTCCCCTGGTAGACGAGCTGGCAGATCATCGCCATGGGGTTCGTGTAGTTGAGCAGCCACGCGCCGGGGCAGACCTCGGCCATGTCGTTGCCGATGCCGAGCATGACCGGCGCGGTGCGCAGCGTGCGGATGATGCCGCCGATGCCGAGCGTGTCGCCGATCGTCTGGCGCACGCCGTGGCGGGCGGGGATCTCGTGGTCGCGCACGGTCGCGGCGTGGCCGCCGACCTGGATGCTGTTGATGACGTAGTCGGCGCCTTCGAGCGCGCGGCGGCGGTCGAGCGAGGCCGTCACCCTGGGCGCCGCGCCGAGCGTCTCGCCGACGCGGTGCGCGAGCAGCTCCGCCGTCTCGAGGCGCTCGGCGTTGATGTCGTGCAGCGCGATCTCGCTCGCCGCGAGCTGCGGGAACGCGAGGATGTCGCCGAGCAGGTTGCGTGTGAACTCGACGCTGCCCGCGCCGACGAACGCGATCTTGGGCATGGGGCTCCTGGCTTCGCGAGGGCGGGGTCGATTGTAGAGTCGCGCCTCGATCCCGCCCGCTTGTGACCCCGCCACGAGGAGCACAGCCGTGAAGAAGATCCCCCTCATCGTCGCCGTGCTCGCCGCCGCCGCGCTGATCGCGACGGCATCGGCGGGCGCGCGCCCTGCCGCGAATCCTGTCGAGATCCAGTTCTGGCACGCCCAGACCGATTCGGCGCAGAAGGCGATCCACGCGCTCGTCGTGAAGTTCAACAAGACGCACCCGGGCATCGTCGTCCACGACGAGCTCGGCTCCAACGGCGACTCGATGACGCAGAAGCTGTCCGCGGTGATCGGTTCGGACAACTACCCGGACATCGCCTACGTCTACGGCTCCGACGTGCCCGCCGTGGCGCAGTCGAGCAAGGTCGTCGACATCTCGAAGGACATCAAGGCGACGGGCTTCGCGTGGAACAGCCTCTACGAGGCGGGCCGCAGCACGGCCACCGTCGAGGGGAAGATCGTCGGGTTCCCCGCGGTGATCGACAACCTCGCCGTCGTCTACAACACGAAGCTGCTCAAGGCTGCGGGGGTCGCGCCGCCCAAGAAGACGTGGACGTGGAGCGACTACCGCGCGCTGGCGAAGAAGCTCACGAACCCGGCCAAGGACATCTACGGCACCGGCTTCCCCATCTCGGGCAGCGAGGACACCGTCTGGCGGCTCTGGCCGATGATCTGGCAGCAGGGCGGCGAGGTGCTCGACAAGGCCAACAAGAAGGCGCTCTTCGCCGGGCCGCAGGGGGTCAAGGCGCTGCAGCTCCTGAGCGACATGGCGCTCAAGGACAAGTCGCTCTACCCCGACCAGACGCCCGACACCCAGAAGATGTACGGCCTCTTCGACGCGGGCAAGATGGCGATGATCGTGACCGGCCCGTGGCAGCTCTCGGACATCACGGACCACCACGTCTCGTACGGCGTGCAGGTGCTGCCGAGCTTCGGGGGCTCGCACGAGACGATCTCGGGGCCCGACGTCTACATGGTCTTCAACCACTCCGACGAGCGCAGAGCGGCCGCGGTGGAGTTCATGGCGTGGCTGCACCAGCCCGCGCAGGACGTGCAGTGGGACATCGGCAGCGGCAACCTGCCGCTGAGCGCGAAGTCGGCCGCGCTGCCGGCCTTCAAGGCCTACGCGGCGAAGTACGTCGGCGTCGACCTGTTCGTCAAGAACCTGCTCAACGCGCACCACATCCGGCCGCCGGTCGCGGCGTACACGCAGATGTCGGTCGCAGTGGGCAAGGCGATCGCGACCGCGCTGCTCGGCCGCGGCAGCCCCAAGGACGTGCTCGCCCAGGCGGCCAAGACCGCCGACAAAGCCCTGGGCTGAGCCGTGGCGACGGTCGCACGCGGGCGACCGCGCACGCCGGCGTGGCGGAGGGCCCTGCCCGAGAACCTGACGGCGTGGAGCTTCGTGCTGCCCGCGTCGGCGCTCGTGCTCGGGCTCGGGTTCTTCCCCGTGTTCTGGTCGTTCCTGCTCTCGACCAAGTCCAGCACCGGCTTCGGCCCCGAGCACGGCGTCGGTCTCGCCAACTACCGCGCGCTCGCGCACGACCACGAGTGGCTCGACGCCGTCAGCCGCTCGCTCAAGTTCACGCTGCTGTACGTGCCGACGACGGTCGCGCTCGGGCTCGCCCTCGCGCTCCTGCTGAATCAGAAGATCCGCTTCATCGGCTTCTACCGCACGTGCTTCTTCGTGCCGTTCGTGGCCTCGGCGGCGGCGACCGGCGTGATCTTCCTGTACGTGCTCGACCCGCAGTTCGGCATCGTCGACAACCTGATCGCGTGGATGGGCTTCAAGCGCCAGCTGTTCCTCGACGACCCCGACGTGGCGCTCTTCCTGCTCGCGCCCATCTACACGTGGACGGCCGTCGGCTTCGACGTGCTCATCTACCTGGCCGCGCTGCAGGACGTGCCGCAGGACCAGCACGAGGCCGCGCGCATCGACGGCGCCGGCCGGTTCGCGGTCTTCCGGCACGTGATCCTGCCGGCCGTGCGGCCGATCACCGTGCTCGCGGTCGTGTGGGAGACGATCAACGCGCTGCAGTTCTTCGACCTCGCCTGGACGACGAAGCGCGGCGGCCCGATCGACGCGACGACGGTGATCATCGTCTACGGCTACAAGCTCGGCTTCGTGAACGGTCAGAAGGGCCTCGGCGCGGCCGTCGCCTGCGTGCTCTTCCTCGCCATCGTCGTGCTCGTGCTGATGCAGGTCGTCTATGCCCGCCGCCGGAGGCTCGATGTCTTCTGAAGCGCTGCCTTCGGTGACAGCCGCGGCCCGCGCCGAACGCGCGCCGCGCCGCGCGCGGCGCCGCCGCCCGAGCGCCTGGCACCTCGTGCTGGCGCCGCTCGCGCTGCTCTTCATCTTCCCGTTCGTGCAGATGGTGCTCGCGTCGTTCATGACCCAGGCCGAGATCAACGCGTACCCGCCCACGCTGGTCCCGCACCACCCGACGCTCACGGGCTACCGCACCGTGCTCCAGGAGTCCGACTTCACGACCTGGTTCACGAACTCGGTGATCGTCACGAGCGTCGCCGTGGCCTCGCAGTTGCTGGTGTGCCCGCTCGCCGGCTACGCGTTCGCGCGCATGCGCTTCATCGGCACGCGCACCCTGCAGCTGCTGCTGCTGACGACCGTGTTCATCCCGCCGCAGCTGCTCATGATCCCGGTCTACAAGATGTATGCGACGCTCGGCATCGTGGGCGAGCTGCCCTCGCTGTTCCTGCCCTGGATGGCGAGCGCGCTCAGCATCTTCCTGATGCGCCAGTTCTTCCTCCGCCTCCCGAAGGAGATCGAGGAGGCCGCGATGATCGACGGCTGCGGCCGGCTGGGCGTCTTCGCGCGCGTGCTGCTGCCGCTGATGCGACCGGCGCTCGCGACGGTCGCGCTGCTCACGGTCCTGAACGCCTGGAACGACTTCCTGTGGCCGCTGATCTCGATCACGGACGACCGCAACTACACGCTCCAGCTCGGCCTGCTGACCTACCAGGGCCAGCACCACACGGACTGGGCCGCAGTCATGGCCTTGAACGTGATGGTCACGCTGCCGCTGCTGGTCGTGTTCCTGCTCGGGCAGCGCTACTTCGTGCGCTCGCTGACGTTCAGCGCCGTCAAGGGCTGAGCGCCCGGAACGCCCTCGGCGAAGCGTCGCGCGTCTATAACTCGTGCGATGGCCGTGAGCACGGGAACCCAGCGCATCGTCACGGTGCTGTTCGCCGATGTCGTCGGCTCGACGGCGATCGGCGAGCGGCTCGGGCCCGAGCGCTCGAAATTCCTCTTCGACGAGATCATGAGCCTGATCGCCGGCGAGATACGGCGCTTCGACGGCACGGTCGCGCAGCTCGCAGGGGACGGCGTCTTCGCGCTCTTCGGCGCGCCCGTCGGGCACGAGGACGACGCCGAGCGCGCAGTGCGTGCGGCGCTCGCGATCCAGGCCGCGATCGCGGCCTACGGCGAGGAGCTCCGCAACGGCTACGACATCGACCTGCGCGTGCGCATCGCCGTCAACACCGGGCCGGTCGTGCTCACGGACGAGGAGGACGGCGCCGATCGCTACAACGCGCTCGGCGACACCGCCAACATCGCCGCGCGGCTGCAGCAGCTCGCGCCCGACGGCGGCATCGTGGTCGGGCCCGAGACCGAGCGCCAGGTGCAGTACTGCGTCGAGCTCGAGTCGCTCGGCGAGGTCGAGCTGCGCGGACTCGAGCGCCCGCTGCGCGCCGCGCGCGTGACCGGCGCGCGCGGCCCCGCCCAGGTGCGCGCCGTCGTGCCGGTCGTCGGACGGGTCGCGGAGCTCGCCGTGCTCGACGAGGCCTGTCAGGCGATCGCCGACGGCAGCGGCGCGATCGTCTCGATCACGGGCGAGTCGGGCATCGGCAAGTCGCGGCTCGTGGTCGAGGCGCGCCGGCGCTTCGGCGATCGCATCCGCTTCCTCGAGGGGCGCGCGGGCTCCTACGCCGAGACCTTCCCGTACTGGCCCGTGCGCGATCTGCTGCGCGACTGGCTGAGCATCGGCGTCGACGCCCCGGAGGCCCGCGTCCGGCTCGAGCTCAAGGCCGCGCTCGGCGGCCTCGAGAGCGGCGCCGAGACGGCCTACCCGTTCCTGGCGCGCCTGCTCGGGCTGCCGCTCGAGGCCGAGGCGAGCGCCGCGCTGCGCGAGCTGAGCCGCGAAGCCGTCCAGCAGCAGACGTTCGCCGCCGTGGGCGCCGTCGTGCGCCGCCTGGCCACGGAGGCGCCGCTGTGCATCGTCGTCGACGACCTGCAGTGGGCGGACTCGCTCACGATCGAGCTCGTCGAGGATCTGCTCGCGCTGACCGACGAGGTGCAGCTCGGCGTCGTCCTGATCTACCGCGCCGACCGCGACCAGCCGTCGTGGCGCCTCGGCGAGCACGCACGGGCGCTCTTCCCGCACCGCTACCGCGAGATCGAGCTGCGGCCGTTGCCGGCCACCGCGAGCCGCGAGCTCGCCGAGGCGCTCGCCGAGGCGACGCTGCCCGAGGCGCTCGCCGACCTGCTCGCCGAGCGCGCCGGCGGCAACCCGTTCTTCCTCGAGGAGGCGCTCCAGGATCTGATCGAGCGTGGCGCGCTGCGGCGCCGCGACGGCGGCTGGGAGCTCGCCTCGGGGGAGGTTGCGGTGCCCTCGCTCGTGCAGGGTGCGCTGCAGGCGCGCCTCGACCGCCTCCCGCCGCGCACGCGCGAGGTCGTGTCGGTCTCGAGCGCGATCGGCCGCGGGTTCGGACTTCCCCTGCTGGAGCGGCTCCTGCCGCGCGAGCAGGTCGTGCCCGCGCTCTCCGACCTCATGCGCCTCGACCTGATCGTCGAGGTGCGCCGCCGGCCCGCGCCCGAGTACCGCTTCCGGCACGGCCTCGTGCAGGAGGTCGCCTACGCGAGCCTGCTCGAGCCGGCGCGGCGCAGCCTCCACCGCCGCATCGGCGAGGCGCTCGAGTCGATGTACGGCGAGACGAACGAGGCGTTCTACGGGCCGCTCGCACGCCACTTCGCCGAGGCCGACGAGCCCGAGCGGGCCGCGCGCTACCTGCTGCTCGCGGGCGACGCCGCGCGGGCCGTCTACGCCGACCACGAGGCGATCGAGCACTACCGGCGCGCGCGCGCCTTCCTGCGGCGGCTCGACGACCCGTCGCGGGAGCGGGACACGCTCTTCAAGATCGCGCTCGTGCGTCACCTGGCGTTCGACTACGCGCGCGCCGGCCAGGCCTACGACGCCGCGTTCGACTGCTCGACCGAGGAGCGCAGCGAGCGCGTCCCGGCGGATGCCTGTCTCGAGGTCGCGCTCATCCGGCCCGATTCCTACGCGCCCGGCGACACGTACTCGAGCGACTCCGCAATCGTCATCGAGCAGCTCTTCCGCGGCCTCCTGCGCATCGACCACGACCTCAACGTCGTGCCGGAGCTGGCGCAGAACATGAACGTCTCGGACGACGGCCTGACGTACCTGTTCATGCTGCGGGAGGACGCCTGCTGGAGCGACGGGCACCCGGTGACCGCGGGCGACTTCGTCTACGCCTGGCGCAAGCTGCGCGAGGAGGGGCACATCACCGCGTTCCTGCTCGACGACATCGCCTCGGCCGAGGCGCTCGACGACTGGACGCTCGAGGTGCACCTGCGCGAGCCGCGCAACTACTTCCCCTACGTGCTGGCGTCGCACTGGTCGTATCCCTGGCCGCGGCATCGCGCCGACGAGGTCGGAGCGGCCTGGCGCCGGCCGGAGTCGCTCGTCGGCAACGGGCCGTTCGTGCTCGCCGAGGTGGATGCCCTGGGCGCGCGCCTGACGGCGAATCCCCACTGGGGCACAGCCTCGGGCAACGTCGCCGAGGTGCGCATCGTCTTCCGCGAGCGCAATGCCGAGGATCCGCTGGCGGCCTGGCTCGCGGGGCGCTACGACCTGCAGCTCGTCCGCGATGCCCCGCCCGCGGCCGTGCAGACGGTCGCGGAGCGAGCGCCCACGCTCTCCACGCACTTCCTCGCCTTCAACGTCCGGCACGCGCTGATGGCCGACGAGCGCATCCGCATGGCGCTCGCCTGCGCCATCGACAGCGCGCCGCTCGTGGCCGATGCGCCCGGGGTCGACCTCGCCGCCGGCGGTGGCGGCGCCATCCCTCCGGTCATGCCCGGCCACAGCGACGGCGCGGGCATCGCCTACGACCCCGAGCGCGCCCGGGCGCTGCTCGCCGAGGCCGGGTATCCGGACGGCGCCGGCCTGCCCGAGCTGCGCATCGATGCGCGCCCGTGGTCGCCCACGACCGTGCTCGCCGAGCAGCTGGCCGCCGTCGGCGTGCGCGTGCACTTCGAGATCCCGGACAAGTTCTTCTCGATCCCGCCCGAGACGCACGCCTGGCTGACGGGCTGGCACGCCGACTACCCCGACCCCGACGGCTTCTATCTCGGCCTGCTCGAGATCGACCTGCCGTTCTACCGCGACGACGAGACCGACGCCGTGCTCGCCCGCGCGCGCGGCTCGCGCGACCGCGACGAGCGGCTGCGGCTCTACCGCGAGTTCGAGCGCCTCTGGATCGGCGAGCGCGCCGCGATCGCGCCGATCTCGTACGCCCGCCAGCTCGTCCTGCGCCGCCCGAACCTGCACGGCCTCCGGCTCAACCCGATGGGAGCGTTCCACCTCGAGCAGGTCGTGGTCGAGCCACGCGAACGCGGGGGCTCGTAGCCGGCGGCGCTCAGTTGCGGATCGTGAACGGCAGCGTCGAGGAGGCGACGTTCCCGTGCACGTCCGCGGCCCGGACCTCGAGGTTGTAGCGGTCGTTCGGGAACGCGGCGCTGTTCCAGTCGCGCGCGAGGATGAAGCTGTAGAGACCCGGCTTGTTCGGATGGTTCTGGCGGGTCTCGGGCCCGTAGACCGTGGCGAACAGGTCCGGCTTGCGGAAGACGCGGAGGTCGACGCCGGCGCGCAGCGGCAGCACGCAGCGCCCCGCGCAGAGGATGCGGTAGCGCACTCGCGCGGGCGCCACCGGCATGTGCGACCACGGCGCCGGGACGTGGATCGGCGTCGTGTCGTAGGCGATGCAGCAGATCTGCACGCGGCCCTTGACCTGATCGGGCTTCACGTCCTTCGTCCCGCGCCGGAACATGATCTGCGCGATCGTCGGGTGCCCCACGTCGACGAACGGCTGGATCGCGCCCGGCCGGATCGGATCGACGTAGCGGCCGCCGATGCTCTCGGCGAAGTGGACGTGGCCCCAGCCCTTCTCGATGTGCCCGAGCAGCTGGTGGAGCCCGACCTGCTGATGATGGGCGACCGCGGGCTTGACGTGCCAGTACCCGAACGCGCGGCCGTCCGGCGCCTGCACGGCGACCGCGTGGCCCTTGTCCTCGATGAACACCCGGCCGGGGGTGACGGCGTGGACGGCGGTGCCGTCGGGTGCCGAGACGTCGATGCCGAAGTGGAAGGCGTGGCTCGCGTCCTGCACGCGCGGGTCGTTGAAGAACCCCCGCACGGGGTGCTGGCGGTCGAACGGCTTGACGGGCCAGGGATAGGGAGCGGACACCGGTCGCAGCCTCCTCAGGAGAGGTCGAAGCGGTAGACGTGCGCGTCGTGCGCGCTGAACCAGTCGCGGAATCCGCCGCCGGAGGCCTTGATCGGCCGCGGCACCTGCCGGTTGGGAAGGGTCGGCGGCGGAAGCGGGCGCTGCACGTATTCGAAGAGCACCTCGCCCTTCGCGAGCGGTGCGCCGTTCTGCCGCTTCGGCAGTCCGGTGAAATCGACGAGCGCCGGGCTTCCGCCCCGCTTGACGGCGATCACGTAGAGATAGCCGGCGGCGCGCCGCACGACGAGCTCGATGTCCGTCGCGCCCGAGGTGTGTGCCTTGACCCTCACCGGGATCTTCGAGTCGGGTGCGAGCAGCGCGGGTCGCAGGTCGCTCGACGTGAGCTCGTGGACGACCGGGCGCAGGACCTGACGCCAGAACGTCCAGTTCCATCCCGCCTTGGCATCGTCCGGCGTGCAGACCTCGGTCAGGTGCCCGCCGAAGAACACGAGCCCGCGTGCGCCGTGCACGATCGCCTGGTACGCCATGAACCGCTCCTGCGGCAGCGACGGGAAGCGCGGCACGATGTCGGGGGCGTCCTTCGAGAGCGCCGTGCCGCTCCACGCGATCTGCAGTGTCATCCAGACCGGCTTCCCGCCGCTCGCCTCCTTCATCTTGTCGGTCATGTCGCCGACGACGCTGATGTCGGTGTTGCCGTTGTCGCAGTGCAGGCCGGGCGGATAGGCGACCGGGAAGATGTCGACCCCCGTGACGTCGAATGCCGGGCGGTAGTCGACGAGCTGCGACACGGGCCCGCGGGGCGCCTGGATGATGACGACGGGATGTGCCGGGTCGAGCGCCGTGATCCGGGTGTGGGCCTTGATCAGGCCCGCCGGCCGGATCCAGTTCGGCCCGCGGAACGGATTGCGCGGCTCGTCGACGCCCTTGTACGCGCACAGCGCGGGGTGGCCCTTGAAGGCGTTGACGATCGTCGGCAGCAGCTGCCCGTTGGCGCCCGCTCCCGGAAGGTTCGCGACCGGGCCCAGCCGCATCCAGCAATGCAGGCCGTGCGCGGCGGCGGTGTCCTGAATCGCCTTCTCGGCCGCGATCTGATGGTTGATGCGCCCCGGCGCCCAGTCGGGCGTGCCCGAGCGGATCATCGTCACGCCGCCGTTTGCGAGCTCCTGGAACGCGTGCTCGCCGCTCGGCGCACTCGCGCCGGGCGGGGGCGGATCCGAGATGCCGATCGGGAATACCTTCTGCCCGTCGACGAGCAGCACGCCGGTCGGGCCGTGGATCGAGACGCTTGCCATGCCGTCACCTCCACCCACCCATCGAAGTCGCGCGCGGTCCCGTTGTCAACGCGTCGCGCGCCGGCCCGCGGAGAGGGGCGGAATCCGCCCCTCTCATACGATGCCGCCAAGCGCCGAGAGCGCTCCTCCACCGACCGGGAGCCACCATGTTCTGGATCTTCATCGCCATCGTCTGGGTCATTGCAGCGGGAGTCGGTGTCTTCCTGATCTTCCACAGCTACCCCGACCCCGACCGCATCGACGCCAAGCGCTATGCCTTTCGTGCGCCGGGCCTCGTGACGGTGGGCGTCTCGAGCGCGATTTTCGTGCTCGCGACGGTGTTCTTCAGCTTTGCCCAGGTCAACACCGGCCACGTCGGCGTGGTACGCACGTTCGGCCGCATCTCCGGCCAGATCAATCCGGGGATCTCGCTGATCCCGCCGTGGCAGACCTACGACTCGGTCAACGTCCAGGTGCAGAAGCGGACGTTCGACCAGCTCGCGGCGTTCTCGTCCGAGACCCAGAGCGTCAAGATCACGACGACGGTCAACTACTCGGTGCAGCCCGAGGACGCGCGCAGCCTGATCGCCCGGGTCGGCACCGATTGGTTCGACCGGCTCGTCCCGAACAACCTCAACCAGGCGTTCAAGGACGAGGCCGTCAAGTTCAAGGCCGTCGACATCGCCCCGAACCGCGAGGTGATCCGCTCGGCCGTGCTGAAGGCGCTGCGCGCGCGGCTCTCGCCGTACTCGATCCGCGTCAACGACCTCAACATCGACAACATCGAGTTCTCGCCGCAGTTCGAGGCCGCGATCGAGGCCAAGCAGGAGGCGACGCAGGCCGCCCTGCGCGCCAAGGCCCAGGTGCAGCAGGCGCAGTTCGAGGCGCAGAGCGTGATCGCCAAGGCCAAGGGCGAGGCCAACGCCAACGTCGCCGTCGCCCAGGGCCAGGCCCAGGCCAACCGCATGCTCGCGGCCTCGCTCTCGCCCAACGTGCTGCAGTACATCGCAATCCAGAAGCTCAACCCGAAGCTGCAGATCGCGATCCTGCCCGCCGGGTCGAACGCGCTCATCGACCCGACGAAGCTGCTGTCGCCGGCTGCGAAGACCGGCAAGTAGCGCCCCTCAGGCGGCCTGCCGCAGGCCCCGCGCCGCCCCGCCGAGCATCGCAGCGAGCTCGGCGGGCGGCACGGCGCGCGCGAACAGGAACCCCTGCGCGAGATCGCACCCGAGCTCGCGCAGGGAGGCCAGCTGCGACTCCGACTCGATGCCCTCGGCCATCGCCACGAGCCCGAGCGCATGCGCCAGGCTGACGACGTTGGCGGTGATCGCCGCGTCGCGCGCATCGTGCTCGGCGCCCTGCACGAACGAGCGGTCGACCTTGATCATGTCGATCGGGAAGCGCCGTAGCTGCCCGAGCGACGAGAACCCCGTGCCGAAGTCGTCGATCGCGATGCCGACGCCGTCGGCGTGCAGGGCCTGGAGCTCGCTGCGCGCGCGCTCTCCGGCCGCGCCGCCCTGCACGATCGCGGTCTCGGTCACCTCGAGCCCGAGGCGCCGCGCCGGGAGCCCCGTCTCGGCGAGCACGGTGCGCACGAGGTCGTCGATGCCGCCGGCCGAGAGCTGCATGCCCGAGAGGTTGACCCAGGTGATGAAGCGCTCCGGGAGCACCCCCTCCGCCTCCCAGCGCACGGTCTGGCGGCACGCCTCGCGCAGGGCCAGCTCGCCGAGCTGGGAGATCATCCCCGTGGACTCGGCGACCGGGATGAACTCGGCCGGCGACACGTCGCCGCGCGTCGGCGACGTCCAGCGCAGCAGCGCCTCGACGCCGACGATCGCCGCCGCCGTCGACCTGGATCTCCGGCTGGTAGTGCAGGTTGAACTCGTTGCGCTGCAGGCCGAGGCGCAGCTCGTACTCGAGCCCGAGCGTCTCGCCGAACTCGCGGGCCATCTCGCCGCGGAACACCTCGTAGCGTCCGCGGCCGGCCTTCTTGGCCGCGTACATCGCGATGTCGGCGCGCCGGATCAGCTCCTCGCGGCCCGCGCCGCCGTCGCCCGGATGGACGACGATGCCGATGCTCGCACCGAACGCGAGCGTCTGGTCGCCCACCGTCGCAGGCTGTGAGAGGCGCTCCAGCAACCGCCCGGCGAGCGCCGTCGCGTACGCCTCGCTGCCGTTCTCGACGAGCACGGCGAACTCGTCGCCGCCGAAGCGGGCGACCGTGTCGCTCGGGCGCGTCGCGTCGCCGAAACGGGCCGAGACGCGCAGCAGCAGCTGGTCGCCGACGTCGTGCCCGAAGTTGTCGTTGATCTGCTTGAAGCCGTCGAGGTCGACGAGCAGCAGCGCGAGCGGCTCGCGCGAGCGCGCCCCGCGCGCGAGCGCCTGGTCGAGGCGGTCGCGAAAGAGCGCGCGGTTCGCGAGGCCCGTGAGGCCGTCGTGGAACGCCTGGCGCGTGAGCTCCTCCTCGAGCACCACGCGCTCGCTGATGTCGCGGCCGTTGAGCACGACGCCGCGCACGTGCGGCTCCTGGCGCATGTCGGTCACGTGCGCCTCGACGTGCCGCCACTCGCCGAGCCGGTTGCGCATGCGGAAGATGATCTCGCTGGGCTCGGCCCGCGCGCAGGTCGCGGCCAGCAGCGGGCGGTCGTCGATGTGCACCGTCTCGGCGAAGCCCCCTGCGAGCAGTTCGCGCTCCTGGTGGCCGACCATGTGCGCGACCGACTGGCTCGCGTAGCGGCAGCCGCCGTCGCCGAACACGAGCACGAGGTCGGTCGAGGCGCTCACGAGGCTGCGGAAGTGCGCCGTCTGGCGCCGCGTCGCGGCCGTCAGCGCGAACGCCAGGAGCAGCGCCGCCGCGAGACCGGCGATGCCGAGCAGCACCTGCGTCAGGATCAGGCGCGAGATGCCGTGGTCGGCGCCTTCCGCGATCGTGCGCGCGGCGTTGAGCGAGACGTTCGAGGTCAGCGCGGCGAGCACCTCGAGGCGCCGCACGGGATCCCTCGCGGCGATCCTCTCGTGGGCGGTGAGCGGCACGCCCTTGAGCGGCCGGCCCGCGAGCCAGGCGCTGCCCGTGGCGGTGAGGTCGTGGACGAGCCGCTGCTCCTGCTGCAGCTGCAGGCGTGCCAGGCCCGAGGCGGCCGGCAGCGAGGTCGCATCGTCGTCGCCGTTGACGGCCGGTGCCGTCCCGCCGCGGATGAGGGTCGCCGCGCTGTCGTGCAGCAGCATCGCGGTCGTCGCGGGATCCGCCCGGTTGTGGCTCTTGACGAGCATGATCTCGCGCACGTAGCGCTCGGCCAGCGTGCGCTGCCGTCCGGCGATCTCGACGACCGTGGCGCTGTGGTGCGAGCGCGAGGTCTCGCGGATCGAGAGCCCGACGCTGATCGCGGAGAAGAGCGCGAAGGTCGCGATCACGGCCACGATCGCGCTTCGCCCGCGCGCCGCGAATGGCCGGAACGACGACGTGCGGCGCAGCCTCACGCAACGACCAGCCGCGTGTGCATCCCGCCGAGGTAGTGGCCCGACATGTTGCAGATCAGCTCGTACGTGCCGGGCGTGAGCTTGACCGTCCACAGGCGGTCGCCGCCCGGGTGGTCGTCGTCGAGGAGGCTCACGATGCGCGGCTCGAGCGCCTCCTCGTCGACGGTCAGGTCGTCGGCGCGCAGCGGCAGCGGCTTGTCGTCGCCGCGCACGAGCAGCAGCTCGTGCGTGTCGGGCCCGCGGTTGGACACCCGGAGGTCGACCGTGCCGGCCGCGATCGTGCCTGGGCGCCACGATCTTGAAGTCCGCGACCCTCACGTCGACGGCGCCGTCGCGCGAGGGCGTTGCGTCGCCCGACGATGACGAGCACGCCGCGGTCAGCAGCGCGAGCGCGGCGAGCGCGCCGCTGGCGACCCGCGGGGGATTCGGCACAACCACGGCAGAAGCATCGGTTTCCGCGAAGCCGAGCTTGAGCGCATTTCGCACCCTCCGTTCGCCTCGGTCGTGACATGATCGCCGTGCCCGCATCGCCTGCCCTGCTGGAGGTTCTCGTGAGCACCGCGCTCCCGCCCGTCTCATCCGATCAGGCGCTCTCGGCCGCCCTCGACGGATTCGTCGCAGCGCTCGGCTCGGCTGCGGTGCTCACCGCGGACGCGGACCTCGACGCGTTCCGCGATCCGTTCGCGCACGCGAGCTGGGACGACTACACGGCCTCGGCGGTCGTGCTCCCGACGACGGTCGAGGAGATCCAGGCCGTCCTGCGCGTCGCCAACGAGCACAAGGTGCCGCTCTGGACGCACGGGCAAGGGCGCAACAACGGCTACGGCGGACCCGCGCCGCGCGTGCGCGGGTCGGTGATCGTGAGCCTCCGCAACATGAACCGCGTGCTCGAGATCGACGAGGCGTGCGCGTACGCGGTCGTCGAGCCGGGCGTGCGCTGGTTCGACCTCTACGACGCGATCCAGGCGGGAGGGCACAAGCTCTGGCTCTCGATCGCCGACCTCGGCTGGGGCAGCGTCATCGGCAACACGCTCGATCACGGCGTCACGTACCTGCCCTACGGCCAGGACATGGCGGCGCAGTGCGGCATGGAGGTCGTGCTCGCGAACGGCGACGTGCTGCGCACCGGCATGGGCGCGATGCCTCACAACAAGGCGTGGCACCTCTACAAGCGCGGCCTCGGGCCGACGCCCGACCAGCTCTTCATGCAGTCCAACTACGGGATCGTCACGAAGATGGGCGTCTGGCTCATGCCGCAGCCGCAGACGTACATGCCCTTCTGGGTGCGCGTGTGGAAGGACGACGACCTCGCGCCGATGGTCGAGACGCTGCGCAGGCTGCTGCTCGATCGCACGATCGAGGGCGTGCCGTCGATGTACAACACGCTCTGCCTCGGCTCGGTGCTCTCGAGCCGCTCGCAGTGGTACGACGGCGACGGCCCGATCCCCGAGGCGACGATCGACCACATCGCGCGCGAGCTCGAGATCGGCCGCTGGATCATCCGCTCGGCGCTGTGGGGCGACGAGGCGGTCGTCGACCACAACTTCGCCAAGATCAAGCGGGCCTTCGAGCAGATCCCCGGCGCCGAGGTGTGGGGCACCAAGCACGATCCGGAGACCGCGGCGACGCTCGAGCACCCGGCCGACCTCATCCAGGCCGGCGTGCCGAACCTCGGCTGGAACAACATGACCGCCTGGTACGGCGGCGCGGAAGGCGGGCATATCGGCTTCTCGCCGATCGTGCCGCTCGCAGGCGGCGACGCGATCGCCGTGCGCAACCTGCTGCGCGGCATCATCGAGGAACGGGCGGGTCTCGACTACATCGCCGCCAACCTGGCCGTGAGCGCGCGCAGCTTCGCGCACGTCACGATGGTCCTGTTCGACACGAAGAACGAGGAGCAGGCGCGGCGCGCCTACGACACCGCCAAGCTGCTCGTGCGCGAGGCCGCCGGGCAGGGGTACGGCGAGTACCGCGCGCACCTCGACTTCATGGACATCGCGGCCGAGCAGTACTCGTTCAACGATCACGCCTACCGGCGCTTCACGGAGACGATCAAGGACGCGCTCGACCCGAACGGCATCCTCTCGCCGGGCAAGCAGGGGATCTGGCCGAAGGCGATGCGCGATCGGCGGGGCCGCTAGTCAGCTCCGGCGCTCGGCCTCCGGCAGGTCGTCCGGCAGCGGAACCTCCTGCGGCGGGCGCCCCGGTGCGCCGATCTCGTCCCACGACGCCCAGGCCTTGCCGTCGCGGCCCACGTGCGTGCCCGGCGTGGCGCCGAGCGCGACGATCGCGACGTTGCCGGGGCCGCGGTTGACGACCTGGCGGCGGACCCCCGGGCCGACGCGCGCGAGCTCGCCGCGTGCGAGCTCGTGCGGCTCGCCCTCGACGATCAGCGTGAGCACGCCCTCCCACACCAGGTAGACCTCTTCCTGGTGCTCGTGATCGTGCACGCGCCCGCGCTGCCCGGGGGCGAGGATCATGAGGTTCATCCCCATGCCGGTGAGCTCGAGCGGCCGTCGCAGCGAGATGAAGCGCTCGTCGCCGTCGGTGACGATGCGGGTGGTGGTGAAGCCGGTGGCGGTCATGGCGCCGATGCTAGTCGGGGCTGGCACCGAGTGCGGGTTCGGTGCTGGTCACGATGTGCATTCCGGCCTCCCTTCCTAGCGTGAACGGTGCGGGCGCGACCGCGTCCGCGACCACCAGGAGGGACATCGATGAGCACCGCATTCACCCACCGCAACCGGAGCGCGCGGCGCCTCGCAGGTCTTGCCGCCGTCGCGCTCTGCGCCATCGCCGCCGCGGCGACGCCGGCGCTCGCGCATCCGGCTGCGAAGCCCGCGAAGGGCCACTCGGGCTCGACGGTCACGATGCGCTGGTACAGCGTCGTCGTGTCGTTCGTCTACACGCGCGCCGACGGCACCGTTGCGCAACGGCCGCCGCAGAGTCCTGCGGCCGGCGACAAGATGGACATCCTCGAGCTCGCCTACAAGGGCACCCACGCGAGCCACGCCAAGAGGTTCAGCGCGTCGAGCCACACGACCTGCGTCTTCGAGGACGCCGGCTCGCCGCCGGTGTGCGAGGGCCAGTCGGCCGTGGGCCGGAACGAGCTGCTGCTCTTCCACACGCCGAGCGACGGCGCCCCTGTCGTCGTGGGCGGGACCGGGCGCTACTTCGGCGCCACCGGCGGCGCCACGATGAAGCAGATCGGCGACACGAACAACTCCGACATCGTGATCACGATCCATCTCGAGAAGTGACGCCGGTGAACGGACGTGCGGCAGCAGCCACGGCCTCGCACCGGGGCTGCTGCCCGTCCGTTTCCGGTGTGCGACGCTCCGCGGCATGGATGACTACCGCGACGTCAACCGCGCGAACTGGGACGACCGCGTGGCGGCGCATGCCGCCTCGCCCGACTACGCCGTCTCTCGTTTCACGGACGATCCCGCGTTCCTGAGCGAGGTCGTGAGCTTCGACCGGCCCCGTCTCGGCGACATCGCCGGCCTCGACGCGGTGCACCTGCAGTGCCACATCGGCACCGACACGGTCTCGCTCGCGCGGCTCGGCGCGCGCATGACGGGTCTCGACTTCTCGGCGCCGGCGCTCGAGCAGGGCCGGCGCCTCGCCGCTGCCGTCGGCGTCGAGGTCGACTTCGTCGAGTCCGACCTCTACGGCGCACCGGACGCGCTCGGCCGCGAGCGCTTCGACCTCGTCTACACCGGCATCGGCGCGCTCTGCTGGCTGCCCGACATCCGCCGCTGGGCCGAGGTCGTGGCGGCGCTGCTGCGGCCCGGCGGGCGGCTCTTCATCCGCGAGGGGCACCCCGTGCTGTGGGCCGTGACCGAGCCGCGCCCCGACGGCCTGCTCGTGCTCGAGTACCCGTACTTCGAGCAGCCCGAGCCGATGGTCTGGGACGAGAACGGGACGTACGTCGAGACCGATCACGTCTTCACGCACAACGTCACGCACGAGTGGAACCACGGCCTCGGCGAGATCGTCGGGGCGGCGCTCGCGGCAGGGCTCGAGCTGACCGCGCTGGAGGAGCACGACTCGGTGCCGTGGGACGCGCTCCCGGGCCAGATGACGAAGATCGGAGGCGGCGAGTACCGGCTCTCGGACCGGCCCGAGCGACTGCCGCACTCCTACACCCTGCAGGCGCGGCGTCCGTAAGATCGCCCCATGGGAATGACCGACGCGGGTGGCGTGCAGCTGTACGCCGAGCAGGCAGGGCAGGGCGACGACGTCATCTTCATCTCCGGCCTCGCCGACGAAGGTGCGTGCTGGGTCGATCAGGTCGCGGGCCTGAGCGACCGCTGGCACATCACGACGTTCGACAACCGCGGCGTGGGCCGCTCGGCGACGCCGCCCGGCGAGTACCGCATCACGAGCTTCGCCGAGGACACCGCGGCGCTCATGGACGCGCTCGGCATCGAGCGCGCACACGTCGTCGGCTCGTCGATGGGCGGGGCGATCGCGCAGGAGCTGACGCTCGCGCATCCCGAGAAGGTGCGCAGCCTCGTCCTCAACGGCACGTACTGCCGCGGCGACCACTTCTTCCGCGAGGTCATCCGCAGCTGGCAGTGGGCCGCGAAGAAGTCCGACAACCTGCGCGACTTCCTCAACGTCGTGAACCTGTGGTGCTTCGCCCCGCGCATCTACAACGAGGGGATCATGGAGGAGTGGCTCACCGCGGCCGCGGAGAGCCCGAACGCCCAGTCCGTCGACGCGTTCTGCCGCTCCGCGGATGCGCTCCTCGAGCACGACACCTACGACCGCGTGGGCGCGATCTCCGTCCCGACGCTCGTGACCGTCGGCGAGCTCGACCTCTGCCTGCCCGAGCGCTTCGGCCGCGAGCTGGCGGGGCAGATCCCGGGCGCGCGCCTGCACGTGATCGCCGACCAGGGCCACCAGCCGTTCCAGGAGGGGCCGGCGGAGTACAACGCGCTGCTCGCGGAGTTCTGGTCGGGGGTCTGACGCGACTGCGCGCCGGGTCTACGCCAGGCGCTTCTCGAACCAGTGGTGGGCGTACGGCTCGTCGTTGAACGGGGCGACCTCCTCGTAGCCGGTCGCGCGGTAGAGCGCGATGGCCTCGCTCAGCGAGCCGTTCGTCTCCAGCCGGACCGCCGGTGCGCCGGCCGCGGCCGCGTGCCCCTCGAGCAGCCCGAGGAGCCGGCGGCCGAGTCCCGCGCCGCGGGCCTCGCGCGCCACCCACATGCGCTTGAGCTCGGCAGGCTCGGCGCCGTGGAAGCGCAGCGCGCCGCAGCCGACGGGCTTCCCCCGGAGCCGCGCCACCAGCAGCAGGCCCGCAGGCGGCGCGAAGTCCTCGGCGCCGACCGGGATGCTGCGCGCGGGGTCGAAGCCGGTCTCGAAGCGGGTCGCGAGCTCGGCGAAGTACTGCTCGACGCACCAGCGCGCGTCGGCGCTCGCGGGGTGCTCGGCGGCGATCGCGATCAGGGAGGAGACGAGCAGCCGCTCGACCTCCGCCATCGCGGCCACCAGGCGCGCGCGGCTGCCGTCGTCGAGCGGATCGAGCAGCTGCTGCGCGAGCGCATCCGCCCGCGCGTCGAGCTCCGCGCGCTCGGCGAGGCCGGCCGCGGTGAGCTGCGCATGCCGCACGCGCCCGTCCTCCGCCGACGGCCGCACCTCGATCAGCGCCTGCGCCTCGAGCGAGCGCAGGAGCCTGCTCGCATAGCCCGAGTCGATGCCGAGGCGGCCGCGCAGCTGCCGCACCTCGGCGCCGCCGGGCCCGATCTCCCACAGCATCCGCGCCTCGCCGAGCGGGCGGCCGCGGCCCAGGAACCGCTCATCGAGCGCACCGACGCGCTCGGTCACCGTGCGATTGAAGCTGCGCACCTGCGCGACGAGCTCGGCCGTCATTACCTGACTCTAGTCAGACAACCCTGGCCAGGTCAAATCGCGCTGCCGTCCGGACCCGCCGTCACGTCGTCCGGGTGCGCGGAGGTGCCCGTGCCGTGAGAATGCCCTGCTCCCTGCAATACTCGGGCCCGTGAGCAGGCCGCTCGACCCCGCCGCGGAGGCGCCCCGCACCGCCACCCCGGAGGGGCGGGCCGCGCGCATCCTCGCGCGCCTCGACACGCTCTTCGCAATCGGCCGCGCCGCCGGGACGAACCGCCCCGGGCTCGGCCCCGGCGAGCAGCAGGCGTTCGAGCTGGTGGCCGGCTGGATGCGTGACGCGGGCCTCGACGTGACGTTCGATCCGGCCGGCAACGTCGTCGGGCGGCTCCGCGGGAGCGAGCCGGAGCTGCCCGAGGTCTGGAGCGGATCGCACCTCGACACCCCGATCGACGGCGGGCGCTTCGACGGCGCGCTCGGGACGCTGCTCGCGCTCGACGCGGCCGAGGCCATGGCGGCCGGCGAGCCGCCGCGCCGCACCGTCGCGGCGATGGCGTTCCGGCTCGAGGAGGGCCCGCGCTTCGGTCGCGGCGTGTTCGGCAGCCGGGCCGTGTGCGGGCAGCTCGAGGACGACGAGGGCGATCTCCGCGACGCCGACGGCGTCTCGCTGGCCGAGGCGTTCGCGGCGCTCGGCTACGGCGACCTGCCGGCCGCCGGCTGGCTCGATCCCGCCCCCGCGGCGTTCGTCGAGGCGCACATCGAGCAGGGCCCGTCGCTCGCCGCGGCCGGTGCGCCGCTCGGGATCGTCACCTCGATCGCGGGCATGGCGGGCCTCGAGATCGCGTTCAGCGGCAGGCGCGGCCACGCGGGCACCGTGCAGATGCACCTGCGCGCCGACGCGCTCGGCGCCGCAGCGCGCTTCGTGGTCGGCGCCCACGACGTCGCGCGGTCGCTGCCCGGCGCGGTCGCGACGATCGGCCGCCTCACCGTCGAGCCAGGTGCGACGAACACGATCCCCGAGCGCTGCGAGCTGTTCGCCGACCTGCGCGCTCCCGACGCCGCGCGGCTCGATGCGCTCGTCGACGGCGCAATCGCCGCGGCGCGCGCAGCGGCGGAGGCGGCCGGCTGCGAGGTCGCGATCGAGCAGCGCTGGCGCTACGAGCCGGTCGCCATGAGCGACGGCCCGCGCGCCGCGCTGCGGCGGGCCGTGGCCGCACTCGGCGTCGAGCCGGTCGAGCTGCCCTCCGGTGCGGGCCACGACGCCGCCATCTTCGCGCTCGCAGGCGTGCCGAGCGCGATGCTGTTCGTACGCAGCGACGCCGGCGGCGTCAGCCACGCGCCCGAGGAGTCGACCGGCGCCGACGCCGTCGTCCTCGCGCTGCAGGCGCTCGAGGCCGCGCTGCGAGAGCTGGCCGCGGCGTGATCGACTGGGATGCGCTCGCGCGACCGTCGTTGCGCGGCCTCGTCCGCTACGACCCCGGGCCGAGCCGCGACGACCTCAAGGCCCGCCACGGGCTGAGCGAGCTCGAGCCGCTCAACTGGAACGAGGACCGCTTCGAGCCGCCGCGTCACATGCTCGAGGCGGCCGCCGCCGAGGTCTTCAACGCCGCGCTCTACCCCGAGCACCTCTTCGCCGACTTCCGCGCCGGCCTCGCGGCCTGGCTCGGCGTGCCGCCCGCGTACGTCACGCCCGCCCACGGCGCGCAGGCCGTGATCGCGGCGATCGCGCAGGTCTTCATCGGGCCGGGCACGCCTGTGATCGCGCCGGAGCTGACCTACGGCCTGTACGCGTCGGTCTCGACCGCCGCCGGGGGCAGCGTCACGCGCGTCCGGCCCGCCGGCCTTGCGATCGACCTCGACGCGGTCGCCGACGCCGCCGTCGCGACGGGTGCGCGGCTCGTCTGGATCTGCGACCCGAACAACCCGACCGGCACGCTCATCGGGCCCGCGGCGTGGACGGCGTTTCTCGACCGGCTGCCCGGCGGCTGCATCGTGGTCGCCGACGAGGCCTACTTCGACTTCGCCGATCCCGCCGTACGGGCCGATCGCCCGCGCGACGTCGTCGCGGGCCGCGCCGTGATCATCATCCGCTCGTTCTCGAAGATCTTCGGCATGGCGGGCCTGCGGCTCGGCTACGCGATCTCGGATCCCGCCGTCGCGCGCCTGCTCGACCTCGTGCAGGAGCCGTTCAACGTCAACCGCGCGGCGCTCGCCGCCGGCATCGCGGGCGTCGCGCAGCCGGGCTTCGTGGAGCGCCGGCGCGGCGAGGTCGCCGCAGCGCGCGCGCTGCTGACCGCCGAGCTCGAGGCGGCCGGCATCGCCGTGCACCCGTCGCAGTCGAACTTCGTGCTCGTCGAGCTGGAGGCCGACGACGTCGCGGTCTGCGACGCGCTCATGCGGCGCGGCATCCTCGTGCGCGGCGGCACCGAATTCGGCCTGCCGGGCCTCGCGCGCGTGACGGTGGCGCCCGCGGCGACGATGCGGCGCACCGCTGCGGAGATCGCCGGCGTGCTGCGCGCTCTAAGGTAACCGCGTGCTGGTCGCCGACAGGACCATCGAGCTGCTCGCGCGCGAGGGCGCTCCCATGACGCCCGCCCACCCCACGGAAACGGTCTCCGCATGACCTCGCACCACGACGAAATCCCCCCCGCCGTTCGCGCCCGCGACCTGGTCGGCTACGGCCGCGACGCTCCGGGCATCTCCTGGCCCGGAGGCGCACGCGTGGTCGTCAACCTCGTGCTCGTCTACGAGGCGGGCTCGGAGTACTCGGTGGCGTGGGGCGACGACCGCAACGACGGCTGGGGCGAGTACGCCGACCCCGGCGTGCAGCCGCCCCAGCGCGACCCCGGCACCGAGGCCCACTACGAGTACGGCAGCCGCGCGGGCGTGTGGCGGCTCGCGCGCATCTTCGATGCCGCCGGCGTGCCCGTGACGGTCTCGGCCGCCGCCGTGGCGCTCGAGCTGAACCCCGCCGTGGCGGCGTGGATGCGCGAGCGCGACCACGACCTGCTCGGGCACGGCTGGCGCTGGACCGAGGCCTGGACGTACTCGCACGAGGAGGAGCGCCACCAGATCGTGCGCGCGATCGAGACGTTCGAGCGCGTGCTCGGCTCGCGGCCCGTCGGCTGGAACTCGCGCGGCTGGCCGAGCGAGAACACCCGCACCATCCTGCACGAGCTCGGCGGCTTCATCTACCACTCGGAGGGCTGCGCCGACGACCTGCCCTACTACGAGACGGGCGACCGGACGCCCCCGATCCTCGTGATCCCGTACTCGAAGACCTACAACGACTCGCGCTACCTCATGAACCCGGGCTTCGCGAGCCCGCGCGACTTCCTCGACACGATGGTCTGGGGCCTCGAGGAGCTCGTGCGCGAGGGCGGCGAGCGGCCGACGATGATGACCGTCGCGGTGCACGAGCGCTGGAGCGGGCAGGCCGCCCGCGCCTCGGCGCTGCGGCAGTTCATCGAGCACGCGCAGGCGATCGAGGGTGTCAGCTTCATGCGCCGCTGCGACATCGCGAGCTGGTGGCTCGAGCACTACCCGCCGCGGTGAGGATCGGCCTCGGCGGGGCCGGCGGTCGCTCCGCCGGCGCCGCGGTCAGTAGGCCATCCAGCCGCCGTCGACCAGCACGTTCGCACCGCTCATGTAGGTGCAGTCGTCGGAGGCGAGGAACGTCGCGAGCGAGGCTACGTCCTCGGGCCTGCCGAGGCGCGGGAACGGCGTGCGCGCGTGCGAGTAGGCGAGCGTCTCGGCCGTGTCGGGCTCGTCGATCGGCGTCGTCAGGATCTTGCCCGGGGCGACCGCGTTGCAGATGATCCCGCGCGGCCCGAAGTCGACCGCGATCTGGCGCGTGAGGTTGACGACGCCGCCCTTGGCGGCGGCGTACGCGACGTGGCCGGGCGGGCCGACCATGCCGTGCTGCGAGGAGACGGCGACGATGCGGCCGCGCGCGTCGCCGACCGGCTCCTGCGTCAGCATCTGCTCGACCGCGCGCTTGCACGCGAGGAACACGCCGCGCAGACCGACGGCCATGATCGCGTCCCAGTCGTCCTCGCCCGTCTCGAGCAGGCCCTTCGAGTGCCGTCCGGCGACGATCGCGTTCGGCACCATCACGTCGAGCCTGCCGACGCGCTCGACCGCCGTGCGTACGAGCAGGTCGATGTCGCTCGCACGCGCGGCGTCGGCACGCACGAACGCCGCCCGCCCGCCCTGCTCGGCGATCAGCTCGACGGTCGGCCGGCCGCCTTCGCGCGGGTCTTCGCGCACGTCGCCGACGACGACATCGGCCCCCTCGGCCGCAAACCGCAGCGCCATCGCGCGGCCGAGCCCCGACGCCCCGCCCGTGACGACGATCGACTTCCCCTGCAGGCGGCCCACGCCGCGATCCTAGCTCCCGGCAACCAGGGTCTGACCCCGCGGCGCGCCAGGTGGCGGAGCCTGGCACCGCGGTGGCGGGTCGGGCGGCAGGCCGGGCGTGGCCGCTTCGTCGCGACCACGCCCGCCGGGCCGCGGACCGTCAGTCCTTGAAGGAGCTGACGTCGTCCGGATTGATGAGGTCGGGCGCCGTCCAGCCGTCGAGGTCGTACTCCGACATGCACTTGTCGACGAAGCCCTTGATCCTGTCGACCGTGCCGTCGCCCTTCGCCATCCAGTAGCACTCGAGCTTCGTCAGCTCGTGACTGCCGGAGTAGGAGCGCTCGTACAACTCGTGGCGGCCGCCGAACTCGCTGCCGATCGCGTCCCAGCAGAGCTTGACGAGCTTGATCTTGTCGACCGCGTCGTAGCCGTTCGAGCCGCGGTAGAACTGATCGAGCAGCGGCCGGAGCTCGGGCGACTTCCAGTCGCGCGTGCTCGACGGGTGGGCGATGAGCGCGCCGCCGGTCTGGTTCTCGATGATCGACTTGATCGCCGGATAGGCCTGGTTCGAGAGGATGCGGTAGGCCGAGGCCGCCTCGATGTTCGGCAGCACCGTGCCGCCGGCCGAGGGCACCGGGTTGTGGCACATGGCGTCGGTGAGCGCCCAGAACATGTTGCGCCAGGCGAGGATCTCGCCGATCGAGGCCTGGATGCCGCGGAAGTCGGCCGTGCCGGTCGCCTCGACCATCTTGATGAAGAGGCCGGCGAGGAAGTCGAGCTTGACGGCGAGGCGGGTGCAGCCCTGGAAGAGCGCGCGCCAGATGAAGCCGGTCAGGTGGTAGGTGCTCGCGATCTCGATGTTGCCGTAGATCAGGAAGTTCTCCCACGGGATCAACGCGTCCTCGAACACGAGCACGGCGTCGTTCTCGTCGAAGCGGCTCGAGAGCGGGTAGTCGAACGGCGTGCCCACGGTCGCCGCCATGTACTCGTAGGACGGCCGGCAGATCAGCTTGACGCCCTGCTGGTTCATGGGCGCGAAGAAGGAGATCGCGTACTCCTTCTTCTTGATCGCCGCCGAGCCGTGGTACGAGACGAAGTTGTAGTTCGAGAAGGCGGAGCCGGTGGCGACCATCTTGGCGCCTCGGACGACCACGCCGGCGTCGGTCTCCTTGACCGCGTGGATGAACACGTCCTCGACCTCGTGGATCTCGCGGTTGCGGTCGACGGGCGGGTTGACGAGCGTGTGGTTGTGGAAGTAGACGTGCTCCTGCGACTCCTTGTACCAGCGCCGCGCGTTGTCCTCGAACGGCTTGTAGTAGTCGGCATTCGGGCCGTAGGTGGCAAGGAAGGCGGCCTTGTAGTCGGGGCTTCGCCCCATCCAGCCGAACGTCAGCCGCTGCCACGCGGCAATGGCGTCGCGCCCGCGCACGAGATCCTCGGCCGTGTGGGGGGCCTTGAAGAAGGCGTGGGTGTAGCCGCCGTTGCCCGTGTCGGTCGGGACGGTCAGCTCGTCCTTCGTCTCGGGGTCGTGGAGGGCGTCGTAGAGGCGCGCGATGCTGCGGACGCCGTTGCGGAAGGCGGGGTGCGTCGTGACGTCGTCGACCTTCTCGCCGTAGATCCAGATGTCGCGGCCGTCGCGCAGGCTCTCCAGGTACTCGGCGCCGTTCATCGGCCGGGCGACCCCGCCCGAGCCGGTCTGGCCGTCCGCCGCCTGTGGCAAAGGGTGCCTCCGATCGATTGGTCGGACAACTCAGGGGCCCGACGGCCCCTAAACTCGGCGATGATATCGGCCGTCCGAGGCCGCTGCCATCCCGGCACGAGGAGCTGAAGATGCACCTGCGCGGAACGCTCGGCGAGACGCCTGCAAGTCTCGGCCTCTACGCCGGCCGCAGCGCCGGGCACGTGCGGCGACCGATCATCGACCGGGCGGGCGGATCGGTGCACCAGGAGGTCGTGATCGCCGAGCTCGCGCCGGGCGGCCGCGTCGACGGCCATCTCCACGCGTTCGAGGAGGCCTTCTACGTCCTCGAGGGCACGCTCGCGTTCACGGCCGCGGGCGCGACCGAGCAACTCGCGGCCGATGACTACGTCTTCGTCGATCGCGGTGTCGCGCACGGCCTGCGCAACGACTCCGGCGCGGTCGTGCGCTGGCTCGAGGTGGCGGCGCCGCAGCCCGGCGCGGCGCTCGAGGACACGGTCTTCACGGACGAGCACGCGCTTCCGGCCGGTCTCGAGGTGCCCTACCGGCGCGATCACTTCGATGTGGCCGCGCTGCCCCGGCCCAGCGGGTCGATCCTCGCGGGCTTCGACGCCGCCAACGTCGGCGGTGCGGCGCTGAAGATCCTCGTCGGCCCGGATACGGGTGCGACCCAGCTCAACCTGATGGTCGTCCAGTACGCCCCGGGCGGCTTCATCAACCCGCACGATCACGCCTTCGAGGAGGGCTTCTTCTTCCTCGAGGGCGAGATCGAGGCCGATCTCGACGGCGAGAGGCACACGCTCCGCGCGGGCGACTACTGCTGGAGCTCGGTCGGCGACATGCACGCGCTCAGGAACCACGGCGACGGCATCGTGCGCTGGCTCGAGACACAGGTGCCGCAGCCCCCCTCGCGCTACCAGGCGCGCTTCACGGCGGAGTGGGAGCGGTTTCTGGCGCAGTAGCGCGCGGCGACGGCCACGGCGGAATCAGTCGGGGTACTCGAAAGCGGGGATGCGCAGCGCGGAAAGCAAGGATGCATGAAGAGGCATTCCTCGGATCGGCCCGGAGGCGCCCGGGATCGATCCAAGAGGTATGCGGAAGAACACCTTCATCAGCCTCCTCGCCACGCTCGTCCTGCTCGCCGTCCCGGCGCTGGGACAGGCCGCCACCAAGGCGTCCAAGCGGGCGGCCGGCGAGCAGCAGGTGCTCGTCCTGCTCAACGACATCCGCCAGCAGCACGGCCTCACGCCCTTCACGGCGAACCTGCAGCTGCGCAGCGCCGCCCGCTTCCACTCGGCCGACATGCTGCAGAAGGGCTACTTCGACCACAACTCGCCGAACCAGGCCTGGGACGCACGCGTGCGCGGCTACCTGAACGCCCCGCTGATCGGCGAGGATCTCGCCTGGGGCACCGGCTCCTACGGCACGCCCGAGGGCATCGTCAGCCAGTGGATGCACTCCTCCGCCCACCGCGCCGTCATCCTCACGGCCGGCCTCCATCGCATCGGCATCGGCATCGCGACCGGCACGTTCGACGGCAGCCCCGGCGCCGCGATGGCCACCGCCGACTTCGCCGCCTGACCCGCGCTCAGACGAAGAGCGTGCTCAGGCGCCGCTCGGAGAGCAGCCGCGCCATCTCCGCCTCCTCGGGGCGTGACGCGAAGCGCTCGGCGGCCGCCAGCACGCGCGGCAGCAGGGCGAGGTCGCCGGCGCTGTTGAGGAAGACGCCGGGCTCGCCGAGCACCCAGTGCACGGCGAGGTCGATCTCCTCCTGACCGACGAGCGGCTCGTACCAGGTCGGCCCGGTGTGCTCCTTCGACCCCCACGGCCCGCGTGCGATGCCCTTGATCGTCTGCACGGCGATCTGCCGCTCGCGACACGTGTCCAGCACGAGCTGGAAGTCGGCCGCGTACTGGGCGTCCTGCACGATCACGTGGCTGTAGGGCAGCAGCACCGAGTCGAACGCGAAGCGCGCGAGGCTGCGCAGGTGCATCGCGGCGATCGTGAGGCCGTGCCCGGTGACGCCGATGAAGCGCACGAGCCCTTCCTCGCGCGCCTCGACGGCGGCCCGCAACGCGCCGTCCTCGCCCATCGCGACGTCCCACTCCGCGGGGTGCACGAGGCAGTGCAGCTGGATCAGGTCGACCTGGTCGACGCCCATCCGCTCGAGCGAGCGCCGGATCTCCTCGCGCGCGGCGGCGTACGTGCGCTCGCCGGTCTTGGTCGCGAGGAAGAAGCGGTCGCGGTGCTCGCGCAGCCACGGCGCGATCCGCAGCTCCGCGTCGCCGTAGCTGGCCGCCGTGTCGATGTGGTTGACGCCGTGCTCGAGCAGCAGCTCCAGCGCCGGATCGGCCTCGCGCTGCGTGACCTCCATGAGCGCGGCGGCGCCGAAGATGACGCGCGAGCTCTCGTGGCCGGTGGCCCCGAATGGCTTCGTCTCGATCATGGGGACACCTTAGCGATGACGCGCGTCTCAGCAGGCGGCGCAGCAGGGATGGCGCGGCCGGCTGCGTGGCGAGCCACTCGTCGCGCAGCGGCAACCTGCCCGCCTTGCGTGCGGCGACCACGCACTCCGAATGCGCATGGCGCCGGCGGCTCGTGTCACCCTCGGGGGCGATGAGCGCGTGCTCGCTGGCGGCGTGCAGGCGATAGCCGCAGAAGGGGCAGCGGTAGGTCGCCGCCTTCTGGTTCCGGGCGCCGCGCACCTCCCACCAGCGAGCTGCCTCGAGCTTCGCCACGGGCACACTCTCTCACGTCCGCGCCGCCCGCGGGACGCCCGCCGTCAGGCCGGGGTGAGCACGGGAACCGGCGCGTCGGCGGCCTCGCCGGCCTCGCGCGGGGCGTGCGTGGGCAGTACCGCCGGGGTCTCGCCGCGGCGCTTGGGGCGGCGCACCCGCAACTCGCCCGCGACGAAGTAGGAGCCGAGCACGAAGACGGCGGCGCCGGCCTGCGCGACGAGGCCCTGGACGTTCGGGAACGTCGCGAACCAGGTGCCGAGCCAGGCCGGGAACGCCGCGTCGACGGGCGTGGTGCCGAGCCAGCCGGCCTGCTGCATCTCCTGCACCTGCTCGCCGACCATCACGACGAGCACGACGCCGAGCATCACGCCGGTGACGACGAGCATGCGCCGGTAGGGCAGGCGGCGGTGGTTGAGGAACGTGACGGCGGCGACCGCGGCGACGAGGGCGGCGGCGAGCGCGACGCCGGGGAGGATGACGCTCTGCCCGTACGCGATGCGCATGTTCTGCAGGAAGAGCACGATCTCGAAGCCCTCGCGGTACACGCTCGCGAAGCCCAGCACCGCGAGCCCGATGAAGATCGAGCGTGGTGAGCCCGAGTCCATCAGGCGCCGCTTGGTGCGGTTGTGATGGGTGATCCAGCCGGTCCAGTAGACGCGGTGGAAGAACCAGTTGGTGACGATCAGGAGCACGATGATCGCGACGAGGCCGGTCGCCGCCTGCACGTCGAGCGCGCGCGCCGAGACGCTGCCGATCAGCCACACGGCGATGAACCAGGTGACGACGGTCGCGGCGAGGCCGATGGCGACGCCCACGCCGATCGGCCGGCGCAGACGGTGGTTCGCCCCCTGCAGCCCGGCCGTGATGGCGGCGAGGACGAGCACCGCCTCGAGGCCCTCGCGGAAGACGAGCAGGCCGCTGTTGAAGGCGGCGGCGCGTGACGAGAGCCGCGCGCCCGTCGGATCGGCGACGCCGCCGTCGAGCGCCTGCAGCACGAGCACGCCGAGCAGCATCGCGCAGAGCGACAGCAGGACCCACCGATGTCGTCGTGTGAACGTCACCCACGTGCCTCCGGGTCGGCGTTAGGAGCGCCTAAGGCCAACACTACATAGGCCGCCCTAAGATCGTCAAATCCGAACGGGGCATTCGCCGCGCCCGCAGCCGCGATCGCCACCCGTCAGCCGGAGCAGCCGAGCTGGATGTCGGGCGGCGTCGCCGGCTGCGCGGTCAGCGTCAGCGGCAGCTTTGCCGTCTTCCCGCCGGCCCGCACGACCGTGAGGTGGATCGTCGTCCCCGGGCGGTAGGCGTCGAGCGCGTTCTGGAGCGCGGACATGCTGCGCACCGCCTTGCCGTCGATCGCGGTGATCGCATCGCCGCCGACGCAGTAGCTGCCGATGTCGAGGGTGATGGTCTGCGGCCCCGGCAGGAGGCCGGCCTTGGCGGCCGGGCTGCCCGGCGAGATCCCCGTGACCAGCACGCCGCGCGCGGTCTTCGTGCCCGCCGCCTGCGCGAGCTGGGGTTCGATCGTGACGCCCGAGATCCCGAGCCAGGAGTGCGTCACCTTGCCGGACGTGCGCAGCTGGGCGATCACGCGTAGCGTGCCCGCGTCGATCGGGATCGCGAACGCGACGCCGACGTTGCCGTCGATGCCCGACTGGGCGAGTTGCGCGTTGACCCCGACGACGCGGCCCTGCACATCGAGCAGCGGGCCGCCCGAGTTGCCGTGATTCACGGCGGCGTCGGTCTGGATCGCGTCGGTCAGGGTGTAGCCGTTGGGGGACTCGATCTCGCGCTCGAAGCCCGAGACGATGCCCGCGCTCACGGAGCCCGCGTACCCGAACGGCGTGCCGATCGCGAGCACGGGCGCGGCCAGCGCGAGCGTGCTCACGTTGCCGAGCGTGAGCGGGTGCAGCTTGCTCGCGGCGACCCCGATGCGCACGACCGCGAGGTCGTTCGTCGGGTCCGACCCGAGCAGCTTCCCGTCGGCGGCAGTGCCGTCGGGGAGGTGCACGGTGATCTTCTTCGCGCCGGTCGTGACGTGGTCGTTCGTGACGATGTTGCCGGCGCGGTCGATCTCGAAGCCCGTGCCGAGCGCGGTCCGGGTCTCGGTCTGGGTCCCGCCGGGCACCTCGACGGTCACATCCGAGGTCACCGTGAGCTCGACGACGCCGCGCACGGCGGTCTTCGCGATCGCGCTCCAGTTCGCCGTCTCGGCACCGCCCGCCGCGGGCGTCGTCACCGTGACGGTCGTGGCCGGAAGGGTGATCGCCTGCGGGGTCGACGAGCCGCCGTCCTCGATCGCGACGACGGCCGCACCGACGCCGGCGGCGACGAGCGCGGCCACTCCCGCCACGAGCGCGAGCGTGCGGCCGGTGTGCTTCTTCTCGTGTGGCGGCGCCAAGGACATCGCAACGACCCCCGATGGGATGCGGTCGAGTCCATCGTGGGCCAGCGCCGGCGCATCCACATCGGGGCCGGCCGCGTGAACGCCTGCGGGAAAGCCGAACGCCGACGACCCCCGGAAGATCGGTGGCCCGGATCGCCAAGATAGGCAGGATTTCCGTTGTCGCCGGACCTGCCCCGCCGTACGCTGACCTCCGTCATCGCTACGAGAGGAGCACCATGCAGACCTACGTGATTCTGCGCCGCAGCGGCTGGAAGTCGCCCGACGAGCTCGCGCTCGCCGCCGGACGCTCGACGCGCACCGCCGACGAGCAGATGCCGGACGACATCCGCTGGATCCGCAGCTACGTGCTCGAGGAGGGCGGCGGGGCGGTCGGAACCGTCTGCATCTACCAGGCGTCGAGCCCCGAGGCGATCCGCAAGCACGCGAATCTCGCCGACCTGCCGGTCGATGAGATCATCGCCGTCGCCGACACGGTCGTCGTGCGCCCGGACCCGGTGGCAGCGGAGGCCTGAGCGATACGGCAACGCGGTGCCCCCGGGTACGGCAACCCTGCCGATGTGCCGTACCCGCCGTGCGCCTAGCGTGCCTGGACGGGCCCCGGACGGGGCCCTGAATGTCACGCCGAAAGGAACACCATGCAGCTCTACGCAATCCGCCGCCGTCAGGCCTGGAAGACTCCCGAGGAGCTCCAGGAGGCCGCCGCAGTCTCGGCGCGCGTCGGCAACGAGGAGATGGCTGACGACGTGCGCTGGATCCGCAGCTACGTCCTCGCCGAGGACGACGGGACGCTGGGCACCGTCTGCATCTACCAGGCCACGAGCCCGGAGGCGATCCGCGAGCACGCGCATCGCGTCGGGATGCCGGCCGACGAGATCTCCCCCGTCGCCGACACCGTCATCGTGCGGCCCGACCCCGTCGCCGCCACGGCGTGAGGTCGTGCGCAGCGCGCTCCTGCCCCAGACCGGGCAGGGGCGCGCGGCGCCCGTTCGTGCGAGGATCCCGGCGTGCCGCTCGATCCCGCCGCCCGCAAGCTGCTCGACGAGGTCGCCGCGTCGGGCCGGCCGAACGCCCACCTCCTGCCGATCGCCGAGGCGCGCGCCAACTTCGAGGCGGCCTACGCGAGCCTCGGCCCGGGCGAGCCGGTCGCCGCGACGGCCGAGCATGAGATCCCGGTCACCGGGAGCATGATCCCGGCGCGCTCGTACCGGCCCGCGGGCGCCGGCGAGAGCGAGCGGCTTCCGCTCGTCGTCTACTTCCACGGCGGCGGCTGGCTCATGGGCTCGGTCGACTCGCACGACGGCATCTGCCGCTCGCTCGCCAATGCGTCGGGCGCGGTCGTGATCAGCGTCGGCTATCGCCGCGCCCCCGAGGCGCGCTTCCCGGCCGCCCCCGAGGACGCGCTCCTCGCCACGCGCTGGGCGCACCGCAATGCCGAGGTGCTGGGTGCCGATGCGAGCCGCGTCGCCGTCGCGGGCGACTCGGCGGGCGGCAACCTCGCCGCCGTCGTCTGCCAGGACCTGCGCGACGCCGGCGAGCCGATCGTGCGCTTCCAGCTGCTCGTCTACCCGGTCACGACCGCCGATCTCGAGATCGGGTTCGACATGGCCTACGAGGGCTACTCGCTCTACCACGACGAGCTGCTCTGGCACCAGGAGCACTACCTCTCCTCGCCCGCCGACGCTCGCAACCCGCGCGTCTCGCCGCTGCTCGGCGACGCCGCCGGCCTGCCGCCGGCGCTCATCCAGGCGGCCGAGTGCGACCCGCTCCACGCCCAGGCCGAGCGCTACCGCGACCTCCTCGCCGCGGCCGGCGTCCCGGTTGCGTTCCGCTGCTACGCGGGCATGATCCACGGCTACTTCGGCCTCGACGCCATCTTCGGCCTCGCGCGCGAGGCCATGGACGACGCCGGGTCGGCGCTGCGCGCCGCGCTCGCCTGACCTACGGCTCGCGGCCGCGAATCTGTCCGAGGCTGATGCCGCCGTCGACGACGAGCATCGTGCCGGTCATGAAGCGCGAGGCGGGCGAGGCCAGGAAGCCGACGACGTCCGCGATGTCCTCGGGATCGCCCCAGCGCCCGAGCGGGGTGTGGGCGAGGATCCACGCGTTGCGCTCGTCGGCCTGCGCGAGCGCGGTCATCGGCGTGCGGATGAGCCCGGGCGCCACGGCATTGACGCGGATGCCGCGCGGTCCGAGCTCGACCGCCAGCGTCTCGGTCAGCGAGCGCAGGGCCGCCTTCGTCGAGGCGTAGATCGACGACGTCGCGCCGGACATCGAGAGCACCGTGATCGCCTCGATCGAGGCGATGCCGACCACGGCGCTGCCGGGCGGCATGCGGTCGGCGAGGCCCTGGAGCAGGAAGAACGGCGCGCGTGCGTTGACGCCCACCACGCGCTCCCAGTCGCCGAGACCGGCCTCGGCGAACGGCACCGGCTCGACCACGCCCGCACCGTTGACGAGGACGTCGACACGCGGGCAGGCGTCCCGGATCGCCTCCAGCGCCCGCTCCACGTCGAGCAGGTCGGCCACGATCGAGGTCCCGGGCTGCGCGCCCGCGGGCGCCACGGCATCGACCGACACGACGTCGAAGCCGTCGCGGTGCAGGCGCTCGACGCACGCGCGCCCGATCCCGCCCGAACCTCCGGTGACGACTGCGGTGGCCATGCCGCGGCGATCCTAGCCATACTCCCGGCGTGTCCGCGAATCCCGTCATGCCCGCGCCGGCGGAGCCCTACGACGCGATCATCGTCGGGGCCGGCGTGTCCGGGCTGCACCTGCTCCACCGGCTGCGCGAGCTCGGGCTCTCGGCGCTCGTGATCGACCAGGCGACGGGAGTCGGCGGCACCTGGTTCTGGAACCGCTACCCCGGGGCCCGCTGCGACATCGAGAGCATGACCTACTCGTACTCGTGGTCGCACGAGCTCGAGCAGGAATGGACGTGGTCGGAGCGCTACGCCGCCCAGCCCGAGATCCTGCGCTACCTCGAGCACGTCGCCGACCGCTTCGACCTGCGGCGCGACCTGCGGCTCGGCACGCGCGTCACCGCGGCCGCGTTCGACGAGTCCGAGAACCGCTGGACGGTCGTCAGCGACGACGGTGCGCGGCGCTCGGCGACCTGGCTGATCATGGCGACCGGCTGCCTCTCCGTGCCGCGCATCCCCGACATCCCGGGGCTCGAGCGGTTCGCGGGCGAGCTGCACCACACCGGCCTCTGGCCGCACGGGGGCGTCGACGTCGCCGGCAAGCGCGTGGGCGTGATCGGGACCGGCTCCTCGGCCGTCCAGGCGATCCCCGTGATCGCCGAGCAGGCGGCGCACGTGACCGTCTTCCAGCGCACGGCCAACTTCAGCGTGCCGGCCTGGAACGCACCGCTCGCGGACGAGGCGGTGGCGCGCCACAAGGCGCGCTACGACCACCTCCGCCGGCTCGCGCGCACGACGTCGGCGGGCAACCCGTGGAACGCCCGCCGGCAGAGCGTCTGGGATGCGACGCCCGAGGAGCGCGAGGCCGAGTTCGAGGCCCGCTACGCGGTCGGCGGCTTCTGCCTCCACTCCGCCTACTCCGATCTCTTCGACGACCCCGCGGCCAACGACCTGCTGGCCGACTTCCTGCGCAGGAAGATCCGCGAGCGCGTGGACGATCCCGGCGTCGCCGAGCTGCTGTGCCCCTACGACCATCCGGTGGGCACGAAGCGCATGTGCGTCGACACCGGCTACTTCGAGACGTACAACCGGCCGAACGTGCGTCTCGTCTCCATCCGCGAGCGGCCGATCGACGAGATCACCGAGAGCGGGCTGCGCATCGGCGACGAGGAGTTCGCGTTCGACACGCTCGTGCTCGGCACGGGCTTCGACGCCATGACCGGCGCGCTGCTCGCGATCGACCTGCGCGGCCGCGGTGGCCTGGCGCTGCGCGAGAAGTGGGCGGACGGCCCGCGCTCGGCGCTCGGGCTCGCGATCGCCGGCTTCCCGAACCTCTTCACGGTGACCGGGCCGGGCAGCCCGTCGGTGCTGAGCAACATGATGGTCTCGATCGAGCAGCACGTCGACTGGATCGTCCGCTGCATCGAGTACGTGCGCGAGCACGGGATCGCGGCCGTCGAGCCCACCCCCGAGGCCGAGGACGCCTGGGTCGAGCACGTGCGCGAGGTCGGCGACGCGAGCCTCTACCCGCGCGCGCAGTCGTGGTACATGGGCGCGAACATCCCGGGCAAGCCGCGCGTCCTGCTGCCGTACGTCGGCGGCGTGGGGGTCTATCGCGAGATCTGCGAGGCCGTCGCCGAGGCCGGCTACGAGGGCTTCGTACCGGCTCGCGTGCCGCACGGCGCGTAGCGCCGGCGCGCGTTGCGGGCAGGTCGTCGCAAAACGCGCAATGCTTTGGCGCAACCGGCCCCGACCCGTCAGGTTGCCCTCACGTCGACCCAGCCTCCACCTCCGCGATCCCACGGCGCGCTCACCGTCGCGAACGAGCTCTTCTGGCTCCTGCCGTCCTGCCTCATGACGCTCGCGCCCGTGACGCCGCCGAGCGGCGCGCGCCTCTTGCGGAGCCAGGTCGAGGACGTCCTGGCGCAGTGCGGGGCGCGCTTCCAGGTGGTCCCGCCCGCCGAGGTCGAGAGCCAGCTCGCCGTCGCCGCCAGCGATCTGAAGGGCCACGTCGACTACGCCTACGTGGGTCTCGTCGAGAACTACCCGCCGTTCGGCATCGCGGGCAGCGACTTCGCGTTCATCTCCGTGATCGGCTGCGTCGACGACACGACCGCGCACCGCGCCGGCGAGCGGATGGCCCATCACGAGCGCACGGCCACGAGCAGCCGCGGCTTCGTGTGCGCGAACGTGATCGTGCAGCGCATGGTGGCCGACGAGATGAACGCCGACAAGCTCGACCGCTTCCTGCTCGAGCGCTTCGCCTCGGCCGCGTCGCGCTCGGCCTAGGACCGGCCATGCAACGTTGGGGTCAGACCCCAACTTTGCAGCTGCACGATTGGGGTCTGACCCCAATCGTGCACGCGCCCGTCAGCGCTCCGCCAGGAGCTCCTGCAGCTCGGCGACGACCTCCTCGGCGGCGCGGGCGACCTCGGGCGAGAGCGGCGCGCCCGTCTCGTAGGCCCCGCCCTCGATGCCGTAGACGACGAGCCGCGCGGGCAGGCGGCCGAGCGCGCGGCCGAGCTCGATCGCCTCGGCCAGCCCCAGCCCGTGCGTGGAGGCGCCGGAGACGAGCGGCAGCGCGGATGCGCCGGCATCGAAGCGATGGACGGCGCCCGGCGCGCCGCCCGACGAGACGGCGTCGACGACCGCGACCGCGCCGGCGCCGCCGAGCGCGTCGAGCAGCGCGGCCGGCTCGCCGCTGCCCTCGATGACGTCGGCGTCGGGCAGCAGCTCGCGCAGGCGCCGCGCGACCGCGAGCCCGACCGCGTCGTCGCCGCGCAGCGCGTTCCCCAGGCCGACGACGCGCAGGCGGCCGGCCGTCACCCCCGGTCGACCTCGAGCTTGAGGAAGTGGGTCGCGCACGAGATGCAGGGGTCGTAGTTGCGGATCGCCTGCTCGCACGCCAGCGTCAGCGCGTCGTCGCCGAGGTGGTGGTGGAGGCCGACGAACGCGACCAGGTCCTGCTCGATCGTGAGCTGGTTCTGCGAGGTCGGCGGCACGATCTGGGCGTCCGTGATGGCGCCGCCGGCGTCGATCGAATAGCGGTGGTAGAGCAGGCCGCGCGGCGCCTCGCTCGCGCCGTAGCCGGTCGCCGCCCGGGGCTCGAGCGCGACGGCGGGCAGCTCGGGCGGCTGCCAGCCGTCGATCAGGCGCAACGCCTCGTCGCAGGCGTAGACGAGCTCGACGCAGCGCACGAGGATGCTGCGGAACGGGTTGCGGCAGGCGGCCGCGGTCAGGCCCACCTCGGCCGCGATCTCGCGCGCGAGCGGCGAGAGCCGGTCGCCGTTGAGCGCGAAGCGCGCCATCGGGCCGACGAAGTAGGAGCCGCGCTCGCGCAGCCGCGAGTGGAGCGCGTTCGAGTGCTCGACGTGCTCCTCGGCGAAGTGCTCGTCGTAGGCGCGCACGTCGATGTCGAGGCCGGCGCTCGAGACGATGCGGCCGCGCTCGATGGCGTAGTCCTCGGGATGCGACAGGGCGACGAACTCGTAGTCCTGCTCGAAGTCGGGGAACGTGAAGCCGGCGACCCAGCGGGTGAGCGCGAGCGCGGTCTCGCGCGCGGTCTCGAGCGACTCGCGCACCGCCGCGAACTCGCGTCGCGCGGGCGAGCGGAAGAAGCCGCCGACGCGCAGGTTGACGGGGTGGATCTCGCGCCCGCCGATGACCGTGACGAGCTGGTTGCCCGTCTTCTTCAGCTGCAGGCCCGCCTGCACGATGCCGGCGTGGTCGCGCGCCATCGCGATGCCGCTCTCGTAGCCGAGGAAGTCGGGTGCGTGGAGCATGAGCACGTGCAGCGCGTGGCTCTCGATCCACTCGCCGCAGTAGAGCAGCCGGCGCAGCTCGCGCAGCGGCCCGTCGACGGTGACGCCGAAGGCGTCCTCGATCGCGTTGACGGCGCTCGTCTGGTAGGCGATCGGGCAGATGCCGCAGATGCGCGACGTGATGTCGGGCGCCTCGCGGAAGTCGCGGCCGCGCAGGAACGCCTCGAAGAAGCGCGGCGGCTCGTAGATGCGCAGCTCCACCGCCTGCACGGCGCCGTCGCGGATCTTCACGTACATGCCGCCCTCGCCCTCGACCCGCGCCAGGAAGTCGGTGCGGATCGTGCGCGTGCGCCGAGGCTCACTCGGGGTGCTCATGCGCCTCGCTCTCCTGCCGGAACTCGGGCCGCGCGGCGTTGAACGTCGAGAAGACCTGCTGCAGCTCGCGGTGCGTCGAGCCGAGGCCCGCGAGCCACTCGCCGAGCGAGGACGTGTTGGGCGTCTCCTTGGGCCCGAAGCAGCCGTAGCAGCCGCGGTCGTAGGACGGGCAGATCGCGCCGCAGCCCGCGTGCGTCACCGGGCCGAGGCACGGCGTGCCGTGCGCGACCATGACGCAGACGTTGCCGCGGCGCTTGCACTCGACGCACACGCTCTGGGCCGAGATGCGCGGCTCGCGCTGGTGGAGGAACGCGCTCAGCACCTCGATCAGCTGGCGCTTGTCGACCGGGCAGCCCTGCAGCTCGAAGTCCACGGGGATGTGCGCCGAGATCGGCGTCGAGGTCGCGAGCGTCGAGACGAACTCGGGCGTCGCGTAGACGATCTTCAGGAAGTCGTCGACGCTCGCGAAGTTGCGCAGCGCCTGGATGCCGCCCGAGGTTGCGCACGCCCCGATCGTGACCACGGCGCGTGAGACGCGCCGCACCTCCTGGATGCGCTCGGCGTCGTGCGGCGTCGTCACCGACCCCTCGACGAGCGAGAGGTCGTACGGGCCGCGCACCGTGCCGCGCGTGGCCTCGAGGAAGTACGCGATCTCGACCGCGCCGGCGATCTCGCAGCAGCTCGTCCTCGCAGTCGAGCAGCGTCAGCTGGCAGCCGTCGCAGGAGGCGAACTTCCACACGGCGAGCTTGGGCTTGCGAGCCATGCGCTCAGAGCTCCCGGACGTCGAGGAGGGCGGCGACCTGGTCGTGCGGGAGCACCGGCCCGTCGCGGCAGAGCAGCAGCGGCCCGAGCTGGCAGTGGCCGCACAACGCGACGCCGCACTGCATGTTGCGCTCGAGCGAGACGTGCGTGCGCGCGCTCGCGAGGCCGCGCTCGGCCAGCGCGCGCACGACGAAGCGCATCATGATCTCGGGCCCGCAGACCATCGCGACGGCCGAGGCGGGATCGAACTCGGCGCGGCCGATCAGCGTCGTGACGACTCCGACGTCGCCGTGGTAGCCCTCGCCGGCCGCATCGACGGTGCACGCGATGTCGAGGCCGCGGCGGCGCCAGCGCTCGAGCTCTGCCGGGTAGAGCATGTCGGCCGGCGTGCGCGCGCCGTAGAGCAGGACGACGCGGCCGTAGCGGCGCCGGTGGCGGAGCGCGTGGTAGAGCACGGGTCGCAGCGGCGCGAGGCCGATGCCTCCGGCCACGACGACGAGGTCGGCGCCCTCGGCCGCATCCACCGGCCAGGTCGTCCCGAACGGCCCGCGCACGCCGAGCACGCTCCCGGCGCGGGCGTTGCAGATGGCGCGCGTGACCATGCCCACCGCGCGCACCGTGTGCACGAGCGGGCCCGGGCGCGTCGGGTCGCCGCTGATCGAGATCGGCACCTCCCCGACGCCGATCGCCGAGAGCATCGTGAACTGCCCCGGGAGGTACTCCATGACCGCGCCGTCCGCGGGCTCGAGCGTCAGCGTCCACGTGTCGGACGTGTCGCGCCGCCGCCGCAGCACACGGTAGGCGCGCGGCGCCATCGTGCCGACCGTGGGCGTCTCAGCCAGCGGGGTTGCCGTAGACATCGACCAGTCGCAGACGGGTGGCTTGCAGGCGCTCGAGCATGACGGGCGCGAAGCGGCGCAGGAGGGCGTAGCCGAGCGCGTCGTCGGCCGCGATCTTGCCGCGCAGGCAGGCGGCGTCGAACGTCAGGGCGTCGACGGCCTCGATCGCGCGGACGTCGAACTGCCACTGGTACGGCGGCACCAGCCACGACCAGCCGCAGACCTGGCCGGCGCCGAGCGTCTCGATGACGACGCCGCGGGCCGGCGCCTTGAGCTCCAGCGCCACGTGGCCGCGGCGCAACGCCAAGAACGTGTCGGCGGGCGCGCCCTCGCGCGCCAGGTAGTCGCCGCGGGCGAAGTGCACGAGCGACGCACAGCCGGCCACCAGGGCGAGCTGCGAGGGCTCCAGGTCGGCGAGCAGCGGCACGTCGGCCGCGATGTCCTCAACGTGCCGGATGGTCATGGTGCGCCTCCTTCGCGAGCGCTCCGTCGGTGGCGCGGATCGCCGCGGCCTCCTCGGTCAGATCGATGCCCACGGGGCACCACGTGAGGCAGCGTCCGCACCCCACGCACCCGCTCGAGTCGAACTGATCCCACCAGGTCGAGAGCTTGTGCGTCATCCACTGCCGGTAGCGCGACGACGGCGTCACGCGCGCGGCGCCACCGTGCATGCGCGTGAAGCCGATGTTGAAGCACGAGTCCCAGAGCCGCTTGCGCTCGGCCTCGCCGCCGCTCAGGTCGGTCACGTCCTCGACCGTCGTGCAGAAGCAGGTCGGGCAGGCGAGCGTGCAATTGCCGCAGGACAGGCAGCGATCGGCGACCTCCTGCCAGCGCGGGTGCTCGCGATTGCGCTGCAGCAGCTCGGCCAGCCCCTCGGTGTCCAGGCTGCGGCCCATCTGCGACGCCGCGTTGGCGACGGCGCGCTCGGCGGCCTCGCGGTCGGCCGCCGCCGCGGGCCGCGGGGCGAGCGCTGCGAGCACGCCCGCGCCGCGCTCGCTGCCGACCTCGACGAGGAAGCGGTGGCCGTCGCCGTCGAGCAGCTCCGTGAGCGCGAGATCGTGGCCCGCACCGACCTTCGGCCCGGTCTCCATCGAGACGCAGAAGCAGGTGCCTCCCGCCTCCCCGCAGTTGACCGCGACGATGAACGCGTCGCGGCGCCGCGCCTCGTAGTCGTCGTCGGCGTGGGCGCCGCCGGCGAGCACGCGATCCTGGATCTGGATCGCGTGCAGCTCGCAGCTGCGCACGCCGATGAACGCGAGCGGCGGCGGCGCGGGCGGGGGATCGGCGAAGGCGAAGTCGCCGTTCGGCTCACGCTGCGCCCGCCACAGCTGCAGCTCGGGCGGCAGCAGCTCGCGCTTCCACGACCCCGGCCCGACGACGTAGCCGAAGCGCGCCTCGTCGTCGCGGCGCTCGAGCCGGTAGCGGCCCGGCTCCTGCACGTCGGTGTAGCCGGCGGGGAGCTCGTCGGCGGAGTCGAGCCGGTCGTAGACGATCGCGCCGCTGCGCACCGTCGGGCCGATCACGGCGTAGCCGCGATCGCGCAGCGTATCGACCAGCAGCGAGAGGCCCTGCAGCTCGATCACGAACGAATCGTCCGGAGACATGCCCCTCTTCCCTGCCTCGATCGCGAGCGCCCACTATAGGCACCCGGGTACATTGAGCGCATGGCGAGCGGCAAGCGCAAGGCGATCGAGCACGACCACGCGACCAAGATGCCGCGCGCGATCTACGAGGCGGAGCTGCTGCGCCTCCAGGCCGAGCTCGTGAAGGTCCAGGAGTGGGCGCGCAGCTCGGGCAGCCGCGTCGTGATGGTCTTCGAGGGCCGGGACGCCGCGGGCAAGGGCGGCGCGATCAAGCGCATCACGGAGTACCTCAATCCGCGCGTCGTCCGCATCGTCGCGCTCCCGAGCCCGACCGAGCGCGAGCGCGGGCAGTGGTACTTCCAGCGCTATGTCGAGCAGCTGCCGGCCGCGGGCGAGATCGTGCTCTTCGACCGCAGCTGGTACAACCGCGCCGGCGTCGAGCACGTGCTCGGCTTCTGCACGCCCGACGAGTACCGGCGCTTCCTGCATCAGTGCCCGATCTTCGAGCGGCTCATGGTGGAGGACGGCATCCTGCTGCTCAAGTACTGGTTCTCGGTCAGCGACGAGGAGCAGGAGCGGCGCTTCCGCTCGCGCATCGACGACCCGATGCGGCGCTGGAAGCTCTCGACGATGGATCTGGAGTCGCGCACGCGCTGGGTCGACTTCTCGAAGGCCAAGGACGAGATGTTCATCCACACCGACATCCCCGAGGCCCCGTGGTGGGTGGTCGAGGGCGACGACAAGCGCAGCGCGCGCCTCAACTGCATCGCGCACGTCCTCTCGCACGTGCCGTACTCGGACGTCGAGCCGAAGCGGATCAAGCTGCCACCGCGGCCGCCGGACTCCGGCTACGAGCGGCCGCCGCGGGCGCTCTTCACGTACGTGCCCGACCACGCGGCGAGCCTCGACAGCGAGGTGTGAGGGCCGGCTGCGTCTGATCCCGGCCTCAGCCGGCGGCGCCACACGCCTGCGGCTCGAAGATGAAGATCTCCGACGCGAGATCGCGCTCGACGTCGACGGCGCTCATGAACGAGAGGACGCGCCGGCCGGTCACCTCCTCGACCGCGGCCCGGAACTTGTCCTCGGCCGCGTGCTGGAACATCGTGCGGATGTCGCGCAGGCGCTGCTGCTCGCCCATGTCGCGCATGCTGCGCTCGACCGGCGTGAGCGTCTCGGCGAGGATGCAGATGAGCGTGTCGGAGCCGGCGTAGTAGCTGCGCGCGTTGACCGGACCGCGCCCGAACTGCTCCTTGTAGATCCGCACGACCGCGCTCGTGACGCGCGGCAGGACGCGCGCGTCGCTTGCGGTGCCGGTCGCCGTGGCCGTCGCGTCGGCCGTCGCCGTTTCGTCGTTCTCCACGTGTCCTCTCGCCCTCTCCACCAGGGTCGCGTGGGCGGACGGCGGCGCGCGTGCCGAGCCGACCGCAGGGAATTGGGCCCGATGGAGCTCGCCGACTTGGCGATCGGCGCGCCCGGAGTGGGACGTGCTCAGCCTCGGCCGCGAGGGGCAACCTCAGCCGGCCGCAACCTTATCGGCCCCGATTGACGGCGTCTTGCGACGCGCGCTACGGTACGGGCCTGGCGGATGCTGCCTGCGCGGCGGATGCTGGGACGCCTCACCCTCACCGGTCGACGCGCTCCGCTGGGGCGTGGGCTCCGGGAGGTTCCGGCGCGGTTCCCCCATGATCCCCGTGGAACTGCGATACCTTCGCTAGAAGATCGTTCCCGTCGCGCCCGCGGGAACGGGGCGTTGCTTGAAAGGGATCCACCGTGCCGCCTGACCATCCGGATTCGAGTTCCCCGAGCGGAGAGCAGCCGCCCGGCACCGTCGAGGTCGGTCACCACCGGCCGGGCATCGCGATCGTGACGATGCGCGGCGAGCACGACGTCAGCACCGAGCCGGCGCTCGCGGATGCGCTCGCGCAGGCCTCCGCGCACTCGCACGTCGTGGTCGACCTCTCCGAGTGCACGTTCATCGACTCCACCGTGATCGCGTCGCTGATCAAGCGCGCGAGCTCGCTCGAGGAGCGGGGCGAGGGCTTTGCCCTCGTCATCCCGCCGGAGCAACGGCACGTGGCGCGCATCGCGCAGATGGTGCGGCTGAGCGAGTTCCTCGCGGTGCACGACTCGCGCGACGCCGCTCTCGCAAGCCTCGGGTAGCCCGCGCACTACGGCAGTCGCCGGCGGCCAGTACGGCGACTCTGCCGATGACGCGCGCGTCGCGCAGCCCTAGCGTCTGCGACGACGACCGGGAGCCACCCGGTGATTCCCCCGAGGAGAAGCGCATGAGCAGTCTCGCCCACCTGACCCGCGCACAGAGGACGGCGCGCGACATCTGGACGTCCGGCGATTACGCCGAGGTCGCCGACCGCCTGATCCGGACCTTCGGGCCGGTCATGGTCGAGGCCCTACCCGATCACTCCCGGCCGGCAGGTGCTGGACGTCGCCTGCGGCGCCGGCAACGTCGCCATCCCCGCCGCGCTCGCCGGCGCCGACGTCACGGGCCTCGATATCGCGCCCTCCCTGCTCGAGCGCGGTGCAGCCGAGGCCGCGGCCGCCGGCGCGGAGGTCGCCTGGGTCGAGGGCGACGCCGAGGCGCTGCCGTTCGACGACGCGAGCTTCGACGTCGTGACGAGCGCGGTCGGCGTGATGTTCTGCCCCTCGCACGAGCGCGCCGCGGCCGAGCTCCTGCGCGTGTGCCGCCCGGGTGGTGCGATCGGGCTGATCGCATGGACGCCCGCGGGCATGATCGGATCGATGTTCGGCGTGCTCGCGCCGTTCGCGCCGCCGCCCCCGGCCGGCACGAAACCGGGCTCCCTGTGGGGTACCGAGGAGCACGTGCGCGCGCTCCTGGGCGACGGCGTCGACGAGCTGCTGTCGGAGCGGCGACGCGTCGTGTTCGAGGGCCTGACCCCCGATGCGTTCGTCGACCTCATGCGCGAGTGCTACGGGCCCGTGCTGCGGGTCTTCGAGCGCCTGGCGGACGATCCCGACCGGACTGCCGCGCTCGACGCCGCGCTGCGGCGCTTCGCGCGCGACCACGATCACGGCGAGCCCGGGCAGCCGCGGCTGGAGGCCGAGTACCAGCTCACGCTCGCGCGCCGCGCGGCCCGGGACTGACGCCCGGCCTTGCGCCGCTCACGCGGGGCGGGGAGGGGAATGCCCCGACCCGCCCCGACGTGCTCAGGGCGCGAACGCGCGCATGACCGCCTCGACGTTGCGCTTCGCGAACGCCGCGGTCAGGGGCCGGCCGGTGAGCAGCAGCCGGTAGTAGACGGGCGCGATGAGCAGCTCGTGCGCGGACTCGGGATCGGTGTCGGGGCGCAGGTCGCCGCGGGCGATGCCGCGCTCGACGAGCCGCCGCACCTCGGCGTCGCGCACGCTGACCACGCGCTCGCGGAAGGCGCGCGCGAGATCGGGGTCGGTGGCGAGGTCGGAGACGAGGCCCTGCATGACGCGGCCCATGAGCGTCGAGCCGAGCACCTTCACCGCCGCCGTCACGAACGCGGTCAGCTCGGCGCGGGTGTCGCCCAGCTCGGGCAGCTCGATGACCTGCTCGACCATGTCGAGCACGACCGCGAGCGCGAGCTCGTCCTTGTCGCGCCAGCGCCGGTAGATCGTGGTCTTGGCGACCCCGGCCCGTGCCGCGACGCCCTCGACCGTCAGGCCCTGGACGCCGCCCGCGACGAGCAGCTCGCGCGTCGCCTGCAGGATCGCCTGCTCGGCCTCGGTGCTGCGCGGACGGCCGCCGCGGCGCGCCGCAGTGGCGCTCGCTTCGGCGCGGGTGCCCGGACGCTGCGTCGCGCTCGGCATCGCGCCACTCTAGCCGCTACGCGGCGGCGCGCAGCAGGCGCTGCAGGCCCCGCAGCGGGTTGCGCCCGGCGCCGGGCGCGCGCGTCCCGGTTGCGCGGGATCCCGTGGTCGCGCGCAGCGTCCGCACGATCGTCTTCTCGTCGGCGCCGTCCCGGATCATCGACTCGACCATGCAGCGCAGGCCGAAGTCGTCCGAGTCGCGCTCGGCGAGCCGCATGCGCACGGCCGCGAGCAGGCGGTGCTCCGTGAACGGCTTGAGCACGTGGCCGCTCGTCCCGGCGGCCGTGGCGCGCTCCAGCGTCTCCGGATCGCCATGGCCCGTGAGGGCGAGGATCGGCACGTCCGACTCGCTGCGGATGCGGCTGGCGGCCTCGAACCCGTCGAGCCGCGGCAGGCCGAGGTCGAGCAGGATGAGGTCGGGGTCGTAGGTGCGCGCGTGCTCGATCGCCTGCTCGCCGTCGCGGGCATCGGGGCACACGTCGTAGCCGGCGGCTTCGAGGATGGCGCGCACGTCGGCGCTCACGATCGCGTTGTCCTCGACGGTGAGAATCTTCTTGGGTGGGGAGAGAGCGGGCAAGGGGCGGGCTCCTAAAATAGAACGATACGTTTCGTATCGTAACACGCAGCGAGCTCGAACTCCTCCCTCGCGCGAGCCGCGCCGGCCGTCCGCCGGAGGGGGTAAGGGTTCCGCGTACCCCTGCCGATACCGCGTTTCGTGGCGCCCCGGTTGCACGGCCGCGCCCATACGTCGTAGAAGCAGAGGGATCGGGGGATCTTGCACATGCTCAGTCTGCGTAAGCGGTTGACGTACGCGAACACGATGTCGTCGATCGCCGTGTTCGTGGCACTCGGAGGCGGCGCCTACGCGGCGACCCAGCTGCAGAAGAACAGCGTCGGCACGGCGCAGCTCAAGGCCGATTCCGTGACGGCGGCCAAGGTCAAGAACGGGTCGCTGCTCTCGGCCGACTTCAAGGCGGGGCAGCTTCCAGCCGGCCCGGCGGGGCCCAAGGGCGATCCGGGCGCGCCCGGCGCGGCGGGAGCCCCCGGCGCGAAGGGCGACACCGGCGAGTCGTTCCCGGCCACGCTGCCGAGCGGCAAGACGCTCACCGGGATCTGGGGCTTCGTGGCCGAAGACAACGGCGCCGGCAATCACGAAGCCGGAGCCGACTCGATCTCGTTCACCTACCCGCTCGCCTCCGACCCGGCGGTGACGGTGGTGCAGCTGAACGATCCGCCGCCGGTGCAGTGCCCCGGCACGCTCGATGCGCCCGCGGCGGCGCCCGGCAACCTCTGCATCTTCGTCGGCGTCAACGTCAACGGCGACGTCGTGAGCACCTACTCCCCCACCGGTGACGGCAAGCACGGCGTCGTCGTGTTCGCCAACGGCCTCGCCGGAGGGCGCATCGACGGCGGCGGCAGCTGGGCGGTCAGCGGGTAGCCCGCGGCCGCGCGGCGCCTCGCCGCGCGCGTTCACGGGATCGAAACGGGACGCGCACCGGATAGCCACCCATCGGGAGGGCGCCACCCCGAAAGCTCGGGTCGAGAGCCGGCGCCGCGCTGCGGCCGGCACCACACGACCGGGAGGGATCCAATGAAACGCCCCCGCATCTCGTCGCGCCGAGTGGCCCTGCCGTTCGCCGCGCTGATCGCGTGCGTGGCAGTCGCGGCATCGGCCGCGGTCGGCACCGGCCCGGCGAGCGCCGTCGCCAGTCGCGCCGGCGGAAACGGTCCGAGTCACTACGTCGTCGGGTTGTTCGGCGACCTGCCCTACGGCGCCGTGGCGAAGACGAAGTATCCGGCGCTCCTGAGCGACATGAACGCGCATCACCTCGCCTTCTCGGTCTTCGACGGCGACCTCAAGGCGGGCGGTGACGGCGCCTGCACCGACGCCCTCTACACGACCGCGCTCGCAAACTTCAACTCGCTGACCTCGCCGCTGATCTTCACGCCAGGCGACAACGACTGGACGGACTGCTGGGGCCGCTACGGACCGGGGACGGGCGGGTTCGACCCCGAGGAGCGCCTCGCCCACGAGCGCTCGCTCTACTTCTCGACGCCGCGCAGCCTCGGCAAGCGGACGATCGCGCTCGCACGCCAGTCCGATACGCCGGGGCCGTACGCGGACTACTCCGAGAACGCGCGCTGGCGCAAGGGCCCGGTCGTGTACGCGACGCTCAACGTGCAGGGCTCGAACGACAACTTCGCGCACCTCGACAACGCCGAGGACGTCGGAGCGGCGCCGTACACGCGCTCGGCCGCCGAGATCGCCCGCCAGGACGCCGAACACGCCGCGCGCCTCGCCGCCGACCTGCAGTGGCTCGCCGACACGTTCGCCTACGCGAAGAGCTCCGGTGCGCTCGGCGTGATGATCATCTGGCAGGCCGACCCGAACTTCAACAACGAGCAGCACCTCGCGAAGGCCACCGACTACGACGGCTACACCGACATCGTCGCGGCCCTGCGCAAGGCCACGATCGCGTTCAAGGGCCAGGTCGCGCTGATCCACGGCGACAGCCACTACTTCAAGGTCGACCAGCCGCTGCTGGCCGACGACGGCACGGTGCTCGGCAACTTCACCCGCGTCGAGACGTGGGGCTCGGGCAACGTGCACTGGGTCTCGGCGGTCGTCGATCCGAGCGCGCCGACGCTGTTCACGTTCCGCTCGATGATCGTCCCGGCGAACGCCGGCTGAGCACGCCGGGTGGCCGCGCGCAAAGTTGGGGTCAGACCCCAACTGCGCGCGCACGGTTGGGGATCAGCCGCTCCGCGCCGCGCTCGTTCCGACTCCGCTCTAAGGTGATCTGCGATGGCTCTCGAGATCGAGCGCAAGTTCCTGGTCGGCGATCTGGACGCCGCGGCCCTCGCGGCGGCGGCGGTGGACGAGTTCGAGATCGAGCAGACCTACCTCACGGCCGAGCTCGGGGAGAGCCTGCGGGTGCGGCGCAGCGTGCGGCCCGACGGGAGCGAGGAGCGCGTGGAGACGCGCAAGCGGCGCGTGTCGTCGCGCACGCGCGAGGAGTTCGAGCGCCTGCTCGAGGCCGACGAGTACCGCCTCCTCGTGGAACGCCGCGATCCCGAGCGGCGCACGATCCGCAAGCGCCGCTTCAAGGTGCCGCTCGCGGGCGGCCTCGTGTGCGAGATCGACGTCTTCGCCGGCCCGCTCGCGGGCCTCGTGCTCGCCGAGGTCGAGCTGCCGAGCGAGGACGCGCCCTTCGAGCTGCCCGGGTGGCTCGCGATCGCGCGCGAGGTGACGGACGACCCGGCCTACACGAACGCGGCGCTCGCGCAGCTCGACGCCGCGCCGTAACGCGACGCCTATTCCGCCGGAAAGCCGGGCGTCGAGAGCACGCGGCCGTCGGCCAGGATCGTCAGCGCCTCGTAGCCGCGCAGGCGCGCCGTCCAGCCCGGCCCGCGGGACCCCATCGCGAAGGCCGCCGTCGCGTAGGCGTCGGCGGTTGCGAGCACCGGTCCCGTGATCGTGACCGACAGCACGCCGCGCGACGGCTCGCGCGTGTACGGGTCGACGACGTGGTCGCCGCGCGCGTACGCGCCCGAGGTGGCGATCGCGAGGTCGCGGGCGACGACCACCTTGGCGACCTTGTCGGCGATCGTCGGGTGCTGGATCCCGACGCGCCAGCAGTCGTCGGGCAGGCCGCGCCCGCGCGCGATCACGTCGCCGCCGGCATTGACGGCGAAGTCGCGCAGGCCGCCACCGGCGAGCAGCGCCGCGACGCGGTCGACCGCCCAGCCCTTGACGAGGCCCGACGGATCGATGAGCGGGGCGGAGGCGGCGCGCACGTCGAAGTAGCCGCCGGTCTCGGCGCGCAGCTCGTCGCAGCGCGACAGGATCTCGCGCACGTCGGGGTGCGCGTCGGCGACGGCGAGGGTGCCGCGGTTGATGCGCGAGATCTCGCTGTCGTCGCGGTAGGTGCTGAAGCGCGCGTCGACCGCGCGGAACTCGGCGAACGCTGCGTCCAGCAGGGCGTCGTCCGCGTTCGCGTCGCGGATGTCGACGACGATCGGCATCCCCATGATCTGCTCGACGCGCCGCAGGCCCGGGAGCGCCATCGCTACCACGCCTTCTCCTTCGTGATCGCGGCCTGCAGCGACGCCCCGAACGCGTCGCTCGTGAAGGTCGCGCCCGAGATGATGTAGATATGGGTGCTCTGCGCCTTCAGCGCCTCCTGGACGAGCAGCGGAATCGCGTTTTCGCTGATGAACTGGGAGCGGCCGGTGTGGTCGGGGAAGACCGGCACCTTGATCGAGTCGATGTGGCGCTTGACGGTCTTCTTTCCCGCCGCGATCGTCGTCGTCTTCTTGACCACGATCGTGACCTGCAGGGGGCCCCACTGGTCGGCGTCGACGCTGGGGCCGGTGAACGTCTTCTTCGCGACGATGATCTTCTTGAGCGGAGCCTTCGGTGCCATGGTCGCGGCCCACACGCCAACGGGTTGCATGGCCAGTGCCAGCAGCGTGAGGAGGATTGTCAGTTTCTTGCGCATGGCGTTCTCCTTCAGATCAGGGCGAAGCGTTCGGCGTGGACCTGGCGGCGCGGCACGCGCGCCTCGCGGACGTTCTTGCGGATGAACGCTGCCATCGCCGGCGGCCCGCACAGGAAGACGTCGCGCTCGGTGATGTCGGGCACGAGCTCGAGCAGGTGGGCGGGAGCCAGGAGATCGCGGCCGTCGCCGTTGTGGTCGCCGACGACATAGTGCACCGTGAAGCCGCCGGCGGCCGCGAGCGCGTCCAGCTCGGAGCGGAAGATGACGTCGGCCTCGCTCACGACGCGGTAGAGCACGATCACGTCGCCCTCCATCGTCTCGACGAGCGCGCGGATCGGCGTGATCCCGATGCCGCCGGCGATCAGCACGGCCTTCCTGCTGCGTCGCCGGTCGTCCGTGAACACGCCGAACGGCCCTTCGGCGAGTACGCGCGTCCCGGGTTTGAGGTGGTCGATCCGGGTCGTGTGGTCGCCGAGTCCCTTGACCGTGATCCGCAGCGACTTGCCGTCGGGGGCGGCCGAGAGCGAGAACGGGTGGGCGGTGCCCCACGTGTGGCGCGCGAGGAAGCGCCACAGGAAGAACTGCCCGGAGTGCGCGCGCAGGCGCTCGAGGTTGCGGCCGGTGATGCGCAGCGACATGACGCCCGGGCCCTCCTCGGTCACCTCCGCGATACGCAATCCGTAGCGGAACGCGCCCGCGAGCGGCACGAGCACGCGCCAGATCACGAGGATCGCGATCGTGACGAGGTAGAGCGCGCGCCAGTAGTCGGTGGCGATGCGGTGGAAGACCAGCTCGTTGCCGGTCGGGATCTCGTGGAACCACGAGAGCGCGATGCCGGCGTAGGCCATGAGGTGGATCGCGTACCACCACTCGTAGCGCAGGCGCCGCCGGGCGATCACGACCGAGCTCGCGACGACCGCGAGCAGGAGCCCCGTCCCGATGGTGGCGGTGATCATGCCCGGGTAGATGCCCCCGCCGAGCAGCGTCGAGATCTCCTTGCCGAGCGGGATCTTGTCGATCAGCGAGTAGCCCCAGACCGTGAACACCACGTGCGCGACGATCAGGTCGATGCACGCGTGGCCGTTCCAGCGGTGCCAGACCGTGAGCCGGTCGAAGCCGACGATGCGCTCGAGCGCGGGCAGCCGCGCGAGCAGGACGACCTGGATCAGCGCGAGGTAGGCGCCCAGCAGGCCGGTGAGGCGGCCGATGCCCGTGAGCAGGTCGCCGGTCGTGTGCGGGTGCAGGTTCCCGCCGTGCACCCACAGCCAGACCAGCGCCACCGCATTGCCGGCGACGAAGAGCGCGAGCAGCCCAGCCGTGGCCTGTCGGCGAAGCGCCGTTTGGCGGCGCGCGCGTAGCGGCGTGTCTCGCACGCGTCCCAGCCTAGAGACGCTTTCTAAGAATTCCGTGAGTGTCGTTGCCGCGGGCAGCGCGGCTCAAGGCCGGGCCCCGGCGCGCCGATCCTGGAGGTATGCCCCCGCACCGGCTCTCAGCGGCATTCGAGCACGTCGCCTTCGGGATGCCCACGCAGCCGTTCCGGGACAGCTCGCGCGTCGTCGCCGGCCGTGCCCAGACGAGCTGGGGAGAGTGGTGGGAGCGGCATCCGCTGCTCCTGCGTGCGAGCGCGCTCACGGCCATCGCGTGGAGCGGCTGCTATCTCGTATGGCGCGTGGGCTGGAGCTACCAGGGCGCCAATGCATGGCTCTGGGCCATGTTGCTGATCGCCGAGGTCTACGGCCTCTGGGGGCTCGTGATCCTGACCTGGTTCTCGTGGCGGCTGCCCGCCGTCGCACGACGGCCTGCCACGCCGGGACACGAGGTCGACGTCTACGTCTGCACCTACGACGAGCCCGCAGCCGTGCTCCGAGCGACGCTCGCCGGGTGCGCAGCGCTCTCATATCCGCACACGACGTACCTCCTCGACGATGGCCGCCGGCCCGAGATCGCCGTGCTCGCCGCGCAGTGGGGGGCCGAGTACCTCACGCGGCCGGCCAACCTGCACGCCAAGGCCGGCAACATCAACCACGCGCTGCCGCGCACCGGCGGCGAGCTCGTGTTCATGCTCGATGCGGACCACGTTCCGCTGCCGGATGCGCTCGATGCGCTCGTCGGGTACTTCGACGACGGCGGCGTTGGGCTCGTGCAGACGCCCCACGAGTTCTACAACCACGACTCGATCCAGCACTACGAAGTGGGCCGTCACGAGCAGTCGGTGTTCTACTCGGTCATCTGTCCCGGCAAGGATCGCCACAACGCCGCGTTCTGGTGCGGATCGGGAGCCCTGATCCGGCGCTCGGCGCTGCTCGGCGTCGGCGGTGTGGCAACCGAGACGATCGCCGAGGACTTCCACACCACGATCAAGCTCCACCGTGCGGGCTGGAGATCCAGGTATCACGACGAGGTCGTGATCCAGGGCCTGGCGCCGCACGACCTGGCGGCCTACCTGCTGCAGCGCGACCGCTGGGCACGCGGGAATCTCGCCGTCTTCACGACGCCCGAGTCGCCGCTGCGCGCGCGGGAGCTGACCGCGATCCAGCGCCTCAGCTACTTCGCGAGCCTGACGGCCTACCTCGCGGGACCCGTCCGGCTGCTCATGCTCCTGACCCTCGCATCGGTCGTCTGGACGGGCCAGCTGCCGCTCACGGCGACCCCGCTCACGCTCGGACTGCTGTGGGCCCCTGCGACGCTGCTGACGATCGTGGCGGGATCTGCGCTGTGTCGCGGCTACCAGCGCATCGCCGACACGACCCACTTCGAGCTCTGCACCGCCGAGATCTTCACCCGAGCCCTGCGCTGCGTCGTGAGGCCGGGGCGAGCGGTCTTCCGCGTGACGCCCAAGGAGGGCGTGGACAGCGGCGGGATCGAGGCTCTTCGGCAGCTCCCGTGGGTCGTCGCCACCGCAGTCGTGCTGGGGGCCGGGCTCGTCGTCCGGATCCTCGACGAAGCAGGGGTGCCGCTCGTGCGGAACCTCCCCGGAATTGCGTTCTGGATCGTCCCCGTGCTCGGGCTCATCGAATTGCGCCGCGTGGTGCGAACGCTGGCGCTGGTCGCGCGACACCGCCAGCGGCGCATCGAGTACCGCATGCCGATCGACACGATCGCGGTTCTGGCCAATCCGCACGGCTCGTCCGTGACGGGGTGGACGCGCGACCTCAGCCCGTCCGGAGTCGGTCTCGAGCTGTCGGCCGCGCTCGCGCCGGGCACGGCGGTCACCGCCGTCGTGCACGTGCCGGGCCTTGCGGGCAGCATGCACGCGCTCGAGCTCGGATTGCTCGTGCAGTCCTGCCGCCGGCAGGACGAGGGCTACGCCGTCGGGGCCCGCATCGTGGCGTGCGACGACGAGAGCGAGCGCCGCATCGTCGAGTACTGCTACGTCGTCTCCCAGCGCGACCGCCTGCGCGGCCAGAAGCAGGTCGCGCTCCCCGCCCCGGTCGCCGTCGAGTCGCCGCGCATCGCCGCGTTGCCGGAAGCCGCCGCGGCCTAGCGCGGCTCAGGCGAGGCGCAGGCGCGCGCGCCACGGCGCGGCGACCCGGCCGGGCGATCCGGCGCCCTCGTACTGCCGCTTGCGGTACGCGCGCCGCAGCTCGGCCTCGCGCGCGAGGAACCGGGCGAGCTCGCGCTTGCCGAGGCCGCGTCGGGACCGCGAACGCGAAGCCGGGCTGAGGGGTGGTGCGCATGACGACTCCTGGAAACGTGGATACCGAACGGGTTCTCGCACTGCCACGTTCGCAGCCGTGCGCGTCCCGGCTGCTCCGGCGTCCCGGTGTGCCGAGTGCGGGCCGGCCGTACCGCGCGGGGGCGGCTAACCGCACCACGCGCACTCCACTCCTTCACCGCTCCGTGACCCACCTCCCTGATGGGCCGCATACCGTCCGTTGCGCCCGCCGGCTCGCCTCCTTCGCCGCGGGCACGCCATGCCTGGGATCCTCGGGGGGGAATCAGGCGCGAGCGCCCGGTGGAAGCGAGCCACCGGACCGGGGCGGGCGCCGAGCCGGCGCCCGCCCCGCGCGCTCGGCCGCGCCAAGGCTCAGCCGTCGACGAGCAGGCTCTGCAGCGGGCCGAGCAGCCGTTTCGACCGCCGCGAGACGTGCGCGAGCCCGACCAGCCGGTGCGTCGGCGCTGCGCCCGCCTTTCGCCGCGCGAGCTGCTCGGCCGCCAGCGGCCGCCAGATCTCGTCGATCACCGTCGCCGGGTCCCCGCCGAGCGATTCGGCCGGCAGCTCGAGATGCTCCGCCCACAGGCGCAGGCGGGTCGCGCGCGCAAGCACGGGGTCGCGGCTCACCACGTTCATCTCGGTGTCGTTGAAGAGCGAGTGCTCGTTGAGGTTCGCCGAGCCGACCGTGAGCCAGCGGTCGTCGACCACGCCGACCTTCGCGTGCACGTAGACGCGGTCGCTCGCGTTCGGCCCGACGGCGTAGAGCGTGCACGCGAGCATGCGGTTCGCGCCCGCGTCGGCCTCGGCGAGCACCGCGAGCTGGCCGCGCGTGTCATCGGCCCCCGAGTTGGGCTTCGCCGGCAGCACGAGCAGCAGGCGGAAGCGCTCGTGCGGCGGGTTGCGCAGCTTGTCGCGCAGGATCGCGACGATCTCGGGCGACCACAGGAACTGGTTCTCGAGGTAGATCAGCCGCTCGGCCGACCGCAGCGCGCCGGCGTAGCTCTCGAGGATCGAGAACTCGCCATTCGGCAGCCCCCGGTAGATCCGCTCGGGCACCGTGCGCACGATCTGCAGCTCCGCGTCGCCGGCGGCTGCGGGGATGCTCGGCGGCGCCAGGCGCTCGCCGGTCACCTCGCTCCAGCGCAGTGCGAAGTGCTGCGCGACGTCGGCCACGACCGGGCCGCGCAGGACGGTCGCGACGTCGTGCCAGCCGAGGCTCCCGCGCGCCGGGTGGCCGGCGTGGTCGAGCCGGTCGCCGGCGAAGTCGGTGAGGTCGATGCCGCCGACGAACGCCACCTCGTCGTCGACGATCACGAGCTTCTCGTGGTGGCAGTGCAGCGGGCGCTCGTGCGTGTCGAGCGCGCACGCGATGGCGTTGCCGCGGCACAGCTCGTCGCGGACGCGCCGCACGGCGTGCCGCGAGACCGGGTAGAACGGCAGCGGGGCGCCGCCCCACAGGAGCACGCGCACCGGGACGCGCGCGGCCGTGGACGACAGCAACTCGCGCAGGATCGCCGGGCGCTCGCCCTCCGTGAGCGCGAACTGCGGCGTCACGCACCAGCCCGCCACGTGCACGTACGAGCGCGCCGACGCGATCGCCGCGGCGATCCACGTGAGCGCCTCCTCGCCGTCGATCAGCACCTCGACGGCACAGCCCGTGCGCGCAGGCGCCGCGCCGCCCGCCCAGTCCAACCCCCGCGCCGTGAGCGCATGCGAGGAGCCGGTCCTGCGCAGGCGCCGGCGGTGGTGCGCGCACATGGCGCGCTCGAGCGAGTCGCCGAGGAGGCGGTCGGCCCGGTCGACGAGGGCGGGGATCACGTTGCCGTCCCGCTCCTAGCGCAGCTTGCGCACATGCGCCCGCAACTGCGCGAGCCGCCGGCGATTCTCCGGGTCGCGTGCGGCCTTCTGCGCCTGGGCGAGCACCTTGCGGGCCTGCGGACTGCGCGCGACCTTGTTGACGCGCGCGACCGCGTCGCGCGTGCGCGGGTCGCGGGCGAGGCGGATCAGCCGGAGGACGAAGACGGCCATGCGAGCGATCCTTCCCCGTCGGGCGGCTGCCTAATCACGTCGCGCCGACGCGGAGCGACGGGCGGATGCGACCGGCGACGCGCAGGATCGGCCAGGTGCCGAGCCGCATCGAGTGGCCCGCGGCCGTGAGCAGCGGCCGGTGCAGCGCGCTCAGGTGGAGGCCGTACTCCTCGCGCAGACGGGGCGGGAGCGCCTCCGTGGTGGCAAGCCGGTGGGCGGGGACGATCATGCGCATGGGGCCGGGGAGCGGCGCGCGCAGGATGACGCGCGCGATCTCCCGCGCGGGCTCGGTGACGGCGATCGTGTCGCCCTCGACCTGCGCCGAGAAGTAGTCGCGGAAGTCGGCGAGCGTCGCCGGGATGACGCCGGCGGGCGTCCCGAAGATGCGGGCCACGAGCGCCATGTCGCGGTAGTAGCTCTCCTTGTCCGCGCGCGAGAGCCGGTGCTCGAAGCGCTCGTACGCGCACAGCGAGGCGTGCACGAGCGTGGCGTGCACCCACACCATGAGCTCGGGATCGCCCGCGGAGTACGGGGTGCCGGCGGGGAAGACGCCGAGGGGCGCCGCGGTCGTGCCAGTCACGCGGGCATGCGCCGCCCGCACCGAGGCGCCGACGCGGTCGGCCTCCTCCTTGGTGCCGTACGTGATCAGGTAGAGCGCGCGCAGCGTGCGCACGAGGCGCCGCCAGATGTCCTTTTCGTAGGCCGAGTGCTCGGCGACGCCGGCGGCGACGAGTGGATGCGCGACCTGCAGCAGCACGGCCGCGCCGCCGCCGAGGAACGGCGTGACCGGCGTGTTGCCGATGCGGCGGATGACGCTTTCGGGCGCGAAGTAGCCGTCGCGGCCGGCAAGCCGCTCGGCATGGCTGGGCGTGCGGGGGGTTGTTGGCCGTCTCATGCGCATCGGCAGAGCCCAAGCGTACGACGACGACACGGCTCTCCGCGGATCGTCATGATCGGCCGTGCACCGCGACGAGAGGGAGACGGCATGGCAAGCGAGGGACACATCGACGTTCCCGGTGGGAGCGTCTGGTACCGCAGCGTCGGCGAAGGCCCCGGCACGCCGCTGCTCGTCGTGCACGGCGGCCCCGGGTTCTGCCACGACTACCTCACGGCCCTCGACGACCTCGCCGACCGCCGGCAGGTCATCTACTGGGACCAGCTCGGCTGCGGTCGTTCGGAGCGGCCCGACGACGACTCCCTCTGGACCGTCGACCGCTACGTCCAGGAGGTCGACGCGGTGCGCGCCGCGCTCGGCCTCGAGCGTCACCACATGTTCGGCAACTCGTGGGGCGGCATGCTCGGCATGCAGTACGCGATCGACCGCAGGCCGCCGCTCGTCAGCCTCACGATCTCGAACAGCCCCGCGAGCATGCCGCGCTTCATCGTGGAGACGACGGAGCTGAAGTCGAAGCTGCCCGAGGACGTGCAGCGCACGATCGACTGGCACGAGGAGCGCGGCTTCTACGCGTGCCCGGAGTACCAGGGCGCGATCGCGGTCTGGTTCCAGACGCACATCTGCCGCATGCAGCCGTGGCCCGAGGGCCTCGAGCGCTCGTTCAACGGCGTCGGCGTCGGGCCCTACATGGCGATGGTCGGGCCGAGCGACTTCAACGTCACCGGCAACCTGCTCGAGTGGGACGTGATGCCGCGGCTCTCGGAGATCGCGATCCCCACGCTCTTCCTCGCCGGGCGCTACGACGAGATCGTCCCCGACCACGTGCGCGCCGAGCACGAGCAGGTCGCAGGATCGGAGTTCATCCTCTTCGAGAACACGGCCCACCTGCCGTTCGAGGAGGAGCGCGAGCGCTGCATGGCGGCGCTCAACGACTTCTTCGACCGCTGCGAGGCGCGCGCGGCGTAGAGCCACCCCGTGCAACGTTGGGGTCTGACCCCAACTGTGCGCGGGGGCGTCACGTGCGTCAGTAGTCGGTGTGCATGAGACGGCGGACGGCGCCGAGCGTGTCGTCCGCGAGCTCGCGAGCCCGGTCGTTTCCGCGTCGCAGGACGTCGCGCAGATAGCCGGGCTCGCGGGCGAGCGCGTCCCTGCGCGCGCGGATGGGCCGCAGGTGCTCGTTGAGCGCGTCGGTCGCGATGCGCTTGAGCGCGCCGGCGCCGGCGCCGTCGATCTCGGCGGCGACCTCCGCGGGCTCACGGCCCTGGCAGAGGGCGGCGATCAGCACGAGGTTCGAGACCTCGGGGCGGCGCTCCGGCTCGTACGTGATCGTGCGCTCCGAGTCCGTCTTCGCGCTCCGGATCAGCGCGGCCGTCTGCTCCGCGCTGGCCGAGAGCGGAATCGCGTTGCGGCGGCTCTTGCTCATCTTCGTCCCGTCGATCCCGAGCAGGAGCGGCGCCGAGCCGAGCAGCGGCTCGGGCACCGGGAAGTACGGCCGGCCCGGGCTGTAGCGCTCGTTGAAGCGCCGTGCGATCGTGCGTGTGAGCTCGATGTGCGGCAGCTGGTCCTTGCCGACCGGAATCAGGTTCGCGCGGCAGAAGAGGATGTCGGCCGCCTGGTGCACGGGGTAGGTGAACATCAGCGCGCTCGTCGCCGCGCCGCGCGTCGCGGCGATCTCGTCCTTGACGGTCGGGTTGCGGCCGACCTCCGCCACGCTGACGAGGCTCAGGAACGGCAGCAGCAGCTGGTTGAGCGCCTCGACCTGGCTGTGGGCGAAGATCGTCGCGCGCTCGGGATCGATGCCGACGGCGAGGTAGTCGGCGACCTGGTCGAGCACCTGGCGGGGGAGCTGCGCCGGGGCGTCGCGGTCGGTGAGGGTCTGGAAGTCGGCGATCAGGACGAACAGATCGACGCCGAGCTCCTGCAGCCGCACCCGGTTCTGCAGCGTGCCGAAGTAGTGGCCGATGTGCAGCGGGCCCGTGGGGCGATCGCCGGTGAGGACGCGATCGCGGGTGGATGTGGTAGTCGTGGACATGGTTCTCCTCGTTCGGTTGGGGAACCGCCCCGAGGCGAGAACTGTCCGCAGACGCAGAACGGGCCGCTCGAGGCGGCCCGGGGACGTGCAAGTCAGGCCGCGTTACAGCAGCTGCCACCAGCACATGCGCGAGCGATTGCTCATTGCGAAAAGCGTAGCAAAGGGCGCCTGTCCCTCGATCTGGGGAAATCCGCGCAGCCGGCCGACCTGTGTGTCAAGTCCGCGGCTGTGGCGTTCGATGGAGAGAGCATGCGCGCAGCTGGCCGCTGCTCGACGGTCGCAGCGGCCTGACATCCGCGCGCACCCCGCGTCTCGTGGGGACGAACGAAGGGAGACCCTGTGCCCAGGATCAATTCGAAGCCGCTCGTGCTGGTGGTCGCGCTGCTCGCGGTCGTCGGTGTCACCGGCACCGCGTACGCGGTGAGCCCGAGCCACACGTCGAAGGCCAAGTCTCACAGCGACCGTGGCGGCCACAAGGGCCACAAGGGCGGGAAGAGCGAGAAGGGCGCCGAGTACGGCGTCGCGACGGTCAACGTCTCGCGCGGTGGCAAGCCCGCGACGGCGTGGGCGACCTACTCCACCCGCCTCGGCTCGCCCGTCGGCGACACGACGAGCGGTGTCTTCCGCTTCACGTGCGCGACTGCGAACGCGCCCTGCACCGTCTCCGTGAAGGCCGCGGTCCTCTCGGAATCGCATGGCACGGCGAACGTCTATCCGCGCGTCCTGATCTACCGGCAGGACTACGACAACGGAGGTCCCGAGGTCTACTGCGAGTACGGCGACGGCTCGACGGGCTCGGCTCCCGCTCGCGCTCGCCAAGCAGGCGCCCTCGGCGACGCCCGCGTACACCGCGGTCCCGCTCAACATCGGCGGCTCCGACGACTGCGGCCTGGGCGGCCCGGCCGGTGACGTCGACCAGATCACGGTGCCCGCCGGCTACTACGACGTGAACTCCACGTTCGCGTTCCTGCAGTAGGCAGATGGCACGCCGCGTCCGCCCCCGCCGAGCGGGGGCGGACGCCTACGGCGGGCTCACGCTGCGCGCTCGGAGAGCTGCGAGCTGCAGAGCGTCTTCGTCCTGCCACGCGGGATCGTCGTCGACTGCGAGCGGCTCGGATGCCGCGAGCCAGCGCTCGAGGTCGCGCCGGCGACTCGCGGCATCCGTGCTCTCGCGCCTGTCTTCCAGCGCGTGCATGGGGGTCAGGGGGCGGTCGTCCCGACGGACTCGCGGCTGGACGGGACGTCGATCACGTCGCGGTCGCCCGTGATCGTGATGCGGCGCGGCTTCGCCTCCTCGGGCTTCGGAACGCGCAACCGCAAGACACCGGCGATGTACTCGGCCTTGATGCTCGCGTTGTCGACGCCCGGCGGCACGAGGAAGGTGCGGACGAAGCGGCCCTGCCAGCGCTCGGAGCGGTAGCGGCGCGCCGCTTCGTCGCGGTGCGAGCGCTCCCCGCTCACGACGAGCTGGTTGTCCACGACCTCCGCAGCCAGATTCTCGGGCAGGCACCCAGGCGCGTCGATCTCGATGACGAGCTCATCGCCCGTCTCCCAGACGTCGACCGGGGGCACCCAACCGCGAAACTGCCCGGTGGTCGCGGGCCGCAGCCCGAATGCCCGGCTGATCTGCTCGCCCATCGCGTCGAGCTCGTCGAGCAGTCCATCTGCACGTACACGCGAGGCCATGGCGCACCTCCTGTCTCGATTTGCGGTCCGCGTGCAGCTCTTCCGATACTCACGCGCGAGCGGGCGTCAACCCCTCTCGGACACAATTCGCGCATGACGCCGGCCGGTCACGACGAAGTCCGCATCCAGCAGCTCGCCGCCGCTGCCGCTGGAGGCGATCGCAGCGCTCGCGCCCGCTGTGCCGAGCTCGCGGTTCCGCGCCTGCGCGGCATGGCGCGCCGCTACGAGGGGCACGGTGTGGCGCGCGACGACCTCGAGCAGGAAGTCGCGCTCGGAGTCCTGCGCGCGCTCGAGCGCTACGACCCGTCCCTCGGCACGCCGTTCCTGGCATGGGCGCGGGTCTGGGCGCGCCAGGCGCTGCAGCAGGCCCTCGCCGAGCACGGCCGCCCGGTGCGGCTCACGCGCCACGCGCTGTGGGATCTGCACGAGCTCAAGTCGGCGCAGGAGCAGCTCTGGCAGAGAGAGCGAAGCGAGCCGACCCTCGGCCGGCTCGCCGACGCACTGGCATGGCCTGAGGACCGCGTCGCCCACGTCTTCCAGAGCGGTCAGACCAGCGAGCACCCCGACGCGCTCGACCTCGTCATCGATCCGCTCGGCCAGGAGGCGTTCGAGGACGTCATCGCGCGCGTGACCGCGCGCCAGGTGCGGCCACTCCTGATCGGGCTTCCCGAGCGGGATCGCGACATCCTCGAGCGGCGCGCGAACGACGAGCCGCTGCGCACGATCGGGCGCTCGCTCGGCCTCTCCCACCAGCGGGTCGCCGCGCTCGAGGAGCGCGCCCTGAGCAAGCTCCGCGCCGCTGCAGTGCCTGCCCGGGCGTGAGCTCGCGACCACGTTCGCGTTCCTGCAGTCGGCAGATGGCACGCCGCGTCCGCCTCCTGTCGAGCCGGGGCGGAGGCGTCAGCTCTCGGGCGCGGCCTCGCGGTCGCGCTTGAGCAGGGCGACGATCGCCATCGCGTGCCCGTGGCCGAGCCCGAAGTCCGCCTTGAGCCAGGCCACGATCTGCCCGGCCTTGGTGCCCGGCTCGAGGAAGCCCTTCTCGGCGGCGAGCGCCCGGAAGTCATCGGGGCTCTTGCCGGTCTTGGCCTGGATGTTGTCGAGATACGCCTGGAACGTCATGGAACGCCTCCGCGGGTTCGCCGGGTCGCACAAGAGACCGGCGTACCCACCCGAAGTCATCGCAGCTGCACGAGCGGCTCGCCCCGCAGCGTCCCCGAGAGCACGTCGGCGGCCTCGACGAGCGTGTGCGCCGCCTCCTCGAGGCGATCCTCGAAGCGGAAGCCGGGAGCCGAGACGTTGAGCGCCGCGACGACGTGGCCGGAGGCGTCGCGGATCGGCGCGGCGGCGGCGACGACGCCGGCCTCGAACTCCTCGCGCACGATCGCGTAGCCGTCGGCGCGCGCGCGGGCGATGGCGTCGCGCGCGGCCGAGAGCCCGAAGGCCTCGAGCTCGTCGTCGGCGAAGTCGCTCACGAGCACGCGTCCCGCGGAGGTGGTCGCGAGCGGCGTCAGCTCGCCCACGCGCCCGGGCGCATGCAGCGTCAGCGGCGATGCCTCCGAGAGCAGCGTCAGCACGTGCGCGCCCTGCCGCACCGAGAGGTGAGCGCTCTCGCCGAGCGCGGCGACGACACCGCGCAGGGTCGCGGGCGCCGCGACGAGCAGCCGGCTCTCGGCGGCCGTCGACGCCAGCGCGAAGATGCGCCATCCGAGCCGGTAGGCCTGGCTCTCCGGATCGCGCTCGACGAAGCCCGACTCGGCGAGCGTCGCCAGCGTGCGCGAGAGCTGGCTCTTGTCGCCGCCGAGCAGGGCGGCGAGGCGCGTGACGCCGAGGCCCTCGCGCCCGGCCTCGGGCTGCGCGAGCGCGACGAGGACGTCGAGCCCGCGCGCGAGTCCGGCCGTCCCCGGGTTCACGCGACGTGCAGCGGGTCGCCGAGCTCGGCCGCGCGGCGCTCGACGAGCTCGACCAGCTCCTCCTCGATCGCCTCGTCGAGCGGCGGGCGCTCGTAGGCGTCGAGCAGCTCGCGCACGCGCGCCTCGGCCCGCGCCGCGTGATCGAGCCTGCCGCCGCGCGTCCAGCGGTCGAAGTTGTCGGTCGTCGCGACCGTCGGCCGCCAGAAGCAGTCGCGAAAGCGCGCCAGCGTGTGCTCGCAGCCGAAGAAGTGGCCCCCGTGACCGACCTCGACATGCGCGTCGAGCGCGAGGCTCGCCTCGTCGACCACGAGCGGGGCGAACTGCGCGAGCAGCAGGTCGAGCAGCTCGGCGTCGGCCACGAACTTGGCCGGCGACGTCACGAGCCCGCCCTCGAGCCAGCCCGTCGTCTGCCAGACCACGTTGGCGCCCGCGAGGAACGCCGACTGCAGCGTGTTCATGGACTCGTAGCCGGCCTGGAAGTCGAGCGCCGGGCTCGCCGTCAGCCCGCCGCCGCCCGAGCGCCAGGGCAGCCCGATGCGGCGTGCGATCTGGCCCGAGGCGTGCAGCCCGACCGCAGACTCCGGGCCGCCGAACGCGGGCGACCCGTTCTTCATGTCGGTGGACGAGAGGAACGAGCCCATCACGCACGGCACCCCGGGGCGCACGAGCTGCGTGAGTGCGATGCCGGCGAGCGCCTCGACCGTCTGCTGCACGAGCGCCGCGGGCACCGACACGGGCGCCATCGCGCCCATCAGCAGGAACGGCGTGATGATCACGGCCTGCCCGGCGCGCGCGTAGGCGAGGATGCCCTCGAGCATCCGGACGTCGAAGCGCAGCGGCGAGTTGACGTTGCAGTTCGCGAACAGCACGGGCTCCGCTGCGATCGCCTCGGCGCCGCCGAAGAGGATCTCCGCGAGGCGCAGGCAGTCCTCCGCGGCTGCGGTCGACGACGCCTCGCCCGCCCACACGCGGTCGGTCATGCGGATCGAGGCGAGCGCGCGCACGAGATGGCGCACGTCGAGCGGAACGTCGTTCGGCTCGAGCATGCTGCGCCCGGGCGTGTCGATCGCATCCGTCCCCTGGACGAGCCGCAGCAGATCCTCGAGGTCGGCGAGCGTCCCGTCGCGCCGCTCTTCCCCGCGGCGCACGAAGGGCGGGCCCTGCACCGCTCCGAACAGCATGGCGTCGCCGCCGACGGCGAGCGAGCGCTCCGGATTGCGTGCCCGCAGCGTGAACTCCGACGGTGCCTGCGCGGCCTGAGCGCGCAGGAAGCCCGGTTCGAAGCGCACCGTGTCCCCGTCGACCGACTGGCCCGCCGCGCGGAAGAGCGCCAGCGCCTCGGGGTGGTCGAACTGCACGCCGACCTCGGCCGCGAGGCGGTCGACGCCGCGATCGATCGTTGCGAGCGCCTCCTCCGACAGCGGCTCGAAGCGGGGCAGGCGGTTGACGAACATGCAACCAACATAGCGACGTCGTAGCGAAGGTGCAACTGAAGTTGTAAATATCCGACGGCGCTAGGCTCGGGCGTATGCGCGCCAGGGCCTGCCTCGCCGCCCTGAGCATCGCGGCGTGGCTCCTCGCCGCTTCGCCGCTCGCTGCGCGCGAGCGCGAGCCGGCCGCGTGGCAGCTCTGGCGCAGGACGCCCGGCGTCGTCGACATCGCCGGGCCGCGCAGCGACGGGCAGCTCGTCGTGGCCGCGCGCGGGCGGCTGTTCCTGCTGCGCCCGGCGACCGGGCGGATGCTGCCCTATCCGGTGGCGGGCGCGGCGTATCGCGCGAATGCCAGGCTCGAGCCGTACATCGCGGTGGCGGGCGCGAGCCAGCGCGTGCCGGCGGCGCGCTGCAGCTTTCCGCGCGACACGGTCTACGCCATCGAGCCCGCGCGTCGCGGGCGCGTCGTCGCGGTGGCGCCCGGCGGTCGCGTCCGCCGCCTCGCGGAGATCCGCGGCGTGAAGAGCCTGAACGGCATCGTCTTCGACACGGGAGGGCGCTTCGGCGGCAGGCTCATGGTCGCCGGCCTGACAGCGGACGGTCACGGCGCTCTGATCGCCGTCGACTGCCGGGGACGCACGCGCATCCTGACGCGCAGCGCGCCGCACCTCGAGGGCGGCCTCGCGATCGCGCCGGCCGGGTTCGGGACATTTGCCGGCGATCTCATCGCACCCGACGAGCTCGACGGCCGCCTCCTGGCCCTGGCGCCGGACGGCGGCGTGCGCGACCTCGTCGATCCCGGGCAGCCCGCCGGCGGCGACATCGGCGTCGAGAGCCTCGGCATCGTGCCCTCTGCGCGCGCCGACGCCTACCTCGCCGACCGCAGCGTGGCCGGCAACCGCAATCCCGGCCACGACGCGATCCTGCGGCTCACGGCCGAGGCGCTGCGCGCGGCCGGCGTCGTCCCCGGCGACCTGCTCGCCACGCTCGAGGGCGGCGGGGCGACGATCGCCGTGCACTGCGACCCGGGCTGCCGGGTGCGCGAGGTCGCGACGGCGCCCGCGGGTGCGCATGCGGAGGGCTCGATCGCCTTCGCACCCTGACCGGGACTACCGGAGCGGGAGGTCGATCTCGAACCAGACGAGCGTCCCGTCGCGCTGCTCGACACCCCAGCGGTCGGTCAGCCGGTCGACGAGGTGCAGTCCCCAGCCGCCCTCGCCGGAGCCCTGATCGGGCGGGGTGCGCGCCGAGAACCCCGGTCCGGCGTCGCGAATCTCGCAGCGCAGCCGCTCGGCCGACAGCTCGACGACGAGCCGCACCGTCTGGGACGCGCCGAGACCCGCGTGGCGCACGCTGTTGGCGACCAGCTCGGAGACGAGCAGGCGCACGTCGAAGCCGACCTGCGGCAGGTCGCGAAGCTCGGCCAGTCCGTCGACCGCCTGACGCGCAGCCGCAGCTGCCCCCGCCTCCGGGGGGAGCGCGATGTCGAGGATCTTCCGCATCGGCCAGCTGCATGTCCCCCGTGGCGGCACAAGTCAAGCGCAGCGCCGCCCGCTAGAGTCGCGGCATGCCGATGCGCCCGGCCCAGGTGGCGGAGAACGAGTCGCGCTTCCGCTCGGTCAACGAGCGGCTGCAGGGCGCCGAGGGCTCTGCGGGCGCGCCGGACGAGCTCCTCGGCTTCGTGTGCGAGTGCGGCGACGCCGGCTGTACCGAGCGGATCGAGCTGACGCGCGCCGAGTACGCCCGCACGCGGGCCGACGGAGCGACCTTCGCGCTCGTCCCCGGGCACGAGAAGCGCGACTTCGAGGAGGTCGTCGAGCGCAACGGGCGGTTCGTCATGGTGCGCAAGTTCGGCATCGCGGGCGAGGTCGCCGAGAACCGCGATCCGCGTTCCTGACCGGCGCGGCGCGGCGGCTCAGGCCGCGATCGCCACCCGGCGCGGGGTGACGAGCACGAGCGTCACCGCGCAGATCGCGGCGAGCACGGCGTAGGACGCGGTGTCGCCCAGCTGGTCGCCGAGCGCTCCTCCGGCGACCGCGCCGAGCGCTCCGGCCGGCGCCCAGGCGAAGTTGAAGAGCGCGAACGAGAAGCCGTGCCCGAGGCCGTGCGCCTCGGCGGCCTCGGTGAGCAGCGCGCCACCGGGCACCCAGAAGCTGTTGTACGCGAGCGATGCGGCGAGGATGAGCAGGACGAGCGCCGTGCGATCGCCGGCGAGCGGAATCGTGAGCGAGACGGCGATCGAGGCGGCGAGTCCGACGCGTACCGGCTCGAGCCGCCCGCGGCGATCCGACCAGCGTCCGAGGAACGGGCTCTGGATGGCGCCCAGCGCTGCGCTCACGAGCCAGAAGATCGTCATGCCGAGCGCGCCGACGCCGACGGCGTCGAGACTGAGCGGCGCGAGCACGGTGAGCGCCCCGAAGAGCAGCGAGGGAAGCGCGATCAGCCAGTACCCCGCGATCACGCTCGAGTTGCGCAGGGCGGAGCCGATCGCGCTGAACGGCTGGCGCGCTCCCGGGGCGGGCGCCGGCAGGCGCGCCGCCCAGACGGCGAGCGCGAAGCCGAGGAGGGCGACGACTCCGAACGCGATCGGGCGGCTCGTGAAGCGCGCGCCGCCGCCGACCAGCGGGCCCAGCAGCGCGCCCATCACGGCGGCCCCGAACGCGACGCCCAGCAGCTCGCCGCGGCGGTTGGGCGCAGCCTGCGCCGCGAGCCAGGCCAGGCCGCCCGTCCAGGCGATCGCGCCGCCGGCGCCCTGGGCGAAGCGCAGCGCGTCGAGCAGCCACACGTCCTGCGCCACGCCGAACCCGGCGCAGCAGACGGCCAGGACGAGCATGCCGATCACCGTCGTCGGCCGCACCCCGAGCCGCGTCGCGAGCCAGGCGCCGGCGAGCGCGCCGACGGTGCCGCCGGCGGGGTAGGCGCCGCTGAGCACGCCCACGCCCGTCTTCGAGAGCGCGAACTCGCTGCGCAGCGCGGGCAGCAGGGGGATCAGCGCGGCGAAGAAGAGCGTCTCGACGAGCACCACCGCGCAAACAAGGAGCAGCAGGCGGCGATCGACCACAGGGAGAGCCTACGAACGCGCCGCGCGCGCCGTCGCACCGGCCGGATCGTGCGCGCCCCCCGCGAGGGACGCGCACGATCCGGTGCCTAGGCGGCGATGACCATCCCGAAGCGCCCACAGCCTTCGACGACCCTGCGGATCATGTCCTCGCTCACGGACGCCTCGAACGCGCCCGGCTCCGCGATGTCGACGCCGAACTCGGCGAAGAACTCCTCGAAGCCCATGGGGTCGAAGCCGGTGATGGTGCGCACCTCGTCGTCGCCGTCGTTGCGGAAGCTGTGCACCGCGCCGCGGGGCACCTCGATGTACGCGCCCGGGCCGTGCGTCGACCACTCGCCGTCCTTCATCACGCCGAACTGCCCGGCGGTGACGAAGAAGAACTCGGTGCAGTCCTCGTGATGGTGCGGCGGCGGGCCGGGGACGCCGGCGGGCGTCGCGACCTCGAGGGCGACGACGCGGTCGCCCACGGTGATCGGCGTGACCCGGTGGCCGATGACCCACATGCTCTTCAGCTGCGTGCCCGTTGCGGTTGCGATCTCGTTCATGGTCGGTCTCCTATTGGTGTGTTGAGGGGTGTCAGATGCGTCCCGCGCGCACGGCGGCGCGCCCGGCGCGGAGCTCGGCGACCCGCACGTGCGCAACGACGCGCAGCTCGCGGCCGTCGAGCGTGGCGTGGCCGTCGTCGCCGATGACGAGCTCGAGCGTCTCGTCGTCGTCGGCGAGGACGTAGGCGACACGGGCGGTCGCGGGCCAGTGGTCGAGGTCGTGCCTGGTGAGTTGGCTGGTGCTCATGGGTGCTGTGTCCCTTGGTCGTTTCGGTTGGTGAACACACGCCTATGCTTGCCTCCGGCGGTGCCGCTCGCCATGGAGACGACCCCTGGAAAACACCCGAGGCTTGCGGGCGCGCTCGACCCCCCGCCCCTGCTCGAACGCGAGGCCGAGCTCGCGCTCGTCGAGCGGCTGCTGGGGGACGCCGAGACGGGAGAGGGCGCCGTCCTGCTGCTCGAGGGGCCCGCGGGCATGGGCAAGTCGCGGCTGCTGGCGGCGACGTGCGAGCGCGCGCAGGCGCGTGGCTTCCTGGTCGTCCGCGCGCGCGGCGGCGAGCTCGAGCGCGACTTCTCCTACGGCGTCGTCCGCCAGCTCTTCGAGCCGCACCTGGCGAGCTGCGGGACCGAGGAGCGCGCGTCGCTCGTGAGCGGCGCCGCGGGCCTGGCGGCCCCGCTCTTCGAGCACGCCGCCGCCGGCGAGGCGCCGTCCGGCGGCCCGGACGCGCAGTTCCCGGTGCTGCACGGGCTCTACTGGCTGACGGCGGCGCTCGCGGAACGGCGCTCCGTCCTCGTCGCCGTCGACGACCTGCAGTGGTGCGACTCGGCCTCGCAGCGCTTCCTCTCGTACCTTGCGCGGCGGCTCGACGGGCTGGCCGTGATGATCGCCGCGTCGGTTCGCACGGGCGAGCCCGAGGCCGACGCGGCGGCGCTGGGCGAGCTCGAGGCGCAGCCGCTCGCCCACATCGTGCGGCCGGGGCCGCTGAGCCCCGCAGCGGTCGGCGCGTTCGTCCAGGCGGCGCTCGAGCGCCCCTCCGAGCCGCCGTTCCTCGCCGCCGTCTACAAGGCGTGCGCGGGCAATCCGCTGTACCTGCACGAGGTGGTGCGGGCGGTGCTCGCAGAGGGCATCGAGCCGACCGCCGCCTCGGTCGGCCGTGTCGGCGAGCTCGGCCCGGAGACGCTGTCGCGGTTCGTGCTGCGGCGCCTGCGGCGCCTCGGCGCATCCGCCGAGGCGCTGGCGCGGGCGGTCGCGATCCTCGGCGACGAGTCGGACCTTCCCATCGCCGCGGAGCTGGCGGCGATCGACCTGCAGGAGGCCGCGCGCGCGGCGGCTGCGCTCGCGCGCATCGAGATCTTCCGTCCGGCGGGGCGGCTCGGCTTCGTCCACCCCGTGGTGCGCGCCGCCGTGCACTCCTCGATCGGCGGCGCGGAGCGCGAGCTCGCCCACGCGCGGGCCTCGGAGCTGCTGAGCGCGCGGGGAGCCTCGTCGCTCGCGGTCGCGGCGCACCTCCTCCACGTCCCGCCGCGAGCGCACGCCGCGTTCGCGGCGACGCTGCGCGAGGCGGCCGGGCGCGCGCTCCGCGAGGGCGACCCAGGTGCGGCGGCGGCGTACCTCGCGCGTGCGCTGGCCGAGCCCCCCGCGGCGGACGACCGCGGCGCCGTCCTGCTCGAGCTCGGTGCGGCCGAGCTCAGCGCCGGGCTGCCCGATGCGATCGGCCACCTCGAGGAGGCCCACGCGCTGCTGGGCGCCGAGCCGGGTGGCGCCGCGGAGGCCGCCCTCGCGCTGGCCGAGGCGCTGTACGCACCGGGACGTGTGCACGACGCCGCGGACGTGCTGCTGCGCGCGATCGGAAGGGCGGGCGGTCGTGACCCGGCGCAGGCGCTCCGGCTCGAGGCGCGGCTGATCCACCTGGCGCGGTTCGACGCGCGCCTCGTCCCGCTCTCGCGCGAGCGGCTCGCCCTCGTCGGCGGCGCGGCGCGCGGCGACAGCCAGGAGGCGCGCCTGCTGCAGGCCCTCGCGGCCTCCGATCTGACGCGCGCGGGCGAGCAGCCCGAGCGCGCGCGCGAGCTCGCGCAGCCGGCGCTCGCCGACAGCCTCGCGCTGGGCGAGCACGAGAAGTGGCAGGCCTACGCGCTCGCGGTCGGCGTCCTGCTCAGCCTCGACGAGCTCGACGAGGCCGCGAGCCGTGCGAGCCACTGGCTCGAGATCGGCCGCACCCGCGGGTCGGCGTTCAGCGTCGCCCACGCGTCGGGCTTCCAGGCGCTCGCGGCACTGCGCGCCGGCAGGCTGGCCGAGGCGGAGGCCGACGCCCGCGGCGCGCTCGCGTTCATCCCGTTCGCCGGGAAGGGCGGCAACCCCGAGATCTTCGGCTACCTCACGGAGACGCTGCTCGAGCGCGGCGAGCTGAGCGAGGCGGCTCGCATGCTCGAGCGAGCCGGCATCCCCGACCCCGAGCGCCCGACCTACCAGATGGCACGCTGGCTCGAGGTGCGCGCGCGGCTCGCGATCGCGTCCGGCGAGACCGCGCGCGGCCTGAGAGACCTGCTCGCCGCCGGTGAGCGCCTGACGGCGCTCGCAGTCCTCAACCCGAGCCATTCCAGCTGGCGCTCGCAGGCCGCGCTCGTCCTGCTCGGCGGGGGCGATCGCGACGAGGCCCGCCGCCTCGTGGGGGAGGAGGTCGCGCGGGCCCGCACGTGGGGAGCGCCCCGGCCGCTCGGCGCTGCGCTGCGCGCCGCCGGGCTCGTCGAGGGCGGCGCGGACGGCCTGGCGCTGCTGCGCGAGTCGGTCGCCGTCCTCGCCGGCTCAGCGGCGCAGCTCGAGCACGCGCGCTCGCTGACCGAGCTGGGCGCCGCCCTCCGCCGCGGCAACCAGCGCAGCGAGGCGCGCGGCATCCTGGCCGAGGCGCTCGAGCTCGCCGAGCGCTGCGACGCCACGCCGCTGGCCGAGCGCGCGCTCGCGGAGCTGCTGGCGACCGGCGCTCGCCCGCGCCGCCTCGCCCGCAGCGGCATCGACGCCCTGACTCCGAGCGAGCACCGCGTGGCCCGGATGGCGGCCGCCGGACAGACGAACAAGGAGATCGCCCAGGCGCTCTTCGTGACGCCGAAGACGGTCGAGATGCACCTCTCGCACGTCTATCGCAAGCTCGAGATCCAGGCCCGCTCGCAGCTCGCCCGCGCGATCGCGTAGCCGCACCGGCCAGGACCGCCCGCACGCGCAACACTGGGGTCAGACCCCAATGTTGCGTGCACGATTGGGGTCAGACCCCAATCGTGCATGCGCTCAGGCTGGGCGCTCGCGTGCGCTCAGCGCGAGAAGCGGCCGCGGCCGAAGAGCCCGCCGAGGACGAGGACGATGAGCACGATGAGGAGGATGGTCCAGAGCATGGGGGTTGCCTTTCGCGGGTGAGCGCGGCGCGCTCGTCGGAGAACGCAGTGCCCCGTTGGCGGCGTCCGAAACGGAAGCGCCGGTTCAGGCCGGCTCGGCGCCCCGCTCGACCGCCTGCATCAGCAGGGTCGCCACGTCGACGACCTCCATGCTCGTGCCGGTCGAGCGCACGCCGTCGTCGAGCATGACCGTGCAGAACGGGCAGGCGACGGCGAGCGTCCCGGCGCCCGTCTCGGCCGCTTCGCGCACGCGTGCCTCGTTGATCGCGCCGCCGCGCTCCTCCATCCACATGTGCGCGCCGCCCGCGCCGCAGCAGAACGTGCGCTCGCGGTTGCGCGGCATCTCGACGCTCGCGCCGACCGCGTCGACGAGCTCGCGCGGATCCGAGCGCACGTCGTTGTGGCGCGCCAGGTAGCAGGAGTCGTGGTAGGTGATGCGGCGCTCGTCGGCCTTCGGCTTGAGCCGCCCGTCGCGCACGAGCTCCGCGAGCAGCTCGGTGTGGTGCATGACCTCGTAGCGGCCGCCGAAGTCGGGGTACTCGTTGCCGAGCGTGTTGAAGCAGTGGGGGCAGGTCGTGACGATCTTCGTGACGCCGGCCTCGCCGAGCGTCTCGACGTTCTGCTGCGCGTACGACTGGAACGTGTACTCGTTGCCCATCCGGCGCGCCGGGTCGCCGGTGCAGCACTCGCGCGGGCCGAGGATCGCGAAGTCGACCCCGGCCGCCTGCAGCAACTTCGCCGTGGAGCGAGCGCCCTCGCGCGCGCGCTCGTCGTAGGAGGGCGCGCAGCCGACCCAGAACAGCACCTCGGGCGGCGCGTCGCCCGGCTCCAGCACGCGGATGTCGAGGCCCTCGGCCCAGTTGGCGCGCTCGACCTGCGGCTTGCCCCACGGGTTCGCGCTGCGCTCGACGTCGCGCAGCATCGTGGCGGCCTCCTCCGGGAAGCGGCCCTCGACCATGACGAGGTGGCGGCGCAGGTCGACGATGTGGTCGACGTGCTCGATCGCGACCGGGCACTCGCGCACGCATGCCCCGCACGTGACGCAGTCCCAGACGACGTCGTCGGAGACGGCGTTCGGCACGAGCGGCGTGGGCGCCGTGCCCTCGCCGCCCCCGGCCATCGCCAGCAGGTCGGGCCCCTCGCGGAACATCTGGTCGCGGATGCCCATGATGAGGAGCTTCGGCGAGAGCTCCTTGCCGGTCTGGTACGCCGGGCAGACGTCCTGGCAGCGCCCGCACTCGGTGCACGACATCGTGTCGACGATCTGCTTCCAGGTCAGGTCGGCGACGGTCGCGGCGCCGAAGCGGATGTCCTCCTCGGCCACGCCCTCCTCGTCGAAGCGCAGCGGCTCGAGCCGGCCGCGTGCGCGCGTGCGCCCGAAGTAGACGTTGATCCCGGCCGTGACGATGTGCAGGTGCTTGGAGTGCGGCAGGTAGGTGAGGAACCCGAGGATGATCAGCACGTGGGCCCACACGGCGATGCGCTCGATCGCCTTCGTGACGCTCCCGTGGCCGAACGCGTGCGAGACGAGGTCGGAGACGGGCGCCCACGACGCCGGGTGGTACTCGTTCAGCCCGAGCGCGATGCGCGAGGCGTGCCACACGACGAGCGTGACGACGATGCCCGCGATCAGCGCCAGGATCAGGTCGGCCTCGCCCAGGTGGCTGCCGTCGAAGCGCTTCGGCCGCTGGATCTTGCGGATCGCGAACGCCGTCAGCACGCCCGCGAGCACGAGCACCGCGAAGAGGTCGACGAGGAACGCGAACCAGCCCTGCGAGCCGAGCCACGGCAGCGTCGAGTCGCGGTCGACGATGCCGATCATGGCCATGACGATCGTGGGCAGGAGCACGATGAAGCCCCAGAAGATCGCCGCGTGCATGACGCCGGGGAGCAGCCGCTGGAACAGCTTCCTCTGCCCGAGCACGACGACCGCCTCGTTGCGCACGCGCTGCGGGACGTCGTCGAAGCGCGCCACGGGCTTGCCCATGCGCACGAGCCGGTAGAGCAGGCGGGCCCGCCGTGCGAAGACGCCGGCGCACACGAGCGCGACGACGAGCAGGGCGAGGCCGCCGATCACTATGCGCCCCGCGTGCGCCGGATCTCGGCGGTGATCGCGGGCACGACCTCGTGCAGGTCGCCGATCACCGCGTAGTCGGCGCTGGACATGATCGGCGCCTCCGGGTCGGTGTTGACGGCGAGGATCCGCTTGGCGCCCTTGGCGCCGGCGAGGTGCTGGGTCGCGCCGCTGACGCCGCAGGCGATGTAGATCTCGGGCGCGATCTTCGTGCCCGTCTGCCCGACCTGGTCGGTGTGCGAGCGCCAGCCCGCCATCGTCACGGCGCGCGAGCAGCCGACGGCGCCGCCGAGCGCGGCGGCGAGCTCCTCGATCGGGGCGAAGCCCTCGGGCGAGCCGACCCCGCGCCCGCCGGTCACGACGACCTTGGCGTCGGCGAGCGAGACGCCGCCCGCCGCCGCGGCCACGCGCTCGTGCACGCGCACGACGAGGTCGGCGTCGTCCAGCTCGGCCGCGAACGGCTCGACCGCTCCCGTCCCGCCGCCACTCGCGTCGATCGCGAGCGCGTGGGGGGCGACGGTCAGGAACGCGCGCCCGGCGTGCAGGCGCGCCTCCTCGAGCAGGCTGCCGCCCCAGCGGATGCGCGTCAGCGCGATCGGCTGGCCCGGGATCGCGGCGATGCAGTTCGCGGCCATCGGCTCGCCGGCGCGCGCCGCTGCGCGCGCGAGCACCTCGTTGCCGCGCTCGTTGCCGGGCGCCGACGACGATCGTGGCGCCGAGGCGCTCGGCCGTGTCGCAGACGATGCGGGCCCACGCGTCGGGCGCGTAGGAGCCGAGCGCGTCGTGCTCGGCCACGTGCGCGGTGGCGACGCCGTGCGCGCCGAGTCCGGCGGCCGCCTCGCGGCCGCCGGGGCCGATCAGCAGCGCGTCGACCGGACCGCCCTGGGCGAGCCCGCGCGCGAGCGTCAGCGCCTGCAGCGACACCTCGCCCGGCACGCCCTCGCTGTGATCGCAGAGCACGAGCACCACTCAGACCACCCCCAGTCCACGCAGCATCTCGACGACGGCGGGGGCCGCGTCAGCGCCGTTTCCGAGCACCTCGGCCTGCTTGCTCTGGCCCTCCGGCACGACCAGCCGCACCTTCTCGAGCCGCGAGGCGGGGCGTGCGGGCGACGTCGTCGCGAGCGGCTTGCGCCCGGCGCGCATGCGCCCCGGCACCGACGGGTAGCGCGGGAAGTTGAGCCCCTCGAGCACGGTCAGGACGGCGGGCAGCGGCAGGCGGTAGACGTCGCGCCCGCCCGCCACCTCCTGCTCGCAGCGCACCTCGCCGTCGCTCACGGCGACGCCCTTCAGCCCGGTCGCGCAGGGCCGCCCGAGCGCGTGGGCCGCGCGCAGGCCGATCTGGAAGCCGCCCGAGTCGGCCGACTCGTTGCCGAACAGGATGAGGTCGAAGGGGCCGCTCGCCGCCTCGTCCTCGCGCACGGCGTCGACGATCGCCGCGGCCGTCGCCTCGGGATCCCACTCCTCGGCGGACTCGAGGTGGATGCCGCGGTCGATGCCGAGCGCCATGGCGTCGCGCAGCTGCTCGACGGCCTCGGCCGGGCCGAGCGTGAGCACGACCGACTCGCCGCCGTTCGCCTCGACGAGCCGCACGGCCTCCTCGACGCCGCACTCCTCGTGCGGGCTGATCGTGAAGCCGAGGTGCCGCGTGTGGATCTCCTGCTCGTCGGCCGTGAGGACGATCTTGCCGCCCGTCATGGGCACGCGCTTGACGCAGACCAGGATCTTCATCGTCACGACCGGATCCGCGTGTTCTCGGGGTCGAAGATCGGCGTCGAGCCGGCGACCGCCACCGTCACGGGGTAGCGCTCGCACATGTACTCGACGGCGAGCTCGGTGCCGACGACGGCCTGTTCGGGCGGCAGGTAGGCGAGCAGGAGGTACTTGCCGACCGAGGGCCCGGCGCCCGCGCTCGTCACGTACGAGCGCCGGCCCTTGGCGTCGGTCAGGGGCGTCCCGTCGCGCGTGAGGATCGGCTCGCGGCCGAGCGGGTAGCGCTTCACGCCGCTCGCCGAGGTGTGGTCGTCGACGGTCAGGGTGCAGAGGATCGCAGCCGGATCGGCCTCGAGGTGGCGCAGGTGCGCCTCCTTGCCGACGAAGTCCTGCTCCTTGATGCGCGGCCCCGTCATGCCGGCCTCGACGACGTCGTACTCGGACTCGAGCTCGGCGCCGTAGGCGCGGTAGCCCTTCTCGAGCCGCCCCGTCGTGCCGTAGACGCCGATGCCGCAGGCCACCAGCCTGTGCGGCTCGCCGGCCTCCCAGAGCGTGTCCCACATGCGCGCGCCCTGCTCGATCGGCACGTACAGCTCCCAGCCGAGGTCGCCGACGTACGAGATGCGCGAGGCGAGCGCGATCTGCGAGCCGATCTCGAGCTCCTTGCACATGCCGAACTTGAAGCCCTCGTGGGAGACGTCGTCGGAGGTGACCGAGCTGAGGATGTCGCGCGCACGCGGGCCCCAGAGGCCGATCGTCGTCCAGGCCGTGGTGACGTCGACGAGCTGCGCCGAGCCGTCCTCGGGCAGGTTGTCGATGAACCACTTGCGGTCGGCCATGCCGTGCGCCGCGCCGGTCACGATGCGGAAGCGGTCGTCGCCGAGGCGCATGATCGTGAGGTCGGAGCGGAAGCCGCCGCCGGGCGTGAGCAGCGGCGTGTAGACGACGCGGCCGATGGCGACGTCGACCTGGCGCATCGCGACGCGCTGCAGCGATGCGAGCGCGCCCGGGCCGCTGACGTCGAAGATCGCGAACGCCGAGAGGTCGAAGATGCCGGCGCGGTCGCGCATCGCGAGGTGCTCGGCGTTGATGATCGGCGACCACCAGCGCGCGTCCCACTCGGCCGCGCGCGGCTCCACGCCGTACTCGGCCACGAGGCCCGCGTTGGCCTCGAACCACTGCGGGCGCTCCCAGCCGGCGGCCTCGAAGAAGGCCGCGCCGAGCGCCTCGTGGCGGGCGTGCATGGGCGACAGCCGCAGGTTGCGGTCGGACGCCCACTGCTCGCCCGGGTGGACGATGCCGTACGTCTTGTTGAACGCCTCGCTCGTGCGCGCGCGGATGTGCGAGCGCGTCTTCTGGTGCGTGTGGAAGCGCGCGATGTCCGAGCTGTGCAGGTCGATCTCGGACTCGCCGTGCACCATCACCTCGGCCAGCGACTTGCCGACGCCGGGGCCTTCCTTGACCCACACGGCGGCGGCCGACCAGAGGCCCTTGACGTCGGGCGTCTCGCCGAGGATCGGCATGCCGTCGGGCGTCAGGGCGATCAGGCCGTTGATCGCGTACTTCACGCCGACCTTCTCGTTGCCGACGATCTCGGGCATCAGCTCGAGCGCGTGCTCCATCTGGGGCTCGAAGTCGGCCTGCGTGAACGGGAACTCCGTGGGCGAGAGCGCGGCCTCCTCGATCGAGGGGATCTCGTCGGGGTCGTGCAGGATCGGCCGGTGCGCGTAGGAGCCGATCTCGAGGCCGACGCCGTCCTGGCGCTCGTACATGAACACGTCCATGTCGCGCACGATGGGGAACTCGATCGCCTTCGTCGAGGCCTCGAAGCGCGGCACGGGGCCGACGTCGATCATCTGGTGCACGGCCGGGGTCAGCGGGATGTGCGAGCCGGCCATGCGCGCGATGCGCGGGCTCCAGACGCCGCACGCGATCACGAGCGTCTCGAGCTCGATGTCGCCGCGCGTCGTGCGCAGGCGCCGCACGCGCTCGCCCTCGACGTCGATGCCGAGCACCTCGGTGTTCGGGAACACCGAGAGCGCGCCCTGCTCCTGCGCGGCCTCGCGCATGAGCGTGCCGGCGCGCAGCGAGTCGACGACGCCGACGGTCGGGCAGTAGAAGCCGCCCAGCAGCAGCGACTCGTCGATGAACGGGACGAGCTCCTTGATCTCCGCGGGGGTCACGAGCGAGGCGGGCTCGATGCCCCACGCCTTGGCCGAGGCCATGCGCCGCCGCAGCTCCTCCATGCGCGCCTCGGTGCGCGCGACCTCGATGCCGCCGCACTCGGTGAAGACGCCCATCTCGCGGTACTGGCGCGAGCTGTCCGAGGTCAGCGCCGTCATCTCCTTGGAGTGGTCGACCGGGAAGATGAAGTTCGACGCGTGGCCGGTCGAGCCGCCGGGGTTCGGCAGCGGGCCCTTGTCGAGCAGCACGATGTCGGTCCAGCCCAGCCGGGCCAGGTGGTGGGCGAGGCTGTTGCCGACGATCCCGCAGCCGATCACGACTGCGCGGGCGCGGGCGGGCAGGCCGCTTTCGCTCATTGCTCCTCTTTCATGGACCGGTTGTTCACAGGACGGTGCGGACGGCCTGCTCGAAGGCCGCCACGTGGCGGGCCATCGAGGCCTCGGCGCGGGTCGCGTCGCCGTCGCGGATCGTCTCCAGCAGCTCGCGGTGCTCGTGCACCGCATCCTCGAGCTCGGCGACGCGATCGAGCGCCAGGAACCAGATCCGCAGGGCCAGCACGTAGTACTCCTCGAGCGTGCGCGCGAGGAACGGGCTGTGCGCGCAGCTCCAGATGTGGCGGTGGATGCGCTGATCGAGCTCGATCAGCAGCCGGTCGTCGTCGCCGGCCTCGTCGAGCTCCCGCAGCAGCGCCACCGCGGCGTCGCGGTCGGCCGGCGTGCGGCGCTCGGCCGCGAGGCGCGCGGCGTAGGGCTCGAGCGCGAGCCGCACCTCGGAGAGGCCGGCGAGGTCGCCCACGTTGATCGGCGCGATGAAGACGCCGCGCCGCGGCAGCACCTCGACGAGCCGGTCGCGCGCGAGCGTGCGCAGCGCCTCGCGCACGGGCGTGCGACCGAGGCCGGTGCGCTCCATCAGGTCGCGCTCCTGCACGAACGCGCCGGGAGCCAGCTCGAGCCGCACGATCAGCTCGCGGATGCGGTAGTACGCCTGGTCGGTCAGCGAGCGCGCCGACGCGGCCTCGGGCTGATGCACGGTCGGCACGCGGGCGATGATATATCACCCGCATGCCAGATGTCCACGCGTGCAACGTTGGGGTCTGACCCCAACTTTGCGGACCCCGTGCAACGTTGGGGTCAGACCCCAACGTTGCGGCCGCCTCAGGTCGCGGTGGCCTGCGGCTCCTTGTCGCGGCGGAAGAACGGGACTTCCAGCGGCGGCAGCGGCGTGTTGCCGAGGATGAGGTCGGCGGACTTCTCGGCGACCATCATCACCGGCGCGTAGATGTTGCCGTTGGTCACGTACGGGAACACCGAGGCGTCCACGACGCGCAGGCCGTCGAGCCCGTGCACGCGCATGCTCGTGGGGTCGACGACCGCGTCCGCGCCCGTGCCCATCTTGCAGGTGCAGGACGGATGCAGCGCGGTCTCGGCGTCCTTGCGCACCCAGTCGAGGATCTCCTCCGGCGTCGAGACGCCCGGCCCGGGCGAGAGCTCGCCGCCGTTGTAGGGCTCGAAGGCGGGCTGCGTGAGGATCTTGCGCGCGACGCCGATCGCCTCGACCCACTCGCGCTTGTCCTGGTCGGTCGAGAGGTAGTTGAAGCGCAGCGCCGGCTTCGCGAAGGGATCGCGCGACTTGATGTGCACCGATCCGCGCGCGTCGGAGTACATCGGCCCGATGTGCACCTGGTAGCCGTGCCCGCCCGCCGGCGAGGAGCCGTCGTAGCGCACGGCGACCGGCAGGAAGTGGAACATCAGGTTCGGGTAGATCACGTCGTCGTTGGAGCGCGCGAAGCCGCCGCCCTCGAAGTGGTTCGTCGCGCCCGGCCCGCTGCGGAACAGCAGCCACTTCAGGAACACGCTCGGGCGGTTGCGGTAGAGCATCGCGGGCGCGACCGAGACCGGCTGCTTGCACGAGTACTGGACGTAGACCTCGAGGTGGTCCTGCAGGTTCTCGCCGACGCCCGGCAGGTCGTGCACGACGTCGATGCCGAGCCCGCCGAGCGCCTTGGCGTCGCCGACGCCGGAGAGCTCGAGCAGCTGCGGCGTGTTGATCGAGCCGCCGCAGAGGATGACCTCGGCCGCGCGCGCCTGCTTGAGCGCGCCCTTGCCGGCGCGGTACTCGACGCCGACCGCGCGCGTGCCCTCGAAGAGCACGCGGGTGACCTGCGCGCGCGTCTGCAGCTCGAGGTTCGGGCGGCTCAGCACGGGGTGCAGGTAGGCCCTCGCCGCGCTCAGCCGCCGGCCGCGCCGGATGTTGCGGTCGAAGGGCGCGAAGCCCTCCTGGCGGTAGCCGTTGACATCGGAGGTCAGCGTGTAGCCGGCCTGCTGGGTGGCCTCGAAGAACGCCGTGAAGAGCGGGTTCGTGGCCGGGCCGCGCTCGAGCTGCAGCGGGCCGTCACCGCCGCGGTACTCGTCGGCGCCGGCCAGGCACGTCTCCATCTTCTTGAAGTACGGCAGGCAGTTCGCGTAGCCCCACGACTCCATGCCGGGGTCGTGCGCCCAGCGCTCGATGTCGAGCGGGTTGCCGCGCTGGAAGATCATGCCGTTGATCGAGCTCGACCCGCCGAGCACCTTGCCGCGCGCGTGGTAGACGCGCCGGCCGTTCATGTGCGGCTCGGGCTCCGACTCGTACTTCCAGTCGTAGAAGCGGCTGCCGATCGGCCAGGTCAGCGCGGCCGGCATGTGGATGAAGATGTCCCACTTCGAATCCGTGCGGCCCGCCTCGAGCACGAGCACGCGGTTCGACGCATCCGCGCTCAGCCGGTTGGCGAGCGCACACCCCGCCGATCCGCCCCCGACGATGATGAAGTCGTACGTCGCGTCTGCCATGGTCCCTCCCGGTTTCCGAGGGTGCCCAGCCTAGAGCAAGCGCGCCGGTCGCGTCAGTCGGCGGCGGCCCGCTGGTAGCGGGCCACGCTGAAGCCGAGCAGCAGCGGGACGTCCACGGCGAACAGCGCGAGCATGGTGCTCATGGCCGCCAGCTGGGGGCCGGGCGTGTGGTTGCGGATGAAGACGAGCTCGATCATCCCGGCGATCACGATGTAGCCGACGAGCGACCAGCGCGCGACGAGGAAGAACGGCCGCCAGGCGAAGTCACGCGTGCGCGCGAGCAGCAGGACGGCCGCGGCGAGCAGGAGCCCGGAGCCGCCGAGCAGGGCGATCACGAGCGCGAACGGCGGGTCGTGCGGGACGTTCCCGGCGATCACGATCGCGGAGATCACCGCGAGCACGAGCGTGCCGACGGCGAGCTCCGCGACGGGGGGCAGGCGGCGCTCGCTCATAGCGTCGCGAGGTAGGTCATGATCACGAGCGTCGCGACCTGCATCACGCCGGTCACGCCCGCCGTGTAGATGAACCGGCGCATCTGGCGCGCGATCAGCTCCCCGTCCGGCTGGGGCTTCTTGAGCTCGAACAGGACGGTGAGGTTGGCGGGCTCGAGCACGCCGATCGCGACGACGGCCATGATGCCGACGACGATGTACGAGGCGATCAGCCAGTGGTGCGCGGGGGCGCCGGCCTGGAGGTTGCCGACGTGGCGCGCGAGCTGCCATCCGGAGGCGAGTGTCATCGTCACGAGCGTCGGCATCAGCAGGAGCATCTTCGGCATGAAGCGCGTCGAGAACTCGACGCGCGCCGGGATGGACATCCGGCCGATGATCGGCCCGATCACGAATCCGACGAAGAGGTCGACGCCGGTCCACAGACCACCGCCGACCACGTGGTAGAAGTCGAGCGCCCACAGGCGGTTGGACGCGATCGCCACGACGAGGCCGGCGAGCACCACGCCGACGATCGGGATGGCCTTCACGGGGACGATCGAGAAGTCCGGGCGCGCGAGGGGCCGCCCGGGAATCGCCACGGCAGTGTCCGCGACCTCAGCCACCACGTCTCCTCACGACGGTCATCATCGGCGCGGCAACGATACTGCGCCGGCGGCCGGTCCGCACACGTTCGTTCAGCGCGGCGGCAGCCAGCGCTCGACGAGCCGGACGAAGCGCGCCTCGCGGTCCGTGCGGTCCTCGAAGCGGTCGGCGGCGCCGAGCAGGCCCGAGATCCCGCGCGCGGCGAACATCCGCACCGGCTCGGGCTCCCACTGACGGCTTTCGTGGTCGACGAACGGCAGCGTCACGAGGTCGCTCTCGCGCCGCAGGATCAGGTCGGCGAGCGTGCGGCCGGCGAGGCAGGCGGCGGTCTGGCCGTGCCCGGAGAAGCCCCCGGCGGCGGCCATGCCGCTCGCACGGTCGAAGCGGATCGCCATGCTCCAGTCGCGAGGCACCGCGAACGGGCCGCCCCAGGAGTGCGTGATGCGCGCGCCGGCGGCCGGCGGGAAGAGCCTGGGCAGCGTCGCCTCGAGCCGCGCCCTGACCTTCGGGCGCGTCTCGTCGGCCTCGCGGATCGCGCTCGCGAAATGGTACGGCGCGGCCGCGCCGCCGAACGCGATGCGCCCGTCGCGGGTGCGCTGGGCGTAGACGAAGAGGTGGTGCTGGTCGGCCAGCGTCTCGCAGCCGCCCCAGCCGAGCTCGGCCCAGACGGCGTCCGGCAGCGGCTCGGTCGCGATCATGTGCGAGTAGACCGGCAGGTAGCGGCGATGCTGGCCGGGCAGCGCGATCGTGTACGACTCGGTCGCCCGCACGACGACATCGGCGCGCACGACCCCGCCCGCGCAGCGCACGCGCCCGGGCTCGATCGCCTCGGCGTTCGTGTCCTCGTAGAGCGTGACGCCGCGGCGCACGCAGGCCTCGGCGAGCCCGCGGGCGAGCCGGGCCGGATCGACGCGGGCGCAGTGCCGGGTGAACGTCCCGCCGCGCACGCCCTCGACGCGCACGCGCGCCCCGATCTCGGCGGCCGACACGGCGTGCATGTCGTCGGCGGTCCAGCCCTTCGCGCGCTTGGACGCGAGCGTCCGCTCGATGCGCGCGAGCTGCGGCGCCGAGGTCGCGATGCGCAGCGACCCGCCCTTGACCCAGCCGCAGTCGATCCCCTCGCGCTCGACGACGCCGCCGACGTGGTCGATCGTGTCGATGATCGCCCGCTCGGCGCGCACGACCTCGCCCATGCCGTGCCGGCGGGCGTAGACGCTCGCTTCGCCGGCGATCCCGGCCGACACGAAGCCGGCGTTGCGCCCTGCCGGCCCGAAGCCCGCGACCGCGCGCTCGACGAGCACGACGCGCAGGCCCGGATCGGCGACGGCGAGGCTGTAGGCCGTCCACAGCCCGCACAGGCCGGCGCCGACGACGACGACGTCGCAGTCGATCTCGCCCGCGAGGGCCGCGCGCGGGGCGAGCGATCCGGGAACGCCGTCGAGCCAGAGGCTCCGGGCGCGGACTCGGCCTTCCGAGACGGCCGTGGTTTCGATCACGCCGTCAGCCTACTCCTCGAGCGAATCCGGGGCGCTCGTGGGCCGCGGCCTAGAATCGGTCCCGTGCACGACTTCATGCGCGCGCTGCCGCTGAGCGCCCGGTTGCGAGGGGCGCTCGCAGGCGTCGCGCTCGCGATCGCGGTCGGCACGGGCGGCTACATGGCGATCTCGGGCATGTCGTTCGTCGACGCGCTCTACCAGTCGGTGACCACGCTCAGCACCGTCGGCTTCCGCGAGGTGACGCCGTTCGGGACCGCCGAGAAGCTCTTTACCATCGGCTTGATCCTGTTCGGCGTCGGCACGGTGCTGTACACGCTTACGCTGGTCGTGCAGGAAACACTGGAGGGCGACCTTCGCGGCCGCTTCTTCCGCAGGAGGACCGAGTTGGAGATCGCGCATCTGTCGAGGCACTTCGTCGTCTGCGGCTTCGGGCGCGTGGGCGAGGAGGTCGCGCGCGAGCTCAACGAGCGCGACGAGCCGTTCGTCGTCATCGACCGCGATCCCGTGCGCGCGGAGTCGGCGCGCGCGCTCCGCTACTTCGTCGTCGAGGGCGATGCCGAGGACGAGCGCGTGCTCGCGACGGCCGGCCTGGCCCGCGCCCGCGCGCTGCTCGCCGTGAGCGACAGCGACGCCGGCAACACCTACATCACGCTGACCGCGAAGTCGGTCAACCCCGACTGCTACGTCGTCGCCCGCGTGGCCGCCCCGGCCAACGACGACAAGCTGCGCCTGGCGGGCGCCGACCGCGTGGTCTCGCTCTACAGCATGGGCGGCCGGCGCATGGTGCTGTCGGCCCTGCAGCCGCTCGCGACGGACTTCATGGACACGCTCGCGAGCCGCCACAGCGAGGGCATGGTGCTCGCGGAGTTCGAGGTCAACGAGGGCAACGGCCTCGCGGGCCGCACGTGCGGACAGTTGCTCGACGGCGTCCCCAAGGCGACCCTGCTCGGAGTCCGGCACGTCGCCGGGCGCGTGGTCGTCGGCCCCGAGCTGGACGAGCCCCTGGAGGCGGGCGACATCGTCATCGTGCTCGCGAGCGAGGACGATCTCGCCCGGCTGCACGGCGACCGTTCAACGCCGGCCTGAACGCCGCGTCAGGCGGCGAAGTCGGCCGTCGCCATGACCACGTTGCGCGTGGCGCCGAACGTGCCGACCGCGATGCCGAGCCCCACGCGGCGCATCGCCGGCGTCAGGATGATCGCGCGGTGCTCCGGCGAGCGCATCCACTGGCTCACGAGCGCGACCGGCGAGCCGCCCGCGCCCACGCCGCGCGCGATCGTCTCGCCGACCAGGGGGCTCGACAGGTAGCGCGCCATGCGCGACGCGAACGTCTCGGTCGGCGAGTTGTGATCGAAGTAACGGTTGCGCAGCATGTCGGCCGAGTGCGCCCGCGCGGCGGTGCGCAGCGGAGCGCTCAGCACGAGCCCGGGGAGGCCGTGCTGCTGCCGAGCCTGGTTGAGCAGCGCGAGCACCTGCTGTTCGCTCCCCGGCGCGGGCGCGAACGTGCCGGCGCTCGCGAAGGCGGGTACGGCGAGGAGCGTGAGGCTGACCACGAGCGTCCGGGCGGTCCGTCGCATCCCCTCCACATCGGGCACACGGCGCCCGCGCCCATCCCGCGCAATAGCGGTTGCGGTATGCGCCCTTCGAGGGCTGCACGATCACCCGTTCGGAGCTCGAGCGCCCGCGGGCTGCGTCAGGCGCTCGTGCGCGGCAGGATCACCGCGGCGCGCAGCGCCGCGGCGGCACGACCGGTGAGCGTCTCGGCCGTGCGCACCCCGTGCGCGGAGACGCTCCAGGCCGCGCCCTTGCCCGTGCGCGCCGCGCGCACCAGGCCGGCGTAGCCCTTCGCCGCGGCGCGCACGTCGGCGATCAGGGCTCGCTGCAGGAGGGTTACCTGCGGGAGGGGATCGAGGCGGCCGAGCGCGCGCGCCGCGTCTCCGTATGCCTTCGCCGCGGCCCCGGCCGCCGTGGCCTGCGCCGCGCGCGTCCGGGCATGTGCCAGCCGTGCGTGGGCGCGCGCGGCGCGCGTCTGCAGGTGCGCGAGCGCCGCTGCGAGGCCGGCTGCGTAGGCGGTGCTCGAGACGACGCGCACGACGCGGCCCTGCACGGGTCGCGCCGTCGAGGCGATGCGCTCGCACGCCGCCAGGAACGCCGCCGCCGGCTGCGTGGCGGGCAGGCAGGTCACGAGCAGCACGCGGCGATCCGCCGGGATCGCGTAGACGACGGCGTCGCTCGCGAGCCCCGTGAGTGCGAGGCTCGCGTAGCGCAAGCCTTCGAGCTCGCCGAGCCGCAGGCGCGTGCCCGCGCGGCCCCGTGCCGCCTGCGCGAGCTCCGGCGTCAGCAGGCGGGGCGTGAGCGCCGCGGCGCTGGAGCTTGCGACGACGACCATGCCTCGCGACCGCTCGGCGGGCGCCACCGCGATCGCGGAGCGCAGCCCGAGGCGGCCGATGACCGCCGGGAGCGGCCGTCGCGACCAGTCGGCGGGAACGGAGACGCGTACCTCGGACGAGCGGAGCACGAGCGGCGGCTTGACGTGCGTCACCGGCGGCGACGGTGCTGCGGTCGCCTTGCCGTGGGTCGCAAAGGCCGCGACGAGGCCGATGGCGACCGCCGCAGGGATGCCGATGAGCGCGCCGAGGCCGGGCGGCGTGCGCCGGCGCGCACGCGTCACGTGCACGCGCGCTTCGCCCGCCGGCTCCGGTCGTACCGGCGCTCGACGTGGGGCTCGGACGGCCTCGCTCGCTCCGAGCGCCGCGCGCACCGTCTCGACGAGGTCGCCGGCCGTCGCGAAGCGCAGGCTCGGGGCCTTCGCCAGCGCGCGTTCCATGACGTCGTCGAGCGCGCGGGGGAGCGAGGGCCGGAAGCTCGCGACCGGTGGAGGAGCCTCCGCGAGGTGTGCGCGCGCCGTCTCGGCGCCGGACGCACGCGCGAACGGCTGATTCCCCGTGAGACACTCGAAGACGACGCACGCGAAGCTGTAGAGGTCGGACCGCGCGTCCACGACCGCTCCCTCGCACTGCTCGGGAGCCGCATACGCCGGCATGCCGGGGCGGCCGGTGCTGCGCGCCAGGCCGAAGTCGGTCAGGAAGACCGCGCCGTCGGCGCCGAGGAGGATGTTCTCGGGCTTGATGTCGCGATGCACGAGGCCGTCCGCGTGCGCTGCGTCGAGGCCGGCGGCGACCTGCGAGAGGAGGCCGAGCGCGCGCCCCGGCTCGAGGGGCCCGGACTCGCGCAGCAGGTTCCGCAGGTCCGTCCCCTCGACGAGCTCCATCACGATGTAGAGCCGCCCGTCCTCGGCGTTCGCGTCGATGACCGGGATGACGTGCGGGTGCCCGGTCGCGGCGGCCCGCAAGGGCTCGCGCATGAAGCGCGCGCGCAGGTCGACGTCCTCGGCGAGCTCGCGGTGCAGGATCTTGAGTGCGACCCGGCGGTGCAGGTGCAGGTGCTCGGCCTCGTACACGCGGCCGGTGGGCCCCGCGCCGATGAGGCGATCGATGCGGTAGCGGCGACCGAACGTCGCCCCGATGAGGGCGTCCGCGATGACGGCGTGTCCGCTCACACGCCGAGAGTTCGCTTCCCGGTGCATCGGTACCTGCACGACGGTGCGCAGCGCGCGGAATGCGCCCGCCCGCCGGAATGCAGCCCCCCGGAGGACTCGATGCCATCCATCGCGAATTGCCGCGTACCGTGATATCGCTGATGCGCACCGCCGGACGCCACGACGCGGTCCGGGTTCACCGGCGCTCGCGCCGCGTGTGGGTCGCCGGCGCCATGCTGGCCGGCTTCGCCGTCGCGTTCACAGCCGGGCGCGCTCTCGCACACGGCGAGGCCGTGAGGTCGCCCGCCACCACGACGGTCCGGATTCAGGCCGTCGGCGCGGCGGCACGGCCGCTCGCGACCCGTCCGGCGCCGGGCCGGGCGGTCGACGTCGTCGCCGCCATCCCGTCGCTCGCGCCTGCCCCGCCCGCCGCGCCGGCTCCGCCGGCGCCGCCGCGTCCGGCCGCCCCGCCGGGTTCGCCGGCGTCGCCCGCCAAGGGCGGCTCGGCGGGCTTCCCGCCGAAGCCTCTGCCGGCGCCGCCGGCTCCGCCGCCGCAGGTGCCGGTATTCCACGAGCACTCGTAGTGCGCGACGCGCGGCCTCGCATGCTCCGCCTGGCCGTGGCTGCGATCGCGGTGACATGCGTCGCCGGGAGCGCGCAGGCAGCGCCGGCGCTCGCAGGCGCGTGGCTGCCCCCGGAGGTGATCGCATCCGGCTCGCTGGCCGTCCCCGCCGTGAACGTGCTCGGGGCTGCGCTCGGGGCCGGCGGCGATGCCTCGGTGACGTGGTCGAGCGCCGGCGCCGCGTCGCTCGAGCTGCGTCCGGCGGGCGGTGCCTGGTCGGCGGACGACGGCGTTCCGCAGGCGCAGTCGATCGACGTCGGCATCGACGGCGCCGGCACGGCGTATGCGGCGTACTCCGAGGTCGTCGCGGGCGAGACGCGCGTGCTGGCGGCGACGCGGGGGCCGTCGGGGTGGGGCGCACCGGTCGAGCTCTCGCCGGCAGACGTCGCCGGGGTCACCGCCATCAGGGTCGCGGTCGCCGACGACGGGAGCGCGGTTGCGTTCTGGGCGCGCCAGGTCTCTCCGACGCTGAGCACGCTCGAGTACGCGCACCGCGCGCCGAACGGCGCCTGGGCGCCTGCCGCGGCGGCGATCGGCGGATTCGACGGCACGGCGGGCACGTGGCGCTTCTCGCATCTGCCCTCCGGGGAGGTGGCGGTCGCCTGGGTCGATTCCGTCAGCGGCGAGGATCTCGTCGCTGTGGGCTCGACGCAGGACGGCGCCTTCACGGCCGAGCACACGGCGCGCAGCGGGGACATCTCGGCGCTCCAGGTCGCGCCCGCCGGCGTCGTCCTGCTTGCCGGCCCGGATCAGACCTCGGCGCTCGCGGCGTGGATCCGTGACCCGGGGACGCATGTCTGGGGCCCGGCGCACGAGCTGATTCCGGCATCCGATCCAGTGGTCGAGGGCGTCACGACGGCGGCGGGCCCCGACGGGGGCATCTGGCTCGGCGCGTGGCAGTTCGACGCGGGTACGGGCACGAGCAGCCTCGAGGCCTTCGGCATGACGCCTGGCGGGACATGGCTCGGGCCCGACCTCCTCACGAGCACGCCCGCGACCGCTCCGGGCGCGTATCACGACGCGCAGATGGCCGTCCTCCACGACGGCACGGTCATGGCCGCGTTTCGCGAGGGCTTCGCGCTCGCCGTGCGAGCACGCCCGCCCGGCGGCGCCTGGCTCCCCGCGTACGCGGCGATCACCGGCGCCGGCGAGGACTACGTGCCGAGGGCGTTTCTGGCCTCGACGGCGGGCGACGCCCTGCTCGTCGCGCAGACCGGCCAGTGCGACGGAGCGTGCAGGGGCGTGGCCGTGCGCTTCGACGGATCGCCGCCGCACCTGACGGCGACCGCGCCGGCCACCGGGGAGGCCGCGGGAATGAGCGCCACGGCCCTTGCGCCGGCGCGCTGCCGCGGGCAGGTCGTGCCGCCGGGCGGCGCCGCGTGCCCCGGGCCCCGCGTCACGGGCTTCTCGGCCAGAGCCGTGGCGACGTGGCGCGTCAGCCGGGTCGACGGCTTCGTGCGCGTGCACGCGCGCCTCGGCGCGGGGAAGCTGAGCGGCTCGGTCGCCCTGCTCCGGCCCGACGGCTCGGCCGCGCTCACGTGGAAGTTCTCGCCCCGCATGAACCTGTCGATCGCAATGGCACTGCCGTCGAGCTCCGTGCCCGGCCGCTGGTCGGTTCGCATCCGCGCGACCGACGCGCTCGGGCAGACGGTGACGGCCGCACACACATTCAGGTTGCGCGCGCCCCCCGAGGGCGTCGTCCGGCGGGCCGCCGTCTCGGCGCTCGGCCGAACGCAGCACGCGGTGCGCGCGCGCTTCGTGTTCGCGGCCAAGCCCAAGCACGGCCGGCAGGTCGTCGTCACCTGGTACCACGGCAAGCGGGTCGTGTGGCGCGCGAAGAAGCGATCCTTCCGCGTGATCGACTCCACGCTCTACACGCTGCCGGACGGCCCGCCGCTGCCGGCGGGTGCGTGGCGCTGCGCGATCGGCATCGGGAAGCGGCTCGCGAAATCGATCGCGTTCACCGTCGGCGCCTGAGCGTCGGGCTCAGCCTAACGCGATGCCGAGCTCGATCACGGCGTCGCGCGCGCCCTCGCGCGTGTTGACGCCGAGCTTGCGGTAGATGGCCGCGACGTGGTGCTCGACGGTCTTCGGCGAGAGGTGCAGCCGGCCCGCGATGTCGGCGTTGCGCAGCCGGTCGTTGAGGAGGCCCAGCACCTCGAGCTCGCGGGCGGTGAGATGGGCAGGGTTCGCGCGCGACGAGCGCCGCGGGCCGCGCGCCACGCCGCGCGCGCCGGCCGCGCGCAGCTGCCGGGCGACGGCGAGCGCGGCCGGGGCGGCGCCCAGCCGGTGCAACACGTCGAGCGCCTCGCGCGCGGCGCGCAGATCGCGGCTCTCGGCCTGCGCGAGCGCGGCCTCGTACGGGTAGCCGAGCTCGCGCCAGGCGAGCGCCGCGTCGATCGCCCGGCCGTCGATCTGCAGGCGGTAGGGAGCGGCGATCCAGTCGGGCACCGGCTCGGCCGATCCGCCCTTGCGGCTCCAGTAGCCGAGCTCGCCCGCCAGCCACGGATCGCGGCGCTCGATGGCGCCGGGGAGGGCGGCGGCCGTCGCGGCGAGCACGCCGTCGCGGTCGCCCGCGAGCCAGCACGTCTCGGCGCGGACGCTCGCGACCATCGCGATCTGCTGCGGGTCGTCGTGGGGGTCGGCGCTCGCTGCCGCGAGCAGATCCTCGGCATCGGGGTCGCCGAGCCGCGCCGCCACGAGCGCGACGACGAGCTCGAGGCCGAGCCGCAGGAAGCGCGCCGGAGGCGGCGTGCGCAGCGCGCGCTCGGCGACCGCGCGGGCGCCCGCCCAGTCGCCGCGCGCGAGCAGGCAGCGCGCGCGCTGCTGGGTCACGAACGGGCCCTGCGAGTGCAGGTCGCGGCCGGCCAGGAAGCGCTCGCCCTCGTCGATGTAGCGCTCGGCGTCGGCGGGACGGCGATGGTCGACGAGCATCCCGGAGAGGTTCCCGACGGCGCGCAGGACGTGCTCCTCGGCGCCGCACTCGCGTGCGATCTCGAGGCTCCGCTCGAGCCAGCCGATGCCGCGCTCGTCGCCGAGGACGAGCAGCGAGGAGCCGACGTCGTTGAGCGCCGCGGCCAGCACCTCGCGCTCGTCGAGCGCCTCGGCGAGGACGAGGGCGTGCTCCGACCACCCGATCGCCACGCGCGGCCGCATGTCGAGCTTGACGAGGCGCCCGAGCGTCGCATACGCGCCTGCGAGCTCGGCGCTCGGCGGCTCCTCCTCGAGCACGGCGACGGCGCGCTCCGCCACCTCGAGAGCCTCGCCGGTGCGCCCGAGCCACCACAGCACCGGCGCGGCGAGCGCCAGCGACGCGCCGCGGCGGAGCGGCAGGCCGAGCTCGGCGTAGAGCGCGGCGGCCGCGGTCGTGGCCTCGTAGGCCGGGTCGAGCTGGTCGGTCAGGTAGCACTCGTAGGCGTACGCGTGCAGGAGGTCGGCGCGCTCGCGGGCCTCGAGGCCGTCGCTGTAGGGCAGCGCACGGCGGTACTGCCGCGCCGCCTCCGAGTGGGCGCCGAGCCCGGCCGCGCGCCGGGCGGCGAGTGGCGCATAGGTGAGCACCGCGTCCGCGTCGACGGCCGCCGACGCGTGGTGTGCGAGCCGCGCCGGGTCGGGAGGGGGCGACGACGCGGCGAGGCGGCCGAGCGCGGCGGCGTTGAGCTGCTGGCGGCGGTCGGGCGGGGTGGACTCCTCGATCGCGACGCGCGCGAGCTCGTGGCGGAAGCGCACGAAGCCGTGGTCGTACTCGAGCATGCCGAGCGCGAGGCAGCGCTCGAGCTGCTCGCAGCCGCCCGGGAGCATGGCGTCGAGCAGGTCGAGCTCGATCCGCGACGGCACCGCCGCGACCGCCTCGAGCAGCCGCCGCTCGGGCGTCGTCAGCCGGCTCGCGCGCGCGAGCACGGCGTCGCGCACGGTCTCGGGGATGCGCTCCGTGCCGCCGGCGAGCACCTCGCTCACGAAGAACGGGTTGCCGCGCGTCTTGGCGTAGAGGTCGTCCTCGTCGGCGCCGTAGTCGGACGCGAGCCGCTCGACCGTGTCGCGCGAGAGCGGCGCGAGCGGGATGCGCGCGATCGCCGGCTCGGTCGCGAGCTCGCCGATCACCTGCTGCAGCGGATGGTCGACGCCGAACTCGTCGTCGCGGTAGGTGCCGATCACGAGCGCGGGCACCTGCCCGATGCGCCGCGCCAGCATCGCGAGCATGTCGAGCGTCGCCTCGTCGGCCCAGTGCAGGTCCTCCAGCACGAGCACGGTCGAGGGGTGGCGGCGCAGCTCGGTGAGCAGCGCGGCGAAGACGTCGGCCGGGGCGGAGTCGCCCGCCAGGCGGCCGGCGAACGTGCCGCCGGTCTGGTCGGCGACGTCCATCAGCGGCCCGAGCGCGCGCGGGGTGAAGAGCCGGTCGCAGGCGCCCCAGAGCACGCGCGCCGAGGCGTGCTGCGCGCAGAAGACGCGCGCGAGCGCGGTCTTGCCGACCCCGGCCTCGCCGGCCACGAGCGCCAGGCTGCCCGTCCCCGCCGCGGCCGTCGCGAACAGCGCAGCGAGCCGCGCGAGCGGCTCGTCGCGCTCGAGCAGCCCGCTCTGTCCGAGCGCGTTCTCATCGGTGTCTTCCATCACGGCGGCCATGTCTCGGAGGGGATTACGAGCGTGCGGCCGATCGGGATTGCATGACACGCGCGAGGCGCCCAACTTAGGGGGGCGGAGCGCGAAAGACCAGGGGTGACGCCCGATGTGAAGCACCCCCGGGCGCTCCTAGGCTCGTCGGCATGCCACTGATGACACGCATCTCCCGGTTCTTCGCCGCCATCGACATCGCACGCTCCGCGGCGCTCCACACGTTCACGACCATCCGGCCGGCCGGCTCGGCGGACCGCGGATGATCGACGCACCCGTCACCGACGCCTCGGCGCTCCCGCAGGCCGACGCGTCGACGCTCGTCGATCGCGACCTGCTCGAGCAGCAGGTGCGCGAGATGTACCGCCTGGTCGCCACCGACCCGAGCTCGCCGCGGCACTTCGAGGCCGGGCGGAGCACGGCGCTCCGTCTGGGCTACCCGGATCACCGGCTCGCGTCGATCCCCGCCGAGGCCGTCGCGTCGTTCGCGGGCGTCGGCTACCACTTCGACCTCGTCCATCTCGCCGCCGGCGAGTCCGTGCTCGACCTCGGCTCCGGCTCGGGCACCGACGCGTTCTACGCGGCGCGCGTCGTCGGGCCGGGCGGACGCGTCGTCGGCATCGACTTCACGGACATCCAGGTGCAGAAGGCGAGATCGCTCGCCGGCCGCGACGGCTTCGACACGGTCACGTTCGTGGAGGGCAGCATGGACGAGCTGCCGTTCGAGGACGCCTCGTTCGACGTCGTCATCTCCAACGGCGCGATCAACCTCTCGCCGGTGAAGCACCTCGTGTTCGCCGAGGCCGCGCGCGTGCTGCGCCCCGGCGGGCGCCTCGCGATCGCCGACATGGTCAGCGCGACCGCGCTCAAGGAGTCCACGCGCCGCAACACCGAGCTGTGGGCCGCCTGCATCGCCGGCGCCATCCCGCGCGACGCGTATGCCGATGCGGTCGAGGACGCGGGCTTCCGCATCACGTCGATCCGCCGCAACCACTACCGCTTCACGTCCGAGCGCGCCCGCCAGGCGTGCCGGAAGTACGGCATCGGCAGCACCACGATCGCGGCCGTGCGCCGGGTGCGCACGCGCGCGGGCGGCCACTACGACTCGATTCCGCGCCGATGAACGGCGATTCCGGCGGTGCGCGCGCACGTGCGGCGCGCATCCGCGCCGCACACGACTACGAGGTCAACCAGCTCGAGGCGATGCGGCACCGCGCCCTCGCGGCGGCCGCGGCGCGACGGCCGCGGCGCTCCTATGCCGCTCGCCTCGCCGCGCACTGCCGGCGTGTGGCCGGACGCAGGCCCGCGTCCAGCCGCACGGCGCACTGAGAGCCCGACCGGCGCCCGCCCCGGGGCGGGCGCCGGTGACCTGTCCTAGCAGGGCAGCGCCCGGGCGACCGGTGCGTGCGCGAGCGAGTCGCGCGAGCGCTCGATCACGCCCTCCAGCGCGCGCACGTAGTCGCGCACCATGCGCCGAGGGGAGAAGCGGCGCTCGGCGATCGCGCGGCATTCGCGCGGATCGATCTCGCCGCAGCGTGCGACGGCGGCGGCCATCTCGTCGACGGTCGAGGCGATCCAGCCCGTGCGCCCGTGCACGACGACCTCGGGCACCGACCCGCGCGGAGGGGCGATCACCGGCACTCCGCAGGCCATCGCCTCCACCATCACGAGCCCGAACGGCTCGTCCCAGGCGATCGGATTGACGAGCGCGTGCGCGCCGTGGAGAAGACGCACGCGCTCGCGCGCGTCGATCTCGCCGATGTACGAGATGCGCTCGTCGAGGCGAGGGCGTATCTCGTCCTCGAAGTAGCGCTGCTCGCACCCGTCGCGCATCTTGCCGGCGAGCACGAGCGGCATGCCGGAGGCACGCGCGACGTCGATCGCGGCGACGGGGCCCTTGTCCGGCGAGAAGCGCCCGAGCCAGAACAGGTACTCGCCTCCGCGGCCCGTGCGGCAGGGATGGTCGGACAGCGCGATCGCGTTCGGGATCGTCGCGGCCCACGGCAGCTCGGGGCACGTGCGACGGTGGCTGTGGGTCAGGGCGACCAGCGCGGCGTCCGGCGTGGCCTCGCACGCGGCGCGGTAGAGCGCACCTGCCTCGCCGGCGAGCGCACCGTGCACCGTGTGCAGGAACGGCGTCCGGGTCAGGTTCGAGAGCGTGAGACCGAGCGGCCCGCTGTGATCGCTGATGACGTCGAAGTCGGCGGCCTCGGCCACCCACGCGAGGGCATGGAGGAGTTCGGGCTGCGTGTGCCCGAGCAGCTCGGCGCGACCGGTCGGGAACGGCGCGACGAGCCGTGCCCGCGTCTTGGAGTCACCCGGGGCGAACAGCGTCACGTCGTGCCCCGCCTCCGTCAGACCGTCCACGAGCAGACTCACGACGGCCTCGGTCCCGCCGTAGCGCAGGGGCGGCACGGCGAACCAGGGGGGCGCGATCACGCCGATCCGCAGCGCGTCGTCGTTGCGGATGCGGGCGTCGAGCAGACGCGGCGCGCCATGCGCCTGGGTGACAGGACCTTCGAGCAGCGTTTCCACGGAGACCGTTCCTAGCTGGGGTTGGTCGGGACTGCCTGGCGGCGATGACTGCGGCTCGTACAGACGCGACTGGCTCCCGGGGACGGTTGTCTATGCCCGTATGCGCCGCCCGTTATGCATCGGGCGCGACGATTGCGACGCGTCCGTCGCGAAGCTCGACGTCGAAGCGACGCCCGAACGCGCGCAGGCCCGAAAGCGTGAGGTCGCCGGCCCAGTCGGGCAGCCGGTCGCTCCGCACCTGCAGTGTACGTGCGATTGGATCGGGCTCGATCCCGAGCAGCACGCGCAGCAGCAGGACCGGCGCGCCCGCGGCCCAGGCCTGGGGTCGCGAGGCGGTGGGATAGGCGACGGGAAACGGGGTCGCTTCGCGCGGGAGGCCCGCGAAGACCTCGGGCAGGCTGCCTTCGAAGAAGCTCGACGCCTCGATCAGGCTGCGCAGGATGCGCAGGGCGCCGCCGGACTCGCCGCGGAGCGCCAGGCCGTGGGCGATGAGCGCGTTGTCGTGCGGCCACACGGTGCCGCGGTGGTAGGCCAGCGGGCGGTACGCGGCGTCGCCGGTCGACATCGTCCGCACGCCCCATCCCGACCAGAGCGAGTCGTCGAGGAGGCTGCGCGCGACCTCGGCAACGCGCTCGTCGGGGACGATGCCGCTCCACAGGAGGTGCCCCATGTTGGAGCAGCGGCTGTCGACCTGGCTCTTGTGCCCGTCGAGCGCGAGCGCATAGAACCCGCCGCCGGCGCGCTCGACCCAGAACGAGCGGTCGAAACGCTCGCGCAGACGAGCCGCGTCGCGCTCGAGGCGCACGGCGAGAGCCTCGTCCGCGAACACGGCGCGCGCGAGCTCGGCGCAGCGCAGCTTGGCGTCGTAGACGTAGCCCTGCACCTCGACCGCCGCCACCGGCCCCTCGGCGACGCGGCCGTCGGCGAAGCGCTGCGAATCCGGCGAGTCCTTCCACGACTGCACGGCGAGGCCGTGGCTCGAGCGGCGCGCGAATTCGACGAACCCGTCGCCGTCGCGATCGCCGAACTCGTCGATCCAGCGGAGCGCCAGTCGCATCGCGGGCTCGAGCTCGAGCACGAAGCCGTCGTCGCGCGTCCAGCGCCACACCTCGGACAGCAGGATGAGGAAGAGCGGCGTCGCATCCACGCTGCCGTAGTAGCGGGAGAACCAGACCTCGGCCGCTCTTCCCCGCCGCAGCTCGTGGATGATCTTGCCGGGCTCCGCGTCGATGCCCGCATCGTCCTCCTGGGCCTGCAGCCTGGCGAGCGCCCGCAGCGCGGCCCGCGCCAGCTCGGGTCCGAACATGAGGGTCTCGAGGCACGTCAGCACGGTGTCCCGCCCGAAGACGGTCATGAACCACGGCATGCCGGCGGCGGGGAGCAGCCCGAAGCCCTCGCTGCCGCGCAGACGCAGGGCGGCGAGGTCGGCGACCGAGCGCGCATACGCCCGCTCGAGGTCGTCCCACGTCGCGACCAGCCGCGGGACCTGCATGTTCCAGGCGCGCAGCGAGCGGCTGATGCGCGCGCGCTGCTCGCCGAAGTGATGCGGGCGGCGCCGGCGTTCGGGGGGCTCGTGTCCCGCGCACGCCTGGAACGTGAGGCGCACGTCCCACTCTTCGTGCGCGGCCAGCCGCAGCTCGTAGCGGAGCGCCGAGTCCCGGACGCGGCCCTCGCGCGAGCTGTGGATCCGCGTCGACCACGCCCCGGAGGGATCTGCCAGGCGCGCGCTGTGGCCGTCGCCGTCGCCCGCGAGCGCGGCCGGATCGGGCAGCGACGTGGCGTGCACGGGATCGCCCAGGGCGAAGTCGTGCTGCTTGATCGAGAGGATGTCGGCGAAATCGGAGGCGAGCTCGATCGAGACCTCGAGCGACACCTCGCCGTCGGTCAGGTTCACGACGAAGAGGTGCTCCTGCAGGTCGTCGGTCACGAAGCGCTCGAGGCGGATCAGCAGGTCCTCCGCGTCCCGCCCTCCGGCCGCGCCGTAGCGCAGGAAGAACGCCGCGGCGAAGTACTCGACCTTGCCGGCCGAGATCGTCACCGGCGCGGTGCCGTTGATCCTCCACGCGAGGCGCGAGAGAAAGCGCGTGTCCTGGGAGTAGAACCCGTGCGCGCCCTCGGCGATCGCGCCGTCGTCGGCGCTGATGCAGAACGTCGAACCGTCGAGGATGGTGAGAGTCATGCCACCTCAGGATGCCTCACGGCGGATGGCGCGGCCCGCCGACACGTGCCAGGCCGCGACCGACAGCGCGGCTGCGCCCGTGACGAGGGCGAAGACGACCACGGCCGTCGAGAGCGTCGTGAGGTCGGCCAGCACTCCCACGCCGATCACGGGCAGGGCGATCCCGACGTAGATGCACGTGTACAGCGCCGCGTTGATCTCGCCGCGCCGCTCCGGTGGCGCCAGGCGGTTGAGGTCGTCCTGCGCACCGAGGAACCCGAGCCCGTGGCCGGCGCCGGCGAGTGCGCTGGCCGCTACGAGCACGCCCGCACTGCCGGTCTCCGAGGCCAGGACGAGCGCTGCCAGCCCGGCGGTCAGGAGCCCGAGGCCGAGCGCCTGGGCGACGCGCGGCTCGAGGCGGTGCCGGGTTGCGGCCTGCGCGATGCTCGAGCAGATGAGCACGATCGAGGAGATCGCGCCGAGCAGCGCCAGGTTGTGCGTCCCGATGCGCTCCGTCGCGAACGACGGCACGACCGAGAAGAACAGCGCCACCACCGCCCACACCGCGGCACCGGTGATGGCGGCGCGCGTGAACGCGACCCTGATGTCCCGCGGCACGCTCGGCCGCGGCGCGCTCCAGCGCTCGCCGTGGGGCTGTCCGGGCTCGGGCATGCCCAGCAGCAGCACCGCGGCGCTCACGCAGCCGAGCATGCCCACCGCGTAACACAGCACGCGCGGCGCGGGGAGCCACTCGGCGAGGATCCCGGTCAGCAGCGGGCCGGCTGCCCCGCCGATCGTCTGGGCGAGCGTCGCGAGCAGGGCCGCGTGCCGCTTGTCGTTCTCCGGGTCGAGCTCGACGAGCGCGGCGGTCGCCGCGCCGCCCGCCATGCCGACCGAGACGCCCTGGGCGATGCGCGCGGCGAACAGCCACGCAACGCTCGTGGCCAGCGCGAAGAGGCCGAGCGCGATCGTGCCCATGACCAGGCCGCCGAGGATCACGGGCTTGCGGCCGATCTGGTCGGAGAGCCCGCCGAAGAGCAGCAGCGACGGTGCGAGGACGAGCGCGTAGACCGCGAAGACGAGCGTGAGCATCAGGCTGTCGAAGCCGAATGCCTGGCGGTAGACGCCGTACAGCGGGGACGCGAGGTTCGCGCCGAGCAGCAGCGATGCCAGCGCCGCGGCGACGACCGGTTGCCGGAGCGCGGGCGTTGGTCGGAGGCGCATCGACCCGAGGGTACGTTGCGCCTGCGCCGGCAGCCGCCGCACGGTCGCGCGAGGCGGGTTCAGCGGCCCCCGTCGTCGAAGCGGTGGTGGTGCGCGCGATGCACCCAGGCGCCGTCGTACGAGATCGCCACGGCGCCGAAGGCGAGACCGGCGAGCAGCGAGACGATCAGCACCGCGCGGCGGCCCGTGCCGCCCGGCAGGCGCGTGCGCCGTCGCCAGTCGGCCAGCGTCAGAGCCGGCACCTTGCGGATGTGCGCCAGCACGTGCACGCCCATGGCGAGGAAGAGCACGATGAAGCTGAGCTTGTGCAGGCCGCGCACGGGGCTGTCCCCGGGGCCGATCGCGAGCAGCCACACGCCGGTCACGAGCAGGACCCCCGCCGAGAGCACGATCACCGGACCGAGCGAGCGGAGGTAGAGCGGCGGCGGGCCCTTGCGCACGTACGGGGCGTTCCCGGTGTAGTAGCGGCCGAAGCGGTAGCCGGTGCTCGCCAGCTTCAGGAGCACCGGCGGAATCAGCAGCACGCCGATGAAGACGTGCCACGGGAGCCACGAGCGCAGCGAGATGACGGTCAGGCCCTCGACCGCGAACAGCACGACGAGCAGCGCTCCGGTGCTGCCGGTCAGCCGCTCGTTGCCGTCCGTGCCGCCGTGGCGCCCCTCGTCCGCCTCGCTCCGTACCTGCGAGTGAGTAACCGTTCTGGCCATGGCCGGGAACCGTAGGCCGCGAACATAAGAGCTCTCTGAGAGCGGCGGACGCTCAGCGCGCCGGTGTGAGCAGCTCGCCGATCGCCTGCGCCGCGCGGGCCGCGGCGCCCGTGTCGACCGGCCGGAAGCAACGTGGCTCGCGGGCGAGCTCCTCGGCCATCGCCGCGGCGATCTCGGACGGCCCGTCGGCGCCGAAGTCCATCCGCCTGCCCGCTCCGTGGCGGCGCAGCCGGTGGGCGACGTGGTGGTTCTGCTCGAAGTGGCGGCGCAGCGGGAAGTACAGGAACGGGCGCCCGCACGCGGCGAGCTCCATCGTCGTCGCGAGCCCGCCGTGGCTGATCGCGATGTCGCAGGCCGCGAGCTGCCGGTGCAGCCGGTGCACGTAGCCGCGCGTCTCGAGCCCGTCGCCCGAGGGCAGCGAGCGCGGGTCGATGCGCGGGCCGGTGACGAGGATCATGCGCAGCTCCGGGATGCGCTGCCTTCGCCTCCGGGAACGCGGCGGCGGCGCGCTCGAGCAGGTCGATCCCGGCGACGGAGCCGCCGGCCGTGACGATGCAGATCTTCTCGTCCGGGCCGTAGCCGAGCTCGGCGCGCAGGGCCTCGCGGTCGGCGATCCCCGCCGGGTCGAAGCCGGTGACGTAGCCCGTGAACGCGAAGTGCTGCCGCGTCCACTCGCCGATCGACGGCAGGCCGGGCCCGAGGCGCTCGGCGACGATGTCCTCGGGGTCGCCGACGAAGAGCGCGCGGTCGCGCAGCTGCGGGTGGGCGGCGACGTGCTCGACCATCTGCGCGTTGTGGTCGGCGGCGAGGAACGCCTCGCGCTCGCCGCCCTCGGGCATCGGCAGGACGCCGACGAAGTCGGTGAGCCACACGTACGGCGCCGTCTTCAGCGCCGGGTTCTCGTGCAGGAAGTAGTCGACCTCCCAGGCCTCGTCGGCGATCCAGAGGTCGAAGCGCTCGCTGCGCACGAGGTCGTCGAAGACCATGAAGTTGGCGCAGAAGATCTCGTCGAGGCGGCGCAGCATCTGAAAGGCGTTGAGCTCGTGCTCGCGCGTCTCGGCGTCGACGTGGGCGGCCTCGGGAGCGAGCTCGGCGCTCGCGGGGTGGATGCGCTCGCCGCGCGCCTCGAGCACCGTCGTGACGGGGTGCTGGGCGAGCCACTCGATCTCGAGTCCGGGGTGGAGCGTGCGCAGCTCGTCCGCGATCGCGATGTCGCGCCAGACGTGGCCGAGGCCGATCGGCGAGCACACCAGGAGCGCGCGTTGCTGCGCGCGCGTCGCCCGGCGTCCGTTCGCCGCCGGCGGCGCCTGCGGCGCGACGCGATCGGCGAACTCGCGGATGAGGCGGTTGACGCGGACCGGGTGACGGACGATGGGGATGTGGCCGGCGCCGCTCATGACCACGTGCTCGGCCCCCGTGAGCGCGTGCGAGCGCGAAGCCGCGCTCCGCGGGCTGGCAGTTGTCGCGATCGCCCTGGATCACGAGCACCGGGCAGCGCACGCGCCGGCACAGCTGCCTCGACGTCCTCCCTGGTCGGCGCGACCAGGGGCCCGTCGCGCATCAGCATCGCCTCGACCGGGCCGTCGAGGGCGTACGCGACCGCGTCCTCGATCGGCTTGGTCGAATGCGGCTCCGGGAACATCTCGCCGAGGAAGAACTCGAGGTAGCCCGCGTAGTCGCGGCGCATGGAGTGGCGGTTCTCCTTCTGCCACCCCTGCGGGTCTGCGACGTCCTGCTCGAAGGCCGGGCGGCCGCGGGCCCGCCAGGGGAGCGGCGGCGCCACCAGCGGCAGGCCCGGGCAGAGCGCCACCACGCCCAGCACCCGCTCGGGGTGCGCCGCGGCGATCTGGATGCACGGCCAGACCCCGTCGGTGCAGATGCCCGCGAGCACGGCCGTCCGGGTTGCCGTGGCGTCCATCACGGCGAGGCAGTCCGCCGCCCGCCACTCGTCGAGCCACAGCCCCGACGGGTCGGGGCTGTCGGACTTGCCGTTCCCGCGGCCGTCGTAGACGACGACGCGGTAGTGGCGCGCGAGGTAGTGGACCTGCGCCTTCCAGATGCGCGAGTGGCTGATGGGGTTCGGCGGCAGGAGCACGATCGTCGTGCTCCCGCCGCCGTGTACCTCCCAGTACAGCCGCAGGCCATCGGCCGCGCTCGCGTACCCGCACTCGTCGGGCTCGCGCGAGCGCGTACCGGTGGCGCTGTGGCTCACGTCACCGCCTCGCCTCGAAGACGAGGTTGAAGGGCGTCTCGGAAGCGCGCCGGAAGCGGGTCAGGCCGCCGGCGGTGACGACGTCGCGGATGCGCGCCTCGCCGGCCTGCGCGCCGAGCGCGAGGCCGACCTCCTGCGAGAGCGAGGCGGGCGTGCAGAGCAGCGTCGAGAACGCGTAGTAGGCGCGGCCGACGGGGTTGAAGTTCTCCTCCGTCTTGTCGCCGGCGTTCGGCTCGACGATCATCCACGTCCCGTCCGGCGCGAGCAGGCTCGCCACCTGGCGGGCCGCACCGACCGGGTCGCCCATGTCGTGCAGGCAGTCGAACATGGTGATGAGATCGTAGTCCGAGCCCGGATGGTCGGCAGCCGCGACGGCCTCGAAGCTCACGCGGCCGGAGACGCCGGCCTCCGCGGCGCGGGCGCGCGCCGTCTCGATCGAGCCGGCGTGGTAGTCGGAGCCCACGAACGTCGACTTCGGGAACGCCTGCGCCATCAGGATCGTCGACGAGCCGTGGCCGCAGCCGATGTCGGCGACCTTCGCCCCGCGCTCGAGCTTCTCGACGACGCCGTCGAGCGACGGCAGCCACTCGGCCACGAGGTTGGCGTTGTAGCCGGGGCGGAAGAAGCGCTCGCAGCCCTCGAAGACGTGGTCGTGGTGCTCGTGCCACCCGACCCCGGCGCCGCTCTGCGCCGCATCGGTGATCCGCGGCGAGTCGAGGATCGACCCGATCGCGATCTGGAAGAACCCGGGCAGGTACGCCGGGCTGTCGCTGTCGGTCAGGGCCACGGCCTGCTCGGGCGGCAGCGTGTAGCGCCGGGTCTCGGGGTCGTACTCGACGAAGCCGCCGGCGGCCTGGGCGTTCAGCCACTCGCGCACGTAGCGCTCCGACGAGCCGGTCTTCTCGGCCAGGTCCTTCGACGACGAGCGGCCCGGCGCCGGCCATCGCGCGGTACCAGCCGAGGCGGTCGCCCATCACGACCAGCGCGGCGTTGAGCGCGCCGCCGACCTCGTCCACGGCGTTGAACACGAACGCCATCAGCTTGTCGCCGTCGATGGCGGGGGTCTGCTCGACCGTTGCCATGAGGTGCCTCCTTGCGTTGGGAACGCACCGGAAGCTAGGGCGGGGCCGCGGCGCTCACATCAGGGGGGCCACCTGGTCCGTTCGGAGGCTGCCGGCACTCAGCTCGCGGGCACACCGCTGAGAGTGGCCGTGTAACCGGCGGCCGGGCAGCGGTAGATGCCCGCCGTGGCCGACGGCGCCGCGAGCCGGGAGCTCCCGGTGAAGCGCGTCGCGCTCCACTTTCCGCCGATCCAGGCCGCCTTCGTGACGCGCAGCTTCACCGTCAGCGTCCCGGCCACCTCGTGGCCGATGCTGCACTCGAGCGTCGACGCCCTGGCCGCTCCCGTGTAGGTCGCGCCGCTGCGCTTCAGCGGAACGCGCTGGGTGTGAGGGGTCGAGATGACGTCCGACGCATGCCCGTACGGGAACGTCAGGCGCACGTTGCATACCCCGGCCCGGCAGAGCGGCGCGAACGTCCAGGAACCGGTGCCCTTGCTGCCGGCCTTGAGGTCGATGCCGTAGACCGACGTGAACCGCTGGGTGACGTCGAAGCTCCCGGCGAGCCGCGCCTGCCGGAGCGGCCTCGGCGCGGGCGGCTTGATCGTGAAGCGCCTGGTGACGACCGGGCTCGCGGCGTACGTCACCGAAGCATCGGCGCCGCCGAGGTACTGAGCCGTCAGCGTGTAGGTGCCTGGCTCGAGGTGGCTGAAGCGGGTGACGTGCGCGTCCGTGCCGTTCGCGACCTTGCCGTACAGCGTCTTGTGGAAGAGCTTGCCGCTGAGCGTGTATTTCACGCTGCCGACCGAAGGCGGGGTGCTGCCGTGCACGGTGGAGCTCTGCACGACGATCTGCGAATTGCCGGTGGGCGTCTTTGCGCTGGACGCCTTCACGTTGACGGTGAGCTGCGTCGTTACCGTCGTTGGAGCAGGCACAACCGGCGTGACCGGCACGACGGGCGGCGCCGGGATCACCAGCGCCAGGACGCCCGAGAACTCGCGCGTCGGGCACGTGCCGATGCATGTCGTGTCGTAGCCGGCGACGTGAACGTAGTAGGTGCCGGGGTCGAGCTGATACCCGTATGTCCAGCTCGTGTCCGTCGGCTGGGGCACCGAGAACGCCTTGACGTTCTCGGCGAAGAAGTAGCCGTTCGAGCCCGCCGCCGGACTCGTGGCGACCTCGACGACGTGGGCTTCGACGCCCGTCGGGAGTGACCACGCGGCTGTCGGGTGCCGGTCGACCTGGCCGACCGACAAGAGCACCGGCGGAGCCGCGCCGGCCGCCACCGGCAGCACCGCGCCGACCATGAAGACAAGAGCGACCAGAAGACCGCGCCTCATGGGACTCCCCTCCCTCGTGACTCTTGTGGCATCCAACACGTCAGGCTTCCAGCTCTCGCCTGTCGCGGCATCGGAGGATGCCCGCGTCTCCGCTACGGAGGACTACGCTGGCCGAAAGGATGGGCGCGCACCTGCCAACGGGCGCCACTCGCCTGCTGTGCGCGATAATCGCCTCGTTGCCACGAGCGGGGCCTACCCGAGAGGAGCGCAAGCATGGCTGACAGCGTGTATCGCGTCACCGAGGTCATCGGCACGAGCGCCGAGTCGTGGGAGGCAGCCGCGCAGAACGCCGTCGCGACGGCCGGGCACACGATCCGCGACCTGCGCGTCGCCGAGGCGACCCGCTTCGACGTCACGATCAAGGACGGAAAGGTCGCCGACTACCGCGTGCGCCTCGCCATCTCGTTCAAGTACGAAGCGGACTGAGGGGAAGAGCGTCTGGCGGGGCCTACGGCGGCGGGCGGAAAGCCGCCCGGCCCCGCGAGCGCGGCGATCAGCTCCGCCGTCAATGCGTCGAGCGCCTCGAGGCGGGCGCCGCCCGCGAGCGCGACGGTGAACGGCGTGCCGCGGCTGACGGCCTGGAACCAGAGCGTCGCCAACTGCCGGGGGCCCTCACCGGCGCTGTGGACACCGGCCATGCCGGCGAGATCGGCGCCGTCGAGGGCGCTGCGCACGGCCGCGAGCGCGGCGTCGTCGAGCGTCGAGACGATCGCCCACGGCGCGCTCAGCCGGCGCGACTCGTGGGTGCCGTCCTCCCACACGCGCCAGCCGGACTCCTCGCCCTCGTCCGTGACGTAGAGCGACTGCACGAGCACGCCCGGCGGCAGGGAAGGCGGGGTCACGCGGTGGCCGTCCCGCCCGGCCCGGTCTTCGGAAGCGGGAAGTCGCCGGGGCCGTGACCGGCCGCGCCGACGTCGGGCGCGATGTCCCACTGGCCGGTCGTGCCGGTCATCGTCCCGAGCGCCTCGAGGAACGTGACGTAGTGGTGGGGCCGCACGAGCTCGCCGTTCGACATCACGTTCTCGCTGTGATGCGCGACGACCGGCTGCTGCCCCGGCATGAGGCTCTGCACGAGCGCGGCGTGCGTCGGCGCGCCGCCCACGGGGCGGACGCCGGCGGGGTCGGTCGCGAGCTTGGGATCCGCGGTCGGGTACTCGTCGTCGAGGCCGAGCATGTGCCCGAACTCGTGCACGACCGTGCGCTGGTCGCTCTCGAACGTGCCGACGGTGATGTCGACGCGCCGCCAGAGCGGGTCCGTGGTCGCCCCGTCCGCGCCCTTCGAGTCGCTCGTCGGCTGCACCTGCGGGCCGCCCTTGACGATCTCGTTGGAGACGTTGCGCGCGCGCTCGTCGGAGAGCGAGCGGTTGCGGTCGGCGGCGCCCTCGCTGCTCGCCCGCCCCGTCACGGTGACGGGGAACGGCGGCATGTCGGGAGCGCCGAGCGTCCTCCCGAACTTCTGCAGCGCGGCCGCGTCCGTGGCCGAGACCTCGGCCTTGCCCTGCGCGAACGTGATCGGGCCGGGGTTGTCCGTGTCGACCTGCCCGTAGCGCTTCCTCGTCGCGGTGCTGCGGCTGAAGTGGTTGACGTCGGGCGTGTCGACCCCGCCCGCGTCGCGGGAGCTCTCGTTCAGCTTGCCCGTCGACTGGTTCTTCGAGCGGTTGGACGGCCACGACATCGACTCCTCGATGCCGGCGTCGTCGGGCCACTTGTTGACCGTGACGACCCATTGCGCCTTCTTGTCGTCGTCACCGCTCTCGGGCGCGTCGGCGATGACCACGCGCACGTTCACGGGCGGCAGCCCTTCCCAGTACGGCTTCTTGGTGAAGAACGTGTAGCGCTCGCTCCACACGCTCTGGATGTCGGCCACGGCCTGCGTCCGCCACGTCGTCTTCTCGTCGTCCTTCCAGATGAAGTCCTCGGCCTTCCAGCCCTTGCCGACCCAGCCGGCCATGCCGCCGATGGCGGCGAACCACTCCGGATCGAACGGATTGCCCGTCGAGAACTTGAACGCGATGCGCACGGTGACCACCATCTCGCCCGCGCGCGGGTCGTAGGCGACGTCGAAGAGCCCGCCGCCGGTCGACGGCTTGAAGTTCTCCTTGCCCCAGCTGTGCGCCATGAACATGGCGAGCTCCGCCTCGGCCTGGGCGCGGGCGATGTCGGTCGTCCCGGCCACCTGGCGGCTGACCATCGCGTTGCCCGCGCTGCGCTGCAGCGCCAGCAGGGGCGGCATCGCGGCACGGGCGGGCAGGTCGCGCTCGGCCTCGGGCGCGGCGCTCTGCTCCTGGTCGAGCTGGTCGGGATCCAGGAACCTGCGGGCTCGGGGGTCCATCGACACCGTGCGGCGATTGTGTCACCGCTGCGCGCAGCCTGCCGGGGCGGTCAGCGCGTGCCCGGCCACCCGCGCACGAAGTCGCTCTGCACGCGGTTCTCCGGCGACGGCCGGTACGCCTTGCTCGTCCCGTCGCGCAACTCCTCGATCCGCGCGAGCGCCCGCTCCGCGCTGTAGCCCCGCTCGACCTGGTGGCAGCCGACGACCATGCCGGTGCGCCCGACGCCGCCCCAGCAGTGCACGTAGGCCGGCGACCGCTCGCGCTCCGCCTGCGCGAGGGCGTCGAGAATGCCGCGCATCGTCTCGGACCCGTGCGGCACGCCCAGGTCGGGGATCGGGTGGCGCCCGTATTCGACGTCGACGCCGAGCCGAGCGGCCACGCGCCGGAGCACCGGCGCGTACGGCTGCAGCGCGCTCTCGCCCTCCTCGGTGAGATCGACGAAGCGCCGGACGCCCACGCCGAGCAGCGACTCGAGCTTGCGCTCCGCCTGCTCCTCGCTGCGCGCGCCGGGATACTCGCCGGCGAGCAGGACGCCCGGGTCGACCCAGTAGGCGTGCAGGTCGGGCAGGGGCGCCGCCTCGCCCGGCGGCTGCCAGCGCGCCATCGCCTCGGCGAGCGCGTCGATCGTGTCCCGGAGCGCGAGCTTGTCCCGCCACTCGGAGGGGATCGCATGCTCGCCGTAGTGCGCGCCGGCGATCTGCCCGTAGACCGCCGCGGTGGTGTCGGCGTCGTCGCCGAGATTGACTGCGAGCAGGCAGCCCTCGGCGAATGTCGTGCTCCGCGCGAACGCCCACAGCGCCGCCTCGAGGCAGCGCACGACGTAGCTGCTGCCCTCGATCTCGGGCGGCTCGCGCCGCAGGAACGACCCGCGTGCCACCTCCTCGACCTCGGGATGCAGGTTGCCGAGCGCCCACAGCCCGGGATCGAGCAGCTCCGCCTTGCTCGTCCCCGCGACCGCGCGGGTGAGCATGGCGGCGAAGAGGCGGCACGCATCGGTGGCCTGGCGCGCTCCGTGGGTCGTGCGCGAGCTGCGAGCACCGAGCTCGGCGGCGAGCGCCTCGTCGCCGCGCGCGAAGAGCGCGGCCGGAGCGAGGCGCATGAGCGAGCCGTTGCCGGCGGCTTCCCTGTCGACCGCGAGGAGCGCGCCCGTCGCCTCGAAGTGGGCGAGCGCGGCGCGGGTGGCGTTGCCGATGTCGAAGACGCGGCCGTTCGAGGAGAGGTGGCCGTGGCGCCACCAGCGCACGTAGCGCGCGAGCTGATCCCGCTCGTCGAAGCGCCCGAGCTCGCTGAGGCTCTCGGCGAGGCAGAGCGCCAGCGACGTGTCGTCGGTGAACTCGCCGGGCGCGAGCTTGAAGACCCCGCCGCCCGTCATCGCGGTGACCGGCTTGAAGGTGCCGGGCGCCTTGAACTCCACGGTCGTGCCGAGCGCGTCCCCGACGGCGAGTCCGACCAGAGCTCCGCGTGCTCCGTCGCGTGTCGGCCTCATGCGTACCTCCCTTCTACGTCGCCGCTGTGGCGTCGTGGTCGGCGTGCGTGAGTGGGGGCGCGCTGAGCGTAGCTCCACTCGGGGAATCGGTCGTGGAAGCGCGGCGGGCGCGTCTTGCGATTTCGCCGGTCGTGCGCGACGATCCACCCATGGCTGTCGCGCCCACAGAGCTCTCGGCCGAGCTGTGGGAGCGCGAGCACGCGCTCCTGACCCTGAGCGACGCGCTCGCAGGCGAGCGCGGCCGCATGGTGCTCGTCGCGGGCGAGGCCGGCATCGGCAAGACCGCCGTCGTGCGCGCGTTCTGCGACGCCGCCCCGGCGCAGGTGCGCGTGCTCTTCGGCGCCTGCGACCCGCTCTTCACGCCGCGCGCGCTCGGGCCCTTCGAGGACGTCGCGGCGCTGTCGGCGCCCGCGCTCGCCGACGCGCTCCGCGGTGACTCGCGTCCGGGCGACGTGTTCGCGGCACTCCGCACCGAGTTCGCCGCCGCACCGACGATGCTCGTGCTCGAGGACATCCACTGGGCGGACGAGGCGACGCTCGACGTCATGCAGCTGCTCGGCCGGCGCATCGAGAGCCTCGGCGCACTCGTCATCGCGACCTTCCGCGACGACGAGCTCCGCTCGGGCCACCCGCTCCAGGCCGTGCTGGGCGAGCTCGCGACGGCTCGCGGCATCGAGCACGTCTCGCTCGCGGCCCTCTCGCCCGAGGCCGTGGCGGCGATGGCCGACGGGCACGACGTCGCCGCCGACGAGCTGTACGAGAAGACGGGCGGCAATCCGTTCCTCGTCACGCAGATGCTCGCCGCGGACGGGGACGAGCTGCCGGTGAGCCTGCGCGCCGCCGTCGAGTCCCGCTGCGCGCGCCTCAGCCCGGAAGCGCAGCTGGTCGTCAAGGCCGTCTCGGTCGCGCCTTCGCGGGTCGATCCCTGGCTCCTCAACCGGCTCGGCATCGACGTCGGCGCGCCCCTGCACGAGGCCATCGCAGCGGGCGTCCTGCGGGCGTCCGAGCGCGCCGTCGCGTTCCCGCACGAGCTCGGCCGTATGGCCGTCGAGAGCTCGCTGACGCCGGCCGAGGCCGCGGATCTCCATTCGCGCATGCTCGCGGCGCTCGAATCCGACGGCGCGCCGCGTCCCGACCTGGCGCGGCTCGCCCACCACGCGCACGCGGCGGGCGACCGGGATGCCGTGGCCCGGCACGCGCCGCGCGCCGCGGAGCGGGCAGCGAGCCTCGGCGCCCATCGCGAGGCGGCGGCCCACTACGCAGCCGCGCTCGACGTCGCCCACGACCTGCCGCTCGAGCGCCAGGCCGAGCTGCTCGAGCGCCACTCGTTCGAGTGCTTCCTCACCGACCAGTCGGACGGCGCGATCGACTCGCTGCTGCGGGTCATCGAGCTCTACCGGACGCTCGGCGACCGCCGCCGCGAAGGCGCGGCGCTGTGCGCGCTGTCGCGCCGCTACGGGTGTGCCGGGCGCCTCGCCGACTCCGACGCCGCCGGCACGGAGGCCATCGCCATCCTCGAGGAGCTTCCGCCGACGCGCGAGCTCGGCTTCGCCTACGGCCTCGAGGCCGCGCGCCACATGGGCGAGGAAGACCTCGCCGCGGCGATCGCATGGGGGAGCCGGGGGATCGAGGTCGCAGAGCGCTTCGACGACGCCGAGACGGTCGCCTACTGCCTCAACACCGTGGGCACGGCACGCCTGCTCGCCTGCGATGCGGGCGGACTCGACCAGCTCGTCGAGAGCCTCGAGCTCGCCGAGGCGCACGCGAACGAGGATCACGTCGGGCGCGCCCACCTCCACATCGCGTGGGCGCTCACGCGCTCCCGCGAGGATCCGCAGGGATTCCTCGAGCGCGGCTTCACGTACTGCGGCGACCACGGCCTCGACCTCTGGAGCCTCTACCTCTCGGCCTACAAGGCCCGTGCCGATCTCGACCACGGGCGCTGGGACGACGCCGCGGACGCGGTCTCGACCGTGCTCGAGCGGCCGCGCAGCGCCCCGCTGCTGAGCACGCTCGCGCTCGTCGTGCTCGGCCTCCTGCGCGCCCGTCGCGGCGACCCCGGGGTCTGGGAGGCGCTCGACGAGGCGCACGAGCTCGCGCAGGCGACCGGCGAGCTGCACGCCCTCTTCGAGGTCGCGACCGCGCGCGCGGAGGCCGCCTGGCTGGAGGGCCGCCCCGAGGCGATCGCGGGCGAGACCGAGAGCGCGCTCGAGCGCGCGACCGCCGTGCAGGCGCCGTGGATCCTCGGCTCGCTCGCGACGTGGCGGCGCTGTGCCGGCCTCGCGGAGGACGCCCCCGGCGCGGCACCTCCCTACGCCGCGCAGCTCGCGGGCGACTGGACGCGAGCGGCGCAGCTCTGGGACGAGCTCGGCTGCCCCTACGAAGCGGCGCTCGCACGCGCCGAAGCCGAGGACGAGGCAGCGGCGCTGGACGCGCACGCCGAGCTGCTCCGCCTCGGCGCCCGGCCGGCGGCGGCAATCGTCGCGCGCCGCCTGCGCGAGCGCGGCATCCGCACGCTCCCGCGCGGGCCGCGCTCCGAGACGCGCGCCCGCCCCGCCGGGCTCACGGCGCGCGAGGAGGAGATCCTCGCGCTGCTCGCCGAGGGACTGAGCAACCGGGAGATGGCCGCCGCGCTGTTCCTGTCGACGCGCACGGTCGAGCACCACGTCTCGGCGATCCTGCGCAAGCTCGACGTGCCCAGTCGCGCCCGCGCCGGCGTCGAGGCCGCGCGGCTCGGCATCTCGCCGCGCTGACGAGGATGGACGACAGCCCGAGGCGCGCGCCCGAGGAGTTGCGGAGCCACCGCTGGTTCGGCCCGGACTCGCTGCGCGGCTTCGGCCATCGCTCGCGCATGAAGCAGCTCGGCTACGCGCTCGAGGAGTTCACGGGCCGGCCGGTGATCGCGATCGTCAACACCTGGAACGACCTCTCGTGCTGCCACGGCCACTTCCGCGAGCGCGCCGAGGCCGTCCGCCGCGGCGTCTGGGATGCGGGCGGCTTCCCGGTCGAGATGCCTGCCTTCTCGCTCGCCGAGCCCTTCCAGAAGCCCTCGGCGATGATGTACCGCAACCTCCTCGCGATGGAGACGGAGGAGGCGCTCCGCAGCTACCCGATCGACGGCGCCGTCCTGATGGGCGGCTGCGACAAGACCACGCCCGCGCTCCTGATGGGCGCGATCTCGCTGGACATCCCGTCGATCTTCATGCCCGCCGGGCCGATGCTGCGGGGCAACTGGCGCGGCCAGGTGCTGGGCAGCGGCACCGACGCGTGGCGCTACTGGGACGAGCGCCAGGCCGGCGCCCTCAGCGAGTGCGCATGGCGCGAGCTCGAGGACGGAATCGCCCGCTCGCACGGGCATTGCATGACGATGGGCACCGCCTCGACGATGACCGCCGCGGTCGATGCGCTCGGGATGAGCCTCACGGGCGCGTCCTCGATTCCGGCGGTCGACTCGAACCACAGCCGCATGGCGGCGGCCTGCGGGCGCCGGATCGTCGAGCTCGCGTGGCGCGGCGTCGGCCCGAGCTCGCTGCTCGACATCCGCTCATTCGAGAACGCGGTGACGGCGGTGCTCGCACTCGGCGGATCCACGAACGCGGTGATCCACCTGGTCGCGCTCGCGCGTCGCGCGGGCGTCGCGCTCGATCTCGACAGCTTCGACCGGCTCGCGCGCGTCACGCCCGTGCTCGCGGACATCCGCCCCGGCGGGCGCTTCCTGATGGAGGACTTCTACTACGCGGGCGGCCTGCGTGCGCTTGCTCGCGCGGCTCGGAGATCTGATTCACGCCGATGCCGCGACCGTGACGGGCAGATCGATCGGCGAGGAGATCGCCGGAGCGGAGGTGTTCAACGACGAGGTGATCCGCCCCCTCGACCGCCCGGTCAGCAGCGAGGGCGGGCTCGCGATCCTGCGCGGCACCCTCGCCCCCGACGGCGCGGTGATCAAGACGGTCGCCGCGAGCGCCTCCCTGCTCCGCCACCGCGGAGCGGCGGTGGTCTTCAACGACTACGCCGACCTCGCCGCGCGCATCGACGATCCCGCCCTCGCGATCGACGAGACCTCCGTGCTCGTGCTCCGCGAGGCGGGGCCCGTGGGCGCGCCCGGCATGCCCGAGTGGGGCATGCTGCCGATCCCGAAGCGCCTGCTCGCCGCCGGCGTGCGCGATCTGGTGCGTATCTCCGACGCGCGCATGAGCGGCACGAGCTACGGCACCTGCGTGCTGCACGTCTCGCCCGAGTCGGCCGTCGGCGGCCCGCTCGCGCTGGTGCGCGACGGAGATCCGATCGTGCTCGACGTCGACGAGCGCCGGCTCGATCTCGACGTCGGCGCCGACGAGCTCGCGCGCCGCCGCTCAGCGCTCCCGGCGGGCCGTGCACCGCAGCCGAGGAGTGCGTACGGCGAGCTGTACGTCCGCCACGTCACGCAGGCGCATCTCGGCTGCGACTTCGACTTCGTCCGTCCGGGCCATGACGTGCCCGAGCCCGAGATCCACTAACAGGTTGTCGGCGGTTAGTACGGGCTGCTGAGGCCCGATGCGCACGCCGGGCTGTCGCGGATGCGCTGCGAGCGGATCCCGCGGTAGCTCGGCCCGCACCTGCCGGCTAGAGCACGTCGCAGACCTTGCGTGCCGCCCGGACTGCGTTCCCTCGTCGACGTATTAGAGCGCGGCTCGGCGGAAGGGCTCTTCGGCCATCGCCGCGGCGTGAGTCAAGAGTGAGTGGCCGTTTTCAGAAGACGCCCGTCGTTCTATGCCCATGAAGAGGAGGCGTGAGGCAGGCATCCGGCTGCGTGCCGATCCAGTCGTCGACCAGGCTGCAGAGGGACATTGCGGCCTCATTTGGATCGATTGCGTCTTCGGCAGGCCAGGAGACGTTCGTGGCCGTGACGTCTCCGATTTGAAGCGTGGGAGCATTGCGTGTGCCGCTTCGGTTGAAGTCCACCATCAGGGCATTCGAAACGGCGAATCCGGTCGCGAACGCAACCACCTGATAGAGATCAGTCCGGCGCCAGTCGCTGCTCGCGAGCTTGTACTTCACGTCCCCGACCCCGCGACCTCGGGGGAAGATGAGATCCGGGTTTAGGGTCAGTCGGGAGGGTGTAAGCGTGAGTGAGCCCTTCTGCGGTGCCGCCGCTGGGTCGAGGTGCTTCTTCAGCACCGCGCGTAAGCCAGACTCGACTAGATCGGGTGTGCGCAACAGGAACGTCCATGCAGAGCGAGGGCCGGCGTCGAGGTCGCGGAGCGCGCCAGTCAGAATCGTCTTGGCGAGCGTAATTGCATCCGAGTAGCGCTGATCGAGCCGATCGGGCTGGGCACGCATGTCGATTGGGCGGAAGTCGCCGATGTCGTCCATGCGGCTCAGCGCAGTGCGGGCCTGCGTGCGGACGGCTTGGTGAAGCTCAGGACTTGCGGCGATGATGCGGGTAGTGGCTCGCAGCAGGCGGTTGAGCGGAGTGTCGACGAGGAAATCGTCGAACTCGCAGGTCAGTCTGAAGCGGCCGCTGAGGAAGGCCCTCGACGTTTCGAGGACATCAATGCGGCCGCGCACGAGTTGCAGACGCTCGCGAACGGGGACGTAGTCGCGCGAGAGATCGAGCCGGAGCAGGCGTTCAAGCGCGCCCATGAACCAGCGCGCCATTAGGTCCCAAAGCTCCAGGCCGGCCGCGAGTCCGCCAAGCTGCTCGTCGAGTCTTGGAATTGCGCCGGCACGCGTGAAGAGGTAGAGCAGGTGCGGCGTAGGGATCTTGGGGCGCACGACGAGTTGCAAGTCGGGCAGAGCGATCAGGCCGACAGCGTCGCGCACGCGGACAGCCCAGCCGTCGTGGGTCGGATTGCAGTCGATCACGCTCGACTCGCGTTCGAGCGCCTCCTCGCCCCACCAGCCCTTCTTGGACGCTAGTTTGCGGCCGAGTGCTCGTAGGCTTGCGGCCTGCTCGCCAGTCAACGCCATGTTGGTCGTCTGAGACTCGACGAGGTCCCACGAGCGCATGACGCTAGGCCGGCCAGAAGCGCTCGAGCGTGAACTCGGCCGCGAGGTCGGGCTGATCGAAGAAGTACTCCTCGATCAGCGGCGCGATCTTGCGCCGCCAGACGCGCGCGGAGTCGTCGGCGGTCATGGGGTCGGCCATGAAGAACGTGTGGCCGATCGTGTGGTGGCGATCGAGCTGCTCGGTCAGCTCGGCGTTGAGCGCTGCGAAGCCGTCGACGAGGTCGGCGACGTCGTTCGTCGTTCCGATCTCGTAGTAGCGCTCGAGGATCGCGAGCGTCGGGCGGGCACTCGAAGACGTCGAAGCGGCGGCGCAGAGCGATGTCGATGCTCCGGATGCTGCGATCGGCCGTGTTCATCGTGCCGATGAACAGGAGTCCCGCCGGCAGCGTGAAGTCGCGGCGAGTACTGGAGGTCGATCGGCTCCTCGCGGTACTCGAACAGGTACATCAGCTCGCCGAACACGCGCGGGAGGTTCGCTCGGTTCATCTCGTCGATGACCAGCACCGAGCATTTCACCGTCCGGCCACCGCATCTCGCTCAGCCATTCGAGGACAACGCCGTCCACCAGCTCGAACGTGATGCCGCCCCCTGCTTCGCGACCGGACGCAGACCCTCGATGAACTCCTCGTACCCGTAGCTCGGGTGGAACTGGACGAGCCGGTGCCCGAGCGGCCGATCCTGGGTCAGGTACCGCGCGAGCGCCTGCGCGACCCAGGTCTTGCCGGTTCCCGGCGGGCCAGCCAGGACGACCTGACGCGAATCGCCACGGAGCCCGTCAACGATCTCGCGCAATAGGTCGTCCTCGAGCAGCGTTCGCTCGCTCAGCCACTCGAAGGTCAACTCCGGCACGGTTGGAGGTACCGACGGTAGGGGGGTTACAGCTTCCGCCAGAGTGGGATTCGATGGGTCGAAAAGCTCGTAGACACGCAGCGGGCTGGTCTGGTTTCCAAGCGCCCCCCTCATGACGTTCGGATCGTCGCTCGGATTGCTCGCGAGTACGAGGTGATCGCCTGCCCAGGTTGCCGGCAGCTGCTCGAAGTCAGACAGGAGCAGGAAGAGTCGGCTGTCTTCCTTCGCGTAATAGTCTGGATGCTTTGCGTCATCGACGTCAGCTGGGTCAGTGACCACGCGATGGATCACCGTGCGCCAGATCTGCAAGTTGCCGTACAGGTACGCATGCGTCGGGACGCCACTGGCGATTTGGGCGTTCAGGCTCGCGATGTTCGCCTCGCTCGAAACGCGTTCCCGCTTGCTGAGCACACCCCACCAGACCATGCCCTCCTTCTCAGCCACCTGCTGGTGAAGCTCGACCGCAGGCCCGAGGGCGGTCGCCCACTTCAGAAGGAGGTGCACCGGCTCCGCCGAGCTACCGAAATCGAGTCCAGATGCCTCTGCGGTCGCAACCAGCCCCAACATGCGGGCGAGATCGCTCGCGAGCCGCCCGTCGTCCGGAACCGACCCGCGCGCATACTCAACCGCAAACGCGGTTGCGGCCTCATACCGCTGAGGTCGCGTCGCCGGGGAAGCCAGCGAGATACTCGTCACCAGATCCGACTGCTCACCCACGGCGAGGCGCACGTCGAGCGACCGTTTGCGAAGAACGGTCTGACCACCTTGGATGTTCTCCGTGCCTTGGATGAGAGCCAGCGCGACCTTCGCGCCATCCGCAGCAAAGAGGTAGACCGCATAGACGCCCTTCTGAGCTGTCACCGAATCATCCTCGAAGACGCCGACCCAGGGCACGTCCGCCATCGTTCCGATACCCACGCTGCCCTTCGCCGTCTGGCCCGACGGGAGCATGTCGGCTATGACGGCGGGCAGCCGCTCTACGACGAGGTCGCGTAGGCGATCGCTTCGATCTTCCCCAGTCGAAGCAACCTCAACGAGGGTTGCCTCCAGAAGGTCGCGGAGCGATGCAGAATCCGGTTTGTCCGGCGGATCCACAGTGACGCGAAGACCGAGGCGACGTACGAGCGGCGCGACGGTTGCGGCGCCACCGTTGAACTCGTTTGGGCGCAAGGCACCTTGCTCCGGGAACTCGAAGCCAAAGGCCGCGCCCACGATCGCCTTCGAGTCGTACCTCCGCCCATCAATCTCTATGAAGTACTGCTCAGCCTTCCCGTAGCCGTACTTCTCGAGAAACGCCTCCCGCCCCAGCGCGTCGTACTCGGCGACCGCGGCGAGCACGCTGTCGCGCCGCTCAATGCTGTTGATCGATCGCGCCTGGCTCATATCTCACATCCAGAGCGTACGCCTGGCGTCGCCCTCGTAATCCACCTTGGCGGAGACCGCGAAGAAACTCGGGGGTCTCAGATCAGGCCGGCCGCCCGCCGACTCGCAGCTGGTTCGTAGTTCTCCGCACCGGAGACGCGCGCATCCGCGGATGATGCGATAGCCAGGAACTGGAAGCCTGGATGCGACAAACGCCATGACAGCTTGGTCAGGGGCGCCGTTTCGTCATTCCTGCAGGCACGAGAGGAGTCGATCATGGGCATTCTGCATCGCTCGGCAGGCCCTCCGACCGCCGACCCACCGCTGGGCTCGCCTAGGCGTGAGGCATCGAGCGCGGCAGTCGCGGAGCCTGGCTGGGGTGACGAGGCGGAGCATGCGCACTTGAAGACCGTCACCTATATCGCGGACTACCTCGGTGGCCACCAAGCTCACGACAAGCCTCGCGACAGCGTGCGCCTCAAGTTCAGCGACGAGGGCGTGTCGGTGCACGCGTTCAAGACGATCCTTGAGTTCCCGTGGAAGGACGTCTCCGCGATCTCCGTCGAAGGGCAGGATGAAGTCGGAAGCCGCGTCACCGCGACCCGGTTCCTCGCGACTGGGCCGTTCGCGCTGGCCATGAAGAAGAAGACGCACGACAGGGCCTGTTTCATCACGATCACCACGACCACTGGTGAAGCGTTCTTCAAAGTTGGAGGCAAGGAGTCTCACGAGATGCACGCGCGGCTCGCCCCGTTCGTGGCCCGCACGCAGGCGTCGGCCGCCGTGTCAGGCCCAACTGCCGAAGCTCCTCCTTCCGACATCTCCGCACAGCTGGCACAACTCGCGACGCTCCACCAGTCCGGGGCGCTCAACGACGCAGAGTTCCAGGCTGCCAAGGCTCGGTTGCTGTAGGTCGTCGGGAGAGTGAGTCGGAGGGTGCTGCACTTTCCGCAGCGAACCGCAACTTGATCGATCGTTACAGAAGCGCGGCACCCCAGGAGCCCTTCTCTCCTAACCCCTCCGGGCGCGCACCATCGACTCCCATGGGAGCGGTGCGACATGCGAGAGCGGGCTTTCTTCCTACCCGTCGAGTGCCGCACTGTCGACTCTCATCAGAGTCTTCGGCGCGAGCTCGTGGTGGCCGGGCGGCCAGCCAGCGCTGCGATCGCTGCCGTTCTTCCGCCGTCAACCGTCGAGCGCGGCGCTGAACGACGCCAACTCTTCGGCGTCGATCGCCACCACGTTGCCGTCGCCGGGGAAGGCCCCGCTCGCGACCTCGCTCGCGAACGCCTCGAACGCCGCCACGCGCAGCTCCTGCAGCCGCGCGTACTCCGCCGCAAGGTCGGCGTAGCGCTTCGAATGCCGCGGGTAGTGCCCGGTGTTCGTACCCAGGATGTCCTCCGCGAAGAGGTACTGCGCGTGGCACCCGCCGCCCGACCCCATCGAGATGAGGAACAGCGACGTCCGCGCCGAGATCGCGGCCGCGACCGGCGGCGGCACGACCTCGATCTCGGCGCCGAACGCCCCCGCATCCTCGAGCCGCTGCACCTGCCGCCAGACCTCGAGCGCGCTCTCGGCCGTCTTGCCGACCGCCCGGTAGCCGCCCGTCCACGTGACGTGCCAGGGAATGAGCCCGACATGCCCGACGATCGGCAGCCGCTCGGCGCTCAGGCGCTCGATCGTGCCGAGCCCGGCCGCGCAGTAGAAGGCATCGCACCCGAGCTCGTAGAGATCGCACGCGGCGCGCAGGTACTCGTCGGTCGTGGCGAGATGCCCGAACGCCAGGCCGCCGATGAAGAACGTGTCCGGTGCGGCCGCGCGAATCTCGGGCGTCAGCAGCCGGCCGTCGACCGTGATCATGTCGATCCCGGCCCGCTCGGCCGCCTCGGCCTCCTCCGGGCTGACGACGAAGACGTTCGTCCGCTGCACGGCTCCGCGCCCGGCGAGCAGATCCGCGACGGTGAGCTTCGCGCGCTTCACGCTAGGCACGGCGCCCGGGGAGCGCCTCGTCGTCATCGTCGACCCACACGCAGCCGCCCATGCGCTCCGGCCGGATCTGCGTCTTGACCTTCGTCTCGAGGCCCTTGAAGGCGTACGGATCGGTGCCCGCGACGAGCACGATGTCGCGGTTGTCGGCGCGCTCGAACGAGAACTCCTGGCCGTTCGGCAGCAGGGACTCCGCGCTCATGTAGTGGTTGACGAGCGAGCGCCGGTAGCCGCTCTTCGTCGTGTTCGGCAGCGAGCGGTGCAGGAGGTAGCCGTTGAAGAACACGATCGACCCGGCCTCGACCTCGACCGGCACCTCGTCGGCCGCCGTGTAGGGGAAGCCGACCGACTCGTCGGTGCAGTCGAAGCGCTCGTCCTCGGTCTTCTCGGTCGGCCACAGCACGCCCTGCTTGTGCGAGCCGGGGATCACCCACAGGCAGCCGTTCTCGGTCGTCGCGTCGTCGAGCGCCATCCACGCGCCCGTGAGCGAGCGGTCGCGCGTGGCGATGAAGTACTCGTCCTGGTGCCAGGCCTGGCCCGGCTTGCCCGAGGCCTTGATGAAGAGCATCGACTGCATGCACTTCACGTTGGGCCCGATGATCTCCGTGAGCACGTCGACGATCGCCGGCAGCGACAGGTAGCGGTGCAGCAGCGCCGACTTCTTGTGCGGGTGGTGGATGCACAGGTAGCGCGCGATGACCTCGTCGTCCGACTCGCCGGGCGCGGCCGGCGTCATGCCGGGGATCTCGCCGTAGGCTCCGCGGCAGAGCGCCACGGCGTCGCGCTTGATCTCCTCGATCTGCTCCGGCGTCAGTGCGCCGGGCACGACCAGGTAGCCCTGCTCGCGGTACAGGTCGCCGAGCGACCCCGCTGCGGGTCGCGAGAGTTGCGTCGCCACCGCCTACTCCGCCGAGTCCGCGCCGGCTTCGGCCGCCTTGAGCGCCTCGACGATGTCCTCTTCCTCGACCCAGGCGCAGCCGCCGAAGCCCTCGGGGCGGACCTGCGGCGAGGCGAGCCGCTCGACGCCCTTCCAGGCGTAGGGGTCGCGGCCGGCGACCAGCACGACGTCGCGGAAGTCCTCGCGCGCGTGGCTCCACGCGAGCAGCGACTCCGCGCTCATGTAGTGATAGACGAGCGCGCGCCGGTAGCCGCTCTTCGTCGTGTTGGGCAGGGAGCGGTGCAGGAGGTAGCCGTTGAAGAAGACGATGCTGCCGGCGGGCACGGTCACCGCCACCTGGTCGTCGTCGCTGTAGGGGAAGCCGACGGCCTCGTCGGCGCAGTCGAAGCGCTCGTCCGTCGTCTCGCGCGTCGGCCACAGCACGCCGTCCTTGTGCGAGCCCGGGATCACCCACAGGCAGCCGTTCTCGGTCGTCGCGTCGTCGAGCGCGATCCATGCGCCGGTGAGCGTGCGGTCGCGCGTCGGGATGAAGTTCTCGTCCTGGTGCCAGGCCTGGCCGGGCTTGCCGGAGGCCTTGATGAAGAGCATCGACTGCATGCTCTTGACGTTGGGGCCGATCACGGAGGTGAGCACGTCGACGACGGCCGGGTGCAGCATGTAGCGCTGCATCACCTCCGAGATCTTGTGCGGGTGGTGGATGCAGAGGTAGCGGGCGATGACCTCGTCGTCCGTCGCGCCCGGCGCCGGCGGGTTGACGCCCATGACGGCGCCGACCTCGCCGCGGCAGATCGCGGTCGTCTCGTGCCGGATCTCCTCGATCTCCTCCGGCGTGAGCGCGTTCTCGATGACCAGGTAGCCGTCCTCGGCGTACTGACGGCTCAGCGCTTCGAGTCGCTCCGTGAGTTGCGTCGCCATCCGCTCGGGCCCCCTGGTGGAAGATCGATTTCTGCCTGCTCCTGTATATGATGACGCGCCAGCCGGAGAAGGCAATGGACGAGGTTCGCGAATCGGTGTCCAGGATGATCGTCTCATGGGGTCGCGCGTGCCGGAGATGATCACGGGCATCCTCGCGGGAAGCCGCACGACGGTCACCTGCGGGGAGATCGTCTATCCCGCCGGCAGCACCTACGGCCCGCTCGTCCAGCCGACGATCGAGCTCGGGCTCGTGCACTCGGGGACGATGTCCTTCTGGATCGACGGCGCCCGCCACGAGGCGCCGGCCGGCAGCGCGTGCCTGCTGCTGCCCGGCCACCGTCACCGCTTCGCCTTCTCGACGAGCACCGAGACGCACCACAGCTGGGTGCACCTGTGGTCGACCGACGGCTACCCGGCGCCCATGATCGAGCGCATGGCGCGGCTCCCGCGCGTGATCCGGCTCTCGAGCACGCTGACGCGCGAGATGCACGAGCTGCTCGAGCTGAGCGCCTCGCGCCTGCCCAGCCGGAGCGAGATCGAGGCGTTCCTCACGCTGCGGATGCTCTACCAGTTCGTGGGCGAGGCCGAGCTCGCCGAGGGGCGCGGCGTGATCTACGCGGGCCCGGTCGAGCGGGCGCTGCAGCACATCGACGCGCACCTCGGCTCGCCGCTCGATCTCGACGTGCTCGCCGAGGCCGCCGCGGTCAGTCCCGCGCATCTGATCCGGCTCTTCCGCCAGGAGGTCGCGACGACGCCGGGCCGCTACCTCTGGAGCCGCCGCGTGCAGCGCGGGGTCGAGCTGCTCGAGGAGACGGGCCTCTCGGTGGGCGAGATCGCGCGCCGCACCGGCTTCCAGACCAGCCACCACTTCTCGCGCCGCGTGCGCGAGGCCACCGGGATGGCGCCCACCGACCTGCGCAGCCGGGCGCGAGCGCGGGGTCTCAGCGCGCCGACGTGAAGAGGCTCGCGGGCAGCGACCCGGCCACGATCTCCGGCGGCACGTCGGCGCCGGCCAGGTCGAGCGCCCACAGCAGCGCGCCCACGCCGGGCTCGACCTGCGCGCGGACGATCGTCGCGTTCGGGTGGAGGCGGGCGATCGCCTCGGGGATGACACGGCTCGGATGGTGCAGGAGGCCGCCCGCGAGCACGAGCGTGTACGGCCGCTCGAACATGCCGAGCCTGCGCGCGCAGACGGCGGCGTACTCGCCGAGCTGCCGAGCGACGCCCGACACGATGGCGAGCGCGACGGCGTCGCCGGCCTCCGCCTCGTCGAGCACGATGGCGGCGAGCGTGGGCGACGCCGGAGCGATCCGGGCGTCGCGCCGGGTGCGCGCGTGCGTCATGCCGAGCGCGTCGTCGGCGCCGTGCAGCGCGGTCAGGATCGGGGTCAGCGACGTGGCCGGCGCGAGCCCGAGCCCCGCCTCCTCGACCGCGCGCAGGGCCTCGTGGCCGAGCGCGTGCCCGGCGCTGCGGCGCGGCCAGAAGCCGAGGTGCCAGGTGGCGCCGTCGGCCCGCCTGGCACCCAGCGCGCCGCTCGTCCCGCACACGGCCGAGACCCCCACGCCGTCCGGCGTGCCGCAGCGCAGCGCGCCGATCGCGTCGTTGAGGACGAGGCAGTGGCGCAGGTCGAGACGGCGGCGCGCCTCGCCGGCGAGGTAGCCGAAGTCCTCCGGCCAGTCCGCGCCCGAGAGCGAGAGGACGGCGAACGCCACGTCGCTGCCGGCGGCGCCCGCCGCGGCGAGTGCGCCCCGCGCCGCGCGCTCCAGCTCGCCCAGCGGGTCGGCCTCCCAGGCGGCCGGCGCGTAGATGTTCGAGCAGCCGGCCGTGCCGGTGCCGAGCACCGTCCCGTCGAGGCCGGCCGCGATCGCGATCGTCTTCGTGTTGCCGCCGTCGACGGCGAGGACGACGCCGCGCGGGCTCAGGGCGCGGGAACCGGCTCGCGGGCGATGCGATCCCACAGCTCGCGCACGAGCGACCGCATCTGGAGGGCCTCGGCCCAGCGATCGCCCAGCTCGAGCCCGTCGGCGCCCGTGATCGCGTAGTCGGGCGGCCCGAGCTCGACCGTGAACACGCAGGTCGCGTCCTCGCTCGCTCCCGCGCGCCAGCGGCGGAAGCCCTCCTCCCACCAGCCGAGGAAGAGGTCGAGCCACTTGCGGTTCTGCGGGAACGCGAGCGAGACCTGCACCTGCTCGCGCGACGCCACGCGGCCGTGGAACGCATCGGCCCGGTCGAGGATGCGGTGGATCAGCGCGTGGTTCTCGTCGCTCACCGGGTAGCGGAACTCGCGGCCCACGAGGTAGTGCGAGAGGTCGGCCGTGAGGCGGATGTCCGGCACGGCGTCGATCACCTGCAGCGTGAACAGCAGGTCGGTGGTGAGGCGGTCGCGATGCGTCTCGAAGCGCACCGGGATGCCCGCCTCGTCGGCGAGCTTCTGCCAGCCGAGCACGAGCGGGATCGCCTCCAGCACCGAGGCCGGTCGCGGCATCGGCTGGATGTTGACGTGGTCGGCGCCGATCTCGGCCACGAGCTCGAGCGCGGGCCGCAGCTCCGCCACGCTGCGCGGGAACGTCGAGATGACCCAGCTCATGCCGTGCTCGGCCAGCCGCGCGACGATGTGGCGCAGGTCGGGATCGTCGTCCTCGAGGTTGAGCCCGTCGAACCCGGCGCCGGCCGCGGCGTCGATGCGCTCGTCGAGCGTCCACTCGCGCTCGCCGCGCCACGGCAGCCCGTGCAGGCCCCACATCGACTGGAAGATCTTCAGCTCCATCGAGCCGTCACCGCGCGCTGCCGAAGCCGTCGTAGTCGACGTCGACGAGGCGGCAGGCGTTGCGCAGCGTCTCGACGTGGTCGCCCGGCACGGCGTGGATGTGGTTCGAGCCGTAGCGGCCGAGGATCTCGCCGGCGTCGGCCTCGAAGCGCGCGAACGCGTGCGGCCAGACGTAGGTCGTCGCGCGCATGAGCGTCTCGGTCTGGGCGTCGTCGAACTGCTGCAGCGCCCCGCGCATGACCTGCATCCGGTAGCGGCCGTCGAGCCGGGTCAGGCGCGCGAACGTGAAGTCGCCGGGCGCGGCGACGTGGTGGATCGACGCGCCGCCGGCCGGGAAGTAGAAGTCCTCGGGGTAGAGGTGGACGTGCCGCATGTTCTCGGCCGGGTCGTCGCTGCGCGCGGCAAACCAGGTCGCGTGCTGCCCCGAGTTGCAGAGATCCCAGACGTCGAGCTCGGCGTGGTGGTAGCGCACGTCGGCGAACAGCACCGGCGTGTTGCTGATGCTGCGCAGGATCTGCATCGTCAGCGCCGCGTCCATGTCGGCCTCGGTCGAGCAGACGTGCGTCGCCTTGGGGCCGTCCCAGTCGTAGGGGTCGTTGAGGAACGCCTCGGTGACGTCCATGGTCGCGAAGTGGTCGGTGAGCTCGGGCTGGGCCTTGATGCCGGAGAAGTCGAGATGCCACTCGTCGATCAGCTCGCGCATCGCGTAGTAGGAGCGGATCTGCCGCTCGAGCAGCTCGGGGGTCAGGCGCCCGCCGTCGTAGTGGACGCCGGCCGCGTGCGTCTCGAGCCACTTGCGCGCGGCCACGACGCGCGTCGCCTCCACGGCCTCGCTGCGGCGCACGAGCTCCCACTGGTCGATCTCCTCGACGTCGACGCCGAAGGTGCGCATCCACTGGTCCGGGTTCGAGACCGCCGTGTACATGCCCATGGGCCGCCCGCCGATGCGACCGAACGTGGTGCCGCGCAGGCCGCTGATCGCCGCGCCCGCGCTGACGTGCTGCCCGACGCGGGCGAGCACCTGCGGGTCGGAGATGTCGCCCCAGGCCCGGCCGTAGACGCGCCCGATCTGATCGAGCGCCCCCGCGGCGGCCAGCATCCCGACCATGCCCGGGAACTGCGGATCGACGTTCGAGAACAGCAGCAGCGGGCCCGGTGTCTCGCGCGCCGCGATCATCGAGAAGTGCGGGAACGCCCACACGGGGATGTTGACGATCGTCAGGTCGGGGCGGGCGTCGGCGACGCGCCGGGCCTCGCGCACGGCGAGCTCGTTCGTCCACACGACCTCGTCGGCGCGCGCCAGCGTGTGCCCCGCGGCCTCGAGCGCCCGGGCCACGCGTTCCTCGCTCGCCAATGCGTACGCGCCCACGTCGCCGTGCACCGAAGCGCGGCCGTCAGAGACGGTGAGGAGTCCCACCTTCGGCATCGAGCGCACCTCTCTCTAGAGAACGATATCTGCAACTGATCGTGCTTGTATAGCGCTCTCCGGCGATCCCGTCAAGACGCGCGAATCCCAGGAACTGCGCCGATCGGGGCCGCCGGCCGACCGCAGGCTCGATGGCGGCGCGAGCCGTTGAACTCGCGGTGCTTGACTTCCGCAGGGCCGCGATCTACAGTCGCCGGAAATCGAAATCTTGCCCACCGTTCAGTCGATGGAAGGGAAGGAGATCCCGCATGATCGAAAGGGAGCGGACCGGAACGAGCGGGCCCCTCGCGGACGGCACCCGGATCAGCCGGCGTCGCCTCGCGCAGAGTGCGGTCGCCGCGGGGCTCGGGCTCGGAGCGCTCGGCGCGGGCAGCGCGGTGGCGGCGCCCCGGCGGGTGCAGGCGCTCCAAGGCCATCACGCTGAACTACTGGAAGTTCGACGACAACCCCGCCGACAACACGATCAAGCCGATCATCAAGCAGTGGAACGCGGCGAACCCGGACATCCAGGTGAAGCTGAGCACGTTCCCGTTCGACGACTACACGAACGGCACGAAGCTCACGACGGCGTTCGCGAGCGGCAACGGCCCGGACATGTTCTGGGTCAGCGCGAGCACGATGCTCGACTTCGTCACGAACGGCGTCGCCGCCGACGTCGGCGACGTCATGGGAGCCCAGAAGGCGAAGTTCTCCAAGGCCGCGATCGACGCGGTCACGGTCGCCGGCAAGATCAAGGCGATCCCGTTCGAGCAGAGCCCGATGGGCATCTACTACCGCACGGACTTCTTCGAGAAGGCCGGCATCAAGGTGCCGAAGACCTGGGAGGACCTGCGCTCCGCGGCGAAGGAGCTGACGACGTCGAAGCGGTCGGGCATGATCATCGAGCCCTCGCCCGGCGCGTACGGCGACTTCGCCTGGTGGTCGTTCCTGTGGAGCGCGGGCGGCGAGGTCGTCGACAAGAACTGGAAGAAGTCGCTCCTGCGCACGCCGCAGGCGGCCTCCGCGTTCCAGCTCTGGGGCGATCTCGTGCGCGACGGCTCCTCGCCCAAGAAGCTGGCGACCGCCTCGAACGACATCACCCACATCAGCCGTGGCGACACGGCCATGCAGATCTGCGGCTTCTGGGGCGTCCAGATCCTCGGGGCGGAGAAGAAGAAGACGCCATACTCGGTCTTCCCCGTCCCCGGGCACAACGGGCACAAGCCCGTGAGCGTCTACGGCGGCTGGATGCAGATGCTCAACGGCCACTCCAAGAACCTCGACGCGGCCAAGGCGTTCACGCGCTGGCAGTGGATCACGCAGACGAAGTTCCCGCACGCGTGGGCGTGCGTGGCCAACACCGAGTTCTCGACCCGCTCCGACGTGCGGGCCTCGTGCGCGCCGCAGTTCAACTCGCCGCAGCACAAGGTCTTCCAGAACACGCTGCTCCCGATCTCGCGGGCCGAGCCGCGCTACTCGTCGCAGATGCTGAAGGCCGTCTCCGACGGGCTGCAGGCCTCGATGTTCTCGGGCAAGTCGGGCGCGGATTCGGCGAAGCTCGCGGCCGACGGCGTCGACCGCTTCCTTGCGACCTACAAGGGAGCTCACTGAACGATGGCGGGAACACCCGTGGCCCAGCGGGCGCGCCGCAAGCCGTCCGTCCCCTGGTGGCGGACGCTCCGCGGCCAGGAGCGCCTGGTGGGCTACGGGTTCCTGCTGCCCGACGTGCTCGGCCTGACGGTCTTCGTCGGCCTGCCGATCGTCGGCGCGTTCTGGATCAGCTTCCACAACTGGTCGCTGATCGGCGACTCGACCTGGGCGGGGCTCTCGAACTACCGCACCGCCGAGCACGATCCGGCGTTCCGTGACGCGCTCAAGATCACCGCGATCTACACGTTCAGCTTCGTCCCGCTGCTGTACGTCTGCTCGCTCGGGCTCGCGCTGCTCGTCAACCAGAAGCTCCGCTTCACGGGGCTGTTCCGGATGGCGTACTTCGTGCCGTTCATGTTCTCGCTCGCGATCTCCTCGGTGGTGTGGACGCTCTTGCTCGATGAGCGCACCGGCCCGTTCAACGTCGTGCTGGGCTGGGTCGGCATCCCGGCCCAGGCGTGGCTCGGCTCGGAGAAGCTGGCGCTCGCCTCCGTCGTCGCGGTGACGCTCTGGCAGAGCGTCGGCTTCGGCATGATCATCTTCCTCGCCGGCCTGCAGGACATCCCGCGCTCGTACTACGAGGCGGCGGTCGTCGACGGCGCGGGGCCGTGGCGGCGCTTCGCGAGCATCACGATGCCGCTGCTCAAGCCGACGACGGCGTTCGTGCTGGTCATCTCGTTCATCGGCGCGCTGCAGGTGTTCGACCCGATCTACATCATGACCCAGGGCGGGCCCGCGAACTCCACGACGACGGCCGTGTTCTACATCTACCAGCAGGGCTTCAAGTTCCTGCAGTTCGGCTACGCCTCGGCGCTCTCGGTGATCCTCTTCGCGATCATCCTGCTCTTCACGCTGGTGCAGCTGCGCGTGTTCCGCCAGGAGGACCTGCGTGGCTGAGTACGCCGGCGAGCCCCCGCGGCCTCGCCGCCCGTCGCGCCGCCTGCGTCCCGGCCGGATCGTCCTGCACCTGGTGGCGATCGCGCTGCTGGTCGCGATCACGTTCCCGATCCTGTGGACCGTGCTGCTCTCGCTCAAGACCAACGCGGCCACGCTCGCGCAGCCGCCGCACCTCCTGCCCAACCCGTTCCGCTGGTCGAACTTCGCCGACGTCTTCGAGCAGGTGCGCTTCGCGCGCTACCTGCTCAACTCGTTCATCGTCGCCGCGACGGTGACGACGGTCGCCCTCTTCTTCCACTCGATGTCGGCCTACTCGCTGGCCCGGCTGCGCTATCGCGGTCGCAACCTGATCTTCATCGCCATCCTCTCGACGCTGATGGTGCCGTTCACCGTCATCATCGTGCCGCTGTTCGTGATCGTGCAGAGGATCGGCTGGGCCGACTCGTACCAGGGCCTGATCATCCCGCTCATGTTCGAGGCCTTCGGGATCTTCCTGCTGCGGCAGTTCTACCTCTCGCTGCCGCGCGAGCTCGAGGAGGCCGCCCTGGTCGACGGCGCGAACCTGGTCGTCGTCTACTGGCGGATCGTGCTCCCGCTCTCGCGGCCCATCCTCGCGGCGCTCGGGATCTTCTACTTCCTCGCCAACTGGAACAACTTCCTCTGGCCGCTCGTCGTCGCGCAGTCGGAGAACCACTGGGTCGTGCAGGTCGGCATCCAGCAGTTCACGGGCCAGCACAGCGACGCGGTGCAGCTCATAGCGGCTGCCTCGAGCGTCGCCGCGCTGCCCATGCTCGTCGTCTTCTTCGTGTTGCAGCGGCGCCTGATCGAGGGCGTCAAGCTGAGCGGCCTGAAGGGCTGACCCCGGCCAGGAGCGTTGCCATGACCGATTCCGCCGTCGACAACCTCGGGATCCCACCGCTCGCGGGACTCTGCTCGTACGCCGAGGCGAGCACGCCCGGCATCGGCGTCGATCGCACCGTGGCCCGCCTCAAGCGCTACAACGTGCTGCTGCGCGGATTGCACGAGAGCGCGTGCGCGCACCTGGCGCGCACGCCCGAGTGGGAGGTCAAGTGCGCACTCGGGCTGCACCTGTGGCTCGACGCCGAGCACTGCACCCTCCTGCGCGACCGCATCGCGGAGATGCGCGAGCCGCCCCTCGGCCTCGATGCGATCGACGACGCCCGCCTGGCGGCCGCGCTCGCCGAGCTCATCCGCGCGAACGACACGCCCGAGCTGCTGGCCGGCGTCTACCGGACCGCCCGCGGGCTCCTGATCGCCGCGCTCGACGAGCACATCGCGGCGCTCAACCCGCTCTTCGATCAGCCGACGCACCGCATGCTGCGCCTGATCGCCTCCGAGCAGCGCGAGATGCTCGCGTGGGGGGAGGCGGCGCTCGCAGCCGTCAGTGCCGAGACGCCCGCCTTCGCGGCGCACGTGGCCGCGTACCTCGCCGCGGCCGGCGGCATCTCGGGCGAGGATCCGGTCGACGCGGACGCGAGCCTGCCCCGGCCGCGCTCCGACGGCTCCGACTACGTCATGGACGCCGAGCCGCAGCGCGACTCCCGCTTCGAGAACACGATGCGCTACGACGCCGGCATCGACGAGACCTACAGCGACCCGGCGAAGTCGGACGACGAGCGCACCTGGGCACTGGCCGCCAAGCGGCTGCGCGAGATGGACGTGCCCGAGTGGATGGGGCCGATCCTGTTCAAGACGCGCGGCAAGCCGTGGGACTACTACCGCGAGCTCGCGCGCCAGCTGTGGGACGAGACGCGGCACGCCATGATGGGCGAGACGGCGTTCGTGCGACTCGGCGTCCCGTTCTACGAGTTCCCGATCACGATCACAGCCGCTGTCTCGCTCAACCGCGAGTTCACGCCGCTCGAGGCCCACACGATCCTGTGGACGATCGAGCAGGGCCTGATGCCGCGCGAGACCGGCAAGCGCTGGGAGATGGAGATCGCCGAGGGCTACGGCGACCCGTTCTTCATCGCGCTGCAGGACCACGACTGGGCCGACGAGGTGCTGCACGCGCAGATCGGGCGGAGGTGGCTGCGGGACGAGTACCCGAGCGCCGCGGCGCGCGCCGCCGCGGGCAGGGAGATCATGGAGCGCTGGTACGCGACGCTCGAGCGCTACGGCGAGGGCCTCCCCGAGCGCAACTGGTGGCCCGAGTTCGTGGCGCGTGCGCGCTCTGCGCGCGACGCCGCGTAGGTCAGGCCCGGCGCCCCCGGGCGACGGCGGGGGCCGACGAGCTCTCGCGCGCACGCAACTCCGTGGCCAGGATGACGCGCCGCGCCGGCGACTGGTCGCCCTCGATGCGCGCGATCAGGAGGCGCGCCGCCTCGCGCCCGATCGCGTAGGTCGGCTGCGCGACGGCCGTCACGGTGGGGGCGGTGAGCGACATCCAGGGCGCGTCGTCGAAGCACACGAGGCCGAGGTCGTCGGGGATGGCGATCCCCGCGTCGCGCGTCACGCGGAGGGCGCCGATCGCCATCACGCTGTTCGCGACGAGGACGGCGTCCGGCGGGCGCGCGGCCGCCAGCAGCTCGCGCATCGCGTTCGCGCCGCCCTCCTCCTTGTAGTCGCTGATGATCGTCATTGCCGCATCGCGCTCGATCCCGCTCGCCTCGAGCGCCGCGACGTAGCCGGCCAGGCGCTCGCGCCCCGTCGTCGTCCAGTCCGGGCCCGTGATGCAGGCGACGCGGCGAAACCCCGCGTCGATCAGGTGCTGGACGCCCGCGCGCGCGCCGGCCACGTTGTCGACGACGACCGTGTCGACGGGCGAGCGCTCGACGGTGCGGTCGAGCGCCACGACGGGGATGCCGTGCGCGGCGAGCGGCGAGAGGTCGGTCTCGCTCGGCGAGGCGGGCGAGACGATGACACCCGCCACGCGCTCGTCGACGACCAGGTCGATGTACGCCTGCTCCTTGGCCAGCTGCTCGTCCGCGTTGCAGAGGACGAGCGCGTAGCCGGCCTGCTGCGCGGTGTCCTCGATGCCGCGCACGACGTCGGTGAAGAACGGGTTGCGGATGTCCGAGATGACGAGGCCCCAGACGCGCGTCCTGCGCGTGCGCAGGCTGCGGGCGGCGTTCGAGGGGCGGTAGTTGAGCTTCTCGACGACGGCGCGCACGCGCGCCGCGAGCACCGGGTCCACGGTCGTGCCGTTGAGGACGCGGGAGACCGTGGCGGGGGACACCTCGGCGAGCGCGGCGACTTCGCGAATCGTGGCCACTGACGGACGTCCTCCCAGCGGAATCGGCGTTGACTTCCGGAGACCCGCATCCTACACTCTCGGAAATCGAAATCTGACGGCCACTTTCCCCTGCTGGGGTGCATCTCGCGTGGGGATCGGGCTGTGAGAGCCTACCACGCCGGTGGTTCTCGGAAATCTGTTTCTCGCACCTCCGCGGAGCGTTTCTGGAAAGGCGGCATTCGGTGACGTACGGGCCCCACGGCAGCAGCCTCCGCGACCTTCCGCGGCTGCGAGCGAGCAAGCGACGGCGCGTCTCCAGCTACGACCGCAGCGGCGGCAACGACGACCGGCTGCACATCGCACCGGGCGAGACCGCGGTGCTCGCGGACATCGCGGGCGCGGGCGTCGTGAATCACATCTGGGTCACGATCGCACCGATCAACGAGATCGACCCGGAGAGCCCCGATGCGCGCGTCGAGGCCGACTTCCTGCGGCGGCTGACGCTGCGCGTGTGGTGGGACGGCCAGGAGCATCCGAGCGTCGTCGCCCCGATCGGCGACTTCTTCGGCGTCGGGCACGGCCGGACGACCAACTTCGTGTCCGCCCCGCTGCAGATGAGCCCCGAGAACGGCCGCAGCTTCAACTGCTTCTTCCACATGCCGTTCGCGAGCGGCGCGCGCTTCGAGGTCACGAGCGAGCTCGAGCACGACTCCGTGTACTTCTACTACTACGTCGACTACGAGCAGCTGAGCGGGCTCGAGGACGGGCTCGGCCGCTTTCACGCGCAGTGGCTGGGCGAGAGCCCCACCGCCGGCATCGAGCAGGGCGACCTCACGAACTCCGAGTTCCAGCTCGAGGGCGAGAACACGACGGGCGACGGCAACTACGTGATCCTCGACGCCACGGGCCGTGGGCACTACGTCGGCTGCGTGCTCAACATCGTCAACCTGCGCACGACGGACGAGTGGAACTGGTACGGCGAGGGCGACGACATGATCTTCATCGACGGTGAGCCGTTTCCGCCGTCGCTGCACGGCACCGGCACGGAGGACTACTTCAACACGGCGTGGTGCCCGACGCAGGCCTACAGCGCGCCGTACCACGGCATCACGCTGCCGGGCGGGCCCAACTGGAGCGGCGAGATCTCGCTCTACCGCTTCCACGTCGAGGATCCGATCATGTTCGAGCAGTCGATCCGCGTGACGATCGAGCACGGGCACGCGAACCGCCGCTCGGACGACTTCTCCTCGGTCGCGTACTGGTACCAGGAGCTCCCGCACCGCCCGTTCGAGATTCCGCCGGCGAGCGTGCGGCTGGCGAGGTGACTGCCGGCGGGCTGCGATCCGAGCTCGTGCTCGGCATCGACATCGGCACGTCGAGCACGAAGGCGGTGCTCGCGCGGCCCGACGGGACGATCGTCGAGCGCCGCGCCGTCGAGCACGGCACCGCGCATCCCCGTCCCGGCTGGGCCGAGCACGATGCCGAGGAGGTCTGGTGGGCCGACGTCCTCGCCGTCTGCCACGGGCTGGCCGGGCATCTGCGCGACGTGAAGGCGGTCTGCGTGAGCGGGCTCGGCCCCTGCCTGCTGCCTGCCGATGCGGCGGGCGAGCCCTTGCGCGCCGCCATCCTCTACGGCATCGACACGCGCGCGACGCTCGAGATCCAGGAGCTGAACGAGCAACTCGGCGCCGAGGCGATCCTCAGCCGCGGCGGCTCCGCGCTCTCGTCGCAGGCTGTCGGGCCGAAGCTGCTGTGGCTGCGGCGCAACGAGCCCGAGGTGTGGGAGCGCATGCGCCGGCTGCTGATGGCGAGCTCGTTCGTGATCGGCCGTCTGACCGGCGCCTACGTCCTCGACCATCACTCGGCCAGCCAATGCGACCCGCTCTACGACCTCGGCGCCAATGCCTGGGCGGCCGACTGGGCGGAAGAGATCGCGCCGGGCCTCGCGCTACCCGCCCTCGCCTGGTCGAACGAGATCGTCGGCACCGTCACGGGCGCGGCCGCGGCCGCGACCGGGCTGCCGTCCGGCACGCCGGTCGCGGCCGGGACGATCGACGCGTGGGCGGAGGCCCACAGCGTCGGGGCATCCCGGCCCGGCGACCTCATGCTGATGTACGGGACGACGATCTTCCTGATCGCGACCGTGGACGACGCCGTCTCCGACGAGCGGCTGTGGCGCACCGCGGGGTGCCTGCCCGGCACCACCTCGACTGCGGCGGGGCTCGCCACGTCCGGCGCGCTGACGGCATGGCTGCGCGACATCGCGGGAGGGGCTGCGTACGAGCGCCTGCTCGCGGAGGCCGCGGCGACGCCGGCGGGTGCCGGCGGGTTGATCGCCTTGCCCTACTTCGCCGGCGAGCGGACGCCGATCTACGACCCGGACGCCCGTGGCGTGATCGCGGGTCTGACGACGCAGCACGGGCGAGGGCACCTGTACCGGGCGCTGCTCGAGGCCACGGCGTATGCGGTGCGTCATACGCTCGAGGTTTACGATGCCGCCGACGCCGCTCCGCGCCGCGTGGTGGCGGTCGGCGGTGGAGCAGCGGGCGACCTCTGGCTTCAGATCGTGAGCGACGTGACCGGGCTCCCGCAGGTCGTGCCGGTCGTGACCGTGGGCGCTGCCTACGGCGATGCGCTGCTGGCGGCGCAGGCCGTCGGTCTTGCATCGGACGACACGGTGTGGGCGCGAACGGCCCGCGAGGTGCAACCCCGGCCCGATCCGCTCTACGACGAGCTCTACGCCGCCTACCGCGCGCTCCACGAGGCCACGGTCGAGCTGCAGCACCAGCTCGCCGCGATCGGCCGGCGCGAATCGGAGCGCCCGGCGTTGCTCGGCCGTGGCGTCGGCTGAGCACGACCCTGCCGTCAATTCCGCACACAGGAGGAACGCCCGAATGGGAACCAAGGTCGCGGTCGTCGGAGCCGGGAGCAGCGCATTCGGCCGGTCGATCGTGTCGCACGTCACGGCCAGCGAGCCGCTGTGCGACGACGGTCTCGACATCGCGCTGATGGACATCAAGGCGTCGAACCTCGACGCGATCCACCGGCACGCGAGCGACATCTACGCCGCGCGGGAGATCAGGGGAAAGCTCACCGCCACGACGGATCTCGAGGAGGCGCTGGCAGGCGCGCACGCCGTGATCACCGCGATCGAGGTCGATCGGCTGTTCTACTGGAGCCAGGACTTTCACATCCCCCGGAAGTACGGCTTCCGCCAGGTCTTCGCCGAGAACGGCGAGATCGGCGGCATCTTCCACGCGCTGCGGAATATCCCGCCGATGCTGGCGATCGCGTCGGCCATGGAACGGCTGTGCCCGGAGGCGGTGCTGCTCAATTTCTCGAATCCGGAGCACAAGCTCTGCGAGGCGATTGCGCGCCTGACGGCGATCCAGGCCTTCGGTTTGTGTCCCGGCGTCGTGATGGGGAGGCTGCAACTCGCCCATCTCCTCGAGATGGACATCGACGATCTCGACACCCAGGCCTGTGGCATGAACCACTTCACGTGGTTCACGAAGGTGCGCGACAGGCGCACCGGCGAGGATCTCTATCCGAGGCTCCGCGAGGCCGAGCGGGAGGCGTCGCCCCTGTTCCTCTGGAACGAGGTCGGGCTCGGCCGGATCCTGCTGCGGCGGTTCGGCCTCTGGCCGTCCCCGGGCTCCAACCACTACGCCGAGTACCTCGGCTGGGCCAAGGAGTTCGTCGCCGAGAACCTGCAGTACTTCTACGACCCGGCGGACGAGGATCCGTGGGAGAGCGGCCGCATCCCGGCCGTCATCTACTCGATCAACTGGGCCGACACGAGCCAGCGGGACCGGGCCGCGCCTCCGGTGACCCTGGACGACGAGCTCGTGCAGCAGATCGAGGGCGCGGCCGTCGGTCTCGGCGTCGGCATCCTGGAGGGCTGGCACCTCGGCGTCGAGCGCGAGGTCGCGGCCGTGAACGTCCCGAACCGGGGGGCCGTGACCAATCTGCCGGACGACATGGTGGTCGAGATTCCGGTGACCGCGACCAAGGGCCACATCGCGCGCCACGACTGCGGCGCCCTGCCCGAGGGCGTCGCAGGCGTGATCCGGAATCACGGCACGATCCACAAGCTGATCGTCGAGGCCTACGTCGAGAGGTCGCGGGAGAAGCTGCTGCACGCGATCCTGCTCGAGCCGAGCGTGGACTCGTACTCGCGCGCGGTGCAGATGATGGACGAGATGCTCGAGCGCCAGAAGGGGATCCTGCCCGAGCTGCGCTGACGCCGCAGCGCGGGAGAGGCGTAGTTCACCGAGTGATGGATAGGCGTGGGCACCGATGCCGGCGCCGGATCATCTCGCTTAGCTGGTCGTATGGGAGAAGCCGTGAACGAGGACGAGGTGCTTGCCACGACGCCCGACGCGTTGCGTGAGCAGGCGCTGCGGCGCGTCAAGAAGCGCCGGGACTTCCACTCTCACCTGGTCGTCTACCTCACCGTGAACGCGGTCCTGTGGGGGCTGTGGGCCGTGACGGGCGCCGAGACCGACTCGTGGCACCCGTGGCCTCTGTGGATCACGCTCGCGTGGGGCATCGGCGTGTTCTTCAACGCGTGGGACGTCTACGGACGGCGCCCGATCACCGAGCTCGAGATCCAGCGCGAGATCGAGCGCATGGCTCACCGTCACTGACGGACGGGCATCGAGGCAGGTTCACGCCTGTGCAGTCGCTGAGGGCGTTGCTTGGCGCGCGGCGACCGCGCCTGCAGGAACGGCCGCTCGACGAACCGGTACGTGAGCGCGGAGACCGCGATGGTCACGGCCGCGACGACGACCATGTCGAGCAGCAGCCCGGGCGCGCTCGTCGAGCGCGCGAGCAGGCCGTGCCGGAAGAGCAGGTACGAGAGCGTCGAGTTCCACAGGAAGATGCTGTACGAGATGACGCCGAGGTAGACCACGGACGGCCGCTCGAGCGTGCGCAGCAGGAACCCGCGGGTCGGTGCGGCCGGCGCGAGGACGACGAGCTTCGCGATCAGCAGCGCCGCGAGCAGCGCCGTGAGCGGGTGGTACAGGTATGCCGGGACGACGTAGTAGCCGACGAACAACGCGGGAAGCCCGGCATAGACCAGGGTGCGGGTGAGCAGCGCTTCGAGCCGGAGCGGCGGCCGACCCGTCCCGCCCTCGACGAGGACGTGCCAGACGGCGACCGCCATGCCGAAGCTGAAGAGGTCGGCGTGCGTCAGGAAGCTCGCGTCGAGGACCGCGTGCCAGGTGTGCGCGGTCGAATCCTGGGCGCCGCTCGTGAAGAGCGCGACCGCCAGCTTGCCGATGACCCCGAACGCGAGCAGCGCGGCCGGTGGCAGCCAGGCTGCGGCCATCGCGCTGCGGCCACGCCGCCGCTGCGCGAGGGCCGCGGCCGCGAGCAGCGGGAGGACGGCGTAGAAGACGAGCTCGACCGCCAGCGACCAGCTCGGCGTCAGCCCGCTCCAGATGGTGCTCGGGGCGTCGTTGGCGATCAGCAGCGCCTGGCGGCCGAGGATCGAGAGGTCGCCGGCGTCGCTCAGCCGCACGCGCGGCTCGAGCGCCAGAACGGTGACGAGCAGCACGACCCAGTAGGCGGGCGCGATCCGCAGCAGTCTCCGCAGCGCGTAGCGGCGGCTGGACGGCGGTCGGGTGCCGCGGATGAGCGCGGCCGCGAAGGGCCGGTAGAGCAGGAAGCCCGAGAGGCAGAAGAAGAGCGTCACGCCCTCGCGCAGCGGAGGCAGCAGGAGGGTCATCGGCCCGAGCGCCGCCCCCGTCTGCATCGGGGCGTTCGTGGACCACACGTGGAAGATCAGGACGGCGCACGCGGCAATGGCACGGAGGCCGTCGAGGCCCTCGATCCGCCGGTTGCCGGACGCAGCCATCGAGCGTCCTACCCGACGACCATCGGAAGCGGCGCGAGCCCGCCCGGGCCACGCACGGTCGGGGAGCCGTCGGCGTTCCTGACCTTCCGGAGCGTCACGACGATGTACGCGGCGAGGATCAACCCGGCGAGGACGAAGCCGCGCGTGAGCCCGCCCGTGCCCTCGTAGGGATAGAGCCAGAACGGCAGCAGCAGGAGCCAGCTCCAGCCGAAGCGGGGACGGGCGATCGCGATGGGCACGAGCAGCAGCGCGAAGTACAACTGGTGCACGAACGGCATCAGCGCCAGCGTGGCGAGCACGACCAGCGCGAACGTGCGTGCGTCGTCGGCCACGCGCCGGCTCACGCGCCAGACGCCGAGCAGCAGCAGCCCGGCGACGGCGACGACCAGGGCCTGCTGGTGCGCCGCGAGGCCGAGGTTGTATGCCACGGCGCCCGGCAGGTAGCTCGAGTCCTGCTGCGCGCGTGTGAGACCGCTCAGCACGGACTGGTACGGACGTACCTCGTCGAAGCCGACGATCGCCCAGGCGGCGAGATTGACTCCCGCAGTGACCAGCACGGCGATGCCCGCGGCGCCGCGTCGGCGCCTGGCGACGAGCCACACGAGCAGCGGAAGCCCGATCAGCTTGAAGCTGAGCACGACCGCGAGCGCCGCGCCACAGCGCACGGCGTGATCGCGCCAGCGCCAGCACAGCGCAAGGCAGAGCATCACCAGCGGCGTGGTGTTTCCGAGCGAGATGGAATGCACGATTGGCAGCGAGAGGTACATCGCGCCGTAGCAGCGCCAATCGGAAACGTCCAGGATCAGCAATGTCAATGCCGGGAGGACGAACGCAAGTACCGTCGCCGCCGCGATCGCCCACCACGACGGCAGCAGCGCAAGCGGTGTGGCGGCAAGCAGGGCCGCCGGCGGCATCGACGTCTCCTCGATCACCGGCGATCGCTGCGTATGGGCGCTTTCGGCGATCAGCTCGAAGTGCTCGGGATGGTACGGAGTGTGACCGTGCAGGGTCGCGTGCGAGCCGTGCAGCACGCCGCCCGTGAAGTCCATCCCGAGCGTGCCGGCGAGCGCCGCCGCGACGATGATCACCGACATCACGACCACGGGCAGCAAGCCGAGCGCCAGCGGGCACGCCAGCCGGCGCGCCGCGAGTGTCAATCCCGCGGGTGTGCCTGCTCTGGCGATCGGCCTCCTTGGCACCCGGGCCACGGGGTTCTGTACATGTGCTCGACCGCGCCGGTCGTTCGTTCGCCGGGCGCGGCTCACGTGCTGGTCGAGAAATCCGTCACCTCATTGGCGTCGGAGCGGGTGTGGCCGCCTTGATACCGCGATGGGGGGATCTTCGCGTTGCCGCTCGGAAACACCACTTTCGCGATGTCCCGGCTGGATTAGGCGCGGGCGCGGGAAGCTCCTACCCTCGAGGCATGACCGACGTCCTCGGCCGCGAGAGGGAGCTGCACGCGATCGGCGCGTTCCTGGACGCGCTGGCGCTTGGAGGCCCGTCGGCCTGCCTGCTCGAGGGCGAGGCCGGCATTGGCAAGACGGCCCTGTGGCGCGGAGCCGTCGCCTCCGCGCGCGCCGCGTCGTTTCGCGTGCTCTCCTGCGCCCCGGGCGAGACGGAGGCGGCGCTCGCCTACTCGTCGCTCGCCGACCTCCTCTCGGATGTCGAGCCTCAGGCGTTTGCGTCTCTCCCCGATCCCCAGCGCGTGGCGCTCGAAGTCGCGCTGCTGCGCATGTCGCCCTCGGGCGCGGTCGCCGGTCACCGGGCCGTTGCGACGGCCGTCGTCTCGCTCCTGCGCGCGCTCGCCGAGGCGGCGCCGCTCGTGATCGCGGTCGACGACGTGCAGTGGCTCGACCGGCCCAGCGCTCGTATTCTGGAGTTCGCGGCCCGCAGGCTCGAGGGCTGCCGGGTCGGCCTGCTGGTGTCGCTGCGCACCCCGGCCGGCGGCGCCGTGCCGCTGGGGCTCGACCGGGCCTTCGGCGACGGGCGCCTCGAGCGCATCCGGGTCGGGGCGCTCAGCGCCGGAGCGCTCCACCAGCTCATGAAGGCGAGGCTGGGAGCCACCTTCAACCGGGCGGCGCTGCTCGCGATCCACCGCGCGACCGCGGGCAACGCGTTCTATGCGCTCGAGCTGGCCGCGTCGCTCCAGCGTGACGGGATGCCGCCCGCCGGGGCGGCACTCCCCGTGCCCGACGACGTGCGCGAGCTCGTCAACGAGCGGCTGCGGAGGCTGCCGGGCACGACCCGTGAGCTGCTCCTGTTCGCGGCGGCGCTCTCGGATCCGGGTGTCGCGGCGCTCGGCGAGGCGGCGCGGGCCGATTCCCGGCAGCTGTCGGCGCGGCTCGCGAGAGCCGTGGCGGCGGGCGTGATCGCAGTGGACGGGGAGTCGGTGCGGTTCGTGCACCCGCTGTTCGCCTCCGCGATCTACGCAGCGGTCTCGCCCGGGGAGCGGCGGCGGGCGCACGCGCGCCTGGCCGAGCTGGCGACGAGCAGCGAGGCGCAGGCGCTGCACCTCGCGCTCTGCACGGAGGGGCCCGATGCGGCTGTCGCCCTCACCGTCGCCGCCGCCGCGCGCGACGTCCGCCGCCGCGGTGCGCCCGATGCGGCCGCCGAGCTCGCCGAGCTGGCGCTGCGGCTGACTCCGGCAGAGACCGGCGAGCGCGATCGCCGCGCGCTCGAGCTCGCCTACTACCTCATGGAGGCCGGCGATGCCGAACGCGCGCGCGCCGTCGTCGCCCCGGTGGCGGGCACCCCGGGGCCTCTCGAGGCCCGGGCTCTCCTCGATCTCGCGGGCCTCGACTACTGGGCGCTCGGCGCCGAGCCCGCGGTGCGGCTGTGCACGCAGGCGCTCGCCGCGGCCGCGGGCGACGTCGCGCTCGAGGCCGCCTGCCACGCGGAGCTCGCGGTCTACTGCGATTTCGACACCGCGCGCAGCGAGCGCCACGGCCTGGCAGCGCTCGCGCTGCTCGATGCCCAGGGCGACGCGGCCGACCCGGATGCCCTGGTCGACGCCCTCCTCGCCACGGCGCGCTCGGGCCTCTTGATCGGCCGGGGCCTGGCGGCCGAGACGATCGAGCGCGCGTTCGCGTGCGAGCGGCGAGCCGCGGAGAGCATCCACCGCTCCCGCGTCGGCTCGCAGCTCGGCCAGTGGCTGAAGTACGTCGACGACTTCGCCGGCTCCCGTGCGCTGCTCGAGCAGGCGCACCTCGAGGCCGTGCAGGAGGGCGACGAGAGCTCGCTCCCGAACCTGCTCACGCACCTCGCCCAGCTCGAATGCTGGAGCGGCGACTGGGAGCTGGCGGCGCGCTACGCAGAGGAGGGCGTCGAGCTCGCCGAGCAGGTGGGTCAGAGCTTCGGAGGGCCGCCGGCCATGCGCGCGCTGCTCGACGCGCATCGCGGCGACGTCGAGCGCGCGCGCGCCACGATCGACGCGCGCCTCGAGCACCTCGAGGGCAAGCCGGGCGCCATTCCCCTCTACCTGCGGGCGCTGGGCTTTCTCGAGCTCTCGCTCGAGGATGCTCCCGCCGCGGAGCGGCACCTCGCGCGCGCCCGCGAGGCGGCCGAGCGCTTCGGCATCCACGAGCCGGGCGTGTACCGCATCCACGCCGATCTCGTCGAGGCCTCGATCGGCGCCGGTCACGGCGACCGCGCCGAGGCGGTGCTCGCGGAGCTCGAGGCGCGGGCGCGCGCGAGCCGGGTGCCGTGGTCGCTCGCGACCGGCGCGCGCTGTCGCGGGCAGCTGCTCGCGGCGCGCGGCGAGCTCGAGGCCGCGGATCGCTCGTACGCAGCCGCCCTCGTCGAGCACGAGCAGCTGCCGATGCCGTTCGAGCTCGCGCGGACACTGCTCGCCCGCGGCCTCCTGCAGCGCCGCAGGAACGAGCGGCGCCTCGCCCACGCCTCGCTCGCAGACGCGCTGGCGGGCTTCGAGAAGCTCGGCGCGCCCCTCTGGGCGGCGCGTGCGCGGCGCGAGCTGCGGCCGGTGGGAGGCCGTCCGACCGACCGCGACGCGTTGACGGCGAGCGAGCGGCGCGTGGCCGAGCTCGCGGCCACGGGCCTCACGAATCGCGAAGTGGCCTCCGCCCTTTCGATCAGCCCCAAGACGGTCGAGTCGAACCTCGCCCGCGTGTACCGGAAGCTCGAGATCCGCTCGCGCGCCGAGCTCGGCGCGCGCATCGCCGTGACGCCGCCCGCGCAGCCGTAGGGGTTATCGAGGGAAACGCCCGCTGCGGCGGGCGCGAGGCCGCTCCTAGCCTCGGTGGAGTGCCGATCGATCTCCACGACGGGCCCGCATGACGACCTTCATGGCCGAGTGCTTCTGGCCCGGCGTGACCGCTCAGCAGGTCGCCGCCGCAGGCGCGCGCGCCCGGCGCGAGACCCGGGCGGCACGGGCCGAGGGCGTCCTCGCCCGCTACGTCGGCTCGATCCTCGTGCCCGCCGACGAGATCGCCTTCTGCCTCTTCGAGGCGGCCTCGCTCGAGGCCGCCGCCCTGATCGGCGCGCGGGCGGCCATCCCGTTCGAGCGCCTGCTCGAGATCGTGCGCATGCCCGCGCGCTTCCCCCACCCGAAGGAGCCCCGATGATCCGCCACGTCCGACTCACGGCCCTCGCACTCACCCTTGGCACCGCAGCCGCGCTGCCGATGGCTGCGCTCGCGTCCCCGGAGCGCGCTTCCGCGTATCCGCCCGGCATCAAGGTCTGCGGCACCTTCAGCGGGCCGCACTGGTCGTACAAGGGCCGCGGCGGCACGAACTACGTCGTCTACGTCCGGCGCGGCGGCTCGTGCGCGCTCGCGCGCACGTGGGCTCCCCGGCTCGTCGGCAAGCAGTCGCACAGCGCCACCTACGCGATCACGGGCGGGCCGCCCGGCTTCACGTGCGCCAACAGCCCAGTGCACTTCGGCATCTGCGGCCAGGCGTCCAACGGGCACGCGCTCCCGAACGGGAAGTCCTTCGCGTGGGCGGGCAAGCCGTAGGCGCGGAGTGGATGGGCGGCACGCGCCGGCGAGCGGCCGGCGCGTGCCGCGGGGCTGGAATACTGCGCGCGTGACCGCCTCGGCCCTCCGCGCAGCCCTCGAGCCGCACGTCGCGAGCGGCGACCTCCCGGGGCTGGTCGCGCTCGTCGCGCGCGCCGGCGAGGTCGAGGTCGAGGCCATCGGCACGCGCTCGTTCGAGGAGGACACCCCGCTCGCGCGCGATGCGATCTTCCGCATCGCCTCGCTGTCGAAGCCGATCGGCGCTGCCGCCGCGTTGATGCTGGTGCAGGACGGGCTGCTGAAGCTCGACGATCCGGTCGGCGCCCTGCTGCCCGAGCTGGCCGCGCCGCGGGTGCTGCGGACGCTCGAGTCGGAGCTCGACGACACCGTCCCGGCCGAGCGGCCGATCACGCTGCGCATGCTGCTCGCGTTCACGTTCGGAGCGGGCGTGGTGCTCGCGATGCCGGGCACGTATCCGATCCAGCGTGCCGAGCAGGAGCTCGGGTTGCGCACCATGGGACCGCCGTGGCCGCCGCCGCCGCTGACTCCGGATGCGTGGATCGCAGGGCTGGGCTCGCTCCCGCTCGTCCATCAGCCGGGCGAGGGGTGGCTCTACAACACCGGTTCGCAGGTGCTCGGAGTGCTGCTCGAGCGCGCGGCCGGCATGCCGCTGGAGGAGCTGCTGCGCGAGCGGGTGTTCGCGCCGCTCGGCATGGTGGACACCGCGTTCAGCGTGCCGCCGGCGCAGCTGCACCGCTTCACATCGGCGTATTTCGCCCGACCCGGAGAGCGGCGCACCCGTGCTGCTCGACGGCCCTGACGGTTGGTGGGCGCAACCGCCCGCGATGCCGAACCTGGCCGGCTGGCTCGTCTCGACCGCAGACGACTACTGGTCGTTCGTGCGCATGCTCGTGGCCGGTGGCGAGCATGGCGGACGCGCGCTGCTGTCGCCGGAGTCGGTGCGGCTGATGACGACCGATCAGCTCACGGCCGAGCAACGCGCGCAGGGCGCGATGATCCTCGGCGATCGCGGCTGGGGTCTCGGATGCTCTGCACCCGCCGCCGACGGCTCGTCGGCACACCGCCGCATCGGCTGGGACGGCGGCACGGGGTGCAGCTGGCGCACCGATCTCGACTCGGGCGTCACGTCCATCCTGCTCACGCAGCGCGCGATGACCTCGCCGGCGCCCCCGCCCGTGTACCTCGACGCCTGGCGGGCCGCGTTCCCGGAGTAGGTGTCGGGTGCGCATGCGCAATCCCGGCCGCATGCGCAGTCCACGAGCCGCCTGCGGACGCCGCTACTCGTACGCTGCCCGCATGGATCTCGGGAAGTACGGCGTCTGGACGACGTATCGCGCGATCGGGGAGGACAACGCCGGCGCGGCGGCCGGGCTCGCGGAGGAGCTCGGCTACACGGCGTTCTGGCTCGGAGGCTCGCCGCGGCTGGCGAGCGTCCGCCCGTTGCTGGAAGCGACCGAGCAGCTCGTCGTCGCGACGAGCATCGTCAACATCTGGGCGTACGAGCCGGCGCAGCTCGCCGCTGAATACGCGGCGCTCGCACGCGACTTCGAGGGCAGGTTGCTCGTCGGCATCGGCGTCGGCCATCCCGAGGCGACCGGCGACTACGCGAAGCCGTTCACCGCCATGAGGACGTTCCTCGACGGCCTCGACGGAGGCGACGCACCGCTGCCGCGGCAGCGCCGGGCCCTGGCGGCGCTGGCGCCGAAGATGCTCGAGCTGAGTCGTGAGCGCTCGCTCGGCGCGCTGCCCTATTTCGTGCCGCTCGAGCACACGAGGGTCGCCCGCGAGCGACTCGGTGCCGGCGCGCTGCTCGCACCCGAGGTCGCCGTCGTGGTCGACGACGACGTCGAGCGGTCGCGGCGCGCGGCGCGCGAATTCGCCCGCCGGTACCTCGGACTGCGCAACTACACGGCCAACCTGCTCGCGCTGGGCTTCACGCAGGAGGACATCGCCGGTGGCGGCTCCGATCGGCTGATCGACGCCGTGGTGCCGCACGGCACGGCCGGCGAGCTCGCGAGCGTCGCCGGAGCGCATCTCGAGGCAGGCGCAGACCATGTTGCCGTGCAGGTCGTCGGCGAAGGCGGGATCCCGCGCCAGGGATGGACGGCCCTGGCCGAAGCGCTGTCGAGCTGACGGTCCGGGAAGCGCGGCCGCGTGCGACAATGCGCACGTGCGTGAATCGTGGCTAGCCGCCCTGCGGCGGATCGGGCGTGCGATCGACACGCCGTTCGCGCTGCCGGCGACGGACGGCGCGGCGGATGAGGGCACCTGGTTCGAGATCCGCCCCGAGGGGATTGCGGCGGTCGGCGTCGCGAACCCGGTGCGGTACACCGATCAGGCACAGGCGGAGGAAGCCGCTCGCAAGCTGCGGAGCCGGCACCCGGACTTCCGCTTCGTCGAGATCATCACGTACGAGGTCCACAACGGCAATCGGTCCCCGGTGACCTCGCTCGGCCGCTTCACGTAGCCCGGTGCGTCAGCAGGGCACGGCCGCGCCGTCGCAGGGCGGGGCGAGCGTGTTGTTGGAGTTCACCATCCCGGTGAGGTCGCCCACCGTCGCGAAGTAGCCGTGCGTGAGCGAGCCCTGGTGGATGATCGAGTTGCGCACGCCGCTGCCGGGCGCGGGCCCGGTGAACATGGCGCCGAAATGCGTGTGCGACAGGTTGCAGCCGTCGCAGACGACGTTGCTGATCCCGCTGAAGTCCTTGCCGTCGATGTAGAACCCGGCCGCTCCCTGCCCGGTCACGTACGGGCAGACGATGCTGAGCCCGCTGAACGTCACGTTCGAGCCGCCCTGCACCTGCACGCCGTCCTGGTGGAACGAGGTGTCGACGAGGCGGTCGCAGACGATCCGGCTCGGGCCGATCGTGAGGTCGTGCACGCCCGGCTGGACCTTCACGCCGTCGCCGCCACCGCTCGTCACGTGAATGTCGAGGCTGAGCGTCCCCGTGCATCCGGCCGCGAGGTTGACGAGCGCGCGCGGGCTCGAGCCGGTGCCGACGACGCGCAGGCCGTTCACGGGGCCGTTGCAGGTGTAGGGCACCCCGACCACCGGTCCGCTCGGCACGAGCGGCGCGGGCGGTGGCGCGGCCACGACCGGCTGCGCGGGCGGAAGGCGCTTCGCCTTCGCGACCCTCGGGTGCGCGGCGCTGAAGTCGGCCGTCGTGGTCGTGGCGCGCGCGCCCTTGAACGTGCCGACGCGCACGCCCACGCCGATGCGCCGGACCCACGGCAGCAGCAGCACCCGCCGAGCGCTGGGCTCGCTGCGCCACTGGCGCACGATGGCGGCCGCCTGGACCGGGCCGGCCAGGCGCACGCTGTTCTCGGCCAGACACGCACTCGGGGAGTAGAGCCGCAGCCGTCGCCGTCAGCCGCTTGCCGATCACCCCGTGTGCGCGAGCCGCGTAGCGCAGGCCCGGATCGAGCTTCAGCGGGCGCAGCCCGATGCCGGCGGCGGAAGCGGTTGACGAGCACGATCACGCGGTGCTCGACGGCCGGGTGCGTGGGCTTGATCTTCCGGCCGCTGACATGACCCTTCCAGCCCTTCGCCGTGACGGAGCAGGGGGTGTGCGTTGCGGCGGAGCGTGCGCTCGCGCCCGGCGGGGCGACGGCGATGAGCGCGAGCAGGCAGGCGGAGAGCAGCAGGCGGAATCGGCACATGCCCATCACCGTAGGCGTGCTTGCCAGACCTTTTTACGGGGGTCATCGCGAGACTCCAGCGGTTTCGCGGCCGTCCCTGTGGCGCTTCGCGCGAAATCTTGCGAAGGCTGCGGCGCGCCCGTACGCTCGCGGCCTCGAACGAACGGCGAGGAAGGGCACGGCATGGCGACAGCGCACGGGTCGGTCGGAGAGGCAGGGCGCGCGCGTACGCGGGCGCGGCGGATCTCGGCGGCGGACGCTGCGGCGCTCGTCCGCTCCGGCGACTGGGTCGAGTACGGCTCGGGCATGGGCCAGCCGGACGTGTTCGACAGCGCGCTCGCCGAGCGCGTCGACGAGCTCGAGGACGTGAAGATCCGCGCCTGCCTCTCGCTCCGGTCGCGCGCCGTGCTCGAGGCCGACCCGGAGCGCGAGCACTTCCACTGGTTCAACTGGCACTACACCGGCTACGACCGCGCGAAGGCCGACGTCGGACTCTGCAACTACATCCCCTGCAACCTCGGCGAGATCCCCGACTACTACCGGCGCTTCATCGACCCGGCGGAGATCGCGGTGGTCAAGACCTGCCCGAAGGACGAGCACGGCTTCTACAACTTCAGCCTCGCCGCGCTCTGGGAACGCGCGATCGTGGAGCGCGCCAAGATCGTGGTCGTCGAGGAGTCGCCCGGGCTGCCCCATCTCGACGGCCTCGGGAACGCGGTGCACGAGAGCGAGGTCGACTACGTCATCGACGGCAGCGACGACCCCCCGCCCGAGATCCCGAACCCGCCTCCGACCGACATCGACCGCGCGGTGGCGCAGCTGATCGCCGCCGAGATCGAGGATGGCAGCTGCCTGCAGATCGGCATCGGAGCGATGCCGAACGCCGTCTGCTCGCTGCTGCTCGAGAGCGGCGTGCGCGATCTGGGAATCCACACGGAGATGCTCACGGACGGCATCATCGACCTCTACCGGGCCGGCGTCGTCACCGGCGCCCGCAAGACGCTCTACCCCGGCAAGGTCGTCTGCACGTTCGGAGTCGGCACGAAGATGCAGTACGAGACGGCCCATCGCAACCCCGACTTCCTCTGCCACGCCGTCGACCTGATCAACCAGCCGCACATCGTGATGCAGAACGACCGCGTGGTCGCGATCAACAACACGACGCAGATGGACCTGCAGGGCCAGGCCGCCAGCGAGTCGGCCGGGCATCGCCACATCAGCGGCACGGGCGGGCAGTCGCAGTTCGTGCGCGGCGCCTACGCGTCCAAGGGCGGCAAGTCGTTCATCTGCATGTCGTCGACCTACGAGCGCCGCGGCGTGCGCGCGAGCCGCATCGTCGTCGAGCTGACGCCCGGCAACGTCGTCACCGCCACGCGCTCCGACATCATGTACGTCGTCACCGAGTACGGGATCGTCAACCTCAAGGGCAAGTCCGTCCCCGAGCGGGCCAAGGCCATGATCTCGATCGCCCACCCGGACTTCCGCGACGAGCTCGAGCGCGAGGCGCGCGGGCACGGCCTGATCCCCAAGGGGTTCTACTAGCTCCCGGCGAGCCTCGGGTCACGGCCCAGCGGAGTCGTGGCTCACGCCACGCGGCCGGCCGGCGCGCGGGCAGCCCGGTCGGGTTCGATCGTCGTCGCGTGCTCGACGAAGCTGCAGGCGCCGTCGATCAAGGCCATCTGCTCGAGCGTCTTGCAGTCGGAATCGAGCAGCCGCGGGGAGTGCACGAGGATGGCGATGCACTGCGCGCGGGAGATCGCGACGTTGAAGCGGTTGCGGCTGAAGAGGAAGTCGAGGCCGCGTGGGACGTCCTCGCCGGACGAGCAGGTCATGGCATAGAAGACGAGGGGCGCCTCGCGGCCCTGGAACATGTCGACCGTGCCGACGCAGACGCCGGCGGGCACGCCGTGCCGGATGCGCGCGACCGCGAGATTGTAGGGCGCGACGACCATCAGATCGGCCGGCTCGAGCGGGCGCGTGGTGCCCTGCTCGTCCGTCACGCTGCCGCCCGCCAGCAGCGTGCGGCACGCGGCGGCGATCGCCTCGGCCTCCTCGGGCGAGTCCTGGCTCCGCTCGGAGTGCTCGACCACGAGGGTGCGGAGGCCGACGCCCGTGATGGCGCCCGGGGCGTCGATGCGCCGCCGGGCGCAGGCCTCGCGTGAGTGCAGCTTGCCGTCGTAGCTGCGCTCCGAGACGAACGCGCAGACGTCGGGGTGCATGCGCCAGCTCTCGTCGAGCAGCACGCCGCGGTCGGCCTGCACGACGTCGGCGCCGTCCAGCAGGTGCTCGAGCACGGACGCGCCGGCGCCGTCGCGGTGCTGAGCCTGGTTGACCTGCGGCAGTTGCTGCGGGTCGCCGAGCAGCACGACGTTGCGCGCGCAGGGGGCGATGGCGACCGCAGACGGCCAGCGAGAACTGCCCTGCCTCGTCGATGAAGAGTGTGCCGAACTGCTCGCGATGACCCTCGCAGGAGAGCAGCCAGGAGGTGCCGGCGACGAGGTTGTAGTCGTCGTCGTAGGTGGCCGGGTTGTCGCCGACCTGCTTGACGAGGCCGTGCGCACTCTCGTAGCCGTCGCCCTTGTAGACGCCGGAGAAGACGTACTTCTCCTCCGCCGCCGAGGACTCGATCATGTGCAGCAGGTTCTGGATCGCTGCATGGCTCTGCGCGCAGACCGCGACGCGCTGGCCGGCCTGCAGGGCCGCTACGACCATGCGCGCGCCGCGGTAGGTCTTGCCCGTCCCGGGCGGCCCCTGGACGGGGAGCACGGAGCGCTGGAGGCCGAGCGTCGCGGCGATGAGCTTCTCGGTCTCCGGGCCGAGCTCGCTGGAGGGGAGCGATGGAGGCTCGCGGCGCAGAAGGGCCAGGGCGGCGTGGTAGCGATCCTCGCCTGCCAGCAGGCTCTCGGCCACGATGCGCAGGGCCATGCGCATGGGACGGCCGTCGGGCGGCGCGCAACCGATCAGCGCGGTTGGATCGAGCGCCTTCGAGTTCTTGCCGCGGCGCAGGACGAGACGCTCGTCGTCGATGCGCACGAGCGTGTGCGTCTGCCCCGTCGCCGGATCCAGCACCTGGCCGGGGGAGAGCTTGGTCTCCTGCGCGGGGAAGCGGTACGTCCACTCGAGCGACTGCTTGAAGATCACCGGCTCGACGCTCGTGTCGAGCTCGAGCAGGCCTACCGCCTCTCGCTCGCCGACCAGCTCCTCGGGTGTCTTGGCCTTGAGGTCGAACCACTCCCAGAACTGCGGCTTGCTCTCGCGATAGTGGTAGAGCAGGAGCCCGGCGAGCACGCGCCGTGCGGCCTGCCCGGAGTCATCCTCCTCGGCCGCGGCCGGCAGTCCGTCGCTGAGGCGCTCGATCAGCTCGAGCATCTCCGGCAGCCACGTCGGCCCGTCGTGAATCTCCTCGTCGGCGGGCAACGGCAGCGCCTCGAAGTCGACGCCGTATTGCTGCGCGGCCTCGGGCCGCATCTCGCGGACCAGCCAGGCGAACAGCGACGCTGTCGACGCGCAGTCCTCCTGGTTGTAGGCGCGGATCGCCTCGAGCAGCTTCTCGTCGCCGGTCTCGAGCCAACCCTCGTAGGCGATGATCGAGCCGCCACCCTCGCGGACGGAGTGCTCCTTGCGCTCGAAGGCGTGGTGGCGCTCGAGCCGCTTCAGCGAATAGCTCTCCTCGCCGACCTGGAGGCCTTGCCGCACCACGGCGTAGAGGTCGACCAGCAGGTCGGTGCGCAGCCAGTCGTCGACGACGGTCTCGAGCACGCCGTACTTCTGTGCGAGCGAGCGGAGCTTGCTCTTCTCGTGCGGCGCGTAATGGAAGACGTGCAGGTCGGGGTGGTGTCTGCGCGCACGCTCCACGAAGTCGATGAACTCGCGCAGGGCCGTGCGCTCCTCGGTATCGGTGTGCGCCCAGCGGCAGTGGTAGCTGCCGTCCGCCGTCGTCCACCCCCAGAGGTACTCGATGCCGCCGTCGTTGCCGACGTATGGGTCGCCCTCGAGGTCGAAGAAGATGTCGCCCGGCGAGGGCGCGGGCAGGCGGGCGTAGCCGCGCTCGGCGGCGGGCGGCAGATGCCGGCGCGTCGGCTGGTGCGTGGTGCGGGATTCGACCTGGAGCTTCGCCTGCTCGTGCAGCAGCTCGAAGCGCTCGTGCGGCAGATCGGCGACTTCCGAGTCGGCCCGGGCGTCGGCGAGGTCGGCGACGGTCGCGATTGCAGCGCCGACGAGCTTCGCTCGCGCGTCGCGCGAGGCGAAGGCGACGAGCGAGAGGTGGTCATCCCTGCGCCGCCGCGTGGAGCACTCTGCGTCGAGTTGGCAGATCCCGCAGTGCGCGACCGGCTCGGGGTAGACGGGCTCGGGGTCGCCGTCGACGACTCGCTCGAGCCGCCGCGCCGTGTGGCGGTGCAGCGCGCGGTAGCGGCGCAGTTCGACCCGCACTTCCTCGTCGTTGCCGAGCACGACATAGGCGTACTCGGATTCGTAGCCCTGCACCGCCGCGAGCAGGCGGTTGTAGAGGCAGAGCTGGTGCACGACCCCCGGCTTGACCTGGCGCGCGAGCTTCGTGTCGAGCACCTCGTAGGCGTGGGCGCCGAGCCGGGACGGCTGCTCGACGCGCCGCAGGAAGTCCGTCCGCCCCTGCCAGCGCCCGTCGAAGAAGGTCGCCTGGTAGATCAGCTTGTGGCCGTCGCGCATGGCCTCCACCGTCGCCGCCGCGGCGCGCTCGAGCGCCTCGACCGTCCAGCCCTCGTGCCCGGTCAGGTCGGCGTACGACCCGCCCGCTTCGGCGGCGAGCTGCGCAAGCCGGTCGGCCTCGTGCTTCTGCCCGCGCTCGCGCACGAGCTGCGAGTGCGCGTCGTCCACGGGCGCCGGCTTGCCGCGCAGCCCGAGCGCGATCCGCCGGCGCTCGTGCGTCAGGTGCAGGCAACCGAGGTGATTGGTCAGATCGGTTGCCGAGAGCACGAGCTTGCCCGACGAAGAACGGAGCATCACTCTCTCCTTCGGCAACCGGAACCCAAACCTGTTGCCGGATCTCGGTCGTCCCGGGACTGCCTTCGCGAATGTACGCCGCGGAGGCGGCTGCATCGTCGCTTCGAGAGGAACCTTCGTCAGTAGCCGTCGGCGGAGAAGAACCACCGCGCGATGTCGAGCTGCGGCAGTGCCCGGCTCCCCATCCACAGGCTCATGATCTTCGCGTCGCGCCAGTGCTTCTCGGCGTCACCGTCCCGCGCGTAGCCGTGCGCCCCCATCAGGTCGAGCACCTGGTTCGCGACCTTCGTCATCTGGTCGGCGACGAACAGCTTCGTGACCCGCGTGCGGGCCAGCATCTCGGGTGTGGCGCGCGGGCCGTAGCAGTCGGGCCGCTCGAGCATGCGCGCCTTGAGGTAGGTCTCCGCGCGGCTCACCTCGATCGAGGTGACGATGTCGGCCAGCACCGCGGCCGTGATGGAGTGGTCCTTCAAGAGGCGGCCCGCAATCATCCGCGTGTCGCACCAGTCGCGGACGATCTCGTACAGGTTGCGCATCACGCCGATGCACGTCGCGGCGGTGCCGACGTTGCCGGAGCAGATCATCGCCCGCGCCCGCTCGGCGTCGAGCCCCGGACCGTGCGCGCGGTAGTGGAGGGGCACGCGGACGTTGTCGAACCAGATGTCGCCGTTCGCGTCGGCTGCCATCCCGGCCTTCTGATACGGCGCCCCCTGCGTGACCCCCGGTGCGTCGGCCGGCACGTAGATGATCGCGACCGCATCGTCGCCGCCCTCGGGGTCGGTCGTGCACACGACGGCGAGGAGGTCGGCGTGGCCGCCCGAGTTGGTCGGCCAGAGCTTGTGGCCGTTCACGACCCACTCGTCGCCGTCGCGCGTCGCGGTCGTGCGGATGTAGCGGCCGTGGGTGCCGTCGACGTTCTCGACGTCGGAGCCCGAGTGGGCGTCGGTCAGCGCGACGCAGCCGACGTACCATCGCTCGTCGTCGAGGAAGCGCGGTGTGAAGAGCTCCATCAGCTCCTCGTTCGCGAACGGCGGGAAGATCGGCGACATCGCCCAGATCGAGCAGCTCGCCGCGGTCGCGAGGCCGCTGTCGGCCCGCGCCATCTCCTCCATCAGGAGGTTCCCCGTGATCGAGGAGATCCCGAGCCCGCCGTACTCGCGCGGCCAGCAGGCCTGCTGGTACCCGAGCTCGACGCAGAGCTTGTGCAGCAACGGCTTGGCGATCCGGTGCTCGCGCCAGTCCTCGTCGAGCTGACGTCGCACGGGCATCACGTCGCGTTCGGCCCAGCCGCGCACCGCCTCGATCAGGCCCCACGCCTCGTCCGCGACCCACTCGCGCGGGAGGGAGAACGGATCAGGACCCGCCTCGCGCACCGTCCGCGCCACCGTTACCTCCGGTTGGGAACTCCCGATCGCACCCACCGGCTGCCGGGGTGCGGCGCTGGCGCTCGCGATGCCCACGCGCGCCGACGACGCGCCGACTCTACACCAGGGCCGACCCTGAGCGGTTCCGCTGCGGCTGGCAGAATCGGGTTCACGCCGGGTCTGCTGCGCCGCGCATGGCCGCGGTGTTCCTTGCCTGCACACGGCGCGAGCTCAACGCGTACGAGGTGCGATCATGAGCGGCATGCCCGATCGCTACGTGCGTCCCGGCTGGTTCACCACGAACGTGTTCAACCGGCTCGTCGCGGGCCTGACGCGGCTCGGCGTGAGCGTGCTCGGCTCGCGCGTGCTCGAGGTGCGCGGCCGCACGAGCGGCGAGCCGCGGCACGTGCCGGTCAACCTGCTGACCTTCGAAGGCGAGCGCTACCTCGTGGCGCCCCGAGGCGAGACCCAGTGGGTGCGCAACCTCCGCGCGAGCGGTGGTGAGGGCACGCTCTTGCTCGGCCGCCGCCGCGAGCCGTTCGCCGCAAGCGAGCTCGATGACGACGAGAAGCCGCGGCTGCTGCGGGCGTACCTGAAGCGGTGGAAGGCCGAGGTCGGCGTCTTCTTCGAGGGCGTCGGGCCGGACGCGCCGGACGAGGAGTTGCGGCGCATCGCACCCGGCTACCCCGTCTTTCGGCTGCGCGGTCGCTGAATCATCACTCCTGGTCGCTGCACGCAGGGATTCGAGCGAGACCCTGGGCCCTGGCGGCGTGGCCCTGGCGCCGGGTGTAGGGTGGGGCAGTCACGTGTCCCAGGGAGTGGTGTGAGCCTGTTCCCTCATCTGTTTTCGCCGCTTCGGATCGCTCACGTCACGCTGCGAAACCGGATCTTCTCGGCAGGCCATGACACCAGCATGGCGACCGACGGGCGGGTGAACGAGGCGCTGGTGGAGTACCAGCGCGCGCGTGCGGCGGGTGGGGCGGGTCTCGTGATCGTCCAGGTGGCGGGGGTGCACGAGTCGGCCCGCTACACGTCGCACATGCTGATGGTGACCGACGACGGCTGCGTGGAGGGATACCGGCGCCTGGCGGATGCGTGTCACGCGCACGGCTGTGCCGTGTTCGGGCAGCTGTTCCATCCCGGCCGGGAGATCATGGAGTCGCAGGACGGCAGCGCGCCGGTCGCCTACTCCGCCTCGGCCGTGCCGACGGAGCGGTTCCACGTCACACCGTGCCCGCTCGCTGACGGCATGATCGGCGAGATCGTGGACGGGTACGCAGCCGGTGCGCTGCGGTTGCGCGAGGCGGGCCTGGAAGGTGTCGAGATCGTCGCCAGCCACGGCTACCTCCCCGCGCAGTTCCTGAATCCGCGGGTGAACCTGCGAGACGACCGCTACGGCGGCAGTGACGACAACCGTCTGCGCTTCCTGCGCGAGGTGATCGGGTCGGTGCGCGCGGCGGTCGGGCGGGAGATGGTGGTCGGGCTTCGGATCTCGGGCGACGAGATGGGTCACGACGGGCTGCGACCCGACGAGGTGGTCGCCGCCTGCAAGGCGCTGGGCTCCGACGGGGAGCTGGACTACCTGAACGTGACTGCGGGCTCGTCGGCCACGCTGGCGGGGTCGGTGCACATCGTGCCGCCGATGACGGTTGCGAACGGCTACGCGGTACCGCTGGGTGCGGCTGTACGGTCGGTGGTGTCGCTGCCGGTTCTGGTCGGCGGGCGGATCAACCAGCCGCAGGAGGCGGAGCGCGCTCTCGCAGCCGGGCACGCGGACGCCTGCGGGATGACCCGCGCGCTGATCTGCGATCCCGACCTGCCGAACAAGGCCGCGGCGGGGCAGCTCGAGCAGATCCGGGCGTGCGTTGCCTGCAACCAGGCCTGCATCGGCCACTTCCACATGGGCTACCCGATCTCGTGCATCCAGCATCCGGAGACGGGGCGCGAGCTTCGCTACGGCCGGCGGGTGCCCGCGGCGCGGCCGCGGGACGTGCTGGTTGCGGGTGGCGGGCCGGGTGGGCTGAAGGCGGCGGCCGTGGCGGCCGAGCGGGGTCACCGGGTGACGCTGCTCGAGGCTGCTGCGAGAGTCGGTGGCCAGGTGCTGCTGGCCGAGCGCCTGCCGGGACGCGGCGAGTTCGGCGGGATCGTCGCCAACCTGGCCGGCGAAGCCGAGCGGGCGGGCGTACGGATCGTCACCGGCGCGCGCGTGGACCGGGAGCTCGTGCGCCGCGAGCATCCCGACGTGGTCGTCGTGGCCACCGGAGCGGGTCCTCGACGGCCGCCGCTGGAGCTGTCCGGCACGCTGCCGGTGTTCGACGCCTGGGAGGTGCTGACCGGTGTCGATCCACCCGAGGGCACGATCGTGGTCGCGGACTGGCGGTGCGACTGGATCGGCCTCGGCATCGCCGAGCTGCTCGCCCGCCGCGGCCGGCGGGTGCACCTGTGCGTGAACGGGTACACGGCGGGCCAGCGCCTCCAGCAGTACGTCCGCGACTCCTGGCTGGCGACCATCCATCGCCTCCACGTCGATGTCGTGCCGCTCGTGCGGCTGTACGGCGCCGACGACGACGCGGTGTACCTCGAGCACACGGTGAGCGGCGAGGCCGTCGTGCTCGAGGGCGTGAGCGGACTCGTGCTGGCGCAGGGGCACGAGAGCCGCTCCACACTCGCGTCCGAGCTCGCGGAGCTCGACGTCGAGGTGCACGCGATCGGCGACTGCGTCGCCCCGCGCACCGTCGAGGAGGCCGTCCTCGAGGGCCTGCAGACGGCTGCCGTCCTGTGAGCGACCGCTCGTTATAGTCGCCACTCTGGTGAGACGCCTTGGCTTGATCGTCAATCCGCTGGCCGGCGTGGGAGGGCGGCTCGCCTACAAGGGCTCGGACGATCGGGGCCTGGTCGACCGGGCCCTCAGCGGTGGTGCGGCCCGGCCCGCCCCGGAGCGCGCTCGCGCGGCGCTCGCCGCGCTGCCGCCGCAGGTCGAGGTGCTTGCCGCGGGCGGGGCGATGGGCGCCGATCTCGCGGGCACGGCGGTCACGGCGGCCGTCGCCGAGTCGACGGCCGCGGATACGCGCGCGGCGGCGATCGCGCTGGCCGACGCCGGTGTCGACCTCCTGCTCTTCGCCGGCGGCGACGGAACCGCGGTCGACGTGCTCGCCGCCGTGGGCGACCGGCTGCCGGTGATCGGGATTCCCGCAGGCGTGAAGATGCACTCGGCCGTGTTCGGCGTCACCCCGCGCAGCGCCGGGGAGCTGGCTGCGGCGTTCGTCGCCGGCCGCGTCCGCGGCGACGCGCCCGGGGAGGTGATGGATCTCGAGGAGTCCGACCTGCGCGCCGGTGTGATCTCGCCGCGCCTCCACGGCTTCCTGCGGGTGCCCCTCGCGCCCGGGCTCGTACAGGGTGGCAAGGCGCGCAGCGCGCCGGCGGAGGCGGCGGCCCAGGCTGCCGTCGCCGCGCATGCCGTGGAGCTGCTGCGCGACGGCGCCACGGCGCTGATCGGCCCGGGCACGACGACACGGGCGGTGATGGCGGCGCTGGGCCTGCCGAAGTCGGTGCTCGGCGTGGACGTCGTGCAGGGCGGTCGCCTGCTCGTCGCGGATGCCGACGAGGAGACGCTGCTCGGCCTCGCCGGGCCGGACGCGATCGTCATCGTCACCCCGGTGGGCGGTCAGGGCTTCGTGCTCGGGCGCGGGAACCAGCAGCTCTCGCCCGCGGTGCTGCGGGCGATCGGCGTCGATCGGCTGCTGATCCTCGCGACCGAGGCGAAGCTCGCGGCGCTCGGCGGGCGGCCGCTGCTCGTCGACACGGGCGACCCGGAGCTCGACGCCGCGCTCGCCGGCTACCGGCGCGTCGTCACCGGCTACCGGCACGAAACGGTCTACCGCGTGACGGCGTGATCCGCCGTCCCGACGTCCCCAGATGAGGAGAGCCGAGTGAGTCTCGCACGCGCGCACCCGTACATCCCCAACTCCGCGCCGCGGATCCGGCAGGAGATGCTCGAGGCGATCGGCGTCGCCGACAGCGACGACCTCTACGCGGCGATCCCGGAGCGGCTGCGTCTCGGGCGGCTGCTCGAGATCGAGCCGGCCGTCGGCTCGGAGGTGGAGCTGCGCCGCCGGATCGAGGGCCTGCTCGACCGCAACGTCTCGGCCCGCGACCGCATCTCGTTCCTGGGCGGAGGCTGCTGGCCGCACTACGTGCCGGCCGTCGTCGACGAGATCATCGGGCGCAGCGAGTTCCTCACCGCGTACTACGGCGAGACCTACTCCGACCACGGCAAGCTGCAGGCGTTCTTCGAGTTCGCGAGCATGGTCGGCGACCTCGTGGAGTGCGACGTCGTCTCCCAGCCCACCTATGACTGGGGCTCGGCGGCGGCCAGCGCGATCCTGATGGCCGGCCGCCTCACCGGCCGGGCGCGGGCGCTCGTCCCGGCGCTGCTCTCGCCCGAGCGGCGCTCGATCGTCGGCGGCATCTGCGGTGCCCGCATGACGATCGAGGACGTCCCCTGCGACCCGCATTCCGGAGCGCTCGACCTCGCTGCGCTCGACGCGGCCCTGAGCGACGACGTGGCCTGCGTCTATCTCGAGAACCCGGCCTTCCTCGGCACGCTCGAACCGGACTCGGCGGCCATCTGCGAGCGCGCGCACGCGCGCGGCGCGCTCGCCGTCGTCGGCGTCGACGCGACCTCCCTCGGCGTGCTCGAGGCCCCGCCGCGCTACGGCGCGGACATCGTCTGCGGCGAGCTGCAGGGCCTCGGCATCCACATGCACTACGGCGGCGGGACGATCGGCTTCGTCGCCAGCGCCGACGACGAGCGGATCGTGGCCGAGTACCCGACGTTCCTGATCGGGGCGGGGCGCACGGTCGACGACGAGTGGGGCTTCGGCGAGGTGCGCTGGGATCGCATGGCCTACGTCCAGCGGGGGGAGGCGCGCGACTACACGGGCACCACGCAATGCCTGTGGGCGATCGGCGTGGCCGTCCATCTCGCGCTCCTCGGGCCGGACGGGATGCGCGAGCTCGGCACGACGATCATGCAGCGCAGCCAGTACGCCGCGAAGCGCCTCGGCGAGCTTCCGGGCGTGCGCTCGCCCGCGCTTGACGCGCCGTTCTTCAAGGAGTTCGTGGTCGACCTGAGCGCCACCGGCCGGACCGTCGCCGAGGTCAACCGCGCACTCGCCGCGGCGGGCATCCACGGCCCGCTCGACCTCTCGCGCACATTCGGGGCGCTCGGCCAGTCCGCGCTCGTGTGCGTCACCGAGGTACACACCCAGGCAGACATCGACCGGCTCGCGGACGCCTTCGCCGCGGCCATCGCGTAGGAGCGGGCATGGACACCACGACGAGTCTCCGCGCCTTCCATCAGGCGGCCTGGAACGAGCCGCTGTTGCACGAGCAGACGAGCCCGGGCGAGCGCGGCTTCGACCCGCCCGCGACGGAACCGGCTATCGCCGCCGCTGTGGGCGACGGCGTCTCGGCGATTCCGCCGGCGCTGCGCCGCTCGGCCCCGCCCAGGCTGCCGGAGCTGTCGCAGCCCGCCGTCCTGCGCCACTTCCTGCGGCTCTCGCAGGAGACGTTCGGCCAGGACGTCGACATCCACCTCGGCCTCGGCACCTGCACCATGAAGTACAGCCCCAAGGTGAACGAAGCCCTCGTCCGCTCGCACAAGGTCACGCACATGCACCCGTGGCAGGACAGCGCGACCGCGCAGGGGATCCTCGAGGCGATCTATCGCCTGGAGCGGATCATCTGCGAGATCAGCGGCATGGACCGCGCGTCGTTCCAGCCCGGCGGTGGGTCGCAGGCGGTCTACGCGAACGCCCGGATGATCGGCGCCTGCCAGACCGCGCGCGGACAGGGTCAGCGAGACGAGATCATCACGACGGTCTTCTCCCACCCCTGCGACGGCGCCGGCCCGGCGACCGCGGGCTACAAGCTCGTGACGCTCTACCCGGGCCCGGACGGCCTGCCGCCGATCGAGGCACTCGAGGCTGCGCTCTCGGAGCGCACCGCCGGCCTCATGATCACGAATCCGGAGGACACGGGCATCTTCAACCCGCAGATCGACCGCATGGTCGAGCTCGTACACGCGGCCGGCGGCATCTGCCACTACGACCAGGCGAACGCGAACGGCATTCTCGGCATCACGCGGGCCCGCGACGCGGGCTTCGACCTCTGCCAGTTCAACCTGCACAAGACGTTCGCGTCGCCGCACTGCTCGATGGGAATGCCGGTCGGCGTCTCGGCGGTCTCGGCCGAGCTCGCGCCGTATCTCCCGAAGCCGACCGTCGAGTTCGACGGCGAGCGCTACACGCTGGACGACGACCGGCCGCACTCGATCGGCAAGGTCCGGGCATTCCACGGGGTGCCGGCCACCGTCGTGCGCTCGTACGCCTGGGTGCTCGCGCTCGGAGCAGCCGGGCTGCGCGAGGTGGCGGAGATCGCGGTGCTCAACAACAACTACCTGGCCAAGCGCCTCGAGGGCATCCGCGGTCTCGAGGTCTCGTACGCCCAGGAGAACGCAGCCCGCCGGCTCGAGCAGATCCGCTACTCGTGGCGGCAACTGCACGAGGACACGGGTCTCACCACGCTCGACCTCGCCCGCCGCACGAATGACTTCGGCGTTGCCCAGTTCTTCCCGAGTCACGAGCCGTGGGTCGTGCCCGAGCCGATGACGCTCGAACCGGCGGAGACCGTCTCCCGCGCCGATCTCGACACGTACGCGGAGATCATCCGCCGCGTCGCGCGCGAGGCCTACGAGGAGCCCGAGATGGTGCGGACCGGCCCCCATCGCTCGACGGTGCACTACCTCGACCCGGCGCCGATGGACGATCCGGCGCGCTGGGCGATGACCTGGCGCGCGTGGAAACGGAAGCACGGCGGGGCCTAGGCCGGGCTCTCGCCGAGGTCGCTGCATTTGGCACATGCGTGGGAAGCACATAGGATCGCCGGTGGCACCGTCGTCTCGACACGCCACCAGCAGCGCATCCACCAGAGGGGAATGGATTCATGCGAAAGCTCGCACTTGGGATCGTGGCCGTCGCGGTCGTAGCCGTTGCCGGCCCGCTCTCGACCGGCGAGGCGGTCACCTCGAAGCCCCTCGTGGCGGTTCAGGTGGACGAATTCAGCGTCTTCCCGGGGACGCAAGGCGCGCCGAAGGGCAAGGTCCGGTTCGTGGTCACGAACATCGGCACCGTCAAGCACGAGTTCGTCGTCCTCAAGACGGCGAAGCCCGCGGGTAACCTGCTGAAGGGCCAGGAAGCCGACGAAGCCGGCAACGTCGGCGAGATCGGCGGGATCCCCCCGGGCCAGTCGCGAACGCTGAACCTCGTTCTCAAGGCAGGCCACTACTCCCTGATCTGCAACCTGCCCGGGCATTACAAGACCGGTCAGTTCGCGGACTTCTACGTGCGGTAGACCTCCGGCACGTTCAGCCCACGCGGCCTGATGCGGCCTTGTGCGGTTCGGCGGGTCGTTCAGGCGGTCGCGACGATGAGTGTGCGCGCGGCGATGCCTTCGAGGCGCTGCGGTTGTGGCAGGAGGCGCCACGCTTCATGCTCCTCGTCGTCGAGGGCTTGCACAGCGGCGATGCGACGTGCATTGCGCGAGCCGAGCTCTTCCCGCAGGCGGAACGGGTCGGTCACCAGCGAGAAGAGCACTGCCAGGTCACTGAGGTGACGCGCCGGGCCGAGTCCGTGGTCGGATCGCGCTGCCGCTGCTTTGATGACGAGCGCGCCCGCGAGGTCGGGGCAGGGGATCATGGCGTCGTGCCCGTCGAGCCGCACCGCGAGCGGCCGGCTGCGCTCGAGCGCATAGGTGCCGCCGGCGACGGCGACCGTTGTGAGCGAGCCCACGGTGTGCAGGTCGGCCCGCGCGCCGAGGTTGTCGGGCGCGAGCAAGTCGAGCGTGACGTCACCGCGTTTGAAGCGGTGGCCGGATTCGTCCGGAGCTGCGAGCTCGACCTCGAAATCGAGCTCGGAAAGCGTGGTGAGGATCCGAGGGAGAGCCGCTGGGCGCGCCCGTAGGTCGGCGAGCACATCGAGGTCGCGCGTGACGCGCGGCGGGACGCGGCCCCGCTCGAGCGCGCGCAGGAGCACCATCTGTCCGCCGACGAGCGTCCAGCCGTCAGGCTGGCGCTCGGCGAGGTCGAACAGCGCGTCCCAGAGTTCCCGCTCGGTTCCACCGAGTGCGGGCAACTCGATCACTCGGGTTCCCGCCGCGCGAGCAGTGCGCGCCCGGCGCGAACGCTGCGCTCGTCGCCGTCGTCGATGAGGTCGGCGGCGATGAATGCGCGTGGCGCGATGCGCTCTCCCTTTCGGAAGGGCCAGAGCGCGCGCGGGATGCGCAGCTTCAGGTTCGCGTCTGCTGCCCCGACTCGGCGCAGAGCGAGTTCGCGCTCGATCTCCGCAGCGTCCTGCTCGCGGACGTAGAACTCGGCGAGTCCGCCTCCTGCGAGATTCGCGTGATGGTGGGCGGCGGCAGCCACGCCGCCGAGCACGACGCTGTGGTCGCGCGCGATCCGCTCCAGGACAGCCGGATGGGCGAAGTACGAGCGGACATCCGCGCGCGCGGCAAGGGCACCCGGCTGGAGTTCAGCAGAGCGCGCGGAGCGGCGGGCGGCGCGAGCCCGCTCGGAGCGATGAAGCTCGATCTCGTCGCTTCGGCCCTCGAGCAGCAGCAGGAGAGCCCAGGCAGAGCGAGCCGAGAGCGGCCGTCCGCGCCGAGCGCCCTTGATGCGGGCGTCTACCGCAGCAGAATCGACCGCCCAGACGTGGCCGAGGCGCCGCGCCGGCAATCGCCCCGAGGCGGCGAGCGCCCGCACGCGCTGCTCACCGATTCCAAGCCGCTGAGCGGCTTCCGCCACGCTGATCTCACTCACGTCCCGCAGCGTACCACAAATAGCTCTTTCTCGCGTATTTGTGTTACGCACCCTGGTCGGTCGAGGGCATCCCGGTCGCTTGCGCTTCCGAAGGTCCTCTGGATCCCGACAACGGCGTGGCAGTCGAGCGCATCGGGCGACCAAAGAGCGCCTCGGGAAAGTGTTTCAGCGCAGCCGAGGGTGGTAGCCTCCCGCGGTCCTCGTCGTGCGACGAGGACGGGCGCCTCACGCGGGGCGGGACGAGAGGAAGGTGCGGTGACGGCGATCAACGCGCGGCGCCTGCTGCTGCTCGCTGCCGTGGCCGCAGCGGGTGGGGTCGGGCTCGCCGTCGCGCCGGCCGGGGCCGGCGGGCGCCGGGCAGCCGCTGCCGTATCGACGTCCGCTCCCAGGGGCGGGGCGATCCGTCTGCTCTTCGCCGGCGACGTGATGCTCGGGCGGGGTGTGGCGTCGTTCGCAGCAACCGATCGTGAAGGGCTGGTCGCGGGCATCCGCGCCGAGGTGTCCTCCGCCGATCTCGCGGTCGCGAATCTCGAATCCCCCCTGACCGTGCGTCCGCACGATCCCGGCGCCGGATCGAACGCACTCGAAGCCCGGCCGTCGTCCGCCGAGGTCCTCGCCCTGGCAGGGTTCGACGGGGTCGGGATCGCCAACAACCACGCCGGCGATGCGGGCCCGCACACGGTGACCGACACGATCAGGGCGCTCTCCCGAGCGCGGATCATGGTTCTCGGCGGCGGCTCGTCGGCCGCCCGGGCGTACGCGCCGAGGATCGTCGAGAAGGGCGGCGTCCGGGTCGCACTGCTCGCGTTCGACGCGACCGGCCAGGGGCCCCGGGCAGGGCGCGAGACGCCGGGCGTCGCCTCCTGGGACGCACGCCTGGTGCGCCGGGCCGTGCTGCGCGCACGCGCGGAAGCCGACGTCGTCGCGGTCGGCGTCCACGGCGGCACGGAGTACGAGCCGACCACGGATCCCTACATGATGCGGATCGCGCGGCAGCTCGGCTCCTGGGGCGCAGACATCGTCTGGGGTCAGGGGCCGCACGTCGTGCAGCCGATCCGGCTGATCCGGGCGAGCCACGGCAATCGCCCGACGATCGTCGCGACCAGTCTCGGCAACCTGCTCTTCGACCAGCACGCCCCGCGCACGCAGCGAGGAGCGATGCTCGAGGTGCTCGTGGGCACCGACGGGGTGCGCGCGTTCCGGATCGGCTCGGTACGCGCGACCGCTCCGCTGGGGTTCCTCGGCTGGAGGCTTCCGCAGGGGGACGCGGTCGCGCTCGGAGGCGAGTGGTGGACGCTCGCGCCGCCGGTCAGGCCGGTCGCGGCGAAGCGCCTGCGCTCGCTCGCGCGCTTCGAGGGAAGGGTCGTCCACGCCGCGCTCGGAGATCCCGAGGGCACGGGCGGCCGGCAGCTCGTCGTCGCCTTCCGGCGCCCGTTCCACCCGACCAACGTCAGCGCGCTCGTGCCGCGGCGCGATCTCGTCGACCGCCACGGGCTCTCGGCACACGTCGGCCTCTACCGGCCCCGCGACCTGCGACCGCTGTGGGTGGCGGGCACGCTGTTTCGCCCGGTTGCCGCCGTCGCAGCGTGCGACGGGGCGATCGCCGTCGCCTACTCGACGCTCGACAGCGACGTGATCGTCGGCGCGAGCGCCTGGCGCTGGGGCGGCTTCGGCTTTCTCACTCTGCCGGAGCTTCCCGGCCCCGGCGCTGCGGCGTGCGCGAACGTCGACGGCCGGCTCGACCCGGTGGTGCTCGAAAGGAGCCCGCGATGATCAGGCGTCCACTCCCCTTTGTCCTCCCGGTCGCGCTCGTCGCCGTGGTCGCCGTGGCGGCGGGCGGCTGCAACTCCGGCAAGAGCACCAGCGCCGCTGCGCCTGCGGCCTCGACGGCGAAGGCCGCGACCTTGCCGGCGAAGCCCGCGGCGTTCGCCCTTCCGTCCCCGCGGGTGCGCTTCGGCAGCTACAAGGTGATCCCCCTGCTCGGGCGCAACGCCCGGGCGTACGCCGGGCCTGCGACGCCGCACTCGCTGAGCGGCGTGCGCATGGTGCCGGACGTCCGCAAGTTCCTGCGGAATCCGGGCGTGGCCGAGGCGCTCGCGAAGAACGGGTTCGTCGTCGTTCCCTCCAAGATGCGCCTGTTCCAGTACGCCTACGACGGCAACGTCTACTCGGGCTGGCCGGTGTTCGTGACAACCGACGTCGCCCAGCACGAATGGCACCTGGTCTTCGACAAGACCCTGCGCAGCCTCGAGCAGGACGTGCTCCTGCCGAAGCTGCAGAAGCTCGTCTCGGGCTCCTTGCAGGCTGCCCACGCGCAGAGCACCGAGCTCGCCGGCACGCCACTCGCCGACAGCGCCTCGCGCGTCGAGCAGCTGTTCGCGATTGCCGCGGCCGAGCTCGGCCAGCCTGTCCAGCTGGCGCCGCGTGCCCAGAGGGAGAAGGCGCTGATCGACGCCCACAGCGCCCCCGGCGCATCCTCGCCGCTGCTCGGCGTGACCGTCGACTACTCGCTCTTCACGCCGCGCGGCCACTACACGCGAAACGCCTCGCTCACGCACTACTTCGTCGCCATGTCCGTCCTCGGTCAGCTGCCGTTCTGCCTGCCGGGCACGCGCGACTGCCCCGGCACGAAGCCGGCGCGGATCGGCATCCTCGCCTCGCGCGCGCTCGCCGGACACGCGAGCCTCGTCTCGCTCTGGCGCGCGATCTACGAGCCGACCGCCTTCCTCGTCGGACGGGCCGACGACTACACGCCGCTCGAGGTGGCTGCAGCCACGAAGACGGTCGACCCCGCCTGGCTGCGCGACGCCGGGGCGCTCGCGGACGACGCGACCGTCGACAAGGTCGTCGCGGCGCTCGTCGCGGCGCGGCCGGTGCGGATCAATCCCGAACGGGCCGCGATCCGCTTCCTCGGTACGCGCTTCGTGGTCGACTCGTTCGTGCTCGACCAGCTCGTCATGCCGAACGTCGGAACCGAAGCGAAGCCGCGACTCATGCCGTCGGCGCTCGATCTGGCCGCCGTCTTCGGGTCGGACTTCGCCTACCAGACCCTCGAGAAGGCGGGTTCGACGGCCTATGCGAACTACGACAGCCAGCTCGCGAAGCTGCGCAAGGCGGTCGCCGCGCGGCCCGCCGCCGCCTGGGGCTCGACGGTCTACGACGCCTGGCTCTACGCGCTCGAGCCGATGTTCGCCGGGCACGGGACAGCCTTTCCCGACTTCATGCGCACGCCGCTCTGGGCGGCCAAGGATCAGCAGGCCGGGCTCGGCTCCTACGCCGAGCTCAAGCACGACACGGTCCTCTACACGAAGCAGTTCGTGGCGGAGGGCGGCGGCGACTTGAAGGTCCCGCCGCGGCGCAACTGGGTCGAGCCCGATCCGGTCGCGTTCGCCCGTCTCGCGTCCGTCGCCGAGTTGTTGCGCCAGGGCCTGAAGGAGCGCAGCCTGCTCACGCCGCGCACGTCGCTCCTGCTTCGCGACGAGATCGGGATGTTCACCTTCCTCGAGCGGATCGCCAAGGACGAGCTCGCGGCGAAGCCGATCTCGAAGCGCGACAACGACCGGCTGACGTATCTCGGCGGCGAGCTCGAGGCGCTGTGGTTCCGGACAGGCGATCAGTCCAACGCAAACGTGCCTGCGGCCGACCAGACCGACGCCGTCGTCGTCGACCTCGGCAGCAGCCCGAAGGGGATCCTCGAGGTCGGGACCGGGCGGGTCGACCGGATCTACGTGCTCGTCCCCGACGACAGCGGCAAGTTCGAGGTGGCGCTCGGCGGCGTCTACTCCTACTACGAGTTCACGACCCCACCCGGTCAGCGCCTCGACGACACCGCCTGGCGCGCACTGCTCGACAAGGGCACGCAGCCGGCGCGCCCGACCTGGGAACGCGCGTTCATGGCGGGCAAGACCGAGCCGGTGCCTCCCCTGGGGCCGTGAGGTCTGCAAGATGTCCAAACAGTATGGCGTCGGAATTCTCGGGAACTGCTGCACGCACGGCGAGTTTGTCGCGTTTGCCCTGAAGCAAGAGCCGGCGGCCAGGATCGTCGCCGGGTGGGAAGACGACCCGCGCCGCACAGCCGGATTGGCAGCGGCTGTCGAGCTCGAGCTGGCGGAGTCGCCGGAGGCATTGCTGGATGATCCCGCGATCGACATCATCGCCGTGGCCTGCTCTCCTCACGAAAAGGCCGCCTGGGTCGAGAAGGCCGCCCGAGCCGGTAAGCACATCTTCCTCAACAAGCCCATGGCCGAGAGTCTGGATGCGGCCTGGCGCATTGAACGGGCGGTGGCCGGCAGCGAGATTCAGCTCGTCTATGACATTCCGGCCATCGGCCGCTTCGACCCGGTCACGGCCAAGCTGCTCGACGAGGTCAGAGCGGGCCGATATGGCCGGGCGATCAACTATGCCCACAGCTTCAGCTTCACGTTCTCAGCAGATTTTCCGCTGGCGGCGGTCTGGCCGGAGCGTCTCGATCCCCCCTCCAGATCGGGCGGCGGCGAACTGACCAACCTGGGCTGTTACGCGGTTGACTATCTGATCGGGCTGTGGGGCCGGCCGAAATCCATCCAGGCCAAGAGCACCGCGTACTGGGCTGTGTACCGCGAGGCGAAGGTTGAGAACTTCGGCCAGGTGATTGCCGATTACGGCGATTTCTTCGCCGTCCTGGCCAGCGGCAAGCAGCCGCTCCAAACCCTTCCTTCGATGGGCGTGGCCGAAGCGCTCAACCCGCGCAACTGGCACAACGTTCTGGAAATGCAGTTCGAGCAGCACAACCTGACCGTGCTGCCCTTCCAGGATGTTCTCATGTACAACGGCGCTCGAATTCCGCTGGAGGAGTATCTCGCCGGCTATACCTTCCTGACCCCGTTTCAGCAACTGCTGCGGGCGATCGAGACGGGCCAGGCGCCGGATAGCAATGCGGCAAGCGCCCGGCTCGGCGTCGAGGTCCTGATGGCGGCGTACCAATCGGCCGGGGAGGGCGGCAACGTCGTGCCGCTCCCCCTGGAGCATGGAGAGAATCCCCTGGCCCGCTGATGCCTCGCGCGCTAGCTCTCGACGGCTGAAGGGAGCGCCCCGATCACCACATCGGCATCTGCGACCCAGCCGAACTTCATCGCGAAGTTGCGCAGGGCCGCTGCGTGCAGGTCGGGCGCGAAGCTCGAGACGGCGTCCGCGACGACCGTCGTTGCGTAGCCGTGGTGGAACGCCTCGCGCGCCGTCTCCTCGACGCAGATCTGGGTGACGGTGCCCGTGATGACGAGCGAGCGCACGCCGAGCGCGCGCAGGCGTGCATCCAGGTCGGTGGCGTGGAAGGCGCCATAGCCGTGCTTGTCGATGACCGGCTCGCCGGGCGCGGGCGCGAGTTCGTCGATCACGTCGACGCAGCGGAGGGGCACCGGCGCATCGTCGTAGCCGCGCGCGTGATCCGGCCAGCACGCGCGCGTCGTGGGGTGGCACTGCGGCGACCAGCGCCAGAGCAGGTTGTCCTCCTCGAGCGAGACGAAACGCGTATAGAGCACCGGCAGCCGGCGCGCGCGGAAGGCGGCGAGCAGGCGCCGGTGGGCGGCGATCGTCGCCCGCGCGTCCGGTACCTCGAGAGGCGCCCCGGCGCGCACGAAATCGTTCTGCATGTCGACGACGAGGAGCGCGGGCGCCACCAGCCGGTCGACCGGCGACACCTCGGAGGCGACGAGAGGTGCGGAAGGGGCGTCCATGGCGGCGATCCTAACGGCGGCGCGCGGGCCCGAGAGGCCTGGGGGCGTCCGGTACACTCGGCACCCGATGCGGACCGCCGAGACGAGCCCGGCCGCGCCTCGCGACGTCGATGACCTGGAGGAGCGGCTCTCGCGGCCGACGCCGGAGGTCGTGGCCGACCTCGCGGCGGTCGAGGGCGACATCATGCTGCTCGGCGCCGGTGGGAAGATGGGGCCGACACTCGCGCGGATGGCGCGCCGTGCCGCGCCCGAGCGGCGGATCCTCGCCGTCGCCCGCTTCAGCGACCCGGCGGTCGCGACGGCGCTCGAGGCACACGGCGTCGAGCCGATCCGCGCCGACCTGCTCGACCGCGCCGCGATCGCGCGCCTGCCGCGCGTCCCGAACGTGATCCTGATGGCCGGTCACAAGTTCGGCACGAGCGACGCGCCGTCGCGTACCTGGGCGACGAACACCATCCTCCCCGTGTTCGTCGCGGAGGCGATGGCGGAGAGCCGGATCGTGGCGTTCTCGACCGGCAACGTCTACCCGTTCGTCCCGGCCGGCTCCCGCGGGGCGACGGAGGACGAGCCGCTCCTGCCGGCACCCGGCGACTACGCCGCGAGCTGCATCGGGCGCGAGCGGGTGCTGCGCTGGTACTCCGAGGCGCGCGGCACGCCGGGCCTGATCTACCGGCTCAACTACGCGATCGACCTGCGCTACGGCGTGCTGCACGACGTTGCGCGCAAGGTGCGCGACGGAGAGCCGGTCGACGTGACGATGGGCCACGTCAACGTGATCTGGCAGGGCGACGCGAACGCGATCGCGCTGCGCTGCCTGCGGCACTGCACGACGCCGACGGAGCCGCTCAACGTGACCGGGCCCGAGACGGCGTCGATCCGCGCGCTCGCCCACGCCTTCGCGGAGCGCTTCGGCGCCCCTGCGACGATCGTCGGCGAGGAGGCGCCGACCGCCCTCCTGAGCGACGCGAGCCGCGCGCTCGCGCGCTTCGGGCCGCCGACCGTGCCGCTCGAGACGCTCGTCGCGTGGCAGGCCGACTGGCTCGCGCGGGACATGCCGACGCTCGCGAAGCCGACCGGCTTCGAGGTGCGGGATGGCTCCTTCTGACGCGCGCGACGCGCCGATCGAGATCCTGGGCGAAGACGACCTCGAGGGGGCGCTCGCCCTCTCCGCGGAGGCCGGCTGGAACCAGGTCGCCGCGGACTGGCTGCTCATGCTCCGGCTCGGAAGCGGCTTCGCCGTGCGGGACGGCGGCCGCGTGGTCGCGACGGGGCTCGCCATCCCCTACCCGCCCGTGTTCGGCTGGGTGAGCATGGTGCTCGTGCACACGCCGTACCGGCGGCTCGGCCTCGCGACGCGGCTCGTCGAGCGGGCGACCGCCACGCTCACGGGCGCCGGGCTTCTCCCCGTGCTCGACGCGACCCCCGCCGGCGCGGAGGTGTACGGGCGCATGGGATTCCGGCCCGTGGGGAACCTGCTGCGCTGGCGCGGCACGGGCGGCGCCGGTGAGGCCGCCGCGCGCGAGCCGGGTATCGCCGACCGCGTGCACGACCTCGATCGTGCCGCCTTCGGCGCCGACCGCGGCGCCGTGCTCGCCGACCTCTGCGGGCGGCCCGCGCCCGTCGCCGCGCGCGCGGCGGGCGGTGACGGCTACCTGCTCTCGCGCGCCGGTCGCACGGCAACCCAGCTCGGGCCGCTCGTCGCGCGGGACGCCACCACCGCGGTGGCGCTGCTCGCAGCCGGGCTCGACGCCGTCGCCGGCGCCGTCGTGGTCGACGTGCCGGAGGGAGCGACGGCTGTCGCCGCGCACCTCGCCGGCCGCGGCTTCGCGCCCGAGCGGCCGTTCGTGCGGCTCGTGCTCGGCCGCGACGCGATCGCCGGCACGCCCGCGCTCGTCCACGCCATCGCCGGGCCGGAGCTCGGCTGATGCGCTGGCAGGACATCCCGGCCGAGGCGCTCGCGGAGTTCCGGCGCGGAGCCGTCATCCCGGCCCATCCGCTCGCGCTCGACGCCGGGCGCCGCCTCGACGAGCGCCGGCAGCGCGCACTCACGCGCTACTACATCGACGCCGGTGCAGGCGGTCTCGCCGTCGGCGTCCACACCACGCAGTTCGCGATCCGCGACGTCGGTCTCTACCGCCCGGTGCTCGAGCTCGCGGCCGAGACGGCGCGCGCCTGGACGGCGCGGCCGCTCTTCCTCGTGGCCGGCGTCGCCGGGCGCAGCGCGCAGGCGGTCGCCGAGGCGCGGGTCGCACGCGACCTCGGCTACCACGCCGTGCTCGTGAGCCTCGCGGCGTTCCGCGACGCGAGCGAGGATGCGATGCTCGCCCACTGCCGCGCCCTCGCCGACGAGCTGCCCGTGGTCGGCTTCTACCTGCAGCCCGCGGTCGGCGGCGTCCTCCTCTCGCGCGCGTTCTGGGAGCGCTTCGCGGCGATCGAGAACGTGGTCGGGATCAAGGTCGCCCCGTTCGACCGCTACCGCACGCTCGACGTCGTCCACGGTGTCGCGGCGGCGGGCGCTCAGGAGCGCATCTCGCTCTACACCGGCAACGACGACCACATCGTGCTCGACTTGACGGTGCCGTTCCGCACGGAGGCGGGCGAGCTGCGCTTCGTCGGCGGCCTGCTCGGCCACTGGTCGGTCTGGACGCGGACGGCCGTCGAGATCCTCGAGCGCTGCCGCGGCGTGCGCGACCTCGACGCCGTCCCCGCCGACCTGCTGGCGCTCGACAGCGCCGTGACGGACTGCAACGCCGCGTTCTTCGACGTCGCGAACGGGTTCCACGGCGTGATCGCGGGCTGCCACGAGGTCCTGCGCCGGCAGGGCCTGCTCGCAGGCCGCTGGTGCCTCGACCCGGCGGAGGATCTGAGTCCGGGCCAGGCGGAGGAGATCGACCGCGTCTACCGGCGGTACCCGGAGCTCGCCGACGACGCGTTCGTCGCCGCGAATCTCGCCCGCTGGCTGGCCTGAAGCGGGCAGCAGGCGCCGTGGCATAATCGCGCCCCGTGCAGCCTCCTCCGAAGCGCCGGCGGCCGTGAGCGCGCCTCCCGACCGCGACGCGATCGAGCAGCTGCTCCGCACGCATGCGGTCGAGCTCGTCCGCTTCGAGACGCCGGACCTGAACGGCGTCTCGCGCGGCAAGACCGTGACGGCCGACCACTTCTGGGGCTTCGTCGAGAGCGGCCTCGCGCTCGTCGGCGACATCTACTGCTGGGACCACGAGTGCTGGGTCGCGACCGGCACCGGCTTCGGCGAGGACATGACGTTCGCCGACCTCGTGATGCGGCCAGACCTCGCGACGTTCCGCGTGCTGGGGCACGCCCCCGGCCAGGCCCGCGTGATCTGCGACATGGAGTACGCCGACGGCCGGCCCGTCGAGGCGAGCCCGCGCAGCGTCCTGCGGCGCCAGGTCGAGCGCGCCGGGGCGCACGGCCTGACGGCGCGGATGCAGGCCGAGTACGAGTTCTACCTGCTCGACGCCGGCACCCGCCTGCCGCCGTTCGCGGGCACCGACATCACGACGACGCTCACGAACCAGCGCCTGCCCGTGCTGCCCGAGATCGTCCGCCACCTGCAGGCGCTCGGCCTGCGGCCGCGCACCCTGAACCAGGAGTGGGGCCCGACCCAGTACGAGCTCACGTTCTCGCCGGTGGAGGGCCTCGCCGGCGGCGACGACAACTTCACGTACAAGACGTACGCGAAGGAGATCGCCGCGCAGCACGGCTTGCTCGCGAGCTTCATGACGAAGCCGTTCATCGACGCGAGCGGGTCGAGCGGCCACCTGCACATGAGCCTCTTCGACGGCGCCCGCAACATCTTCTGGGACGCGGCGCAGAGCGAGCTGACGCCCGAGTTCGGGTGGGCGATCGGCGGCCTGCTCGAGCACGCGGCGGCGCTGAACGCCTTCCTCGGGCCGACGGTCAACTGCGCCAAGCGCTACCGCAAGGGCACGTACGCCCCGGCGAGCATCACCTGGGGCTTCGAGAACCGGTCGGTCGCGATCCGCGTCAAGGCGGGGCGCGACGACGCGACGCACATCGAGGATCGTCTCGGCTCCGCGGCCTCGAACCCGTACCTCGCCCTGGCCGGGATGCTCGTCGCGATGCTCGACGGCATCGCGCGCCGCGTCGAGCCGCCGCCGCCGCTGCAGGCGAACGCCTACCGGCTCGACGACGTTGCCCTCCTCCCCCGGACGCTCGAGGACTCGCTCGCGGCGTTCGAGGCCGACGAGGCGCTGCGGAGCGCGTTCCACCCCGAGTTCGTCCAGGCGTTCCTCGCCCTCAAGCGCCACGAGATCGCGAAGGCCCGTGCCGCGAACCCGGACTACGGCGGCGACGCCTGGCACGACCAGGTGACCGAATGGGAGCGTGACCAGTTCCTGTTCCTCGCGTAGGCGGGTGCCGGCGGTGAGCCGCGCGCGGGCCGACGTCCTGATCATCGGAGCGGGCGCCGCCGGCGGCGTGGTCGGGCGCCGGCTCGCGGAGGCCGGGATGGACGTGATCTGCCTGGAGCAGGGCGACTGGCCCGACCGCGCCGACTACCCCGGGCCGAAGCCCGACTGGGAGCTCCAGGCGATGAAGCAGTGGGCGCCGGACCCGAACGTCCGCGGGCGCCCGGCCGACTACCCGATCGACGTCTCGGCGTCCGACATCGTGCCGCTGATGTACAGCGGCGTCGGCGGCTCGACGGTGCTCTACGCCGGCGATTGGCCACGCCTGACGCCGTCCGACTTCCGCGTCAGATCGCTCGACGGCGTCGCCGACGACTGGCCCCTCACGTACGAGGAGCTCGAGCCGTCCTACGACCGCATCGCCCGCCAGGTCGGCGTCGCGGGCCTCGCGAGCGACCCGGCCTACCCGGAGGGCGCCGACCTCCCGCTGCCGCCGCTGCCGCTCGGCCGCGGCGTGATGGATGTGGTGCGCGCGCACGATCGGCTCGGCTGGCACTGGTGGCCCGCGCCGTGCGCGATCCTCTCGGCTCCGTACGCGGGGCGCCACCCGTGCGCGCAGTGGGGTGCGTGCATGCAGGGGTGCCCGGAGGGCGCGAAGGCGTCGAGCGACGTCACCCACTGGCCGCAGGCGATCGCGCTCGGGGCCCGCGTGCTCACGGGCGCGCGAGCGACCCGGCTCCTGCTCGGCCGGGACGGGCTCCTCACGGGGGCGGAGTACGTGGACGCGGAGGGCAGGAGCGACCGCGTGGAGGCCGACGTCGTCGTGCTCGCCGCGAACGCGATCGGCAGCGCGCGGCTCCTGCTCCTGTCCGCCTGCCCGGAGTTCCCGGACGGCCTCGCGAACACGAGCGGCCTCGTCGGGCGGCGCCTGATGATGCACCCCTTCGCGGTCGCGACCGGCATCTTCGGAGCGCCGCTCGAGACGTGGCGGGGCAACGTCGGCTCGCGCATCCACTCGCTGCAGTTCTACGAGAGCGACGAGCGTCGCGGCTTCGTCCGCGGCGCGAAGTGGAGTCTCGCGCCGTCGACCGGCGGGCCGATGAATGCCGCGATGCCCGCCCGTGCCGGTGCGGCCGTCTGGGGGCCCGAGCATCACGTGCGCGTGCGCGAGCGCTTCGGCCACTGCCTGAGCTGGGGCATCTTCGGCGAGGACCTCCCCGACACGGACAACCGCGTCACGCTCGACCCGGTGCTCGTCGACGCGGCCGGCGTGCCCGCGCCGCGCGTCACGTACCGGGCGTCGGAGAACTCGCGGCGGCTGCTCGACTTCCACGTCGAGCGCGCGCGCGAGTCGCTGCTCGAGGCCGGCGCGCGGAGCGTCGACACGCTGACCCTGATGCGCAGCGCCGGCTGGCACCTGCTCGGCACGGCGCGCATGGGCACCGACCCGGCGACCTCGGTCGTCGACCCGTGGGGCAGGGCGCACGACGTCGACAACCTCTACGTCGTCGACGGCAGCGTCTTCGTCACCGCCGGCGGCGTCAACCCGACGAACACGATCTGCGCGCTCGCCCTGCGCTTCGCGGACCGCCTGGTCGAGCGCCGCGCCCACCAGCGGGTGCCGGCGTGAGCGCCGGCGCGCTCGCGGGGCACCTGCGCGCACGCCTCGCGCGGATCGCGGACAGCCTGATCCCCGGCACGGAGGAGATGCCGGCGCCCGGCAGCCTCGACATCGGCGGCCGTCAGCTCGATCTCGTGCTCGCGTCGCGCCCCGACCTCGCGGACGGTCTCCGCCGGGCACTCGAGGCCGCCGGCGACGCCGGCGACCCGATCGCCTGGGTGGAGCGACTCGCCGCCGGCGACCCGCCGGCCCACGAAGCGCTCGTCACCGTCGTCGTCGCCGGCTACTACCTGCATCCGGAGGTGCAGCGGCGCCTCGGCTACCCGGGGCAGGTCGGGGAGGTCGCCCGCGTCGACACCTACCCCGACTTCGTCCACGAGGGCCAGCTCGAGCGAGTGCTCGAACGCGGCCCGATCTACCGGCCGACGCCACCGGGCTGAGGCGGCATCCGGACCGGCGGCTGCGTACTTCGAGGCAGATGCCATCGGCGTTTTCCCCGATGCCCGGGATCTTCGCCGCTGAGACGATCGCGCTGTTCGCGAGCGAAGTCTTCATCGGTTCGGCGCGAGGGAGGTTCCGGGCATGACGGGCATTCACGAGGCGGCGTCGGAGTTCCTGGCCGAGCGGCGGATAGCGGTCACGGGCGTCTCTCGAAACGCGAAGGGCCACGGGAGCAACGTCGTCTATCAACGTCTCCGTGAGCGCGGCTACGAGGTCTTCGCCGTCAATCCGAACGCGGAGGAGGTCGAGGGCGATCGGTGCTATCACGACCTCGCCGCGATCCCGGGCGGCGTGGACGCGGTCGTGATCGGAACGCGACCGGAGTTCGCGGAGGCGACCATGCGCGAATGCGCCGAGCTCGGCATCGAGCACGTCTGGATGCACCGCGCCTTCGGCAGCGGCAGCGTTTCCGCCGCTGCCGCCGAGTACGGCCGCGGGCAGGGAATACGCGTGATCGACGGAGGGTGCCCGTGCATGTTCGAACCCACTGCGGACCTCGGGCACAAGCTCATGCGCTTCGTGTTCACCCTCAACGGAAACGTCCCCAAGCGCGTCTGAGCCGGGCAGCGCGATCGTCCATGTGGGATCCTCTGACCGCTTCGTGACCCCCGTCGACCTGCACACCCATGCGCCCCTCGGCTGGCTGCTCCCGGACTACCACGAGGGTGTCCGGCCGGGGGCGCGTGTGAAGCTCGATTTCACCTTCGAGGAGCACTGGGAGGCCCTGTCCCCTGCGGTCGACCGCATGGTCGTCCTCGACATCGCCCGCGGCGGCGAGAACCAGAACGACGCGATCGCTGCGTACGCGCAAGCGCATCCGGGGCGGGTCGTCGGGTTCATGTCGGTCGACCCGATGCACCCGGGCGCGCTCGAGGAGATGGCGCGCGCCCACGAGCTCGGACTCCGCGGGCTCAAGCTGGCGCCGATCTACCAGGGGTTCCATCCCCACGACGGCCGAGCCTTCGGCGTCTACGCGAAGGCCGCCGAGCTTCGCCTGCCGATCCTGATCCACCAGGGCACGACGTTTCCCCGGCTGGCGCCTCTGAAGGTCGCCAACCCCCTCCTCCTCGAGGACGTCGCGCTCGCCTTCCCGCAGCTGCCGATCGTGATCGCGCACATGGGGCATCCGTGGATGGCGGAGACGATCGTGCTGATTCGCAAGCACCCGAACCTCTATGCGGACATCTCGGCGTTGCACTACCGCCCCTGGCAGCTCTACAACGGCCTGATCCTGGCCCTCGAGTACGGGGTGGAGGACAAGCTCCTGTTCGGCAGCGACTGGCCGTTCGCGACGCCCGCAGAGACCGCGGCAGGGCTCAGGAGCATCAATCGCTTCACGCAGGGGACTGCGCTTCCGCGCGTGCCCGACGAGGTCATCGAGCAGATCATCGGCCGGGATAGCCTCGCGCTTCTCGGGCTCACCTGAGCGGGAGGGAACCATGGCGCGGTACGGCGTTGGGATCATCGGAGCGGGATGGGTCGCGGGCGAGTACGTCAAGATCTTCGCCAACCATCCGCAGACCGAGCTCGTCGGCGTCTACAACCGGACGCCCGGGAAGGCAACGGCTCTCCTCGAGTCCCTCGGGGCCGAGGCGCGCGAGTACGCATCCCTCGACGAGCTCTACGACGACGAGCGGATCCAGATCATCGCCTCGTGCACGCACCCGGACACGCGGCGAGAGCACTGCGTGCGGGCTGCGGAGACCGGGAGGCACATCGTCGTCGAGAAGCCGGTCGGGGTGACGCTCGAGGACTCGCTCGCGATTCGCGACGCCGTGGCGCGCGCGGGGGTCAAGACCGTCACCAGCTTCGTGCTTCGCTGGAACCCGCAGTTCCTGACCGTCAAGCAGTTGATCGCCGATGGCATCCTCGGTGATCTCGTCTACGGGGAGGCGGACTACTGGCATCCGTTGCAGGACGCCTACCCGGGGTACCGATCATTCGTCTCGAAGACCCTGGGAGTGAGCGCCTTCGTATGCGGCGGCTGCCACGCGGTCGACACCCTCCGCTACCTCGGCGGAGAGATCGTCGAGGTCTCGGCGTTCTCGGCCGCGAAACGCATGAACCCCGACTTCGAGTACGACCCTGTCGTCGCGGCGAGCCTGCGCTTCGAGAACGGCGCAGTCGGCAAGCTCGCGACGATCCTCGAGGCCGACACGCCGTACATCTTCAACTGCAAGCTCTTCGGCACCGAGGGCACGATCATCGACAACGAGGTCTACTCGTCGACGCACTATCCGGGCAGCCTCGGCTACTGGTCGTTTCCGACGGTCAAGCCGGATTCGGCCGACGTCGCGCACCATCCGTTCAAGGCGGAGATCGACCATTTCCTCGAGTGCATCGAGACCGACACCGAGTCGCACGCGTCGATCCACGACAGCTGGAAGTCGATGTCGGTGTGCTTCGCGATCGACGAGTCGGCAGCGAAGGGCGGGCAGCCCGTCCGCGTGCGGCTGGCATGAGCCGACGATGGCAGCCTCGCATCTCCCTTGTGAGCCGTCGTCGCACCGATCAGAGCTCTCGCCGGTTGTCCTCGTGGGAGCGGGCGTCACTGGCGCGGGGCCGCTGTCCCGTGGTAGCGTGCGCATGATAGACCGATCGGTCTAGTCCAGCGAGCTCGAGAGGGAGAGGGCGAATGCGGATCGCGAAGGAGAAGGTCGATGTCCGGTTGGACATGCCCGGGGCAGTGATTCGTCAGCGCAGGGACTTCGGTGACGTGAGCGGGTTCGAGACGATCAGCGGCGAGTACTTCTCGCTCTCTGCCGGGGTCGACACGACGTCGCTCTTCGAGGGCCTGGAAGGCGACCTCTGCCAGTGCCCTCACTGGGGCTACGTGCTGGGCGGACGGCTGACCACGACCGATGCGGACGACGTCCACGAGACCGTCGAGGCGGGCGACCTCTTCTACTGGCCGCCCGGACACAATGTCAGGGTCGACGCCGACGCCGAGATCGTGATGTTCAGTCCGCAACGCGAACATAGCCACGTCATCGAGCACATGATCGAGAAGGTCCGAGGCTAGCGCGTGCGAAGGCCCGCATCGAGCGGCGATCGGATTCGGCCCTGACGACCGGTGCCATGCATCCGACGAAGTCTCGTCTGCTCGATGCGGGCCTGAGCATGCTCCTCGAGCACGGCTACAACGATCTCGGCATCCAGGCGCTGCTCGCGGCGACGGGTACCCCGAAGGGCTCCTTCTACCATCACTTCAAGGACAAGGAGGACTTCGCGCTCCAGGTCGTCGACCGCTACATGCGCGGGGTACACGCGGGCCTCGCAGGCTGTCTGGGAGACACGAGTCGCCCCCCGCTCGAGCGAGTGCGCCTGTTCTTCGAGACGACGCAGGAGCACTATCGCACCGAGGGGTACATGGGTTGCCTGCTGGGCGGCCTCGGTCAAGAGCTGTCGGGTGTCAGCGACGTGTTCCGGCACAAGATCGAGGAGTGCTTCTCCGAGATCGCCGAACAACTGACCGCCTGCCTCGAGGAGGCCAGGGAGCGAGGCGACATCCCGCCCCGCGCGGAAGCGCGGCACCTCGCGAGCCTGCTGGTGGACTGCTGGGAGGGCGCTGCGCTTCGCAGCCGGCTGCGGCGGGAGCCCGCACCGCTTGATGCGATGCTCGACTTCTACTTCTCCGCGGTCGCCGCCACGATCTCGTAGCGCCCCCACTCCAACTCCACGTCGGCCTTCGAAGCCTGGACGGTACCCACCGGATGGGCGGGGAGCGCCCCGCGATCGACCTCGCCCGGAGCGTTGCGTTCAGATCCTCGAGGCGGATCTTGTCGCGCCCGAGCGTGCTTGAGAGGGCTTGCGTGCGGTACTCCCAGCGGGTAGCCAATTGGCTGACCTTGGGCGCCGTCACGGACGGCTGCGGCCGGGGGCCCGGTTACTGCATTCCGGGGAGGCTGGCCTCTGTGCTCGGGACGATGATGGGCGGATGTTCCCCTACCTCGACTCGGCGAGCGCCTGCGCTCGCGACGCCCTGCGCCGGCGGGTGTCGGAGCTGCCCGAGGATCCGGGCTTCGTAGAGCTCGCGCGCCATCATCATCTCGACGGGCACGCGGTGGCGTGCCGCGGAGACGTCGAGCATGGTGAGCCCGCGTGGTCGATCACGATCTTCGGACTGGCTCTGCTCGCAGAGCTGCTCGCGCTCGACGGGGTCGCCGACTGCCTCGCCCAAGGTGGTCTCTAGGCCGGCCCGGGCCGTGGCTCCAGGATGACCACCGCGGTCTCCATGGAGCGGCGGGTGGCGTAGGCGTCGAGGTTCTTGTCGATCTGGCGCCACCGGTCCCACAGGCGTTCCCGCTCCTCGCCGCGGGCGGCGCGGCCGCTGACCAGGCGGGGCCCGTCGGGCAGGTCGGCCCGGACGTCGGGATGGGCCTGCAGGTTCAACCACCACGCCGGCTCGCCGTCACCCCAGCCGTTCATGGCCAGGGTGACGAAGTTCGGGCCATCTTCGAAGTAGCCGACGATCACCGGGTGCTCCCGGCCTGTCCGCCGTCCGATGGTGGTGAGCCGCATGGCGCCCCACTTGCCGGGCTTCGGCCGCCACAATCCCAGTCGGCCACCGCTCAGGCGGAAGAGGCGCCGGTGGGCGATCCAGAAGAGGCGGATGAACCAGCGGGGAGGAAGGCGTGGCTTCCTGGGTGTCGGGCCGGGCATCCGGCTCCTCCTTCTGCGGCTCTCGCACGACCTTGGCCAGAGACGGTGGCAGCTGTCGCCGCCCCGGGTGCGCGTCGTGTCTAGCCGCAGCCGGTGGTTGTCCCCGGGTTGGTGGTGGGTTGCGTCCCGAGTGTGACCGTGATCGTCGTCCGCGTGCCGCCGGAGCGTACGACGGTGAGCTTGACCTTGGCGCCGGGGGCGTCGTGCGCGATCACAGCCTGCAGCCCTGCCGCGTCCGCGACCTTCTTACCGTCGACGGCTGTGACGATGTCGCCGCCGAGGCAGAAGTCGACTCCGTCGATGCTCGCGATCGAGGAGCCTCCTCGGATGCCCGCCTTCGCTGCCGGGCCGCCTGCCACGACGCCGGTGATCAAGGCGCCGACGGTGGCGCGGACACGGCCGCTCGTCGTGAGGATCGCGTCGAGGTCGTCGAGGGAGACGCCGAGCCAGGGATGGCGCACGGTCTTTCCCGCCATCAACTCGCGGATCGCCGTCCGCGCCGGTCGATCGAGCGCGATTGCGAACGCCACGCCGACGTTCGCGTCGACTCCGGAGTTGACGAGCTGGTCATTGACGCCGATCACGCGGCCGGTGGCATCGAGCAGCGGCCCACCGGAGTTGCCGTGGTTGATCGGGGTGTCGGTCTGGACCGCGTTCGAGACGGTGAAGCCGTTGGGGGCGGTGATCTGCCGGTGCAGAGCGGAAACGGCGCCGACGCTCACGCTGCGATCGAGGCCGAACGGGTTGCCGATCGCGACGAGCGGATCGCCGAGGTGCAGGTTCTCGGCGTAGCCGATGGCCAGCGGGTGCAGCGTGGAGGCCCCGACCTTCACCTTGAGCACGGCGAGGTCGAGCAGGGGATCCTTGCTGAGCAAGGTCGCGTGCACCTTGGTGCCGTCGGCGAACGAGACGTGGATCTTGGTGGCATCCTCGATGAGATGGTCGCTCGTGAGGATGCGCCCCGCCCGGTCGAGCACGAATCCGCTACCCGTGCCCACGGCCTCCTCGTCGGTCCCGAACTGCGACTGCGTGCTGAACGTGGACTCGATACTCACCACCCCGGGCACCGCCGACGCGGCTATCTGCGCCGGGGACTTCGCGAGCGCCGCCGGCGCGCCGAGCACGAGCGACGCGACGACGACGAGCGAGGCTGACCCGCGGGGACGCCACCGCCGGGCTTCCAGTCCTGACAGGGCTCTGAAGAGGCCGGGCACCAGGAGGCGACAGTACCCGGTGCTGCGCCCTCGCGAAAGGACAGGCGTGGCCCGGCGCACGCCGTCGCAGCAACGGCACGCGAAGTATCGATTCGTGCATCGCGGCGGTCGAGAGCGGGCAAGACGACGGATCATGCCCCCATTCCCACGGCGGACGCCTTGACCGGCTCAGGCGCGAAGCCATCCGGCGATTCGTTCGGCGACGGCGACGGTGCTCAGATTCGTGTTGGCGCGAGGGATCGTCGGCATGATCGAGGCGTCCGCCACGAGCAGCCCGTCGATTCCCAGGACTCCGCCATGTGCCTCGACGACCGCCCCGATCGCACAGGTGCCGGTGGGGTGGAAGATGCCCCGGACCTCGCGCCGGAGATAGGTATCGAGCGAGTCGTGATCGCCGGGCCGTAGCTCGCGTCCGGAACCCGCCTGCTCGGCAAGGCTGCGCATCAGCGCGAGGCCGCTCGCAAGACGCTCGAGGTCGTGCGGTGCGGAGAGGAAGCCGTGGTCGATGACGGGGGGAACTCGCGGATCGGGCGAGCGCAGCGTGACGCTGCCGCGTGAATCCGGCTTGAGCAGATACACGACCGCGCTCGTGCGCCAGCCCTCCTCCGCTTCCTCGAGCCATGGCAGGAAGTGGAGGTCCCACGTGTCCTGCGGACACGAGTCGCTCCGAGCACGGACGAGGATCGAGGTCGCGAAGACGGGACCGTGTTGCGGCACATGCGCCGCGCCGGGTGACCACTCGATTCCGACGCCGGGATGATCCGCAAGGCCGACTCCGACGGGCAGGTCCTCGATGACAGCGACGCCGAGACGACTCAGGTGCGCTTGCGGACCGATGCCGCTGCGCAGCAGGACAGCAGGCGACCCGTACGCTCCGGCCGCCAAGATCACGGTGTCCGCGGTCAGCCGCCCGCTGTCCGAGACGACCCCGAGCGCCCGCCCATTGGCGATCTCGACGCGGTCGACGAGTGTCTCCGGGATGATCGTCAGATTCGGGCGCGACCGTGCGTCGTCGAGATACGCGAACGCCGTGTTCCAGCGGACTGCTGCCACGGCGTTGACGGGCGCCGGAGCGATGCCGACGGTGGCGTCCAAGTCGTTCAGATCCGCGAGTTGCGGCAGCCCGATCCGCGGACCGGCGTCGAGGAGTGCGCGATGGAACGGCGACAGGTCGTCCGCACGATCCGTCCGCGTGCGGAGCAGTGTTTCGGCCCGGCGCAGGTACGGCTCGAGCTCGGCGAACGTCCAGCCGTCTCCCCACTCGTCGTAGTCGTCACGCGAGCCCCAGACGACGAGGCACGCGTTGTGAGCCGAGCAGCCGCCGAGGATACGCGCGCGCGAGGCGGACCGGTCGTCGGGCGCGGTCTCCCAGAGATGCGACATCGGGAGGGTGCGCGCATCGAGCATGTCCGAGGGCCAGCGCCCTTCCGCGTAGCGGCCGTAGTCCGGTCCGGCCTCGACGAGGCAGACCGTCCGCTCCGGCTCCTCGCTCAGGCGAGCCGCAAGCACGCAGCCCGCCGTCCCGCCGCCGACGACGAGTACATCGAAGCGCTCGGGCATCCGGTCACCCTATTCGACGCGGCTACCTGCTTTCGCCCGCGCCACGTCCAAGGGGCAGAAGCCCGGGCTGCACTACATGCCACCTGCTCAGCGGCAGATCGCGATGCGCCTGGTGGGACGGCTTTCGAACCCGCCTCGTGGCCTTGCGCTCATCCTTGATCGATGACGCCCGCTGCGACGCGTCGATCGATGCGCCCAGTCGAAGAAGCTGAGATGCTTGACGGTCTCCGATTCGAGAGCGAGGTACAGATGATGACCGCGAGCTCCGCCGACGCTCGCCGTGACGACCTCGTCGAGCGGCTCTTCGGTAGCGCGCTCGGCGCGTTGGACCTTCTCTGCGTCTACCTGGGTGATCGCCTCGGCCTGTACAAGGCGCTCGCGGACGCGGGGCCGTCGACGTCCTCCGAGTTGGCGAGCGCGGCCGGTGTGAACGAGCGCTATGCGCGCGAGTGGCTGGAGCAGCAAGCGATGGCCGGCATCCTCGAGGCGGTGGACCCCGACGCCTCGGACGCCGAACGCCGCTATGCCGTCCCCGCCGGCCACGACGAGGTCCTGCTCGACGCAGACAGCCTCAACCACATGGCCCCCATGGCTCAGCTGCTCGTCGCCTGCGCGCTTCCGATCCACGCGGTCGTTGCCGCGTTCGCGACCGGCGAGGGCGTTCCATACGCGAACTATGGCGCCGACCTCCACGAAGGCCAGGCGCGTTTCACCCGGCCGCTGTTCGACAACTTCCTTGCGAAGGACTGGCTGCCTGCCGTGCCGGCCATCCATGAGCGCCTGAATGCAGATCCACCGGCGCGTGTCGCCGACATCGCTTGCGGGCTCGGCCACTCGAGCATCGCGATTGCGCGCGCCTGCCCGAAGGTCATGGTCGACGGAATCGACCTCGACCAGGCGTCGATCGCACGTGCCCGGCAACTCCTTCCGACCAGCGGCGTGGGTGACCGGGTGGCGTTCCAGTGCCGGGACGCCGCGGATCCCGAGCTGTCCGGACGCTACGACCTCGTCACGATCTTCGAGGCGCTGCACGACATGTCCTATCCGGTCGAGGTGCTGCGGACCGCGCGTGCGCTGCTCTCGGACGGCGGTCGCGTGCTCGTCGCCGACGAGAAGACCGCCGAGCGCTTTGCGCTCGACGCCGGCGACGTGGAGCGCCTGTATTACGGGTTCAGTGTCTTGCACTGCCTGCCGGTGGGGATGGTCGGCGAGAGCGCCGCGGGAACCGGCACGGTGATGCGCGAGGACACCGTCCGCGGCTACGCGGAGCAAGCCGGCTTCGCCGTGTGCGAGGTCGCGCCAATCGAAAGCGACGTCTGGCGCTTCTACGTCCTGACGCCGTAGTCCCTCGCCCAATGGCGGCGCGGGCACCGGTCTCCGTTGTCCACCCGCTCCGCCCAGCGATGCACCTAATAGGACGGCTTTCAAACCCCCTCCCGGAGCACCTCGCGAGACTCCTCGACGCCGCTTGAAAAGATGGCTCGCCATTGATGAGTGAGGGGCGGAGAGGCTTACCAGAGCACGCGCGCCACGATCACGCGCGAGAAGGCCGGGCCGTCGACTTGCCAGGCAATGCAGCCAGGGCGCGAGGTCCAGGTCAGTGATGGGAAGCCATGCCAGCCCGACACATCGGTACGCTCGCTCAGCTTGCCAGCAGGTATCCGCAGCTCAAGCCGCTGGTCGCGCACGATGCTCAGCGTCACGGTTGCCGGGCTGCCCAAGCTCCAAGCCCGCACTAGTAGCGGGCCCCTATAGCGAGGACGTACGACCCATGGCGATTTCTGAGCGCGGCGTCCGTTCACGATCGGTGAATACCGCATGTCCAAGATCCCCAAGCCGCGCTTCGTTGAGAGCATCAGGTAGGCGGGCCCGGCGCCGTACAGCCGCGAGGCTTGCTGATCCCACGACTTCGGGAACTCGGCACGCTTCGCAGGCGCAGTCGTCGGACAGCTCCCTCCGTTCCAATCCTTCGGCGTTTTCAATGGACGGTGAAGCGCAGACCAGACATCGGCCGTGCGGGCGCGCTGCGCATCAACGCCGTCACCGCAGCAATCGACAGCGCCCGCATCCGTCGCTGGCTCTGGAGTTCACTTGAGCCGATTACACCACGTCGGCGATCTCGGTTCCCATGCGGCTGGGCGACAACCGAAGCGCTTCTCGAAGCTCTCGGCGCCACGAGCGGGGCCGCCGGCCAGGGGCTCGCGCATACTCCAACAGAACATCGAGTAGCCCGCGCCGACTGAGTGGGGCTGAGATTCGGCTCGGTCGGACCGCTTTCAGTCTGACGAGCGCGATGATCGGCGCGCTCCGCGAATGCACTGCTGTTCGTCGCCGGGCACGTCGACGAGGATACGGGTGCTCGCGCTTCCCGACCCTCGCGACGCTTCGGAGCCCGGGCGACAACGGCAGCCATGTGTCTGCTCGTGCTGTTGGGTGCAACGCTGACGGCGCAGGCCGGGGCCGGCGCGGCGGGTGATCCTTCGACTGACAAGCTTGCTCAGGTGCTCGCGCGCGGGACACTGGTGCTATCAATCTCGACCTGGTCGGTGATGCGATTCTTGACTGGCTGCGGAGATCGGTCGCTACAGAACCGGCGGACTGCCAGCAGGGGCGACGTCTGTTCGGCGCCCTGGGTTGGTGAGTCGGAGGCACACGGAGTGACTTGGTGTTAGGCGGGCTTGGCGCCGACGACGGCGAACATCTTGGTGGCTGCGACCCAGACGTCGCGGCTTGCAGTATGTCGCTCCGCGCCTGTGATCAGTGCTTCGCCTTGCTCGGCTGTCATAAGGCCAGTCGCGACCACGCGCGGCAGGGCGGCGGCCCACGTGCGTTCCCAGAGGTGCTTCTCAGGGCCGTCGCGGAAGATGGGCTGATCGGCCGTGATGAAGTCGGTGGTCAGACCTGCGTCCGACATCAGTTCATGCAGCCGGACGCCGATGGCGTAGTCGACGCCGATCTGGGCCCCGAACGGGAACGCGAATTCGTTGATGATGGACTCGTAGAACGTGCAGGGTGGCATCGTGAACGGCGTGCGCATGTCCATATCGACGAGCACGAGTCTTCCGCCGTCGTTCAACAGCTTGGCCATCTGCGCCACAGCCTTGCCCGGCTCCTGCAGATGGCACAGCACCAACCTGGAGAAGACGATGTCGAACGCATGCTCAGGCAACGCCGGTTCGTACGCACTAGCGACGTGGTAGTCAATCTGACCGGCACCAGGCGAGACCGGCGTCGATCTGGCGATATCGACCTGCTCCGGCGCAATGTCGATCGCGTCGACTCTGCCGGCAGGCCCGATGCGCTGGGCTATCCAGCGAGACACGGTGCCTGTCCCACAGCCGATGTCTGCGACGCGTGAGGCTTCTCCGATTCGGGCCGCCTCGAGGCCCCTCAGGCTGACCGATCCATAGACAGCGTGGATCGTGTCCAAGCGGGATTGGTCATCCTCGCCTGTCGGCAGCACATAATCGTCGCCCACACGACCCAGGGGTTGCGGCGTCACTCGTGCCTCCTCTCACACAACTCGAGTCCATTCGTTCGGATCGCCATGACCGGCCACCCGATTTTTCGGGGCGAGGCTACCACGGCGGCGACGGAGGCGAAACGTCACCGACTCGGGCCGCTACACGGCCGACCTTGGGCCGTGCCGGCACCGGCGTCGTAGCTCACGAGTCTGAGCTCGCCAGGGCACTGTCCGTGAACGGCGTGAAGCTCGTCGTCCTCCTGGATCAAATCCGCGGCGACGTCGATCGCGGATTCGGTGTCCCAGCCGAGGCTCGTCCAGCCACCGCGTGAGGATGTCGGCGACGCTGCTCTTACTGGCGAGGCCGACAGCGGTTGCGGCTTCCTTGGTGCGAGGCTGATGCGCGGGACGTCTTCCGGCGATCGACGCACGCATGTCGAGTCGGTCCACAGCTGGCCCCCGTGCCAAGCTCGAGCGAGCGGTACACCAGAATGTCGGGTGCTGAGCGTGGTCACCGACTGGTAGAGGGCGTCGACGAAGGACATGCCGGTGAGCGCCATGTAGCCCGCCGTTCCGACCGAGATCGCGAACGCGACGCCCGCGCCCATCGTTTCCGGGCGCTCAGGGGCACCGCTCGGGTGAGGCCGGCGTGCACGAGCCGATTCTAGGAGCGAGCATTCGCGGGTCTGGGCGCCGGTTTCACGCGCGAGGAGAACGCTGAGATCGTGGAGACGGCCGCATGACGGGGTGATGAGCGCGCCGGGTCACCGATGCCGACACGGATCCCGCATCAGCGGATGAGGCCGAGCGTACGGGCTCGGCTGACCGCCTCGGCGCGGCTGTGCACCCCGAGCTTCTTGTAGGCGCGCTCGGCCCGCTGCCTCGCAGCTTCCCGGGAGATCCTTAGCTTGTCGCCGATGACCGCGAAGGTCGCCGGCGTGGACAGGTAGTGCAGCACCTGCGCCTCGGCCACGGTGATCGACGCTGCCCTGACGGTGGCGGCCCCTTCCGCGACCGCCTCCGCGCCCGCGGCGCGGGCTGCGAGCACCGCCGCCGCGTCCTCGGCGATCGCCTCCGCAGCCGCTTCGTCAGCCGCTGCGATCGTGAGGCCCGCAACGCCCAAGGCCTCGACAGCCGCGTGGGCGGCTGCCTGCTCCAGGAGGCCTGCGTCGATCAGCGCACGAACGGCGCCGGCGGCTGCGGCGGCGCGAATCGTCTCCGACGCTGCAATCGTCTCGGCTGCCTCGGCTTCTGCCGCCATCGCCAGGAGTGTCGCGTCGGCCTCGGCGGCCTGTGCTGCCGCGATCGCGCGCGCCGCCTCCTCCATCGCCGCGACCTCGGCCCCGACGAGCAGCCCGACCCCGGGCGTGAGGAAGCCCTCGCCGATCAGCGCGCCGCCGGTCTCGGCGATCGCGTCGAAGAGCGGCTGCGCCCAGCCGTGCTCGATGAGCAGGAAGGCGAGCGCCGTTCCGGGCACCATGGCCTCCGCCAGTGCCTGAGCGTCAGCCGGATCGAAGCCCGCCGCTCCGGAGCCGCCCGTCGGCTCCACGAGCCCGGCGCCGCCGAACGGGACGATGCTTCCGAGGAGCTCGCCGAAGTCCTCGTCATCGCCGACGACCAACCTCTGGATCGTGCCATCCTCGCTCTTGGACACGAAGAGCAGGTCGAGCAGGCGCACCACGCCTCGGCCCTGCAGCCGATCGACCTCGGCCAGAAGCCGGCCTCGAGCGTCCACGCTCGAGCCGAAGCTCACGGCGAGTACCTGCAACGGACCGGACATGTGCCGACCTCCTGATTCTGATTGCATCGGATCGTCTGCGCCCTGGCGCTGCACGCCGGGGCTCCCTGGATGAAGTTCCTAGGAGCGTTGTGCATCCGGGTCTCCCTGGATGCTTGTTGCTGCGAAGCGCAGGCGAAGAGGGGGCCCGGATGAGTTGCACCGTAACGCGCGGCTCACGCCGCGTGGGCGGTGGTTGCTGGTCGATCGCGGCTGTCACCAGCAGATGCCGTTGAAGCACGCGGCTGAGGCCGCTGGGATCAGCGCGCGCACGGCGTCGAAATGGGTCCCGCGGTACCGCCGCGAAGGCATAGCAGGGCTCGAGGATCGCTCCCGCTTGGGCCGGTGATCCAGAGACCGCCGTCGGGTGCCCAGACGAGCCTCTGTGGGGCGAACTCGTGAACGCTGCGGTCGACGGGCGGGAAGCTCGTGATGACGAGCTCGTCGAAGTCGGTTCCGAGAGCGTTCCCGTCAAAAGGAGATGAGAATGCGCTGCATCAAGGCCCGCCTCATGGGAAGCGGGTCCGGGGCGGCGGACGGCCGCCGTCCCGTATCCGGGTGCTCGTTCAGTCTTTCCGGGTGTAGAGGGTCGGCATGACGGCGTAGATCGCCGCACACTTGACCAGGTCGTCCTTCCAGGTGATCTCGTTCGGTGCGTGGGCCTGTTTCTCGCGGCCCGGGCCGACCCCGACGACGGGGATGCCGTGCCGGCCGGCGATCGCGACACCGTTGGTCGAGAACGTCCACTTGTCGATCCGCGGCTCGCCGTACATGGCCAGGTGCGCCTCGGCGGCCGCCTGGACCTCCGGGGAGTGCTCGGGGATGACCCACGTCGGGAAGTAGCACTCCTGGCCGTACTTCAGGCCGGTCCACGCGGTGGCTTCATAGTCATAGAGCGACACCCGGGCACCGTGCTTCTGCACCGACGGCAGAGCCTCGATCTCCTTGATGGCGCCCTGCCAGGTTTCACCTTCCGTGAGCCGGCGGTCCAGCGAGATGGCGCAGCTGTCGGCCACCGCACAGCGAGAGGGCGAGGTGAAGAAGATCTCGGACGTCGTGACCGTGCCCTTGCCGAGGAAGTCGTTGTCCAGGAGCTTGTCGTTGAGGTCGCGGATGTCGAGGAGGATGTCGGCCATCTTGTAGATGGCGTTGTCCCCGCGCTCAGGGGCCGAGCCGTGACAGGAGACGCCGGCGACCTCGACGCGGATCTCCATCCGGCCTCGGTGCCCTCGGTAGATGCCGTTGTCGGTGGCCTCGGTCGAGACGACGAACTTCGGATTGATGCCCGACTCCTCGATGATGTAGAGCCAGCACAGGCCGTCGCAGTCCTCTTCCTGCACCGTTCCGGTGACCAGGAACGTGTACTTGTCGGAGAGCAGACCGAGGTCCTTCGCGATCGCGGCGCCGTAGACGGCCGCGACGACGCCACCGAGCTGGTCGGAGGTCCCACGGCCGCCGATGACGGTGTCGTCCTCCATGCCCTCGAACGGGTCGAATGTCCAGCTGGCGGCGTTGCCGACGCCGACGGTGTCGATGTGGCCGTCGAAGCCGATGACGGTCTCCCCGGTGCCCATCCAGCCCAGGACATTGCCGAGGCCGTCGATCTCGGACTTGGTGTAGCCGAGCTTGGTCATCTCGGCCTGGATGAGCTTGGCCTTCTCCTCTTCCTGACAGCTCGTGCCCTTGGCTTTGATCAGGGCGCGCAGGAAGCGGGTCATGTCTCCCCGGTATCCCTCGGCGGCGGCCTTGACCGCCTCGTAGTCGATCGGTGCTGCTGTGCTCATCTGCTGTCTCCTTGCTGGGCGGACCTCGAGCGCGGCCTCGCCGCAGGCTCTACGCGGTGGGGTGTTCAGGACTGCCGGCACGGCTGCTCGCGCTCCCACAGCTCCTGAAGCTTGGCGGCCGGGTCCTTGACCTCCTTGAGGAAGATCATCGCCGCGATGGCGTGGGCGGCTGGAGGAGGAGAAGCAGATCCTGCAGAAGGCGACGGCGGTAGCGCGATAGTGCAGTGCGCTCACCGGGACCTCGTGGTCGACGACATCGAGGTCGCCGTCGAGGCGCGCTCCTCGACGGGATGGTCTGCCTGGCCTCGTGTGACAAGACGACGCCTGCGCATCTGATGGCTGCAGGGCGGCTCGACGTGCCCTCGATCGTCGTGCTCTGCGGGTATCAGGCCGGAGGGAGTTGCGGGTCACGCCGTCGACATCGATGACGTTTACGAGTCGGTCGGCACTGTGGCGGCCGGTCGCATGACAGTCGCTCTCGCTGGTGTAGTTCCTGGCTGCCTGTCAGGATCCGTCCGCGACGTCGGCGTCGCCGACACGACGATGCGAGGAGGCTGGCATGGCAGACCACGAAGGGCGGATGGAGTGGCGCGACCACGAGACCTGGTACCGGGTCGTGGGCGACCTTGATCCGGCCGCGTCCCAGACTCCCGTCGTGGTCTGTCACGGCGGTCCCGGTGCCGCGCACGACTACTGCGAACCGATCGCCGACCTGAGCCGGTTCGGACGCGCATGCGTCCTGTACGACCAGCTCGGCTGTGGCAAGAGCGGGCTCCTGCCCGACGCGCCGGCCGACTTCTGGACGCCCCGGCTGTTCAAGGACGAGCTCGCCGAGCTTGTCCGGCACCTGGGCATCGCAGACAGGTACGCGCTCATCGGCCAGTCGTGGGGCGGGATGCTCGCGATGGACTACGCCCTCGACCACCCGGGCGGGCTGCGGGGGATTGTCGTCGCCGACTCGCCCGCGAGCATGCCGCTGTGGGTCTCGGAGGCGAACCGTCTGCGGGAAGACCTGCCGCCGGATGTGCAGACGACGCTCACTCGCCACGAGCAGGCGGGTACGACGGACGAGCCCGAGTACGAGGCCGCCGTCGCGGTCTTCTACGAGCGTCACGTCTGTCGCGTGGTGCCGATGCCCGACTGCGTCCTTCGCAGCTTCGCGCAGATTGCAGCCAACCCGACCGTCTACCACGCGATGAACGGCCCCAGCGAGTTCCACGTCATCGGGTCGCTCAAGACGTGGGACATCACCAGCCGGCTGCACGAGATCACCACGCCGACGCTCCTCGTCTCCGGCCGTTACGACGAGGCGACTCCGCTCATCGTCGGACAGATCCACGAGCGCATCCCGGGCGCAAGGTGGGTGATCTTCGAGAAGTCGAGCCACATGCCTCACGTCGAGGAGCCCGAGGCATTCCTGGACGCCGTGCAGACCTTCCTGCTGACGATCGACTGAACGGGCCGACCCAGGACGCGTGCTCGTCGAGTATGGGTGTCGCAACCCGAACGGGCAAGAGCCCGCCGACCGGGAGTCGGCTGACGCGCCACGCCGTCGGTCTCCAAGACCGAAGGCAGGGCTCCCGCGTGGGACGAATCCCGCTTAGGTACTGGCGATGGCGTGCGCCTCCCGTGAACGGAGTCGACTCTCGAGCGGCGTCCAGCGGTCTTGAGTGGATGAGGAGTCCCCTGCTGAAGACGTAATCGCGATGCACCTAATAG
>CAVUPB010000005.1:0-522283 GCA_963743275.1 uncultured Actinomycetes bacterium | reverse complement strand
CGCAAGAAGAGGCGTGGCGTCTCGAGCGGGCCCATGCGCTCATTCTGCCATCGCGGGAGTAGACGGCCGCCCCGCCCCAGAGCCCGCGCAGGGATCTAGACGACCTCGACGAGCGCGATCGCCCGCGCGGCCGCCGTCGTTTCCGGCTCCACCAGCTCCCCTTCGTCCGCCAGCTCGCCTGGCTCCTCTGTCACGGGCGCCAGCTGAGCCTCGGGCAGGAACGCATTCAAGAACTGCCGGATCTCCGACGCCTCTCCGGAACGGGCCAGCTCGCGAAGTGTCGCGATCGCGTCGTGCAGGACGCTCGCTGGCACGCCTGCGATGCGGCCGATGAAGATCTTGGGGTGGCGGGTCCTGTCCATCGACTCGGCGCCGTACTGCAACTCCTCGAACAGCTTCTCGCCGGGCCGCATACCGGTGAACACGATCTCCACCTCGTCCGAGCGCGAGGAGAGCCGGATCATCCGCTGCGCGAGGTCCACGATCCGCACCGGCTCGCCCATGTCGAGCACGAAGATCTCGCCGCCCCGCCCCAACGCCCCGGCCTGGAGCGTCAGGACCGCGGCCTCCGGGATCGTCATGAAGTAGCGCTTCATGTCGGGGTGCGTGACCGTGACGGGGCCGCCCTTCGCAATCTGCTCCCGGAAGATCGGGATCACCGACCCCGCGGAGCCGAGCACGTTCCCGAACCGGACCGCGACGTATCTCGTCGCGAACCGCCGGCCGAGGTCCTGGACCACGAGCTCGGCCACGCGCTTCGTGGCGCCCATCACCGAGGTCGGCCGCACCGCCTTGTCGGTAGAGATCAGGATGAAGGCCTCGGCGCCGTGCTGGCCGGCGACCTCGCCCAGGGTCAGGGTGCCGACCACGTTGTTCTTGACGGCCTCCGACGCGTTCGTCTCCATCAGCGGTACGTGCTTGTGCGCCGCCGCGTGCGCCACGATCTGCGGCCGGTGCTCGGCGAAGACGGCCTGCATGCGCGCGCGATCACCGACGTCCCCGATCAGAGGCACGACCACGCAGCCCGGCCGCTCTTCCCGCAGGGCATGGTCGGAGGCGAAGAGCGCGGGCTCCGAGCGGTCCACCAGCAGCAGGCGCGCCGGCTGACACCGGGCCACCTGCCGGGCCAACTCGGAGCCGATCGAGCCTCCCGCTCCGGTGACCATCACCACGCGCCCACGCAGGAGGCGTTCCAGCCCGTGCTCGTCGAGCGACACCTCGTCCCGCGCCAGCAGGTCCTCGACCCGCACCTCGCGGAAGCGGCTGATCTCCACGCTGCCCTGGAGGATCTCGTAGATCGAGGGCATCATCCGCGCGCGCACCGGCACGGCCTCGCAGATCTCGAGGATCCGCCGCAGCCTCGCCAGCGGCGCGTCCGCGATGGTGATCGCGACGGAGTCGATCTTCATCCGGGGCACGAGCGTCGCCAGGTCCTGCGTCGTGCCGAGCACCTTCAGGCCGCCGATCACGGCGCCCTGCTTGTCGGGATCGTCGTCCACGAACCCCCGGGGATCGATCTCGGCGTCGCCCCGGTTGCGGATCTCGCGGACGGCGGTGAGCCCGGCGGCGCCCGCTCCGATCAGGAGCACGGACTCCCTGCGCCCCCCGCCATTGCTGTGCCGCCGCTGCCGGAGCTTCCGCTCGGCGGCGGCACGACGGAGCACCCGCACTCCCAGCAGGCCGGCGAGAGCCGTCAGGCCGTTGAGCAGCAGGATCGACAGGCCGATGCGCAGGTTCACGCTGCCGGGCAAGAGCACCCTCAACCCGACCAGCACGGCCGTGGAGCTCGCGATGGCGCGCACGAAAGTCCCGACGTCCGTCATGCCGACGTACTTCCACACGAAGGCAAGCGCGCCGGTGAAGTAGAGGGCTGTCAGCTGGACGAACAGGACCAGCGGGAGCTGCTCCGCCATCACGCGCCAGTGCGCGGGCTGCACTTCGAAATCCAGGCGCAGCAGGTAGGCGAGCACGAACGCACCGGCCATCACCCCCAGGTCGATGGCCACCGTCGTCCGCCGATCGAGCAGCCGCACGCTCCAGCGCCAGGCAGAACCGGCTGCGTCGCGCCGCGCACTCACACGGCACCCGCCAGTTCCAGCCGGCAGCGGCGCGGCGTCGTGGCGACCACGTCGACGACCCGCTCGATGTCGGCGTCGGTCATCTGCGTCCCGCTCGGGAGGCACAGGCCCCGCTCGAAGAGGTCGGCAGACACGGAGCCGCCGAGCACGCGGCAGCCGTGGAAGACCCGCTGCATGTGCAAGGGCTTCCACACCGGCCGGCTCTCGATGTTCAGGGACTCGAGCCGGAGCCGGACGTCCTCGCGCGTGGCGCCGAACTCCTCGCGGTCCACCTGGATCACCGTCAGCCAGCGCGTGGCCCGGCCGTAGCCCGCCTCCGGCATGAAGCTGATGCCCGGAACCCCGGTAAACGCGCGCTGGTACGCCGCGCAGATGGCACGCTTGCGGCTCACGCGCTCGTCCAGCACGCGCAGCTGCCCACGCCCGACGGCTGCGAGCAGGTTGCTCATCCGGTAGTTGTGGCCCAGGACCGAGTGCTCGTAGTGCGGCGCCGGGTCGCGGGCCTGCTGGGCCAGGAAGCGGCAGCGCTCGACGAGCGCCTGCTCGCGGGACACGAGCATGCCTCCGCCCGACGTGGTGATGATCTTGTTCCCGTTGAACGAGAAGATGCCCACGCGTCCGAGCGAGCCCGCCGGCCGGCCGTGGTAGGTGGCTCCGAGCGCCTCGGCAGCGTCCTCGACCAGGTCTGCGCCGTAGAGCTGGCAGGCGGCGGCGATGCCGTCCAGATCGGCCGCCTGCCCGTAGAGGTCGACCGCGACGACCGCCTTCACCGGCCGCCCCTTCCTGGCGCGGGCGGCCAGCTCCTCCGCCACCAGCGCAGGCGACAGGTTCCAGGTGTCGCGGTCGCAATCGACGAACACGGGCTCCGCGCCTATCCATACGATCGGGCTGGCGCTGGCGATGAACGTGAACGACGAGCACAGGACCGTATCCCCCCGCTCCACGCCGATCAGGCGCAGCGCGAGGTGCAGTGCTGCAGTACCGGACGACAGTGCCGCCGCGTACGGCACGCCCACGACGGCCGCGCACTCTCGCTCGAACGCGTCGACGTGCGGCCCCAGGGGAGCGATCCAGTTGGACTCGAACGCCTCACGCAGGAGACCCATCTCCTGGTCTCCCATGTGAGGCGGCGAGAGGTAGAGGCGCTTCGGCCGGGCTCGCGTCTCGGGGGCAGGTGGTGGTTCGACGATGTGCAGGTCCCGGTGGCCCATCTGCAGCGACACTCCTTCAGGAGTCGTCCGGCTCGATGAGGAGAGAATGTCGCTCGAAGCTCGCCGATACGTCAGCCTGAGAAAGGCCGCGAACTCCAAAGGACGGCTCATTATGCGTCGATGAGGCGATTGGTGTTTCCCTTTTATTTGCATTGGTACATGGCATCACCCAGCGAAAAGTGACAAGTCGCCTAAGCGCACCGAGGCCGTGATTCGCACCGAGAATCGGTGTTTTTGGCTGCGAGGTCCAGAACCTGCCCTCAGAGCCGAGCAAGGCTCGGACCCGCACTCTGGACTGGGCTGTGCGTGTCGACTCGCCTTCGACTCCGGCGACAGGCGCAAGGTTCCTGTCGAGCCCCGAAACCGCACGCTACCGTTGGGATTGACTGCCGGTCCCGATCACCAGCGCACCAGGCAGGCAGCCCAGGAGTAGCCTACCCCGAACCCGACGAGCGCCACACGCATGCCTGGGCGGAGCTGGCCGGCCTTAGCCGCCTCGCACAATGCAATTGGGATCGTCGCCGACACGGTGTTGCCCGTATCCGAAAGCGCGACGACGAAACGGTCCTTCGGGATGCCGATCTTCTTGCGCAGGTGCTCGAGCATGTAGTGGTTCGCCTGGTGGAACACGAAGAGATCCATCTCACTCAGGGTAGTGTGCGCCCTCTCGAGCAGAGTCGCGACGCATGCCGGCATCGTTCGAATCGCGAAGTTGAAGATCTCTGCGCCGTTCATGAATAGCTGGTTCGGTGCACGCCAGTTGCCCTGGCCGTCCTCGACGGCCATTCCATCATCGTCGCCTGCAGGCTCCCGGAAGCCCGACTTCCGAACGATGAGGTTTGCGGCGCCGCCGCCATCGGTGCCGTAGACGAACGGTCCAATCAGCGGCTCCTCCGACTCGCGCGGCGCAGCTTCGATGAGGGTAGCCGCGCCTGCGTCTCCGAACAGGGTTCGGACGCTTCGGTCGAGCGGGTGAATGAGCTTGCTGTAAGTCTCGGCGGTCAACAGGAGCACGCGACGGGCCTGCCCGGTCTCGACCAGGCCCTTGGCGAGCCCGAGCCCGTAGACGTATCCGGAACACCCGAGGTTGAAGTCCAAAGCGCCGGCAGTGCGCGGAACGTCCAGGCGCTCCTGCAGGATGCACGCGGTCGTCGGCAAGACGTAATCAGGCGTCTGTGTACACAGCAGCACGAAGTCGACATCGGCCGCCCCGCAGACACCTGTTTCGAACAGCCCCTGCGCGGCGCGAAAAGCGAGATCCGAGCTGCACTCCCCAGTCGACGCGATCCGTCTTTCGCGGATTCCGGTCTTCTGCTCGATCTTTTGGGCCGACCAGCCCCCGAAGACCGCACTCAGCTCCTCGTTGGTGAGGCGGGACTCCGGCAGGGCGTAGTTGACGGCTCGGACGGCAGCCTGGATCGTCATCGATATCACCGAGCAGTGAATCCACCATCCACTACGAGCGTCGTGCCGGTGACCCAGCGGCTGGAAGGCGCGATCAGGAAAGCGATGGCGTGAGCGACGTCTTCGGGCACGCCGAGGCCCAGGGGATGGGCTGCGATCAGCTCCTGGAACTGCTCGGGCGACATTCGTCGCTCGAGCACCGCTGACATGCCCACGCCCGTCTTCACGAAACCCGGCGCGACGCAGTTGACACGAATGCCGTCGCGCGCGAGCTCGACAGCAAGGCCGCGTGCGAGCCCACCAAGGGCAGCCTTGCTCGCTCCGTACGCCACGAGGCCCGCCTGGCCGACGAGACCTGCTACCGAGGAGAGGAATACGAGCGACGCTCGCTCGGCATGAACGCCGCGAGCCCGAAACCCCTGCGCCAGGGCCACGGCAGCGGTCACGTTGATCCGCATCAGCTCGTCGTAGGCGTTCAGCTGCAGCGCCTTGAAGGAGTTCGACGTGATCATGCCCGCACTGTGGACCAGGCCGTCAAGCCGACCACCTGCGGCTACGCGACCCAGCCATTCCGGAATGCCGGCCGTATCCGACAGGTCGTAGGTCTCGATGATATGGTCACCGGGCTCGAGCTGCTGTCGCGTCTCGGCCAGGCTCGTCTCCTGACGACCGACGAGGACCAAAGACGCCCCTAGCGACGACAGGCATACTGCAGTCGCCTGGCCGAGCCCCGACGACGCGCCGGTCACGAGGATTCGCTTCCCGGCGAGAGAGAAGGCAGAATCGCCGACGGCCTGTGGCATCCGCGAGGCCGCAGCTTTCAGACGTCGACGTGCGGGGCGAGCAGTCCCGCAAGATCCTGGACGGTCTTGCAGGAGCCCATGGCTCTTGGCGGGATGGCGAGCGAGAACTCCTCGTCAGCGAAGGCAAGAAACTCGACGATCTTCAGCGAGTCCCAACCTTCCAGCTCGCCGAGCTTCTCGCCTCCCTTCAGGCTTCCCGGGTTGAGCTCGACGATCTCCTCAAGCTTGCGGAGGAATGCGCTCTTGGTCATGAGTGTGTCACCCGATGCATGAATACGCTTGCGACGCCCGGGATGGTAGCACGCCAAGAGCCGCCCAACGGAATTCAGTCAGGGTCTTCGATGGTCCTGACGATCCTGGCAGGCACCCCAATCGCCACGGAGCACGGCGGCACGTCCCGCGCGACGACGGCTCCCGCTCCCAACGTGGTTTTGCATCCCACGCGCCTACCCGGAAGAATGACGGCCCCAGTCCCGATGTCGACGCCCGGCTCGAGGTGAACGCTACCGCTGACATGGACTCCAGGAGACAGGTTGCAGAAGTCTTCGATTACGACGTCGTGCCCGATGGTGCAGTTGAGATTCAGGTTAACGTGGGCTCCGATCGTGACCTGAGTCGTCAGGACGGTTCCAGCACACACCACGGTGCCTTCACCGATGCTCACGAACCGAGACATCCTTACAGTCGGGTGAACGGCCGTCGCGAACTGCAAGCCCAGCGAAAAGCGCGAGGGCGAGCAGGCCTTCGGCCGCTGGGCCGACCCGTCCGAGATCGCCGAGGCGGTCTACTTCATGGCGAGCGACGGAGCGTCCTTCGTGACCGGCTCCGACCTGCTCGTCGATTGCGGCTGGACCGCGCGTTAGCGCCGAGGCGCGGTAGCGTGATCCGCGGCTATCCCCGCCACCCGTCGGTCCCGTCCGGGCGAGACGCTGACGCTGCACGTCGCGAGCGACGCGCCCGCCTTCCGCGTCGAGTGGCACCGTCAAGGCGCCGCCCGCGAGTTGGTGGCCGGCGCCGACGCCGGGCACCACCCGGCGCGCGCGTTCCCCGAGGGGCCGCCCGATCGCGACTGGGGCTGGCCGGCTTACGACTTCGCCGTGCCCACGGGCTGGCGCTCGGGCGCGTACCTGGCGCTGCTCGTCGAGACTGCGGCCGACGGCCGGGCCCTGCCGGGTGCGGCGCCCGCCGAGGTGCTCTTCGTCGTGCGCGCGCCCGCGGACGGGCCGACGGCCCCGGTCCTGTACAAGCTTTCGTGGGCGACCTATCACGCCTACAACAGCACGGGCTACGGCAGCCTGTATGCACAGGCGCTGTGGTCGTCCGAGGCGCCACGGCCGGGCTTCAAGGTCACGTTCCGCCGCCCGGGGGCGGCGCAGGCGGCGTCGTGCAGCCCGGCGACCCGCCCGACGCGCACGCGCCCACGAGCCGCCGCCAGACGTTCGAGCACTGGCGACGCCGTTCATCCGCTGGCTCGAGGGCAACGGCTACGGGTCGACTACTGCGCCGACCCGACATCCACCTCGACGACGACCTCGACCTGCTGGCGCCCTACGCCGCTGGTGCTCAGTCGGTGGGCCACGACGAGTACTGGAGCGAGGCCATGCGCGGCCAACCTCGCCGCGTACGTCGCGCCAGGGCGGCAACATCGCCTTCTTCGGCGCCAACACGTGCTGGTGGCGCATCCACCTACCGACGGCGATCTCACCGCGCTGCGCCTGCAACCGGGACGGGCCGTCGGGCGGCCCGACGGCGATCGAGTGGGCGCGTCGCTCGAGCCCCGGCACGCCGGCCCCGAGGACACGCTCGACCGGCGTCAGCTACCGCAACGCCGGCGGCTGGTGGTGGCCGGGCCGCCCGCCCACCCGGCTTCGACGGTGCAGCAGCCCGACCACTGGGTCTTGCGAGGCCGGCGCTCGCCGCGGCGAGGTCTTCGGCGGCGACCCGGAGCTGCCGCTGGTCGGCTACGAGTGCGACGGCGCCGAGTCCGGCGGCGTGCCGAGCGGCATCGCCGTGGCCACGGGCGCCAGGGCACGCCGGACGACGTTCCTCACCCTGGGCGTGGCCGAGCGCGGGCCGGGCTGGTCGCGTACCGGCCGGCCGCGGCGGCGACGATGGGCATCTTCACGACGCCGCGCGGCGGCATCGTGTTCCAGGGCGCGACCACCGACTGGCCGATGCTCGTGCCCCGCAACGCGCACGTCGAGCGCGTGACGCGCAACGTGATCGACCGCCTGCAGCTGCGCTCGGTGCCCGTGCTGGGGCCTTTGCCGGCGCGCGGCGGCCGCATGCTCGCGGCCGCCGGCGAGACCGTCGGCCTGCACGCCGACACCGCGCACCTCGGCCGTGCGGAGCTGACCTGCGAGTGGGACGCCGCCGGCGGCGAGATCGTCGCGAGCGAGGGTGCGGTCATCTCGTTGCGGCTGGCCGAGAGCGGCGAGCCCGTGACGGTCTGGGTGAGGGTGCGCGACCCGTCTGGGAAGTCCCTCGGCTTCGGCACCCATACGTTCGTGCCGCTGACGCGCGGCGCGAGGCCCTCCAGGTCGAGGTCTGCACGCTGCTGCGCGAGATGGTGATGCCGTCCGAGCCGTTCCTCGCCGCTGGTGGTCCCGAGCGACGACCCGCTCGACCGCATCGGCGACGTGATCGCCGTGCGCCTGCCCTGGCTGCGCGAGCGCGCGCAGCGCCTCGAGCGCGTGACGGCCGAGCTGATGGACATCGCCGAAGGCGACACCCCGACCATGGAAGGAGGGGGCGCGTGACTCCCCTTTTCGCGACCACCGCCCACTTCGGCACCGCCGGCTTCGACAAGCGCAAGCTGCATGCCCTGATGCGCGAGCGGGGCCTCGACGGCATCTTGCTGACCTCGCCCGAGAACGTCTTCTACACGACCGGCTACACGACGCTGCCGAGCGCGGGCAACCCGATCCTCTACACGCTGCGCAATCGCATGCCGTTCTTCTCCTACGTCGATTCCGCCGGGGATGTGAAACGCCCCCTGTGCTGGGCGTTCGCGGCCGAGTCGGTGGAGTTCGGCTCCGACGCCGTCATCGGCTTCAACGACCACGGCGGGGCGATGGCGGCTCTGAAAGCTCTGCTCCGCGAGCGCCTCGGCCCGTCCGGGTATCCGGCGTGGAGTCGACGTGCCCGTACGCGATCCTGCGCCTGATCGACGAGGCGGGCCGGGCGCAGGCGCCCCCGGCGATCGTCGACGACGTGCTCGACCGCCTGCGGCTGATCAAGTCGCCGGCCGAGATCGCGTTGCTCGAGCTGATCGATCCAGATCGTCGAGCAGACCGTCGGCGAGCTCTACGACACGCTCCACCTGGGCATGTCGCGCATGGATCTGACACAGAACGCCAAGGAGCGCATGGCGCACAACGGCGCCGGTGGCATGAGCCACGTCACGTTCTCGTTCGCGAGCGCGAACCCCGAGTTCGCGATCCACGAGCCGCTCGAGCGCGGATCGCTCGTCACGCTCGACCTCGGCGGCGTGTACGAGGGCTACTGCTCCGACAACCGCCGCTACGCCCACGGCGGCCCGGTGCCGGCCTCGCTGCAGGAGCGCTACGAGGCGATGGTCGAGATCGTCGACACGGTTGGTGCCGGCCTCGTGCCGGGCGCGACCTATGGCTCCCTCTCACCCCGGCTCGCGCTCGCGCAGTTCGTGGACCACGGCATCGACCTGCTCAAGCGCTTCACGCACACCGGGCACAACATCGGCATCGAGACCGAGGAGCAGTGGCTCGACGAGAGCGACGACCTCGCCGTGGAGGCCGGCATGGTCATCTGCATCGAGCTGTACTCGATCGCCGAGACCGGACAGCAGATCGGAGACGAGGAGACCTACGTGATCGAGGACTCGGGCCCGCGGCGCATCTCGGTGCTGCCGCGCGAGATCCGCGTGGTCGACTGACGTGTAGCCCGGCCGGGAGCATCGAAAAGGAGACGGATGACTGACCGAACGACGATCGGCGTGGGCGTGGTCGGGCTGGGCATGATCAGCCGCGCCCACCTGGAGGGCTACAAGGCCGCGAGCGGCGCCGAGCTCGTGGCGGTCTGCGACATCGATCCTGCGCGCGCGCGGGCCGAGGGCGAGCGCTACGGCGCGAAGGCCTACACGGATTTCGCCGAGCTGCTGGCCGACCCGGCGGTGGACGCCGTCGCGCTTCAGCTTCCGCATCAGCTGCATCACCGGCTCGCCAAGCAGGCGCTCGAGGCGGGCAAGCATGTGATCGTCGAGAAGCCGCTGACGGTCACCGAGGCCGAGGCCGACGATCTCATCCGTACGGCCGAGGCACACGGCGTGCGCCTCGCCGCCGCCGAGAACACGCGCTTCGCGCGCCTACGTCGAGCTCGAGAAGGTGATACGCGCGGGGACACTCGGCGAGATCCGCATGATCCGCGGCTTCATCCCCGACCAGATCCTCCACGAGTGGAAGGACGACGCGCTCGGATGGAAGCGCGAGGCGTTCGGCGGCGGCGCCATCATCGACTGTGCGCCGCACATGCTGTACCTGCTCGTGCTGCTGCTCGGCGAGGTCGAGTCGGTGCAGGCGTTCGCGCGCGGCTACGTGCCCGAGATTGCGCTCGAGAACCACGCCGTGATCTGCGGTGCCACGAAGGGCGGGACGCTCTACGCGATGGAGTTCTGCTCGGTTACGGAGTACCCGCGCGGCGAACGCGTCGAGGTGTACGGCAGCGACGGCGCAATCATCGTCGACCAGGTGCTGGATCCCCCTGTTGTCTTCTACCGTGGCGATCAGGATCCGAAGGGGACGCCGCTCGACGTGCCCTACGACCTGGCGGCTGGAAGCACAACTCGATCATGGCCGGCTGCCAGGACTTCGTCGATGCGATCCGCACGGGGCGGCCGGCGAGCGTCGACCTCGCCGAGGCGAAGTACACGATCCGGCTGATCGAATGCGCGTACGAGTCGATCAAGCGCGGCGGCCTCGTCGTCGCGCCCGACTCGCCCGTCGCAGCCTCCTCGTGACGGCAGTCGTCCGCGCTCGCATCGCCGAGATCGGCGTCGAGCTCGAGCGCCTCGGCATCCTCGATCTCACGGCCGGGAACATCAGCGCGCGCGTCGGCGACGGCGCCATCGCGATCACGCCCTCGGGCATCCCCTACGGCGACACGAAAGCGGCCGACGTCGTCGTCTGCCGGCTCGCCGACGGCGCCGTCGTCGAGGGCGAGCGCCGGCCGTCGAGCGAGCTGGCGCTGCACCGCGCGGTCTACGCCGCTCGGCCCGAGGCGGGCGCGGTCGTCCACACTCACTCGCCGTATGCGACGACGCTGGCCGTCCTGCGCCGGCCGATCCCGGCAGTGCATTACGTCATCTCGCGACTCGCGACGACGGAGGTGCCCGTGGTCGACGCCACGTATGGCACGCAGGAGCTCGCGCAGAACGCGTTCGACGGCCTCGCCGGGACGACGAAGGCGATCCTGCTCGCCATCACGGCACGCTCGCGCTCGGCGACGATCTCGACGACGCGGCCCTCAACGCGCGCGTGCTCGAGATCCTCGCGCGGCGACGTACTGGCGCGCGCTCGCGGTGGGCACGCCCGTGATCCTCTCCGACGCCGAGATCGCGAACGTGGCCGAGCGCCACAAGAGCTACGGGCAGCCGGAGCCGTGAACCGCCGATGACGCTCGTGGCGACCATCGACGCCGGGGGATCGGGCGTCAAGCTCGGCGTCGTCTCGCTCGAGACGTGGCGCACGCTCGCGACGGTGCGCCGCGAGTACGCGTCATCGTCGCCCGGCCCCGGCCTGCTCGAGTGGGACCCCGCCGCGTGGTGGGGCGTGATCGAGTCGGCGCTGGCCGAGGCGATCACCGCGGCCGGCGAGCCGCCCGGGCGCTACGCCGGGATCGTGTGCACCGGCATGCGTATCCCGTTCGTGCTCGTGGATGACTGCCGCGAGCCGGTCGCGCCGGGCCTGCTGGCGCCCGACGCCCGCGGCCGCGCGTACGTCGGCGAGGTGCGAGAGGCGCTCGGCGAGGACGCGCTCTACGCCACCACCGGCCACTGGAGCGCGCCGCACTTCGGGCTGCCGAAACTCCTCTGGTTCGTGCGTGAGCAGACCGGTCCGTGGCGGCGCACGCGGTGGATCCTGCAGTTCAGCGACTGGCTGCCGGAGCGCCTCTCTGGCGCCGTCGCGAGCGAGCGCTCCGCGGCGTCGATGTCGCAGATGCTCGACGTCTCGGCACGGCAGTGGGCCGCTCCGCTGCTCGAGGCGACGGGGATCGACGGCAGGCGCCTGCCGCCGCTCTGCGATGCCGGGGCGAACCTCGGCGGCCTGCGCCCCGGCGTCGCGCGGCGCGTGGGCCTGCCGGCCGGCACGCCGGTGCACGCCGGCGGCGGAGACTCGCACCTCGCCTGCCTCGGCGCCGCCGGTCTCGACGGCGATTCCCTCGTCGTCGTCTCGGGCACGACGACGCCGATCATGATCGCGACGCGCGAGCCCTGGCTGGATCCCGCGGTCACGCCGCTCGTGAGCGCCCACCTGCGCCCCGGGCGCTGGGCGGCGGAGACGAACGTCGGCACGAGCGGGGCCATGCTGCGCTGGCTGCGCGACCTCACCGGCAGCGACTACGCGTCGCTCGAGCGGCTCGCGTCGTCCTCGCCACCGGGCGCGCACGGCGCGCTCGTGTGCGCGCCCAATCCCGAGTGGGGGGCGGCCCGCTGGGCCGACGTGCCGCCCGTCTCGCTGATCGGCGCCGATCCCGCGCGCTCGGTGGGCGATCTTGCGCGCGCCGTGCTCGAATCGTCGGCGCACGCCATCGCCCCCAACCTCGCCCGTCTCGAGACGGTCGCGCGCGGGCGGTCGGGCGGCGTCGTGCTCACCGGCGGCGGGCGCACCGCGTTCGGCGCGCAGTTGCTCGCCGACGTGCTCGGCCGCCCGGTCGTCGTACCCGAGCTCGAGGGACGCCGCGGCGCTCGGTGGTGCGCTGCTCGTCGCGGGCCTCGATCGCCCGTCGCGCGAGCTGCCGCAGCATGTGTACGCGCCCGACCCGGAGCGCCACGCGGCCTATGTCCCGCTCACGCGACGCTACGCCGAGGCCTTCGCGCGGCTGCGCGAGGCATCGCTGGGAGCCGCAGCGTGGAAAATGTTGCTCACGACCGACCTGACCGCGGATGCGCGCGCGGCACTGGCGGACCTCGGCTACGAGCTCCTCGACCGTCGCGGAGAGCGGCTCGCCGTCGCCCTGCGCGACGGCGCCGCCGCAGCGGTCGGCGGCTGGATCCTGGAGGCCGATCGCTGCGGCGCCGCCGAGCTCCAGGCGCTGCCGTCGCTCCGCTTGGTGGCGTGCGTGCGCGGCGGGCCGGTGAACGTCGACGTGCACGCCGCCGACGACGCGCCGGGGGATCCCCGTCCTGTACGCGCCGGGGCGCAACGCGGAGGCGGTCGCCGAGTTCGTGATCGGCCAGCTGATTGCCCTCGTGCGCCACATCGCCCACACCGACCACCTGCTGCGCACCGGCGTGCTGACCGAGGTGCGCGCGCAGCGCGTGCGCGAGCGCGCCGACGTGATTTGGCGGCCGGCCGACCCGGACGCGCCGATTCCGTACCAGGCGTTCCGCGGTCGCGAACTGCGCACGCTCACGCTCGGCCTGCTCGGGTTCGGTGCCGTGGCCCGGCGCGTCGCCGCCGAGGCGCTCGCGCTCGACATGCGCGTGCTCGCGCACGATCCGTTCGTCGCGTCGCCGGGTACCGCGCGCGTGCGCCTCGTCGAGCTCGGCGAGCTGCTGGCCGGCTCCCATGTCGTCTCGCTGCACGCCCGCGGTAGCGATGTCCTCGTCGGGCGCGCCGAGCTGTGCGCCATGCGGCCGGGGGCGTTCCTGATCAACACCGCGCGCGGCGCGATACTCGACTATCCGGCGCTCGTCGGGGCAGGCGCTGGCCGGCGGGCATCTCGGCGGCGCCGCGCTGGACGTCTTCCCGGACGAACCGCTGCTGCCGGACGACCCCCTGCTGTCGCTCGCTAACGTCCTCTTGACGCCGCACATCGCGGGCGCGTCGCTCGACGTGGTCGACCACTACTCGCATGCGCTCGTGACGGCCCTGCGGGCCCTGCACGGGCTCGGTGACCGCAGCGCCATCGCGGTCGCGAACCCCGAGACGCTGACCGGCTGGACACCCGAGGCAAGGAGCTCCCCCGCATGACCGTTAGCGAAGGCGGACGGCTCGGCATCGGCCTTGCCGGCCTCGGCCTGATCAGCCGCGCGCATCTGGCCGGGTATGCGACGGCGGGCGATCGCGCCGCCGTGGTCGCGGTCTGCGATCGCGACGGAGCCCGCGCGGCCGCCGTCGCCGCCGAGCTCGGCGCGCGGGCCTACTCGAGCCTGGACGATCTGCTCGCCGATGGGGACGTCGCGGCCGTCGATCTCACGCTGCCGCACGACGTCCATTTCTCCGCGGCGAGCGCCGCGCTCGCCGCGGGCCGCCACGTGCTCGTCGAGAAGCCGCTCGCGCTGACCTCGGACGAGTGCCGGAGCCTGATTGCGCAGGCGCACGAGGCCGCGCTCACGCTCGGCGTGGCCGAGAACACGCGGTTCGTCGCGGCTTACCGCGCCGTCGACCAGCTGCTGCGCTCGGGCGCGATCGGCGAGCCGCGGCTCGCGCGCACGTTCATCTCGGGCAGCGAGGTGCGCCGGCTGCGCGACACCACGCTCTGGAAGGGCAAGCAGGCCGGTTCGGGCGGCGGGGCGATCTTCGACGCCGGGCCGCACTCCTTCTACCTCCTGCGCTGGCTGCTCGGCGAGCTCGCGACGGTGCGCGGCTTCCATCACCGCCTGATCGACGAGAGCGAGGTCGACGATCACGCGGTCGTCGCCGGGCGCATGGCGTCTGGCGCGCTCTTCGGCACCGAGTACACGTTCATTGCGGAGTCCCATGGGGCGAGCGGCTCGAGCTCTACGGCAGCGAGGGCTCCGTGATCGTCGACCAGCTCGCCCGGACGCCGGCGATCCATTTCGCGGGCGGCGACGACGTCGAGGACAGTCCGCTCGCCGGCGTCCCGTACAACCGGCGGCTGGAAGCTCGACTCGATCGCCGCCGGCGTCGCCGACTTCGTCGACGCCGTGCGCGAGGCCGGCCCGCCGCGGAAGACGGCTGCACGGCGTGCTCGTCGCCGAGCGTGCGTACGAGTCGGCCGCAGCGGGCGGCATCGAGCTGGACCTGTAAGGTCGCCCGCGTGAGCCGCGGCCCCAGCGAGCACCTGATCGGCGTCCCGGGCTCGCGCGAGGCGATCGGCACGCCGGCGCTCGTGCTCGACCTCGACGTCCTCGACGCGAACATCGCGTCGCTGGCCGAGCACGCGCGGGCGCACGGCTACGGCCTGCGGCCCGTGGCCAAGGTGCACAAGTCGGTCGACATCGCCCGGCGGCAGATCGCAGCCGGCGGGCTCGGCGTGTGCTGCGCGACGCTCGCCGAGTGCGAGGTCATGGCCGACGCCGGCATCCCCGGCGTCATGCTCTTCACGTCGGTCGTGACGGCGCCGAAGCTCGAGCGGCTGGCCGCGCTCAACGCGCGCGCGGACGACTTCCTGGTCGTCGCGGACGATCCCGGCAACGTGGCGCAACTGGCCGAGGCCGGCCGCCGCTCCGGGCGGCCGCTCCGCGTGCTCGTCGACGTCGAGGTCGGCGGCCGTCGCACGGGCGTGGCCGATCCCGAGCGCGTCGTCGGGCTCGCTCGGCTCGTGGCCGACTCCGACGGCCTCGAGTACGCGGGCGTGCAGGGCTACGTCGGCGACCACCAGAACACCGTCGGCTACGACGAGCGGCGCGCGCGCTCGCGAGCGCTGTTGCAGCCGCTCGTCGGGGTCGTCGAGCGCCTCGGCGCCGAGGGCCTCGCCCCGCGCATCGTCTCGGGCGGGGGCACGGGCACGCACGACTTCGACCACGAGCTCGGCGTGCTCAGCGAGCTGCAGCCCGGGACGTACGCGCTGATGGACGTCAACTACCGCGCCACCGTGATGCGGCGCGGCGAGCCGCATCCGTTCGCGCCGGCGCTCGCGGTGCGCACGACGGTCATCAGCGCCGCGCAGCCCGGCTTCGTGATCACGGACGCCGGCGTCAAGGAGCTCGACGCCATCTTCGGCATCGAGCACCCCGCCATCCTGCGCGGCGCGCCGGATGGGGCGACGTACTCGCTCGTCGGCGACGACATGGGACGCATCGAGTTCGCCCGCGCTGCCGATCGCCTTGCGGTCGGCGACGTCGTCGAGGTGATGCCTCCGCACTGCTACCAGACGCTCGTGCTGTATTCGCACTTCCACGTCGTGCAGGGCGACCGGCTCGTCGACATCTGCCCGGCTGCGGAGATCCAGCGCGACCCGCGGGAGACCGCTCGGCGAACGTCGCCGGCGCGCGCGTGCGCGCGCCGCAGCGTCAGTCCCGGATGCGCGCCAGCCAGTCGTCGGTCGAGAGGACGTCGGCGAAGAACTGGCCCTGGGCCACGAGCGTCGCGCGGTGCAGCTCCTCGCCGCCGGCGCTGCCGCCGCTGTTCTCGAGCGGGAGCGTGCCGGTCGCGTCGTTGAGGATCTCGACGGCCAGTCCGCGGTGGGCGGCCTGGCGCGAGGTCGTGTCGACGCACATGTGCGTCATGTAGCCGGTGATCGCGACCGTGTCGACGCCGGCCTCCTCGAGCACCTCGCCGAGCGAGGTGCCCGTGAACGAGCCCGGCAGCGTCTTGTCGATCAGGAAGTCGCGCGGGCGCCGCTCGATCTCCGGGTGCAGCTCCCACGCGTGCGAGCCCTCGAGGAAGATCCCGGCCTCGGGGTCGCTGTCGCCGTGGCGCACGACGATCACCGGCACGCCGGCGCTCGTGGCGGCGTCCATGGCGCGCCCGATGTTGGCGAGGCTCGTCTCCGGCGGCGGGTCGCTGATCGGCAGCGCGCCGTCGAAGTACTCGTTCTGCACGTCGATCACGATCAGGGCGCGCTTCGGCATCGTCTGCTCCGGGGGTCGATTCGGCGTCAGCGCCGCACGAGGTTGCGGGCGACGAAGAGCATGTTGGCGGGGCGCTCGGCGAGCCGCCGCATCAGGTACGGGTACCACTGGGGGCCGAACGGCGTGGCCACGAGCACCTTGTAGCCGCGCGCGACGAGCTCGAGCTGGAGCGCCGAGCGCACCCCGTAGAGCATCTGGAACTCGAAGCGATCGCGCCCGATCCCGAGTCGCTCGGCGATGGCGATCGACTCCTCGATCAGGCGCTCGTCGTGGGTCGCGATCGCGGTGTAGGCGCCGCCCGTGAACATGGCCTCGACGAGGCGCGCATAGGCCGCGTCGACATCGGCCTTGCGCGGGTAGGCGACGTCGGGAGACTCGAGGTAGGCGCCCTTGACGATGCGCAGGTTCGGCTGCAGCGGCAGCAGCGCGTCCAGGTCGGCGGGGGTGCGGTAGAGGTACGACTGCAAGACCGTGCCGACGGCGTCCCGGCCCCCGGCACGCAACCGGCGGTAGATGCCGAGCGTCGCATCGACGAGGTCCGAGTGCTCCATGTCGAGGCGGATGAAGTTGCCGAGCCCCGCGGCGCGGTCGACGAGCCGCTGCACGTGCTCGTACGCGAGCTCCTCGTCGAGCAGGAGCCCGAGGTGCGTCAGCTTGAGCGCGATGTTGCAGCGCAGCCCGCGCTCGGCGATGGCGTCGAGGATCTGCTCGTACTCGGCGGTGACGGCGCGCGCCTCGCCGGCCGACAGCACGTCCTCGCCGAGCAGCGTCGTGTTGGCGTGCAGCCCGCGCTCGTTGAGCCGCGCCAGCACGCCGGCGGCCTCGGCGAACGTCTCGCCGGCGACGAAGCGCTGCGCTCCGAGGCGCATCCCGTGCTTCGTGGCGATGCCGCCGGCCCGCCGGCTGCGCGCCGCCGCGAGGATGCCCTTGCGCAGCGTCGAGTTGACGCGCTGAGCGATGGCGTCCGTGGCGCGCCCCGCGGGCTGCGCGGTCACGCGGGAACCGCCTCGAGCAATCCGCGCACGGCGTGCTCGAGCTCACCTCGCTCGCTCGCGTCGAGAGTGCGCAGGGGCGCGCGCACATCGGCCCCGATGGCCACGCCGCGGATGCCGCACGTGACCTTCAGCGCGGCCGGCATCGGGAAGCGCTCGAGCGCCATGCGCGCGGCCCGGGCGCGCTCGGTCGCCTCGGGCGTCCCCGTGGCCACAGCCGCGACGACGAGCTCGGGGAACGCGGAGGCGAGCGCCGAGATGGCGCCGACCGCGCCGCCGGCGAGGCCCTGCGCGATCAGCGCCTCCGGCCCGACGAAGATGTCGAGGCCTGCGAGCAGGTACGGCTCGAAGCGCTCCCACGGGGCCTCGGAGACCTTGAGCCCGGCGAGGTTCGCCGCGCGCTCGCGCAGCCGCTCGATCACGGGAATGGGGATCGGGTAGCCGCTGCGGGCCGTGAAGCAGTAGACGTAGAACGGCAGCGGCGCGCACGCCGCGGCCGCCGCGGCGAGGTGCTCGAGCAGGGCCCGCTCGTCGAGCGGGAAGTAGGGCGGTGCGATGACCGACACGCCCACCGCGCCGGCCTCGGCCGCATGCGCCGCCAGGGCCGCCGTGTCGGCGGTCGTCTGTGCGCCGCAGTGGGCCATGAGCGCGAGCCGCGAGCCGCCGGCCGCGATGTAGGTCTCGAGCGCGCGCTGCCGCTCGGCGACGCTCAGCACCATGCCCTCGCCGGCCGTGCCGCACACGAGCGCGCCGTCGGCCCCGCCGGCCACCAGGAAGTCGGCGACGGCCGCGATCCCGGGCTCGTCGAGCCGCGTTCCCCCCTCGAGCAGTGGCGTCACCGCTGCCGCAAACACGCCGCGCAATCCAGTCATGCGAGCCAGCATATCGGTGGGTTGTGGCTGCACGATCGGGGTCAGACCCCAATCGTGCACGGGCGGCGGCGCGGCTGCACGATCGGGGTCTGACCCCAATCGTGCACTTCGGTCGAACCTGGCTTGACGGCGTGTCGCGCGGCTGCCTAGACTCGAACGCTCCCGGGCTCTGCTACAGCGCCTTTTCGAGAACGCATGCGAGGCGTGCGAGTGAGCGAGTCGATCGTCGCCGAGGGAATCGTCAAGCAGTTCCGCGGCGTCCGCGCGCTCGACCATGTCGACATCGCGGTCCGCGAGCGCGAGATCGTCGGGCTGATCGGCCCGAACTGATGTCCCAGGCGCACACGAGCATCCACGGCTCGCCGCCGCGTGCGTTCCGGCTCGCGTCCACGACGGACGCGCGCCACTATCTCAACGAGCTCGCGTGCCCGGCGCTCTGCTACGGGCCGCGCGTTCGCTCGATCCACGGCGTCGACGAGGCCGTGGAGCTCGCGAGCATCGTCGCGGGGGCGCGCACGCTGACGCGCTTCATCCCCGCGTTCATGACGACCTGAGGAACAAGGAGCCACATGCGCACCATCCGCGCGAACGGCCTCGACCTGGCGTATCAGATCGACGGCGACGGCCCCGAGACGCTCGTGCTCGTCAACGGCCTCGCCGACGCCAAGGAGTCGTGGGAGGCGCAGATCCCCGCGTTCGCCGAGCGCTATCGCGTCGTCAGCTACGACAACCGCGGCGTGGGCGAATCGCCGACGCCGGCCGGGCCGTACACGACCGCGCAGATGGCCGGCGACCTCGCGGGCCTCGTCGACGCGCTCGAGATCGAGAAGTTCCACCTGCTCGGCGTCTCGATGGGCGGCATGATCGCGCAGGAGTACGCCATCGCGCACGCCGACCGGCTGCGCTCGGCCTCGTTCTGCTGCACGTACTCCTACCCGGGCCCCTTCTGCCTGCGCATGTTCTCGTGCTGGCGCGACCTGGTGCCCACGCTCGGCGTCGGCTTCACGCAGCGCGAGGTGATCCTGTGGGCCTTCACGACCGACTTCTTCGAGCAGCACGAGGACGTGCTGATCGAGATCGAGGGCCTGATGGCCGCCAACCCGCAGCCCGTCGACTCCTACCTCGCCCAGCTCTCGTCGATCGAGACGCACGACACGCGCGGCCGCCTCGGCGCCGTCAGCTGCCCCGCCATGACGATGGTCGGCGAGGAGGACATCCTCATCTACCCGAAGCTCTCGCGCCGCCTGCACGAGGAGCTCCCGCGCTCGACGTGGGTCGAGGTGCCCGGCGGCCACGCCTGCCTGTGGGAGTTCCCCGACGCGTTCAACGAAGCGGTGCTGGGCTTCCTGGCCGGGGTGGCGTGAGGAGGCGCTCGAGCAGCTCGGCCGCGAGCCGGGCGATCTGCGGGTCGGCGGGGGCGCGGGGCCGGGGGAGGGGCACCGCGAGCTCGGCGACGACCGTGCCCGGGCGCGGCGAGAGCACGTAGATCCGGTCGGCCAGGAAGACCGCCTCGCGCACGTCGTGCGTGACGAGCAGCACGGTCGCGCGGAAGCGCTCCCAGACCGACTCCAGCCAGCGCTGCATCTCGGCGCGCGTGAGTGCGTCGAGCGCGCCGAAGGGCTCGTCGAGCAGCAGCACCTCGCGCTCCTGCACGACCGTGCGCAGGAGCGCGGCGCGCTGGCGCATGCCGCCCGAGAGCTGGAAGGGATAGGCGCGCTCGAAGCCGTCGAGGCCGAATGCGGGGAGCAGCGGGCGCACGCGCTCGCGCGCCTCGCGCCGCGGCATCCCGCGCACCTCGAGGCCGAGCGTCGCGTTGTCGAGCACGCGGCGCCAGGGCAGCAGCGCGTCGGACTGCGGCATGTAGGCGAAGCGGCCGCCCTTCGCGCTCGTCACCTCTCCGTCGACGAGCACCTCGCCGGCGCTCGCCGGCGTGCCGCCCGTGAGGATCGAGAGCGCGGTCGACTTGCCGCAGCCGCTCGGCCCGAGGATCGCGACGAACTCGCCCGCGCGCGCTTCGAGCGAGAGGTCCCGCAGCACCTCGAGCTCGCCGAAGCGCTTGCCGAGGCCGCGCAGCTCCAGCTTCGGCGGCGCCGCGCTCACGCTTCCCGGCCGCCCCTGCGCGAGAGCCGGTACCACGGGATCGCGAGGCGCTCGAGCGCGTACGTGAGCGCGAACAGCGCGAGCGTGAGCAGCGCGCTCACGACCACGGCCGCGAGCACGAGGTCGGTGCGGAACGAGTTCTTGGCGTTCTGCATGTAGATGCCGAGGCCCTCGGTGGCGCCCGCGTACTCGGCGAAGATCGCGGCCACGACGGCGTACGTGATCGCGATGCGGAGCCCGGCGAAGAAGAACGGCAGCGACGTGGGGAAGCGCACCGTGCGGAACACGCGCGCCCGGCTCGCGCCCATCGAGCGCAGGAGCGCCTCGGCCTCGGGCTCGCTGGCGGCGAAGCCCTCGGCGAACGCCACCGTGATCGGGAAGAACGTCACGAGCGCGACCAGCAGCACCTTCGGCGTCAGCTCGAACCCGAACCAGAGCACCATGAGCGGCGCGATCGCGATGATCGGCAGCGTCTGCGTCACCACCAGCACGGGCATGATGGCGCGCCGCAGGTGCGGCGAGCTGTCGGCCAGCACGGCCAGGACGAATCCGAGCGCGAGCGAGAGCGCGAACCCGAGCAGCGTCGCGCGCAGCGTCGGCAGGGTGTTCGCCCAGAGGTCGCCGCGGTTGTCCCAGCTCACCGAGAGCACGCGGCTCGGCGGCGGCAGCACGTCGTTGCCGACCCCGCTGAGGTTCGCGTACAGCTGCCAGGCCGCGATCAGGAGGCCGGCGATGACGAGCGGTGGGATCACCGCGAGCGCGCGGCTGCGGAGCGCGGCCATCAGCGCCGGGGCGGCAGGTACGCGTTGGTGAAGTACGTGGACGCGGCGGGCTCGCGCGTGAGCGGGTGCCCGTTCGCGTCGGTGAGCGCGCCGGCGGCGAAGAGGAAGTGCACGTAGCCGCGCCACACGCCCGCCGTCTGCGTCCCGACATCGCCGGCGCGGTCCTTGTAGTAGCTCCGTGCCATGAGGGCCGCGCTCTCGTACACCAGCTTGGGCTGGGTGAGGGCCTGCCGGTTGGCGTCGATGAGGATGCGGGCAGCCGCCTGGGGATGGTCGGCCGCGTAGCGATAGCCCCGCGTCGTGGCGGCCAGGAAGCGGCGCGCGAGCGCGGGCTCGGCGTGCAGGTAGGCGTTGCTCGACGCGATCAGGGCCGAGTACTCGGGCGGCACGCCGTAGCGCGCCAGCTTGAACGTCCGCAGCGGCTTGCCCGCGAGCCGCGCCTGGATGCCCTCCCACGTTGCGAGCGGCAGGGTGAAGTCGGCCTTCCCGCGGTAGACGGCGTCGTAGGCGGACGTGTTCAGCGTCACGTTCTTGAACACGCCCTTGCCGCCGGCATGGCGGATGACGGTCTGCAGCAGGGGCTTCTCGTCGGGCGTGCCGAAGCCGGCGTAGACCTTGCCGTCGAGGTCCTTCGGCGTCTTGATGTCGGTGCGGTCGGCGCGGAACCCGATCTCGAGCGCGGTGTGCTGCAGCACGGCGAACACGGACGTGACGTCCGCGCCCGACGCGCGTGCGAACGCCACGCCCGCCGAGTACGAGAAGCCGAAGTCGGCGATGCCGTGGCTGACGAGGGTCTCGGGCGCCGTACTCGCGTAGGGCAGGATCTGGAGGTCGATGCCCGCGGCCTTGTAGTACCCGAGCTTCTGCGCCACGTAGATGCCGGTGTGATTGGTGTTCGGCGTCCAGTCGAGCGCGATGGACACCTCGGCGCGCGCCGGCTGCGCCTGCGACGGCACGGCCGTCGCGGTCCACGCGGCCACGCACAGCACGATGGCGAGGATCGGACGTCTCACGAGCTACTCCCTCCGCTGGCATTACCCAGATCAGGTTTTTCGGGTCCCGAGCGAAGCTCGGTCTCAGCCATGTGGGCACCCCGGTAGCGCGCAGGCTAGCGCTATCTTCCGGCGATGGAAACCTGGGACGCGATCAGAGCTCGGCGCAATGTCCGGACGTTCGCGGAGCGGGCCGTCGCGGACGCCGATCTCGACCGCATCCTCGAGGCCGGGCGGCGCGCGCCGTCGTCGCGCAACTGGCAGCCGTGGGACTTCGTGCTCGTGACCGATCGCGCGCTGATGCCCGAGCTCGCCAAGGTCTGGCGCGGCGCCTCGCACGTGGTGGGCGCCGCGGCCGTGATCGTCTGCCTCGGACCGGTGCTGGCCGATGACGACCAGCGCCACGGCTGGCTCCAGTACGACCACGGCCAGGCGACCATGAGCATGGCGCTCGCCGCCGCCGACCTCGGCATCGGCTCGAGCCACGCGGCGGTGGCGGATCAAGACCTCGCGCGTTCGCTGCTCGGCTTCCCCGCCGACCGCTTCGCCGTCTCGCTGCTCTCGCTCGGCTACCCGGCGGAGCGCCCGCTCGCGCCGCTCCGGAACCCCGACCGCCGCGCGTTCGACGACGTCGTCCACCGCGGCCGCTGGTAGCGGGCCCTCAGCACTCGGGCGGGTCGCGCTCCTCGGCGATCTCGCAGGCGACTTCCGTCTTGCAGTCGAGCGGCCCGGCGCAGCGCGCCAGGAGCTCGTTGAGCGTGGCGCGCTCGTCGCCGCTCAGCGCCGCGAGCATCTCGTCGTCGACGGTCTCGAGCGCCTGATCCACGAGCGCGAGCACCTGCTCACCCTCGGCCGAGAGCTCGATGATGCCGCGGCGCCGGTCGGCGCGGTCGCGGCGGCGCACGATCAGATCGTGGTCCTCGAGCTCGTTGAGCAGCGCCACGAGGTTGGACGCGTCGAGGCCGAGCGCCTCGATCAGCGCCTGCTGGGCCGACGCCCCGTGATCGTTGAGGTAGGTGAGGGCGACGAGATGGCGGGCCCGCAGCCCGAGCGGCGCAACCGCCTCGTCGAACTGCCGCCGCATCGCCCGCGCCATGCGCGTGATCAGCACGGTGGAACGCGCAGCGCCGGCAGGAGCAAGAGGCTGGCGCCGGCTGGAGACCACGGAATGAGTGTACGCAAGTGCCATTCGTTCAATCACGCAAACGAATGGCACGACCAGAACATTCGCGCACCTGGGGTCAGACCCCAGGTGCGCGTACCCCCATGGGGTACGCAACATCGGGGTCAGACCCCGTTGTTGCGTACCCCGGAGGGGTATCTGTCAGCGCGCTGCCCCCTCGGCGGAGGGCCGCGGGGAGACCGCCGGCTTGCCGTGGCCGAGGGCCGGCATGCGGCGGAGCCAGCGGGCCTCGTGCCAGGCGTTCGGATCGCTCTCGAGAGCGATCTGCGCCGGGCCGCGATGTCACCGCTTCGCGGTAGCTCGGCAGACGCGCTTCGGGGAACAACTCTTGATGCAACTATTGCAAAGATCTGCGCTCGTCCTGGCTGTCCTGCTCGCACTCGGGCTCGCGGCATCCACGGCCGGCGCCGCGATCCCGGCGGGAGCCGTGTCCGAGTTCGGCGCGGGGATCACCGCGAACGCGGGGCTCGGCGGTGTCGCCGCGGGCCCGGACGGCAATCTCTGGTTCACCGAGGCGAACGGCGACCGCGTCGGGTTCATCACCGCGGCCGGAGCCGTGACGGAGTTCGCGGCGGGGATCACGGCGTCGGCCCAGCCGACCGCGATCGCGGTCGGTCCCGACGGCAACCTCTGGTTCACCGAGCCGGGCGTGAACAGCATCGGGCGCATCACGCCCGGGGGCGTCGTCACGGAGTTCGTCGTGCTCACGGCTGCGGCAGGTGTTCGTGAGATTGCCTCTGGCCCCGATGGCGCGATGTGGTTCACCGAGACGGACGCGGACCAGATTGGGCGCATGACGACTGCGGGCGCGGTGACCGAGTTCACGGTTGGCGCGGGCACCGAGCCCTTCGGCATCGCGGTCGGCGCGGACGGCAATCTCTGGTTCACCGAACGCCTCGGGAACCAGATTGGTCGGATCACGCCTGCTGGCGTGATCACGGAATTCGTGCTCCCGCTCGGGGGTGTCCACCCGCAAGCGATCGCTCGCGGAAACGACGGAAACGTCTGGTTTGTCGAGGCGGCGGCAGGCCAGGTCGGCCGCATCACGCCATCCGGAGTCGTGACGGAGTTCAGTAGTGGGGTAACTGCCGGCGCTGGGTTTGTCGGCATTGCGGCCGGCGCTGACGGCGACATCTGGTTCACCGAAGCAAGCGGCAACAGGATCGGTCGTGTGACCGCTTCGGGCGTGATCACTGAGTTCGCGACGGGCATCACCGCCGGCGCGGCACCCAGCGCGATCGCGTCGGGTCCCGACGGCAATCTCTGGTTCAGCGAGCTCGGCGGCAACCGCATCGGCCGCGCGGGCAGCGGCGTCGACGTGCTCTTGCGCGCGCCGGCGGTGTACGGCTCGGGCCGCGTCGGCGAGCGCGCGCTGTGCGACGAGGGGACGTGGAAGGCGAGCCTGGACATCGGCAGCTACGGCGTCCAGTGGACGCTCGACGGCGTCGATCTGGCAGGGGAGACGGGCACGCTCTACGCTCCGGTAGCGGGCGACGAGACGCACCTTCTCGCCTGCCACGTCGTGGCGACGTCGGCGAGCGTGCTCGCCCGGTACGCCGGGCGGAGCGGCGCGGTCTCCGTTGCGGGCGCGGCGCTCGGGCCCGCGGGTCCGGTGGGCACGTCCGGTCCCGCAGGCGGCGCGGGCACGGGTTCCGCGGGGGCCGGCGGAAGCCCGGGCGCCGCCGGTGTCGAGGGCGCGCCCGGCGCGCCGCGGCGCGCGCGGCGCGGCGGCGAGCGTCGTCGCCACCGCGACGCTGCTGCACGCGCGCCTGCGCGTCGTCGCGCGCGGGCGCCTCACGGTGCGCTATCTCGCCGGCAAGGGCATGAGGCTCGTCCTGCTCGCGCGGCCGCGGCGCGGGCTCGGCGCCGCGCGCATCGCCGCCTTCACGGTGCGCACGGCGGGGCGGGGCAGCGTCACGGTGCGCCACGCGCCCGCGGCCGGCTCGTACACGCTCGTGCTCACGCTCGTGGCGGCCCGCGGTGCGCGCGTCGCAGACGCGATTCCGCTCGTCGTCGCCAAGCTCTGAGGCCGCCGTGCGCATCCCTCTTCACAGCGTGGACCCAGGAAGTTCTGGGGGTAGACTCAGGAGGCTCTGGTTGACTGGAATGGTCGCAACCATGCAGTGAAGGGAGCCGGATGACCGACGAGCGGCAACCGAGAAATCGCAAGTTCCGGATGATGATTGGCGCGCTCGCCGTCGTGGCGGCCGTGAGTGGCGGTGCGGCCTATGCCGCGACAAAGGACGATTCCCCCCAGGCGCGCAGCCAGGCGATCGTCGACGATGCCGCCGGCACGCTCGGCGTCACGCCGAGCGCGCTCAGCGACGCGCTCAAGAAGGCGCTCGAGAAGCAGGTCGACGCGCAGGTGACGGCGGGCAAGCTGACGCAGGCCCAGGCCGACGCCATCAAGAAGCGCATCGAGGACGGCACGCAGCCGATCTTCGGCGGCGGGCGCGGCGGTTTCGGAGAGCACTTCGGCCACCGCGGCTTCGGCGGCCCGGGCTTCGGCCGCGGCCCCATGTTCGGCGGTCCGGGCGGTCTCCCGGGCCTCGCGGCGGGCATCGACGACCTCGCGACGTGGCTCGGCCTCAAGCCGGCCGACCTCATGACGCAGCTGCGCTCGGGCAAGTCGCTCGCCGACGTCGCCCAGGCGCAGGGCAAGACCGTCGCCGCTCTCAAGACCGAGATCACCGACCTCGCCACCAAGCGCCTCGACGCGGCGGTGACCGCCGGCAAGCTCACCAAGGATCAGGAGCAGAAGCTGCTCGACGGTCTCGCCAAGCACGTCGACGACCTCGTCAACGGCGTGCACGAGGACCACGGCTTCGGGTTCGGCCATCGCGGCTGGAAGATGGGCCCGGGCGGCGCGCCGCCGATGCCGGCCGATCCGCCCGCTGCGGCTCCGGCGTCGTGGACGCCCGCACCCGCCGCCGCCTGACGTCATCGCGCGATCGCCGCTCCGGGAGGTGCCCTGAGCCCTCCCGGGGCGCGCGACGTTCTCAGGGCCCGCCCTAAACGCCGGCCTCGGCCGCCGCGCAGTCGCGGCAGAGGCCGACGATGGGGAAGTGGCTGAAGCGCGCCTCGAGCCCGGTCGCGTCGCGCACCGCGGCGCGGACCCCGTCGAGTTGCTCCGGCGGCACGGCCCGATGGACGCCGCAGCGCTCGCACACGAGGTACTCGCGCTCGCGCCCGGCGCGCACGTAGCGCCCCGCGCCGTGCCCCAGGTGGACGTGCTGCACCAGCCCGAGGCGCTCGAGGGTCTCGAGGTTGCGGTAGACGGAGGCGAGGTCCTGCGGCGGGCCCGTGGCGGTTCCCTCGGCGATCTGCTCGGCGCTCAGAGGCTGGTCCGTCGAGTAGAGCGCGGCGAGCACCTCGCGCCGCGCCGCCGAGAGGCGCAGGCCGCGCGCCCGCAGGGCGGCGACGGCCTCGGGCAGCGTCTCGGCCTCGATGCGCGGACCGGTATGGGCGGTGGTCATCCTCGGCCGAGCGTAGAGCATCGGCCACGGCGATCGGCGGTACGATCGGCTCCGTGAGGGTCGAGCTCCCGAGGCTGACGCAGCGCGCCGCGGGCGGCGGGTGCGCCTGCAAGGTGCCGGCCGAGCGGCTCTCGGAGCTGCTGCACGGAGTGCCGCGCGCCGCCGCGGGCGACGACCGCATCCTGGTCGGCAACGAGACGCTCGACGACGCCGCGGTCGTGCGCCTGGGGGACGATCAGGCGATCGTCCAGACCGTCGACGTGTTCACGCCGATCGTCGACGATCCCTACGACTTCGGCCGCATCGCGGCGACCAACGCGATCTCGGACGTCTTCGCGATGGGCGGCGAGCCGCTCTTCGCCCTCGCCATCGGCGGCTTCCCGGCCGACCTCCCGGGCGAGGACGTGAGCGCGATCCTGCGCGGCGGCGCCGATGTCGCGAATGCTGCCGGGGCGCCGATCCTCGGCGGGCACACGATCACCGCCGCCGAGCCGCTCTACGGCCTGGCCGTGACCGGGCTCGTCCACCCCGATCGCATCTGGCGCAACGCAGGTGCGGAGGCCGGCGACGTCCTCGTGCTCACGAAGGCGCTCGGCACCGGGATCGTCGCGAACGCGCTGCGCAGGGACGCGGTCGACGAGGACGTGCTCGCCGCCGCCGTCGCCTCGATGACGACGCTCAACCGCGCGGCCGCGAGCGCGCTGCGCGCCATCGGCCCGCACGCCGTGACCGACGTGACCGGCTTCGGCCTGCTCGGCCACCTGCGCGAGCTGTGCGCCGCGTCCGGGGTGCACGCGCGCGTCTCGAGCGCCGATCTGCCGCTGCTCGAGGGCGTCGAGCGGCTGGCGCGCGCCGGCCTCGTGCCGGGAGGCTCGCAGCGCAACCGCGCGGCAGCCGGCGCGTTCACCGACGTCGCAGCGAACGTCGATCCGGTGCTGGCGCTGCTGGCGTGCGACGCGCAGACCTCGGGCGGCCTGCTCGCCGCGGTGCCGCGCGAGGCGGCGGGAGCGCTCGGGTGGGTGGTCGGCGAGATCGTCGCCGGAGCGCCCGGCCGCATCACGCTCGTGTGAGACGAAAGGCTATAGCGCTCGGATAAGCTCGAAGCGGCTCGGGGCGGGACGCGCGGGCGGCTCGTCCGCCCGATCCCCAGGCGCGCTGCCGTCCCCGAGCCAAACTAGGGCCCGTCTCGGTAGGGCGTGTGGGTCTGGCGAGTGGCGAGGGTCGTCTGGGGCGCGATCGGCCCGCGGCCCGATCAGGACGATCTTGCGAGGGTCGATCGCGTTCCAGGCGGCGCTCGACGCCGCCAGGCACCGCGCCCTACCGAGACGGGGCCTTACTCCGGGTCGGGCAGCGTGCCGACGCGGCGGCACCAGGCGCCGGGCGCTTCGCCGACGATCTCGCCGATGCGTGCCACCAGGCGGTCGCTGAGGTGATGCTCGAGCGTGCGCGCCTCCTCCGCCGCCTCCTCCGCCGGCAGGCCGATCGTCGTCGTGATGAAGGCCTCGATCACGGCGCGCCGGCGCTCCTGGCGCCGTGCGACGAGGATGCCCGAGCGCGTCAGCCGCGCGCCGCTGCCGCGCCGGTACTCGACGAGCCCGTGCGCGTCCAGCCGGCGCAGCATCTCGGTGACCGAGGGCGCGGCGATGCCGAGCTCGGACGCGATCGCCTGTGTCCCGACCGGCTCGTCGTCGCGCGCGAGTGCGTAGATCGCGCTCAGATAGCCCTCGACGCTCGGCGTGAGCGCCGTGCGGTTGACGGGGGAGGGGCGTTCGGTACTCGGTGGCATCCGCCACAAATCTAGCGCGCCGGGCCAGCGCCGTGGGGTTGGCGAACGCCATACAGTCCCGTGCGGTGCGGATCACGGGGATCGACTGCCACGTCCTGTTGCAGCCCGACGTCGACGTCGGCGCGACGTCGTCCGCACAGGACGACATCGTCGTCGAGATCCACACCGACGAGGGCATCTCCGGCATCGGCGAGACCGACGTCAACCCGTGGATCGCGCGGGCCTGCATCGACGCGCGCGGGACGCACACGATGGGCGTCGGCATGCGCGAGATCCTGCTCGGCGCCGATCCGCTCGACGTCGAGGGGCTGTGGGAGCGGCTCTACGTCGGCACCGCGATGAACGGCCGCCGCGGCGCGGTCGTCAACGCCATCGGGGCACTCGACATGGCGTTGCACGACCTGCGCGGCAAGGCCCTCGGCAAGCCCTGCCACGAGCTGCTCGGCGGCGCCCGCGTCGAGCACATCACGCCGTATGCCTCGCTCCAGCCCGAGGTCTCCGGGTTCGCGGCCTACTGCGACTCGCTGTGCGCATGGGCGGTGCGCGCGCGGGAGCTCGGATTCCGCGCGATCAAGGCGGAGGTCACACTCAACGGCCCCTACGCGCACGCCGGCCTGCACGAGCCGCACGAGCGCGCGACCGAGGTCGTGGCAGCCGTGCGGCAGGCGGTCGGGCCCGAGATGACGCTGCTCGTCGACGTCCAGTACGCGTTCCCCGACGCCGACACCGCGCTGCGCGTGATCCGCGACTGGCCCGAGCTCGACGTCTACCTGCTCGAGACGCCGCTCTGGCCCGACGACCTCGACGGCCACCGCAGGCTGGCCGAGGAGCAGCCGATCCCGATTGCCGGCGGCGAGTGGCTGACGACGCGGCACGAGTTCGCGCAGCTCATGGATCACGGCCGGATCGGCGTCGCACAGCCCGACATCGGGCGCGTCGGCGGCCTCACGGAGGCCCGGCGCGTGTGCGACCTCGCCGTCGAGCGCGGCCTGCCGGTCGTGCCGCATCTCTGGAAGACGGGCATCTCGATCGCGGCGGCCGCGCACCTCGCGGCCGCGCGTCCCGAGATCCGCCTGATCGAGTTCCTGCCGCGCGAGCTGTGCGCGTCGGGACTGCGCCGCGACCTCACGGGCGAGGAGCTGCGCATGGTCGACGGGCGCATCGCGATCCCGCAGCAGCCCGGCCTCGGAGTGGAGATCGACCGCGACGCCCTCGCGCACTATTCGGTGCCATGACGGAGGTGACCGCCGCAGAGGCCGTGCGCTTCGCCTGCGACGTCGCCGGGCGCATGGGAGCGCGCCCGGGCGACGCCGGGAGGATGGCGGAGCTGCTCGTGCGCGCGGAGGTGGGCGGCCATCCGTCGCACGGGCTCCGGCGTCTCGTGCAGTACGCCGAAGCCTGGCGCGCGGGCACGATCGTGCCCTCGCAGCGAGCCGAGGTGGTGCGCGACGACGGTGCGACGCTGACCGTCGACGGCCGGCACGCGCTCGGCCAGGCGGTCTGCACGTTCGCCGTCGATCTCGCCGCCGAGCGGGCGCGCGAGCACGGGGTGGCCGCCGTCGCGGTGCGGCGCTCGGGCCACTGCGGCCGCCTTGCGGACTACGCGGACCGCGCCTGCGGGCACGGCGTCGCGCTGCTCGCGTTCGCCAACGACTCCGGGGCCGAGCAGACCGTGGCGCCTCCGGGTGCGAGCGCGGCCCGGCTCTCCACGAATCCGCTGGCGGCGGGCATCCCGCGCGCCCGCCCGCCGCATCTCGTCGTCGATCTCGCCACCAGCGTCGCGGCGTTCGGCAAGGTGCGCGTGCTCCAGGACGCGGGCCGTCCGGTGCCGGAGGCGTGGATGCGCGACGGCCTGCTGCAGCCGCTCGGGGGCGCCAAGGGCTTCGCGCTCGCGCTCCTCGTCGAGGCGCTCGCCGGGGTCGTCTCGGGCGCCGGCGCCGTGTCCGCCGACCCCGGCCCGGACGACCAGGGCGTCTTCCTGATCGCGCTCGATCCAGGCCGCTTCGGGCCGCCGGACGAGCTCGCCGACCGGCTCGACGCCATGCTTGCGTACGTGATGGGCGCCCCGCGCGAGGACGGGGCCGAGCCGTTGCGGATACCCGGCAGCAGCCTGCCGCCGCTCCCCCTCGACCCGGGTGCGCGCTTCGCGCTCGCGCCGTCGCTCGCGCAGCGGCTGGCCGATCTTGCGGCCGAACTCGGCCTGACCGTCCTCGCGGTCTGAGGGGCTCAGATCGGCGCCGGCTCGTAGGCGTAGCAGCGCGCCATCGAGCCGCCGTCGACGGTCAGCCCGGTGCCGTTCACGTACGAGGCCGCATCCGAGACGAGGAAGGCGATCGCGGCGGCGAGCTCCTCGGGCTGCGCGACGCGGCCCATCGGCGCGAGCAGGCCCTCCACGCGCAGCGCCTCGTCGCGCTCGAGCCCGGGCGGCAGCACCGACTCGGTCATCGGGGTCGCCACGGTCCCGGGCAGCACGGTGTTGCAGCGGATGCCCCGGTGCGCGTAGTCGATGCAGACGTTGCGCGCGATCTGCGCGACGCCGGCCTTCGCGGCGCCGTAGACGTAGTAGCCCGGGAACGCGGCCGTGCCCTGGATCGAGGCGACGTTGACGATCGCGCCGCCCCCGCTCGCGAGCATCCGCCGCACCGCGACGGCGGTGCCGTACATCGGTCCGTTGAGGAGGACGCGAAGGCCGCGGTCGATGTGCTCGGCGTCGGCCTCGTGCGCGCGGGCGCTCCAGTCGATGCCGGCGTTGTTGACCCACGCGCGCAGCCTGCCCGCGGCCTCGGCGGCGTCCGCCGCGCGTTCGTGCGTCGCCCACTCGCCGATGTCGCCCTGCACGCCGGTCGCGGCCGTTCCGAGGGCCGCGACGGCGCGCTCGAGCGCCTCGCCGTTCCAGTCGACGCAGACGACGGCGTAGCCGTCGGCGACGAGCCGCTGCGCGACCGCGTACCCGATGCCCATCGCGGCGCCCGTGACGACCGCGCTTCCGGTGCTGCCCATGCTCTCTCCCTGTCGGACCAGCCGATCTTACGAGTCGTGCCGAAAGACGCTCTCACGTAACAGGCGTCACGTGCCGATATCGGCTCTCATGGACGCCGGTACGGCTGCCGAAAGCGCCCGTGAGCTCGCATTCCTGCGCGCGGTCATCGACCATGCGCACGCGGGCATCGTGGCGACCGACGCGGATGGGGCGATCGTGCTCTGGAATCGCGTCTCCGAGCGCTACCACGGCCGCCCGCGGCCGGGCGAGAGCGCGGATGCGTGGCTCGGGCGCTGCGTCCACGTCGAGGACGACGGCGTCACGCCGGTCGTCTCGCATGACGCCCCGATCGCGCGGCTCCTGGCCGGGGAGCCCGTCGACGGGCTCGAACAGGCCGTGATCTGCGCCGACGGCGAGCTGCGCCACCGCCGCCTCTGGGGCCAGGCGATCGTCGGCCCCGACGGCGTGCTCGGCGGTGCGGTGATGGCGTTCCACGACGTCACCCAGCAGCGCCGCGCCGAGCAGGCGCTGCGCCACCAGGCCCTGCACGACAGCCTCACGAGCCTGCCGAACCGGACGCTCCTGCTCGACGGCCTGCGCACGTCGATCGGCCGCAGCCGCCGCACCCAGCGGCTGATCGCCGGCTGCATCGTCGATCTCGACCAGTTCAAGCTCGTCAACGACACGCTCGGCCACCTCGCAGGCGACCTGCTGCTGATCGCGGTCGCGCGGCGGCTGCGCGATGCCGTGCGGCCGGGCGACACGGTCGCGCGCTTCGGCAGCGACGAGTTCGCGGTCGTCTGCGACGAGGTCGAGGACGAGGGCGAGGCGCTCCAGATCGCCGAGGATCTGCGCGCCATCCTCGCGCGCCCGATCGAGCTGCACGGGCGTGAGGTGCACGTGACCGCGAGCATCGGCATCGCGCTCGCCCGCGCCGGGCAGCCGACCGCCGAGGCGCTGCTGCGTGACGCGGACACCGCGCTGCACGCGGCCAAGAACGCCGGCCGCGACCGCTCCGTGATGTTCGACACGAGCCTCTACGAGCGCGCGATGCAGCGCCTCGAGACCCAGCAGATGCTCGTGCGCGCGATCGCCGCGCACGCGATCGAGGCCCGCTTCCAGCCGATCGTCTCGAGCGCGACGGGGAGCGTCGTCGGCGTCGAGACGCTCGCGCGCCTGCGCGACCCCGAGCTCGGGCTGATCCCGCCCGAGGCGTTCATCGGCGTCGCCGAGGACAGCGGGCTGATCGCCGAGATCGACCGTGCAATGCTGGACGCGGCCTGCGAGCTCGCGGCGCAGCTGCTGGGCGCGAGCGGCTCGCCGTGGGTCGCGTTCAACGCCTCGTCGCAGCTGATCGAGAGCCCCGGCCTGGTCGAGACCGTGCTCTCGGCGTGCGCCACGGCGGGTGTGCCACCGAGCCGCCTGTGCCTCGAGGTCACCGAGCGCGCGCTCATGCATGCGACGCCCGAGACGCGCCGCAGCCTCGCCGGGCTGCGCGCCGCCGGGCTCGGGATCGCGATCGACGACTTCGGCACCGGCTACGCGTCGCTCACGTACCTGCGCGAGTTCCCGGCCTCGATGCTCAAGATCGACCGCGCGTTCGTCTCGGGCATCTGCGGCGATCGCAGCGACGCGGCGATCGTCGAGGCGGTCGTGCGCCTGGCGCACGCGCTGGGGATGACGGTCACCGCCGAGGGTGTCGAGGAGGTCGCGCAGCAGGCGGCGCTCACGGCGCTGCGCTGCGATCACCTGCAGGGCTTCCACTTCGGCTCGGCGATGCGCGCGGACGAGCTCCAGTCGCTGATCGAGAGCCGGCGCGAGCTGCGCGTCGCCTGAGGCCCCGTCGCGGTAAGGCCCTGAGCGATCGCGTACGCTCGCCGGGCGTGCTCCTCTACGACCACCCCATCTCGACGAACTCGCTCAAGGTGCGGTTCCTGCTGGCCGAGCTCGGCCTCGCCTACGACCGCCGCGAGGTGTCGCTGGTGCAGCCGCGGCCCGACTGGTACCTGGCCGTCAACCCGCTCGGCGGCCTTCCGGCGCTCGAGGACGACGGCCTCGTTCTGGCCGAGTCGAATGCGATCCTGCGCTACCTCGCGCTGCGCGAGGGCCGTGCCGACCTCTACCCGGCCACTGCGGCCGGGCGCGCACCGGTCGACGAGTTCCTCGACCGCTTCGCGCTCACGCTCCGCCCCGCGCTCTTCCAGGTCGAGCGCGTCTCCCTCGGCTTCGTGCCGGGCGTCGGCTTCGACGCCGCGCCGCACGACCGCGAGGCCGGACGCGCCAAGGCGGCCGAGATCGGCGACCAGCTGGAGCTCTTCGAGCGCCTGGTGGCCGGCAACGGCACCGTGCTCGGGACGTTCACGATCGCCGATTGCTGCGCCGCGCCGGTGCTCTTCCGCACGCGCAACACGGGGATGGACCTCGCCCCGTACCCCAAGCTCGAGCGCCTGCGCGAGACGGTCACGGCCCGCGACGCGTTCCGCGCCGCGGGCCCGACCCTCTGAATTGCTCTAGATCCGCGCGTACTGCCCGTCGGAGGTGCGCGTGGCGGCCTCGATCAGGTCGCCCGGGGCGCGCTCGTGCGCTGCCCCCTCGGCTCCGGCCGCCGCCTGCTCGTCCGCCGCGACCTTCTGCGTGTGCAGCTCCCAGGCGCCCCACCAGATCGTGACGGTCGCGAGGACGCCGAGCACGCCCGTGAGCGCGTAGGCGGCGCGCGGCCCGGCGGCCTCGATGAGCGGGCCGCCGACGGCGATCGACGCCGACATCGCGATCACGACGATCGCCTCGCCCGCGGCGAACACGCGGCTGCGCAGCTCGTCCGGGGTGCGCTGCTGGCGCACGGTCTCCTCGGCGACGTTCACGAACGTGTCGAAGAAGCCGCCGATCAGCTGCGTCACGCACACGATCCACAGGAACGGCGCGATCGCGACGCTGCCGAGCATGAGCGAGAGGCCGAGTGTGCCCGCGACGAGCGACCAGTACGTCGAGCGCTTGATCGCGCGCGCGGCGAAGACCGAGCCGAGCAGCGTGCCCGCGCCCCACGAGCTGATCAGGAGGCCGTAGCCGAGCGAGCCCGAGCCGAACAGCTCGGCGAGCGGGAACTCCGACACGAGCAGCGCGCCGACGCCGGCCAGGATGAGCACCCAGGCGCCCGTGATCCAGCGCAGCACGCGGTCGTTCCAGAGGAACGCGAAGCCCGCTCCGAGACCGCCGCGCAGCTTCTCGCCGGTCGTCGCGCTGAACGTGCCGACGACGCTCCAGGCGAGCGCGGCCGAGACCGCCAGCGCGATCGCGTTGAAGGCGAAGGCGAACGACCCGCCGACGGTCGCGACGAGCACGCCGCCGGCGACCGGCCCGAGCATGAAGCCGAGGTTGCTCGCGCGGGAGCGCAGCGCGTTCGCCCACACGAGCTCTTCCGCGGGCACGAGGTTCGGGATCGCCGCCTGCGACGAGGACAGGTACGGCGACTGCGCGATCGCGCCCAGCGCCGCCAGCCCGATCAGCAGCGTGGGGGCGTGCGCGAACACGAGCGCGACGTTGATCACGGCGCCCGCGGCGTCGGAGCAGACCATCACGATGCGGCGGTCGAAGCGATCGCCGAGCATGCCCGCGAACGGGGCGGCGAGGCCATAGGTGCCGACCACGGCGAGCAGCGCGGCGGAGCCCCAGATGGCGGAGTGGGTCCGGCCGAAGACGAGCGCCATCAGCGCGACGAACGCGATCTCGCCGCCGGCCACGGAGAGCATGCGGCCGGTCGCGAGGCGGTGGACTGCGGTCTTGTATGGGGTCGTGCTCGTGCGCATCGGAGTGCCTTGCGGACAGGGGTGAACGGAGACGCCGGCGTTGCCGGTACCTCGGCCCAGGAGGGGAAAGCGCAGTCGGTGGAGCTAGGACGCCGCGCGGGCAGCGACCGTACGCACCGCTACGCCGGCCATCCGGGCCGGGGTAGTTGGCGTGGGTTCGGTCGGCATGCGCATAGTCAAGCGTCTCTCGGCGCGGGCGCGCGATCGCGCCCACTGATGATGATGCTAGCACGGTCATCTGACGTCGGCACGGTCGCCACCAGCCACACGAGCGCGGCCAGGAGCCACAGCACGCGGTAGTGGTAGGTGTCGACGACGAGGCCGTTGAACGAGAGGCCGAGCCAGCATCCGAGCAGCGCCGCGCTCCCGAGCCCCTCGCGTGAGAGGTCCAGCCTGGCCGAGCGCCAGGCCGCCGCGGCGGTCGAGAAGACGAGCAGCAGCAGCGCGGCGAAGCCGAGGATCCCGTTCTCGAAGAGGCTCCACACGAAGGTCGAGTGCGTGTTCAGGGAGAGCTCGGTCTGCACGGCGCCGGGGCCGTAGCCGAGCAGGCGCGTCGAGCCCTTGTCGAGCGCGAGCGCCTGCGTCGAGAAGCGTTCCGAGTCGTAGCCCTGCGCCTGGGCACGCTGCTGGAGCACGGTGATGGCGCCCGTCTGCACGAGCGCGCCCGCGGCGCACGCCGTGCACGCGGCGAGAATCGCGAGGCCGCGCACGAGCGCCTTGCGGCGGCCGCTGCGCAGCGCGTAGACGAGCACGGTGACGAGGCACGCGAGCGCGAGGTTGGCGGTCGCCGCGCGCGAGAAGGAGAGGACGACCGCGATCGTGAGCACGATGAACGAGCACAGCACGAGCGACGGGCGCCAGCGCAGCAGGCGCGGGCGCATCATGTCCTCGAGGCAGATCACGGCCGCAGGCACGAGGAACGGGCCGAACGCGTTCGGGTCGGCGTACAACCCCTGGATGCGCTTGCCGTTGGCGTACACGAACAGGTCCGAGCCCGGGTAGTGCACGACCCATGCGAGCACGCCCAGCGCTGCGGTCGCGATCGCGCCGACGAGGTACCAGCGCAGCGCGGCGCGCGTCCAGCCGGGGGTGCGCAGCACGGAGGTCAGCCACACGGCCAGCAGCACGAAGAAGAGGGTGTGCACCTCGAACGAGAGCGCGTAGGTGGTGTCGCGCGCCTCGGTCAGCGAGAGCACGGTGCCGAGCGTGAAGAGCGTGAGCGCGAGCGCGGGCCCGGCCGGCATCGCCGGGCGGAAGCGCAGCGGCCCGACGAGCGTCAGCAGCATGCAGATGCCGAGCGCTCCGTCGGCCGGCGTGACGGGCTGGATGCGCCCGATCGCGAGCAGCGCCATGCCGGCGCACAGCACGGGCAGTGGCCGCACGAAGCCGAGGCAGAGCGCCCCGACGCCGAGCGCGAGGGCGGGCACGAGCAGCGTCGCCTGCGCGTCGCCGACCATGAGCGGCACGCGGCCCATCGCCGCGCCGGCCACGGCGGCCAGCAGGACGAGCAGGACGAGCGCCGCGCCTCGGCCGGCAAGGCTTCCGGACGGCCGGGACGGGCTGGCGAACGAGCTCATCGCAGCGGGCGGGTCACGAGTGCTCGGCCTCGTTGCCGTACCCGTACGAGGCGCGCCGCTCGCGCGCGTCGGAGACGATCACGCCGATCGTCTCGGCCCCGGCCGTCGCGAGCCGCTCGCTCGCGCGGCGCGCGTCGTCGCGCGTGAGCGTGCCGGCGCGGCCGACGATCAGGTTGGCGTCGGCGAGCCCCGCGATGATGGACGCCTCGGGCGTCTCCAGCAGCGGCGGCGAGTCGATCAGCACGATGTCGTACGTGAGCCGCGCCTGGTCGAGGACGAGGGCGATGTCGGCCGATTCGAAGAGCCGTGCGGGATCGCGGAAGCGCGCGTCGGTCGCGAGCATTGCGAGCCGGCCGCCGGCCGCGCTCGAGCCGTTCAGGTGGACCCGGCCCGTGGCCTCTCCGAGGTCGCAGCGACCGCTCAGGACGTCGAGCAGGCCGTCGCTGTGCACCTCCGGGAAGAACGCGTAGAGCGACGGCTTGCGCAGGTCGGCGGAGATCGCGAGGACGCGCTTGCCGCTCGTCGCCATGGCCAGGGCGAGGTTGGCGACGACGGTCGTCTTGCCCTCGCTGCCGTTGGCCGAGGTGACGGCGATCACGACGGGCTTGCCGTTGCCGACGCGGAACAGCGAGAGCGTGGCGCGCGCCGAGCGGAACGCCTCGACGAGCGGCGAGGAGCCCTCGAAGTCGCCGATGATGTGGCCCGCGCGGTCCTGCTCGTGGAAGCCGGGCGGCGGGATCGCGCCGATCGCCGGCATGCCGTAGGCGGCCTCGACGTCGTCGATCGTGACGAGGCGGCGGTTGAGGCGGGCGCGCCCGAACGCGGCCGCGACGCCGATCAGCAGGCCCGCGACGCCGCCGAGCACCGCGTTGCGCGAGGGCTTGGGCTGATACGCGGCGGTGGGGAGGCGCGCCGGATCGCCGATCACGAAGTCGCCGTTCGCGACCGCGCGGTCGGCCGAGGAGAGCGAGAGCTGGTCGCGCAGGCTGCGGAGCTGCGCCGAGGCGTCGCTCGTCGTCGGCGGCGTGAGCCGCGCGATCTGCGTCTTGATGGCCGCGATGCGCGCGTCGATGGCGCGGCGCTGCAGGTTGAGGCGGAACTGCTGGAACACCCGCGCGACGACGATGGTGCGGTTCTGCGCGCCGACGGCCGTTGCGCCCGTGGCCTCGATGCGCATGAGGTTCGAGTCGGTCGGCAGCACCGCCGTGACGCTCGCGCGCAGGTTGTCCTGCGTCACGCCGAGCTCCTTCGCGGCGGGCTTGATGACCGGTGCTGCGAGGACGAGCCCGACGGCGGTCTGCAGGTCGCGCGCCGCCACGTCCGAGGTGATGCTCGTCGTACCCGCGGCAGGCAGGTAGATCAGCGTCTCGGCCGAGCGGTAGCGCGCGGGCGTTGCGAGCGAGACTGCGTAGGCGCCGGCGGCGGCGATCACGACGAGTGCCGCGATCAGCCACCACGACGCGCGCAGGGTCTTGAGCAGGCGTCCGAAGTCCTGTTGCTGTTCCGTCATCGCCTCAGGCATCGGCAGCGCTCGACCGGCGCTTGAGTACCGGTGGCGTGCGCAGGCGCCCGACGGCGAGCCCGCGGGCCAGCAGCGGGCCGGGATCCGTCGGGCGCGAGAGCGCCCAGACGGTGTCGCGGCGGGGCCGCACGACCCCCACGAGCTCGCGCATGCGGCCGCCGAGAGCGGCGCGCAGCACGGCGCGCACCTCGCCCTCCTCCCAGCGGTAGTGCACGCCCGGGCGTGCGACCACCGGCTTCGGGGCGTTCCCCCGCAGCGTCGCGACCCAGATGGCCGGCAGGTTCGCGCCGGCGGCGATCGCCAGCGACATCGAGCCGTAGACGCGCGGGTTGAGGTCGATCGCGGCATGCCTGCCGTCTTCGAGCTCGAGGAACTCGAGCTCGAAGATCCCGCGCCAGCCGATCTCGGCGAGCAGCGCGCGGCAGCGCTCGACGAGGCCGGCGGGCGGAGCGATCGTGATCGAGGCCGAGGCCGAGCCCGCCTGCGGCGGCCACGTGCGGGCGTAGCGCGCCACGGCCGTCCCGAGCAGGACGCCGTCGTCGATCACGCCCGCGACGGAGACGACGGCCGCGCCCTCGTGGAAGCGCTGCAGGGTGTACGGGGCGTCCAGCTGCTCGCGCGCGGCCGCGAGCTCGCCGGGTGCGCGCACGATCACGGACAGCTGCGTGCGCCAGGCGCCGTCGACGTTGACCGAGCGCGCCGGCTTGAGCATCAGCGGGTAGCCGACCTCCTCTGCACAGGCCGCGAGCTCGGCGGGCGCCGGGCAGACGCGGCTCGCGGGGGCGTCGAGGCCGTGCCGTGCCGCCTGCTCCAGCAGCACCAGCTTGTCGAGCGCGCGCTCGATCGCCTCCGCCGGCGGCAGCCCGAGGCGCGCGAGCGGCTCGAGGACGTCGCGGTGGCGCGAGAGCGCGCGCAGCGCCGCGTCCGAGCCCGGGATCACGGCCGCGTAGCGGTCGCGCTCGAGCTCGGCGCGCAGCACCTCGGCGAGCGCGTCGCCGCCGTCGGCGTTGGCGGCGGGGGCGTCGAGCCGGCGGGCGCAGTCGCGCGACCACTGCGCGGCGGCCGGGTGGCTGCTCGCGGTCGCGGTCACCGCGTAGCCCGCGGCGGCGAGGCCGCGCACGGCGGCGACGACGGAGCGCTGCTCGCCGTCGGTGATGAGAACGCGGTGACGCATCTGAATCTCACCGTAGTGGAGGTCCTGGGCGGGCCTAGGATGAGAAGCGAGGGGCCGTGAGCGGGTCCTCGCCTTCGCATGGCAACGCACACCGCAACCGCATCCCTGCACCGCCGCACGCTCGGCGTCTTCTCGACGAACATCGCCGTGCTCGCGATCGGCTACGTCGCCTCGATCCTGCTCGCGCGCTTCCTCGGCGCCGACGGGCGCGGCCTGGTGGCCGTCATCCAGACCGGCACCTCGGTGCTCGCGGGCTTCGCCGGCATGGGCACCCAGCACGCGGCGACGTACTACGCGAGCCGCCGCCCGCGCCGCCGCGCGCAGGTGCTCGGCAACGGGCTCGCCACCACGGGCGTCCTCCTCGTCGTGTCGCTCACCGTCGGCTTCGTCCTCATGGGCAAGCTGCAGGAGTGGGTCGCGCCGACCTACGACGCGCGCATCTGGCTGCTCGCCGCGCTGCTCGTGCCGACGTTCTACCTCGACGTCCTCGTCATGAACCTGATGTCGGCGCAGTCGGCGTTCGCGCTCAAGAACCGCCTCAGCATCGCCGGCCGCATCAGCACCGCAGTCGCCACCGTCGCCATCGTCGGCTGGCTCGGCTGGGGCGTGCCGGGAGCCCTGCTCGCGACGGCGCCGACGTTGCTCGTGCCGTCGCTCGGCGGACTGCGCCTGCTCGCGCGCAACGGCTTCGCGCTCTCGCGCCCCGTGCAGGCGGCCTCGCTGCGCTACGGGGCGCGCATCCAGGTCGGCGCCATGCTGAACATCCTCAACGCGCGCTTCGACCTGCTCGTGCTCTCGGCCTTCGCGCCGCTCGCGGCCGTCGGCTCGTACGCGATCGCGCAGATCGTCGCCGAACTGGTGTTGCTGTTCCCGAACTCCATGGGCTACGTGCTGCGTGCCCAGGTGGCCTCGGGATCGCGCAAGGAGTCGCTCTCCGGTGCTGCGCTGCGGCTCAACGGGACGCTCGTGCTGTGCTGCCTGATCGGGGTGGCGGCGATCGGGCCGCCGATGATCCTGTTCGGCTTCGGGCCCGGCTACCGCTCGGCGCTCGTGCCGTTCCTGATCCTCCTGCCCGGCATGTGGTTCCTCGCCGCCGGCGGGCTCGTGGAGGATGCGCTCGCGGGCCGCGGGCGCCCCGGCCTCTCGTCGCTGCTGGCTGCCGGGGAGGTCATCATCACGATCGGGCTCGATCTCCTGCTGATCCCCGGCCACGGAGCGGTCGGCGCCGCGATCGCGTCGGTCTGCGCCTACGGCTTCTACGGCACCGCCAGCATCGTCACGATCGCGCGCCTCGACGGCGTGCCGGCGTACACGCTGCTGTTCGCCGGCCGCAGCGAGCTGAGCCAGCTCGTCCAGACGCTGCGCAGGCGCGGCTGATCAGGCCGCGCGCGAGCGGCGCGCGTGCAGCGCGCGGCGCAGGACGGTCTCGTTGTCGAGCGCGCCGCCGAGCTTGGCCCGGAACGTGGCCAGGTCGTCGGCGCCGTAGAGCAGCGTGCGGCGCAGCTGCAGGAGATCGCCGTCGCCCGCGTTGACGCCGGGATTCGTCGTGACGGCCGCGGCGTAGCCCGCCTCGCGCACGAACTCGACCTCGCGCGGCCCGTAGAGGCCGGCGGGGTAGCAGAAGCTCGTGACGGCGTATGGGACGTGGCGCTCGATCTCGGCCTTCGACGCGACGATCTCCTCGCGTGAGCGCGCGGAGTCGACCTGGGGCAGCAGCGGGTGCGTGAGCGTGTGCGACTGCACGTCGACGAGGCCGCCCGCGAGCAGCTCGTCGACCTCGCTCCACGAGAGCGCAGGAGGCGGGTCGGCGTACCAGTGGAACGGCAGCTCGCCGTCGATGATGCGGCTCGGGATGTAGATCGTCGCGGGCACGCGGTACTCGCGCAGGATCGGCGCCGCGGCCAGCAGGTTGTCGCGATAGCCGTCGTCGAACGTGACGCAGACGTAGCGCCCGGTCACGGGGCCGCGCAGCAGCTCGAGCGCGGCGTCCAGGCGGATCGGCTCGGCGCCGCTCTCGGCGAGCGCGCGCATCTGCTCGCGGAAGCGCGCGGGGGAGACGGCGAGCGAGTCGAGCGGCGCGTCGGCGATGCGGTGGTAGCCGAGGATGCGCACGCCGCTCCAGGTGGGAGTGCTCAGCCGCGCGCGTGCGATGCGCGCGCGCTGGTACGCGCGGTGGGCGCGGTAGGCGAGCGTCGGCTTCGCGGCGCGCTCGGCGGCGAGCGAGCGGCAGAGCGCCTCGATCTGGTCGATCATCCCGGCCATCGCGTACGTGCGCTCGACGAGCTCGTGGCCGAGGCGCGCGCGGCGCGCGCGCTCCTCCGGATGCTCCAGTGCGGCGACGATCGCGCCGGCGAGCGCCTCGGGGTCATCGGGCGGCACGACCCACCCGGTCTCGCCGTCGCGGACGACGTCGGGCGTGCCGCCGACGGCGGTCGCGACGACGGCCTTCTCGAGCGCGAACGCCTCGAGCGCCGAGACGGGGAGGCCTTCGCGGCGCGAGGGCAGCACGGCGAGGTCGGCGGCGCCCAGGTACGGAGCCGGGTTCGTCTGGCGATCGGTGAACGTCACGGCGTCCGCGATGCCGAGCTCGGCGACGCGCGCCTTCAGCGTCTCGTGGTCGGGCCCGCCGCCGACGAGCAGGAGCCCGGCTGCGGGCACGGCGGCGAGCACGTGCGGGAACGCCTCGACGAGCACGTCCACGCCCTTGACCGGGAAGTGGCGCGCGAGGCACACGACGAGCGGCCGGCGGGTGGGCAGCGGGGTGGCCGGCGTGCCGAGCGCGGCCTCCTCGAGCGCCGCGACGTCCACGCCGCCGGGCACGACGACGACGTCCGGCGCGAGATGGTGGCGGCGGAGGCCGTCGGCGGAGGCCTCGGAGACCGCCACGACGCGCGCGCGGGTGGCGCGCAGGACGAGAGCGGCCCGGCGTTCCTCGGCCTCCTCGATGCCGTGCACCGTCGCGAGCAGGGGGATGCCCGGCGCGGCGAGCGCCATCGCGGCGGTCGTGCGCATCGACTGCGTGTGGATGACATCGGGCTTGAACTCGCTCACGAGCGCGCGCAGGTCGCGCAGCCAGTGCGGCAGCGTGCGCGCCGTCAGCCGGTCCTCGCGCACGAGCCGGCGTGCGATGCCGGCCGCGTCCGCGATGTCGCCGAGCCGGACCGGGGGGCCGTGGGCGATCAGCGTCTGATGACCGCGCGCGCTGAGGCCGCGCGCGTAGGCGAGCGTGAGCCGTTCGCTGCCGCCGAGTCCGAGGCCCGGCGTGAAGAGGAGGATGCGCACGTCTCTCACTATGGTCGAATCGGGGTGGGCGGTAGGCTGCGGCGATGCGCGTCCGGGCCATGCTGACGATCGCGGCCGCGCTCGCCGCGCCGGCCACGGCGCAGGCCGCCGAGCTCTACGTGAACCCCGCGGCGCCGGGCTGCTCGGAGACCGCGACCAGCGACGTCGCGAGCAACCCCGCGACCCCGTGGTGCTCGCCGACGCCGGCGCTCGGCCTCGCGCGCCCCGGCGACACGGTGCATCTCGCGAGCGCGACCTACCACGCCCAGCTGCGCCCGCTGCAGTCGGGAACCCCGTCGAGCCCGATCGTCTACCAGGCCGACGGGCCCGTCACCATCGTCGCGCCCGCCGGCACCATCAGCGTGATGCTGACCGGCGTGCACGACGTCGTCCTGCGCGGGTTCACGGTGCGCGCGGCGGCCCCGCAGGCGATCTGGATCGATCAGGCGAGCCGCATCCTGATCGATCGCGCGACCGTCGCGAACGACCGCGGCGTGGGCATCCAGATCAAGGGCGGCACCGCGGTGACGGTCACGCACTCGCGGCTGATCAACAACGCGCGCGCCGGCCTGTTCGACATGAGCGCGGCGCGCTCCACGACTCTGCGCGCCTCGCTCGTGAGCGCGAACGGCCATGACGGCGAGCGCTACAACGGCGACGGCGTCGAGCTGAACAGCACCGGCGCCACCGTGACGGGCAACCGGATCACGCACAACGGCGACAGCGCCGGCTTCGAGCACGGCATCTACGCCGGCAGCGCGGCGCGGCGGTACACGATCGCGGGCAACACGATCGGGGCCAACGCCGGCGCCGACATCAAGGCCGCGGGCGGGCCGGGCCTTGTCATCGGCAATCGCCTCACATCCGGGCTCTTCGGCCTCGTCCTCTCGGACAACCCGGCGCCCGTCACCGCGCAGTACAACCTCATCCAGGGGCGTTTCCAGCACGGGATCCTGGTCACGACCGGACATGCCCCGGCGCGTGCGCGGCTGTGGAACAACACCGTGCAGCAGACCGGCCGCTCCACGCGCAGCGGCAACGCGGCGGCGGTGTTCGTCGCGAGCGCGGCCCAGCTCGAGCTGCGCAACAACCTCTTCGCGTACACGAACGCCGACGCGCTCGGGGCGGCGCTGATGGTCAACGACTCCGCGCGCGTCGCGGGGTTCAGCTCGGGCACGAACTGGTACGCGAGCAGCGACCGCGCGCGCCGCCGCCTCGCCTGGAACGGCTCGCGCGTGACGCTCGGCCAGTGGCGGGCGCTCTCGGGGCAGGATGCGTCGAGCATCGACTCGCCGCCGCCCGCGTTCGCGATCAGCGGGCGCATCGCCTCGCGCAACATGGGCGCTGCCCGCGGCACGCGCCTGGGGCTCCTGCGCGACCTCGCGGGCACGCCGCTCGATCCGGCCAAGCCGCCCGACATCGGGGCCTTCGAGCGCCCCTGACGCCCTTCGGGGTACCCTCGAAGAGGGTCGTCACATGGCGCACAAGCCTGTACGTTCGGGCGATGCGCCTTCCCGCCGCCCTGCTCGTCGCCGCGCTCGCGCTCCCGGGTGCCGCGCACGCCGCCGACCTGTACGTCGACCCCGCGCAGCTCGCCTGCTCGGATGCCGCGAGCGCCGTCGTCGTGGGCAACCCGACGACCCCGTGGTGCTCGCCCGCCCCGGCCGCCCGCCTCGCGCTCCCGGGTGACGTCGTGCATCTCGCGGCCGCCACGTACGCCGCGCAGCTCCGGCCGCTGACGTCCGGCCTGCCCGGCCGGCCGATCGTCTACCAGGCCGACGGGCCGGTCGTGGTCGCGGCGCCCGCGGGCACCGTGAGCGTGATGCTCATGGGCGTCCACGACATCGTCCTGCGCGGCCTGACGGTGCGGGCCGCGGCCCTGCAGGCGGTCTGGATCGACGCGGCGGCGCGCGTCGCGCTCGACGCCGTGACCGTGACGAACAGCGCCGGCACCGGGGTGCAGATCAAGGGCGGCACGTCGATCTCGATCAGCAACTCGCAGCTCGTCGGCAATGCGCGCGCAGGCCTCATGGAGATGAGCCAGGCCGTGGGCACGGTGCTGAGCGCCTCGCTCGTGAGCGGCAACGGCAAGGACGGGCAGCCCTACAACGGCGACGGCGTCGACCTCAACGGCGCGAACGGCTCGGTCGTCGACTGCACGATCACCGGCAACGGCGACGGCGCCGGGACCGAGCACGGCGTGTACGCCGGCCCGGCCGCGCGCGGCTACACGATCGCCCGCAACGTCATCGGCGCCAACGCCGGCGCCGACGTCAAGGCCGCGGGCGGTCCGGGCCTGGTCGCCGCGAACCGCCTCGGCTCGTCGCTGTTCGGCATCGTGATCTCGGACAACCCGGCGCTCGTGACGTTTCAGTACAACCTCGTGCAGGGGCGCTTCCAGCACGGGATCCTGGTCACGGCGGGCACGACGCCGGCGCGCGCGCAGCTGTGGAACAACACGGTGCAGCAGACCGGCCGCTCGACGGCGAGCGGCAACGCCTCGGCGGTCTTCGTCGTGGCGGCGGCGCAGCTCGAGACCCGCAACAACCTCTTCGCGTACACCGGCGCCGACCTGCTCGGCTCGGCCTTCCTGCTCAACGACGCCACCCGCGTCGGCTCGTTCAGCGCAGACGCGAACTGGTACGCGAGCCCGGATCCGGGCTCGCGCCGGGTGGCGTGGAACGGCTCTCGCGTCACGTTCGCGCAGTGGCAGGCCCTCTCGGGCGGCGATGCGGCCGGCTTCGACTCGGCGCCGCCCCAGTTCGACGCCTCCGGCCGCGTCGTCTCGGTCAACCTCGGTGCCGGGCAGGGGATCCCGCTCGGTCTCACGAGCGATCTCGCCGGCACGCCGGTGCCGGCGTTCGGCCGCCCCGACATCGGCGCGTTCCAACGCCTGCCCTGATCGCGCGCGCCTGCAAAGTTGGGGTCTGACCCCAACTTTGCGCGCAAGTTGGGGTCAGACCCTTGCGTCAGGCGAACGGCGGCCCGGCGCCGGCCGCGCTCGCGAGCTCGCCGGCGTAGGCGCGCGGGTCGGCGAAGAAGCGCTGCGGCAGCACGCCGTGGCGCCGGATCGTGTCGCCCACGCGCTCCCAGCCCGTGCGCTCGGCGAGCTCGTAGCTGCGCAGCGCCTTCTCGATCCGCTCGTCGGTGTCGCCGAAGTTCCGGAACGCCATGTACGTCGTGCGCGGGAAGTACGTGAAGCGCACGACCGGCCGCAGCACGATCGCGGTCAGCACCGGGCAGTCGAACTTCGCGACCTCCTCGCGCACCTTCGGGCCCACCGTGAGCTCCTGCTCGAACATCAGCGCGCGCTCGAACACGCGTGCGCGCTCCGCGCGCGGCAGCAGCCGGCGCTCGCGCGCCGCCCGGTGCACGCCGTTGAGGGCCTCGAGCAGCTCGGGCGCGAGGATCTCGTCCGCCCCGGGCGCCTCGCCGTGCCGCTTCGAGAACACGTAGTTCGTGTACGTGTCGATGAAGACCGAGCGGTTGGCCTCCTTGAAGCCCTGCGCGAACTCGAACAGCATGTACGAGCGCCGCGCGCGTTCGTCGGCGTCGTAGAAGTAGCGATAGGCGATCATCCGGCTGATCGTGCCGCGCCGTTCGTAGAAGCCGTACGCCCACAGCGCGCCGTGCAGGGCGACCTCGGGAAACGCGTGGTTGCCGTACGAGTCGGCGAAGATCGCGTGCAGCAGCGCGACGCGCTGGGGCATGTCACCCGGACCGCCGGCGAGCCGCTGCGCGTCGGCCCGGATCTCGGAGTGCGCGCGGGCGAGCTCGCTCATGCCGCGCGAGTATAGGAGCGCATTTCGGAATGAGCGTGGCGTCGGGAGCGGCTGGATCGGCCTCCAGCCGGCTGCCGCGCCATGCAAAGTTGGGGTCTGACCCCAACTTTGCGCGCCCGCTCGCTCCATCCACCCCAGCCGCACACGCTCATACCGAAGCGCGCTCGGGAGCGCGGAGAGCTACGAATAGCGCAGATCGAGCGTGTCGCGGCCGTGCGACCAGGTGAGCGTCAGCCGCCAGCAGCCCGGCGCCGGCAGGTCGATGATCGACGGCCCCGGGCCGCGCGCGACGCTGCGCTCGACGGGCCGGCCGATGCGGGTCGTCCCGCGCATGCGCTGGGCGCGGATGTGCAGAGCATGGGGCGCAGCGCCTGCGCTCTGCGGCTGGGCGGGCGTCCGCGAGACCCAGAGGATCTTGTTGTTGCGCTTCGCGTCCGGGGGCGACTGCAGCGGGTAGCCGAAGACGAGCGCGGCGATGGCGCCCGAGCGGCCGACCGCGTGTGGCATGCGCGGCACCTTGTCCGAGAAGCCGGCGCGGGCCCATGCCGGGATGGGTCCGGTGGTGATCGCGCTCCGGCACGGCATGGCCGAGCCGTCGGCCGCGGCGTGCCGCCGCCGCGCGCTCAGGGCGGCGATCACGGCGATCGCTGCGGCGGGTGCGGTATGGCGTTTCATGGCCGGGATACCCCGTGCTGCGCGCGGAAGTTCCCGGGCGGTGCGACGGGGCCGCCCCGGCGTGCCGGGGCGGCCCCGCGCCGACCGGAGGAGGTCAGCGGCTGAGCGGCGTCGCGTTCGAGACCGCGGTGTCGGCGCCGGGCACCGACGCGACCACGCGCAGGTTGCCGCGCTCGGCGGGCTTGAGCACGGTCTTCGAGAACGTCCCGCTGTGGGTCGCGTAGCCCTTCGCCAGGATGCGGTTGCCGATCTTGATGGAGACGCGCACGTGATCGTCGGCGCCGGGGATGCGGACCGAGAAGTGCAGGAGCTTGCCGCCGGTCTTGCGCTGCAGCTTGAAGCGCGGCTGCGCGAGCACGACGTGCGTGTCCTGGGCCGCGATGCCGTAGACGGTGGCGTTGCCGCCCTCGACGGAAGCGACGACGTAGCGCCCGCGCGCCGACATCGCGAGATCGCCGTCGTCGCTGAAGAGCGAGCGCAGCGTCGCCCGGATGACGAACGTGCCGTCGGGCTTGACCATCGTCGTCCCGCGCGCCGGAAGCGCACCGAGCGTGCCGAGCGACTCGAGGCTGACGGTGTCGCCTGAGCGGCCGGTGCCGCCGATCGAGTAGCGGTAGCCGTAGGTGGCGGTGACCGGCGCCGCGAGCGTGACCGATTTCGGCAGATGCACCGTGGCGCTTGCGCCGAGGGTGGGGGCGACTGTCGCGCACGCGGGATCGGCGCACGCGCGCACGCTCACGGAGTTCGTGAGCGCGGTCTGGCTGGCCGGGTTGAGCGTGATGCCGTGGCTCTTGCCGCCGTAGTGGATCGAGCTGCGCAGCGCGAATGCGACGCTCTGGAGCGTCGCGTTCGCACCCCGCGCCGCGAGGCGGCCGACCGCGGTGCGCAGGTCGACCTGGAAGGTGAGGTAGGCGCCCGAGGGCGTGCGGCGCACGACGAAGACGAGGTTGTCGTCGCCGACGATCGACGCGTTGGCGCCCGGCAGGTCGACGCCGGCGCGGACGTAGGAGCCGGCCGCGTCCTTGCCGTGCGAGAGCACGCGCATCGACGTCGTGCCGGTGAGCTCGCTCGTGAACGTGCCGAGCTGGGTGCCGGACGGCGCCGCGAGCATCGCGGCCCAGGCCGAGGAGGTCAGATGCCGCGTGTCGACGTTGAAGCGCAGGATGCCCGTCGCTGCCGGCGCACCGCCGTTGCCGTCGTCGAGGACGGCGCGGAGGACGATCGAGGGCCGCGCGCCCGCGAGCCCGCTGTTGAAGCTCTCGGAGAACTGCGGGCGGTACCCGGCGGCCTGTGCGGCGAGGGGCACCGCCAGCATCGCGACGGCGCCGAGGCCGGCGGCGCGCAGAGCGCGTCGTTGGATGTTCTGCAGCACGGTGTACCTCCCAGGTCGATCGCAGGTGGAGCGTCCTGATCGCAGGAGTACCACCGCGCGCGGGCCGGGAGTGGGCGGCGCCATGTTTGTTTACGGACGCCTGATCCCAGCGCCCGATCCTTACCGATCCCGAACAGGCTCAGGCCTCGGCCGAGGGATGCAGCAGGGGCACGAGCGGATCCCATCCACGTCGCAGCACGGCCACGAGGGAGGGCGGCGTGACGACGGACGCGGCCTCGCCGCGCGGCCGCCGCATCCTCGTGTCGTAGCCCGCCGGCGTCCAGTGCAGGAGCTGCGCGCCGAGCACGAGCCAGGGCTCGCCCGCGCGCACGACGAAGGCGCCGTCGGGGAGGCCGTCCACGGGCGCGCGGTGGTGGCGCTGGGCGCGCGTTCGCGGCTCGACGCGCTCGCCGTGGAGTTGCAGGTCGATCGCATCGGCCCCGCTCTGGCCGGGGTGCAGGTCGTCCCAGATCTCACCGAGCCGCACGTAATCGGCGCGGCGGCAGAGCGCGCACGGCCGGTGGCCGGCGGCGAACGCCGTCACCTCGTCGAGGAAGAACAGCTCGGTGAACTTGCCCGGCTGCAGCTTCGGCCCGCGCTCCCAGCCCTTGAACGCGAGCCGGCAGGCGATCCAGCGCCGCGTGCCGTAGCGGCTGCGGATGCGGCCGCTCGCATCGTGCATGCAGCCGCGGTTGCCGTAGAGGAGGCCGCGCGCCGGGTGCGCGACGAGCTCGGAGAAGGGCGTGACGCGGTTCTGCAGGGGCACGGCCGTGCAGCCTAGGAGCTCGCGTCAGCCGACGAGCGGCAGCTGATCGGGCGGCGCGCAGGGCGCCGGGCGGCGCGGCGCCTCGGCGATCGCGAGACGCGAGTGGCGCGGGCTTCGCGCGCACCCGCCGTGCTGCTCGACGAGCGCCCGCACCCGCGCGGAGATGCGCTCCTGCTCGTCGCCCGCGAGGTAGCCGCTGCGCGCGCGGTAGAGCGACTCGTAGCGCTCGACGAGCTCGGGCCGCTCGCGCGCGAGCCACGGCATGAAGAGCTCGCGCACGCCGGGCCGCAGGTGCAGGCCGATGCTCGAGATCGAGACCGCGCCGGCCTCGACGCAGGCCTTGACGACCGCCGACAGTTGCGCGTCGCCGTCGGAGAGGCCCGGCAGGATCGGCGCGACGAGCACGCCGCACGGGACGCCGGCCTCGTTGAGGCGGGCGAGCGCCTCGACGCGCCGCCAGGGCGGGGGCGTCCCGGGCTCGCTGATGCGCCAGACCTCCTCGTCGAGCGTGCCGATCGAGAAGTTCACGCGCACGTCGGTGCGCTGCGCCGCATCCGCCAGCAGGTCGAGATCGCGCTGGATCATCGTCGACTTCGTGAGAATCGAGAACGGGTTGCGCGCGCGCCCGAGCGTCTCGACGATGCCGCGCGTGAGGCGGTAGCGGCCCTCGCACTGCTGGTAGGGGTCGGTGTTCGTGCCCATCGCGATGTGGTCACCGCCCCAGCCCGGGCGTGCGAGCTCGGCCGCGAGCCGCTCGACGGCGTTGACCTTGACGACGATGCGCCGTTCGAAGTCGTCGCCGCCGTTCAGCCCGAGGTACTCGTGCGTCGGCCGCGCGAAGCAGTACGTGCAGGCGTGGCTGCAGCCCCGGTACGGATTGATCGTGTACCGGAACGGCATGCGCGAGGCCCGCGGCACCTCGCTGATGATCGAGCGCGCGCGGACGTGCAGGTACTCGACCTCGCGCAGCTCGCGCGTCGGGTCGACGTCGTCGTCGAGCAGCGAGCGCTGGGGGTCGGTACCGGCGAGCGACCAGCGCAGCGAGCGGTCGGCGGGCATGCCCGCAGCATAGCGAACGTATGTTCGTATCGGAAGGCGCTCAGGCGCGCAGCGGCATGTGGCGCCGGAACCAGGCCACGATGCGCGTCGAGCAGTCGATCAGCGCCGGGAACGAGTCCACGCCGTGGCCCTCGCCCGGGTACACGACGACGTCGCTCGCGACGCCCACCTCGGTCAGGGCGTTGTGGAACTCGATCGCCTGGTCGGGCGGGGTCGCGCGGTCGTGGAGTCCGGCCGTCAGCAGCGTGGGGGTACGGTCGCGGTGCGCGAAGAGCACGGGGCTGCGCTCGTAGTACTGCCCGCCCGCCGGCCGCGGCTCGCCGTCGAGGAAGTCGCCCACCCAGGCGCCGAGGTTGCTGCCGAAGCGCTCGCTGTACCAGTTGGAGACCGGGGACATCGCAACCGCGGCCTTGAAGCGCGGATCCTGCGTCGGCAGCCAGCAGGCCATGAAGCCGCCGTAGCTCAGGCCCATGATGCCGATGCGCTCGGGATCGGCGAGGCCCTGGGCGACGAGGTGGTCGAGGCCCGAGAGCATGTCGCCGACGTCGCCGCCGCCCATGTCGCCCACGACGAGCGCGGCGAACGCCCGCCCGCGGCCCGTCGAGCCGCGCACGTTGGGCTCGAAGATCGCATACCCGTGCTCGATCAGGGCGAGCCCCGCGCCGCGCGGCGCGTGATCCTGGAAGCACCAGATCGGGCCGCCGTGGACGTCCATGATCGTCGCGAACGGCCCCGGGCCGGGCGGCACGGTGAGGAAGCCCTCGATCTCCATCCCGTCGGGCGCCGCCCAGCGCAGGCGGCGCCGGTCGCCGATCAGCCGGCGGCGCGCCTCGCTGCCGGCGTCGGCGAAGTCCGCGAGCGTCGTCGTGACCTCGCCGTCGACGATCACGAGCGACTGCGCGCGGTCCCACGCCTCGACCGTCGTCGCGAACGCGCGGCCGCTGCCGATCGGCGAGGCCGCGGGGTAGAGCGGCCCGCCGCACGCGCCGCTCCCGACCCAGATCTCCGTCGCGCTCGCGTCCGCGGCGCGCACGTCGAGCGCGACCGGCTCGAGCCCGCGCACGCCGATCGCCAGCAGGCGCTCGTCGTCGCGCCAGGCGCTCCAGGTGACGTCGACACCGTGGGTGTCGACCGCGCGGCACTCGCCCGAGGCCGGATCGATCAGGAGCAGCTGCCCGGCGACGATCACCCGGTCGCTGCAGACGGCCTCGATCACGGCGGCGTGCGTCCCGGCCGGCGAGCCGGACGCCCAGCCCAGCTGCACGTCGCCGCGCCGCAGCGTGCGCGCGCTGCACGCGACCGGGTCGATCAGCGCGAGCTCGGCGCCGTACCACGCGCCTTCGCCCGCGCCCTCGGACACGATCGCGACGATCGCCGTGTCGCCGCACCACGTCGCCTCCCAGACGTTGGCCGCAGCGGGCGACGCCGGCGCCGGCTCGCCGCCGGCGACGTCGAGGACATACAGCGCCCGCCTGCGCTCGCCCGCGTTCTCGCTCGAGTCGACGAGCGGCGTCCAGGCCGGCAGCTCGACCTCCGGGCCGAGCGTCCCCGAGCCGAGCGCGTCGGTCTGCTCGGCGCCGTGTCCGGCGACGAGCAGCAGGATGCGCGTCCCGTCGGGCGACCACTCGTGGTACTCGACGATCCCCGGCGCCTCGGTCAGGCGGCGCGCCTCGCCGAGCACGCCCGCCTCGAGCGCGTAGACCTGCGCGTTGCCGGGCTGATCCCGGTCCGACAGGAATGTCAGCGTCCCGCCGTCGGGCGACCAGCGCGCGCCGGAGTCCTCGCCCGGGCCGTGCGTGATCTGGCGCATGCCCGAGCCATCCGCGGCGGCCAGGCAGATGCGGCCGCTCGGCCGCCCCTCGAGCGCGTCCAGGCGGGCGCCGCGAAACGCGACGCTGCGCCCGTCCGGGCTCGCCCGCACGTCGGTGGCGGCGCTGATCCGCCCGAAGCCGGGCTCTGCGAAGCGGCGATACGCCGCCTCGATCTCCTGATACAGCGGCGTCTCGCGCAAGTCGCGTTCCATCCGGCGGAGGATACGCTCCGCACGGCGCGGGCTAGACTCGTGCCGTGGGCCTCTTCTCGCGCAAGCGGCGGACGGATGTCCCGGAGACGACGCCGGCGCCGGCTGCGGCGGTCGCCGAGCAGTCCGTCATCACGCACCTGCGCCTCTCGGACGATCAGTTCGGGACGCACGAGGAGCGCGAGGCCGTGTTCGACCTCGAGGGGCGCATCATGACCGCCGTGGCGGCGATCGGGTGCGATCACGACGGCAACGAGTTCGGCGGCGGCGAGGCCACGCTCTTCACGTACGGGCCCGACGCCGATGCGATGCTGGCGGCGATCCAGGGCGCGCTGCAGGGCTACGACGTACGGCCGGGCAGCTACGCGATCAAGCGCTACGGCCGCGCCCAGGACCCGCACGCCCGCGAGCAGCGGGTCGAGCTGACCTGAGCCCGGCGCGCGCGGGCTACCGCTCGACCGTCACGGGCACCCCGGCGCCGATGCGCCGGGCGATCCAGGTGATCGCGCTCGGAGCGAGCCGGATGCAGCCGTGCGAGGCCGCGCTGCCGAGGGGATCCGACAGCCCGCCCGTGCCGTGGATCGCGATCTGGCCGGGGCCGCCCTCGAACTCCTGGAAGATGTCCGAGCGGGCGCTGATGGCGAGCGCGTACGGGCCGCCGACGTCCTGAGCGGCGATCCTCTCGGCCTCCTCGACGAAGAACTGGCCGTACGGGGTCGGCGTCGAGGGCTTGGGCACGACCGCCGTGAAGCGCGCGCACGAGCGCGCCGTCGCGGTAGACGGCGACCGTGCGCGCCGACACCGTGACGACGATGCGCCACTCGGTCGAGGAGCGGATCGTCTGGTCCGCGAGGATCCAGCCGGTGTGCCCGCTGGGCCTCCCGGGGAGCCGGACGTGCACCCAGTGGTTGCCGTCCTTGCCGATCGTGGTGCCCATCACGGGCAGGACCGTGCGGACGCTCGTGAGCGGCCGCTGGGCGGCGACCGGCTCGATCACGCGCGAGCCGCGGTCGGCGGTGGCGTGGGCGACGTGATCCTGCAGCAGGATCACGAGCGGCTGCGTCACCGGGACGCTGCGGCCGGCGCCGCGCGCCTGAGCCGCCGCGGCAGGGCCTGCGCCCGCCGCCAGCAGCCCGAGTGCGAGCGGGATGAGGGCCAGGCGCCTCATCCGGTGAACTGCGAGGGGCCGTTGACCGGAGACAGGACGGCGTCCGCACAGGCGCGGTAGCCGAGCGCGAGGGTCCTGGCCTTCGTCGCGTCCCTGAACGTGACGCGCGCGGTCACGCTGTGCGCGCCGGGCAGCGCCCGCACGAACACGCGGTAGGGGCCCTTCACGAAACTGGCGATGCGCGTGCCGTCGAGGCTGAAGACGACGCGCTTGATGAGGTGGCCGCGCACCGTCCCGCGGAACCCCGACGTGCAGGTCGCGTGCGGCGTGCGCTCGAAGCTCGTCGTGCCGTTGCGGGTGACGGTCCTCTTCGGGTTGGTCGCCTGGTTCGCCTGCGCTGCGAGGAGCGCCTTGGCCGCCGCGATCGCAGCGGGCGAGCCGGGCGAGGCGGGCGTCGTGCCGGTCGAGCCGGTGGTGCAGCGCGTGGCGTCGAGCACGTTGTTGATCAGGCTGACCTGGCCGTTGCGGGCGAGCACGCGCCCGATGACCGTGGCGCCGTTGTTGAGCGAGATGCTCGAGAGCGCCATCAGGTTGCCCTGGAAGGCGGTCGTGCTGCCGAGCGTGGCGGAGCTTCCGACCTGCCAGTAGACGTTGCACGGGTTGGCCCCGTTGAGGAGCACGACGGAGCTCGCCGACGCGGTCGTGAGCGCCGAGGTGATCTCGAACACGAACTGCGCGTTCGCGTCGCCCTCGGCGTCGAGCGTCAGCGGCCCGGTCAGCTGGGCGGAGGACGTGAACTTGTAGGCGCCGGCCTTCAGCGTCCTGTTGCCGAGATCGGTGTTGCTCAGGTCATTCGCACCCGAGACCGGCTGCGCGGCCGCCGTGTCGTAGGCGGTCGTGAGGTCGAGCTGCGCCTTCGCGGCGACGGCATCCGTCGCGTGGGTGGCGCCGTTGACGACGGCGGGCGGGCCGAAGCCCACGAGCGCCGTGCCGGGCGAGACGCCGAGGTCGCCGTTCAGCACCGAAGGGCCGGTGTTCGTGACGGTGGCGCCGGCGATGACGACAAAGGCCTTGGCAGTCGCAAGATCGACCGTGGAAGCCTGAACCGCGACCGGGGCGGCGGCACACGCGATGGCGATGGCCAGCGCGGTGCCGGTGCGCCGGCTGCGCCGGGAAAACGATGGGGCGAACATGACCACGACCTGACGTCCGGACGAGCAGTCCCTACAGCGTTCCCCTTGTCGCCACGGATCAACGTGCGAACGGACCGGCGTGGAGGCACCGGTAAACGGTGCTGGAAAGCGAGATGGACCTGCTCTGGTGTCCATTTTGCATCGGCACATGCCGCAGGAACATGAGCAAGATCCCCCGAATCGGGGATTCACCGCTCGCGACAACCGGGTTGGGATGGCGTCAGACGGCTGATCGCACCAGCGGATCGCCGCACCCCACGCCTCCACCTCGAGCGCAGCCGCCCCCCGGCCGGCTGGCTTTCGCCTGCCGCCGAGGGTCCGGGAAGCGCCGTTTGGCGCAGGAAGGCTCACCGATGCGCACGAAGCTCACCATTGCCTGCGCGCTGCTCGCACTCGCGCTGCCCGCGCCGGCCTCCGCCGTCGTCGGCGGCAAGGCCGTGACGCCGGGCGGGTACGCGTTCGTCGTCGCGGTCGGCGACACGACGGGGGCGTATTGCGGCGGCACGCTGATCTCGCCCCGCGCGGTGCTCACCGCCGCGCACTGCATCACCGAGCGGCGGACGGCGCTCGGGCAGCTGCGCGTCCGCGTCGGATCGCCCCGCAGCGGCGCCGGCCTCGCGACCGCGGATGCCGTTCACGTGTTCGGCGTGACCGCCGTGTCCGTGCACCCGAAGTTCAGCCAGCAGTCGATGCACTACGACGCCGCGCTCCTCATCCTCGACCACCCGGCCACGGGCGTCCCCGTGCTGCCGCTCGCGGTCGCGTCGCCACGCGCGGGTACGACCGTCAGCGCCGCCGGCTGGGGCACCACGCGCGAGCGCGGCACGACGGTACCCGTTCACCTGCGCAGCGTCAGCCTCGAGGTCGGGCGGACGAGCGCCTGCCGGCGAGGCAACTCGGGCCTCGTCGCGTACTTCACGCCGAGCATGCTGTGCGCCGGGAGCGCCGGGCGCGACACGTGCTCCGGCGACAGCGGCGGCCCGCTGGTCGCAGCCGGCGCGGGCCGCGCCGTCCTCGCCGGCATCACGAGCTTCGGCGACGGATGCGCGCGAGCGGGCCACCCCGGCGTCTACACGCGCGTCTCGGCCATCCGCGCCTGGACGCTCCGCCAGGTCGGCATCCTCGTCGCCGCGTTCCCCGTCGCGGGCGCGCCGGCCGGCGCCTGAGCCGGCGCCGCAGCGGCGGACGGAGAAGGAGGGATTCGAACCCTCGACAGAGGTTAACCCCCTGTAACGCCTTAGCAGGGCGCCGCCTTCAGCCACTCGGCCACTTCTCCCGCGGCTCCCAGGATACCGGCCGCGCGCGTGCTCCGGTGCGTCAGCCGAGCGGGCGGCGCACGGCGATCTCGGCGTGCATGCCCCGGCGCGCCAGGGCCGCGAAGAACGCGTCCACCGGCAGCATCACCTCCGGGCCGCCGACGCCGGTGCGCAGGGCCTGGCCGCTCGCGAGCAGCTGGGCGGCGATCGAGGGCGGAACGCCGGTGGAGTACGTACCCGAGTCGGTGCCCCATTCGGCGTGCTGGGCGAGCGGCAGGTCGGCGTCGATCTCGACCCGCTCGCCGCCGCTCGTGCCGACGACATGGGCGCGCAGGCGCTCGAGCGCGGCGGGGTCGTCCGGCGCGCCGCCCTGCCGCGCGAGCACGGCGACGAGGACGTCGCGCGGGCGCACGTCGCAGCCGTCCACGTGCACGGGCTCGGTCGAGGCCATCCCGGCGGCGACGAGCGCGCGCAGCGGCAGCGTGTGCGCGGGCGGCAGGCCCAGGCGCCACTCGACCGTGCGGATGCCGCGGTCGGCGTAGGAGCGGGGGAGGGTGGCCTGCTCGGAGTGGATCGTGTAGATGCACTCGACGTCGCCCTCGGGCAGGTGGTAGGTCCTGGCCCCGCCCGCGGCCGGCATCAGCTGCTCGCGCCCGTCGATGAACATCGGCGCGGGCCGCGTGAACTCGTCGATCAGCGTGTCCGCGGCGTAGGCCGGGACGTAGGGCTCGTCGGGGTCGTAGGGCCGGCCCGCGACCACGGCGTCGAGCACCTCGATCGACTCCACCGTCTCGAGCTCGGCGACGGCCGCGGCCGCGAGCATGTTCGTGATGCCGGGCGCGGCGCCCATGGAGATCGCGGCCGACAGCCCCGCGTCGCGGAAGGCCTGGTCGAGCTCGTACTGCTCGATCGCGAAGTAGTAGAGGCCGCCGAGGTCGGTGTAGTGCGCGCCGACCTCGAGACAGGCCTGCATGACCGGCAGGTTGAGGCGATGCGAGGCGGCGTTCACGACCGCATCGGCGCCGGCGAGCGCGGCGCGCATGTCGGCCGCGCTCTCGCCCGGCGCGCGCACCTCGACGTTCTCGTGCGCGCGCGCGATCGCCTCGGCGCGCTCCCTGTCGCGATCGACCAGGAGCACGCGCTCGACGCCCTCGCTCGCCGCCGCGTCGGCCGTCGTCACGCTGCCCATGCCTCCCGCCCCGCCGATCACCGCGATGCGCATCGGGCGAGCGTAGCGGCGAGCGCGCGCGCGGGAGTCACGCGCCCGAGAACCGCTCCGCCGGGAAGCGCGGGAGGACCTTGCCGTCGTAGCCGCGCAGGGCTCGCGCCCGCGCAGAGCGCGTTCAGGACGGCCTCCTCGGCCGCCTCGGCGCAGGCCGCGAAGAGGGTGCTCAGGAGGTCGTCGCGGAGCATGCCGAGCGTGTCCACCTCCGCTGTGGCGTCGCGCGCCCGGAGGTTCGCGGTCGTCCACGCGAAGGCGATCTCGCCCGACCCGTGCGAGCCGTACGAGCCCGTGCGGGCAAGGCCGAGGAACGGGCGCCGCGCGAGCCGCCGCAGCTGGTGCGGCAGCAGCGGGGCATCGCTCGCGACGAGGCAGATGCACGAGCCCTCGCCGCTCGATGCGGTCTCGGCAGCGAGCTCGAGTCCGACGGGCCGTCCGCACAGCACGAAGCGCTCCGTGAGTCCGAAGTTCGCGAGCACGAGCACGCCGACCGTGTACCCGCCGGCGACGCGCGAGGCCGTGCCGATGCCGGCGGCGTAGCCGAACGTCTCCATCCCCACGCCGGCGCCGACCTGGCCCTCGGCGACGGCGCCGCCCGCGGCTTCGTCGAGCGCGCGCGCGACCTCCGCGTCGCCCGGCTCGGGCCCGGAGCGGACGTCGCACCAGGACGACGGATCGCACTCGCCGACGACCGGGATGATCACGTCGTCGCGCCCGATCCGCGGCTGCCGCGCCGTCAGCACGTGCGTCACGGCCGCATACACCGAGCCCACGTAGGGCGTGCCCGTCAGCAGCACGGGGGTCTCCTGGCAGCCCCACTCCTCGATCTCGTGCGTGCCGGTCAGCTCGCCCGCGCCGTTGAGCGCCGCGGTCGCGCAGAAGTACCACTCGTGCCACGGATCGCCCCCGTGCGGCCAGACCGCCGTCACGCCCGTGTGATCGGCGACGGCGTTGGCATGACCGACGCGCACGCCCGCAACGTCGGTGATCGCGTTCGCCGGCCCGGGCGGGAGCTGCCCTACGACGAAGCCGTGATCGCGTGCGCGCACCGGCCGAAGCTAGCACGTGCGCGCCGAGGCCAAGTGGCACTTGCGGCGTGTGCCACTTGGCGCTGCAAGAACCGGGTCTGGCTCGCAACGTGCGGGTCTGACCCCGGCGTTGCGGACCTGGCACCGACCGTTGCATGGGGCTTCGAAACCAGTAGGCATCGGGAATGTCGGAGGTCTCGCCTCATACCGCGGGCGGCGGGATGCCGGCGGCCGGCGTGCGCAGGAACGCCTAGGAACGGCGTGGTTGAGCCGATGGTCCGGTCGGTGCCAGGCTCGCAACGCCGGGGTCAGACCCGCACGTTGCGGGCCAGACCCCGTTCTTGCGGCCCGGGCGGGAGCTGCCCTACGACGAAGCCGTGATCGCGTGCGCGCACCGGCCGAAGCTAGCACGTGCGCGCCGAGGCCAAGTGGCACTTGCGGCGTGTGCCACTTGGCCGCTCGGATTCCCCGCTAGGTTGAGATCGTGGACAGGATCGATACTGCGATCGTCGGGGCGGGGCCCTTCGGGCTCTCCGTCGCGGCACACGCTTCGCGTCACGGCAGCGCGCGCACGTTCGGCGAGGCCATGCGGACCTGGCGCCGGCTCATGCCGCCGGACATGCTGCTGCGCTCGGACTGGGAGCACACGAACCTCTCGGCGCCGGGGCGGGCCGGGACGCTCGAGGCCTGGGTGCAGAGCGGCGAGGCCGAGCGGCTCGAGCCGCTGCCGCTGCAGCACTTCCTGCGCTATGCGGACTGGTTCCAGCGGCGCTTCGTGCCCGAGAGCGATCCGCGCGACGTGACGGGCGTCGCGCTCGCCGACGGCGGCGTCCGTCTGACGACGACGGGGGGCGAGGAGGTGCAGGCCCGCGCCGCGGTGCTCGCGCTCGGCGTCACGCCGTTCCCGCGCGTGCCGCCCGGGCTCGCGGCCAGCGACGATCCGCGCGTGCGCGTCGTGCTCGAGCGCAGCGGCTACGAGGATCTGGCCGGCAAGCGCGTGGCCGTGATCGGCGCCGGCAACAACGGCGTCGAGAGCGCCCTGCTCGCGCTCCAGGCGCGGGCCGCCGGCGTCGAGCTGATCGTGCGCTCGCGCGTGCGCTGGTTCGTCGAGCGCGAGCCGCACGCGCCGCGCGGGGCTCTGCGTCAGCGGCTCTACCGCATCGCCTATCCGGTCGTGGGCTTCGGGCCGCCGCCGATCAACCGCTTCGCGCTGCACCCGGACGCGTTCGCGCTGCTGCCGCACGCGCTGCGCGCCCGCCTCAACACGCGCCTCCTGCGCCCGGGCGCCGCGCCGTGGCTGCGGCGGCACGTCGACGGCGTGATCCCGATCAGCGAGGGCATCGAGGTGACCGGCGCCGAGTCGCGCGACGACTGCCTCCGGCTCGCGCTCAGTGACGGCAGCAGCCGCGAGGTGGACGCCTGCATCGTCGCGTGCGGCTTCACGTTCAGCCGCGACGGCCTCTCGGTGCTCGCGCCGGAGCTGCGCAAGCGCATCGCGATCAAGGACGGCTGGCCGGTCCTCGACCGCGCGTTCCGCACGAGCGTGCCGCAGATCTCGCTCGTCGGCTTCCCGGCCGAGGGCCGCTTCGGACCGCTCTCGCGCTTCGTCGAGGGCGCCGACTTCGCGGCCCAGCGCGTCGCGCAGTCCCTCGCGGCCTAGCCGAGTCAGCTCGCTGAAGAGCGCGTCGTAGCGCCCCACCATCTGCTCGCGCGAGAACGACGCGCGGGCGCGCGCATGCGCCGCCGCGCCGAGCACCGGGAGCACGGCGGGATCTGACGCCCAGGCCGCCAGCACGCGCGCGGCGGCGGCGGCGTCGCGAGCCGGCACGAGCTCGCCCGTGGCTCCTGGAACGACGAGGTCGGCGATGCCGCCCACGCGCGTCGCGAGCACGGGCAGTCCCGCGGCCATCGCCTCGAGGATCGAGTACGGCAGGCCCTCCCAGTCGCTGATCAGCGCGAACGCGTCGCAGTCGGCGAGCTGGGCCGCGACGTCGTCGCGGTTCCCGAGCAGGGTCGCCCGCTCATGCAACCCGAGCGCGTCGCGCCGGCGCTCGATCGCCTCGCGATCGGGGCCGTCGCCGAACACCCGCAGCTCCCAGGCCTCGCAGCCCGGCCGCGCAAGCGCAGCGAGCAGCGTGATCAGGTCCTTGGGAGGTGCCAGCCGCGCGGTGCAGCCGAGCACGAGCCGGCTCCCGGGTGCGCGGCGGTGGGGGAGGGTCGCGGGCGCATCCACGCCGTTGTGGATCACGTGCAGCTCGCCGCGCGGCTCGATGTGACGCTCGTGCGCCAGCGCGAGGTCGTGGCTGGAGACGCAGACGATGGCGTCGCTGAGCGGCGCGACGGCTCGCTCGGCCGTCGTGTAGACGGCGCCGGCCGCGCCGGCGCGGCCCGAGAACGCCCAGCCGTGCGCCGTGAAGACCGTCTTCGCGCCGAGACGCGCGCACGCGAGCCGCGCCAGCACGCCGGCCTTGGACGAGTTGATCTGCACGACGTCCGGGTCGACGCGGCGCACGAGCGAGCGCAGCTCGCGCACGGCCGCCGCGTCGTGGAAGGGATGCGGGTCGCGCACGAGGTGGCGGACGTGGTGGAAGGGCACGCCGAGCGCGCTGCACGCATCGGCGAGCGCCCCGCCGGGCCCGTGCGCCGCGACCTCGATCGCGTAGCGGTCGCGCAGCCCGGCCACGAGCGTCGCCGCGAAGGTCTGCGCGCCGCCCGCCTCGGCGAGCGTCACGACGACGAGCAGGCGGGGCCTCACGCGGCGACGCGCTCGAAGCGGCGGCTGCGGCGGCCGGGCGGCGGGGTATCGGTGGCGCCGGCGAGCCGCGCGCGGAAGAGCCAGAGCGGGTCGGAGCGCTCGACGATGGTGCGGTGCAGCTCGTTGTGAGCGTAGGGGGCGGCGTTGACGCCGAACTCGCACGTGACGGCCGCGCGCAGGCCGCACTCGCGCACGAGCTCGACCTCGCGCGGCGAGTAGTAGCCGCCGGGGTAGCAGAAGAGGCGCGCCGGTCGCCCGAGCTCGGCTTCCACCTCGGCCTTCGACTCCGCGATCTCCCTGTGCGCGTCCTCGCGCGAGAGCGTCGTCAGCACGGGATGCGTGACGGTGTGCGGCTCGAAGCGGACGAGGCCGGCCCGCTCCTCGGCGCGCAACTCGTCCCAGCCGGCCACGGCGGGCATCGCCCCGGCGGCGTACCACGTGAAGTGGGCGGTGCCCGCGATCGCGCCCGGCACGACGAAGACGGTGCTCGCGAAGCCGTGCTCGCGGAGCACGGGCAGGGCGTTCTCGAGCACGTCGCGGTAGCCGTCGTCGAACGTCAGCGCGATCGCGGCCTCGCCGGGCGCGAGCTGCAGGTCGTCGATCTCGTAGAGGTCGACGACGCGCTGGCCGCTCGCCGCCAGCGCCTCCATCTGGCGCCGGAACGCCCCGGGCGTCACGGCGAGCGGATCGCGGTCGCGCGCCACGCGGTGGTAGTAGAGGATGCGCAGCCCCGGCCGCGGCTTCCCGCCGCGCGCGACGGCTGCGAGCGCCTGGCCGCGCACGATCGCCGCTTTGGCGAGGCCGCTCGCCTGGGATCGGCGTGCAAGTCGGATCTCGTCGTCCATCGCATCCCATTCTGGTCGAGAACCGCACTACGTTGAGACTCGATGGTTCCCCAGACTGCTGCCCTCCTCTCCGTCCGCGTCCTGAGCGACGCCACCACGGCGTTCGCGGATCTCGCGGACCCGTGGGACTCCCTCGTCGAGGCCATGCCCCGGCCGAGCCCGTATCTGCTCTCCGCCTGGGTCGGCGCGTGGCTGCTCGAGTCGTCGTTCGGCCACGAGCCCCATCTGCTCGTCGCCGAGCGCGGCGGCGAGATGGTCGGCTTTGCGCCGTTCGTCGTCCGCCGGCACGGACGCGCGCGCATCGCGGAGTTCGCCGGGGCGCACGAATCGGCGCTCGCCGACATCGTGCTCGCGCCGGGCGAGTCGCCCGCCACGGCGCGCATGCTGCTCGGCGCGCTGCCGGCGTCCGGCGCCGATGCCGTCGATGTCTTCGGCCTCCCCGCGGGCAGCGTCCTCGCCGAGGCCGCCGGCGGCGACATGCGCGTGATCGAGCGCGTCGAGTCGCCCGTGACCGAGATGCCCGACGGCTGGGAAGACGCCTACACGCGTCACACGAGCTCGAACCGCCGCAATCAGGACCGCCGCCGCGAGCGCCAGCTCGGCGAGCTCGGCGTCCTCGAGACCTCGCTCGCGACCGACGGCGAGACGGTGCGCCAGGACCTGCCGGCGGCCTTCGACCTCCACCGCCTGCGCTGGCAGGGCCGCCCCGACGGCTCGACGTTCGGGCTGCCCGAGGGCCGGCGCTTCCAGGAGGTCGCGCTGCCCCGGCTGGCCGATCAGGGGCGCTTCGCGATGCTCACGCTCCGCCTCGACGGCCGCCCGATCGCGTTCCACTCCTGGTTTGCGATCGGCGACGCGATCTACCTGCACCGCAACGCCTTCGACGCCGGGCTGTCGCGCTACGGGCCGGGCCTCGTCGCCCTGCGCCGCAGCTTCGCGGCAGCCTCGGAGCGCGGTGCCCGCCGCGTCGAGTACCTGGGCGGCGCCGAGCAGTTCAAGCGCGACCTCGCCGACCGCTTCGAGCCGCTCTACCAGGGCTTCGGGCTCGCCCAGGGCGTGGTCGGCAGCGCGTACGTCAAGCGCGCACAACTCGCAATCGCAGTGCGCAAGCGCCTCAAGCGCAACGAGCGCCTGCACCGCCTGTACCTGTCCGGCGCGCTCCGCCCGCGCCGTCGTGTCGAAACTTCCTGAGAGGCTCCCATGGACGCACCGTTCGGCTTCAAGCACGCGCTCGACCCCGACCTCTTCGCGCTCGACCGCCTCGACGACCTCGTCAAGCGCGCGCCCGAGGGGCGCTTCGTCGTCCAGCTGGCCGACAGCGACAAGGTGCGCCAGGGCCAGGACGCGACCTACACGAAGCTCGAGGGCTCGCTCCCGGACGACCTCGCCCGGCGGGGCCTGCACGCCCACTTCGACAACCTCGAGGAGTGGGCGCCGGAGTATGCCGAGGCCAGCAAGGGCGTGCTCGAGCTCGTGCGCGGGCACGAGCGCGAGACGGCGATCCACAGCCCGAACATCGTCATCCGCGTGTTCTCGGCCGATGCGCCGGCGGCGCTCCACGGCGACGGCAACACGCAGGTCAACTGCGGCGTGGGCGGCCGCACGCTCTGGCACTTCGGCCCGCCCTCGAACCTCTCGCCGATCGAGATCGAGTCGCTCATGCGCGGCGGCATGTTCCTGAGCTGGCGCGAGCTGGCACCGGTGCAGACGTTCGACCTCGCCGTCGGCGACGCGTGCGCCGCACCGCCGCGCTGGCCGCACTGGCTCGAGCACCCGGGCCCGGAGCCCGCAGTCTCGTTCGAGCTCTCCTACTGGACGCCCGAGACGATCCGCGAGCGCAAGGTCTACGACGTCAACTGGCTGCTGCGCCGCGCGAAGATCGCGCCGAAGCCGCCGGGCGGCCCGCGCGACGCCGTCAAGGTCAAGTTCTTCGACCTCATCGGCACGGCCACCGGCAAGGGCCGCGCGCACCGCTCCTAGCGCGAACGGCGCAGCCAGCCGGTCGCGCTGCGCAGCGTGAACGCCATCGCCGCGGCCGTCGGAGCGAGGTCGCGGCGATCGAGCCCCTCCAGTCCCGCGTGGCGGAGGCCGTAGTCGCGCGCCACGTCGCGCAGCTCGCCGAGCGGGCTCGGGCGCGGGTCGAGCCGCCCGATCAGCCCGCACGCGAGCAGCCGCGCCTCTCCGGCGGGCCAGCCGAGACGGACGTCCCGGCGATAGTCGGCGACCGGCTCGAGCTGCTCGCCGCGCGCCCAGCGCAGCTGCAGGTGAGCGAGCTCGACGCCCGCGCGGTGCGCGAGCGCCACCGACTGCGAGATGCGGGCGTTGATCTCCATGAGCAGCGGGCGCCCGGCGGCATCGCGGCGGAACTCGACCTCGCAGGCGCCCTCCAGCCCGACGTCCTCGACGAGCGCGAGTGCGAGCGCGTGGGAGTCCGCGGGCGGCTCGACCGTGACGCGCATGACCGAGGAGCCACCGAGCGGCGGCCAGCAGCGCTCCGCGACCATGACGAGACGCGCGATCGTACGGCCGTCCTGGCGCAGGAACTTGTGGGTCTCGCGCACGCCCGTCGCGACCTGCTGCAGCAGCGCCGGCGCGCCCGGCCGCACGAGATGGCGCGCGACCGCCTCGAGCCCGGCGCGGTCATAGGCCAGCATCGGCGCCACGGTCTCGCCGCCGCCGCCCGGCAGGGCGCGCCACGAGGCGAGCGGCTTGACGACGAGCGGATAGCCGAGCTCTCCCGCTCCCGCGAGCACCTCCTCGGGCGTCGACACGCCGAGCGACAACGGGCAGCCGATGCCGATCGCCGCGGCGCGCTCGAGCGTCAGCTCCTTCGATCCGGCGAGCGTGAGGGCCGCTTCCGACGCGATCGCGGCGATCGCGCCGCGGGCGGCGATCGCGTCGCGCCGCGCGCGCAGCGCCTCGAGCGCGCGCTCGCCGCTGCACATCGCGACGTCGCCCGGCGCGAGCGCCGCGACGATCGCGTCCGCGTACGCGTCGAAGGCCGTGCGCGGATCGGGCAGGGCGACCTGAGCCTCGGCCGCCCGCGTGCGCATGCCGCTCGCGCGCGCGTCCGACGAGGCGATGACCACGCGCTCGCCGAGGCGGTGCAGCCGGCGGGCCATCTCGAGGCCGGCGCGCGTATCCCCGTCGAGCACGAGCACGCGCCCGGGCGCTGCGCTCACACGTGCCCCCGGTACTGCAGGCCGCGCCGCGTGACGGTGCTGATCGCGTCGAACGCGAGGCACTTCGCGCGGTCGCTGCGCCCTCCCGGGCCGCCCGGTGCGAGGCGCGCCTTGCGCAGCAGCCAGTTGACGTCGTAGACCTTGCGATCGCGCAGGTCGTTGCGCGTGTAGAAGCCGACGTCGAACGTGACGCTGGCCTCGTCGCAGGGGTGGTCGAGCCAGTGCGCCCAGCGCGCGGGCACGAACGTCGCGCCGCCCGGGTCGAGCCGCAGCGCCTGCTCCTCGGGGTGCTCCGCGAACGGCAGGAAGAACTCGCCGCGCAGCAGGTTCTCGTGCTGGCGCTGATCCATCGCGTGCACGGGTCGCACGTGCCACACCGTCGTCCCGCCGATGCCCGCGACGAGCTTGGCGTCGGGGTCGCCGTGGAGCGCGACGAGGGCGTGCGGCGAGAACACGCGCACGACCGTCTCGCGCGGGATGTCGCCCAGGCTGGCGTGCGGCCCGGCCAGCTCCTGCAGCCGCGCGCGGCACTCGGCGTGGCTGCGCGGGCCCCAGACCGCGGTGTTGAAGATGCGGTAGTGCACGGGCCGCTCGAGCGCGTCCTGCAGGATCGGGTAGCGCGGCTCGGTCATCACGGGCCGCTGGCCGAGACGCTCGCGCGAGGCGTCGGGCACCTGCACGGCCAGCTGGCCGCGCGCATTCGCCGCGCGGCAGATCTCGTCCAGGGCGTCCGACGAGAAGAGCTCGGCGGGCAGGTCGTGCTCGAAGACGCGGGGCGTCGTCGCGTTGCGCGCGCTGGTCATGGTCATGGCGTTCATCAGGGGCACGCCTCGAGTCGGGGGTTTTCGCTGCGGGCCCGCGCGCACGCCTGCGCGACGAGCGCCCGGTCGTTGCCGGCGAGTTGCGCGACGAGCGCCCACGAGCTCCACTCCTGGGGGCCGCGGCGCGTCGCGGCGAGCGCGTCGCCGAGGCCGCGCGCCGGCTGCTCGAGGTGCGCGGCGAGGCGCAGGGGAGCGGGGTCGAACGGCGAGAGCGTCGCTGCGAGGCGGGCGGCCGCGGGGTCGTCGTTGTCGACCGCGCGCTCGATCAGGCGCTCGGACGCGAAGCCCGGGAGGACCCACAGCAGCGCGGCGGCGAGCACGACGCCGCCGCCGATGCGGGCGGTACGCCGCGAGAGCGGGAGGCCCATCGGGTGCAGCGCGGCGCCGCATGCGACCAGCGCGACCACGGGCAGCGCGACGGCCGGCACCTGCCAGTGCCAGTCGACCTGCGAGTGGGCCAGTACGCACGCCGTCCCGACGGCCGCCCCGGCGAGCGCGGGCGACGCTCCGCGGCGGCGCCTCAGCAGGCCGGCGAGGCCGATCGCTCCGACCCCGCAGCCGAGCAGCAGGCCGGGCAGGCCGAGCGTCGAGGCGAGCTCCTGCAACTGCCCGTGCGCCTGGGCCGGCGTCTCGCTGCTGTGGCCGCGGCGGAGGTAGGTCGCGCCGAAGCTGCCCGCTCCGTAGCCGGTCAGGGGCCGTGCTCCGAGGTCGGACGCGGCCACCTTCCAGAAGTCCCAGCGGTTCGAGTCGACCGAGAGCAGGTGCGGCCCGGACGTGCTCGTCGCGTCCACGCGCGTGAACGAGTCCCACGCGTTGCCGATCCGGCTCGGCGCGTGCTGCTGGAGTGCGACCGCCGCCAGCAGGACGGCCCCGAGGCCGGTCGCGACCGCTGCGGCGCGCCCGATCCGGCGCCGCCGTGCGGGTGAGAGCGAGATGCGCTGGTCGGCGATCGCGATCGCGGCCGCGAGGACGGCGACGAGCACGCCGCCGAGCAGGAGACGGCTCGCGGCCGTGCCCGCGGCCGAGGCGGTGCCCGCGTCGACGGCCGTGCGCAGCGCCGGGAGCGCGGGCACGAGCCCGGCCAGCGCGACCGCGAGGAACGCGGTCAGACGCAGGCGCTCGCGCACGAGCGCGATCGCGAAGGGCGAGATCAGGATCAGCGTGACGGCCGCGCCGCGGCTCTGCGTGAGCACGGCGAAGCCGAGCGCGGGCACGGCCGCGGCGAGCGCGAGCGCGCGCACGGGCCACAGGAGCGCACGCTCCGAACCGACTCCGACGAGGCTCCAGAACCCGAGCACGCCGAGCGCCGCGGAGGTGTTCGGGTAGCCGGTGGGCCAGCCCAGCCGGCCGTAGATCATCATCGAGTCGGGCGCGTCCTGGGCGAGCCGCAGGCAGCCGTAGAGCGTGACGAGCCCGGTGGCGCCGGCGATCAGCCCCACCATCGTCGCGGCGTCGCGCTGCGTGCGCACGGCGATCAGCACGATCGCGAACGCGGCCGCGTAGAAGAGCGTGCGCGAGGCCTCGGTGGCCGCATCGCCGGGCAGCCAGGCCCAGGTGACCGAGAGCGCGCTCCACAGCGCGAGGCCGCCGAAGCACCCGAGCGCCGCCAGCCCGAGCCCGCGGCGCAGGCGCATGACGTCGAACGCGAGCATGCCGCCGGCGGCGATCACCGCGACGAGCGCCCACGGCATCCAGTCGCCGGTCTGCGACCCGCCGTCCTGCGCGGCGAGCGCGAGCGTGGCGATCGCGGGCAGCGCCAGCCAGGCGATCCGGGCAAGCGCAGCGGCAGGCGGCCGCGGCAGCGCAATGGCCGCAGGGAGACTCATGCGTCTCACACTAGTGGTGCACGATTGGGGCCAGACCCCAATCGTGCACGGGTCCGCAAGATCGGGGTCTGACCCCAACGTTGCGGTCCGCAAGATCGGGGTCTGACCCCGATCTTGCGTCAGTGGTGGTCGACCGGCAGCGGGTGCGGGCGGTCGCGCACCGCGCAGATGAAGCCGGCGATCTCGTCCTGCGCGCGCGCGAGCCAGCGGCTGCCCTTCTCGGCCGTCGCGAGGGTCGCGTCGCCGGTCACGCCCGACTGCGAGAGCGCGCTCCAGTGCGGCATGTAGGAGAGCGGGCCGTCGCTCCAGTCCATCCACATGAACTCCGTCTGCGGCGGGATCTCCTTGACGGCCTTCTGCATCTGCACGAGCCCTGGCTCGATCGCGAGGTAGAGCGACGTCTCGAGCTCGCACGCGTGCGCCATGCCGCCGCGGCCCGACTCGCGCAGCTCGTCGAGCAGCGCCTTCGACTCGGGCGTGACGAGGTACCAGCACGACGCGCAGATCGCGGCGGGGTGGTCGACGTTGACGAGGCGTGCCGCGATGTCGACGAGGGGCTGGTTGGAGCCGTGGCCGTTGACCATGAGGATGCGGTCGAAGCCGTGCCGGCAGAGCGAGCGGCCGAGGTCGAGCAGGTACTCCACGAAGACGTTCCAGCGCAGCGTGACGGTGCCCGGGAAGTGGAGGTGGTGCGGGGTGTAGCCGTGCACCGCGGTCGGGAACAGGAGCGCAGTGCCGCCCTCGGCGTTGACGCGCTCGCAGGCCCCGCGCGCGACCTCCTCGATCAGGCGCACGTCGGTGTCGACCGGCAGGTGGTGGCCATGGTCCTCGAGCGTCGCCGTCGGGATCACGACGACGACGTCGTCGCGCGCGGCGAGCTCGGCCAGCTCGGGCCACGTGTGCTGTTCATAGCGGAGGTGGGGCACGTGCTACTCCTCGCTTCCCGGATACCAGCAGGCCGCCGTCTGACCGGCGGCGCCGCTCGGGCGCAGCCCGAGGTCCTCGTCGGCGCAGCGCTCGCGTGCCCGGGGACAGCGGGGGTGGAAGCGGCAGCCGCCCGGGACGTGCGCGCCGTCGGGCGCCTCGCCCGAGAGGATTCCGCCGCCGGCGCGCCCGGCGGGCCGCGGGCGCGTGCTCGGCGTGACGGCGACGAGTGCCTGCGTGTACGGGTGCTGCGGGCGCTCGAGCACGTCGGCGGCGCTGCCGAGCTCGACCACGCGGCCCAGGTACATGACGGCGACGCGGTCGCAGAGAGCCCAGGCGAGCCCGATGTCGTGCGTGATCAGCAGCAGCGCGAGCCCCCGGGAGCGGCGCAGCCCGAGCAGCAGGTGCAGCAGCTGGGCCCGCACGGACACGTCGAGCGCCGAGACGGGCTCGTCGCAGACGATGCCCGCCGGATCGGGAGCGAGCGCGCTCGCGATCGCGACCCGCTGGCGCTGGCCGCCCGAGAGCTCGTGCGGCAGGCGGTTCCAGAAGCGCTCGGCGGGCGCGAGCCCGGCGTCCTCGAGCGCCGAGGCCGCGCGCAGCACGCGCTCGTTGCGCGGCAGGCCCTGCATGCGCAGCGGCTCCTGCACGAGGTCGCTCACGCGCATGCGCGGGTCGAGCGATCGATACGGGTCCTCGTAGACCATCTGGAGCTTGCGGCGCAGGCCGCGCACGCCGGCGCGGTCGAGCGGCGTGCCCTCGAAGCGCAGCTCGCCGCCGCTCGGCTGCTCGAGCCCGAGCAGCGTGCGCGCGAGCGTCGTCTTGCCGCAACCGGACTCCCCGACGACGCCGAGAACCTCGTGCTGGCGCCACTCGAGGTCGACGCCGTCGAGCGCGCGCACGACCCGGCCGCCGCGACGGAAGTGCACTTCCAGCCCGCGCGCCTCGGCGAGGGGCGTCACGGCCGTGGCGAGCGGGGTGACGCTCATCGCAGCGCCACCACTCCGGCCGGCGCCGGCGTCAGCGGCGCGAACAGGCACGCCGAGTCGTGCTCGTCGCCCACGCTGCGCAGCTCCATCTCGCCGCTCGCGCAGACCTCGCGCGCGAGATGACAGCGGGGGTGGAAGCGGCAGCCCGGCGGCGGATCGGCGGGATCGGGCTCCGCGCCCGGGATGGCGGGCGGCAGGGAGCGTTCGCCGCCGACCCGTGGGAAGGCGCCCAGCAGGCGCTGCGTGTAGGGGTGCTGGGGCTGGCCGAAGACCGCGTCGACCGGCCCGCTCTCGACGATGCCGCCCGCGTACATGACCGCGACGCGGTCGCAGGTCTCGGCGATCACGCCGAGGTCGTGCGTGACCAGCAGCAGTGCCAGCCCGAGGTCGCGGCGGAGCTCCCCGAGCAGCGCGAGCACCTGGGCCTGCGTCATCACGTCGAGTGCGGCCGTCGGCTCGTCGGCGATCACGACCTTGGGCTCGCAGGCCAGGGCCAGCGCGATCAGCACGCGCTGGCACATGCCGCCGGAGAGCTCGTGCGGGAACCGGCGAGCGCCCTCGGGGCCGACCCCGACCCGCTCGAGCAGCTCGTGCACGCGCGCGCGGACCTCGCTCTTCCCGGCCGCGGGGTCGTGCAGGAGGATGGCTTCGCCGATCTGCCGCTCGATGCGCTGCACCGGATCGAGCGCGCCCGGGGCGCCCGGGAGGAGGAACGCGATCTCCGTCGAGCGCAGGTCGCGCATGCCGCGCTCGGTGCGCCGCTGCACCTGCACGATGCCGCTCTCCGTGGCGAGCTCGATCGTCCCCGAGAGCGTCTGCAGGCCCGGTGGCTGCATCTGCACGATCGCGAGCGCGGTCGTGGTCTTGCCGCAGCCCGATTCGCCCGCCAGCGCGAGCGCCTCGCCGCGCTCCAGCTCGAACGAGACGCCCGCGACGATCTCGACGTCGTTGCCGCCCGTGCGGTAGCCGACGCGCAGATCGTCGACCCGCAGGACCGGGGCGCCGCTCATGGCCCCTCCTGCGCCCGCGGGCCGGACAGCTCGCCGATGGCGTGGCCGAGCGCGAACAGCGCGAGCACGAAGAGCGTGATCGCGGCGCCCGGCGGGAGCACGTACCACCACGCGTGCTGGTTGATCGCGCCGGCCTGGAAGCCGTTGTAGAGCACCGTCCCCCACGAGAACGAGTCCGGCTCGCCGAGGCCGAAGTACGAGAGACCCGCCTCGCCGAGCACGGCCAGCGCCACGATCACCATCGCGTTCGCCCAGACCGCGGGCATCACGTTCGGGAGGATGTGGCGCCGCATGATCCAGAGGTGCGAGGCTCCCTGCGAGCGCGCGCGCTCGACGAACGGGCGCTCGCGCAGCGAGCGCACCTGCGCGCGCACGAGGCGCGTCGTCCCGGCCCAGCCGGTGATCGCGAGCACGAGCACGATGACGCCGGTCCGCCCGCCCGGGATCCGCTGCGTGTCGTCCTGCAGCAGCGCCGCCAGGAGCAGCGCGAACGGCAGGAAGGGGAGCACCAGGAACCAGTCGTCGAGGAACCGCAGCCCGCGGTCGACCCAGCCTCCGAAGTAGCCGGCGCAGATGCCCGCGGCGGCCCCGGCCACGGCCGCGGCGAAGCCCGCCACGAGGCCCACGACGAGCGAGATCCGCGCGCCCACGAGGAATTGCGAGAGCAGGTCGCGGCCGGACTCGTCGGTACCGAACCAGTGCGAGCCCGACGGGCCCTCGAGGCGGTGCGCGAAGTCGAAGCTGCCCGTCGCGCGTGGATCCTGCGGTGCGAGCAGCGAGCCGAAGACCGCCATCAGCACGACGAGCGCGATCGTGACGAGCGCGAAGGCGCCGATCGGCGTGCGCCCGATCGCGCGCACGCTGCGCACGCCCGCCGCCAGGCTGCGCGCCAGGGAGCCGCGCTCGGCGCCGAGCAGGTGCGCGACGGTCTCGGGCGAGACCGCCATCAGGTCGCGCGCACGCGCGGGTCGAGGGCCATGATGAGCACGTCGGCGAGCAGGTTCATGACGATCACGGCCGCGCTCGAGACCAGGAACACGCCCTGCAGCACGGGCAGATCGCGGTTGAGCAGCGCGTCGTACGTGAGCTGGCCGACGCCCGGCCAGGAGAACACCGACTCGATGAAGATGATGCCGCCGACGACGTAGCCGAACGACATCGCCGTGAGCGCGATCACGGGCAGGAGCGCGTTCGGCACGGCGTGACGCAGCACCGCCCGGCGGGGCGAGAGGCCGATCGCGCGCGCCGTCGTCATGTAGTCCGCATGCAGCGCCTCGGTCAGCGACGAGCGCATGATCAGGCTCCAGCCGGCGAGGATGCTGAGCGTCAGCGTGAGCACGGGCAGGACGGCGTGCTGCGTGACGTCCCAGACGTGCGAGAGGCCGGTGGCGGTCGTCCCGGGCTCTTCCGAGAGCTGGCTCGGGAACGCCTTGAGCCAGATCGAGAAGACCAGCACGACCGCGATCGCGAGGAACTGCTCGGGCATCGCGTAGAACACGAGCGCTCCGCCGGTGAGCGCGCCGTCGCGCGCGCTGCCGCGGCGCCGCGCCGCGACGATGCCGAACCACGTGCCGAGCAGGGCCGCGAGCAGCGTCGCGGGCACGGCCAGGATCAGCGTGTTGGGCAGCGCGTCCACGATCACGTCGCTGACGGGGCGGTTGGAGCGGTAGCTCGTCTCGAGCTGGCCGCTCAGCGTGTTGCGCACGTAGATGCCGTACTGGGCGAGCAGCGAATCGTCGAGGCCGCGCGCCTCGATCAGGTGCGCGCGCTGCGCCGCGGAGGCGTGCGGGACGCGCAGGAGATCGCTGCGCGGGTCGCCGGCCACGCGCACGAGCAAGAAGCTGAAGGTCAGCACGAACGCGAGCGCGACGAACGCGAGCGCGAGCCTCCCGGCGACGAGCCGCATCATGCCGGCGCGTCCGCGATCTCGATCGGCTCGCGCAGCTCGCGCCGACGCGCGAGGAACGACGAAGCGAGCGCCACTGCGGCGAGCGCGCCGAGCAGCGCGAGTGCGAACGGGACGCCCGCGTAGCCGGGTGTGGCCAGCCGGCCCGGCCGGAGCCCGATGATCGTGTCGTAGCCGTACTCCGTGATCGGCTGGCCGCGGGGCGCCGGCTGGGTCGTCCAGTTCGACCAGGTGCGCGTGTTGACGGCCCCGATGTCATCGGCCTCGTAGAGCTCGATGTAGGGCAGGTACTTCGTCGCGATGCGCTGCAGCATGCGGATCGCGCTGATGCGTGCGGCTTCGTCGACCGCCGTCGTCTCCTGCCGGTAGAGCTTCTCGTACGTCTTGTCGACGAATCCCGAGTCGTTCCAGACGCCGATCTGCGCGCGCGTGAACAGCGACAGCAGGAACTCGGGCGTGGGATCGCCCCCGATCGACCACAGCTCGCTGTCGAAGTCGGGCGTGACGGTCTCGCCGACGCTGTTGAACTCGAGGTCGATGAGCTTGTCGGTGCCGTACACGCGCAGGTCGATCTCGATGCCGACGTCGCGCGCCCATCCGCGAATCAGCGTCGCGGCGCGCCGCTCGACCGGGCCGCCTGCGTACGCGAGCTCGAATGCCGCGCGGGCGCCGCTCTTGGTGCGCACGCCGTCCCGCCCGGGCCTCCAGCCGGCCTGGTCGAGGATCCGCCGTGCGCGCGCGGGATCGAAGTGGTAGCCGAGGACGGGATCCTGGCTGAGGTCGAGCGAGTAGCGCCCGTAGCTGCGCGGGACCTGCGTGTTGCCGGGCGTGCCGTAGCCGAGCAGCGCCGCCTGCACGAGGCGCGAGCGGTCGATCGCCCACGCCAGCGCGGTGCGGATCGCGCGGCTCTGCACGACGCTCTTGTGCACGCGCGAGGTGACGTGGGGCGACAGGTTGAAGACCCAGTACTCGAGTCCGAGCGGGGGCGAGCGGTACACGTGCACGCCCGCCGCCCGTTGCAGGCGCTGGGCGTCGGGCACGTCGAGCGTGTCGCTCGGCATGACGTCGAGGCGGTTCTGCTCGAGGTCGGTCGCGGCGCCGTGCCCGTCGCCGTAATAGGTCATGAGCACGCGCTCGGGGCCCGTGATCGTGCGGCGCAGGTGGAAGTAGGGGTTTCGCTCCATCACCGTCGTGCCGTTCGGGTTCCAGCGTGTGACGATGTACGGCCCCGAGCCCACGAGCGGCAGCTTGACCTTGAAGTGCGCGAAGTCCGGCGTGTCGGCGTCCTGCCAGATGTGCTTCGGGAGGATGTAGATCCAGAGCGAGGTCATCTGCACCGAGGGACGCTTGAGGTGCGCGACCACGGTGCGGCGCATCGGGCGCCTCCCAGCGCTTGATCGCGTCGGCCCCGCTCGGCGCGATGCGCCGGTCCACGAAGTTCATCGTCCAGGCGACGTCCTCGGCCGTGAGCGGCCTGCCGTCGGACCAGAAGAGGTTGCGGCGCAGGTGGTACGTCCAGGTCAGGCGGTCGCGCGAACGACTCCAGCCCGCCGCCAGGGAGTGCTTGCGATCGGGCTTCATCGTCTTCGCGTCGAACGCGATCAGGACGTCGAAGTTGAGCGCCCACACGCGGAACTCGGACGCGAGCTGGCCGACGAGCGGGTTGAGCGTCTCGATCTTCGTCGTCGTCGCCACGCGCAGGTCGCGCGAGCGCGTGTCCGCGAGCGCGGGCGCTGCCAGCAGGAGCGCCGCGCCCACGCACGCGACGATGGCTGGCACGCGGCGCATCGAGCTTGATTCTCACGGATGGGCCACCGGTCGTCCAGCCTGCTGCCAGAGTGAGGCAGATGTCGCGCCGCCGCCTCCTCGCGCTGCTCGCCCTCGTGCTCTCGCTCGCCATCGCCCCGGCGGCGCGAGCCGAGGGGCGCCCGCCGGACGCGAACGGCTTCCCCTGCGCCTACCGCGTCGCCGAGGCGCCCCCGTACGACACGCCCGAGGGGCACATCCGCGTCCACTACGTGGCCGACCCGGCGAGCGGCGACAGCCCCTCGCCCACGGCCACGCGGGTCGCGGGCGTGCCCGACTGGGTCGTCGCGGCGGGCGAGGATGCGGAGGCGGCGTGGGCGCGCGAGACCGCGCTCGGGTTCGCCGCTCCGCCGCCCGACGACGGCGACGGCGCCGAGCGCGGGGGGGACGGGCGCTACGACGTCTACGTCTGCAACCTCGGCGCGCCCGGCCTCGGCGAGCTCGCCGCGACGGTCGCCGACCCGCCCGGCTCGGGCTTCAGCTACATCGCCGTCGACAACGACTACGCCGCCGCCGAGGTCGCGCCGCTCACGACCTCCGGTCTCGACCAGTTGCGCCTCAGCATCGCGCACGAGCTCTTCCACGCGCTGCAGATCGGGGAGGGCCGGGGGCGCCTGCCGGCCTGGCTGGCCGAGGCCACGGCCGTGTGGATGGAGGGCGAGGTGGTGCCGCGCGACGTCGACCGCGAGATCTACCGCGTGGCGCTCGGCGGCGCGGGCACCGAGCAGCCCTACTGGCGCACCGGCGGCCTGCACGAGTACGGCGCGTGGTGGCTCGTGTCGGAGCTCGAGGGCGGGCATCCCGGCTTCGTGCGGCGGCTGCTCACGCTCGCGGCCGCGCGCGGCGAGGACGATCCCGACGGCCTCGCGCTGCTCGCTCGCGCCCTCGGCGGCCGGGCGGCGCTCGAGTCGGCCTTCGCGCGCTTCGCGCGGACGGCGCTCGACGATCCGCTCGTGGGGCCGGCTCTGCGCGCCCGGCGGACGACGCGCCTGCGCGCCGGCGGGCGCCTCGTGCTGCGCGCGAGCGTGCAGCCGCTCGCGCTGCGGCTGTGGCGGATCCCGCTGCCGGCGAACGTCCGCGCGGTGACGGTGCGGCGCTCCGGCGCGCTCGGGCTCGGCGTCGTGGTGCGGCGCGGGAGCTCCGAGCGCGCACTCGCGCGCGGCGCCCTGCGCGTCACGACCGGTCAGGGCTCGCTGCTCGTGCTCGTCGCCGGCGGCGCCCGCGGCGTGCGGGACGTGCGGCTGACCATCAGCGCCTGAACAATTGCGCTTGATGGGTGGTTGTCGCACCCATTTGGGGGATCTTCGCGGTGGGGGTTGCAACCTGCAGAAACCTGCATATGCTCGTGCTGTGCCTGCAGAACACCGTTTCTGAGGTACTCGGTGCCCCACCCTGGTCGATATCGGGTGGGTCGCATCAACCCACGAACATCGGATTCCCCCCTATGGCAGCCACCCATCGCGCAGCGAACGTCGCAACGGCCACCCACCCGGTAGCCCTCCCGACGCGGTCGCTTGCGCTTGGACAGGAGCGCGCCGCGCAGATCGTGCTCGCCGCGCTCACGCTGCTCGCCTGGGGATTCGCGTTCGGTGCCACTCCGACCGGCCTGATCGCGGCGGGCGCCTCGACGGCGATCGCCTGGCTGGTCGGCTCGTCCCTCCTGCGCGACCGCGGCGAGTATCACCGCGCGCTCGCAGTCCGTCTCGTCCGCCATGCCCAGGCCGCCACGCTCGTCACGGCTCTCGTGATCGCTGCCGCTGCCCTGCTGGACACGGGCGCCGCGCCTCTCCGGCTCGTCGCCGCCTCCCTGCTCGGCTTCCTCGCGGTCGCCGGCTGGGACGTGCGCCGGCATCGCACGCGCACGACCGAGCGCCCGCTGCGCGTGCTGGGCCTGGGCGCGGGTGAGGAGGCGGCGAGGCTCTCGTCCGTGTTCGACAAGCGCGAGGCGCACGGCGTCGAGCTCGTCGGCTTCGTCGGCAATCTCTCGCACGCGGTCGTGCCGGTGCTCGGCGAGCTCGACGATCTCTCCGAGGTCGTCCGCGCCCACCACATCGACGCGATCGTCCTGACCGCAAATCGCCAGCGCCTGCCGCTGCTCGAGCACCTGCTCGACGTCGACAGCACGCCCGCCGTGCTGGAGCTCACCGACCTCTACGAGCGCGCCTTCGGCTGCGTCCCGGTCGAGGAGATCAACGCCGCCTGGTTCATCGAGGCGCTCGCACTCCAGCGCCGGCTGCACAACTCGACGCCGCGGCGCTTCGCCGACCTCGTCGTCTCGGCGCTCGCGGGCGTCGTCCTGACCCCGCTGATGCTGCTCGTGGCGCTCGCCATCAAGCTCGACTCGCCGGGCCCGGTGCTCTATCGCCAGGTGCGCGTCGGCGAGGGCGGCCGCCGCTTCACGATCGTCAAGTTCCGCTCGATGCGCACCGATGCCGAGGCCGCCGGCGCGCCGCAGTGGGCCTCGGAGCGCGACCCGCGCGTGACCCGCGTGGGTGCCGTGATCCGCCGCTGCCGCATCGACGAGCTGCCCCAGCTGTGGAACGTCATGCGCGGCGAGATGGCGCTCGTCGGCCCGCGCCCCGAGCGCCCCGAGCTCGTCGCCGAGATCGCCCGCCAGCTCCCCTTCTACGAGCCGCGCCACCTCGTGCGCCCCGGCATCACGGGCTGGGCGCAGGTCTACGCGCCCTACGCGGCGTCGGTCGAGGAGACGCTCGAGAAGCTGTCCTACGACCTCTATTACGTCAAGCACCAGTCATTCGCCACGGACGCCGGAATCATGCTCAGCACCCTGGGAGTCATGGCCGGCGGACGGGGAGCCCGGTAGTTCATCCATCCATAGCTGCAGGCAACAGGGAACAGAGGAGAACGTCTTCATGCGCACCACCCGATTCATCCTTCCGCTCGTCGCGCTCGCGCTCTGCGTGATGCCGGCCGCGGCGCTCGCCAGCAGTGGCGGCACCACCTCGGCGATCGTCAAGGACGTCGCCAAGGACGGCAAGGTCGACGGCCACTACACGTCGGCACAGCTCAAGTCGGCCCTCAAGAACCCGCTGCTCAAGCAGTACGGCGGCCAGGGCGCGGTCGAGTCGGTCCTCAGCCAGATGAAGCCGAAGAAGACCACGGCGACTCCGGCGACCGGCCACTCCAACAACCTGCCCTTCACGGGCGCCGACGTGCTGCTCTTCGTGGTCGTCGGCGGCGGTCTGCTCGCTGCGGGCCTCGTGCTCCGGCGCTTCGGCCGGCGCGACGACGAGGCCTCCGCCTAGTCCGTCCCGCCTGCAGCTACCCCGGCCGCCGGCCGCGGCGCCCTCGTGGCGCCGCGGCCGGCGCGGTTTTCGGGTCAGCCGGCGAGCAGCGCGCGGTAGCGGCGCATCTCGGGCGCCGTCCAGTCGCCGTGGGTCTGCCGGCGCAGCGAGGCCACGAGCTCGTGGTGATACGGGCTCGAGAGGCTCTCGGCGTGGCCGATCACGTTGCGGGCGGCGATGTGGAAGCGCGCCATGAGCCAGCGCGTCAGCCGCAGCGAGGAGGCGATCTGGCGCGTGTCGGCGAGCACGCCCGTCGCGGAGCGCCCGACGTGCTCGATCCCGATCGCCGTCCAGTTGAGCCCGACCGTGTGGCGGCAGCGGATGCCGAGCGGCACGAGCTGGTAGATCGTCCCGTCGGTGTCGATCACGAAATGCGCGCACGTGCCGGGCAGCTCGTGCAGCTCCGGGTCGGGGCGATCGGGCGCGAACGTGTTGTAGGCGCTCGCGAACGTGTCACTCACCGTGTAGTGCTCGACGATCACCTTGGGCGCGATCAGGCGCCATTCCGCACGGCCGTAGTGGCGCTTCGAGTAGGCGGCCATCTCGGCGCGGCGCTGCGGCCCGTACGGGATCGGCTTCTGCACGATCACGGGGCGCGGCGGCGCGACGACGAGCGCGACCGCAGCCAGCGCGACGGCGATCACCAGCCGAGCCCGGCGCGCCTCGGGGGCGGCGAGAGCGGGCTCTGCGGCAGGCCGGCGACCGGCGCGGGAGCGTTGTAGTCGGGCGGGGCGACGTCGTTCGGGGTGTGCGGGTAGAAGAGGCTCGCGATCTCCTGTATCTGCCCGCGGCCGACGCCGAGCTCGAACTGGCCCCCGCCGTACAGCTCGATGCCGCGCTCGAGGCAGGCGTCGATGCACTCGAAGAGGCGCGAGAGCGGCCCGAAGCGCGACGGCTTGATGTTGAGGTGGCGGACGCCCACCGGCAGCGCGTCGACATCGGCGAGCGAGTGGATCGGCGCGTCGAACGAGAGCCGGTCGCGCGCGCCGGCGAGTGCCTCGAGCACGTCGGCTGCGAACGACGGGTCCTCGATCACGGCATCGGGGAAGTGCTCCGCGACGAGCTTGTGGAAGGCCGCGTCGGGCAGCGTGTCGACGGGCGTCCCGACGTAGTGCGCCTTGACGTCGCACACGCGCACGCGCCCGGTCGCGGCGAGCGCGTCCATGTATGCCGCGTCCCATTCGCCGGGGATCGGATCGACCTTGAACTCGAGGTCCGGCGCGACGGCCAGCCACTCGCGCACGTCCAGGCGCGTGGAGACGACGAAGCGCAGCGGCGCGGGCTCTCGTCCGACGACCTCGCCGAGCGTCGCGCCCGCCTGGCGCAGCGCGAGGTCGAGCGCGGCGCTCTCGAACGCCCAGCGGCGGTAGTCGAGCGCGGCGTGCATGCCGGGCTCGCCGGTGAACAGCGCGCGGCCGTCGAGCTGCGCAGACAGCGTGGCGATGGTGTGCGGCCCGGCCAGGCCGAGCGAATCCGGCGCCGGGAAGAGGTCGTGGTCGGCGGCGGTGTAGCAGATGTCCTCGCCGCGGCCCTCGTGGCCGCCTCCGCGCATCACGATCGTCGTCGACACGCGCTCGAAGCCGCTCGAGACGTTGCGGGACTGCCGCTCGTAGACGACGTCGTCGATCAGCACGGGCAGCGATGCGATGTGCTCGTAGGTAGTCACGGAGGGCATCCTACGCACGCTGTGCGCGGGCTACGCTGACGCGCCATGAGCTCCGGCGCCCACAGGCCCGCGCGCGTCTGGCTGCCGCCGGGCGCCCCCGCCGAGCTCGTGGCGGCGGTCGCCGCGGGCGGGGGCGAGCTCGTGCCCGCCGACCGCGCCAATGCCCTCGTCCTGTACGGCTTCGGGCATCCGTCCGCGGCCCAGGCCCCGGTCGTGCGCGCGCTCCTGAGCGACGCGGTCGAGTGGGTGCAGCTGCCGGCGGCGGGCGTCGAGGCGTTCTTCGAGCACGGCCTCCTGGACCTCGCGCGCGTGTGGACGTCCGCCGCCGGCGCCTACGCCGCCACCGTCGCCGAGCACATCGTCGCGCTGCTCCTGGCCTCGGCGCGACGCCTGCCCGAGTGCGCGCGCTCGCGCACCTGGCGCAAGCCCGAGCTCGAGGGCGTCCCGCTCGCCGGGAGCACCGTGGGCATCGTCGGCGCCGGCGCGATCGGGCACGAGACGATCCGCCGGCTCGCGCCCTTCGGCGTACGCGTGATCGCGCTCACGCGCTCGGGCGCTGCGGTGCCGGGGGCCGAGCGCGCGCTCGCGCCGGACGGGCTGGACGAGCTCCTCGCCGAGAGCGACTACGTCGTCCTGTGCACGCCGCTCACCGCGGACACGCAGGGCATGATCGGCGCGCGCGAGCTCGCGCTGATCGGTCCGAGGGGCGTGCTCGTGAACGTCGGCCGCGGCGCGCTCGTCGACACCGCGGCGCTCGTCGCGGCGCTGCGCGACGGCGGGCTCGGCGGCGCCTTCCTCGACGTCACCGAGCCCGAGCCGCTGCCGGACGGCCACCCGCTCTGGAGCGACCCCCGCGTCCTCATCACCCCGCACACGGCGAACCCGCGCGCCGCGCTCGAGGCGGCGCTCGTGCGCCGCGTCGAGCAGAACGTCGCGCGCTTCCGCGCCGGCGAGCCGCTGCTCGGCGTGATCGACGTGGCGGCCGGCTACTAGGCCTGGAGGGCGGCGAGATTGGCGCCGACGACGGCCATGGTGCGCTCGTACTCGCCGGTCGGGCTGAACTCGACGATCTCCGTCCCGGCCGTGATCACGGGCACGTGCCCCGGGGGCGCGTAGTAGGCGTCGCCCGCGGCGTAGACCTCGTCGTGGTCGGCGTACCGGAACGTGACCTCGCCGGCCACGACGTAGCCCCAGTGCGGGCTCTGGCAGCGGTCGCCCGGGAGCCCCCTGAAGAGCGGCGTCCCGTCGGCGTCCTCGCGGAACGACTCGAATGCGACGGTGTAGCCGCCGAGCTCGGCGTAGCGGCCCTCCATCACGCCCATGTCCTCGGCGCGCGGGGCGGTCTCCTTCGAAGCCTTCGGCATCTCACGCTCCTCTCGAGTATTTCTAGACACGATGTCTAGACAGCGTGTGCACGATAGCGAAAAGTAGACATGCTGTCTAGACTGTGTCTGCATGTCCGCGAATCGCACCTACCGGCCCCGCCGCGTCACGCGCAAGTCCGAGGAGACGCGGGCGCGCATCGTGGCCGCCGTGCGCGCGCTGCTCGTCGAGGGCGTCTACCACGAGCGGACGGTCGAGGAGGTGGCCGATCGCGCCGGCGTCTCTCGCGCCACGCTGTACCAGCATTTCGCCTCGCGCCTCGACCTCGTCGACGCGATCTGCGACACGCTCACGAGCCATCCCGCGCTGCTCGCCGTGCGCGAGGCGGTGGGCGCCGAGGACGCCGCGGACGCGCTCGACGGCCTGTTCGCGAACGCGACGGCGTTCTGGTCGTCCGAGGACGCCGTCTTCGCGGCGATCTACGGCGTGGCCGAGATCGACCCGGGCGCGCGCAGCTTCGTCGAGCGCCAGCGCCGCGATCGCCGCGGCGAGATGGAGCGGCTGGCCCGCAACCTGCAGCGCGCGCGCCGCCTGCCGCCGGGGACGACACAGCGCCGCGCGCACGCGCTGCTGATGGTGCTGACGAGCTACGAGAGCTACCGCGAGCTGCGCCTCGCCGGCCTGAGCGACCGCGAGATCGTGCGCACGCTGCGCGCGTCGGCCGGCGCCCTGCTGCTGCGCTGAGCCGGGCGCCGCGGCGAGCGGCGGGGGAGGGATTCGAACCCTCGAGGCAACCTCAGCGATTGCCTAGCTGCTTTCAAGGCAGCCACGTTAGACCGCTCCGTCACCCCGCCGGGCCTTTATTCAAGCCAAACCGTACTCCTCAGCAACCACTGCGGGTACCGATGCGTCGTGCACCGATCCCGGGATGGCCACCCGCCATACTGCGCGCGTGGATCCCGCCGACCTGGATCGCCTGCGCGCCGCGCTGCTCGAAGCAGCCGCGATCGGAGATCCGCTCCCACGAGGTCTCGAAGCGGCGGCGGTGGTCAGCGAGGCCGTTGCCGACCTCGGCGTGCGGCTGACCGTCTACGGCGGGCTGGCCGTCTCGCTGTACACGGCCGGTGCGTACGTGTCCGGTGACGTGGACGCTGCCCTTGCGACGTATGTCCCTGGTGTCTGCGAGCGGCTGCGGAATCTCGGACTCGAGAAGGTTCACAGACATTGGAGGCTCGCGGGCTCCGATCGGCTCGTGATCGAGTTCCCGTCGGACACGCTCGACCCCGGTTGGGGGACCAATCTGATCGAGCTCGATTCGGGTCGCACGGTCGAGGTCGTGACGCTCGAGGACATCATCCTGGACCGGATCGAAGGTGCCCTGAGTGCGGGCGGCACGTTCGATCTCTACCGCCAGGCACTCCTGCTGAGCGCATCGCCGGCCTTCTCCGAGTCGGAGCTTCGAGCGCGCGCCCAACGCCGGCGCGTCGAGCTCGAGTACGAGACGTGGGGGAAGGTGACCGCCGGCGGAGCGTATGGAGATCCCGCTGCCTTCTCTGAGGCGATTCGCGCGGCCGGATACCATGGGTAGTGCTGTCATGGTTATTCGCTTCCGGGACATCATGGAACAGGCTCCTCAGATGAGGGCGGTCGAGGCTGCGCTCGAAGCCAAGCTCGGGCCCTATCAGCGCCTGCGCCCGCGCGATTCCATGAAGGCTCGAGCGTTGCGCAAGATGGGGACAGCCGACGTTCTGGTCGGCCCGGACGAGCGGAGCGAGGCCGAGTCGCTCCGCACTCGCGTCCGCCGCTCTTCCTAGATTCGCGCTGAGTCCCTGGGAACGAACGCGCGATTCTCGAGGCTCGATTCAGCGCGGTCCGAACATACCGCTGAACATACGGGTGACGCTCGCCGATGCTCGCGGATGCTCCTCGATGTCCGAACGGGCGCGACGCGTTCTCTCAACGCGGCGAGCCGCCGACCGCGATTTGCAGGTACTTCGCGCCCGCCTGCTGGCGCAGTTCAGATCGCTGGCCCACGCTTTCAAGGCAGCCACGTTAGACCGCTCCGTCACCCCGCCTGGCGCGTGGTTGAGCGAGAACCGCGCACTGGCCGCCGAGCATACCTCCGGCGGATCGCGCGGACGGAGCGTGACGGTGCCTGCTCGTGCATTCATAGCCGTATTTACGATTAGTCGGAAAATCGACTACGATGAGCGTATGCTCTACAAGACCCCCCCGCTTACGAAGGAACTGGCGCGCCAACTCGATGCGTTGGACGAGGCGCGCCGTGCACTGGGTCGCGGCGTGAGCACGCCATCCCCCTGGCTTGGGTCGCTGCGCCGGCTCGTCAAGGCCGCTTCGGTGGAGAGTTCGACGTCGATCGAGGGTTTCAGCCTGGCTCAGGATGAGGCAGTCGCGATCGTCAGCGGAGAGGAAGTTGCGGATCCGGAAGACGAGAACCGCATGGCTGTCGCCTGTTACGCACGGGCGATGGATCACGTCGGCGTCATGGCGATCGACCCCTCGTTCGTCTGGCTGGACCGCGTGATCCTCGACCTTCATTTCGACGCATGCTTCTTCCAGAAGGACAAGAGCCCCGGGCTCTGGCGCACCGGCCCCATCGGCGTCACGGGCGGCGATGGCCGCATCGTCTACGAGGGGCCCGCTGGAGACGAAGTCTCCGGGCTCATGGCCGACGTCATCAGGTGGCTCGCACAGGGCGATCTCGACGCCCACGTTGTGGTTCGAGCTGCCATGGCTCACCTGCATGCGGTGTCGGTGCACCCGTTTCGCGACGGCAACGGTCGGATCTCGCGCATCCTGCAGTCACTGGTGTTGGCCCGCGAGGGCTTGCTGTCGCCAGAGTTCGCATCGATCGAGGAATATCTCGGAGCGCATACCTCCGAGTACTATGCAGTCCTGCAGAGCGTCCAGGGTGGCCGATATCAGCCGGAGCGCGACGCGACGGAGTGGATCTCGTTCTGCATCGAGGCTCACCTCGCTCAGGCGCGCCAGCGTCTTGGGCAGATCGAGGAAGCCGGTGTGCGGTGGTCGTTCCTCGAGAACCTCGTTGCGAACCGTGGCTGGCCGGATCGTCTCGTCATCGCGCTCGAGCAGTCGCTGATCGGCGGTGCTGATCGAGCGAGCTACTGCCGCGAGGCCGATGTTTCGCCGGCGACTGCGAGTAGCGACTTTCGCAGGCTCGTCGACGCTGGATTCGTGGCGTCGCGCGGGCGTGGGCGGAGCATCCGCTACCACGCGAGCCCCGACGTCCGCTCGCAGGTGGCTTCCGCCGTCACTGCCCGCGGCGATACCGCGAATTGAACGTCCCAAGCCAGTGCCGTACGAGCCGGGAGGCTTTGGGTTGAACATACCGTTGAACATACGGCTGACGCTCTCCGATGCCCTTGGATGTCCGCCGATGTCCGCGCGACCTTCAGCAGCAGCGTACGGAGGAGGAGAGATATCAGGTGGTTTGCAGGGAGAACGCGGTAATGCGCTCGCGATGAGCGATGTGGCGCACCTGGCTTTCAAGGCAGCCACGTTAGACCGCTCCGTCACCCCGCCGGGGCTCTATTCAAGCCGAATCCCTAGCTCGTCGGCGTCCTGAACATACCGCTGGACGTGGCGAGGGTACCGTCGAACCGAAGAGGTAGCGGCCTGGGCGGTATTCGCACGAGTCTTCGTGCTCCGTCGCTCGCGTCGCGTGTGCCCGAGATCGGGTCGAGTTCGAACGGCGTCCCGAACTCGGCGATAGCAGGCGCGACGCACCTCTTGCGTCAACGCGAGGCGCCGCCTGCCCGAGTCCGAGTGGTAGTGGCCCTTCTGCGGCGGCGGTAGTTGGTCATTTTGGCTCTGCTTCCGCAGACTTCCATCTGACACCAGCGACGTTGCCGGGCGCGGGATCGATCGAGGTAGAGCAGGGAGCAGTCTGGTGCGGCCGCGCACTCGCGGATGAGGCTCCGGTCGGAGCTGGTCAGGAGTTCGACTGCCTCACGCGCGATGAGCGCGAGCGCCGCTTGCACGCTGTGCTCGGCGATCCAGTGCCGTTGAAGGGTTGGATCGGCTTGGGGTATGAGTGGCGGTCTGCAAGCCCATCCGTTGAGTTCGGCGAGATCCTCTGTGACGGGCTTCGATCCGGCGAGCGTCGCTCGTGTGATGCGGTTCACGGTTTCGCGCAGGCGGCGTGAGTCGTCGAGATCACGTGCGCTCGCTCGTTGAGGAACGGGCAGCCCGGCGGCATCGAGCCAGCGGTCGAGGTCTGAGGGCTGGCGTAGGCGTTCGATCGGCTGCCTGCGGCGGTTGGCCAGCGTGCAAAGAAGGTCGAGTGCCCGGCTACCCGCGACGAACCGAAACTCGAGATCGGCTGGCGTGGGGGCGGATTCCATCGCGTTGACCTCGCACATCGTAGTCGTTACCGTATCAACTGGTAATGTTCCATGGGAGGTCCAGATGAGCACCAAGCGCGCTGTCTTGCTTGGCCCCGGGCAAGGGCGATCGGTGTCGCTGCGCGGAACGGAGGTCGTCTACAAAGTCGAGAGCGGCCGTGCCGACGGAGCGAGTTGTCTCGAGTTCCGGGCCGCGCCGGGCTTCGACACAGGTCTTCACGTGCACGAACGGCTCGAGGAGGCGTTCTACGTCCTCGCCGGGGAATTCGAGTTTCGCGCCGGTGAGGAAGCGTTCCCGGCGACCGCCGGTGCGTGCATGTTCGTGCCTCCCGGCGTTCCGCACGCATTCGCGAATCGGGGTGCGGCACCGGCGACCCTGCTGCTGATCCTGTCGCCGCCGCGTCACGACCGCTATTTCGACGAGCTCGCGGAAATCCTCGCCGCAGACGGCCCGCCCAACAGCGATGCGATCGCCTCGCTCCGAAGGCGGTACGACACCGAACAGCTGTCCGCGCTGATCGCCGGTCCCAAGTAGGAGGCTGTCTCAGATGCGTCGGGCCGTGCTCCGGAGTGGAGAGACGACGGTCATCACCGTGATGCTGCGCACCACGAGGGGGCACACCCGGCCAACGTGAACTCGCCGCAGCCGCCTAACGAGCCGGCGCGACGGCCTGGTGGCCATCGGCCTGTAGCGCCGGCTCGAGACGCCGTCCCTAGCCGTGGACCGCCCGCGGCCTCCGCCGCAACAGCCCGGCGACCTGCGAGGCAAGGAGTCGCGGAAACAGTCGCGGACCCGGGACGACGCGCAGGCCCAGCTGCTCGAATAGCGTCACCGTGTCCAGCTGGAACCAATGCTCGGCGACTTTCCCGTCGACCATCCGGTTGATCTCGAGACCGGAGAAGCGGACCTGCCGGTTGGTAGGTGGGAGGCCTCGGAAGGAGCCGGTGGGTGTGCCGGTGAACAGGATGCGCTGCGCGACCATCCCCTCGTCGGCCGAGGAGTCCAGCACCTCGAGGTGGAGGTCGGGGAAGCCTTCGAGGAAGACGCCGAGGAACTCGATCCAGGCGTCGCTGTCGAGCGCTGCAGTCTGGATGCTGTCGGGCGCATGCGCGATGTAGTCGGCGGTCCGGGCCGCGGTCTCCGCGGCCTCGTCGCGGGCGTTGAACGCATCGATCCATCGACGCGCCGCCACCCTGTTGTCCTCGGCTCCTGCGGCGTTGCTCATCGTCTCGGTGCTCATGCTCCGTCCCTTCCGAAGGCTCGTCTCATGTGGCTGTCAGGCCGGGATGCCGGGAGGGCCGAGGATCTCGAGGCCGTAGTCGGCGGCGGCCCGGAGCACGGGCGCCTGTTGCGAGCGGAGCTGGCTGAGACGCCTCTACGAGAAGCTCGGCGTCGCCTCGCGGCAGGATCTCGTCGCCCGCGTTTTCCTGGACGAGTACCTCCCCGAGGTGGCGCTCAGGACGCCGCTGACGTCGCGCGGGCGATTCGACCGGAAATAGCGGCGGCTTGTGAACCTCCGGCACGGAGCCCGAACATACCGCTGAACATACCGATGACGCTCGACGATGCTCCAGAACGTCTCTCGATGTCCTTTCATGAGACGTTCCCGAGTCTTCGGATTGCTGGGGCTTCACCGCCCTTTGCAGCGGAATCGTGATCCGCCCGTCGCGACTTGCGATCCGCCGGCCCACGCTTTCAAGGCAGCCACGTTAGACCGCTCCGTCACCCCGCTGGGCGTTTGTTCAAGCCAAACTGTATTCGGAGTGGCTAGGGCGGCCGCGGCGGCTCGTCTCTGCTCACGTCATTGCGGGCGTCGCCGGGTTACACAGGGAGCGGTCGACAGCGCCCGAGGGGCGGATTGCCCCGGCCGCCTGGCCGATGTCGGGCCGACGCAGCACGTGGAGATCGCCCCGCTTCAGCTGGGCCCGACTTCCTCCAGGCTTTAGGCGCAATGGGGTTGTGCCGATATGTGCGAGGTGAGCGATAGCCGCCAAGAGGTACGGGCGATCCGAGGTCATTCAGGGGGCCGTCGTTTGGGGTCCGGGGGATCGCCGGAGGAGCTCACCGCGGCCGACGGCAGCAACGGGCCGGGGCGGGAGGCAACGTCGGTGCCGGGCGCGGACCGCTACCGCCGGCTGGTCGAGGGCTCCATCGACATGATCCTGACGCTGGATCTCGAGGGGAATGTGACGGCGGCCAATCCCGCAACCGAGCAGGTACTCGGCTTCAGCCCCGAGGAGATCGTGGGCACGAATATCATGCAGACCCTCGTTGAGGGTGAGCTCGAGCGGGCGGGTACCTTGTTCAGGCGGATCGCATCGGGTGTGGATTTCGTGAATGAGGAGTTCCAGCATGTTGCGAGGGACGGGCGCCGGGTCTTCCTCGACGTGATGGCGTATCCGGTCGTGGAGGGCGGGCAACTGGTGGGTGTCGAGGGGATCGGCCGCGACGTGAGCGAACGGCGTGCACTGCAAGAGGCGCTCACCCACCAGGCGCTGCACGACTCGCTCACGGGTTTGCCCAACCGGGCACTGTTCTACGACCGGCTCGGTCAGGCGCTGGCCGAGGCGGAGCGGTGCCGGTCAAAGGTGGCCGTGATGCTGCTCGACCTGGACGGGTTCAAACTGATCAACGACACTCTCGGTCACGTCGCCGGTGACGAGGTTCTCGTCGCCGTCGCCCGGCGGCTGAGTGGAGCGTTGCGGGCCAGCGACGCCGTGGCGCGCCTCGGCGGCGACGAGTTCGCGTTCATCCTCGCGAATGTCGGGGCCGAGTCGGAGTTGGCGACCTTTGCGGACCGGATCCTGGCGGCCCTGGCCGCACCCGCCGTCCTCGACGAGCGTGCTGCGCCATGCAGAGGCAGTCTCGGCATCGCTGTTGCGCAATCGGGCGACGACGCGACCGCCGTCCTGCGCAATGCCGACATTGCGATGTATCGGGCCAAGCGCGAAGGCCAGGGCGGCTACAGCTTCTTCGGCTAGAAGTCGCGCGCCCGCTCCGACCGGGATCTCGCGCGGAGCGAACGCGACATGCGCGGCGCTCGCGTACGCCGCTCTGCCTGGATTCGCAGTGAGCGTCTGGGAACGAGCGAGCCGTCCGAGACGCTCGGGCCCGCTGAACATACGGATGACGTTCGCAGATGCTCCGGGATGCTCCTCGGTGCCGAACGAACGGGACACGCGCATTCGGGTGCGAAGAGGTTTTGTGTCGTGATTTTGCAGGCACTTCACGTTCGCTCGTCCGGGCGACGCAGTTCGCCGAACCACGCTTTCGAGGCAGCCACGCTAGACCGCTCCGTCACCCCGCCGGGCACGCGTCCCTGAAGCCAGATCATCGTTCGCTGCGTCGCGCTCGGCAACTACAGCCCGAGGATCAGGGCCAGTGCCTCATCGAGCGCGTGGATCTCACTCGCGCTGAGGCGACCGGCCGACTGCCCCAGTCGCTGGGGGTCGACTACCGTCGTTTGTTCGACGAGCGCGCGTGTCTCCGCGCCCGCGACCGTGATGACCGGCCTGAAGCTGGCTGCCAGCGCGCTCTGAGACGTCGGGGTGACGAGCAGTGTGCTCAGGCCGAGTAGCTCATCCGCTTGGACGACGACGGCGTAGCGCGTTCCGCGCTGTTCGTGGCCGCGCGGACGACGTGGCGCGGGCAGACGGAAGATCTCGCCGCGCACCATCTCAGACCGCCGGCGGGGCGAGTTCGGCGAGGTGATCGCGAATCGCGAGCATTTCCGCGCGGTCGGCCTCGTCGCTCGCGATGCGCTGCACTTCCTCGGCGAGCGCCGAGCGGGAGAGACGCCGGGCGGCTCCCTCTTGCAGCGCGACGCGCACCGCTTCGGAATCACTCAGTCCCTGCGCGCGCAGTGTCCGCAGCGCGGCTTCGGAGGCATCATCGAGGCGGACGTGGAGGGAGCGAGCCATGACCCCAAATGTAGCACGATTCGTGCTACCCGACACCTCGAATGGGGTTCGACCGGATGTGCCCTGAACATACCGCTGAACATACGCATGACGACTGCGGATGCGCTCAAATGTCCTTCGATGTCCGAGAGGACGCGCACGTCTGCGCTCGGACAGCCGTGATCTTGCGCCGGTTTTGCAGGGCAAAGCGTCTCCGGCTGATGAACCTCTGGAACAGCCGGCCCACGCTTTCAAGGCAGCCACGTTAGACCGCTCCGTCACCCCGCCTGGCTTGGTTGTGCGGTTTTCGGGCCTTTTCTAACTTCGCTCGAAACGACCGGCGTATGAGCGGTGGGGTCGGCCGAGCCCGAATCCGGCTCAACCACGCGGTTCAAAGTGCGAACGTGGCTGCGTTCAGCGCAGCCACGGCGCGTGTTTGCAGTCGCGTGGCGCCGTCGGCGAGTCATCGGGGCGGGACGGACTGAACGAAGCCGGCCATTCCGCGCAGCGTCTGTGCGCGGGCTGCAGCATCCGTGCGTCGAGGCGGTGGAGGTGTTGACAGGTGGCGAGGCGACCTCGATGGTGTCGCGAGGGAACACCTGCGAGACCTGGAGGATCGGATGCCTGCCGTCGATCACGAGCGCACGATTCGCGACTATTTCGATGCGTGTACTGCGGGCGACGCGCGGGTGATTGCCTCGTTCTTCGCGCCGGACGCGGTGCATTACTTTCCCGACGGCGATACGTACCCGGACGGTTCCCCGCAACGCGCGTTTCGCGGCGCCGACGCGATCGGGCACGGGTTCGGCGACCGGTTTGGTGGCGAGTTCCGCACGCGCTGGACGGTCGATCATGTGATCGTGGATGCTGAGCGGCGCGAGGCGGTGATCGAGTGGTCGAACTTCAAGCCGTCGGTGTCTCCCGAGGCTCGCCTGCGCGGCGCGGAGTTCTACCGTTTCGACGCCGCCGGCAAGATCGTCGAGATCCGCGCCTACTACGCGTGTCCGCCCGGTGGCCCCGGCCGTCCGTACGAGCTCGGCGAGTTCGACTACGCGGGGCGCGGGTACCCGGTCACCGATCGCGGTCAGGCGTCGGTGAGGTCGGTCATCGAGATGTAGGTGACGACCTGGCCGACGTTGTGTAGGGCGGCGAGTTTGTCGGCGTGGAAGCGCTCGTAGGCCGGGAGGTCTGGGACCTCGACGCGTAGCAGGTAGTCGAAGTTGCCGGTGACGTGGTGGCACTCGACGACCTCGGCGATCTTGCGCGCGCCTTCCTGGAAGCGCTGGATGTGCTCGCGCTGGTGGCGGACGAGACGGACCGCGACGAAGGCAGTCAGCCCGCGGCCGTCGGTCTTCGGGTCGATGATCGCCCGGTAGCCGCGGATCACCTGCTGGTCCTCGAGGCGTCGTAGCCGTCGCGAGCAGGCCGATGCCGACAATCCCGTCGCGCTTGCCAGCTCGGCGACGGTTGCTCGGCCATTGCGCCGCAGGAGGTCGAGCATTACGCGATCCGGAGCATCGAGCGCGGCCATCGTTGACGTATCATTGCGCAAGCGACGTATGAGTGCGCACGATTTGTGCGCAATTACATCAATAGTCGGCGGAGATTGGCGAAGCGCTGAATGAGCATGCAGACTCGTTGCATGCCCGATCATCGCCGCGCGCCGGTCACGGCAGCCATTCACACGCAGCGTGCGACGTCGCTCGCCCGCCCTGTCTCCTCTCCGATCTTCCAGACGACGACGTTCGCGCTCCCGTCTGCCGCCGATCTCTCCCGCGTGGCGACCGAAGTCGCGACGCCGAGCTTCTACACGCGCCACGGGAACCCGAACCACGTCGAGCTGGCCGACGCGGTCGCGACGCTCGAGGGTGCCGAGCGCGGCCTCGTCTTCGGCTCGGGCATGGGCGCGCTCACCACCGCTGTGCTCGCGATGGTGCGAGCAGGCGACCACGTGGTGGCGCAGCGGAGCATGTACGGGGGCTCGCTGAGCCTTGTGCAGGCGCTGCTGCCACGCCTCGGGGTCGACTGCACCCTCGTCGAGCAGACGGACGTCAGCGCCTGGGAGGACGCCGTCACGCCCGCCACGCGGCTGTTCCTGATCGAGTCGCCGAGCAACCCGCGGCTCGAGATCACCGACGTCGCAGCGGTCGCCGCGATCGCGCGCGAGCGCGGCATCGTGACACTGGCGGACAACACGTTCGCGACTCCTGTGAACCAGCGGCCGATCGCGCTCGGCGTCGACCTCGTCTGGCACAGCGCGACGAAGTACCTGGCCGGCCACTCGGACACCTCAGCCGGCGTCATCGTCGGTGCGGATGCCCTGGTCGAGACGATCTGGAACATGTCGCTGACGGTCGGCGCGGTGCTGGGCCCGTTCGACGCGTGGCTCGTGACGCGCGGGATCCGCACGCTGCACCTGCGCGTCGAGCGCCACAACGCGACGGGCGCGCTCGTCGCCGACCACCTGAGCCGGCGTCCCGAGATCACGGTCGTCAACTATCCCGGTCTCCACGCCCACCCCTCGCACGCGATCGCCGCGCGCCAGATGGACGGGTTCGGCGGCGTCCTCAGCTTCGAGCTGCGCGGCGGGTTCGACGTCGCGGCGAAGACGATCGAAGGGCTCGAGCTGTTCCAGCTTTCCGCGAGCCTCGGCAGCGTCGAGAGCCTCGCCGTGCATCCAGCGTCGATGTGGCGCGCCGTGCTCACGGACGACGAGCTGGTCGCGGCCGGTCTGGAGCCCGGCCTCGTCCGTCTCGCCTGCGGCCAGGAAGACCCGGCCGACCTGATCGACGACCTCGACCGCGCGCTGGACGCGCTCCGAGGGTAGGCCGCGTGCTCGAGACCGTCGGAACGAGCGCGCCATTGTCGGGGCTCGAATCGACTCGGTCTGAACATACCGTTGAACATACGGCTGACGCTCTCCGATGCCCCTGGATGTCCGTCGATGTCCGCGCGACCCTCAGGAGCGACGTGCCGATGAGGGAGGTAACCAGCCGATTTGCAGGGAGAACGCGCTCGATCGCCTGCGAGGAGCGATCCGCCGGCCCACGCTTTCAAGGCAGCCAGGATCAGGTGTGCTCGCACAAGCCGCTTGCCGTTCGAGGCACCGCCGGGACTCCGATTCGTTCAGCCGAGGCCTCGGAGCTCAGCGAGTAGAGCTTGTGGCGTCACGAGTCTGACGCCTCGATGGGCGCCGATCGGGAGCAGGTGTTTCCTGTCTCCGGTGGCGAGGACGTCCGCTCCCGCTTCGACGGCGCAGGCCAGAATCACGTCGTCCGCCGGATCGCCGGAGATCGCCTCGACCACCTGTGCCGGCGCTGGTTGCTCTGCTGCGATCTGGGCGAAGAGCGCACGGGCTGCGTCGACTTGGCCTTGCTCGTAGTCGAGCTTGGCGATGAGCACCCGCTCGAGTTCCGCGAGTACGAATTGGGGGATGAGTAGCGTCATCCGATCTTCGATAGCCTCTTCGAGCAGCCGACTTGGTGGTCCGTCGGCGATGAGCGCCGAGATCAGGACGTTGGTGTCGCAGATGACGCGGAGCGTCAGTCTCGACTACCACGAATCTGATCCACGAGCGCCTCGGCGTCCTCGGGGCCGATGCCGCGCTCCTCGGCGCGGTTTCGCCCGTAGCGCTGGGCCTCCCTCAGCCGCTCGAGTTGAACCTGGCGGCGAAGTGCGTCCCGGACCAGCTCGCTCTTGGTCTTGCCCTGCGCGCGGGCAACCGCCTCTGCGTCGCGCATGAGCTCATCGGGAATCGAGACGGAGAGAAGCTTCGCCATACATATGAAGGTATCACATACCGTTAAGTGGGCGCGCTCCAGCGACGGGCGGCTCCCTCTTGCAGCGCGAGGCGCACTGCCTCGGAATCACTCAGTCACTCAGCCCCGGCGCGCGCAGTGTCTTCAGCGCGGCTTCGGAGGTGTCATCGAGCCGGACGTGCAGGGAGCGAGCCATGACCCGAGGTGTAGCACGATTCGTGCTACGCGACACCTCGACGAACCTCGACCGCGACCCCGCCGAGAGCGTGGTCTAGAACTGCGCACTGGCCGGCGAGCATACCGCCGGCGGGTCGCGGCGGACGGAGCTGTTCCGGCGCCCGGTGCGAGCACCTTGTAGACGTATTTACGATCAGTCGCATGATCGACTGAGCGTCGCGTGTCGAGCTCTCGTCGTCCGCTCCACCGGTTCTGGCAGCCGTCGTCGCTCGGGTCGGCATAACGGTTCGCTCGATGTGATTCCGCTCGCTAAAGGAATCGCGATGCTGTTACGTCTCTCCGGTGATGGGGTTCGAGGCTGCGATCGAGCGGGTCTACCGGGAGCGCTTTGCGGTTCGTCGGTGCGGTGCGCGGGATCGTCGGGGACTCGGACGCGCGTGATGTGGTTCAGGATGGCTTTGCGCAGGCGCTGAGGGAGGCGCATCGGTTCCGCGGCGGGTCGCCGGAGGCGTGGATCTGGCGGATCGTCATGAACCGGGCGTTGGATGCACGTCGCCGGGTGGGGAGCGTCCCGCTCGACTTCGAGTTGGCGGCGGTCGACGAGGCGGCGGACGGGGTGCTGAACGCGGCCGTGCTCGGCTTGCCCGCTCGGCGTCGGGCGATGGTGCTGTTGCGCTATGTGGCGGGGCTGAAGAACACGGAGATCGCGGCCGTGCTCGGCATCAGCGAGGGCACGGTCGCGGCGACGCTGAGTCAGGCGCGCGAGGCGCTGGCGGCTGTGGTGAGAGCGGAGGTGGAGTCGTGATCAGCGAGATCGACCGCGAGCTCGAGACGCGGCTGCGCGCAGCGTTCGTGCGCGCCGACGAGCCGGACTGGCCGGGCGTGACGAAGCCATCGCGCCGCCGCTCGCAGCGCCGCGTGTCGGCGTTCGCCCTGACCGGCCTCATTGCCGTGCTGGCGTTCGGCTCGCAGGCCTTCGGCGTAGGCCCGCAGCTCGCGAGCCTGTTCGACAGCAAGCCTCCACCACCGGTGAAGCGCGCGTTCGGTGGCTGGGGCTTCGTGCGCGGCATCGACAAGAGCTCGATCAGGCTGGCTGCTGTGGCGCGCGCGCGCGACGGCCGTTCGCTGCGGCTCTGGCGCGCGCGCAAGTCGGATGGTCAGGCGTGCGAGTTGATCACGATCGCGGGCCAGGCGACGGCGATGGCGTGCGGGCCGGTTCGCGCGGGAACGATCGGGGTCCTGCTCAGGACATCCGACGTCAAGCCGCACCTCGTCCACGCTTCCGCGTTCATGGGCGGCATCGCGCCGCAAGGGACGCGTCGCGTGCGGCTCATCTTCGAGGATGGCGCGCAGCGAGACGCCGTCACGCGCAACGGCGCGTGGCTCACCGAGATCCCCTGGGCCCAGCGCCGTTACGGGCATAGCCTCGTGCGCATCCAGACAATCGACGCGAGCGGGGCAGTCAGCCTCTCCGTCCCGATGCGCACGGCGCGACGGCCCGCGCAACCGGTCGGGCGCTTGCGCGTTGTCGCGAGACTCGCGGGACGGCCGCTCAAGGTCGCCTCTGCGACCGGTGGCGGGAGCTGCCTCGAGTTCAAGCGCGGCGACGGCATCGGAGTCAGCTCGTGCGGGAAGGCCGCGAGCCTGCCGGCGGGCTGGCTCGTCCGCGTCGCCCCGCCAGGCAGGCTTGGACAACTCGTTCTGCTCGGCCGCGTCACCAAGAACGCCACCTTGGTGACGATCGAGCGCGAGCACGCTCCTGCTCTCCAGGCGCCGATCCATGGCGGGGTCTTCGCGATCGTCCTTCCGCAAACGGCGGAGCATCGTCCGCGACGCATCGTCGAGAGCAACGCGCAAGGCGGGGCGCGCGTCGTGCTCGACATCGGCACGCCCAAGACCGGCGTCTACACGCGGGCATGGCATGGCGCTCTCTACACCAAGGTCACGCTCGGGCGCATGAACAGCCTCGGCTACACCGTAGGACCGCTGATCTGGCCCGACGGACACATCACGCCCAAACGCCAGACGCCCTAGACGCTCCAGTCTCGATCGCCGCACGTCTTCGAGGCCGGCCGGAGGCGACGCACAGACGGGATCTCGTGTGATCGGGCGGTTCACCCAGTCCGATTGAGGTACGGTCGGTCGGACATGTCCCGCGATCGCAAGCTTGCGGCTGACCGTCGTTTCGACGAGACGTCGGCCCGCCCCGCTCGTCGCGCGGACACGCCCGTTCTCGCGCTTCAGCAGGCGGCCGGCAACCGGGCGGTCGGTCGGATGCTGGCCCGCAAGGCGTCATCCGAGTCCAAGGGCCCGACCGTCCTGATCGGCAAGCTGGCCATCCACGTCGCCGGCGGCAACATCGCCGCGTGGGCCGCGAGCGAGGTTCCCGACGCGCTGGAGGTCACCTCTGAGAAGGGGCGACACTCCGGCGAGCTCGAGCGCTTGTCCAAGGAGCGCACCCGCATCCAATCGCTCACGCTCACGGTTGCGGCGGCGAACAAGTCCGGGCAGGCGCTCGACATGGGATCGCTCGCGATCGAGTTCACCAACGCCCGCATCAAGGGCTACCAGGTCGACGGCGACGCGGAGTCGTGGCAGGTAGGCGACTTCGACGGCGTTCACCGGACGAAGACCACGCACACGGTGTCGTAGCGAGCACTCGACTCCGTGGACTTCCTCGTCTACAGCCGGGCCGCGCCCAGCGCAGCGGGCGTCGAGCATGATCCCGCGCTCGACGAGGAGCACTGGTCGTACATGGACAGATTCGCCGACGGCATGGTTGCCCGCGGCCCCACGCTCGCGGCCGATCGAGAGTTGTGGACCGGCAGCGTTCACATCGTCGACCTGCCGAGCGCAGAAGCGGCTCGCGAGTTCGTCGAGAGCGAGCCGTACAACCGTGCGGGCCTGTTCGAGCATCACTTCATCCGCCGCTTCGAGAACCTGCTGGGCCGGACGATGTGGGATTCCCCGGGAGGGTCTGCCGACCCCCGCTTCTTCGTGATCGCGCACCGCGTGTCCGGAACGGGAGAGCACGCACCCGCCCTGCTGCGGCTCGACGTCGCGGATCTGCTGCGCGAGCGCCTGATCGTCCACGGTGATCTGCTCACGCCCGACGACGCGAGGCCGGCCGGAGTCGCGCTGGCGCTACAGGCGCCGGCGCGAGAGGCCGTCGACGCCCTCCTGAGGGACGGACGACCCGGACTCGATGAGCACTTCGAGCTCCAGATCCTCGATTGGGAATTCGGCGGCCGGCGCTGACCGATGGACCACGACCCGAAGTGCCGGTTTGCAGGCGCGCGAACGGCCGGCAGCCGTGCCGAAGGGAGCGGCCTCCGCCGGCTACTCGCCGGTGAGCGTCAGCGTGAGCGTGCGAGGGCCGCCGTGGTCGCGGTGCTCGCACAGGTAGATCCCCTGCCATGTCCCCAGATGTGGTCGTCCGTTGCGCACGGGGACCGTCACCGACGGGCCGAGCAGGGAGGCCTTGATGTGGGCGGGCATGTCGTCGGAGCCCTCGAGCGTGTGGGTCCAGCCGCCGAACGATTCCGGCACCGCGGCGCTGAACCAGGTCTCGAAGTCGCGGCGCACCTCGGGCGATGCGTTCTCGTTGAGCGTCAGCGAGGCCGAGGTGTGCCGGATGTGGACATGCAGCAGTCCGGCTCGCAGCCCGGCGAGCTCGGCGAGTTCGCCGACGACCTCGCGCGTGATCAGATGGAAGCCGCGCGGCCGCGGCTGGAGCGTGATGTCGCGTTGCACCCACATCGCTCCGGCAATCGTGACACGTGCATCTCCGGGGGCAGGCTCGGCGCACGGTGAGCGGCTGCCATCCTCGCCGGCTGCCGCCGGATCGCGACGGGCAGGCCGGCGAGGATGGTGTGGCCGGGTGTGGGGGCGGCGGAATCGTCGCCGGTCAGGTGGCCTGGTCTGGCGAGTCAGCCGGAACTCGAAGGTGCGGACGCCGGGTTGAGAAGAACAAGCTCCTGGGCGGGGACGACGATGGACCTCGACGTTGCCGAAGCGGTCTGCCCGGCGGAGACCGCCGTGACACGACACGAGAGACGGTGGCGGGCGTCCGCGGCGAGGACACGGCACCTGGCAGCTCGCGCGGAGCCGCCGCCGAGCGGCTTCCCGTCTCGCAGCCAGCGATAGGTCAGCTTGAGCGGGCCCGGGTGCGTCCATACGTCCCGGGCTGGAGGGCCGGGAACGACACGGACGTGGCCGTCGACCCCAGGGTCTGAGTTGAGATCGGCGTGCCGGCGGTGTCCAAGAGGCTCGCGGCGAAGCCCGTCGCGAGCGTTGCCGGGTCGGCGACCGGAGCCGCGAGCGTCGCGATGACGCCGTCGGCGCTGAGCGAGGCGCTCGGGGGAGCCGGTGCCAGGAATGGCGGAGCGAACACCGCCGGAGCCGGCGTGTTGCCGATGACGCTTGCGACCCAGGACTGGATCGACGATGCGCGCGTGAAGAAGTCGGGCCCCCGGCCACAGGCGCCGAGAAGACCGACAATCCCGTAGCTGAGCACGCCGATCTCGACCGGGCCTGCCGGCGTACTCGCGACCAGCGGCCCGCCGCTGTCGCCGTGGCAGGCCGACGGGACGAATCCTGGCGCCGCGGCGCACAGGTCGAACCCTGGATGGAACGGCCGGTACGCGTTGCAGGCTGCATTCGACTGCACGGCGGCTGCGCCGATCTGCAGGAGGTCGGGAACGTCGGAGCCGAGCGCCGACGTGGCGCCCCAGCCCATGATGGTGGCCGGCTGCCCGGTGGCGTACAGTGGCAGATCGGCGGAGGTCGCGAGCGGGATGGTCGCCGTGCCGGCGGCCGCCGGCAGGTCGAGCGTGAGCAGGGCTACATCTCTCTGCTTGGTGACGGAGTCGTAGTAGGGATACACGCGGACCGCCGCCCATGACGAGAGCCGCGCCGACCGCGATCCTCAAGGCAGCGTGCATGGCGCCGCTCCTCTGCAGAGCCCGAGGTTCGGGCAGGGCCGCCATTATTTCCCTGCTCGTGATCCTCGGCATCGAGGATCCGTGGAAGCGCAATACGGGAAAACCACGAGCGCCTCGGGCCACTGGGGCGCGGCCTGTTCTCAGCGGAGAAGGGGCCCGTAGCCGCCGCGCCGCCGGATTCACCGGACCGCGCCCTCTCCCACCGTGACGGGCGGGGCTCCAGGCGTCTCGCCGAAGGGGTATCCGGAGGAGATCGTGCATCGCATTACCATGGCCCGATGGGGCGGAGATTCGGTGCTCGCGACGTCGGGCCGGCGACGATCGCCGCGCTCGTCCTGGCCGAGGGCGTGCTCTGGGCCGTCGCCCGGCCGTCGGGCGAGCCCGCGGGGCGCTATCTCGGGCAGTTCCTGGGCGCCGAATCGATCCTTCTCCTGTCCATCGGCCTCGTGCTCATCAGCACGCTGCCGTGGGTGGAGGAGTGGTTCGACGGGATCGACCGGGCGGCGATCTGGCACCGCCGCGTCGCCATCGCGGGCCTCGTCCTGCTGGCGCCGCACGTCCTGCTGTCGTCGAATCCGAACGGCACGGCACTCGGCGGGCCGCTCGGCGCAATCGGCGCGATCGGGTTGGTGGCGCTCGCAGCGTGGGCGATCCTGCCACGCTGGCAGTCGCTGGCGCCGGCGCCGTTGCGCGGCCTCGTGCTCGCCGTGCGCAACGCGCCGGTCGTGCGCGATCTCCGCCGCATCGCCGGCGGCTACGAGCGCTGGCGGGCGCTGCACCGCACGACGGGCCTGTTCGTCGCCGCGGGCTTCCTGCACGGGGTGCTCGACGGGACGCCGTTCCCGGCCGCACCCGTGTTGCGCTGGAGCTACGTGCTCGTGGGCGGGGTCGGGTTGGCGTTCTACGTCTATCGCGAGGTCTTCGCGCGCTTCTTCCTGTCGCTGCACGACTACCAGGTGGAGGCTGTCCGCGAGATCGGCGAAGGCCTCGTCGAGATCGCGATGCGCCCGCTCGGCCGGGGCATCGTCTTCGTGCCCGGCCAGTTCGCGATGGTGTACCTCGAGGCCAAGGACGGCTGGCACCGCCATCCCTTCACGATCTCGAGCGCGCCGCGCGAGGACGTCGTTCGCGTCACCGTCAAGGCGCTCGGCGACTACACCTCGCGGCTGCCGCAGCTGATCGAGCCGGGCATGCCCGCCGTCATCGGCGGCCCGCACGGGCGCTTCGACTACGCGCGCGGAACCGAGCGGCAGGTCTGGATCGCCGGCGGCGTCGGCGTCGCGCCGTTCCTGAGCTGGATGCGCGCGCTCGACGGCCACCTGCCGCAGCGGGTCGACTTCTTCTACACCGCCGACGGCGAGGCGCCGTTCGCCGCCGAGATCCGCGAGATCGCCGGCGCGCACCCGTCGCTGCACGCACACGTCATCGACACGAGCGCGCAGGGCCGCCTCAGCGCCGAGCACGTGCTCGCCGCAGTCGACGGCGATCCGGGCCTGCTCTCCGTCTTCATGTGCGGTCCGCTCGGGATGGTGCGCACCTTCGAAACCCGGTTGCGCCAGGCCGGCGTCGCGCCGAGGCACATCCACCGCGAGCACTTCGACTGGCGCTGAGACGCGAGCGCGAGCCGGGGCGACGGCAGGCGCAGCGGTTCATTGCGCTCTCATCTGCCCCGGGTTCACTCCACGGAGTGGCCGGCACCCCCGCCGTCCACGTCCGACAGGAAGAAGCCGAATCCGAATGCGCAATCTGCTGCTCGTCCTCGCCACTACGGGTGTCCTTGTCGTGGGAGCTGTCTCGTCCGCGTCGGCCGCCACGCTCAGCGTGGTGCACCTCAGCGCGCCGGTCTCCGGACTGCGCTACGACCAGAAGGTCGTCCGCGCGCATGCGGGCAGGATCAAGATCGTGTTCCTCAATCGCTCGGCGCTCAAGCACAACGTCAACGTCGAGCAGGGTGAGAACGAGAAGGGCAAGAGCGCGACGGTCCGCAAGTCGGCGACGTCGTTCTTCGTCACGCTCAAGGCCGGCAAGTACAACTACTACTGCTCGGTGCCCGGCCACGAGGACGCCGGCATGCACGGGACGCTGATCGTCTCCTAGGGCATCCGCGCGGAGGCTCGCGAGGTCGTGCCCATGCGTGCGACATCCCGACCCGGTCTGCGGGCTGACGCCTGCGGTCTCCCACCGGCGCGGTCCCTGCGGGGTCGCGCCGGTGCGAGCCGCATCGTTCTCGCAGCGGCGGCCATCGCCTGTAGCTGGGTGGCCGCCGGAGCTGCGCACGCGGCGTCGTCGGATCGCGCGATCAAGGCCTGCCTGCTGGCACGCCGCGTTCCCGCCCCGCAGGTCGTGGTCTACGGGTCGTCGCGCGCGGCCAAGCTCGAGCCGTCGTATCTCGGGTCGCTGCTCGGCGAGCGGGTGTTCAACGCGAGCGTGTCGTCCGCGACGACGGAGGACACGTGGGCCTTCGCGCACCTCGCACACGATCAGGCGCGGTCGCGGCCGGTGCGCGCACTCTGGCTGCTCGACCTCGAATCGCTGCGCCCCCATCACTTCGATGCGAGCCTGCTCGACACACCCGTGCTGGCGCGCTCGTTCGTGCGCTCGGGCGGCGTCGTGCGCGCGGCCCCCGAGCGGAGCCACGCCCCGGCGCCGCTGCGCTGCACGTTCACGACGAGCACGTCGGCGCGCTACGCGCCCGACGGATTCCGCGCACGCGACTTCCACGATGTCGCGGCCGCCCGGGGCATGACGCTCGGCCAGGGGCTGCGGCTCGCGATCGACCGCTACCGGCGGATCTACGCGACGGGATTCCCGGGCGTCTCGGCCGACGAGGCCGCCTGGGCCGCGCGCACGATCCGCGCGTTCAACGCCTGGGGCGTGCGGCCGGTGATCGTGCTCACGCCCGTGCATCCGGCGTTCCTGCGGGCGGTCGGCCCGGCCGGCTGGAACCGCCGCCACGCCGACGTGCTGAGGATGCTGCACGGTCTGCGCGGGCGCTTCACAGTGCTCGACGCGAGCCGCATCACGTCGTTCGGAGGGCGACCGGACGGCTTCTACGACGGCGTGCACATGCGCGTCGAGAACACCCGCCGGCTGGCGGCCTGGATCGTGCGGCGCGCACGACGCGACCTGGCGGCGCCGTGACGGAGTCGGATCATTCCCGCCCGGCGGGCGGCCCCCGCGACGCGCGCGGGCAGCGGCGCTTCGTCGCCGGCGTCCTCACGGGCGCGCTGGCGCTGCTCGTGTGCGTCGGAGCCTTCAGCGCGGTGATCGACCCGTACGGGTTCGTCGGCAGTGCCGTGTTCCCCACGGCGATCCTCTCCGACCGGGCGACCAAGGCCTGCCTCGCCGAGCGTCTCCGCGTGCCTCCTCAACTCGTCGTCTACGGCTCCTCGCGGGCGATGAAGGTGGATCCCGCGTACGTCTCGCGGCTGACGGGCCTGCCGAGCTTCAATGCCGCCGTCTCCTCGGCCAGCCCGGCCGATGCGTGGGCCTTCGCGAACTTCCTCCACGACCGCTTCCCGGGCGCCGGCAAGCGCGTGCTCTGGCTGGTCGACGTCGAGAGCTTCCGCGCGCGCCCGCTCGATCCCGGCCTGCTCGAGACGCCCGCGCTCTCGCGCTACTTCTCGGCGTCGGCCCGGGTGGGCGCCAAGCTCGACAGCGCGTGGACGCTGCTCTCCTGGAAGGCCGCACAGGACGCCTACCGCGTCGCGACCTCGCCCAGGGCGAGCGCCGCGACGCGCGTGCACTGCACCTACCGCACGAACGGCGTCACCGAGTACGCGCCGAACGGCCTGCGCCAGTGGGATTTCCACGACCTCGCGCAGGCGCGCGGCACGAGCCTCTCGACCGGCATCGACCAGTCGATCGTGGAGTACCGCACGATCTACACGAGCGGCTACAGCGGGCTCGCGCCGACGCCGCGGCGGTGGTTCGAGCGCACGCTCGGGGCGCTGCACGCCTGGGGGGCCCGGCCCGTGATCGTGCTCACGCCCGTGCAGCCGAAGCTCCTGCGCGTGATCGGCCCGCTCGGGTGGAAGCGCCGTCACCACGAGGTCGTGAGCTACCTGCACGCCCTCGCGAAGCGCACCCCGTTCGCACTGCTCGACGCGAGCCGGGTGGCGACCTTCGGCGGGAGCCGCCGTGGCTTCTACGACGGCGTGCACATGACGGAGCCGAACGCGCGGCGCCTCGTGGCGTGGGCCATCCGCCGCTCCGGGACGGCGCTCAGGGCGCGCTGAGATGGTCTTCACGAGCCACGTCTTCCTGTTCGGCTTCCTCCCGCTCACGCTGCTCGGCTGGTGGGCCCTGCGGCCGGTCCGCCTGCGTCTCGCATGGCTGACGCTCGCGTCGTACGTCTTCTACGCCGCCTGGAGCTGGAAGTTCCTGCCCCTGATGCTGGCCTCGACGTGCATCGACTTCGTCGCCGGGCGCATGATCGCGCGCAGCACGAGCGCGTCGGCGAAGCGCGCGTACCTGATCCTCGCCCTCGGCATCAACCTCGGCATCCTCGCGCTCTTCAAGTACGCGGGGTTCTTCGCCGACTCGGCGGACGGGCTGCTCGCACTGTTCGGCCTCGGCAAGCCGGTGCCGATCGTCCGCCTCGTGCTGCCGCTCGGGATCTCGTTCTACACGTTCAACTCGATGTCGTACACGATCGACGTCTACCGGGGCCGGATCGCCCCGGAGGGCAGTCTGCTGCGGTACTGCGCATTCGTCGCGCTCTTCCCGCATCTGATCGCGGGCCCGATCGTGCGCTACGAGCAGATGGCGCGGCAGCTCGCCCGCCTGCGGCCGCGCCTGACGGCCGACATGGCCTCGCGGGGCCTCTTCTTCATCGCCTGCGGCTGCTCCAAGAAGCTCCTCATCGCCGACTCGCTCGCCCCGGACGTCAACCGGTTGTTCGCGGCCCACGCCCACCTCGGGCTGACGGGCGGGTGGCTGGCCGCGCTCGGGTACTCGCTGCAGCTCTACTTCGACTTCTCGGGCTACTCGGACATCGCCGTCGGGCTCGCGCTCCTGCTCGGCTTCGACTTCCCCCAGAACTTCAACTCGCCCTTCAAGGCCGGCAACATCGCCGACTTCTGGCGGCGCTGGCACATGTCGCTCTCGGGCTGGCTGCGCGACTACCTCTTCATCCCGCTCGGGGGGTCGCGCGGCGGCACGCTGCAGACCGCCCGCAACCTCGCGATCGTGATGCTGCTCGGCGGCCTCTGGCACGGTGCGGCGGCCACGTTCGTCGTCTGGGGCGCGATCCACGGGATCCTGCTCGCCGGCCACGCCGTGCTGCGCGCCCGCGGGCTCACCTCCAGCAGCCGCGCGCTCAATCGCCTCGTGACCTTCGTCTGCGTCGTCGCGGCGTTCGTGGTGTTCCGCTCGGCGGGCCTGCGCAGCGCGGGCGACGTGCTCGGAGCGATGGTCGGCCTCGGCGGCGTCGAGCGCGGATCGGCGCTCTCGGCGCTGCTCGACACCCGCTTCGCGCTCACGATCGGCGCGCTGCTCGTGTTCGTCAACGTCGTCCCCAACACGTGGCAGGTGCAGTTCGACGGAAGCTTCCGCAGGGGCCTCGCCTACGGGTTGCTGCTCGCCTCGGCGATCCTTGCGATCGCCGGTCCGAGCCCGTTCCTCTACTACCAGTTCTGAGGGCCGCCGTGGCCTCGGCGATGGTGCGGGCGGCGCGCCGGCGGAGGTCGTACCCGGCCTGGCCGCCACTCCGCGAGCCGGTCGCGTGCGCGCTCATCGGAGCACTCTGCGCCCTCGCCGCCATCGCGTTCGCACCGCCCGCCCAGGACCTCGCGGCGCACATCTACCGCGCCACCCTGGTGCATCAGGGCGCGCTGCTGTGGGACAACTACTGGTACACGGGCGACTATCCGCTCGTCACCTACAGCCTGCTCGCGCCCGCGCTCGCCGCGCTCGTCGGCGTGACGCCGCTGCTCGTGCTCTGCACGACGGCGTCGGGCGGGCTGTTCGCCGTGATCGGCTCGCGCGAGTGGGGGAGGGACGCGCGCTGGCCGGCGCGGGCCTTCGCCGCGGCAGCCGCGCTCCCGCTGCTGCCGGGACTCGACGCGTACGCGCTGGGAGTGCCGCTGCTGCTCGGCGCGGTCGCCGCGCTCCAGCGCGGTCGCCGCGTCGCGGCACTCGCCTGCTCGGGCCTCACGCTTGCCGCGAGCCCGCTCGCGTTCGCCTTTCTGCTCGGCGTGGGGGGCGCGATCGTCCTCGCAGGCCGCTGTGACCGCCGCGGCGTCGTCGTCGTCGCCGGGGGACTCGGGGGCCTCGCCGCGCTCGAGGCGGTGCTGGCGCTCGTCGTCTTCCCGGGCGCCGGCGTCTACCCGTTCCTGATCTGGCACCTGGCCGCCGTGAGCTCGCTCGCGCTCGCCGGCACGCTGCTCGCGTACCGTGACCATGCGACGCGGCCGATCGCGTGGCTCCTGTGCGGGTGGGGGCTCGCGAGTCTCGCCTCCTACCTCGTCGCCAACCCGATCGGCGACAACGTCGCGCGCCTGCGCTACGCCGTGTTCCCGCTGCTCCTCCTCGTCGCGGTGCGGCGGCGGCCGCGGCGACTCGCGCTGCTCGTCGCCGTCGCGGCCTTCGCGTACGCCGCCGCCCCGGACCTCATCCAGGTCGGCCGGCAGGCGGACGCGCGCAGCGCGCGCGCCCAGGCGTGGGCGCCCACGGTTGCGTTCCTGCACCGCCACCTGCCGCTCGGCGTGCGTGCGGAAGTGGTGCCGACGTCGGCGCGCTGGGAGGCCTACTACCTCCCGTCCCGCGGCATACCGCTCGCGCGGGGATGGTTCCGCCAGACCGACCTCGCCCGCAACGCGCTGCTGTATCGCGCGAGGCTCTCGCCGCCCGCCTACCGGCGCTGGCTCGCGCGCACGGCCGTCCAGTACGTCGTCCTCACGCCGTTCCCGCTCGACGACCACGGCGCCGCGGCGGAGGCGCGCCTGCTCCGCACCGGGCGCTCCGGCCTGCGCGTGGCGTGGCGGCACGCCGGCTTCACGATCTATGCGACGGCCCGGCGAGCCAGCCTCATCACCGGCAGCGCCGGCGCGCGCGTCACCGCGTTCAAGCACGAGCGCATCGCGGGCACCGTGCGCCGTGCGGGCCTCGGCAGCCTCAAGGTGCGCTTCTCGCCCTACTGGAAGGCGAGTGGCGCCGCGACGTGCGTCGTCCCCGGCCGCAACGGGATGTCCGTCGTGCGCTTCGACCGCGGCGGGGCGTTCGCGCTCGCGATCACGGGCGACCCCATCACGATGGCCAGGCGGCTGGCCGATCCGGACTGCTGAGCGCGGAGCGCCGCTCGTCCGCGGCGCACGGGTGAGGCGCCGCAACGGGCGACGGCTCCCGCAGGAGCCGCCGCCAACGAAGGGCCTGCCGGCGCTCGCCGGCCGACGCCGATCCGACAGATGCGAGTGTGGCGGTGGTCACGCTCGCGGCGTGATCCGGCGCACGGCGCGGGCGGTGCGCCGGATCTAGCGTGGAGCGCAACCCACGGGAGGATGTCATGTACAACCATCTGCCCAAGATCGATCCCACCCGTTCCCTCGACGGCCCGCGCCGGCCCTCGCGGAGCGAGGAGGCGACGATGCGCCGCATGCATCGCGAGCAGGTGGCGGCCGAGCGCGCGCTGCAGGGCGAGCCGCAGCCCGGCTTGCCCTCGGCCGCGCGCCGGATCGCCCGGCCTGTCGCCCTGCTGATCGGCCTCGTGGGTACCCGGCGGTAGCACGCGGCGAGGTTCGCCGCTCCCGGCCCTCGCCCGCGCGTACGCCCGTATCCTTGCCCGCGGCGGAGAGGTGTCGAGCAGGGGAGCGTGCGATGTCCGAAGGCTTGGAGGCCGTGCATCTGGGACCGGGCGAGGGGGTTGCCGTCGGCAGTCCCGTCGGCGGGGTGATCACGTTCAAGGTGCGTGGCGCGCAGTCCGGCGGGTCGCTGATGGTGCTCGAGAGCGAGCTCTCGCCCGGCGAGGGGCCGCCGTGTCACGTGCACGCGAACGAGGACGAGGGGTGGTACGCGCTCGAGGGCGAGTTGCGCTTCCGGCTCGGCGACGACATCCTCCCGGCGCCCGCCGGGTCGTTCGTGTTCGTGCCCCGCGGCATGCCGCACTGCTTCCAGAACGTGGGCCAGGGCCCGGCGCGCATCCTCGCGATCTTCACCCCGGCCGGGATGGAGGGGTTCTTCGAGCGGTTCGCGGCGCTCCCCGAAGACGAGGCCGGGCTCGAGGGCTTCCGGCGGGAGGGCGCGGGTGCGGGGATGGACGTCGTCGGCCCGCCGCTCGCGCGCTCGCACCCGCGCTAGTGCTAGCCGTCCCGCGCGGCGGCTGTCGATTTCGGCAGCGCCCGTGCATCTACTTCCGACAGGCGCGGCGGAGGATCCGCCGCCCGCCCGACGACGAAAGGACGGTGCGCCCATGCTGGGACGCAAGGACTACACGCAGGACGAGCTCGACCGCGCCACGCGTGCCGTCGACGAGCAGCTCGCGGCCTACGAGAAGCTCGCCGGCGCGATCGCGGCCGCCGGGCCGGATCCCCGCCTCGAATCCGCGCTCGCGGACTTCGAGCCGCTGTTCTTCAACACCATGACGCTCGCCCTCGATCGCCACTTCGTGCACCGGGTGCGCGCGGTCTCGGGCAAGGACGGCAATCCGCTCAACGAGGTCGAGCTGATGACGGATTCGCTGATCGGCAACGACGGAGTCCTGAAGGGCAACAACGTCATCAAGCTCGTGCCGGCCGAGACGGTCGTGAAGCTCGAGATCGGCGATCGCATCCGGCTCAGCGCCGAGCAGTTCACGCGCCTCTCGCGGGCCTTCCTGGCCGAGATCAAGGCGCGCTTCGTGTAAGAAGCTCTAACGGAATGAGCGTGGCGTCTGGTGCGTGTGGATCGCCTGCGGTCTGGCGGTCGCGCGCTGCGCGGACTCCCGCCAGACCTGCGGCGACCCGCACCCCGCTCGCGCGCGGCGTGGTGATGTCCTTATGCGTCGTGGGCGAGCGGGGTGCGGGGCTTCGCAGGAGCACCGCCCGCCTCTTGGAAAGGCGTCCCGCCTGTCCTGCGAGGCGGCCGGCACTCCTGCTCGCTCCACACACCCCAGCCATCACACGCTCATTCCGTTAGAGCTTCTAACGCCGCCGGCGCGCCGGTCAGCCCTCGCCCGTGGCGACCGGCAGGTCGCGCGCGATCCAGTCGCTCCACGAGCCGGCATACAGGCGGGCGTCTTCGCGCCCGCCGGCGGCGAGCGCGAGCAGCGTCACGCAGGCGGCGACGCCCGACCCGCAGTACGCGATGACCGGGCGCTGCTCATCCAGGAGCCACGCCGGCAGCGGCGCCGCCGAGGGTGCGTTGCGCGAGTGAGGGATGCGGCCCGCGACCGGGTCGATCGGCTCCAGCTCGCCGCGGTGGCGCTCCGGGGCGCGTGCGTCGACGACGACGGCGGTGCCCTGCTCGGCGGCCGCGCGCGTGGACTCGGCATCCGCCAGGTCGTCGCGCAGCGGTGCACCCGCGACGAGGTCGCCGGCCGCGATCGCGGGCGCCCCTGCCTCGAGCTCGCCGCGCCACGCCGCGAGCCCGCCGTCGAGGACGACGACCTCGCGCTTGCCGATGTGGCGCAGGAGCCACCACAGGCGCGCCGCGCCGCCGCTCGCGCCCTGGTCGTAGGCGACGACGAGGCCCGCACGCGTGATCCCCGCGCGCCGGGCCGCGGACGCGAACTCCTCGGCCGCGGGCAGCGGATGCCGCCCGCGTGCGTTCGGCCCGTCGCCCGCGGCGCCCGAGAGGTCGCGGTCGAGATCCATGAACGCGGCTCCGGGGATGTGCCCCTGCTCGTAGAGCGCGCGCCCGGCCTCGGGCCGCCCGAGCTCCCAGCGGCAGTCGACGACGTGGATGCCGGGGCTTCCCAGCCGTGCCGCGAGCCACGCGGGAGCGACGAGCGGGCCGGCCGGGGATGGCTCGTGGGGCGTCACAGGACTCCTCCGGCGTTCATGGTGTGCGGCGCCTCAGCGTGGCGGCGCCGAGGGTGAGCGCGAGCAGCGAGCAGCCCACGATCACCGCGGCGTCGGCCACGAGCCGTCCCGTGATGCTTCCGCTCGCGGCGACGCGGGCGAGGCCGTCGTAGGCGTACGTCATGGGAAGGACGTCCGAGAGCAGCTCGAGCGGGCGGGCCATCGTCGCGCGCGGCGCGAACACCCCGCACAGGATGAGCTGCGGGAAGACGAACGCGGGCATGAACTGCATGGCCTGGAACTCGGTCGCCGCGAAGGCCGAGACGAACAGCCCGAGACTCATTCCGAGCAGCGCGTTGAGCACGGCGAGCGCGCCGACGACGAGCACCGAGCCCGCGATGTGCAGGTCGAGAGCGCCGATCGCGACGGTGCACACGACGGCCGTCTGGACGATCGCGACGGCGGCGAACGCAAGCGCGTAGCCGAGCAGGATGTCGATCTTCGCGAGCGGCATCGTCATCAGCCGCTCGAGCGTGCCCGAGGTGCGCTCGCGCAGCATCGTGATCGACGTGACGAGGAACATGGAGATCAGCGGGAAGATGCCGACGAGCGGCAGGCCGATGCGCTGGAACGTCCCGGGGATCCCCTCGAGGACGTACTTGAAGAGCGCGACCAGGACGCACGGCACGAGCACGATCAGCGCGAGCGTGCGCGGGTCGCGCCGCAGCTGCGTGAGCACCCGCTGCGCGGTCGCGAGCACGACCGGCGGGTTCACGCCTCGACCCCCTCGGACGACCCCACGAGCCGCAGGAAGGCGTCCTCGACATCGCCGGCGCCCGTGCGCTCGAGCAGCCCGGCCGGCGTGTCGGACGCGAGGATGCGCCCGTCGCGCATGAGCAGCAGCCGGTCGCAGCGCTCGGCCTCGTCCATCACGTGGCTCGAGACGAGCAGGGCCGCGCCGGCTGCGGCGAGCGCGCGGAAGCGCCCCCAGAGGTCGGCGCGCAGCACGGGATCGAGGCCGACAGTCGGCTCGTCGAGCACGAGCAGCTCCGGCTCGCCGAGCAGCGCCGTGGCGAGGGACGCGCGCGCGAGCTGCCCGCCCGAGAGCCGGCGGGCGACGTGGTCGGCGTGGTCGGCGAGGCCCACCTCGGCGATGACCGGCTCGACGCGCTCGGGGACGCCGAGCAGGTGCGCGAAGTAGCGCAGGTTCTCGCGCACCGTGAGGTCGCCGTACACGCTCGGCGCCTGCGTCACGTAGCCGACACGGCGCCGCAGCGAGGGCGAGCCGGCGGGCTCGCCGAGCACGACGATGCTGCCGCCCGCGACGATCTGGACGCCGACGATCGCGCGCATGAGCGTCGACTTGCCGCAGCCCGACGGCCCGAGCAGGCCGACGACGCTGCCGCCGGCGATCTCGACGTCGACCCCGTGCAGCACGCGCGCGCCGCCGCGGATCACGGTCAGGTCGCGTACGGCGACGACCGCAGCGCTCACCCGGCGACCGCCCTGCGGGCGAGCTCGAGCGCGCCGAGCACGCCGGCCCGGTCGCCGAGCGCCGGCGCCACGATGTAGCCGGCGAGATCGCCGGTCAGCTCGGGAGCGCTGAAGTAGCCGGCCAGCAGCTCGCGCACGCGCGCGCGGGTGCGCGCCAGCAGCTGCTCCTGGCGCATGACGCCGCCGCCGAGCACGATGCGCTCGGGTGAGAGCAGGCATGTCACGTTCGCGATGCCGAGCGCCAGGTACCCGGCCTCGAGCTCCCAGATGCGATCGTCGCGCGCGGCCTCTCCGCGGACGCCCCAGCGCGCCTCGATGGCGGCGCCCGAGGCGAGACCCTCGAGACAGTCCCCGTGGTACGGGCAGGCGCCGGCGAACGGGTCGAGCTCGCGGTCGTGCGGAATCCGCATGTGCCCGAACTCCGGGTGGATGAGACCGTGCACGAGCTCGCCGCCGACCACGGCGCCACCGCCGATGCCGGTGCCGACCGTGAGGTAGCAGAACGTGTCGAGTCCGACCGCGGCGCCCCAGCGGTGCTCGGCCAGGGCGGCCGCGTTGACGTCGGTGTCGAGCGCGACCGGCACGCCGAGCGCCTCGTGCAGCCGCCCGGCGACGTCGGTGTCGCTCCAGCCGCTCTTCGGCGTCGTCGTGATGCGGCCCCAGGTCGGCGACGAGCGGCGCAGGTCGAGCGGCCCGAAGCAGCCCGCGCCGACCGCGGCGATCGCCGGGTGGCGCGCGAAGAAGGCGACGGCGCGGTCGATCGTCTCGCGCGGCGTCGTCGTCGCGAACGTGACCGTGTCGTGCACGTCGGCGGGCGCGGCGCCGACAGCGCACACCCATTTCGTCCCGCCCGCCTCGATGCCGCCGTAGATCACGCGCGAACCTTTTCACGCCTGCGGCCCGGCACGCAGCGGGATGTGCGCCGAAAGATAGGTAGCGCGCGCGCCGTGAGATAGGTAGCCCTGCCGTTGTGGGGGCCGCGGCCGCGCGGCAGGCTGCCAGTGGCGGCAACACACGGGTCGCCAAGGGGGGACGGCGCCGGGCCCGGCGGCGATCCGCAGAGCCGCTCCGGCGGCCGGCTGCGGATCGCGACGGATCTGCGAGGCACGCGCGCTCGAACCCTGCCTCTGTATCTCAGCGAAGGAGTACGCACATGCGTTTCATCGGAACGATCGCGGTTGCGGCCGCGGTGCTCGGCGGCGCTGTCGCCGCAGGGGCCGCCCTCGCGGCCTACCCCGACTCCGGGGCGGCGCCCGCCGCTCCTGCGCACCGGCACACGATGCTGATGCCGATGGGCAAGAAGGACACCTCGGCGGACCTGCCCGCGGGGCTGATCGCCAAGGCGCGCCTCGCGACCGCCAAGTACGCGACCGACCTCGCCGCGGCCAAGGCCGACGGCTACAAGCCGCTCACCCAGCAGATCCCGGGCATGGGCTACCACTTCCTCAACCCGGCGATCAAGGGCTTCGACGTCCGCAAGCCCCCGATCCTCGTGTACGAGCGCCACGGTGGGAAGTGGCAGCTCGGCGCGCTCGAGTGGGTCTTCCCGCAGACGCCCGCGACGCCGCCGCTCAAGGGCGCCTCGTACGGCTCGTTCCCGGCGGCCTGCCACTACACCGACGGCACGTTCGTGGCCGCGCCGAGCCAGGACGCCTGCGCGGCGAAGAGCCCGCAGTCGGGGGCGCCGTTCTTCTTCTGGCACCCCGCGCTCGTCACGATGCACGTCTGGATCTGGTACCCGAACCCGGACGGCCTGTACGCGAGCATGAACCCGCTCGTCGACGCGTTCAGCTGATCGCGAGCGGGGCGCGCCTCCACGGCGCGCCCCGCTCGGCCCCGACGAGGTCAGCCGTGCGCGATCCGCCGGGCGTCGGCGAGCGTGCGGCCGACGAGCACGCGCACGAGCTGGCGCTTGTACTCCTCCGACCCGCCGGCGTCCTCGATGGCGCCGGCGGCGTCGGCTGCCGCAGCGGCGACCTCGTCCGCTCCGGCTCCGCCGACGAGCAGCGACTCGGCCTCGCGCGCCCGCAGCGCGACGCCGCCGACGGAGCCGACGGCGATGCGCGCCTCGGCCACGCCCTGCGGGGCCGCGCGCAGCCACACGGCGACCGTCGCCGTGGGCCGCTCGCGGAATGCGAGCTTGCGGTGCGCGATGCCGGTGCCCGGGGTGGTGGCGGGCACGCGGATCGCGACGAGCAGCTCGCCCTCGGCGAGCGCCGTCTCATAGGGGCCGCGCTGGAAGTCGTCGAGCGCGAGCGTGCGCGGCGGCGTTGCCGCCCTTGCGCACGACCACCTCCGCGCCCGCCGCCAGCAGGAACGTCGCGGGGTCGGAGTGGGGGTCGCCGAAGCAGAGGTTGCCGCCCAGCGTCCCCGCCGTGCGCACGCGGATGTTCGCGACCGAGCGCTCCATCGCGGCCAGCGCGGGGATCTGCTCGCGCACCAGCGCGGAGCGCTCGATCTCGCGATGCGTGACGGCCGCGCCGATCTCGACGGTGCCGTCCACGAGGCGGATGCCGGTCAGCTCGGGGATGCCGCGCACGTCGACGAGATGCGCGTAGGCGCCGAACCCGAGCTTGAGCAGGAGCAGCAGCTCGGTGCCCCCGGCGACCGGGATCGCGTCGTCGCCGTGGCGGCCGAGGATGTCGCTCGCCTCCTCGAGCGAGACGGGGCGGTGCAGATCGAAGGCCGGGAGCGTCACGCCGGCGCCTTCGCGCCGGACAGCACCGCAAGGGCGGCCTCGACGGCGGCGCCGATGTCGACGCGAGCTCCGAGGTCGGCGAGCCCGCGCCCGAAGGCCGCGACGGCGACCACGGGGTTGAGCGAGCGCGCCGCGGGCCCCATGTGGCCGAGCCGCACGAGCTTCTCCTTGAGCTCGCCGTAGCCGGGCGAGAGCATCACGCCGTAGTGCTCGCGCACGTGCGCCAGGAGCGCCATCGTGTCGACGCCCTCGGGCGTGCGCGCGGCCGTGACGCAGTTCGTGCAGATGTCCTCGCTGCGCGCCCAGAGGCCGGTGCCGAGGGCGAGCACGCCGGCGCGCGTGGCGCGGGCTGCGCGCTCGTGCAGAGCGACGTACGCGTCGATCCCCATCTCGAGCGCCTCGTCGCAGGCCGCGCTGAGGCCGTTCACGTCGGACACCGAGGGGGTGTAGGGGAACGCGGTGCGGCCGCCGTCGATCCAGGTGTCCTTCCAGTCGAGCAGCGAGAGGAACGAGCCGCGCGGCGCCGCGGGGTTCGCGCGGATGCGCCTCCACGCCTCGTCGCTGACGGAGACGAGCGACATGCCCGGGGGCCCCGCAAGGCACTTCTGCGGGCCGGCCACGCAGATGTCGAGCCCCCAGTCGTCGGGCCGCAGCGTGTCGCAGCCGAGCGACGACACGACGTCGGCGATCACGAGCGCGCCATGGCGCCGGGCGATCGGGCCGATCTCGGAGACCGGGTTGATCGTCCCCGACGGGGTCTCCGAGTGGACGACCGCGAGCACCTCGGCCTCGGGGTGCGCGGCGAACGCGCTCTCGACCATCTCGGGCTCGACCTGCGCGTCGTAGGGCACCTCGACCTCGACGACGTTCGCGCCGTACTCGGCCAGCCAGAGGCCGAACCACTTGCCGTAGACGCCCGAGACGCAGTTGATCGCCGTCATCCCGGGCCGCGTGACCGCGCGCGCGGCGGCCTCGAGCCCCAGCACGGCCTCGCCCTGCATGAGGACGATGTCGCTCGTGGTCTGGAAGAGCGCCGCGACCTTGGCCTCGAGGCCGCGGAAGCGGTCGAGGAAGACCGGGTCGTAGTCGTAGAGCATCGGCGAGCCGAGCGCAGCCAGCACGCGCGGCGACGAGGCCGTGGGGCCGGCCGTGAGCGTGAAGTCGGGATATCGCATGACCTGTTCCCTTCCGGCGCTCAGCGAGCGCCCCTGACGTACGGCTGCGCGAGTGCGGGCGGCAGGTAGTCGCCCCGTGCGAAGAGGATGAGCGACAGGATGACCGCGACGAACGGGATCATGTTGATGACGTCCGTCGAGATGTCGACGCCGGCGATCTGGAGCGCCGTCGCGAGCTGCAGCGACATGCCGAAGATGAACGCGCCGAGCAGCACCCAGAGCGGGCGGCCGCGCGCGAGCATGCAGATCACGATCGCGATGTAGCCCTGGCCCTGGGTCATGAACGGCACGAAGATGCCGGCGCCTGCGATCGCGAGGTAGCCGCCGCCGAGCCCGGCCAGCGCGCCGGTCGCCATGACGGCGAGGCTGCGCGTCGCGACGACGCTGACGCCGGCGGCGTCGAGCGCCTGGGGCTTCTGGCCCGCTGCGCGCAGGTTGAGGCCGGGGCGCGTGTTGCGCAGCAGCCACGCGACGAAGGCCAGCAGCGCGAACCCGAGGTAGACCACGAGCGGCTGCTGGAAGAGGCTCTCGCCGATGACCGGGATGCGGTCGAGCAGCGGGATCGAGACGGTTGGAGCGGCTGGCAGCCGGGGGTAGGACTTCCCGAACTCCGCCCCCTGCAACACGCTCGTCGCGCCTTCGGCGAGCAGCGTGATGGCGATGCCGACGACGATCTGGTCGAGCAGCAGGCGCACGCAGAACACGACCATGATCAGCGAGACGAGGATCCCGCCGCCGATCGCCGCCCCGTAGCCGAGCCAGTCGTGACCGCCGTAGTAGGCGCCCACGAAGCCCGTGTAGGCGCCGGTCAGCATCATGCCCTCGAGCCCGATGTTGAGCACGCCGGAGGCCTCCGAGATCTGCTCGCCGAGCGCCGTGAACATCAGCGGCACGCCGGCCAGAAGGCCTCCGGCGACGAGCGACGTCAGGAACGTCTGCGTGAAGATCGAGGCGACCGGGAGCGCGATCACTTCGGCTTCCTGATCCGCAGCGCAGCGCGCAGCCCCGGCGTCACGTAGCTGCGTCCCATCTCGCGATTGCGCCCGAGGTACTCGATGAAGACCATGAAGAGCAGCGTGAGGCCGACGATCACGAGCAGGAAGTCGACGGGCAGCCCCGAGTTCGGCGCCGCGAAGTCGCCGCCGATGGAGAGCACGGAGTAGAAGAGGAGGAACGGCACGACGGCGAGCGCGTTGAGCCGGGCGAGGAACACGAACGGGATCACGGCGTCGCCGTAGGCCGGGTTCCAGTCGGCGCGCACGTAGCCCCAGATACCGAGGACCTCGACCGCCGCGGCCACGCCTACGAGCGCGCCGCTGCACACGAACGCGCTGAGGATGAGGCGCTTGGGGTCGAGACCCACGTGCCGCGCCGCGCGCGGGTTCGCGCCGAGCACCTGGAGCTTGAGTCCGAACGACGTGCGCGTGATCACGTAGTGCACGATCAGCACGAGCACCGCCGCGATGATGACGCCGACGTGGGCGCGGGTGCCCGGGATCGTCGGCAGCATCTGGTCGAGGTTGATCGGCAGCGTCTGCGGGACGTTGGACGAGAAGTCCTGGAACGGGCCCTTGATGAGGATGCTCGCGAGGCTGACGCCGATGAACGTCATCATCAGCGTCGTGATGATCTCGTTGGTCTCGTACCAGGCCTTGAGGATCGCGGGTATCAGCGTCCAGACCGCCCCCGTGACGCCTCCCACGACGAACAGCACGATCAGCGTCAGCGTGGCCGAGAGGTGGCGCTCGAGGTGCGGCGCAAGGCCCGCGATCATCGCCGCGGAGAGCAGGAACTGCCCCTGGTAGCCGAGATTCCAGATGTTCGCGCGGAAGACGACGATCAGCCCGAGCGCGATCGGGGCGAGCGTCGCGGCGCGCATGAGGCTGTCCTGCCAGGCGGTCAGCTCGATGCCGCCGCGCCAGATGTCGAGGTAGAACGAGAACGGGTTGTGCCCGAGGGCGGCGATCAGGATGCCGCACGCGACGAGCGCGAGGAAGAGCGGCATGATCGAGCGGATCACCAGGTCCGCGACGCCCGCGAGCGGCGCGGTCGCGCGCACGCTCTCGGGCGCGTCGGCGATCGGCGCGGTGGGGTCGATCGCGGTCATGCCGCCCGGCTCCCGACCATCAGCTCGCCGATGCGCTCGGCCGCGCCCGGCTCGTTCTCGAACGTGCCGACGAGCCGCCCCTGGTAGAGCACCGCGATGCGGTCGCAGAGGTCGAGCAGCTCGTCGAGGTCGGTCGAGATCACGAGCGATCCGACGCCCTCGGCGGCGAGGTCGCGGATGCGATTGCGGACGGCCAGCGTGGTGCGGATGTCGAGCCCGTAGGTCGGCTTGTTGAAGACGACGACCTTGGGGCTGGACGAGAGCTCGCGCGCCAGCAGCACCTTCTGGATGTTGCCGCCCGAGAGCGTTGCGGCCCGCGTCGCCACGCTCGGCGTGCGCACGTCGAAGCGCGTCACGAGATCGCGCGCCTCGCGCTCGATCTCGCCGTTGCGGATGCGGCCGCGCTTCCAGAACGGCTGCTGGCCGATGCGCTTGAGCACGAGGTTGAGGCCGACGCCGAGCGAGCCCACGATGCCCTCGCCGAGGCGGTCGTCGGTGACGTAGCGCAGACCGAGCTTCTGGCGCGCGCGCACGTCCAGCTTGCCGATCGGCGCGCCGAACAGCCGCACGTCGCCGGCGCTCGTGCGGCGCTGGCCGGCGATGACCTCGGCGAGCTCGCGCTGGCCGTTGCCGTCGACGCCCGCGACGCCGAGGATCTCGCCCTCGTGCAGGCTCAGCGAGACGTCCGCGATGCCGGGCGAGAGCCCGTCGCCGCCGGCCGCGACGCCGGCCAGCTCGAGCAGGGTGTCGCCCGTCGCGCGCTTCGCCCGCCGGTGCTCGGGCAGCGTCGCCTCGAGCTCGGCGATCCCACCGGCCGGGGCGGGCTCCTCGCCGAACATGATCGCGACGATCTCGGCCTGCAGCTCCTCGGGCGTGCGCGAGCGCAGGACGTCCTCGCCGAGGCTGCCGACGACGCGGCCGCCCTTGAGGATCGTCACGCGATCGCCGATGGAGGCGGCCTCGTGCAGCTTGTGCGTGATGAAGATGACCGCCTGGCCTGCGCTCTTGAGGCGGACGAGCACCTTCTGCAGCTCGGCCACGCCCTCGGGCGCGAGCATCGAGGTCGGCTCGTCGAGGATGAGCACGCTCGATCCGCGCCACAGCGCCTTGATGATCTCGACCTGCTGCTGCTCGCCCAGCGAGAGGTCGCCGGTGCGCGCGGACGGGTCGATCTGGACGCCGAGCGTGGCTGCCAGCTCGGCCAGGCGCGCCTCGCCGCCGGCGGCGTCGAGGCGCAGGCCGCCGCCCTCGCCGAGCAGCAGGTTCTCGAGCACGCTCAGCGCGGGGACGAGCGTCGAGTGCTGGTAGACCATGCCCACGCCGAGGCCGAGCGCCGCGCGCGGGGAGTCGATATGGACGTCGCGCCCGGCCACGCGGATCCGCCCGGCGTCCGGCTGCGTCATCCCCGAGAGCACGCTCATGAGCGTCGACTTGCCCGCCCCGTTCTCGCCCAGCAGGCAGTGCACCTCGCCGGGGAGCACGGTCAGGCTGATGTCGTCGTTGGCGACGACGCCCGGGAACGCCTTGGTGATGCCGATCAGCTCGACGGCGGGGGCAGTCGCCCCCGCCGTCGAGCCGGCATCGTGCTGCCGGTCGGTCGTCACGAGCCCGATCGGCTAGCCGTTGATGAGCTTGTCGACCGACTTCTTGTCGGGCGTCAGCGGCACCTTGATGGCGCCCGAGATGATCTTCTTGCGGGTCGCCTGGATCTGCTTCCAGACGGGGCCGGGGATGTACTTCGTCTGCAGCAGCGACACGCCGTTGTTGAGGCCGAGCGTGTAGTACTTCGTGCCGTAGCGATGCGCGTTGATGTCGGCGATCGCCTGCTTGAAGACCTTGCTGAAGTCCCACAGCACCGACGAGAGGATGGCGCCCTTCTTGTCGATCGGCGTCGGGTTCCCGATCACGTCGATGAACCAGACCTTCTTCGAGGACGTCTCGACGGCCTGGATGTAGCCGAGCGTGGCGCCGTCGCCCATGCCGAAGACGACGTCGGCGCCGGAGGCGATCATCGCCTGCATGACGCGCTTGCCGCCCGCGGCGTCGTCGTAGGCCGCCTGGCCGACCTGCGCGAGGCGGATCTTGACGTCGGGGTTGACGCTGCGCGCGCCGGCCGTGAACCCGCCGGCCTGCTTGAACCAGTTCGTGTCGGCCGCCGAGATGACGATGCCGAGCTTGTTCGACGTCGTCTTCTTGGCCGCGAGCACGCCGGCGAGGTACGCGCCGTCCTGGCTCGAGGTCTCGATGTCGGACATGTAGTCCTTGATCAGGTTCTTGGGATTGTCGTAGCTGATCATCGGGACCTTGGTCTGTACCGCGACGCGCGGGGCGATCGTGTTGTAGCCGCTCGCCTGCGCGATCACGAACTGGTTGCCGCTGCGAGCGAGCCGCAGCAGCACCGCCTGCGTGTTGTCGTAGCCGACGCCGTCGTTGACGGTCACCGTCGCGCCGTTGACCTTGCCCGCGTTGCGGGCGGCGGCGACGCCCTGCTGGTTCCAGCCGTAGTCGTTCGCCTTCGCCGGTGTGGCGATCGCGATCTTCGAGACGTTCGTCGAGCGCGCAGTCGCGCCGGTCGACGCGATCGCGGTCACGCCGATGGCGAGTAGCGCGATGCCTGTACCGAGTGTCTTCCGTCTCACCGTTCTCGTGCCTCCTCTGAGATTGTCCGAACCACGTCCCTGGGTCGTGCGCGCGAAGCGATCACGTCATAGGTCCCTCCGGCCCCTCATGCGGCTGCGGACGGAAGGTAGAGGCGCTCGGCGTTGCCGCCGAGGACGCGCTCGACGTCGGCCTCTGCGAGCCCGCTCAGCCGCACCTTGAGCTGCTCGACGGCGGGGTGGTGGAAGGGCGCGTCCGAGCCGTACAGCACGCGCTCGGGGCCGACCCGCCGCACCGCCTCGCGGATCTTCGTGTGCATCGGCATCCCGGACGTCTCGAGGTAGACGTTCGGCCGCCGGCAGGCGATGTCGATCGACGCGTTGATGTAGACGACGTTGCCGTGTCCCATGTGACCGAAGACGACCCGCGTGTCCGGAAAGTTCGCTGCGACCTCCTCGATCGACCACGGCAGCGTGAAGATCGGATGGCCCGTGTGGAACAGCACCGGCAGGCCGCGATCGCCCGCGAGCTGCATGAAGGGATGCACCGAGGGGTCGTTCGGGTGGTAGGAGTCGAGCAGCGGGTGGAACTTGATGCCGCGGAAGCGCGGGTGCTCGAGGTAGGCGTGCGCCTCGCGCAGCGACTCGGGCCGGTTGGGGTTCGCCCAGTAGAGCGCCCACACGCCGGGCACCTCCTCGGCGATGCTCCGCACGAGCTCGTTGTCGGGCGCGAACAGCAGCGCCTGGTCGATGCCGGTCTCGTGCATGAGCGCGGCGAGACCCTCGCGGTCGAGCGAGACGTCGAAGAGCGGGAAGTCCCCGACGTGCATGTGCGAGTCGAAGATCATCCGCTTCCACCGCGAGCCTTGAACATGCGCCTCCGGAGATGCTACGGTCGACTACGAACTGTCGACACTTGACATGCGGGCACTTATACCCGGTACAGGAAGTCATTGCAATGACGGGACAGCGGGACGGCGCCGGAGGGCGGGACGGCAAGCTCGAGAACCGCACGCTGTGGCAGCGCGTGCACGAGCACCTGCGCCAGGAGATCCTCGACAACCGCCTCCCGCCGGGCAGCGAGCTCAACGAGGTGGCGCTCTCGCAGTCGCTCGGCGTCTCCCGCGGGCCCGTGCGCGAGGCGCTCGGCCGGCTCGCCTCGGAGGGGCTCGTGACGGTGCGCCCGCGCCGCGGCGCCGTCGTCACGGCGCTGTCCGCGCAGGAGTTCCTGGCGGCCTACCAGGTGCGCGAGGCGCTCGAGACGCTCGCGATCCGGCTGGCCGTGCCGCGCCTCGGGCCCGAGGACATCGAGCGCCTGCAGGCCTACGTCGACGAGATGGTCAAGCACGCCGACGAGCACGACGTCGATGCGTTCTTCCGCGCCAACGCCGCGTTCCACGCCACGTTCGTCGAGGCGTCGGCGAATGCGATGCTGCAGGAGACGATGAGCAGGCTGCTCGGTCAGATGGGCCGCTACCGGATGCGCTCGGTGGCGCTGCGCGGCTCCCTGCGGCGCTCGACCGCCGAGCACAAGGCGATCCTGCGCGCCGTGCGCCAGGGCGACGCCGAGCGCGCCGCGCGCCTGCTCGGCGAGCACATCCGCATTCCCCAGCGCCGCCTCGAGGCCGCGCCCGAGAAGGAGGTGGTCCTGCGCAATGCCAGCTGAGCCGCGCCCGCTGCAGTTCGGAGTGAACCTCAACAACCGCGAGCCCCTGATCGCGCCCGACTACGACCTCAAGATGCTGCTCGACCTCTCGACGGTCGTCGAGGACTACGGCTTCGACTCGGTCTGGGTCGGCGACAGCCTCTTCTCGAAGCCCCGCTGGGAGCCGATCTCGCTGCTCTCGGCGATCTCGCAGCGCACCTCGCGCGTCAAGCTCGGCACCGCGTGCATGGTCTCCTCGACGCGCAACCCGCTCTATCTCGCGCTCGAGTGGGCGACGCTCGACGCGATCTCCGGCGGGCGCACGATCCTCGGCACCGGCATGGGGAATCCCGAGGAGGGCGTGCGGCGCGAGTTCGCCGCGCTCGGCCTCGACTTCAGGAAGCGCGCCGCGATCTTCGACGAGGGTCTCGAGGTCATCCGCAAGCTCTGGACGGACGGCCGCGTCACGTTCCACGGCGAGCACTTCACCTACGACGACGTCTCGTTCTACTCGGGCACGGAGTCGGGGCCGCTGATGCCGGTGCAGACGCCGCCGCCGATCTGGGTCGTGTCGAACCCGCGCCTCAAGGGCGACGCCCCGCCGGAGGTCATGCAGCGGCGCCTGCGCGCGGCCTGCCGGCGCATCGTCAACTGGGGCGACGGCTGGATGACGTGCTGCCGCGCGCAGCACCCCGAGGAGCTCGTCGAGCAGCTGGCGCTCATCCGCGCCCATGCCGACGAGGTCGGCGCCGACTTCGACCGCCTCGTCATCTCCTACCAGGTGACGATGAACATCGGCGAGTCGGAGGACGCGGCGCGGGCCGACTTCGACAACTACATCTCGCAGTACTACCCCGAGCTCTCGCAGGCGATGGACCTCTCGAACTGGGGGCCGGTGGGCACGCCCGAGCAGATCACCGCCTGGCTGCGGACGTTCGCCGAGGCGGGCGTCGACCACTTCATCTGCCGTTTCGGCGCGCTCGACCAGTTCGGCCAGGTCGAGCGGTTCGCCAAGGAAGTCCTGCCTCAGTTCACACACGAGCGAGTGGGGTGAGTCGAAATGCCGGCTGACAAGCTTCTGCAGGACGCGGCCCTCGTGGTCGACGTCTGCATGTCCGTCGAGGAGGACGACGTCGTCACGATCATCTGCGACGACGAGCACCGCGAGCAGGCCGAGGCGGTGGCGCAGGTGTGCGTCGAGCGCGGCGCCTGGCCGGTCGTCATGAACAACGAGACGCAGGTGCGGCGGGGCCGCGCCGACGTGCGCTTCCCGATGGCGCCGCCGCGCAACCTGCACCAGGCGATGGTGGCCTCCGACGAGGTCATCATCATCACGAACCTCGAGTGGGCGAACCGCTTCGCACACGTCTCGGCCGTCAAGGAGACGTGTGCCGCGAACGGCAAGATCGCGTCGATCGAGGGCGGCATGGGCACCACCTGGGACCTCACGGTCGAGGACATCCACGTCGCCACCCGGCGCGCCCGCGACGCGATGGCGCTGCTCGAGGGCAAGAAGCGCGTGCGCGTCACGACCGATCGCGGCACCGACTTCGAGGTCTCGATCGAGGGCCGCGAGTCGCTCGAGGTGACGCCGATCAAGAAGCGCGGCCAGATGATGGGCCCCGTGCCGCTGTGGGCGGAGGTCGCGTTCGCGGCCGTCGAGGACTTCACGCACGGCACGGCGATCGTCGACGGCGTGATGCTCGGCATCGGCCTGCCGGGCCAGGTGAAGGAGCCGATCACCTGGCAGATGGAGGGCGGCAAGGTCGTCAGCATCGAGGGCGGCGAGGAGGCGACGAAGCTGCGCGCCGCGATCGACGGCGTCGAGAATGCGACCGTGCTCGGCGAGTTCGCGTTCGGCACGAGCGCCAAGGCGCCCTACGGCACGCCGTCGGAGAAGGGCCGGATCGGCACGGTCCACCTCGCGCTCGGCGACAACCACAACGCCTACCCGGGCGGCCAGAACGTCTGCTCGCTGCACCTCGACGGCGTCTTCCTGAAGGCGACCATGCAGATCGTCGACGACGGCACCTACATCATCAAGGACGGCGAATGGGCGATCTAGCCCAGGTCGTCCCGCTCGCCTCCGCCGAGGAGATCGAGCTCCCGAACGGCAGCTGGAGCCGCATGCTCGTGACGGCCGCGCGCGTGCGGCGGCAACCGCGGGTCGCTCGGCTATTCGGTGTTCACGCCCGGCACGACGCTCGCGCCCGTGCGCCACGAGACCGAGGAGTTCGCGTTCGTCGTGGCGGGGAGCGGCGAGATCCTGCTCGACGACGGCGCGCTGCCGTTCGCCCAGGGCGACGCGCTCTACATCCCGGGCGGCGTCTGGCACGCCGTCTCCAACACCGGCGACGAGGACGCGGTGATGGTGTTCGGGTTCCCGCACCCCGACTACCCGCCCACGGAACGGCGCGCGTGACGCCGGCCGGCCAGTCGCTGCGGGAGCAGGTCGCCTGGGCGTCGCGCATCCTCGCGTCGGAGGGCTATGCCGACCTCACGCTCGGGCACGTCAGCGCGCGCGGCGACGACGGGCGCATCTACATCAAGCGCAAGGGCATGGCGCTCGACGAGGTCGAGCCCGACGACATCGTCGCGTTCGCGGTCGACGAGCCGACGAGCGCGTTCCCGCCGGACATGCACCTCGAGGCGGTGCTCCACCAGGCCGTCTACCAGGCCCGGCCCGACGTCGGGTCGGTCGTGCACGGGCACCCGCCCTACGCGACCGCGCTCGGCGCGGCGTCCGCCCGGCTCGAGCTGCTGACGCACGACGCGGTGCTCTTCGCCGACGGCGTGCCCGCCTTCGAAGGGGCGCCCGAGCTCGTGGTCGACGCCGAGCAGGGGCGGGCCGTGGCGACCGCGCTCGGGCCGCACCGGGCGCTGCTCATGCGCAACCACGGCGTGCTCGTGACCGGCAAGGACGTGCCCTGGGCGACGCTCGCCGCGGTCACGCTCGAGCGCGCGGCGAAGCTCCAGTCGATCGCCGCGGTGCACGGGCCGCTGCAGCCGATCCCGGCCGAGGCCGCGCGGCGCATGGTCGCCGACAAGTACCGCGACGAGTTCGTCGCGGAGTACTGGGCGGCCTGGCTGCGCAAGGTCGTCCGCCTCGGCGCCGGCGCGGGGATGGGCGCGTGAACCTCGAGCTCCGCGTCAACGGCGCGACCGTCGTGCGCGACGTGCCGGCCGAGGAGCTGCTGCTCGACTTCCTGCGCGAGCGGCTCGCTCTCACGGGTGCGAAGCGCTCGTGCGACGTCCAGGTCTGCGGTGCCTGCACGGTGCTGCTCGACGGCCAGCCGGTGAGCGCCTGCTGCACGCTGGCGGTGCAGGCCGAGGGGCGCGAGGTGACGACGATCGAAGGACTCGCCGCACAGCCCGGGTTCGCCCTGCTCGAGGACGCCTTCATGCGCCATGCCGCGCTCCAGTGCGGCTACTGCACGGCCGGGATGCTGCTCACGGTGTCGTCGCTGCTCGCGGCGGGCGAGCTCACGAGCGCCGCCGAGGTGCGCCGCTCGCTGGCCGGCAACCTCTGCCGCTGCACCGGCTACAAGGGCATCGTCGAGGCCGTCTGCGAGCTCGCGGGGGTGCCGGCCGCATGAGCGTCGAGAGTCCGGCCGGCACGAGACAGCAGGTCGGGCGCTCGGTGGAGCGCCTCGACGGCCGCGAGAAGCTGCGCGGCGAGGCCCAGTTCGCGGGCGACCTCGTCGGTGCCGCGGATGCTGCACGGCAAGGTGCTGCGCAGCCCGCGCCCGCACGCGCGCATCCTCTCGGTCAACACCTCGCGCGCGGAGGCGATGCCCGGTGTCGTGTGCGTGCTGACCGCGCGCGACCTGGGTGACATCGATCCCTACTGGGGCCATGCGATCCGCGACCGCCCGATCGTCGCGATCGACCGCGTGCGCTTCCACGGCGAGCCCATCGCGGCGGTCGCCGCCGAGGACGAGGCGACGGCCGAGCGCGCCCTGCTCGAGATCCACGTCGAGTACGAGGACCTGCCGGTCGCCGGCACCGTGGCCGAGGCGATGGCGCCCGGGGCGCCGCTCGTGCACGACGGCCCCATGCGCGCCGGGCTCTTCCACGGCCTCGGCGAGCTGCCCCCGCGCGACGGCAACACCTGTTACCGCTACCGCATCGAGCGCGGGGAGGCCGAGGCGGTCTTCGCGCACGCCGACATCGTGGTCGAGGGCGAGTACGAGTTCCCGGCCGTCTACCAGTACGCGATGGAGACGCACACGGTGATCGCGCAGGTCGAGCGCGGCGAGGTCACGCTCTGGGCCAACTGCCAGCACCCGTTCCTCGTGCGCGCCGAGATCGCCGCGCTCTTCGACCTGCCGCTCTCGTCGGTGCGCGTGATCGTGCCCTACCTGGGCGGCGGGTTCGGCTCGAAGTCGTACACGAAGATGGAGCCGATCACGGTCGCGCTCGCGCGCAAGGCGGGCCGGCCCGTGCGCATCCAGAACCGCGTCGGGGAGTCGATGGTGACCTCGCGCCGCCACGGCATGTGGGCGCGGGTGCGCACCGCCGCGACGCGCGAGGGCCGCCTGCTCGGGCGCGACGTCGAGTGCTGGTTCGACACCGGCGCCTACGCCGACAACGGGCCGCGCGTCACCGCCACCGGCGGCGACGCCGCGCCGGGGCCCTATCGCTGGGATTCGTTCCGCGTCGACGCCCGCTGCGTCTACACGAACACGGCGCCCTCGGGCAGCTACCGCGCCTTCGGCGCGACGCACCTGCAGTGGATCGGCGAGAGCCAGGTCGACGAGATCGCGCGCCGCTGCGGCATCGACCGCCTCGAGATCCGCCGCCAGAACCTCTGCACCCCGGGGGAGGAGATCCGGCTCGGCGGCAAACCGCTCGACGCCGACCTCATCGGCGACGTCGAGCAGGCCGCCGCGGCGGTCGGCTGGGGCGAGCCGAAGGCGCCGCTCGTCGGCCGCGGGGTGTCGGTCGGCCTGCTCGCCGCGGGCGCGCACCCGGTCTCGACGGCCGTGCTGCGGATGGAGGCCGACGGCCGCGTGTCCGTGCTCGTCGGCACCACCGAGATGGGGCAGGGCCCGCGCACCGCCTTCGCGCAGATCGCCGCCGAGGTGCTCGGGATCGAGGCCGAGACGGTCGTCGTCCGCGGCACCGACTCGCGCTTCACGCCGTACGACCGCTCGACCGGCGCGAGCCGGTCGACGACGCTCGCGGGCATGGCCGTGATGCGCGCCGCCGAGGACATCCTGCGCCAGCTCGAGGAGATCGCCGGCGAGAGCGCGCCCGCGACCCGCGGCGTATCCCGCGCTGATCGAGCGCCGCTTCGGCCTCGCCGGCGGGCGAGCTGATCGGGACCGGGGAGGTCCACCCCGAGGGCACGGGCTCCTACGCCGAGGGCCCGGTCTTCTGGGAGGTCTGCGTGGCCGCGGCCGAGGTGTCGGTGGAGCCCGAGACGGGCATCGTCACGGTGCTGCGCACGGCCACCGTGGCCGACGTCGGCAGGGCGATCAACCCGCAGCTCGTCGAGCGCCAGGACGAGGGCGCGACGATGCAGGGCATCGGCAACGCGCTCTACGAGGAGATGATCTTCGAGGACGGCTTCCTCGTGAACGACACGATGCTCGACTACCGGGTGCCGACGTTCGAGGACATGCCGGGGACGATGACGTCGATCGTCGTCGAGAACGGCGACGGGCCGGGGCCCTTCGGAGCGAAGGGCTGCGGCGAGGGCGCGCTGGCGGCGGTGCCGGCGGCGATCGTGAACGCGCTCGCCGACGCCGGGGTTCCCATGACGACGCTGCCGCTGACGCCCGAGCGGGTGTGGCGGCGAATCAAGGAATTGCAACAGGAGGGACGATGGCAGACGTAACACGCGCAGCCGTGATCGGCACCGGCACGATGGGCCCGGGCATGGGCGCGGTGCTGGCCCGCGCCGGCATCGACGTCGCGCTCTACGACGTGAGCGCCGAGGCGCTCGAGCGGGCGAAGGCCGGCTTCGAGCTCGCCGACGGCGTGCTCGACCGGCTCGAGACGCCGCGCGTCGCCGGCGGCGCGATCCGCTACGAGAGCGACCTCGCCGCGGCGCTGGCGGGCGCCGAGCTCGTGGCCGAGGCGGTGCCCGAGCGCCTCGAGCTCAAGCAGGAGCTGTTCCCGCAGCTCGAGCAGCTCGCCGCGCCGGGTGCGATCCTCGCCTCGAACACCTCCGGCATCCCGATCACGAAGATCGCCGAGGTCTGCGCCGACCCCTCGCGCGTGGTCGGCCTGCACTGGTCGAACCCGCCGCACCTGATCCCGATGATCGAGGTCATTCCCGGCGACCGGACGAGCAAGGAGACGATCGCGGCGTCGGTCGCGCTCGTCGAGCGCATCGGCTACGAGGCCGTGATCGAGCGCGAGGTGCCCGGGTTCGTGGAGAACCGCATCCTCTACGCGATCATGCGCGAGGCCGTCGACCTCGTCGACCGCGGCATCATCGACGCCGACGGCATGGACCGCTGCGTGCGCTGGGGCATCGGCTACAAGCTCGCGGTCATCGGGCCCATGGAGCTGCTCGACATGGCCGGGCTCGACATCTACACGAACGTCGGCTCCTACCTCAACAAGGACCTCTGCAACGGGGCCGAGGTGTCGAAGACGATCACCGACCGCGTCGACCGCGGCGAGCTCGGCATCAAGACCGGCAAGGGGCTGTACGACTACACGCCCGAGCGCATCGCGGAGCTGCGCGCCGAGCGCGCGCGCAAGCTCGTCGCCGTGCGGAAGGCGCTCGAGTCGTGAAGGTGTGGCTGCTCGACAACGGTTCGATCGTGATCGAGCACACGCAGCTCCTGTGGAACGTCCCCGGGCCGCAGGTGCGCATCCCCGTCTACAGCGTGCTCGTCGAGCACGACGACGGCCTCTTCCTCTTCGACACGGGCATCGACCTCGACCACATGAACCGCGTGCTGCCGTTCGAGCTGCCCGAGCAGACGCCCGAGCAGACGATCCCCGCGCAGCTCGAGGCGTGCGGCTTCTCGGTCTCGGACGTGACGACGCTCGTCAACTCGCACCTCCACATCGACCACGTCGGGGGCAACCGGCTGTTCGCCGGCACGCGCAACGTGATCCACGCCAAGGAGGTCGCCCAGGCCCGCAACCACGAGCCGTTCGAGTTCTTCGGCTACTCCGACCACTCGTGGGACTGCGAGGGCCTGAACCTCGATCCGGTGACCGGCGACTTCGAGCTCGCGAAGGGCATGTTCCTGTACGAGACGCCGGGCCACACGGTCGGGCACTACTCGCTGCTGCTGAAGCCCGAGGGCGGGAGCGCGCAGCCGCTGCTCTTCGCCTTCGACGTCGCCTACACGGCGGCGGCGCTCGAGAAGGGCATCCAGCCCGGCTTCCACAACAACCCGCACGACGGCGTCCTCTCGATCCGCCGCGTCAAGGAGCTCGCCGCCGAGCACGGAGCGGAGATCTTCTACTCGCACGACATGGACGCCTGGCACGCCTATCGCCACGCCCCCGACTGCTACGAGATCTAGAGGCCTGAGATGAAGCTGCAGGATCGTGTCGCCATCGTGACCGGCGCCGCCCAGGGGATCGGGCGGGCGGTCGCCCAGAAGCTCGCCGACGAGGGCGCGAAGGTCGTCATCGCCGACGTCAACGGCCCGGGGGCCGAGGCGGCGGCCGCCGCCATCCCCGGCGCCCTCGGCCTCGCGATCGACGTCTCCGACGCGGCCGACGTCCAGCGCATGGTCGACGAGACGCTCGCCGCCCACGGCAAGGTCGACGCGCTCGTGAACGTGGCCGCGATCGTGCCGTTCACCGCCTGGGACGACATCACGTTCGCGGAGTGGCGCCGGATCATGTCCGTCAACCTCGACGGCGTCTTCCTGACGATCAAGGCGGTCGAGAAGCCGATGCGCGAGGCGGGCTACGGGCGCATCGTCAACATCGCGTCGAACGTGATCCTCGCGGGCACGCCCAACCTCGCCCACTATGTGGCGTCGAAGGGAGGCGTATGGTCGTTCACGCGCGCAGCCGCCCGCGAGCTGGGCAAGCACGGCATCACCGTGAACTCGGTCGCGCCCGGCCTGACGGCGTCCGAGGGCGTCCTCGCGAGCCCGCACGCCGAGGCCTTCGACTTCGTCCAGATGCTGCAGGCGATCCCGCGGCGCGCGGTGCCGGCCGACATCGCCCCGGCCGTGGCCTTCCTCGCCTCCGAGGAGTCGGGCTGGGTCACGGGGCAGATGATCGTCGCCGACGGCGGGCACACGCACAGCTGATGGCGGGCTTCACCGTCACGCGCGCGGGCGCGATCCTCGCCGTCTCCGACTTCGAGCGCTCGCTCGCGTTCTACCGCGACCGCCTCGGCCTCGCCGTCGAGGCGGTCTACGACGACCCGCCGTACGCGACGCTGGCGTGCGCCGGCGCACGGATCTCGCTGGCCGAGCAGGGCCATCCCGCCGAGGACCGGCCGGGCGTCGCGATGGCGCCGCCGCCCGACCGCTCGCGCGCCGACGTCGTGCTCGTGCTCGAGGTGGCCGACGCGCTCGCGGTGCACGCCGCGCTCGCGGCCGAGGACGTGCCGATGCTCGCCCCGCCGTTCAGCCCGCCCTGGGGCGGCTGCCGCTTCTTCTGCGTCGATCCGGACGGCTACCTCGTCGAGATCGAGCAGCCGGCATGAGGGCCGTCGTCCTGCGCGCCCCCGGTGACGTCGGCGTCGACACGGTGCCCGATCCGTCGATCCTCGACCCCGGCGACGCCATCGTCGAGGTCGCGGCGACGGCCATCTGCGGCGCCGACCTGTTCCCGTTCCACGGCTTCACGCCGGGCTTCGAGAACGGCACGATCCTCGGCCACGAGTTCACGGGCACGGTCGTCGCAGCGGGCGCCGACGTCCGCCGCATCCGCGTCGGCGAGCGCGTCGTCTGCACGAGCATGGTCTCGGACGGCACCTGCGCGCACTGCCGCGCGGGACGCGTGTCGCAGTGCCAGGGACGGGCGCTCTTCGGCTACTCGGGCGTGTACCCGCGCCTCGACGGCGGCCAGGCCGAGCTCGTGCGCGTGCCGGCGGCCGACCGCTGCCTGCTGCCGCTCGACGGCGCGATCTCGGACGAGGCGGCGATCTTCTTCGCCGACATCCTGCCGACGGGCTACGCGTCGGTCGTGCGCGGCGGCGTCGAGGTGGGGGACACGGTCGTCGTGCTCGGCTGCGGGCCCGTGGGTCTGATGGCGGTGCTGTGCGCGGCCGGCGTCGCGGGGCGCGTGATCGCCGTCGACGGCATCGCCGACCGGCGTGCGCTGGCCGAGCGGCTCGGAGCCGAGGCGGTCGATCCGGCCGCGGCGGCCGACGTGGTGCTCGCGGCGACGGGCGGCCTCGGCGCCGACGTCGTGATCGAGGCGGCCGGGGTGCCGCAGGCGCTCGACGCGAGCCTCCGCCTCTGCCGCGGGCGCGGCACGATCTCGGTCGTCGGCGCGCACTTCGAGCCGGACTACCCGCTCGACAACGCGCAGATGTTCGAGAAGGAGCTGACGCTGCGCTTCACGATCGGCGATCCCGCGCACGACCGCGAGCGCCTGCTCGGGCTCGTCGCGGCGGGCAAGCTCGACCCGACGCCCGTGATCACGCATCGCATGGCCCTGGGCGACGCTGCCGAGGGCTACCGGCTGTTCGACGCGCGCGAGGCGACCAAGGTCGTGCTGCAGCCGTGATCGCGGCCCCCCCTCCCGTGCCGCTGCTGCCCGTGCGCGCCGCGCTGGTGCGCAAGCTCCGCGCCGAGCACCTCTCGTTCCGCTGGGTGCAGTGCTACCGCGACGCCTCGACGTACCGCTCGCTGCGCGTGACGCGCTGCAAGGTCAACTTCGGCGATCCCCACATCGTCCAGTACTGCGCCGTCGTGATCGGCGGCAGGCTCGTGACGGACCACGAGCGGCGCGCGATCCGCTGCGGCGTGCATCCCGATCCGACGCTCACGGACTGAGCGCTGCGAGTCTCCGGCAGGGCCTGCGGGACATCCGCAGGCACACGCGCGGGAGCACGCCGATGCGACCGCGCCCGCACGCCCGGAGACTGACCCGTGAGGGAGTCAACCAAGGAGTTGTCCGATGAACAGCAGGATCATGGCCACCACGACCGCGTTGTTCGCAGCCGCCGCACTTCTGCCGGCCGCCGCCGGCGCCGCAGGTAACAGCGCCAACCTCACGATCCGGCACCAGGTGAAGGGATGCCACGAGTGGTCGCTGAACGGCGGCAAGTACGGCGTGAAGCAGGTCGTCAAGCTTCAGCGCGGCGGGTCGCTCACGATCGTCGACAACGACTTGATGCCCCACCTCTTGACGAAGCTCAGCGGGCCCGCCGTCACCGAGCGCCTCGTCAAGGTGGGCGCGATGAACATGGGCAAGATGAAGGCCCCGTATGCCCCGGGCCTGATGCCGCACATGGGCGCCAGCGTGAAGGTGACGTTCACGAAGGCCGGCACCTACACCTTCCGCACGAAGTCGCTCGAGGACTACATGCCGATCAAGACCGTCGGCGAGGACAACGTCCTCCGCGTGACCGTCGTCGTCAGCTAGACGCGACGCCGAGCCTGCTGCCGGGGAGACTGTCGCTGACGCGACGGCCTCCCCTTGCGGCGGGTACGTGGCGGGTTTCCGCAGTGCCCCTACGCCGTCGCCCGCTCGTGGACGAGCGCGGCCGGCACCAGGGCGATGGCGAGCACGCCGGCGAGTACGAGCCAGATCGCCCGGTAGCTCCCCGTCTGATCGGCCACGAGCCCGTAGAGCGGGGGGCTCGCGGCGATCGCGCACGACACGAACGTGATCGCGAATCCGGTCGCGGCGCCCACCCGCTCGGGGCCCGCGACCTCCGCGACCATCGTCACCCAGAGGCCCTGGTAGCCGATCAGCGCGAGGCCGGCGAGCGCCACGATCGCGCCGGTGAGCGCGAGCGGGACCGAGCGCGGGACGACGAAGAGGAGCAGGGCGCCGAGCAGGCCGACGGCATTGATCGTGAGCAGGTAGACCTTGCGGCTGCCGCTCGGCCGGCGATCGCTGAAGAGCCCCCAGGCCACGCGCCCGATCACGCCCGCGACGTTGGCGACGGCGACGAGGCTCGAGCCCTCGGCCAGCGTGAGCCCGGCGCTCTGGTTGAGGTCGAGCGCGAGGAACGTGATCAGCGCGTACTGGCCGGTCACGATCAGGCAGCCCCAGATCGTCAGCAGCAGGAGATCGCGGTTGCGCCCGACGTGGGGGAGGCGGGTCACGGGCGCCGCCGGGCGGGGCTCGCCGCGCAGGCTGAGCAGCGGCACCGCGCACAGCGCCGTGACCGTCGCCGCGACGGCGATGCTCCAGCGCCAGCTTGCGAAGTGCGCGATCCAGGGCAGCGCGAGCGCCGCGATCAGGCCCGCGACGGGGATCCCCGTCTGGCGGATGCCGAGCGCGACCCCGCGGCGGTTGCGCGGGAAGGCGAGCAGCACGAGGCGGCCGCCGGCCGGCGTCGCGCTGGCTCCGGTGGCGCCCGCGAGCACGAGCAGCGGCACGAGCAGCGGCAGCGGCGAGGCCGCCGCGACGAGCACGATCACCGCCGTCGCGAGACCGCCGGCGAGCAGCGTGCGCTGCTCGCCGATGCGGTCGGCGGCGACGCCCGCTCCGTACGCGCCGGCGATGCGGCCGAGCGCGAACGACGCGACGATGAGGCCGGCGGCGAACGCCGAGAGGCCGAGATCCTGCTTGATGAAGCCGGTCAGCGTGAGGATCCCCTGATCGATCAGGGACACGCCGAACTGCATGGCGACGGCCATGCCGAGGATCGTCCAGGGCGAGCGCCGGGCGACGTGGCTCAAGCGGAGCGGAAGCCCGGATCCATGTTCAGCGGCGCCGCGGCACGTCGGATTGCGCTCGCTCGCTCACGCGTGACACTGTAGCCACGGCTCAGCGGCCGCCGCCGCGCTCTACGACGTGGCAGGCCGCTCGCCCGAAAGCGCCGCCAGGGCGCCGAGCGCGATGTACGTGAGGGCGCTGCCGCGCGCGATGCGCCGGCGCGCGCGGGCGCTGCGCTTGAGCCGGCCCGCGATCAGCGCCGCGAGCAGCACGTAGGCGAGGTCGGAGCAGGCGGCCACGGCGATGTAGAGCGCTCCGAGCACGAGCGTCTGGGGCAGGATGGCGGCGTCGCGGTCGAGGAACTGCGGGAAGTACGCGAGGAAGAAGATCGCGACCTTCGGATTCAGCACCTGCACGACGAAGCCCTGGGCCATGATCCGCCGCGCCGATGCCGTCCCGGCCTCCGCGGCGCCCTCCTCGGCGCCCTCGCGCCAGCGGCGCAGGCCGAGCACGACGAGGTAGGCAGCGCCGCCGTAGCGGAGGACATCGAGCGCCTGGGCCGAGGTCGCGAGCAGGGCCGAAAGGCCGAGCGCGACGGCGAAGACGTGGAAGAGCTCGGCGGACTCGATGCCGATCATCGAGGCGACGCCGGCGCGGCGGCCCTGATCGACGCTGCGGCCGACGACGTAGAGCACGCCCGGGCCCGGCGTTGCGACGAGCACGAACGACACGCCGCAGAACACGAGGATCGTCACGAGGCCGGGCATCCGGGAAGTCTCTCAGATGCGCTTCAGAGGCCGATGAGTTTCGCGCGTCCGCGCTGTCTTCAGACGTACTACCAGAATGAGCGCGGCGTTCGGAGGTCTCGAATCGCTTGCGGTCTGGCGGTCGGGTGCGGTGCTGGTCGCTGTGCGAGGGTTGGCGCCCGACCGCCAGACCTGCAGCGACCCTTGGCCCGCTCAAAAGAGCCGAGCGATCCAAGGGGCTTCGCGGGACTGGATCCCGGCTCTCGAAGGGTTCCAACCGGATCATCGAGCCGGGATCCACTCCCGCTCGCTTCGAGCCCCCCGACCACTCACGCTCATTCTGGTAGCACGTCGTAGGATGACCGTACGGACGACGCAGAGGGGATACGCACATGAGCCTGCCCGAGATCGCCTCCCGCGAGGAGTGGCTTGCGGCCCGCAAGGCGCTGCTGCAGCGCGAGAAGGAGCTGACCCGCCTCAAGGACGCCCTCAACGCCGACCGCCGCAGGCTGCCGATGGTGCGCATCGACAAGGACTATCGCTTCGCGGGCCCTGGCGGCGAGACGACGCTGGCCGGCGTCTTCGAGGGACGCCGCCAGCTCGTGCTGCAGCACTTCATGTTCGATCCCTCGTGGGACGACGGCTGCCCGAGCTGCTCGGCCGACGTCGACGAGATCGCCGACGGCCTGCTCGAGCATCTGCACATCCGCGACACGACGTTCGCGGCGGTCTCGCGCGCGCCGTTCGCCAAGCTCGACGCCTACCGCGCGCGCAAGGGCTGGAGCTTCCCGTGGTATTCCTCCCACGGCAGCGACTTCAACTACGACTTCCACACGACGATCGACGAGTCGGTCGCCCCGCTCGAGGTCAACTACCGCAGCCGTGACGAGATCGCGGCCGCGAACGGCTCGCCGAGCTGGGTGCTGGACGCGCAGCAGCCCGTCGAGATGCCGGGGATCAGCTGCTTCCTGCGCGACGGCGACGACGTGTTCCACACCTACTCGACGTTCGGCCGCGGCACCGAGGCGATCGGCGGCGCCTACGCCTACCTCGACCTGACGGCGCTCGGCCGCCAGGAGGAATGGGAGGAGCCTCGCGGGCGCGCCGTCACCGTGCGCGGCGCGACACCCGATTTCGCGAGCTGAGCCGCCCGAGCGCGCACAGTTGGGTCGACCCCAACTTGCGTCCGCGAATCCCGGTTCTCAGCCGTGCGCGGCGATGAACGCCGTCACGCGCGACCACGCGTCGTCGGACGCCGCCTGGTGCTCGCTCTGGCGGCGGTCGAAGAAGCTGTGGGGCGCGCCGTCGTAGGTGATGACCTCGTGCGTCACGCCGGCCGCCGTGAGCGCGCGGTCGAGGGCCGCGTTGTCCTCGGCCGTGATGTTGGCGTCGTCCCCGGCCTGCAGGGCGAGGATCGGCGCCCGCATCTGCGCGGCGAGCTGAATCGGCCCCGGCCGGCCGTTGCGCTCGCCCGTGCTGCCGTAGAAGCCGACCGCTCCGGCGAGCCCGTGGCCGCCCGCCGCCGCGAGCCAGGAATGGCGGCCGCCGAAGCAGAAGCCGACCGTGAAGATGCGCTCGCGCGAGCCTCCTGCCTCGGAGCGCAGCCAGTCGGCGGCGGCGGCGATGTCGGCCTGGATCGCAGCGGGCTCCGTCTGCGCGACGTGCTCCATGTACGGGAAGTCGTCGTCGCGCTTGCCGACACCGGCCGTGCGGCCGAACCAGTCGATCGCGATCGCGGCGCTGCCGCGCTCGGCGAAGCGCAGCGCGAGCTCCTCGTAGAAGCGGTAGAGGCCGCGCACGTCGGGGAGCACGACGATGCCGATGCGGGAGGGCGCATCCGGGCTCGCCGCGAAGGCGGCGAAGCGCGTGCCGTCGGCCGACGCGAGCACGATGTCCTCGTGCGCGACGGCCGCCCCCGCGATGCGCGGGACGGGCGGCAGGGAGTCCAGTTCGAAGCACATCGGCCGAGTGTAGAGCCGCCTGGACTCCCGCCGCGCCCCGCGACCGGCGGTCAGATCTTGCGGAAGCGCGCGTCGGCCAGCGAGTAGGCCCCGAACGCGATCAGGCCGCACGCGACGACGATCAGCGCCGCCGTGCCGTAGGCGTGCTGCGCGAGCTTCGCGAGCGCGCCGTCGATGCCGACCGCGTCCTTCGGCGTGTAGTCGCGGGCGGCCTTCAGCACGAAGAGCCCGATCAGGCCGAACGCGACTGCGCGGGCCACCAGGCCGGCGACGCCGAGCGCCGTGAAGGCCCGGAGCACGCTCCGCGACATCTGGCCGGTCTTGGAGTACTTGAGGAACTTCTTGCTCAGCCCGAGATACGCCTGGTAGGCGGCGATGCCGAGGAAGAGCAGGCCGGCGGCGGCCACCAGCTCGCGGCCGCCCGTCCAGCCGAGGACGTCCGCGGTCGTCTTCTTCGGCTTGGCGGAGGAGTTGCCGGCCGTCCCGTGCAGCACGCCGATCGCGAGCACGAAGAACGCCGCGTAGGCGAGGAAGCTGCCGACCGCGCCGATGCGGTCGAGCGTGCTGTGCTCCCCGTATTCGGGCGTGTGTCCGATCAGCGCCTGCGCGAGCCGCCAGAGCGCGTAGCCGCCGAGGCCGATCGCCGTGAACAGCAGCAGCGCGTGGCCGTACGGCTGGTGGGCGATCTGGTGCATCGCCCCCTGCTGGTTCGGCTTCGGAGCGGCGACACCGCCCGCGAGTCGCAGCGCGAGCAGCCCGATGAGGGCGTAGATGACTCCGCGGGCCACGTAGCCCGCGCGGGCGAGGCCCTCGAAGAGCGGGGTGTCGGTGAAGGACTCGGCCGTCTTGCGGGCGGAGTCGGCGGTTCTCTCGGCGGCATTGGATGCATTCATGCCGCCGTCGTTCCCGGCTTGCCGCGAATTACACCTTCGCGGCGGTCGGGGCGGGCGGAGGCGGTGCGGCGCCCGGGGGAGCCTCGGCGGCGGCCCGCTGCAGCGGCTCCGCGTAGTGCACGCGCCGGCCGCCGAAGGCGATCGCGCAGAGCGCGAACCACGCCCAGCCGAGCATGACGCCCGCGATCACGTCGGAGAGCCAGTGCACGTCCAGCAGGACGCGGCTCGAGGCGACCGCGACCGCGATCGCCGCCGCGACGCCTGCCAGGAGGGCGCGCACGCGCGCGCTGCGACCCCGGGCGATGATCAGCGCGAGGGCCGCGTAGAAGGACGCGGCGGTCGAGGAGTGGCCGCTCGGAAACGACGGGCCGAGCGTCTCGGCGATCGGGTTGAGCGTCGGCCGCGCGCGGTCGACGAGCTCCTTGATGCCGGTCGTGACGAGCTTGTCGCCCGCGAAGACGACGATCAGGAACGGCAGGACGTAGCGGTTCGGCGCGCGGCGCAGCTCGTAGATCAGGATCGGCACCGCGATCAGCGGCACGACCGGCCAGTCGCCGAGATCGGTGATCCACGTGAGGATGCGCGTGGCCGTGTGCGTCGCGTGCTCGCTGCCCCAGTCGGCCGCGCTCGAGTCGATCGACTTCACCGTCCCGTTGCTGCGCACGAGCAGCGCGAGCACGCCGATCACGAGCCCGCCCGCGATCATGAGGCCGACCGCCGCGGTGAGCGCGAGACCGGTGGAGACCGCGGGGTCGGTGCGTGCCCGCCACCAGATGCGGAGCCGGCTCGTCTCCGCCATCTCCTCGACGACGTCGGCGGCCGCCGCCGTCGCGCCCCGCGCGGGCGCGAAGCGGTCGAACGCCAGGCCGACGAGCAGGCCGAGAGGCGAGGGCGACGAGGAGGAGGACGAGGATCGGCATCGTGGGTGGCGGCATCCGGGAGCGTATGCGCCGGAAGGTTTCTCCCGTTCGCGGCTGGGCAAACACGCGCCATGAGCCGTCTCCGATCCGTCACCCAGCCATCGCCCGCGCATGACGCGCCGGTGTACGAACCCGTCGCTGCGCCGCTGCGCCGGAAGGGCGAAGCCGCCCCGATTCCGGTGCTCGAGGCGCCGCCCGGGAGCAGCGCTCGCACGCTCGCGCAGCGCTTCGGCGACCACTCGCCGCTGCTCGTCTTCTTCCTCACGACGCTCGCCGGCTACGTGATCCTGGCCGCGGCCGCGATCGGCGCCGGCTTCCTGCTCGTCGACGTCCTGCTGCCGGTCCACGCGATCGGGCACAACGACGAGGCCGTCAACACCTGGCTGGCCGGCCGGCGCAGCTCCACGCTCAACGACGCGTCCTACGTCGGCTCGTCGATCGGCGACATCCCGTTCATCCCGGGCCTCGTGATCCTGCTCGCCCTCGGTGCCGCCGTCCTCCGCCGCTGGCGGGTCGCGGGCCTGATCGTGGGCGGCATCCTGCTCGAGGTCGCGACGTACCGGATCACGAGCCTGATCGTCCACCGCGAGCGCCCCACCGTGCCGCGGCTCGACCAGCTTCCGGTCGACCAGAGCTACCCCTCCGGGCACGTCGCCGCGTCCTTCGTGGTCTACGCGGGCCTGGCCTTGCTGATCACCTCGCGCTGGCACGCGCGCTGGCTGACGATCACGGCGTGGTCGCTGGCGATCGCGTTGCCGCTGATCGTCGCGCTCTCCCGCATGTACCGCGGCATGCACCATCCGATCGACGTCACCGCCGGCATGCTGATCGGCGCGGCCTCGCTTGCGATCGCGCTCTTCGCGACGCGCACCGCCGGCGACGTCGCGCGCATGCGCGAGTCCCGCCGCGAGGCCGGAGGCCGGGCGTGAAGCGCGTGGCCGTCATCGCCCATCGCGGGAAGTCGCTCGGAGGCGGCCTGCCCGAGCTCCGGCGGGTGCTTGCGGCGCGCGGGCTGGAGGATGTCTTCTGGCGCGAGGTGGGGAAGAGCAAGTTCGCGCCGCCCGAGATCGAGAAGGCGCTCGCCCGCAAGGCCGAGCTCATCTTCGTGTGGGGCGGCGACGGCATGGTGCAGCGCTGCATCGACACGGTCGCGGGCAGCGACGCGAGCGTCGCGATCATCCCGGCGGGCACGGCGAACCTGCTCGCGACCAACCTCGGCATCCCCAAGGACATCGAGCAGGCGGTCGACATCGGGCTGGCGCGCAACGGCCGCCGCATCGACGTCGGCCGGCTCAACGGCGAGTGCTTCGCCGTGATGGCGGGCGCGGGCTTCGACGCGCGCATGATCGGCGACGCCGACGGCGGGCTCAAGGACCGGGTCGGCCGCCTGGCCTACGTCTGGACCGGCGCGAAGCACCTCCGCGACAAGCCGTTCCGCGCGAAGATCGTCGTCGACGGCGCGCGCTGGTACGACGGCGAGACGAGCTGCATCCTGCTCGGCAACGTCGGCAAGCTGTTCGGCGGCGTCGAGGCGTTCGAGGACGCGCACCCCGACGACGGCGTGCTCGAGCTCGGCGTCGTCTCGGCCGACGGCATGCGCGAATGGGCCGGCACGATCGCACGCGCCGTCGTCGGCTCGGCCGGCAAGTCCCCGCACGCGTTCACGACGAAGGCCCACTCCGTGCGCATCAAGCTCGACCGCAAGATCCCGTACGAGCTGGACGGCGGCGACCGCAAGAAGGTGCGCAAGCTGCGCATCGACATCCAGCCCGAAGCCGTCTCGATCTGCGTGCCCGCCGTCGCCTAGCCAGCGTGGTCCGCAAAGTTGGGGTCAGACCCCAACTTTGCGGACCGCACGGTTGGGGTCTGACCCCAACCGTGCAGTCAGCGCGGGAGGCGATCCGGGGTCAGGTCGCGTTCGTGGAGCGTCTCGAGCGGCCAGCCCGCGGCGTTCTCGGGCGCGCTGCGGCGGATCGTCACCCGTGCGCGTCGCTCGTCGAGTTCGAGCACCGCGACGGAGTTGTCGAAGGTGACGGGCGTGACGAGCTTCCAGCGCACGTCGAGTCGCCGCACGCCGGCGCTGCGGGCGAGGGCGCGCGAGACCACGCCCGCGGCGCGCGTCGCGAGCACCTTGATGACCCGCCGCTCGCGTGCCTGCAGGGGGTTCCGGAACGGCGAGCAGACGATCTGGAAGACGCGGCTCACCTGGCGCTCGCCGAGCGCGATCTCCGCGATGTAGGCCGTGTGCACGTCCCCGCCGATGAACGAGATCGTGCCGGGCGCGTCGGGGCCCTCGGCGAGCTCGTGCAGGAGCTCGGTCATGGTGCGGAACGAGCGCTGGAAGGCCGGCCAGTGCTCGAGGTCGAGCGCGCGCCGCAACCGCTCGCCGGGCCGCACCGCGAGGCGGCCCCACGCGCCCGAGCAGACCGCCTCGTTCCAGGCCTCGAGGCCGTCGATGCCGGGGGTCATGAAGACGGGCAGCGTGCTCGCGATGATGAGGTGGTCGTAGGCCCCGCGGGCGTGCTCGGCGATCCACTCCCACTCCTCCGCGTCGACCATGTCGCGCCGGCCGTCGGCGAGGACGCGGGCGGCGCGCGAGTCGATCACGACGAGGCGCGATCGCCCGAAGTCGCGGTGGAACGCGAAGCGGCTGGCGGCCGAGTCGCGATCCACGGCACGGGCGAACGCGCGCAGGCGCGGTCCGCCGTCGGCGTCGCCCGCGAGCTCGGCGAGCAGTCGCTCGCCGGCGAGCTCCGGCGGCGCCAGGTTGCCGATGTGCTGGTAGAGCCAGTACGACATGAACGCGCCCGTGATGCGCTCGTCCCACCACGGGGTCGCCCGGATGTCGCGCACCCAGGCCTCCGAGCTGTTCCAGTCGTCGTGCACGTCGTGGTCGTCCCAGATCATCGTGCTCGGCACGGTCGCGAGCAGCCAGCGGATGTCGGGATCGCTCCAGGCCTCGCGGTAGAGCTCGGCGTACTCCTGGAAGTCCGCGACCTCCTCGCCCGGAGGCGCGCTCGTGTCGCGGCGCGCGCGGATGAACGCGCGCGTCTCCTCGGAGGTCTCGTCCGCGTAGACCTGGTCGCCGAGCAGCAGCAGGCAGTCCGGCCATTCCTCGCCGCCGGCCTGGAGGCGCCGCGAGAGCGCCCACAGCGCGTCGATGCCGAACCCCAGGGGATGCTCGGAGGGAGGCAGCGTGTACGGCGCGCGCTCGGGATCGCCGACGCGGCACGACCCGAAGACGAGGCGCGCACTGCGCTCGTGCTCGCGCGTGTGGATCGTCGACGGCGGCCTGCCGTCGTCGGGCGGCCACGCGCGCTCGCCGTCGAGGTGCACCTCGTAGGTGCGCACCGAGCCCTCGTCCAGGTCGCTGAGCACGACGAGCGCGTAGTGGTGCCCCTCGACGCAGAACGTCCGCTGGCGGGCATCGAGGACGGCGACCTCGCACGCCGCGTCGGTCTCCACCCAGACGGTTGCCTGCGTGCTGCCGGTGTAGCGCAGGAGCGGCCCGAGGACGAGACGGGGCATGGCGGCGAGACCCTACCTGGTGGCCGGCCCGCGGGCAGCGCTTGACGCTCGCCACGGCTGCTCTAGACTCGCCCCCGCCGTGTCGATGAGGGCGCGGCGGACAGCGAGGTGCGTGCGCCGTGACCGTGAACCCCGCACTGCTCGACGACCTGGCCGGACGCCTCGACGGGCGCCTCCTGCGACCGTCGGACGACGGCTACGATGCCGCGCGCCGCGTCCACAACGGCCTCGTCGATCGCTCGCCCGCGGTGATCGTGCGCTGCCGCAGCGCGGCCGACGCCGCGGCCGGCGTGCGCTTCGCGCGCGCCGCCGGCCTCGAGCTGTGCGTCCGCGGGGGCGGGCACAACGTCGCCGGCCGTGCGGTCGTCGACGGCGCGGTGATGATCGACCTCGCCGAGATGAAGGGCATCGAGATCGACCTCCCGACGCGGTCGGTGCGGGCGGAGGGCGGCCTCACGTGGGCCGAGCTCAACGACGCCACCGCCGCGCACGGCCTCGCGGTCACGGGCGGCGCGATCTCCTCGACCGGCATCGCCGGCCTCACGCTGGGCGGCGGGCTGGGCTGGCTGATGGCGAAGTACGGCCTCGCGGCGGACAACCTGCTGGCCGTCGAGCTGGTCACGGCCGAAGGCGAGATCGTCGACGTCACGGCGGCCTCCGATCCCGACCTCTTCTGGGCGCTGCAGGGCGGCGGCGGCAACTTCGGGATCGCGACGACCTTCACGTATCGCCTCGAGCCCGCCGGGATGGTCACCGGCGGGTTGATCGCACACCCCATCGAGGCGGCGCCCGAGATGCTCCGCTTCTACCGGGACGCCGTGGCGGGCGCCTCCGACGACCTGACCGTGTTCGCCGCGCTCGTGCACGCTCCGGATGGATCCGGGGCGAAGCTCGCCGCCATGGTGGTCTTCCACACGGGCGACCCGGAGCAGGCCGAGCGGGATCTGGCGCCGTTCACGACCTGGGGGTCGCCGCTGGTGGTGCAGGTCGGAGAGATGCCCTATCCGGTGATGAACACGATCCTGGACGCCGGCTACCCCGCGGGTGCTCTCAACTACTGGCTGTCGAGCTTCACGCTCGGCCTCACCGATGGGCTGATCGACACGATGGCGGAGCGCTTCGCGACGGTTCCCTCGCCGATGACGGTGATCCTGCTCGAGCACTTCCACGGTGCCGTGACGCGCGTCGGCGTCACCGACACCGCCGTGCCCCACCGGGCCGAGGGCTGGAACCTCGTGATCCCGTCGGTCTGGACGGATCCCGCGGCGAGCGACGAGAACATCGCGTGGACGCGCGAGACGCACCGCGCCCTCGGCCCGCACCTCGGCACGGCGCGGTGGCTCAGCTACCTCGGCGACGACCAGGGCGACGACGCCGTGCGCGCCGCCTTCGGGCCGAACTACGACCGCTTGCTCGCGGTCAAGCGCCGCTGCGACCCGGAGAACGTCTTCCGCCACAACCACAACATCGATCCGGCTTGACGACGCTGCGGCTCTACGACTACGCGGCGTCCGCCAACTGCTACAAGGTGCGCCTCCTGCTGGCGCAGCTCGAGCGCCCGTACGAGCGGGTGCCGGTCGACATCTTCGCGGGCGAGACGCTCGGCGACGACTTCCGCGCCCGCAACCCGAGCCGCGAGACGCCGGTGCTCGAGACCGCCGACGGCAGGTTCCTGCCCGACTCGGGCGCCATCCTCGTCTACCTCGCAGACGGGACGCCGTTCCTGCCCGCCGACGCGTTCGACCGCGCCCAGGTGGTGCGCTGGCTGATCTACGAGCAGACCGAGGTCATCGGCGGCCTCGGCGGCCTGCGCTTCCGCCTCCTCACCGGCCGGCTCGCGCCCGGGGACGGCGAGGCGGCCCGCCGCAGGCAGGCCGGCGAGAAGGCGCTGCGCCTGCTCGACGAGCACCTCGCGGCGCACCCGTTCCTCGTCGCGGACCGCTACACGGTCGCCGACATCGCGCTCTACGGCTACGTGCACGTCGCCGGCGAGGCCGGCATCGACATGGCCGCGTATGCGCATGTCGGCGCCTGGCTCGCGCGGGTGGAGGCGCAGCCGCGCTTCATGCACGACCTCGAGCCGTACCCGCCGAACGCCCGCAGCGGTGCCGGGCGCTCGCAGTACGACTAACCTCGCCGCATGCAGATCGCGCGCGTCGACCTCTACGGCTACGACCTCACGTACGTGCACGGGACGTACGTGATGTCGGGCGGGCGCGAGATCGTGAGCCTCCCGAGCACCGTCGTGCGCATCACGGCCGACGACGGGACGGAGGGCTTCGGCGAGACGTGCCCGCTCGGCCCGGCCTACCTGCCTGCGCACGGCGAGGGCGCGCGCGCCGCGCTGCGCGAGCTCGCGCCGGCGCTGCTCGGCCTCGATCCGCGCGAGCCGGCGGTCGTGAACGACGCCCTCGACGCGGCGCTGCTCGGGCACGGCTACGCGAAGAGCGCCGTGGACGTGGCCTGCTGGGACCTGCTCGGCAAGGCCACCGGCCAGCCCGTGTGCGTCCTGCTCGGCGGGCGGCGGCAGGCGTCGTTTCCGCTCTACATCGCCGTGCCGCTCGGGCCGGCCGCCGAGATGGCGGCCTACGTCGCGGCGCGGCGGGCCGAGGGCATCCATCGCTTCCAGCTCAAGCTCGGCGCCGATCCGCACGACGACGCACGGCGCGTGCGGGCGGTGCTCGAGGCGACGAGCGACGAGGACATCGTCATCGCCGACGCCAACGGCGGCTGGCGGCTCCAGGACGCGGTCGTCGCGGCGCGCCTGCTCGAGGGCCTCGATCGCGTCTTCTTCGAGCAGCCCTGCCCGACGCTCGAGGAGTGCCTCTACGTGCGGGCGCGCACGACGCTGCCGATGGTGCTCGACGAGGTCATCACCGATGCCGGCGCCTTCCTGCGCGCGTTCCACGCCGGTGGCATGGAGGCCGTCAACCTCAAGATCTCCCGCGTCGGCGGGCTCACGCGCGCACGCCAGATCCGCGAGCTCGCCGAGACGCTCGGCATCCGGCTGACGATCGAGGACAGCTGGGGCGGCGACCTCGTGACCGCCGCGGTCAGCCACCTCGCCGCGAGCGTCCGCCCCGAGACGCTGTTCACGGCCTCGTTCATGAACGACTGGACGAACGAGCACATCGCAGGCTACGAGCCGCGCTCGCGTGACGGCATCGGCGCCGCTCCGCTCGGGCCGGGCCTGGGCGTCGAGGTCGATCTCGCGCTGCTCGGCGCGCCGCTCGCAAGCTTCGGCGCCTGAGCACTAGGATTCTGCGATCGCGCCGTCGCCACCCACCGATCCGTTCGATCTCGGCGGCCGCTCGGCGCTCGTGATCGGGGGCAGTCGCGGCATCGGGCTCGGCATCGCCCAGGTGCTGCACGGAGCGGGCGCGCGCGTCGCGCTCGCCGCTCGCTCGAGCGAGCGCCTGGCCGCAGCGGCCGAAGCGCTGCGCTCCACGGGGCCGGATGCGTCGGCGTTCCCGGTCGACGTGCGCTCGGTCGCGGCGGTGCAGGGGCTGGTGCGCGACGTCCACGCCGCCTTCGGCCGCATCGACATCCTCGTCAACAGCGCGGGCATGACCGTGCGCAGGCCGGCGGACGAGATCGGCGAGGGCGACTGGGACTCGCTCTTCGAGATCAACCTCCGTGCGGTGTTCTTCGCCTGCCAGGCGGCGGCGCGGCTGATGCGGACCCAGGGCGGCGGGCGGATCCTGAACGTCGCCTCGGGGGCCGATCTGCTGACGGTCGCGAACGTGGCTCCGTACGCCATCAGCAAGGCGGGCGTCCGCCAGCTCACGCGGTCGCTCGCGGCCGAGTGGGCCGCCGACGGGATCCGCGTCAACGCCATCGCGCCGGGACGCGTGCGCACGGCCCTGACCGAGGCCGTGTTCGCCGACCCCGTCACGCACGCCGAGATCGTCAAGGCGATCCCGCTCGGCCGGCCGGGCGTGCCGGCCGACCTCGCCGGGGCGTGCCTCCTGCTCGTGTCGGACGCGGGCGCCTACATCACCGGGCAGACGCTGAGCGTCGACGGCGGCTGGAATCTCGGCCTGATCGGCGCGTGATGCGGGCAGCAGGGCAGATGCGCGCGCTGCTGCTCGACGCCGAGCGGCATCTGGCGCTGGTCGACACGCCCATCCCCGCGCTCGAGCACGCGGACGACGTGCTCGTGCGCGTGCGCGCGGTGGGCGTCTGCGGCTCCGACCTGCACGGCTACCTCGGCCACACCGGCCGGCGGGTCCCGCCGCTCGTGATGGGGCACGAGGCGACCGGCGAGGTGGTCGCGACCGGCCCGGGCGTACGGCGCCTGCGTCCCGGAGACCGCGTCGCCACGAACACGGTCGCGGCGTGCGGGCAGTGCCGTCCGTGCCGGGCCGGCGAGCGCTCGCTGTGCGAGCACCGCCGCATCCTCGGCATGGACGCTCCGGGCGCCTACGCGGAGTACGTCGTCTGGCCGGAGGGCAGCCTGCCCGTCCTGCCCGACGGCCTGTCGTACGAGGCGGGCGCGCTGGCCGAGCCGCTCGCCGTCGCGCTGCACGCCGTCAACCTCGCGGCGCTGACGCCCGGCGACGTGGTGTTCATCGCCGGCGGCGGGCCGATCGGCGTGCTCGTGCACCTGCTCGCGCGGATCGCGGGCGCGGGGCGGATCATCGTGAGCGAGCTGCACGCGGAGCGGCGTGCGTCGGCGCGCGCCTTCGGCGCCGACGTCGTCGTCGACCCCGCTCGCGAGGATCCCGTCGCCGCCGTGCGCGCGGCCACGGGCGGCTCGGGCGCCGACGTCGCGATCGAGGCCGTCGGTGCCGGCGTCACCGCGCGCCACAGCATCGATGCCGTGCGCAACTCCGGCACCGTCGTCTGGCTCGGCAACAGCGAGCGGCGCATCGAGATCGACATGCAGGCCGTCGTCACGCGCGAGCTCGCCGTCCGCGGCTCCTACGGGATGACCGGCCAGGAGTTCGAGCGCGCGCTCGCGCTGCTGGCGTCCGGCCGGCTGCCGGTCGGCGACATCGTCAATCGCTACGCGTCCCTCGAGGACGGGCCCGGCCTGTTCGAGGAGCTGCTCGCGAGCGCGGCGATCATCAAGTGCGTGATCCGGCCCTAAGACGCACGTCTAAGGCGTCCCAGCTCGTACCATGCCCGCGTGCCGAGCGGCGCCCCCGACCAGCTCCAGACGCCGTCGCTCGACGTGCTCGCCGCGGTGCAGCAGCGCGTGCTGTGGCTCGCGACGAGCATGGTGCACCACGCGAACAAGGTGCGGAAGACGCCGTCGGGCGTCAAGGTCGGCGGGCACGAGGCCTCGTCGGCCTCGCTGGTCGGGCATCATGACGGCGCTCTATTTCGAGCACCTGCGGGCGCCCGACCGCGTCTCGGTGAAGCCGCACGCCGCGCCCGTGCTGCACGCGATCAACTACCTGCTCGGCACGCTCGACCGCAGCTACCTGACGCGGCTGCGCGAGTTCGGCGGGCTGCAGAGCTATCCGAGCCGCGCCAAGGACCCGGGCGTCGTCGACTTCTCGACGGGCTCCGTCGGGATCGGCGCCACCGCGACGCTCTGGAGCGCGATCGCGCAGCGCTACGTGGCCGGCCACTTCGACGTCCCGCAGGGCGGCCGCCACGTCGCGCTCGTGGGCGACGCCGAGCTCGACGAGGGCGCGATCTGGGAGGCGCTCGTCGATCCGATGGTCGCGCGTCTCGGCGAGGTGCTCTGGATCGTCGACCTCAACCGGCAGTCGCTCGACCGCGTCGTGCCCGACATGGCGGTGGGCCGCCTGCTCGGCATGTTCGAGGCGGCGGGCTGGGAGACGATCACCGTCAAGTACGGGCGGCGCCTGCGGGAGCTGTTCGCGCGGCCGGGCGGCGAGTCGCTGCGCGAGCGCATCGACTCGATGAGCAACGAGGAGTACCAGCGCCTGCTGCGCAGCCCCGCCGCCGAGCTGCGCGAGCGGCTGCCGGGCGAGGGCCGCGGACGGCGCGACATCGAGCGCCTCGTCGGCGATCTCGACGACGGCGAGGTGACCTCGGCGGTCGCCGATCTCGGCGGCCACGACCTGGCCGACCTGCTCGACGCGTTCCGGCGCGCCGACGCGGTGCGCGAGCGGCCCGCCGTGATCTTCGCGTACACGATCAAGGCGCGCGGGCTCCCGACGCAGGGCCACCCGGCGAATCACTCCGCGCTCATGACGAACGACCAGTGGGCGCAGCTGGCCGGGCAGCTCGGCGCCGACGTCGACGATCCGTGGGCGGCGTTCCCCGCCGGGACGCCCGAGGCCGAGCTCTGCCGGAGCGCCGCCGAGCGGCTCCAGCGCGTGCCGCTGCGCGAGGGCGAGCGCTGCCGCGTGCCGCGCGACGTCGGCCGCGCCCACGCCGGCAGCGCCTCGACGCAGCAGGCGTTCGGGCGCTTCTTCGTCGACCTCGCGCTGGCCGACCCCGAGGTCGCGAAGCGCGTCGTGACCGTGTCGCCCGACGTCGCCTCGTCGACGAACCTCGGCGGCTGGATCAACCGCGCGGGCGTCTGGAACATGGGCGACCGCATCGACTGGTTCGCCGACGACGCCGACACGCTCGTGCGCTGGCGCGAGTCCTCGCACGGCCAGCACATCGAGCTCGGCATCGCCGAGGGGAACCTCGTCGGGCCTGCTCGGCGAGCTCGGCGCCACGTGGTCGCGCGACGGCCTGCCGCTGCTGCCGATCGGCACGCTCTACGACCCGTTCGTCAACCGGGCGCTCGAGCCGTGGTCGTTCGGGATCTACGCCGGCGGCCAGTCGATCCTCGTCGGCACGCCCTCCGGCGTCACGCTCGCGCCCGAGGGCGGCGCGCACCAGTCGATCATCACCCCCTCGGTCGGGCTCGAGCAGCCCCGCTGCGTCGCCTGGGAGCCGGCCTTCGGCCAGGATCTCGAGTGGACGCTGCTCGCCGCGCTCGGCGATCTCGGCCACGCCGGCGGCACGTCGGCCTACTTCCGCCTCAGCACCCGGCCCGTCGACCAGGCGCTCGCCGGCCTCCCGGCGGGCGAGGACGCGCGCGAGGAGCGGCGCCGGCAGGTGCTCGCCGGCGGCTACCTCCTGCGCCGTGCCGAGCGCGCGCCCGAGGTGACGCTCGTCGCCATGGGCGCGGTCGTCGCGGAGGTCCTGGCCGCGGCCGACGAGCTGTCCGCCGCGGGCCTCGCGGTCGACGTCGTCTGCCTGACCTCGGCCGATCTCGTCTTCCGCGCGCTGCAGGCCCGGCAGGGACTCCTGGCGGCGGACGACGCGATCCTCGACGACGCTCTTCCCGGCCGCGCGCCGCGCGCCGATCGTGAGCGTCCTCGACGGCCACCCGCACACGCTCGCGTTCCTCTCGGCCATCCGCTGCGTGCCCATCGCCAGCCTCGGCGTCAGCGATTTCGGCCAGTCGGGCGACGTCCAGGACCTCTACGCGCACTTCGGCATCGACGCCGAGACGATCATCGGCGCCGCGCTCGACCTCACGGGCGGCGGCGCCTGAAGCGCACACGTTTCGGGCACCGCGCGAACAGGGCATCCACGGTGCCGTGATCGGTGCGCGATTGGGAATTCGAGCACCCGGCTACCGTCTCGCCATGCCGACCGACCAGTACCACGGACCGCCGAGCGAGCCACGACGCCCAGGCGCTAACCCTCTACCTCGAGGAGAGCTTCAGCTTCCGTGTGGCCACGCCGGAGGCGGCGGTGGCATTGACGGGCTGAGCTCCCGTTCGGGGATGATGGCGGCGTGAGCGGAGCCGGCCATGAGGTGCAGTGCGTGCGCTACGCGATGCTGCGCTCGTCGAAGGTCGCGCTCTACCACCGCCACGAGATCTACGGCGAGCCGGACGCCGAGATCGAGATGGCGTACTACTTCTGGCTGCTGCGGCGCGGCGGCGAGACGATCGTCGTCGATTGCGGCTTCGACCCGGAGGTCGGTGCCCGGCGCGGGCGCACCTGCCTCGTCGCGCCGCTCGACGCGCTGCGGGCGCTGGGCGTCGATCCGGCGAGCGTGTCGACGGTCGTCGTCACGCACCTGCACTACGACCACATCGGGAACCTCGCGGCGTTCCCGGCGGCGACGCTCGTCGTGCCGCGCAGGGAGCTCGATTTCTGGACGGGCCCGATGGCGTCGCGCGCCCAGTTCGCCTCGGTGGTCGAGCCCGGCGAGATCGCCTTCGTCGCGCGCGCGGCGGCCGAGGGGCGGGTGCGGCTGATCGACGGGAGCGAGGAGATCGCCGACGGCGTGCGGGCGATCACCGTCGGCGGTCACTCGCCCGGTCAGCAGGTCGTGGTCGTGCGCGGCACCGGCGGCGACGTCGTGCTCGCGTCGGACGCGGCCCACTTCCGCGAGGAGCTCGAGCTCCGGCGGCCGTTCGCCGTGCTGCATGATCTCGAGCGGATGTACGCCGCCTACGACCTGCTCGACGAGCTCGCGGCCGCCGGGGCGGTCATCGTTCCCGGGCACGACCCGGGCGTGGGTTCGGTCCTGTGACGCCCGCCGGCGAGCCCGCGAGTGGCGTAATCGGCCTCGGCAACATGGGCGGCCGCATCGCCCGGCGGATCCGCGACGCGGGCCTGGCGGTGCGGGGGTTCGACCGCAGCGCCGCGCAGATCGCGAACGCGGGCGTCCCGGGCGCGGCGTCCATCGCCGAGCTCGCGGCGGGCGCAGGCATCGTCTTCCTCTCCCTGCCCGACAGCACGGCCGTCGAGGAGGTCGTCCTCGGCGAGGGCGGGCTGCTCGCGTGCGCCCTCCCGGGCCAGGTGGTCGTCGACCTCAGCACCGCCGCGCCGAGCTCGACGGTCCGGATCCACGCGGCCCTCGGCGAACGCGGCGTCGCGTACGTCGACGCCGGCATCTCGGGCGGCGCGGCCGCCGCCGAGGCCGGGACGCTCACGATCATGGCGGGAGGAGCGCCGGAGCCGCTCGCGCGCGCCGCGCCGGTACTCGCGACGTTCAGCGCGCGCGTCTTCCACATGGGGCCGTCCGGCTCGGGTCACGTCGCCAAGCTGCTGAACAACTTCCTCAACGCGAGCAGCCTCGCGGCGACCGCCGAGGCGATGGTCGCGGCCAAGCGCGCCGGCCTCGACCTGGCGCAGTTCCTCGACGTCGTCAACCATTCGAGCGGCGTCAGCTTCGCCACGCTGAACCGCTTCCCGAGCATCATCGAGGGCGACTACCTCGAGGGCGGGCTCACGAATACGCTGATGGCGAAGGACGTCCGCCTGTACCTCGAGTACCTGGAGGGGATCGGCGTGGCGAGCTTCACGGGCGCGGCCTGCCTCGGTGCTTTCGAGCACGCCTGTGCGCTCGGCTACGGCGACCAGATCAGCAATCGCGTCGTGGACGCCATCGGCGACGCCGCCGGCGGCGTGCGCGTCCAGCAGACCGGGAGGAACGTGCAGTGAGAGTCTCCAAGGCAGGATCGGGCAAGCGCTCCGAGCAGCGCGGGCCGACGTTCACGGGCCGCGTCTGGGCCGATCCGGTGCTCCCGGCCGAGGACGGGATCATGGTCAACAACGTCTTCTTCGAGCCGGGCGCGCGTACGCACTGGCACACGCATGCGCAGGCGCAGGTGCTCCACGTGCTGGCCGGGGAGGGCCGCGTGCAGTCGCGCGACGGCACCGGCTGGGGCCTGCAGGCGGGCGACACGGCGCACATCCCGGCGGGGGAGGAGCACTGGCACGGCGCGACGCCGGGCAGCTTCCTGCTTCACCTGGCCGTGTCCGTGGGCCCGACCGATTGGCTCGACCCCGTCTCCGACGACGACTACGCGAGCGCGACCGGCTCCTAGAGCGCAAACTTGGGGTCAGACCCCAACTTTGCGCTCTCGCCCGTTCCGCGTGCGGCCGACGAGCCGCCGCAGGGCGGGTGTTGCGGGTACAGTAGGCCGCTCAGCGTGGCGGTGCGGGGAACCCGGTGCAAGCCCGGGGCGGTCGCGCCACTGTGATCGGTAGATGCCTGCCGTGAGCCAGGAACTCGACCGCCGCGAACCCTCGATTCCGGGACGCTCGATCCCGTCGGAGGCACCCGCGTGCTGCGTTTCGTAACCACTGCCGATACGGAGATCCTCGCGACGGCAGGGGCGGTCGAGCGACTGCCGGAGGGCTTCCCCGAGGTGCGCTGCGCGAATCCCGGGGCGGCCGGCGGCGATCACGCGGCGTTCGTCGACGACGTGCTCGCGGACGCGCGCGTCGTCCTCTGCCGCGTGCTCGGCGGCCGCCGCGGCTGGCCCGAGGGCTTCGACCTTCTGCGCGCGCGCTGCGCCGAGCGCGGCATCGCGCTGCTCGCACTGGGCGGAGAGGCGCAGCCCGACGCCGAGATGACGGCGCTCTCGCTGGCGCCGGTCGGCGCGGTCGCGCAGGCGGGGGAGTACCTCCGCCACGGCGACATCGACAACGTCGAGCAGCTGCTGCGGTTCCTGGCCGACACGTTCCTGCTCGAGGGCTACGGCTTCGAGGCGCCGCGCGAGGTGCCCGACCTCGGCGTCTACGCGCCGGGTCGCGGCGACGTCCCGCTGGCCGAGGCGCTCGCCCGTCACGACCCGGCGCGGCCCACCGTGGGCGTCTGCTTCTACCGCTCGCACCGCCTCACGGGCAACACCGCGTTCGTGGACGCGCTGTGCGCGCGATCGAGGCGGCCGGCGGCAACGCCGTGGCGGTCTGGAGCTACACGCTGCGGCGCGACGCCGACGGTCGCGTCCCGGCGCTCGAGCTGCTCGCCGGCAACGTCGACGCGCTCGTCGTGACGATGCTCGCGACCGGCGGCTCGAGTGCGGGCGACGCGGTCGTCGCCGAGGGCGGCGACGGCGTCGGCGAGGCCTGGCAGGAGTGGGACGCCGGCGCGCTCTCCGACCTCGGCGTGCCCGTCATCCAGGCGGTCTGCGCGACCGCGTCGCGCGCCGCGTGGCAGGCGTCCGACTCGGGCCTCGCGCCGCTCGACGCCGCCACGCAGGTCGCGATCCCCGAGTTCGACGGGCGGCTCCTGGGCGGCGTCGTCTCGTTCAAGGAGCGCGACGCCGAAGGCTCGCGCGTCGGCGTCGCCGTGCCGCACTACGCGCCCGACCTCGAGCGCTGCTCGAGGGTTGCGCGGCTGGCCGTGCGCACGGCGCGGCTGCGCGCGCTGCCGGCCGCCGAGCGGCGCGTCGCGGTGCTGCTCACGAGCTTCCCGACCAAGCACGCGAAGGTCGGCATGGCGGTCGGGCTCGACACGCCCGCGAGCGCGCTGCGGCTGTTCGACGCGTTCGCGGACGACGGCATGCAGGTCGAGCGGCCGTTCGCGCACGGCGACGAGCTCATGCACGCGCTCATCGCCACCGGCGGCCACGACGCCGAGTTCCTGACCGACGACCAGCTCGCGGCCTCGCCGCTGCGGCTCCCGGTCGCGGACTACCTGGAGTGGTACGCCGAGCTGCCCGCCGCGCTGCGCGAGGCGATCGAGAGCCGCTGGGGGGCGGCGCCCGGAGACCGCTACGTCGACGGCGACGACTTCGTCATCGCCGGCCTCGAGCTCGGCAACGTGCTCGTCGCGATCCAGCCGCCGCGCGGCTACGGCGACGATCCCGTCGGCATCTACCACGACCCCGAGCTGCCGCCCACGCACCACTACCTCGCCTGCTACTGGTGGCTCGACCGCGTCTGGGGCGCCGACGCGCTCGTGCACCTCGGCAAGCACGGCACGCTCGAGTGGCTGCCCGGCAAGACGCTCGCGCTCTCGGCCGAGTGCGCGCCGGACGCCGCGCTCGGCGACCTGCCGCTCGTCTACCCCTTCGTCGTCAACGACCCGGGCGAGGGCGTGCAGGCCAAGCGCCGCGTGCACGCCGTGATCGTCGACCACCTGGTGCCGCCGATGATGCGCGCCGACACCTACGACGAGATGGCCGAGCTCGAGGCGCTGCTCGACGAGTACGCCCGCCTCGACGTGCTCGACCCCTCGAAGCTGCCGTCGCTCGCCGTGCAGATCTGGGATGCGATCGAGCGCGCGAACCTGCAGTCCGACCTCGACATCGCGGAGCGCCCCGACGACGTGGCGACGCTCGTCGAGCACATCGACGGCTACCTCTGCGAGGTCAAGGACATCCAGATCAAGGACGGCCTGCACGTGCTCGGCCAGCCGCCGCGCGGCGACCAGATGCGCGGGCTCGTGTCGGCGATCCTGCGCCTCGGCTCGGGCGACGTCGCCGGCCTGCGCAGCGCCGTCGGTGCGGCCTTCGGGCTCGACGAGCCCGCGCTCGTGGCCGCCGCGGGCGCGCCGGCGCCGGCGGCGCCGCGCGAGCTGCTCGAGCGCTTCCGCGGGCCCTCGGCGAGCGCGGGCGACCTCGTCGACCGGCTCGAGGCGGCGCAGATGGCGCTGCTCGACGCGCTCGCCGCCCGCGACTGGGATCCGGGAGCCGTGGAGGCCGTGTGCCTCGACGTGCTCGGCCGCCGCGACGACGGCGTGGAGCGCACGCTCGCGTTCGCCGCGCGCGAGGTCACCCCGCGGATACTGCAGACCACGAACGAGCTCGGCAGCGTGATCGCGGCGCTCAACGGCAGGCACGTGCCGTCCGGGCCGTCGGGCAGCCCCACGCGCGGCCGCGTCGACGTGCTGCCGACGGGGCGCAACTTCTACTCCGTCGACCCGCGCGCGCTGCCCTCCGAGCTCTCGTGGGAGGTCGGCTGCCGCCTCGCCGACGCGTTGCTCGACCGCTACCGCAGCGAGACCGGCGAGCTGCCGCGCATGGTCGGGCTCGTGGCGTGGGGGACGTCGGCGATGCGCACGCAGGGCGACGACGTCGCCGAGATCCTCGCGCTCATCGGCGTGCGCCCGACGTGGCACCCCGAGTCGCGGCGCGTGACGGGCATCGAGGTGATCCCGCTCGAGCAGCTCGGGCGGCCGCGGATCGACGTCACGGTGCGCATCTCGGGCTTCTTCCGCGACGCCTTCCCGCACCTCGTCGTGCTGCTCGACGACGCGATCGCCAAGGTGGCGGCGCTGGACGAGCCCGCCGACCGCAACTACGTCGCCGCGCACGCGCGCGAGGACGCCGAGCGGCTCGCGGCCGAGCTCGGCGACCGCGCGTGGCGCCAGGCGACGATGCGCGTCTTCGGCTCGAAGCCGGGCACCTACGGCGCGGGGCTGCTGCAGCTCGTCGACGCGCGCGACTGGCGCGGCGACGCCGACATCGCGCAGGTCTACGAGGCCTGGGGCGGCTTCGCCTACGGGCGCGGCCTCGCAGGTGCGCGCGCCGGCGACTCGATGCGCGACTGCTTCGGCCGCATCGAGATCGCGGTCAAGAACGTCGACTCGCGCGAGCACGACATCCTCGACTCCGACGACTACTACCAGTACCACGGCGGCATGGTCGCGACCGTGCGCGCGATCACCGGGCGCGAGCCCGCGGCCTATCTCGGCGACAGCTCCGACCCCTCGCGCGTGGTCGCGCGCAGCCTGGCCGAGGAGACGCGCCGGGTCTTCCGCGCGCGCGTCGCGAATCCGCGCTGGATCGCGTCGATGATCCGCCACGGCTACAAGGGCGCCGCCGAGCTGTCCGCCACCGTCGACTACCTCTTCGGCTACGACGCGACGACCGGCGTGGCCGAGGACTGGATGTACGAGCAGGTCGCGCAGCGCTACCTGCTCGACGACGACGTCGCCGAGTTCATGTCGCGCTCCAACCCGTGGGCGGCGCGCGCGATCGCCGAGCGGCTGCTCGAGGCTGCCGAGCGGGGCATGTGGGCGAGCCCGGACGGCGAGACGATCGCCGGCATCCGCGACCGCTACCTCGCGCTCGAGGGCGAGCTCGAGGAGGCCGGGGCGTGACCCGGCCCTACCCGCTCACGGCGATCGTCGGGCAGGAGAGCCTGGTCGAGGCGCTGCTGATCAACGCGGTCTCGCCCGAGGTCGGCGGCGTGCTCGTGCGCGGCGAGCGCGGCACGGCCAAGTCGACCGCGGTGCGCGGGCTGGCGTCGCTGCTGCCGCCCGTCACCGCAGCCGTGGGCCAGGCCTTCGCGTTCGCGCCGGGCGAGCTCGCGCCCGAGGGGCGCGTCGCCGCCGGCAGCGCCGTCGAGCAGCGCCCGGCCTCGCTCGTCGAGCTGCCGCTCGGGGCCAGCCTCGACCGGCTCGTCGGCGCGCTCGACCTCGGGCGCGCACTGAGCGGCGAGAAGGCGTTCGAGGCCGGCCTGCTGGCGCGCGCCCACCAGGGCATCCTCTACGTCGACGAGGTCAACCTGCTGCCCGACCACCTCGTCGACGCCCTGCTCGACGCGGCCGCCTCGGGCATCTCGCGCGTCGAGCGGGATGCCGTCAGCGCCGTGCACGACGCGCGCTTCCTGCTCGTCGGCACGATGAACGTCGAGGAGGGCGAGCTGCGGCCGCAGCTGCTCGACCGCTTCGGCCTGGGCGTCGAGGTCACGGGCCCGCCGGATCCGGCCGTGCGCGCCGAGATCGTGCGCCGCCGCCTGGCGTTCGAGCACGACGCCGCGGCGTTCCTGCGCGAGTGGGCCGCTGCCGAGGAGGCGCTGGGCCAGCGCATCGCCGCCGCGCGCGAGCGCCTGCCGCGCGTGCGCCTGCCCGAGCGCGAGCTCCTGCGCATCACGGCCGCGTGCGCGAGCCTCGGCGTCGACGGCGTGCGCGGCGACATCGTGTGCGCGCGGGCGGCGCGCGCGCTCGCGGCCCTGGACGGCCTCGACGAGGTGGGGGAGGAGCACGTGCGAAGCGCCGCGGCGCTCGCGCTCCTGCACCGCCGCCGGCACGATCCGCTCGACGGCCGCACGCCGTCGCCCGACGACATCGAGCGCGCGCTCGACGACGAGCCGCCGCCCGAGCCGCCGGCCGGCGGGCCGCCGCCCGAGGGCGGGCGGGCCTCCGAGCCGCCGCCTGCCGAGGGCGGCGCGCAGGCGCCCGCGCGCGAGCGCCGCGACGCACCGGCGCCCGCACGGCTGCCCGCCGAGGCGCTCCGCATCGGCGGCAGCGGCAGCGGCCCGGGTGGCAGGCGCGCCCGCAGCACCGGCGCGGGCGCGGGTGCGATCGACAGCCGCACCGCGGGCGACGACAGCGACGACGTGTCGATCGTCGCGACGCTGCGCGCGCGCATCGCCCACGGCGACGCCTCGGGCGTGCGCGAGCACGTGCGCGCGGGCCGCGAGAGCGTGCTGCTGTGCCTGGTCGTCGACGCCAGCGGCTCGATGGGCGCGCGCCGCCGGCTCGCGCGCGTCAAGGGCGCGCTGCTCGCGTCCCTGCGCGAGGCCTACGAGCGCCGCGACCGCGTCGCGCTGATCGCGTTCCGCGGCGACGGCGCGCGCCTGCTCGTGCCGCCCGGCGCGCCGCTCGAAGCCGCCGCCGAGGCCATCCGGCAGCTGCCGACCGGCGGCCGGACGCCGCTCGCCGCCGGCCTCGCGCTCGCCGAGCAGGTGATCCGCCGCGAGGCCGGCCGCAATCGCGGGCAGCGCGCGATCGCCGTGATCATGACCGACGGGCGCGTCGGCGATCCGGCCGGCGAGGTGCGCCGCGCGGCGACGCGCCTCGGGCGGGCGGCCGATGCCGCGCACGTCGTCGACATCGAGGACGGCCCCGTGCGCCTCGGTCTCGCGGCGGCGCTCGCGCAGGCCGCCGGTGCGCGCCTGCACTCCCTGACCGACCCACCTGCGATGCCGAGGACGGCCGCATGACCGACCAACCGATTCCCGAGCAGCTCGTCCGCCACGGCGGCGACGACGTCGACGTCCCGCACAAGCCCGGCGACGTGGGCAGCGCCGAGCCGCTGCGGCGCAAGCGGCGCGACCGGCCGCTGATCATCGTCATCACCGGTCACGGCAAGGGCAAGAGCACGTCGGCCTTCGGGATGCTCCTGCGCTCGTGGGCGCGCGGCTACCGCTGCGGCGTCTTCCAGTTCGTCAAGTCGGGCAAGTGGAAGGTCGGCGAGGCGAAGGCCGCGGCGGCCCTCGGCGGCATCGACTGGGAGAAGATGGGCGACGGCTGGTCGTGGCTCTCGAAGGATCTCGAGGAGTCGGCCGACAAGGCGCGCGAGGGCTGGGCCGGGGTCAAGCGGATGATCGCCGAGGAGCGCTACGAGTTCCTGCTGCTCGACGAGATCACGTACCCGATCAAGTGGGGCTGGATCGACCTCGACGACGTGATCGCGACGCTGCGCGACCGGCCGGGCTTCCAGCACGTCGTGCTCACCGGGCGCGACGCGCCGCCCGAGCTGATCGCGGCCGCGGATCTCGCGTCCGAGGTGGTGAAGCTCAAGCACCCGATGGATGCGGGCATCCGCGCGCAGCAGGGCATCGAGTGGTGAGCAGATGATCCCGCGCATCGTGATCGCGGGCACGAGCTCGGGCGCCGGCAAGACGACGGTGGCGTGCGGGATCATCGGCGCGCTGCGCGCGCGCGGCCTCGCCGTGCAGGGCTTCAAGGTCGGGCCCGACTACATCGATCCGAGCTACCACGCGCTCGCCTCGGGGCGCCCGGGCCGCAACCTCGACGCCTTCCTGAGCGGTCCGGAGCTGATCGCGCCGCTCCTCCGCCACGGCGGCAGCGGCGCGGACATCGCGGTCGTCGAGGGCGTGATGGGGATGTTCGACGGCGCCTCCGGGCGCGGCGAGCTGGCGTCGACCGCGCACGTCGCCAAGCTGCTCGACGCGCCGCTCCTGCTCGTCGTCGACGCGACCTCGATGGCGCGCTCCGCCGCCGCCGTGGTGCACGGCTTCCGCACGTTCGACCCGGGCGTCAACGTCGCGGGCGTGATCTTCAACCGCGTCGGGTCGGATCATCACGAGGAGCTGCTGCGCTCGGCGGTCGCCGCGATCGGCGTGCCCGTGCTCGGCGCGCTGCGGCGCGACGAGCGCGTGTCCGCCCCCGAGCGCCACCTCGGCCTCGTGCCGGCCGACGAGCGGGAGTCCCGCGCGCGGGCGGCGCTCGACACGCTCGCGGCCGCGGCCGCCCGCTTCGTCGACCTCGCCGAGGTCGAGCGGCTCGCGCGCTCGGCGCCGCAGTCCGCGGGAGCCGCGTGGAGCCCCGAGCCCGCCGGCGAGACCGCGCGCGGCGCGCGCATCGCGATCGCGCGCGGCCCGGCGTTCTCGTTTCACTACGAGGAGAACCTCGAGCTGCTCGCGGCCTCCGGCGCGGAGCTCCAGCCGTTCGACCCCATGCGCGACGAGGCGCTCCCCGAGGGCGCCGGGGCGCTCGTCCTGGCGGGCGGATTCCCCGAGGTGTTCGGCGGCGAGCTCGCCGCCAACGCGGCGCTGCGGGGCGAGATCGGCGCCTTCGCGCGCTCGGGCCGCCCCGTGCTGGCCGAGTGCGGCGGGCTGCTGTACCTCGCGGCCGAGCTCGACGGCCAGGCGATGTGCGGAGCGCTGCCGGTGCGCGCGACGATGACGCGCCGGCTCACGCTCGGCTACCGCGAGGCGACGGCGATCACGGCGACGCCGTGGCTCGCGCCCGGGGAGCGGGTGCGCGGCCACGAGTTCCACTACTCGCAGGTCGAGCCGCTGAACGGCGGCGAGCGGGCGGCGTGGACGCTCGCCGCGCGCGGCACCGAGCGCAGCGAGGGGTTCGTGGCCGGCGGCGTCCAGGCGAGCTTCCTGCACGTGCACTGGGCCGCGTTCCCGCAGATCGCGAGCCGGCTCGCGGCCGCGGCGGCGGAGGCGCGTGTGAGCGCTGCGCCGCTCGTCGTCGTCGGCATCGGCGCCGACGGCTGGGCCGGCCTCGGCGAGGCGGCAAGGGAGGCGGTCATGGCGGCCGAGGTGCTCGTCGGCTCGCAGCGCCAGCTCGCCCTGATCCCCGAGTCGCCCGCGCGGCGCCGGCCGTGGCCCTCGCCGATCGACGGGCTCGTCGACGAGCTGTGCGCGAGCGGCGGCGCCGGGACGTGCGTGCTCGCGAGCGGCGATCCGATGCTGCACGGCATCGGCGCCACGCTCGCGCGCCGCCTCGGGCCCGGGCGCGTGCACGTGCACCCGCACCCCTCGGCACTGGCGCTCGCGTGCGCGCGGCTGGGCTGGGCCGAGGCCGAGGTCGAGCTGGTCAGCGCCGTCGGGCGGCCGCCGGAGGTGCTCGCGCGAGCGCTCCAGCCCGGCCGGCGCATCGTCGCGTACGCCACCGGCACGGCCGGCGCGAGCGAGCTCGCGCGCGTGGCCTGCGAGCGCGGCTTCGGGGCCAGCCGCATGGTCGTCCTCGAGCAGCTCGGAGGCCCGGACGAGCACATCGCCGAGAGCACCGCCGGCGCCTGGGGCGAGCGCCCGGCCGGCGCGCTGCACGCCGTCGCGCTCGAGTGTCGCAGCGACCCCGGCGCGGCGTGGCTCCCGCGCACCGCCGGGCTGCCGGACGACGCCTACGAGCACGACGGCCAGATCACCAAGCGGGCGATTCGCGCGCTCACGCTGGCCGCGCTCGCTCCCGCTCCGGACCAGCTGTTGTGGGACATCGGCGCGGGCAGCGGGTCGATCGGCATCGAGTGGCTGCGCAGCGAGCCGCTGGCGCGCGCGATCGCGATCGAGGCGCGCGCCGACCGCGCCGGCCGCGCCGTGCGCAACGCGCTTGCGCTGGGCGTCCCCGGGCTCGACGTGCGCGTCGGCGAGGCGCCCGCGGCGCTCGCCGGGCTGCCCGCGCCCGATGCCGTCTTCATCGGCGGCGGGCTGACCGGGCCCGGCGTGATCGAACGCTGCTGGGCCGCGCTGCGACCGGGCGGCCGGCTCGTCGCCAACGCCGTGACGCTCGAGGGCGAGCAGGTGCTCGTGGCCGCCCGCGCCGAGCGCGGGGGCGAGCTCGTGCGGCTCGCGGTCGGCCATGCCGAGCCGCTCGGAGGCTTCACGGCGTGGCGCCCGCAGCTGCCGATCGTGCAGTGGAGCGCGCGCAAGGAGCCGGCGTGACCGTGCACTTCATCGGGGCCGGACCGGGCGCGCCCGATCTGCTCACGCTGCGCGGCGCGCGGCTGATCGCGGCCTGCCCGGTGTGCGTCTACGCCGGCTCGCTCGTGCCCCGCGAGGTGCTCGGCCATGCGCCCGCCGGCGCGCAGCTCGTCGACACCCGGCACCTCTCGCTCGACGAGATCGTCGACGTCCTGCGCGCGGCGCACGAGCGCGGCCAAGACGTCGCGCGCCTGCACTCCGGCGACCTCTCGATCTACAGCGCGCTCGGCGAGCAGACGCGGCGCCTCGACGAGCTCGGCATCCCGTGGGACGTGACGCCCGGCGTGCCCGCCTTCGCGGCGGCGGCCGCCGCGCTGCGCAGCGAGCTCACGCTCCCCGGGGTCGCGCAGACGGTCATCCTCACGCGCCACTGGCGCGACTCGACGGCGATGCCGGCGGGCGAGGAGCTGGCCGGGCTCGCGGCGCACGGGACGACGCTCGTCCTGCACCTCGCGGTGCAGGCGATCGACGAGATCGCCGCGGTGCTCGCGCCCCACTACGGCGCCGACTGCCCCGCGGTCGTCGTGGCGCGCGCGAGCTGGCCCGACGAGCGCATCCTGACCGGCACGCTCGCGACGATCGCCGCGGCGGTGCACGAGGCCGGGGTGCGCCGGACGGCGGTGGTGCTGGTCGGCCGCGCGCTGGCCGCGAGCGGCTTCGCCGAGAGCCATCTCTACTCCGCCTCGCGTGCACGATCGGGGTCAGACCCCAATCGTGCAGAGCCGCCGCCCGCGGGTGGGCCGGAGCGCCCGCGGACCGCAACGTTGGGGTCTGACCCCAACGTTGCGGACCCGCTGCCTGGGGACGCGCCATGACGCCGCCGCGCGTGCTCATCCTCGGGGGGACGGGCGAGGCCCGCGACCTCGCCGCGGCGCTGGCCGGCGACGGCGTGCCCGTGATCTCGTCGCTGGCCGGGCGCGTGGCCGCGCCGCGCCTGCCCGAGGGCGAGGTGCGCATGGGCGGCTTCGGGGGCCCCGACGCGCTCGCGCGCTGGCTCGGCGAGCAGGCGATCGCCGCCGTCGTCGACGCCACGCATCCCTTCGCGGAGCGCATCTCGCGCTCGGCCGCCACGGCCTGCGCCGGCGCCGGAGTCCCGCTCGTGCGGCTCGAGCGACCCGGCTGGAGCGAGCGCCCGGGCGACGACTGGCACTGGGTGGACGACACCGCGGCCGCCGCGGCGGCGATCCCCGGGCGGGGCGGTCGCGTCTTCCTGACCACGGGCCGGCAGGGGCTCGCGGCGTTCGCGGGCGTGCCGGAGCGCCTGGTTCCTGGTGCGCTGCATCGACCCGCCGGAGCCCCCGCTGCCGCCGCGCTGCGAGGTGCTGCTCGAGCGCGGGCCGTACACGCTCGAGGGCGAGCTCGAGCTGATCGACCGCCACCGCATCGACCTGCTCGTGACGAAGGACAGCGGCGGGCCCCTGACCGCGGCCAAGCTGGATGCCGCGCGGATGCGCGGCGTGCCGGTGATCGTGGTGCGCCGCCCGCCGCACCCCGAGGTCGCGGTCGTGCCCGACGTCGCGGGCGCGCTCGCGTGGCTGGGAGCGCGGGCGTGAGGCGGCTGCTCGTGATCGGCATCGGTGCGGGCGACCCCGAGTACGTCACCGCGCAGGCGATCGGGGCGCTCAACGAGGTCGACGTCTTCTTCCTCGTCGACAAGGGCGAGGAGAAGCACGACCTCCTCGACCTCCGGCACGAGATCTGCGAGCGCTACATCGAGCGGCCGTCGTACCGCTCCGTGGCGATGCGCGATCCCGAGCGCGACCGCACGGCGAGCGCGTACGGCGAGGCGGTGGAGGCCTGGCGCAGTGCGCGCTCCGCGCTCTACGAGGCGACGATCCGCGCCGAGCTGGGGGAGGGGGAGTGCGGCGGCATGCTCGTGTGGGGCGATCCCGCCCTCTACGACAGCACGCTCGCCGCGATCGAGGAGATCGTCGCCCGCGGCGAGCTCGAGCTCGACTACGAGGTGATCCCGGGCATCAGCAGCGTCCAGGCGCTCGCGGCGCGCCACCGGATCGCGCTCAACCGCATCGGGCGGCCGTTCGTCGTCACGACGGGCCGCCGTCTCGCCGAGGGCCTGCACGACGACGCCGGCGACATCGTCGTGATGCTCGACGCCGGCTGCTCGTTCCGGCGCTTCGCCGGCGCGCCGGTGGACATCTACTGGGGCGCGTACCTCGGCACGCCCGACGAGATCCTCGTCTCGGGTCGCGTCGGCGAGGTCGCGGACGAGATCGAGCGCGTGCGCGCCGAGGCCCGCGAGCGCAAGGGCTGGATCATGGACACCTACCTGCTGCGGCGCTACCCCGGGTAGGTGCGCGGCGTGTAGACGCGGTCGCCCACGACGCGCGTGAGCGACGACCCGACGAGGATCAGCGTGCGCATGTCGACGGCGGCCACATCGAAGCCGGCGAGCGTCGTGATCGTGAGCGACTCCTCGTCGCTCCCGATCGCGCGCGCGAGCACGACGGGCGTCTCGCCGGCGCGATGCCGGAGCAGGACGTCGCGCGCCTGCACCAGCTGCTCGCGGCGCGTGCGCGAGGCCGGGTTGTAGAGCGCGAGCGCCATGTCGGCCGCGGCCGCCGCGGCGAGGCGCGCCTCGACGACGGCCCACGGCTTGCGCTGGTCGGAGAGCGAGATGACGCAGAAGTCGTGCCCGAGCGGCGCGCCTGCGCGCGCCGCGGCCGCCTGCATCGCCGAGACGCCCGGCACGATGCGCACGGGCACGCCGGCGTAGCGCGCGCCGCCCTCCTCGATCGCCTCGTAGACGGCGGCCGCCATCGCGAAGATGCCGGGGTCGCCCGACGACACGACCGCGACGCGCGCGCCGCCGAGCGCGAGCTCGAGCGCCTCGCGCGCCCGCTCGAGCTCGACGCGGTTGTCGCTCGCGCGCCGCTCCTGCCCGCGCCGCGGCGGCACGCGCGCCAGGTACGTCGCGTAGCCGACGAGCACGTCGGCACGGGCGAGCGCGGCGTGGGCCTCGGGCGTCAGCCACTCCGGGCCGGCCGGGCCGAGCCCGACCACGTCGAGGTGGCCGCCCTCGGACGGGGCTGCGGCGTCGCGCGCGGGCACGAGCACGAGCGACATGTACGGGACGGCTCCGGCGTCCACGTCGCCGAGCGCGGAGGTGTGCTCGCCGGCCGAGCTCGCGCGCTCGACGTAGAGCGCGCGCTCGCCCGCCCCGGCCCGGCGCGCGGCGTCGCGCACCTTGCCGAAGTTGCGGCCGAGCTTCATCACGACCGCCGCGTCCGTCGCCGCGAGGCGCGTCGCGAGCACGTCCGGCGGCAGCGTCCCGGGGAGGATCGTCAGCACCTCGTCGCGGCGCGCCAGCGGCAGGCCCGCCGAGGCGGATGCGGCGCTGAACGACGTCACGCCGGGCACGACCTCGGTGCGGAAGCGCGCTGCGAGCCGCTCGTGCAGGTAGATGTACGAGCCGTAGAACATGGGGTCGCCCTCGCACAGGATCCCGACATCCCGGCCGGCCTCGAGGTGGGCTGCGAGCTCGGCCGCCTGCGCGTCGTAGAACTCGCTGATGGCGCCCTCGTAGCCGCCCGGGTGATCGGTCGTCTCCGTCGTCACCGGGTAGGTCATGGCGTGCTCGATCTGGCTCTCGCGCAGGTAGGCCTCCGCGATGCCGCGCGCGATGCTGCGCCCGTGACGCGCGTTGGGGTACGCCACGACGTCGACCGCCTCGATCAGGCGCCGCGCCTTGAGCGTGAGGAGCTCGGGGTCGCCGGGGCCCACGCCGATGCCGTAGAGGCGCCCGTGCTCGCTCGCCGGCGTCATTCGCTGTCGCTGGCGAGCGCGTTCACGGCGGCGGCGGCGATCGCGCTGCCGCCGCGGCGGCCATGCACGACGAGGTGCTCGAGCGCGGAGGGGTGGCGGGCGAGCTCGGCCTTCGACTCGGCCGCGCCGATGAACCCGACGGGCACGCCGATCACGGCGGCGGGCCGGTCGGCGCCCTCCTCCATCAGCTCGAGCAGCCGGAAGAGCGCCGTGGGTGCGTTGCCCACCACGACGACCGCCCCGCCGAGCTGCGGCCGCCACAGCTCCATGGCCGCCGCGGTGCGCGTGGTGCCGAGCTCGGCGGCGAGACGCGCGACCTCCGGGTGCGAGAGCGTGCACACGACCTCGTTGCCGGCCGGCAGGCGTGCGCGCGTCACGCCCGAGGCGACCATCGCCGTGTCGCACAGGATCGGCTTGCCCGCGCGCAGCGCGTCACGCGCCGCCGCGCAGAACCCGGGCGAGGCGGCGACGTCGGCGACGAGGTCGACCATTCCGCAGGCGTGGATCATGCGCACGACCACGGTCGCGAGCGCCGGATCCAGCCCGTCGAGCTTCGCCTCGCTGCGGATCAGGGCGAACGAGCGGCGGTAGATCTCGGCGCCGTCGCGGATGTAGTCCGTCATGCCGCCGCCACGCCGATCTCGACGCCCTGTGGCATGCCGCAGCGACGCTCGCAGCCCGACCAGTGCTCGCTGGGCGAGGACCCGTCGCGCACCGCCGCGCGCGTGGCGGCGATGGCGCGCACGTCGAGCAGCGCCTTCGCGCACGCGCCCATCCCGGCGCAGGCCGAGAGGCCGGTCCAGCCCGAGCCGGCCGAGACGACGAAGCCCGCTGCCGTCAGGTCGCGCGCGAGCGCGTCGCTGTCGCCGCGCGCGGCGTCGCGCAGCGTCAGCGTGCGCCACGGCGAGAGCCGCAGCTCGCCGTCGCCGCGCGCGGCGAGCGCGCGCAGCGCCTCGATCGATGCGGGATCGAGGCGCGCCAGCGGCGGCAGGGCGGTGACGGCGACGCGGCCGTCGTTCTGGTCGTCGATGCCGGGATCGAGGCGCGCTGCGGACCGCGGCGGAGCGGGCACGAGCTCTCCGCCGAGGGCGTGCGCGATGGCCGCCGCGCCGTCGCCGAGGTCGCCGATCCGCCACGGCCGCGCGCCCGACGCCGCTGCGAGCGCCAGGAAGGCGCGCGCGGCACGCACGGCGAGCCCGGCGGCGTCGCCGGCAGCCGTGCCGATGCTCGTCGGGACGCCGTCGAGCGCGAGCGCGAATGCGCCGTCACCCTGGGCGAGCAGCGCGACGTCGGCGCGCGCGCCGAGCGCGAGACCGCTCCCGTCGTCGACGGCGAAGAGGAAGCGGCCCGGCAGGGCGGCGAGGTCGTGCTCGCCGCAGAGCGCCCGGTCGAGCGCGGAGACGATCGCGTCGGTGGGCGCGAGCGCGCCGGGGTGCCGCCCGGCGAGCGGGCTCGCGAGCACGTTGCGCACGAGCTCGTGCCCGCGCGACGGCAGCAATCCGGCGGCGGCGAGGATCGCTGCGATGTGCTCGCCCGCGCCCTCTGGCAGCCCGCGGATCTGCAGGTTGGCGCGCGAGGTGAGCTCGACGATGCCGTTGCCGGCGCGCGCGGCCGTCGCGACCGCGCCCAGCTGGGCGGCCGAGATGCGGCCGCCCGGCAGGCGGACGCGCGCGAGCCCGCCGTCCTCGGCTGCGTGCAGCGTGAGGACGCCGGGGCAGTGATCCGCGCTGCCGTGCACCCGTGTCGGGTGAGCGGCAGCGCTGCTGGCGTGAGGCATCAGCGCGCCCTTGTCGCCGCGACACTCAGTCCGGCGCGGCCGCCGGCGCGGGGCGGCGCCGCGGGATGATCGTCTGGCCGGCCATGACGCGCCCCGCGGTGCCCGCGAAGACGAGGCCGATCGTCGCCCAGAGCACCGCCTGCATCCCGATCGAGGACTCGCGGAAGCGGTAGAGCGTCTCGGCGGGGAACGTCTTCGGCACCTCGTGGATGGCGGGCAGCGCCAGGCCGGCGACGACCACCACGGCGAGGTAGCCGGCGCCCGCTGCGAGCGTCGCCGCCGTGCCCGTCCAGCGCTCGGCGAGCAGGCCGCGCAGACGCACCGCGGCGATCGCCGCGAGCACCGAGACGAGGATCATGACCAGGTAGACCGCGGTGCGCTTCCCGATCGTCGCGGGATCGCCGACCGAGGGCGGATTCGCCGGGTACTTGACGAACGGCACGAGGTAGACCACCACGAACGCGGATGCTGCGAGCCAGATGCTCGTGCGCGCCGGGCTGGCGCGGCCGACCCGCCCGTAGGCCGCGACGAACGCCAGCGCGAAGATGCCGCCGATCGAGAGCCCGTAGACGACGGCCGCGGTCAGGAGGCCGAAGCTCTTCTGCACGGCGCGCGAGACGACCGGGGCCTCGTCGTGCTGACCCGCGGCGTGCGCCTGCTTGTCCTCGAACGCGATCGCCTGCGCGACCGATCCCTCGCCCACCACGCGCGCGAAGCCGGTGGCGAGCAGGCCTCCGCACAGCCCGGCGAGCAGGCCGCAGATCAGCAGATTGCGGAGCATCCCGTGGCCTAGTGGCAGGGGAAGCCGAGCAGGTGGCGCCCGTCATGGAGCCACTCGTGCACCGAGCTGCCCGGGATCACGGAGGCGGCGCCCTCGTCGAGCCCGACGAAGTAGAGGAGCCCGAGCAGCGCGAGTCCGAAGAGCATCCACGGCCAGGCGTCGTGGAGCGAGATCGCCGGCGGGTACGCGACCTCGGGGAGCGCCGAGGGGCTTGCGATCGTGTTCGGCATGGGTGCTGCGACCTCCTGGGGATTGCGCGTCCCCGCTAGCGGTTCCGGCGATGGATTCGGTTTCCTGGCTCTCGGGCGGGATCCCCGATGACAGTGGCGCGACCGCGCCGGACTTGCACCGGCTTCCCCGACCCATCGCTTGAAGTGCGGTCGAGTCTACATGGAGCGGCCCGCGGGCGCACTCCGGCCTCCGAATGGCGGGCGCGCTAGCGTCTCGGGTCACATGAGTCCCGCGAAAGGAGCCAAGCATGATCGGCGTGTTCGTGACGTTCCGGTACCGCGACGGCATCGACGCCGATGCCGTCACGCGCATCGCGGAGGCCGCCGGCGAGCGCTTCCGCGGCATGCCCGGCCTGCGCAGCAAGGCCTTCACGGTCGACGAAGCCGGTGACGAGGCGACGAACTTCTACGTCTGGGAGAGCGAAGAGGCCGCGCGCGCGTTCTTCACGGACGACCTCGTCGATCGGGTGACCGGGCTCTACGGCGTGCGACCGACCGTGCGCTTCGTGCAGATCGCCGAGCTCGTCGACAACGGCGCGTAGCCGATCGGGGCCTCAGCGCACGAAGCGCCGGCCGCCGCTCGCCAGCCACTCGCCGAGCGTCTCGCCGCGAGCGGGTGCGTCAGCCGCGAGGCCGGAGGCCGCCCGCGCAACCTCGAGGGCGCGCAGGACGTCGAGCGTCTCGTCGCCGCTGCGCTCGTAGCCCGCACGCGCCCAGGGGGTGCGCCGTCTACCGGCGCTTCCTCTACCCGCGCGCACGCTGCCTCTATCCCGTGGCCGACAGCCGCTGCGCGAACATGATCGTGCACGACGGCTGACGGCCGGCCACCCCGGGGTCAGCTCTTGCTGCTGGGGTCCGGGACGATCCGGATGTACGGCTTGGGCGACTTCCAGCCCTCGGGGTACTGCTCCTTCGCGGCCTCGTCGGAGACCGAGCCGGCGATGATGACGTCGTCGCCCTTCTGCCAGTTCACGGGCGTCGCGACCTTGTGCTTGGCCGTCAGCTGCAGCGAGTCGATCACGCGCAGCACCTCGTCGAAGTTGCGGCCCGGTCGTCATCGGGTAGACGAGGATCAGCTTGACCTTCTTGTCGGGCCCGATCACGAAGACGTTGCGCACGGTCTGGTTGTCGGCGGGCGTGCGCGAGGTCGGGTCGCCCGAGACGTCCCTCGGCAGCATCCCGTAGAGCTTCGAGACGTTGAAGTCGGAGTCGCCGATCAGCGGGTAGTTGGGCGCCGTGCCCTGCGTCTCCTCGATGTCCTTCGCCCACTGCTCGTGATTCTCGACGGGATCGACGGAGAGGCCGATGATCTTGACGCCGCGCTTGGCGAACTCCGGCTCGATGCTCGCCATGTAGCCGAGCTCGGTCGTGCAGACGGGCGTGAAGTTGCGGGGGTGCGAGAAGAGCACGGCCCACGAGTCGCCGAGCCAGTCGTGGAACTTGATGTGCCCCTCCGTGGTCTCGGCCTCGAAGTCGGGCGCGGTGTCACCGAGCTGCAGAGCCATGTCTCTCTCCTGTGATATTCGACTGAATCCCTAGAGAATGAACGAGCAGGGGCCGCGCGGCATTCCTACGCGGGCTTGGCGCCCATCGCCCAGATCGTGACCACGTAGACCGCGACCAGGAGCGTGGCGATCGCGCCGCTCGCCTTGAGCAGCCCGCCGCCGCCGCCCTCGCGCGACTTCCGCAGGCCGAGGCCGCCGAGGATGAGGGCGATCAGCAGCAGCACCGCCCCGCCGTCGGCGGTCATGTAGCCGATGCCGAGCCAGGTCGGGTCGTAGCTGTCGGGGAACTCCTCCGACTGCACCCACTGGGCGCCGATGCGCATCACGATGTAGCCGGGGAGCGCGACCGCGAGCAGCGTCCGGTAGGAGAAGCGGCGCAACGCCACCGCCTCGTCCCGCCACCCGATGAGCGTCGCCGCGGCGGCCGTCAGGAGCCCGCCGACCAGCACCATGGCGCCGGCGACGTGGACGAAGAGCGCGAAGCTGGTGGCATCGGGTCGCATCGTCAGGCTCCCGGCTTGTAGATCATGTCGAGCACGATGAGGACGAAGAGCGCGACCGCGGCGAAGTGCAGCATCGCCCCCCTGGACGCCCGCAGGCGCCCGAGCACCTCGGCCTCGTTGCCGCCTCCGGGCGCCTCGGCCAGCTTCTGCACCTCGCTGTAGTAGGCGCCGCTGCGCTGGCCGACGCCGCCGAACCCCGCGAACAGGATGATCGCCGCGATCACCCAGCCGTCCCAGATGTTGAAGCGCTTCGAGTGGACCGCGAGGATCACGCCGAAGAGCAGCACGAGCCCCAGACCCGCCGTGATCAGGGCGTTGCCCACGGGCGCGACGCGGAAGAGCGTGCGCGTCTGCTCGAGCGACGTCATGCGCCGGCCGCTGTAGACGAGGATGCTGAAGAGCACGAGCGCCGCCGCAACCGCGAACGCGGAGATCAGGTGGAGCCCGAGCATCCAGTCGGTGAAGGTCACGGGCGCGAGGCTAGCGCATTCGTGCGCGGGATTGAAGCGCGGCTCGGTGCGCCGTCAGCCGCCGTGCCAGACGGGCGCCTGGTAGTGCTCGGCGATCCGCCGGCCGAGCTCGGCGACCCAGGCGGCCTCGCCGGGGCTCCGCCTCGCGAGCGCGGCGGCGGCGGCCGCGGCGACCTCCTGCATGAGCGCGTCGCGGTCGACGTGCAGGAGCTTGCGGCCGCGCATGAGCACCCGCCCGTCGACGACGACGCTGTCGACGTGCGACGCCTTGCCGCGGCCGACCAGGAGCTCCCAGACGTCGGCATCCTCGGCCGTGTAGGGCGCGCGCAGCGCCTTCAGGTCGACGACGGCCACGTCGCCGCGCCGGCCCGGCTCGAGCCGCCCGATCGCGGCGCCCGCGCCGACGGCGCGGGCGCCGCCGTCCCACATCAGCCCGTAGACCTCCGCTGGACGCAGGCGCGGATGATCCGGCGCGCCGTGCACGCGCTGGAGGGCATGCGCCAGGCGGACCTCGGCGAGCATGTCGTCGTCGTCGGCGATGCCCATGTCGTCGAGGCCGAGCGCGACCGGGACCCCGGCGGCGACGAGCGCGCGCAACGGCGCGACGCCCGCCGCCAGGCGCAGGTTCGAGGAGGCGTTGTGCACGACCGCGGCCCCGCTGCGGGCCACGAGCTCGATGTCGGACTCGCGCAGCCAGACACCGTGTGCGAGCGCGCTGCGCTCGCACAGCACGCCGGCCCGGGCGAGGCGCTCGAGCTCGCACCCGCCGGCGAAGGCGTCGCCCCACGCGCGCTGCAGGCGGCTCTCGAGCGCATGCAGGTGGATGCCGGCGCCGAGCTCCGCCGCCGCCGCACCGACCGCGCCGACGAGCTCGTCGCTCGCCCATTGCGGCGCCATGATCGCGAACTGCGCCTGCAGCAGCGGGTCGTTGCGCAGGGTGCGCACGAGCTCGCCGATCGTGGCGATGTAGGCGTCGTTCGGCATGACCGGGCGCGCGAGGCCGCGCGCCCTGCCCTGCAGTTCGGGCGGCAGTGCGGCGATGAACGCGTCGTCGCCGTCGTAGGCGAGGCGCGAGCGGTCGCGCCAGTGCGGCGCGAGCGCGACGCGCTGGCCCGCCGCGCGGTGGGCGCGCAGCGTCTCGGCCAGCTCGTGCGCGTAGGCATCCTCGGGGCGGCCCTCGCCCGTGCCCGACGGGAAGTGCATGTGCACGTGCGAGGTGACTCCGGATTCGATCAGGAGGACGTCCTTGGCGAGCGTCCCGAGATACGGGTCGACCGCGTCGAGCGCGAGCATCGTCGCCATCCACGACTCGAACGCCGTGTCGCGCAGGCCGGGAGCGGGCGGGCCGGGGTCGGGGAAGCCGAGCTGCAGCGTCGAGATCGCCATCCCGTGGTGGTGGGCGTTGACCAGCCCGGGCAGGACGAGCATGCCGGCGCCGCCGAGCTCGCCGGCGCCCGGGTTGGTGCGGCGGAGGGCGTCGCGCTCGCCCACGGCGGCGACCACGCCGTCCCGGATGAGGACGGCACCGCCGGGGAGCGGAGGGGCGCCGGCCGCGGTCAGCAGGACGTCGCCGTGGATCAGCAGATCGGGCACGTGCCGGGACGCTAGCGGCAGGCGCTAGTGTCCGGTGATGGAAGCGACGCGAGACGGCCCCGAGATCGCGATCTGGTCGGATTTCATCTGACCGTACTGCCGCATCGCGGAGCCTCGCGCGGTGTGGATGGAGCGCCAGTTCGGCGCTCGCGTCACGTGGCTGCCGTTCCATCTCCACCCCGAGTACCCGCCCGAGGGGATCACGCGCGCCGAGCTCGACGCGCGCTACGGCGCGAGCTCGCGCGACCGGATCCGCGCGATGTTCGCCGACGAGGGGCTCGTCTACGCGCCGCCGCCCGAGGTCGTGTCGAGCACGCGCCTGGCGCTCGAGCTCGGGGAGGGAGCGCGCGAAGAGGGCTTGCACCGCGCCTACCACGACCGCGTGATGGACGCCTACTGGGCCGAGGGCGTCGACCTCTCGCCGCCGGACGTCCTCGCGGAGCTCGCGCGCGGCGTCGGCATGTCGGACGAAGGCATCTCGCGCGCGCTCGACGACCGCGCGTGGTCGCCTGTCGTGGATACGTGGACCGCCCGCGCGCAGTCCGCCGGCGCGACGGGCGTGCCGGCGTTCGTGATCGACTGGCGCGTCCTCGTGGTCGGGGCGCAGCCGCGCGAGCTGCTCGCGCAGGCCATCGCCCAGGCGCGCGAGGCCGCTCCCGGCCCGGAATGAGGCGAGGGCCGCGCCACCTGCGGTGACGCGGCCCTCGGTCTTAGCGGTCTTAGAACACCTTGCGGACGACGGTCACGCCGCCGATCACGGCAAGGACGATGATGAGGACGAGCAGCCAGCCTACGAGAGTTACACCTCCGAACACGGGGCCTGCGGCGTGCCGGCCAGTGGCACGAGATGCCCGCTCGCGCGGACGTCAAAACATCGCTCCGGGCGTCGTTCAGGCGGCGGCTTCGCCGATGTGCCCGCCCGCGTGCCCGGCCCAGTCGCACAGGTCGTCGGCCGGCAGCGGGCGGCTCAGCCAGTAGCCCTGGATCGCGTCGCAGCCGAGCAGCGCGAGCTGGTCGTACGTGGCGCGCGACTCGACGCCCTCCGCCACGACCTCGAGGCCGAGGTCGTGCCCGAGCGTGATGATCGAGCGCACGATCGCCGCGTCGTCGGCGCGATCGTGCATGTTGAGCACGAACGAGCGATCGATCTTGAGCTGGGTGACCGCGAGCCGGGCGAGGTAGGCGAGCGAGGTGTAGCCGGTGCCGAAGTCGTCGATCGCGATGCCGACGCCGAGCTCCTTGAGCCCGCGGATGACCTCGGACGTCCTCACCGGATCGGAGACGATCGCGCTCTCGGTGAGCTCGACCGTGAGGCGCTCGCCGGGAAGCTGCCACTTGCGCAGCAGGCGAGCGACCTGCTCGGGCAGCGTCGGGTCGTGCAGGTTGCGCATCGAGAGGTTCACGGCGACCGCGAGGTCGAGCCCGGCGGCGCTCCAGCGCGCGAGCTGGCCCAGGGCCTCGTCGAGCACGTAGCGCGTGAGCGGCTCGATCAGGCCCGTCTTCTCGGCGGCCGGGACGAACTCGCCCGGCATGATCAGCCCGCGCGCCGGGTGGTGCCAGCGCATGAGCGCCTCGACGCCGGCCGGCCGGCCGGTGTGGATGTCGAGCTTGGGCTGGTAGTGGAGCACGAGCTCGCGCTCGCGGATCGCGCGCGGCAGCTCCGAGAGCAGCGTGAGGCTCGCCGTGTCGTGCCGGTCGAGCTCCTCGTCGTAGAGGGCGTGGGGCTCGCCGCTCTCCTTGGCCACGTACATGGCGACGTCGGCGCGCTGCAGGAGGAGGTCGACGTCGCGGCCGTCGGCCGGGTAGCGCGCGGCGCCGATGCTGGCCTCGACGTGGAGCGGCAGGCCATCGGCTTCGAACGGATGCTCGAGCGCGGCGAGGATCCGCGAGAGCACGCCCTCGAGCTCGCTCGCCGGCTCGGAGAGCTGGCGCACGAGAATGCCGAACTCGTCGCCGCCGAGCCGCGCGACCGTGTCGCTCGGGCGCAGCACCGACTCGAGCCGGCGCGCGAGCTCGATCAGCAGCAGGTCGCCGTAGCGGTGGCCCAGCGTGTCGTTGATCTCCTTGAAGCGGTCGAGATCCATGAGCAGGACGGCGAGCTGCGACCCCTCCTTGTCGGCGACCGTGATGGAATGCCCCACCTGCTCGCCGAAGCAGGCGCGGTTGGGCAGGCCGGTGAGATCGTCGTGCAGCGCCTGGTGGCGGTTGAGCTCGGACAGCCGCCGCAGCTCGAGCTCCGCCTGCTTGCGCGCCGTGATGTCGCGGCAGATGCCCTGCACGCCGACCGGCCGCCCGTCCTCCTCGATCACGCGGCTCGACACCTCGAGCACGACGGAATGGCCGTCCCTCGCGATGAACTCCTGCTCGAACGTCGTCCCGGACGTCTCGCCCGAGAGCTTGCGCTGCGTCTCGTGGCGCGATGTCGCGAGCCCGTCCGCGGTCACGTAGCCGGCGAGGTTCGTACCGACGAGCTCGGCGCGGGTGTACCCGAGCACGCGCTCGAACGCGCGGTTGACGTCGGTGATGGTCTCGTCCATCGTGACGGTCGCGATCGGCTCGTTCGCGTTCTCGAAGAGCTCGCGGTAGCGCCGGTCGCTCTCGCGCGCGGCTTCCTCGGCGCGCGCCCGCTCGATCGCGATGCCCGCGACGTGCGTCGCCAGCTCGACGAGCTCGATGTCGCGGGCGCTCGCGTCGCGGGCCTCGCGGTAGTAGAGCGCGAACGTCCCGAGCAGCGCGCCGTCGGTGGCGAAGATGGGCGTCGACCAGCAGGCGCGGAGCCCGGCCGTGAGCGCGAGCGCGCGGTAGTCGTCCCAGAGCGGGTCGGATGCGATGTCCGAGACGCAGACGCGCTCGCGCCGGAACGCCGCCGTCCCGCACGATCCCACGGCGGGCCCGATCGCGGCGCCGTCGATGGCCTCGCAGTAGGACGCCGGCAGGCTGGGCGCGGCCCCGTGCGCGAGGTGCAGCCCGTCGCGGCCGAGCAGCAGGATCGACGCCAGGACGTCATCGCCGTGGGCCTCCACGAAGCGCGCGAGGCGGTCGAGCACGTCCGGCAGGGGCGCGCCGCCGGCGACGAACTCGAGCAGCTTCGCCTGGCCCTCGACGATCGCGTGCGAGCGCTTGCGCTCGGTGATGTCACGCGCGATCGAGGCCGACCCGATGACCTCGCCGCCGGCGCCGACGATCGGCGAGACGGTCGACTCGACGTCGATGCGCTTGCCGTCCTTGCGGACGCACACCGTTTCGAGCGGCTCGACCACCTCACCGCGGCGCAGGCGCTCGTCGATGACGCGCACGACATCGTTGTCGCGCGGCACGAGCAGCTCGGCCAGGTGGCCGAGCATCTCGTCGGCGCGGTAGCCGAACGTCCGCTCGGCGGCCGCGTTCCAGCTCGTGACGCGGCCGTCCGAGGAGCGGCCGACGATCGCGTCGAACGACGACGCGATGATGGCCTCGCTCTCGAGCAGGGCCCGCTCGCGCCGCTTCTGCTCGCTGATGTCGCGCAGGTAGGCCGTGAACACGGGCTCGCCGGGCGTCGCCGCGGCCGCCATGCTGAGCTCGACGGGGAACTCGCTGCCGTCGGCGCGCAGCGCGGTGACCTCGATGCGCGTGCCGATGAACGTGCCCTCGCCCGTCGCGAGGTAGCGCTCGAAGCCGGCCTTGTGGGCCTCGCGCAGACCGGGCGGAACGATCAGGTCCACCATCGGGCGCCCGATGGCGGCAGCGCGCGCATGGCCGAAGATGCGCTCCGCCGTGGCGTTGAACTCGACGATGATCCCGCAGTGGTCGATCGAGACCACGGCGTCGAGCGCCGCGTCCAGCATCGCCCGCGTGCGGGCATCGCTCGAGCGCAGCGCCGCTTCGCGCTCGATGCGCTCCGTGATGTCGATGATGTAGCCCTGCATGCACAGCGGGCTGCCGTCCGCGTCGCGCAGGAGCACGCCCTCGTCGCGCACCCACGCGATCGTGCCGTCGCGCCGCAGCAGCCGGTACTCGCTGCGGAGCCGCTCGCCGGTGGCGATCATGTGCGTCGTCTCCGCGACCACCCGCTCGCGATCGTCCGGGTGCAGGATGCTGAGGAAGAAGTCGGGGCTGGACGCCCAGTCGTCGGGTGTGTGGCCGAGCACCTCGGTCGTCTGCGGGCTGACGTAGAGGCTCGTCGAGGTGGGGTCGGCGACATCGACGTACACGATCAGGGGCAGCCGCTCCACGAGGCCGCGGAAGTCCCACGTCGCCGGGAGGGGCAGACGCTCGTGTCGTGCCGATTCACCCTCGGCGGTCATCAGGCACTCCATCGGCATCCGAATGCAAAGGCCGAAGGGCTTTCTTCAGGCGGACCCCTTAGCCCCACACCAGTCTGTCTCCCGCCCTCGCGCGTAGGGTGGACATGATGTCCCTTCGCCGAGTGGGCCTGGCTGCAGGCGCCGGAGCGCTCGTGCTCGCGCTGGCCGCCGTCGCCTGGCTCGCTTGGGCGAGCGGCTCGCCCGGCCGCGTGCAGGTCCCGTCGATCCCCCCGGCGGCCGCGCGCGCCGGGGCGCCACCGGCACCGCCGCACGGCGCGCTCGTGCTCGCGCGCGCCCATGGCGCCCTCGCCGTCGCGCTGGCCGCGCGCCGGTCGGTGGGCGGCGCGCGCCTGACGGCGACCGTCGTGACGCCCGGCGGGAGCGGCCTCAGCGGGCTCGACGTGCGCTTCGCGCTCGCCGGCCGCAGCTTCGCGGCTGCCGCCTGCGGGCCTGGTTGCTACGCCGCGGTCGTCCCCGGGCCGGTGCGGACGCGGCGCGTCGCGATCGAGCTGAGCGGGCCGGGGCGGCCGCGCTCGGCGGTGGCGTTCGCGCTGCCGGCGCGCTGGCCCGTCCCGGCCGCGAACCTCCTGCGCGGCGCCGAGCGCGCATTCGCGGCATTGCACAGCGTCGTCTACCGCGAGCGCCTCGCGAGCGGGCCGCGCGTCGTGAACACGAGCCTGTGGCGGAGCGAGGCGCCCGACCGGCTCAGCTATCGCACCGCGTCGGGCGACGCCGGGGTCGTGATCGGCCGCACGCGCTGGGACCTCGTCGTCGGTGGCGGCTGGCAGCGTGGGCTCCAGAACCCGCCGCTCGCGCTGCCCGCCCCGCCGTGGGGCGGCGGCGCCTACGACGCCATGCTGCTCGGCGAAGGCCGGCTCGGCGCGCGCCCGGTCGTCCGCCTCTCGATGTTCGAGCCGTCCACGCCTGCCTGGTACACGGTCACGCTCGACCGCGCGACGCTGCGCGCGCTCGAGGTGCGCATGACCGCCGCGGCGCACTTCATGCAGGATCGCTACGTCGCGTTCGACGTCCCGAGGCAGATCCGCCCGCCGGGCGGCGGCTCAGCCGCTCCGGGCTGATCGGCTCGCTCACCAGTCCGCGCGCGTCGATCCGACGGCGGCCGCCTCGCGGTAGGCGCGCTGCTCGCGCCGGATGAGATCGGGGTTGCTGCCGGCGAGATGGGCGAGCTCGAGCGTGAGCAGCTGCAGGCAGGCAGCGCCCGCGAGCAGCGCGCCGGCGAGCGGCGGGTCGCCCGCGGCCGTCACGGCGAGGCGCTCGGTGCTCGCCGGGAGTCCGGCCAGGGCCTCGGCGGTGCCGATGGCGACGGCCGGGATGCCGATGGCCGCTGCGGCGCCCGCGGCGACCGCCAGGCGCTTGTCGCGACGGGCGCCGGGCCGCGGATCGGCCGCCAGCAGCACGAGGGCCGTCGTCCCGGCGTCGCAGCCGGCGAGATGCCCGTGCAGGAACGACTCGAGGTGCAGCGCCGTCGACGCGATGCGCGCTCCCTCCTCGATCTTGAGCGCGAGCTCGCGCGCCGTGATCAGATCGGCGCCGAGGCCGACCGCGAGGATGCGCCTCGCGCCGTGGACGTGTGCCGCCAGCTCTGCGATCTGTGCTCGCGCCGCGAGGGCGGCTGCGAGCGACGTGCCGGCGATGGCGTCCGTGCCCGTGATCGCTCGAGCGATCGCGCCGCCCGCCAGGATCGTGCTCGCGTAGGCCACGGTGTGGCACCACGAGCGGTCGCGCAGCGGCGTCACGAAGACGTGATCCGCGGCCACGGCGAGCGGCGAGTCGCCGCGCACGCCGATCGTCGCGGTCACCGCGCCCGCGGCGCGCGCGGCCTCGAGCGCGAGGATGGTGGCCCGCGTGGTGCCGTCGTGCGAAATGCCGATGCAGAGGCCACCGGAGCGCGGGTCGAGCGCCGCGTCGAGCGCCTGGCGCGACTCGGGCAGGCCCACGAGGCCGGCGCGGTGGAGCGCGTCGTCCAGCAGCGCCGCGACCGCCAGCGCGCCGTGCTCGGACGTACCGCACCCCGTCACGACGATGGGACCGCCGGCGTGTGCGGCCGCCACCACCGCGTCTGCGATCGCCCCGGCCCCGCGCGCCGCGGCGATCGGGCCCGCGAGCTCCGGCTCGGCCAGGATCATCTCCTCCATGACCCACGGCGGCCCCTCGCGCAGCTCGGGGTAGGAGTCGCTGTACCAGCTGCGGTCGTCGCTGCTCATGCCAGGGCTCCGGGCTGCATCGCCGTGGCGATCGCGACGCGGTTCCAGGCGTTGATCGCGATGATCACGCCCATCAGGTTGCCGAGCTCCGCCTCGCCGAAGACGGCGGCTGCGCGCTCGTAGACGGCGTCCGGCACGCCGTGCTCGCCGAGGCGCGTCATCGCCTCGGTCAGCGCGAGCGCCGCGCGCTCGCGCTCGTCGAAGAACGGGCTCTCGTGCCAGGCGGCGAGCGCGAAGATCCTCCGGTCGTGCTCGCCCGCCTTCTGTGCGTCGACACAGTGCATGTCGACGCAGAAGGCGCAGCCGTTGATCTGGGACGCGCGGATGCGCACGAGCTCGCGCAGGCGCGGCTCGAACGGCGCGCTGGCGTCGAGCGCCGAGACCGCGCGGTAGATCGGGCCTGCCGTCGCGGAGAAGGAGATGCGGGGGGTGCTCATGCGAGTACCCTAGGCGCGAAGTGATCCAAGCGAAAGAGCCATTCACGTGACCTCTGACTGGACCACTGCGGGGCCGGATCTGCACCTCGCGCTGGCGGTCTCGGGTGCCCGGCACGCCGCCCTCGAAGACGCGCTGCGCGGGGCGATCCGCGACGGCCGGCTGACGGCGGGCACCCGGCTGCCGTCCACGCGCGCGCTCGCGGGCGACCTCGGCCTCGCGCGCGGCACGGTCGTCGAGGCCTTCGCCCAGCTCGTCGCGGAGGGCTATCTCGAGGCGCGGCACGGGGCCGGCACGTGGGTCGCCGCCATCACGCCGGTGAGCGGTGGAAGCGCACCGGTGCGCCCACCGCTCGTGCGCGCGCCGCGCTTCAGCTTCAGCCCGGGTCTGCCCGACCTCACGTCCTTCCCGCACGCCGCCTGGACGAGCGCCCTCCGCCAGGGCCTGCGCGGGGTCTCGGCGGCGACGCTCGGCTACGGCGACCCGCGCGGGCGCCGCGACCTGCGCGAGCAGCTCGCGTCGTACCTCGCCCGCGCGCGGGGCGTGCGCGCCGACCCGGAGCTGGTCGTCGTCTGCTCGGGCTTCCGCCACGGGCTCGCGCTCGTCGCGCGGGCGCTGCGGGCGGGTGGTGCGGAGGCCTTCGCGCTCGAGGATCCGTGCGCGCCCCAGCACCGCGCCGCGGTCGCGGCCGCCGGGCTCGCGCCCGTCGCCCTGCCCGTCGACGCGCGGGGTGCGCGCACCGACCTGCTCGCGGCGGGCGAGGCCGAGGGCGCCGTGCTGTCGCCCGCGCACCAGTTTCCGACCGGCGCCCTGCTGCATCCCGATCGGCGCGCGGCCGCCATCGCCTGGGCTGCGGCCGGCGGCGGGCTGATCGTCGAGGACGACTACGACGGCGAGCTCCGCTACGACCGCCAGCCGGTCGGCGCGCTGCAGGCGCTCGCGCCCGAGCACGTCGTCTACGGCGGCACGGCCTCGAAGACGCTCGCCCCGGGCCTCCGGCTCGGCTGGCTCGTCGTGCCGCCGCAGCTGCTCGAGGCGATCGTCGCCCTGCGCACGAGCGAGGACGTGCACGTGCCCGCGCCCGAGCAGATCGCGCTCTGCCAGATGCTCGCCTCGGGCGCCTACGAACGCCACGTGCGCCGCATGCGCGCCCGCTACCGCAGCCGCCGCGATCGCCTGCTGGCGATGCTCGCGGAGTGCGCGCCGGGGCTCGCGCCGGTGGGCATCTCAGCGGGTCTCGGCGTGCTCCTCGAGCTCCCCGAGGGCGGGCCGACGTCCGAGCAGCTGGTCGCCGAGGCCGCGGCGCGGTCGCTCGAGCTCCACCCGCTCGCTCCGTACTATCGCGCCGGCCGCGCGCCCCACGACGGCGTCCTGATCGGTTACGGGGCCGTCCCCGAGCACGACTTCGCGGCGGGGCTCGAGGCGCTCGGGGCGCTGCTTCGCACTACCACCACGGGTGCTCCTGGGCGCGGTCCGTCCCACCGGTCCGGTCGAGCGCGTCGAGAGCCGCGAGATCCTCCGCGCTGAGCGCGAAGTCGAAGATCGCGGCGTTCTCGACCTGGCGCTCGCGGTGGTCCGACTTGGGCAGCACGGCGAAGCCGCGCTCGAGTCCCCAGCGCAGCATGACCTGCGCGGGCGTGCGGCCGAGCCGCTCCGCGATGCGCGCGATCGCGGGATCGGCGAGGTCGCGGCCACGGGTCAGCGGGCTGTAGGCCTCGACGGCGATGCCCCGCTCCGCGCACGCCTCGACGAGCGCGCGCCGGTAGGCGAACGGGTTGAGCTGCAGCTGGTTGACGGCCGGCGGGACGTCGGCTGCGGCGATCAGGGCGTCGAGCTCTTCCGGGGCGAAGTTGCTGACGCCGATCGCGCGCGTGAGGCCGCGCGCCAGTGCGCGCTCCATCCCGGGCCAGGCCCAGAGCGGGTCGCGGCGGGGGTCGTGCACGAGGTAGAGGTCGATGTAGCCGAGACCGAGGGCCTCGACGCTGCGCTCGGCCTCGAGCTCGGAGTCGGCCCGGCTCGGGTGGAACTTCGTCGTCACGAAGATCTGCTCGCGCGGGATGCCGCTGGCGCGTACGGCGGCGCCCACGGTGGCCTCGTTCGCGTAGCCCTGCGCCGTGTCGATGTGGCGATAGCCCGCCTCGAGCGCGCTCAGGATCGCGCGCTCGCCGGCGGCGCCCCCGGCGAGCTCCCAGACGCCGAGGCCGAGCCGCGGCAGGTGCACGCCCGGAGCGATCTCGATGACCGTGTCGGAGGCGGGCACGGGCGGTCGGCTCATGGCGGCAGCCTAGGGGCCCCGCGCGCGCTAGGTTGCGGCGGCAGCCACGGCCTCGGAGGGCGCCCGAGCACATGATCGAGTTCTTCCAGATCACCGGCAGCGCGTCGTTCGCCGCGCGCATCGCGCTCGAGGAAGCCGGAGCGGAGTACACGGCCGTCGACATCCACCCGCGCCGGCGCGACGAGCCGGCGAGCTTCGCCGAGGTCAACCCCCTGAAGCGCGTTCCGGCGCTGCGCGAGGGCGCGGTCAGCGTGTACGAGACCGGGGCCGTGCTGCTCTGGCTCGTCGATCGCTTCCCGCAGCGCGAGCTCGGTCCCGCCGTCGGCGATCCGGCGCGCGCGGAGCTCTACCGCTGGATCCTGTGGCTCGCCGACACGTTGCACCCGGCGTGGTGGCCGATCATGAAGTCGCCTGCGACCGACCCCGAGGAGGCGGCGCACGCCGAGATCCGCGTGCGCGGCCGCGCGCAGATGGACGCCCACGGCGCGTACCTCGAGCGCGAGCTCGCGAAGGGCCCGTGGTGTCTCGGCGAGACGTTCTCGGTCGCCGACATGTACCTCTACATGCTCGTCGGATGGGAGAGCTACATCGCCGGCGGCTACCAGCTCGGCGGCGAGCGCGTACGCGACCACTACCGCCGCACCGGGGAGCGGCCGTCGGTCGTGCGCACACGCGAGCTGGACGATCTCGACGAGCGCCTGCTCCGCTACCACCCCGAGCTGCGCGCCGGCCGGCCCGTGTGACGGGCGAGAACCTCTATCGTCGCCGCATGGCGATCCCGCAGCTGACGGCACACCCGCTCGAGCCGCTCGCGCCCGGCGAGCTCGAGCGCGCCGCCGAGCTCGTCCGCGCGCGCATGCCGGCCGCGCGCTTCGTCTCGATCGGCCTGCACGAGCCGCCCAAGGCCGGGTATCTCGCCTGGCTCGAGGGCGGGCCGCGACCCGCGCGCCGCGCACTCGCGATCGTCGTCGACCCGGAGCGCCGCGTGCGCGAGCTCGTGTGCGACCTCGACGCCGGCGCGATCGCCTCGGACGAGGCCATCGACGGCGCGCACTCGCCGATCACGCCCGAGGACTACGAGGCCGCGGCCGAGGCGGTGCGCGCGGACGCCGGCTGGCGCGCGGCGCTGCGGCGGCGCGGGGTGGACGACGTCTCGCTCGTGCAGATCGACGTGCTCGCCTCGGGCGGCTTCGGCCTCGAGGTCGAGCGCGGCCGCCGCGTCGCCCGCGCGGTCGCCTACCTGCTGCGCAAGCCGGGCGACAACGGCTACGCGCACCCGATCGAGAGCCTGATCGCGTACGTCGACGTCGACGAGCTGCGCGTGCTCGAGCTCGAGGAGCTGGACGTCAAGCCGATCCCGCTCGAGGCCGACGGCGCATACGCGGCGGGCGCGGCTCCGCTGCGCGACGACCTGCGGCCGATCGAGATCACGCAGCCCGAGGGCGTCAGCTTCACCGTCGCGGGCAACGAGATCGAGTGGTACCGCTGGTCGCTGCGCGCGGCGATCGATCCCCAGGAAGGGCTCGTGCTGCACGACGTGCGCTTCGACGGCCGGCCGGTCCTCCACCGCGCGTCGTGCGCCGAGATGATCGTGCCGTACGGCGAGCCGCATGCCATGCACGCGTGGCGCACGTACTTCGACGCGGGCGAGTACGGGCTCGGCGCGTGCACGAACTCGCTCGCGCTCGGCTGCGACTGCGTGGGCGAGATCCGCTACCTCGACGCGCATCTCGTCGACCGTGCCGGCCGCCCGCGCGCGGTGGCGAACGCGATCTGCCTGCACGAGGAGGACGCCGGGCTGCTCTGGAAGCACAGCGACGAGCTCGCCGGGCGCGTCGAGGTGCGACGGGCGCGGCGCTTCGTCGTCAACTCGATGGTCACCGTCGGCAACTACGACTACGCGTTCCGCTGGTACCTGCACCTCGACGGATCGATCGAGTGCGAGGTGCAGCTCCACGGCATCGTCTCGACGATGGCGCTCGCCGAGGGCGAGGAGCCCGCGGGCTCGAGCATCGTCGACCGCGGGCTCGCCGCGCCGAACCACCAGCACTTCTTCTGCTTCCGGCTCGATCTCGACGTCGACGGCGTTGCCAACAGCGTGCGCGAGGTCGAGTCCGAGCCCGTCGCGAACGGCCCGGGGAATCCGCTCGGCAACGCGTTCCGCGCGCGCGTGACGCCGCTCGCGCGCGAGTCGGTCGCCCAGCGCGACAGCGACGACCGCGCGGCCCGCGTCTGGCACGTCGTCAACCCCGGGCGCCGCAACGCGCTCGGGGGCGAGGTCGGCTACCGGCTCGTGCCGCAGTACGGCGTCGCGACGATGCTCGCCCAGCCCGATGCCCGTGTCTCGCAGCGCGCCGGGTTCGCGCGGCGCACGCTCTGGGTCACGCGTCACGACGAGGCCGAGCGCCACCCGTCGGGCCGCTACCCCTACGGCCAGACGCAGACGGTCGGCCTGCCGCAGTGGTGCGAGGCCGACCGCGCGCTCGACGGCAGCGACGTCGTGCTCTGGTACACGGTCGGCACGACGCACTTCGTGCGGCCCGAGGACTGGCCGATCATGCCCGTGGCGCGCGCCGGCTTCCGGCTCGAGCCCGTCGGGTTCTTCGACCGCAACCCTGCGCTGGACGTCCCGCCGCCGCGCTCCTGCCACGCCGGCAGCTCGCCGGCGCCCGCGGGCTAGATCTCCGCGGCGACGGCGGGCGCCTCGCAGACGCCGTCACCCGGCCGTTCGGCGGAACCCGTTTCGGCGACCCCGGGCCGGGTACGGCCCCTCTCGCAGCCAACGAGAGGAGAGCACGATGAGCAGCGTCGAGCAGAGCATCGACATCGCCGTCCCGGTGCACGTCGCCTACAACCAGTGGACGCAGTTCGAGTCGTTCCCGCAGTTCATGGACGGGATCGAGGAGGTGCGGCAGCTCGATGACACGCACCTTCACTGGCGCGCCGAGATCGCCGGGCACGTCACCGAGTGGGACGCCGTGATCACCGAGCAGCTCCCCGACGAGCGCATCGCGTGGAGGTCGACCGACGGCACGGCCAACGCCGGAGTCGTGACCTTCCACCGCCTCGGCGACGACGCGAGCCGCGTGATGGTGCAGATCGAGCACGAGAGCGAGGGCGTGATGGAGAAGGTCGGCTCCGCCCTGGGCGCCGACTCGCACCAGGTCAAGAACAGCCTCGAGCAGTTCAAGCAGCTCGTCGAGAGCCGCGACGCCGCGAGCGGTGCCTGGCGCGGCGAGGTCGACCGCGGCACTCAGCGTTAGCAGCCCCGTCAGCCGGGCCAAGTGGCACACGCGGCGAGTGCCACTTGGCCGCTGCAACGCGGTCTGCAACACGGGGGTCTGCAACACGGGGGTCTGGCCCGCAACGTGCGGGTCTGACCCCGGCGTTGCGGACCTGGCACCGACCCTTGCACGGGGCCTCAACGCCAGTAGCCATCAGGAATTCCCGGTGTCTCGCGTCACGCAGGCGCCCGTGCCATGCGGTCGCCGGCGCGCTCGAGAATGCCTGAGAACGGCGTGGTTGAACGGATGGTCCGGTCGGTGCCAGGCTCGCAACGCCGGGGTCAGACCCGCACGTTGCGGGTCAGACCCCGATCTTGCGGCCAAGTGCACTCGCCGCGTGTGCCACTTGGCCGGCCCCGCGCTGCGATGATCCGCGGCATGCCGGGTGCCCGACCGTCGCGCAGCCGCTCGCCCTGGGCGAGTGACGAGCACGAGCTCTTCCGGGAGACGGCGCGGGCGTGGGTCGAGCGGGAGATCCTGCCGAACGACGAGCGCTGGCAGGCGCGCGGGTGGGTCGACGCCGAGCTGTGGCGCAGCGCGGGGGAGGCCGGGCTGCTGGGCACCGACGTGCCGGCCGCGCACGGCGGGGTGGGGGGCGACTTCGGCTTCGAGTGCGTCGTCTACGAGGAGCTCCTGTATGCGGGGTTCTCGTGCTTCGGCAAGGGCGTGCACGAGATTGCGACGCACTACGTGCTCGACTACGGCAGCGACGAGCAGCGCGCCGCGTGGGTGCCGGGGCTCGTGCGCGGCGACCTCGTCGGCGCGATCGCGATGACGGAGCCCGGGGCCGGATCGGACCTGCGCGGCATCGCGACCTCGGCCGTGCGCGACGGCGACCACTACGTCGTCAACGGCACGAAGACGTTCATCACGAACGGGCTGCACGCGAACCTCATCTGCCTCGTCGCGCGCACGGATGCGGAGGCCGGCTCGCAGGGGTACACCCTGCTGATGGTGGAGACCGACGGGCTCGAGGGCTTCACACGCGGGCGGCCGCTGCACAAGCTCGGCCAGCATGCGCAGGACACGTGCGAGCTCTCGTTCCAGGACGTGCGCGTGCCGGTCGCGGCGAGCCTCGGCGAGGGCCGCGGGCTCTATCAGCTGATGCAGCAGCTGCCCTACGAGCGCACGGTGGTGGCGGTGATGGCCGTCTCGGCGCTCGAGCGGGTGATCGCCGACACGGTCGCGTACGCATGCGAGCGCCAGGCCTTCGGCAAGCCCCTGATGGCGCTCCAGAACACGCGTTTCAAGCTCGCCGAGGCGCACACCGCCGCCACGATCGGGCGCGTCTTCGTCGACCACTGCGTGACGCGCGTGATCGACGGGACGCTCGACACGGTCACGGCCTCGATGGCGAAGTGGTGGATGACCGACCAGCAGTGGCGCCAGATCGACGAGTGCCTGCAGCTCTTCGGCGGCTACGGCTACATGCTCGAGTATCCCGTGGCGCGGGCGTTCCTCGACGCGCGCGTGCAGCCGATCTACGCGGGCTCGAACGAGATCATGAAGGAGATCGTCGCGCGCTCGCTCGAGCGCGAGTAGCGTGACCGGCGAGATGGCCGAGCTCCCCGTGACGATCGACGACGTGCGGCGTGCCGCCGAGGTCATCTCGGGCCATGTCCGGCGGACGCCGGTCTTCAGCTGCGCATCGCTCGGCGACGGCGTCTGGCTCAAGGCCGAGCTCCTGCAGCGCACCGGCGCCTTCAAGCTGCGCGGCGCGTATGCGCGCATCGCGGAGCTCACGCCCGAGGAGCGGGCGCGCGGCGTCGTGACGTGCTCGGCGGGCAACCACGCCGCGGCCGTCGCGCTCGCCGGGCGCGAGCTCGGCACCGACGCGCTCGTGATGATGCCGAGCTGGGCGAGCCGGGCCAAGGTCGAGGCGACGCGGGCGTACGGCGGCACGGTCGACCTCGAGTCCGCGGATGCGGCGGAGGCGTTCGCGCGCATGGACGCGGAGGCCGCGCGCAGCGGCCGCGTGATCGTGCACCCGTTCGGCGATCGCGCCGTGATGGCCGGCCAGGGCACGCTCGGGCTCGAGCTGTGCGAGCAGGTGGAGAACGTCACGCAGGTGGTCGTGCCGGTCGGCGGCGGCGGGCTGATCGCCGGCGTCGCGACGGCCGTCAAGGCGGTCTGCCCCGCTGCGCGCGTGATCGCGGTCGAGCCCTCGGCGATCGCGACGGTGGCGGCCTCGATCGCGGCCGGCGAGCCGCTGCGCCGGCCGCCGGGCCCGACGATCGCCGACGCGCTCGGCCCGCCCAGCGTCGGTGCGGCGCCACTCGCCGTGCTGCGCGAGCTGCTCGACGAGGCCGTGACGGTGAGCGAGGCGCAGATCGCCGAGGCCTTCCGCTTCGTCTACGCGCGCGCCAAGCTGGCTGTCGAGCCGGCCGCGGCGGTGCCCGTGGCCGCGCTGCTGGCCGGGCTCGTCGAGCCGCTGCCGGGCACCGTGCTCGTGCTCTCGGGCGGCAACGTCGCGCCCGAGCTGGCCGCGTCACTGCTCGCCGGCTGACCCTAGCCCACGCGCTCGGCGTGCGCGCCGGCGGGCTCGGCCGCCCAGTCGATCTCGACCATGCGCAGCTCGGGCGCCTCCAGCGCGTGCGTGCGCGCGACCAGTTCCTCCATGATCGCCGTCGTCCGCGCGACGGCCTCCGGGAGCGGCGTGCCCGAGAGGCGCAGCCCTGTCAGGAGGCCCGTGAACACGTCGCCCGCCCCCGACCAGAAGCGCGAGACGTGCGGCGCGCGCGCGAGCCACGCGCCATCCTCGTCGACCCCGACGACGTGCTGCGCCGGCTGCCCGTCGTGCTCCAGCACGAGCCCCTTGACGACGACCTCGCGCGCGCCCGCGGCGCGCAGCTCGCGCGCCGCGGCGACGGCGTCGGCGACGCTCGCGACGGGGCGGTCGACGAGCCATTCGAGCTCGAAGCGGTTCGGGACGAGCAGATCGGCGCGCGGCACCGCCTGCTCGCGGAACGTGCGCACGAGCTCGGCCGGCATGTAGAGCTCGCCCTCGTCGCCGAGCACGGGATCGCACACGTACCACGCGTCCGGCCGGTGCTTGCGCACGGCCGCCAGCGCCTCCAGCACGAAGTCCCAGACCTCGGGCTGCCCGAGGTAGCCGCTCAGCACGGCCTCGCAGCGGTCGAGGCGGCCGAGCGCCTCGAGCCCGGCGAGCAGCTCGCGCAGCGTGGCGATCGGCGTGCGGCTTCCGCGCACGCCGGGGTAGCCGGCGTGGCTCGAGTAGACGACGGTCGGCAGGGCCCAGACGTCGAAGCCGAGCCGGTGCAGCGGCAGCGTGGCGGCCGTCGACCCGACATGTCCGTAGACGACGGTCGACTGGATCGACATGACGGCGCGCACCGTGCGGATGGTGCCAGCCCGTGCGCTCAGGCGTGTGCACTGCCCGGCTGCAGCGGGCGCAGGCGCAGGCGGCCCTGGCTCGCGGCGACGCCGAGCAGGACGAGCAGGCCGCCGACGGGCTCGTTCCACGTCAGGTGCTCGCCGAGCAGCGCGACGCCCGCGATCGTCGCGAACACGGGCACGAGGTAGGTCACCGTGGACGCGGCGGTCGCGCCCGCGTCGCGGATGATCGAGTAGTTCAGCAGGTACGCGGCGCCCGTCCCGGCCGCGCCGAGCGCGGCGACGGCCGCGAGCGGGCCGGCGGAGAGCGTTGCGGGCACGCCGCCCGCGAACGGGAGCACGAGCGCGAGCTGCAGCGTGCCCATGGCGAGCTGCCCGAACGCGAGCACCGGCACCGAGAGCACGCCGGTCGCGAGATTGCGGCGGAGGTACGGGAAGCCGATGCCGTAGAGGATCGCCGCGGCGAGACACGCCGCGCTGCCCACGAGCTCGCCGCTCCCGATCCCGCGCCACGCCCCGAGCACGACGAGCACGCCGGCGAAGCCCAGCGCGAGGCCGAGCGCGCGCTCGCGCGTCGGCCGCTCCTCGGGCAGCGTCAGCAGCACGACGACGAGCACGAAGAGCGGGGTCGTGCCGTTCCAGATGCCGGCGAGCAGCGACGAGACGTGCTGCTCGCCGAATGCGAAGAGCGTGAACGGCGCGCTGTTGACGAGCACCGCGGCGACGAACAGGTGCCCCCAGGTGCGCCGGTCGCGCGGGAGGCGGCCGCGCTGTGCGAGCACGACCGGCACGAGCGCCAGGAGGCCGAAGAGCATGCGGCCGAACGAGACCTGCACGGGCGTGAAGCCGCGGTTGCCGATCTTGATGAGGACGAACGACATGCCCCAGATCGCCCCGAGCAGCACGAGCCGCGCGGGCCACGACGTCGCGCGCGCCCTCACGCGCCGGCGCGCTCGTGGTCGATCAGGAAGCGCTTGGCTGCGAGCCCGCCGCCATAGCCCGTGAGCGTGCCGTCCGAGCCGATCACGCGGTGGCAGGGGATGAGGATCGAGATCGGGTTCGCTCCGTTCGCCGCGCCGGCGGCACGGATGGCGGTCGGGCGCCCGATGCGCGCGGCGAGCTCGGCATACGTGATCGTCTCGCCGTAGCCGATGCGCTGGAGCTCGTCCCAGACGCGCTGCTGGAACGGCGTCCCCAGCGGCGCGAGCGGCACGTCGAACGAGCTGCGGCGACCCGCGAAGTACTCGCCCAGCTGCGCGCGGGCGGCCGCGAACGCGGCGTCGTCGCGCGCGGCGCCGGCGGGCGGCGCGTGCTTCTCGGCGGGCATGTAGAGGCCGGTCAGGCGCCCGTCCTCGGCCGTCAGCAACAGCTCGCCGATCGGGCTCGCGACGGTCGTGTACGCCGCGCCCGTCATGCAGCCACGCTCTCGAGGGCGCCCCACAGGTGGAGGACGCTGTAGGCCCGGAACGGGCGCCAGGCCTGCGAGCGCCGCTCGGCCTCGCGCGCGTCGCCCTCGGCGCCGAGCGCGCGCAGGCCGTGGAGGACGCCGAGATCGCTGGCCGGGAACGCATCCGGATCGCCGAGCGCCCGCATCGCGACGTACTCGACGGTCCAGGGACCGATGCCCGGCAGCGCGAGCAGGTCGCGCCGCGCGCGCTCGCGGTCGGCGCCCGGGCCGAGGTCGACGTCGCCGTCGCGCAGCGCGGCGCAGACGGCGCGCAGCGTGTCGCGCCGGCGGGCGGGCATTGCGAGCACGTCGTCGTCGGCCGCCGCGACGGCGGCGGCACTCGGGAAGACGTGCGTGAGCGCTCCGTCGGGCGCCGGCAGCGGCTCGCCGTGGCGTTGCACGAGGCGGGCCGCGTGCGTGCGCGCGGCCGCGACCGAGACCTGCTGGCCGAGCACGGCGCGCACGGCGATCTCGGCGCCGTCGACGCACCCGGGCACGCGCACGCCGGGGCGCGCGGCGACGAGCGGCGCGAGCAGCGGATCGCTCGCGAGCGCGGCCGCGACCGCCGTGGGATCGGCGTCGAGGTCGAGCAGGCGGCGGCAGCGCGCGACGGCCACGCCGACGTCGCGCACGTCGGCGAGGCGCAGCGAGCACCGCACGCAGCCGTCGCCCGCGCTCAGCTCGGCGACGCCCGTGCCGTGCGGCAGGCGCAGCGCGCGCCGGTAGCCGCCGGCCGCGGTGGCCTCCTCGACGCCCGCGATCGCGCGCTGCGCGAAGAACGCGAGCAGCTCGCCGAGCGCGAGTGGCGCGCGGTACGGGAGCCGCAGCGCGATCGCCCCGGGCCCGCCCGTGGCCGGCTCGCCGCGGCGCTGCCGCAGCGCGCGCGGCGTGAGCGCGAACACGTCGCGCACCGTGTCGTTGAACTGCCGCACGCTCGCGAAGCCGGCCGCGAACGCGACCTCGGCGAAGCCGAGATCGGTCGTCTCGATGAGCGTGCGCGCCGTCTGCGCGCGCTGCGCGCGGGCGAGTGCGAGCGGCCCCGCGCCGAGCTCGGCCGAGACGAGCCGGTTGAGCTGGCGCACGCTGTAGCCGAGGCGCGCTGCGAGCCCCGAGACGCCCTCGCGGTCGACGACGCCGTCGGCGATGAGGCGCATCGCGCGCGCGACGACGTCGGCGCGGGCGTTCCACTCGGGCGATCCGGGCGAAGCGTCGGGCCGGCAGCGCTTGCAGGCGCGGAAGCCCGCGCGCTGCGCCGCGGCGGAGCTGCGGTAGAAGCGCATGTTGACGCGCTTCGGGCCGACGGCCGGACAGCTCGGGCGGCAGTAGATGCCGGTCGTCGTGACGCCCAGGTAGATCCAGCCGTCGAAGCGGCGATCACGGCTCTCGACGGCCCGGTACCAGTGTTCCTCGGCGCTCTGCACGGAGGCAGCATGCCAGCCGGACTAGCGGAAATCGGACAGGACGGTCAGCTCCGCCGGAGCGCGCCGAACGAGCCCTGCCTGCGCTCGGGCGCGCCCGGCTCGCCCGACGGGAACGCGCCCTCGGCGAGGAAGCGCTCGTGACAGCGCGCGAGGGCGCCGGCGTCGAGGGTGACGCCGAGGCCGGGGCCCTCGGGGACAGCGAGGAGGCCGCGCCGCGGGCAGAACGGGCCCTCGGCGATGACGTCGTCGCCGTACCAGTGGAAGAGCGCCTGGCTCGGCTCGCGGATCGGCTCGAGCGCGGCCGAGAGCTGCAGGTACGCCGCGCTCGCGATGCCCGTGTCGCCGGAGTGGAACCAGAAGCCGATGCCGAACAGCTCGCACGCGCGCACGAACTCGACCGTGCGCCGGATGCCGCCGAGCTCGACGATGTTGAGCACGTAGAAGTCGGGCACGCCGAGCGCGACGGCACGGCGCAGGTCCGGTGCGTGCGCCGAGAACGCGATGTCCGTGAACGGCCGCAGCCGCGCGAGCTCCTCGTGCGATCCGACCGGCTCCTCGATGCAGCGGATGTCGTACGGCGCGAGGCGTCGCAGCGCCTCGCGCGCGGTCGGGACGGTCCAGGCGTGATTGGCGTCGAGGCGCAGCGGGCGATCGCCGATCGCGGCGCGCACCTCGCGCACCATCGCGAGCTCCTCGCCGAAGGCGACCGTCGCGAGCTTGCCCTCGAACGCCGGCGACTCGTACTCCTCGATCATGCGCGCGCAGTAGCGCGCGATCTCGAGCGGTGTCGCTTCGCCCGGGTGGGACGGGCCCGGGTGGCGCAGCGCGAAGTACTCGGTGAACGCGATCTCGCGGCGCACGGCGCCGCCGAGCAGCAGGTGCAGCGGCTTGCCCTCGGCGCGGCCGCGGAGATCCCAGAGCGCCATCTCGATCGCGCCGAACGCGCGCTTCAGCGTCGTCACGTTCTCCCACAGCGAATGCTCGAACGCCGGCACGCAGCGGCGCTCGCACTCGTTGAGGTCGAGCGGGTCGAGCCCGACGAGCCGCTCGCCGAGGCGCTCGATCTCGGCGCTGCGGTCGCCGTCGGCGCACTCGCCGGCGCCGGTCACGCCCTCGTCGGTCTCGACCTCGACGATCGTCTTCGTGACCGAGGCCGTCGAGCCGAGCGAGAAGCGGTACGGCGCGTGGAACGGGATGTTCACGGGCGTGGCCCGGATGGCGGCGATACGCATCGGCGCGATGCTAGTCGGCCCGGGTCAGGCGGCGAGCCGAGCCGGCGCTGCCGTGAGGCGCTGCTCGACGATCTCCACGAACGGCTCGATCAGCGTGGGATCGAACTGCGTGCCGGCACACCGGCGCACCTCCGCGATCGCGTCGGCGTGCGTCGTCGCCGCGCGGTAGGTGCGCGGGGTGATCATCGCGTGATACGCGTCGCACAGCGAGATGACCCTCGCGCCGAGCGGAATGTCGTCGCCCGCGAGCCGATCGGGATAGCCGCTGCCGTCCCAGTGCTCGTGGCTCGCGCGCACGAGGCCTCCGATGACCGCGAGCGACGGCGCGTCGCCGAGGATGCGCTCGCCGATCTCGGCATGGCTGCGCATGAACTCCCACTCGGCCTCGTCGAGCGGCCCGGGCTTGTTCAGGATCGAATCCGGGATCGCGAGCTTGCCGACATCGTGGAGCGCGGCGGCGTTGCGCACGTGCTCGCACTCGCTCTCGGGCATCCCCATCACGGCGGCCAGGCGAGCCGCAATGTCCGCGACGTCGGCGCCGTGCTCCCCGAGCGCCGTCCCGCGCTCCTGCATCGCGCGGATCAGGGCGTCGATCGTCGCGCCCGTGCCGCTGCGCCCGCCGCCGCGCTTGCGCGCATACATCCGCTGATCCGCGAGCCGGATGGCGTCGGGCGGGGAGGCGGCCTCCTCGGGCAGGAGAGCGACGCCGTACGAGCTGCCGATCTCGAACCCCTGACCCCAGGTCGTGAGCGCATTCGCCCCGGCGCGCGCGACCCGTTCGGCCTCGTCGCGATCGGCCTCGCCCGGGAGCGGCACGAGCAGACAGAACTCGTCGCCGCCCAGGCGGAAGGCCGCGCCGCCGTGATCCCCCGCCGCGAGTGCCTGTGCACAGCGCACGAGCAGCGCGTCGCCCGCCGGATGGCCGAACGTGTCGTTGTAGCCCTTGAAGCCGTCGAGGTCGTAGACGGCGAGCGCATGCCGCCCGCCATCCTCGGGGTGCAGAGCGCGGTCGAGCTCGGCCGCGAGCGCGCGCCGGTTGCCGAGCCCGGTGAGCGGATCGCTCACGGCCTCGCGCCGGCTGTGCGCGATCGCCGCGATGTACTCGGAGAACGTGAGCGCGAGCCGCACGAGCACGAGCGCGAGCGTGGCGCCGGCAAGCAGGACGGCGGCCGTGTCGAGGCGCGTGAAATGGTCGTAGACGACGAGCACGAGCGAGAGCGCGCCGAACGTCGCAGGCACGATCAGGGTCGGCCAGCCGACGAACGAGGCCGCCGCGACGCGGCGCGCCGGGCGCGTGCTCGCCGTCGCGACGAGCAGAAGCCCGGCGGGCCAGCAGACGTCGAGCCAGCCGGAGCCGACGTAGGTGCCGCGCGCCGTCTCGTAGAGGTAGATCGTGTCGGCCATCGCGAAGAGCGCGAAGCCGCCCGCCAGCAGTGACCACGTCAGCCCGGGCCGCCAGCCCATCAGTCCGACGACGCACGTCACGAGAGCGAGCAGCGCGAGGTCGACGATCGGGTAGGAGATGTTCGTCACGATCGTCATCGTGTCGCCGCCGGTCGTGTCGAGCACGACGGGGAACACGAGCGCGCCGACGACGGCGCCGAGGCCCACCGCTCCGATCGCCCCGTCGAGCCAGACGCTGGCGGGGAAGCGCCCGCCGCGGCTGCGCAGGAGCAGCAGCAGGCCGATGTAGGCCGCCGGATAGAACGCGAGGTAGAGCGGATCGGCGAGCGACGGGTACGGGATCGACTTCAGGTGGCTGAGGACGAGCGACCAGTAGAGGTCGGCGCAGCCGTAGCTGAAGATCCCGAGCGCCATCACCAGCCAGGCGATGCGCTCGCGCCGCTCGCTCAGCGCACGCAGTGCGCAGACGGCGGCCGCCGAGAACTCGAGGGCCTGGTACGACCAGTCCCAGGTGGATCTCGCGAACGCCGGAAGCGGCAGCCCGACCGTGTAGTCGATCGCCAGCAGCGCGAGCACGCCGGCCATCGCGAAGAGCAGCCGGTGCGCTGCGCGGGCAGCCCAGCCTGCAGCCGGCGCCTGCTCGGCGCCGCGTGACTCCATCCACCTCGGCCGTGCTCTGGGGAAGATTCCCAAGGCGCTCCCTGCCCGTTCACGGGACATTCCCTGTATCGACCGCGAACGAACGCCGCATGAGAGGGATTCGGCGGCGTCAGGCCGAGAGATCGGCGACGAGCGGGGCGTGATCCGAGGGCTTGGAGCCCTTGCGATAGTCGCGCGCGATGTCACAGGCCGTGAGGCGGGCGCCGAGATCGGGCGTGAGCAGGACGTGGTCGATGCGCATCCCGAGGTTCTTGTGGAAGTGGCCCGCGCGGTAGTCCCACCACGTGTAGCGCCGGCCGTCGGGTGAGACCTCGCGGTAGGCGTCGCGCAGGCCGGTGGCGAGCAGCGCGCGGCGCGCGGCACGCTCCTCGGGCGTCACGTGCGTCGAGCCGGCGAACGCGACCGGGTCGTAGACGTCGATGTCCTCGGGCGCGACGTTGAAGTCGCCGGCGACGACGAGCGAGCCGGCGGGCGCGAGCTCGGCCAGGCGCTCGCGCGCAGCGGCGAGGAAGCGCAGCTTCCCCTCGAACCACGGCGTCGCGGGCTCGCGGCCGTTCGGGACGTACGTCGAGATCACGCGCACGCCGCCGACGTCGGCCTCGATCCAGCGCGCGTCGTCGGGGTCGGGCTCGCCCGGCAGCCCGCGGCCGGCCTCGGCGGGAGCGGTCGCGAGCGGCGCGAGCACGGCGACCCCCGCCCAGCGCCCGCCGCTGTGGTCGCAGGCCGCGTACCCCGCCTCGCGCAGCTCGTCGTGCGGGAACGCGCTGGGCTCGACCTTCGTCTCCTGCAGGCAGAGCACGTCGGGAGCGAGGTCGGCGAGCAGCTCGAGCACGCGCGGCAGCCGCGCGCGCAGCGAGTTCACGTTCCAGGTCACGATGCGCACGCCGGTAGCCTTGCAGCATGCGCATCGTCCGTGTCGCCGCCTACCGGCAGCTGCAGCCGTTCCGCGACGGGCCGTACGTCTGCCGCAACCGCTCCGAGGACGGCACCGACGCGACGATCGTCCTGCTCGAGAGCGACGAGGGGCTGACCGGGGCGGGGGAGATGGCTCCGCTCGGCGCGTTCTACGCCCCGGCCTTCGCGGCGGGGACGCGCGCCGGCGTGGCCGAGCTCGCGCCGCTCCTGCTCGGGGCCGACCCGCGCGAGCCGCGGCGCGTGCGCCGCCTGCTCGACGCGGCGATGCTCGGCCAGCCGTTCGTCAAGTCGGCGCTCGACATGGCCGTCCACGATCTCGCGGCGCAGGCCGCCGGCGTGCCGCTCTGCAGCTACCTCGGCGGCCGCTACGGCGCGGCCGTCGAGCTCTACCGCTCGGTCTCGCAGGCCGCGCCCGACGCGATGGCCCGCGCCGCCGCCGCCTACGTCGCGGCCGGCTACCGGCGCATCCAGGTCAAGGTCGGAGGCGATCCGTCGGAGGACGTCGAGCGCGTGCTCGCGGTGCGCGCCGCCGTCGCGCCCGATGTCGTGCTCTTCTGCGACGCCAACGGCGCCTGGACGACCGGGCAGGCCCGCGCGTTCCTGCGCGACACGCGCGACCTCGAGATCACGATCGAGCAGCCCTGCATGACGTACGACGACTGCCGCGCGCTGCGTCCCCACTGCCCGCACCCGCTCGTGCTCGACGAGTGCATCGACTCGCTCCCGGCGCTGCTCGCGGCGCACCGCGACGGCGTCGCCGACGGCGTCACGATCAAGATCGCACGCGTCGGCGGGGTGGGCCCGGCGGCGCTCCTGCGCGACGTCGCCGTCGACCTCGGCCTGCCGGTGACGGTCGAGGACACGGGCGGCAGCGACATCGACACCGCGGCGATGGCGCACCTCTCGCTCTCGACGCCCGAGGAGCTGCGCATCCACACGGTCGACTTCAACGCCTGGGTCACGGTCGGCAACGCGAGCGGCATGCCCCCGGCCGAGGGCGGGCGCCTGCGCGCGCCCGCCGGCCCGGGCCTCGGCGTCGAGCCGCAGGTCGCAGCGCTCGGCGAGCCGTTCGGCACGTGGTCCTGACGCCCGCCTCGCCGCGGCCGCGTGCAACATTGGGGTCTGACCCCAATGTTGCGCAGGGCTGCTTGCGGTTCTATCTCGACCTAAGGGCCCGTCTCGGTAGGGCGCGGTGCCTGGCGGCGTCGAGCGCCGTCTGGAACGCGATCGACCCTTGCGAGATCGTCCTGATCGGGCCGCGGGCCGATCGCGCCCCAGACGACCCTCGCCACTCGCCAGACCCACACGCCCTACCGAGACGGGCCCTAAGTAGACTTATCCCGTGACCCGTTCCCGCCGCCCGTCCTCCCAGACCGTGCGCGTGCTGCGGGCGCTCGCCGCCGAGCCGCTGCAGTGGCGCTACGGCTACGAGCTCGGGAGCGAGGTCGGGCTGCGCTCGGGGTCGCTCTATCCGATCCTCGTCCGCCTGTCCGATCGCGACCTGCTCGAGGCCGCGTGGGAGAGCGACGCGCCCGCGGGCCGGCCGCCGCGCCATCTCTACCGTCTGACCGCGAGCGGTCGCGAATACGCGGCCGCCCACGCGGCCGAGCCGGACGCGCCCCGCGCCCGGAAACGCCGTCCCGAGCTCCGGAGCGCCCCGTAGGCGGTCTCTTCGTCCTCGCGCTCGTCGTCCTCGCCGCCGTGCGCGGGGCCCCGGCGCTCGTGCGGTCGCGCAGGGCGCTGCGCCGCGACGCCGGTGGCGACGGCCCGGCGGCGCTGCTGCTGCTCGCCGTGCGCGGGCTGCCGCCCGAGCGCGCAGAGTGGGGCCGCGCGATGCTAGCGGAGCTCGCCGGAGCCGGAGCCCCGCGCTCGCGCTGGGCCTTCAGCGCGGGGTGCGCCTGGGCCGCTGCGCGCATGCGCGTGCGGGCGGGCCTGACCACGCCCGGCCGCGGGGGAGCCGGCGTGCGCGCGCTCGCGCTGGCGGGAATCCTCGCCGCGCTCGCGCTCGCCGCCACCGGTCTCGCGCGCTACCCGCACCTGCGCTCCGGCAGCGGGTTCTGGGGGGCGCTCGCGGTCTTCGCGCTGCTCATGCTCGGCTATGCCTGGCTGGTGCTCACGCTCTCGCGCGGCGCTGCGCGCGAGGCCGTCGCGGCCCGCCGGTACGGCCTCGCGGGCGGTGTCGCAGTCGGAGCCGCCTGGCTCCTCGTGCTCGCGCCCGCCACGCTCTCGAAGAGCCTCGTGTTCGTGCCGCTGGGCGTCGCCCTGCTCGGCCCGGCGTGCGTCGCCGCGCGCGTGCGGCGGGGCGGGGGAGACGTGCGGTCGGCGCGGGATGCCGCGCTCTGGAGCGGCGTGATCGGCGCCCTGATCGCGTTCGTCGTGTGGGTGACGGCGGCCTACGCGAGCGACGGCCGGCCCTACGACGCCCAGCTGCTGCGCGACTTCCGCGCGAGCGGCTCGCACGATCTCGCGGCCTACGCGGTCGGCGACGACCTCGGTGCCGCGCTCACGCTGCTCGTGGTCGTGCCGGTCGTCGCGCTCGCGCTCGGATCGCTGGCGGGCCGCGTCGCGCCACTCAGGCGCTGACCGGCCACCAGGCGCGGGCGGCGGCGGCGATCGCCCCGGCCGCCGCGGCGAGGCCGCCGACCACGAGCGCGCGTGCGAGGTCTGCGTCGAGCGTCGTCACGATCACGCCGTGGCGCAGCGCCGAGAGGCGGCCCACGAGCGGGAGCGCGAGCAGGATCGCGGTCACGGCGAGAGCGCCGTGCTCGAGCGCGGCGTCGCGGCGCAGCCGGGCCGCCGCGGCGAGCCCGGCGAGCGCGACGGCGGCCGCGACGATCTCGCCCCACGGGCGTGCGCCGGTCGCGAGGCTCTCGCCGCGCGAGAGCGCGACGACCGCGAGCGCGAGCCCGGCCACCAGTAGGTGCGGCGCGAGGCGGCGGCGGCCGAGCGCGAGCATGAGGCCGGCGCCGGCGGCGACCGCGACCGGCGCCGCGACGGCCCAGGCGATCGGGGGCGGCGCGACGCGCTCGACCGCGCCGCGGATCTCGCCCGCCCGTCCGTCCACCCGCAGCGGCACGCGCCAGGGGTGCGGCGTCTCTCCGTGCGTGCCCGGGTAGTGGAAGCGGAGCGCCGCCCCGTCGCCGGCGCGCAGCCAGGCGGGGTCGCGTGGGTCGGGTGCCCCGGCCGCGACCGCGAGCACGGTGACGATGGGCGCGCCCTTGCGCACCCATGCGCCCGCGGCGTCGAGCTTGAGCGCGGGCGCGCCCTGGAGGTCGAGCACCTCGACGACGCGCGCGCCGTCCCGGCGCAGCTCGAGCCGGGCGCCGTCGGCCGTGATGCGCGCGTGTGTGCCGGGGGCCTGCGCGAGCACGACGTCGCGTGCGTCGTGCACGAGCCCCTTGATCGTGTGCCCCGCGGCGGTCGCGGGCAGCAGGAGCAGCGCGACCGCTGCGGCGAGCGCGGGGCGCGCTCTCATTCCTCGTCGGCCAGCCGCACCCAGGCGATGCCGGTCGTCACGGCCAGCGCGATCCAGATCGTGGCGCTCGCGAGGCACCACGTGCAGTAGGCGTGGATCTCGAAGGCCTGCAGGCCCACGAGATAGAGCGAGAAGAGCCCGCCCGCGGCGGACAGCACGAGCGCCGCCGTGCGCGCGCGGGGGTCGTCGAGGAACGTCGTCACGAGCACGGCGCCCGCGCCGATCACGCCGAGGATCGGCAGCGGCACGCCCGCGAGCTTGCTGTAGCTGCTCTGCTGGACGGTCTCGCAGCCCCCGCCGCCGATCGGGCAGGCGACGGAGCGCCCGCGCGCCCGCTCGACCTCGAGGTAGATCGCGACGGCCAGCTCGAGCACCGCGAGCACTGCCGCGATGCGCCGCGCGCTCATCCGGCCGCGCCGCTCGCCTTCTGCACGCCCGCCTTGATCGCCGCGAGGGTCGCCGCGACGGTCATGGATCCGCCCGGGCCGCTCACGCGCACCGACGGCGTGCCCTGGAACCCGAGCCCGGTGGCCTCGCTGTTGACCTGCGCGATCGCGGCGTTGGCGGCGGAGCTCACGCGGTCCTTGTCGAACTGCGCGAGGTCGAGACCGAGCGCCTGGGCGACGGAGCGCGCGTAGGCGGTGCTGAACCAGCTCACGTTCTCGTCGCCCTGGTTGAGGTACGTGAGCGCGGCGTAGCGCCAGAGCGCGTTCTGCTGGAGCGCCGCGTATGCGGCCTGCGCCGCGGTGACCGAGTTCGGTCCCAGGATCGGCCAGGTGCGGAAGCGCAGCTTGGCCTTGCCGGTGCGCACGTAGTCCTCGACGAGCGTCGGGACGACCTCGTTGTCGAACGTCTTGCAGACCGGGCAGCGCAGGTCGCCGTACTCGGTGATCGTCACCTTCGCGCCGGACTGCCCGATCGTGCCGGCCTTCTCGTTCAGGCCCGAGAACTCCGCCTGGACGTCGGGGAGCCCGGTGAGCTTGCCCGGGTCGGGCCGGTTCGAGCTGCCCTTCGTGAGCTGCTGCACGGCGATCAGCGCGATCACCAGCACGACGGCCGCTCCCGTGGCGATCAGCAGGCGCCGCGTGCGCGCCTGCCGGCGCTCCTGCTCACGTGTCTGCCGGGTCCGGCGGGCCTTTCCCATGTCCGCACTATCTACGATGAGGCGATGCTCGGTCGCAGCACACTCCTCGCACTCGCGGCCGCACTGCTGTGCGCGGCGCCCGCCGCCGCCGCGGCGCCGAAGGTCACGCTCACGCCCGCCGCGGGCAAGCCGGGAACGCGCGTCGTCGTGCGCGGCACGGGCTGGGCCCAGATCGAGTTCTGCAAGCCGCGCGTCGTGCTCGCGGTGAACGACGTCGTGTTCGGCCGCGCCGTCCTCGACGATCACGGCCGCTTCGCCGTGCGCTGGCGCATCCCGCACTTCGCCCGCGGGGCGCACCGCGTCTTCGCCACGCAGCACTGCGAGAGCGGCAAGGACGGCTCGCCGATTCTCGTCACGCGCCACGTCGACCTGCGCGTGACCTGATCCGGCCACGCGGGGCTTAGACGTGCTCACAGCATGAGCGCGGCGTTCGGAGGTCTCGAATCGCTTGCGGCCTGGCGGTCGGGCGCGGTGCTGGTCGCTGTGCGAGGGTTGGGCGCCCGACCGCCAGACCTGCAGCGACCCTTGGCCCGCTCAAAGAGCCGAGCGATCCAAGGGGCTTCGCGGGAGTGGATCCCGGCTCTCGAAAGGGTTCCAACCGGATCATCGAGCCGGGATCCACTCCCGCTCGCTTCGAGCCCCCCGACCATTCACGCTCATTCTGTGAGCACGTCTCAGTCCCCGCTGCCGCTCTCGAGCACCCGCTCGAGCCGCGCCGTCCAGCGATCCTCGATGCGGCCGAAGCGCCACACGGCCAGCGCCAGCGCCCACGTCGCGACGAACAGGCCGACGATGAAGTAGCCGACGATGTTGAGGTCGAGGCCGGAGACGAAGCCCCAGATGCCGCCGTTGAGGCTGAACTTGTCGGCGAACACCGCGAGCAGCTCGATCGTGCCGACGACGAGCGCGACGGCGACCGAGAGCGCCGTCACCGTGATGTTGTAGAAGACCTTGCGCACCGGCCGCGAGAACGCCCAGCCGTAGGCGAAGTTCATGAACGCGCCGTCGATCGTGTCGAGCAGCGACATGCCCGCGGCGAACAGGATCGGCAGGCACAGGATGGCCGTGATCGGCAGCCCGCCCGCGGCGGCGGTGCCGGCCGTCGCGAGCAGCGCGATCTCCGTCGCGGTGTCGAAGCCGAGGCCGAAGAGGAGGCCGAGCGGGTACATGTGCCATGGCTTCCTGACGGCGCGCGTGGCGCGACCGAGGAAGCGGTTCATGAACCCCCGCGCATTGAGCTGCTGCTCGAGCTCCTGCTCGTCGAACTCCCCCTGGCGCATGCGCAGGAAGACGCGCACGACGCCCACGAGCACGAGCAGGTTGAGGATGCCGATCAGCAGCAGGAACGACCCGGAGACGGCCGGGCCGATCAGCCCGGTGGCCTGATGCAGCGTCGAGTCGTCGCTCGCGACCCCGCCGCTCAGCCCCCGGATGCCCATCGCCAGGCCGATGGCGAGCAGGAAGACGACGCTCGAGTGGCCGAGCGAGAAGAAGAACCCGACGCTCAGCGGTCGCTGCCCGTCGCTCATGAGCTTGCGCGTCGTGTTGTCGATCGCGCCGATGTGATCGGCGTCGAAGGCGTGGCGCATGCCGAGCGTGTAGGCCGTGATGCCGACGCCGATCCCGAAGACGCCGCTGCCCAGCTTGAGGTGCTGCGGCGCGACGAACCCGAGCAGCAGCCCGAAGCCCACGACGTGCAGGGCCACGACGACGAGCGCGAGCAGCCCGGCGCGGCGCCATTCCGCCGCGGTCAGGGAGCTCGTGAGGCGCGTCCAGCGCGAGCCCCGTACCGCCGTCGACCGTGCAGCCATCGAACCTCTCCCCCCGGTCACCGCCGCGTGCCTGCCTGCAGGCGGCGCGCTGTCGGAAGCCATTCGGCCGGCGCGGCGGGGCGGTTCGGCCGGATCGGCGAGGCGGCGCGGGGGAGCCGGGTCACCCGGCCGAAGCTAGCGGCTCGCAGCGCTTATCGCAAACCGTTCGCAGTAACCGTGGTTACGTGCCTGCGGATTCGAGCACGGCGCGGGTGCGCGCCTGCCGGCTGCGGAACGTCGCGAGCAGGATCCGCCGCACGAGCAGCGCGTCCGCGACCCGTCCGAGCGCTCCCCCGGGCAGCCGGTACTCGACGTGGTCCGTCAGCTGTGTGCGCCCGCCGGGGAGCTCGGCGAAGCGGTGCTCGTGGCGCCAGGCCGGGAACGGCCCGCTGAGCAGCTCGTCGACGATCAGCGTCGGCTCCTCGAGCGCGACGACGCGCACGAGCCAGGTCTGCGCCTGCGGCAGCGGCAGCTGGCGCGCCCGCAGGCGCACCTCGCTCCCGAGCACGAGCGGGAAGGTGCCCTCGACCGAGAGCACGCGCTGGCCGGGCGGCGCGATGCGCGCGGCGTTGCGCGTGTCGAGGTGGAACGCGAAGACCTGCGCGATCGGCGCGTCGATGGTGCAGCTTCGTTCGATCGCGCCGATGCGGCATTGTGTCAGAGGCGCGTATCGCGCAGACTCCCCGCGTGGACGACTGGCCGAGCGCAGAGGCGCGCGTGCGTGCGAGCTTCGCGCGCCAGGGCCTGATGGCGCACCTCGGGAGCGCGCCTCGCCGCGGTCGGCGAGGGCACCTGCGCGATCGCCTGTGCACCACGGCCCGAGCTCTCCCAGCAGCACGGCTTCGTGCACGCGGGCGTCGTCGCCGCCATCGCCGACAGCGCCGCCGGCTACGCCGCGCTGTCCCTGCTGCCCGAGGGCAGCGAGGTCCTCACGGTGGAGTTCAAGCTCAACCTGCTCGCGCCCGCCGACGGCGATCTGCTGATGGCGCGCGGACGCGTGCTGCGGGCGGGCCGCACGCTCACCGTCTGCGAGGCTGCGGTCGCGGCGCTGCGCGACGGCGAGGAGACGCCGTGCGCCGTGGCGCTCGCGACGATGATCCGGCGCGACCGCTGACGCGCTTGCGCGCCAGGCGGACCTGAGCCAGACTCGGTACGTGAAGCTGACTCCTCCCGACCTGCCGGTCGCCTTCGTGGAGATCCCGAAGGGCAGCCGCAACAAGTACGAGTACGACGCCCGCCTCGAGCGCGTCGTGCTCGATCGCACGCTCCGTGCGAGCGTCGTCTACCCGTGCGACTACGGATTCCTGCTCGAGACGCTGGGCGAGGACGGCGATCCGCTCGACGTGCTCCTGCTCGTGACGGCGCCGACGTTCCCGGGGTGCCTCGTGCCGTGCCGCCCCGTCGGCGTGCTGGAGATGCACGACGAGGCCGGCCCCGACGAGAAGATCCTGTGCGTGCCGCACGACGACCCCACCTGGACGCGCGTGGCCGATGCCACGGACGTCCGGGAGGAGCTGCTGGCCGAGATCAAGCACTTCTTCGAGGTCTACAAGGACCTCGAGGAGGGCAAGCACGTCACGGTCGGCGACTGGGAGGGCCACGAGCAGGCGATCGAGGCCTGGGGTCGCGGCCACGATCGCTGGCGCCAGCAGCGAGGCGTCACGCTCCAGAGCACCCGCTAGTGTCCTAACCGGCGGCCGGCGCCTTGCGGTCGAGACCGCTCAGCTGCGCGAGCCGCAGCCCGAGCGCGGCGATCGCGAAGAAGAAGATCGTGCACTGCACGAACGCGAACGCGTCGAACGTCAGCATCGCGGCGCCGAACCCGGCGACCGCGGCCGTGCAGGCGCTCAGCAGGGGCAGCGACCCGCGCGCGCGCCGCGCGGCGCGCACGAGCGTGAAGACGAGCGCGCCGACGAGCCAGAGCACCGCGCCGAGGCCGACCACGCCGTGGCCGACGAGCGAGGTCAGGTACTGGTCGTCGAAGATGATCGGGTCGGGCGGAGTCGCGTCGTCGGTCGTTCCGGCCTGCACCACGAGGTCGGGCGGCGGTGGCAGCGGGTCGCCGGTGCCGAAGAACGCGTGGGACTGCACGAGCTTGAACGCCGGATTGAGGTCGGCGAGCCGGCCGGAGCCGACGCCGCCGGCGCGCACCGACTGCTGGGCTGTGATGCCGCCCTTGGGGAAGAAGGACTTGTAGAGGCGGCCCATGCCGCCCGGCAGCACCGTGTGCGCGGCGATCAGCAGCACGAACGCGAGCGGCCAGAGCTTCACGAGCCGCCGGCGCTCGGTCATCATCCCGATCACGAACATGACCGCGAGCGCCAGGAACGCGGTGCGCGAGATCGTCGAGACCATGCCGATCATGAGCATCAGCGCGGCGCCGCCGAAGAGCAGCCGGCGTCCGGTGTCGCGCACGCGCGTGGCCAGTGCGAGCGAGAGCGGCAGGCAGAGCGAGAGCGCGACGCCGAGGGCGATCGGGTGCTGCGCGGAGGCCTCGGCGCGGAGCGCGCCGTTGCGCACCTCGGTCGCGCGGAAGCCCGTGTCCTTGAGGAACGGGAAGACGGTGCGCAGGTGGTTGAAGACGTTGTAGCCCGTGCGCGTCTCGACGACCGCGCAGAACGCGATGACCGCACCGCCGAGCACGATCGCCTTGATGCAGCGCTCCACGTCGGCGCGGGAGTTCACGCCCGAGGCGACGAGCACGAACACGATCGGGAACGTGAGCAGGTACGTGGCGGCCTTCGTGGCCTCCGTGCCGAGCAGCCGCTCCGTGAACGACGAGTAGTTCACGGCCAGCGAGACGACGGCCGAGGCGGACAGCGTCAGGAGCGCGCCGCCGACGCCGCACGAGCGGATGCGGCGCGAGTTCGAGAGCATTCCGATGACGAGCGCGACGGCCAGCAGCAGCACCATCAGGCGGTAGGGCTCGAGCTTGACCGGGCCCGGCGCCGGCAGCGTGTAGACGCGGATCGGGATGAACCACACGATCGCGACGAACACGACCAGCGAGAGCGCGCGCGCCGGCGCCTCGACCGCGTCGATCGCCCGCGCGATGGGCGCGGGAACCGCCGCGATCGCGAGCCGCGCGGGCCGCGGGGCGAGCAGCAGGCCGAGCCCGCAGGTGCCGGCGAAGAACGCGCTCCCCACCGCGATCGCCGCGCCGCCGGCGGGCAGCGAGGCGATCAGGCCGAGCAGGCCGAGCAGGGGCAGGGCGAGCGCGAGTGCGCGCCTGCGCGCCTGGCCTGCGGACTCGGGCCGCAGGTGGCCGGTGGAAGCGCTCACGCGAGCGGGCTAGACGGCGTCGTCGGTGGAGGGCGCGACGCGCGGCGTGGTGCCGGTCGTGCGCCGGCGCCGAGGCGTCGCCGAGCCGTTCGAGCCGTTGCTCGTGCCCTTGCGCGGGCGCGGCGCGGGCTTCTTCTTGTCGCCCGCCGCGCCCTCCTCGATCTGCGCGCCGAACGTCATGGTCGGCACCTCGAGCAGCGGCAGCTCGGGCTCGGCGTCCGGGCGGGCGAGCTCCTGCGGCTCCGGCGCGGCCACGGCGCGCTGCGCGCGCGGCGAGCGACGCGGGATGAGACGCTCGAGCGCGAGTGCGAACCCGGCGGCGCCGAGCAGCACGAGCAGCGCGGCGGCCACGCCCAGGAGCGGCTTCGAGCCGCCCTGCGCGGTTGCGGACTCGGCGCTGTTGACCTGCTCGACGAGCACGCGGTTGCTGACCTTCGTGCCGCTGTCGACCTGCCGCTGCTCGAACCACTTCTTGAACGCGAGCGCGGTCGAGTTCGTGATGTCGATCGCGTCCTGCGGCGACTTCGCCGTGCCGTTGATCTTGATGTACGGGAGCGGGCCGGAGCGGAAGCCGCCGGCGCCGGAGAAGGCGTACGGGTTGACGGCGGAGACGGTGCCGTCGATGCGGCGGAACTTCTCGTTGCGCAGGCGGATGACCGGGTCGCTCGTGACGCGCGGCGGCAGGCTGTTCGCGATCTCGACGAGGCGCTGGAGGTCGCCGTCGGCGCCCGAGTTGTCGTAGCCGTACGTCTGCGTCGGCGCCGTCGTGCCGGTCGTGCCCGTCGTGGTCGTCGGCGTATCGGTCGTCGGGAACTTGATGACCTGGTTGTTGACGTTCGCGGCCGAGAGGTACGGGTCGCGCTTGCTGGTGATCAGGAGCTGCGTCGAGGCCGAGTAGGACGGCTGGCTGCGCGCCTCGAGCTTCGGCGGCACGCCGAGCGTGACCTTGTAGGTCGCGAAGACGAAGACGACCCCCGCCAGCACGATGCCGACGATTGCCACCCACCAGAAGCGGACAAGGGCGCGCAGCATCTGTTGGAGTGGCGTTTCGCTCGTCACGGCGGCGTCAGTCCCTTCGGGATCTCTCGGATTTGCGGCACTCGCAGGGGCGAGGGCACGGGGCTCGTGCTCGTCAGGCGCTCTCCAGCCATGCTACGGGGGGGTCGAGGGTGGCCTGTACCGGCGTTCGTCCAGCCAGACCCCACCCGGTTGGGGAGGGAGGGCCGCAGACCGCCTGCGATAGCTTGGATGTGTGGCTTCGCCCACCCTCACCGTCATCGGGCTCGACGCGATGACCCCGCTCGTGCTCGAGCCGCTGCGTGCCGCGGGCGCCGTTCCCAACCTCGACCGCCTGCTCGCGCAGGGCGCGTCCGGGGTGCTGCGCTCGACCACCCACCCGCTCACGCCGCAGGCCTGGACGACGATGTTCACGGGCGTCGGCGCCGGCCGCCACGGCATCTGGGACTTCCACGAGCGCGACGAGAGCGGCTACGGCCTGCGCCCCGTCAACGGCTCGTACCGGCGCGAGCCGGCCGTGTGGCAGCGGCTCAGCGCCGCGGGCCGGCGGGTCGGCGTGATCAACGTGCCGTTCACGTGGCCGGTCGACGACGTCAACGGCTTCGCGCTCGCGGGCTTCGACGCCTACGGCCGCCGCGACGGCTTCGCGGCGCCCGCGGGCCTGCTCGAGGAGCTCGAGGCCCGCTTCGGCCCGCTCGCCCAGGATCACGCGTTCCCCGTGACGCCCGACGGCCGCATCGATCTCGGCCAGGTGCGGCGCGTCGCCGAGCAGCGCGTCGAGCTCACGCTCTGGCTGGCCGAGCGCTTCGACCCGGAGCTGCTCGTCGTCGTCTTCATGGCGGCCGACCACGCCCACCACCTCGGCTGGGACGAGTGGGAGCGGAGCGGCGCCGAGAGCCCGCTGGCGCAGGTCTACGGCATCCTCGACGAGGCGGTCGGCGCGCTCACGGGCGCGCTCGGCGGCGACTTCATGATCGTGTCCGACCACGGCAGCGGCCCGCTGCACGGCGTCGTCAACCTCAACGCCTGGCTCGCCGATCAGGGACTCCTGCACTACGCGGGCGCGGCCGAGCTGATGCGCGGCGGCCAGCTCCAGCGCATGGCCGCTGCGCGCGCGCTGGGGCTGTGGCGGCGGCTGCCGCTCGACTTCCGCACGCGCGTGAAGCAGCGCCTCGGCGGCCTCCGCGAGCGCTCCTACGAGCTGCAGAACTACAGCGTCGTCGACTTCGAGCGCACGCAGGCCTTCGCGTACGGGACGTTCGGCAACATCGTGATCAACGTGCGCGGGCGCGAGCGCACCGGCATCGTCGAGCCCGGCGCCGACTACGAGGCCGTGCGCGACGAGATCGCGAAGGCGCTGCGCGAGCTGCGCGACCCCGCGTCGGGCCGCGCGATCGTCGCGGCGGTGCACAAGCGCGAGGAGCTCTTCGCCGGTCCGCACGTCGACCGGGTGCCCGACCTCGTCGTCGAGTTCGCCGACTACGAGTGGCTCGGCAAGGGCAATCTCAAGAGCCGCACCGAGACGATCTGGGACCGCGTCGAGATCGCCGGGACGGACGCGGCCTACGTCGGCAGCCACCGCCACGAGGGCATCGTCGCGCTCTCGGGCCCGTCGGCGGCGCCCGGCGGCCTGTTCGCCTCCATCGAGGACATCGCCCCCACGATCCAGTACCTGCTCGGCGAGCCGATCCCCGAGAGCATGGAGGGCCAGTTGATCGACGCGGCGATCGACCCCGCGTTGCTCGAGCGCCGGCCGCCGGTCTACACGGCCGATGACGTGGAGGTCTCGGCGGGCGTGCGCGCGTTCGAGGACAACGAGGCCGGTGACGTGCAGGAGCGCCTGCGCGGCCTCGGCTACATCGAGTAGGGATTGAGCATGAAGATCGCTGTCTTCGGACTCGGCTATGTCGGGATCGTCTCGGCCGCCTGCCTCGCGGAGCGCGGGCACGAGGTCATCGGGGTGGACCCGAGCCACGACAAGGTCGCGATGGTCGCGCAGGGCCGCTCGACGATCGTCGAGGAGCGCATCGGCGAGCTCGTCGCCGAGGCCGTGCAGTCCGGCCGGCTGCGCGCGACGGCCGACGCCGCCGAGGCGGTCGGCGCCAGCGACCTGGCCCTGATCTGCGTCGGCACCCCCTCGAGCGGCAACGGCTCGCTCTCGACGCTGTACCTGGAGCGCGTGGCCGACGAGATCGGCGCGGCCATCGCGACCCTCGGACGCCGCTACACCGTCGTGTTCCGCTCGACGATGCTGCCGGGGACGTGCGAGGGCACGCTGATCCCGCGCCTCGAGGCGGCCTCGGGACTGCAGGCCGGCGCCGACTTCGGCGTGGCCGTCAACCCGGAGTTCCTGCGCGAGGGCACGTCGGTGCGCGACTTCAACGATCCGCCCAAGACCGTCGTCGGCGCGGGCGACGCGCTCACCGCCGACACCGTCGCGGCGCTCTACGACGGCCTGCCCGGCGTCGTCCACCGCGTGCCGATCGCGGTCGCCGAGATGACGAAGTACGCCGACAACTCCTTCCACGCGCTCAAGATCGGGTTCGCCAACGAGATGGGCGCGATCTGCCAGGCCTACGGCGTCGACTCGCACGCGGTCATGGAGGTCTTCGCGTCGGACACGAAGCTCAACATCTCGCGCGCGTACCTCCGCCCGGGGTTCGCGTTCGGCGGCTCGTGCCTGCCCAAGGACCTGCGCGCGATCGTCTACCACGCGCGCCGGGCCGACCTCTCGGTGCCGATCCTCGAGAACGTCATCAACTCCAACGAGGCCCATCTGCGGCGCGTCTACGACCGGCTGCTCGAGGGCGCCGCGCGCCGCGTGGCGCTGCTCGGCCTGGCCTTCAAGCAGGGCACCGACGACCTGCGCGAGAGCCCCATGGTCGAGCTCGCCGAGCGCCTTCTCGGCCGCGGCTTCGACCTCAGCATCCACGACGCGCACGTGCGCATCTCGCACCTCACCGGCTCGAACCGCGCGTACGTCGACGCGCGCATCCCGCACCTCTCGCGCCTCATGGTCGCGACGCCGATGGCGGCCGTGTTCGGGGCCGAGGTCGTCGTGCTGGCGAGCACGGAGCCCGATTCGGTGAGCGCCGCCGCGGGCGCGCAGGACGCGCTGCTGGTCGACCTCGTGCGCCGGCCCGAGCTGGCCGGGCACGCGGGCGGCTATCTCGGCGCGGCCTGGTGAGGGGAGGCGCATGGCGCGCATCCTGATCCTCGTCGAGAACCTCTCCGTGCCGTTCGACCGGCGCGTGTGGCAGGAGTGCCGGGCGCTCACCGAGGCCGGCCACGACGTCACGGTGATCTGCCCGCGCGGGGCCAAGCGCGACACCGAGCCCTACGCGCTGATCGAGGGCGTCGAGATCCACCGCTACGCGCTCGAGGCCGCGACCGGCGGCCCGGCCGGCTATCTCAAGGAGTACGGCACGGCGCTCTGGCAGTCGCTGCGGATCGCGCACCGGCTCGACCGCGAGCGCCCCTTCGACGTCGTCCAGGCCTGCAATCCGCCCGACCTGCTGTTCCTGGTCGCGCTGCCGTTCAAGCTGCGCGGCGCGCGCTTCGTCTTCGACCAGCACGACCTCGTGCCCGAGCTGTTCCGCTCGCGCTTCGGCGCCGGGGGCCCGCTGCTCTGGGCCACCGAGCTGCTCGAGAAGGCGACGTTCCGCCTCGCCGACCACGTGATCTCGACGAACGAGAGCTACCGCAGCGTCGCGCTGACGCGCGGTCGCGTCCCGCGCGAGCGCACGACGGTCGTGCGCAGCGCGCCCGACCTCACGCGCTTCGTCCCGGTCGCCCCGGACGCCACGCTCCGCCGGGGGCGCCCGTACCTCGCCTGCTACCTCGGCGTCATGGGACCCCAGGACGGGGTCGACTACGCGCTGCGGGCGCTCGCGAGCCTGCGCGACGACCTCGGCCGCACGGACGTGCAGGCCGCGTTCCTCGGCCACGGCGACGCCTGGGACGACCTCGTGGCGCTCGCGCACGAGCTCGGCCTCGACGACAGCGTCGAGTTCACGGGGCGCGTCTCCGACGAGGACCTCGCGCGCTATCTCTCGACCGCCGACGTGTGCCTGGCGCCCGACCCGAAGAACCCGCTCAACGACGTCTCGACGATGAACAAGATCGTCGAGTACATGGCGATGTCGCGCCCGCTCGTCTCGTTCGACCTGATCGAGGCCCGCGTCTCCGCCGGCGACGCGGCCGTCTACGCGACGCCGAACGACGAGCGCGAGTTCGCCCGCCTCATCGCCGAGCTGCTCGACGATCCCGACCGCCGCGCCCGCATGGGCGCGCTCGGGCGGCAGCGCGTCGAGCAGGAGCTCTCGTGGGAGCACTCGCGGCGCCACCTGCTCGAGGCCTACGACGCGCTGCTGGCGCGCGGCGGGGCGTTGCGCAGCGCCGGGCGCAAGCAGCTGTAGCGGCGCGCGCCGGGCGTAGCCGCTGGGCCGCCCAGAGGTCTCGAGCTACGTACGGGGCGGGGCAGGACCCGGCGTGCCAGTAGACGAGAGAGGGTCATTGCGGGTACCCGCCCAGGACGCTCGAACCCGGGTTGAGGACCGCAAGGACCACCGCCGGCTGTTCACGTAGCGCGGGGGCAGACCCGTGAGCACGCACGAAACCCGGCGACGTGGATCAAGGGGTCTGACCCCTGAGGCACGGGTCGGACGCGGCGACTAGGAGGGGCAGCAATCCAGGTATCGGTCGCTCGCACCGCGGCGGGGCGGCAGGTCGCGTTGTGCCACGGCAGGGCGGCAGGTCGCGTGGCACCGCGCTCCGGCCACCGTTGCGGGCCACGGCGCGCAGGCTCGCATGACGCCACCTGCGGCCCTGCCCCTCCTGGGTGGCGCTTCGGTCCGTGCCGCAGGGGTCAGACCCCTGGCGTCCTGGCCGCCGGGTGCGGTTCGTGCTCACGGGTCTGCCCCCGCGCTACGTGAACAGTCGGCGGTGGTCCTTGCGGTCCTCAACCCGGGTTCGAAGCTTCTGGGCGGGTACCCGCAATGACCCTCTCTCGTCTACTGGCACGCCGGGTACGTGCCCCGCCGGGTGCCCGCCGCCCGCCGGTGCTAGTACGCGCCGCGGCCGCGCGTGACCGCGGGCAGCGTGCGGGCGAGCAGCTTCAGATCGCCCCACAGCGACCAGTTGGTCACGTAGAGGTAGTCGAGCGTGACCATCTCCGCGAACGGGATGTCGCTGCGGCCCATGACCTGCCAGAGGCCGGTGAGGCCGGGCGTGAGGTCGAGGCGGCGACGGCCGTGGCCGACGATGTGGCGATCCTCCTCGATGATCAGGGGGCGCGGGCCGACGAGGCTCATCTCGCCGCGCACGACGTTGAGGAGCTGGGGGAGCTCGTCGAGCGACCACTTGCGGAGCTTGCGGCCGAACGGCGTGATGCGCGGGTCCTCCGGGATCTTGAACATCGTCGGGCCGTCCTCGTGGTGCTTGTTGAGGTGGCCGACGTCGCCCTTGCGGGTGTCCGCGTCCATGTACATCGAGCGGAACTTGTAGATCCGGAAGCGCCGGCCGCGATTGCCGATGCGCTCCTGGCGGAAGAACACGGGGCCGGGCGCCTCGATTTTGATGCGCAGCGCGATGTACGCGAACAGCGGGCTCAGGACGGCGAGCATGATCGCGGCGACGGCGAGGTCGAGCACGCGCTTGACCATGCGCGCGCTGCGCGGCAGGCGGGGCGCGTGGAGCGACACGAGCGGTAGGCCGTCGAGCTCGTGGACCTGGGTCTTGGACCCCAGCACTTCGTACAGGCGCGGGACTACATCCACCTGGACACCGACCTGGTTGCAGCGGCGCACGAGGTCGACGCCGCGGCTGTCGCCCGCGCGCGAGAACGCCAGGATCACGCGGTGGACGCCGTGGGCCTCGACGAGCCGCTCGAGCTCGTCCGTCTCGCCGAGGTAGGGCGCGTCGCCGATGTGGTCGGTGAGCGGGTCGTCGTCGACGAAGCCGACGACGCGGATGCCGTACTCGGGCCGTGCGGCGAGCTTCTCGACCACGCGCCGCGCGATCCGGCCCGTGCCCACGACGAGCGTGGGCTCGGTCGGCATCAGCCAGCGGCGCACGACCATGCGCGCGAATGCGCGCATCACCGTCGCGAGGACGACGAGCGCGACGAAGAAGACGGCGAGCTTGCTGATCGGCGGCTCCTTGACGCCGAGCGCGGCGTCCGCGAGCTGGCCCGCCCAGGTCGTCGCGGCGGCCAGCAGCACGAGGCCGGGCACGTCGTCCGCGGTGCTGTGCGCCATGCGCAGCTCGTCCTGCGTGTAGTAGCCGTACAGCCACGCGAGCGTGATCCACGCGAACAGGCCGCCGAGCACGAGCGGCGGGTGCCGGAGCGTGTGCGACCCGTCGTTGAGCGCGCCCACGCCGAGCGCGGCGATCAGGAAGGCGACGGCGTCGCCGACGACGAGGCTGCGACGGAGGAACCACCCGCGACGCCGCGGCTGGCCGTGGCGCAGGCCGGCCGGGGTGTGGTCGTGCTGGCTCGCGTCGTCGTACGAGACAGCGTCTTCGGCGATCAGCGAGGTGACATCCGTGCGTGCCTCGAGCGGCGTTGCCGACATACGTTTAACGCGCCTCCCCGTCCCCCAATGGCCCGCGGCGGTAATCCGCGGAAAGCTGCACCAATCTACGGGCGGCGGGTGTCGATCTGTAGGCCAGTCTGGCGCTCGGGCACGGGAACTGGACGAACCGGGAGGTAGGGGGCTAGCCACCCATCTTCCACCCCCCAACGGGCCCTCGCGGGGCCCAGACTCAGGCCAGGCGGCACGCCCCGCGCAGTAGGTCCGCCCGGGCGTCGTCGTCGTACCCGAGCTCCTCCAGCACCTCGGCGGTGTGCTGGCCGAGCAGCGGCGGCGCGGCCGCCGCCGTCGGGTAGGCGCCGTCGAGGCCGATGGGCGAGCGCACGGTGCGCACCGTGCCGAGCCGCGGGTGGGCGTGCTCGACGACCGCATACGGCGCGTGCGCGAAGGCCTCGGGGATCGTGCGCACCGGTCCGCCCGGGACGTTCGCCGCCGCGAGCACGCCGAGCCACTCGGCGGTCGGCCGGCGGCCGATGGCGTCGGCCAGGCGCGCGGCGAGCTCCAGCCGGTGCTCGACGCGCAGCGCGTTCGTGGCGTAGCGCGCGTCGCCGGCCAGGTCGGGCAGCCCGGCCGCCTCGCAGAAGCGCGTGAACTGCTCGTTCGTGCCGACGGCCACGATCACGTAGCCGTCGCTGCTCGCGAACGCCTCGTAGGGCACGATCGCCGGGTGGGCGTTGCCGAGCCGGTGCGGCTCCTCGCCGCCCACGAGCCAGTCCGACCCGCGGTTCGCGAGCCACGCGAGCTGCGAGTCGAAGAGGCTGACCTGCACGTGGTGGCCCTGCCCGCTCTGCTCGGCGGCGCGCAGCGCGGCGAGCGTCCCGATCGACGCGAACATGCCCGTCGTGATGTCCGCGATCGCGACGCCCACCTTGAGCGGCGGCCCGTCGGCCTCGCCCGTGATGGACATGCCGCCGGCCTCGGCCTGGATCGCGAAGTCGAAGCCGGGGCGGTGGGCGTCGGGGCTCTCGGGCGAGTAGCCCGCGATCGACGTGTAGACGATCTGCCTGCGCACGGCGGAGAGCGCCGCATAGCCCAGGCCGAGGCGATCGGCGCCGCCCGGGAGGAAGCTCTCGATGACGACGTCGGCGCCCGCTGCGAGGCGCCGGGCGACAGCGACCCCGGCCGGGTCGCCGAGGTCGATCGTGACCGAGCGCTTGCCGCGATTGACGCACAGGTAGTAGGCGGACTCGCCGTCGCGGAACGGCGGGCCCCACGCGCGCGTGGGATCCCCCGAGCCGGGCCGCTCGACCTTGATCACGTCCGCGCCGAGGTCGGCCAGCAGCATCGAGCAATAGGGGCCCGCCAGCACGCGCGAGAGGTCGAGCACACGCACGCCGTCGAGCGGCGCGGAGCCGGTCATGCCGAGAGCGCCGCCAGGGCCTCCGGGGTCGTGTCCTCGGGCTTCACGTTGTAGGACGCGCGCACGATGCGCCCGTCCGCGCCGACGACGAACGAGCTGCGCACGATGCCCATGTTGCCGTTCGGCCGCTCGCCCCACGCGCCGTAGGCCTCCGCGACGGCGTGGCCCTCGTCGACGAGCAGCGGGAACGGGAGCGCGAACTTGGCGCGGAAGGCGCGGTGCGACTCGGCGTCGTCGGGCGAGATGCCGTAGAGCGCGGCGCCGCTCGCGAGGATGTCGCCGTAGCTGTCCCGCAGCGAGCACGCCTGGGCCGTACAGCCGGGCGTGTCGTCCTTGGGGTAGAAGTAGAAGACCACCGGGCGCCCGCGCAGGGCCGAGAGCGTCACGGTCTCGCCCTCGTCGCTCGCGAGCGAGAAATCGGGTGCCTCGTCGCCGGCTTGCAGCATGCGCTCCTCCTCGGAACGGAAACGGCTGGGTCGGGGAGCGGGCCGGTCGGCACGCTCGTGGCCCGGCCGAGGGGCAGGGCGCGGATAGTCTATGGCCGTGCTCGAAGCCCACATGGCCGTCGGTGGCCTCTTCATCGCCGTCAACGTCGTCGTGGGCATCTGGGGATTGCTGACGTGGCGCCGCGCACGGCCCGCGACGCCGTGGCTGAGCCAGCTGCTCGCGCTCTCGCACACGCTCGCGCTGCTGCAGGGCGCGTTCGGCCTGTACCTGCTCGCCGGCGGCTACCGCGCGCCCGTGCAGCTGCACTACGTCTACGGCCTGCTGCCGTCCGCCGCGGTGCTCTTCGGCTACTCGGCGCGCACGGCCGACGCGCGGCGCAACCTCCTGCAGTTCTCGATCATCGCGTTCGTGATCGCGGGGCTCGGGACGCGCGCCTTCATGACCGGGAGGGGGATGTGAGGCTCCACGCCACGCTCTGGCGCAACCTGGCGATCGTCGGCCTCGTCGCGGCCGGGCTGACCGCGGCGGGTCAGGCCGGCAGCACCGCGACCGCGATCCTGTTCCTGATCGTCCGCATCGCGTTCCTGATCGCGCTCGGCTGGCTCGCGTGGACGATCTGGCGGCAGAACCGCGGCACGTTCCGGCTCATGCCGCTGCGCTCGCAGGTCATGCTCTACGGCTCCGTCGCCGGCATCGTCGTGCTCGTCGTGACCGCCGACCTCTGGGCCGGCTCGTCGCCGCTCGCGGCGCTCATCTTCTTCGCCGCGCTCGGCGGCTGCGGGTACATGCTCTACCGCGGCTGGCAGGAGTCGCGGCGCTACTACTACTGAGCCTGCCGTTTCGGGCGATCGCGCCGACTCCAGGCTAGGCTTTGGACTTGCACGCTCCCGGTACGGGCACGGCGCCCGCCCGGCGGCCTGCCGGCCCGCCCCACGACGGATGACGCCCATGCCCCGACGCGCCCCCACCTGGCTCCTGCGACCGCTTGCGGTCGCGTGCGCGTGCCTCGTGCCGGTCGCGAGCGCGCAGGCCGCGCCGCCGGCGAACGACCTGCCGAGCACCGCTCAGGCGATCACGAACCTCGGCTGGACGTCGCTCACCGTGCCCCAGGACATCGTCGTGCAGGCGACCGACTGGGGCGACGCGACGACGGGGCCCGAGGACGCGGATCCGCTGCCCTCGTGCACGGCGGCGACAGGTTTCCGGAGCATGTGGTACACGGTCTCGGTGCCCGAGGCGGCGGTGCTCCGCGTCACGGTCGCGTCCACCGACAACGCGCGCTACCAGCCGGTCGTGACCGTCCTCGATCCGAACCACGACGAGGTCGGCTGCGGCATCGCGAGCCTTGCGAAGACCGCCGCGACCGCCAACGCGACGGCCTACGTGACGCCGATGGCCGACGGCACCCCTGCCACGTATCTGGTGCGCGTCGCCCAGGCCACGAACAACTCGCCGTCGGGCGGGCTGCCGACGCTGACGGTGCGCTTCGCCGGGCGCGACGTCACCGCGCCCCACATCCGCGTCCAGCTTCCTCCGAAGACCGTCGCGCCCCACACGCTGACGACGTACGACGCGACCGACACCACGGACGACGCATCCCACCTCGACACGTCGAGCGCGCAATGGGACTTCTACGACACGCTGCCCGACAAGCGCCAGACCATCCGCACGCGCCGCGGCAGCCTGCAGGTCGGCTACCCCTGGATGTCGCCGGGCGCGCACATCGTCGTCTTCCGCATCAAGGACCTCGCGGGCAACGAGAGCATGTACCGCTTCACGACCGTCGTGCAGGACGTCATCCGGCCCGACGTGCGCTTCAGCCTGCAGCCGCCGGCGCCGGGGTCCCGCCGCCTGCGCATCACGTTGCACGCCTCCGAGTCCGTGAAGGTGCGTCTGCTGGTGATGCAGGTCGGCCGCAGCAAGCCGCTCCTGCAGGGGACGTACAGCTTCTGGGGCGATCGGGCGAAGCCCCGCTCGATCCCGCTGCGCGGGGCCGTCGGCAAGGGCCTGCTCATCATCAGCGGCTTCGCGCGCGATCTCGCCCAGAACACGACGCCTCTGCCGCAGTGCGTGGTCGATCCCGTGACGGGCCAGGGTCGCTGCACGCCCCTGTGACGCTCTCGGCACGTTCCGCGACGGACACGTGACAGAGCCCGCTCCTAGCCTCCTCCCATGGCGGCGGAGCGCGGACAGGCAGGGGTCGAGCTGGTGGCGTTGCTGCCGTGCCTGGTCGTGCTCGTGGCCGCGCTTGCGCAGGCCTGCCTGTTCGCCCTCTGCGCCGTCGCCGCCGAGCGCGCCGCGAGCTCTGCGGCGCGCGCCGTGGCGCGCGGTGCCCCGGCAGGCGCCGCGGTTCGCGCGGCGCTGCCCGCTGCGCTGACCCGCGGGGCGCGCGTGCGCGTCGATGCCGACGGCACGGTGGCGGTCACGCTCGCGGTGCCGCGCGTGCTGCCCCTGCTCTCGCTCACGGTCGGGGCGCAGGAGCGGTGAGACGGCGCGAATCCGGCCAGGCCGCGGTCGAGCTCGCGCTGCTGGCGCCCGTGCTCGCCCTGGCCGTGCTCGTCTTCGCGCAGCTCGCGCTCGCGTTCCGCGCCGAGCTCGCGGCCGAGCGCGCGGCGGGGCGGGCCCAGGCCGCGGCCGTCCTCGGCCGGCCCGCGGCGGCCGCGGCACGTGCGGGCGCTCCCGCCGGTACGCACGCGAGCGTGCGCGACGGGGTGCTCGAGCTCGACGTGCCGAGCGGTCTGCGCATGCCGTTGCCGGCTCTCGCGCTCGTGCATCTCCGCCGGCCGCTGGCTGCGGCGCCGGCGTGAAGGGGCGCGGCGAGCGTGGCGCCGTCGCCGTGGGCGCCGTCGCGCTGCTGCTGGCGCTCGCGCTGCTCGCCGGGGCGGGCCTGACCGCCGGGCGGGCCTTGCTGCTCGACGAGCGGCGGCACGGCTCCGCCGACGCCGTGGCGCTCGCCGCGGCCGGCGCCCTGCGGCTGCGGTACGGCGATGCGGTCGACGGCGGCGGCTCGGCAGCGACGGTGCGCCGCGCGGAGGCGGCTGCGCGCACCGCCGCGCTGCGGGCCGGCCGCCGGCTCGGCGTCGAGGTCGTCTCGATCGCGTTCGAGCGCGGCGCGCGCGATCCGTCGCCACTCGCGGTGCGCGTGCAGGTGCGCCTGGCGCCGCAGGGCGCGCTCGCCGGCGCCCGTGCGGGCATCGCCTTCGCGCAGCCCGCCGCGGCTGCGGGCTTTCGCGTGGCCGACGTGCGCGGCCTCGCCGCCGGCGGAGCGGTCGTGGCCGCGGCCCTGGCTCAGCTCGGCTGGCCGTACGTGTGGGGCGGCGAGAGCCGCGCGGAGGGTGGGTTCGACTGCTCCGGTCTCGTCGACTACGCCTTCACCGCCGCGGGGGTCCCCGTCGGCCGCCTCACGGCCGCCGGGCTGCAGCGCCTCGCCCGGCCGCTGCCGGCGGGCGCGGGACTGCTGCCGGGCGATCTCGTGTTCGTCGGCGCGCCCGCCAATCACGTCGGCCTGGTCGTCGCTCCGGGCCTGGCGGTCGAGGCGCCGCATCGCGGCGCGCTCGTGCATGTCGAGCCGCTCGCCGACGGCGGCTGGACGGGCGCCGGGCGTATCGCGCTCCCGGGCGCCGCCGGCCCGGCGGACGACGGCGGAAGCGGGCTCGCGGTGCCCGCGTACGTCCCGGTGGCGCTCAGGCCCCTGATCGCGCGAGCAGCGCGCGCGGAGCAGCTGCCGCCCGCGCTGCTCGCGGCGCAACTCGAGGCGGAGAGCGGCTTCGACGCCGCGGCGCGCTCACCCGCAGGGGCCGAGGGCGTCGCTCAGTTCATGCCGGGCACGTGGTCGGGATCGTGGAATCCGCAGCGCGAGCGCAGCCCGTTCGAGCCCGGGCCGGCGATCGCCGCGCAGGCGCGCTTCATGCACCTCCTGCTCGAGCGCGCGGGCGGCGACGTCGCGTCGGCGCTGGCGGCCTACAACGCCGGCCCGGCCGTGCTCGCGGCCGAGTGGCCGCGCGAGACGCGCGCCTACGTCGCGCGCGTCCTGCGGCGCTTCGGCGGGCCGGCGGCGCTGGATGGGGCCGTTCCCTCCGAGCTCGCGGCCGCGGGCGCGGAGCCCGCGGCCGGTCGCACGGAGGTACGACTGCTCCCGTGACGACGCTCAGCGCGCGACGGCGCGCGTCAGAACGTGGGGTGCCGCCGTCTCGACCCGTCGCTGCGAGGCCTTCGTCGCTCGCTCGCTACGATTGCCGCATGCGACGGAACGGTTCGCCTCCGCGCGGCGGCACGCAGGTGGGCATCGACTCGCGAACGGCGTTCGCCGTCGTCATCGCCGCGCAGGCGATCCTGCTGGCGCTCGCGATCGCGGTCTTCCTCCACGGCGAGCGCCATCCGAGCATCCCCGCCGCCATCCCGGCCGCGCACGCGCCGGGCGCTGCAGTCGCCTTCGTCCCGGACGCCTCCGTCCCGGTCCAGTACGCGGCACCGGCGGTGGGAACGACGCGATCGACGACGGCGGCCCTGGTGCGCGGTGGCCCCGCATCCTCGTCCGCGACCGCCGGCAGGGATGCCGGAGTCGTCGGCTACCGGCGTTCGACGACCGCGCGCGTCCGTAGCGTCGGCGCCGCGACCCCGTCTCCGTAGAACCGGTTTCAAGAGTGGCGGGGCGTTCGGGGGTCTCGAATCGCCTGCGGTCTGGCAGTCGGGCGCGGTGGGGGTGCGGGTGGTCGCGGTGGGCGCACGACTGCCAGACCTGCGGCGACCCTGGGCCCGCTCAAAGAGCCGAGCGCGCCCAGGGGCGTCGCGGGAGCGATCCGGCTCTTGAAGGGGCTGAGCCGGATCTTCGAGCCGGGATCCGCTCCCGCTCGCTTCGAGCCCCCCGACCACGAACGCGACTCTTGAAACCGGTTCTTCGACCCGCGGAACGACGGGCAGCGGGCGTTCGTTCCCCGTTCGCGGCCCGCGCCGGCCGCAGGAAGCGCGCAATGCGGCCTCGGGCGAGATCGTCCCGATGGGGGACACGGAGACCCCGCCGACTGCCGATGCCGCGGGTAGGGAGTCGTCCACGAGGGCGATCCGCAGCGCACGCAGGAGGACAGGATGGCTGAGGACACCGGATCCGGAGAGCAGCGGGAACGCATCACCGCCAAGCGCTCTGCTGGCGTTGCTGCGCTCGTCGCAGCCGGGCTCGCCGCAGGTGCCCTCGCCGCAGGGTCGCTCGCAAGCGGGGCGACGGCCGACGTCGGCGATCCGACGACGACGGCGAGCACGGATCCGGGCGCCACCACCAGCGAGCCCGACCCCGGCACGACGACGACCACGACGACCACCGACACGACGACCGTCCCCGACGCGAGTGCGCCGCCCGCCGACACGACGCCGCCCGCGACCACGACCACGGATCCGGCTCCGCCGCCCGCCGACACGACGGTCGACACGACGCCGGCGCCGCCGGTCGACACGACGCCGGCCGCTCCCGACGCGACGACGCCGCCGCCGGCCGATGCGACGCCGCCGCCCGCCGACGTGACGCCTCCGGCCCCGACCCCGGTTGCGCCCGCCGCCGACCCGGCCGCGGCGACGACCGCGCCCGCGGGAGACACGAGCTCGGGCGGCGGGCGCGAGCAGCCTCCGACGCATCCCGGCTCGGGCCAGGCAGCGACCGTCGTCGCGCCGCCGCCGCCGGCTCCGCCGGCGCCGGCGCAGCCCGCGCTCAGCGCCCGCCTGCTGCCGACGCCCGCGCAGATCCGCTTCTACGTGCACGCGACCACGACGCCGCCGCTCCCCAAGCTGCGCACGATCGACCACGACCTCGCCCTCCGCGTGTCCACGATCGCCTCCGAGGAGCACGTCCACTGGGCGCTGCTCGCGGCCGTCGCGCGGGTCGAATCGCGCCTCGGCGCCGTCAAGGGGCCGATCGCCGGCAAGCGGCTCGCCAGCGTCCCGGCGGGCGAGGCCGACCAGCTGCGCGCGCTCGCCACGTTCCTGCACGACCACGGCGCCAACCGCAATCTCAGCGCGAAGTCGACCCAGGACGCGCTCAAGCAGTACTTCGGCTCCGACAAGACCGCCAAGCGCGTCGGTGCGCTGGCCGCCTTCTACGGCGCCCTCGGCCTCGGACGCATGCAGCATGGCATCGGCTGGCACGGCGGGCAGCTGCGCAAGCGCGTCCTCCACGACAAGCGCCTCCACATCTACGCGGGCGGCCGTGCCGACATCCGTGGTCGCCGCGTCGATCCGCGCGTGCTCATCACGGTCGAGTACCTCGCCAATGCGACCGGCTCCGTGCGCATCTCGAGCCTCGTCAGCGGCCATCGCCTGTTCACCGCGTCCGGCAGCGTCAGCGCCCACGTGTACGGCCGAGCGGTCGACGTGACCGCGGTCGGCGGCGTGCGCATCAAGCATCACCAGGGCCCCGGCAGCGTGACCGAGCGCACCGTCCGCCTGCTCCTGCTGCTGCCCCAGCGCATGCGCCCGCGCCAGGTCGTCTCGCTCATGGACGTCGACGGCCCGACCGGCAACCGCGGCTCGTTCGCGCTGCCCGACCACAGCGACCGCATCCAGATCGGCTACTGAGTCCGCTCCGCGCGGTTCAGGCCTCGCCGTCAGGGCCGACCCGCACGAGCACGGAGCGCCGCGCGAAGTTGGGGTCAGAGCCCGCAACGTCGGGGTCTGACCCCAACGTTGCGGTCCGGCTTGCCGTCAGGGGCCGACCCGCACGAGCACGGAGCGCCGCAGCGACTTGCCGCCGGCCTGCATGCGCGCCTGCACGCGGATCACGGCCATGCGCATGTGCGCGAGCCGCCGGGCGGGGATGCGCAGGCGCACCGCGCCGGTGCCGGTGTGGGCCTTGAACGTCGTGGTCGCGAGGCGTGCGTGGGTCGTCTTCGCGTGCGCCGCGCCAGGACGCAGCACGCGCTCCAGCGACGCCGTGATCGTCCATGTGGCCGGGGTGTTGCCGCCGAAGCGCACCAGCAGACCGCGCTTGCGCACGACGGCGAGCTTCTGCCGGTGCGCCGAGAGCGTGGCGCGCAGGCGCACTGCGCCGGCCGGGGCGCCGCTGCCGCCGACGAAGACCGCCTGGGTGCGCGACGAGCGGGCGCCCGCCGCGTCGCCGACCGTCAGCGTGATCGGGCGCGCACCGGCGGTCGGATAGCTCACGTCGAACGTGACGCCCTTGCCGTCGGGCTTGCCGTCGCCGTCGACGTCCCACGAGTAGCTGACGATCGGGCCGTCCGGGTCGGTCGATCCCGAGGCGTCGAGATGCACGGTCGCGCCGACGGCGGGCGTGGTGCTCGAGAGCGTGAAGGCTGCGACCGGCGGCTTGTCGGCAGCGCCGGTTCCCGTCACGCGCCAGACGCCGCCCGCGAGCGAGGTCACGTAGAGATGGCCGTCGGAGTCCGAGCCGAAGCCCGCGATGCGCTTGTCGGCGCCGAGCATTCCGATGTCGGGGGGCGTGCCGACCGGGAGCGCGAGCGCGCTCACGCCGGTGCCGCAGTAGTCGGCGAAGAGGTAGCGGCCGGCGAGCGTCGGCACGGTGGGATCGCGGGCGACGTAGCCCCCGCTGATCGAGCAGTGCGTGGCGTCGTGGGCGTACTCGTAGATCGGCGGGATGGCCCCCGGAGCGGTGCACGAGGCGTGCACGTGCGTGCCCTCGAGGCAGTTCCAGCCGAAGTTGGCGCCCGGCGGCTGGCCTGCGGGCAGCTGGTCGATCTCCTCCCAGTCGTTGTCGCCGACGTCGGCGATCACGAGGTCGCCGGTGAGGCTGTCGAACGAGAACCGCCACGGGTTGCGCAGCCCGTAGGCGTAGATCTCGGGCGCGGCCCCGGGCGCGAACGGCTGGCCGGGCGGGATCCCGTAGGGCTGCGTGCGCGGGTCGATGCGCAGGATCTTGCCCAGCAGCACGCCCGTGTTCTGGCCGTTCGCGCCGCCGCTGCTCCCGCCGTCGCCGACGCCGATGTAGAGGTAGCCGTCCGGGCCGAACTGCAACTGCCCGCCGTTGTGGTTGTTGGCGTTGTGCGGGATGCTCAGCACGGTGCGGTGGCCCGCGTCGGTCACGTCGGCCCCGGGCGCCGCGTGGTGCTCCCAGACGACGAGCGTGCCGCTGTTCTTGAGCGTGGCGAACGAGTACACGAGGCCCGAGACCGCGTAGTCGGGGGCGAACGCGATCGAGAGCAGCCCGCGCTCGCCGTCGACGGAGATCTCGTCGGAGACGTCGATGAACGGCGTCGGGAGGACGACGCCGTTCTTGACGACGCGCACGGTGCCCGTGCGCTCGACGACGAAGATCCGCGAGGGGTCGCCCGGGGGCGACGTCACGAAGAGCGGCGACGAGAACGTGCCGAGCGATGCCAGCGCGACGTCCGGCACGTCGGCACCGGCGCGATCCCCCGAGCCGAGGACGAGTGCGAGCGCGAGCAGCGCGACGGCGCAGGCCGTGAGGCCGGCGCAGATGCGCCGGCCTGTGCTCGCTGGGGTCAAGCGGCCCACCACGTCGCTCACGGTACCCGGCAGGCTCCCGGGCCAATCACGGTTGGTGGGGTGTCGATGGGGTGGATACCCCCCATCCGATGGGGAGTCCGTCCTTGACGGAGGTGGGAAGCACCCATAGCTTGGCGGTGATGCCGACCGCCGCATTCGCAGGGGACCCGCTCGCGCCCGTTTTCACGTACGCGGACGGGCCGGACGACGCTGCGCGCGCGCTGCTCGTCGTCTCGCCGCTCGCGAGCGAGGCCGTCGGCTCGCGCCGCGCGCTCGTGCAGCTCGTGCGCGCGCTCGGCGCCCGCGGGCACGGCGCGCTCCTCGTCGACCCGCGCGGCACCGGCGAGAGCGCGGGGGAGCCCGAGGACGTGACGTTCGAGGCGCTCTGCGACGACCTCCGGCTCGGGCTCGCGGAGCTCGCACGGCGCTTTCCCGCGGCCCGGCCGCACCTGCTCGCGTTCCGCTACGCCGCGCCCGCCGCGCTCGCGGTGGCCGAGGCCGACGCGCCCGCGCGCCTGCTCCTGATCGACCCCTGCCTGGATCCCCAGGCCGCCCTCCGCCACGATCTGCGCCACGAGATCGCGCGGCGCGTGATGCGCCGCGGCAGCGCGGGGGAGACCCGCGACGAGCTGCTCGCGCAGCTGGGCCGGGGCGAGGCGATCGTGGTCGACGGCCAGCGTCTCTCGCCCGCGCTCTTCGCCGGCCTCGTGGCTTCGGCGCCCGCCGAGCTGCTCGAGCGCAGCGCCGGGCGTGCGACCGTGCTGAAGAGCGGCCGCTCGACCTTCCCCGGCGTGCACGCGCACGCCAACCTCGGCGCGTTCTTCGACCGCGTGCCCGAGCTCGAGGACGCCGTCGCGGACTGGCTCGGGCGATGAGGCGCAGCGTCCTCAGCGTGGCCGCGTCCGACGGCGCCGAGCTGCTCGCCGTCGTGCACGAGCCCGCCGGCCCGCCCGTCAGCGTCACGCTGCTCCTGGCCGGCGGCGTCCTGCCCCGCATGGGCGTCAACCGCGTGCTCGTGCGCATGGCCGACCGCCTCGCCGCGGCCGGGCACCGTGTCGTGCGCATCGACCCTCACGGGCTCGGCGAGTCGGGCGGGGAGCTCCCGGAGGAGCCGTTCTTCGATCTCCTCCGCCGCGTCGAGTCGGGGGCGTTCGTCGACGATGTGCGCCGCACGGCCGAGGCCGTCGCGCCGGCCGAGGCGGGCGTCCCGCTGATCCTCTTCGGGACCTGCGGCGGCGGCATCACCGCGCTGCGCGTCGCCGAGCAGCTCGAGCGCGTCACCGGCGTGATCGCCGTCGGCGTGCCGCTCAAGCGCAGCGGAGCGCGCATCCCACCGGGCTACGCGCGCCGCACCGAGCGCCGGCGTGCCCTGCGCCAGCTCGCCGAGTTGCGCCACCGCACCGGCTCGGGCCGTGTGCGCCGCGTCATCCGCCCGCTCGTCTGGTCGCTCGTCCCGCGCTTCTCGCGGCGCCTCCCGGCCGACGCCGACAACTGGCTCAACACGCCGCTGCTCGGCTCGCTGCGCGCGCTGTACGCGCGTCGCCTGCCCGTCTCGCTGCTGTACGGGGAGAACGACATCGTCCGCGACGAGATCGTCGAGCTCTTCCTCGGTCTCAGCCGGCTGAGCGAGCGCCCCTGGTTCGAGCTCGGGCTGATTCCGGCGGTGGGCCATCAGCTCGACGACCCCGACGAGGTCGACGCGGTCGCCGACCGCATCCAGGCGTTCGCCGAGCAGTTGCGCGCGCCCGCCGGCCGCCCGGCCGGTGCGGCGAGCGCCGTGCTGATCGCGGCCGGTGACCCTGCTGCTCTCTAAGCGCCGCCTGGCCGTCGCCGGCGCGCTGCTGCTGTGCGTGCTCGCGGCCAGCGCATACGGGGCGCATCGCGTCCTCAACCGCGACTACAAGCACCGCGCCGTCGCGCTCTACGGATTCGCCAAGAACCCGGCCTGGTTCAAGGCAGAGCTGAAGCGCGTGGCCGTGAGCGGCGGCACGATCCGCCTGCCGGCCGGCACGGTGGCCCCGCTGCAGCTCCGCGCGCTGACTCCGCGCACGCCCATCCGGCTCGTCGGCCGGCCCGCGACCGTGCTCACCGACCTCACGATCCAGGACTCGACCGGCATCGTCGTCAGCGGGCTGCGCATCCGGCCCGCATCGGCGCCCGCCGTCGTCGAGGTGCGCGGCTCGCACGACGTCGCGTTCCGCCACGTGCGCTTCCTCGGCGTGCGCGAGGATCTCGGCGTCGCGCTGCAGCTCGACGACGACGATCGCAACGTCACGGTCGCCGACTCGGAGTTCGCGCGCTGCCAGCACGGGCTCGCCTGCGTGCTCGCGTTCGGGCGCGGACTCACGATCGCCAACGTGCGCTTCCACGACGTGCGCGACGCCGACGTCGTGCGCGGCGCGGCCGATGACGTCTCGATCACGGACTCCGACCTGCACGACGCGCTGCCGGGCATCCATCGCGACAACCACAACGACCTCATCCAGATCCTCGGCGGCGGGCCGTGGACGATCGAGCGCTGCCACTTCGGGGTGCGCGCCAACGGCGCCGCCCAGGTCTACGTCGATCCGCGCTCCGGGCCGGCCGGGCCGGTGCACGACGTGCACGTCAGCTCGAGCGTCTTCACGGGCTCGAACAGCGACATGTTCTTCGCGGTCAACGTGCGCGAGCCCGCCTCGTCCTCCGACCCGCTCGCGACCGGCGTGGCGTTCGTCAACAACACGATCATGTCGGCCAACATCGCCGCGATCGTGCTGGCGGATCAGTACGCGAACCTGCCGTCGTCGCAGCGGCCCCTGGTCGAGAACAACATCCTCGGGCGCCAGAAGCACGCGCTCTGCGACGTCGCCCGCACGGTCACGAACGTGGTCGTGAGCGGGGTCGCCTGCCACGGCGATCGCACCGGCGACCCGCATCTCGACGCGGCCGGGCGGCCGTCGGCGGCCTCCGCGGCGCTGCTCGCGCACGGCACGGCGAACGGCGCGCCCGCCACGGACCGGAGCGGCCGCAAGCGCGCCGATCCGCCGGCGATCGGGGCGTACGAACTGCCCTGATGCTCCCGTCGCGGTGGCGCGGCGCGATCGTCTAGGGTCAGCGCCATGGAGATCTCCAGCGGCGTCCGCACGCTCACGCTCGCGGAGACGTTCACGATCGCGCGCGGCACGACCGTCACCGACCAGGTCGTGTGGGCGGAGATCCGCCACGGCGGCCACGTCGGCCGCGGCGAAGGCGCACCGGATGCGCACTACGGCGAGTCGGTCGCGGCCTGCCGCGCGTTCGTCGACGGCGCCGGCGACGCGCTCGGCGACGACCCGCTCGCGCTCGAGGCGATCGAGACGCGCCTGCGGGCGCGCGGCGGCTCCGTCGCGGGCTGCTGCGCCGTCGAGTGCGCGCTCCACGATCTCGCCGGCAAGCTCGTGGGGCAGCCGACGTGGCGCCTGCTCGGGCTCGCCGACCGCACGCCCGAGACGTCGTACACGATCGGCATCGACTCGATTCCGGGCACCGCCGACCGCGCGCGCCGGGCCGCCGCGGCGGGCTACCGGCGGCTGAAGGTCAAGCTCGGCGGCGAGGGCGACCTCGAGCGCCTCGAGGCGATCCGCGCGGTCTGCGACCTGCCGCTGCGCGTCGACGCCAACGAGGGCTGGGACCTCGCCTCCGCGCAGCGGCTGCTGCCGACGCTCGCCGGCCTCGGCGTCGAGCTGATCGAGCAGCCGTTCCCGGCGGGCGAGCGCGACGCGTTCCGTGCGCTGCGCGACGTCGCCGGCGGCATCCCCCTGGTCGTCGACGAGGGCTGCCACACCCTGCGCGACGTCGCCGACGTCGCCACGTACGCCGACGGCGTCAATCTCAAGCTCGCCAAGACGGGCGGCATCCGCGAGGCCGTGCGCATGATCCATGCCGCGCGCGCGCTCGGCCTCGTCGTCATGCTCGGCTGCATGATCGAGAGCTCGGTCGGCATCTCGGCGGCGGCGCAGTTCGCCTCGCTCTGCGACTTCGTCGACCTCGACGGGCACCTGCTCATCTCGGACGACCCGGCCGAGGGACTCGGGCTCGAGGACGGCCGCATCGTGCTCTCGCGGCGGCCCGGGCTGGGCGTGGAGCTGCGCGCGTGAGCGAGCGGGTCGCGGTCTTCGCAGAAGCCTTCCTGCACACCTCGAACGGCAAGGCCGCGCACGGCCTGATCCGCTACGGCGAGCGCGAGGTCGTCGCCGCCGTCGACTCGCAGCACGCCGGGCAGCGCGTGAACGACGTCGTGCCCTACGCGAACAAGCCGGTGCCGATCGTGGCCACGGTCGCCGAGGCCGCGGCGCTCGGCGCGCAGTGCCTCGCGATCGGCGTCGCGCCCGCGGGCGGCAAGCTGCCGCCGGAGTGGAAGGGCGCGCTGCTCGAGGCGCTCGCGCTCGGCCTGCACGTCGAGGCCGGGCTCCACGACGAGCTCGCGCGCGATCCCGACCTGGTCGCGGCGGCCGCGGCGGGCGGGCTCGAGCTGCGCGACCTGCGCCGCGTCCCGGCCGGCCTCTCGACGCCGAGCGGCGCCGGGCTCGGCGTGGCGGCGCGCATCGTGCACACCGTCGGGACCGACTGCGCGATCGGCAAGATGACGGTCACGCTCGAGCTCGCCGCAGCCGCGCGCGCGGCGGGCGAGCGCGCCGTGTTCGTGCCCACGGGCCAGGTCGGCATCTCGATCGCGGGCTGGGGCATCGCCGTCGACCACGTCATCGCCGACTACGTCGCCGGCGCCGCCGAGCGCCTCGTGCTCGAAGGCGCCGAGCGCGGCGACGTGCTGTTCGTCGAGGGCCAGGGCGCGATCCTGCATCCGCTCTACTCCGGCGTCACGCTCGGTCTCCTGCACGGCTCGACGCCGCATGCGCTCGTGCTCGTGCACGAGGCGGGCGCCGAGCGCATCGACCTCGAGGACCGCGGTGGCCCGCCCGGCCCCGTGATCCCGCCGCTCATGGAGCTCGCCGACCTGCTGCTGCGCCTCACGTCGCCGCTGCGGCCGGCGCCGGTCGTGGCGATCGCGCTCTCGACGCGGGCGATCGCGAGCGACGAGGAGGCGCGGGCCGCGGTCGCCGCCTGCGCGGACGCGACGGGCCTCGTGTGCGACGACCCCGTGCGCTTCGGCGCCGAGCGCCTCTGGCGCGCGGTCGAGAAGGCGCTCGCATGACCGATCCGCGCCTCGCCCGCTACGCGCAGCTGATCTGCGAGCACTCGCTCGGCATCGAGGCGTCGCACGGCCTGGTGATCTGCACGCCGCCCGAGGGCGCGCCGCTGGCGCTTGCGACGGCGCGCGAGGCCTGGCGCCGCGGTGCGCGCGTGAGCGTCGACATGCAGCCGCGCTGGGCGCAGGGCGATCGGCTGCGCTACGGCGCCGACGCGCAGGTCGCCTACCTCGATCCTGCGGTCATGGCGGCCGCCGAGCGCTTCGATCGCTGGCTGTTCGTGTGGGCGCCGGGCAACACCGCCGAGCACGCCGGCGTGCCGGGCGAGCGCGACGCCGCGATGGCGCGCGCGCGTGAGCCGTGGCACGCGCGCCACGACGAGCGCGAGGCGGCCGGGGAGCTGCGCTGGGTCGGCGCCGCCTTCCCGACGGCGCTCGGCGCGCAGACGGCGAGGATGGGCACGGCTGCGTGGCAGGAGTTCGTGTTCGGCGCGCTGCTGCTCGGCGAGGCCGACCCGGTCGCGGCCTGGCGCGCGCTCGGCGAGCGGCACAAGCGGCTGATCGACCGTCTCGCCGGCACGAGCGAGCTGCACGTCACCTCCGCCGGCACCGATCTGCGGATCGACGTCGCCGGGCGCGCCTGGGAGTCGTGCGCCGGCGAGGCGAACCTGCCCGACGGCGAGGTCTTCTGCTGCCCGCCGCGCGGCGGCGTCGAGGGCGAGATCCTGTTCGACGTGCCGTCGCTGCACAACGGCCGCGCGTTCCGCGACGTGCGCCTGCGCTTCGCGGACGGCGTCGTCGTCGACGCCTCGGCGGCGCTCGGCGAGGACGTGCTGCACGCCCGCCTCGCCACCGACGAGGGCGCGCGCCGCGCGGGCGAGTTCGCGATCGGCACGAACGAGATGGTGACGCGCGCGGTCGGCGACACGCTCTTCGACGAGAAGATCGGCGGCACGTGCCACCTCGCGCTCGGGAGCTCGTTCCCGGCGCTCGGCGGCGACAACACGTCGGCCATCCACTGGGACCTGGTCTGCGACCTGCGCGGCGGCGGGCGCATCGAGGCCGACGGCGAGCCCCTGCTCGTGGACGGGAAGCTGGTGCTCTGATGGATCCGTTCGACGACCTCTACGCGCGCGTGATCGTCGAGCATGCGCTCGAGGTGCGGGCCGGCCAGAGCGTGCTGATCGAGGCGGGGGAGGCCGCCGACCCGCTCGCGCGCGCCGTGCATCGCCGTGTGCTCGAGGCGGGCGGCCATCCGAGCGTGCAGATGCTCCCGGACGGCTGGATCGAGGCGCGCGCCGAGTGCGCGGCCGGCGACGTGCTGGGCGAGCCGGATCCGCTCAAGCTGGCGTGGTACGAGCGCGTGGACTGCCGCGTCACGCTGCTCGCGCTCGCGAACGTCGAGCAGCTCGCCCACGTCGCGCCCGCGCGCGCCGCCGCGTCCGAGACCGCGCGCCTGCGCGCCGTGCACGTCCTGCTCGAGCGCGGGGCCGCGTGGTGCGGCGCCCAGTACCCGACCGCTGCCTACGCACAGGCCGCCGGGCTCTCGCTCGACGGCTATCGCGCGCTGCTCGCGCGCGCCCTCAAGCTCGACCAGCCCGATCCGGTGGTGGCCTGGCGCGCCCAGGGCGAGCGCCAGGAACGACTGGCCGCGCGCCTCGCGACCGTCGACGAGCTGCGCATCGTGGCCGAGGGCACCGACCTCCGCGTGCGCACCGGCGGGCGCCGCTGGATGAGCTCGTTCGGGCGTCACAACCTGCCCGACGGCGAGGTCTTCACGGGCCCGCACGAGACGGCGACCGAGGGCGTCGTGACCTTCGCGATGCCCTCGGCCTGGGGCGGGCAGCGCGTCGAGGGCGCACGGCTGCGCTTCGAGGGCGGTCGTTGCGTCGAGGCCGCGGCCGCGAGCGGCGAGGCGTTCCTCAACGCCGCGCTCGACACCGACGCGGGCGCGCGCACCCTGGGCGAGTTCGCGTTCGGGCTCAACGAGGCGATCACGGCACCCACGCTCGACACGCTGCTCGACGAGAAGATCGGCGGCACCGTGCACATGGCGCTCGGCGCCGCGTACACCGTCACGGGCGGTACCAACGCGAGCGCCCTCCACTGGGACCTCGTGTGCGACCTGCGCGACGGCGGCGAGGTCTACGCCGACGGCACGCTGATCCAGCGCGACGGGCGCTTCCTCGGCGACTTCGCGTAGACGTTCTGACTGAATGAGCGAGTGTGGCTGGGTGGTGGAAGCCCCGCAACCCACTCGCCTTCAGCGACCCGGGACACGCGAGGTGTGCGGGGTTGTGGGTCGCCGGAGGTCTGGCGGGAGTCCGCGCAGCGCGCGACTGCCAGACCGCAGACGATGCACGCGCTCCAGACACCACGCTCATTCAGTGAGAACGTCTCAGGGCCGGCTTGCGCTGCATCCGCGCGCCCCGCTAGGCTCGGCCGCGGACCGAGAGGGAGGGGACCCATGCCCGCTACGCGACGGCGCGCCCTGTGCGCGGCAGTGTTCGGTGCGCTCGGCGTGCTCGCGCTCGCGCCGGGTGCGTACGCGGCGACGTGCAATCACGCCGGTGGCGTGAACGGCACGACCACGGTGACGTTCGCGGCCGGCGACGGGACCGTGGCCATCGCGCAGAACGGCACCGGCGCGCTCACGTTCGCCGTCGGCGGCGCCGCTCCGGCCCTCTGCACGGGAGCGGCCACCGTCGCGAACTCCCAGGCGATCGCCGCGGTCGGCAGTGCGGCCGCCGACACGCTCGTCGTGGATCTCACCGGGGGCCTCTTCGTGCGCGCGGACGGGTCGCTGACGGCGATCGACGCTGCGCTCGCAGGCGATTCCGATCTGCTCGACGTGCGCCTCCCCGCCGACGACAACGCCGTCGCGGGCGGAGCGCTCGGAGCCGATCTCGACGGCGACGGGACGCCGGACGTCACCTGGAGCGCCACCGAGCGGCTCGCCGTCACGGGTCTCGGCGGGGCCGACGACCTCGAGTTCGGCGGCGACGGCGCGCTGCTCGGCGGCCCGCTCGACATCCCGGTCGCGCTCTCGGGCGGCGCCGGTGACGACACGCTGCGCGGCGGTGCCGCGGCAGACACGTTCGCGGGCGGCCCGGGCGAGGATGTCGTGACCTACGACGATCGCGGCGCAGCGATCAGCGCGACCCTCGACGGGCTCGCCGACGACGGCGTGAGCGGCGAGGGCGACCGCATCGGCAGCGATGTCGAGGACCTCACCGGCGGGGCGGGCAACGACGTGCTCACCGGCGACCAGCGCGACAACGTGCTCGACGGCGGCCCCGGGGCCGACACGCTCGCCGGCGGGCGCGGCGGCGACACGCTGACCGGCGGCCCCGGCAACGACACGGTTGCGGGCGGCGCCGGCGACGACACGCTCGACGAGGCCGCTCCGGCCGACGGCAGCGACGTGCTGACGGGCGGCGACGGCAGCGACACCGTCGACTACTCGGGCCGCACCGCCGCGGTGTCGGTGCTGTTCGACGGCAAGGCCGACAACGGCGAGGCGGGCGAGGCCGACTCGGTCGCGAGCGACGTCGAGGGAGCGACGGGCGGCGCGGCCAACGACACGCTGACGGGCACCGCCGCGGACGACACGCTCGACGGCGGAGCGGGCGACGACACGGTCAACGGCGGGCCCGGCGCGGACACGCTCACGGGCGGCGCGGGCAACGACACGGTGGACGGCGGGCCCGGCGACGACACGATCGATCCGGGCGCGGGCGACGACACCGTCCGCGGGGGAGCCGGCGACGACGAGATCGACCAGCCGGGCGCGCCCGCCGCGCTCGACGACGTGGCCGACGGATCCGACGTCGTCGACGGCGGCGACGGCTTCGACACGGCCTCGTACGCCGGTCGCACGCTGCCGGTCGCGCTCTCGCTCGACGGCGTCCGCAACGACGGCCAGGCGGGCGAGCTCGACAACCTGCTCGCGCTCGAGGACATCGTGGGCGGCGAGGCCGGCGACGTCCTCCAGGGCGGCCCGGGCGACGACACGATCACGCCGGGCGCCGGCGACGACACCGTCGGCGGCGGGGCGGGGGAGGACGCCGTCGACTACTCCGATCGCACGCAGCCCGTGACGATCGCGCTCGGCGCGCCCGGCACGGCCGGCGGCGCGGGCGAGCACGACACGATCGCGGCCGACGTCGAGGACGCGACGGGCGGCGCCGGCGGCGACACCATCACCGGCACGAGCGGCGACAACTACCTCGTCGGCGGTGCGGGCAACGACGTCGTGATCGGCGGCGCGGGCGACGACGACATCGACGGGGGCGACGGCGGGGACAACCTCGACGGCGGCGCGGGCTCGGACACGGCCGACTTCTCGACCGTGTCGCACGGCCTCGACCTGCCCGGCGTCGACGCGAGCCTCGCCCGCGGCACGGCGACGTCGTACGACGCCGGCGGCGCGCTCGCCAGCGACCGGCTCGTGGGCTTCGAGGATCTGCTCGGCTCCGACTATGCCGACGTGCTCACGGGCGACGGGCGCGCGAACACGCTCGACGGCGGTCTGCGCGACGACACGCTGAACGGCGGTGCGGGCGCCGACCATCTGCGTGGCGGCCCGGGCGACGACACGCTCGCGGGCGGCGACGGCGCCGACGTGCTCGACGGTGCCGACGGCGCCGACGTCCTCAACGGCGGCAACGGCGCGGACGACCTCGACGGCGGCGCCGACGACGACACGCTGAGCGGGGTCGCGGGCGCCGACCGGCTGGCCGGCGCGAGCGGAGACGACACCCTCACGGGCGGTACCGGCGACGATGCGCTGGCCGGCGGGCCAGGGGACGACCGCGAGTCGGGCGGCCGCGGGCGCGATCGCTTCGACCAGGGCGTCGCCGCGGACGGCGGCGACCGGCTCGACGGCGGTCCCGGCACCGACGTCGTCGACTACCGCTGGCGCAGCGCCCGGCTCACGATCACGATCGGGGCGGGTGCCAACGACGGCGCGAAGGGCGAGGGCGACAACCTGCTCAAGACCGTCGAGGTCGTCTTCGCCGGCTCGGGCGCCGACCGGCTGACGGCGGGCGCGAAGGCCGCCGTCCTGCACGGCGGCGACGGCAACGACGTCCTCACCGGCGGCGCGGGCAAGGACTACCTGGACGGCGGCGGCGGCGCCGACGTCGCACGGCGCGTGGGCGCGGGCGATCGCGTGCTCTCCTGCCGCAGCGCGTGACGCAGGTCCGCGTCGTCGTCACGGGGGACACCCACCTCGGCGCGCGGCGCCGGGGACCGCTGCCGGCTGCGCTGCTGGCCGCGTGCGCCGAGGCCGACCGCATCCTCCACACGGGCGACGTGACGGACGCCGGCTTGCTCGACGAGCTCGCCGCGCTGGCGCCGCTCGACGGCGTCGCCGGCAACTGCGACGGCTGGGACGTGGCCGCCCGCCTCCCGTCCGAGCAGACGGTCGAGATCGGCGGCGTGAGGATCGCCCTGGTACACGACTCCGGCCCGGAGCGCGGCCGCCGCGAGCGGTTGCGCGCCCGCTTCCCGGGCGCGCGCGTCGTCTGCTTCGGCCATTCCCACCTCCCGGTCTGCGACGACCGCGATGGCCTCCTGCTGCTCAACCCGGGCTCGCCGACGGAGCGTCGGCGCGCCCCCTGGCACTCCTACGCCGAGCTGGCGATCGGCCCGGCGCGGGCGCTCGAGGCCCGCATCGTGCGTGTCTAGGCGCGCGGCCGGTCCCGACGCATTCGCCAGGGGCCCGCGCGTCAGGAGTCGCGCGGCCACCAGCCGGGGTCGTTGTCCACGGCGTGGCGGATCTCCGCCTCGGCCGGGGCGAAGGGATCGACGGGCGTGTACGCCTTGTGGCCCGCGATCCAGCGCCGCGTGGCGGCGTTCCAGAGGCGCGTCATCAGCTCGTCGCCGACCGACAGCAGCGAGCGCCAGAAGATCATCACCCAGAGCACCGTCGAGAGCTTCTGCGGCACGATCACGAACGCGTCGCGCGGCGGCGTGTAGGGCTCGGCGCCGCGCAGCCGCGAGACGCCGTAGGGCACGGTCATCAGGAAGCCGACGATCACGAGCATCAGCACCCAGCCCGAGATCATCAGCTGGAACGGCGCCGCGCCGCCGAGCAGCCAGAGGATGCAGCGGAGGCCGATGGCGACGGCCGCGAGCCCGATCAGCCAGCAGCCGACGCGCCAGAGCGGGCTCTTCGTGGCCGGTCCGCGCCCGATGTGCCAGGCCGCATCGGCATCGGCCGGGATTCGCGCGGTGCGCCCGAACGGACTGGCCACGCGGGTCAGGGCGTCGTGGAGGTGACCGTGCTCGGCGAGTGGAACGTGATGCCCCCGCCGTTCGCGCCGACGCAGCCGACGTTCGAAAGACATGCATCGCCCTTCATCACGCCCGTGGACGCCAGCAGGATCATGATCACCACGAACCCGACGAAAGAGAAGATCGTCTTCATCGGGAAAGGCGTTCGCTGACCGCCGGCGTTCTCCTTCAGCGCGCGCACGCGACGGGGCCGGGCACGCACGTCGCGTGCCCGGCCCCGATGATGCGACTAGGCGATCGCGGCGGGCGCCGGCTCGAGCGCCACCGCGAGGGCCTCGTCGACGTGGTCGACGAGGTGGAAGCGCACGGCCTCGAGCACGCTCTGGGGGAGCTCGTCGAGGTCGCCGCCGTTGCGGGCCGGCAGGATCACGTCCGTGAGCCCGGCGCGGTGGGCCGCCAGCACCTTCTGCTTGATGCCGCCGACCGGCAGCACGCGGCCCTGCAGGGTGACCTCGCCGGTCATGCCGACGTCGGCGCGCACCGCGCGGCCCGACATCAGCGAGACGAGTGCGACGGTCATCGTGACGCCCGCGGACGGTCCGTCCTTGGGGATCGCGCCGGCCGGCACGTGGACGTGCACCTCGCGCTCGGCGAGCGCCGCGACGTCGATGCCGAGGAGGTCGCCGTGCGAGCGCACGTACGAGAGGGCGATCGTCGCCGACTCGCTCATGACGTCGCCCAGCTGGCCGGTCAGGGTCAGGCCCTTGCCCGCCATCTCGGTGGCCTCGACGACGAGCACGTCGCCGCCCGAGCCGGTGACCGCGAGTCCCGTGGCGACGCCGGCGACCGACTCGCGCCGGGCCATGTCGACATCGGGCCGCGGGCGGCCCAGCAGCTCGCGCAGGTCGCCGGCGACGACGGTGATCGGCGTCTCGGCCCCCTCGGCGAGCTTCTTGGCGGACTTGCGCAGCACCTTCTGGATCAGGCGCTCGACGTTGCGGACGCCGGCCTCGCGCGTGTACTCGGTGACGATGCGCCGCAGCGCCTCGTCGTCGATCGCGACCTCGCCGGCCTCGAGCCCGTTGCGGCGCTCGGCGCGCGGCACGAGATAGCGCTGTGCGATGGCGACCTTCTCGTCCTCGGTGTAGCCGTCGATGCGGATGACCTCGAGGCGGTCGAGCAGTGCCTCGGGGATCTGCTCCGCGACGTTCGCCGTGGCGATGAAGAGCACCTTGGAGAGGTCGACCTTGAGGTCGAGGTAGTGGTCGCGGAACGTCGAGTTCTGCGCCGGGTCGAGCACCTCGAGCAGGGCCGACGACGGATCGCCGCGCCAGTCCGCGCCGAGCTTGTCGACCTCGTCGAGCAGGATCACCGGGTTCATCGTGCCGGCGTCGCGCAGGGCCCGCACGAGGCGGCCCGGCAGCGCGCCGATGTAGGTGCGCCGGTGACCGCGGATCTCGGCCTCGTCGCGGATGCCGCCGAGGCTCATGCGCACGAACTCGCGCCCGAGCGCGCGGGCGATCGACTCGCCCAGCGACGTCTTGCCGACGCCGGGGGGCCCGACGAGGCAGAGGATGGCGCCGCCGCCCTCGTCCTCGATCTGGCGCTTGCGCCGGAAGCTGCGCACCGCCAGGTACTCGAGGATGCGCTGCTTGACCTCGTCCAGCCCGGCGTGATCGGCCTCGAGCACTGCGCCCGCGGCGGCCACGTCGTCCTGGTCGTCCGACTCCTTGCCCCACGGCAGCGAGAGCAGCCAGTCGAGGTAGGTGCGGATGGTCGAGGCCTCGGGGTGTCCGGGGCCGGTGCTCTGGAGGCGTCCGAGCTCGCGCTCGGCCTCCTTGCGCGCCTCGTCCGAGAGCGGCGTCTCGTCGATGCGCTCGCGGTAGCGCTCGGTGTCGTCGGCGCCCTCGTCGTCGCCGAGCTCCTTGCGGATGGCGTCGAGCTGGCGCCGCAGCACGTACTCGCGCTGCGACTTGTCCATGTCCTCCGCGACGTCGTCGCGGATCTTCCGTCGCAGCTCGATCTCGGCCAGCGTGTCACGGGCCCACGCGAGCGCGCGCTCGAGCCGGAGCTCGACGTCGAGCGTCTCGAGCAGCTCGATCTTGCGCTCGAGCGAGAGGTCGGGGGAGTAGCCCGCGGTGTCCGCGAGCGCGCCCGGATGGTCGATCGTGCGCAGGAACGCGACGATGCCGCTGGCACCGCGCGCCTCGAGGATCTCCTCGATCACGATGCGGTACTCGCGGGCGAGCTCGTGCGCGTGCTCGCTCACCTCGGGCGAATCGGGGTGCTCGGTGACCGCGATGCGGAAGGCGCCGCCGATGCCCTCGCCCTGCCCCTGGCCGAGCTCGGCGCGGTGCAGTGCGCGGATCGTGGCGCCGCGGATGCCGCCGGGCAGCATCGCCGGCTGGCCGTCCAGCTCGGCGACCACGCCGATCGGCGAGAACTGTCCGTTGCGGCGGGTGGCGATGACGACCCGGGGAGGGCCGTCGCTTGCCAATGCGTCATCGACGGCGGCGCGTGCCTCGTCGCTGGTGATCGCGATCGCGATCGCCATGTTCGGGAGGATCACACCGTCGTCGAGAGGGAGGAGCGGGAGGACCGTGGTGCTGATGTCAGTGCTCATGTCGAAGGTGGTAACGCCCCCGGACGCGTGCGCATTCCGCCCTTGACACGAACGCACGTTCGCCTTATAGTCGAACACATGTTCGCTTCGCCCTATCTCCGCCGCCGCGCCTCCGCGCTCGCCGTCGTCGTTTCCGTCTTCGCGCTCGCCCTGCTCGCCGTGCCGGGCTCGTCCTCGGGCGCGCACCCTCCGCGCGCGCACGTCGTGCAGCCCGGCGAGACGCTCTGGGCGATCGCGAGCGCCGAGTACGGCGGGGACGCTCAGGCCCACGTCGAGGGGATCGCGCACGCGAACCACCTCGAGAGCGCGCTGATCGTGCCCGGCGAGCGCCTGGTGCTGCCATGAGCGCGCTCCGCGTGCTGGACGGCGGCGCCGAGGGTGGACGCGCGCCGTGGACGGGAAAGCTCGTCTCGCTCGATCTCGCCGACGCGCTCGACGCGACGGCGGGGAGCTACGACGGCGACGTCGCGGGCTTCATCGGCCGCGGGCTGGCGGTCGTGAACGAGGTCGTGCCGCTGCCGGCCTCGGCGAGTGCGCTGCGCCGCGCGCGGCTGCACGCGCTCTCGGGCGGCGGCGAGGTCACGGACGGCCGTGCCGTCCTGCGCGTCGCGGGCTGACGCCGACCTCATCCAGACCGCGGCCCACTTCATAGACTCGGCCCGGTGGACCTGGACGTCGTCTTCCTGGGCACCGCGGGCTCGACGCCTACGGCCCGCCGCGCGCCCGCCGCGACGCTGATCCGGCGCGGCGGCGACCGCATCCTGCTCGATTGCGGCGAGGGCACTCAGCGCCAGCTGCTGCGCTCGCAGGTCGGGCTCGTCGATCTCGACATCGTGCTCTTCAGCCACTACCACGCCGACCACGTGCTCGGGCTGCCGGGGCTGCTGAAGACCTACGAGCTGCGCGGGCGCGAGCAGGGACTCGAGCTCTACGGGCCCTCCGGCCTCGCCGACCTGCTCACGATCTTCGCGCCGATCATCGGCCGGCTCGGGTTCCCGCTGCACGCGCGCGAGCTCGGCGACGGCGACGAGGTGCCCGGGGACGGCTACCGGCTGCTCGCGCACGCCGTCGACCATCGCGGGCCCGGGGTGGCCTGGGAGCTGTGCGAGGACGAGCGGCCGGGGCAGTTCGACGTGGACGAGGCGCGCCGCCTGGGGGTGCCCGAGGGCCCGGCCTTCGGCGAGCTGCAGCGCGGCCACGCCGTGACCGCCTCCGACGGCTCCGTGGTCGAGCCCGGCGCCGTCGTCGGCCCGGCGCGGCGCGGACGCACGCTCGTCTTCAGCGGCGACACGCGCCCGTGCGCCGCGGTGCGCCGCGCGGCGCTCGGCGCCGACCTGCTCGTGCACGAGGCGAGCTTCTCCTCCGAGGACCGCGAGCGCGCCCGCGAGACGCGCCACTCGACCGCGGCCGAGGCCGCCGAGCTCGCGGCCGCGAGCGAGGTCAAGCTGCTCGCGCTCACGCACCTCGGCCAGCGCGCGACGCCGCGCGCGATCAAGGACGAGGCACGCGCGATCTTCGCGCACACCGTCGTGCCGCGCGATTTCGATACCATCGAGCTACCGCTGCCAGAGCGCGGAGCGCCGGAGTTGCGGCGCGGAGGCGCGCACCCGGATGAGGAGAGGACTCCATGAGTCAGGGATTGGTGACTATCGCGGTTGCAGGCGACTCGGCCGAGGCCGATTCGATCATGCGCACGCTCGCGGCGGCCGGCATCGCCGCGCGCCTCGAGGGCGCCGAGAGCGAGGTCGCGGGGGCTCCGCACGACGGGCCGTGCCGCGTGCTCGTCGAGTCCGATCTCGTCGCAGCGGCAGAGGCGGCGCTGCTCGAAGAGGCCGAGGCCGACGACGACTTCTGATCGCGACGGTGGGACCCCGCCGGCGATCTTCGATCGCATGGCGGAGCGCTACGACGATCTGCGCGCGCGCGAGGAGCAGCTCGGCGAGCAGTTCGAGATCACGGTCGCCGAGGGGCTCGGCGCGGCCACGCGCATGCTCGACGTCGGGTGCGGGACGGGCTCGCTGGTGGCGCTGGCGGTCGAGCGCCTGGGCGTGAGGGCCTGGGGCGTCGACGCGTCGGAGCCGATGCTCGCGAAGGCGCGCGCGCGCCGCATCCGCGGCACGGCGTTCAAGCGGGCGCAGGCCGACGACCTGCCCTTCCGCGCGGGCTGGTTCGACGCGGTGACGATGCGCCTCGTGGTGCACGCGCTCGGCGACCGCCGGCCGCGCGCGCTGGCCGAGGCGCGCCGCGTGCTTGCGCCCGAGGGGCGCCTCTTCGTCTGGACGTTCGTCCCCGAGCACTTCACGGGCCATCACCTCGTGCCGTACCTGCCCGACCTGCCCGCCGTCGACCTCCCGCGCTTCCCGGCCGTCGAGCGCCTGGCCGCCGAGCTCGCCGGGGCGGGCTTCGGCGCGGTGCACGAGCGCCGCTTCGATCAGGCCGGCTCGGTTTCGCGCGAACGCGCCGCCGAGCAGCTGCGCGGGCGCCACATCTCGACGATCCACCTGCTGCCGCCCGAGCAGGTGGAGGCCGCGATCGCGCGCCTCGAGCGCGAGGCGGCGGCGGGCGAGCCGCCGCTCCCGATCACCCTGCGCTGGGTGCTAGTCGTCGCGCGCGCGGCGTAGCCCGAGCCAGCGCGAGCGCTTGCGCGGCCTGAGCGTCGTGCCGAGCGCCGCTCGGAAGCTCGCGACGGTCTCGGGCGGCAGCGAACGCGCGAGCTGCACGGATCCCGAGCCCGCCTCGTGCGCCCACAGCAGCACCTCGTCGCCGCGGTAGACGGCGAGGTGGTTGGCGATCTCCGACGCGATGAAGTCCTCGGCCAGCAGCCGCAGGCGGGCGAGGTTCCCGTCCGCGAGCGGCAGGTGGAATACGGCGGCGGCGCGCGGGGTGTTCGCGACCAGCGCGCGCCGCTCGGGGGCCTCGTGCTCGCGCAGGAACGCCGCGACCTCGCGGGCCGTCGTCTCGCCTTCGAGGCAGAGGGTGGCGTCGTCCGGCATGGCCTGCTCGATCGCGCGCAGCAGGATGTGGAAGTCCAGCGCGTAGCCGAGGTCGAGCGCATCCTCGTCGCGCAGATCGAGCGGTTCGCGATTGGCGCTCGCCATCCCGGGCGAGCCTACCCTGCGCGCATGGAGACCCGCTCGCTCGACGCCGCACAGGCGTTCACGACGAAGGACGGCTCGACGATCCGCGAGCTCTTCGGCCTGCCGACCGGTGGCACGGCGCTGCAGAGCCTCGCCGAGGCGCGCCTCCCCCCGGGCGGCAGCACGCAGCGCCACTACCACGCGCTCAGCGAGGAGATCTACTTCGTGACCGCCGGCCGCGGCGCGATGGAGCTGGAGGGCGAGCGCACCGAGCTCGGGCCCGGCGACGCGGTCGCGATCCCGCCCGGCGCCTGGCACGAGATCACGGCGCTCGGCGACGGCGAGCTGCGCTTCCTGTGCTGCTGCGCGCCGCCGTACCGCCACGACGACACGTACTTCGAGTAGCGGCGGCCGCGGCGCCCCGCCGGACGCGAGGACGCCGGGCACGGCCCGGAGACCCCTGCTGCTAGCCTCCATGAGCGGCGCGTCGCGCCGCAATGCAGTCCCTTTAAAGCCGCGGCCCGAGAGCCCGGAAAGGAGCTGAACGAGTGACCACCCCTGCCTCCACGGCGCCGACCGTGCTGCTCGATGCCGAGCAGATCGGCCGCACGTTGCGCCGCATGGCTCACGAGATCGTCGAGCGCGAGGGCGAGTCGCTCGACCGCCTCGCGCTCGTCGGGATCTACACGCGCGGCGTCACGCTCGCGCGGCGCCTGGCCACGCTGCTGGCCGAGATCGGCGGCGTCGACGTGCCGGTCGGCGCGCTCGACATCACGTTCTACCGCGACGACATGGGCCTGCGCGGGGGCGAGACGCGCGCGCATCCGCAACCGGTCGTCAAGGCCTCGTCGCTCGACTTCCCGCTCGACGGCGCGACCGTCGTGATCGTCGACGACGTGCTCTACACGGGACGCACCGTGCGCGCCGCGATCGAGGCGGTGTTCGACTACGGCCGCCCGGCCCGGGTGCGCCTGGCCGTGCTCTGCGACCGCGGGCACCGCGAGCTGCCGATCCGCGCCGACGTCGTCGGCAAGAACCTCCCGACCTCCCGCGCCGAGCGGGTGCGCGTGCACCTCGGCGAGGAGGACGCGGCCGACGAGGTCGTGCTCGAGCGGGGCGCCGAATGAGCGCCTCGCTGCTCGAGCCCGTCACGGCCTCGCACCCGGGCGCCCGCCACCTGCTCTCGAGCGAGGATCTCGACCGCGCGACGGTCGAGCGCCTGCTCGAGCTCGCGGCGAGCTTCGAGGCCGTCGCCGAGCGCGAGGTCAAGAAGCTGCCGACGCTGCGCGGGCGCACCGTGCTGAGCGTCTTCTTCGAGGCCTCGACGCGCACGTCGTCGTCGTTCGAGCTCGCCGCCAAGCGGCTCTCCGCCGACACGATCTCGCTGAAGGCCGGCGGATCGTCGGTCGAGAAGGGCGAGACGCTCAAGGACACCCTGCTGACGCTCGACGCCTACGGACCCGACGTCGTCGTGATCCGGCACGCGCAGGTGGGGGCGGCGGCGCTCGCCACGCGCTACACCCGCGCGGCGGTCGTCAACGCGGGCGACGGCGCCCACCAGCACCCCACGCAGAGCCTGCTCGACCTCTACGCCCTGCGCGCGGCGCTCGGGCGCGTCGAGGGCGTGCACGTCGCGATCGTCGGCGACGTGCTGCACTCGCGCGTGGCCCGCTCGAACCTCGCGCTGCTGCTCGCCTGCGGCGCGCACGTCACGCTGATCGGGCCGCCCTCGCTGATCCCGCGCGGCATCGAGGCGACGGGCGTCGCGGTCTCGTACGACATCGGCGACATCGCGCACGCCGACGTCGTCTACGTCCTGCGCATGCAGCGCGAGCGCATGCTGCCGGGCGAGGCCTACGTGCCGAGCCTGCGCGAGTACACGATGCGCTACGGCATCACCGCGCAGCGCCTGCGGCCCGGGCAGATCGTCATGCATCCCGGCCCGATGAACCGCGGCGTCGAGATCAGCGACGAGGTCGCCGACTCGGCCGTCTCGCTCGTCACCGCCCAGGTGCGCGCCGGGCTCGTCGTGCGCATGGCCGTCCTCTACGACCTGCTCGCGGGCGGGGAGGGGACGGCGTGAGCGGCCGCGAGCCAGGGCGGCTGGTGCAGGCGCCGGGCGCCGGGGCCGACGTGCTCGTGCGGGGCGCGCGCGTGCTCGATCCCGGCGAGGGCATCGACGGGCGGCTCGACGTGCTCGTGCGCAGCGGCGTCGTCGCCGAGCTCGGCGACGGGCTCGCCGCGCCGCCGGGCGCCGAGGTCGTCGACGGCGGCGGCTGCACGCTGCTGCCGGCGTTCATCGACCCGCACGTGCACCTGCGCACGCCCGGCCAGGAGCACAAGGAGGACCTCGCGACCGGCACCGCGGCGGCCGCCGCCGGCGGCTACTGCAGCGTGCTCGCGATGCCCAACACCGATCCGGTCGTCGACACGCCGCAGGTGCTCGACTCGCTGCACGAGCGCGCGGCACTCGATGCGCGCGTGCGCGTCGGCTTCCTGGCCGCGATCTCGCTCGGGCAGAACGGCGAGCAGCTCGCGCCGCTCGGCGAGCTCGCCGACCACGGCGCGTGCGGCTACTCCGACGACGGCCGGCCGGTGCTCTCCGCGTCGCTCCTGCGGCGCGCGCTGCAGTACGCCGCGACGACCGGGCGGGTGCTCTCGCTGCACTGCGAGGACACGTCGCTGTCGCGCGCGGCCGACATGCACGAGGGCGCCGTGTGCGCGCGGCTCGGGCTGATCGGGTACCCGGCGATCGCCGAGTCGACGATGATCGCCCGCGACCTGCGCATCGCCCGCTACGAGAGCCGCCCGCTCCACCTCTGCCACCTCCACGTCGCCGAGTCGGTCGAGGAGGTGCGCCTCGCGCGCACCTGGGGCGTCGACGTCTCCGCCGAGGCGTCGCCCCATCACCTGCTCCTGACCGACGAGGAGGTGCTGACGCTCGACGCGGCGCGCTTCAAGATGAGCCCGCCGCTGGCGGCCGAGGCGCACCGGCAGGCGCTCGTCGAGGGGCTGCGCGACGGCACGATCGACTGCATCGCGACCGACCACGCGCCGCACCACCCGGCCGAGAAGGAGGTGCCGTTCCCGGCCGCCCCGAACGGCGTGATCGGCCTCGAGACCGCCTTCCCGGCGCTCGTGCACGGGCTCGTCGAGCCCGGCGTCGTCGCGCTCGAGCTGATCGTCGAACGCATGACGGCCGGCCCGGCGCGCGCCTTCGGCCTGCCGCGCCCCCGGATCGCGGTCGGCGCCGGGGCCGACCTCGCGCTGTGGGACCTGCGCGACCGCTTCACGGTGCGCGAGGACGAGATCGTCTCGCGCAGCCGCAACTGCGCGTTCCTCGGCCGCGAGGTGCAGGGGCGCTGCCTGCTCACGCTCGCCGGCGGGCAGGTCGCGCACCGCGCGGGAGCGCGGGTGGCCGCATGAGCGAGGTCGCGCTCCACCTCGCGGACGGCACGGCCTGGCCCGGCATCAGCGTCGGCGCTCCCGGCGCGGCGGTCGGCGAGGCCGTCTTCACGACGGCCATGACGGGGTACCAGGAGGCGCTCACGGACCCGAGCTTCGCCCGCCAGATCCTGACGTTCACCGCGCCGATGATCGGCAACTACGGCATCGAGGACGCGGCCTTCGAGTCGGGTCGCGTGCAGCCGACCGCGATGATCTGCCACGAGGCGCGCAACTACGCCCCGAACGGGCGCACCGGGCTGCTCGACTGGCTGCGCGCCGAGGGGATCGTCGCGCTCTCCGGGCTCGACACGCGCGCGCTCGTGCGGCACCTGCGCGACCGCGGCGCCATGCTCGCGGTGGCGTGCGGCGAGGGCGTCGGCCGCGACGAGGCGCTCGCGCTGCTCGCCGCCGAGCCGCCGATGGCGGGGCGCCTGCTCGCGGACGAGGTCTCCGGGCATCTCGCCGGCCACCCACCGGCACACTCGCGCTGCCACGTCGTCGTGCTCGACTACGGCGCCAAGGCCTCGATCGTGCGGCTGCTCGAGAGCGCCGGTGCGACCGTCACCGTGCTGCCGCACGACGCCACGGCCGCGCAGGTCGACGCGCTCGCACCCGACGGCGTGCTGCTCGCGAACGGCCCGGGCGATCCGGGCTCGATGGACGCGCACGTCGCCGAGGTGCGCGCCATGATCGATCAGGGCCGCCCGCTCTACGGCATCTGCCTCGGCCACCAGCTGCTCGGCCGCGCGCTCGGGCTGGAGACGTTCAAGCTCCCGTTCGGGCACCGCGGCGCGAACCACCCGGTCTTCGAGACCGCGTCCGGGCGCGTGCTCGTGACGAGCCAGAACCACGGCTTCGCGGTGCAGGCGCCGGCCAACGGCGACGGCCGCCTCGAGGTCACGCACCGCTCGCTCTACGACGGCACGGTCGAGGGCCTGCGCCTGCGCGGCCGGCCGGTCTGGAGCATGCAGTTCCACCCCGAGGCGTCGCCGGGGCCGCACGACGCGCGTGAGAAGCTGTCCGAGTTCGTCGAGGCCTGCGTCGCGCGGGCGGGGGGGAACGGCTGATGCCGCGGCGCGACGATCTCGAGACGATCGCCATCATCGGCTCCGGCCCGATCGTGATCGGGCAGGCGTGCGAGTTCGACTACTCCGGCGTGCAGGCGCTCAAGGTGCTGCGCGAGGAGGGCTACCGCACGGTGCTCGTCAACTCCAATCCGGCCACGATCATGACCGACCCGGACTGGGCGGACGCGACCTACCTCGAGCCGCTCGACCTCGAGGGCGTGACCGGCGTGCTGCGCCGCGAGCGCCCCGACGCGCTGCTGCCGACGCTGGGCGGCCAGACGGCGCTCAACCTCGCCATGGAGCTCGAGGCGGCCGGCGTGCTGGCCGAGCTCGAGATCGAGCTGATCGGCGCCTCCGCGAAGGCGATCCACACCGCGGAGGACCGCGAGGCGTTCGGCAACGCGATGGCGTCGGTCGGCCTGCGCGTGCCGCGCTCGGTGATCGTGCGCACGCCGGCCGAGGCGCGCGCGGCGCTCGGCCGCGAGCTGCAGCTGCCGGTCGCGATCCGGCCCGCCTTCACGCTGGGCGGCCACGGCGGCGGTTTCGCCCGCACGGCCGGCGAGCTCGACGCGATCGTCCTCCGCGGGCTCAGCGAGAGCCCGATCTCGCAGGTGCTGATGGAGGAGTCGGTCGAGGGCTGGGGCGAGTTCGAGCTCGAGGTGATCCGCGACCGCCTCGACAACGTCGTCATCGTCTGCTCGATCGAGAACCTCGATCCGATGGGCGTCCACACCGGCGACTCCGTCTGCTGCGCGCCCGCCATGACGCTCTCGGACCGCGAGTACCAGGCGCTGCGCGACGCCGCGGCGCGGGTCATCCGCGCGGTCGGCGTCGAGACGGGCGGCTCAAACGTGCAGTTCGCGGTCAATCGCGAGAGCGGCGAGATCGTCGTGATCGAGATGAACCCGCGCGTCTCGCGCTCCTCCGCGCTGGCGTCGAAGGCGACCGGCTACCCGATCGCCAAGGTCGCCACCCGGCTCGCGATCGGCTACACGCTCGACGAGATCCCGAACGACATCACGGGCACGACGCCGGCCTCGTTCGAGCCCACGATCGACTACGTGGTGGTCAAGGCGCCGCGCTTCGCGTTCGAGAAGTTCGCGGGGTCGGACGAGACGCTCACGACGCAGATGAAGTCGGTCGGCGAGGCGATGGGCATCGGCCGCTGCTTCAACGAGGCCTACGGCAAGGCGATGCGCTCGCGCGAGCTCGACCGCGACCCGCGCGAGGAGGGGGAGCTCGTGACGCCCGCGTGGGACCGCTTCGACGCGCTGCTCGGCCGCCTGCGCGCGGGCGAGGACGCCGACGCGCTCTCGGCCGAGAGCAGCGTGCATCCCTGGTTCTGCCACGAGCTCGCGCGTCGCGTGGCGCGCGAGGACGACGCCGCGGCGCGCGGGCTCGCCGGCCTCGATGCCGAGGCGCTGCGCCTGCTCAAGCACGAGGGCGTGTCGGATGCCCGCATCGCGCGCCTCTGCCGCTGCAGCGAGGAGGCCGTGCACGCCCGCCGGCTCGAGCTCGGCGTGCGGCCGGTCTTCAAGACGGTCGACTCGTGCGGCGGCGAGGTCGCCGCCGAGACGTCCTATCTCTACTCGAGCTACGACCGCATCGACGAGCCGCTGGCCGACGACCGCCCGGCCGTGCTGATCCTCGGGTCGGGCCCGAACCGCATCGGGCAGGGCATCGAGTTCGACTACTGCTGCGTCCAGGCGGTGCGCAGCTACCGCGCGCAGGGCTACGCCGCGGTCATGGTCAACTGCAATCCCGAGACGGTCTCGACCGACTACGACACCGCCGACCGGCTCTACTTCGAGCCGCTCACGGCCGAGGACGTGCTCGAGGTCGTGGAGCGCGAGAAGCCGATCGGCGTCGTCGTCCAGTTCGGCGGGCAGACGCCGCTCAAGCTCGCGCGCCGCCTCGTCGAGCTCGGTGTGCCGATCCTCGGCACGAGCCCCGCGGCGATCGACCTCGCGGAGGATCGCGAGCGCTTCGGCGAGCTGCTCGCGAAGCTCGGCCTGCGCGCGCCGGACTGGGCGATCGCCGGCGACGCCGAGGAGGCCGTGACCGCTGCCGAGCGCATCGGCTACCCGGTGCTCGTGCGGCCGTCGTACGTGCTCGGGGGCCGCGCGATGCGCGTCTGCTACACGGCCGACGACGTGCGCTCGGCGCCGATCGCGCCCAACACGCTCGTCGACCGCTTCGTCGAGGACGCGATCGAGGTCGACGTCGACGCCGTGGGCGACGGCGAGGACGCGCTCGTCGCCGCCGTGATGGAGCACGTCGAGGAGGCCGGCGTGCACTCCGGCGACTCCGCCTGCGTCATCCCGCCGCTCTCGATCGGGCCCGAGCTGGAGGCCGAGATCCGGCGGCAGACCGAGCTGCTCGTGCGCGGGCTCGGCGTGCAGGGGCTCTGCAACGTGCAGTTCGCGATCCACGAGGGCACCATCTACGTGCTCGAGGCCAACCCGCGCGCAAGTCGCACGGTGCCGTTCGTGTGCAAGGCGATGGGCATCGACCTCGTCGACCTGGCCTGTCGCCTGACGACCGGCTCCCGCCTCGCGGAGATGAACGTCGTCATCCCGGAGCCGCGGGTCGTCGCCGTCAAGGAAGTCGTGCTCCCGTTCGCGCGCTTCCCCGGGTCCGATCCCGTGCTCGGGCCCGAGATGCGCTCCACGGGCGAGGTGATGGCGCTCGCGCCGGACTTCGCGACGACCTACGCAAAGGCCATGCGCGCAGCCGGGCTGTATCTGCCGAAGCGGCCGAACGGGCACCGCGCGGTCGCGTTCCTGTCGGTCTGCGACCGCGACAAGCCCGCCGCGACGCTGCTCGCCCAGCGGCTCACCGACCTCGGCTTCGACCTCGTGGCGACGCCCGGGACCGCCCGGCGCATCGCGCAGCTCGGCATCGAGGTGACCGAGATCGCGAAGGTGGGGGCGGCCGACGGCAACTCGGTCGTCGACCTCGTGCGCAGCGGAAAGGTCGACCTGATCGTCAACACGCCCGTGGGCCGCGGCGCGCACGCCGACGGCTACCACATCCGCCGCGCCGCGATCTCGGCCAAGGTGCCGTGCATCACGACGCTGGCCGCCGCGAGCGCCGCCGTGCAGGCGATCGCCCGCGCCTGGCAGGTCGAGCCCAAGAGCCTGCAGGAGCTGCACGCTTGACAGCGGCGTACGTCGTGGCGTGCGAGCCGCTGGGGCCGTACGTCAGGGTGTCGCTCGAGCGCACCTTCCCGGCGGGCGAGCCCGGCCAGTTCCACATGCTGCGTGCCCGTGCGCACGACGGGTTCCTGGCGCGGCCGCTGTCGGCCGTCGCGTCCGACGACGCGAGCGTCACGTTCCTCTGCCAGCCGCGCGGCGCCGCGCTCGCGGCGCTCGCCCGCACGGGCGCCGAGGTCGAGGTCCTCGGCCCGTTCGGCCGCGGCTTCGACGCGACCGCGGCCGGGCCGTCGCCGCTGCTCGTCGGCGGCGGCTTCGGCGCCGCGCTGCTCGCGCCGCTCGCGCGCGCGCTGCCGGGGGCCCCGCTGCTGGCGGCGTTCCGCGATGCCGATGCGGCGCGCGCGGCCGAGCTCGTGCCAGCCGCCGAGCGCGAGATCGTCCTGCCGCCGGGCAACGTGCTCGAGCTGCTGGCGCCGCGCCTCCCGGGCGCGACGTGCGTCCTCGCCGCCGGCCCGGGCGGCCTCGTGCACGCGGTCGCCGAGGCGTGCGCCGCGGCGGGCGTGCCGTGCCAGCTCGCGCTCGAAGCGCCGATGGCGTGCGGCTACGGCGCCTGCTACGGCTGCGCCGTGCGCCTCGGCGGCCGGCTCGTGCGGCTCTGCGTCGAGGGGCCCGTCGTCGCCGGCACGCGCGTGGTGGCGGCATGAGCGCAACGCGCGTCGGGGCGCTCGAGCTCGAGCATCCGGTCATGAACGCGTCCGGCACGCTCGACCCGCTGGCAGCGCGCGCCGCCGGCCTCGCGATCGACGCCGAGCTCGCGCTCGTCGTCACGAAGACCGTGACGCCGCTGGCGCGCGAGGGCAACGAGCCGCCGCGCGTGTGCGAGGTCGCGGGCGGGATGCTCAACTCGATCGGCCTGCCCAATCCCGGGCTCGCGGCGTTCGCCGAGACGACGCTGCCCGAGGTGCGCGCGCTCGGACGCCCGCTCGTCGTCTCGATCGGCGGCTTCGAGCACGGCGACTACGCGCTCGCCTGCCGGCGCCTCGACGGCGAGCCGGGCATCGCCGCCCTCGAGCTCAACGTCTCGTGCCCGAACGTCAAGAGCGGCTGCATCTCGATCGGCTCCGATCCCGCCGAGACCGAGGCGGTCGTCCGCCTCTGCCGCGAGGCCACGCGCCTGCCGCTCTGGGTCAAGCTGTCGCCGAACGTCGCCGACCTCGCCGCGATCGCCGTCGCCGCCGAGCGGGCGGGGGCCGCCGCGCTCGTGCTCACGAACACGCTGCGCGGCCTCGCGATCGATCACGCCACGCTCGCGCCGCTGCTCGGCGGCGTGACCGGGGGACTCTCGGGCCCGGCGCTCAAGCCCGTGGCGCTCGCGGCCGTGCACGCGTGCCGCGCGGCCTGCGATCTGCCGATCGTCGGGGTGGGGGGCATCGCGAGCGGGTGGGATGCGCTCGAGTTCCTGGCCGCGGGGGCCTGCGCCGTGCAGGTCGGGAGCGCCGCATTTCGCGAGCCGCTGCTCGCGCGCCGCGTCCGCGCCGAACTCACCACCCTACTCGCAGATCGGGGTCTGACCGCCGTTTCGGCGGCCTACCGGAGCTGAAAACAACAACACTCGACTTGAGGTTCACGTTTTTCCTGCTCCCGAAGGGGATTTCTGCGGTATTCCGCTTGCGCCACACGTCATGGGGTGCCTAGGATCAGCCGACAATGACGACCGGCCAGAAGATCCCGACGCAGGCACCGCTCAGATCGCTCGACCAGCGCATGGAGGCGCTGCGCCGCGCGAACGCGGTGCGGGTCGAGCGGGCGCGGCTCAAGCGCGAGCTGAAGGCCGGCGACGTCTCGGCGCGCGAGGTGCTGACGCGGCCGCCGGAGTATCTGATGACGGCGAAGGTCTTCGACGTGCTGCTCTCGCTGCCGAAGTTCGGTCGCGTCAAGGCGACACGCTGCCTGAACCAGTGCCGGATCAGCCAGTCGAAGACGGTCGGCGGTCTCTCCGAGCGCCAGCGCGACGAGCTCGTCGCGCTGCTCGGGGCGCGCTGAGCGCGGATCGCTCCCTGCCGAGGCTGTTCGTCATCTCCGGCCCGTCGGGGGCCGGCAAGGGCACGCTGATCCGCGGGCTGCTCGAGCGTTCCGACCGCTACGTCGTCGCCGTCTCGGCCGCGACGCGCCCGCGCCGCCCCGGCGAGGTCGACGGCCGGGAGTACTACTTCCTCGGCGACGACGAGTTCCAGCGCAAGGTCGATGCCGGCGAGTTCCTCGAATACGTGGCCTACGCGGGCGGTCGCTACGGCACGCTCGAGGCCGAGGTCGACCGCCTGCTCGCGACCGGGAAGGCCGTGATCCTCGAGCTCGAGGTCGAGGGCGCGTTCGCCGTCCGCCGCCGCAGACCGGACGCCACGCTAGTCTTCGTCTGTCCCCCGTCGTTCGACGACCTCGAACGGCGGCTGCGCGCGCGAGCGACCGATTCGGCCGGGGAGATCGAGGTCCGGCTCGCGATCGCCCACGAGCAGTTGCGCGAGCGGGATCAGTTCGACATCGCAATCACCAACGACGACGCTGAACGAGCGACCCGCGAGCTGCAGCAACGACTCGACGCGCTGCTCGACGCCGACTCCGTGAAGGGCTCCGAATGATTCACCCGCCCATCGACAAGCTCCTCGAGCGCATCGACTCCAAGTACGCGCTCGTGATCGTCGCGGCCAAGCGCGCGCGGCAGCTCAACACCTACCACCATCAGCTCGGCGAGGGCAACATCGACACGTTCGCGCCGCCGATGGTGGAGTCGCGCTCGAAGAACTACCTGACGATGGCCCTCGAGGAGATCGCCCAGGGCAAGCTGCACTGGGAGCTCCCCGAGCGGACGTAGCCCGGCCGCCCGGACCCGTGCGATGCAGGACGCGCCGCCACTCGTGCTCGTCGGCGTCACGGGAGGCGTCGCCGCCTACAAGACGTGCGAGGTCGTGCGGCGCCTGGTCGAGGCGGGCCGCGACGTCCGCTGCGCGCTGACGCCCGACGCCGCGCGCTTCATCGGGCCGCAGCTGCTCGCCGCGCTCACGCGCAAGCCGGTGCTCGACGACCGTCCCGTGCTCGACGGGACGTATCCGCACCTCGACGCCGCGCGCGACGCGGCCGTCATGTGCATCGCGCCCTGCACCGCGAACACGCTCGCGAAGCTCGCCTGGGGGCTGGCCGACAACGTCGTCACGCAGAGCGCGCTGTCGACGCCCGCGCCGCTGCTCGTCGCGCCCGCCATGAACGTGCGCATGTGGGAGCACCCCGCGACGCAGGCCAACGCCGCGCGGCTGCGCGAGCGCGGCGTGCACTTCGCCGGCCCCGCCGAGGGCGCGCTCGCCGAGGGTGAGCACGGCGCCGGCCGCATGGCCGAGCCGCACGAGATCGTCGCCGCCGTCGAGGCGCTGCTCGCGCGCACGACGGGTTCCCTCGCGGGCCGCACCGTGCTCGTCACCGCCGGCGGCACGCGCGAGCCGCTCGACGGCGTGCGCTACCTCGGCAACCGCTCCTCGGGGCGGATGGGCGTCGCGCTCGCCGACGAGGCGGCCGCCCGCGGGGCGGACGTCGTGACCGTGCTCGCCAACGGGAGCGTCCGGCCGAAGTCTGGACGTGTGGTGGAGGTTGAGACAACGCAGGAGCTCGAGCGCGCGGCGCTCGCGCACGCGGACTGGGCCGACGTCGTGCTGATGGCCGCCGCGGTCGCCGACTTCCGCCCGGCCGAGGCGACGGCGGGCAAGCGCGAGCGCAGCGGCGCGTGGGCGCTGGCGCTCGAGCCGACGGCCGACGTGCTCGCCGCGCTCGCGGCGCGCCGCCGCCCCGGGCAGGTGCTCGTGGGCTTCGCGGCCGAGGCCGGCGCCGACGTCGCGCGCGCCGAGGCCAAGCGGGTGCGCAAGGGCGTCGACCTGATCGTCCTCAACGACGTCTCGCGCGCCGACATCGGGTTCGACGTCGATCACAACGAGGTCGTGCTCGTCGGCGCCGGCGACGTGCGCCAGGTGCCGCGCGCGCCCAAGCGCGTCATCGCGGGCGCGGTGCTCGACCGCGTCGAGCAGCTGCTCGTGCCCTGAGCACCCGTTCGCCGCAACGCTCGTAGGATGAGGACGATGGAGGCCGCACTTGCCGAGCAGCGGGGGCTCGACGGCGCGCGCGACGTCGCGCTCCGCGTGATCGCGAACGTGCGGCGCGCCGTCAGCGGCGACCCGGCGATCGTCGAGCGCGCCGTCGTCGCGCTCCTGGCCGAGGGCCACGTGCTCGTCGAGGACGTCCCGGGCGTCGGCAAGACGACGCTCGCCCGCGCGCTGGCGCGCTCGCTCGACTGCTCGTTCGCGCGCATCCAGCTCACGCCCGACGTGCTCCCGAGCGATCTCACCGGTGTCAGCGTGTTCGATCAGCGCACGAGCGAGTTCGCGTTCCGCCCGGGCCCGGTCTTCGCCAACGTCGTGCTCGCCGACGAGCTCAACCGTGCCTCGCCGCGCACGCAGTCGGCGCTGCTCGAGTGCATGCAGGAGCGCCAGGTCACCGTCGACGGCATCGCGCGTCCCCTGGCCGCGCCGTTCTTCATGATCGCGACCCAGAACCCGATCGAGCAGGACGGCACGTTCCCGCTGCCGGAGGCCCAGCTCGACCGCTTCGCGCTGCGGCTCGCACTCGGCTACCCGGAGCCCGGCGACGAGGCGCGCATGCTGGCCGACCAGACCGGGCCCGAGGGGTCGCCGCTCGAGACGCTCGCGGCCGTGGCCGGTGCCGGCGACATCGTGGCCGCGGTGCACGCCTGCCGGGCGGTGCACGTCGCGCCCGCGCTGCACTCCTACGTCGTCGCGCTGTGCGGGGCGACGCGTGCGGACGCCCGCCTCGCGCTCGGCGCGAGCCCGCGCGCCGGGGTGACGCTCGTGCGCCTCGCGCGCGCCCACGCGCTCGTGCGCGGCCGCGACCACGTCGTGCCCGACGACGTCAAGGAGCTCGCGCGCGACGCGCTCGCGCACCGGCTGCTGCCGGCGGCCGGGGCGCCCGCCGACGTCGCCGCGGTCGTCGACGAGCTGCTCGCGCGCGTGCCCGTCCCGCTGTGAGCGGGACGGCGGGCCCCGGGCTGAGCGCACGCGGGCGCGTCGCGCTCGCCTGCGGACTCGCCGCGCTCGCCTACGCGCGCCTCTTCGGCACGCCCGAGCTCGCGCTGCTCGGTGCCGCGCTCGTGGCCGCCGTCGCGCTCGCGCGCATCTGGGTCGGCCTCGCGGGCGGACCGCACGTCGCGGTGCGCAATCTGCCCGCATTCGCGCATGCCGGCGAGCGCATCCGCGTCGAGGTCGAGCTGCGCCCGCTCGCGGGCGCCCGCCCCGGCCGCGCGGCGTTCCGGGAGGACGGCGCCGGGGAGCCGTGCGCCCTGCGGCCGGTCTCCGTCGGCGGCCTGCGCGCCCTGCGCGGGAGCTACGAGCTCGGGCCGCTCGCGCGCGGCGTGCGCGAGCTCGCCGCCGGAACGCTCGTGCGCGAGGATCCGTTCGGACTCGCGCGGCGCATCGACGCGACGCGCGGGAGCACGTCGCTCACGGTGCTCGCCGCCCCGCTTGCGCTGCACGACGGGAACGCGGCCGGCGGAGGCGACGTCGCGTTCTCGCGGCAGAAGCTGCGCGCCGGCGGCCACGAGCTCCACGGCGTGCGCGAGCACCAGCCGGGCGAGTCGCTGCGCGGGGTGCACTGGCCCGCGACCGCGCACCACGGGCGCCTCATGGTCAAGGAGCTCGACGACCCCGCGGGCGACGAGCTCGCGGTCGTGCTCGACGCGCGCGCCTCGGGCGACTTCGGGGCTGCGCCGGACTCGAGCTTCGAGCTCGCGGTCGCCGCCGCCGAGACGCTGCTGACACGGGCGTTCGCCGAGGCCCGGCGCGTGCGGCTGGTGGTCGCCGGCGCCGACGGCGAGCCGGCGAGCGCGAGCGAGCGGAGCGCCGCCCGCCGGCTGCTCGCGCGCGCCCGGCCGGCCGGCGAGCGCTCGCCGGCGGAGCTGCTCGGGAAGCTGGCAGCAGAGCGCATCGAGGTCGTCACGAGCCAGCCGGGGGCGCTCGTGGGTTGCGGGCGGACGCGGCACCTGGGCGTCGTCGCGATCGACCCGTCGAGCTTCGACCCCGCCGTCGCGCGCGACGGGGCGGCGCTCGCCGCGCTCGCGGCCGGCGGCGCGCACGTGCGCGAGCTGCGTCGCCCCGAGCGCGCACCCGCGCTCGCGCGCCCGCGGCGTCCGGCGAGCGGAGTGGCCCTGCGGAGCGCGCTCTACGTCCTCGCCGGCTGCTTCGGCCTGCTGCACGCGCGCGACCTGCAGGAGCCGGCCCTGGCGACGCCTGCGCTCGCGGCGATCGCGCTGCTCGCCACGGCGCCCGCGTTGCTCGCGCTGCGCACCGGCCGCCGTCTCGCCCTGCTCGCGCTCGCGCCTGCGGCGATTGCCGCGAGCTGGATCGCGGCCGGCCGCGGACCGTCCTTCCACGCCCCGCTCGGAGGTCTCGCGGGCCTGCTCGCGGACGCACCCGGGAGCTGGGTCCAGGTCGTGCTGCCGTTCGCGCGCGGGGAGCACGCCGAGCTGCGCGCGCTCGTGCTCGCGGCGCTCTTCGTCTGGCTCGCAGCGCTCGCGCAGCTCTGGATCGCGCGCCCGCGGCCGCTTGCGGCGGGACTCGTCGCGGCGCTGCCGTTCGCGGTCGGCGCGACGGTCTACGACCTCCCGCAGTCGCCCTGGCGGGCGCTCGCGGCCGGGCTCCTGCTGCTCGCGTTCCTGCGCACCGGGCACGCGGCGGGCGGCGGCGCCGGCGCCGCTGCGGCGTTCGCGGCGCTCGCCCTGGCGCTCGGGGCGGGGTGGGCCTCCCTGCCCTCCGCCTCGCACCCGGCGGTGCTGCCGTGGACGACGTGGACGTTCGCGCAGGCCGCCGAGCCGGACGCCGCCGGCCTGGTCTGGGACATGCAGTACCAGCCGCTCAGCTTCCCGCCGAAGCCCGTCGAGCTTCTCCAGGTGCGCGCAGCGCGCGCCTCGTACTGGCGCGCGGTCGTGCTCGCCGACTTCGACGGCCTGCGCTTCTCGCGCGCGTTCGGGGCGTCCGCCGGCTCGCGCGAGCGCGGCGGCGACCTGCGCGTCCCGGCTGCGCCGTCCGGGCCGGCGCTGCGCGCCCGCGTGCACGTCGAGCGCCCGGCCGGCTCGTACCTGGTCGCCCCGGGCCAGCCCGTGCGCTACACGCTGCCGGCCGCCGCGGGCCCGGTCGATCTCTCGCAGGACGCCACCGCAGAGCTCCGCCTCACGCCCCCGGCCGGGCTCGACTACCTCTCCGTGGGCATCGACCGCAACCCCTCGGCGGCCGCGCTGCGCCCCCTGCCGGCGACCTATCCGGCGACCGTCGCGGCGAGCGGCCTGGTGGTCGCCGGCCAGGTCGTCCCGCCCTTCGGCGCCGTCGGCCGCGAGCGGCGCATGGCGGCGATCTTCGCTGCGCACCGCGGCGATCCCGTCTGGAGCGCATGGAGCGTCGCCTACGAGCGGGCGCTAGCGGCGACACGCGGCGCGGCCACGCCGTATCAGTCGGTCGTGGCGCTCGAGGCATGGCTGCGCACGACGCGCGCCTACGACGACAGCGTCGGCCTGCCCGATCGACCCGACGCGCTGGCGCGCTGGGCGGCAGCCGGCCAGGCCGGCTACTGCCAGATGTTCGCCGCGTCGCTGGCCGCGCTCGCGCGCCTCTCGGGCGTGCCGGCGCGCGTCGCCGAGGGCTTCGCGCCGGGTGACCGCCGCAAGGGCGTGTTCCACGTGACCGATCGCGACGCGCACGCGTGGGTCGAGGCCTGGTTCCCGGGCTACGGCTGGCTGCCCTTCGACGCGACCCCGGGGCGGTCGTTGCCGGAGCGTGCGTCGTCGTCCTCGAGTGCGTTCGACGGCGCGGCGGCGCAGGCGCGCCCGGCCACCGGGAAGGGCGCCGGGAGCAACCTCCCGCGCCTGCAGTTGCCGCTCGGGCGGCTGCGCGCAGCCGGGCGCCTCGCGCATGCGGGCGACGCGAGCGCGTGGTGGCGCTCGCGCCTTGCGCTCACCGCGCTCCTGCTCGCGGCCGTGCCCCCGGCGCTGCTGCTCGCGAAGCGCGCGCTGCTGCGCCGGGCGCTGCCGCGCGACCCCGTGCGCGCGGCGCGCGAACGGGTGCGGGTGTTCGCCGCCGATCAGGGCCTCGACCTCGCGCCCGCGCTCACGCCGCGCGAGCTCGGCAGGGCGCTCGAGCGCCGCTTCGGCGTCGGCGCGCAGGCCTTCGCCGGGGCGCTCGAGCATGCGGCCTACGCGGCTCCCGGCGTGCGCGACGACGCGGCCCTGACGGCGGCGACCGACGGGCTGCTGCGGGCGCTGCGGCGCTCGCTCGGGCGCGCCCGCCGCGTGCGCGGCGCGTTCTCGGTCAGCGGCGCGCGAGGTCGCGCGCGATGACGATGCGCTGCACCTCGGTCGTGCCGTCGACGACCTGGAGCATCTTGGCGTGCGCCAGGAAGCGCGCGAGCGGGTACTCGTGCAGCAGGCCGTACGCGCCGAGCACCTCGCTGCAGGCGATCGCGGCGCGCAGCGCCGCGTCCGGGCAGAAGCGCTTGGCGTGGGCGGCCAGCACCGTCCCGCGCCCCTCGTCGAGCGCGGCGGCCGCGGCGCGGTAGAGCATGCGGCCCGCGACGACGTCGGTCTCGACGTCGGCGAGCGCGAACTGGATCGACTGCAGGTCGAGCAGCGTGCCGCCGAACGCCTCGCGCCGGCGTGCGTAGTCGAGCGCGATCGCGAGCGACTCGGCGGCGAGGCCCACCGCGATCGCGGCGATGTCGACGCGGGCGACGTCGATCGCGCCGAGGGCCGCGCGCATGCCCTGCCCCGCCGGCGCGATGAGCGCGTCGGCGGGCACGTGCACCTCGTCGTAGGAGACCTCGCCGATCGGCAGGAACGCGGCGGCCGCCTTCTCGTACAGGCGCTCGACGCGCACGCCCTCGGCGCGGGCGTCGACCGCCAGCATGAGCACGTCCCCGGTGCCGCGCTCCGTCCCGGTGCGGCACACGAGCACGTAGACGTCGGCCTCCCCCGCCAGCGAGACCCAGGCCTTGCGGCCCGTCACGCGCCAGCCGCCGTCGACCGGCACCGCGCGCGTCGTGATCGCGGCGGCGTCGGATCCGGCGTGCGGCTCGGTCAGCGAGAAGCCGCCCAGCAGCTCGCCGCGCACGAGGCGGGATGCGTAGCGCTCGCGCAGCTCCGGCGTGCCGAAGCGCGCGATCGCGTTCGTGACCGCGTTGTGCATCGAGAGCGCGAACGCGTAGGCGGCATCGCCGCGGCCGAGCTCCTCGAAGACGTCCATGGCCCCGGCCAGCGTGGCGCCCTGCCCGCCGACGTCGGCGGGGGCGAACAGCCCGAGCAGCCCGTCGGCGGCGGCGCTCTGCGCGGCGGCGCGCGGGAAGACGCCGGCCTGCTCCCAGGCGCGTACCTCGGGCTCGACGACGTCGTGGGCGTGACGGCGCGCGGCGAGCGCGAGCTCGGAGCTGGGCGGATCGGCATGCGGCATGGCGGGCAATCTACCCTCCCTGCATGCGGGCGGTCGTGCAGCGCGTGACGCGTGCCGAGGTGCGCGTCGAGGGCGAGGTGACCGGCGCGATCGGGCCCGGTCTCGCGATCCTGCTCGGCGTGGGGCGCGGCGACGGCGAGGCCGAGGCCGACCGGATCGCCGCCCGGCTGGCGCGGCTGCGGATCTTCCCCGACGCCGACGGGCGCTTCGACCGGAGCCTGCTCGACAGCGGCGGCGCGGCGCTCGTGATCAGCCAGTTCACGCTCTACGGCGACACGACGCGCGGCAACCGCCCGAGCTTCTCGGAGGCCGCCGACCCGGCCCTCGCCGAGCCGCTCTACGAGCGCGTCTGCGAGCGGCTCGCCGCCGAGGGCGTGGCCGCGGTGGCGCGCGGGCGCTTCGGCGCCCACATGCAGGTCGAGCTCGTCAACGACGGCCCCGTGACGATCGTCGTCGAGCTCGCCCCGCGCTGACGCTCGCGCCGATCGGCGCATTGCCCGGTCCGCAAACGCCTGCTACCGTGCAAGCGGTCCGTTCGTGTCCGCAGTCGAGGTGCAGGTGCTGGAAAGGTGGGTTCTCGGACCCGCCTTTTTTGTGCCCCGGCCCGGTCATGACGGCCGGCCAGGAGGACACTGACATATGGCTGTGCGACACACAGAAGCGATCGCAGAGGACGTCGAGCGCGTGCTCGGCGCCGCCTTGCCCGAAATCGACGTCGTCGACGTGCGGATCCTCCCCGGAGGGATCATTCGCGTGCTGATCGACCATCCCGGGGGCATCGATCACGAGCGCTGCGCCGAGGCCGGGCGCGCCCTCGTCGCCTTCCGCGAGCGCTTCGCGCTCGAGGTCTCGTCCCCCGGCATCCCGCGCCCGCTGACCAAGCCCGCGCATTACGCACGCTTCATCGGCCGCGAGGCCGACCTGCGCTTTCACACCGTGTACGAAGGCCGCCGCCGCATCCGCGGCGAGCTGGTCGAGTCCGACGCGCGGCGCGTCGTCGTACGCGACGTGGACGGCGCTCTCGAGATTCCGTTCGCGGCGATCAGCCGCGCTCATCTGGTTGAGGAGTTGTAGATGTCCAAGGAGATCCTCGACGCCATCGGCGTCGTCGCGTACGAAAAGGGGATCGACCCCGAGATCCTGTTCACCGCGCTCGAAGACGCGCTGCTCGCGGCCTACCGCAAGACGTCGCACGCCAAGCCGTTCGCGCGCGTCGAGTTCGATCGCGAGACCGGCGACATCCGCGTCTTCACGCTCATGCTCACCCCCGAGGAGCTCGAGGGCCATCCGGGCGTGACCTACCCGGAGCCCGAGCCGCCGGCCGAGGGCGAGCCCGTGCCGCTCGAGCCGGTCGAGCCCGAGCCGGTGATCGACTGGGCGCAGTTCCCCGACAGCCAGATCGAGTCCGCCGACGTCACGACCGCCGACGACTTCGGCCGCATCGCCGCGCAGACCGCCAAGCAGGTGATCCTGCAGCGCATGCGCGAGGCCGAGCGCGAGATCATGTTCGAGGAGTACAAGGACCGCGTCGGCGACATCGTCACGGGCGTCGTCCAGCAGGCCGACTCGCGCGCGACGATCGTCGACCTGGGCCGTGGCGTCGAGGCGCTGCTGCCCGGCTCGGAGCAGGTGCCGGGCGAGCGCTACGAGCACGGCGCGCGCATCAAGGGCGTGATCATCGAGGTGCGCACGGGGACGCGCGGGCCGCAGATCGTGCTCTCGCGCCGCTCCGACGAGCTGATCCGCAAGCTCTTCGAGATGGAGGTGCCCGAGATCGAGGGCGGGCACGTCGAGATCCGCGCGGTCGCCCGCGAGCCCGGCTATCGCTCGAAGATCGCCGTCGAGTCGCACATCCACGGCGTCGATCCGGTGGGCGCGTGCGTCGGCCCGCGCGGCTCGCGCGTGCGCATGGTCGTCTCGGAGCTGCGCGGCGAGAAGATCGACATCATCCCGTGGAACAACGAGCCCGCCCGCTTCCTCGCGAAGGCGCTCTCGCCGGCGCGCGTGCGCGAGGTGCTCGTCGACGACGAGCTGCAGCAGGCGACGGTCGTCGTCCCCGACGACCAGCTCTCGCTGGCGATCGGCCGCGAGGGGCAGAACGCGCGGCTCGCCGCGCGCCTGACCGGCTGGCGCGTGGAGATCAAGGGCGAGACCGAGTTCGCCGAGGAGGAGGCCGAGATCGCGTTCTCCGGCGGCGACACCGACGACGTGCTCGGCGGCCGCTGCGCGGCGATCATGGCGTCCGGCAAGCGCTGCCCGAACAACGCGATCCCCGGCTCGCGCTTCTGCGACCTGCCGGCGCACCAGGCCATGGCCGAGGTCGCCTGAACGCACCGGGCATGCGCACGTGCTGCGGGTGCGCCGCTCGGCGCCCGCAGCACGAGCTCGTGCCCCTGCACGCGGACGCGAGCGGGAACCTGGCCGTCGGCCGGGCGCCCGGGCGCGGCGCGTACGTGTGTCCCGACGAGGCCTGCGTGGCGGCGCTGAGCGCCCGGCGGGGGCTGCTGAGCCGGTCCTTGCGCGCGCGCGTGAACATCGCCGACGGGCTTTGGCAAGCCGTCCGGAGCGCGGCGGGGGGCGCAGCGGCGCCCTGATACAGTCCCTTCTCAGATGCCGAGAAAGCGTGTAGCCGATATTGCCCGCGAGCGCGGGCTCGACCCCGGAGAGGTGGCCCGCCGCCTCGCCGAGGCCGGCGTGCGCCTGCAGGGCGACACCGTCGACGAGGCCGCGGCAGCGCGTGCGCTCGGCGGCGGCCGCTCCAACCGCGCGGCGCGCCCCGCGCCGCCGGCAGCTCCGGCAGCCCCGGCGGCGGCCCGCCCGGCCGCGCCCTCGGCCGGAGCCGCACGCCCCGCCGCGGCCGCACCGGGCGCTGCGCGCCCGCAGGGCGGCGGCCAGCGGCCGGCAGCCGGCGGCGGGCGCCCCCCGGCCGGCGGCAACGGCGCAGCTGCCAATCCGCCCGGCGGCTCGCGCGTCGCACGGCCGCAGCGCGGCCCGCAGCTCGGCGGACGCCGCCGTGTCGTGATCGACACCGCCGCATCGCGGCCGCAGCGCGACACGCGCCAGCGCGGCCGCCGCGGCCGTGGCGAGCACCGCACCGAGCGCCGTGAGGAAGTTCCGGCGCCCACGGGTCCCGCGACCGTCCGCTCCGGCGTCACGGTCAAGGACCTGGCCGCGGCGCTGGGCATCTCCACCGCGCAGATCCAGAAGATCATGATGGGCCTCGGCGAGCTCGTCGGCATCACGCAGACGCTCACGAACGAGGCCGTCGAGATGATCGGCGCCGAGCTCGAGCGCGAGATCACGATCACGAGCGCGGCCGACGAGGTCTCGGCCGACGAGGTCTTCGACGACGCGCCCGAGGATCTCATCCCGCGCGCCCCGGTCGTGACGATCATGGGCCACGTCGATCACGGCAAGACGAGCCTGCTCGACGCGATCCGCGAGACGAGCGTCGTCTCCGGCGAGGCCGGCGGCATCACGCAGCACATCGGCGCCTACCAGGCGGTCGTCGGCGACGACGGCCGCGCCGTCACGTTCCTCGACACGCCGGGCCACGAGGCGTTCACCGCCATGCGCGCCCGCGCCGGTCGCGTCACCGATGTCGTGGTGCTCGTCGTCGCAGCCGACGACGGCGTCATGCCGCAGACCGTGGAGGCGATCGACCACGCCAAGGCCGCCGAGGTGCCGATCGTGGTGGCGGTCAACAAGATCGACCGTCCCGACGCCAATCCGGAGCGCGTCCGCACCGAGCTCACGACGCTCGGACTGCAGCCCGAGGAGTGGGGCGGGCAGACGATCTTCGTCGACGTCTCCGCCAAGGAGCGCACCGGGCTGCACCAGCTGCTCGAGATGCTGCTGCTCCAGGCCGACATCCTCGAGCTCAAGGCCAACCCCAACGCCCCGGCGCAGGGCGTCGTGATCGAGTCGCGGCTCGACATCGGCCGCGGGCCGATCGCGACCGTGCTGGTGCAGCGCGGCACGCTGCACGCCGGCGTGGCGCTCGTCGCGGGCGACGCCTGGGGCAAGGTGCGCGCACTCGAGGACGATCACGGCCGCAAGGCCAAGGAGGCCGGGCCGTCGGTGCCGGTCGAGGTTCTCGGCTTCGACCATCCGCCGCCCGCCGGCGAGCGCTTCCGCTTCGTCGAGTCGGAGCGCGAGGCCCGCCACGAGGCCCAGCAGCGCGCCCAGCGCCTGCGCGAGGAGCAGCTCGCCGCCCGCCAGAAGTCGGTCTCGCTCGAGCAGCTCTTCTCCCAGATCAAGGAGGGCGGCGCGCGCGAGCTCAACCTCGTCATCAAGGCCGACGTGCAGGGCTCCGTCGAGGCCGCGATCGGCGAGGTCGAGAAGATCAAGCACTCCGAGGTCTCGGTGCGCGTGATCCGCACGGGCGTCGGCGGCATCGCCGAGTCCGACGTCATGCTCGCGGCCGCCTCGAAGGCGATCGTCGTCGGCTTCAACGTCCGGCCCAACGCGGAGGCCAAGGCAGCGGCCGAGCGCGAGGGCGTCGACGTGCGCACCTACCGCGTCATCTACCAGCTGACCGAGGACATCCAGAAGGCGCTCGTGGGCATGCTCACGCCCGACCAGGTCGAGGAGGTCCTCGGCGAGGCCGAGGTGCGCGCGACGTTCCGCGCCTCGCGGCTCGGCGTCATCTGCGGCTGCATGGTCACGAACGGCGTCATCCAGCGCTCCGGCCGCGTGCGCCTCGTGCGCGAGGGCGCGGTCATCTGGGAGGGCGGCATCGCCTCCCTGCGGCGTGTGCAGGAGGATGTCCGCGAGGTCTCGCAGGGCCTCGAGTGCGGCATCCTGCTCGAGAACTACAACGACGCCAAGGTCGGCGACACGATCGAGTGCTTCGTCACGCGGCAGGTCGAGCGCACCACGCTCGACGAGCCGGCCGCCGCCGCCACGACCTAGCCCGCCGACCGCGACGCCAGCGTGACGCGCGTCGCCCCGTCGGCGCTCTCGCTCGCGTGGCGCTCGACGAGCGGATGGCGGTCGAGCTCCTCGCGCACCGCCGAGCGCACGGCGCCCGTGCCGCGCCCGTGCACGATCTCGACCTCCGGCAGGCCCGCGAGGTAGGCGTCGTCGACGAGCTGGCGCACGGCCTCGCGCGCCTCGTCGGCGCGCTGCCCGCGCAGGTCGAGCAGGCTCGGCGCGTGCGACATCGCGGCCGCGCGCACCCGCACGGCGGGCTCGGCCGTGCTCGACGGGCCGCCCGTCGGATCGGGCTCGAGCTGCTCGACGGGCACGTGCACCCGCATCGCTCCGCCGTGCACGAGCGCGACGCCGTCGGCGATCTCCGTGATCACGCCGCGCAGGCCGAGCGCCCGCGCGCGCACCGGGTCGCCGACGGCGAGCGCGCGGGTCTGGCGCACCGGCCGGTCGAGCGCCTCGTCGATCGCGCGGCTCGCGCTGCGGGCATGCGCGTCGGCCGCACCCAGGTGGCGGTCGCGCTCCGCTTCGGCCGCGCGCGCCGTCTCGCCCGGCGCATCGCGCCTGCGACGCTCCTCGCGGCGCGCGGCGCGCAGCTCCTCGCGCAGCGCCTCGAGCTCGGCGCGATGCGCCGCGAGCTCGCTCTGCGCCTCGCCGCGGGCGCGCTCGCGCTCGTCGGCGACGGCGGCGGCCGCGGCCTCGGCGGCGGCGCGGCGGGCGACCTCGTGGCGGGCGGCCGCCTCGCGCTGGGCGGTGGCCTCGGTGCGCTCGCTCTCGGCCTCGGCGCGCAGGCGGACGGCCGCCTGCTCGGAGCGCGCGGCCTCGCGCAGCAGCCGCTCGGTCTCGACGCGCTCGGGAGCGAGGCCCTCGCGTGCGCGAGCGATCACGCCCTCGTCGAGCCCGAGCCGGTGGGCGATCTCGAGCGCGTGCGACGGCCCCGGACGCCCGAGCGTGAGCGTGTACGTGGGCGCGAGCGTCTCGGCGTCGAACCCGACGGCGCCGTTCATCGCGCCCGGCGTGGCGCTCGCCCACTGCTTGACCTCGGCGTAGTGCGTCGTCGTGACCGTGAGCGCCGCGCGCTGCGAGAGCGCGTCGAGGAGGGCGCGCGCGAGTGCCGCGCCCTCGATCGGATCGGTGCCCGCCGCCACCTCGTCGAGCAGCACGAGCGTGCGCGGCGTGGCCGCGTCGAGCACGTGCACGAGGTTGCGCATGTGCCCCGAGAACGTCGACAGCGAGGCTGCGATCGACTGCTCGTCGCCGATGTCGGCGAGCACGTCGGCGAACACGGGCAGGCGCGCGCGCTGGGCGGGGACGTGCAGGCCGCACTGGTTGAGGAGGGCGCACAGCCCGAGCGTCTTGAGCGCCACGGTCTTGCCGCCGGTGTTGGCGCCGCTCAGCACCAGCACGCGCACGCCGCCCAGCGGCAGGTCGATCGGCACGACGGTGGCGGGATCGAGCAGCGGGTGGCGCGCGGCGACGAGCTCGACGTCCTCGGCGGGCTCGACGGGACAGCCGCGCCAGCCGCGCGAGAGCGCACCGCAGGCGAGCGCGAGGTCGATCGCGGCCAGCACCTCGACGGCGGTCGCGAGCTCGTCCGCGTAGGCGCCGGCGTTGCGCGAGAGCTCCGCGAGAATGCGCGCCACCTCGTCGCGTTCGTCGCCCTCGAGCTCGCGCAGGCGATTCGACAGCTCGACGATCGCGAACGGCTCCACGAACAGCGTCTGGCCCGAGTTGCTCGTGTCGTGGACGATGCCCGGAACCGCCGAGCGCGCGCTCGCGCGTACCGCGACCACCGGCCGGCCGCCGCGCTCGGTGACGAAGTCCTCCTGGAGGTGGGGCTGCAGATCCGGATCCGAGGCGAGCGAGCGCAGGCGATCGCTCGCCCGCCGGCGCGCGCCGGCGAGCTCCGAGCGCAGGCTCTTCAGCTTCGGCGACGCCGAGTCCTTGACGCCGGGCGGGTCGAGCTCCAGCGCGCGCTCGAGCTGGCCGGCCACGATTGCGAGCGTCTCGGCGATCTCTTCGGCGCGCGCGGCGAGCAGGGGCGCGATCTCAACGCGCTCGCCCAGGTGCCCGCGCACCCCGAGCGCCGCCCGCGCCGTCTCGGCGATCGCGACGAGGCCCTCGGCGCCGAGAGCACCGCCGCGTCCCGCGTGCTCGGCATCGGCCCGCACGTCGTGCGCGCCGGCCATCCGCGGCGGCCCCAGCTCGACCAGCCGCAGCGCCTCCGCGCACAGCGCCTGGCGCGCGCGCACCTCTCCGGCGTCCGGGGACGGGAGCAGGGCCTCGGCGAGCGCGCGACTGGCCGAGAAGGACGTGTGGTCGGCAAGCCGCGCGCGGATCGCGGCGAGCTCGAGCACGTCGAGCGCGTGGCCGTCCATCAGCTCGCAGGATAGGGCTCGGCGCATGTACCCCCGGAGCGGGGATAGCCAGCAGCGCTTTCGCTGTGCCATCCTCCGCCAGTCGGCGGCGTCGGCTTCGTTCATCCGGGATTCAGCCGGCGCCGCCGGCATTCAGGGCGCCGAGCTCAGCACTCCGGATCCCCGCGAGGCAGCAGGTGCAAGCCGTCCACATCCGCCTGCGACGGCGCGGGAGGCTGCGCGGGCGAGATGCGGCGGGGCGCCCCGACGAGCGACTCCCGGCCGCCGCGCACCGCGTACTCGGCGACCCCGACGTACTCGAGCGAGGGCTCCCGGATGAGCATCGCCGTCGCCGCCTGCTCGGCCGTAGCCCGCTCGCGGTAGCGCTCCGCCGCGCCCTCGTCACGTCCGGCGGGCCAAAGCTCGAACCAGGTGCCCCCGTCTCCCACACCCAGCCGATGCCCACCCCCGAGCCCGCGAAACCGCGCCAAGTGGCACACGCGGCGAGTGCCACTTGGCTGCAAGATCGGGGTCTGGCCCGCGACGTGCGGGCCTGACCCCGGCATTGCGGACCTGGCACCGACCCTTGCACGGGGCTTCAACGCCCCTAGGCATGCGGAATCCCAGAGGTCTCGCGTCGTCCCGGTTGCGACGCCGTGCGGCCTCCGGCGTGCGCGCGAATACCTGAGAACAGCATGGTTGAGCGAATGGTCCGGTCGGTGCCAGGTCCGCAATGCCGGGGTCAGACCCGCAACGTGCGGGCCAGACCCTGGTGTGCGCGCTGCTGGCCAATCTCGTCAACAACCTGCCGGCGACCCTGATCGTGCTGCCCGCGCTGGCGACCTCGCCGGGCGCGGCGCCGGTGCTGGCGGCGCTGATCGGCGTCAACGCCGGGCCCAACCTCACCTACGTCGGCTCGCTCGCGACGCTGCTCTGGCGCCGCGTGCTGCACGCCGAGGACGCGGAGGTGGAGCTCGGCGAGTTCTCGCGGCTCGGAGCCATCACGGTGCCCTGCGTTCTCGTCGCGTCGACCGTCGCGCTGTGGCTCGCCGTGCGATGGTTCGGCTGACATGCGCGCCCTGGTGTGGATCACCGAGGACAGCTGGGAGCTGACGATCGCCGCCGCGGCCGCGATCGTCCCCGCCGGCGCCGAGGTGACGCTCCTGCACGTGACCGGCGGCGAGGGCGAGGCGGTCGCGCACGGTGCACGCTCGGGCCTGCTCGGCCGCGGCCGCAGCGGCGAGCGCCCGCCGCACGAGCTGCGCTCGATCTCCGAGAGCGCGGCACGGGCGCTGCTGGCGGATGCGGCCGCCCTCCTCGACCGCAGCTGCGAGCAGGTCGCCCTGCGCGGCCGGGCCGAGCGCGAGGTCGTGGCCGCGGCGCAGCGCGCCGACCTGCTCGTGTTCGCGCGCGACGGCGAGCGCGGCCACGCAGGCCCGAAGAGCATCGGGCACGCCGCGCGCTTCGTGCTCGATCACGTCACGTGCCGCGTCCTGCTGGTGTGAGGGCCGAGCGCGGGCGGGGCGCGCGGGAATGAGCGCCGGCGCGCAGGCGTTTGCAACGCAAGACACGTTCCACCCAGGAGGCCCGCACCCATGCAAACCGAGTACGCCCGAATATCGCTCTTGCCGTCGGCGCTCGTGCTGTCCGATCTTCTCGCCGGGCATGCCGGCAACCCGCCCCGCGAGGTGCTCGAGCAGGCAGGCTTCGACCGCCGCGACATCGAGAGCTTCCTCGCGCGCCGCGCTGCGCGCAGCTCGCACTGCACCGGGCCGGCCTGCGCGTAGAGCGGCCGAGCGCGCCGTCTGAGCTCGCTCACCGCGGCGCGATCGCGGCGCCGCGCGGCCATCGTGCGTCGCGGTAGGCGCCCGCGCTCTGCTACCTCTCCCATGTATGGCCGTCACTGCACCAGTCAGTACGGTCGATCCTCCTGACCTGAGCTTCGGCCCGACCGCCCGCCATCTCACGCGGGAGTGGTGGGTGGAGCGGCGTCTCGTCGGCATCGGCCTGCTGTGCGCGCTCGCGACCACCGCGCTCGGCATCGCGATCCCGGTGCTGGTCCAGCGCGTGATCGACAACTCGATCGTCGCGCGGAACCACTCCGAGCTCGCGCTCTACCTCGTGCTCATCGCGGTGTGCGCAGGCCTGCGCTTCGCGACCAACTCGACACGGCGGGCGATCACGTCGCGCATCGGGATCGTGATCGAGAACCGGCTGCGGGCCACGCTCTACGACGCGTACCTGACGTATCCGCGCGCGTTCTACGACCGCCACGCGACCGGACAGGTGCTCTCGCGCGCGACCAACGACCTCTATCCGATCCGCTACTTCATCGGCTGGGGCGTCGTGCAGGTCTGCTCGAGCCTGATGATGATCGTGGGAGTCACGATCGTGCTGCTGAGCGTGAATGCGCGCCTCGCGCTCTACGCGGGCCTGACCATGCCGCTGATCGCGCTGCTCACCTGGCGCTTCGCGCGGCTCGTGACGCCGCTCTCGCGCATCGTGCAGCAGCGCAAGGCCGATCTCACGGAGGCCGCCGACGAGTCGATCGTCGGCATGGAGATGGTGCAGGCGTTCGGGCGCGAGGCCGAGGTGCGCGAGCGCTTCCGCGAGCGCGCTCAGGGCGTGCGCGCCGCCTCGCTGCAGGAGGCGGGCGTGGAGGCGCGCTACCTGCCGGGCCTCACGTTCCTGCCGTCCATGGCGATCGCGAGCGTGCTCTTCTTCGGCGGGCGCGACGTCATCGACGGGAACCTCACGATCGGGCAGTTCGTGCTCTTCAACAGCCTCCTGCTGCAGCTCGTGTGGCCGCTCGAGGCGCTCGGCTGGATCCTCAACCTCGCCCAGCGCGCGATCGCCTCGGCGAGCCGTGCGTTCGCCTGGCTCGACGCCGTCACGCCGCTGCCCGAGGCCGAGCATCCGGCACAGCTGCCCGAGGGCGGGCTCGACGTGCGCTACGAGGACGTCTGCTTCGCCTACGCCGGCGGCTCGCCCGTGCTGTGCGACCTCGACCTCGCGATCCGGGCGGGCTCGATCGTCGCGATCTGCGGCGAGACGGGTTCGGGCAAGTCGACGATGCTCAACCTGCTCTCGCGCTTCTACGACCCCGACAGCGGCAGCGTGCGCGTGGGCGGCGTCGAGGTCTCGGCGCTGCGCAAGGCCGATCTGCGCACGGCCGTCGCGCTCGTGACGCAGCGGCCCGTGCTGTTCTCGCTGCCCCTGCGCGAGAACCTCTGCGCAGCGCGGCCCGACGCGAGCGAGGAGGAGATGATCGCGGCCTGCGAGGTCGCCGGCGTCGCGGCGTTCATCGACGACCTGCCGGACGGCTACGACACGCTGATCGGCGAGCGCGGAGTCAACCTCTCGGGCGGCCAGCGCCAGCGCGTCGCGCTCGCCCGCGCGCTGATCTCGGACGCGCGCGTGCTCGTGCTCGACGACCCGCTCTCGGCCGTCGACACCGAGACGGAGGAACACATCGTGCGCGCGCTGCGGCCCGCGCTCGCGGGTCGCACGGTGCTGCTCTCGAGCCAGCGCCTCTCGACCGTCTCGCTCGCCGACCGTGCCGTCGTGCTCGAGGACGGCGTGATCGTCGAGGACGCGCCGCCGCGGCAGCTGCTGCGCGCCGGCGGCACGTTCGAGCGGCTCTTCGGGGACGAGGTCCGTGTCGCGTAGCCGGCGAGTCGGGCTGACGCGCCTGTCGATCTACGTCCGCGACCAGCGCGGGCGCGTCGCGCTGCTCGCCCTGGCCGCCGCGTTCACCTCCGCGGTGCAGGTGGGCGGCTGGCTGCTCGTCGGCGACGCGATCGACAACGGCATCCGCGCGCACGACACCTCGCGCCTCGACCTCGACGTCGCCGTCTACGTGGGCGCCAATGCGGCCGCCTGGCTGGTCGGCTCGTTCCTGATCCTCGGGCTCGCGCAGCTCGGGCAGCTGATCGTGCTGCGCCTGCGCGAGCATCTCTTCGGGCACCTCACGACGCTCTCGCTGCGCTACTTCTCGGAGCAGCGCGCGGGCTGGATCATCTCGCGCATCACGAACGACGTGGATGCCCTCTCCGACGTCCTCTCGGAGGGCCTCTCGACGCTTGTCGGCAACGTCCTCACGCTGACCGGCGCGATGATCGCGCTGGCCCTGCTCGACTGGCGCCTCGCGCTCGCGACGATGGTGATCCTGCCGCCGACGATGCTCGTGGCGCGCTGGTTCCAGACGCGCTCGCACGCCGCGTTCGCCGACGTCCGCACGCGCATCTCGGCGCTCACGGCACAGGTCGCCGAGTCGCTCGCCGGAATGGCCGTGATCCAGTCCTACAACCGCGAGAAGGCGTTCCGCGACCAGTTCGCCGAGCTCAACCGCGCCAACCAGCGCAGCAACCAGCACGCCCAGAACCTCTCGTCGCTGTTCTTCCCCGCGATCGAGCTGTTCGGCGTGATCGCGACCGTGGCCGTGCTCGCGCTCGGCTCGCGGCTGTACGAGGACGGCACGCTCACGCTCGGCACGCTGATCGCGTTCATCGGGCTGCTCAGCCTGCTCTTCCAGCCCCTGCAGGAGCTCTCGGAGCTCTACGGCCAGGTGCAGTCGGCGGCGGCCGCGATGGAGAAGATCACGACCGTGCTCGACGTCGAGGCCGACATCGCGAGCCCGGCGGACGCGCGCCGCATCGAGCGCGTCGAGGGCCACGTCGCGCTCGAGCACGTGACCTTCGCGTACGGGCGCGACCCGGTGCTGCACGGCATCGACCTCGACATCCCGGCCGGCAACTGCGTCGCGCTCGTCGGCGTCTCGGGCGGCGGCAAGTCGACGCTCGCGCGCCTCGTGGGGCGCTTCTACGACCCGCGCGAGGGCGCCGTGCGCGTCGACGGCAACGACCTGCGCGAGATCGACCTCGTGCACTACCGCCGCCAGCTCGGCGTCGTGCTGCAGGATCCGTTCCTGTTCGCCGGCAGCATCGCCGACAACCTGCGCTTCGCCGCGCCCGGCGCGAGCGACGAGCACGTCGCGGAGACGGCGCGGGCGATCGGGCTCGACCGCGTCGCGGCGCGCTTCTCGGAAGGCCTCGACCACGCGGTGCGCGAGGGCGGCTCGGGGCTCTCGGCCGGCGAGCGCCAGCTGATCTCGATCGGGCGCGCGCTGCTCGCCGATCCGCGCATCCTGATCCTCGACGAGGCCACCTCGAACATCGACCGCCCGACCGAGGTCCTGATCGAGAAGGCGCTCGACCGGTTGCTGCACGGGCGCACCTCGATCGTGATCGCGCACCGCCTCGCCACCGTGCGCCGCGCCGACGAGATCGTCGTGATCGACCGCGGGCACGTCGTCGAGCGCGGCAGCGAGGCGGAGCTGATGGCCGCGGGCGGGCACTTCGCCGCCCTCGCGCGCGAGCTCGCGGCGCCGGCAACCGCGGCCGTAGACTCATGAGCGCGGTGGCATCCGGGTTTGTGGGCATCCTCTCGTTCGAACTGCGCTTCCCGGGTGAGCACTCCCTGAAAGGCAAGCGCAAGCACCTGCTCGCCCTCAAGAGCCACCTGCAGCAGCGTGCCGGCGCCTCGGTGGCCGAGGTCGACCACCACGACGTGTGGCAGCGCGCCCGGCTGACGGTGACGCTCGTCGATCGCGAGGCGGGGGCGCTCGAGGAGCGGCTCGACCGCTGCGAGCGCCTGGCGTACGCGTCGGGGGCCGAGGTCGGGCCGTTCACGCGCCTCGTCGTCACGCCCGAGGATCTCGCATGAGCGCGCGCGTGCGCCGCGTCAACGAGCTGATGCGCCAGATCCTGGGCGAGGCGCTCGGCGAGATGACCGATCCCGGGCTGGGCTTCGTGACGGTCACGAGCGTCGACTGCTCGCGCGACTTCGAGCACGCAATCGTGTACGTCTCGGTGCTCGGCAACGAGCTCAAGCGCAAGCGCTCGATGCAGGCGCTGGAGCGCGCGACGGGCCACCTGCAGGCCCGCGTCGGCCGCGAGATCACGCTGCGCCGCACGCCGCGGCTGCGCTTCGCCTACGACGAGACCTTCGACAAGGGCGCGCGCATCGAGCAGCTGCTCGCCGAGCACGAGCCCATGCCGGACTACGTTCCCGACCCGGAGGACGACGCGGACGCCGGGGACGCGACGTGAGCCGCGGCGAGGTGATCGAGGTGCTGCGCGACGGCGGGCCCGTGTGCGTCTGCGCCCACGCGGCGCCGGACGGCGACGCGCTCGGATCGCTGCTCGGCCTCGGCCGGTCGCTGGCGGCGACGGGTCGCGACGTCGTGCTCTACCAGAACGGCGACGACCCGTTCCCGCTCGAGCTCGCGTTCCTCGGGCTGGAAGGGATCGAGCGGCGCGTGCCCGCCGACGCGGCGGAGCGGACGCTGATCGCGCTCGACTGCGGCTCGGCCCTGCGCATCGACCGCGCGGGCGAGGTCGCCGGGCTGTTCGCCCGCGTCGTCAACATCGACCACCACCACGACAACACGCTCTTCGGGGCCGTCAACCTCGTCGACCCCGGGGCCTCGTGCACGGCCGAGATCGTCGCCGGTCTGCTCGACGAGGCCGGCATCCCGCTCGCCGAGGGCGCCGCTCTCGCGCTCTACGTGGGGCTCGTGACCGACACCGGGCGCTTCCAGTACGCCAACACGACGCCGCGCGCGCACCTGCTCGCCGCGCGCCTCCTCGAGGAGGGCGTGCAGCCGGCGCACGTGTTCGCCACGCTCTTCGAGTCGCTGCCGCTGGCGCGCCAGCGCCTGCTCGGCGTCGCGCTCGCCCGGGCGCAGGTGGCCGCGGGCGGCCGCCTCGCCGTGACCTGGCTCGCGCGCGACGACTTCGAGCTCACGGGCGCCGACGAGGCCGCCGCCGACGGCGTCGTCGACGCGCTGCGCGCGATCCAGGGCGTGCAGCTCGCGGCGATGGTACGCGAGCCGCGCGACCGCAACGGCCCCGCGCGCAAGGTCTCGCTGCGCTCGCGCGCGGGCGGGCTCGACTGCTCGGCGATCGCGCGCGAGCGGGGCGGCGGCGGCCATCCGGGCGCCGCGGGCTACTCGACCGACGAGTCCGTCGACGAGATCGTCGCCTTCCTGGAACGGGCGGCCGCCGCGTGAACGCCGCCGTGCTGCTCGTCGACAAGCCGGCGGGGCCGACGTCGTTCGGCTGCGTGGCACGCGTGCGCGGCGCGCTCGGCGGGCGCAGGGTCAAGGTGGGGCACGCCGGCACGCTCGATCCGTTCGCGACCGGCCTGCTCGCGCTGCTCGTCGGGCGCGCGACGAAGCTCGCGCCCTACCTGGTCGGGCTGGACAAGCGCTACCGCACGGTCGTGCAGCTCGGCGTCCGCTCCGACACGGGCGATCCCGAGGGCACGCTCGAGCCGGGCGACGGTCCCCTGCCGGACGCCGCGGCGCTCGCCCGCGCGTGCGCCGCGCTCACGGGCGTGATCTCGCAGGTTCCACCGGCGACCTCGGCGATCAAGGTCGGCGGGCAGCGCGCATACGCGCTGGCGCGGGCGGGCGTCGCCGTCGCCATGCCGTCGCGCGACGTGCACGTGCAGGCGCTCGACGTCGTGGAGTACGACCCTGCGAGCGGGCGCGCCGTGCTCGACGTGCACTGCTCGAAGGGCACCTACGTGCGCGCGCTGGCACGCGACCTCGGCGAGGCGCTCGGCTGCGGCGCGTACTGCGCCGAGCTGCGGCGCCTGGCGATCGGGCACCTGGCGATCGAGCGCGCGGGCTCGCTCGACGACGTCGCCGCCGATCCGCTCGGCGGCCCCTGGCGCATGTCGTGCAGCGAGGCCCTGGCTCACCTGCCGGCGCGCGAGCTCGAGCCGGCCGAATGCGATGCGCTGCGGCATGGCCGGGCGCTCGCGGCGCGCGGCGAGGCGGGCGCGCTGCGCTGCGTCGCCGGCGGGTTGCTCGTCGCGGTGGCCGCTCCGGCCGGCGGCGAGCTGCGCTCGCTCGTCCTGGTGGACGAGGCATGAAGGTCGTCGAGGGCCTGGAACGGCTCGAGGCGGGCGCGCGCGTGATCGCGCTCGGCACGTTCGACGGCGTCCACCTCGGTCATCGTCGGCTGATCCACGAGGCGATCGAGCGCGCGCGCGAGCTCGGCGCCCTCAGCACGGTCGCGACGTTCGAGCCGATGCCGTCGGAGATCCTGCGGCCCGGCCAGGTGCCGCGCCGTCTCTCGGGCATCGACCGCCGCGCCGAGCTGATCGCGCAGGAGGGCGTCGACGAGCTGCTCGTGATCGCGTTCACGCACGAGCTCTCGCTGCTCTCGCCCGAGGCCTTCGCCGAGCAGGTGCTCGTGGGGCAGGCGGGCGCCGTGCACGTCGTCGTGGGCGAGAACTACCGCTTCGGCCATGCCGCCGAGGGCGACGCCGAGACGCTGATCGCGCTCGGCGAGAAGCTCGGCTTCGGCGTCACCTCGGTCTCGCTCGTGACCGCCGACGGCGAGCGCGTCTCCTCGTCGTGGATCCGCGAGCTCGTGCGCCAGGGCGAGGTCATGCACGCGACGCGCCTGCTCGGCCGGCCGCCCTGGCTCGACGGCACCGTCGTGCGCGGCTTCGCGCGCGGCCGCGCGCTCGGCGTCCCGACGGCGAACCTGCGCTGGACGCCGGGCCGCGTGGTGCCCGCGCCTGGCATCTACGCCGGCTTCGGCGTGCTCGGGCCGGGGGAGGGGGAGCGCTATCCGGCGGCCATCTCGGTCGGCGGCAACCCCACCTTCGGCGACGTCGACGGCACGGTCGTCGAGGCGTACCTGATCGGCTTCGAGGGCGACGCCTACGACCGGCCGATGCGCGTCGAGTTCACGCGCTTCCTGCGCCACGAGCTCGCGTTCGAGACGGTCGAGGAGCTCGTCGAGCAGATGTGGCGCGACATCGAGACCGCGCGGAAGCTGGCCGAGGAGCCGGGCGCCTGAGCCTGCACGTTTGGGGTCAGACCCCAAACGTGCACGCGTCTGGTCGAGACTCGCAAAGGCTTTGCGGCGTGCACGTTTGGGGTCTGACCCCAAACGTGCAGGCTCAGTTGTCGTCGTTCGATTCCTCGCGCTCGGCGAGGTAGCGCTCGATCTGCTCGGCGATGTCGTCGCCGCTCGCGAGCAGCGGCGGCGACTCCTCGTCGGCGTCGTCCTCGGCGCGCTCGTCCGCGCGGCTCTCGAGCTCGCGCACGTAGCGGCTGATCTTCTCGTCGGCCGAGACGGCGTGCGAGACCTCGCGCTCGAACGAGACGGCGTCCTGCGACAGCTTGGTCGTGTCGAAGCGCGTGTCGAGCAGCAGCGCGAGGCGCGAGAGCAGCGCGAGCGCGGCCTTGGGATTCGGCGAGACCGAGATGTAGTGCGGCACCGCGGCCCACAGGCTGGCCGACGCGATGCCGGCCTCCTTGCAGGCGTCGTGGACGACGCCGACGATCCCCGTCGGGCCCTCGTACGCCGAGGGCGCGAGCCCGAGCTGGTCGGCGAGCTCGCCGTCGGCGGAGCCCGTCACGGGCACCGGGCGCGTGTGCGGCGTGTCGGCGAGGAAGCCGCCGAGCGTGACGACGAGCTCGGCGCCGCTCTCGCGGGCGACCTCGACCACGCTGCGGGAGTAGTACTTCCAGCGGTTCTGCGGCTCGATGCCGACCATGACGGCGATGTCGTTGCCGCTCGGCAGCGGCGCCCAGGCGAACGAGTTCTCGGGCCACGAGAGGCGCCGCGTGTCGTCCTCGCCGAGCGAGACGACCGGGCGGACCTCCTGGAAGTCGTAGAACTCGTCGGGGTCGAGCTCGCAGAACGGCGTGGCGCCCAGCTGCTGGCGCAGGAACAGCGCACTGAGCGTGGCGGCCTCGCCGCCGTCGTTCCAGCCGTAGAACGCGCACACGAGCACGCCCTTGCGCAGCGTCGGCCGCGCGCTCCAGACCACACTCTCCATCCGGGCAGTCTAAGCGCTGGCCGCTGGGTGCTCTCCGCCGCCCATCGAGGCGGGCGCTACACTGCCTCCGTCCCCCGATTCGGCGGCAGTGCGCTCGCCCGGCGCGCAGGCTGCTGCGGGTGGAGAAATCCCATAGGGAGGAAGCGATGACGCTGACCAGCGAGGGCAAGCTCGAGATCGTGCGCAAGTTCGGCCGCGACGAGAAGGACACCGGCTCCGCCGAGGTTCAGATCGCGCTGCTGACGACGCGCATCAACGAGCTGACCGATCACCTGCGGATGCACAAGAAGGATCACCACTCGCGGCGCGGACTGCTGTCGCTGGTGGGACGGAGGCGCCGCCTGCTCGACTACCTGGCGCGCACCGATCTGGAGTCGTACCGCAAGCTGATCGCAGATCTCGGCCTCCGCCGCTGAGCGAGGGCGCGAGGCGTACGCAAGATGCACGACGGCCCCGGGACGGGGCCGCGAATCGCCGCGCACAGATGCGGCAGGGTTTGAGGAAGCAGGAAAGAGAATGAGCGAACTGCAGTTGCACGAGACCACCGTGACGGTCGACATCGGAGGCGAGGAGATCGCCTTCACGACCGGCAAGCTGGCCCGCCAGGCCCACGGTGCAGTCACCGTGCGCAGCGGCGCCACGGTCGTGCTCGCCACGGCCGTCGGTCGCAGCGAGGCGCGTGAGGGAACCGACTTCTTCCCCCTCACCGTCGACATCGAGGAGAAGATGTACGCCGCCGGCAAGATCCCGGGCGGCTTCTTCAAGCGCGAGGGCAAGGCCTCCGAGAAGGCCACGCTGAACGCGCGCATGGTCGACCGGCCGATCCGGCCGCTGTGGCCGAAGGGGTTCCGCAACGAGGTGCAGATCATCGGCACCGTGCTCTCGATCGACGGCGAGCACAGCCATGACACCCTCGCGATCAACGGCGCTTCCGCTGCGCTGACGATCTCGCCGCTGCCCTTCTTCGGGCCGGTGGGCGCCGTCCGCATCGGGCGCATCGACGGGCAGATCGCGGTCAACCCGCTGATGACGCAGATGGAGAGCTCCGATCTCGACCTGATCGTGTGCGGCACGATGGACGCGATCACGATGGTCGAGGCGGGCGCCAAGGAAGTGTCCGAGGACGTCATGCTGCAGGCGTTCGACGCCGCGCATGCCGCGATCAAGACGCTCTGCCAGGCGCAGCTCGACCTGCGCGCCAAGGTCGGCCAGCCCAAGTGGCAGGACGCCGGCGTGCAGTCCGAGGTCGACGCCCGCTACGCCCAGCGCTTCGACGCGCTGCTGGCCGAGCACGGGCTCGCCGGCATCGCGATGGCCGAGGCCGAGGCCTCTGCCGCCGAGCTCGGCGGCGTCACGGGCAATGCGACCGAGGCCGACATGGTGCGCCGCGTGCAGGTGCGCGCGGCGATCGCGGCGATCGGCGAGCAGCGCCGCTCCGACGCCGTCAAGCAGGCGGTCGACGCGCAGTTCCGCCAGGGCCTGCGCGCGCTCTCGGACGCGGAGCAGGACTCCAAGGAGCTCAAGTCGGCGAAGCGCTCCGCGCTGTACGCGCAGATCGAGGCCGAGCTGCAGCTGCCCTTCCCGTCGCGCGTCGACGGCAAGCTCGACGCGCTCGCGCGCAGCTACGCGCGCAACGCGGCCGACTCGGTCTACAAGCAGATCGTGCGCGAGAAGATCGCGATCGAGAAGCGCCGGCCCGACGGCCGCGCGGCCGACGAGATCCGCGCGATCGCGACCGAGGTCGGCGTGACGCCGAGGACGCACGGCTCGGGGCTCTTCACACGTGGTCAGACCCAGGCGCTGACGCTCGTCACGCTCGGCACGGCCAAGGAAGAGCAGCGCATCGACGACCTCTCGCTCGACACGAAGAAGCGCTACATCCACCACTACAACTTCCCGCCGTTCTCGGTCGGGGAGACGGGCTTCATGCGCGGGCCGAAGCGCCGCGACATCGGCCACGGCGCGCTCGCCGAGCGGGCGCTCGTGCCGGTCATCCCGGACGCCGAGACGTTCCCGTACACGATGCGCGTGGTGTCCGAGATCCTGGAGTCGAACGGCTCCTCCTCGATGGCGTCCGTGTGCGGCTCGACGATGGCCCTGATGGACGCGGGCGTGCCGATCACCTCTCCGGTGGCCGGCATCGCGATGGGCCTCATCAAGGAGGGCGACAACTCCATCGTGCTGACCGACATCCAGGGCGCCGAGGACCACCTCGGCGACATGGACTTCAAGGTCGCGGGCACGAAGGACGGCATCACCGCCCTGCAGATGGACATCAAGATCACGGGCGTCTCCGCCGACCTGCTGCGGCAGGCGCTGGCGCAGGCGCGCGAGGCCCGGCTGGCGATCCTCGCGAGCATGGCGCAGGCCATCTCCGAGCCGCGCACCGAGCTCTCCCCGTACGCACCGCAGGTCGTCACCGTCAAGATCGACTCCGACCAGATCGGGCTCATCATCGGCAAGGGCGGCGAGACGATCCGCGGCCTCGAGGAGGAGTTCGACTGCAAGATCGACATCGAGGAGGACGGCTTCGTCCGCATCTACGCCTCGAGCGCGGCGATGGGCGAGGGCTGCCGGCAGCGCATCGAGGAGATGACCCGCCCGATCGGCGTCGGCACCGTCTACCGCGACCGCAAGGTCGTCAAGACCGCCGAGTTCGGCGCCTTCGTCGAGCTCCGCAAGGGCACGGACGGCCTCCTGCACGCCTCGCGGATCTCGCCCGGCGTGCGCGTCGAGTCGGTCGACCAGGTGCTCACGCGCGGCGACATCGTCACGGTCGAGGTGACCGAGGTCGACACCGAGCGCGGCCGCGTCGGCCTCAAGCTGGTCTCCAAGCAGGAGAACGGCGCCGAGATCACGGCCGAGGCGATCGGCGCGCGCTACAAGGAGCAGTTCCCGAACGCCGGCCAGGGCGGCTCCCGCCCGCCGCGCGACGGCGAGCGCTCCGGCGGCGGCGGCCGCGAGCGGAGCGGCGAGCGCCGGCGCCGCAGCGGTGGCGGCGGCGGTCACCGCCCCGAGTAGAGACGTACGTGCGGCGGGGCTGAGCGTCTCCCTCGCGGGAGACGAATCGGCCCCGCCGCTCGTGCTGCTGCACGGACTCGCCGAGCGCCGACAGGTCTTCGACTGGCTGGCTGCGGCGCTCGCGCCGCATCTGCGCCTCGTCGCGCTCGACCTCCCGGGCTTCGGCTCGTCGCCCCCGCTCGCAGGCGGTGGCTTCGACCTCGGCGCCGTGTGCGCGCGCATCGAGGCGGCCCTCGCGGAGCTCGGGCTCGACCGGCCCGCGATGCTCGGCCACTCGCTCGGGGGCGGCGTCGCGGTGCGCTACGCGGCCGAGCGGCCGGGCGCGCTGCGGGCGCTGGCGCTCGTCGCGCCTGCCGGGCTGATCGCGACCGGCGCGGTGCGGCCGTCCTGGCGCCGCCCGCGCGTCCACGCGCTCGGCCGCACGGCCCTGCGCGCCGCGATCCCGATGATCGCCGCGAGCCGCGGGCTGCGCGGGCGCGCGTTCGCACGCGTCGTCGGCGATCCGCACGCGCTCGGGGCGGCACTCGCGCGTGAGCTGCTGATGGGCGCCGCGCAGGGGCGCTCGACACCGGCCGCGGGAATCGAGATCGTCTACGCCGGGCTGCGCGACCGCCTCGACGCGCTGACGCTGCCGACGCTCGTGGTCTGGGGCGGCAGGGATCGCGTCGTCTCGCCGCGCTATGCGGAGCCGCTCCGGGACGCGCTCCCCGACGGGCGTCTGCTGCTGCTGCCGCACTCCGGGCACGTGCCGATGTGCGAGGAGCCAGGTGCGCTGGCGGCGGCCGTCCGGGAGCTGCTCGGGGGGAGTTGAGCCATCCGGAGACTAGGCTGGGACCATGGCCTCGCTCGCCCGTTCGGCCGCTGCCGCTCGGCATCGCCTGAGGGGATACGGGCGCCCGGCTCTGCTGCTCGTCGGGATGTGGGTGCTCGGGCTGCTCGCCCTGGGGGCCGTGTTCGTGTTCGAGCGGCGCGTCGACGAGACGCGCCGCGCGCAGGTCGTGATCTCCGAGCTCCGCGTCGAAGAGGGCGCGTTCCTCACGGTCGCCTTCAGCCCGGCGATCACCGGCACGACGTCGTCCTCGCCGCAGACCGCGCAACAGCTGGCCCAGGCGAGGCGCGTGTACGAAGCCTCTCTCGTCAAGCTCGCCGGTCTCGGGCGCAGCGATGCACCGGCGCGCATCCGCGCGGCGAGCGGCCGCTACTTCAAGCTGATCGACAGGATCGCCGCGACCGTCGCCCGCGGCTACGGCACGGAGGCCGCGCTGGAGCTCGGCACGGCCGGCCTGCCCGGCGGCGCCGAGGCCTCGCTGCAGGCCGAGCTCGCGCGCGCCGACGCCCAGTACGGCGCGGACGCCGCGCGGTCGCGGCAGGTCGCCTCGCTGGGATCGGCGGCGGCGGTCGTCTTCCTGCTCGGGGCGTTCTCGATCGCGTTCCAGTACTCGATCCGGGCCCGGCGGCGAAGCCATCGCGACGCGACCACCGATGCGCTCACCGGGCTCGGCAACCGCCGCAAGCTGTTCGCCGACATGGACGCGCTGGTCCGCGCGCTCTCCGGCAAGCAGGTGATCGCGATCGGGATCTTCGATCTCGACGGCTTCAAGGCCTACAACGACACCTTCGGCCACCCCGCGGGGGACGCCCTGCTCGCACGTCTCGGCCAGCGCCTGGCCGCCTCGCTGGGCGGGCGCGACCGCGCGTACCGGATCGGCGGCGACGAGTTCGTCGTGACGTCCGCCTCCACGGACAGCGAGCGCGTGCTCGAGGATGCGCAGGCCGCCCTCAGCGAGCACGGCGCCGACTTCTCGATCGGCTGCTCGCGCGGCTCGGCGCGCATCTACGCCGGGATCAGCGTGGAGCAGGCGCTGCAGCTCGCAGACCAGCGGCTCTACGCCAACAAGCGCTCGCACCGGCGCGTCTTCGGAAACGACGCCAAGGACGCGCTCCTGCAGGTGCTCACGGAGCAGGACACGAGTCTCGTCAGGCACCTCGGGCACGTCGCGGAGCTCGCCGCGCTGACCGCGGCCGGCATGGACCTCACGCCCGGCGAGGTCGCGCTCACGCGGCTCGCCGCCGAGCTCCACGACGTCGGCAAGGCCGCGATCCCATCGTCGATCCTCGACAAGCCGGGCCCGCTCGACGACGCCGAGCGCGCATTCGTGCAGCGCCACAGCGCGATCGGCGAACGGATCGTCGCGGCCGCTCCCAGCCTCGACACGATCGCGCCGATCGTGCGCGCGACGCACGAGCGCCCCGACGGCAGCGGGTATCCCGACGGCCTGACGCTCGAGCAGATCCCGATCGGCGCGCGCATCATCGCCGTCGTCGACGCGTTCGACGCGATGACGAGCGACCGTCCGTACCGCAAGGCGATGCCGGTTCCGGCGGCACTCGCGGAGCTGCGCCGCCACGCGGGCACGCAGTTCGACGCCGCGGTGGTCGACGTGTTCGTCAAGGCGATCGAAGGGCGCTTCACGGCCCTGCACGCGGCCTGACCAGAACCGCCCGGCGCGGTGCTGACGTAGGCTCAGGCCCGTGCACGAGCAGACGACGCTTCCCGATGGCCTGCGCGTCATCTCCGAGACCATCGACTCGGTTCGCTCCGTCGCGGTCGGCGTGTTCGTCGGCGTCGGCGCCCGCGACGAGCAGCCCGCCGAGGCCGGCGTCACGCATCTCATCGAGCATCTGCTCTTCAAGGGCAGCGAGCGCTTCGACCAGGTCGAGATCGCCCGCGTCTCCGACCGGCTCGGCTCCGAGCTGAACGCGTTCACCACGCGCGAGTCGACGGTCGTCCACGTGCGCGTGCTCGACGAGCACGTGCCGCTCGCGCTCGACGTCATGTGCGACATGGCGGCGCGCCCGCGCTTCGAGAGCGAGGCGCTCGAATCCGAGCGCGAGGTCGTGCTCGAGGAGATCGCGATGATCGAGGACGACCCGTCCGACCTCGTGCACGACCTCGCGGCGCGCTGCGTCTTCGGCGGGCACGAGCTCGGCCGGCCCGTGATCGGCAGCGCCGCGACCGTGCGGGAGCTGACGAACGCGGGCGTCGCGGCCTACCACGCGAGCCGCTACGGCGCCGGCAACGTCGTCGTCGCGGCGGCCGGCCACATCGAGCACGACGCGTTCTGCGCGCTCGTCGCCGAGCGCCTGCGCCTCGGCGTCGCGACGCGCGCCGAGCGCTCCACGCCGAGCCTCGACGGCAGCCGGCGCCTGTTCCTCGCCCGCGACACCGAGCAGTACCACGTGTGCCTGTCCGCGCCGGGCCTGCGGCGCGACGACGAGCGCCGCTTCGCGCTCGCGCTGCTCGACCACGTGCTCGGCGGCGCGGCGTCTTCCCGCCTCGTGCAGGAGATCCGCGAGCAGCGCGGCATGGCCTACAGCGTCTACAGCTACACCTCGAGCTACGACGACGCCGGGCAGATCGGCATCTACGTCGGCACGCGCGCCGAGAACGTGGGGGAGTGCGTCGAGATCGCGCGCGCCGAGGTGGCCGACCTGCGCGCCGGCGGGCTCTCGGCCGACGAGCTCGAGCGCGCCAAGGAGAGCGTCAAGGGACGCATGCTGCTGGCGCTCGAGTCGACGTCCTCGCGCATGTCGCGGCTCGGCCGCTCGGTGCTCAGCGGCAGCGAGATCCTCTCGCTCGACGAGGTCGCCGCCCGCATCGACGCCGTCACGCACGAGGCCGTCACGGAGCTCGCGCGCGAGCTGCTCGCGCCCGAGCACTTCTCGATCGCCGGGATCGGGCCCGACCACGACCGCTTCGGGGCCGCCGTGGGAGGCGACGTCGCGCTGCTCGAGGCCGTCGCGTGATCCGCGTCGTCCTTGCGGGCGCCAGCGGCCGCACCGGCACGCCCGTCGCCGCGAGCATCGCGGCTGCGGATGATCTCGAGCTCGTGGCGCGCGTGGCTCCGAGCCTCGCCGGCGCCGGAGCCGGCTGCTTCGGCTCCGTGGCCGACGCGCTCGCGGCGGTGGCGGCGGACGTCTTCGTCGACCTCACGCGCCCCGAGCTCGGCGAGGAGCACGCGCTGGCCGCGCTCGCGGCCGGACTGGCCGTCGTGCTCGGGACGACGGGGCTGGACGCGGCCGCGCGCGAGCGGCTGGACGCGGCCGGGCAGGCGGCCGGGCTGCCCGTGTTCTACGCCCCGAACTTCTCGCTCGGGGCCGTGCTCGCGATGCAGTTCGCCGAGCAGGCCGCCCAGCTGTTCCCGCACGTCGAGATCGTCGAGCTGCACTCGCAGCACAAGCTCGACGCCCCCTCGGGCACGGCCGAGGCCACGGCCGAGCGGATCCGCGCCGTCACGGGCCACGACGTGCCGATCCACTCCGTGCGGCTGCCGGGCCTGATCGCGCACCAGGAGACGCTGCTCGGCGGCGAGGGCCAGCTGCTCACGATCCGCCACGACGCGACCTCGCGCGAGGCGTTCGCGCCCGGCGTGTTGCTGGCCGTGCGCCGCGTGCGCGAGCTGCCGGCGGGACTCACGGTCGGGCTCGAGACGTTCCTGGCGGGGTGACGGGCCCTTCCCCCGGCTATGATCGCAGAGTGAATCCGCAGCACCAGAGCCGCGCAGAGCCGCCCGCGGGGCGCATCTGCACCGCCATGGCGACGCCGTTCGCCGCCGACGGCTCGCTCGACATCGACGCGTCCCGCACGCTCGCGCGCCACCTCGTGGAGCACGGCTCCGAGGGACTCGTGCTGGCCGGGACGACCGGCGAGGGGCCGACGCTGAGCGACGGCGAGAAGCTCGCGCTGTGCGAGGCGGTGCTCGACGAGGTCGGCTCGGACGCGCGCGTGATCGCCAACACCGGCACCTACGACACGGCGCACTCGGTCCACCTCACGCGCGACGCCGCGCGGCTCGGCGTGCACGGCTTCCTGGCCGTCACGCCGTACTACAACAAGCCGCCCGCCGAGGGCCTGGCGCGGCACTTCGCCGCGATCGCGGCGGCCGCGGACGGCCTCCCGGTGATCGTGTACAACATCCCGCAGCGCTGCATCCTCAACCTCGAGCCCGCGCTGCTCGCCCGCCTCGCGCGCGAGAGCGCCAACGTCGTGGCGGTCAAGCAGGCGACGACCGACCTCGAGCAGGCGCGCGCGATCCTCGACTCGGGCCTCGTGCTCTATGCCGGCAACGACGACCTGCTCGCGCCCTTCCTCGAGCTGGGCGGCTCGGGCGGCATCTGCGTCGCCTCGCACCTCGTCGGCAGCGAGATGCTGCGCATGTGCGACCTCGCGGAGGCCGGGGACTTCGAGGGCATGCGCGCGCTCGACCGCGAGCTGCACACCGTCTACGAGGCGCTCGCGATCACGACCAATCCCATTCCGCTCAAGGCGGCGCTCGAGCTCATCGGGCTTCGCGTGGGCGCGCCCCGGCTCCCGCTGGTCGAGGCGACCGACGAGCAATGTGCCGTGCTGCGCTCCGCCCTCGCGGCGCGAGGCCTGACGGCCGCCGCGTGAGCGACGTCGTACGCATCATCCCGCTCGGCGGCCTCGGCCAGATCGGCAACAACCTGTGCGTGGTCGAGCAGGGCGAGCGGCGCATCCTGATCGACTGCGGCCTCTCCTTCCCGCGCGACGAGATGCCCGGCGTCGATCTCGTCCTGCCCGACTTCGCCTACCTGCGCGAGGCTCCCGGCGGCATCGACGCGGTCATCCTGACGCACGGCCACGAGGATCACATCGGCGCGCTGCCCTACGTCATGCGCGAGATCGGCGTGCGCGAGGTGTGGGGCACGCGCCTCACGCTCGGCATGGTGAAGTCGAAGCTCGACGAGCACGGCCTCCTGCGCGACGCCGAGTTCATCGAGATCGACAGCGACGGCGACCCCGTCGCCTGCGGGCCGTTCGCGGCCGAGTTCGCGCGCGTCACGCACTCGGTGCCCGATGCGGTCGCGGTCGCGCTGCACACCCATCACGGCACGATCCTGCACACGGGCGACTACAAGATCGACCACACGCCGATCGACGGCCGCCCGACCGACCTCGCCAAGCTCGCGCGCCTCGGCGCCGACGGCGTCGACCTCATGCTGGCCGACTCCACGAACGCCGAGCGGCCCGGCATCACGGAGTCCGAGCAACTCGTCGCGCACGCGCTCAAGCGCATCATCCGCGACGCCCCCGGTCGCGTGATCGTGACGAGCTTCTCGTCGCACATCCACCGCCTGCAGGGCGTCATCGACGCCTCCGAGGCCTGCGGCCGCAAGGTCGCCGTGGTCGGCCGCTCGATGATCAAGAACCTCAACATCGCGCGCAACCTCGGCTACGCCGACGTCGAGGAGGGCACGCTCGTCAAGCCGTCCGACCTCGACGAGCTGCAGGACCACGAGATCACGGTGCTGTGCACGGGCTCGCAGGGCGAGCCGATGTCGGCGCTCACGCGGATCGCCTACTCGGATCACCGCCAGGTGCAGATCCAGCCGGGCGACACGGTCATCATGTCGGCCAAGCCCGTGCCCGGCAACGAGCTGGCCGTGCACGACACGACCAACGCGCTCACCCGGCGCGGCGCCCGCGTCCTGCACCAGGACAACGAGGCGGTGCACGTCTCCGGGCACGGCTCGGCCGAGGAGCTCAAGATGATGCTCGCGCTCGTGCACCCGCGGGCGTTCATGCCCGTGCACGGCGAGCTGCGCATGCTGGCGGCGCACGCCGACCTCGCCGAATCCGTCGGCGTGCCGCGCGAGCGCATCCACGTCTGCGACAACGGCGACGTGCTGGTGCTCGAGCGCGGCTCGGTGCGGCGCGAGGGCACCGTCGAGGCCGGCGTCATGTTCGTGGACGGCCTCGGCATCGGCGATCCCAAGGACGCCGTGCTGCGCGACCGCCGCCAGCTCTCGGCCGACGGCACGCTGATCATCGTCTGCCAGCTGCACCGCGGCCCGACGCGCGTGGAGCCCGAGGTGATCGCGCGCGGCTTCGCGCCCGAGGGCGCCGACGCCGCCGACGAGCTGCTCGACGAGGTGCGTGCCCAGGCGAGCGTGATCCTCGACCGCCTCGATGCCGACGGCGTGCGCGAGCACAAGCTGCTCCAGAGCCACCTGCACGACGAGCTCGCCGAGCTCGTGTGGAACCGCGCGCGCAAGCGCCCGCTCGTGCTGCCCGTCGTCGTCGACGTCTGAGCGGGCGCGTGCCGTCGCGGCTCGCCTTCGCGGTCGAGCCGTGCGCTCGGTCTTGACTCAGTGCCGCGCCGGCCGCGCCGGCTTCCCGCTGCGCCGCAGTGCGATGCCGCCGAGCGCCTCCTGGATCACGCGCTGGCCCGCGAGCGCGGTGATGCCGGCGACGTCGTAGGGCGGCGAGACCTCGACGAGGTCGACGCCGCAGAGCTCGACCTCGCAGGCGATGCGCCGCACGGCCGCGAGCAGCTCGCGCGAGGTCAGCCCGCCCGGCTCCGGCGTGCCCGTGCCCGGCGCGTAGGCCGGGTCCATCGAGTCGACGTCCACCGTGAGGTACGTGCGCGGCGCCCGTTTGCGGGCGTGCGCGATCGCGTCGTCGAGCACCGCGCGTAGCCCGCGCTCGTCGATCTCGCCCATCGTGTGCCAGCGGAAGCCCTGCTCGCGCATGCGGTCGAAGTCCTCGGGGAACGGCCAGCAGCCGCGCAGCCCGATCTGGACGATGTTGCCGCCCAGCAGCACGCCCTCGTCGACGGCGCGCGAGAAGGGCTGGCCGTGATCGGGCAGCGGGCCGTCGATCTCGCCGGTGTCGGCGTGCGTGTCGAAGTGGATCACGCTGAAGTCGCCGGCTCCGTGGTGCGCCGCGAGCGCGCGCAGGATCGGCAGCGTGATCGAATGGTCGCCGCCGATGACCGCCGGGATCGCTCCGGCGGCGAGGATCTCGGCCACGCGCGCCTGGATCGATTCGTGCGCGCCGAGGACGTCGCTGAACGGTGCAGCGGCGTCGCCGTAGTCGACGACCTTCAGCACCTCGTAGGGATCGATGCCGAGCTCGATGCTGGGCCGGCGGTCGACGCCGACGTCCTCGGCCTGACGCACCGCGCGCGGGCCGAAGCGCGTCCCGGGTCGATAGGTCACGGCGAGGTCGAAGGGGGCTCCGAGCACGGCGACGTCGGCGCCCTCGAGATCGTCGGGCGTGACCGCCATCGGCACGCGCGCGAACGTCAGGGCGACGCCCGCGAAGCCGTGGTCCGAGTCCCGCGAGTGCTGGTGAGGAGGCATGCGCGGATCATGCCGGTTCGCGCGCCGGCCGCGCCCGAGGTTCGGCGCGGGAGCGGGTCTAGACCGTGGCGGCGGCGAGGCGCTCGTTGGCCTCGGCGCTGAGCGTGAGCTTGTCGATCTTGCCGGCGCTCGAGCGCGGCAGCTCGTCGCGGATCTCGATCCGCTGCGGGACCATGTAGTCCTCGAGCTTGGCCGCGCACGCGCGCTTGAGCGCGCGCTCGTCGAGCTCCGCGTCCTCGAAGACCGAGACGTAGGCGTGGATCGCCGAGCCGAGCAGCTTGTCCGGCACGCCGATCACGGCGGCGTCGCGCACGCCCGGGACGGCGTAGAGGACCTCCTCGACCTCGCGCGGGGCGACCTTCTCGCCGCGCGACTTGATCATGTCGTCCTTGCGGCCCACGAAGTAGAGGTGCCCTTCGGCGTCGCGCTTGAAGAGGTCGCCCGTCATCAGCTCGCGCTCCCAGGGCCAGCGCCCGGGGCGCAGCCGCTTGGCGGTCGCCTCGGCGTCGTTCCAGTAGCCCTGCATGACGTGCGGCCCGCGGACGATCAGCTCGCCGACCTCGCCGGGGGCGCACTCGTTGCCCTCGGCGTCCTCGACCCAGACCTCGGTGCCGGGGATCGCCACGCCGACCGAGGCCGGCTTGACGTCGATCAGGTGCGGCGGGAGGTACGAGACGCGCTTGCACTCCGTGAGGCCGTACATCGAGTAGATGCGCGCCTGCGGGAACGTCTCGCGGAGGCCCGCGATCGTCGTCACGGAGAGCGCCGCGCCGGTGTTCGAGAGATAGCGGAGCGCCGGCAGCTCACGCGCCTCGAGGCCGCGCAGGCCGAGCAGCACGCCGAACAGCGTGGGTACGCCGGGAAGGCCCGTGACGCCCTCGCTCTCGAGCAGCTGCACGACCTTGCCGGGGAACGCGAAGCCCTTCTCGAGCACGAGCGTGCCGCCGACGAGGATCGTCAGGAGCAGCTGGTAGAGGCCGTAGTCGAACGAGAGCGGCAGGCACAGGAGCACGACCTCGTCGTGCTGCATCTCGAGGTACTGCGCGAGCGAGGCCGCGGCGAACGTCATGTTCTGGTGGGTGAGCGTGACGCCCTTCGGCTTGCCCGTCGAGCCCGACGTGTAGATCAGCGCGGCGAGGTCGATGGCCGTCGCGCGCAGGTCGCGCGGCGCCTCGTGCGCGGCCAGCTGGTCGAACGGCACGTCGCCGGGCTCGCCGTCGCCCACGCACACGACGGTGCGCAGCGCGGGTGCGAGGGCCGCGGCATCCGCGACGACGGCGCGGTGCGCGCGCTCGCAGATGATCCCCGTCGCGCCGGCGTCGGCCAGCACCTGGCCGAGCTTCTCGGCCTTCATGGTCGGGTTGAGCGGCGAGAAGGCGGCGCCCGCGCGCAGCACGCCGTAGATCGACGCGGCGCCCTCGACCGTGTTCGGGAGGAAGACGCCGACGCGGTCGCCACGCTCGATGCCCGAGGCGATCAGGCCGCCGGCGATGCCGTCGGCGAGGCGATCGAGCTCGCCGTAGCTGACGCGGCGGTCGCCCGCGACGATCGCGGTCTTGCCGGGCGTGCGCGCAGCGGACGCGCGCAGGTGGTCGTCGAGCGTGCGGGGCGCCATGCCCTAGACCGCCGCGGGGCGCTTGCTCGCGACGAACCGCACGAGGCCCGCGAGCGAGCCGAAGTTCTCCTCGGTGATCTCGTTGTCCTCGACCGTGATGCCGTAGCGCTCCTCGACCTCGCCGACGAGCTCGACGACGCCGGTCGAGTCGATCACGCCGAGCTCGAGGAAGCGGTCCTCGTCGGTCAGCTCCAGGTCGGGCTGGAGGTACAGGAAGTTCTCGTTGATGTACTCGTAGAGCTCGTCGCGAACGTTCACTACTTCTCCCTCGTTGTCAGCAGCTCTGGGGACCGTCGCTGCCCGCCGCGCACCATGGTCGGTGATGCGGTGCCGAATGCCACCCCCCGGAAGGGCTAGGCGGCGCTCCCCACCCGTACGGGTAGTTCGAGCCGCAGGTGCACGCGCGGCTCCGTCCGCTCCTCGGGGAAGCTCATCGTCCCCGTGCAGAACTGGTCGTGCCAGACCTGGGTCGAGAGCACGCCCATCAGCGCCATGTTCTCGCGGAAGCCCGTCGCGCGGCCGGCGCGGCAGCGCCGCACGAGGCCGGCGACCGCGCGCTCGTCGTAGATCCCGACGGCGCGCACGGCCTCGGGCGAGAGCCGCTCCGTGACCCACTCGGGCTCGTTCGCGAAGAACGCCGCCGCCTCGGGCGCGCGGTAGGGCTGCTTGGGCCGCTGGGCCACGATCGGCGGCACGACCTCGGCCGCCACGCGGCGCACGGCGATCTTCTCGTGCAGCCCGGCGAGCTTGTCCTGCGGGCGCGTCGCGACGGAGTGCTCGAAGACGCGGTGGTCGAGGAACGGGAAGCGCCCCTCGATGCCGTGCGCCATGCCGACGCGGTCGGCCTGCGCCGCCAGCAGGTGGTTGCCGAGCAGCGTCGTCAGCTCGAGGTAGGCGGCGCGCTCGAGCACGCTCATGCGGCCGAACTCCTCGGGCAGGTCGTCGCGCAGGCGCTCGAGCGGATCGACGCCCGCCAGGGCCGCGCGCGTGTCGCCCGAGTACAGCGACTTGACGCCCGAGGTCGCGGCGATGCGCGTCTGGTGCGAGAAGAGCGGATCGCAGGCCGGCCCGGCGTCGAGGAAGAAGCGCCGCCACGACTCGCCGCGCCGGCCGCCCGTCGAGGCGAAGTACGGGTACATGCGGTCGAACAGCGACGCGCGCCAGGCGGCGTCGGGGTCGCGCGCGCAGAACGCGCGCACCTTCGCCTCCTTGAAGAGGTCGTAGCCCCAGTAGAGCTCGTCCGCGCCCTCGCCCGTGGCGACCACGGTGATGCCCTGCTCGCGCGTCGACTGGGCCAGCAGGTAGAGCGGCACGCCGGCCGAGCGGATCACGGGCGTCTCGAGGTGGCGCATGACGTCCTGGAAGGCGTCGGTGATCTCCTCGGGGCCGATCTCGATGACGTGGTGCTGCGTCCCGAGCTCGCCCGCGACCTGGCGCTGGAACGCCGACTCGTCGAAGAGCGGGTCGCGGAATGCGAGCGAGAACGTGCGCAGCTGGTGGTCGGTCTGCTCGACCGCGAGCGCCGTCGTCAGGCTCGAGTCGAGGCCGCCGGAGAGGTAGCAGCCGACGGGGACGTCGGCGCGCAAGCGCAGCCGCACCGAGTCGCGCAGCAGCTCGCCGAGCTCCTCGGGCGCGGGCGCGGCGCATTCACGGCGTAGTGCGGCTCCCACCAGGGGCGCTCCTCGACGATCTCGCCGTCGCGCCACACGAGCAGATGACCCGGCGGCAGGAGGCGGATGTCCTTGAACGCGCAGCGCGGGGGACGGGCCGCCCAGAACGTGAAGACCTCGTCGATGCCCTCGAGGTCGGGGCGCGCCTCGACGAGGCCGGAGGCGAGGATGCCCTTGACCTCGCTCGAGAAGACGATGCCGCCGTCCGGCAGGCTCGCGTAGTGCAGCGGGCGCACGCCGAAGCGGTCGCGCATCAGCGTGAGCGTGCGCGACGGCCGGTCGAGGTGGGCGATGCCCCACTGCCCGTTGCAGCGCTCGAGCGCGCGCGGGCCGTCGCGGTCGAGCAGGCGCAGCAGGATCTCGGTGTCGCTGGTCGTGCGGAAGCGCTCGCCCTGCGCCTCGAGCTCCGTGCGCAGCTCGTAGTGGTTGAAGACCTCGCCGTTGTAGACCATCACCGTGTCGCGGTGGGCGCCCTGCATGGGCTGCCAGCCGGACGGGATGTCGAAGATCGCGAGGCGCGTCGAGACGAGGCCGGCGCCGCCGCCGGACGCGATGCCGTAGCCGTCCGGGCCGCGGTGGCGGATCGCGCCGGCCATGCGGCGCAGCGTCGACTCGTCGACCGGGCGCGCCGGGTCGGCGTGCAGGATGCCCGCGATGCCGCACACGTCAGCGGCCGGCCGGGTGGTTCGATCCGTCGACGTCGATGACGCGCGCGCTCGCGTGCAGGTAGGCCGTCGCGGTGCGCACGCGCCGCACCTCGTCGTAGGCGCTCGCCACGCCGTCGGCGTCCATGCCGACGAGCGGCGCGAGCTCGGCGGGCGGGATGTTCTCCTCGACGCCATGGACCAGAAGGTCCATGCGGTCGTAGGGATGGCCGAAGTAGAACTCCTCCTGGGTCTGCGGCAGGCTGAACGTCTCGGTCGTCGGGTCGCGCTCGGCGATCGCGGCCGGCAGGCCGAGATGGCGGGCGAGCGCGTACACCTGCGTCTTGTAGAGCTTCGCGATCGGCTTGATGTCGGCGAGGCCGTCGCCGCCCTTGACGAAGAAGCCCTGGTCGTACTCGAGCCGGTTGGGCGTGCCGATGACCGCATAGCCGAGCGCGTCGGCCCAGGTGTACTCGATCAGCTTGCGCACGCGCTGCTTCATGTTCGTCGCGGCGATCAGCTTGCGATACGTGGCCGCCGGGATGCGCTTCTCCTCGCGCGAGCCGTCGGGCTTCTCGATCACGAGCGCGAACACGACGACGCCCCCGGGCGCGGAGCGCACGACCTTGTGCTTCCAGTGCGACTCGTACTCCGGGAAGACCTCCTGGATGGCCTCGTCGCGCCGGCGGTAGCAGCCGAGACCCTCGAGCGCGGCCGAGATCGACTCCTCGCGCTGCGGCGCGCCCAGGCTCTCGGCCAGCTCGAGGCCGAGGTCGGACGCGCCCTGGCCGATGTCGCGCTCGGGCATGCGCAGGAGCAGGACGTGCTTCGGCCCGAACGCGCGCACGGCAAGTGCGGCGCAAACGCCGGAGTCGACGCCCCCGGAGACGCCGAGCACGGCGCCGCGGCGGCCGAGCTCGCGCACGGCATCGCGGATTCCGGTGGCGAGGGCGTTGGTGGTGGCCTCGAGGTCGAGGGCGAGGGGATCGGTCGCGGTAGGTGCGGTCACGTCTCCACCCTACCCGCGACGAGCGTCCGCGAGCACCCTGCGCCCGGGCAGGTGCTCGGCCGGATCCCTACCCGTTCGGACAGGTGCGCGCGCACGAGCGCGTGCAGAACGGGGTCTGGCCCGCAACGTGCGGGCCTGACCCCGGCATTGCGGACCTGGCACCGACCGGACCCTTCGCTCAACCACGCTGTTCGCAGGCCCTGAGTACATCTTCGCCGCAGACGCGCGATCTCGCCGGCTTTGCGTCGCTGCGGCGTGACTTCCGATGCCCAGTGGCGTTGAAGGGCCGTGCAAGACCTGGTGCCAGGTCCGCAATGCCGGGGTCAGGCCCGCACGTTGCGGGCCAGACCCCCGTGTTGCGGCCGCCTGCGCTGCCACTTGGCCGCTCGCCGATGCAGGACTCGCCCGATGCGCGTCGAAGCGCCACTCGATGGCAACCCGCCGCAAGACCGCGACGGCGCGGCGAGCGCCCGCCCGTACCTCTCGTCCTGCCCGCAAGCGGCCGTCTCCGGCGCGCCGCAAGCAGACGCGCGAGCCGCTGCTCTCGCCGCATCAGTACCGCGACCTCGCCGGGCTCGCGCTCGGTGCCCTCGCGGCCTTCTCCGTGCTCGTGCTGTGGGCCGGAGCCGGCGGCGGGGGTGTGGGAAGAGCGCTCAAGAGCGGTCTCGAGCTGCTGGCGGGCCGCGGTGTCGCGGTCGCGCCGCTGGCGCTCGGCGCGCTCGGCGCGAGCCTGCTGCTGCGCGCCGATCCGCGCCGTCTGCGGCCGTTCCGCGTCGGCGCCGTCGCGCTCGCGCTCGGCCTGCTCTCGCTGCTCGGCTCGGCGCATCTCGACCACGCGTCGCTGCGCCACGGCGGCGGCTATGCGGGCAACGGCATGCATGCCGCGGCAGCCGCGGTGGCCGGCGAGCCGGGTGCGCTCGTGCTCGCGGTCTTCGCGGTCGTCGCCGGCCTGCTCCTGCTCAGCGGCGCCTCGGCCTACGTCCTGCTCGGACACAGCGCCACCGCCGCCCGGCGCTCGGCCCAGGGCGTCGTGCGGGTCGCCGCGACCGTGCGCAGCGTCCCCGTGCCGGCCGACTTCCCGGCCGCGGTGCGCCCGCGCCGCAAGCGCACGCCCGCGAGCGAGATGCCGCCGCTCGATCTCGAGCAGCAGTTCCCCGACATCTTCGAGCGCACGCCCGAGCCGGAGGTGCCGTTCGAGCCGCCGATGCCGGTCGAGCCGACGCCGCTGCCGCCGCCGTTCGACCCCGACCCCGCCGAGGGCGAGGTCACGGACGCGCACGAGGTGGTCGCGCAGGATTCCGATGCGCACGACCTCCCCGTGCCGCTGCCCGTCTCCAACTACCGCCTGCCCGACCCGCGCGTGCTGCAGCGCGGCACGCGCCCGGCGGGCAAGGACGTGGACGTCGAGCGCGTCGGCAACTCGCTGCTCTCGGCGCTGACCGAGCACGGCGTCGAGGCGCGCCTGATCGGCACCGTCTCGGGGCCGCGCGTGACGCGCTACGAGCTGCAGCTCGCGCCGGGGACGAAGGTCTCGCGCGTGTCCGCGCTGCGCGACGACCTCGCGTATGCGCTCGCGACCACCGAGATCCGCATCCTCGCGCCGATCCCGGGCAAGCAGGCCGTCGGCGTCGAGGTGCCGAACCGCTCGCCGAACCTCGTCTCGCTCGGCGACCTCGTCGACGAGCCGGCCACCGGCTCGCCGCTCACGGTCTGGCTGGGCAAGGACATCTCGGGCCAGACCGTCATCGCCGACCTCGCGCGCATGCCGCACATGCTGATCGCGGGCACGACCGGGTCGGGCAAGTCGGGCTGCATCAACTCGATGCTGTGCTCGATCCTGCTGCGCGCGACGCCGGACGAGGTGCGGATGATCCTGATCGACCCGAAGAAGGTCGAGCTCAACCACTACGAGACGATCCCGCACCTGCTCACGCCGGTCGTCACGAACATGAAGAACGCCGCCGCGGTGCTCCAGAACGTCGTGCGCCAGATGGAGGAGCGCTACGAGCTGATGGGCCTGCACAAGGCGCGCAACCTGCCGGAGATGAATCGCGTGCGCCTGCGCGACGGCAAGCCGCCGCTGCCCTACATGCTGGTCGTGATCGACGAGCTCGCCGACCTCATGATGGTCTCGCCGGCCGAGGTCGAGGACGCGATCATCCGCCTCGCGCAGAAGTCGCGCGCGGTCGGGATCCACCTGCTGCTCGCCACCCAGCGGCCGTCGGTCGACGTGATCACGGGCATGATCAAGGCCAACGTGCCGAGCCGCATCGCCTTCGCCGTCTCCTCGCAGACCGACTCGCGCGTGATCCTCGACGTCGGCGGCGCCGAGAGCCTGCTCGGCTCCGGCGACATGCTCTACAAGCCGCTCGGCACCTCGCGCCTGCAGCGCGTGCAGGGCGGCTACATCTCCGAGGAGGAGATCGCGCTGCTCGTGCAGCAGTGCCGCGTCCAGGCCGAGCCGGAGTTCAGCGAGGAGCTGCTCGAGGCTGCGCCCGACGTGGAGGCCGAGGAGCTCGATCCCGACGAGGACGACCTGCTCGACGACGCGATCCTGTGCGTCGCCCAGCACGAGACGGCATCCGTCTCGCTGCTCCAGCGGCGCCTGCGCGTCGGGTACACGCGCGCGGGACGCCTCGTCGACATGCTCGAGCGCCGCGGGGTGATCTCGGGCTACGAGGGCTCCAAGCCACGCCGCGTGCTCGTCTCCTACGACGAGGCCCAGCGCATGGTCGGTCGCTCCCCGATCGAGGGGTGAGCGGAGCGTCCTGGCAGGCGCGCACCGCGGTCGCGCTGGTCGCCGGCGCGGCCGGGGAAGGCGCGTGCGTGCTGCTCGGGTGGTGGGTCGCAGGCGCGTTCGTGCTCGCGACCATCGTCGTGGCCGTCGCGCTCGGCTGGCGCTTCGGGCCATGGGTCGGCGGCGCGGGCGCCGGCATCCCGCCCGTGGGCATCGCATTCGTGGGCGCGGGCGGCGATACCGCGGGCGCGCGCATCTCCGCCGCGCTCTTCGTCGTCCTGCTGCTCGGCGGCGCCGCGTGGGTCACCGGACGCGTGCGCGAGCGCTACGGAACGCCGCCCTGGAGTCGTTCCACGGGGGTCTCGGAGTAGACTGGCGGCTGCGCGGGCACTCCCGCTCGCCCGCAGGAGACTCATGTTCGAAATCGGTGCCACACTGCGCGAAGCGCGCGAACGCCGCCAGTTGACCTACGAACAGGTCGAGGCGGAGACCAAGATCCGCGCGAAATACCTGCGTTCGCTCGAGGAGGAGGAGTTCGACAGCCTCCCGTCGGGCACGTATGTGCGCGGCTTCCTGCGCGCCTACGCGAGCTATCTCGGCCTCGACGGGCGCCTGTTCGTGGACGAGTACGCGTCGCGCTTCGGCACCCGGCACGACGACGAGCTGTTCCGGCGGCGGCGCGAGCGGCCGATGACCCAGCGCCAGGAGTCCTCGACGGCGGTGCTCGTCGCGCTCATCGCGGTGGTCGCGATCGGCGTGCTCTTCTTCGTCGCGTGGCGCTTCGGCCCCGGTGACGCCGGATCGCCGACGAGCTACACCGTGACGAGCTTCCAGACCACGCCGGCGGTCAACAACAACCCGGAGCTCCAGGCGACGACGGCGGCGACGACCACGACCGAGAGCACGGCCCGCGTGCCGACGCGCGTGCCGGTGAGCCTGCGCGTCGACGTCAGCAACGCCTCGACCTGGGTCAAGCTCACGCGCATCTCGACCGGCAAGGTGATCGCCCAGAAGCAGGTCGCCGCCGGCGGCCACCTGGGCGGCGGCGCGCTCGCCGACGACTACGGGTTCGCGGTCGAGACCGGCATCCCCGGCAACGTGTCGCTGTTCGTGAACGGCCGTACGTTCATGCTCCCGGGCAAGGGGCCCTGGATCGTCACGGCCGACTCGAATGCCCCGCACGTCGCCTCCGGCAAGATTCCGAAGCCGCCGATCACCGAGAGCAAGTGACGGCCGCAAGGCCGTCGGCGGCACTGCTCGTGACCGGGCAGGAGCTCCTGCTCGGCCTCGTCGCGGACGCCAACACGCGCTTCCTCGCCCACGAGCTCGACGCGCTCGGCTTCGACCTGCGCCGCGTCAGCACGGTGGGCGACGGCCACGAGGAGATCGTCGCCGGCCTGCGCGAGCTCGCCGGGCACGATCTCGTGATCACGTCCGGCGGCCTCGGGCCGACGCATGACGACCGCACCGTCGAGGCGGTGGCCGAGGTCGCGGGCGCGCCCCTCGCGGTCGACGAGGAGGCGCTCGCGACGATCTCGGCGATCACGGCCGAATACGCCCGCCGGCGCGGCACCGATCCGGCGCTCAACCGCGACGGCGACCGCAAGCAGGCGCTCGTGCCGCGCGGGGCCACGGTCATCCCGCCGGCCGGGACGGCGCCCGGCCTGCTGCTCGCGCTCGGCGCCGGGCACGTGCTCGTGCTGCCCGGGCCGCCGCGCGAGCTCGCGGCGGTCTGGCGCTCGGCGCTCGAGCTCGAGCCGATCGCGGCGCTGCGCGCGCGCGCCGGCGCGCTCCTGCGCCACACGCTGCGGGTCTACGGCGCCGGCGAGCCGGCCGTCGCGCGCGCGTTCGCGGCCGCCGGCGGCGACGCGGGAGGCACGCGGACGACGATCTGCGCGCGGCTGCTCGAGGTCGAGGTCACCGTGCGCGCCGAGCCGGAGGCCGCCGCCGCGCTCGCGGCGCTCGTGAGCGGGTTGCGCGAACGGCTCGGCGAGGCCGTCTACGCGGAGGACGAGCGTCCGCTCCCCGAGCTCGTGCTGGCCGGGCTGCGGGAGCGCGGCCTCCGCATCGCGGTGGCGGAGTCGTGCACCGCGGGGCTCGTGGCCGCGCGGCTCGCCGACATCCCCGGCTCCTCCGACGTCCTGCTCGGCGGCGTGATCGCGTACGCGAACGCGCTCAAGCAGGGCCTGCTCGGCGTGCCCGCGGAGCTGCTCGCCGAGTACGGCGCCGTCTCCGCCGAGTGCGCCCGGGCGATGGCTGCCGGTGCGCGCGCCGCGACCGGCGCCGGCGTCGCCATCGCGGTCACGGGCGTGGCAGGCCCGGGCGGCGGCAGCGCGGCCAAGCCGGTCGGGCTCGTGTACCTGCACGTCTCGGGGCCGGAGACCGAGCTCGGGCAGGAGCTGCACCTCCCGGGCGACCGCGCGCAGGTGCGCGAGCTGTCGGCGGTGGCGGCCCTGCAGCTCGTCCGCACCGGGCTCGCCTTGACGGTCCCGTGACAGCGCGCGCCATTGCGGCGTACCCCGCCCGCTAAGCTACCGGCAGAACATACGTTCGTACAGTCGGCGGCGCTTCGTCCGGGGCCGCTGCGAAACTAGCGAACCCGGTTGGCGTGGAGGAGACGAGATGGCAGACCAGAAGGATCAGGCGCTGACGGCAGCGCTCGGGCAGATCGAGAAGGCGTTCGGCAAGGGCGCGATCATGCGCATGGGCGACGAGTCCAACATCCCGGTTGCGGCGATCTCGACCGGATCGCTCTCGCTCGACCTCGCGCTCGGAGTGGGCGGCGTCCCGCGCGGGCGCATCGTCGAGATCTTCGGCCCGGAGGCCTCGGGCAAGACGACGCTCTGCTACCACATCCTCGCCGAGGCCCAGAAGGCCGGCGGGACGTGCGCGTTCATCGACGCGGAGCACTCCATGGACCCGGGCTACGCCGCCGCCATCGGGGTGGACATCGACGAGCTGCTCGTCTCCCAGCCCGACTCGGGCGAGCAGGCGCTCGAGATCTGCGAGCTGCTCGTGCGCTCGGGTGCGATCGACATCGTCTGCATCGACTCCGTCGCGGCACTCGTGCCGAAGGCCGAGCTCGAGGGCGAGATCGGCGACTCCTTCGTCGGCATCCAGGCGCGGCTGATGAGCCAGGCGCTGCGCAAGCTCGCCGGCTCGCTCAACCGCAGCGGCACCGTGTGCGTGTTCACCAACCAGCTGCGCGAGAAGATCGGCGTCATGTTCGGCTCCCCCGAGACCACGCCGGGCGGCCGCGCGCTCAAGTTCTACGCCTCGGTCCGCCTCGACATCCGGCGCATCGAGACGCTCAAGGACGGCGCCGAGGCCTACGGCAACCGCGTGCGCGTCAAGGTCGTCAAGAACAAGGTCGCCCCGCCGTTCCGCCAGGCCGAGTTCGACGTCATCTACGGCCACGGCATCTCCTGGGAGGGCACCGTGCTCGACGTCGGCCTCGAGAAGGGGGTCGTGCAGAAGAGCGGCTCGTTCCTCTCGTTCGAGGACGAGCGCATCGGCCAGGGCCGCGAGAAGGCCAAGGCGTTCCTGCGCGAGCACCCCGAGGTGCTCCAGCGCATGCTCAACCGCATCCAGGCGGTGACCGAGGGTTCGATCATCCCGGGCGCGGTGCTCCCCCCGGTCGGGCAGGCGCTGGGCGAGGTTCCGCTCGAGGCGCCGCCCGCCGCCGAGCCCGAGACGCCGGCCAACGGCGTCCCCGTGGCAGCCGGCGTCGGCGACGCCTGAGCTCCGGAGCCCCGGCGGCGAGCTGAGCCAGGGTGGATGAGGTACGCGAGCAGGTGCTCGACGCAGCCGGCAAGGCGCTGGCGCGTCGAGCGCTCTCGCGCGCGGCGCTCGCGGAGCGGCTGGCGCGGGTAGCCTCGCCCGACGTCTGCGAGGCCGTGCTCGACGACCTCGAGCGGCTCGGCTTCGTCGACGACGAGGCGCTCGCGCTCGCGCTCGCCGAGCAGCGGCTGGCGTCGGGGTGGGGGCCGGGACGCGTCGAGGCCGACCTCGAGCGGCTCGCGGTCGGCGAGGCCGCGGCGCGCGCCGGCATCCGCGCCGCGGAGGCCGGCGAGGAGGCCGCGGCGCGCGCGCTCCTCGCCTCGCGCGCGGCCGCCGGGCGGACGCCGGCGCAGCGGCTCGGCCTGCTCGCCCGGCGGGGCTTCAGCGCCGACGCGGCCGAGAGCGTGCTCGGCGTGTTCGAGCCCTGAGCTTCACGCCGGGCCCGTCGCTGCCACGTAGGGCGCCATGACCGCCTCGATGGCCGCTCGCAGCCAGCGATGGAGCGGCCCCGTTCCGTCGATTGCCCAGGTGATCAGCGCGCCGTTGTAGGTGAGGTACACGGTGCTCGCGAGCGCCGCGACATCGGTGGCGCCGACGAGCTCGCCGCTGCTCCGTGCCTGAGCGAGGAGGCGCTCGATCCCGCGCCGGAGCTCGCGGCTGTGATCGACGGCGTGGGCGCGCAGCTCGGGGTCGACGAGGTCCAGCTGCAGGAACGCGAGGTTGTTCGCGAGCGATTCGCGCGTCCGGAGCGCCTGCGTCAGGCCTTCCAGCGCGACCTGCAGCGCTTGTAACGGCGACGCTTCGGCCTCGCCGGCTGCGGCGAACGTCCGGCCGACGACCTCGGGACCGCGCGCGGCGTACGCGATCAGCAGTCCTCGTTTCGTGCCGAAGCGCTGCGCGAGCGCCGGAGCGGACAGCCCGGCCTGCCTGCCGATCGCCGCGAGCGTGAGTCCGCCTGGCCCTGCGCGGGCGATCACGTCCGCGACAACACCGAAGATCGCCTCGTCGCTGACGCTCCGAGGACGCCCGCCAGTTGATTTATGAACGTTCATTAAGATATTCTAGGCGATATGCAGCAGGAGGCCAAGGGGCAGCTCGAAGGCAAGGTCGCGCTCGTCGCGGGAGCGACGCGGGGCGCAGGCCGGGGCATCGCGCGCGAGCTCGGCGCCGCGGGCGCGACCGTGTACGTCACGGGCCGTTCGAGCGGCGCGCGCCGCTCGCCCATGAACCGTCCCGAGACGATCGAGGAGACGGCCGATCTGATCGTCGCGCGGGGCGGTTCCGCCGTGCCCGTGCGCGTCGATCACGCCGTGCCGGCAGAGGTCGGGAAGCTGATCGAGCGGATCGAGCGGGACGAGGGGCGGCTCGACATCCTCGTGAACGACATCTGGGGAGGCGACCCGCTCACGGAGTGGGGCGTGCCGTTCTGGCGGCACGACCTCGCGAACGGGATCGCGCTGCTCCATCAGGCGATCGACACGCACATCATCACGAGCTGGCATGCGACTCCGCTGCTCAGGCGAACCGGCCGCAGCCTCGTCGTCGAGGTCACCGACGGCGCGTCCGCGCGCTACCGGGGATCGCTGTTCTATGACATCGCGAAGTCGGCGGTCATCCGTCTCGCGCTCGCCCAGGCAGCGGATCTCCGCCCGGACGGGATCGCGGTCGTGGCCCTGACTCCGGGGTTCCTGCGATCGGAGGCCGTGCTCGACCACTTCGGGGTCTCCGAGGCGAACTGGCGCGAGGCGATCGCGAACGACGAGCACTTCGCATTCAGCGAGACGCCCCATTTCATCGGACGTGGGGTCGTCGCGCTCGCGTCCGACCGGGAGATCCTTTCGCGCTCGGGCGAGGCGCTCACGAGCTGGCGCATCGCGCAGGTGTACGGACTCACGGATCTCGACGGCAGCGCGCCCGACTGGGGCGCGCACGCGAAAGCGGCGTTCGGCTGGGACGACTGACCGGCCGAGAGCGACCGGGCCCGGGGGCCTGCTACGTCGCGGGTGCGGGCCGCACGGCTCCGCGCGCGATCAGCGCGAGCGTCGCGAGCAGCGACGCGCACACGGCTGCGACGACGGCGTAGGTCGCCGTGTCGCCGTGGCGGTCGGCGAGCACGCCCGAGGCGAGCGATCCGACCGCGAAGGCCGTCGCCCAGGTCACCGAGAGCACGCCGTTGACGACCCCGTGCGAGACGCCGCGCGCGTCCGCGCCGCTCGTCGAGAGCGGGTACATCGCGGTGGCCATGATCGTGAAGGCGGGTGCGACTGCGACCAGCAGGAGCAGCTGCGCGGGATCGGAGAGCCCGAGGGTCAGGACGGTCGGAAGCAGGACGAGCATGGCCGCCGCTGCGATCCCGACGCGCAGCGGGCCGACGCGGTCGGCGCGCCGGCCGGCGAGCGGGCCGGCCACGGCGCCGAGCGCTGCGCCGAGCATGAGCGCCGCGCCGATGTGCCAGGTCGCGACGCCGTGCCCGTGCAGGTGGCGCGGCACGAGCAGGTCGATCGCGCCGAGCGAGATCGGGTCGATGACCGAGAGCAGCACGGCGGCGAGCACGAGGCGGTTGCGCAGCACGGAGCCGAGCGAGCGCACGTAGCTGTGCTCGGGCGCGATCCGCACGCCCGCGGGCGCGCGCCACGCCAGCGGGATCGTGAGCGCGGCGGCGCCGGCCAGGCACGAGAACGCGAGCCCGGGCGACGTGGCGTGTGCAAAGGAGCCGACCCCGGGCCCGATCACGGCGCCCGTCGAGAAGAGGCCCATGACGATGCCCGACTCGCGCGCGAGGCGCTCGCGCGGCGTGTTGGCCGAGAGCCAGGCCATCGACGCGGCCCAGGTGATGCCCGCGGCGCAGCCCTGCAGCCCGCGCGCGAGATCGAGCACGACGACGTTCGGCGCGACGGCGAAGGCGAGCGTCGCGACCGTCAGCAGGAGCGAGCCGGCGAGCGCCATGCGGCGTCCGCCGAAGCGCGGCGTGATGAAGCCCGCGGCGAGGCCGATGATCGGCGTCGGCAGCGGGTAGGCGGCGAGCACGATGCCGGCTCCGGTCTTGGACAGGTCGAAGCGATCGGCGTAGCTCGGGAGCAGCGGCACGACGGCCTGGTAGAGCGTCGATTCGACGAGCATCGTCAGGCCGACCGCGATCGTGATGCGCCGCGCGTTCACACCGCGATTCTCGCCGCTTGCAGGCACGAGGTGCCGCAGCGCTCGCGACCCCGCGGCACCGGGCGAAGCTCTACGATGTGGGCGCAACGCTCATTCGATCATTCGCCGACGTGACGCACGCCGGCAGCTCGCGTACCACGACCCTCCGACTCGGCGCCCCGGCGCCACCTGAACGCTCCCGCTGCGGGAGCGAACCGGAACGCATTCCCCCCGCGATCTGCCCGTGTGCCTCCCCGAGGCATGACACACGGGGCCGCACGGCATCGGCCGGCCGGCCCAGGGAGAACGATCATGCTCGCGGTAGTACTCGCCCTTGTGGGACTCGCCGTCGGGGCTGCCCTCGCATTCGTGGCGATGCGCGGGCGCGGCGGCTCGGCCGAGGCGCTGCGCAGCGAGGCCGAGCGCGAGCTCGTCAGCGCACGGCGCGAGGCCGATGCGGTGCGCAAGGAGGCCGAGGTCGCCGCCAAGGAGCACATGCTGGCGGCGCGCAGCGAGGTCGAGGAGCAGCTCAAGGGCCGCAGCCTCGAGGTCGCGCGCTCCGAGGAGCGGCTGGGGGCACGTGCGGCGCAGCTCGATCAGCTCGCCGCCGACGTCGCCGCGCGCGAGGGGCGCATCGCCGAGCGCGACGCGGCGCTCGCCGAGCGCGAGGTGCACGCGACGCAGCTCGTCGAGGAGCAGGTGCGCGAGCTCGAGCGCGTGGCGGAGATGACCCAGGTGCAGGCCCGCGAGGCACTGCTCGCGCGCGTCGAGGAGCAGGCCCGCCACGACGTCGCCCGCCGCATCCGCACGATCGAGGACGAGGCGCGCCACGAGTCCGACCGCCGCGTGCGCAACATCATCTCGATCGGGATCCAGCGCACCGCCTCGGCGCATGCCGCGTCGACGACGGTGTCGAGCGTGACGCTGCCGTCCGACGAGATGAAGGGCCGCATCATCGGCCGCGAGGGCCGCAACATCCGCGCCCTCGAGAACCTCACGGGCGTCGACGTGATCATCGACGACACGCCGGGGGCGGTCCTGCTCTCGGGCTTCGACGGCATGCGCCGCGAGATCGCGCGGCTCACGCTGCAGCGCCTGATCGCGGACGGGCGCATCCACCCGGCGCGCATCGAGGAGTGCTACGCGCAGGCCAAGCAGGAGGTCGAGGAGGAGATCGTGCGCGCGGGCGAGCAGGCCAGCTTCGACGCCAAGGTGCCGGGCCTGCATCCCGAGCTGCTCAAGGTGCTCGGCCGCCTCAAGTACCGCACGAGCTACGGCCAGAACGTGCTCAGCCACTCGGTCGAGGTCGCGCACGTCGCGGCGATCATGGCCGCCGAGCTGGGCGCGTCGCAGAAGACCGCGCGGCGCGCGGCGCTCCTGCACGACGTCGGCAAGGCGCTGACCCACGAGGTCGAGGGCTCGCACGCGATCATCGGCGCGCAGCTGGCGCGCAAGCACCGCGAGTCGGCGGCGGTCGTGCACGCGATCGAGGCGCATCACTTCGAGGTCGAGCCGCAGACGATCGAGGCGGTGCTCGTCCAGGCCGCCGACGCCATCTCGGCCGCGCGGCCGGGCGCGCGCGGCGAGACGATGGAGCACTACGCCAAGCGGCTCGAGGACCTCGAGCGCATCGCGACGTCGAAGCCCGGCGTCGAGCGCTGCTTCGCGATGCAGGCCGGGCGGGACGTTCGCGTCATGGTCAAGCCCGAGATGGTCGACGACGATGCCGCCACCGTGCTCTCGCACGAGATCGCGCGCGAGATCGAGGACAGCCTCGAGTACCCGGGCCAGATCCGCGTGACGGTGATCCGCGAGCTGCGCGCGACGGACGTCGCGCGCTGATCCGTGTCGTCCCATGACGTTGCGTGCGTCGGGCAGGCCGGCGTCGATGTCATCCTCGACGGCCTCGAAGCGCTGCCCGGCAACGGCGAGCTCGCCCACGCGGCACGCTCGGAGGTCGCGCCGGGCGGCTCCTGCAACGTCGCGATCGCGTGCTCGCGCCTCGGCCTGCGCAGCGCGCTCGTCGCACCGGTCTGCCAGGACGACCTCGGCTCGCTGCTGACGGCGCGGCTGGCCGGCGCCGGCGTCGACTGGGTCGGCCCGCCCGGCGTGCGCACGCCCGTGAGCGTCGCGCTCGCGAGCAGCGGAGAGCGCGCCTTCGTGCAGTCGGGCGACCCGCGGCCGCTGCTCGCGGCCGACGTCGCGCTGCTCGCCCCGCGCGCCGTGATCGGCGACATCGAGGGGATCGCGGCCGAGGCCGGCGGGCCGCGCACCTACGCGACCTGCGACACGGTGCAGGCGCACCACTGCGCCGGGCGCCCCGAACAGCTGATCGGCACGGCGGGCACGCTCATCGTCAACGCCGGCGAGGCGGCGCTCGTGACCGGGCAGGGCGATCCCGAGGAGGCCGCGGTGGCGCTCGCACGCCTCGTGGCGACGGCGATCGTGACGCTCGGCGCCGAGGGGGCCGTGGCGGCGAGCGGCGGCGTCGTCGCGCACGCGGAGGCGCCGCGCCAGTCGGCGCGCGCGCTCGTCGGCGCCGGCGACGTGTTCGCGGCGGCCTACGTCTGGGCCGACCTCGCGGGCTCGCCGCTGGCCGAGCGCCTGGCGCTGGCCTGCCTCTACGCGAGCCTCTCGCTGCGCGCGCCGAGCGTGCTGCGGGGCGCGCTCACGCTGCGCGAGCTGACGCGCGCGGCCGAGAGCCATGGCGTGCCGCTCCCGCCCGGCACCGGCTCCTAGACTCTCCGGCGGAACCGTTCACCGCCGCCTGGAGGCACGCGCCCGATGAGCACGCCCGACGTCACGCCGTTCCACTCGCAGCTTCCGGTGAAGCTCAGCTTCGGCGACGGCGTGATCGCCGAGCTCGCCGACGTGCTGGCCGCGCTCGCCGTCGAGAGCGCCCTCGTGGTCGTCGAGGCCCCCGTCGAGGGCAACGAGGGCGTCGAGGCGGCGATCGCCCGTTGCGCCGAGTCCGGCATCCGCATCGAGCGCTATCTCAAGCCTTCGGGCGAGCCGACGATCGACGCCGCGAACACGGTCACGCGGGCCATCGCCGAGGGCGGCTTCGAGGCGGTCGTCGGCATCGGCGGCGGCTCGGCGCTCGATCTCGCCAAGGCCGCGCGCCTGCTCGCCGACGCCGGCGGATCGGTCTTCGACTACCTCGAGGGGGGCCGCCCGTTCGCGCCGCCCGCGCTGCCGCTCGTGCTCTGCCCGACCACGTCGGGCACCGGCTCGGAGGTCTCGGGCGCCTCGGTGCTGACCGACAGCGAGCGCGACCGCAAGATCGGCATCGCGAACGGGCTCATGCGCGCCCAGCACGCGCTCGTCGATCCGCTGCTGACGCTCGGGCTGCCGCCCGCGCCGACGGCGCACTCGGGCGTCGACGCCATGGCGCAGGCCATCGCGGCCTGCACGGTGCGCGACGGGAACCCGCTCTCGGTCGCGTTCGGGCTCGAGGCCGTGCACCACATCGGGCGCTCGCTCGAGCGCGCCGTGAAGGACGGCTCCGATCGCGACGCGCGCCGGCAGCTGGCCTGCGGCAGCCTCACGGCCGGCCTCTCGATGAACCTCTCGGACTGCGCCGCCGACCATGCCCTCGGCCAGGCGATCGGCTCGATGCTGCACCTGCCGCACGGGCTCACGGTCGGGCTCGTGCTCGCCGAGACGCTCGATCGCTCGCGCGTGGACTGCGCATCCCGCCTCGAGCGCGTGGCCGATGCGCTGGACGAGCCGGACGACGGCTCCGGCGACGGCTCCCGCGCCGTGCGCGCCGTGCGCCGCATCCTGCGCGCGGTCTCGTTCCCGACGGCGACGGAGGCAGGCGTGCGCGAGGAGCACGTCGAGCGGCTCACCGAGCTGACGCTGACCGAGCAGGCCTTCTTCTTCGACTACGACTGCCACGACTGGTCGCGCGACGAGGTCGCGGGCGCCTTCCGTGAGGCGCTCGCCCTGGCCGAGCGGTGACGGGCGTCCACGACAACCACAACCACCTGGTCGCGAACGGCGACGCCGTCGCGATGGTGCGGGCGGCCGCGGCGGCCGGCCTTGCGAGCTTCGCGTTCACGGAGCACGTCTTCCACCTCGACGAGGCGCGCGCCGCCAGCCGCTACCTCGGCACGCGCTGGGACGGCGAGCTCGAGGGGCCGCCGATCGGCGTCGAGCGCTACCTCGCCGAGATCGCAGCCGCGGGCGAGGCGGTTCCGGCCGTCGACGTGATCGCCGGTCTCGAGCTCGAGCACTGGCCCGACGACCCCCGCGTGCGCGAGGTGCAGGACGCGTTCGTCGCGAGCCAGGCCGAGGCCTGGGACGTCGTGATCGGCTCCGTGCACTGCCTGACCGGAGACCACTCGATCTTCGACGCGGCGATGCCGCTGTCCGGCACGGAGGCCTGGGACGACTACCTCGACCGCCTCGCCGACGCCGTCGAACACGGCGGCTACGACGTCGTCACGCACCCGGTGCGGCTCGCGGTGAGCCGCCCCGACGTGCCGGCCGACTTCGGCGAGCGGCTCGACCGGCTGGCCGCGCTGGCCGCGGCGAGCGACACGGCGCTCGAGGTCAACGGCTCCGACGTGCGCGTCTTCCCCGAGCTCGTGCAGCTCCTGTGCGCGGCGATCGGCCGCGCGGGCGCGCCCGTCAGCCTGGGCTCGGACGCGCACTATCCGCGCCGCGTGGGCGCGGTGCTGCCGGCGGTCGAGCTCCTGCGCGCAGCGGGGGTGCGTACGGCGGTCGCGTTCGAGCGCGGCCGCAGGCGCGACGTCCCGCTGTGACCCGGGCGCCGCGCTCGGCGTTCCCGCTGCTCGCGTTCGCAATGACGGTGTTCGTGCTGTCGTTCCCGCTCATGGTGATCGCGCTGCGCGACGTCGGTCCGGCGACGGCGACGCTCGCGCGCATGCTCGGCGCGGCCGCCGTGCTCGCCGTGGCCGCGCGCGGGAGCTTCGGCCGGCTGCGCGGCGCGCTGCGCCGGCTGGTGCTGATCGGCGCGCTCGGCCTCGGGATCCAGTCGTGGCTGCTGGCCTACGCGATGACGCACGTCGGAGGCGCCCTGCCGGCGCTCGTGCTCGGGCTCGAGCCGATCGCGATCGGGCTCGTGGGCAGCCTCGTCGTGCGCGAGCACGTCGGGGCGCGCCTGCGCGTGGCGTTCGCGCTCGGCCTCGCGGGCGAGGCCGTGATCGCGGGCTTCGTGAGCGCGGGAGCGGGCGAGCGGCCGCTCCTGCCGCTGGCGGCGCTCGCCGGCGTCGTCACGCTGTTCTCGGCCTACAGCGTCTCGCTGCGGCAGATGGCCGCCCTGCCGTCGGCCGCCCTCGTGTGCGTCGCGTCGATCGGCGGTGCGCTCGCGATGCTGCCGCTCGTGGCCGTCGAGGTGGTGCGGGGCGATGCCGTCGCGGCCTTCCACCCGGGGACGTTCTCCGCGCTCGCGTTCGCCGCGATCGGGGCGGCGGGCCTCGGGTCGCTGGCCTGGGCCGCCGTGCTCTCGCGCCTGCGCGCGGCGATCGCGGCGCTCGGGCTCTACACCGTCCCGCTCGGCGGCGCCGTCGCCTCGCACGTGGCCCTCGGCGAGCCGCTGTACGCGCGTCACGCCGTCGGGGCGGCGATCGTGATCGCGGCCATCGTGCTCGGACGCTCCTAGACTGGGGGCTCGATGCGCCGCTACAGCGTCACCACGTTCGGCTGTCAGATGAACGTCCACGACTCCGAGCGCATGAAGGGCCTGCTCGAGTCGCTCGGGCTGGGCGAGGCGACGACGCCCGAGGAGGCCGACGTGCTCGTGTTCAACACGTGCACGATCCGCGAGAAGGCCGACGAGCGCTTCCACTCGCGCCTCATGGACGCACGTGCCGCCAAGCGGCGCGACCCGTCCAAGGTGATCGTCGTCGGCGGCTGCTGGTCGGAGTCGGTCAAGGACGAGCTGTTCGAGCTCTATCCGTTCGTCGACCTCGCCTACGGCCCCGGCAACATCTCGCGGCTGGGCGAGTTCATCCAGGCGGGGGGAGACGTGCCGCGCGGGCACTTCTCGACGTTCGACGAGTTCTCGGGCGACCTGCCGATGCGGCGCGAGCGGCCGTTCCAGGCCTGGCTGCAGATCTCGCAGGGCTGCAACTCGACGTGCTCCTACTGCATCGTGCCGTCCGTGCGCGGCCGCGAGCAGTCGCGCCCCGCAGCGCTCCTCGTGGCCGAGGCCGAGCGCCTCGCCGGCGAGGGCGTGCGCGAGCTCACGCTGCTCGGCCAGAACGTCAACTCCTGGGGTCGCGACCTGCCGGTCGCCGAGCGCCGTGGCTTCGGCGAGCTCCTGCGGATGCTCGACGCCGTGCCCGGCGTCGACCGCATCCGCTACACGAGCCCGCACCCGAAGGACATGCGCGACGACGTGATCGCGGCCCACCGCGAGTGCGCGTCGGTGTGCGAGCACGTGCACCTCCCGCTGCAGTCCGGGTCGACGCGGATCCTGCGCGCCATGCGCCGCACGTACTCGCGCGCGCGCTTCGTCGCGCTCGCGCACCGGCTGCGCGAGGCCGTGCCCGGGCTGGCGCTCACGACCGACGTGATCGTCGGCTTCCCGGGCGAGAGCGAGGCCGAGTTCGCCGAGACGCTCGCCGTCTGCGAGGAGGTCTCGTTCGACCACGCGTTCACGTTCATCTACTCGCCGCGGCGCGGGACGGACGCGGCGCGCATGGACGAGCAGATCGGCGAGGACGTCAAGCGCGAGCGCCTCGAGCGGCTCGTCGAGGTCGTGCAGCGCCACGCGCACGCGCGCAACCAGCTGCTCGTCGGCACCGTGCAGGAGGTGCTCGTCGAAGGCCCCTCGCGCACCGATCCCGCGGTGGTGCGGGGCCGCACGCGCACCAACAAGACCGTGCTGCTGCAGGGCGCAGAGCCCGGCGAGCTCGTCCCCGTGCGCATCGAGGCCGCGACCTCGCAGACGTTGCGCGGTGTGCGCGAGCGCGTCCCGCTCGCCGTCTGACGCATGGTCGTCGCGATCTTCGGGGCGACGGCCGCGGGCAAGTCGGCGCTCGCGCTCGCGCTCGCGCGCCGCGTCCGCTGCGAGATCGTGAACGTCGACGCGATGCAGGTCTACGCGGGCGTCGAGACGCTCACGAACCAGCCGAGCGCAGACGAGCGCGCCGAGGTGCCGCACCACCTCGTCGGCTACCTGCCGGTGACCGAGGCGAGCTCGGTCGGCTCGCACACGCCGCGGGCGCACGCGGCCGTCGACGCGGTCGCGGAGCGCGGGGCGACGCCGCTCGTCGTCGGCGGCACCGGCCTCTACCTGCGCGCCGCGCTGACCGACCTGGCCCTGCCGCCGGCGGTGCCCGCGGCCCGCAGGGCGCACTGGGAGCGGTTCTACGACGAGCGCGGATCGGCGGTCGCGCTGGCCGAGCTGGCCGGGCGCGACCCGCGCGCGGCCGCGCGGCTGCACGCCAACGACCGCCGTCGCGTCGTGCGCGCGCTCGAGCTGGCCGAGCAGGGCGCGAGCCTGGCGCCCGAGCAGGACCGCCTGTGGAGCGCGGGTCTGCGCCGTGCGGCCGTGGTGGCGGTCGTGTCGTGGCCGCGCGCCGCGCTGCGCGCGCGTATCGCGGCGCGCACGGAGGCACTCCTCGACGGCGGCGCGGTCGACGAGGTGCGAGCGCTGCGCGCGGACGGCGTCGAGCCGTCGGTGACCGCGGCGCGCATCCTCGGGCTCGCGCAGATCGGCGCGTACCTCGACGGGCGCGCGACACGCGCGGAGTGCGCCGCGGAGATCACGCTGCGCACCGGGCAGTACGCCCGCAGGCAGGAGACGTGGGCGCGTAGGATCCCGGAGGCCATCGAGCTCGCAGGCGCCGACGGCCCGGAGCGCAACGCCGACCGCCTGCTGGAGCTGATCCGTTGACGTCCGATCCCGAGGCTCTCGCGCGGCTCGCGCTCGAGCTCGTCGCAGTCCCCAGCGTGACCGGCGACGAGGAGCCGCTGGCCGACCTCGTCGAGGCGCGCTGCCGCGCGTTGCCCGGCGTCGCGGTCGAGCGCCTCGGCAACGCGCTCGTCGCGCGCGTCGGCGAGCGCGACGACGCCGTCGCGCTCGTCGGCCATCTCGACACGGTGCCGCCCTGGGAGGGCCACGCCCCGGCGCTCGACGGCACGCGCGTGACCGGCCGGGGCGCGGCCGACATGAAGGGCGGAGATGCCGCGATCCTCGCGGTGCTCGAGCACTGCGCGCGCACGAGCGCTCCCGTCGTGTGCGTGTTCTACGACCGCGAGGAGGGCCCCAACCGCGAGAACGGCATCCACGCCGTGCTCGCCGGATCGCGGCTGCTCGGGCACCCCGCGTTCGCGTTCGTGGGCGAGCCGACCGGCTGCGACATCCACGCCGGCTGCGTGGGCGTCGTCAACGCCGATCTCGTCTTCCACGGCCGGACGGCGCACAGCGCGCGGCCCTGGGAGGGCGACAGCGCGGTGCTGCGCGCCGTCCCGTTCCTCGAGCGCGCGGCGCGCACGGCGCAGCGGCCCGTCGAGGTCGAGGGCCTCACGTTCCACGACACGCTCTGCATCACGCAGATCCACGGCGGCATCGCGCGCAACGTCGTGCCCGACCGCGTCGAGCTCGCGCTCAACGTGCGCTTCGCCCCGGGGCGCGAGGCGGCCGCCGCGCGCGCCGAGATCGAGCAGCTGGTGGCGGGGGAGGGCGAGCTGACCTGGCTCGACGAGAGCCCGGCCGCGCCGCCGCGCCTGTCCGAGCCCGTGCTCGCGCGCTTCCTGGCCGAGACCGGCGTGCGCGTCTTCCCCAAGCAGGCCTGGACGGACGTCGCATCCCTGCAGGCCCACGGCATCCCGGCCGTCAACTACGGGCCCGGTGAGGCGCATCAGGCGCACCAGCCGGGCGAGTGGGTCGACGGCGAGGCGATCGCGCGCGTGGCCACGACGCTGGCGCGCTTCCTGACGGCTGCCTAGCGCGCAATGGCTACCGTTGGGGCCATGCGCGTCGCGAAATGGCAAGCGCTCGGCAACCACTTCCTGGTCGTCGAGGATCCGCCCTGGCCGATCACCCCGGCGCGCGCGCGGCTGCTCTGCGACGTCACGCTCGGGCTCGGCGCCGACGGCGTGCTCGAGCTCTCGCTCGACCGCGACGAGGTGACGGTCGTCGTGCACAACCGCGACGGCTCGATCGCCGAGATCTCCGGCAACGGCACGCGCATCGCGGTCGCCTACGCGGCCGAGCGCCTCGGGCGCAGCGAGCTGCGCGTGCGCACGGGCGCGGGCGTGGGCGAGGGCGTCGTCGGGGACGACGGCCGCATCGCCGTGCGCCTCGGCCGGGCGTCGCTGGAGGGCGCGCAGGAAGACCGCGGCGCTCCCGATCCCGGCGTCGCCTATCGCTTCGTCTCCGTCGGCAATCCGCACTGCGTGCTGACGGTCGACGATCCCGGGTCGTTCCCGCTCGCCGAGGAGGGTCCGCGCCTCGAGGTGCATCCGCGCTTCCCCGAGCGCACGAACGTCGAGGCGATCGCGCCGCTCGACGCCCACCGCGTGCGCATGCGCGTCTGGGAGCGCGGCGTGGGCGAGACGCAGGCCTGCGGCTCCGGGGCCTGCGCCGTGGCCGTGGCGGCGATCGCCGACGGCCGCTGTTCCTCGCCGGTCACGGTCGAGATGCCCGGGGGCGCGGTCGAGGTCGGCGTCGACGCTGCGCTCGGCCTCACGCTCACCGGCACCGCGCAGCGCGTCTACGCCGCCGACCTCGACGGCGCGCTGCTCGCGCAGCTCGAGCGCGCAGGCTGATGCGCGGCTCGCGCCGTCTCGACGGCCTGCCGGAATACCTCTCGACGCGGCTGATGCGCACCGTGGCCGAGGCGCGGGCGCGGGGCGTCGACGTGATCTCGCTCGGCATCGGCGATCCGGACACGCCGCCGCCGCTCGACCTGCGCCGGGAGATCGGCGCGCAGGCGCTCCGCGACGACCTCCACGTCTACCCCTCGAATCACGGCATCGCGCCCCTGCGCGAGGCGGTCGCGGCGCACTACCGCACGCGCTTCGGCGTGGAGCTCGACCCCGAGCGCGAGGTGCTGCCGCTGCTCGGGGCCAAGGAGGGCCTCGCGCACCTCTGCCTCGCGCAGCTCGACCCGGGCGACGTCGCGCTCGTGGCCGACCCGGGCTATCCCGTCTACTACGGCGGCCCGGCGATCGCCGGCGGCGAGGCGATCGGGCTGCCGCTGCGATCCGAGAACGGCTTCCTGCCCGATCTCGCTGCGATCGGCGACGACGTCAGCCGGCGCGCCAACCTGCTCATCTGCGGCTACCCCAACAATCCGACCGGCGCCGTCGCCGATGTCGCGTTCTTCGAGCGCCTGGCCGCCTGGGGCATCCAGCGCGGCGTGCCGATCTGCCACGACAACGCCTACGCCGAGCTGACGTACGACGGCATCGTGGCGCCGAGCTTCCTTGCCGCGCCGGGTGCGCGCGCGGCCGGGATCGAGATCTACTCGCTCTCGAAATCGCTCTCCATGCCCGGCTGGCGGATCGCGTTCGCGGTCGGCAACGCCGAGTTGATCGGGCGGCTGCGCACGCTCAAGACGAACATCGACGCCGGCATGTGGCTCGCCGAGCAGCACGCCGCGATCCGCGCCGTCGAGCGCATCCCGTCGTTCACCGCCGGCCTGCGCGCGCTCTACGGCGCGCGCCGCGACGTGCTCTGCGACGGCCTCGAGAAGCTCGGCCTCGAGCACGTGCGCCCGCAGGGGGCGCTCTACGTCTGGGTGCGCGTGCCGGGCGGCGGCGGGTCGGTCGCGTTCGCGGAGCGGCTGCTGCAGGAGGCCGCGGTCGTCGTCGGCCCGGGCGCGGCCTACGGCCCGACGAGCGACGGCTACGTGCGCCTGTCGCTGACCGTGCCCGAGCAACGGCTGGCGGAGGCGCTCGAGCGCATCGGGCGCGTGCTCTCCGCGTAGCGGGAACGCCCTCGTGTTCGGGGGCCCGCCCGCGCCGAACACCCCGGGGAGCGGGTGCCTACGTATGCTCCAAGGGTGGCAGAGGGCGCAAAGCTGATCGAGCACGATGCACGGCCCGAGCGCGCCGTGCTGCTCGCCGTGCTCGCACAGGGGGCCGACGAGGAGCGCGAGCTCGCCGAGATGCGCGAGTTGCTGCGCACCGCGCAGGTCGACATCGTCGGCACCTGCGTGCAGCATCGCGCCAGCGTGCACCCGCGCACCTACGTCGGGAGCGGCAAGCTCAAGGAGCTGAAGGAGCTCGCGAAGGAGTACGAGGCCGAGGTCGTCGTGACCGAGGACGAGCTCTCGCCGAGCCAGCAGCGCGCGCTCGAGGACGAGCTCGGCATGCGCGTCGTCGACCGCACCCGCGTGATCCTCGACATCTTCGCGCTGCACGCGCATTCGGCGCCCGGCAAGCTCCAGGTCGAGCTCGCGCAGCTGGAGTACAACCTCCAGCGCATGCGCGGCATGTGGAAGCACCTCGAGCGCCTCGGGGGCGGCGTCGGCACGCGCGGCCCGGGCGAGTCGCAGCTCGAGACCGACCGCCGGCTCGCGCGCACCCGCATCTCGCTGCTGCGGCGGCGCCTGCGCGAGCTCCGGCGGCAGCGCGCGACGATGCGGCGCCAGCGCGAGCGCGCCGAGGTGCCCAGCGTCGCCCTCGCCGGCTACACCAACGTCGGCAAGTCGACGCTCCTGAATGCCCTGACGGGATCCGAGGTCTCCTCGGCGAACCGCCTGTTCGAGACGCTCGACCCCACGACGCGGTCGTTCGACTACCTCGGTCGCACGTATCTCCTGACCGACACGGTGGGCTTCGTGCGCAAGCTGCCGCACCAGCTCGTGGCGGCCTTCGCGTCGACGCTCGAGGAGACGCTGCTCGCCGACCTCGTCCTGCACGTCGCCGACGCGTCGGCCGACGGCGAGGAGCGCGACCGTCAGATCGCCTCGGTCGAGCGCGTCCTCGACGAGATCGGCGCGGCCGAGCTGCCGCGCCTGCTCGTGCTCAACAAGATCGACCGCTGCAGCGACGACGAGCGCCGGCGCCTGCGCAACCGCCATCCCGACGCGGTGCTCATCTCCGCCGCGACCGGGGAGGGGATCCTCGACGTCGAGCGCGCCATCGGCGAGCACTTCGCCGGCCGCTTCGAGCGCGTCGCGCTGCTCGTGCCGTTCGACCAGGGCGGGGTGCTCGCCGAGCTGTACGCGCTCGGCTCGCCGCTCGAGCGCGAGGACACGGCCGAGGGCGTGCTCATCCGCGCCCATCTTCCGCATGCGCTGGCCGAGCGGTACGCCTCGTTCCGGCTCGTCCCGACCGGTGCGTGAGAGGGCCGTGCTCGAGCTTCCCGTCCGCCTCCTGCACCCGGACGCCCGACCGCCGTCGCGGGCCTACGAGGGCGACGCGGGGTTCGACCTCGTCAGCGTCGAGACCGCCGAGCTCGCGCCCGGGGCCCGCGCCTCGCTCGGCTGCGGCATCGCGATCGAGCTGCCCGAGGGCACCTGCGGCCTCGTCCTGCCGCGCTCGGGGCTCGCGCGCGACCACGGCGTGACCGTCGTCAACTCGCCCGGTCTCGTCGACAGCGGCTATCGCGGCGAGCTGCGCGTGACGCTGCTCAACACCGACCGCTGCGAGGCGTTCCGCGTCGAGCCGGGGATGCGGATCGCCCAGCTCGTCGTCGTCGGGCTGCCGCAGATCGCGGTCGCGCTGCGCGACGAGCTCGCCGCGAGCGCGCGTGGCGAGCAGGGCTTCGGATCGAGCGGCCACGGGTGAGTCACGACCCGCCGCGGTTGCGCGTCAGCGCCCTCCTCTACCGCGGGGACGACTCGCTCGTGCTCGTGCGCCACGAGAAGGCGGGCCGCACCTACTGGCTGCTCCCGGGCGGCGGCGTCGAGGCGGGCGAGACGATGGAGCACGCGCTGCGCCGCGAGCTGGCCGAGGAATGCGGGCTGCGCGGCCTGCCCGCGGGCATGCCCGTCGCGCTGGCCGAGTCGATCGCGCCGCCCCGCGACGGCTCCCGCCGCCACGTCGTCCACGTGATCTACGCGATTCCGCTCACCGACACGCGGCTCCTGCCGTCGACCGACCCCGCGGTGCGCGACGTGCGCATCGTCGACCGCACCGAGCTCGGCGACCTCGATCTGCGCCCGCCGATCGGCCGCTTCCTGGAACGCTGGCGCGCCGGCGATCCGTTCGTGCACCTCGGGGCGCTCTGGGGGCATTGAGGGACTCGTCGGCGAAGCGCTGGGGAGGTAGGTCGTGCCGTGAGCGCGGCAGAGCTCGCCGCGCGAGTCTGCGCCGCCCTGGAGCGGATCGTGGGGGCGGTGGCAGTGGTCGGCGGCGTGGCGGTGGCGAGCTGGAAGATGGCTGCGAGGACGTGTTCGCCGGTGCGAAGGCGCGCTTCGAGCTTCGCGGCGGAGCCGCGGCCGGCCGCGTAGAGCCGCGTCGGCGACGAGTTGCGGTCGTGCCGGTGGCGCGGATGGCGTGCAGGTGGGCGTCGCAGCGTCGCGGTCGCGTGCGCGGTCGGGCAGCCGTCGGCGCGCCGGCTGCGCTCCAGGGTGACGGCGAGGTCGCGGCCGCGTTCTGCGGAGGAACGCGATCGGCGCGCTGCCGGTCGCGCTCGACGTCACCGACGCCGCGGCCGTCGAGGCGGCGATCCGTCTCGTGGAGCGGGAGCTCGGGCCGATCGGGCTGCTCGTCAACAACGCGGGGGTCGCCGGCGACGGCGGATTCTCCTGGTCGCACGAGCCCGAGCAGTGGTGGCACGTGTTCGAGGTGAACGTCCTCGGGACGTTCCTGTGCAGCCGCGCCGTGATTCCCGGCATGCGTGCGCGCGCGGCCGGGCGCATCGTCAACGTCAGCTCGAACGCGGCGTTCTTCTCGCTCGCCGACGGGCCCGAGGAGCGCATCGGCTCGGCCTACATGGCGAGCAAGGCCGCCGTCGTGCGCTTCAGCGAGGCGCTCGCGGCAGAGACCCGGGCCGACGGCGTCTGCGTCTTCGCGATCTCGCCGGGCATGGTCAAGAGCGACATGACCGCCGCGATCTTCGCCGCGGAGTGGGACGACGCCGGGCTCTGGTCGCCGCCCGAGCTCACCGCCGACCTGATCGAGTTCATCGACTCCGGGGCGCTCGATGCGCTCTCCGGGCGCTACATCCACGCGGCCAACGACGACCTGGCGGCGGCGCTCGCGGGGCGCGCCGGCGACGCTCCTCGAGCACGATCGCATGGCCCTGCGCGTGCGCTGAATCGCCCCTACGCCGAAAACCACCCCGGGCTGCCCCTCGGGTGGGGCCGGTCGATCATCTAGCGTCTCAGGGTATGCAGTCGATGCAGATGGCGGTGGACGACTTCGAGCGTCAGCTCGAGCCCCTCGTGCGGGAGCAGGCGGTCGCGGAGTGGGAGTCGGCGGTCGACGCGAGCGACGAGAACGAGCAGCAGCTCGTGGAAGCGTCCAAGCGGGTCGATGCGGTGCTCTCCGAGCGCGAGCGCTACGAGCAGCTCGTGGCGGCCGACGGCGAGGGCGGCGCGGACGGCGAGCTCGCCCGGCGCGTGCGGCTCGCGCGGCTGGCGAGCGAGGCGGGGCAGCGCGAGCGCGCGCTCGCCGACCGCATCATCGAGGCGGAGGCCCACCTCGGATCGCTGTTCTCGCGCCACCGCGGCGAGCTGCGCGGCCGCGAGGTCAACGACAACGAGATCGCCAAGGTGCTGCGCGAGTCGTCCGATCGCGCCGAGCGGCGCGAGGCGTGGGATGCGTCCAAGTCGATCGGACCGCACGCCGCACCGCTCGTGCGCGAGCTCGCGCATCTGCGCAACGAGGCCGCGCGCGCGCTCGGCTATCGCGACCACTTCGCGTTCTCGCTGACGCTCGACGAGCAGGACGAGGACTGGCTGCTGAACCTGCTCGACGACCTCGACGCGCGCCTCTCGCTGACCTGGGAGCGGACCAAGGCCGCCATCGACGACGGGCAGCGGGCGCGCCTCGGGCTGGCCGGCGGCGAGCCGCTCGCGCCCTGGGACTTCGCCGATGCCTTCTTCCAGGACGCGCCCACCGCGAGCGACGATCCGCTCGAGGCCGCGCTCGTGCACGTCGATCCCGTGGCCGTCGCGCGCTCCTACTTCGAGGCGCTCGGCGACGACGTCGAGGCGGTGCTGGCGCGCAGCGACCTCTACCCGCGCGACGGCAAGAACCAGCACGCCTTCTGTGCCGACATCGACCGGCGCCACGACGTGCGCGTGCTCGCGAACTGCGAGCCGGGCACGCGCTGGCTCGGCACGATGGTGCACGAGCTCGGTCACGCCGTCTACGACCTCGCGATCGACCCGGGCCTGCCCTGGCTGCTGCGCCAGCCGGCGCACACGTTCACGACCGAGGCGATCGCGATGCTGCACGGGCGCCTCGTGCGCGACGAGACGTTCCTCGAGCGCTTCGCGAAGGTCGACCCGGCGATCGCGCGCGACCCGCGCAACGCCGAGATGCAGCGGCGCGAGCTGCTCGTGTTCGCGCCCTGGGTGCAGGTGATGACGCGCTTCGAGCGCGAGCTCTACCGCGATCCCGACCAGGATCTCGGCGCCGTCTGGTGGCAGCTCGTCGAGCGCTACCAGCGCGTCACGCCCCCGCCCGGGCCGCGTCCCGACGACTGGGCCTGCAAGATCCACGTCGCGCTGGCGCCCGTCTACTACCACAACTACCTGCTCGGCGAGGTGACGGCGTCGCAGCTCTCCTACGCGCTCGCGCGGGTGACCGGCGCGCCGAGCCCGGCGGTCGAGCCCGCCGCCGCCGGCGCGTTCCTGCGCGAGCGCTTCATGCGGCCGGGGTCGTCGCTGCGCTGGGACGCGCTGATCGTGCACGCGACCGACGAGCCGCTCACGGTCGACCACCTCGCGAACTGGCTCGCCGGCCGGTAGGACGGAGCGCAGAGCATGCTGTTCATGGTCGTGGAGCGGTTCAAGGACGCGGATCCGCTGCCCATCTACCGCCACCTGCGCGACCGGGGCCGCGGCCTGCCGGACGGCCTGCGCTACGTCGACAGCTGGGTCGAGCCGAGCTTCGGCCGCTGCTTCCAGGTCATGGAATGCGACGACGCGGCGCTCCTGCAGCAGTGGGTGCTGCACTGGGAGGGGCTGGCCGAGTTCGAGATCATCCCGGTCGTCTCCTCGGCCGAGACGCGGAAGGTCGTCGAGCCCCTGCTATGACCGGCGCGTGCCGGCGGCCGCCGCGGCCGCCAGCTCGATGCGGTCGTCGAGCGGGGCGAGCTCGACGGCGCCGTGCCGGCGCTCGAGCGCGCGCGCGATCAGCCAGTCCGCCAGCCAGGGGTTCTTGGGCAGGAGCGGGCCGTGCACGTACGTCCCGAGCACGGATCCGGAGCGCGCCCCCTCGTAGCCCGACGAGCCGTCGTTGCCGTGCCCGCTGACGACGCGCGCGAGCGGGTCGCAGCCGGGCGCGAGCAGCGTCTGGCCGGCGTGGTTCTCGAAGCCGACGAGCGTGCGCGAGCCGGCGCCGTCGCCGAGGTCGCACTCGCACACGATGTCGCCGATCATGCGCACCGGACCGGCGCGCGTCTCGAGGTCGAGGAGCCCGATGCCGGGCATCTCGCCGCCGTCCTGCCCGACGTAGCGGTGCCCGGCGAGCTGGTATCCGCCGCACACGGCGAGCACGGCCGCGCCGCCCGCGACGGCGGCGTGCAGCGCCTCGCGATGGCGCTGCAGATCCTCGGCCACGAGCAGCTGGTCGCGGTCCTGGCCGCCGCCGATGAGGTACAGGTCGGCGGCCTCGGGGTCGAGCTCCTCGCCCACGCGCAGCGGCCGCTCGTCGAGCTCGAGCCCGCGCCATTCGAGCCGGCGCCGGATGACCTGGACGTTGCCGCGGTCGGCGTAGATCGAGAGGTGCTCGGGGTAGAGCTGGCAGAGCACGAGCTTCACGCCGCCGCCTCCTCCCAGTAGGGGCGGGCCAGGCCGCGGCTCGCGGCGATGCGCTGCAGCTCGAGCATCGCCGTGTACGTCGGCAGGACGTAGCCGGTGCCCCCCGCGGCGAGCTCGGCGAGCCGGTCGAGCGCCTGTGCGGCGTCGGGCACGACCTCGATCGCAGCCGCGTCCACGCCCGCGTACTTGAGGCGCAGCGCGGCATCGCCGGCACGCGTGCCCGACGCCACGACGTGGCGCAGCCGCGGCGCGACGAGCTCCCAGTCGACGTCCCAGACCCAGGAGACGTCGCGGCCGTCGGCGATGCGGTCGTTGAGCGCGAACAGCAGCGACGCGTCGCCGTCGGGCAGGATGCGCAGCACCTCGTTGGCGCCGGCGGGGTTCTTGATCAGCAGCAGCACCAGCTCGGCGTCGCCGACGCGCAGCCGCTGGAAGCGCCCGAACGCGCCGCGGAAGCGCGCGAGGCCCTCGGCGATCACCGTCAGGGGCTCGCCGAGCACGACGGCGAGCGCCGCCGCCGCGAGCGCGTTCTCGACGTTGTAGAGGCCGGGGAGGGCGAGCTCGACCCGCACGCGCTCGTCGCCGCGGCAGAGGTCGAAGGCGGTGCCGTCCAGCCCGCGCAGGTCGATCGCGCGCGCCGCGATGTCGAGCGGGGCGCGCGCGTTGCCGCAGTTCGGGCAGGCGTAGTCGCTGAGGTGCCCGACATAGGCCGCGCGGTAGTCGTAGGGATGCCCGCAGCGCACGCAGAAGCGCGCGTCGGCGGCGTGGGGGGCGGCCGGCAGGGCGACCGAGGGGTCGTCGATGCCGTAGCGCACCACGGCCGCGTGCCCCTCCGCGAGCGAGGCGGTGAGCGGATCGTCGGCGGCCACGACGAGCGTCGTCGCCGGCGCGAGGTTCGCGACGAGGTCGCGCCAGCGCGCGGCCACGAGCTCGAGCTCGCCGTAGCGGTCGAGCTGGTCGCGGAAGAGGTTGCCGAGGGCGATCGCGCTCGGCTCGAGCTGCGAGGCGATCGCGGGCAGGGCCGCCTCGTCGCACTCGAAGAGCCCGAGCTCGGCGGACGCCGCCTCGCGCACCGCGAGCGCCGAGGCGATGCCCGACGCGAGGTTGGCGCCGGCGCTGTTGCGCGCCAGCTGCACGCGGCCGCGCAGCACCTCGGCCAGGAGCGCGCACGTGGTCGTCTTGCCGTTCGTGGCCGAGACGAGGACGCAGCCGCGCGGCAGGCGCGCGGCAAGCCGCCGCGGCGCGTCCGGCGCGAGCGCGGTGAGCACGCGGCCGGGCAGCGTCGTGCCGCCCCCGCGCCCGCTCGCCCGCGAGGCGAACGCCGTTGCGCGAGCCGCGGCGAGTGCCAGCCTCATCACCGCCGCGTTCTCTCCACGCGGCCAGTCTAGTGGTGACGTCCGCAACCCGTTTACGGCGGGTCCGAAGCGCGTATACTCGCCCGCGGTTGCAGCGCGTCCGAGACGATCGGAGCGGGCAGACGAAGGGACGCCGTGGTGGAGGGCAGTAGGTACTCGCAGATCGCCGGTATCGATCCGGAGCGCCTCGACGAGTTTCGCGCGGGCATCCGCAAGCGCTACAGCGACGAGCAGATCCTCTCCGAGCTGCGGGCGAGCGCCGAGCGCCTCGGCCGCTCGCCCACGATGCGGGAGTTCGCCTCCGACCCCGAGACGACCGTCCACCCGCAGACCGTGATCGGGCACTTCGGCTCGTGGAACGCGGCCAAGCGGCGTGCGGGCCTCGTGCCGCGCCGCTTCGCGACCCGCGACGAGCTGCTCGACCGCCTGCGCGAGCTGGGCGAGCAGCTCGGTCGCACGCCGACGGCGCGCGATCTCGAGACGCGCCGCGGCTCGATGCCCTCCAAGTCGCTCTACTGGCACACGTTCGGCTCGCTCACGAATGCGCTGCGCGAGGCCGGCTTCGACGTCCCGGTGGGCGAGGAGCGGCTCGCCCGTGCGATCGAGCAGGGCGTCTTCCTGGCCGTGCGCAGCGGTCGCCTGCCGAAGTTCGCCGACTGGGCGGAGGCCCGCCGCAGCGACCCGAGCATGCTCACCGAGTGGCAGGTCTACCGCATGTTCGAGGCGCGGCGGGGTGCCTGGTCGACGTTCCAGTTCCTCGTGCGCGAGCAGCTCGCGAACCAGGGCGTGGACGTCGCGCCCGACGGCACGCTCGCACCCGGGCAGTAGTCGCTCAGGCTGCGATGTCCGCGCGCTCGGCGCAGAGCGGGCACGTGTCGTGCGCGAGCAGGCGCAGCGCGCCGAGCTCGTCGGCGAACGCGCCGAACGCCGAGGGATCGCGGATCATCAGCCGGCGCGTGAGCTCGCGCCACGAGATCGTCGCGTTCTCGAGCGTCAGCACGAGCGCCCACACGCTGCCCGGGCCGCGGGCGAGCTCGCACGCGGCCTCCTCGGTCGTCGTGCAGCCGTCGAGCATGCCGCCGCCGCTCTCGATGTCGATGCCGGCGACGAGGCTGACCGATGCGGTGCGCCCGTCGTCGAGCGTGAAGCGGCGCGTCAGGAAGCCGCCGAGGTCGGGCCCGGCCCCGCGGTAGAAGCGATAACCGCGCCGTGTGATCGCGGGGTCGCCGCCGATGTGGCCGCAGGCGCGCAGCAGGGCGACGGGGCCCTCGTCGGCCGCCCGCCTCGCATCGCCGTGGATCGCTCGCAGCCTCACCTCTCGGGCATCGGCACGAGCGCGCGCGGGCATGAGGGCGATTTTCCGGTTTCCGCCCCGAGCGGCCGCGCCACCTAGAATCGAGCTCCGATGGGCTCCGTCAAGACCTCCGACGAGATCCGCCGCGCCTTCACGGAGTTCTTCGTGGAGCACGGCCACCAGGCCGTGCCGTCGGCCTCGCTCGTGCCGTCCGCGCTCGACCAGTCGGTGCTGCTCACGACCGCCGGCATGCAGCCGTTCAAGCCGTACTTCCTGGGGCAGGCCGAGCCGCCCGCCCGGCGCCTCACCTCGGTGCAGCGCTGCTTCCGCTCCGTCGACATCGACGTCGTCGGCTCGACCGAGCGGCACATGACGTTCTTCCAGATGATGGGGAACTTCTCGTTCGGCGACTACTTCAAGCCGGGCGCGGTCGAGATGGCGTTCGCGCTCTCGACCGGGCCGTACGGGCTCGATCCCGAGCGCATCTGGGCGACCGTCTACGAGGGCGACGACCAGGTCGTGGCCGACCACTTCGCGCGCGACCTCTGGCTCGAGCAGGGCATCCCGCGGCAGCGCATCGTCGAGCTCGGCGAGGACAACTTCTGGAAGGCCGGTCCCACCGGCCCGTGCGGGCCGTGCTCCGAGCTGTACTACGACCGCGGCGCGCAGCACGGCTGCGGCCAGGCCGACTGCAAGCCGGGGTGCGACTGCGACCGCTTCCTCGAGTTCTGGAACCTCGTGTTCATGGAGTTCGACCGCGACGACGACGGCTCGCTGACGCCGCTGCCGGCGCAGAACATCGACACCGGGAGCGGGGTGGAGCGGATCGCGATGCTGCTGCAGGAGGCGGGCAGCATCTTCGAGACCGACGAGACGGCCCACGTCATCGCGGCGGTCGAGCAGCTGTCCGGCCGGCGCTACGCCGACGGCGGCGACGGCGTGCGCTCGTTCCGCGTGCTCTGCGACCACGGCCGCGGCATGGCCGCGGTCGCCACCGACGGCGTGACTCCGTCGAACGAGGGCCGCGGCTACGTGCTGCGCCGGATCATCCGGCGCGCCGTGCTCCACGGCACCCGGCTCGGCCTCGAGACGCCGTTCCTCGGCGCGCTGCACGACGCGGTCATCGAATCGCTCGCCGCCGGCTACCCGGCGCTCGTCGAGCATCGCGACGACGTCCGGCGCCTGATCGAGGCCGAGGAGGGGCGCTTCTCGCAGACGCTGCAGACCGGCTCGCGCCTGCTCGAGGACCTGATCGCCCGGGCGCGCGACGCCAACGAATCGAGTCTCCACGCCGGTGACGTCTTCGAGCTGCACGACACGCACGGCTTCCCGGTCGAGCTGACCGCCGAGCTCGCGCGCGAGGCCGGCCTCGGGATCGACCTCGAGGGCTTCGAGGGGCACATGCGGGCGCAGCGCGAGCGCGCCCGCGCGGCCTCGCGGCGCGCCGATCGCGTCGACGACGAGCGCGTCGCGCGCTTCACGCGCTCGGCGCCGCGCAGCGAGTTCGTGGGCTACGACGAGGTCGAGGTCGAGACGGAGGTGCTCGCGGTGGAGCCCGTCGGCGAGGGCCTCACGCTCGTCAAGCTGGCGCGCTCGCCGTTCTACCCGGAGGGCGGCGGCCAGGTCTCGGACGGCGGCGAGATCGTCGCCCACGCGGTGCGCGGGCAGATCGAATCCGTCTACCGGCTGGAGGGCGACCAGGCGCTGCTCGTGCGCCTCGAGGGCGAGCTCGGCGCGGGCGACACGGTGCGCGCGCGCGTCGACATGGCGCGCCGCCGCCCCACGATGTCCAACCACACCGGCACCCACCTGCTGCAGCGCGCGCTGCGCAACCGGCTCGGCGAGCATGTCCGCCAGGCCGGATCCGCGGTGCGCCCCGAGGGCCTGCGCTTCGACTTCACGCATCCCGCGCCGCTCACGCCCGACGAGCTGCAGGCGGTCGAGGACGAGGTCAACCGGGTCATGCTCGAGGACCACCAGGTGCGCGTCTTCGAGACGCTGCAGGAGGAGGCGCGCGCGCTCGGCGCGACGGCGCTGTTCGGCGAGAAGTACGGCGACATCGTGCGCGTCGTCGACATCGACGGGTACTCGATGGAGCTGTGCGGCGGCACGCACGTCCGCTCGACGGCCGCCGTCGGGCCGTTCACGATCGTGCGCGAGTCGTCGGTCGGCCAGGGCGTGCGCCGGATCGAGGCGATCACGGGGCCCGAGGCGCTCGGCGCGCTGCGGCGCTCCGAGCGCGCCGTCAAGCAGGCGGCAGCGGCGCTGCGCACGCCTCCGGAGCGCCTCCCCGAGGCCGTCGCGACGCTCAGCGAGCGCGTGCGCGAGCTCGAGAAGGCGGCGCGCGCGGGCGGCGGCGCCGGCACGGACGGCGGTCCCGACCTGGCCGCGCTGACGACGGGTGCGGCCGAGCGCGGACGCCTCAAGGTGCTCGCCGTGGAGGCGCCCGAGGGGATCCTCGGCGACGCGCTGCTCGAGCTCGCAGATCGCCTGCGCGGCGCCCTCGGGCCGTCCGCGGTCGTGCTCGGCGCACGCGACGGCGAGCGCGTGCAGCTGGTCGCGAGCATGACGCCCGAGGCCGTCGAGGACGGCCTCGACGCGGCGGCCGTGATCAAGGCGATCGGGCCGATCGTCGGCGGCGGGGGCGGAGGACGCCCGTCGATGGCGCGCGCCGGGGGCAAGGACGCGAGCCGGCTCGGCGAGGCGCTCGAGGCGGCTCGCAAGCTGCTCGTGTGAGCAAGGCGCTCGCGCTCGACTACGGCAGCGCCCGCACGGGCGTCGCCGTGAGCGATCCGAGCGGCACGCTCGCGCGGCCGCTGTGCGTGGTCGAGAAGGTCGGAGCCAAGAGCGGCATGGCCGAGCTGTGTGCGATCATCGAGCGCGAGTCGCCCGAGGTCGTCGTCGTCGGTCTTCCGCTCACGCTCCGTGGAGAGCGCGGGCCCCAGGCGGTCGAGACGGAGGCGTTCATCGCCCGACTGCGCAACCGATGCCGGATCCCGATCCTTACCGAGGACGAGCGTTTGACGACGTCGATAGCGCGACGGATGCCTACGACATCCCGTCGCCGGACGCCGACGAGCGACGACGCCCAGGCGGCGGCAGTCCTCTTGCAGAGTTTCCTGGACCGGCGCGCGGCGGACTAGGCGGCAGCCGGCGCCGCCAGGTGCTGCTCGCCGCGGTCGTGCTCGTGGTCGTGCTCGCGGCGGCGCTCCTCGTCGCGGACCGCGTGCTCTTCGGCGGCCCCTCCGGCCCCCCGGGCGCAGCCGTCGTGGTGCGCATCCCCGAGGGCTCCTCCGTCGAGCACATCGGCGACATCCTCGACCGCGCCGGCGTCGTCGGCAACGGGCGCCGCTGGGCGCTCGACGTGCGCCTGCACGGCAACGGCAGCGGCCTGCGCGCCGGCACCTACACGACGCTGCGCACGAACGAGCGCTACGGCGTCATCCTCTCGACGCTGCGGGCCGGGCCCGCGGTCGCGCCGACCGTGCGCCTGACCATCCCCGAAGGCCACTCCCTGCGCGACATCGCGACGGGCGACGCCCCGCGTGCGGGGATCTCGCCGAAGGCCTACCGCGCCGCGGTGCGCCACGCCAGGCCGCCCGCCGGGTACAAGGCGACCGGCCGCGAGCGGCTCGGCATGGAGGGGTTCCTCTTCCCGGCGACCTACACGCTCACGAAGCCGGTCTCGGCGACGCGTCTCGTGCAGCAGCAGCTGCAGGCGTACGAGCGCACGGCCGCGCGCGTCGATTTCAGTGCCGCCGAGAAGAAGAACCTCACGCGCTACGACGTCCTCATCATCGCGTCGATGATCGAGCGCGAGGCCGCGTATCCGGCCGATCGGGCCAAGATCGCGGCCGTCATCTACAACCGCCTGCACGCCAACATGCCGCTCGGCATCGACGCGACGATCCAGTACAGCGTCGGCTCCTGGCGCACGCTCACGGCGCGCGACCTGCGCATCAAGGGCGGCTACAACACGCGCACGCACCGCGGCCTGCCGCCGACGCCGATCTGCAACCCCGGCCTGGCCTCGCTGCGCGCCGCGGCGCACCCCGCGAAGGTGAAGTACCTCTACTACGTCGCGATCCCCGGCGACCCGAAGCGCCGCCACCACTTCTCGAAGACGTACGCCGACTTCCAGCACTTCCAGGCCACGCACCCGGCATGACGGTCGGGGGCGCGACGCGCGTCGCCTGCGTGATCGGCGACCCGGTGGAGCACTCCCGCTCGCCGCGCATGCACAACGCGGCGTCGCAAGCGCTCGGGCTCGACCGCATCTACGTGGCGCTGAGGGTGGAGCCGGGCGATCTGGCGGCCGCGATCCGCGGGCTCGCCGCGCTCGGCTTCGACGGCGCCAACGTCACGATCCCGCACAAGGCCGCCGCGGCCGCGCTGTGCGACGAGCTCGGCGGCGAGGCGCGCGACGCGGGCGCCGTCAACACCCTCAGCTTCGGCGCCGGGGGCCGCGTGCGCGGCGATCTCACGGACGGCCTCGGGCTGATCGCCGCATTGGCCGAGGTGCCGCGGCGCGCCGTCGTGCTGGGCGCGGGCGGGAGCGCGCGCGCCGCCGCGGCCGCGCTCCTCCGCGCCGGCACCCGCGAGCTCACGATCATGGCGCGCCGTGCCGAGGCCGCCGAGGCGCTGGCCCGTGCGCTCGCGCCGCTCGAGCCGTCGGCGACCGTCGCCGCCGCGACCTCGGCGCCCGCCGGGCCGGGCGGCCTGCTCGTGAACTGCACGCCCGTCGGCGGCATCGCCGACCTCAAGGGGCTTCCCGCACCTGCCGATGTGATCGAGCGGATGGACGCCATCGCCGACTTCGCCTACCGCGCCGACGGATCGCCGACGCCGCTCGCCGCAGCCGCGCTGGCCGCGGGGCTGCCGGTGACCGACGGACTCGAGCTGCTCGTCCGGCAGGGTGCACTGTCGTTCCGGCGCTGGACGGGCATCGAGCCCCCGCTCGACGTCATGCGCCGCGCGGCGCGGGGCGGATGAGCGCGCTCATCGGCGCCCTCGCCGCGGTCGGCGGCGGGGTCGGCGCCCTCGTCTGGGATCCGCTCGAGCCGCGGCTGATCGCGCGCTCCGAGGGCTCCGACGAGCTGCTCGTGCAGCCGCCGTGGACGCGCCGCGCCACGAGCCCGCCCGTCCTCGTGCTCGTCTCGGCGATCGCGTGCGGCGCGGCGGGCTGGCGCTTCGGCGCGACGCGCGAGCTGATCCCGGCGCTCGTGCTCGCGTTCGCGCTCGTCGGCATCAGCGCGATCGACCTGCGCTACCGCATCATCCCCGACCGCATCACGCTGCCGCTCGCGCTTGCGGGCGCCGTGCTCGGCGCGGTCCTGCGGTTCTCCCACCTGCCCGAGCTCGGCCTGGCGGCTCTCGGCGCGGGCCTCTTCCTGCTCGTGGCGGCGCTGCTCTCGCCGTCGGGCCTCGGGATCGGCGACGTCAAGCTCGCGTTCGTGCTCGGCCTCTTCCTCGGGCGCAACGTGGCGGTGGCGATCATCGTCGGGCTCCTGTCGGTGGTCGTCCCGACGATCGCGGTGCTCCCCAGCCGCGGCCTGCGCGCGCGCAAGATGCACCTCGCGCTGGGGCCGTTCCTGGCGCTCGGCGGCATGGTCGCGCTGCTCGCGGGCGATGCGATCGCCGACTGGTACACGGGCGGCTGACCCTCACTGGGGGGATGCGCGCAGGGGGGTGCGTGCCCGCATCCTTGAAAGAGATGAGCGCGCTGCAACGAGAGGCCGTCGGGATGCCGGCCGCCGGCGCCCGGCTGACCCTCGCGACCGTGCTCGGGGCTGCCGACGCGCTCGTGATCGCGAGCGTCGAGGGCGACGTGACCGTGCTCAGCGACGGCTGCGGCCTGCACAAGGGCGCCAAGGCCAACACGCGGATGTACGACGGCGAGCGCGTCTGGCACCTCACGTTCTGCGTGCGCGAGCGGCACGAGCTGCGTCCGGGCCAGGCCCGCATCATGCTGGCCCTGAGCGACCGCTCGCTGCTCGGCGAGGAGCGCCGGCTGCCGCGCGTGGCCTGCCGCCTGGCCGCCACCGCGCGCCGCGCGGGCGGGCAGAGCGCCTCGTCCTGGGCGACCGTGCTCGACGTGTCCCAGGGCGGCCTGGCCCTGCGTACGGGCGACCCCTACGGCGCGGGCGATCTCATCGACGTGGATCTCGACGACGGCACCGGCGCGGTCATCAGCGCGCGCCTCGAGGTCGTCGACCTGATCATCGAGGGCGCGGGCGGAATCGCCCGCGCGCGCATCGTCGCCGTCGCGGACGACGGCGCGCAGCGCCTGTCCGCGCTGGTCGACCGCCTGCGCGACTCCCCGAACGACGCCGAGCCGGGACCCGAGCCGCTGCCGGCACTGCGCGAGGCGCTCGCCGCCGCCCGCCGCCTGGCCGCCTGAGGTGAGCCCCGGAGCGTCCAAGTGGCACTCTCCGCGAGTGCCACTTGGCACCACCTCCGTCGATTGGACGTAGGGCTGTGCCGGCAGTGCGGCGCACGCGTGATCCGGCACGGGAGCCCGTACGCCTGGACGCCGTGGATGGCCGATCCCACGGAGGCGGACGAGCGAGGTAGACGCAGCCCCGCGGGCTCGCCGATGCGCGGCTGCAGCATGCACCGGATGCGCCAAGTGGCACTCGCCGCGTGTGCCATTTGGCCGATCCGCCCTCCGGGGAACCCCTCAGCTCGCAGACCATGTCCGATCGAGATCGATCGATAGATCGGGTGGGGTCGGCGTGCCCAGTGCGGTCGACACCGGGCGCACTCGTCCGCCGCGCGCGCACGCGGCCAAGTGGCACACGCGGCGAGTGCCACTTGGCCCGCTCGCCGCGTCCCCAGGGAACCGTCGCTACGCTCAGAGCCGTGGATCTGAGCTACGTCACGTCGGGTGAGTCGCACGGCCCCGGGATCACCGCGGTCGTGTCCGGGCTGCCTGCGGGGCTCGCGCTCGATCGGGAGGCGATCCGCGGCGACCTCGCGCGGCGGCAGGCCGGGTACGGTCGCAGCCCGCGGCAGAAGATCGAGCAGGACGACATCGAGATCCTCGGCGGCGTCCGTCACGGGCTCACGCTCGGCGGCCCGCTGGCGCTGATCGTGCGCAATCGCGATCACGCCAACTGGGGCGCCGCCATGAGCGCCTGGCCCGTGACCGAGGAGGAGCTCGCCGAGGTCGCCGCGCGCCGCAGCCGCAAGGTGCAGCTGCCGCGGCCGGGGCACGCCGACCTCTCCGGGGTCATGAAGTACGGGCTCGACGACGTGCGCAACGTGCTCGAGCGCGCGTCGGCTCGCGAGACCTCCGCGCGCGTCGCCGTCGGCGCCATCGCCAAGGGCCTGCTCGGCCGGCTCGGCATCACGGTGCTCGGGCGCGTGCTCGCAGTCGGCGCTGTCGAGGCCGCGCCCGACGCCGGCGATCCCGCCGCGTTCGCGCGCGCCCGCTCGAGCGAGATCGGCTGCTCCGACGCCGAAGCCGAGAAGCGCATGCTCGCCGCGATCGACGCGGCGGCGGCCGCTCGCGACACGCTCGGGGGCATCGTCGAGGTACGCGCGTTCGGCTGCCCGCCCGGCCTCGGCTCGCACACGGAGCCGCACCTGCGCCTCGACGCGCGCCTGGCGGCGGCGGCCGTGGGCATCCAGGCCATGAAGGGCGTCGAGATCGGGGACGCGTTCGCGAACGCGCGCCTGCCGGGCTCGGCCGTCCACGACGAGCTGCAGTACGACGACGCGCGCGGCTACTGGCGCGAGAGCAACCGCGCGGGCGGCATCGAGGGCGGCATGTCGAACGGCGAGCCCGTGGTCGTCCGCATCGCGATGAAGCCGCTGCCGACGCTGATGCGGCCGCTGCGCTCGGCGCGCCTGGACACGCACGAGGCGGCCGACGCGCTCGTCGAGCGCAGCGATACGACGGCGATCGCCGCGGCGGCCGTCGTGGGGGAGGCCGTCGTCGCGTTCGAGCTCGCGCGCTGCGTGCGCGAGAAGTTCGGCGGCGATTGCGTCGACGACGTGCTCGCCGCGCATGCGCACTACCTCGGGCGCATCCCGTGGCGTCCCCGCTAGGGCCGGCGCTGCGGCGCCCGATCGCCGTCGCCGGCTTCATGGGCGCCGGCAAGAGCACGGTCGGGCGGCTGCTCGCGCGTCGCCTCGGGCGGCCGTTCGCCGACGCCGACGCCGAGATCGAGCGCCGCGCGGGCTGCTCCGTGCGCGCGCTCTTCGAGCGCGACGGCGAGAGTGCCTTCCGTGCGCTCGAGGAGCGCGTGACGCGTGATCTGCTGGAGCGCCCCGACGTGCCCGTGATCGCCCTCGGGGGCGGCGCGCTGGTGGCGGAGGGGACACGGGCGCTCGTACGCGAGCGCGCGTTCTGCGCCTGGCTGGACGTGCCGTTCGCTGCCGCCTGGGCGCGCGTCGAGGGCGCGCCCGGCGCGCGCCCGCTGGCCGGCGACGAGGCGTCCTTCGAGCGCCTGGGCGCGCAACGCGCCCCGCTCTACGCGGCGGCGGCCGATGCCATCGTCGCCGGCGTCGAGGCCGCCGACCACGTCGCCGGCGCGCTCGCCCAGCAGGTCTGGACGCGCGCCGGTCTCGCGGAGCAGGCTCTGGCGGAGGGCGCGGTCGCCATCGTCGACGCGGCGCTCGGGCTCGCGCGCAGCGGTCGCGTGATCGCGATCGAGGGCGGTGAGGCCGCGAAGTCGCTGCCGTCGCTCGAGCGGCTCTGGCGCGCGCTCGCCGAGCACGAGCTCGAGCGCGGCGATCTCGTCGTGTGCGCCGGCGGCGGCTCCGTGACCGATGTCGGCGGCTTCGCGGCCGCGACCTTCCGGCGCGGCGTGCCCTGGCTCGCCGTGCCCTCCACGCTGGTCGGCCAGGTCGACGCGGCGATCGGCGGCAAGACCGCGATCAACGTCGCCGCCAAGAACGACGTCGGGGCGTTCTGGCAGCCGTCGGCGGTGCTCTGCGACCCCGAGCTCCTCGCGACGCTGCCGCCGCGCGAGTGGGCCGGGGGCATGGCGGAGGTCGTCAAGACCGCGCTGCTCCTGGGCGGGCGCCTGTGGGAGCTCGTCGAGCGCTGGGAGCCCGGGCCGGGCGACATCGCGTTGCGCAGCGAGCTCGTGCAGCGCTGCGCCGGCTTCAAGACGCTCGTCGTCGCCGAGGACCCGGAGGAGCGCGGGCGCAGGGCGATCCTCAACCTGGGCCATACGATCGGCCACGGGGTCGAGTCCGTGGCCGGCTACGGCGGCCTCTCCCACGGCGAATGCGTCGCGATCGGCCTCGTCGCCGCGCTGCGCCTCTCGCAGGATCTCGCGGGCCTGGCCCCGGGCACGGCCGATCACGTCGCCGGCCTGCTGGAGCGCCACCGGTTGCCCGTGCACGCCCCCGGCCTCGACCCCGAGGCCGTGCTGGCGGCCATGCGCCACGACAAGAAGCGCTCGGCCGGCGCGCACCGCATGGTGCTGCTCGAGGCGATCGGGCGGCCCGTCCACGGCGTCGCGGTGGGCGACGACGTGCTCGCGGCCGCAGTACGCGCGGCCACGGCTGACCACTAGACTGACGCGGTGAGGGTGACCGTCCTCAATGGCGTGAACCTCGGGATGCTGGGCATCCGGGAGCCAGAGGTGTACGGCACGCTGACGCACGCGGAGCTGACGCAGCGCATCCAGGCCTGGGCCGGGGAGCGCGGGCAGCGCGCCGAGGTGCGGCAGACCGACTGCGAAGGGGAGTACGTGCAAGCAATTCATGCGGCCTGCGGGGAGGCCGATGCGGTGATCGTCAACCCGGGCGCGTGGACGCACTACTCGTGGGCGATCCGCGACGCGCTCGCGATCCTGCCCGTGCCCGTGATCGAGGTGCACCTCTCGGAGCCGCGCGAGCGCGAGGAGTGGCGCCACCACTCGGTCGTGAGCGAGGTCGCGTCCGCGCGCTTCGCCGGCATGGGCGCCGACGGCTACCGCGCCGCGCTCGACTGGCTGCAGGAGCGTGCGGCGTGAACCGCGTTGCGCGCCGCGAGCGGCTGCAGGCCGTGATGGCCGAGCGCGACCTCGGCGGGTTCCTCGTCAACGCCCCGTCGAACGTGCGCTACCTCACGGGCTACACCGGCTCCAACGGGATCGTGTGCCTGGGCACGGCGTCGCGCTTCCTGACCGACTTCCGCTACGCGACCTCGGTCGCCCCGCTGGCCGTCGACTGGGAGATCGAGATCGTCCAGCAGAGCCTGCTCGCCGACGTCGCCGCGCGCTTCGGCGAGATCTTCGGCGCCGAGCGCGTCGGCTTCGAGGCCTCGGCGCTCTCGTACGCCGCATGGCAGGCGCTCGACGAGGCGGCGCGCGCCGCCGGAGGCGAGCTCGTGCCCTGCGAGCAGGTCGTCGAGAACCTGCGCGCGGTCAAGGACGCCGACGAGATCGCGCTCATCCGCGCCGGCGGCGAGTTCTGCGACGCGATCTACGCCTGGCTCGCCGAGGAGGGCCTGGCGGGCCGCGAGGAGCGCGAGGTCGCGTGGGCGATCGAGCGGCGCGCGCGCGAGCTCGGGGCCGACGGGGCGTCGTTCGCCCCGGTCGTGGCGGCCGGCCCGAACGGCGCGTTGCCCCACGCGGTGCCCGGGCCGGTCGAGATCGGGCGCTCGACGCTCGTCGTGCTCGATCTCGGCGCGCTCGTCAACGGCTACTGCTCCGACTGCACGCGCACGTTCGCGACGGGCCCGAGCGAGCCGGAGATGATGGAGGTGTACGAGGTCGTGCTGCGCGCCCAGGAGGCCGCGCTCGCGCTCGTGCGCCCCGGGCAGGACTGCCGCGAGGTGCACGAGACGGCGCGCGCGATCATCGGCGAGGCCGGCTACGGCGACTACTTCAACCACGGCACGGGCCACGGCGTCGGCATCGACATGCACGAGGAGCCGCGCTTCCGCAGCGGCTTTGGCGGCACACTCGAGCCGGGCAATGTCGTCACGGTCGAGCCGGGCGTGTACCTTCCAGGGCGCTTCGGCGTGCGCATCGAGGATCTCGTGCTCGTCACCGACGACGGGCACGACGTCCTCACGAACTTCCCAAAATCCCTTCTGTCGGTGTAGCAGGCATGGCTGAGACGATCAACACCAACCAGTTCAAGAACGGCATGTGCATCGAGCTCGACGGCGTCGTCTGGAAGATCATCGAGTTCCAGCACGTCAAGCCGGGCAAGGGCGGTGCGTTCGTGCGCACGCGGCTCAAGCAGATGGAGGGCGGCAAGGTCGTCGACAAGACGTTCCGCGCCGGCGAGTCGATGCCGCGCGTGCACACGACCGTCCAGGACATGCAGTTCCTGTTCGACGACGGCTCGAACGTCGTGCTCATGAACACGGACACCTACGAGCAGATCGGCCTCCCGCGCGACGGCGTCGCCGACGAGCTGCAGTACCTCAAGGAGGGCGACGTCGTGCAGTTGCTCTCGCTCGACGGCCGCCCGGCCTCGCTGCAGCTGCCGGCCGCGGTCGAGCTGGTCGTGCAGTCGACCGAGCCCGGCGTCAAGGGCGACACGGTCTCCAACGTGACCAAGCCGGCGGTGCTCGAGACGGGCGCGACGGTGCAGGTGCCGCTGTTCGTGAACGAGGGCGAGCGCGTGCGCGTCGACACGCGCGACGGCCGCTACCTCGGGCGTGCCTGAGCTCCCATGACACGCTTCGTCGACACCACGCTGCGCCTCCTGTCCCAGGACCCGCTGGCGCGTACGCTCTCGAGCGCGACCGTCCTGCACCTCGCCGACAAGCTCGACGAGGTCGGCTACAGCGTGCTCGAGGTCTCGGGCGGCGGCTGCTTCACGACCGCCGTCGAGCGCGGGCTGGAGAGCCCCTGGGAGCGCATCCGCGCGCTCCGCGGGCGCACGCGCACGCCGCTCGCGATGGCGCTGCGCGGGACGTTCCTGGTCGGCGGCCGGCCCGCCGCCGACGACCTCGTGCGCCGCTTCGTGCTGTGCGCGGCCGAGTCGGGCATCGACGTCTTCCGCATGCACGACCCGCTCAACGACATCGACGACCTGGCCGTCCCCGCCGCCGCCGTGCGCGAGGCAGGTGCGCGGCTCTACGCGGGCCTCGTCTACTCGGACGGTCCCGAGGGTCACGACTACCTGCTCGAGCACGCCCGCCGCCTGTCCGACATGGGCGCCGACCGCATCCTGCTGCACGATCCCGCCGGCGCGCTCGACCCGGCCGGCGCGGGCGAGCTGATCCGCAAGCTGATCGCGGCCGCCGGCGTGCCCGTCGGCCTCTACGCGCAGGGCCCGGGCGGCACCGCCCTGGCGGTGGCCATCGAGGCTGCCCGCGCCGGTGCGGATCCGATCGCCACGGCGTCCTACCCCGTCGCCATGCTGACGACGCGGCCGGCCGCCGAGCTGCTCGGCCAGGCGCTCTCGGGTCTCGGCTTCGACGCCGGGCTCGATCGCGAGCGAGCCTGGGAGGCGGCGCGGGAGATCGAGGCCGCGCTCGGCGATGCGGCCGCGAGCGCCCCGCCGGTCTCGCCGCATGTCGCGCTGCGCGCGGCGCTCACGACCGTCCCGATCGGCGTCGTCGCGGGCATCGAGCGCAGCCTCCGCGCCGCCGGCTCCGAGGATCGCCTCGACGAGGTGCTCGACGAGCTTCTGCGGGTGCGCGCCGAGAGCGGCTATCCGCCGCCCGCCTCGCCGGTCGGCCGCATCCTCGCGGGCCAGGCGATCCGCCACGTGCTGCACGCGCGCCGCTGGGCCGAGGTCGACGGCGACATGCGCAGCCTCCTGCTCGGCGAGTGGGGCCACGCGCCCGCTCCGGTCGACCCCGTCGCGCTCGCGGCGGCCGAGCGCGCTCCCGCCTCGACCGCGACCGAGCCGTCGCTCGAGGAGGCCCGCGAGGAGGCCGGCAGCCTGGCCGCCTCCGAGGAGGATCTCTGCCTCGTCGCGCTCTTCGGCGACCGCGCGCTGCCGCTGCTCCAGCGGCTGCGCGGGCGCGAGGCCGACATCGGCGACGACGACCGGCTCGACGACGACGAGGCCCGGCGCGTGCGCCGCCTCGTGCGCCTGCTCGAGGAGTCCGACGCCGGCGAGCTCACGGTCGAGGAGGACGGCGTGCGCATCACGGTGCGCCGCCGCGAGTCGGGGCCGTCGCAGGCGCCGCCGCTCCTGGCCGCGCCCGCCGCGCCGGCGCCCGCCTCCGAGCTGCCCGCCGCCCCGCCGACCGGCATCGTGCTCGTCGAGAGCCCGATGGTCGGCAACTTCTACCGCTCGTCGTCGCCGGACGCCGATCCGTTCGTGCAGGAGGGCGACCGCGTCGAGGTGGGGCAGACGCTCTGCATCCTCGAGGCGATGAAGCTCTTCAACGAGTTCAAGAGCGAGCAGGCGGGCACGGTGCGCAAGGTGCTGGTGGACGACGCGCAGCCGGTCGAGTTCGGCCAGCCGCTGTTCGAGCTCGCAACCCTGTGAAACGAGTCCTCGTCGCCAACCGGGGCGAGATCGCCGTGCGCGTGATCCGCGCCTGTCACGAGCTCGGCCTGGAGGCGGTCGCGGTCTACTCGACGGCCGATCGCGACGGCTCGTGGGTGCGGCTCGCCGATCGCGCCGTGTGCATCGGCCCGCCCTCGGCGCGCGAGAGCTACCTCAACCAGAGCAATGTCATCGGCGCCGCCGAGACGACCGGCTGCGACGCGCTGCACCCCGGCTACGGGTTCCTCTCGGAGAGCCCGTCGTTCGTGCGCGCCTGCGAGGACAACGACCTCGTCTTCGTCGGCCCCACGGCCGAGTCGATGGAGGTGCTCGGCGACAAGTCGCTCGCGAAGGGCGCGATGCGCAGCGCCGGCATGCCGCTCGTGCCGGGCTCGGAGGGCCGGCTCGCGGGCGCCGACGAGGCCCGGCGCGTGGCCGCCGGCGTCGGCTACCCGGTGCTGCTCAAGGCGGCCGCCGGCGGCGGCGGGCGCGGCATGCGCCCGGTCGGCGATGCCGGCGAGCTCGAGGCCGCCTACGCGACGGCGACGGCGGAGGCGCAGGCCGCCTTCGGCGACGGCGGGCTGTACCTCGAGAAGATCGTCGTCGACGCCCATCACGTCGAGGTGCAGGTGCTCGGCGACGGCGCAGGCGGGGCGCTCGTGGTGGGCGAGCGCGAGTGCAGCGTGCAGCGCAGGCACCAGAAGCTGCTCGAGGAGTCGCCGTCGCCGTTCCTGAGCGACGAGGCGCGCGGGCACCTCTACGACGCCGCGCTCGCGGCGGTGCGCGCGACGCGCTACCGCAGCGCCGGCACGATCGAGTGCCTGCTCGGCGCCGACCAGTCCTTCTACTTCATGGAGATGAACACGCGGCTCCAGGTCGAGCACCCCGTCAGCGAGGAGGTCAGCGGCATCGACCTCGTGCGCTCGCAGCTGCAGCTCGCGATGGGCGCTCCGCTGCCGCTCCAGGGCATCGCGCCGACGCGCGGCCATGCGATCGAGTTCCGCGTCAACGCCGAGGACCCCGCCCGCGGGTTCATGCCGTCGCCCGGCCCGCTGCGGCGTTTCCGCCCTCCGCTCGGGCGCGGGGTGCGCGTCGACACGCACGCCTACGAGGGCTACACGGTGCCGCCGACCTACGACTCGCTCGTGGCCAAGCTGATCGTGTCCGACGACGACCGCCCGTCGGTGCTGGCGCGCGCGGCGCAGGCGCTCGCCGAGTTCGAGGTCGAGGGCGTCGCGACGACGCTCCCGCTCTTCCGCGAGATGGTCGGGAGCGAGCCCGCGTTCCGCTCGGGCATCTACACGACCGCCTACCTCGAAGAGGCGGCGGGGCGGCTATCCTCGCTGTCCGCGTGATGACCGATACCCCGCCGCGTGCGGTCTCGCGGCGCCAGGCGCGCCGCGCGGCCTTCGTCCTGACCTACCAGCTCGACGTGCGGGCGGGGTCGGATCTCGACGAGCTGTCCGCCCGCTACCGGGCCGACACGGGCATGGACGTGCCCGAGTACACGCGCACGGCGGTCGAGGGCGTGATGCGCGACCGCGCTGCGATCGACGCCGCCGTGGACGGTGCGGCCGCGGGCTGGACGGCCGATCGCCTGGGAGCGGTCGAGCGCGCGATCCTGCGCCTGGCGACCTGGGAGCTGCGCGGCGGCGAGCTGCCCGCGGCGGTCGTGATCGACGAGGCGGTCGAGCTCGCGAAGCGCTATGCCGGGGCCGAGGCGGCGCCGTTCGTGAACGGCGTGCTCGGCTCGATCGCGCGCGGTGCCGGCGAGGCGGCATGAGCAGCAACCCCGCGCTCGCCGGCCTGCTGGCGCGGCTCGACGCCGCGCGCGCCCGCCTCGCCGAGGCCGCCGACGATCCGGATGCCGCGGTCGCGGCTCTGACCGAGATCAACGAGCTCGCGCTGGCCGCCGGCGAGGAGCTCGAGCGACAGCGCCGCGCGGTGCGCGATGCCCGCGTCGATGAGTGAGGACGAGGGCGCGGCCGCGCTCGGCCGGCTGCGCGCGCTGACCGAGGCCGCGCTCGCCGAGCTCGAGTTCGGCGAGCCGGGCGACGTCGAGCCGCTGGCCGAGGCGATGCGCTACTCGCTGCTCGCGGGCGGCAAGCGCGTGCGCCCGGTGCTCTGCCTGGCGGTCGCGGAGGGCTTCGGCCATGACGCCGTGGACGCGCTCCCGACGGCCATGGCGCTCGAGCTCGTGCACACGTTCTCGCTCGTGCACGACGACCTGCCGGCGCTCGACGACGACGCGCTGCGGCGGGGGCGCCCGACGGCGCACGTCGTGTATGGCGAGGACATCGCGGTGCTCGCCGGCGACGCGCTGCTGAACCACGCCTTCGCGCTCGTGTGCGACGGGCCGGGCGGCTCGGACGCGAGCCGCGTGGCGGCCCTGCGCGAGCTCGTCACGGCCGTCGGCCTGCTCGGCATGATCGGCGGCCAGTACCGCGACGTGCGTCCGTCCGAGGCGCTCGACGCGAGCGGCCTCGAGCGCACGTCGCGCCTCAAGACCGGGGCGCTGCTCGGAGCCTCGGCCGCGTGCGGTGCGATCGTCGCGGGGGCCGCGGAGCACGAGATCGCAACCGCGCGCGCATTCGGCACCGAGCTCGGGCTGCTCTTCCAGATCGTCGACGACATCCTCGACGAGACCGGCAGCGACGAGGCGCTCGGCAAGCAGGCCGGCGCCGACGCCCGCCGCGGCCGCCGCACGTTCGCGAGCGAGCTCGGCCTCGCAGGCGCGCAGGCGAGGGCGGCCGAAAGCGAGCGCGCCGCCCGGACGCTGCTGGGGCAGCTGCCGGCCGCCACGCACGCACCGCTCGGGGCGCTCGTGAGCCTCGTCGCCACCCGCGACCGCTAGAGCGGCCGAGGAAGCCGAAGCGCCCGGCGGGATTCGCGCACCGGGGCTTGCGCGACAACCGGGCGTCTGGCCCGCGGTCGCAAGATCGGGGTCTGGCCCGCAACGTGCAGACAAGATCGGGGTCTGGCCCGCAACGTGCGGGCCTGACCCTGGCATTGCGGACCTGGCACCGACCGTTGCGATCCGCTCAACCACGCCGTTCCGAGGCGGCCCCGGGCACACCGCTCGCCGCGTGGCACCCCCGCCGAGCCGGCGCGAGATCCTCGTCATTCCCGATGCCTAGTGGCGTTGCATCCCCGCGCAAGGCCGGTGCCAGGTCCGCAATGCCGGGGTCAGACCCGCAACGTGCGGGCCAGACCCCCGTGTTGCGCCCCCGGCGCCAAGTGGCACTCGCCGCGGGTGTCACTTGGCTCGAATGGCGCGCGCAAGCACGACGGCCCCGCGTCGCCGTATCGGCCGCCGGCCCATGCACGTCTCGCGCAGCTGTCGCGCCGCCTGCGCCGGCCTGACCACGGCCGTGTCCCGGCGTCCCGATCGTGCCGGAAGGGGCGCTCGAGCGCGCTGAGCGGGCGCACCGGGCACCCATGCCCGACAATGACGCCGTGACGCGACTCGATCAGCTGCTGTGCGAGCGCGGGCTCGCCGAGACGCGCAGCCGCGCGCAGGCGCTCGTGATGGCCGGGCGCGTGCGCGTCGACGGCCGGCTCGTCACGAAGGCCGGAACGGCGATCGCCGAGAGCGCGGCGCTCGACGTCGAGCAGGGGCCGGCGTTCGTCTCGCGCGGCGGCGACAAGCTGGCGACGGCGCTCGATGCGTTCGGGCTCGACGTCTCCGGGCTCGTCTGCCTCGACGTCGGCGCCTCGACGGGCGGGTTCACCGACTGCCTCCTCCAGCGCGGCGCCGCGCACGTCACCGCACTCGACGTCGGGCGCGGGCAGCTGCACGAGCGACTCCGGCGCGACGACCGCGTGACGCTCCTGGAGGGTGTCAACGCGCGCCTGCTCGCCCCGGGCGACCTCCCCGGCCCCGCGGCTACGCTCGCGGTGATCGACGTCTCGTTCATCTCCCTGGCGCTCGTGCTGCCCCCGCTCATGGGCGTTCTCGCCCGTCCCTTCCGCCTGCTGCCGCTCGTGAAGCCGCAGTTCGAGGCCGGGCGCGCCGAGAGCAAGCGCGGCGTCGTACGCGACGCGGCGGTGCATGTGGCCGTGCTCGAGCGCGTCGCGGAGGCCGCGACGGCGGCAGGCGGGGTCGTGCTCGGCGCCTGCGAGAGCGGGCACCCCGGGCCGGCCGGCAACCGCGAGTTCTTCCTGCACGTCGTGTCGAGCGACCATCCCGAGGCCGTGGGCGCCCCGGCCGATCCGCTCCCCCTGCTGCGCGATGCTGTCGCCTGAGCCGCAGGCCATCCGGCGGGTCGCCCTGCAGGCGCGCAGGAGCGCCGGCGAAGCCGCGGGCGTCGTCGCGCGCCTCGCGGTCGAGGCGGGCGTCGAGCTGCTGCCGCCGGACGCCGACGTGGCGGACGCCGACCTCGTGATCGTGCTCGGCGGCGATGGCTCGGTGCTGCGTGCGCTGCAGCAGGTGACCGGCCGCGGCGTGCCCGTCTTCGGCGTCAACTTCGGCCGCGTCGGATTCCTCACGACCGCCGAGCCCGCCGAGCTCGAGACGGCCGTGCGGCGCGCGCTGGCCGGCGAGCTGCGCGTCGTCGAGCTCGCCACGGTGCAGGCCGAGCGCGGGGGAGAGCGCGTCGGGTTCGCCGTCAACGACGTGGTGGTCGCGAGCGACGTGCAGGGACGCATCGCGCGGCTCGGCTGGAACGTCGACGGCGTCGACCTCGGCGAGCTCGCCTGCGACGCCGTGATCGTGTGCACGCCCGCGGGCTCGACCGGCTACGGGCTCTCGGCCGGCGGCCCGGTGCTCGACTGGGGCGTGGAGGCGCTCGGCGTCACGTTCGTGGCCCCGCACACGCTCACGGCGCGACCGCTCGTCTTGCCGCGCGGATCGCGCGTCGAGGTCGCCAACCGCGCACGCGAGCTCACGGTGCGCCTGATCTTGGACGGCGTGCAGAGCGACCGCGAGCTCGCTCCGGGCGAATCCGTGACGATCTCGCTGGCGCCCGAGAGCACGGCGCTCGGACTGCTGCCCGAGGTCGCCTTCCTGCAGCGCTACCGCGACGCCTTCACGCGCTGATGCTCGAGGAGCTCGTCGTCGAGAACCTCGTGCTCGTGCGCTCGGCGCGGCTGTCGCTGCATCCTGGCCTGAACGTGCTGACGGGCGAGACGGGCGCCGGCAAGACGATCCTCGCCGAGGCCGTCGGCCTCCTGCTGGGCGGGCGCGCCGACGCCTCGCTCGTCGGCCCGGCGGCCAGCGAGGCCTACGTCGAGGCGACGTTCTCGGACGCCGAGCTCCCCGAGGAGCTGAGCGAGCTGGCGCCGGAGGGCGCCGAGGGCGTCACGGTGGCGCGCCGGGTGGGACGCGAAGGGCGCTCGCGCGCGCTGCTCTACGGCCGCAGCTGCACGCGCGACGACCTCGAGCGCATCGGCCAGTCGCTGATCGAGATGGTCTCGCAGCACGAGGCGCGGCGGCTCGTGCGCCCTGCGGTGCAGCTCGACCTGCTGGACGCCTCGGGCGGCGACGACCTCGCGCGGCTGCGCGGCGAGATGGCAGGGGCCTGGCGGGCGCTCGTCGCCGCGCGCCGGGCGCTCGCCGAGGCAGAGGCCGGCGCGGCCGACGAGCAGGGCCGGCTCAACGAGCTGCGTGCGCTCGCCGACGCCGTGGCCGAGGTCGATCCGCAGGCCGGGGAGGAGGACGCGCTCGGGCGCGAGCGCAGCCGTCTGCGCCACCTCGACGTGCTGCGCGAAGCGGCCCAGGAGGCAGCCGAGCTGCTCAACCCGGAGGAGGGCTCGGGCGCCGTCGCGCTGGCCGGCGAGGCCGCGCGCGCCCTGGGCCGCGTGCGCGAGCACGACCCGGCGCTCGCGGGCCCCGGCGACGAGCTGACCCGCATCGCCGAGGAGCTCCGCGAAGCATCGGTCGAGCTGCGCTCGTACCTCACCGGACTCGATGCCGATCCGTCGGTCCTCGATGGCATCGAGGAGCGGCTCGAGCAGCTCGCCGACCTGCGCAGGCGCTTCGGCGGGGTCGACGAGGCCGCCGAGCTGCGCCCGCGCGCGGACGCGGCGGCGGCCGAGCTCGCCGAGGGCGAGCGCGCCGACGAGCGCATCGCACGCGCCGCGGCCGCGGCCGCGGCGGCCGAGAAGACGGCCGATCGCCTCGCCTCGGCCCTCCACAAGGCGCGCCACAAGGCGGCCAAGCCGTTCGCGGGCAGCGTCGAGCACCACCTCGCCGACATGGGCATGGACGGCGCCCGCCTCGAGGTCGCGATCGCCGACGCGCCGCTCGGTCCCCGTGGGCGCGACGTTGTCGAGTTGCGCCTGGCGGCGAACCCCGGCCTGCCCGCCGGCCCGCTCGGCAGCGTGGCCTCGGGCGGCGAGCTCTCGCGCATCGCGCTCGCGGTGCGCCTCGCCGCGCGCGACGGCGGCGCGACCGAGATGCTCGTCTTCGACGAGGTGGATGCGGGCATCGGCGGCCGCACGGCGCGCGTGCTGACCGACAAGTTGCGCGAGCTCGCCGCGACGGCGCAGGTGCTGTGCATCACGCACCTGCCGCAGATCGCGGCCGCCGCCGACCGCCACTTCCTGGTCGAGAAGACGCAGGGCGCGACGAGCGAGGCGCGCGTCGCCGAGCTCTCCTCCGACGACGCGCTCGAGGAGCTCGTGCGCATGCTCGGGGCGGACGCGGGCGACACGGATGCGCGTGCGCTCGCGGTCAGCCTGCGCGGCGCCGCGACCGCCTGAGCCACCACCCGAGCCTGTCGCCGTTCGGGGTGTGCGCGCGCGGGGCCCTCCCCCGGACGGGGGATGCCCGCGCGCGCGGGCGCACCGATGGCGACTGCATGCGCAGCCTCCGCCGCGTCGCCTTCGCCGCCCTCCTGCTTGCCGCCGCCTGCGTCACGACGGCGACGGCGGCCCCGCGCCCACCGCTCTTCCCGAGCGGTCGCTACGCCGCGGCCGACTCCGCCGGCTCCCTCAGCTTCGTCGTGCAGCGTTCGCAGATCACGCGTCTCCAGGTGCGCATGCCGCTGGCCTGCCAGAACAAGCGCACGCACGCGCTCAGCCTCCCGACGCTCGCCTTCTCGTCCTCCGGCGCGGGGCCGCGCGCGAACACGTACTCGCGCATCTACCTTCCCGCGAACGGCTCGACGAACGTGTCATTCGTCGTGGACGACAACGCCCGCCGGCCCGAGATCTACCTCTCGCTGCAGCTTCACGGGGGTGTCGGCCACGTCAGCGTGCACGCCCGCAGCGACGCTGCCCGCGAGGCCTGCGAAGGCGCCTCGGGCTTCGACGTCCGCGTCCGCTAGCCGCCCGAGCGGGGGCCCGGGAACGGATCCGACCGCGTCGCGGTCAGGTGGCGGGCCGCCTCGTGGTCGGCGCCGGCCGAGTTGTCGTGACGGCGCGACTCCCAGCCGCACGAGCACTGCGTCGCGTACATGCTCTTGCCGTCCTGCGGCGGAAATTCGAGCAGCGTGATGCGGTGAGCGAGCTGATCGCTCACGACGGGGCCGTGACATGCGGACGAGCGCGCATCGATGCCTCTCGGTGGGTTGAAGACTGCCCGCGCCGCGGTCGGGCCCTCAACCGAGTGCGACGGGACGCTGGCGCCGCCCGGCTCGGGCAGCGCTGCTGGGGAAGCGCCCGGCACCACCCTCACGCGAACCCGGCCCGCCTGCCATCCCTCGTCCGGGGGACGTGGGCACGTTCGTGCGGCCAAGTGGCACCCGCCGCGTGTGCCACTTGGCGCTCAGCCGACCGCGAGCGCGATGACGCCGGCGACGATCGCCGCGGCTCCCGCGATGCGCTGCCAGCCGCCCCGCTCGGCGTAGTAGCGCGCGCCGATCGCGGCGCCGATCAGGATGGAGACCTCGCGCGCCGGCGCGACGTAGGCGACGCCGGCGAGGCGCGTCGCGAACAGCACCAGCGCGTAGGCGAGCGGCGAGAGCAGGCCGACCGCGACGACGACGCCGCGGTGGTGGCGCGCGAGGAGGCGCACCCGGTCGCGCTCGCGGGCGACGAACGGCAGCAGTGCGATGAGCACCGTGAGGTTCGTGATCAGCAGGTAGAAGAGCGGCTCGGCGTGCGAGGCGCGCACGGCGTGGCCGTCCCAGATCGTGTAGACGCCGATCAGGAGTCCGGTCATGACGGCGTAGACGAGCGCGGCCCCGCGGCTGAGCCCGCGGGTCGCGAGCAGCAGCACGACGCCCGCGGCGATCGCCGCCGTGCCGGCGACGGCGATCGGGCCCGGGCGCTCGCCGAGGATCGCGATCGCCCCGGCCGTGGCGAAGACCGGCCCGGTGCCGCGCGCGAGCGGATAGACGAGCGAGAGGTCGCCGGTGGCGTAGCCGCGCTGGAGGAGCACGAAGTAGGTGCCGTGCAGCAGGCCGCTCGCGATCCCCATGGCGACGATCGCGAGCGAGACGTGCGCGCCGTCGTCGAGCCAGATCCCGGCCGCCGCGACGGGCACCATCGCGACGCTGCTGACCAGCTCCTGCGACCACACGAACGCGGCGCCGCCCGGCGCGCGCTTGGAGAGGGCGTTCCAGCCGGCGTGCGCGAAGGCGGCGACGAGGACGAGCAGGAGGGCGAGCGGCGTCACCTCGCCAAGCCTACGGAGCGCGATCCGGTCCCCTGCCGACCGACCATCTAGGATGCTCGCAGGGACAGGTCGTTGGGTCGTCGGGGAGGAAGAGCGTGGAATCGAAGTCCGCCAAGTACATCTTCATCACGGGCGGAGTCGTCTCCTCGCTCGGCAAGGGCATCACCGCCGCCTCGCTGGGCACCCTGCTCAAGGCACGCGGCCTCAAGGTCGGCGTGCAGAAGCTCGACCCGTACATGAACGTCGATCCGGGCACCATGTCGCCCTACCAGCACGGCGAGGTCTTCGTCACCGAGGACGGCGCCGAGACCGACCTCGACCTCGGTCACTACGAGCGCTTCATCGACGAGAACACCTCGCGCGCGTCGAACTCGACCGCCGGCAGCGTCTACAACACCGTCATCCGGCGCGAGCGCAAGGGCGAGTATCTCGGCTCGACGGTCCAGGTGATCCCGCACATCACCGACGAGATCAAGAACCGCATCCTGCGCGTCTCGTCGTCGAGCGACGTCGACATCGTGCTCGTCGAGATCGGCGGCACGGTCGGCGACATCGAGAGCCTGCCGTTCCTCGAGGCGATCCGCCAGCTGCGCACGCAGCTCGGCCGCGACAACGTGCTCTACCTGCACGTCACGCTGGTGCCGATGATCGAGGCCGCGGGCGAGCTCAAGACGAAGCCCACGCAGCACTCCGTCAACGAGCTGCGCCGCATCGGTATCTCGCCCGATGTCGTCGTCGCGCGCTCGTCGAGCCCGCTGCCGCGCGAGCTGCGCGCCAAGATCGCGCTCTTCGCCGACCTCGACGAGCGCGCGGTGATCGCCGCCGAGGACGTCGCGCACCTCTACTACGTGCCGCTGCGGCTGCGCGAGCAGAAGCTCGACGAGCTCGTGCTCGAGCACTTCGGCCTCGAGGTCAAGCCCAGCAGGATGGAGCAGTGGGAGGCGCTCTGCCGGCGCATCGACGAGCTCGAGGGCACGGTGCGCATCGCCATCGTCGGCAAGTACGTGCAGCTGCAGGACGCCTACCTCTCGGTCGTCGAGGCGCTCAAGCACGGCGCGATCCACCACGGCACCCACCTCGAGATCGACTGGGTCGATGCCGAGACGCTCGATCCGGACGAGGCCGCCGAGCAGTTGCGCGGCGTCGACGGCATCCTCATCCCCGGCGGCTTCGGCCCGCGGGCGATCGAGGGCAAGGTCGCGGCCGTGCGCTACGCCCGCGAGTCGGGCACGCCGTTCCTCGGCATCTGCCTCGGCATGCAGTGCGCCGTCGTCGAGTTCGCCCGCAACGTGTGCGACATGCACGGCGCCAACTCGACCGAGTTCGACCCCGACACGCTCTACCCGGTCGTCGCGCTGCTGCCCGAGCAGCAGGACATCGAGGACATGGGCGGCACGATGCGGCTGGGCGCCGAGCCCGTCGAGCTGCGCGTCGGCACGCACGCCCACGAGGCCTACGGCGAGACGCTCGTGTACGAGCGCCACCGCCACCGCTACGAGGTCAACAACCACCTGCGCCCGCGCCTCGAGGCCGCCGGTCTGCGCGTCTCGGGCGTCTTCGCCGCCAAGGACCTGGTCGAGGTCATCGAGCTCGAGGATCACCCGTGGTTCTGCGCCTCGCAGTTCCACCCCGAGTTCAAGTCGCGCCCGACGCGTCCGCACCCGCTCTTCCGCGACTTCGTGGGCGCCGCCATCGGCGTGCGTGCAGGGCGCGAGCGCACGGCATGACCGCGGCGGTCGAGGCTGACGGCGCCCTCGGCCTGTTCCTCGAGCTGGCGGCGATCGCGAGCCCTTCGCGGCGCGAGCGCGCGGTCACCGACGTCTGCATCGCGCGCCTGCGCGATCTCGGGCTCGACCCGCAGGAGGACGCGCCGCCGCGGCCCGGCGACGAGGCCGGCAACGTCATCTGCCGTATCCCGGCCACGGCGGGCGAGACCGGCACGCCGATCCTGCTGTGCGCGCACGTCGACACGGTCGAGCCGACCGCGCCGATCGAGCCCGTCGTCAGCGACGGCGTCGTCCGCAACCGGCAGAACACGATCCTCGGCGGCGACAACAAGGCGGCCGTCGCCTCGATGCTCGAGGGGCTGCGCCGGATCCTCGCCGAGGGACGCCCGCACGCGGGCATCGAGCTGGTGCTGAGCGTGCAGGAGGAGACGGGGCTGCACGGCGTCAAGGCGCTCGACTGCTCGCAGTTCGCGGCACGCGTCGGCTACGTCTACGATCATGCCGCGCCGATCGGCGGCATCGTCACGCAGTGCCCCTCGCAGTACTCGATCGACGCGACGTTCCTCGGGCGCTCCGCGCACGCGGGCATCGCCCCGCAGGACGGGCGCAACGCCATCGCCGCGGCCGCGCACGCGCTCGCCGAGATGCGCTTCGGCCGCCTCGACGACGAGACGACCGCGAACGTCGGGACGATCTCCGGCGGCGTCGCCCGCAACATCGTGGCCGACCGCTGCGACGTCCGCCTCGAGGTGCGCTCGCGCGACCACGAGCGCGCGCTCAAGGAGAGCCAGATCATGCTCGACGCGCTCGCGCACGCGGCCAACGCGGCCGAGTGCGAGCTCGAGACCGTCGCCACGCAGGAGTACCGGGCCTACAAGCTGCGGCGTGCCGATCCCGTCGTGCAGATCGCCTGGTCTGCGCTCGAGGCCTGCGGCTTCGAGCCGAGCCCGCTGGCCACCGGCGGCGGCGCCGACGCGCACCTCTTCAACGAGCGGGGCATCCCGTGCGCGAACCTCGGCAACGGGATGGCCCTGATCCACACGCCCGACGAGCACATCGCCGTGGCGGACATCGAGGCCATGGTCGGTGTCACGCTCGCGCTCGTCGAGGCGGCGCGCGCGACGCGCCCCTAGGCCCGCGCGGCCGCCTCGTCGATCTCGCCGCCGACGAGCGAGAGGACGTCGGTGTCGAAGCGGGCAGCGCCGAGCACGTAGTTCGAGCGCAGCGTGCCCTCGTGGCGGAAGCCGAGGCGCTCGGCGAGCCGCCGGGAGCGCACGTTGACGGTCGTCGAGCGCCACTCGACGCGCTCGATGCCGAGTTGGGAGCGCGCGGCTGCGAGCACCGCACGGCATGCGGCCGACGCCAGGCCGCAGCCCTCGCCTGCGGCCACGACCCAGACGCCGATGGCGGCCGTCGCCGCCTCGGCGTCGTGCTGGAAGAGCAACGCCCCGCCGAGCAGCTCGTCGCCGTGCCAGGCGCCCGCGACGACGACGCGGCCGTCCTCCTGGCGCTCGTAGGGCCCGAGCCATGCGCGGGCACCCTCCGGGGTCGCGGTCGCGGCCGGCCAGGGCAGGTGTTCCTGCAGCCGTTCGGCGTCGCGCGCCACGTGGCGCGCGAACGCCGCCGCGTCCGCCGACGTCAGCCGCCGGAGCGTGACCGCTTGCGGGAGCCCGGTGCGAAGGGGGACGCCGCGCTCGAGCATGCGCCGGATTCTGCCGCACCGCGCGCCACCCGCGTCGTCGCCGCCGGCGTTCGCCGAAGGCACTTCTCCCGCGTCGCACGGCGGCACTACACTGGCGCCCGGATATCGACCGACCGGGGGTATGCGTGAAGATCGGCGTCGTCAAGGAGATCAAGCCTCAGGAAGCGCGCATCGCGCTGACCCCGGCCGGCGCGCGCGAGCTGGTGGCGCGGGGCCATGACGTCGTCGTGGAGGCGGGCGCCGGCGAGGGCTCCGGCTTCCCGGACGACGCGTACGTCTCAGCGGGCGCCGCGCTCGCGGGCGTCGACGACGTCTGGGCCCGCAGCGAGCTGCTGCTCAAGGTCAAGGAGCCGCTGGCCGCCGAGTATCCGCGCCTGCGGCCGGGCCTCGTGCTCTTCACCTACCTCCACCTGGCGCCCGCCCCCGAGTTGACGCAGGCGCTGATCGACTCGGGCGCGACCTGCGTGGCCTACGAGACGGTCGAGACCGACGACCACCGGCTGCCGCTGCTCGCGCCGATGAGCGAGGTCGCCGGCCGGCTCGCGCCGCAGATGGGCGCGCACGCGCTCGAGAAGGCGCACGGCGGCCGCGGCGTGCTGCTCGGCGGCGTCGCCGGCGTGCCGCCCGGCAAGGTCGCCGTGCTGGGCGGCGGCATCGTCGGCTACAACGCCGCCCTCATCGCCGTCGGCATGCAGGCCAACGTGTGGGTGCTCGACCGCTCGATCGACCGCATGCGCGAGCTCGACCCGATGCTCGACGGCCGCGCGACCGTGGCGATGTCGAACACGCTCCAGGTCGAGGAGGCGATCAGCGAGGCCGACCTCGTGATCGGCGCGGTGCTGGTGCACGGCGCGCGCGCGCCGAAGCTCGTGACGCGCGAGATGCTCGGCCTCATGAAGCCGGGCTCGGTGCTCGTCGACGTCGCCATCGACCAGGGCGGCTGCTTCGAGACCTCGCGCCCGACGACCCACTCGGAGCCGACCTACGAGGTCGACGGCATCGTCCACTACTGCGTCGCGAACATGCCCGGGGCGGTGCCGATGACGTCGACGCGCGCGCTCACGAACGCGACGCTGCCGTACGTCGAGGCGATCGCCGGGCGCGGCTTCGACGACGCGGTGCGGAGCGACCGCGCGCTCGCCCGCGGCGTCAACGTGATGGCGGGCAAGGTCACCTACGAGCCCGTCGCGCGCGACCTCGGGCATCCGTACATCCCGCTCTCGGAGATCGTGGACGGCGCGCCGGTGTAGGCATGGACAGGCGCGGGGCGCGCGCGGGCGGTCACTTCGGCGTGCGCGTGCGGGCCGGACGCCGACGCGGCAGCTGGCTGGCCGCGGTCCGAGCGGCAGCCCGGCGCGTGCGCGCGTCGGCGTCCGGCACTTTGCGGCGCGACCGGCGGATCGACTCAGCGTCCGCGGACCCAGATGCGCTCGTGCTCCGCGTTCTCCTCGCGCTCGGCCTGATCGGGCTCACCGCCGCCACGGCGACGGCGGGCGCGCCCGCCGCGACCGGTCCGACGACGCTCCTGGTCATCACGGTCAAGTCGGTGACGACGAAGGTCGCGACGACCGACCGGCCGCCCAAGGGCGTGAGCAAGGGCGATCGCTTCGTCTTCCGCGATCGCCTGCTCAACGCGGCGCCCCAGTTCGGCAAGCCGCGCGGCGCGCGCGTCGGAAGCGACCGCGGCGTGACGGTGCTCACGAGCAAGGCGACCGGCACCACGCGGGGCTTCGCGACGCTGCCGGGCGGGACGATCCGCTTCGGCGGTGACGCCGGCCTGTCGGACGCGACGTTCAGGGTGCTCGGCGGCACCGGCCGCTACGACGGCGCGCGCGGGTTCCTCGCCGTCGGCCCGGGCGACGCGCCGCTCAACGTCTATCACCTCTTCCTGCCGGCGAAGCCCGGCGGCGCGTTCATCGCGCGCGGCCCGCCGCCGGCGGGCCTCCGACGACGCTCGTCGTCACCGTCCGCTCGCAGGAGATCGCCGAGAAGGACGACGACCGGCCGCCGAAGGGGCGCAGCAAGGGCGATCGCGTCCTCCTCCGCGATCGGCTCGTCAACGTGAAGCGGCAGTTCGGCAAGCCGCGCGGTGCGGTCGTCGGCTTCGACGTGGGCCGCTCGTGTTCACGAGCGCGAACGACGGCGAGGTTCACCGGCGTCGCCACGCTGCCGGACGGGACGCTGCGCATCCACGGCACCGTGCACGTCTCCGGCACGAGCACGTCGGCACGTCGACGGCGGCACCGGCAGGTACGCGCACGCCCGCGGCACGATCGCCATCGGATCGGGCACGAACCCGCTCAACACGTACCGCCTGACGCTGCCGCCCGCCGGCGGCGCGACCGTCTAACGGCTCTCGCCGAGCTCGAGCAGCATGCGGTGGTTGCCGAGCGTGTTCGGCTTGACGCGCTCGAGGTCGAGGAACTCCGCGACGCCCTCGTCGAACGAGCTGCGCAGCTCGGCGTAGACCTCCGCCGTCACCGGCGTGCCCTCGATCTCGCGAAAGCCGAACGCGGCGAAGAACTCGCGCTCGAACGTGAGCACGAAGACGCGCGCGATGCCCAGCTCGCGCACGGTCGCGATCAGGCGCTCGACGATCAGGCGCCCGACGCCGTGGCCGCGGACGGAGGGATCGACCGCGACGGTGCGGATCTCCGCGATGTCCTCCCACAGGGGGTGCACGGCGCCGCAGCCGACGACGCGGCCGCCCGCATCGGCGACCCAGAAGTCCTGCACGTCCTCGTACAGCTGCACGCGCTCCTTGGCGAGCAGGATGCGGTCGCGAGCGTAGAGCTCGATGAGGTCGTGGATGGCGGGCACGTCGGGCGTGCGCGCACGGCGCAGGACGATCTCGCTCATGCGCGCCGCAGCTCCCACACGCGCACCCGCGCATCGGCGAGCGACCCCGCGTGGCGCCAGACCGGATCGTGCGCGATCGGCTCGTCGGCGATCACCGAGGCGCGCGCGAAGCCGTGGCGCTGCGCGAGCGGCGCGAGGTCGGGCGCGGTCAGCGTCGAGATCGACGTGATGACGCGCGGCGCCCGCGTGCTCGCGAGGATGGTCGCGAGCGGCTCGAGGCCGTCCTCGCCGCCCGCGCCGATGCCGCGCGCGTCGGCCGGCAGGTGCTCCCAGACCGTGCGCGGCCGCTGCGGCGGGTTCGTGACGAGGAGGTCGGCGGTGTCGTCGGCGAGCAGCTCGAACGAGCCGAGGTGCGGGGTCACGCGGGTGGCGTCCGCATGGCGGCGGGCGTTCTCGAGCGTGTCGTCGACCGCCGCGGGGATGATGTCCCAGGCGCTCACGTGCGCGGCGCCGCGCCGGAGCAGGGCGACCGTCACGGCGCCGGCGCCGCAGCCGGCGTCGATCACGTCGAGGCCGTCGACGCGCGGCAGGGCCGCCATCAGCGCCTGCGTGAACGGCGACGGCGTGTGCACCCCCGGCGAGACGCGGATCGCGAGCGGCTCGCCGTCGAGCCAGACGACGCAGTCCGCGGGCTCGGTGCGGCTCCCGCCGGCGTGGGTGCTCATGCCGCGACCTGCATCGACGGGAGGGTACCGGGGACGCTGCGCGAAGGGTTCGCCCGTGGACCCGGTGGCGGATTTCCTCACGCACCTGGCGCTCGAGCGAGGCGCCTCGCGCCACACGGTCGCCGCCTATCGCGGCGACCTCGCGCAGCTGAGCGAGTTCCTGCGCGCGCGCGGCGTCGCGATCGACGACGCCTCCGCCGCCGACCTCGAGGCCTTCGCCGGCGCGCTCGAGCGCGCCGGGCTCGCCCCCGCGACGCGCCGCCGCCGCCTGGCCGCCGCGCGCTCGCTGATCCGCCACCGCGGCCGCATCGGCGCGCGCCCCATGGACGCGCGCGCGATCGTCGCCCTGCCGCGCCTGCCGCGGCGCCTGCCGCGCGTGCTCTCGCAGGAGCAGTGCACGCTGCTCGTGGAGCACCCGGACGCCTCGCCGCTCGGCCTGCGCGACCGCGCCGCGCTCGAGCTGCTCTACGGCGGCGGCCTGCGCGTCTCGGAGCTGACGGGCCTGCGGCCGGGCGACCTCGACCTCGAGCGCGGGATCGTGCGCGTCGAGGGCAAGGGCGGCCGCGAGCGCATCGTCCCCACGGGCCGCCTCGCGGCCGAGGCCGCGCGCCGCTACCTGGCGCGTGGCCGGCCGTACCTCGGCAAGACGCAGGAGGCCGCCGCGTTCCTGCTCAACGCGCGCGGCCGCCGCATCTCGCGGCAGGGCGTGTTCCGCCTCGTGCGCGGCCACGCGCTCGCCGTCGGCATCGAGCAGGCCGTGACGCCGCATGTCCTGCGCCACTCGTTCGCCACGCACCTGCTCGAGCAGGGGGCCGACCTGCGCGTCGTGCAGGAGCTGCTCGGCCACGCGTCCGTGGCCACGACCGAGATCTACACGCACCTCGGCGACGGCGCCCTGCGCCGGGCGTTCGAGGGGGCGCATCCGCGTGCGCGCAGGGCCAGTCCCTCGCAGGGGTAGGCTCCCGGCATGGCCCGACGCGCGTTCATCATCGTCCTCGACGCCGTGGGAGCCGGCGAGGCCCCCGACGCGGCCGACTTCGGCGACGAGGGCTCGAACACGCTCGGCAACGTCGCGCATGCGGTCGGCGGGCTGCGGCTGCCGCATCTGCAGGCGCTCGGGCTCGGCAACGTGCTGCCGCTCGAGGGCTGCCCGCCGCTCGCGACCGCACCGTCCGTGGCCGGCCGCCTGCACGAGCAGTCGCGCGGCAAGGACACGACGGTCGGCCACTGGGAGATCGCCGGCGTCATCACCGCGCGGGCGTTCCCGACCTACCCCCACGGCTTCCCGCCCGACGTGATCGAGGCGTTCGCGGCGGCCACGGGGCGCGGCGTGATCGGCAACGTGGCGGCCTCGGGCACCGAGATCATCGCGCGGCTGGGCGAGGAGCACCAGCGCACGGGCAAGTGGATCGTCTACACGTCCGCCGACTCCGTCTTCCAGATCGCCGCGCACGAGGCCACGGTGCCGCTCGAGGAGCTGTACGCCGCCTGCCGCACCGCCCGCGCGCAACTGACCGGCGAGCACGCCGTGGGGCGCGTGATCGCGCGCCCGTTCGAGGGCGAGCCCGGCGCCTACCGGCGCACGGCCAACCGCCACGACTTCTCGCTCGAGCCGCCGCGCCCCAACTACCTCACCCGCATCCGCGAGACGGGGGCGAGCGTCACGGCCGTCGGCAAGGTCAACGACGTCTTCGCGGGCTGCGACATCGACGCGTCGCATCCGACGAGGTCCAACACCGACGGGATCGCACAGACGATCGCGCTCGCGCGCGACCAGCCCGAGGGCCTCGTGTTCGTCAACCTCGTCGAGACCGACCAGACCTACGGCCACCGCAACGACCCGGAGGGCTTCCACCGCTGCCTCCAGGAGATCGACGCGGCCGTGCCCGACCTGCTCGCGGCCCTCGGCCCCGACGACCTGCTGCTGCTGACGTCCGACCACGGCTGCGACCCGACGACGCCCTCGACCGACCATTCGCGCGAGTACGCGCTGCTCATCGCCCACGTCCCCGGGCAGGCCCCCGGCAAGCGCCACGACGGCGAGTTCTCGGACGTCGGCGCGACCGCCGCAGCGTGGCTCGGTGCGCGTGCGGGCGACGGCCTGCCGGGTACGCCGATTCCCGTCGCATGAGTGCTCTCAGAGCCGTCGACCTGATCGAGCGCAAGCGCGACGGCGGCGAGCACGCGCCGGGTGAGATCGCGTGGCTCGTGCAGGGCTACGTCGCGGGCGAGGTCGCGCCCGAGCAGATGAGCGCGTGGGCGATGGCCGTCGTCTTCCGCGGCCTCTCCGACGCCGAGACGCACGAGCTGACGCAGACGATGGTCGACTCGGGCGCGACGATCGACCTCTCGTCGCTCGGGCGCACCGTCGTCGACAAGCACTCGACCGGCGGCGTGGGGGACAAGACGACGATCGCGCTGGCGCCGCTCGCGGCGGCGATGGGGATGCCGGTCGCCAAGCTCTCGGGGCGCGGTCTCGCGCACACCGGCGGCACGCTCGACAAGCTCGAGTCGATCCCCGGGTTCCGCGTCGGGATGAGCGTGGCCGAGCTCGTCGCGCAGGTCGCCCGCATCGGCTGTGCGCTGGCCGCGCAGACCGACGACCTCGTCCCCGCCGATCGCCTGCTCTACGCGCTGCGCGACGTCACCGGCACCGTCCCGGCGCCGGGCCTGATCGCCGCCTCGGTGATGTCGAAGAAGCTGGCCGCGGGCGCCGACGCAATCCTGCTCGACATCAAGGTGGGCGACGGCGCGTTCATGCCCGACGTAGCGGCGGCGCGCGAGCTCGGCGTGCGCATGCGCGACATCGGCGTGCGCGCCGGCCGGCCGACGGTCTGCGAGCTGACGGCCATGGACTCGCCGCTCGGCGGGGCCGTCGGCAACGCGCTCGAGGTCGCCGAGGCCTGCGAGATGCTGGCCGGGAGAGGCCCGCTCGACTTCCGCGAGCTCGTGCTCGGCTCGGCGGCGCGCATGGCCGTGCTCTCCGATCTCGGCGTCGACCTCTATGCCGGGCGCCGCCTGGCCGAGGACGCGGTCGCGTCGGGCAGCGCGCTGCGCGCGCTCGAGCGGCTCGTGGAGGCGCAGGGCGGCGACCCGCGCCTCGCCGAGCGGCCCTGGGAGGTGCTCGAGCTCGCGCCGGTCGTGGTCGCGGTGGCGTCGCCGCGCCCGGGCTACGTGGCGCGCTGCGGCGCGCTCGCGATCGGGCGCGCGGCGATGCGCCTCGGCGCCGGCCGCGAGCGCAAGGAGGATCCGATCGACCACGCCGTCGGCATCGTCGTGCACGCCAAGCCGGGCGATGCCGTGGAGTCGGGCGAGCCGCTCGCGCACGTCCACGCGCGCACCGCGGCGGGGGCCGAGGCCGCCACGGCCGAGGTGCTCGCCGCCTACGAGTTCAGCGACAGCGCGGTGGAGCGGCCGCCGCTGCTGCTCGAGACGATCGGCTGATGCCCGAGCTGCCCGAGGTCGAGACGGTGCGCCGGCGGCTCCTGCCGCACGTCGGCGGCCGCACGCTGGCCGAGGTCGAGGTGCGCGACTTCCGCCTGACCGATCCCGAGCCGCCCGAGGCCGTCGCCGCGCGCCTCCAGGGCGCCCGCATCGAGACGCTCGGCCGGCGCGGCAAGTACCTCATCGCCGAGCTGGAGGACGGCGCAGCGCTGCTCGTGCACCTGCGCATGACGGGCAACCTCCTGTGGCTCCCCGAGCCGCCCGCGAGCGACCCGCGCTTCCTGCGCGCCCGCGCGCTGCTCGACGACGGCTCGTACCTCGCCTACACCGATGCGCGGCGCTTCGGCACGTGGCGCATCGCCGAGGACGGCGCCGAGGCCTGGCTCGCCGGCAAGCTCGGTCCCGAGCCGCTCGGGAGCTGGGCCGCCGCCGACATGGCGCGCGCGCTGGCCGGCCGCAAGGCGCCCGTCAAGGCGGCGCTGCTCGATCAGCGCGTCGTCGCCGGGGTCGGGAACATCTACGCCGACGAGGCGCTCTTCGCCGCCAGGATCCACCCGGCGTCTCCCGCCGGGCGGCTCTCGCGGGCGCGCGTCGCGCGCCTCCACGGCGCCGTCGTCGCCGCGCTCGAGGCCGGCATCGAGGCGCAGGGCGCCTCGATCCGCGACTTCCGCACGCCCGACGGCGGCTACGGCTCGGCGCAGGAGCGCTTCCTGGCCTACGGCCGGGGCGGCGAGCCGTGCGTCACCTGCGGGACGCCGCTGCGGCGCACCGTGATCGCGCAGCGCGGCACGGTCTACTGCCCGCGCTGCCAGCGCTTCTAGGCGGCGGTCAGCTCGGCGAGCCGACCGCTCGCATCGAGCGCGCGCAGCTGCGTGAAGCCGCCGATCGGATGCTCGCCGATCACGATCTGCGGCACCGTGTAGCCGCCCGTGAGGTCGACGAGCTTCTGGCGGAAGTTCGGGTCGTCCTCGATGTTGACATCCGCGAACTCGATCCCACGCGCGTTCAAGAGCGCCTTGGCGCGATCGCACCAGGGGCACCAGGTCGTCGAATATACGGTGACGGGGTTCATTGGCATGGTCAACGTACCTGTCCACTGGAAGATTCCCGAAACGCGCTGCGAGGCCGTGCCGCAGTGGGAGCCATCAACTACCCTGAGCGCCGCGGATGCACGGCTCCTACAAGACCGAGGCGGTGGTGCTGCGCTCGCTGCGCCTGGGCGAAGCCGACCGCGTCCTGCACCTCTACACGCCCGCTCGCGGGCGCGTCGGCGCGGTCGCCAAGGGCGTCCGCCGCACCCGCTCGCGCGTGGGGGCGCGGCTCGAGCCGTTCAGCCACGTCGCGCTCGTCCTGCACGAGGGGCGGGGCGAGCTGCACACCGTCTCGGGCGTGGACACGCTCGCGACCCATCACGGCGTCCGCGAGCATCAGGAGCGCGCGCGGATCGCCGGCGCGGGCGGCGAGGCGCTGCTCAAGATGTTCGCCGAGGGCGACCCCTCGCCGCGCGTGTTCGCGGCGCTCTGCCGCCTGCTCGACGTGCTCGACGGCTACGAGCCCGCGCCGGGCGACGTCGCGCTCGACCCGCTGCTGCTGGCGTTCCAGCTCAAGCTGCACGGACTCGCCGGCTTCGCCCCGCGGCTCGCCGCGTGCGCGTCGTGCGCGGCCGAGGACGTGCCGCTCGTGCGCTTCTCGGCCGCCGCGGGCGGCGCCGTCTGCGGCAACTGCCCGGGCGCGCTCGCGCTCCCGCCGGGGGCGCTCGAGGCGCTCGCGGCGCTGCTGCGGGCGCCGCTCGCCGAGCTCCCCGTGCTCACCCCCCAGCATCGCCGCGATCGTCGCCCGCTGCGCCTCCGACCTCAATGCCGAGCACGGCGGCTTCCGCCTGCGCTCGCTGGCGCTGACGGCTCGCGGGTGAGCCGGTTCGGGCAGCTCGTCCTCGTCGCCGCCGCCGCGACGTTCGCGACGGTGCTCGTGCGCACGCTCGCGGGCGAGGCGCTCGGCAGCGACGCCTACTCGCACCTCGTGTGGGCGCGCGACGCGATCCACCACGGGATCACGGCGCATGCGCCGTTCGACTACACGGTGCCCAAGCCGTTCGAGCAGGGCGTCGCCGCGATCGGCACCGAGCTGCGCGCGCCCACGTTCGTGTTCGAGTGGGCGTCGCTCGCCGGCGCCTTCGCCTGCGCCGCGGCGGCCGCCGGGCTCGCGCGGCGGCTCGGGCCGTATCCGGCCGCGCCGCTCGCAGCGCTCTTCGCGCTCTGCCTGCCGGTGCTCTGGCGCGCCGGGCCGCTCGGCGACTCCAACGTGCCCTACGCGGCGCTCGTCGTGGCCGCGGCCGCGAGCGGCATGGGCACGCCCTGGTGCGCAGGCCTGCTGACGTTCGCGGGGACGCTGCGGCCCGAGGCGTGGGGCCTCGCGGTCATCAACGCGGTGCTCGGCTGGCGCACGGCGACACTGCGCACGCGCATCCTCTCGGTCGTCTCGGCCTGCGCGCCGCCGGCGCTCTGGGTGACGCTCGACCATGCGTTCACGGGCGACTGGTGGTGGTCGAGCAACATCGTGGACGCCTACAACGAGCGCTTCCATCCGCCCCTGCTGAGCCTCGGCGCACTGCCCGGGGCGGTGCTCGACCGGGTCGGCGACGTCTCGACCTGGCCGGTCGCGCTGCTCGGCCTGACGGCGCTCGCCGTCGGCGCTTCGCGGCGCCCGTTCGACGCCGGCATCGTCTTCCCGGTCGCGCTGATCGCCGCGCTGCTCCTGGTCGTGGTGCGCGGGCAGATCTCGGGCGACGACGTCGGGCGCATGCTCACGGCGCTCGCGGTGTTCGCCGCCGCCGGGGCGGCGGTCGCGGTCGCCCAGCACACGAGCGGCGCGGTGCGCGGCTCGCTGGCCGTCGTGGCGGTCGCCGCGGTGCCGCTCGCGGCGGCGCCGTGGCTTGCCGGCGCGGTGCGCGACGTGGGCGACCAGGCGCGCGAGGCGCGCGGGCTCGAGAACGTCGTCGCGCCCGCGCTGGAGCGCGAGTCGCCGTCCGGCTACGTGGCGCTGCCGCGGCAGTGGCAGGGCCAGCTCGCGCTCGCCTGGGACCGGCCGCGGACGACGTTCATCCCGGCGCGCGTGATCGGCGACGGGGCCGGCGAGACCGACAAGTGCGACGTCGGGGCGCTGATCGTGCCGGTCGACGGAAAGCTGCCGCGCTGGATTCGCGAGGTCGCCGTCACGCACGACTGGCGCGCCGGGGTGCGCGCCCGTCCCTGTTCGCGGTAGCTGCGCGAGGGGGAGCGGGGTGCTCTGTACGCTGCCGCAGTGAGCGAGACGCCGCAGCGCAAGCCCGTGACGATGGACACCATCGTCTCCCTCTGCCGCCGCCGCGGCTTCGTGTTCCCGTCCTCGGAGATCTACGGCGGCCTCGGCTCGGCCTACGACTACGCCCACTACGGCGTGCTCATGAAGGGCAACGTCAAGGCCGCGTGGCTGCGCGCGATGGTGCAGGAGCGCGACGACATCGTGGCGCTCGACTCGGCGCTGATGCTGAACCCGAAGGTCTGGGAGGCCTCGGGCCACGTCGGCGGCTTCTCGGACCCGATGGTCGACTGCCGCGTCTGCAAGCACCGCTTCCGCGCCGACGACCTCGACAACGCGACCTGCCCCCAGAAGCCCAGCAAGCCGCCCGGCCAGGGGCCCAACTGCGACCTCACCGAGGCGCGCGACTTCAACCTCATGTTCGAGACGACGATCGGGCCCGTGAAGGAGTCGGGCACGAGCGTCTACCTGCGGCCCGAGACGGCGCAGGGCATCTTCATCAACTTCAAGAACGTGCTGCAGATCGCGCGGCGCAAGCCCCCGTTCGGCATCGCGCAGGTCGGCAAGTCGTTCCGCAACGAGATCACGCCCGGCAACTTCCTCTTCCGCACGCGCGAGTTCGAGCAGATGGAGATGGAGTTCTTCGTGCCGCCCGAGCAGGCCGACGAGTGGTTCCGCTACTGGGTCGACGAGCGCAGGGGCTGGTACGAGCGCTACGGCATCGACCCCGAGAACCTGCGCGTGCGGGTGCACGAGGCCGCGGAGCTGTCGCACTACTCGAGCGCCACGAGCGACCTCGAGTACCGCTACCCCATCGGCTGGGCCGAGCTCGAGGGCATCGCCAACCGCGGCGACTACGACCTCACGCAGCACGCCGAGCACTCGGGCACGAAGCTCGAGTACGTGGAGCAGGACGGCGAGCGCTACGTGCCGTACGTGATCGAGCCCGCCGCCGGCGCCGACCGCGCCTTCCTGGCGTTCCTGTGCGACGCCTACGACGAGGAGGAGGTCGCCGGCCGCGAGCGCGTCCTGCTGCGCCTGCATCCCGCGATCGCGCCGGTCAAGGCCGCCATCCTGCCGCTGATCGGCAACGACGCCGCCCAGGGCGAGCGCGCCGCCGCGCTCGCGGCCGAGCTGCGCAAGCACTTCCAGGTCGAGCTCGACACGAGCGGCGCGATCGGCCGCCGCTACCGCAGGCAGGACGAGATCGGCACGCCGTGGGCGGTCACGATCGACCACGAGTCGCTCGAGGACGACGCCGTGACGGTGCGCGACCGCGATTCGCTCGAGCAGGTGCGCGTGCCCATCGGCGGCGTGCGCGCGCTGCTCGAGGAGCGCCTGAATGCCTAGGGGCCGGTTGCCGGGCGAGCGCGACGGCTCGGATTCCGGTTCCGGCTCGTCGCGTTGACCGCGTACGCTCCGTCCGTGACGATGAGGCACATGGCAACGTCCGCCACGCCGATCGAGATCCATCTCATCTCCGACTCCACCGGGGACACCGCTGCGCGCGTCGCGCGCGCTGCGCAGACGCAGTTCTCGGGCCACCGCACGACCGTCGTGCGGCATCCGCGCGTGACCACGGTGGAGGACCTGGCGGCGCACTACGGGCGCGTCGCGTCGCGCACCGGCGTCGTCATCTTCTACACGCTCGTCGACCGCGAGCTGCGCCGCGCGCTCGAGGATCTCTGCACGCGCGACGGCATGCCCTGCTGCGATCTGCTCGGGCCGCCGCTCGAGGCGCTGGCGGCCGCCGCCGGGCACGAGGCCGACCTCGCTCCCGGCCGGCCGATCGGCCTCGACGCCGACTACTTCCGCCGCATCGCCGCCATGGAGTACGTCGTCAAGCACGACGACGGACTCAACGGCGAGGGGCTCGAGGACGCGGACATCGTCCTCATCGGCGTCTCCCGCACGGGCAAGACGCCGATGTCGATGTACCTCGGCTTCCAGGGCTACAAGACGGCCAACGTGCCGCTCGTGCGCGGCATCGAGCCGCCCGGCAAGCTCTTCCAGATCAACCGCGCGCACATCGTCGGTCTCACGATCGAGGCCGACCGCCTGGCGCAGATCCGCGGGCGCCGCATGGGCGCGCTGGCCGGAGCGCATGCGCGCGACGGCTACGCCGAGCTCAACCGCATCCACGAGGAGCTCGAGCAGGCGAGCGCCCTGCAGCGCCGCCTCGGATGCCCCGTCCTGGACGTCTCGAACCTGGCCGTCGAAGAGGCCGCGATGCGAGCGATCGAGCTCGTGGAGGCCCGTACCGCATGACTGAGACCTACGTCTACTCGTTCGCCGACGCGGCGGACGTCTCGAAGGACCTGCTCGGCGGCAAGGGCAAGGGCCTCGCCGACATGACGAAGCTGGGCCTGCCGGTGCCCGACGGGTTCACGATCACGACCGCCGCGTGCGTGCACGCCATGCACGCGGGCTGGGAGTGGCCCGAGGGGCTCGAGCAGCAGTTCGACGCCGCGATCGCAGCGCTCGAGGAGCGCCTCGGCCACCGCTTCGGATCGGGCAAGCAGCCGCTGCTCGTGTCGGTGCGCAGCGGCGCGGTCTTCTCGATGCCCGGGATGATGGAGAGCATCCTCAACCTCGGCCTGAACGACGCCGCCACCGCGGCGCTGGCCGAGGAGACGGGGGACACGCGCTTCGCGTACGACTCCTACCGGCGCCTCCTGCAGATGTTCGGCGAGGTCGTGCACGGCGTCCCGTCGCACGTCTTCGAGGGCGCGCTGACGCGGCGCAAGGCCGACTGCGGCGTCAAGCTCGACACCGACCTCACGGGCGACGACCTGCGCGGGCTCTGCAGCGAGTTCAAGCGGCTCTACCGCGAGGGCTGCGGCGAGGACTTCCCGCAGGAAGCGCGCGAGCAGCTGCGCCTGGCGGTCGGCGCCGTGTTCCGCTCGTGGGGCGCGCCGCGCGCGAACGTCTACCGCCGCGCCCACGAGATCTCCGACGACCTCGGCACGGCCTGCAACGTCCAGCAGATGGTGTTCGGCAACCGCGGCGAGGGCTCCGGCACGGGCGTCTGCTTCAGCCGCAACCCGGCGACGGGGGAGCGCGTCCTGTTCGGCGAGTTCCTCGAGAACGCGCAGGGCGAGGACGTCGTCGCCGGCATTCGCACGCCCCAGCCGATCGAGCGCATGCGCGAGGTCATGCCGCAGGCCTACACCGATCTCGCGGCCATGGTCGAGCGCCTCGAGCAGTTCCACCGCGAGGTCCAGGACATCGAGTTCACGATCGAGCAGGGCCGGCTCTACATGCTGCAGTCGCGCACCGGCAAGCGCACCGCGCAGGCCGCGCTGCGCATCGTGCGCGAGTTCGTGGCCGAGGGCATGATCACGCCCGACGAGGCCGTGCTGCGCATCGACCCGGCCCAGATCGAGCATCTCCTGCACCCGCGCCTCGACGAGTCGGTGGCCGTCGAGCCGCTCGCGCGCGGCCTCGGCGCCTCGCCGGGCGCGGCCGTCGGCGCGGCCGTCTTCGACGCGGACACCGCGGCGCGGCGGGGCGCGGCCGGCGAGGCGGTGGTGCTCGTGCGCTGGGAGACCACGCCCGACGACATCCACGGGCTGATCCAGGCGCAGGGCGTCGTGACCTCGCACGGCGGCATGACGTCGCATGCGGCCGTCGTCGCGCGCGGCATGGGCAAGCCGTGCGTGGCCGGCGTCGAGGCGGCGAAGATCGACGACGTGGAGCGCACGCTCACGGTCGGCGACACCGTCGTGCACGAGGGCGACATGATCACGATCGACGGCGCAGCCGGCACGCTCATGCTGGGCGCGCTGCCGCTCGTCGCCGCCAAGCTCGGGGACGACTTCGACGCGATCGCGACCTGGGCCGACGAGCGCCGGCGCCTGCGGGTGCGCGCGAACGCCGACACGCCCGAGGATGCGCGCCGGGCGCGCGAGCTCGGCGCCGAGGGCATCGGCCTCTGCCGCACCGAGCACATGTTCATGGCGGCCGAGCGGCTGCCGGTGGTGCGCGAGATGATCCTCGCCACGGAGGACGAGGCGCGCGAGGCCGCGCTCGCGAAGCTGCTGCCGATGCAGCAGTCCGACTTCGAGGCGATCTTCGCCGCGATGGCCGGGCTGCCCGTGACCGTGCGCCTGCTCGACCCGCCGCTGCACGAGTTCCTGCCCGATCGCACGGCGCTCGCGGTCGAGCTCGCGCTGGCCGAGCCGGGGCCCGAGCGCGACCGCCTCGAGAAGCTCGCGGCGCGCGTGCGCGAGCTCGCCGAGCAGAACCCGATGCTCGGCACGCGCGGCTGCCGCCTGGCGCTGGTGCACCCCGGCATCTACGCGATGCAGGTGCGCGCGATCGTGCGCGGAGCCCTGGCCGCGGCTGCGAGCGACCACGCGGCCGAGGTCGAGATCATGATCCCGCTCGTCGCCTTCACCGAGGAGCTGCGGCGCATGCGCGCGCTCGTCGAGGAGGTCGTCGCCGAGGAGCTCGAGCGCGCCGGCAAGGAGCTCCCGATCACGATCGGCACGATGATCGAGCTGCCGCGCGCGGCGCTGCGCGCCGGCGACATCGCCGCGTACGCCGACTTCTTCTCGTTCGGCACGAACGACCTCACGCAGACGACGCTCGGCTTCTCGCGCGACGACGCCGAGTCGGGCTTCCTCTCGACCTATCTCGAGAACAGCGTGATCGAGCGCAACCCGTTCGCGAGCATCGACGTCGACGGCGTCGGCGAGCTCGTGCGCATGGGCGTCGAGCGCGGCCGCGCGGCCCGGCCCGGCCTCAAGACCGGCATCTGCGGCGAGCACGGCGGCGATCCGGCCTCCGTCGAGTTCTTCCACGGAGCGGGCCTCGACTACGTCTCGTGCTCGCCGTTCCGGGTGCCGATCGCGCGGCTCGCGGCTGCCCGCGCGGCGCTCGGTGCGCACGGGTGAGCGATCCCTCGATCGACGCGGCGCTCACCCCCGGCGAGGCCCTCGAGCCGTGTGACGTCGCGATCGTCGTCGACACGATCCGCGCCACGACGACGGCGCTCTACGCGCTGCGGCAGGGCTATCGCGAGGTGATCTGCTGCGGCAGCGTCGAGGACGCCCGCGCGGCGGCCGCCGAGATCGGGGACGCGGCGATCCTCGCCGGCGAGCGCGAGTGCGTGCGCATCGACGGCTTCCACCTCGGCAACTCGCCGCGCGAGTTCGACGCCGGCCAGCCGCTCGGCGACGTGCTCGTGCTGACGACGACGAACGGCACGCGCGCCGTCCTGCAGGCTCAGGCCGAGGCGTCCGTGGTGCTCGTCGGCGCGCTCGCCAACCTCTCCGCCACCGCGTCGCACGCCGCGCGGCTGACGCGCGGCGCGCGTGGCCGCGTGGCCGTGCGCTGCGCCGGCGTGCGCGGCGCCGTGGCGCTCGACGACAGCTACACCGCCGGGCGCCTCGTCGACGCGCTGACCGCCTACCTGCCGGAGTGGCCGATCGGCGATGCGGCCGCGCTGGCGCGCGCGACCGCGGCGGCGTACACGTCGGCCTACGGCGCGCTGACGGCCTCGCAGAGCGCGCGCGACCTCGAGCTCGCGGGCCTGAGCGACGACGTCCGGCTGTGCGCGCAGGTCGACGCCGTCGACATCGTCGCCGTGGCCGAGCCGCTCGACGGCGGCCGCGCGCGCGTCGCCGCGCTGGCCTGAGCCTGGATCCGTCGATTCGCGTGCACGCCGTGGGCTTGTGGGAGTGTCTCGGGCGTGCTGCGGCCCCGCGGGCGCAGGCGGGACGCCTTCGCAAGGGGCCGCAGCGCGCAGCGCATCGGAGGGTGCAGTCCGCGCAGCGGACGAAAGCCCGGAGGTACGTGACCGAGGCGCTCCCACGAGTCCACGGCCCGCGCCAATCGGTGGATCCAGGCTGAGCCTGCGGGCTCAGCCGGCGTCGCCCTCCTGGTCGTGCAGCTTGCGCTTCTCGAAGCGCCGCCACCACACCAGCGCGGCCGCCGCGACGGAGACCACGGCGATCACGCCGCCGACGCCGAGCACCTTCTCGATCACGTGCAGGGAGTGCCCGAAGAAGTAGCCGAGGCCGATCACCGAGGCGCACCAGGTGATGCCGCCCGCGGCGTTCCAGAGGAAGAAGACGCGCCACGGCATGTGCACCATGCCCGCGATCCAGGCGCCGAAGATGCGCAGGCCGAAGATCCAGCGCGCCAGGAAGACGGTCTTGCCGCCGTGGCGGGCGAAGAAGCGCTCGCCCCAGGCCAGCGAGCTCTCGATCCGCCCCACGTGTGCGAGGCGCAGGACGACGCGGCGCCCGCCGTAGCGCCCGATCGCGTAGCCGATGTTGTCGCCGATGATCGCCGCGGCCGAGCCCACGGCGATCGCGATCCAGGGGTCGATGCGCCCGCTCGACGCGGCCACGCCGGAGAGCAGCAGGATCGTCTCGCCCGGCAGCGGCAGGCCCGCGGTCTCGAGCATGACGGGCACGAAGATGACGAAGTAGCCGTAGCTCTCGAAGAGGTCGAGCAGGCGGTTGAGCGAGACGCTCGGCTCGTAGTGGACGTACGCCCACACGAGCACCGCGATGACCACGAGGACGAGGCCGGCGACGACGTAGAGGCGACGGCGGCTGCGCGGCCCGGCCGCGGCGGTTTCGCTCACGCCATCACCCGCGATCCACCGTAGCATGCCGTTCCATGCTGCATGCCCTCGACACCGTCCGCTCCGGCATGCCGTCGGCGCGCCATGCCGTGTACCTCAACGCCGGCACCTGGGGCCCGCTGCCGACGCGCGCGGCCGACGCGATGCGTGCGCGGGTGAACCTCGTCGAGTCGCACGGGCGCATCGGCACGGCCGGCTACGAGCAGTTCCAGGCCGTGCGCGACGCGGCGCGGGCCGCGTTCGCCGAGGCGGTGTCGAGCGAGCCCGAGCGCATCGCGCTGACGCATTCGACGAGCGGCGGCATCAACCTCGTGCTCGGCGGCCTCGCGTTCGCGCCCGGCGACGAGATCGTCACGACCGACAACGAGCACGCGGGCCTGCTCGAGCCCCTGGGGGCGCTGCAGCGCCGCTACGGCGTCGAGGTGCGCGTCGCCGAGGTGCTGGGCGGCGCCGATGCGCTCGACGCCGTCGCCTCGCTGATCGGGCCGCGCACGAAGCTCGTGGCGCTCTCGCACGTGCTCTGGGCGAACGGGCGCGTGCTGCCGCTGCGAGCGATCTCCGACGCCGCGCACGCCGCCGGGGCCGCCGTGCTCGTCGACGGCGCCCAGGGCGCGGGCGCGATCGAGGTCGACCCCGCGGCGCTCGGCGTGGACGCCTATGCCGGGCCGGGCCAGAAGTGGCTGTGCGGCCCCAACGGCGTCGGCTTCCTGTGGGTCGCCGACGGCTACGAGGACCGCTTCGAGGTCGCCGCCCCGAGCTACTACACGCGCGACTTCCGCAGCGAGGGACAGCCGTTCTGGCCGGGCGCGCGGCGGCACGACGGCGCCTCGCTGTCGACCGGGGCGCTCGCCGGGCTGAGCGCGGCGGTGGAGTTCCGGCGCGAGCTCGTCGGCTGGAACGAGGGCGCCGCGCGCATGGCGGAGGTGCGCGCGCAGACCGTCGCGCTGCTCGCGGACGTCCCGGGCGTGACCGTCCAGGCCGAGAGCGAGGGCGCGGCGCCGCTCGTCGCGTTCACGGTCGACGGCATGCCGGCCGAGGACGTCGTCAAGGCGCTCGAGGCCAAGAGCGTGCTGGCGCGCTCCCTGCCGGGCCTCGACTGGGTGCGGGTCTCGCTCGGCTACTGGCTCTCGGACGGCGACCTCGAGCGCCTCGCCGGCGCGCTGCGCGCGCTCGCCGTCTAGGTGATCCCGTGATCCCCGGCGATTTCACGCTCGCGGGCAGCGACGGCGGCGCGCGCGCGGGCCTGCTCGCGACCGCGCACGGCGTCCTCGAGACGCCCGTCTTCATGCCGGTCGGCACGCGTGCGACGGTCAAGGCGGTCGACCCGCGCGAGCTCGAGGAGCTCGGCGCGCAGATCATCCTCGGCAACACCTACCACCTGCACTTCCGGCCGGGGGCCGAGCTGATCGAGGCGCTCGGCGGCCTGCACCGGTTCATGGGATGGGACCGCGCGCTGCTCACCGATTCCGGCGGCTTCCAGGTCTTCTCCCTGGCCGACACGCGCCGCATCGACGCCGACGGGGTCACGTTCCGCTCGGTCTACGACGGCTCGGTGGCGCGCTTCACCCCCGAGCTCGCGATGGCGGTCCAGGCCTCGCTCGGCTCCGACATCGCGATGGCGTTCGACGAGTGCCCGCCCGCCGGCGCGACGCGCGCCGAGCTCGAGAGCGCCGTCGAGCGCACGGCGCGCTGGGCCGAGCGCTGCGTCGCCGCGCCGCACCCGGCGGGCCAGCTGCGCTTCGGCATCGCGCAGGGCGGCATCGATCGCGAGTTGCGGGCGCGCTCCGCCGCGCAGCTCACGGGCCTGCCGTTCGACGGCTATGCGATCGGCGGGCTGAGCGTGGGGGAGGAGCGCGAGCTGATGTTCGACGTCACGGAGTCCACGGCCGCGCTGCTGCCGGCCGCGCGCCCGCGCTACTTCATGGGCATCGGCGACCCGGAGGGCATCCTGCGCGTGATCGGCTCCGGCATCGACATGTTCGACTGCGTGCTGCCGACGCGCCTCGGCCGCACGGGCTCGGCGACGACCTGGGAGGGCCGGCTCAACCTGCGCAACGCGCGCTTCGCGCGCGACGAGGGGCCGCTCCAGGAGGGCTGCCCGTGCCCGGCCTGCACGCGCTTCTCGCGCGCCTACATCCGCCATCTCGTGACGCAGGACGAGCTGCTCGGGCTGCGGCTCCTGACGCTGCACAACGTGCACTTCCTGCTCGAGTTGTGCCGAGAGGCGCGCCGTGCGATCATCGACCGCCGCTTCCGGGCCTTTTCCGAGGCGGCACTCGAGCGACTGGGCTCGGGGACGGCGCAGAGGGCGCCACGCGAGGCACGGGAGGCCTGATGAGCGAGGCGGAAGTCACCGTCGTCTGGATCGTCGGCTTGGCGCTGCTGAGCTGGTTCCTCTTCATCCGCCCTCGGCGGCGCATGATGCTGCGCCAGCGCGAGTTGCTCGGCGCGCTCTCGAGCGGCGACCAGGTCGTGACGATCGCGGGCATCTACGGCACGATCGTCGCGCTCGACGGCGACGAGGTGCGGCTCGAGATCGCCCCGGACGTCGTCATCCGCGTCGCGCGGCGCGCGGTCGCGGGGCGCGTCGGGGCGCCGCCGGCGGCGCGCGCCGAGGAGCCCGGGGCGGCCGAGGAGCCCGGGGCGGCGGAGTAGCGCCCGGCACGACCGCAGGGACCTGCGCGACGGGGCTACTAGTATGAGTGACGCGTGACCGACAGAACCAAGAATCACCTGATCCTGCTGGCCATGCTCGTCCTGCTCGGGCTCACGGGTGTCGTGGCGTTCGTGAGATCGCCGGTGCTCGGCCTGGACCTCAAGGGCGGCCTCGAGGTCGTGCTCAAGGCCGTCCCGACGGATCCGAAGAATCCGCCCACGTCGGCGCAGATCGACCAGGCGATCTCGATCATCCGCTCGCGCGTCGACAAGCTCGGCGTGAGCGAGCCCGAGATCCGCAAGGAGGCCGGCAACGAGGTCTCGATCGCGCTCGCCGGCATCAAGGATCCCAAGGCCGCGGCCAGCATCATCGGGTCGACCGGGCAGCTCTACATGCTCGACTACACGGGCACCCTCGAGCCGATCGTCTCGAAGAGCGCGACGGGTACCGCCTCGTACCGCCCGACGCTGTACGCGCTGCTCAAGGCCGCCCAGAATCGGCCCGACACGCACTACTACAGCGCCTCCACGCCCGAGCAGTGGTTCGCGTTCGACGCCAAGACGCACCGCCGCGTGCTCAACTCGATCGGGCAGCCGTTCCCGCCGGGCGCCTCGAAGAAGCAGCTGATCGCCGACCTCAAGACGAAGGCCAAGGGCGCCGTGCTGTTACGCGCGCCCGCAGGCACGATCTGGGCCGACGACCCGATCGCGGGCTCGGGCACGACGCCGACGCAGCACCGCTACGTGATGTTCCGCATGCCCAAGGACCAGAAGATGGTCGTCTTCGGGCGCGACGTCCGCAACGCCAAGTCCGACTACGACCCGCAGTCCGGCCCCGACGTCACGATGGGCTTCTCGTCGACGGGCGCGAAGTCGTTCCACGAGATCACGCGCGCGCTCGCGCAGCGCGGCCGGCTGACGCAGAACACCGAGGTGCCGTTCGCGGTCGTGCTCGACAACAAGATCGAGGCCACGCCGACGATCTCCTACCAGCGCACGCCCGACGGCATCGACGGCAACGCCCAGATCACCGGGCTCTCGACGGGCGAGGCCAACCGCATCGCGCTCGTGCTGCAGTCGGGCTCGCTGCCGGTCACGTTCAACACGCTCTCGCAGTCGCAGGTCTCGGCCACGCTCGGCAAGGACTCGCTGCGCCAGGGCTTGATCGCGGGGATCATCGGCCTGCTCGTCGTGATGATCTACCTGGCGTTCTTCTACCGGCTGCTGGGCCTGGTCGCCGACCTCGCGCTGCTCATCTACTCGGCGTTCTTCTACGGGCTGATCGTGCTGATACCGATCACGCTGACGCTGCCGGGCATCGCGGGCATGATCCTCACGATCGGCGTCGCGGCCGATGCGAACGTCGTCATCTTCGAGCGCATCAAGGAAGAGGTGCGTCTCGGCAAGACCGTGCGCGCGGCCATCTCATCGGGCTACGCGAAGGGCTTCCACACGATCGTGGACGCCAACGTGGTCACGCTGATCACGGCCGGCGTGCTCTTCATGGCCGGCACCGGCAGCGTCAAGGGCTTCGCCTTCACGCTCGCCGTCGGCGTGCTCGTCTCGATGTTCACGGCCGTGCTCGCGACGCGCGCCATGCTCGGCGTGCTCTCCGGCTTCCGCTGGTTCAACAACGCCGCGCTGATGGGCGCCTCCGGGCAGAAGGTGCGCTGGCGCGCCGACATCACGGGGCGGCGCTACCTCTGGTTCGCGATCTCGGGCTCCGTCGTCGTGATCGCGATGGGCTCGCTCGCGATCAAGCACCTCAACCTCGGCATCGACTTCAAGGGCGGCACGGCGATCGAGACGACGTTCGTGAAGCCCGCCACGCGCGAGCAGGTGATCAACGTGCTCGCGCAGGTCAACGGCAACCTGCGCAAGGACGCCGTCGTGCAGGGGCGCAGCAGCCCCGACGCGCCGTCGCAGGGTGACAAGTTCCGGCGCTACGAGATCAAGGCGCCGGCCAAGGCGCTCGCGCCCAAGGCGATCAGCCGGGTCCAGGTGATACTCGACCGCCAGTTCGGGATCGCGATCGACAAGGCCGACAAGACGCAGCTCTTCGACTCGAAATCGGTCTCGGCCTCGTTCGGCCGGACGATCCTGACGGGCGCCATCTACGCGATCATCTTCTCGATGTTCCTGATCGTCGGGTACCTCTCGTTCCGCTTCGAGTTCAAGTACGCGCTCCCGACGATCGTGGCGCTGTTCCACGACGTCATCATCACGATCGGCGTGTACTCGCTCACGGGGCGGGTGGTCACGGCTGCAACCGTGGCCGCGGTCCTGACCGTGCTCGGCTACTCGCTCTACGACACGATCATCGTGTTCGACCGCGTGCGCGAGAACACGCCGCTCCTGCGCAAGAACTCGTTCGCCCAGATCGTCAACGTCTCGATCTGGGAGACGCTCACGCGCTCGCTGAACACGTCGATGATCACCCTCTTCCCGATCGCGACGCTGCTCGTGTTCGGCGGCTCGACGCTCAAGGACTTCGCGTTCGCGCTCCTGATCGGCATCGCCGCCGGCGCCTACTCGTCGATCTTCATCGCGGCGCCGCTCCTGAGCGTCTGGAAGGGCCACGAGAGCGAGTTCCGCCGCCGCGAGGCGATCGGCATCGAGAAGGCGACGCTGGGAACGGTCGCGCCCGGCCATCACTCCGGCGGCACCGGCGGCGGCGTCGCGACGAAGCCCACGGTCGGCAAGAAGACCGCCGAGACGGTCGCCGAGACGGTGCCCGTGCCCGCAGAGATCAGCGCCGAGGAGCAGGCAGCGCGCGAGGCAGCCCGGCGCAGGCGCGAAGAGCGCCGCCGCCGCCAGGGCCGCGGCCACGGCCGCCGCACGTAGGGGCGCGCGCGGGCGCATGCCGTGTGCCCGGCGGGGCACGCAGCCGGTACGTCCCCCGCCGCGCCCGTGGCGGCGCGGGACGCGCTCCGTCACTCCAGCGGCTGCCCGAGCGTGATCTGGTTGCCCTCGGGATCGGTGATCGTCGCCTTGCGCACCAGGTTCGGGAGGGTGTCGATGCGCACGGGGGCGAGGCCACGCTCGGCGAACTCTGCGATGCGGTCGTCGAGGTCGGTCACGAGCAGCGTGAGCAGGCCCTTGCCGGCGCGCGTGCTGTCGCCGACGACGCAGATCCAGCCGGACTCGGTCAGTTGCCACGCCGCCTCGTTCCAGTTGGGGACGAGGTCGGGTGGACGCCCGAAGAGCCGCTCGTACCACGCGACCGCTGCCGGGTAGTCCGCGACGGCGAGGCCGCCGAATACCTCGGTGTAGTCCATAGTCCCATTGACGGTAGCGGTTGCGAGAAGTCATCGGACTCGCACTCCGAGTTCGCGCCGCTCCTTCGGGTATCGGCAGCGACCGCCGGCGACTCGAGGCAGATTCGCGCCGAGGAACGCGCCGTTTTCGGCAGCTTCGAGGGCTACGCGGCGAGGTCGGCCGTGTACACGGTGGCGCGCCCGTGGTGGCCGAAGCTGCCCACGGCGATGCCGACGCCGAGGTGCGAGAAGCGGCAGTCGAGCAGGACACGGCGGTGCGAGGGACTGTGCATCCAGTCGCGCACGATCGAGCGGGGGGCGGCGTTCACGCCGACGCCCCACGCGAGATCCTCGCCCAGCAGGTGGGCCTCGGGCGCGGCGCGGTGCAGGCGCAGCGTCAGCGGGGTGCCGGCGTCGTGGTCGAGGCGGCCATCGGCCAGCAGCAGGCGCGCCTGGCTGCTGGCCACGCGGGCGAGTCCGGCGTGCAGCGCGAGCGGCCCGCAGCCGTGGGCGGCGCGCACGCTGTTGACGGTGAGCTCGAGCGAGCGGGCGGCGCGAAGGCTGTGCCCATCGGCGGTCGCGGCGAATGCGGTGAGGACAAGGGCGGCTGCGAGGGAAAGGGCGGCACGTCTCATGCCCCGGGTATTCGGCCGCCGTGTCGCCCACCCTCAGCCAGGATCGCCTCGACGATCACGGAGATTTCGACAGATTCTGGAGCCTCGCAGTAGGCTTTGGCCATGCCCTTGGCCCGTCGCGCGCGCCGGGTGCCCGGCCTCGCCCCCCGTGGCGGCTCCCGCATCCGTACCGGCGGCGACGCGCTCGCCGCGCTCGTCCTCGCCGCGCTGGCGGTCTCGATCTGCTCGGGCCTGATCGCTGCCCTCCACAGCTCCCTGGGGGCCAACTACGAGGCGCTCGGCCTCGTCTACCTGCCCGCGGTGATCGGCGAGGCCTTCCTCTTCGGCCTGCGCGCGGGCGTGCTGACGGCGACGGCGGCCGTCGCGGTGTTCGACTCCGCTCTGCTGCCGCCCGCGCACTTCAAGGCGCCCGACTCGCGTGTGTGGCTGCTGTTCGCGGCCCTGCTGCTGTCCGGCGCCGCCGTCGCCGAGCTGGCCGCGCGCGAACGCCGCCGCTCGGAGCAGGCCTACGAGCGCGAACGCGAGGCGGCGCTGCTGGCCGGCCTCTCGAGCGCGCTCGTGGGCGGTGCGAGCCTCGCGCTCGCGCAGATCGACGCCGCGCGCGTCGCGGCGGCCGCGATCGGGGTGCCCGCTGCGCGGATCGTGCTCGGGCGGGGGCCGCTCGCGGGCCAGGTCGCGCTGCCGCTGGACGTCGACGGGCGCGTGATCGGACGGCTCGAGCTGATGGGCGCCGACGCGGCGGTCCTGGACGACGAGATCGCGCAGCGCGTGGCGCGCTCGCTGGCGGGCGTGCTCGCGCTCGCCCAGGAGCGCGAGCGGCTCGCGCACGCGGATGTCGAGGCGGAGGCGCTGCGCGCCTCGGATGCGCTCAAGACGGCGCTGCTGCGCGCGGTCTCGCACGAGCTGCGCACGCCCCTGACGGCGATCAAGGCGGCCGTGGGCGCGTTGCGGGGCGACCAGGTGCAGCTCGGCGAGGAGGCGGTGCGCGAGCTGCTCGAAGACGTCAGCATCGAGACCGACCGTCTCGACCGCCTCGTCTCGGACCTGCTCGACGTCTCGCGCCTGCAGGCCGGCACGGCGTCGACCGCGCTCGACTGGTGCGAGGTCGACGATCTCGTGCGCGGGGCCGTCGCCGCCGCGCGCTCGCGCGCGCCGGGCACGAGGATCGAGATCGAGGCGCACGACGAGCTGCCGCTCGTGCACTGCGACGCATCGCAGATCGAGCGCGTGCTCGTCAACCTGATCGAGAACGCGGCCAAGTTCTCGCCCGCGGGCGAGCCCGTCGCGGTGCACGCGCACGCGACCGGCGAGGATCACGTCGAGATCAGCGTGCTCGACCACGGGCCCGGGATCCAGCTCGACCAGCGCGAGCGCGTGTTCGAGCCGTTCTACCGCGGGCTCGGCGGCGGCGCCGGCGGGACGGGTCTGGGCCTCGCGATCGCGCGCGGATTCGTCGAGGCCAACGCGGGCACGCTCACGATCGACGATGCTCCCTGGGGCGGGACGTGCATGCGGCTCGTCCTGCCGAGCATGAAGGTCGGCGAGGAGGTGCGGGCGTGAGCGGCAGTGGTGCGCGAGTGCTGGTGGTGGACGACGAGCGGGCGATCCAGCGCGCCCTCAAGGCCACGCTCGAGGCCGCCGGGTATCACGTCGACGTCGTCGGGACGTGTGCGGACGCGCTCGCCCAGGTCGCGCTCAAGCCGCCCGATCTCGTCCTGCTCGACCTGCTGCTCCCGGATGGCACGGGCGACGAGGTCGCGCGCGAGATCCGCACCTGGTCGAACGTGCCGATCCTGCTCGTGTCGGCGGTCGGCGACGAGCGCGAGAAGGTCAAGGCGCTCGATGCCGGTGCGGACGACTACGTCACGAAGCCGTTCGGGATCGACGAGCTGCTGGCGCGCGTGCGGGCGATGCTCCGCCGCGCGGTCGATCGCCCGCGCCCCGACGCCGTCGTCGAGCTGGGTGAGCTGCGCGTCGACCTCGCGCGCCGGCGCGTGACGCGCGACAGCGACGAGATCCACCTCACGCCGATCGAGTACGACCTGCTGCGCACGCTCGTCGCCCATCCGGGCAAGGTGCTCACGCACAAGGCGATCATCCAGGAGGTGTGGGGCCCCGGCTACGGCGAGAGCCACCTGCTGCGCGTCCACATCGCCGCCCTGCGCCGCAAGATCGAGCGCGATCCGCGCGAGCCCGAGGTGATCGAGACGGTCACCGGCGTCGGGTACCGCATCCGCGAGCCCGAGCCGCGGGCCGCGACGGCGTCTTGATGGTCTTGATGGCGTCTTGAGGGCGCGCCCGCGGGAATTGACACGGCGTTGAGCCGAACGCGGGCATGGTGCGGGGATGGGCTCGTCCACGATCCTCGGTCCCGACCATCCGCTCGCCCGCGCCGAGTCGCAGGAGCGCACGTTCCGCGCGCAGTTCCTCGTCACGGTGGCGTTCGGACTGGCCGCGGCGATCGCCTCGCCGTGGCTCGGGTCGCCCGCGCTCAGCCTCTCGCTCGGGGCGGCCGTGGTCTCGTCGCTCTTCCTGCTCGGTACGTTCGTCGCGCGCCTGCGCCTGCGCGAGCGGGCCTTCGATCTGATCGCGAGCGGTCGTGAGGAGCTGCCGCTCGAGGCGGTCGAGAGCGAGCGCTCGCGCCTGCGCGACCGCCACTACCGCCGCCGGCTCGCGCGCACGCTCGACGTGATCACGCTGCAGGGGTCGCGGCGCGAGCCCTGGAGCCCGATCTACGCCGACCCCGAGTCCGTGCACGGTGCGCGCGGCGAGCTGCTCGAGATCGCGCACCTGCTGCGCGAGCTGCCGAGCGTGCGCGCCCGCGGCGTCGCGCTCGTCACGCGCCTCGTCCGCGACGGCGCCACCTCGCCGCTCTATCAGGGCCCCGCCCTGGCCCTGCGCGAGGAGCTCGGCCGCATCCGGCACGTGCTCGTCCAGGCCTGACCGCCCGCCGCGGCGAGGGGCGGCGTCCGGCCCGGGGCCTAGATTGGCCGGGTGCCTGCGTCGCTCACGATCCCAGCGTGCTGCCCCGACCGCGTGCGCGAGCTCGCGTCCGAGCTCGGCGTCCAGCGCGTCACGGCCGAGGTGCTCGTCCGCCGCGGGCTGAGCGACGCCGCGAGCGCCCGGGCCTTCCTCGACAGCGACGGGCCGCTGCACGATCCGTTCGCGCTCGGTGACATGGCGGAGGCGTGCACGCTGATCGAGGGCGCGATCGCGGCCGGGCGGCGGATCGTCGTGCACGGCGACTACGACGTCGACGGCGTCTGCGCCACGGCGCTCGGCGTCGAGGTGCTGCGCCTGCTCGGCGCCGAGGTCGAGGCCTTCCTTCCCAATCGCTTCGAGCACGGCTACGGCGTGGCCGTCGCGAGCGTCGAGGCGCTCGCGGCCGCGGGCGCCGGGCTGCTGCTGACGGTCGACTGCGGCATCGCGGCGCCCGAGGCCGTCGCGCGCGCACGCGAGCTCGGGCTCGACGTCGTGGTCACGGATCACCACCGGCCAGGCGAGGTGCTGCCCGACGCGCCGATCGTGGCCTCGCGCGTGCCGAGCGGCGCTGCGTACCCGTTCCCCGACCTGTGCGGCACCGGCGTCGTGCTCAAGCTCGCCCAGGCGCTGTGGTCGCGCCGTCACGGCGGCGATCCGGCCGCGCTGCCGCCGGCGCTCGACCAGCTCTCCGACCTCGTCGCGCTGGCCACGGTCGCCGATGTCGTCCCGCTCGCCGACGAGAACCGCTCGCTCGTGCGGCGGGGCCTGCGGCGCCTGGCCGAGGCCGATCGCCCGGGTCTGCGCGCGCTGATGGCGAGCGCCGGCATCGATCCGGCCCGCCTGCGGACGTCCGATCTCAGCTTCCGCCTCGCACCGCGCATCAACGCGGCGGGCCGGCTGGGCGATCCCACGCTCGCGCTCGACCTCCTGCTCGCGTCCTCGCGCGACGAGGCCCAGCCGCTGGCCGAGCAGCTCGAGGGCCGCAACCGCGAGCGCCAGCAGGTCGAGGACACGATCCTGCGCGCCGCGGCGAGCGAGATCGAGCGCAGCGGCGCCCTCGCGCGCGGCGATCGCGTGCTCGTGGCGGCGGGCGAGGGCTGGCACGAGGGCGTGATCGGCATCGTCGCGTCGCGCCTCGTCGACCGCCACTCGCGGCCCGTGGTGCTGATCGCGCTCGACGGCGAGCGCGGCAAGGGCAGCGGCCGCTCCGTCTCGGCCTACGACCTGCACGCCGGGCTCGCCGCCTGCAGCGCCCACCTCGAGCGCTTCGGCGGCCACCGCGCCGCCGCCGGCCTGAGCATCGCGGCCGCGTCGGTCGAGCAGTTCGCCGACGCGATGCGCGCGCACGCCGCCGAGCACCTGCCCGAGGAGGCCTGCGCCCGCTCCTCCGTGGTCGACGCGGTGGTCGCCGTGGGCGAGGTCTCGCTCGAGCTGGCGCGCGAGCTGGCGCGCTTCGAGCCCTGCGGCTACGGCAATCCGGGCGTCAACCTGCTCGTGCCGGGGGCGCAGCTGATGGGCGCGCAGGGGATGGGGGAGGGCGGCAAGCACCTCCGCCTCCAGGTCGCCGATGCCTCCGCGCACTGCGGTGCGGTCGCCTGGGGTCGCGGCGGCGAGTCCGAGTCGCTGCACGGCGGCGTGCGCCACGACGTCGTCTGCCGGCTCGAGGTCAACGACTGGCGCGGCGCCCTGGCCCCGCGGCTCGTGCTGCGGGAGATCGTGCCGTGGCCCGAGCGCGAGCCCGTCGAGCCCGCCCCCGCGGCGAGGCTCGGCGCCGCCTGGCCCGCCGTCGCGCAGGGCGAGCCGATGCCGCTGGCGCTGGCCGACCGCCCGGGCCGCGGTGAGGCCGCGCTGGCCGCGCTCGCAGGCACCGGCCGGCCCGTGGTCGTGCTCGTGGCCGATGTCGAGCGGCGGCTCGGCGCGCTGCCCGATCCGCGCCGCTACGGCGCCCGCGCGCTGCTCGTGTGCTCGCGCCGCGGCGATCCGGCGGTGCTGCAGGAGGCGCTCGCGTCGTTCGGCGACGGCGTCGTCGCGATCGCCGACCACCACAGCTTCGCGCGCTTCGCGATCCTGCGCGAGCGCTCTGCGCACGTGCTCGTGCTCGATCCGCCGGCGCACCCCGAGGAGCTCGCGGCGCTGGCCGAGGCGGGCGACCGGGTGCAGATCGCGGCGCACGAGTCCGAGGCGGTGTTCGCGCGCGCCTGCGTCGAGGCCGACGCGCTGCGCGCGGTCATGGCCGTGCTCTGGCGCGCCGCCGCCCGGGACGCCGCGACGCCGCTCGAGGAGCTGCGCGCACGCGCCGCCTGGCCCGACGTCCCGCCCCCGGCCGATCTCGTCGACGCGGCCGTGGCGGCGCTCGCCGAGAGCGGCGTCGTCGAGCTGACCGCGGGCGGCCTGCGGCAGCTCGCGGTCGCCGGCAAGAGCGATCTCGCGGCCTCGCCGGCCTACGCGCTGCACGAGGGCCGGCGGGCGCGCGCACTGGCCTGGCTGGACGCGCTGCTGGCCGGGCGCCCGGCGCATCCCGCCGCTGCGGCCTAGCTCAGCGAGCGCTCAGCCGGGCGGCGGTACGATGAGGGTTCAGATGTCCACTCCGGCTCGCACCCAGCCCCAGCACGACGCACTGCTCCGGCCCCTGGTCGACGAGCTGATCGCGGTCCTGCAGGAGGCCGGCGACACCGATGCGGCGGCGATCGAGCGCGCGTTCGCGTTCGCGGCCGAGCGCCACGCCGCGCAGGTGCGCAAGTCGGGCGAGCCGTACGTCGTGCACCCGCTGGGCGTCGCGCGCATCTGCGCCGAGCTGCGGGCCGAGACGCCCGTGATCGTCGCGGCGCTGCTGCACGACACCGTCGAGGACACCGAGACGACGGTCGAGGAGATCGCCGCCGAGTTCGGCGACGACGTCGCGCTGCTCGTCGACGGCGTCACGAAGCTCTCGCGCATCCACTTCGACTCGCGCGAGCAGGCGCAGGCCGAGAGCTACCGCAAGATGGTGCTCTCGATGGCGCGTGACGTGCGCGTCGTCATCGTCAAGCTCGCCGACCGTCTCCACAACATGCGCACGCTCGGCCCGCTGGCCAAGCAGAAGCAGCTCCAGAACGCGCGCGAGACGCTCGAGGTGTACGCGCCGATCGCGCATCGCCTGGGCATCCACCAGATGAAGTGGGAGCTCGAGGACCTCGCGTTCGCGACGCTGCACCCGCGCCGCTACGCCGAGATCGAGGCGCTCGTCAGCCAGCGCCGCGCCGACCGCGAGGAGGACGTCGAGGCGGCCGCCCGCATCCTCGACGAGGCGCTCCGCGACGTCGCGATCAGCGCGGAGATCCTCGGCCGCGCCAAGCACCTCTATTCGATCTACCAGAAGATGGCGCGCGGCGGCAAGGAGTTCAACGAGATCCTCGACCTGACCGCGATGCGCGTCCTGGTCGACTCCGTGAAGGACTGCTACGGCGCGATCGGCGTGCTGCACGCGCTCTGGAAGCCGATCCCGGGCCGCTTCAAGGACTACGTCGCGATGCCGAAGTCGAACGGCTACCAGTCGCTGCACACGACCGTGATCGGCCCCAAGGGCCAGCCGCTCGAGATCCAGGTGCGCACGCACGCGATGCACCAGACCGCCGAGTACGGCGTGGCCGCGCACTGGATCTACAAGCACCGCGGCGAGCAGCGACAGCTCGCCTGGCTCGGCCGCGTCGTCGACGCCGCGGGCCTCGCCGACCCGGCCGAGTTCATGGACTCGCTGATGGGCGAGATGTTCGACGACGAGGTCTTCGTGTTCACGCCCCAGGGCGAGGTCAAGGCGCTGCCGGCCGGTGCGACGCCGCTCGACTTCGCCTACGCCGTGCACACGGACGTCGGCCACCGCTGCGTCGGCGCCAAGGTCAACGGCCGCATCGTGCCGCTGCACTCCGAGCTCGCCTCGGGCGACATCGTCGAGATCCTCACCTCGAATCGCGAGCGCGGCCCGTCGCGCGACTGGCTGACGCTCGTGCGCACGTCGCGCGCACGCAACAAGATCCGCCAGTGGTTCGCACACCAGCAGCGCGAGGATCTCGAGCAGAAGGGCCGCGACTCGCTCGCGCAGGCGTTCCGCTCGAACGGCCTGCCGAGCCAGAAGCTCTCCTCGGCGCCGCTGCTCGCCCAGCTCATCCGCGAGATGGGCTTCAAGAAGGCCGACGACTTCTACGTCGCGATCGGCGGCGGCAAGGTGCCGGTCGGCCAGGTCGTCAACAAGGTGCTGCAGCGGCTCAAGACGACCGAGGTCGCCGAGGAGCAGTCGCCCGCCACGCGCCGCCACACCCGCGCGCGCGTCGGCTCCTCGACGCAGTACGGCGTCGTCGTCGACGGCACGACCGACCCGAACGTGCTCGTGCGCATGGCCAAGTGCTGCACGCCCGTGCCGGGCGATCCGATCACGGGCTACATCTCGGTCGGGCGCGGCATCACGATCCACCGCGAGGACTGCCCGAACGTGCGCGCGCTGATGCGCTCGCCCGAGCGCTTCTGCCCGGTCAGCTGGGACGGCGAGGCGAGCCAGTCGTTCCGGGTCGAGGTCGCCGTCGACGCCTGGGACCGCCCGCGCCTGCTCGAGGACATCGGGCGGACGTTCGCGGAGAACGGCTGCAACATCGTCGAGTACGGCGGCGTGACGCAGGACCAGATGTGCAAGAACTGGTACGTCGCCGAGGTCGGCGACGTGAAGGAGCTGAAGAGCGTGCTCTCGGCCCTGCGCAACGTCGAGTCGGTGTTCGACGCGTATCGCGTCACACCGCGCGCGGGCCCGGTCGACTGACGCGTGCCGATCCTCCAGTGCGACGACCTGCGCAAGACGTTCGCGGGCGGCTTCGAGGCCGTGCGCGGCATCACGTTCGACATCGAGGAGGGTGAGGCGTTCGGCCTGCTGGGGCCGAACGGCGCGGGCAAGACGACGACGATGCGCATGCTCGGCACGCTGCTGACGCCGACCGGGGGCAGCGCGACGGTGGCGGGTCACGACGTCGTGCACGAGGCCGCCGCGGTGCGCCGCGCGATCGGCTTCGCGATGCAGGAGGCCGGCCTCGCCCGCTACGCCACCGGCCGCGAGCACCTGCTGATGATGGGCCGGCTCTACGGCCTCTCGCGGCCACAGGCGCGGGCGCGCAGCGACGAGCTGCTTGCGCTGTTCGGGCTCGAGGAGGCCGCCGACCGGCAGGTGCGCACGTATTCGGGAGGCATGCGCAGGCGCATCGACCTCGCCTGCGGCCTCGTGCACCGGCCGCGCCTGCTGTTCCTGGACGAGCCCACGACCGGCGTCGACCCGACCTCGCGCGCGGCGCTCTGGGACGAGCTGCGCCGGCTCCAGCGCGAGGGCGTCTCGCTGTTCCTGACGACGCACTACCTCGAGGAGGCCGACCGCCTCTGCGACCGGCTCGCGATCGTCGATCGCGGCGTGATCGTCGTGCGCGGGACGCCGGACGAGCTCAAGGCCGAGGTCGGCGCCGACGTCGTGACGGTCGGCGTGGGCGAGGACGAGGCGGATGCGGCCGCCGTCGCGCTCGCGCCGCTCGGCCGCGTGCGCGTGGCGGGAGGCGGCCGCAGCATCGCGCTCGAGCTGACCGACGGCGCGGCCGCGGTCGCCGGCATCGTCGAGCGCCTGCGCGCGGCGCGCATCGTGCCCGCCACGATCACCGTCGCGCGGCCGACGCTCGACGACGTCTTCCTGCGCTACACGGGAGCGACGATCGAGGAGTCCGAGCAGGCCCAGCCCGAGCCGGCAGGGCGGCGCTGATGCGGCTCGTCGTGGAATCGGGCGTGCTCTTCCAGCGCGCGCTGCGTGAGATCCCGCGCGTCCCCACGCGCATCGCGTTCCCGGTCATCGGCCCGGTCATGCAGCTCGTGCTGCTGACCGCCGTGCTCTCGCGCGTGACGCAGCTGCCCGGCTATCCGGCGCGCTCGTCGGTGCAGTTCATGACGGCGGGCGTGCTCTCGCTGACGGTGCTCGCGGGCGCCGGCGGCGCGGGATTCCAGATGGTGCAGGACATCGACACCGGCTTCTTCGACAAGCTGCGGGTCGCGCCGATCAGCCGTGCGGCGATCGTGCTCGGGCTCCTGCTGACCGATGCCACGCGCCTCGCCGTGCAGTCGCTCGTCGTGATCGTCCTCGCGCTGCTGCTCGGCGCGCACATCGCGACGGGCGTCCTCGGCCTGCTCGGCATGCTCGCGCTGGCGGCGATCTTCGGCGCGGCCTGGTCGGGGATCTCGCTCAACGTCGCGCTGCGCACGCGCAATCCCGAGGTCACGGCCGCGGCCGGCGTGCTCACGTTCCCGCTCTACTTCGGCTCGACGGCGTTCATGCCGCACGACCTGCTGCCGAACTGGCTGCAGTGGTTCAACACGTTCAACCCGGTCAACTACCTGATCACGGCCGACCGGGCGCTCATGTCGAGCCACTGGGACTGGCACGCGATCGGCGGTGCGCTCCTGACCTCGCTGATCATCGGCGCGATCACGATGCCGCTGGCGACGCGCGCGTTCCGGCGCGCGGTCTCCGGCTGACGACGACGGGTCCCGCTGGTACTGTCGCGCCATGGAACTGCTGGACGGTGAACAGATCGTGTGGGAAGGGCGCCCGTCGTGGCGCTCCATGCTCGCCTTCTACATCAAGTGGGGCGTGCTGGCACTCGTGCCGGGCGTCGGCGGTCAGATCGTCGACAGCACGACGAGCGCCGACGTGCCCGTGTGGTGGCTCTGGCTCGCCACCATCATCCTGCTGCTGCTGGTGCTGCTCGCAGGCTGGCTGCAGCGGATCGACACGCAGTACGTGGTCACGAACCAGCGCATCAACATCCGCCAGGGCATCCTGTCGCGCGCGGATCACGCGACGTCGTACGAGCGCCTGCAGAACGTCAAGACCTACCAGAGCTTCCTCGAGCGGATGCTCGGCGTCGGCCTCGTCGACTTCGACACCGCCGCCGGCGACGACTTCGACTTCAAGTTCACCGGCATCAACGATCCCGCGGGGCTGGCGCGCCAGGTCGCCGAGCTCCAGCGCGCCGCGATGCAGGGGCACGCCGCCGCGGGCGGCGGCACGCAGATCCAGCACGGCGTCTAGCCCGTCAGGGCACCCACTCCTCGCCGCCGGTGTCCCAGCCGACGAGGCAGAACGGCGCGAGCAGGTCGGCGGCGCGCTCGAGCTCGGCCGTCATCGCGGCCGCGGGGGCGCTCCCGAACCAGAGCGCGGCGACGGTGTCGCCGCGGTAGTCGATCGGCACGGCCAGCGCCGGTGCGGGCTCGCCGCCCGGTGCGCTGCCGATCAGCGGGCCGATCGCCATGCGGCCCTCCTCGACGAACGCGATCGCGCTCCACGAGGCGCCCGTGCCCTCGTGCAGCGCCGCGAGCGCGCCGCGCAGGATGTCGTCGGCTTCCTCGCCGCCGTCGATGACCGCCTGCACGCGCGCGTCGAGGGTCATACGGGGCCCTCGAACGCGGAAACGGCGTCGCGGATGTGCTCGGGGACGGGCTCGGGGCGGCGCGCGTTGCGGTCGATCAGCACCATGACCTGCTCGGCGTGCGCCAGCAGCGCGCCCGACTCGCACTGGTGGACGGCCATCTCCCAGCGCCACGACGTCCGCCCGATCGCGGCGGTGCGGATGAAGACCTCGATCTCGTCGTCGAAGCGCGCGGGCGCCTCGTACTCGCACGAGACGTGACGCATCACGAACTCGAGGCCCGGCGCGAGCGAGTGCAGGAGCCGCAGATGCCGCTGGTACTCGACGCGCGCGCGGTCGAAGTAGGGGAAGTAGCGGCCGTAGTAGACGACCGCCTGGGCGTCGGTCTCGTCGAAGCCGACGCGCATCCTGGCCGAGAAGGCGTACGGGGGCCGCGCGGTCGTCGGCCCGGCGCTCACGAGCGGATGAGGGCGAGCACCTCGTCGCGGCGGCGCTCCATCTCGGCCGCCGAATACGCCTCGAGGTTGAGCCGCAGCAGCGGCTCGGTGTTGGAGGGGCGCACGTTGAAGTGCCAGTCGTCGAAGTCGACCGAGACGCCGTCGAGGTGCGTGATCCGCCCGCCCTCGCCGCGCGCGCCGTAGCGCTCCTTGAGCTCCTGGAGCTTGAGCGGCACGTCGGCCACGGTCGAGTTGATCTCGCCCGAGAGGTGGTAGCGCTCGTGCAGCGGCGCGAGCAGCTGCGAGAGCTTCTTGCCGGAGCGCGAGACGAGCTCGAGGACGACGAGCGCGGGCACGATGCCCGTGTCCACGCCGTAGAAGTCGCGGAAGTAGTAGTGGCCCGAGACCTCGCCCGCGAAGATGGCGTTCTCCTTGCGCAGGCGGTGCTTGATGAAGGCGTGGCCGACGCGGCTCGCGATCGCCGTGCCACCGGCGCGCTCGACGATGTCGGGCACCGCCCGCGAGGCGCGCAGGTCGTAGAGGATCGTCTCGCCGGGGTGCTTCGCGAGCATCGACTCGGCCACGAGCGCGGTGATGAAGTCACCCGGCACGAACTCGCCCGTGTCGTCGATGAAGAAGCAGCGGTCGGCGTCGCCGTCCCAGGCGATGCCGAGGTCGGCGCCGGTGCGCTTGACCTCGCCGATGATGAAGCGGCGGTTCTCCTCGAGCAGGGGGTTCGGCTGGTAGTGCGGGAACGTCCCGTCGGGCTCGAAGTTGCAGCGCTCGGCCGTGAGCGGCAGGCGCGCGAGGATCGGCTCCATCATCGTGCCGGCCATGCCGTTGGCGCCGTCGAGCACGACGTGCAGCGGCGCGATCGCGTCGACGTCGACGATCGCCAGGCAACGCTCGGCGAACCCCTGCAGCACGTCGCGCTGCGAGCGCTTGCCCTCGGCCTTGGGCGTGCGGAACTCGCCCGCGAGGGCGCGGTCGCGGACCTTCTCGATGCCGCCGTCGCCGCCCAGCGGCAGCGCCCCGCGGCGCACGATCTTCATGCCGTTGTACTGCTTGGGATTGTGCGAGGCGGTCACGATGAGCCCGCCCTCGTAGCCGTGCTCGCAGACCGCGAAGTACAGCATCTCGGTGCCCACGAGGCCGATCTCGTCGACGTCGCAGCCGGCATCGAGCGCCGCCTTGACGGCCGCCTCGCAGAGCTCGGGCGATGTCAGCCGCATGTCGCGGCCGATCGCCATGCTGTGCGGCTCGAACTCGTCGACGTACGCGCGCACGATGCGGTACACGCCGTCGGCGTCGAGCTCGTCGGGGACGATGCCGCGGACGTCGTAGGCCTTGAAGACGGAGGGATCGAGCGTCATGCGCGCATGCTAAGGGCCCGTCTCGGTAGGGCGCGGCGCCTGGCGGCGTCGAGCGCCGCCTGGAACGCGATCGACCCTTGCAAGATCGTCCTGATCGGGCCGCGGGCCGATCGCGCCCCAGACGACCCTCGCCACTCGCCAGACCCACACGCCCTACCGAGACGGGCCCTACGTCGGCCAGGCGGCGACCAGCGCCGCACGCGTCTCGGCGAGGTACTGCGGCATCACCTTCACGTCGGCCAGCACGGGCATGAAGTTGTAGTCGCCGGCCCAGCGGGGCACGACGTGGAGGTGGAGGTGGTCGGCGACGCCTGCGCCCGCGGCGGCGCCGAGGTTGAAGCCGACGTTGTGACCCTGGGCGCCGAGCGCCCCCTCGATCGCCTTGAGCGAGTCGTCGAGCAGCTGCCACATCTCCGCCCGCTCCTCCGCGTCGAGCGCCCCCGGCGACGCGACGTGCCGGTAGGGCACGACCATGAGGTGCCCGCTGCCGAACGGGTAGAGGTTGAGCACGACGTAGCAGCGCTCGCCGCGGTGGACGATCAGGGCATCCTCGTCGCTCTGCGGCAGGTGATTGCAGAAGACGCAGCCGTCCGGCCGCTCGCCGGTCACGTAGCTCAGCCGCCAGGGTGCCCAGAGACGCTCCACGACGGGGAGGCTACAACGACCACGGGGCCGGCCTCGCGGCCGGCCCCGTGGGAGGGGGATGTCGCGGCGCTGGGCCGCGGCTGAGGGGTGCGGGGGAGGGGTCCCCGCGGGGTGGTCGATCAGGTGGCGGGCAGCTCTGCGCCGTCGCGCAGCGCGAGCCGCATCGGCTCGCCCAGCTTGACGCGCCAGAGCGGCGTCGCGAGCAGCGTCGGGAGCGGGGTGTTCCAGGTGGCGCCGAAGACGCGCAGCGTCAGCGGGTCGCCGGCGTGGATGACGCTGGGGTCGACGCCGATCGGCACGCCGTGGCGCCACTTCAGGAACACGGTGTTGGCGTCGTAGGTGAACGTCTGGTGCACGGGCTGGCCGAGCAGCGCGAAGAGGCCGCGCCAGTTGCCGTAGTTGACGTCGACCGTGATCGTGTGCGCGGTCGTGTCGATCGCCGCTGCGGTCGCGCCGAACAGGAAGAGACGGCCGGTCGGGCGCGTGCGCGCCGAGAGGTCGGTCACGCTCGCGGCGGGCGTCGCCACGAGCGTGGCGAGCGGCGTGTGCCAGGGAGCGCGCACGAGAACGCGCACGTCGTCGCCGGCGAGCACGGTGTCGGACGCGGCGAGCACGGGCGTGTTGCCGTGGACGCTGATCCAGCGGGTATGCGCGTCGGTGGTGAAGGTCGTGGGCTGCGCGGCCCCGAGCAGCGCCTTGAGCGCCGCGCGGTTGCCGCCCGTCACCTGGACCTGGATCTGCGTTGCACCGGTGCCAGGGGCGACGACGGCGGTGCCGCGGAACTCGTAGGCCGTGCCGCGAGCATGAGCGCCGGCGGAGCCGACGATGGTGAGGCTGGCGGCCGCGACTGCAAGTGCGGCTGCGGTGAGACGGATCGTGCGGAACATGGGTCTCCCTTTCCCTGAGGTCTCGGTGCACGTGTTCGGTGCCCGATTCCCACGCTCGCACCCGAAGGTGAGGGATCAAGGGGCCGCGCGTAAGCATTCGCAGCGCATTTGTGAGCTGGGCGGCCCGATCTGTATGGAATCCGTGATCGGCGGTCTCGGCCCTCCCTGCGCCGGGGGATGCTACGGTCCGTCGCGTCGCGCCCGTAGCTCAGGGGATAGAGCGTGCGCCTCCGGAGCGCAAGGTCGTAGGTTCGATTCCTACCGGGCGCATCGCGACCCTGCCAGCCCGCGCAGATCCGCATTCCTCCATCGGTCAGGCGTGCGAGGGATCCCTCCGACGCCGTCGCGCCGGCCCGGGGACAGGTCGCCGGCGAGGCCCGCCGGGGCGCGGGATTCCCGCAGCGAATGTGGCGGACTCCCCGATTCGGCGCGGTGACCTGCGCGAGATGCTCTCGTTCAATGACGACCACCACGGGCCGGACGTACTCCGGCGTCATCGCGTTCACGGCGCTTCTCGCGCTCCTGGCAACGACCGCGTCGGCCGCACCGAGGCGCGCAGCGCCTGCCGCCGACCCGCACGGTCGCGCTCTACCTTCTGCGCGGCGAGAAGCTGGGCGTCGCGCACGAGCGCGTGCCGCGCTCGGCGGCGCCGGTTGCCGCTGCGGTGAAGCTGCTGGTACGCGGCCCGTCGAGCGCCGAGCGCCTGGCCGGGCTGGGGTCGCAGATCCCCGCCGGAACGCGCCTGCGCGGAGTCTCGCTCGACCACGGCGTCGCCGGCGTCGACCTGACGGGGCGATTTGCCTCCGGTGGAGGCTCGGCGACGATGTTCGCGCGGCTCGCCCAGCTCGTCTACACGGTGACGCAATTCCCGAGCGTGCACTCCGTGCGGCTCCTGCTCGACGGGCGTCCCGTGAGCGTGTTCTCGGGTGAGGGCATCCTCCTGCGAACTCCGCAGACGCGCGCAGATTACGAGCAGTGGGCGCCCCCGATCCTCGTGGAATGGCCCGCCGTCGGCGATTCGGTCAAGAGCCCGTTGCATCTCACCGGAAGCGCCGACGTGTTCGAGGCGACCTTCGAGCTTCGCCTGCTCGCTGCGGACGGGCACGTGCTCGTGCACAGGACCGTTCACGCGTCCTGCGGCACGGGTTGCCGCGGCCGCTTCCGGGTTGTCGTCCCCTTCGGCTGGAGCGGCGCGGCACACGGCAGCGTCGTCGTCTTCGAGCGCTCCGCCAAGGACGGCTCGCCCATCCACACCGTGCGGATCCCGGTCGCGTTCCGCCGCTAGGTGTCCTGCCTAGGCAGGTTGTGAACGCGGCTGATCGGGGGTCGGTCTCCGATTGCGCTGTGCGGGCGGTGCCGGTTGTCGTGGTCGAGCCAGTGTGGCAGCGCTTGGGCGCGGTGTCGATGTGAGCGGTAGGTGAGGCCGTAGGCCCATTCGCGGGCCATGGTCTGGTGGAAGCGTTCGACCTTGCCGTTGGTGCGGGGCCGGTAGGGCTGAGTCGTGAGGTGCGAGATGCCGCGATCGGCGAGCAGTTCGCGCAGCGAGCGGTTCTTGACGTAGGTGAAGGGCGTTGTCGGTCATGACGCGCTTGGCGTGGATCCTGTGGCGCGCGTAGAGGGCCAGGGCGTGCTCCATGAAGCCGGTCACGGTGACGGCCGTCTCGTCGTCGCAGAGCTCGACGTACGCCAGCCGCGAGTGGTCGTCGACGACGGCGTGGACGGAGTCGTAGCCGACGCGGCTCTTCGCTTGCCCCCAGCCACGCGAGTGCCGCGAGCGGTCGCCGGTGATGGCATGCCCCGGCTGCTCGAAGCGCGCGTAGCGCGAGATATCCATGTGCAGCAGATCGCCGGGGCAGGGCCACTCGTAGCGGTTGGCGGGCTCCCGGATCGCGGCTTCTCGGCGTGAGAGCCCGGCGCGCCAGAGCACCCTCGAGACGGTCGAGTGCGCAAAGCCGGTGGCGCCCGCGACCAGCCGCGGCTCCCAGCCGGTCTCACGCCGGCAGGCGCAGATCCGCTCCGCCAGCTCGGGCGCCAAGAGCCGCGGCGAGGATCGCGGCCGGCTCGAGCGATCGAGCAGCGACTGCGGCTGACGCCCTCCGTCGATCCAGCGGTGCCACCAGCGATGCGCGGTCGCCGGCGAACCGCTGAAGGCCGCTGCCGCGGCTCTCATCGTGAGGCCATCTTCGAGCGCGCGCACCAGCGCGAGCCGCCCAGCCAAGCCGAGCTTGGCGTTAGCGTGCACGAGCATCCGAGCCCTCCTTCGAGCGTGAGTCCGGCAAGACCCACACAGCCTCGAAGGAGGGCCGGACAGAACCCTCAGCCGTTCACAACGTCCCTAGGCAGGACAGCTAGGTAGGGCGTCAGTGCGCCGCGGTCACGCGCGCTTGCGCGCCGCCTTCGGCGTGTCCGTCGCGCGGCGGGCGCTTGCCGCGGCGGCGGTCTTCTCGCTGGAGCTTCCGGCGTCGGCGAGGCGGCCGCCCGCGTCCTCGAGGTGGGCGCGCACGAACCAGTGGAACTGCTCGAGGTCCTCGGTCTGCCCGATCAGGATGTCCTGCGTGACCGGGTCGATCGTCTCGGTCTCGGCGATCGCCTCGCGATGCGACGTGATCACGCCGACGTAGACCTGGTCGAGCGCGCCGAGATGCGCGTCGACGAGATCGCGGCCGAGGCTGTAGTCGTCCCACGTGCGCTGCTTCACCAGCGTGCCGGGGCGGCCGTCGGGGCTGCCGCCGAGCGTCGTGATGCGCTCGGCCAGCTGGTCGATCAGCTCCTGCACGCGTGCCGCCTGGGGGTCGAGCATCGTGTGCACGCCGATGAAGTGCGGCCCGACGACGTTCCAGTGGATGTGCTTGAGCGTCAGGCCCAGGTCGATCAGCGAGACGAGACGGGCCTGGAGGATGCCGACGAGATCCTCGCTCGCTGCGCGGTCGAGGCCGGCCGGGAGGAAGGTGACCTTCTTGGATGTCCTGCCGTTGCCCTGCGCCATGAGGTGCCCTTTCGGAATGCCGTACGGGATCGCTTCTCGGTCGACTCCTACCCCGCGTGCGACGGGCGAAACAGGCGCTCGAAGGCGCGCGCCGGCGAGGCCGTGATCGCGCTGCCGTGCGGGCGGGTGCAGGAGATCTCGCTGGTTTCGCCAGAATCCCGCAGCCGTGGCTCCGAACCTTGGCGCATTCGTGGCGGGCGGCTAACCCGTCGCTAACGGGACGGTTGGCAGGCTCCTCCCCGTCAACGAGGGAGGGGTCACCATGACCAGGAAGCTGAGCAGGATCGCAGGCGGCGCCTGCACCGTCGCCGCAGCACTCGGTGTGACAGCGGCCGGAAGGAGCGACCGGTGAAGCGGCGAGAAGCCATCGGAGGAGTGACCATCGCCGTCATCGGCTTCGTCCTCGCGCTGTCCGTCGGCATCGCGGCGACGGCCAAGGGCGGGGTGTTCAGCCGTGGCCGGACTCTTCCGGTGCTCCCGGCCGTCACGGAAGCAGTCCACGGGCGTGCCCGCGACCAGCAAGATGAAGCGGACGACGACCAAGGTGCTCGTCGAGGCCGTGGTCTCGCAGTCGGCGGTCTCCAGGCGCGGCGGGCTCTGCACCGTCGACGCCCATATCGTGGCGACCGCGCCGCGGCGCACGCACGCAAGGCCGTCGCAGCCGCGGCGCGCAGCCACGGCGGCCGCATCCGCCAAGGGATCAGCACGTAGATGACGAGCGGGAGTCACGAGAGCGCGGGCCGGGCGAGAACGCTCTGGCTCGCGCTCTACCTGCTCGTCGTGGTGATGCCGCTCGTGTTCGCGCTCGTGGGGCCGCGGCCGTCCGGACGCCCGTTCGCGGTCGACGTGTCGGCGGCGCTCGGCTTCGGCGCCTTCACGATGCTGGCGCTGCAGCTCGTCCTGCCTGCTCGCGCGCGCGCGTTCACGGCGCCGTTCGGGGTCGACGTGCTGCTGCGCTTCCACAAGCAGATCGGGAGCGCGATGATCGCGCTCGTCGTCGTTCACGTCGTGATCCTGCTCGCCGACGACCCGGCGAAGTTCCGCCTCTTCGTACCCGGTATCGCGCCGTGGCGCGCGGAGGCGGCCGTCTCGAGCGTTCTCGCGCTCGGCGGCATCCTCTCGACGTCGATCTGGCGCAAGCGGCTGCGTCTGTCCTACGAGGACTGGCGCGCCATTCACTGCGTCCTCGGGCTGGCGGCGCTCGGCTTCGCGTTCGTGCATCTCGTCGGCGTCGGGCGCTTCATGAGTCTCTCGTCGGTGTGGCTGTCGTCGGCGCTCGCGGCCGTGGGCGCGACGGGAGCGCTCTTCCACCTCCGCATCGGCCGGCCCCTGCGCTCGGCCCGGCGCCGCTTCCGCGTGCGGGAGGTCCGGCGTGAGCGGGGCGGGGCGACGACGGTGGCGCTCGAGGCCGCCGGGCATGCCGGCACCCGCTTCTCGCCGGGATCGTTCGCCTGGCTCAAGCTCGCCGACGCGCCGCTCGCACTTGCCGAGCATCCGTTCTCGTACGCCTCCAGCGCGTACCGCCCGGCCTCGCCCGAGTTCACGATCAAGGAGGCGGGCGACTTCACCACTGGCCTCGACCGGCTGCGCCCGGGCACGGCGCTGCTCGTCGACGGCCCCCACGGCTCGTTCGAGCCGCGCGCCGGAGTGCCGCTGCTCCTCGTCGTCGCCGGCATCGGGATCACGCCCGCGATGAGCATCGTGCGCACGATGGCCGACGCGGGCGACACGACGCCCGTGACGCTCGTCTACGGCAGCAGGCGCTGGGACGACACGACGTTCCGCGAGGAGCTCACGGCGCTCGACGGCCTGCGGGGCATCCGCATCGTGATCGTGCTGTCGGCTCCGCACGAAGGCTGGAGCGGCGAGCGCGGCCGCATCGACGCCGCGCTTCTGACGCGCGTGCTCGGCTCGGGCCCGCGCCCGGTCGACGCCTTCATCTGCGGGCCGCCCGCGATGGTCGACGGTGCCGAGCTCGCCCTCGCGGCCGTGGGCTTCCCGCGCAAGCACGTGCACGCCGAGCGCTTCTGAGATCCCCCGAACCGGCCGCGCACGCGCTGCGAACGAGTGGCGACGGGTTTCGCCGCAGCCGCTCGGCGGGCGGCTGACTCGCGAGACGTTCCACAGGTTCGGAAAGGACGATCATGACGGATACCCATCTGACGCTGGGCGAGATCGACGTGGACGGCGCCATCCAGGAGACGGCCGGGCGCGCGGGCGTGACGCGCGCCGACGCGCTGCGGCGCGTCGTGCTCGGCGGCTCCGCGCTGCTCGGCGGCTCCGCGCTGCTCGGCTCGCTGCCTGCGAGCGCGCTCGCAGGCTCGACGCGGGCGACGGCCGGCGACGTCGACATCCTCAACTTCGCGCTCACGCTCGAGTATCTCGAGGCGGCGTTCTACGCCGAGGCCGTGAGCAAGGGCAAGCTCTCGGGCGAGGCGGTCGCGTTCGCGAAGGCCGTGGCCCACGACGAGGCTGCGCACGTCACGTTCCTCAAGGGCGCGCTCGGCTCCAAGGCCGTCAAGAAGCCCATGTTCGACTTCAAGGGCACGACGGGCAAGCAGGCGACGTTCCTCAAGACGGCCATGGTGCTCGAGGACACGGGCGTCTCGGCCTATGCCGGCGCGGCGCCGCTGATCGCGAACAAGAAGACGCTCGCGGCGGCCCTCTCGGTGCACTCGGTCGAGGCGCGCCACGCCGCCTGGGTGCGCGACATCATCGGCCGCGGCTCCGACCCGGTGCCGGCCCCGGCCCCGTTCGACCCGGCGCGCTCGCAGGCGCAGGTGCTCAAGATCGTCACGGGCACGGGGTTCATCACGACGATGTAGGTGGCGCGTTCCGGGGCCGGGCACGCACCGTGCGTGCCCGGCCCCGGCGCGTGCGCTAGTCGAGGTCGATGACGACCGGCTGGTGGGCGGGCCGGTAGTCCATGCCGCAGTAGGCGGCGTTCACGAGCTCGCTCGCGCCGCGCCGCCAGCGGCCGTAGCCCTGGTGCAGGTGGCCGAAGACGCACAGCTTCGGCGCCCGCGCGTCGATCGCCGCGAGCAGCGACGGCGAGCCGATCGTCTCGCCGGCGATCCAGTCGCCGTAGCCGAGCGGCGGGGAGTGCACGCACATGACGTCGATCCCGTCGGGGATGCGGCTCCAGCGCTCGGCCAGGCCGGCCTCGTCGAGCATGAACGCCCAGTCCTGGAACGGCAGCGTCCACGGCGAGCCGAAGTAGGAGACGCCGCCGATCTCGGCGGTCTCGTCCTGGAGGTAGTGCCAGTCGAGGTCGCGCAGTGCGGCGGGGTCGGACTCGCCGACGAAGTCGTGGTTGCCGGCCACGCCGATCACGGTCGCGGCGGGCACCTCGGCGAGCCAGCGCGCGAACGTGGAGCCCAGCCAGCGCCGTTGCGCCTCCGGGCGCTCGTCGCTCGTCGGGCAGACGTCGCCCGCGACGAGCAGGACGTCGCACGGAGGCACCTCCGGCAGGTAGCCGTGGAGGTCGGCGAGGCACACGAAACGCATCGGTCGCTGTGGTGCGGCCCTCAGCCGGCGTCGCCGGCGGCGCCGAGCTCCTGGAACAGCGTCAGCTGCAGGCCGGCCGGCGCCTCGAGCCGGGCGTTGAGCGAATTCCACGGCGTGACCGTCGGCTCCGCGATCACGGTCGCTCCGGCCCCGGCCAGCGCGTGCATGGTCGCGCGCGCGTCGCCGACCTCGAAGGCCACGCGGACGTGGCCGGCGACGCGGTGCCCGACCTCGACGTCGTCGATGTAGGCGGCATGCGGAGGGTCGGTCAGCTCGAGCGTCGCGCGGCCCGCCTCGAGGATGACGACGCGGCCGTCCTCCGACGAGTAGGCCTCGCGCTCGCGCAACCCGAGGACGTCGCGGTAGAACCGCAGCGCCTCGTCGAAGTCGGCGGCGGTCACGACCAGCCGCAGCTCCCGCACGGAGCCGTCCCGGTCGGTCGAATCGCCCATCTCTCTCATCACCACGCTCGCTTTCGACCCGCGCACCCACACGCATGCATCCTCGCCGTTCGGCCAGTTGGCCCGCCGATCGTGGAGAGTTGCACGGAATTGTGCGCGGCGGATGCAAAGCTTGCGCGGGGGCAGCGAGGTTTCAGAGGTTTTTGCGTGCGAATTCGCAGGCGCGGACGACGATCCGCAAATGCCGATCAGGTGCCGCGGCAACGACGGCAGTGGGGTTGCGAGCGCACGTTCGGTGCTGCTCCGATCATGCACGCCGTGCCGTCGCGCCGCGCCATGAGCGGTGCGCGATTCGCCCTGTTCCTGACGCTCGCAGCGTGGGTCGCGTACTTCGTCGAGCAGCTGCGGCGCTATCTCGACCACCCGTTCGGCACGCGCGGCACGATCGAGGCGTCGGTCTATCTCATGCTCGTCAGCCTGCTCACCGCCTCTGCGGCCGCCTATCTGCTCGCGCGCCTCGGTCACCTCCAGCGCGTGCGCGATCACCGTCGCACGCCGCGCGCGCTGATCGACGCGGCCTTCGACGAGGCGAATCCGACGCTGACGGTGATCGTGCCCTCGTACCGTGAAGAGCGGCGCACCATCCGCCAGACGCTCCTGACGGCTGCCCTTCAGGAGTTCCCGAACCTGCGCGCCGTCCTGCTGATCGACGATCCGCCGAATCCGCGCGACCCCGAGCACGTGCGCCAGCTCGAGGAGGCGCGCGCGCTCCCGGGCGAGATCGCGGCGATGCTCGAGGCGCCACGGCGTCAGTTCGAGGCGGCGCTCGGCGCGTTCGAGTCGACCGCGGCGACCGGAAGCCCGATCACGGGAGCCGACATCGACCTGCTGGCGGCGACCTACGACGATGCGGCCGCATGGCTGCGCGAGTTCGCCGACGGCGAGGAGGTGTACGACCATCTCGACGCGTTTCTCGTCCACGAGGTGCTGCGTCGCCTGATCGCGGACCTCGACGAGGTCGCGCGCGCGCTCGGCGACGCGGCCGCGGCCGAGGCGGAGATCAGCGCCGCGCGCGTGCGGCGCCTGTACCGGCGGCTGGTCTGGATCTTCCGCGCCGACCTCGCGAGCTTCGAGCGCAAGCGCTTCGCGTCGCTCTCGCACGAGCCCAACAAGGCCATGAACCTGAACAGCTATCTCGGCCTCATGGGCGGGCGCTACCGCCTGCGCGAAACGCCCGGCGGCCTCATCCACCTCCCGGTCCGGGGCGGCGCGTTCGACCTCGAGGTGCCGAATTCCGACTACGTGCTCACGCTCGACGCGGACAGCATGCTCCTCCCGGAGTACTGCCTCCGCCTCGTGGCCTTCATGGAGCGCCCCGACAGCGCCGATGTCGGAGTGGTGCAGACGCCGTACTCCGCCTACCGGGGAGCGCCCACGCGGATGGAGCGCCTGGCGGGCGCCACGACCGACCTGCAGCACATCGTCCACCAGGGCCTGGCCCGCTACAACGCGGCGTTCTGGGTCGGCGCGAATGCGATCCTGCGCAAGACCGCGCTCGACTCGATGATGGTCGAGGAGGCGCACAACGGGTTCGTGATCCGGCGCTACATCTCGGACCGCACGGTGATCGAGGACACCGAGTCGAGCCTCGACCTGCGCATCGCCGGCTGGCGGCTCGAGAACTACCCCGAGCGGCTGAGCTACAGCGCGACCCCTCCCGATTTCGGAGCGCTCTGCGTGCAGCGCCAGCGCTGGGCCAACGGCGGGCTCATCATGCTCCCGCGCCTGCTCACGCTGCTGCGCTCGCGCAGGGACGAGCCCCGCCGGGCGAGGCTGCTCGAGGGCTTCCTGCGCCTCAGCTACCTCGCGTCGATCTCGTGGGCGAGCCTCGGGCTCTGGCTGCTGCTCTTCTACCCCTTCGACCAGACGCTGCTGTCCCGCTACTCGCTCCTGACGGCGCTTCCCTACTTCGCCGCGATCGCGACCGACCTCCGCCGCAGTGGCTACCGGCGGTCGGACGTGCTGCGCCTGTACGGCCTCAACCTCATGCTCCTGCCGGTCAACACGGCGGGCATCGTGCGCTCGCTCGGTCAGGCCATCGGCGGCCAGAAGGTGGCCTTCGCCCGCACGCCCAAGACCAGCCGGCGGACGATCGCGCCGCTCGCGTTCGTCACGCTCCCGTTCGTGATCGTCGTCTGGTCGGCCGTGACGCTCGCCAACGACATCTCGACGCGCAGCTATGCGCACGCGGCGTTCTCGGGCTTCAACGCCACGCTCACGCTCTACGCGATGCTCACCCTCCACGGTGTCCGGAACACCGTGGGCGACATCGTCCACGACATCGGCGACTGGCTGTACCGGCCGGTCGAGCGCGAGCAGCGCGTGCCTGCGGCACCGGACTGGGTGACCGTCCTCTATCACGGCCCGGCCGCGAGTGGCGAGACGCAGGCCGGCGTCGCGGTCGCCGGGGCGCTCGCCGCGATCGACCAGGAACGCACGCCGGAGCCCGAGATCATGTTCACGGCCCATCGTCTGCTCGACGAGGAGAGGATCCCGGCAGACGCGGTGCGCGAGGAGGCGGAGTTCGCCGACAGCGACTCGTCCGTGATCGCGCGCGCGCTCGCAGAGCACCTCCGGATCCTCAAGCCGGGAAGCTCGCTCGTGATCCGCATGGCCGACGACGGCGGCCTCGAGCTCGGCGAGCGCCGCGACCACGGCTTCCGCGCCCTCGGCCCCGTCGCCGGACCGATCGCGGAAGGAGAGGCGTGATGCCGGGGGCTCCGCGCAGGCGGCTGTCGTTCGTGCGGCTGCTCGTCCTCGTCCTGGCGATCGTCGGGCTCGGCGCCGCCGGGTGGACGCAGGGCAGCGACGCCTACCGGCGGCTCACCGCGAAGGCTCCGATGACGTGGTTCGCGCCGTACGACGACGTCACCCTGACGCCCACGTTCCATTTCGAGGACCCGGTCGTGAGCCCGTCGCTCACGCAGGTGCTCGGCTTCGTCGTCGCCGATCCGCGCAACGGATGCGCGCCGACGTGGGGCACCTATTACGACCTCGACGGAGCCGGGCGCGCGCTCGACCTCGACCGTCGCATCACGCGGCTGCGCGAGCGCGGGGGGGACGCGATCATCTCCTTCGGGGGCGCCGCCAACAGCGAGCTGGCATCGACCTGCAGCGACCAGGCCACGCTGACGGCCGCCTACGGCGAGGTCATCCAGCGCTACGACGCCCGCACCATCGACTTCGACATCGAGGGCGCCGCGCTCGCCGACACGCCCGCCAACATGCGCCGGGCGCTCGCGATCGCCGAGCTCCAGCGCTCTGCGCGGGCCTCCGGGAAGCGGCTGCGGGTGTGGTTCACGCTGCCGGTGACCCCCGCCGGGCTGCCGCGCGAGGCCGTCGGGCTGCTTGCCACCACGCTCCAGAACGGTGCGCGGCTCGCGGGCGTGAACATCATGACGATGGACTACGGCGGCAGCAGGGCCGCAGGGCAGTCGATGCGCAGTGCCGGCGAGCACGCCCTCGACGCGACGCACCGGCAGCTCGACGCGATCTACCGGCGCGCCGGCCAGCGCATGAGCGCGAGCCGGTTGTGGGCCCGCATCGGGGTGACGCCGATGATCGGCCGCAACGACGTCCCGGGCGAGAAGTTCACGCTCGGCGACGCGCGCGCGCTGGTCGGGCTCGCGAATCGCCTGGGCCTCGCGCGTGTCTCGATGTGGTCGGCCAACCGCGATTCGCAGTGCGGCGCCCAGGCCGGCTCGCAGGTCTCCAACACCTGCAGCGGCGTCAGCCAGCGGCCGCTCGCGTTCACCTGGGAGCTCGGCCGCCTCGACGCGCGCATCCCGGGCCGTCCGCGCGTGAACGCGGCACGTTCGGTGCGAGTCGCGTCGCGCGACGATCCGGCGATCAGCCCGTATCCGATCTGGCGCTCCCGCCGTGCCTACCAGGGCGGCGACGAGGTGGTGTGGCATGCGCGGGTGTACGAGGCGAAGTGGTGGACGCAGGGAGACCTCCCGGATGCCCCGGTGACGCACTCGTGGGACACGCCCTGGCGCTACATCGGCCCCATCCTGCCGTCCGACCGGCAGACCGCTCCTCCGCAGCTGCGCACGTGGAGCCCCGAGAGCGTCTATCTCGAAGGCGACCGCGTGCTCTACGAGGGCCAGGTCTACCGCGCGAAGTGGTGGACGCAGGCCGACGTCCCGAGCGCAGGCCTCAACGCGCCCGGCGATGCGCCGTGGGCGATCGTCGCGGCCAAGGCGAAGGCGGTCGGGGTGCAGGCCGTCAAGCCGAAGCCGAAGCCCAAGACGGCCGCGCCGAAGGTGAAGCACAAGCGCCCGTAGGCGACGCGGTGGCTACCCGTCGAGGCGCGCCAGGCGTCGCGCCGCCGGCGGCCCCACGGCCGCCTCGCGCGCGGACGGAACGGCCGTGACGCGGGCGACGAGAACCGCGACGTCGTCGTCGGGCAGCCCGGGTGCGAACCCGACGACCGCCTCGTCGACCGCGCGGGCGACATCGCCGGCGGCCCGGTTGGCGAGAGTGCCGAGCAGCGCCAGCAGTCGCTCCTCGCCGAACATGCCTCCGTCGTTGCGGCGCTCGGTCACGCCGTCCGTCCAGAACACGACCAGGTCGCCGACGCCCAGCGAGCATGTGCGATCGGCATACTCCCGGTCGGGGAGCACGCCGAGCAGGGCACCCGAGGCGCCGATCTCCTCGACGCCGCCGGTCGCGCGCACGACGACGGGCGGGGGATGGCCCGCGCAGGCGACGCAGAGCGAGTAGCCGCCGTCGCCCGGTCGCAGCGCCGCCAGGGCGGCCGTGCAGAACTGCTCGGGTGCGCTCTGGGCCCGGATCGTCTCGTTGACGACCGCGAGGATCCGGCTCGGCGACTGCTCGTAGCGGCTGACGATGCGCATGGCCTGGCGCGTGAGGCTCGTCAGCGCGGCGGCCTCCGGGCCGTGCCCGGCGACGTCGCCGATCGCGAGGAAGTAGTGCTCGCCGGTCTGCCACGAGTCGTAGAAGTCGCCGCCGACCTCGGCGCCCTCGCCGGCCGGGCGGTAGCTCGCGACCACATCGGTTCCGGGTGGCTGGGTCAGGCTCCCCGGCAGCAGGCTCTGCTGGAGGGCGTGCGCGATGTCGTGCTGGGCGCCGTACAGGCGCGCGTTCTCGATCGCGAGCGACGCTCGGCGCGCCAGGTCCTCGGCGACCGCGAGATCCTGCTCGGTGAAACGCCGGCGCGAGTCCGTGGTCGCGAGCGTCAGCGCCCCGAAGACGCGTCCCCCACCCGCCAGCGGCGCCACGATCGACGAGCGCACGCCGAGCACGCGCGCCATCGTGAAGAGCTCCTCGTCGGGCGTCGCCTGCGCCTCCAGCCACGCGGGCACGTCGGGGATCAGCTGCGAGTGGCCCGTCGCGAGCGCCGCCGAGACGCCGCTCGAGGCCTGCGCCCGGAGCGGGCGGCGGGCGTGCAGGCGGCGCGCCAGGCGCGCGCGCTCGGGGTCGGCGTGGGCAACGCCGACGTTGCGGATCTCGCCGTGGTCGAGCATGTCGATCGTGCACCAGTCGGCGAGGCGCGGGACCGCGAGCTCGACGAGCTCGGTCAGCGTGTGCCGGAGGTCGAGCGTCTCGGTGAGCACGGCGCTGGCCTCGGCCAGGAAGGCGAGCGCCTCCTCGCGCCGGCGGTGCTCGGTCAGGTCGAAGAGCGTCGCGACCGCGGCGACGATCTCGCCGCCCGCGTCGCGGACGGGCTCGGCGCTCAGCGAGACCAGGCCCTGCGAGGCGTCGGCGCGGATGACCGCGATCTCCTGGCCGGAGGTGGACTCGCCCCCGAGCGCCCGGTGGATCAGCTCGGCATGAGGCCCCGCGATCGAGCGCTCCGAGGCGTCGGGGCCGAGCAGCTCCTGCGCACGCGGGTTCGTGAACAGCAGCTTGCGTGAGGACGTCTCGGCGATGATCACGCCGAGCGGGAGCTGGCGCATGAGCGCGGCCAGGCGCTCGCGCTCGTCGTGCGCCTCCTGGTAGAGCGCGCTGTTGTCGAGCGCGAGCGCGACGCGGCGCGCGATCTGCGCGGCCAGCTGCGTGAGGTCGGGATCGGGCGGCGTGCGGCTCTGCCAGCCGAACGTGAGCGCGCCGAGCGTGCGGCCGCGCACGAGCAGCGGCACCGCGAGCATGGTGCGGATGCCGACCGTCTGCACGGCCACGCGGTGCTCGGGACTGCGGTATGCGGCGTCCGGGAGATCCGCCGTCGAGGCCACGACCTGCGGCACGCCGGTGCGGATCGCCACGGCCACGGGCGTCTCGCTCGCGAGCGCGGGCGGATACTGCTCCATCACGCGCGCGGCTTCCTGCACCTCGGGATCCGCGTTCACGACGACGAGTCGCCGCACGTCCTCACCCGAGACGAGATCGACGACGCACTGATCGGCCAGGGTCGGCACGACCAGGTCGGCGAGCGTCCGCAGCGCCGCGTCCGGCTCGAGCGAGCGCGCCAGTTGTTCGCCGATCGCCGCGAGCAGGCCGAGCGCGCTGCGGGCGCGCCGCTCGGCGTCGTAGACGCGCGCGCGCTCGAGCGCGTAGGCGCACTGCTCGCCGAGCGTGACGGCGAACTCGCGCTCGGCCGCGTCGAAGACGTGACCGCGCTCGAAGCGGAAGCCGAGCGCGCCGAGCGTGCGCCCGGCGACGCGCAGCGGCAGCGATGCGGTGGGCGCCCCGCGGCCGCCGCTGTCGGGGAAGCGCTGCTCGCGCGCGCCCTCGTCGAGGAAGACGGGCTCGCCGGTCTCGATCGCCTCGCCGAGCGGCGTCCGGCGCGAGCGCGGGAAGCGCCGCCAGCCTGCGACCTCCTCGTCGGCGAACCCGAACGTCGCGACCACCTCGATCTCGTCGCCGTCGCCGGCCGGCAGCGCGACCATGCCGGCACCGGCGCGCAGCAACTCGCGCCCTTCGCCGAGGGCGACGTCGTAGACGGCATCGACCGTGGCGGCGCGCGAGAGCGAGGCCGTGAAGCGCTGCAGGAGGTGCGCGCGTTCACCGGCGCACTCGGCGCGCCGGCGCGCCGCGGTCTGCGCCGCGCCGGCGAGGCACACGATCAGCAGAGCGACCGCGAACGCTCCCAGGCTGATGCCGTTGCGCGCGCTCTGCACCCCGAAGCCGTGGTCGGGCGGCACGAAGAAGTAGAGCTGCGCCACGAACGCGAGCGCGGCCGCCGCGAGGCCTGCCCTGCGCCCCCCGGCGAGCGCAGTCGCGAACACGACGAGCAGGAAGACCAGCGCCGGGGTCGTCGTCGCAACGAGATCGCCCGACTCCGGCGCCAGGATCGCAGTCACGAGCGCGACGCCGAGGATCCCTGCGGCCGCCACGCCGATCTCCCCGTGCCGGCCCGTGAGGGCGCGGCGCGCATCGGCGGTCGTCACACGCCTCGCGCCCACTCTCATCGACCGCCCGGCCATGTCCGCAATCTGCCCATGGGCGTCGCGCTCCCCTGCACCCACCGAACCGTATCCCGTTCTCTGGAACACGCCAACCGCGCGGGAGGGCGGCGCGGCAGGGCGGCCGGCCTGTGGCCAAGTGGGCACCCGCGGCGAGTGCCACTTGGCCTGCAAGATCGGGGGTCTGGCCCGCACGTTGCGGGTCTGACCCCGGCATTGCGGACCTGGCACCGGCCTTGCATGGGGCTGCAACGCCAGTAGGCATCGGGATTGGCGACGATCTCGTGTCGGCTCGGCGGGGGTGCCATGTGGCGAGCGGTGTGTCCGGGGTCGCCTCGGAATGGCGTGGTTGAGCGGATCGCAACGGTCGGTGCCAGGTCCGCAATGCCGGGGTCAGGCCCGCACGTTGCGGGCCAGACCCTGATCTTGCGGACCGCTGGCCCTGATCTTGCGGCCAAGTGGCACTCGCCGCGTGTGCCACTTGGCCGCTACCGGGGAGCGGTCAGGAGATGGCGTAGCCGCCGGCGTAGCAGGCCGTGGCGCCGTTGAAGGCGGCGTTGTCGGCGGCGATGTCGACGACCACGGGCTTGCCGCCGGGGTTCTGGTAGGTCAGGTGCAGGCTCTCGCGGGTCAGATCCGGCAGGCCGAGGCGGGCGGCGATGTCGAAGGCGTCGCCCGTCCAGGCGTTGAAGCTGTCGCCGCGGACGTTGCCCGTGTCGTCGGTCGCGAGCAGCGCGTACTGGGCGTCGCCGGTCGCCGAGGAGAGGGAGAGCAGGAGCGTGCCCGCGCCGTCGCACGAGGCCGAGATCGTGAGGCCGTTGGCCGCCACGATCGGCGTGGCGGGCGTGCCCGGGCCGACGCGGTAGTCGATGGTCGTGAAGTGCGCTCCGCCGACGCTTCCCGCGACATCGGCGGTGTGCGCGACATCGGCGGTGTCCGCGTGGGTCGCCGACGCGACCTTCCCGCCGAGGCTCGGGATCACGTTCTTCGCGATGTCGGCTGCGACGATCGTGTGGTCCTTGATCTGCTTGCTCGTGACCGAGCCCTTCGCCAGCTTGACCGTGCTGACCGCGCCCGACTTGAGCTGCTTCGCGCCGACGCTGTTCTTCGGCAGCGCGGTGGCGGCGTAGGTGGTGCCGCCGAGTGCGACGGCGAGCGCGAGGCTCGCGACGACGAGGGCGGGGGAGGGCATTCGGCGTGGCATGGCGGGCTCCGTCGGGATTGGGGTCAGGACGCCTCGGGCGCGCTGCGCACCGTGACGTCGTCGATGTCGATGTAGCCGGTCGTGGCGGCCGGCGTTCCGTGCCGCGGGCCGAGGACGACAGCCTCGGCCCGCGCGTCGCCCGCAACGTGCGCGAGCGATGCGATCTCGTGCCCGCCCGCGGCGAGCGCCACGCGGCCGGCGTCGAGCGAGAGGGCGAGCGCCATGCGCCGCCGGGCGAGCACTCTCGGCCGCGAGTGCGCGAGTCCGCCGGCGCCGCGCGCGCTGACGCGCAGCTGCACGCTCCCGCGGCCACGCGAGCGCAGCTCGAGCGTCGCGAGCCGGACGCCGTCCGGGCTCGTGAGAGCGGCGATCTCGATCCAGGCCGTCCGGCTGGTCAGCGTGCGCGGGTCGAGCGCGAACGCGAGCTCGACGCGGTCGCTCGCGCGCGGAAGCCCGCGCCCCACGAACGCCGGCGCGCCCGCGCTGCTCGTCACGCGCAGGCCGCGCCGGCCCGAGAGCGCCGCAGCGCGGATGGCTGCCACGCGGCCGCCGTGGCGCGGCCAGGCTGCGAGGCCGTGCTCGAACCCGTCGCTCGCCACGCGCACGAGCTGCGCGCGGCCGCGGGGTGTGATCACGATGGCGGAGGGCTGCTGCGGGGTCACGACCTGCAGCGGTTCGGGGGCCGCGGCGACCGTGACGGAGAGCAGGGCGGGGCTGCTCCAGTTGCCGGCGGCGTCGCGCGCGCGCATGCCGATCGTGTGCTGCCCGGGAGCGAGCGTCGCCGCGTTCGCGGTGAGCGCCTCGCTGGGCGAGTCGAGGCTGCCGTCGGCAGCGGTCATCGCCGCGCCGGCGCCGACGCCCGGATCGGCGTCCGCCCACCACTCGGCGCCTGCGATCGCGGAGGCCGAGTCGTCGGCCTGCACGCGGATCCCCGTCGCGTCCGCCGCCGCGCCGGAGAGCACGGGGGGAACGAAGTCGAGCGAGGGGGAGAGGATGTGCGCCGCCGCCAGGACATCCAGCGAGCCGGCGCCGAACGTCGCGTCGGGCCCGGGCGCTCCGAGGTCGTGTGCGCTCTGCGCGAGCAGGCTCGCCTGCGCGTCGGCGGTCAGCTGCGGCGCGACCTGGAGCAGCAGCGCGAGCGCTCCGGCCGCGTGCGGCGCCGAGAACGAGGTACCCGCGAGGCCCGTGGCATCGAGGCCGAAGCGATCGGTCGAGCGGATGCCGGTTCCCGGCGCGACGAGCGCGGGAAACTGGCCGCCGCCGCAGCGGGACGGCCCGATGCTCGAGAACGACGCGATCGTCGTCGCGCTCGCGGATGCACCGACCGCGAACGCCTCGGGCAGGTTCGCGGGCGAGGTGTCGGTGGCCGCGGCCGGCCCGTCGTTGCCGGCGGCGAAGACCGGCAGGATGCCGGCCGCGCGCAGCGCCTGCAGGTCGGGCTCGAACTCGGTGTCGCAGGTGGCGAGCTGCGCGCCCCAGGAGGCGTTGACGACGTCCGGGGCGTCGTCCGTCGCCGGGTTGCCGTCGGGATCGAGCAGCCACTGGAAGGCGAGGTGGACGGCGCTGTCGGTGCTCGCGCCCGCGTCGTTGAACACGCGCGCCGCGATGAAGCGGGCGCCCGGCGCCATGCCGATGCCGTCGCCCGCGACCATCACGCCCATGACCTGGGTCCCGTGGCCGTTGAGATCGACCGGGTCGGCGTGCTGGCCGAACGGATCGAACCAGCTGTCGGCTCCGCCGCGATAGCGGCCGGCGAGCGCGGCGTGCGTGAGGTCGACGCCGGTGTCGAGCGTGGCGACGGTGACGCCGCGGCCGTCGATGCCGTGGCTCCACAGCTCGGGCGCGCCGGCGGCGGCGATCCCGGGCTCGCCGCCGACGGCGTCCGCCGGCTGGATCGCGAGCTCCGAGTCGCTCTCGATCGAGCGCACGTCGGCTCGGGCGCGCAGCGCGGCGATGGCGTCGGCGTCGGCCGTCAGCGCGACCGCACCGGCGATCCAGAGCGAGCGCACGTGACGGACGTGCCCGCCGCGCTGCAGCGCGGCCAGTTGCGCGAGCAGCGGCGCCTGCGCCCGGCGTCCCTCGCGCTCGAGGCGGCCTGCCACCTCGCGCGCCGGCACGCCGGCGAAGGACGCGACCGCCGGGTCGAGATGCACGATCAGCGAGCGCATGCCGGCCGCCGAGGCCGGCGCAGGCAGCAGCGCGGCGCCCGCGAGCGCCATCAGCAGAGCGGTGCGCATCACGCCGCCCGAGGCCGCCGGACGACGAGCCGCGCGCGCGCGAGCCAGAGCGCCGCCGCGCAGGCCAGCGCGGCGAGCCCGAGGGCGAGCGCGGTCGTGATCGGCTCGAGCGCGCGCTGCGAGTAGCGCGCCTTGCGCGCGGGCGCCGCCGCGAGCGGCGAGCCGACGGTCCAGGGCGTCGCCCACGTGGCGGTGGGGAGTGTCGCGCGCTCGGCCGCCACGGCGATGCGCCAGGCGCCCGCTCCCGCGAGCTGCGTTCCCGGCGACCTGCCAGTGTGTCGCGTCGAGCCGCGTCGCGGGCACCGTCACGTGCCGCGTGCCGCGCGAGAACGTGAGCGTGACGCGGCGGACGGGGCCCGGCGACGGGCGCAGGGTGTCGAGGATGGTTGCCGTGACGAAGTTCTGCCCGGGGCGGTTGGGCGCCGCCGAGACGTCGAAGAGCAGGTCGGCGGCCTGCCCCGAGGCGAGCGGCGTCCCCGCGATCGGGCGCGCCGCGGGCGCGAACTGCGGCCCGCGCGCGGGAGCGCTCGAGAGCATCAGCGAGGCGGCCGCGAGGATGCCCGCGGCCATGATCGCCTCGGCGCGCAGGAGCCGCAGCGAGGGGCGCGCCCGGCGCAGCGCGACGAGGCCGAGGGCCGCGAGGACGCCGGTGGCGGCGAGCAGGCCGAGCTTGCCGACGAGCGACCAGCCGTAGGTCGTCGAGAGCAGGGCGTCGGGACTCGCGACCTGGCGGCCGGCGCTGTAGAGGCCGCTCGCGACGAGGACGACGACGCCTGCCGCGGCCAGTCGTCCGAAGCGCGTGAGCGTGGCGAGGACGTCGCGGCGCTCGAGCCCGGGGAGCACGAGCGCGAGCACGATCAGCCCGCCGACCCAGAGGCCGGCCGCGAGGATGTGGATCGTCATCGCGAGCACCGCTGCCGCGTCGAGCGAGGCGGCGTGGCCGCTCGCGGCCTCGGCGGCCGCGACCGGGACGAGCAGCGCCGCCGCCAGGCGGTGCCGCCGCGTCGCGACGGCGATCAGCACGGCGACGATCGCGAGCTCGCGGACGAGCATCGCGTGCCCCCAGGCCGTGTGCGCGAGCACCGTGCGCAGGGGCAGTGCGGAGGTCTTGCCGGCGAGCGCCAGCCCGCCGGCCACGAGCAACGCGGGGAGCGCGACGAGCGAGAAGCGCCCGATGCGCGCGCGCACGGGCGCGGGCAGTGGGCCGGCGAGCAGCGCGCAGATCGCGATCAGGACGCACAGCGCCGCGAGGTCGATGAGGTGCGCCGCGCCCTCGGCCAGGCTCGTGCCCGGCGCGGACGCCCCGGCGGCCCTGGCGGGCGGTGCGACGGTGCCGGCGCCGAATGCGAGAGCGCCGCGGGTGACGTGGAGGTCGTCCTGCGAGACGGTCGACCAGGTCAGGCGATAGGCGCCCTTCGCGAGGCGCGGCAGGGTGATCCGCAACTCGCTCGCGGTGCGCCCGGAGGCGACCCGCGCCGTGCCGATCGGCGCGCCGCGCCCGTCGATCAGCTGTACGTGGGTGAGCGCGGCCGAGACCGGCTCGGTGAAGCGCAGGCTGACGCTGTGTGGCGCGTGCGCGAGGCTCGCCCCGGTCGCCGGCGTGCTCGCCACGAGAAAGGCGTGCGCGCTCGCGCCGGAAGGCAGCGCGAGCGCGAGCACGGCGAACGCGGCGAGCAGCCTGCGCATGGGATCAGAGCACCCGCATGTGCTGGAGCGAGAGCTTGCCGACCTGGATCGTGACGAGGTCGCCCTGGTGCAGCGTGTTGCCGTCGTTGCGCATGAGCGCGAAGTACTGCGAGCCGACGTGCACCTTGCCGAAGTGCGGCGTCATCTGCTCGGAGTCGAGCAGATGCCCCGAGCGCTCGGCGACGAGCTTCATCTTCGTGCCGTGGTGCCCGAGCTGCTCGACCTTGTCGGCGTCGACGGCGATGAAGCGGACGTCGAGCATCCCGCCACTCGCCGTCAGCCCGACCATCGTGAAACGGACGCCGTAGCGCTCCTGGATCGCCGCGATCGTGGCCGCGCTCGGCCTCGCCACGGAGGGCGAGGCCGAGGCAGCTCCACGCTGCGTCAGGAAGAGGACTGCGGCGGTCGCCGCGACTGCGCCGAGGGCGCAGATCGCGGCGACCGTGCGGAGGTGTGGTCGCTGCATTTGCATGTCACTACTCTCCGCTCGCATTGGTGATCAGTGAATCCCTCTTTTGGGCTCAGTGAGCCAGTTTGAGGGTCGGGGACTTGCCGATCGCGACGGCCGCTTCGAGCACGGCGCGCCGGTTGCCCAGGGACAGCCACGGGGAGTGCTTGTGGCCGCTGACGGCACGCATCCGGTAGCCGTGCTTCGCGTCGCCGCGAACCTGCACCCAGAGCACCGTGCGGTGGGCCTTGTCGAGGCCCCTCACGATCGTCTTCGAGCCGCGGATCTTGATGCCGTGGGGAGCGAAGACGAAGCGTGCGCGCACGGCGCCCGCGCGGGTCGAGGTGACCGAGACGAGACGCGCCTTGCCGGTCGCCTTGACGGCGACCCACGCGCCCGACGTCGACGACTGCGCCACCGGGCCGAGGCCGGCCGGCTGCGCGAGTGGCGCAAAGCCCCCGCCCCCGCCCGTGATCGTGAGCGTGAGGCGCGTATAGGGGCCCCAGTTGCCGAGGCCGTCGCGCGCCCGCACGAACACGTAGTGCGTGCCGAGCGCCGTCTGGTTGTTGGTCGTGATCGTCTGCGTGATCGAGCGCGGGCTGCCGAGCGTGACGTTCACGCTCGTGGCCGGGCCCTGGTCGAGGAAGTACTCGAACTGATCCACGTTCGAGGCATCGACGGCCGTGGCGGTGAGCTGCACCGACCCGCCGCGCGAGCGCGTGGCCGGGGTGAGCGCCGCCGTCGTGATCGTGGGACCGGTCTTCTCGATCACGAGCGTGCCCGTGCCGAGCGTGCCCCAGTTGCCGGCGGCGTCCTGTCCGCGGATGGCGAACGAGTGATTGCCGTCGGTGAGGTTGGCGATGTCACCGACCGGGATCGGGGCGTAGACCTGCTCGACCGCCTGGTCGAACTGGCCGTCGACCGGAATGACGTTCCAGCCGTTGTGCAGCGCGGGAGTGCCGACGGGGTCGATGAAGCCTTCGCCCGTCTTGATCGCGCTGGCGTTCGGGCCACCGTCGGTGATCGTCGCGGTCACCCAGACGACACCCGGGTGCCCGGGCTGCTCGAGCGTGCCGTTGTTCGGCGACGGCGAGATGGCGACGTTGGTCACGACCGGCCCCGCGGTGTCGATCACGAGGTCGATGGAAGCGGTCGAGCCCCAGTTGCCGAGGTCGTCCCGCGCTTCCACGACGATCGTGTGCACACCGGCGGCGAGCCCGGCGAGCGGCACGTCACCGTCCAGCGCGGCGATCGCGGTGGTGTCGGAGACTACGAGCGCGGTGCCCGTGCCCGGCACCTGCGGTCCGGCCGGATCGACGAAGTACTCGGCCTCGGCGACGGTGCGGCCCGGATGGGCGGTTGCGTCCGCCGTGGCCGAGAGGTGCGTCGCAGACGGGACGAGGTTCGTCGGGTTGGGATCGAGCGTCATCGCATCGACCGACGGGCCGATCCGGGTGACCGAGAACATGTCGCCCGAGACCTCGCCCCACGCGCCGGTGGAGTCCTGGCCGTGCACGTAGATCGTGTGCGGGCCTTCGCCGAGCCCCGCGAGCTGTGCCACGGAGACGGAGCCCGAGAGCGGGTTCGGGGTGAGCGCGAGCGGGGTGCCCGAGCCGTCGGCGCCGACCGCGTCGATGAAGAACTCGGCTGCGGTGACGGTGCTCGCCGGCGCCGCGACGCAGGGCGTCACGTTTGCCGTGAAGGCGAGGGCCGAGATGCCCGTCGTGGTGTCGGGCGCCTGGACGTGGGCTGTCACGGGGCCGGCGCAGGTGGTCGTCCAGACCCCCGTCGCGTCGATCGTCGTGAGCATGCCGCCGTATCCGGCATCGCTGCCGTTGTAGAGGCGGAGGCCGGTGTCGTAGAGCGCGTAGTGCCCGGCTGCGGAGGCCGCCGACGGAAGGTGCACGAGCGCGTCGGCCGAGGAGCCCGGGACGACGCTGGTCGCGATCGCGCTGCGCGGGTAGCGCAGTGCGTGCGCGCTCTCGCCGACCACGCTCTCGCGCAGGCCCAGGAGGCCGATGGGATGGTCGTGGACGCCCGCGTTGACCATGCGCAGGAGCACGTCGTGGCCGGGCGCCGAGACGATCGGCAGAGCGCCGCCGGCCGTCCCGTCGTACGGGCGCCCGTTGATGAGCGCGTACTTGGGCGCGAACGTCGTCATGTCGAACGTGTCGGGATTCGCGTTGAGTGCGGGATCGATGTCGGAGAGGAGCAGGAGCGCCTCCTCGTCGTACGCGGTCGCCGCCGTGCCGTAGGCCTGGCGCGACTGGGAGGCGGGCCGCACGATCAGCGCGCCGTAGAGACCCTGTGCGACCTGCTTGGCGACGTTCTCGTCGAGGGCCGCGACGCTCGAGGCGGAGCCCGCCTCGTAGATCGAGGTGCCGAGCCGGGCCTCGAAGGAGTAGGTGGCCTGACCGCCCGCGGCGATCTTCGATGTCGCCGGGGGCATCGGCTGCTGCGGGACGGCGAGCGCGATCGGCTCAGCGAGGTCGTTGTGCAGCGTCACCGTCACGGTGTCGCCGGCGAGTGCCTCGAGCGTCGGCCCGCCGACCTGTGTGATCGCCGGCGCTCCGCTGTGGTCCGCGAAGGTCTTGATCGGCACGTCGGCCGCGCCGGGGAGGTCGATCGTCCCCGTGCGCGCCCACAGTTCGCACGACACGGCGTGGGTGCCCGTGCGCGTGCAGATCGATGCGTTGTAGGAGTGCGTGACGGTTGTCGTGTTGCCTGCATTGTCAGTCGCGGTCACCGTGAACGTGTGGGCGCCGGCCGTGGTGTCGATCGGCTGCCCGTTGGGGACGGTGCCGGTGCACGAGGCCAGCCCGGCTCCGCCGAGGTCGGCGCACGTGTACTCGGCGTTGACGACCTCGTCCTTGGCGAACACGGCGCCCTGTGCGGGCGTCGTGAGCGCAATCGCCGGCGCGGTGCCGTCGACGGTGTAGGTGGTCGTCGCGGTTACCGGGCCGTCGGCGTCCTGTGCCGTGACCGTGAACGTCTTCGTACCGGCGGTCGCGGTGTCGATGGCGGCCCCGTTCGCGACGGGACCGTCGCACTGGGTGACCGGCGCGAGGGTGGTTCCGTCGGGAGCGCAGGCGTAGTCCGCGAGCACGCTGGAACCGGTGGCGTAGACGGCGCCGTCGGGCGGCGTCGAGATGCTGATCGAGGGCGCGGCCGCCGCGGTCGCCGGCGCGAGGAGCACGGCGGCGAGCGCGAGGAGCGCGCGGAGGGAGGGATGCATGCTGACGCCTCTCATTTGCAGTCGAAGCGGTTGATGGGATCGATGCGCCAGAGGGTCAGCATTCCGCCCATGGCGGCGCCGTAGTTCGTGACCTCGTTGAGCGCGTGGCTGTGCGAGACCTGGTAGTACTCGCCGCACTGGTTGTAGTTCGTGATGCCCGGCGGGAAATTGGTGGCGTCCTGCTGGCCGAGGAACCGGCTGCCGGACCACCACGTGTCGCCGGACAGGTGCAGCGTGTCGAGTGCTGCGGGCGTGTCGGGGAACCCGGGGCCCGTGGGGCTCGCGTGTTGTGCGTTCGGGTCGGACCAGTTGTTCGTGTCTTCCCAGCCGTAGAGCGCGTCCACGGTCTGGCCGGGGCCGACTTCGATCGCGAAGTCCTCGTGACTGAGGTCCTCGCCGCCCGGGCCTGCGAGCATGGCGCCGTCGCGTCCGATGACACGGCCGTGGTCGCCGTGCGGGTGCATCGGGTGGGCGATGTACGTGACGTTGAGGTAGCGCACGATCGCGGGCTTGCTCGGGTTCGCGACCGTGTGGATGAGCGCGTTGTACGGCTGCGAAGGCAGCCACGTCGCGTTGTTCGGGGCGATCGTGTCGGGGAAGCTGCGCCCGTTGATCATCCAGTAGCGAGGATGGAGCGCCGCCATGTTCGGCGTGCGGCCCTGCAGGACGGCGGTGTGGATCGCCGGGTCGAGGTCGGAGAGGACCTGCACGAACTCGGTCTTGGGGTCGAATTCGGTACGTGCCGAGTTGTATGCGAACGCGGCACCGGCGCTGGGCCGCACGACCAGTGCGCCGAACAGTCCCATCTGCGTCTGGAGCGCTTCGTCGGTGCCGCTCTTGTACACGTACGTACCGGGAGCGTCGGCGACGAAGCTATACGTGACGGAGCCATCGCCGGCGTCGGCCGCCGGCGTCAGCGAGGTGATCTTGCCGGCGCCGTCCAGCACGGGAGCTGCGGCCACACCGTCCGCCGTCACGCCGGTCTGGCCGGGGAAGACGATGGAGGTCTTGGCAGGGAGCGTGTTCTTCAGGATCACGCGCACCCGGTCGCCCTGCTTGACGCAGAGGTTGGGGCCGGGGTACTGGAACGTGCCCTTGCCATCGGCAAAGCCCCACATGTAGACGGTGTTGCCGTCGGGCGTGGTGATGTGGCCATCACGCGCCGTGAGCGTGAATGTCTGGGTGGTCGCGGCCTGGCCTTCGGAGCCGTAGGTGCACACCACGCCATCGGGAGTGGGGGGACCGGCGGCGGCCCAGGAGCCGCCGCCGGTGAGGAGGACGCTGCCGGCCACGAGGGCCGCGCCGGCAGCGACGAGGAGCTTCCGGGGGGAAGCGAGGGGGATCGTGAGAGGGCGCATGGACGTGTCCTTACGCATTGGGCGCGGTCTGGGCGGGCAGCGTGCCCGCCGGGAGGACGTGGATTTCCGTGCGCATGCCGCCGATGCCCTGCTGGTCGCGGTTCTGCGAGTTCGCGTAGGCACGGTTGTAGAGCACGTACGTGCCGGGCGCGGCCGGCGCGGTGAAGAGGCAGTCGAAGCTCTCGCCGGGGCCGATGGAGATGCTCTCGGTCTGCATCGAGGTCTTGACGGGACCGTTGGCGAGCAGGGTCGCGTCCTTGCCGATGACGTCGAGCACGAGGCCCGGCACCGTCATCGCGTGCTGCTGGTAGCCGAGGTTGGCCATGCGCAGGAGCACGCGGTCGTTGACGTTGCACGTCACGAGCGAGGACAGCGGCTGGTGGCTCAGTCGCGGCTGAGCAGCGACCCGCGGGTCGGGCCAGGGGTTCGGGTCGCCGACCGCCACACCCGTGGGGCGCGGGCCGGTCGGGCCGTAGAACCCGGTCGACGGCAAGAGCGTATCGGGGTAGCTGCGGCCGTTGATCAGCCACGCGTCGGCGTGGTACTGATCCCACAGCGGCTGCTGGATGTGGGCATCCTGCCAGTGCGACTCGAGGTACATCTCCGTGAACAGGAGCGCGAACTCACGGTCGTAGCCCGTCGAGCCGTCGCCGTCGTTGTAGGCGAATTTGTTGAACCCTCCGAGCGCCGTGCCGTTCTGGCGCGGCCGCACGAAGAGCGGTCCCGTCATGCCCATCTGGACGTGCTCGACGTCCTCGAAGTGGCAGTGGTACATGTACGTGCCCGGGTCCTTGGGCTGGTAGAAGTAGGTCAGGTCGCGGCCGATCGGGATCGACACGCTCATCTCGGGCACGCCGTCGTAGAACGGGATCGCGTTGCGGAAGCCGTGCCAGTGGAGCGTGTGGCCGTCGGTCAGGTCCGGGCGGATCTGCATGCCGAGGTTCGTGACCGTCACCTGGACGTCGTTGCCCAGGGACGACTGGTACTCGTCGAACCAGAGCAGGGGGGCGCAGATCTGCGTCTTGCCCTTCTGGTCCTGCACCTGCTGATCCGAGAACCCGGTGACGTCGCGGAAGCCGAAGACGTAGGTCGTCTTGCCCTCCGGGGCCATCGAGTCGGGGAAGTCGTAGCTCGTCTGCGTGGCAGGGGTCGGGAGGCTCGCCCAGCCGTCGGTGCCGGCGAGATGGATGACGTTGCGTGCCGGTGTCTGCGCCGGCCCGATCGACTGCAGGAGGCGCCCCGGGGAGGCGGCGTAGGCGCCGCCTCCCAGGGTTCCTGCTGCGAGGGTCGCGCCGCCGAGGGTGAGGAGGCGGCGGCGACTGAGCTTGGTATCGCGCATGGTTGCTGTCCTTGTCGCGTTCGTATGCTGTCGCTGAGTCATGTCGCCTTCCTACTGGCGCTCGTCGGAGCCGATGTCATAGGCGCCGCCCAACGGACGGGTCTGGTCGTCGATGTCGTTCGTCGGGGCGTTCACGGTGGCGGAGGTGCCGCCGACGGAGGGGGTCGAGCCAGTGCCCGCGTTGATGGCGCTGGAGCCGGCGTCGAGGTGGTAGTTGCCCATCTGGCCGATGGGCAGGTCGGCCGCGATCAGCACTGCGCCGACGAACTGCGGGTAGCCGCGCCAGGGCAGGGCGTTGATCGTTACGCGGTAGCTGTCGTCGATGAAGTTCACCGCGGTGTTGACGAGGTTGTTCGCGAGCGTCGTCACGTTGGCCGCGTTCAGCGCCGAGGTGTCGAAGCGGTTGCGAACCGGCGTCAGGCAGACGCGGGTGCCGCCACCGGTGCAGAGACCGTCGGCGACGCCGATGTCCCAGAGCCGGATCGGGGCCGGGTCGCCCGTCAGGCCGATACCGGAGAGGCCGCCGGCTGCCGACCACGAGCCGGCGCGGTTGTCGGTGAAGAGGTTGTTGAAGAGCGTCGGCTTGGAGATGCTCGGGCGGTTGTTGACGCCGTAGCGCTTGTCCACCTCAGCCTGCAGCAGGACGCTGTTGCCTGCCGTCGAGAGGCCTGCCGGGGCGGGCTGTCCGTTGCTCGTGATTGCCGTGGCAGTCGTCGTGTTGTGGGCGATGGTGTTGTTCGCGACGACGACATTGGTGGAGTCGTCGAGCGCGATGCCGGCGCCCTCGTGCGTCGCGATGTTGTTCGCGATCGTGTTGTTGACGATGTTGACGCGGTCGTCGAAGAACTGCAGCTGGCCGTTGTTGGTCTGGCCCGTCTGGCTGCGGCGCCTGCCGTCGACCATCAGGAGGCGGATCGCGCCGCCGTCGTCGTTCGAGAGGTTGGCCTGCAGCACGTTCTCGCGGATCGTGACCGTGCCGGCGCCCTGCGTCATCGTGTTCGGGTTGGCCGGGAGCTCACCGCCGACGAACACGGCGCCGCCCTCGTCGTAGCTGCGGTTGAACCAGATGCGGTTGTGGTCGATCAACCCCTGGTTCGAGAGGCCGTACTGGCTGATCGCGCCGCCGTACTCGGCCGACGTGTTCGCGCAGAGGTTGTTGTGGTCGATGCGGTAGCCGGTTGCGCCGGCGAAGATGCCGATGCCGCCCGCGAGGTTCGTGCCGCCGTTCTTGTTGATGCGGTTGTAGGCGATGCGGATGTTGTCATTGGCGTTGTAGCCAACCTCCGGCGTTCCGAGCCGGATGCCGCCGCCGTAGGCGCCGCTGTTGCCCTCGATCACGTCGTTCGTGATCTGCAGCGAGTGGGCCTGGGCATTGACGTAGATGCCGCCGCCCTGCGTCGTCACGGTGGCCGTCTGGCCGTTGGGCGCGCCGGTGATGTCGCTGCGGTTGTTCGGGAAGCCGTCGTGCTTGCCGCCCGTGATCTTCATGCCGTCGATCGAGGCCGGGAAGTTCGAGCGGAACTGCGCGACGCGAGTCGTGCCCTGCCCGCTGTCGCCGTCGTTGGCGATGACCGTGACGGTCTGGCCCTCGTAGATGGTCTGATTGCCGTCGAACGCGAGCGAGTTGATGAGCGCGAACCAGTCGGTGCCCGACTGTGCGTCGGCCTGGTAGCCGGAGCCGTCGATGACCGTTCCGGCGACGTCGGTGCCGTCGGCATTGGAGCCGCCCGGACCGACGCCCTGGACCTTCGCCGGCGAGTGCAGGATCAGGTTCTCGTAGTACGCCGACTCGGTGTTGTACGGCTCGCTCGAGTCCGTGTTCGGGTAGACGACCACGAGCGCCTCAGGGCCACGCTGGCCGACCGGGCCGGGGTACGTCGCGTTGGGGCGCCCGGCGGCCGCATCGAGACCGGCCTGCACGGCGTGCATGCCGAAGTCGGGATCCGGGTTGAGGCTGTCGAAGTTGCGGATCGCCGCGCCGGTGCCGTTGGCGGTCGCCGTCAGCACCTGCGCCGAATGGCGTCCGGTGATCGCGATGCGGAAGTTGCCGCCCGCGGTCTTGGTGACCTGGACGATGCCGGCGAGGCCCGGCAGACCGGAGATGGCCGTCTGCAGTTGCGCAGCCGTGAAGCCGAGCGTCGGCGACGGGATGAGGACCGCCGTCTGCGTGCCGTTCGTGCCGAGGCGGAAGCGCAGGTTGGTCGGCGTGCCGAGGATCGTCCACATGTCGGGGCCGACCTCGATCACGTTCGGCCGGTAGTTGGTGCCGAGCACGTGGATGTCGAGGCCGTTGACCGACTGCGCATTCGGCGTCGCCGCCGTGTTGATGATCGCGATCCGGTGCTGACCCTGGCTGGCGGGAAGTGCCAGCGTGAAGCTCGTGTCAGTCCAGTTCGTGACATCCGCGGGCGAGATGGTCGTGGTGCCGTCGAGCTGCACCTGACCCTCGGTCGCCCCGAAGTGGATGCCCCGGACGACGATCTGCTGGCCGGGATTGCCGTACGGAGCCGACACCGCGTAGAGCTGCGGGGTCGTTCCCGCGATCACGCACTCGACCGGCTTGACCACGTTCGAGCCAGGCGACTGGACCGAGGCCCCGACCTGCGTCGGTGCCGTGTCCACCGGGAGGATCAACCCGGGCCAGGCCTGGAAGTTCGCCGAGATCGTGGAGAACTCCGGGTGGTAGTCGGGGTTGCGCGCGCCGGGCTGGCCCGGGTCGTTGCCGACCACGCGATACATGTTCGGGCAGGGCCCTGCCGGAAGCGGGCAGTTGTAGGTGCTCGTCGACGGGAGCAGCGACGTGAAGAATCCGTTCGCGTCGGTGTGCTGCGTATCGACGAGGCGGTCGGTGAAGTCGTAGAGGCCGACGGGTGCGTTGCCGACGCCCGCCTTCTCGCCGAAGAGGATCGACTTCGGATCGACGGAGATGTTGAGGTCGTCGTTGACGAGCCCCCAGAACTTCGTGGGCACGGGCACTTCCGTGAAGAAGTTGAAGCTCGGAGCGACCGACTTGGCGTCCTGGACCGCGACGAGCTTGATGTCGCAGAGCGGGCGCGCCTGGCCCTCGTACGGGCTGCCGCCCGTGTCGAGGAAGTCGGGGTTCGTGACGTGCACCGTGTGCAGCGCGCCGGCGCAGGGCGGCGGCGGATACGACGGCTTGAAGCTGTCGCCGCTGAAGACGTTGATGTCCTCTTCGCGGGTCGGCGTGTAGAGCTTGCGATCCGGATGGAGCGGGTCGCTCGGGATCTCGACCTTGACGAGGTAGTCGCCCACGGCGAGCGGCGCCGAGCCGGAGCCCGGATTGTCCGCATCGGGCGAGCCGTCCGGCAGGCGTCCGCCCGGGGTCGTCCAGCCGTCGCCGAAGCCGTAGTTGCCGTCCACCGAGCTGAAGAAGTTCGCGTCGGGATCCGGCGAGTTGAGCGCTGCGTCACCGCCGAACTGGACGCCCATCAGCGGCCCTTCCAGGCAGTTGATCGGGTTGCCGATCGGATCCGTCGTGCGCGGGAGCACCTGCTCGCCCACGAGGGGCGCGCCGTCCACACCGCGAGCGGTGCAGTTCTTGGGCTGCTGCCACGACTCGGTCTGGTAGCGCTGGATCCAGTCGCCGAGCTCGTACGAGCCGTCGCCCGCGAGGACATAGCCCTCGGGGGAGCAGCTGGCCGCGGGCGTCGCGCCGGTGCACGCGACGGGCTTGAAGAGGTCGACCTGGAGCCCCGGGATGCCGGGCTGGTAGTCCTCGGTCGCGGCCTGGGCCGGGTCGAGCTCGTTGCGTGTCGAGTCGTAGGTGACGGTGCCGACGATGCCGCCGTTCTCACCGGCCGAGTACGGCTGGACACCCCAGTCGACGCGCCCAGAGAGACCGATCACGGGAAGGAAGCTGAGATCGACGCCCGCGCCCAGCACGGTCGTGGGGTTGGGCTGGTTGTCGGCCTGGTAGGTCAGGCCCGTGGTCTTCCAGCGCGTATCGAACGCCTCGAGCACGTTGAAGAGGTTGAGCGGATAGGCCTGGTCGAGGCTGTAGTGGCCGGCGAAGTCGGTCAGCGCGACCGCGGAGCCCTGATCCATGATCGAGTTGACGCGGCTCTTGATCACGACCGGGAAGCCGGCGATGCCGATCTCTCCGCTGTCCTGGCGGCCGTTCCCGTTGAGGTCGTTGAAGACCGTGCCCTTGATCTCGGTGAACCAGCCCGAGAGCATGGCGTCGCCGATGTCGGTGGTCTGCGCCGCGCGAACCGTCAGGTTGTAGGTGTCGAGGAGGTTGTTGAGCGGCTCGTCCCAGATCGCGACCATGTAGTCGCCGGGCGGGACGTTGTCGATCCGGAACGTGCCATCGGGGTTGCCGCGCTTGATCGCGACGGCGACGTCACCCTGCTGCAGGCCCGCGAGCGAGACCCACGGGCGGTCGATCGGCCCGTCGGTCTTGGTGCCGGCGTAGCCGCCCCAGATCGTGCCGTTGTACGGAATGCCGCCCTGGGCGGGCCAGTAGACGCGGGCCTTGAGCACGCGCCCCGTGACGGTGCCGACCGTCGAGGGGTTGCGAACCGGCAGGGTCTTCGGGCAGACGAACCCGGCCATCGTCCACGGCGTGGGCTCGCCGGAGTGCAGGAACTCGGTGTCATAGCCGGTGGCGCCTTCCTGGATCCACGTGTCCCAGTCCGGGCCGCCCTCGAGCGTCGTCGTCTTGACCCAGTCCTTGTTGCGGCAGGTCGGCTCCAGGCCCCGCGGCGTCACGACGCGCCGGCCGGGCGCGACCACCGTCGTCGCGTAGCGGTCGGGCCCGAGGTTCGGGATCGCGATCTCGCCGGCCATGTTGCTGACGCACTGGCCGCCGCGGACCTGGATGATCGGGTGACCCTCCGTGTCGAGCTCGTAGCCCGTGCGGCCCGGCGCCGTCGTCGCGCGGTACGTCGTGCACAGGGGGTTGCCGTACCAGTCGGTCGTGACCTCGCCGAGCGGGTCGGCGAGATGCGCCGTGAAGCCCGGCATGCGGGCCGCGCGGTTCGCCTGGGCGTCGTAGGTCTCGTCGCCCTCGTCCCACTGGCCGTTCGTCGAAGCGTTGTCGTTGAAGACCTGGATGCGCTCGGTGGCGAGCGGAAGGTCGAACGGCTGCGCCTGCGCGTTGATCGTCTTCTTCGTCGCGCTGTTGTCGGTCGTGAAGTGCGCGCCGTCGATCTTGTGGCCGTCGGCCACGAAGCTGATCAGGTACTTGCCGGCCGGCAGGTTGATGGTCGCGCCGTTCGCGAAGTCGGACTCGTCGCCACTCGTGACGACGGGGCTCGAGTCGGGCACGAGACCCTGGTAGCCGTTCGCCGCGTTCCACGCGCCGGGAGCGGCCGTGCTCGAGCCCGAGAGATGCCGGATCGACGTCCAGAGGCAGCCGCTCAGCGTGCTGTTCGGCCCCGAGGGCTGACAGGCGGAGGCGGGCTGCGAGTTCTGGTCGGTGTCCTCCTGGTTGACGAGGTACTTGTACGTCGTCACCGGGTCGCCCTTGTTGATCGTCTCGAGGGCGGGCAGGGTGACGAACGTGTCGTTCGTCACCGCGGGGCCGGTGTAGCGCTGCGAGCCGAACGTCCCCTGCGTGACGCGCAGGTGCGTGTCGTCCGTGATCGACGCGACCCGGAGCCAGCTCGGTACGGCCGCGGGGGCCGTGACCGGCTTGATCAGGTCGCCGACGTGGAGCTCGCTGGAAAAGAGCGTGCCGGTGCCCGTCACCGGCGTCCCGCTGCCAGAGGTGTTCGGCGCGAGAGTGATTGTCCCGGTCAGGGCGACCGGGTCGGGTTGATTGGTAACGGTGCGCGCCGACGTCACGCTGAGCGTGATCGGCTGCGCCGCCGCCGCTTGCGCGAAGGCAAGCGCCGAGAGGAGCGCGAGTGCGAGTATGAACGGCCGTCTGGTCATTGCGAGAGTGCTCCCGTGAGGGGGACGCTTCATTGCGATCCCCGCGAGCTTCCGCCCGGTTCGCAACAGCTGTCACGCTTTCTGACGGCCGTGTCATGGTTGTGTCACCCACCCCTCGCACGGGGGACTTGACCACTCCCGGCGCACGCGCCTAGGGTGGGAGCAGGGGAGCGGCGCAAGCCGAGGGATGGTTCGTTGCACCTGTTGATCGTCGAAGACGAGCGGCGCATCGCCAGCTTTCTGGCGCGCGGCCTCTCGCGTGAGGGCTATGCCGTCCGCTCCGCCGTCGACGGCGACGCGGCGATGGCGCTGGTCGCCCAGCACGCGCCGGCGCTCGTGCTCCTCGACGTGATGCTCCCCGGGCGCGACGGCATCGCCGTCCTGCGCGATCTCGTCGCCGCCGTGCCCGGCCTTCCCGTCGTCATGCTGAGCGCCCGCGCCGATCCCGAGACCAAGGTGATCGCGCTGCGCGCCGGAGCGGTCGACTACGTCGCCAAGCCGTTCTCCTTCGACGAGCTGCTCGAGCGCGTGCGCATCCACCTGCGGCGCCAGTCCGAGCTCGACCCGGGAGTGCTCCGGCACGCCGGTGTCACGCTCGAGCTGCGCCGCCGGCTGGCCGACTTCGGCGACGGCCCCGTGCAGCTGACGGACCGCGAGGCGCTCGTGCTCGAGTACCTCATGCGGCACGCCGACGAGGTCGTCAGCCGCGAGCGATTGCTGTCCGCGGTGTGGGGCTACAGCTTCGACACGGAGACGAACACCGTCGATGTCTGTGTGCGCAGATTGCGCGTCAAGATCGGGCACGACCGTATCGCGACCATTCGCGGGGCGGGGTACCAGCTGTGCGCCTGACTGACGTACGCGAGCGCTACCTGCCCGAAATCGCACTCGCAGTCTTCTGCACGCTCAACCTGCTGTGGATTCCGTTTGCCAACGGGTGGGAAGCGCTGCCCGTGCACTTCATCTTCGTCAGTGTCAGCATCGTCTTCGGTCTGCGCATGTGGTCGGCGCTCGTAAGCGTCCTGACACTGCTTGTCGCCGCGATTCCCATCTCGTTCCTGACGCTGCGCGCCATCGAGATCGGCACCGAGAATCAGGCCGAGCTCGCCGAGGTTCCCCTCATGTCGCTGATCTTCCTCGTCATGGTGTGGCACGTGCGCGAGCGACAGCTCGTGGTCGAGCGGGGACGCGCCCTCTTCGACAACGCGTCGCACGAGTTGCTGACGCCGCTGACCATCGCACGCGGCGAGCTCGAGCTGCTCGGGCGAGATGGCATCGCGCCGACGATCGAGGAGCTCCGCGAGACCCAGCGCGTGGTGCTCGAGGAGTTGCAGCGCAGCGAGGTGCTCGCTTCGGGCCTGCTCGCGCTCTCGCGTCTCGACCGCGCCGTCAGCACGCAGCGGAGCCTCGTCGCGACCGACGATCTGCTGGATGCGGCGTGCGAGCGCTGGACGCGCGTCGCCGACCGTCCCATCGCCATCGCGACCCGCTCCGGCGGGCGGCTCCTGTGCTCGCGTCAGGACCTCGAGCGCCTGCTCGACAACCTCATCGAGAACGCCCTGCGGCATGCGCGCGAGGGCTCGTCCGTGACGCTCACCGCGTACGCGCGCGGCGACCGGCTCGTGCTCGAGGTCGAAGACGGTGGCGCGGGCATCCCGGCCGACGAGCTGCCGTACCTCTTCGACCGCTTCTACCGGGCGCGGTCGTCGGACGGCACGCGCGGCAGCGGCCTCGGCCTCGCGATCGTGAAGGCCATCGCCGAGGCACATGAGGGTAAAGTCGAGGTTGAGAGTACGCTCGGCGTCGGCACGACCTTCCGGGTCGAGCTCCCCGGCTTCCAGCCGGAAGTGCGCGCGCGCCGCACGCGCGTCGCGGCCTGAGTCCACCCGGGATTGACGCCACGCAACATTGGGGTCAGACCCCGATGTTGCGCGCCGCGGCCGCGCTCAGGACTGGACGCGCGGCGGCTTCAGCGGCGCCGACGGCAGGCGGGTCGCGACGCCGGGCGCGCGGGGCAGTTGCACGACCGCCTCGATCCCCCCGCCGGGGGCGGCGCGCAGCTCGGCCGAGCCGCCGTCGGCCTCGACGAGCCGGCGGACGATCGCGAGCCCGAGGCCGGTGCCGCTGTGCGCGCCCGCGCGCCAGAAGCGGTCGAAGGCGCGTGCCCGCTCCTCGTCGGTCAGCCCCGGCCCCTGGTCGCTCACGCGCAGCTCCGCCCAGGCCGGGCTGACCGTTGCGGAGACGGTGACGACGGATCCGGGCGGCGCGACCTCGAGCGCGTTCGCGAGCAGGTTGTCGAGCACCTGCTCGACCCGCCCCGGCGTGCCGACGGCCGCGACCGGCTCGAGCCGCTCGCGCAACTCGACCGCGTGCTCCTCGGCGTAGGCCGACCACGCCTCGAGGCGTTCGTGCACGAGCGGCGCGAGCTCGATGCGCACGGCCGCCGACGGCGTGCGGTCGGCGCGGGCGAGCGCGAGCAGGCCGTCGACGAGACGCGACAGGCGCTCCACCTCCGAGGTCGCGCTCTCGAGCCCCGCGCGCCCGGAGGGCGCGACGTCGCGCTCGAGGTTCTCGAGGCGCAGCCGCAGGGCGGCGAGCGGCGAGCGCAGCTGGTGCGACGCATCGGCCACGAACTCGTCCTGCGCACGCAGCAGCGCCTGGAGCTTCATCGCCGTGTCGTTGAACGCCACGGCGACGGCCCGCACCTCGGGCGGCCCCTGGCGGGTGGGCGCGCGCGCCGCGAGATCGCCTTCGCCCGCGCGCTCGGCCGCGAGCCGCAGCGCCTCGAGCGGGCGCGCGATCGAGCGCGCGAAGGCCAGGCCGATCGCGAGCGCCGTCAGCAGCACGAGCCCGGCGATCCCCGCGAGGATGAGCCAGTAGCGGTGCACGCGCGCGTCCACGGCCGAGGTCGGGTAGGTGATGCGCACGGCGCCCCGCACCTTCCCGTCGGCGGCGACCGGGACGGCGACGTAGAGCAGGTCGTGCCCGAGCGAGTTGGAGTGGCGCACGCCGGTCGCGACCTGCCCGTTGAGCGCCTGCGCGATCTCGGGCCGGCTCGCGTAGGACGTGCCGCCGAGGCCGGGGCCCGAGTCGTAGACGCGGTTGCCCGTCGGCCCGACGATCAGCACCCTGCCGCCGGTCTGCGAGCGATAGCGCTGCACGATCCCGCGCAGCTGCGGGGCCAGGGCCTTGCCCGGCGCGGCGATCGTCGCGAGCGCCACGGCGTCGCGCTCGACCTTGGCCGTCAGGTCCTGCCGCTCACCGCTCGCGTAGCTCAGGCCGAGCGGGATCTCGAGCACCGCCAGCAGGAAGACGGTCAACGTGAGGTAGCTGAGCAGGAGTCGCTGGCGCATGGCTCACACGGGCGGGACGAGACGGAAGCCGACGCCGCGCACGGTCTCGATCCAGGCCGGCGACCCGAGCTTCTTGCGCAGCGCGGCGACGTGCACGTCGATCGTGCGGGTCGGCCCGAACCAGCTCGTGTCCCACACGCTCGCGAGGATGCGCTCGCGCGTGAGCACCGCCCCGGGATCGCTCGCGAAGAGCGCGAGCAGGTCGAACTCCTTCGGCGTCAGCATGAGCTCGCGGCCGTCGAGGTGCGCACGCCGGGTGCGCGCGTCCACCTCCAGGCCTCCGACCTCGGCGGCGGCCTGTGCCGGCCCCGGCCGGGCGCCGGCCCGGCGCGTGACGGCGCGGATGCGCGCGAGCAGCTCGCCGAATCCGAACGGCTTCACGAGGTAGTCGTCGGCGCCGAGCTCGAGGCCCACGATGCGGTCGACCTCCTCGCCGCGCGCGGAGACGATGATGATCGGGACGTCGGAGCGCGAGCGCACCTCGCGGCACACCGTGTAGCCGTCCATGTCGGGCAGCCGCAGATCGAGCAGCACGACGTCGATGTCGGCGTCGACCGCGGCCAGCGCCTCGGCCCCGTTGGCGGCGCGCTGGACGTCGTAGCCCTCGCGCACCAGCCCCTCGGCCAGCGGCTCGGCGATTGCGTCCTCGTCCTCGACTATCAGCACGCGCATGTGCGCATCCTGATCGATGCGCCGTCGCGCTGCCGTCGTTCTGGCCGAATCCTTACGGTCGCCGGGCGCCTTGCCCGAATCCTGGCGGAACCTTGACGGGCGTCTCACCCGGCCTTGACACGGCTCCGCGTACGTTGGGTCGTGTCCCCTTCAAGGAGCACGTCATGAGACCGCATCACGCCGCCATCATCTCCATGATCCTTGCCCTGGCCGTCGGCGCGGGCGCGTACGCCGCGCAGCGGACGACGGCTGCAGCTGCGGCCCGCGGGAGTGCGAGCACCGCGGCGAAGGGTGTCCCCGCGCAGATCGCGAGTCGTACCCGCGCTCTCGACCGCATGGAGGCGTCGCTCCGGAAGGCGCTCCGGCAGAAGCCGCCGGCGCTCCCCAAGATTCCGCACTACAAGCCGGTCAAGGTGCCCAACGTCGTCTCGACGCCGCCGCGGGCCACGAGCGGCTCGAGCGTCCAGACGGCGAGCGCGCCGCCCGCGCCCGTCACGCCGCGCATCGTCACCGTCCGCCCCCCGCCGCACATCGTGATCGTGCACCGGCACGGCGGCGAGCACGAAGGCGGCGATCACGAGGACGGCGGCGGCGGCTCCGCCGCAGGCGGTCAGAGCGCGCACCAGGGCGGTGGCTACGATGACTAACGCCACCCGCAGACTCTCCATCGCCGCGATCTCGATCCTGGTCCTGTTCCTCAGCTGGGCGTTCGTCGCAGCTCGCCCGTGGGCCGTGCACGCGGCCGCGGCACCCGATCCGCGCATCAAGGCGCTCGTCCAGCGCGAGGCGCGCCTGCGGCGCGACGCCGTACTCGTCCAGCACGTCGTCACGCTGCGCTGGAAGCACTACCGCGTCGCGCTCCACAAGCGCCAGATCGCGATCGCGAAGGTCAAGGCCAAGCACGTCCGCGACCTCGCGGCCGCGCGCAACGCCGCTCAGGCGGCAGCGCGCAACGCGGCGCTGCAGGCATCCGCACCGGCGGTTCGCAGCAGCTCGCCGTCGTACTCCTCGTCGGCCGCCGCGCCGGCTCCCGTCCGCATCGTCACGCTGCCCCCGATCACGATCACGCGGTCGTCCTGATGATCGGTCACCGCTTCGAGGCCGTCGGCACGGCCTGCGAGCTGCTGGTCGACGCCGAGGAGTCGCCCGAGGCGCGCCTCGCCCTGATCGCAGCCGAGGGCGAGGTGCTGCGGCTCGAGACGCTGCTCTCGCGCTTCCGGCCCGACTCGGAGCTCTCGCGCCTCAACCGCGAGGGGCGCGTGCAGGCGGGTCCGGAGCTGCTCGAGCTCGTCGAGCTCGCGCTCGCCGCGCGGGCGAGCACCGGCGGCCGCTTCGACCCGACCGTCCTGCCGGCCCTGATGGCCGCGGGCTACGACCGCAGCTTCGACGCCCTCGCCGACGACGGCGCCGCGTGCGCGGATGCGGCACGCGGCGGCGGCGGCGTGCGGGTCGACCGCGCGACCGGGACGATCGAGCTCGATCCGGGCGTGCAGCTCGACCTCGGCGGCATCGCCAAGGGCTGGATCGCGGACCGGCTGTGCCGGCGCCTCGATGCCCATGGTCCCGCGCTCGTCAGCCTCGGGGGCGACATCGCCGCGTCGCGCCCGCCGGCCGGCGGCGTCTGGCCGGTCGGCGTCGACGTCCCGGGCGGCCAGGTCACGCTCGCGCTCGAGCGCGGTGGCCTCGCGACGTCCGGCCGCGATCGCCGCCGCTGGATGCGCGGCGGCTCCGAGCAGCACCACGCGATCGATCCGGCGACCGGCCGGCCCTCGGCGACCGATCTCCTGCGCGTCACGGCGACGGCGCAGAGCGGGGTGGACGCCGAGATCCGCGCGACCGCGCTGCTGCTCGCCGGCGAGCACCCCGCGCGCAGCGAGGCCGACCGCCTCGGCGTCGCGTGCGTGCTCGTCACCTGCGACGAGCGCGCCGTCCTGGCGGGGGGCCTCGCGTGAGCGGCGACCCGACGCTCTGGCTGATCGCGCGCGCCTCGGGCCTCACCACCTACGGCCTCATCACCGCGAGCATGCTGGCCGGGCTCCTGTTGCGCTCGCGTCCCTCCTCGCGCCGCATCCGCCCGCCGGCGGTGATGGATGCCCACCGCACGCTCGCGATGCTCGCCTTCGGCGCGCTCGCGCTGCATGCCCTTGCGCTCGTGCTCGACGGCGTCGCCCACATCTCGCCCGCCGCGCTCTTCGTGCCCGGCATGGCGCCGAAGGCGCGGATCGCGGTCGCCGTCGGCGTCGTGGCCGGCGACCTGATGCTGCTCGTTGCGGCGTCTTCGAGCATTCGCCGTCGTATCGGATTCCGCGCCTGGCGCCGGCTGCACTGGCTCACGTACGCGATCTTCGTCGCCGGCAGCGCACACGGGATCATGGCGGGCACGGACTCGCACCGCCCTGCGCTGTTCTGGTTCTACGCGCTCGCGATCGCGTCCGTCGCCGGCGCCATCGCCTGGCGGGCCATGACGGCTCCCGCCCGCGCGCGGCGCGCCGCGGTGCCGGCAGCCGCGGCTGCGGCGCGGCCCGCCGCGAGCAGGGGGACGGCCTGAGGTGCCGGGCGCGGGCGGCACCGCCCTGATCGTCGGCGCGGGCCTCGCGGGCGCGCGCTGCGCCGAGGCCCTGCGCAGGGGCGGCTACCGCGGGCGCATCGTGCTCGCCGGCGACGAGCCCGGGGCGCCCTACGACCGGCCGGCGCTCTCGAAGAGCTTCCTGGCCGGGTACGTGGGTGCACCGGATCTGGCGTTGCGGAGTCCCGAGTACTGGCGGTCGCATGCGATCGAGCTGCGCACCGGTAGCCCGATCGCCGCGATCGACGCCGGCGGCAGCGCGACGACCGCCTGCGGAACGCAGATCGCGTGGGATGCGCTCGTCCTGGCCACGGGCGCGCGCGCTCGGCGGCTGCCGGGCGACTACCTCGCCGGCGCCCACCGCCTGAGAACGATCGGCGACGCGGTCGCACTGCGGCGGGACCTCTCCGAGGGGCGCCGGCTCGCGATTCTCGGAGGCGGGTTCCTCGGCCTCGAGGTCGCCTCGACGGCGTGCGCTCTCGGCCTCGACGTGACGCTCGTCACCCGCGAGGAAGCGCCGCTGGCCGCGAAGCTCGGCCCCGTGGTGGGGGCGATCGTCGCCGACCGCGCGCGCGAGGCCGGTGTCCGGGTCGTCGCGTACGCGGAGGGCGCAGCCATACGCCCGGGCGCGGACGGCCGCGTCGCGGCGGTCGCGCTCGCGAGCGGCGAGGAGATCCCGTGCGACGTGGCGCTCGTCGCGATCGGCGCCGAGCCGGCTGCGGAGCTCGCGCGCGGGCTTGCGCCGCTGGCGGCCGACGGTGGCGTCGCGACCGATCTCGCGGGGCGCACCGATCGCGATGGCGTGTTCGCCTGCGGCGACGTCGCGAGCGCGTGGCGGCCATGGCTCGGCGACTGCCGCAGCCTCGGTCACTGGACGGCGGCCGCGAGTGGCGCACGCGCAGTCGCCGCCGCGATCCTGGGCACGGCGCCGGTACGGCCGGACGTCCCGTATGCCAGCTCGGACGCGTTCGGACTGCACCTGCAGGTGCTCGGCGGCCCGCCGCCGAGGGGCGCCGAGCTCTCGCTCGAGGCCGCCGGGCCGGAGGGCTTCGCGGTGTCGTACCGGCGCGGCGGCACGATCTGCTGCGCCGTCATCGGAAACCACCCGCAGCGCGCGGCCGGACTCCGGCGCGAGCTCGCGGTGGCGTGGAAGGGCAACCTGGGGGAGACTTCGGATGATGGACTGGCGGCGCATACGACACCTCGCTAGCGGCGCTCTGCTGGCCGGCTCGCTCTTCTCGGGCGCGACGGTCGGGAGCGTGGTGCTGCTCGGCGACGCGAGCCACCGCGGCGACCCCGTGGGCCGGCTCAGCGCGCATCTCGCGAGCGACTCGCTCGCGGCGGAACCGTCCTACCGGGGCGCTCGCGCGATCGCGCTGCACGCTCCCAAGGCACGCGGGGCGCGCGCCGTCGCGAGGCGCGCGGCGGCGAAGGCGGCGAAGGCGGCGAACCTCGCGGCCGCGCGGACCACGCACACGGTCGCGCATCCGGCCTCGGTCGCGAAGAAGAAGCCGGCGAGCCGGCCCGCGACGACCGTCACCATCGTCAACCCGGCGACGACCGTCACGGTGAAGAAGCCGGCGACCAAGACCAGCGCGCCGGCGACGACCGCGCCGTCCACGCCGGCGACGACGCCGACGACGGTCACGACGACGCGCTGTCACGACGACGCGGCCGAACGACGACTGGGTGCGCACGGCGACCGGCACGCGCCGCACGAGCACGGAGCGCCCGGGCCAGGTCGAACCCAACCCAGGCCCGGACGACGCGCAGCCCGACGACTGAGCCTAGGAGCGGGAGCCGTCCGGCTCCAGCTGCAGCGAGAGCGAGTTGATGCAGTAGCGCATGCCGCCGGCCGCCTGCGGGCCGTCGGGGAAGACGTGGCCGAGGTGCGAGCCGCAGCGCTTGCAGGTGACCTCGGTGCGCAGCATCCCGTGCGAGCGGTCCTCGTGCAGGTCCACGCTCGCCGCGGTCGCCGGCTCGGTGAAGCTCGGCCAGCCGGTGCCCGAGTCGAACTTCGTCTCCGACGAGAAGAGGTCGGCTCCGCAGGCGGCGCAGTGGTACATGCCGCTCTCCTTGGAGTAGACGTACTCGCCGCTGAACGGGCGCTCGGTGCCGCGCCGGCGCAGGATCTCGTACTGCTCGGGCGTCAGCTTGCTGCGGAACTCGGCTTCGGTGTCGACGTCGGCGTCGGCCATGCGCGCCCCTTTCGGCGTGTGGAGGTCGATCTCGCCGTCAGGCTAGCCGCTGCCGCGTGAATCTCGTCTTAAGTTCCGCGATGCCGGGGTAGTCGCGCACGAAGCCGTCCGCGGTGAGCTCGATGACGCGCTCGAAGGCCGCCTCGGGGCTGGCGAAGCGAAGGCGGCGCGCGCCGAGGGGCTCGTAGATCTGGTGGTCGCGGTGCACCGTCAGATCGGGCACCGAGATCCAGGCGACGTCGAGCTCGCGCGCCTGGCCGCCGTCCTGCATGCGATCGCGCAGCACCGGCATCGCGTTGGTCAGCGGCGAGAAGCCGAGGTCGCAGTCGAGGACGCCGTCGAGCTCGGCGCTCTCGCCGCGCACGAGCGCGATCGCCGGCCCGCCGGCGATGCGGGCGTGCAGGCAGCTGCGTCACGTAGCCCGGGCCCGTGGCGAGCTCGTACTCGAGCAGGTAGCCGTCCTCGCCGGTGCACCATTGGCGCCCGCGCGCCGCGAACGCCCCGTCGCCCGGCGCGATCCACGCGATCTCGCTGCGGCGCTCCTCGGGGAGCTCCCAGTGCAGCGCAAACGCGCCGAAGGGCCTGCCGTCGCGCGTGCCGGGAAACGGCGTGACCACGCCGCGCAGCCTATCCGGGCTGGGCGTCGGGTCCCTTCTCGCCCGGCGGCGCGGGCACGACGACGACGGGGATGTGCGCATGGCGCGCGCACTGGTCGCTCACCGATCCGAGCACGAGCCCGATGAAGCCGCCGTGGCCGCGCGCGCCGACGACCAGCAGATCGGCGTCGGCGGACTGGTCGAGCAGCACCTGCGTGCTGCCGCCCTCGATCGCCTCGCAGCGCACGTTCACGCCCGGAGCGGCGGCGCGGGCCTGGTCGCCCGCGCTCTCGCAGATGCGCGCCGCGATCGTCTGCGAGGCCTCGAACGAGGCCTCGACGCCCACGTCGCTCGGCGTGTACCAGGGCGACGGATAGGCCGCGAGCCCGGGCGTCCAGGCGTGGATGACGTGCAGCTCGACGCCGCGCAGCGCGGCTTCGCGCGCTGCCCAGCCGACCGCCGCACACGCGCTGCGCGAGCCGTCGGTCCCGACCACGATGCGTCCCATTGCGGCACTCCAGTCGTCGTTCCGGGTACATCATCGCGCGCGGGACGGTGCGCGCGCCAGGACCTGCCCCGCCGGGCGCGCCGTAGTCGTGACATGAACCGCAGAGAGCTCCTGATCGCGGCGGCGGCGGCGCCCGCCGCTCTCGCCCTGCCGGCGGCGGCGCCCGCCGCCGCGCGCGGAGGCACGCCGCTCGCGCTCGTGACCGCCGACAGCGAGGATCGCGTGCTCGTCGTCCGGCTCGCGGACATGCACGTGGTGCGCTCGCTGGACGTGCCGAACCAGCCGCACGGCATCGAGGCGGTCGACTTCCTGCGCTCGGCGCTCGTGCTGAGCTCGGCCTCCGGCACCGTGACCGTGCTCGACGCGACCCGGCCGCGGGTGCGCGCCGTGCTCGACGGCTTCTCGGCGCCGCGCTACGCGACCGGCGATCCGCGCGGCCGCTACGCCTACGTGAGCGACGACGCCGCCGGGCAGCTGATCGCGATCGACGTGCCGCGCGCCAGGATCGTGGGCCGTGTCGAGGTGGGGAAGGGCGCACGCCATCTCTCGAGCTCGCTGACCGCCCCGCAGGTGGTCGTGTCGCTGGGCGCCAAGGCGGCGCGCCTGGCGCTCGTCGACGTCTCGCGCCCGGCGCGGCCGCGCCTGCTGCGCACGTTCCCGGCCGACGACCTGGCGCACGACGTCGGCTTCGCGCCCGACGGCCGGCACGTCTGGATCAGCTCGGGCGCCGAGCACCGGCTGGGCGTGCACGACGCGCTCTCGCTGCGCCGCGTGCACGCGCTCCCCGGCGACGCCCCGCCGCAGCACGTGACGTTCGACGAGGTCGCAAAGCGCGTCTACGTGACGAGCGGCGACAGCGGGACGCTCCGCGTCTACCGCATGGCGGACGCGAAGCCGCTCGGCATGCGGCGCATCCCCGCCGGGTCGTACAACGTGTGCGCGCAGGCAGGCCGCGTCGTGACGCCGTCGCTCGACGTCGGCACGCTCACGCTGCTCGACGCGCGCGGCCTGCGCAGCGTCCGCATCGCGCCGAACGCCCACGACGCCTGCCTCGTCGCGGGCGCGTGACTACTGCCCGGCCTGCATCGCCCCCATCACGTCGAGGCGCGCCTTGAAGGCCATGTAGCCGGAGTCGAGCGGGATCACGGTTCCGGTCATGCGCCGCGACTCGTCGCTCGCGAGGAACACGACGAGCGGGGCGATCTCCTCGGGCGTCGGGATCTCGAGCAGGTGCAGCTGCTCGATCGTCGCGCGCGAGGCGTCGTCCTCGAGCCAGACCCTCTGCGGCTCCGTCGAGACGAAGCTCGGCGCGATCGCGTTGACGCGGATGCCGTCGGGTGCGAGGCCGGCCGCGAGCGAGCGCGTGAGCGCCGTCACGCCGCCCTTGGCCGCCGTGTACGAGTCGAGGCCGGCGCAGCCGACGAGCGCGTCGACGGTGCTCGAGAGGATGATCGAGCCCGACTGCTGCGCGAGCATCTGGCGCCCGGCGTACTTGACGACGCGGAAGACCCCGGTCAGGCAGAGGTCGATCATGCGCGTCCAGACCGCCTCGTCGAGCTCGGTCAGCCGCCGGTCCTGCGTGTTCACGAACGGCACGTCGACGGCGCAGTGGTAGACGACGTCGAGACGGCCGAAGTGCGCGACGGTCGCCTCGACCATGCGCTCGACGCTCGCGGTGTCGCACACGTCGACGGTCACGGGGAAGGCCCCGCAGCTCTCCGCCACGGCCGTCGCGCGCGCGAGGTCGATGTCGGCGACGGCGACCTTCGCCCCTTCGGCCGCCATCGCGACCGCGCCCGCACGGCCCATGCCCGAGCCGCCCCCGACGACGAGCGCGACCTTGCCCTCGAGCCGCCCGCTCACGGCCGGTCCTCGCGCCCGAGCAGGTACGGCTGCCAGGGCAGGTACTGCCCCTCGCTGCGGTAGCGCCCGGCCGCCTCGGCGACCGCGTCGGCGTTCACCTCGACGCCCAGCCCGGGCCCGTCGATGATGCCCCAGTGCGGGCCGCGTGCGATCGGCAGCTCCTCCGTGAGCACGTCGTGCACCATCATCTGCGCCGTCTGCTGGTGGCCGTCGACGAGGTTCGGCAGCGTCAGGAGCACGTGCTGGCAGGCGGCCGCGGTGATGCCGAGCTCGCCGTGGGTGTGCTTGCAGATCCTCAGGCCCTCGAGCTCGGCGACGTGCGCGAGGCGCGAGAACGCGGTCAGCGACCCGACCCACGACGGCGACAGGCAGAAGACGTCGGCCTCGCGCGCGCGGATGCGCGCGTACGCGTCGTCCTCCGACCACAGCCCCTCGTTCGCGCACACGGCGATCGGCGAGCGCGCGCGCAGCTCGCCGAGCTGGCCGCGCGGGGTCTCGCGCACGGGCTGCTCGACGAAGTCGATGTCGTACGCGGCGAGGCGGTTCAGCATGCGCAGCGCCTGCGGCACCGACCAGCTGGAGTTGACGTCGATGCGCAGGCGCGGCCCGTCGCCGAGCGCGGCGCGCAGCGTGGCGATCATGCGCTCGTCCTCGCGGTCGTCGAGGCCGACCTTGAGGTAGAAGACCTCGTACCCCGCGGCGAGCCCGTCGGCGACCTGCGCCCGCAGGTCGTCGTCGTCGCCGCGCGAGAGGTAGAAGAAGTACGTGACGTCGTTGCGCAGCGCGCCGCCGAGGAGGCGCCAGAGCGGCTGGCCGGCGGCGCGCCCGCAGATGTCGGCGAGCGCCATGTCGATCCCCGCCCAGGCGAAGTTGCCCGTGCCGGCGGCGAACTTCCAGAGGCCGTAGCCGAACGCGTCGGCGCGCATGGCGTCGCGATTCCAGGGATCGCGGCCGACGGCGAACGGGGCCATCGCCCGCACGGCGGCCTCGACCGAGGCGGCATCGGAGCCGCTCGTCGCCTCGCCCCAGCCGACGAGGCCGTCGTCGGTCGTGACGCGCACGAGCACGTCCGTGACGCCGTCGCGGGCCACGATCGAGCTGACCTCGCGGTGGCTGTAGGGGACGTTGACGACGATCGGCTCGACGAGTGCGACGTTCACAGTGTGTGCTCGAATCTGGTGAGGGTTTCGTTGCCGCCGGCGCGCACGACGAAGACGTGCTCGAGGCGGATGCCGCCGAATCCCGGCGCGTAGAAGGCCGGCTCGACGGCGAGCACCATGCCATCCTCGAGCGGCATGCGCTCGTACGGCGTGATGCGCGGCGGCTCCGACCAGGCGGCGCCGATGCCGTGGCCGGTGTGGTGGGGATAGGTCGGGCCGAGGTCGGCGAGCTCGGCGCGCACGGCGGCGTCGACGTCGCAGGGCAGCGCGCCGGGGCGGCAGAGCGCGATCGCGAGCTCGAGTGCCCGCCGCACGCGATCGAAGATGCGGCGCTGCTCGCGCGTCGGGTCGCCTGCGCAGACGGCATTCGCGCTGTCCGACCAGTGCCCGTCGATCCACGGCGAGGTGTCGCAGAGCACGAGGTCGCCGGGCGCGATCACGCGGCCCGTGGCCTCCCAGCCGCCCGTGGCCGTCGCCTCGCCCGCCGTGACGGTGAGGATCGCCGGCACGCGGCGGCCCGCCTCCCGCGCCATGGCGGCCTGGGCGTGCGCGGCGACGTCGGCCTCGCTGGCGCCCGGCTGCGCGAGCTCCTTGACGGCGGCCTGGACGACGTCGGAGAGGTGCGACGCGCGCCGGATCGCAGCGAGCTCGACGGGCCGCTTGACGCGCCGGGCGGCGACGACGAGCTCATCGGCAGGCGCAAGCTCCGCGCCCTCGGCGCGCAGCAGATCCGCAACCGCGACCGGCAGGTGTGACGCCTCGACCGCGACCCGGCCGGGCCCGCCGGTCAGCGCCCGCAGTGCCGCCGCCAGCTCGACAGCCGGCGCGGGCGGGCGCTCGTAGTCGTACGAGCGGTACTGCTCCACGGGCACCGGGCTGCGCGCAGCATGCGCGGCGTGAAAGCTCGCGACGAGCAGCGTCGCCGCATCCGGCTCGAGCACGAGCAGCGCAGGCGACGCCACGAACGGATTCGCGACCGGCCACTCCTCGGGCGCGGGATCGAACAGGCAGAGGTGCGCCAGCGTCTCGGGATGGCTGAGCACGGCCCGCTCCAGCCCGGCCTCGGCGAGCGCCCCGCGCAGCCGGTCGATCAGCTCCTGCATGACGCGGGAGCGTAGGGCCTGCGCGGCCAAGTGGCACTCGCAGCGAGTGCCACTTGGCGCTGCAACATCGGGGTCTGACCCGCACGTCGCGGGTCTGACCCCGGCGTTGCGGACCTGGCACCGACCTGTGCGCGGGGTCGCAACGCCAGTAGGCATCGGGAATTGACGACGATCTCGTGCCGGCTCGGCGGGGGTGCCACGCGGCGACCGGCGTGTCCGGGGTTGCCTCAGAATGGCGTGGTTGAGCGGATGGTTCGGTCGGTGCCAGGTCCGCAACGCCGGGGTCAGGCCCGCACGTTGCGGGCCAGACCCCGATCTTGCGGACCCGATCTTGCGGCCAAGTGGCACTCGCCGGAGTGCCACTTGGCGCCCGGCCGCCCTCTCGTACCCTGCAGCCGTGGCCACGGAAGCCCCGACGAGCGACCTCCGCGAGCAGGCGCGCGCCCTCCCCGACGCCCCGGGCGTGTACGTCTGGCGTACCGCCGAGGGCACGGTGCTCTACGTCGGCAAGGCCGCCTCGCTCAAGAAGCGCGTGGCGTCGTACTTCGCCAGCGTCAATCGCGATCGCAAGAGCGAGGAGCTCGTCGCGCGGGCCGCGTCGATCGAGCCGATCGTGGTCGCCAGCGCGAGCGAGGCGCTGCTGCTCGAGCAGCAGCTGATCAAGCGCCACCGCCCGCCGCTGAACGCGCGCCTGCGCGATGACAAGTCGTACCCGTACATCGCCGTGACGCTCGCCGACGAGTACCCGCGCGTGCTCTTCACGCGCGAGCGGCACCGCAGCGGCGTGCGCTACTTCGGCCCCTACGCGTCGGCGCAGAAGGTGCGCACGACGCTCGAGACGCTCAACAAGATCTTCCCGTACCGGCCGTGCGAGGGGCCCGCGCCGGGGCGGCGCTCGGGCGTGCCGTGCCTCGATTACCACATCGGGCGCTGCGCGGCACCGTGCGTGGGGCTGATCACGCGCGAGGCCTATCGGGCCGTGATCGACGACGTCATCGCGTTCCTCGAGGGGCGAACGAACAAGATCGAGCGCGACCTCGAGCGGCGCATGCGCGAGGCGTCGAGGAACCACCAGTTCGAGGAGGCCGCACGCACGCGCAACCGGCTCAACGCGGTGCGCCACCTCAGCGAGCGCCAGGCCGTCGCCGTCGGCACGGGCACGTACGACGCGATCGCGCTGGCGGCCGAGAGCGACATCGCGAACGTGCAGCTGCTGGCGGTGCGCGGCGGTCGCATCGAGGAGCGCCGCTCGCACTATCTCGAGAACGCCGAGGGCGAGGGCGAGGACGAGCTGCTCGCGCGCTTCCTGCTCGACTACTACGACACGCAGGTCGGGATCCCGCCGCTGATCTGCGTGCACACCGAGGTCGCCGACGCGGATCTCGTCGCCGGATTCCTGTGCCAGCGGCGCGGCGCCGCCGTGCAGCTGCGGGTGGCCGAGCGCGGCGACAAGCGGCGCGTCGTCGCGATGGCGCTGCGCAACGCCGAGCTCGGCGTGCGTCACGACGTGCTGCGCGCGCAGCGCACGCGCACGCGGCGCATCGAGGCGCTCGAGGAGCTGCGCGAGTCGCTCAACCTCGAGGCGCTGCCGATCCGCATCGAGTGCTTCGACATCTCGAACCTGCAGGACACCAACGCCGTCGCCTCGATGGTCGTGTTCGAGGACGGCGTCGCGAAGCGCTCCGACTACCGGCGCTTCGGCATCCGCCACGGCGCGGGCCAGGACGACTTCCGCTCGCTCGCCGAGGCCGTGACGCGGCGCTTCGAGCGCCACCGGCGCGTGGAGGCCGACGGCTACGACCGCAGCTTCGCGACGCTCCCGAACCTGCTCGTGATCGACGGCGGCAAGGGCCAGCTCGGTGCGGCGCTCGACGCCATGCGCGGCTTCGACCTGCCGCGCGTCGCGGTCGTCTCGCTCGCCAAGCGCGAGGAGGAGGTCTACCTGCCCGGGCGCGGGCTGCCGGTGCTGCTGCCGCGCGAGTCGGCGGGGCTCCAGCTGCTGCAGCAGGTGCGCGACGAGGCCCATCGCTTCGCGCTGCGCGGCCACCGCACGCGCCGCGCGGCCGGGCAGACCGCATCCCTGCTCGACACCCTGCCGGGCGTCGGCCCCGTGCGCCGGCGCGCGCTCGTGGCGCACTTCGGCGACGTCGCCCGCCTGCTCGAGGCGTCCCGCTCCGAGCTCGAGGCCGTTCCGGGACTGCCGTCGGCCGTCGGGCGCGCGATCTACGACCATCTGCACCGCGTCGGAGGCGACGACGGCACCGGGGGATAGAGTGCGCGCGACGCCATGGCCGTCACGACCCTCTCCCCGCGTGTCACGCAGGTCTCCTACGGCGTCACGGGCTGGGGCACCGGTGAGCTCGTGCTGCGCGGCGACCGGCCGGTCCTGCACGAGCTCCCCTGGCCCGCGCGCAAGCCGTCGAGCGTGCGCCACATCGACGACTTCGAGCTCGCCGAGCGGCGCCCGCGCGACGCCGCCGAGCGCTACGTCAAGGCCTTCGTGCGCTACCTGAGCGGCCGCCGCGTCACGTTCGAGGCCGGCGCGTTCGGGCTCGACGAGACCTGCGACGAGCTCGGCTACACCGACCTCGAGCGCGCGCTGGCGCACGCGCTCGCGGGCGTGAAGTGGGGCGAGCGCGTGTCCTACGGCGAGCTGGCCGCGCGCGCGGGCCGCCCGCGTGCGCCGCGTGCCGCGGGCGCGTTCTGCGCGGGGTGCCCGCTCGACCTCCTCCTGCCCGCGCATCGCGTCGTGCGCTCCGACGGATCGCTCGGCGAATACGGCTCGCACGGCGTCCGCTTCAAGCAGCGGCTGCTCGATCTCGAGAGCCGCGCGTGAGCCCGCGCCGCCAGCTCCGCATCGTCTGCCTGGGCGGCGGCACCGGGCTCTCGACGCTGCTGCGCGGCATCAAGCTGACGGGCGCGCAGGTCACGGCGATCGTCACCCTGACCGACGACGGCGGCTCGAGCGGCCGCCTGCGCCGCGATCTCGCGATGCCGCCGCCCGGCGACATCCGCAACTGCCTGATCGCGCTGGCCGAGGACGAGTCGCTCATGAACCGGCTCTTCCGCCACCGCTTCGACCGCGGCGAGCTCGCCGGGCACGCCTTCGGCAACATCTTCCTCGCGGCGCTCACCGAGGTCGTCGGCTCGTTCGACGCCGCCGTCGCCGAGGTCGGGCGCGTGCTCGCGGTCGAGGGCAGCGTGGTGCCCGCGACCACGCACCCCGCGGCGCTCCTGGCCGAGATGGACGACGGGCGCTTCGTGGCGGGGGAGACGGCGGTGGCCGGCGACCGTCACGGCGTGCGGCGCCTCTTCCTCAGCCCGGCCGACGCGGTCGCCAACCCGCAGGCGCTGGCCGCGGTGGAGCGCGCCGACCTGATCGTGCTCGGGCCGGGGTCGCTCTTCACCTCGACGCTGCCGCCGCTGCTCGTGCCCGGCCTCGGGCGTGCGGTGCTGCACGCGCGCGGGCTGCGCATCTACGTCTGCAACCTCCTCCAGCAGCCGGGGGAGACCGTCGGCTACAAGGCGTCGCACCACGTCGAGCGGCTCCACCAGCACGTCGGCGCACGCGTGATCGACAGCGTCATGATCCCGCGGCGCCCGATCGTGACCGAGAAGATCCCGGTCGAGTTCGACCGCGCCCGCCTGGCCGAGCTGGGCGTGCGCGTGGTGGCGGCCCAGATCGTCGCGCCCGACGGCTTCCACCACGACCCCGAGGCGCTCGCACGCGCGCTCGTGCGGGCCGCGCAGCGCCGCGTGCGCAACGGCCGTGCCGTTCGCTGAGGACGTCCGCGCCGAGCTCGCGGAGGTGCTGCCGGCCCAGTCGCACTGCCGGCTGGCCCAGCTCGCGGGCGTGGCGCGCCACGCGGGAGCGTTCCACCTGCTCGCCGGCGGCGCCGTCGAGGTGCACGTCGACCTCGCGTCCTCGCTGGCGGCGCGGCGCACGGTCGAGCTCCTGCGCACCCGCGGCGCCTCGTGCGAGATCCGCACCTACCGCGAGCACCGCTTCGAGCGCGCGACGCGCTTCCTGATCGTCGTCGGCGGCGACGCGCGCTCGCTCCAGGCGCTGCACGAGGCCGGCGTCATCGGCGCGAACCTGGCGCCGATCGAGCGCGTCCCCGCGCGCATCGTCGCGCGCGGCTGCTGCCGGCGCTCCTACCTGCGCGGCGCGTTCATCGGCTGCGGCTCGCTCTCGCGGCCGCGCAGCCCGGCGCACCTCGAGTGGCGCGTGACGAGCGAGGCCGCCGCGCAGCAGCTGCGCGAGCTGGCCGAGGCCGAGGGCTTCGCGCTCGGCGTGCACGAGACGCCGCGCTACTGGCTCGTCTACGCCAAGAGCCGCGAGACGATCCGCGGCCTGCTCGCGGCGCTCGGAGCCCACGGCGCCGAGCTGCGGCTCGAGGAGGAGGGCGTGTTCGCGTGGGCGCGCGAGGAGGCCAACCGCCTCGCCAACGCGGACGCGGGCAACCTGCGGCGCCAGGCCGCCGCCTCGGCCCGGCACGCCGACGCGATCGAGCAGCTCGGCGGCCCCGACGCGCTGCCGCCGGACCTGCGGGCCGTCGCGGAGCTGCGTCTGCGGCTGCCCGACGCCAGCCTGGCGGAGCTGGGGGAGGCCGCCATCCCGCCGCTCAGCAAGTGGGTGGTCGCCGGGCGGCTGCGCCGCATCGTCCTGCGCGCCGAGTCGTAACCGGTTCGACACCCGCGCGTCGGTAGAATCGAGCAGGGGCCGAGGCGCATCCACCGCGCAGCGGCATGGACAGACGAGGGGAGAGCATGCCCGTTCGCGTCGGCATCAACGGCTTCGGCCGCATCGGCCGCAACTTCTTCCGCGCCGCGAACCAGGCGGGCGCCGACATCGAGTTCGTGGCGGTCAACGACCTCACGGACGCCGCCACCCTGGCGCACCTGCTCAAGTACGACTCGGTGCTCGGGCGCTATCCGGGCGTCGTCGAGGCCTCCGCCGACGGCATCGTCGTCGACGGCAAGGCGCTCAAGGTCGTCTCGCACCGCGATCCGGCCGAGCTGCCGTGGGCCGATCTCGGCGCCGACGTCGTGCTCGAGTCGACCGGCTTCTTCGCCGACCGCCGCTCCGAGGCGCACATCACGGCCGGTGCCCGCAAGGTCGTGATCTCGGCGCCCGCCAAGGAGCCCGACGTGACGCTCGTCCTGGGCGTCAACGAGGACACCTACGACCGCGACAAGCACCACATCGTCTCGATGGCCTCGTGCACGACCAACTGCCTGGCCCCCGTCGTGCGCGTGCTCCTGGACGAGTTCGGCGTCGAGTCGGGCTTCATGACGACGACGCACGCCTACACGGGCGATCAGCGGCTGCACGACATGCCGCACTCCGATCTCCGCCGCGCGCGCGCGGCGGCGCTCTCGATCATCCCGACGTCGACCGGCGCGGCGCGCGCGATCGGCATCGTGATCCCGGAGCTGAAGGGCAAGCTCGACGGCATGTCGATGCGCGTCCCGGTGCCGGACGGCTCGGTCGTCGACCTCGTCTGCACGCTCGGCCGCGAGGCGAGCGTCGAGGAGATCAACGCCGCCGTCAAGGCGCGGGCCGACAAGGGCCGGCTGGCGGGCATCCTCGCCTACACCGAGGACCCGATCGTCTCGCAGGACATCGTCGGCAACCCCTACTCGTCGATCTTCGACGCGAAGCTGACGATGGCGCACGGCCGCCAGGCCAAGGTGATCGCCTGGTACGACAACGAGTGGGGCTTCTCGAACCGCCTCGTCGATCTGATCACGAACGTCCTGTGAGCCGCGCGCTCCCGCGCGGGCTGGATGCGCTCGACGTCGCCGGCAAGCGCGTGCTCTGCCGCGTCGACTTCAACGTGCCGGTGCGCGACGGCGTCATCGGCGACGACACGCGCATCCGCGCCGCGCTGCCGACGATCGCCGAGCTGCGCGCGCGCGGAGCACGCGTGATCCTGTGCTCGCATCTCGGCCGCCCGAAGGGCAAGCCCGATCCCGCCGCGTCGCTCGCGCCCGTGCGCGAGCGCCTGGCCGAGCTGCTCGGCGCGCCGGTCGCGTTCGCACCCGACTGCGTGGGCGAGGTCGCCGAGGCGGCCGCAGCCGCGCTCGGCGACGGCGACGTCCTGCTGCTCGAGAACCTCCGCTTCCACGCCGAGGAGACGGCCAACGACGCCGCGTTCGCGGCGGGGCTGGCGCGGCTCGCCGACGTCTACGTGAACGACGCCTTCGGCGCCGCGCACCGGGCGCACGCATCCACCGAGGGCGTCGCGCACCTGCTGCCGGCCGCCGCGGGGCTGCTCCTGCGGCGCGAGCTGCAGGCGCTCGGCGGTCTCCTCGACGCGCCCGAGCGGCCATTCGTGGTGATCGCCGGCGGGGTCAAGGTGGCCGACAAGATCGGCGTGCTCGAATCGCTGGCGGCGAGCGCCGACGCGATCCTGATCGGCGGCGCCATGGCCTTCACGTTCGCCGCGGCCGACGGCCTCGAGGTCGGCGACTCGCTGCACGAGGGCGAGGAGGGCCAGGCCGAGGCGCGGCGTGCGCAGGCGGCCTGCAAGGCACACGGCTGCGAGCTCGCGCTTCCCGTCGACGTCGTCGTCGGGCGTGCGCTGGCGGCCGACACGGAGGTCGCGGTGCAGCCGTTCGGGGCGATCGAGCCCGGCTGGATGGGGCTCGACATCGGGCCCCGGAGCGCCGCCGCGTACGCGCAGCGCATCGCCGGGGCGCGCACGGTGTTCTGGAACGGCCCGATGGGCGCATTCGAGCTCGAGCCGTTCGCGGCCGGCACGCGCGCCGTGGCCGAGGCCGTGGCCGCCTGCCCGGGGCGCACGGTCGTCGGGGGCGGCGATTCCGTGGCGGCCGTCACGCAGGCCGGCCTCGCCGATCGCATCGATCACGTCTCGACCGGAGGCGGCGCCGGGCTCGAGCTGCTCGAGGGCCGTGTCCTCCCCGGCGTCGCCGCGATCCCCGAGGAGTCCTGATGGAGCGCACGCCGCTCGTGGCGGGCAACTGGAAGATGTTCAAGACGCGGGCCGAGGCGGCGGCCTTCTGCGAGGCGCTGCTGCCGCTCGTGGACGATCTCGACGAGGTCGACCTCGCCGTCTGCCCGCCGTTCACCGCGCTCGACCTCGTCGCCGAGCGCATCGGCGACGCCGGCATCGGCGTGTGGGGCCAGAACGTCCACGACGCCGCCGAGGGCGCGTTCACGGGTGAGATCTCGTGCGCGATGCTGATCGACGCCGGCGCGACCGGCGTGCTGCTCGGGCACTCCGAGCGCCGCGCGCTCTTCGGCGAGACGGACGCGGCGATCGCGCGCAAGCTCGCCGCCGCGCTCGCGAGCGGCCTCGAGCCCGTGCTCTGCATCGGCGAGAGCGAGGCCGAGCGCGACGGCGGCGCGACCGAGAGCCGGCTCGCCACGCAGATCGACGGCGGCCTCGCCGGGCTCGCGGCCTCGCAGGTGCTGCAGGTCACGGTCGCGTACGAGCCGGTGTGGGCGATCGGCACGGGGCGGACCGCGACGCCCGAGATCGCGCAGGACACGCACGCGTTCATCCGCGGCGCGCTCGCCGAGCGCTACGGCGAGGAGTGCGCGGCCGCGCTCCGCATCCTCTACGGGGGCTCCGTCAAGCCCGACAACGCCGCGGCGCTGCTCGCGCAACCCGACGTCGACGGTGCGCTCGTCGGCGGGGCGAGCCTCGCTCCGCAGGGCTTCGCGGCGATCGCGCGCGCGGCGCTCGCCGGCTGATGGCACGCCCGGTCGCGCTGATCGTGCTCGACGGCTTCGGGCTCGCACCCGAGGGCCCCGGCAACGCCGTCGCGCTCGCGCGCACGCCCGTCTTCGACGCGCTCTGGGAGCGCTACCCGCACACCTCGCTGACCGCGTCGGGGCGTGCGGTCGGCCTGCCCGACGGCCAGATGGGCAACTCCGAGGTCGGGCATCTCAACATCGGCGGCGGCCGCATCGTGGCGCAGGACCTCGTGCGCGTCAGCGATGCGGTGGCGGACGGCTCGCTCGGGCTCAACCCGGCGCTCCAGGCTGCGTTCACGGCCGCGCGCACGGGCCGCGGCGTCCTGCACCTCGCGGGCCTCGTGTCCGACGGCGGCGTGCACTCGCACGTCGACCACCTGCGCGCGATCGCGGCCGCCGCAATCGCCGCGGGCGTCCCGCGCGTCGCCGTGCACGCCTTCACGGACGGCCGCGACGTCTCGCCGCATCAGGCCGCCGGCCTGCTGGCGCAACTCGAGCGCGAGTGGGCGGGCAGCGGCGTCGCCATCGCCACGGTCGCCGGGCGCTACTACGGGATGGATCGCGACCACCGCGCCGAGCGCACCGAGCTCGCGCGCGCGGCGATGGTCGACGGAGTGGGGGCGCGCGCGGCGTCGGCCTCGGCGGCCGTCGAGGCGTCGTACGCGGCGGGCGTGACCGACGAGTTCGTGCTGCCCGTCGTGCTCGGCGACGGCGACCTGCGCATCGCCCAGGGCGATCCGCTCGTGTTCTTCAACTTCCGCCCCGACCGCGCGCGCCAGATCTGCCACGCGCTCGAGCCGGGCCTCGGGCTGCTCGTGACGATGACGCGCTACGACGAGACGCTCGGCGCGCGCGTCGCGTTCGACGACGAGCCGCTGCACGGCACGCTCGCCGACACGCTCGAGGCCGCCGGGCTGCGCCAGTTGCACGTCGCCGAGACCGAGAAGTACGCCCACGTGACGTACTTCTTCGACGGCGGCCGTGAGCAGCGCCACACGGGCGAGGTGTGGGAGCTCGTGCCCTCCCGCCGCGACGTCGCGACCTACGACCTTGCGCCGGAGATGTCGGCGGCGGGCGTCGCGCAGTGCTTCGCCGAGCGCATCGGCGACGGCTGCGCGTTCGGCGTCGTCAACATCGCGAACCCCGACATGGTCGGGCACACGGGCGTGATCCCGGCAGTGATCGCCGGCGTCGAGGCCGCCGACGCGGCGCTCGGCGTGATCCTGGCCGCGCTCGAGCAGGCCGGCGGCGTCGCGCTCGTGACCGCCGACCACGGCAACGCCGAGCAGATGCTGCAGCCCGACGGCTCGCCCCACACGGCGCACACGACGAACCCCGTGCCGCTCGTCGTCACGCTCGCCGGCGCGCATCTGCGCGACGGCGGCAAGCTCGGCGACCTCGCGCCCACGGTGCTCGGGCTGCTCGGCATCGCGCCACCGCCCGAGATGACCGGCGAGAACCTGCTCGCCTGAGCGGTGAGCGACGGCTGGAGTCTCGGGGTGCTGCGCGAGCGCGAGTTCGCGCTCTTCTTCTGGGGCCAGGCCGTCTCGCTCGTCGGCGACGGGATCTTCCCGATCGCGCTCGCGTTCGCGGTGCTCGACCTCGGCGGCTCGCCGACCGACCTCGGCATCGTGCTGATCGCGGGCGTCCTGCCGCAGACGCTCTTCGTGCTCGTCGGCGGCGTCTGGGGCGACCGCCTCTCGCGCCGCACGATCATGCTCGCGGCCGACGTCGTGCGCTGCGGCGTCCAGGCGGCCACGGCCGCGCTGCTGCTCAGCGGGCATGCGCAGATCTGGCACCTCGTCGTGCTCTACGCGCTGCATTCCACCGCCTCGGCGTTCTTCAACCCCGCCGCCACCGCGCTCGTGCCGCAGGTCGCGCCGCAGGCGCTGCTGCAGGGCGCCAACGCGCTGCTCAGCGTCACGCGCAGCATCTCGTTCGGCATCGGGGCGGCGCTCGGCGGCGCGCTCGTGAGCCTCGTCTCGACCGGCGGCGCGGTGGCGCTCGACGCCGCCACGTTCGTGGTCAGCGCCGCCTGCCTCGCTGCCCTGGGCGTGCGCTCGGCTCCGGCCGAGCGCAGGACGCGCTTCCTCGGCGAGTTGCGCGCCGGCTTCGACGAGGTGCGCCGCCACCGCTGGCTGTGGATGGGGATGGGGAACGCGTGCCTGTTCCTGATGCTCGTCGTGGCGCCGTTCGAGGTCATCGGGCCGATCGTCTCGAAGAGCGATCTCGGCGGCGCGTTCGCCTGGGGCGTGATCCAGACGGGGTTCGCGGGCGGCATGCTGCTCGGCGGCCTCGTCATGCTCCGCCTCCACCTCGAGCGCCCGATGCTCGTCGCGGGCCTGCTCTTCTTCGCGACCTGCGTGGCACCGCTGCTGCTGGCGCTGCCGGGGCCCGTGTGGTCGATCACGCTCGCCTACGCCGGCGAGGGCTTCGCCGTGGGCATCTTCCTGACGGCGTGGGAGACCGCGATGCAGAGCCACGTGCCGCCCGACATGCTCGCGCGCGTCGGCGCCTGGGACTGGCTGGGCCAGCTCGCGGGCATGCCGCTCGGCTACGCGCTGACCGGCCCGGTCGTGGGCGCTGTGGGCGCACCGGCGACGCTCGTGGGCGTGGCGGCCGCCGCATTCCTGCTCTCGCTCGTCTTCGTGCTCAACCGTGATTTGCGCGAGTTGCGGGTAGAAGGTCCGGGTTCTGTAAAGGCGGTTGGAGTTCCGGGCGCATAGGGTGTATCGTCACGAACTCATGGCGATCCCCCAGCCGGATCCCGATCGGCTGCGGCGAGCGCGCAGGGGCGACCCTGAAGCGTTCCGGCAGCTCATGGCGACCTACCAGGCGCCGATCTACAACTACGTGCTCCGGCTCGTGGGCGGCGACGCCGCGCTCGCCGAGGATCTCTGCCAGGAGATCTTCATGAAGGTGCACCAGGGCCTCGCGGGCTTCAACATGCAGTGCCGCTTCACGACGTGGCTGTTCCAGATCGCGAAGTACCGTGTGCTCGACGAGTTGCGTGCGCGCGAGCGCCGCCCGCAGACCCCGGTCGAGCTCGACCGCGTGCCGCCGGCGGCCATCGCGGCCGCACCCGAGGTCGGCTTCGAGCAGATGGACGCCGTCTTCCGCGCGATCGGCGAGCTCAACACCGACATGCGCGCCGCGCTGCTCCTGCGCGACGTCGTCGGGCTGTCCTACAACGAGATCGCCGAGGCGCTCGAGATCTCGCTCGCGACGACGAAGTGGCGCATCTTCAAGGCGCGCGAGCTGACGGCCGCGCGCCTCGTCGCCGAGGGCGTGCTCACGCCGCCGAGCACGACCACCTCGCTCGCCTCCTAAGGGCCCGTCTCGGTAGGGCGCGGTGCCTGGCGGCGTCGAGCGCCGCCTGGAACGCGATCGACCCTTGCAAGATCGTCCTGATCGGGCCGCGGGCCGATCGCGCCCCAGACGACCCTCGCCACTCGCCAGACCCACACGCCCTACCGAGACGGGCCCTAAAGCCCCTTCGAGAGCCGGTCGGCGAGCCGCGCGGGCAGGCCGGCCGCGCGGATGTCGGACTGCGCCTGCTCGATCGGATACTCGCTGCGCATGAAGCGCGCCCACTCGCCCTCGCCGTCGAGCAGCAGCCAGGCGGCGCGGGGATCGCGATCGCGCGGCTGGCCGACCGAGCCGGGATTGAGCAGGCGCGTGCGCCCGTTCAGCTGAACCTCCTGCTCGGGCTCGGCCTTGCCGCCCTCGAGTCCCGAGTCGCCGAGCGCGAGCGCGAGCTGCACATGGCTGTGCCCGACGAGCGCGAGATCGGTCTTCTGCGCGCGCAGCGACGCGTCGGCGACGTCGGCCGTGAGCACGTACTCCCACACGGGGTCGCGGATCGAGCCGTGGAAGAGCGAGACGCCCGAGCGCTCGCCCTTCGGGGAGAGGTGCGCGAGCGTCTCGAGCTCGTCGGGCGAGAGCACGCTGCGCGTCCAGCGCGCGGCCACGCCCGCCTCCGAGGTGAACTGGTCGATGTCGAGCACGCCCGAGACGACGAGGTCGTGATTGCCGCCGAGGCAGACCGCACAGCGCTCGCGCACGAGCGCGAGGCACTCACTCGGCCGCCCGCCGTAGCCGACGATGTCGCCGAGGCACCACAGCTCGTCGAACCCCTCGCGCCCGGCGTGCTCGAGCACGGCCTCCAGCGCCTGCAGGTTGCTGTGGACGTCCGATATGACGGCGACGCGCAAGAGCTGCGGGCTAGGCGGCGTCGGGGTCGTCTTCGCCGTCGTACTCCGGCAGGAGCTTGATGCCCTGACGGGTCGACCACTTCGAGTAGTTGTCCTGCAGCGCGTCGATCAGCTGCCGCATGAAGAGCGGCGCGAGGTTGACGCGCACGACGGCGACACCCGGCACCTCGGTGCCTTCGACGTCGTGATCGACGCGCGCGAACGTGATCGTGAACTCGTAGTCCGAATGGCTGACGTTGGCGAAGTTGGCGTATACCCCAGCCAGTGCCTGCGGCTCGATCTGGATGTTGAAGTGCCGTTCCTGTGCCTCGGGTTCCACGCTGCTCCCTCTTCCGCTCGACCTGGCGGAGTCTAGTGCTCCGTCCCGGAGGTCACGTGCGTGTGAGTGTGCTGGCTGGGCGTTCTGGGGACGGCGCGGCGTCGCCGCTCATGCGGTTCGGCATTTGCAAGACGCCGGGTCGTTCCCAGGGCGTCCAGACGGCGCAATCGCACCACGAGACTTCCGGGACGGAGCACTAGTCGGGCGACCTGGTGCGGCAGACTGTCGCCGTGATCCGCGTCGTCTGCGTCGGTCGAGCGCGCGGCCCGCTGGCCGATGCCTCCGCCGAGTACGAGGAGCGGCTCGCGCGCGCCTGCAAGTTCGAGCTGCACGAGCTGCGGGAGGAGGGCACGCCCTCGCTGCAGCCGCGCGAGGCGATGCTGCGCGAGCGCGCGCGCATCGAGCCGCTGCTCGCCGGCCACTGGGTCGTGGCGCTCGATCGCAGCGGTGTCCAGCGATCGTCGAAGCAGATCGCCGACCTCGTGCGCGAGCGCGAGGAGCGCCCGCCGCAGCGCACCGCGTTCGTGCTCGGCGGGCCGCACGGGCTCGACGAGACGCTCCTGGCCGAGGCCGACCTCACGTGGAGCCTCGGCAAGGGCACGCTGCCGCACCAGCTCGCGCGCGTCGTCGTGCTCGAGCAGCTCTACCGCGCGTTCACGATCCTGCGCGGCGAGCCGTACCACCGCTGACGCGGCGCTGCGCGGACGTGCGTGGCTATGCTCGATCGCATGCCCGACGCGCTCTCGCTGATCGCCGCCCCGCTGATCGACGCCGCGGACCGGCTCGGTGCGCCCGGAGTCGACGCGGTGCTCGAGCGGCCTGCCGACCCCGAGCACGGCGACTACGCGACGACGCTCGCCCTGCGCCTCGCGAAGCCGCTGCGCCGCGCGCCGCGCGAGATCGCCGAGGAGCTCGCCACGGCAGCCCGCGAGAGCGCCTGGGTGGCGAGCGCGGACGTCGCCGGCCCGGGCTTCGTCAACGTGCGCGTCTCGCCTGCGTGGTACGCCGAGGCCGTGCGCAGCGCGCGCGAGCCGGGCTTCGGCGGCGGCACGGCGGCGCCGAAGCTGCGCGTCAACGTCGAGTACGTCTCGGCCAACCCGACGGGGCTGCTGCCCGTGTCGGCGGGCCGCAACGCGGCCTACGGCGACTCGCTCGCGCGCCTCTTCGCGTTCGCGGGCCACGAGGTGACGCGCGAGTACTACTTCAACGACTCGGGCGCCCAGATCGAGCGCTTCGGCCTCTCGCTGCGCGCCCGCGCGCGCGGTGAGCCGGTGCCCGAGGACGGCTACCAGGGCGAGAACCTGATCCAGCTCGCGAAGGACACGGGCCTCCCGCCCGAGGCCTCGGCGGAGGAGTTCGCCCGTGCCGGGGTGGAGCTCATGTTCGCCGCCATCCGCGCGACGCTCGAGCGCTTCCGCGTGCGGATGGACGTCTACACGAACGAGGTCGACCTGCACCGCTCGGGCGGCGTCGAGCGCGCCCTCGAGCGCGCGCGGGCCGCCGGGCACCTCTTCGAGCAGGACGGCGCGACCTGGCTCCGCGCGAGCGAGTTCGGGGACGACAAGGATCGCCCGGTCATCAAGTCGGACGGCGCGCCGACGTACCTCGCCGGCGACCTCGCCTACCTCGTCGACAAGCTCGAGCGCGGCTTCGACCTGGCGATCTACGTGCTCGGCGCCGATCACCACGGCTACTCGGCACGGCTGCGCGCGGCCGCCCAGGCGCTCGGCTACGACCCGGCGCGCGTCGAGATCGCGATCTACCAGATGGTGCACCTGATCGAGGACGGCGAGCAGAAGCGCATGTCGAAGCGACGCGGCGACGTCGTGCTGCTCGACGACCTCATGGACGGCATCGGCGTGGACGCCGCGCGCTTCTACCTCGTGCAGCGCTCGCACGACGCGACGATCGACATCGATCTCGCGCAGGCGGTCGAGCAGGGCCCCGAGAACCCGGTCTACTACGTCCAGTACGCGCACGCGCGCATCTGCTCGATCCTGCGGCGCGCGGGTGAGGCGCCCGCCGGCGCGCTCGAGGAGGCGCCGGCTCCCGAGCCGAGCGAGGCGGCGCTGGTGCGCGCGCTCGTCGACTTCCCCGAGGTCTGCCGCGCGGCCGTCGAGCTGCGCGCGCCGCACCGCGTGGTCGTCTACGCCCGCGACCTCGCCTCGGCGTTCTCGGCGTTCTACCGCGACTGCCCCGTGATCGATGCCGGCACGCCCGCGCTGCGCGCGTCGCGCCTCGCGCTGTGCGACGCCACGCGGCAGGTGCTCGCGCGTGCGCTCGACCTCGTCGGGGTCGGCGCGCCCGAGGAGATGTAGGGCGGGGACCCTGGCGGGACCACCCGTTTGGATGGTCCTCGGCGCGGTTCCGAACCGCGTCCCGGCGAGCGCCGAAACCCGCGGTAGGCTGACGGCCGCCGGCTGAACGCCGCCCAGACTGGCGGCAGCGGAGGGAACAACGACGTGGCGCGACGCTCCATCCTCGTGACCATGGCCGTGGCGGTCGCCGCGGCCTGGTCCGGCAATGCATTCGCAGCGACGGCGCCGAGCGCGCCGCAGCTCACGAGCACACCCTGGGTCTCGCCGGCGGTCTTCACCTGGACGCCGGGAGCCGACCTGCTCAACGTCTCCCAGACGGTCTACCGGGCGCCCGGGGCGTGCACGACGCCGCTCGCCACCGGAGTGCCGGTGCGGGTGTACCCGGACAACACGACGAGCCAGCACTTCGCGGTGCCGGGCGATGGCACGTTCTGCTTCTACGTCAGCGCTGCCGACGCGCTCGGCGGAACCGCGCCCGGCCCCGGCCTCACGATCGGGATCGACACCACGCCGCCGTCGTCCACCGTGTCCGTCTCGGGCATGGCCGTGGGCGGCGTCGTCAAGGGCACGGTCAGCGTTTCGCACACGGCCGCCGACGCCACCTCGGGCGTCGCCACGAACGTCCTGCGCATCGGCGCCGTGGGCGCGTGTGCCACGGGAGCCCTGCTGGCACTGTCGTGGGACACGACGACCTACGCCGACGGCAGCTACGACGTCTGCAACATCGTGACCGACCGCGCAGGCCTCGTCGCGACGGCGACCCTGCGGGTGACGGTCGCCAACACCGTCCCCGTCCCCGTCCCGGCGCCGGTGCCGAGTCCGATCGTGCAGACGGCCGTCACTCCGGCAGCGCCCGCCGGCGTCGTCCTCCCGGCGGCCGACGCGGGCGCGGCCGGCGACAAGGTCGCACCACACGCGCCCACGAAGCTCGCCGTCGTCCAGTCGCGCTCGCGCAGCGGCTCGGGGCTGATCCCGCTGACGCTGCACTGGGCGAACCCGGCCGCGGCCGACCTCGACCGCGTGGTCGTCGTGCTCAACGGCAAGCGCCCGCCCCGGAGCGCTCGCGACGGGAGCATCGTCTACCACGGCCTGCGCACGTCGACGATCATCAAGCTGCGCGCGGGCAAGAGCGGCCACCTCGCGCTGTTCGCGGTCGACCGCAGCGGCAACATCTCGCCCCCGGCGCGCAAGACGGTGTCGCTGGCATCGCTCATCCCGCTGCGCCCGCTCACCGGCAGCGTCGTGACGTCGGCGCCGCTCCTGACGTGGACGCCGACGGAGGGCACCGCGTACTACAACGTGCAGGTCTTCCGGGACGGCAAGCGCGTCCTCACGGCCTGGCCCGCGCACGCGTCGTACCGCTTCCCGGCCAGCCTGCTCGCACCCGGCACGTACACGTGGTTCGTGTGGCCCGCGCTCAAGGGCAAGGGCTCCGCGGCGTCGTTCGGCGCTCTCATCGGGCGCGCGACGTTCGTCTCCGATAGGTAGCGCAGCGCCGGCGGGCGGCCTCCCGTGAGCTAGACTCGGCGGCCCGCCGATGGAAGGACGAAATGCCGCAGTTCGCGCGCGTAGCCACGTTCGAGTTCGACGAAGCAGCTCTCGAGGCGTTGCTCGGCAGGATCAGAGGCGAAGGCATGCCCGAAGGCGTGCCCGCCAAGCGTGTCACCGTCCTCGCCGACCGCGCCGCCGGCAAGGTCGTCGTCGCCGTGCGCTTCGACTCGGAGGAGGATCTCAAGAAGGGCTCCGCGACGCTGGACGCGATGAACCCGCCGGAGGTCGGCACGAGGCGCCGCGTCTCCGTCGACACGTACGAGGTCGTGCTGGAGCAGGAGTCGCCGTAGGGCCGGTGCCGGCGTCACGACGTTCTGGGGTTCATCCGACGTCGCCATCCGGCGGCGCGCGGCCATTGCTAGCATCCAGGCCGACTGCGGACGTAGCTCAGTTGGTAGAGCATCAGCTTCCCAAGCTGAGGGTCGCGAGTTCGAGCCTCGTCGTCCGCTTCGCCGTTGCCGCCTGAAAAGTTGCCCTGAGCAGGCAACTTAGGTGGGCGCTGGCTGGTGGCCGCAGTCCACGCAAGTCCAGGAAAGTCCATATCTGCTGTCCGGAGACTGGCCCACAACTGGCCCCCAACGCCTCCGACTTTGTGACACGCCGAGAGCAGATCGAGCGAGAGTCGTGACGCTGCTCCGGGTATCCTTGGGCCATGGCCGCGACCGTCCACACCCTGACCGACGAGCAGAGGCAAGCGCTGCTTGAGGCGCACCTGGTGAAGCCGAAGGTCGAGCGGTCGCCGGAGGAGCGCGCCGAGGCCGTTCTGCGGGCGACGAGCGGTCGACGCCTTCCGATGCCTGTGACGAAGGACGAGTACCGGCCCTGATGCCTGTTCCGGGCGTGCCGTCTGGGGTACTCCCGCTCAGTGCTGAAGCACCTGGTTACCTCGCGCTCGATACGAGCGCCGTGTTCCACGCGCTGCTCGAATCCGAGTCGCGGCACGAGGCGTACCGCGACTACCTCCGCGGCGCGCTGGAGCGCGGGTCGCGTCTCGTGTTCAGCGAGCTCCTCGAGGTCGAGCTCGCCGAGGCGTGTCTCGGCGTTGCCGGACGCGAGCAGCATCCGACATCGAGTGCGCTCCTGACGGCACGCCACGAGTATCTGAATACGGTCATGGGCGGGTGGGAAGCGCTTCTCGACGAAGCCACGTACCACCGGCTTCCGATCCGCGAGACCCATTCGGCGCAGGGGTGGGAACACGCATTCGCCCTGGCCCTCGACATCGTTGGCGGGTACGCCGTTCGAATGGCCGATGCGATCCACGCGGCGACCGCGGCGATCTTGTCGGCCCCGCTGCTGACGCACGACCTCGATTTCTCGAGGCTGCCGGCGCACCTGCTCACGACTGTCGCGTCCGAGGATCGTCGTCAGTACGCCGCGTTGGCCGCGAGTTCAGACTCTTGGGCTCGACGAAGACGTGGTCGTCCGAGCATCTGCTGAGCGGCGTCGAGCGTTGAGCAAGCAAGCTGCGCTGTAGATCGTGCGCAGAGGCGAGCTCGATACTTGCCCGCGCGTTGTGCTCTGAGTCATCCCTTTCGGCGCCATCACAGTCGTCGCGGTAACCGGGGCTATGTCAGCTGCCGACGTGGCGAGCGTGGTCGGATTCGCGCGTGCCCATGACCTGCCGCTGGCAGTGCGCGGCGGCGGTCACAACGGCGGCGGTCTCGGCAGCGTCGACGATGGCGTCGTCGCCGACCTCTCACTGATGCGCGGCGTCACGGTCGATCCCGAGACGCGCCGTGCTCGCGCCGCCGGCGGCTGCACCTGGAACGACATGGACGCCGCAACGCACGAGCACGGGCTCGCGGTGCCGTGCGGGATTATCTCCACCACAGGCGTCGGCGGCCTTACGCTCGGCGGCGGTCTCGGCCACCTGACGCGCGGCTGCGGCCTCACGATCGACAGCCTGGTCGCCGCCGAGGTCGTACTCGCCAGCGGCGAGCGCGTGACGGCGACCGCGGACGACAACGCGGAGCTTTTCTGGGCGCTTCGTGGTGGCGGCGGCAACTTCGGCGTCGTCACGGAGTTCACATTCGACGCGCACCCCGTCAGCGACGTCGTCGGCGGTCCGACCTTCTGGCCGATCGAGCAGACCGGGGAAGTGCTAGCCGCCTACCGCGACTACCAGCCCAGCATGCCGCGGAACGCGACCGGGTTCTTCTGCTTCCACACCGTGCCGCCCGTGCCGCCGTTCCCGGAGGAGATCCAGATGCGGAAGGCGTGCGGGATCGTGTGGTGCATCGTGGGCTCCGACGAGGAGGCCGAGCAGGCGATGGCGCCGATGCTCGCCGTTGCACCACCGCTCATGCACGGCGTCCAGCGGATGCCACTACCGACCCTGAACAGCGCGTTCGACGGCATCTATCATCCAGGTGACCAGTGGTACTGGCGAGCCGACTTCCTCAACGAGATCCCCGACGAGGCGATCGCACTCAACGAGCAATGGAACACGGCGATGCCAAGCTGGAAGTCCGGCTCGCATTTCTACCCGATCGACGGCGCCGCTCACGACGTCGGCTCGGAGGACACTGCTTGGGCGTACCGCGATGCCCAGTGGGCGCAGGTGATCATCGGCGTGGACGGCGACCCCGCGTCCGCTTCGTCGCTGCGCGACTGGGCGGTCGGCTACTGGGAGGCGCTGCACCCGTACTCGGCGGGTGGCGCCTACGTGAACTTCATGATGGACGAGGGCCAGGCGCGCGTGAAAGACACCTACCGCGGCAACTACGAGCGCCTCTCGCGCGTGAAGGCCGCATACGACGCCGAGAACGTCTTCCGCATCAACCAGAACATCGAGCCCGCCGAATCTCGCTAGATAAAGCCTCACAGCCGCGGCGCGGTCTCACGCCGAACGTCGCCGAGCGCCCGACGGGGGCGTAAGATCACGCCATGCCGCGATACCTGATCGAACGCACGTACCTGGTCGAGATGGACAAGCTACCGGCGGTCGCCATCCGCTCGAAGGCGATCGCGCATCACCGCTTCCCGGAGGTCGTGTGGGAGCACAGCCACGTCGTCCTGGACAGCGAGGGGACACCGAAGTCGTTCTGCATCTACTCGGCGCCGAACGAGGAGGTGGTCCTCGAGCATGCGAACAGGCTGGGCGACCACGTCGTCGAGGTGATCTACGAGATCGCGGGCGACGTGACGCCGGACGACTTCCCGCTCACTGACGAACCGGGCTAGCCGTCAACTCGGACGGAGGCGCTCGAAGTCGTCGAGGTGGCGGTACGCCTGTAAGGCGACGGCCAGCCGGCGCTTGATGTCGCGCCGCCGCTTCGCATCGTCCGCAGCGACGAGTTGGAGCGCAGCACTGAGGAGCGCCACGGCGCGCTCCTTGGCCCATCCGCGCCCAGCCTGGTCGGCCGCCGCGACGAGGCAGTCCGCGGCACGCGCGGGCTCGCCTGCCTCGCTCCAGTGGTGCGCGAGCGCCTCGTTGGACTGGCCGACGCCTCGGGTCATCTCCTCCAGAAAGGAGGCGACGGCGGCGTGCCGTTCACGACGTGCTGCACGCGGAAGCCTGAGATAGGCGACGTCGTGGATCAGCGCGTGTTTGAACGCGAACTGCTGATCCCCCTGGATGCGCGACACCCCCTCTCGGCGCACGAGGTCGCGTTCCTCGAGCGAGCCGAGGAGGCGAGAGAGGTCTTCGCGCGGGGACATGCGCGCGAGCGCACCGCGCCAGAAGACGCGTCCCACGACCGACGCGTCGACCAGCACGCTGCGCTCCGCGGGCGGAAGGGCGTCGAGCCGGGCAGCGACGATCGCGAGAACGCTCGTCGGGAGCTCATCCGCATCCGCCGCCGATCGCTCTGACAGCGAGGCGGCGAGCTCCTCGATGAAGAGCGGATTTCCCTCGGCCGTCTGCGCGATCGCGGCTGCGCGGCCATCCCGTCCATCGGACTGGGCGAGCAGCCGCTCAGCGAGCTCCTGTGCCGCGTCGCTCGACAACCGATCGAGAGGAAACGCCGTGTATGCGGGGAGCCCGCCGCCCCAGCCGGGTCGATCGGAGAGCATCTCGGGCCGGGCCATCGCCAGCAGCAGCAGCGGCACGTCGCGCACGCGGGATGCGAGCATCTCGAGAAGGTCCAGCAGGCTTCCGTCGGCCCAGTGGATGTCCTCGAAGAGCAGGAGCGTCGCGCCTTGCGAGGTAAGTGACTCGACGAGCCTGCGGGCGGAGAAGAAGAGCGTCTCACGGTCGGCGACGCCTCCCTCGCTGCCCAGGCCGATGAGCATCGCAAGGTGCGCGGCGTGCTCCTCTGCCTCCGCCGGGCCGACGAGCCCCACGAGCGCGCTCCGGAGCTTGTCTTGCGCATCGGGGAGCGCGTCGCTGTCGAAGATCTGGGCGACTTGCTTGACGTGTTGCGCGAAGGCGCCGTAGGGGCTGCTCGCACCGTAGGGAGTCGAGCGGCCTCGTATCACGCGACCGTCCCGGGATGCGACGTACTGCGAGAACTCGAGCGCGAGGCGCGACTTTCCGATGCCGGCCGCGCCGAAGACGGTCACGAGGTGAGGTCGGCGCTCATTGACGACGCGCTCCCAGATCCCGGTGAGGACGCCGAGCTCACGCTCGCGTCCGACCATCGGGACCGGTGCGGTCGGACGCTCGCCTGCGGCGGAGATGGCCCGGAGGGCAAGCCAGGCGCGCACGGGCGTCGCCTTTCCCTTGGCCACGACGGCGGGTGCCGGGCGGTACTCGATGGGAGCGCGGGTGCAGGAATACGTCTCCTCCCCGACGAGAACAGCCCCGACGGGGGCGGCCGTTTGGAGGCGCGCAGCGGTGTTGACGACGTCCCCGGCCAGCATCGCCTCGCCGCCGCTGGGGCGTGCTTGCAGGCTCACGATCGCCTCGCCGGTATTGACGGCGATCCGCAACTGCAAGCCCTCTTCTCCCGCCCAGTCCCGCACGGCGAGCGCGGCGCGCACCGCGCGCTCGGGGTCGTCGCCATACGCCGTCGGCGCGCCGAAGAGGCCCATCACCGCGTCGCCGATGAACTTCTCCACCGAACCGCCGAAGCGCTCGATCTCGGCGCGGACCCGCTCGAAGTACGGGGTGAGAAAGTCACGAACGTCCTCCGGATCGAGGCGCTCGGAGCGCGAGGTGAACCCGACCAGGTCGACGAAGAGCACCGACACGATTCGTCGCTCCTCACCCGTCCGGCCCGGCTCGACGAGCGAGGCGCCGCACGCGCTGCAGAACCTCGTACTCTCCGGATGCTCCTCGCCACAACGGATACAAGTTGGCACGGGGGACAGACTACGCTGTCGCCACGTGCATGCCTCGATCAGGTCTGGTCGCGTCGCCCGACCATGAACAGCCGCATTCGTCCTCGCCGTCGCGGCGATCGAGCACTGCCGTACGCGATCCACAGGTGGTCTCGATGGACGCCGAGCCCGTGCCGAGCTCGCCGTCAGCGCGTTCGCGTCGCACTCCCGCCGCGATCATCAGGCGTTGCGAAGGTGCGGCGGCACTCGTGCACGGCGATCCTCGTCAGCTGCAGCCGCTGCGTCTGCCGGTGCAGCGCGTCGAGGACGGTGCACTCGCCGTTGGAGAGGCGGTAGGCGGAGCCGTCGGCACCGGATCCGAGGTAGGCGGCCCGTCACGCAGGACGGCCAGCCGGCAGACAAGCGGATGATCGATCCGAGGAGGTCCGCGCGATCCTCGGGCGCGGGGAGGTAGTCCTCGGGGGAGGTCGCCGAGGCCAGCAGCCAGAGCCACTGCAGCTCGGCTCCCCAGGTGTCGTAGGCCGGCGATTCCAGGAGCGCCTCGACGATGCCAGCGGCGGGAGTCGCGAGCGTGATCGTGGTCGCCCGCGCGAGGCGCGACATGACGCGGTCGCGCCCCTCGAGCAGCTCGTCGAGGAAGCGTCTCGATTCTAGTCTCCGCTCCCGAGATACGCGAGCGGCGCGAGTGTCCCCACGAGGGCCAGCCCGTCGGCGTGGATCTCGCCGTGCACGGCCAGCAGCGCGTTGCGGCGGCCGCCGGTGCTGGGCACGCTGAGCAACTCGAGGCCGACGACATCGAAGCGGTCGTGGGAATGCTCGAGCCCATGCGGACCGCCGGTAGGCGCAGCCCGACGGTAGGGTTGACGTCGACGCGCTCCTCTTCGATCGCGTGCCGGAAGAGCACGCGAAGAGATCACGGCGTTCCGGACGGTCGACGGATCGAGGCCGCTCGCAACGAGCTCGTCGGCCGGTCGTTGGACGTCGCGGCGAGTGATGTCCGTCAGACGTGCTCCTCCGGCCCGAAGAAGGGGAGTACGCGCTGATCGAGCGCAGCCTCGTAGTTCGAGATCACACGCGGCTTGTACGCGTCTCCGCTTCGATTGAGGACGGATCCTCGGCGCATGCCCGTCGTGAGCGCCTCGGCGGCTGCTCCGATGGTGGCGGCGCTCGGCGCCCTGAGCGTGCCGGTTCGAGCACCGCGGATCGCATCGGCTCGCCACGTCTTCGCCTCCGCGAGCGTGCGAAACGACCGGCGGATCTTCTTCGCGTCGCGCTTGGAGTAGACCTCTGCGCGGTAGGCCGGCGAGCAGGTGCAGCGCTGGCCGGTGCTCGCGCCGCAACCGTCGGCGTGCCGCACCGAGATGCCTTCGTGACGGCGTTCTTGCTCCCACCTCACGCGAACCCTCCGTCGTCGCCGCCTGCCGGTACCGGGTACGCGATCCTACCCATCGCTGATACGGGTGGCCTCTCGAAGGCGAGACCTCGGCCAGGACGAGTCGCGTCGGCGTGGAAGACGAGGAACTGCGTCCGTCGGCGACGCCCACCGCCTTCATCGCGAGGGTTTCGGCCTCCTCGAGCCGCCCGAGGCGCGCGAGGGCGAGGGCCCGCGTCGCGGCCCGAGGATCTCGCCATCGGGCATGGATGTGCTCGCTCTCGTCGAGGATGCGCAGGCACTCTGCCGGGCGGTCCTGGTCGCAGACCGCCGGCGACGTCGATCGAGGCGCGGACGTAGTCGCAGGTGTCGCGATCTCGCCGAGCGCTCCGCCGCCGCTCGGTGCCCGCTCGGCCGCCCGGTCGTCGGCCAACGTCTCCACCGCGCCCCGCATCAGCTCGACGATCGTCCGAGGATGATCCCGAGCTCCTGCATCCCGCTGGCTCGTGCGATCAGCGCGCGGGCGTCTCGAACCGGCCTTGCATCGCAAGGAGGGAAGCGAGGAAGGCGTTCATCTCGCCTCCCGGGGATCGCTGCCGCAGCTCGTGCAGCATCCCCTCGCAGCTGCGCACGCCCTCGTCGGTCGGCGTCGGCCAGTCGACCAGTGTGTAGCCGATGACGGCGAGACTCCAGCTTCGTCGAGGCGGCTGCCGGCCCGCCTCGCGTGCTCGAGGGCGCGTTCGCCCGCTTCGCGTTGCGACACCGCGCTACTGCACGGGTAGAGCGTCGCGAGGAAGCGCCATGCGCGTGGGTGAGCGCGAGCTCGTCGCCTGCCTCTTGGAGCAGCGCGAGCGACTCCTCGGCTTCGCGGAGCGCCTCGGCGACATCGATCCGGTCCGGTTGGTTGAACAGTCGCAACATGCCGCGTAACAGCCAGGCGTGGCGCTCGGCGTACGCCACTCGCCGACGGCCCTTGCGCGCTCGATCGCGTCGCTGAGGATGGACTCGGCGCGCTCGAGCTCGCCGGCCTGGAACAGGGCGGAGCCGAGGTCGGGGGCGAGCTTCGAGCCAGGCCCGCTCGTCGGTGGAGGGCAGCGAGTGGGCGCGCTCGAGCAGGTTGACGGCCGCCGCGCGCGTCGCCGCGACGCAGCGCGAGCCGCCCGGCTGAACCGAGCCGCCGGCCAGCCTGGTCGGCCAGCTCGAGCGCCTTCGCGTCGCGCGGGACCGAGCTCGGCGCGGAAGCGGCACGCCTGCTCGAAGTGGTAGCCGAGCGAACTCCTCGGCCTCGCTGACGTGGTCGCCGAGCGTGTGCTCGAGCCAAGCCGCATGGCGCTCGTGCAGATCTGACCGCGCCTGCTTCGGAAGCCCCGTGTAGGCGGCCTCCCTGATCGAGCGCGTGGCGGAAGCGAAACGCGTCGTCCCCCGGCAAGGTTGCGGACTCCGCGCGGATCAGCTCTTTGCGCACCAGGCTCATGAGGTGGGATGTGACCGCCTCCCGGCTCTCCGGCGGCGAGAGCGCGACGACCCCGCCGACATGGAACGTCTCCCCTTCGATGGAGGCGCACTCGAGCAGCCGGCGCTCCTCTGGAGCGAGCTGCTCGAGCCGCGCTGCCAGCAGTCCCTGGATCGCGGGAGGGACGGCGACCTCACCGACACCGTCTTCGCGCTGTGCGAGCATCGCGAGCGTCTGCTCGAGAAAGAGCGGATTTCCCTCCGCGGCCGCGGTGATCCGCGCCCGGGCCTCAGGCGCGAGCGGGGCGGCGGCCGGAAGGGCTGCGATCAGCATCGAGGACTCCTCGGCCGAGAGCGGGTCGAGCAGCACCGAGCCGCGTTCAGCTTGCCACCGCCCCAGCCCGGCCGCTCGTCGAGCAGCTCCGGTCGGGCGAGACAGACCATGAGCACGGGCACGTCCCGTACCCAGTCGGCGAGGTGCTCGATCGCGTCGAGCAACGTCGGCTCTGCCCAGTGGATGTCCTCGAACACGAGCAGCAGCGGGCCGCTCGCGGGCGAGCAGCTCGACGAGCTTGCGCAGCGCCCAGGAGATCTCTTCCTTGACCGCTCCGCCCGTGCCGGCGCCGATCGCGGTCTCGAGGCGCTCGGTGACGACGTCGGCATCTGGGCTGCCCTCGAGCAGCTTCCGGATACTGCGACCGTCGGCCGCCTGCGCGACGATCTCCCGCACGGGCCAGTACGTGATCCCTTTGCCGTAGGAGAGGCAGCGCCCGGTGAGCACGCCGGCCTCGCCCTCGACCGAGCGCGCGAACTCCTGCGAGAGCCGGCTCTTGCCGATCCCAGCCTGGCCGAACACGGTCACCAGATGGCAACGCCGCTCCCTCATCGCCCGCTGCCAGGCCTGCCGGAGCTGGGCGAGCTCAAGCTCCCGACCGACCAGGGGCATCTCGAAATGACGGATCAGCGCCTCCGCATGCGGTGACACCTCCAGCAGCCGGAACGCGGAGACGCGGCTCCGCCTTGCCCTTCAGCGCGAGCGGCTCGACCGGCTCCACCCTGACGGCGTCTTCGACGAGCCGGTACGTGGCCTCGCCCATGAGCACCTCGCCCGGCTCGGCTGCCCCCTCCAACCGGGCGGCCACGTTGACCGCGTCACCGAGGGCAAGCGCTCCTGTCGGATCCGGGTCCCGCACGATGACTTCACCCGTGTTGATCCCCGTGCGCGACCGCAACCTCAAACCGAAGTCCCGCTCCAACTCCTCGTTGAGGATCTCTAGTCGCTGGCGCATCTCCGCTGCCGCACGAACCGCACGCAGCGCGTCGTCCTCGTGCACCGTCGGCACGCCGAACGCCGCCATGACGGCGTCGCCGATCAGCTCCCGCACCCGGCCGCCGTGCCCCTCGCATACTGCCTTCATTTCCTCGTACCAACGCAGCATCAGCCGCCGCAACGCCTCTGGGTCAAGCAGCTCCCCGATCGCCGTCGACCCGGTGACGTCTTGAGACACGGACCGTCACCGTCTTGCGAAGTTCGCGCGGAGCGGGAAGCTCTTCGAGCCCGACACCGCAGGCGAGGCAGAAGCGGGCCTCGTCAGGATTCGTTTGCTCGCAGCTCGCGCAGATCGGCACATGCGCAGCGTACTCCCGCTGCGGCTCTGACTCAGCGCCAGGCGGCGACCACTATTGGAAGTCGCCCGCCGACTTCAGGGTCGGGTCGCGCATCAGACATTGTGACGGTCGCTTTTGAGCAGCGTTTCCGTAGACTGGCCCACTGAGCTGGCCCCCAAAGCCGCTACAGACACCGCGATTTGGCTTATCCACGCGGCGTTGCGAGCCTTCAGCCCTAGGTTTCCCAAGCTGAGGGTCGCGAGTTCGAGCCTCGTCGTCCGCTTCCGGTAGCCGCGCCGTTTGCGGCGCCGCGAGCGTCACGTCCTCCCGCTACGGAAGAACGACGCGCCCCCGCCGGCAGCGCAATTGCTATGACAGCGCTGTTCGTCGTCGGCATTCCGCGCGCTTGATTTTCGAGGAGACGCAGCATGGACCGATTCACGGGCGGTTGCCTGTGCGGCAACGTCCGAATCGTGGCGTCGGGACTCCCGTACCGGGTCGGCCTTTGTCACTGTCTCGACTGCCGCAAGCATCATGGGGCGCTCTTCAACGCTTCCGCGGTGTTCCCCGCAGGATGCGGTGACGGTCGATGGCGAGACGCGCGACTACGCCGGGCGGTACTTCTGTCCCCGCTGCGGCTCGTCTGTTTTCGCGCGCACCGCCGACGAAATCGAGGTGAACCTCGGATCCCTGGATGCCCCTGACCAACTGATGCCGACCTACGAAAGCTGGATCGTCCGTCGCGAGTCCTGGCTGCCGCCGTTTCCGCTCGCGAGACGATACGAGCGCGATCGTGACGGCACGGGTCGCTTTGAGGGGTAGGTCGCACGAACGGGTTCCACCCGCGCCGGCTGCACCGGGCGTCACGCGTGCGGACATCGCTCGACGAAGTGCCACTCGCCTGTACGCGGTCAGCACGCGCGGCGCGGACGAGATCCGCTCGGAGACGGCTGAGCCGGCGGGTCGTTGGGTTCAGGAAACGGTCTGTACCGGAACCTCGTAGAACTCGACCGACATCCGCCTGCTCGCGCCGCCGGGGCTCATCGCGTTGAGGGCCTCGTCTCCGCGCCGCATCGCCTCTTCGCTCGCGAAGAGCGTGATGCCGAAGCCTGCGCCGCTCTCCCGGTTCACGAGCATCAGCATCTTCACCCCCTCGAGCCCGGGCGGCACCTCGCCCGACTCGACCTCGGCGCGAACCCGCTCGATGGCGCTGTCGACGTTTGCAGGGTCACCCTGGAATGCCGCAACACGCGCGTACATCTCGCCTCCTTCGGGCTGGAACGGATCGAGTGAGCCTACGCCGCACCGTCCGGCCGGGCAACGCGTCCTCGTCCTACGCGGTCGCGGTGACGACCCAGGTGGAGGAGCCCGCGATGACGTGGCCGTCCGCCGTCACGAACGGGGCGAGCGCGTCGCGCAGAAGGCGCTCGAGCTCGGGACGGATGCGCTCGGCCTGCTCGCCGGCGAGGCGGATCGCCTCGGCGGCCGGACCGAGTGCCGTGTTCACGGCCACGGCCTCCCCGAGCGTCCTGCCGACGAGCAGGGGGAGGTCGACGCGGTGGAGCGCGACGTTCGCGAAGCCGGCGGCCGTGATCTGGCCCGACGTCGTGTCGGCGTCCGCCATCGAGAAGGGCCCGGGGCCGCAGCGCGGCTCGTCCGTCTCCTCGGGCTCCTCGAGATGCGGCTTGACGACCTTCTCCGCCTCGTAGACCCACGGATTGTCGTAGCGGCGACGCCAGACGACGAGGCAGAGCCGTCCGCCGGGCCTCATCGCTTCGCGGACGTTGCGGAGCGCCGGCACGGGGTTGTCGAAGAACATGGTGCCGAAGCGCGAGAACGCGTAGTCGAAGGTGTCTTCGAACGTCGTCGCCTGCACGTCTCGGACGTCGAAGCCGACGTTCGAGATTCCGGCCGCCTCTGCGTCGGCTCTCGCCGCCTCGACGAACCGCGGCGCGATGTCGACCCCGAGCACCGATCCCGACGGGCCGACGAGCGCGGCGAGTTGCTGCGAGGCGTCGCCGAAGCCGCAGCCGATGTCGAGCACGCGTTCGCCGCGGGCGGGCGGACAGATGCGCATGGCTTCCGCGCCGTGCCGCGCGAGGCCGAGCACGACGATGTCGCGGAACCTGACGAAGCGTTCGAACAAGACGCCGTTCCAGGCCTCCTGCGATTCTGCGTTCTCAGGCAGCACGGTGGTCATGCGCCGAGTCTAGAACGAGCGAGCGGCTCTCTCCGGCGTGGTGGATGAACAATTCCCGAATCGCTCGCGCCGGTCGCTCGAGAAACCGAGAAGGCCCGCACGGCGTAGGTGAACCGTGCCCCAGATTCCGCCTGCCCACGAGCCACTCGAAGGCAGCGCGTCAGCACGCGCTCGTGAGGAACGCCGACGAGCGCCGCTCCAAGGGTGGAGGCTGCTGCGTGCCCCGAATGCCCTGGAGCACCGTAGAGTCGCGCTACGACGACGCCATGCGTGCGAAGCGCGTCCTGCTCCGGGGGAGGGCCTGGCTCCGTGAACTGCCGAGACGTCCAGGGGGAGATCGCGGCCGGGCGGCTCTGCTCACGCCGAGGCAGGGCGCAGTGACGGCCGTGCGCGACGAGGCACAGGCCTTCTGGCTGCGCGCGCCCGGCTGCGGGGAGATCCGGCCGGTCACGCTGCCCGAGCCGGGGCGGGACGACGTGGTGGTGCGCACCTTGCTCTCCGGCGTCAGCCGCGGCACCGAGACGCTGGTGTTCCGGGGCGGCGTGCCGGCGAGCCAGTACGCCGCGATGCGGGCGCCATTCCAGGAGGGGGACTTCCCGGGGCCGGTCAAGTACGGCTATCTCAGCGTCGGCGCCGTGGAGCAGGGGCCGCCGGAGCTGCGCGGCCGCACCGTGTTCTGCCTGTACCCGCACCAGACGGCCTACGTGGTGCCGGCCGGCGCCGTGACCGTCGTGCCCGAGGGCGTGCCGCCCGCTCGTGCCGTGCTCGCGGGCACCGTCGAGACCGCCGTCAACGCCCTCTGGGACGCCGCGCCGCTGATCGGCGACCGGATCACCGTCGTCGGCGCCGGGATGGTCGGGTGCTGCGTCGCACGCCTGCTGAGCCGGTTCCCGGCGGTGCAGGTCACGCTCGTCGACATCGATGCGAGCCGGGCCGGCGTCGCGGCCGCACTCGGCGTCGACTTCGCGCTGCCGGCCGACGCCGCCGGCGATCGCGACCTGGTCGTGCACACCAGTGCGACGTCGGCCGGGCTCCAGCGGTCGCTCGACCTGCTCGCGCCCGAGGGCACCGTCATCGACCTCAGCTGGTACGGCGACACCGAGGTGCGGCTCTCGCTGGGTGGCGCGTTCCACTCGCGCCGCCTCGGCATCCGCGCCAGCCAGGTCGGCACCCTCTCCCCGGCCCGCAGCGGGCGCCGCACGACGGCGGATCGGCTGGCACTCGCACTCGACCTGCTGCGCGACCCTGCCTTCGACGCGCTCCTCACCGGGCAGTCCCGCTTCGGCGAGCTGCCCGGCGTAATGGCCCGGTTGGCCGCGGGGAGCCTGCCGGCGCTCTGCCACACCATCACGTACGACGGGGGATAGATCGTGTTCAGCGTGACCGTGCGCGATCACATGATGATCGCCCACAGCCTCCGCGGCGAGGTGTTCGGGCCTGCGCAGCGCCTGCACGGCGCGACGTACGTCGTCGACGCCACGTTCCGGCGCGCGGCCCTCGACGCCGACGACATCGTGGTCGACATCGGTCGCGCGGCCGAGGCGCTGCACGCGGTGGTGGCCGAGCTCGGCTTCCGCAACCTCGACGACGAGGCCGCCTTCGCGGGCACGAACACCACCACGGAGGCGCTCGCCCGGGTGGTCGCAGATCGTCTCGCAGACCGCGTGCACGCCGGCGCCCTGGGCGACACCGCACGGGAGCTCGACGGCATCGTCGTCACGTTGCACGAGTCGCACATCGCCTGGGCGAGCTACGAGCGGCCGCTGTGACGGCGGTGCACGTCGTCGTACCCGAGGGCATCGACGACCCCGCCCGTCCGAGCGGCGGCAACGTCTACGACCGCCGTGTCTGCGGCGGGCTCGGCTCGATCGGCTGGTCGGTGCACGAGCACGCCGTACCCGGCTCCTGGCCGCGACCCGACGCGGCAGCGCGCGCCGCACTCGCCGGCGTCGTCCAGGGGATCCCCGACGACGCCGTCGTGCTGCTCGACGGACTGGTCGCTTCGACGGCCCCCGAGGTGCTGGTGCCGCAGGCGGGCCGGTTGCGGCTGGTCGTGCTCGTGCACATGCCGCTGGGCCACCGTCCGGCAGATGACGCGGCCGGCGACGCCCGGAGGCGGGAGCGCGCGGTCCTCTCGGTCGCCGCTGCCGTCGTCACGACCAGCGCCTGGACCCGGCGCAGGCTGCTGGAGCTGTATACGTTGCCGCCCGACCGGGTGCACGTCGCCGAGCCCGCGGTCGACCCTGCCGACCTCGCCACCGGGACCGCGGCCGGCGGGGCGCTGCTCTGCGTCGCGGCGGTGATCTCCGACAAGGGCCACGATGTGCTGCTCGATGCGCTGGCGATCACGGCGGACCTGTCCTGGCAGTGCGTGTGCGTGGGCAGCCTGGAGCGCGACCCGGCGTACGTCGCGGGTCTCCGCCGCCGCGCCCGGGACGGCGGCCTGGGCGACCGGGTGGTGTTCCCGGGACCCCTGACCGGAGCCGATCTCGACCGCAGCTACGCCGCCGCGGACCTGCTGGTGCTGGCGTCGCGCGCCGAGACGTACGGCATGGTCGTCACCGAGGCTCTGGCCCGTGGCCTGCCGGTCGTCGCAGCCGAGGTCGGCGGGCTGCCGGAGGCCCTCGGTCACGGCGCCGACGGACTCCGGCCGGGGCTGCTGGTTCCGCCCGGCGACCCCGCGGCACTCGGCGCAGCGCTCCGGGCCTGGCTCGGCGACGCCGAGCTGAGAGGGCGGTTGCGCCGGGCCGCGCGCGAGCGGCGCACGTCGCTCTCCGGGTGGTCGACCACCACGTCCGTCCTCGCAGGCGTCCTGGCCGGGGCGCCGCGATGACCGTCGAGGACATCCGGGTCAGCTGGGGATGGCTCGCCCTTCGCGAGCCGGCTGACGCCGCGGCCCGTGCGCACGACCTCGTCGACCACCTCGCGCGCCACCTCCCGGCGAGCGGCCGCCAGGTGATCCACGACCTCGGCTGCGGCACCGGGGCGATGGGCCGCTGGCTTGCCCCACTGCTGCCCGGGTCGCAGCACTGGGTCGTGCACGACCGGGACGCCGACCTGCTGGAGGTCGCCGCCGCCGACCTCCCCGGCCCTGCCGCCGACGGGGCCGCGGTCACCGTCGAGGCGAAGCAGTCCGACATCACGCGGCTGCGCCCGCGCGATCTCGCCGGTGCAACCCTCATCACCGCCTCGGCGCTGCTGGACCTGCTGACCGGGGACGAGCTGGCCGGGCTGGTCGCCGTCTGCGCCGGCGCGGGGTGTCCCGTGCTGCTGACCCTGTCCGTCGTCGGCCGTGTGGACCTCACCCCGGCGGATCCCCTGGACGCCCGCGTGGCTGCCGCATTCGACGCCCATCAGCGCCGCATGACCAAGCGGGGGCGCCTGCTCGGCCCGGACGCCGTCGCGGCCGCCGTCGAGGAGTTCGGCCGGCTCGGGGCCGAGGTCCTCGTCCGGCCCAGCCCGTGGCGACTCGGCGCCCTCGAGGCCGACCTCGCGGCGGAGTGGTTCACCGGCTGGGTGGGCGCCGCGTGCGAGCAGCAGGTCGAGCTGGCCGCCGAGATCGGCGCCTACGCGCGCCGGCGTCTGGCGGAGGCGACAGCGGGAGAGCTGGGCGTGACCGTGGACCACGCCGACCTGCTCGTCCTGCCCCGGCGAGATCGGGCGCTGCGATGAGCCGGCCGGCGTGGGGGTGGGCTCGCCTCGCGGCCGCCGCCGTGACGCTCGCCGTCGTCGTCTGGCGCCTGGGCGCGGGCCCGTTCCTCGACGGCGTCCGCACGGTCGACGGCCGGGCGCTCGCCGCGGCGGCGGGCCTCGCGGTGCTGACCACCGTGTGCTGTGCCTGGCGGTGGAAGATCGTGGCCCGGGGTCTCGGCATCGACCTGCCGCTGCCCGCTGCGGTGGCGGCGTACTACCGGTCGCTGTTCCTCAATGTCACGCTGCCCGGCGGGGTCGTCGGCGACGTCCATCGCGGATTCAGCCACGGTCGCGACGTGAGCGACGTCGGCCGCGGGTTGCGGGCCGTCGCGTGGGAACGCTCCGCCGGGCAGGTCGTGCAGGCCGTCGTGACCGTCGTCGTTCTCCTCGTGCTGCCGTCTCCCGTGCAGTCGTCGATGCCGCTGGTCGCGATCGCGGCCGCCGTGGTGGTGGCCGGCGTCGTGCTCGTGGCTCGGGCGCGACCCGGTGGCGGTCGCTCCCCGTGGGCGCGGATCCGGAGCGCCGCGGCCCGCGACATCCGCGACGGGCTGCTCGCCCGGAGGGCGTGGCCGGGCATCGCGCTCGCGTCCGCGCTGGTCGTCGGCGGCCACGCGGTCACCTTCCTGATCGCCGCGCGGACGGCGGGCGTCACCGCGCCGGCGTCCCGGATGCTGCCGCTGGCATTGCTCGTGATGCTGGCCATGGTGCTGCCCAACGTCGCCGGCTGGGGGCCGCGCGAGGGCGCAGCGGCGTGGGTGTTCGGCGCGGCCGGCCTGGGCGCGGACCAAGGGGTCGCCACGGCGGTCGTCTACGGCGTCATGGTGCTCGTCGCCAGCCTGCCGGGCGCCGCCTTCCTCGTGCCGGCATGGTTCCGCCGTACGCGGGGTCTCGAGCGGCCCGAGCCGCCGCTCCCGTGGCCGGCCCCGATCGCGGTGCAGCCGGACGGAGCACCGCGTGGCTGAGCGCCCGTACACCCTCTTGAGCTGCGGCATGTCGATCGACGGCTACCTCGGCAGCGCGATGCCGCAGCGCCTCGCGCTGTCCAACGACGCCGACTTCGACCGGGTCGACGCCGTGCGCGCCTCCTGCGACGCGATCATGGTGGGCGCGGGCACCGTGCGGATCGACAACCCGCGACTGCTGATTCGCTCGCAGACCCGCCGCGACGAGCGGACGGCCCGCGGGCTCGCGCCGTCGCCGATCAAGGTCACCGTGACCGAGCGGGTGGAGCTGGACGCGTGCTCCGACTTCTTCACCACCGGCGACGCCGAGAAGCTCGTCTACTGCGCGAGCCCGCGGGTGGCCGACGCCCGCGCGCGCCTCGGGCCGGTGGCGACCGTGGTCGACGGCGGCAGGCCGGTGGAGATGCGCAGCATCAGCGAGGACCTCGGCGCCCGCGGCGTGCAGCGGCTGATGGTCGAGGGCGGCGGCAAGGTGCACACGCAGTTCCTGGCCGACAACCTCGCCGACGAGCTGCAGCTGGTCGTCGCCCCGTTCTTCGTCGGCGACTCCCGGGCGACGCGGTTCGTGAGCGACGGCCGCTTCCCCTGGAACCCCGACCGGCGCGCGACGCTCGCCGAGGTGCGCCAGATCGGCGACGTGGTGCTGCTGCGCTACGCGCTCTCGCCGCGGTTCCGGACCGACTGAGCGAGGAGACCGATGCCGCTGCCACTGCCCACCGCGACGATCCGCACCCAGGTGCCGGTGCCCCTGCGGTTCGCCGACGGGTACGCGACGCCCGCCCGCGTGTTCAGCTTCGACGGGCTCGTCGACGGCCGGGAGCACCTCGCCTTCGGGCTGGGCGACCGGGCCGCCGCCGTCGCGTCCGCTGGACGCGGGCCGGCGCCGCTGGTCCGGCCGCACAGCGAGTGCCTCACCGGCGACGTCTTCGGCAGTCAGCGCTGCGACTGCGGGGCGCAGCTGCGCGAAGCCGTCGAGCGCATCGCCGGCTGCGGCGGGTTCCTGCTGTACCTGCGGCAGGAGGGGCGTGGCATCGGCCTGTACGCCAAGCTCGACGCCTACGCGCTGCAGGACACGGGGCTGGACACCTACGAGGCGAACCTCGCGCTGGGCCACGGCGAGGACGAGCGCAACTACCTGGTCGCCGCGCAGATGCTGCAGGCGCTCGGGCGTGCCGCGGGTCGCCCTGCTCAGCAACAACCCGGACAAGGCCCGGCAGCTCCACCGGTTCGGGGTGACCGTGGCCGCGCTGGTGCCGACGGGCGTGCACCTGTCGGCCGCGAACGCCCGCTACCTCGTGACGAAGGCGCGACGGGGCGCGCACACGCTCGACGTCCCGCTGTCGGCAGGGTGAGACCGCTCGCGACGCGCGTCGAGCAGGCGCAGCAGCGGGGCCGGATGGCCGGTGGCCAGACCGGCCAGCAGGCACCCGACGGCTGGGCCGAGCGCGAGGTCGACCCAGAACAGGTGGTCGAGCGTCCACACCGAGCCCTGCCACCAGATCGTCGCGAGCACGGGCGCTGCGGCGGCGAGCGCGAGCCCCGCCCACGGCCACGACCTGCGAGCCCCGCTCGCGCCCACGATGCCGGCGGCTCAGGATGCCGACCGCGAACAGCGCGGCGAGGTCGGGCGGCGACTGGATCACGAAGACGTCGAGGTGGGGGACGTGCGGGCCCAGGATCCCCACCGTCGCCACGACGAGCGTGACGGTGGCGAGCATGACGATGGCGCCCCAACGGCGGACCATCAGCAGCAACAGCGGGAAACACGGACGTACAGTTGGGCCTCGACTGCGATCGACCAGAACGATCGGTCGGGGCTTGGCGCGCCGACGAGGTTCTGCAGCAGCAGGCCGTTGACGACGACCGACTTCACGTCGGGCGCTCCCTGCCCCGGCGGAGGGACGATCAGCCACGCCACCGCGAGGCTGAAGACGAGAGCGGCCCAGTACGGCGGGAGGATGCGCCGGGCTCGCCGGCACGCGAACCGGGAGACCCCGTCGAGCCGCCAGCCGTGGCGGGCCGGCGACAGGGCCAGCGAGAAGCCGGACAGCACGATGAAGACGACGACCGCGAACCGCCCGTAGATGAACCAGCCGGCCCAGAACGGTGCCCGGTTCACCGGGTAGCCGGGGAATGCGCGCAGGAAGACGTGGTTCACCACCACGAACAGCGCGGCCAGACCCCGGAGGCCGTCCAGGCCGGCCAGTCGCTGCCGCGGAGGACCTGCGCCTGCAGGTGCCGCGGTGGCGCGCGCCGGCTCGAGCACACCCTCCACGACGAGCTACCCGGTCGCCGGCTAGCGGGCCGAATGCGCCGAGGAAGCGGTCGCGGAAGGCGTCCATGCGCCAGACCGGCGCGTGCGGGCCGGGCCGCAGCCCGGCCTCCCAGCCCCACCCGGAGATCTTGTCCAGCACCGCCGGATCGTGGGCGATGACCGAGATCGGCACGTCGTGACTCGGGCCCTCCCCGGTGACGACCTTCGCGGGCTGATGGTCGCCCAGGACGACGAGCACCAGATTGTCGTTGCCGTAGTGCTGCACGAAGGAGACCAGGGCGTTCAGCGTGTACTCGATCGACCGGCCGTACGCCGCGCGGACCCGCGCGCGGTCGCTGTAGAGCGCGGACCGTGTCACCGTGTCCACCGGCATGCTCTTGAAGACCGAGCCGTCGCCGACGGCGTTCCAGCCGATCAGCCGGGGGATGCGGGTCCATGGCGCGTGGCTCGACACGAGATCGACCTCCGCGAAGACGGGACGGCGGTTGGCACGTGCGAGCTCGAGCCGTTGCAGGGCCAGGAAGACGTACTGGTCGGGCATGGAGGCGTACGAGTACCTCGGGCCGCGATACCCGACGTTACGCCGGTCGTAGAGCTTGTCGTAGTGGTAGAACGACGTTCCTTCCGGCCACGTCCGGTTGTTCGACGGCACGTCACCGACGGTTCGCCACCCGGCCCGCTCGAACGCCTTGCTGAGCGTGAGGCGATCGCTCGTGACGAGCTGGTCGTAGCGCAGCTGGTTGTCGACCCAGACACCCGACTGCAGGGTCGAGTGCGCCAGCCAGCTGATGCCGCCGAACGTCGACGAGGTGAGGAAGGCGCTCCGGGAGCGGAAGCCGGCGGCCTGCAGCCGCTTGGTCCCCCTGTCGAGCACGGCGTCGACCTGTGGCGAGAACGAGGAGTCCTGAACCGCGATCTTGCCGTAGCTCTCGACGAACACGAGGAGCACGTCCTTGCCGCGCAGGCCCGTCAGCAGCCGGCTGCCGGGCGTGTCGCGGAAGCGGTCGTGGCGGATCTCCTCGCCGAAGATCGCGTGGTCCTCGACGCCGGCCTGCACCGCACGGACCTCGTGGAAGACGAGGCCGGCGGCGCTCGTGGATGCGACCGGAGCGCCGAGCGCCCAGCAGAGCGCCCACACGACGCCGAGCGTCGCGACGGCCGGGAGCGACCACCGGCGGTGGCCGGCAGCGACCCGGGTCAGGCGAAGCAGGGCCAGGGTCGTGAGCACGAGCACGGCGACGCCGAGCACCGCCGCTCCGGCGACGAGCAGGTTCGCCTCCGTCCGGCCGATCGAGTCGCGCAGCGTCTCGATGGCGATGCCGGTGTAGCTCCCGTCGGCAACCGGATCGAACGGCCGGTCGAAGGTCTCGAAGAACCCCATGTCGAGGATCTTCACGATGACCAGCAGACCGAGAAGCGGGCCGGCGACACAGGCCAGGAGGCGCCGAGGGGCGGCGGGCAGGACGAGAGCCAGGGCGATCGCGACGAGGCCCTCGAGCGGGAGGCGCACGAACGCGCCGGGCGTGAGACGACCCAGGTGGTCCGGAGCGACGAGGGCGATCCACACGACCAGGACGGCGAGGATCGTGAGCACGGCAGCGATGCCCGTGCGCACGCGTCCGCGTCCTGGGCCGGCGGGAGTGGCGACTCCGCGCCCGAGGTGGCGGTCCGCAGCCGTCGCCACTCGACCGTGCGGGGCGTGCCGGCGGCGCCACAGCCACCACACGTCGCGGCCGAACGACTCGGCGAGCAGGGCGAGCGCTGCGACGAGGGCGGCTTGGGTCAGAGCCCGCGGCAGGACGTCCGCCGCCGCGAACGCCAGCACGATCCCCTGCGTCGCGGCGACGACCTTGCGCCAGTAGCGCGGCGGCAGCTGCGCCCGCATCCACGGCAGCAGCCGGCCGGCGGCGAGGAACGCGTAGCGCGCGGCGCCGATCGCGAGCACCCACGCGCCGGCCGAGCGGGCGGCATACACGCTGAGGACGAGGATCAGGAACGCGTCGACCTCGCCGTCGAAGTGCGCGCCCAACGGCGTCGCCGTCCCTGTGCGCCGCACGATCCATCCGTCGACGGCGTCCAGCGCGAGCGCGACGACCGTGAGTGCCACCAGCACCGTGACCGGCGCGGGCCGGCCGAACGAGTCCGCGACCAGCGCCGCGACGCCGACGGCGAGCGAGGCCCGGGCAAGGGTCACCCAGTCGGCCGGGCCCAGCCGGTCGCAGCGATGGCGGGCGAGACCGCGCGCCAGCGCCGCGTTCGCGATCACTCCGCACGCCGCTCCGGCGACCCAGGCGGCGCCGCCGAGGCCGACGGTCCCCGCGAGCGCGGCGAGCAGCAGCATCTGCGCGATCAGTCCCGCCACCGGGCCGGTCTGCAGCGTTCGCAGCCTCTCGCCTGTCACCGCGCCGGCCTCGACCGTTCGCACCGTTCCTCCGCGTTCGTGGGTACGTGGGGCAGTACGGGAGACACCGCGGTCCGGTTTTCCGGTGCCGCCGGGACGGTGAGGCCGAGGGTCGTCAACGGTTGCCGCGTGGAGCGGCGATGAAGCAGGACGAGCGCGCCCCGTTCGTCCAGGCCCTGCAGCGAGCCCGCGTGTCGGCGTACGCGCCCGGCGAGTTCGTCGAGCAGGAGAGCTTCATGCGCGCCGGAGAGATTCGGGCGCTGGCGTGCCGGGCCGGCATCGCACCCGGTGTCTCCGTGCTGGACCTGTGCTGCGGAGTCGCCGGGCCGGGGCGGTTCATCACCCGGGAGCTGGGTTGCGCGTATCTCGGGGTGGACCTCAGCGCAAGCGCCGTCGCCATCGCGCGTGCGAGGGCCCGCGGCCTTCCCTGTCGCTTCGAGGTCTCGCGGATCCCCCCGATCCCTCCCGGCCCGTTCGACGTGGTGCTCCTGTTCGAGACCATGCTCGCCTTTCGCGAGAAGGAGACGCTGCTTCAGGAGGTATCCCGGGCGCTCACGACCGGCGGGCGGTTCGCCTTCACCCTGGAAGAGGGCCTGCCCCTCACGGAGGCAGAGCGGGAGAGCATGCCTGACGCCGACACGGTCTGGCTCACCCCGCTGCAGGAGATGCTCAGCGTGCCTCGAGCGGGTCGGGCTGGTCGTCCGCCGGCAGGAGGACTGCAGCCGCTCCCACCGTGCCGTGGCGGATTCGCTCATCGACGCGTTTGCCGCCGACGCGACGGACATCGCCGCGCAGATCGGGCGCCGGGCACTCGAGGATCTGCTGGCCGCCCACCGGCTCTGGAGCGACTGGCTGCGGGAAGGACGCGTCCGCAAGTTCGCGTTCGTCGCGGAGAAGACGGTTTCCCGGGCGCGCGGGCGGCCTTGACACCGGGCGGGGCGCGGGCTTGTCGCGGGAGCGCCGGACGCCGGCACGAGGATGGCCAGGACAACACTTCGCCGCTCGCGTGGCCCGAGGACACGGACGAGCTCTGCCCCTGAAGAACGGAAGACCGCGCCCGGCTGTCGCCGCGGTGCGGCCGCCTTGCCCGCGCGTCGAGCCCCGAGTAGGCTGCAGGTCCGGCTTGCGCCACATGCGGGCGCAGCTGCGGAGTCCCGGTAGGTGGCGTCGCTCGGAAACGGGCGGGCCTTCCGCAGGGCCATCTCATCGCTCGGCTCCCGAAGGGAGACCACGGTGCTCGGCTCCGCTTCTGCCTCAAACCGCGTCGAGGTTGTGCTGCGATCGCCTGCGCTCGCGATCGTCTCGCTCGTCGGCGAGCACGACCTCGCGCAGCACGAGCCGCTCAAGGACGCGCTCGACACCGCGGTCGCACGCCGCCGGCACGTGCTCGTCGACCTCTCGGAGTGCGTCTTCCTCGACTCGACCGTGATCAGCCTGCTCATGCACGCCCAGGACGAGGTCGCCTCCGACGGCGGCACGTTCGCGCTGATCGTCCCGGAAGGGTCGACGCATGCCGCACGCGTGCTCGACGTCATGCGTCTCGGCGACGCGGTGCCGATGTACCCGTCGCTGGCCGAGGCGGCCGCGCGCATCGAGCACCGGGTGCGGATGCGCAACCTCGGGACGCGTCCCGGCGATTCCTACGCGTTCGGCGCGGACTGCTCGTGCGGGTGGCAGGGCGCGGCGCACAAGGGCGTGCTCGCCATGCGGCATGCCCGGGCAGACGCCTCCGAGCACACCGCGCACCCCGAGGCGTAGCGCGCGGAGCTCAGCGGGACGCGGGGAGATCCTCGAGACGCTCCTGCAGAGCGCGCAGGTGTTCCGCCGCGCCGTCGCTCCGCTCCTGCGCCCGCTCGGCGGACTGCTGCGCGCGCAGCCACGCGCGCCGCGCCTCGTCCGCGGCCTGCGCCGCCGCGCGCGCCTCGCTCTGCGCTCGCGCGGCCTCCGCCCTGGCGTCCGCGACCGCCTCGCGCAGCGCGTCGCGCTCGGCGTTGCGGTCGCGCTCCGGCGCCTTCGCGGCGGCGCGCCCGGACGCCTGCGGGAGCGAGCCGAGGAGGTCGTCGAGCGACGGCGCTTCGGGTTCGCGCAGCAGCCGCCCGCCCTGCAGATCCTCGGCGACCGCGGCATCGGAGGCGGCCGCGCGCAGCGTCTCGCGCATGCGCTCGCCGACGCTGTCGGATGCGTTCTTGCCCTCCGCCCGGATGAACGTCAGCGCGGCTGCGACGACCCGGGCCTCGGCCTCGCGCTCGGGAGCCGTCGCGGCGCGGATGTCGCCGCCGCTCGCGTAGGCCGCGCGCAGCGCCTGCGCGGCGCCGATGAAGGTCTCGATCAGCCCGGGCTGGCGGCGCGCCAGCTGGTTCAGGGCCCACAGCGACAGCGGCGGCCGCGGCAGGGCCCTGACCTCCGCGGCCGCATCGCGGCGGCCGGCCTTCTGCAACTCCCGCGCGGCGGCGTTGCGCGCCGCCGTGAACCGCTCGGGCGCGAGCGCCAGCAGCTCGTCGAGGACGTCATCGAGGCCGGCTTCGTCTGCGTCCTTCGCGGGCATGCCCGGTCTCTAGCACGAGCGCGCGCACCGTCGTCTTTCTCCGTATCCTCCTGGATCTCTCTCACCCTCCTGCTGCTGCATCGGCTCGGACGAGCTATTAGCTCTCACTCCTCAACTCCGTCAAATTCCACCATCACCGCAACCGCGCGAGCACCACCGTATCGCCCAAGCAGACGCTGATTCGTCAGGGCTCCCCCGGCCAACACACCCTCAGTCTCGTCCTCTCGCCCCCCCCCACCCCCCCCCCTCCCCTAGCAGTACCCTCCCCTAGCGCTGGCGCGCGCACTCGAGCAACAGCTCGGCGAGCTCGCCCGGGCGGTTGCTCGGCACCATGTGGTTGGACGCGATCTCGCGATAGCGCCAGGCGTCCGACGAGCGCGCGTGCCGTGCCGCGGCGTCGAACGTGATGGCCGCGGGAGCGCCGGGATCGGCGACGGTCGCGCGGATGTAGGTGCGCGCGAACGGGAAGGACTCGAGCGGGCGCTCGAGTCGCACGGGCTCGGTGAAGCAGCCGAGCGGGTGGGGGACGCGCCGGGGGATCATGAACGCCGCCTCCTCCGGATCGTCGTACGTCCTCGGCAGCGGCGGAACCAGCCAGTCGGCGGCCAGGGCGGGCGGCGCGGGCGGGGGAAAGCCCGCGAGCGACTGCGCGGAGTCACCGTCGGCCGGCAGGAACGCGTCGAGGTAGACGAGGTGGCCGACGCGCTCCGCGATGTGCTCGAGGCATCCCGTCACGACCATCCCGCCGTAGGAGAAGCCGACCAGCACGATGTCGTCGAGATCCTCGAACACGACCTGGTTGACGACATCGCGCACGTGCGTCGAGAGCGTGACCTGCGGGCTCGTGAGATGCACGCGCTCGCCGATGCCCGTGAGGCTCGGCGTGAACACCTCGCAGCCGGCGGCCTGCAGTCGCCGCCGCACGTGCCGGAAGCCGTGCGCGCCGGCCCAGGCCCCGTGCACGAGGACGAACGTCGCCATGACGCCCTGGTATAGCGCACGGGTCGCAGCCGCGGGCGACCCTCGCCACTCGCCAGACCCTCACGCTCCTCCCGAGACGCGCCCTTGGAACGATGCAAGCGCGCGAGTGGCTAGGATACGCACCCGATGACCCCGCGAATCGCAGCCGCGCCCGTCTCCTACGGCGTCTTCGAGATGACCGTCGGGCGGCCGGGCCTCCCGGACGGGCCGGCGCTCGTCGAGGCGATGGCCGACGAGGGGTACGCCGGCACCGAGTTCGGGCCGCCGGGATTCTTCGGCGAGGGCCGCGCGGTCGGCGAGCTGCTCGCGGCGCACGACCTCGAGCTCGTCGGGTCGTTCCTGCCGCTGCGCTTCAGCCGCGACGAGGGCTTCGCGGAGGACATGCGCGACCTCGAGGCCACGCTCGGCGTGCTGAGCGAGGCCGCCGAGGGCCGCGAGCAGCCGGTCGTGCTGCTCTCGGACGCGTTCTGCGAGCCCGACCGCATGCGCTATGCGGGCGCGATCGAGGCGCATCCCGAGGCCTGGCTCGGCGAGCGCCGGCAGCGGCTGCTCTTCGACAACATGCACCGCGCCGCCGAGTATCTGCCGCGAGCGGGGCTTCGTGACGTCGTTCCATCCGCACGCCGGCACCTACATCGAGTCGCCGCGCGAGGTCGATGCCCTGCTCGAGCGCATGGACACCGGCCTGCTCGGGCTCTGCTTCGACACGGGCCACTCGGCCTTCGGCGGCGGCGATCCGCTCGCGCTCCTGCGCCAGGCGATCGAGCTCGTCAACCACGTGCACTTCAAGGACGTCGACCTCGACCTGCTGGCGCGCCTGCACCGCGAGGGCAAGGGGCTCGAGGAGGCGTGGGAGGCCGGCGTCTTCTGCGCGCTCGGCACCGGTGGCGCGCACGTCGACGAGTGCCTGCAGCAGCTGCTCGACGCCCACTACGAGGGCTGGATCGTGGTCGAGCAGGATCGCGTGCTGCGGCCCGGCGAGCCGTTCGACCTCGTGCTCGAGGCGGCCCGTCACAATCGCGCGTGGCTGCGCGAGCGCGGCCTTTAGACGTTCTGACTGAATGAGCGTGGTGTCTGGAGCGCGTGGATCGCCTGCGGTCTGGCGGTCGCGCGCTGCGCGGACTCCCGCCCGACCTGCGGCGACCCGCAACCCACTCGCACACCACCTCGCGTGTCCCGCATCGCTGGAGGCGAGTGGGTTGCGGGGCTTCGCAGGAGCACCGCCCGGCTCTTGAAAGGCGTCCCGCCTGTCCTGCGAGCCGGCCGGCACTCCTGCTCGCTCCACCCACCCCAGCCATCACACGCTCATCCAGTCAGAACGTCTTAGCGGTTCTCTAGAGCGACACCGGCGCGCCGCTGAGGCGCGACTGCCGCAGCGCGAGTGCGGCGCGCAGCGCTGCCGAGGCGTCCGAGGGCCGCGCGGCGTCCTCGACCGGCCCGCCCGCCGCGGCGGCGGCGAGCGCGTCGATCTGGCGCGCCAGCGCGTCGAGCAGGACGTCGTCGGTCGGAGGCGGGAGGTCGCGCACGCCCTCGTCGCCGCGCAGGCGGAACGCGCCCGCGCCGTCGGCCTCGCAGATCAGCGACCCGCGCTCGCACACGATCTCGCTGCGCACGATGTCGGAGTGCGCCGCGGTGCGCGCGAGATCGACGAGCACGGGCTGGCCGGCGGCCAGGACGAGCAGCCCGGCCAGCGACTCGACGTCGCCGACCGCTGCGATCGCCGCGCGCGTCGGCGCTCCCCGCGCGAACGCCTCGGCCACGGGCGAGCCGCACAGCCAGGCCGCGAGGTCGCACTCGTGCACGCCGCAGTCGAGCTCGATGCCGCCGCTCACGGCGGGGTCGCAGAACGCCGGCGGCGGCGGCTCGGCGTCCCACTGCGCGAGCCGCAGCATGCGCGGCGCGCCGATCGTGCCCGCGGCGAGCACGCGCTGCGCCTCGCGGTAGGGCCAGGCGTGGCGGCGCCAGAAGCCGACGTGCAGGGCGAGGCCCCGGCGGTCGGCCTCGGCCGCCAGGCTCCGGTCGGCCTCCGGGTCGAACGTCAGGGGCTTCTCGCACAGGACGTGCTTGCCCGCCGCGAGCGCCGCCCGCACGAGCGGCTCGTGCAGCGGCGTCGGGGCCGCGATCAGGACGGCCTGCACGTCGTCGCGCCGCAGCGTCCGGGCGAGCTCGCCGTCGACGGGCACGCCCGCGAGCGCAGCGAGCTCGGCTGCCGCCGGAGCCGGGTCGCAGATCGCGCGCAGCTCGACGCGGCGGGCGCGCGGCAGGGCGCGCAGGTGCGTCGCGCCCATGCGGCCCGCGCCGACGAGAGCGAGTCCCGTCCTCACCCGCGGCCGTCGGCGTACGCGTCGGATGCCAGCACGTGGGATATCGTACGCCGCGCTTGCAACGTTCCAGGGAGGAACCGTGGGTAGCGACAGGGCGCGCTTGCGCGTCGGACTGATCGGAGCCGGCCTCGTCGGCCAGGCGGCGCATGCGCATTTCCTGTGGGACGACCGCGAGCGCTTCGAGCTCGTGGCGCTGGCGGACCCCTCGGCAGCCGTGCGCGCGGCCGTGGGCGACCGCTACGGCATCCCCGAGCGCCACGAGGGCCTCGACGACCTGCTGGGCCTCGGTCTCGACGCGATCGTCGTGGCCGTGCCCGACGCGTTCCACGCCGACATCGCCTGCGCCGGGCTCGAGGCCGGACTGCACGTGCTGTGCGAGAAGCCGCTGGCGCTCTCGCTCGAGGAGTGCGATCGCATCGCCGCGGCCCGCGACGCTTCCGGCCGCGTGCTGCAGGTGGGCACGATGAAGCGCTTCGACCCCGCCTACCTGCGCCTGCTCGAGCTGCTGCCCGGCGACGCCGCGGACGTGCGCTACCTCTCGGTCGAGGTGCGCGACCCCGACCAGGGCCCGTTCGTCGCGCACCTGCCCATGACGGCCGCGTCCGACCTCGCCCCCGAGCTCGGCAGCGAGTTGCGAGCCCGCATGGCGAGCCGGATCCGCGAGGCGGCGGGCGGGGAGCCGCCGGCGGGCGGGACGCGCGCGTTCGAGGCCTACCTCTCCTCGCTCGTGCACGACGTCAGCCTGCTGCAGGGAGTGCTCGAGCAGCTCGGCGCGCCCTGGTGCGAGCACGCCGACGACGGCGCGTGGTGGGACGAGGGGAGAGCCGTCTCGCTCTCGGCGCCGCTCCCGGGCGGCGGGCGTGCGCACCTCATGCACCACAACCTGCCGGGCGTGAACGACTACAGCGAGCGCCTCACGCTGCACTGCAGCGACCGCGTGCTCGAGCTGACGTTCCCGTCGCCGTACCTGCGCCACCAGCCGACGCGCCTCGTCGAGTACCGCTCCGAGGGCGCGATCGGGCTGCAGGGCACCGTGCACCACGTGTCCTACGAGGAGGCGTTCCGCGAGGAGCTGCGCGCCTTCGCCGACGCCTGCGGGGGACGGGCGCCGGTGGTCACGCCGGCCGAGGCCGGACGCGCCGACGTGGCGCTGCTGCTGAGCGCGTACGGACGCGCCGTCGAGCGCGCGCGCAGCGCGGCGCCTGAGACCCCAAGCCCCGGCCCTTGACAACCGGCCGGCCGGGCGCTTCAATCGGCGCGTTGTTGGAGCGTTCCAGAGACGGATCGAGGCGTCCGGCATGAGGGTCGGCCTGTTCACGGACGGCCTCGCCCATCTGGGTAGGCCGGAGGCGCTGCGCTGGTGCGCCGAGCGCGGCATCGAGGATCTCGAGATGGGCGTCGGCACGTGGTCGCCGCGCCCGCACCTCGACCTCGCGCGCCTGCTCGCCGAGCCCGCCGAGCGCGACCGCCTGGGGGGTGAGCTGCGCGAGCACGGGCAGCGCCTCGCCTGCGTCAACGCCGCCGGGAACCCGCTGCACGCCGCGCCGGCGCAGCGCGCCGAGGCACAGGCTGCGCTCAAGGGCGCCATCGAGCTCGCCGCGCTGCTCGGCGTCGAGACCGTCGTCACCATGAGCGGCTGCCCGGGAGGGCGGGGCGAGGGCGACACGACCGGCGTGTTCGCGGTCTCGTGGATCTGCTGTGACGACGAGCCGCTGTGGGAGTGGCAGTTCCGCGAGCGCGTCGTGCCGTACTGGCGCGAGCTCTCGGCCTGGGCCGCCGGGGCCGCGCCGGGCGTGCGCATCTGCCTCGAGCTGCATCCCGGGCTGACGATCTTCGGCGCCGAGAGCTTCGCCCGCCTGCGCGCCGAGGTCGGCCCGAACATCGGCATCAACCTCGACCCGAGCCACTTCTGGTGGCAGGGCGTCGATCCCGCGGCGATCATCGAGCAGCACGGCGACGCGATCGGGTTCGCGCACGGCAAGGACACGCGGCTCTATCCCGAGCGCATCCGGGTGCACGGCCTGCTCGACGCCCGCTACCCGATCGATCCGGACACCGCGTCGTGGCACTTCGCGGCGGTCGGCGGCGGCCGCCCCGTGGAGGAGTGGGCCGGGCTGCTCGGCGCGCTGCGCGCGAGCGGCTACGACGGCGTCGTCTCGATCGAGCACGAGGATCCGGCGCTCGCGCCCGAGGACTCGATCGAGGCCTCGGCCACGGCCCTGCGCGAGGCGCTCGCGTGGCGGTGACGCTCAACGACGTCGCCCGCCGCGCCGGCGTCTCCAAGTCGACCGTCTCGAACGTCGTGCGCGGCGCGACGCCCGTGGCGCCGCCCACGCGCCGGCGCGTCGAGGCCGCCATCAGCGAGCTCGGCTACCGGCCCAACGAGGTCGCGCGCGCGCTCAAGCAGCGCTCGACGCGCACGCTCGGGCTCGTCATCACCGACACGGTCAACCCGTTCGCGGCGACGCTCGCGCAGGCCGTCGTGCGGCGCGCGCGCCGCGACGGCTACGCCGTCCTGATCGCCGACACGGACGGCGACGCGGAGATCGAGGCCGCGCAGTGCCGCGCGCTCGCCGCGCGGCGCGTCGACGGCGTCATCTTCGCCGCCCTCGCGGAGGACTCGACGAGCCTCGGCGACCTGCTCGACCGCGGCGTGCCGACGATGCTCGCGTCGTTCGGCGGCAGTCTCGACGTGCGCGCGGGCGCGATCGAGATGGACGAGGAAGAGGCGATGGACGCCGTGATCGGCTACCTCGCGGACCTCGGGCACGAGCGCTTCGCGTTCGCACGGCAGCTCGCGCGCGAGGCCGAGGTCGACCGCAGGCCGCAGGCGTTCTCCGACGCCGTCCGCCGGCGCGGCCTCGCCGAGGTCGGCGTCGACGCCGAGCCCACGGCCATCTGCTGCATGAACGACGGCGTCGCGATCGACCTCATGGACTCGCTCGAGCGGCGCGGGCTGCGCGTGCCCGAGGACATCTCGGTGACCGGGTTCGACGACGTGCCGCTGGCGGCCCACAACCGCATCCGGCTGACGACGGTGCGCCAGGACGCGGCGACGATGGGCGCGCGCGCCGCCGAGCTGCTGCTCGCGGCGGTCGGCGAGGGCCGGCACGTCGAGCGGCGCGAGCAGCTGCGCGGCGAGCTGATCGTGCGCGAATCGAGCGGACCGCCGAGGCCGTCGTGAGCGAGGTCAGCTACCGCGGCATCGAGAAGCGCTTCGACCAGGACTCGCTGGCGCTGCGCTCGCTCGACCTCGACGTGCCCGACGGCGCGTTCCTCGTCCTGCTCGGCCCGTCGGGCTGCGGCAAGACGACGGCGCTGCGCGTGCTGGCAGGCCTCGAGCTGCCGACCGCGGGCACCGTGCACATCGGCGACCGCGACGTGACGCGCATGCAGCCGCGCGACCGCGACGTGGCGATGGTGTTCCAGAGCTACGCGCTCTACCCGCACATGACGGTGGCCGAGAACATCGCCTACCCGCTGCGCATCCGCGGGCTGAGCAAGGCCGACCAGCGCGCGGGGGTCGCGAAGGTCGCCGAGGCGCTCGAGATACCGCACCTGCTCGAGCGGCGCCCCCGCCACCTCTCGGGCGGCCAGCGGCAGCGCGTCGCCCTGGCCCGCGCGATCGTGCGCGAGCCGTCCGTGTTCCTGATGGACGAGCCGCTCTCGAACCTCGACGCGAAGCTGCGCACGACGATGCGCGGCGAGATCAAGCGCCTGCAGAAGCGCCTCGGGACGACGACGCTCTACGTCACGCACGACCAGGCCGAGGCCATGACGATGGCCGACCTCGTCGCGGTCCTGCGCGACGGCGAGCTGCAGCAGCTCGGGCCGCCGGACGAGATCTACGACCGCCCGGCCAACCGCTTCGTGGCCTCGTTCGTCGGCAACCCGCCGATGAACGTGCTCGAGGGCGAGGTCGGCGACGACAGCTTTACCATCGGCGACCGGCGGCTCGCGCTCGGTGCGGAACTGGGGTCCGCCTGCGCGGCCGCCGGCGCCACCGCGCTCGGCATCCGCCCGGAGGACGTCGAGATCGTGCCGTACGGGTCGCCCGAGGCGATCGGGGGCGAGATCTACGTGGTCGAGCCGATGGGCAACGAGACGCTCGTCGACGTGCACATCGGCGGTCAGCGCGTGATGGCGCGCGCCCCGCGCGAATTCGCGGCTCCGATCGGCTCGCCGATCGGTGTGCGCGTGGCCCTGAGGAGCGCGTGCTTCTTCGGGCCGGAGGGAACGACGGCGCTCCACCGGAGCGACCGTGCAAGCCAGCGAAGGGAGATGTCCGAATGACACCCGAGATGCCGCCCGACCGGTCCGCCCCGAGCGAGGACGGTGGGCTCAACCGGCGCGACCTGCTGCGCCGCTCCCTCGGCGCCGGCGCCGGGCTCGCCGCGGTGCCGCTGCTCGGCGGCACCGCGCCCGCCTTCGCCCAGGCCAGGCGGCACGGCGCCGCCGACGCAGGGAAGCTCGTGATCGGCGCGTTCGAGGACGGGGCGATCGACGTGTTCAAGAAGATCATCCCGATCTTCAAGAAGCAGACCGGGATCTCGATCCAGCTCCTGACCGAGCCCTACGACTCGTTCAACTCGAAGGCGTTCCAGGACGGCCAGAGCAAGGCCGGCCAGTACGACATCTACATCATGGACGACCCCTGGATCCCGCAGTTCGCGGCCGCGGGCATCCTCGAGGACCTCGGCAAGCACGGCATCGTCGGCGACGCCGGCTTCGCCAAGCCGTTCCTCGATCTCGGCTACTGGCCGCCGCGCACGGGGCCGCGCATCAAGGGCTTCGAGAACAAGAAGCCGGCGCTCGTCGCGCTGCCGACGATCGGCGACCTCCAGACGATGACCTACCGCAACGACATCTTCCCGCACGCGCCGAAGACCTGGAGCGAGCTCGTCAGCGTCGGGCAGGCGGCCATGAAGGCGGGCAAGATCAAGAACGCGATCGTCTTCCGCGGCGTCAAGGGCAACCCGATCGTGACGTCGTGGTACCCGATCTTCCTGAGCTACGGCGGCAAGTTCTTCGACAACAACTGGAAGGTCACGTTCAACAGCCCGCAGGGCAAGGCCGCGGCCGAGTTCTTCGTCGGCAAGCTGAAGTCGCTCGCGCCCGCCGGCGTCGCCGAGTACGACTCCGACCAGGAGGGCGCGGCGATCCTCGGCGGCAAGGCGGCCGCGATCATCCAGTACACCGGCAACGCGATCAAGTCGGACGACCCCAAGCTCTCCAAGGAGGTCGGCAAGCTCGACTTCGCGGTCGTGCCGAAGCAGGTCAAGGCGATCGCGCAGATCGGGATCTTCATCCACGGCGTGTCCGTGTCGGCGCCCAACAAGGACAACGCGATCACGTTCATGAAGTGGTTCGCGACCGACAAGGCGCAGCTCGCGCTCGCGATGGCGGGCGACGTGCCCGTGCGCATCAAGCCGCTCAAGGATCCGAAGGCGGTCAAGGCGCACCGGCTGCTCCCGACCGTGCTCGCGCAGATCAACTCCGGAGCCGAGGCGCGTCCGCGCACCCCGGACTGGGGCGCCGTGGAGAGCATCCTCGGCACCGAGCTCAACAAGGCGCTCGTGGCCGGCAAGGGCGGCGGCGACGCCCTCGACCGCGCGGCCAAGCAGGCCACGGCGTACCTCAAGCGTCAGGGCTACTACAGCTGATGGCAGCCCAGCGCACGGCCCGGGCGCGGCTGCAGGGGGCAGGGCTCGATCGCGTCCTGCCCTACCTGCTGCTCGCCCCGGCCGTGCTGCTGGTGCTGGCCGTCGTCGTCTACCCGCTCATCTCGGGCGTGCAGACGAGCACGAAGTTCTACCGCTTCGGTTCAGCCGTCTCGAACGTCGGCTTCGACCAGTACCGCCAGGCGTTCGACGACCCGCTCTTCACGGGCGCGCTCTGGACGACGCTCAAGTTCGTGACGGCCGCCGTGGCGATCGAGACGCTGCTCGGCCTCGGCCTCGCGCTCCTGTGCCTGCGCGAGCTGCCGTTCATCCGCGCGATGCGGCTGGTGCTGATCGTGCCGATGGTCGTCACGCCCGTCGTCGTCGGCATCGTCTTCCGCCTCATCTACGCGTCCGACGTCGGTCTCGTGTCGTCGCTCTCGGGGCTCGTCGGCGGCGGCTCGGTGGGCATCCTCGACAGCGAGAGCCGCGCATTCTGGGGCCTCGTCCTGCTCGACGTGTGGGAGTGGACGCCGCTCATCTTCCTGATCCTCCTGGCGGGGCTGCAGTCGCTGCCGCAGGAGCCGTTCGAGGCGGCGCGGGTCGACGGCGCCGGCGTCTGGCGCACGTTCGTCGACCACACGCTGCCGATGCTCGCGCCGGTGCTCGTCGTCGCGATCGTGCTGCGCACGATCGACGCGTTCACGACGTTCGACCAGGTCTACGTGCTGACCCACGGCGGGCCGGGCACGGCGACCCAGCTGATCTCGATCTACGGCTACGACACGTTCTTCCGCTTCCAGCAGTACGGCTACGCCGCCGCGATGCTGCTGATGGTCGCGCTGATCGTGCTGGCCTGCGCGTTCCTGGCCGTGCGGCTGATGCGCCGCGGGGTGGCGCCGGCATGAGGCACCTGCGCTCCGCAGCGCTGGCGGTGGCGGCGATCATCGCGCTCGCCCCGCTCGTGTGGATGGTCGAGACCTCGCTCAAGTCGAACCGCGAGATCACGCAGGACGGCACGCTCTACCCGCACCACGCGACGCTCCAGAACTACCGCAGCCTCTTCTCGGGCCGCGACTTCGGCTCGTACCTCACGAACTCGATCGGGATCACGGCGATCAGCGTGTTCATCTCGCTCGTGCTCGGCTCGCTCGCGGCGTACTCGATCGCCCGCTACCGCCTGCGCTTCGGCCTCGAGCGCCACGTCGGCGTCGGGCTCCTGACGCTGCGCATCCTGCCGCCGATCGTGATCATCGTGCCCGCGTTCCTGGTCGTGCAGCGCCTGCACCTGCTCAACACCTGGCTCGGGCTGATCGTCATCTACTCGGCCTTCAACGTCTCCTTCGTCGTCTGGATGATGGAGAGCTTCTTCCGCGAGATCCCGGTCGACCTCGAGGAGGCGGCCATGGTCGACGGCGACTCGCGCTTCACGGCCTTCCGCCGCATCGTGCTGCCGCTCGCCCGCCCGGGCCTCGTCGCGACGGCCATCTTCGCGGTGATCGTGACCTACAACGAGTTCCTCTTCGCGCTCGTCCTGACCTCGACGCCGAGCGCCGAGACGATGCCCGTCGGCGCCGCCACGCTGATCGGCCGCATCAACATCGACTGGGGCGCGATGAGCGCAGCGGGCGTCGTGGGCGCGGTGCCGATCGTCGCGTTCGCGCTGCTCGTGCAGCGCCACCTCGTGCGCGGCCTGACGATGGGCGCCGTCAAGTAGCTCGGCCGTCCGGAGCACGCCGCCGGCCACGTTGCCACCGGAGATACTGCGCGGATGACGGAGTCCGCTCGCCCCCTGGCCGGCCGTTGCGCCCTGATCACCGGCGTGAGCCGGCGGAAGGGCATCGGCTTCGCGATCGCGCACCGGCTCGCATCGCTCGGCGCCCACATCACGGTGCAGGGCTTCCCGCCGCACGATGCGGAGTACCTGGGCAGGCCGGCCGGCGCTGCGATGAGCGCAGCGGTGGAGGCCTTGCGCGGCATCGACCCCGGGGTTGCGTCCGTCGAGGCGGATTTCAGCGAGGCCGACGCCGCCGGCCGCGTCGTCACCGCTGCCGTGGCTGCGCGCGGACCCCTCGACATCCTCGTCGCGAACCACGCGCGCAGCAGCTCGAACTCGCTCGACGACGTCACGGCGGAGGAGCTCTGACCTGTCGTTCGCCGTCAACGCGCGGGGTTCGCTCCTGCTCGCCCAGGCGTTCGCTGCGCAGCACGCCGGCCGGCCCGGCGGGCGGATCGTGCTGATGACGAGTCGGGCAGCATGGAAACGCCATGCCGTCCGAGATCGCCTACGCCGTCTCGAGGGCGCGATCCACCAGATGACGCGCTCGCTGGCGGTGCATCTGATGAGCAGGGGAATCACGGTCAATACCGTCAACCCCGGACCGACCGACGCCGGCTGGGCGGACGCGGAGACGCAAGCCGTGGTCGAGGGCCTCATGCCCACCGGCGCTGGGGCTCGCCCGCGGACGCCGCGCGCCTGATCGCGCTGCTCTGCGGGGACGATGCGGCGTGGGTCACCGGGCAGGTCATCGACGCCGACGGCGGGTTTTCGCTGTGAGAACTGGTTTCAATAGTCGCGTTCGGGTCGAGACCCCGACCGCCCCGTCACTCTTGAAACCGGTTCTGAAGCCGATCTACGCTGCCCGCGTGACGATCGATCCCGGCGCCGTCATCGGGCACGTCCACCTCAACGTCGCCGACGTGGAGCGCTCGCTCGCGTTCTACGAGGGACTGCTCGGCTTCGAGGTGCAGGTGCGCACCGACTGGGGCGTCTTCCTGTCGGCCGGCGGCTACCACCACCACCTCGCGCTCAACACGTTCTTCAGCGCGGGGGCGGATCCGGCGCCGCGCGAGGCGGCCGGGCTGCATCACTTCGCGATCCGCTATCCGACGTGCGCTGCGTTCGTCGCCGCGGTCCGCACGCTCGTGGATGCCGGCGTGCCGGTCTGGCAGGCGGGCGACCACGGCTACTCGCTCGCGGTCTACTTCCGCGACCCGGACGACAACGGCGTCGAGCTCTGCTGGGATCGCCCACGCGAGGAGTGGCGCGCAGATCAGGGGCCGCTCGACGTCGACGCGTTGCTCAGCCCTCCGGGATCGTCGTCAGGCTGACGTAGGACGGATTCGCTCCGCCGCCTGCGAGCGTGAGCCGGCGCGTCTGCGTCACCGTCGCGTCCCACGGGTTCTCCGTCGTGCCGGGGTGGGGGAGGAAGACGGGGAAGTCGCTCGCCGCGACGTGCAGCCGGAGGCGATGCCCCGGCTCGACGCGATAGCCGGTGTGGCCGAGGTAGACCTCGGCCGGGCGCCCGGGTGCGGGCTCGTGGACGATCTGGCCGAACAGCAGCGCGTGCGCGCGGCCGTCCGGGTGCACGTCGACGAGCTTGACGTGCAGGAACAGCGACGGCGCGTCGCTCGCCACGTCCAGGTGGGCGACGACGCGGCCGGCGAGCGTCACCGGCTCGTCCCAGGCGCGGGTCGTGAACGTCATGACATCGGGGCGCGACTCGACGGCGCGCTCGTCCGGGTATTCGAGCAACGCGGCGAACGGGTTCACGAGCGTCGAAGGCACGAGGTCGCCGGGATCGTGCACCCACGTGACCTCGCTGCGCCCGCCCGCCGCGGGCGCCAGGATGCCCCCGTCCGCGTCCGTCGCGGCGCGCTCGCACCCGGTGAGGAAGAGGCGCAGCTCGGCCGCGCCGGGCGGTGGCCAGGTCGGCGCCTCCCGCCAGCCCGCGTGCGGGAGGTGCCAGCGCACGCGTGGCACCGCATCCGGGTCGCTGCGGGCGGTGAGGAACGCGTCGAAGAAGTCGAGCGCCGGGCCGATGTAGCGGGCGAGCATGCGCTCGAGGGCGTCGTCGTCGACGGCGTGATCCTCGCACGGGGGGATCGGCACGTGCTCGAAGCGGTAGTTCTCGTGGTCGGTCGAGCCCGCGTGCAGGTACTGGAACGGAGCGGTCTCGGGATCCCGCATCAGCGCCTCGTAGTCGAGCATGTGCGGCGGCGTGATGTTGTCGAACCAGCCGACGCCGTGGAGCGTGGGGATGCGCAGGACGTCGAACGGGTGGGCGCCGGGGAAGAGCGGCGCCCGCTGCGCGCCCCGCGAGCGCGCGAGCACGTAGTCGAAGGACGCCGAGCGCCGGCCGATCGCGGCGAACGCGTCGTCGAAGACCCCGGCCAGCGGCCGGCGGCTCCAGTCGGGCACCCACTCGTGCGTCGCGGCGTCGGTCCAGTACTCGCCCAGGTAGTGCGCGCCGTAGAGCGGCGTGACGCCCTCGAGCCAGCTGTCGATGTCGGCGATCGTGACGCGCGGGACGATCGCCTTGAGCGCCGGGTGGCCGGCAGCGACGGCGGCCCACTGCGTGAAGCCGTAGTAGCTGTCGCCCCACATGCCGACGTCGCCGTTCGACCACGGCTGGCCGGTGATCCACTCGATCGAGTCGTAGCCGTCGGCGGCCTCGTTGACGAACGCGACCGGCTCGCCTTCGGAGCGGAACTTGCCGCGTACGTCCTGCGGCACGAACGCGTACCCGCGGGCGAGGAAGTGCGTGGCGATGAACGGCATCCAGCAGTAGCGGCCGTTCTTGTCGTAGGGCAGCCGCACGAGCACCGCCGGGAACGGCCCGGGGCCCTCGGGCAGGTAGACGTCGGTGGCGAGGCGCACGCCGTCGCGCATCGGCGCCATCTCCTGGCGGGCACGCGGATCGAGCGGGGCGGGCCCGGTCGTCCTCACCTCGACCGTCACCCGGCCGCCTGCCTGTCGATCAGCGCGTTTGCGAGCTTGTACTCCTCGGCCTCGACGTGGGCGCGCCATTGCTTCCACGTGCCCTTGCCGTCGGGCTTGAGACCGTCGACCTTGCGTTCGAGCGAGGCGAGGTCACCCTCGAAATAGGCGGCCGCGACCGCCTCCTTGCCGACGGCCGCGACGAGGTGCTCGGCGGAGGTGAACTCGCGGAGGAACGAGTTGATGTCGCGCTCGACGCCGACCTCGGGCCCGATCTGGCGCGTGAAGTACTCGGTCACGCCCTCGTTGACGTGGTAGTCCATGTGCTTCTTCCAGCCGTCGTGCGAGAACAGGTGCAGCCCCTCGTGCAGCTGGGTGCCGAGGTCGGAGCGCGCCTTGCGGATGTGGACGGCGTGGCGATCCTCGTCCTGGAAGGCGCGCACGCCGTGCGACTTCATGTAGGCGCGCGCCTCCTCCTCGCTATACGGCTTGCCGGTCGCCGGGTTGTAGGAGCGCTGGGCGTACTCGAGCCAGGCGGCCTCGAACGCGTCCTCCTCGTCGAGCACCATCTGCTGCTCGAGGCTGACCTTGCGGAGCTTCGCGCCGACGAGGTCCTTGAGGTACGGGCTGGAGTCGAAGATCGCGTCGACCTCGCGGCCCGTCTTGAGCGGGAGCTTGACCGGCCGCTTCGTGGGCTCCTTGACGAGCGCCGGGTTGGGGTCGCGCGCGAGCACGCCGGCCACGGCGCGGTTGCCGGCGCGCCGCTGGGCGCTGCGCGCGAGCGTCTCGCGCGTCTCCGGGGGCTCGCTCGCGGGGGCCTCGAGCTCTGCGAGCTCGTCCTCGGCGGGCCCGGCATCCCGTTCCAGCAGTTCGAGCTCGAACTCGCGCCGCCGCCTCTGCATGCGCGAAGCCTACGCGGGCGGCTTCGGGGTCCAGTAGCCGTCGGCGCCCGCCGCGTGCGGCTGCGCGACGCGGCTGAGCGCGACGCGGGCCTGCGCGGGGCTGATCTGCATGATCATCGCGATCTCCGCGGTGGCGAGCGGCTCGCCTGCCCACGCGAGCAGCTCGGAGACCGACCCGGGCCGCGCACGCCGCTCGAGCTCCGGGGCGAGGTTGGCGATCGCCGCCTCGTAGGCCTCGACGGGGTTGAAGCCGGGGACGACGGCCATCGCCGTTCCGTCCGCGCGGGCGAACTCGTAGCTCGGCGCGGTGTAGCGGCGCTCCTCGGGCGGGCCCCCGAGCTTGTGATCGAGGGCGCGGGCGGCGGGCAGCGGTGCGCGCGCCGCCGCGATGTCCGCTTGCAGCGCCGCCTCGACGTCCTCGCCCCGGCCCCACGCGAGCACCTGCGCGGGGTCGAGCCCGACGTCCGCAACGGCCGCGGCGATCAGATCGGGATCGTCGAGCAGGCCGCCCACCATGACGCGTACGCGCAGCCTCCGCAGGAGCGCTTCCTGAAGTTCCGGGGCGTGCAGGCCGGCGGCCACGACCGCGCGGCAGGCCGGCTCCGACGAAGCGGGGCGGGGGTAGGGCGCGGGGTCGGCCGGCATGCCGTAGAGGCGCTGCAGAGAGCCGGGGCCGGTGGCGAGCTTCTCGGCCTCGCCGGGCTCGAGCGTGAGCACGATCATGCGCGTCGTCCACCGCAGCTGCTCGCCGTAGTGCCAGCGCAGGCGCATCCGCACGGGCTCGGCCGAGAACGCGAACGGGCACGCCGGGTCGGTGAAATGCGTGACGCCGAGCAGCACCGCGGCAGCCTACCCGGAGGTATTGACGCCAACGACGCCAACGCCCATGATCGATCCTCAGCCACGGCGGAGGGGGAGCGATGCGGGGCACGACCGGGTTCGCGACGATCGACGGCGCGCGCCGTCCGGTGCGGGCGTGAGGCTCGTCACGTTCGAGCACGAGGGCCGGCGTGCGCTCGGCGCCGTCGACGGCGAGCGCGTCGTCGACCTCCGCTTCCCGGGCGACATGGTGGCGTTCGTGACGGGCGGCGACCAGGCCCTGGCCTGGGCCGCGAGCAAGCTCGCCGCGCCCGGCGACGATGCGTACCCGCTGAGCGCGGTGCGGCTGCTCGCGCCGCTCGTTCCGCCCGTGATCCTCAACTCCGGCCAGAACTACTGGGATCACCGCGACGAGAAGCCCGAGGTCGACCAGAAGGAGCCCGAGTTCTTCCTCAAGACGCCGTTCGCGGTGATCGGGCCGGACGAGCCGGTGCTCTACGACACGGTGGTGACGAAGAAGCTCGACTACGAGGTCGAGCTGGCCGTCGTGATCGGCAAGCCGGGGCGCCACATCCCGGCCGCGCGAGCGCTCGAGCACGTCTTCGGCTACACGATCGCGAACGACGTCACGGCGCGCGACCGCCAGGCCGTGCCGCACCCGCAGGGCGGCTGGGAGTACGCGCTCGGCCCGGGCAAGAACTTCGACACGTCCGCGCCGCTCGGCCCGTGGATCGTGACCCGCGACGAGATACCCGATCCGCAGGACCTGCAGCTGCGCACGTACGTCAACGACGAGGTGCGCCAGTCCAACTCGACCGCCAAGATGATCTGGAGCGTCGCGGAGATCGTGGCGTTCTTCTCGCACTTCTACACGCTGCAGCCCGGCTTCGTGCTCGAGACGGGCACGCCGGGCGGCACCGCGTGGGCCACCGATCCCGAGATCGGCGGCAAGCCGTTCGACCGCGACGACGTCGTCCGCAAGGGCTACCTGCAGGTCGGGGACGTCGTGCGCGTGGAGATCGAGGGCATCGGCGCGCTCTCGAACCCGATCGTCGCGGCGCCAACGCCGCACTCCCGAGGAGGGTGACCCCATGAGCCTGCTCATCCCGGATCCGCCGACGCTGTTCCTGAACTGCCGTCTGATCGACGGTCACGGGGGTGAGCCGGTCGAGAATGCCGGCGTCAAGGTCGAGGGCAACCTCATCACCGCGGTCGGCCGCAGCGACGACTTCGGGGCGAATCCGAACGGCAACATGCGGGTCGTCGACCTCGCGGGCAAGACGCTCATGCCGGGCCTGATCGAGGGGCACTTCCACATCTCGTTCTGGGGCGTGCGCGAGCTGCCCGACCTCGACCTCAAGCTGCCGGCCGAGCGCACGACGGTCTACGCGGTCAAGAACGCCGAGCTGGCGCTGCGCTGCGGCTACACCGGTGTCGCGAGCGCCGGCGCGCTGCACCGGATCGACGTGACGATCCGCGACATGGTCAAGGAGGGCGTCATCGCCGGGCCGCGCATGGCCGCCTCGGGGCGGGACATCTGCGCGACGTCCGGCATGCTCGACTGGAACCCGTCGTTCTGGAAGCTCGGCATGGACGGGCTCGCGATCTTCGCCGACGGCGTCGACGAGGTGCGCAAGGCCGTGCGCCAGAACATCCACGAGGGCGCGGACGTGATCAAGCTCTACGTCACCGGCGAGGGCCTGCTGCGCCCCGGCGTGCCGCCCGAGGAGACGATGTACTCCTTCGAGGAGATCGCCGTCGCCGTGGACGAGGCGCACAAGCGCAATCGCCAGGTGGCGGCGCACGTGCGCGGCAACGACGGCGTGAAGCTGTGCGTCTCCGCCGGCATCGACGTGCTCGAGCACGCCACGTACGCCGACGACGAGGCGATCGCGATGATCGCGGAGCGCAAGGACGACATCTTCGTCGTCCCGGGACTCGGCTACCACTGGGGCATCCTCGTCAACGGCCCGGCCTGCGGGATCACGCCCGAGCACCTCGCCCAGACGGAGTACCAGGAGGAGTGGGACGTCGGCTGCATCGCCATGGACAAGCTGCGCAAGGCCGGCGTGCGCGTCGTCCCGGGCGGCGACTACGGCTTCGTGTGGTGCCCGCACGGCCAGTACGCGAAGGACATCGAGCTGTTCGTCACCGACATGGGCTTCTCGCCGATGGAGGCGATCGTCGCGGCCACCAAGCACGGCGCCGAGCTGCTGCGCCTCGAGCACGAGTGCGGCACGATCGAGGAAGGCAAGTGCGCCGACATCCTCGTCGTCGACGGCGACCCGCTCGCGAACATCGCGATCCTGCAGGACCGCGCGAAGCTCGCCCTCGTGATGGCGAACGGCAAGGTCATGGTCAACACGCTCGGGCTCACGCAGGAGCTCACGCACATCCCCGACTACCTCATGGACATCGAGCACATCCAGAACGCGAAGTCCGCGGTGCCGACGATGCCGACGGCCGCCGAGGTGCAGCACTGAACCTCGACCTCAACGGCCACCGGGCGCACGTCGAGGAGGCCGGCTCCGGCCCGCCGGTCGTGCTCGTGCACGGCCTCGGCGGGACGGGCGCCGGCATCTGGAAGCACCAGATCGCCGATCTCGCCGCCGGCCACCGCGTGATCGCGTACGACCTGCGCGGCTCGGGCCGGAGCGAGGTCACGCCCGGCCCGTACGCGATCGAGCAGCTCGCGGACGACCTGGGGGCGCTCGTCGAGGCGCTCGAGCTCGCGCCGGTCGCGCTCGTCGCGCACTCGATGGGAGGGTCGATCGCGCTCGCGTACGCCGCGAGCCATCCCGGCGACGTGCGCGCGCTCGTCGGCATCGGCGCGCCGGCCGCGTTTCCCGACCAGGCGCGCGCGGGCCTCGCCGCGCGCGCCGAGACCGTCGAGGCCGAGGGCATGGCCGCCGTCGCCGAGACGGTCGCGGCGAACGGCGTGTCGCCGACGTTCCGGGAGGGGCATCCCGGGGAGTTCCGGGAGTTCGCCGCCCTGCTCGCGGCGAACGATCCCGAGGGCTACGCGGCGCAGTGCCGCGCGCTCGTCGGCCTCGACCTGACCGCGCGGCTGTCCGCGGTCACAGCTCCGGTCCTGCTGCTCTCGGGCGACCGCGACGGCGTCTCGCCGCCGGCGGCGACCGAGGCGAACGCCGCCGCCGTCGCCGACGGCCGCTTCGCGATCGTCGGGGACTGCGGGCACATCATGAGCTGGGAGCGGCCCGCCGAGCTCGCGGCGCACGCATGGCCGTTCCTGCGCGAGCACCCCTGAGGTCAGAAGCCGTCGTCGACGAGGCGGCTCGAGCCGGAGCCGATGTCGCTCGCGATGGCCGCGAAGATGCCATTCAGGTCGCCGGCGACCGCCTGCGGGTAGAAGTTGCCGGGCGACGCGATCTGCAGGAGCGTGTCGTTGGAGGTGTACGACGGGCTTTCGGCGGTGGTGCCCTGCGTGTGGCAGTTGCCGTCGAGCACCGGGTCGCAGTCGCGAGCGGGCGTGACGATCTTCGTGTGGCTCTTGTTCCAGACGGCGGCGATGGTGCGCCAGGCGCCGGCCGTGCAGTACTTGTTGCCGAGCGCGTAGCCGATGCTGTAGATGGTCGTGCCCGCCGCCTTGTAGCCGTTGGCGAGGCCGATGGCCGTGGCGCACGGGTGCTGGTCGTCGGCGTTGCCGACCGGGTATGTGGGCGTCTGCAGGCCGTAGACGCTGCCGAGGTTGGCCTCGCCGTCGGTCAGGAAGACGATGTAGTTCGGCACGTTCGGGCGCCCGTCTGCGAGCAGTTCGGCCTGGGCCTGGCGCAGCGCCTCGCTGTACGAGGTGCTGCCGCCGGCCTGGATGCACGAGTTGGCCGGGCCGTCGACGGTGTGGAGGTAGAGCCCCGAGGACTGATTCAGCGCGGTGCCGGTCTTGTACGTGCCGGAGATCTTGTCGGTGACGTAGCCGCGGCCGGCGGCGTCGTAGCCGTTCCAGCCGCCGTTCGCGAGGGAGTTGTACGGCGCGGAGCAGGCGCTCGTCGCGGTCGTCTGCACCGGTGGGAACGCCACCATGCCGATCTGCGCGGCCGGCGGGTTCATGATCCCGAGCATCGTGCGCACGCCTTCCTTGGCGTTGTCGAGATCGCGGCAGAACGTGCCGTCCTTCGTGTCGCACATCGAACCCGTGCGATCGATCGCGATCACGATGTCGACGGGCGTGGACGAGCACGGGCTGCACGCCGTCGCGTGCGCGGCGACGCTGAAGTGGTCGATCCCGAAGATCCCCGCGAACCACGTATCCGTCTTCGCAGAGCCGTTCACCAGCAGGCTGTTCGGGTTCACGGCCGAGTTGCACCCCGTCGCCGCGATGGCGGCGTTCGTGCACTTCGCCTGGTAGGTGAACGTGAACGAGCCGAGGTTCGCCGGCGTGTTGGCGGTGGCATACGAGGCGGCCGTCGTGAACGCCGTCGCGGTGTTCGGCAGATCCTGGGCACCTGCGAGCGCGGCCGCGTCGGTCGCGCTCTGGAGCTGGCGCTTCGCGTAGTAGGCGTAGCCGACGTCGATCGCGAACGCCGAGATTCCCACCAGCACGACCATGGCGAATGCCGCCAGGGGCAGGACCTGACCACGCTCGAGGCGTGTCTTTCGCATCCCGTTTCCTTCCGGAAGTCCGGCTTGACGGGTCGCGATACGCGATACGTGGCCCTGACCGCACCGTTGTCCACCGATCGGGTTATGTCAATCCCCCGATCGGGGCACGCGACGGCGTACGCTCGCGTGATGAGCGGCGACCCGCACACGCCCGCCATCGCCCCGTGGCTCTCGCTGCGGCGGGGCGCCGAGGCGCTGGAGTACTACCGGGCCGCGTTCGGCGCCGTGCTCCTGCACCACCACGCGAACGAGGCGGGCGAGATCGTCGCGCAGCTGTCGGTCGGGGGAGCCGAGTTCTGGATCGCCGACGACGCCGCGCAGAGCCCCGAGACCCTCGGCGCCGGATCGGCGCGCTTCATCCTCACCGTCGACGACCCCGACGCGCTCTTCGCCCGGGCCGTGGCGGCCGGCGCCACCGTGGTCGCGGAGATGTACGAGGGCCACGGCTGGCGCATCGGGCGCCTGTGCGACCCGTTCGGTCACCACTGGGAGATCGGCAAGCCCCTCGCGACGCACGGGTAGCTGCATCGGGGCATGCGCGGCGCACGCGCTACGCCCACAATCCCGGTCATGACTGACGTCTATGCGTTCGAGCCGTGCCCCTTCCGCGACGTCGCCCATGCCGTCGCCGACCGCAGCTCCTTCGTCCGGCGCACAGCCCACGTGCTGTGGCCGGCCGCCCGCCGAGCCGAGCGCGTCGAGCTCTCGGACGACGGCATCGATGCCTGGACGCTCACCGGCCGCACGCACATGGCGTGGTCCGAGGTGACGGTCGTCGAGCCCGCGCGCACCCCGCTCGGGCGCCCGCTGCTGCGCATCCGCGGCGAGGACGCCTGCATCGAGGTCGCCCCGGTCCTGCCCGGGTTCGAGGAGCTCGAGACCCGCATCCACGCGGGCTGCTCCGCACCCGCCCTGGCGTAGCGCCTCGTGGCGCCCGTAGAGTCGGGCGATGCCGCTGCCGGCATCGCGCCGCTCGATCCTCTCGCTCGCGAGCGAGGGCTCGATCCTGTCGATCGGCTCGGCCGGATCGGTGCTCTCGATCGGCTCGGCCGGATCGGCCTGCTCGGTGCTCTCGATCGGCTCGGCGGGCTCGGTCGCGTCCGTGCTGTCGTTCTGCTCGCGCCGCTCGCTGCTCTCGTCGCGCGCATCGGATTGCGCGCTCGGCAGGCCCTTGCAGCCGGGGAGCCGCGGCGTGGCCGCGGTCGGCCTGGTCGCGCTCGCGTTCGTGTTGCTCCGCCGCGGATGCGCCGGCGCGCCTGGCTGAAGATCCGTGGTGCCGACCAGCGGGGCCTGCGCAGCGCATCGCTAGGGTGACGCGGGATGCGGCGCGTCTCCCCTTCCGGCCTCGACCGCCGCTCGCTCGCGCTCTTCGCGCTCACGCTCGGCGTGTTCCTCGTCACGCTCAACGTGACCGTCGTCGTCGTGGCGCTGCCGTCGCTGCAGGCCGACCTGCACATCCGCCCCGACGAGTCCGCCTGGGTGATCGACGCGTACAACCTCGTCGGCGCCAGCCTGCTCCTGAGCGCCGGCTTCCTCGCCGACCGCTTCGGGCGCAGGCGGCTGCTCTGCCTCGGCTACGCGCTCTTCGCGATCGGCGCGCTCGCGTGCATGGCCGCGACCAGTGGCGGCTCGCTGATCGCGTTCCGCGTGCTCATGGCCGTCGGCGGGACGGCGCTCACGCCGACGAGCCTGTCGATCGTGGCGAACCTCTACCCCGAGCCGCGCGAGCGCGCGCGGGCGATCGGGCTGTGGGGCATCTCGTCCGGGGTCGGAACCGGGCTCGGGCCGATCGTCGGCGGCACGCTCACCGACTGGCTCGGGTGGCGCTCGGTGTTCGGCGCCAACGCGATCGTCGGGCTGATCGCGCTCGCGATCGTCCTGCGCGTCGTGCCCCGCTCGCGCAGCGCGATCCCGCGCCGCATCGACGTGGGCGGCCAGGTGCTCGTGACCGGGTTCCTGGCGCTGCTGACGTATGCCCTGATCGAGGCCCCGCGCTTCGGTTTCGGCTCGGCGCGGATCGTCGGCGTCGCCGCGCTCGCCGTCGCGCTCTTCGTCGCGTTCGTCGTCGTCGAGCTGCGGGTGGCCGAGCCGCTCATCGACCTCGGCTTCTTCCGCGACCGCCAGTTCGCGGGCGCGATCTTCCTGGCCGCAGGGACGTTCTTCACGTACGGCGGGTTCATCTACTTCAACGCGCTCTTCCTGCAGGACATCCGCGGCTACTCGGCGCTCGCCGCCGGCTTCCTCAGCCTCCCGGCCGCCGTGCCCGCGCTCATCGGGGGGCCGCTCGCGGGCTATCTCGTCGGCACGCGCGGGCCGCGCGGCGTGCTCGTGGGCGGCATGCTCGTGCTGGGCGCCGGCGTCGCGTCGCTCGCGCTGCTCGCGGGCGACGCCGCGATCGGGTGGCTGCTCGCCGCGTACCTCGTCGTCGGCTTCGGCTACGCGGTGCTGAGCGCGCCCGTGAGCACCGTCGCCGTCGCGAGCATGCCGCGCGAGCAGGCGGGCGTGGCCGCCGGGCTCGCGAGCTCGGCGCGCAACGTCGGCATCGTCCTCGGCATCGCCGTGCTGGGCGCGATCGTGAACGGCCGCGCCCCGGCCGCCCTGGCGCCCGCGGCCTTCCGCCACGCCTACGTCGACGCGCTCCACATCGCGTACGTCGTCGCTGCCGCAGTGGTCGTCGTCGGCGCCGTCGTGGCCGCGCTGACGATGCGGCCGACGCCTCCCGGTGCGAGCGCCGAGGCGCCGTGACGAGCGGGGGAACGTTTGCTCGTCCCTCGAAAGGGGCACCTCCGCACATTGTGCTGCGTGACGCGTACGTCGACCGCGAGCTGCGCCTCCGCCCGGGGGGCGGCTTGATCGTGCGCATCGCGGGCGAGGGCCGCTGGCTCCTGCCGAGCGGGGCCGAGGACGACGTGCGCCTGCGCGACAACGCCGTGGCCCTGGCCGTCGACGACGTGCGCGACGACGAGTACCAGCGCCTGCTGGTCGAGCTCTGCGCGTTCGTGCGCGAGCGCGGGGAGCTGCTCGAGCACGGCGATTGCGCGGGCGATGCCGACATCACCGTCCCGCCGCCGGCGCTCCCGCTCGGCTCTGCGGTCGATGCGCTCTTCGACGGCCCGGGCCTCGGGGCCGATCAGCCCGCCGGCGCGTAGGCGACGAGCTCGAAGCGCGGGTGCGGCGCGAAGCCCGGCGCCGCGGCGCCCACGAGCAGCAGGTCGCCCGCGACCGCCGGGAACCCGTTGATGCCCGCGCGCGCCCGGGCGCTCCACAGCGTCTTCCCGGTCGCCGCCGCGAACGCGTAGACCGTGCCGTCGTAGGTGCTCGTGAAGACGACGTCGTTCGCGACCGTGGCCGCGCCGAAGTCGATTGCAGGCAGGCGGCGCTGCCAGAGGACGCGGCCCGTGGCCGCAGCGAGCGCGGTGAGCCCGCCGCGGCCGCCGCGGAGGGGGTCGATGCCGTTCGAGCTCGTCGCGCTCGCATGCGTCGCGAGGTCGAGCCACGGCACGAACAGGCGCCCTCCTGCGAGCGCCATCGGCGTCTCGACGCCGCCGAGGGTGCCGGGATAGACCGGCACGGGCTCGGGCGGGAGCGGGCCGGTGTCGTTCTGGTGCTTTCCGACGGGCGTCGTCCAGAGCGGCCGGCCGTCGCGCGCGCGGAAGGCGTAGACCGCGCCCATCTTGCCGGCGGTGATCACGATGCGCGTCTGCGCGCCGGCGATCGGGACACGCGTGAGGATCGCCGAGATCATGAGGTCGTAGTCGCGCACGTCGTGCGGGACGGCCTGCCGGAACCACACGAGCTTCCCGCTCGCGCCGTCGAGCACGACGAGCGAGTTCGTGTAGAGGTTCGGGCCCGGCCTGCTCGCGCCGTTCGGGTACGCCTTCGTGCCCGGGAACGGCGCCGGGTTGGCGACGGACAGGTACACGCGGCCGGCGCCGTCGACGGCCGGCGGGTACCACAGCCCGCCGCCGCCGTTGACGTCCGGCCGGCCCCACAGACGGGTGCCTCCGGCGACGGTGTCGAAGTGCCAGCGCGGCTTGCCGGTGGCCGCGTCGAGCGCCCACACGACACCGAGGGCGCCCGGGCGGTAGGAGCCCGTGACGTTGCTCGGGACCGTGCTGTAGAGCACCGTCCCGTCGTACAGCTGCGGGGCGATCTCGATGCCCTCGTGGGTGCTGCGCGTGAGCGTTCGCGACCACAGCAGCCGGCCGCTCGCGGGATCGAGGGCGAACGCGCTCGACGTCGTCGCCCCGTAGATGCGCCCCCAGCCGTACGAGACGCCGTTCGGGCCGACGTTCGGGTCGTCGAAGGCGTGCTTCCAGCGCAGCCGGCCCGTCGCGCGCGCCAGCGCGTAGACGTTCGAGTTCAGATCCTGCAGGTAGACCGTGTCGCCGAGGGCGATCGGCGTCGAGGCGAAGGCGCCGAACGAGCTCGTCCCGGGGAGCGCGAAGCGCCAGCGGACGCGCAGCTTCGCGACGTTGTGCGAGGTGATCGACGTGCGCGTCGTCGCCCGCGTGTTCGCGAGGTCGTGGTTGTGCGCCGGCCACGCTCCGGCGTTCGCGGCCCATTCCGGCGGCGGCCGGCCCCGCGCCGTACGGGCGGGGGAGACGGGCGTGGCGGTCGCGATCAGGCCCGCGACCGCCAGGGCGAGCAGGGCCCTCAGAACGTGATCACGGCGCGCAGCGCCTCGCCCCGGGCGGATGCGCCGAGGGCGTCGTTGATCGCGGCCAGCGGCGTGCGCGACGAGATCAGCTCGTCGAGGCGCAGGCGGCCCGCGAGGTAGAGGCGGGCGAGCTCGGGGATGTCGATCGCCGGGCGCGTCGAGCCGAGCTTGCTGCCGAGGATGCGGATGCCGTCGTGCGCGAGGTCGGCGGGCTCGAACGAGACCGTCTGCCCCGAGGGCGGCATGCCCGCGATCACGACCGAGCCGCCGCGCCGCACCAGCCGCAGGGCGAGGTCGACGGCGGCCGTCGATCCGGCGGCGACGACCGCGCAGTCGACGCCGCGCCCGTCCGTGAGCCCGCGCACGGCCTGCGCCGCGTCTTCCGCGGCGGGGTCGACGAGCTGCGTGGCGCCGAACGCGGTGGCGGCGGCGAGACGGCCGGCGGCGAGGTCGACGGCGACGATCACGGCGGCGCCCGCGAGCACCGCGCCCTGGATGCAGTTCAGGCCGACGCCGCCGGCGCCGATCACGGCGACGCTGTCGCCGGCCGTCACACGACCCGTGGTGACGACCGCGCCATAGCCCGTGACGACGCCGCACGCGAGCAGGCAGGCGCGGTCGAGCGGCATCGCGGCGGGGACGGCGACCGCCTGGGAGTGGTGCACGACGACCTCTTCGGCGAACGCCGCCGTGCGCAGGCCCTGCGCGATCTCGGCGCCGCCGGCCGTGCGCAGCGGACTGCGCTCGTCGAGCGCGAAGCGCGTGCCGCAGAGCGCCGGCTGGCCGCGCGTGCAGACGTGGCAGGAGCCGCACGAGCGCACGAGCGTCACGACGACGTGATCGCCCGGCTCGAGTCCCCCGGCGGCGCCGCCGGTCGCCTCGACGACGCCGGCCGCCTCGTGCCCGTAGATCGCCGGCAGCGCGCCGCCCCATGCACCCGAGGCGTACGCAACGTCGCTGTGGCAGATCGCACAGGCCGCGACCCGCACCCGCACCTCGCCGCTGTTCGGCGCGTCGAGCTCGACCGGCTCGACGCTGAGCGGCTCGCCGAACGCGTGGCAGACGGCCGCAAGCACGCGCGGACTCTACGAGACCGGCGGCGCGCACCGCTGGGGTCGGACCCCGACGGTGCCTGGTGGGCTCGTCTAGTAGCCCAGTCGCTGGACGAGCACGACGCGCGTGCCGTGCGCCGCGTGCTCGATCTTCGCCTCGTGCATGACGGCGCGCATGATCTGGAGGCCGCGCCCGCGATCCGGGTTGGCGTTCGGCTCCTGCCAGATGCCGTGATCCTCGATCGTGATCTCGAGCTCCCCGGGGCGATGGTCGAGCACGAGGCGGATCGAGCCCGCGCCGCCGCGGTAGCCGTGCTCGATCGCGTTGTTGCAGGCCTCGCTGACCGAGAGCACCGCGTCGTCGCGTTCGTCCTCGTCGAGCCCGCGCAGATCCAGCCAGCCGCGCAGGCGCCGGCGCAGCCCCGCGAGCGCCGCCGGATCGCTCGGGACCTCGACGTCCATGCGCGCGGGCGCGCCGCCGAGGCGCACGATCAGGAGCGCGACGTCGTCGCCCGAGGCGACGGTGGCCGCGACGTCCTCGACGATCTTGCGGGCGAGGGGCTCGGCGCCGAGCCCCTCGGACGCCGCGAGCAGGTCTGCGAGCAGGTCGATGCCGACGTCGATGCTCCACCCGCGCCGCTCGATCAGGCCGTCGGTGTAGGCGACCAGCGTCGAGTGCGGCGGCAGGGCGACGTCGGCCTCGCGGATCATCTCGGCCTGCGCGAACCCGAGCGGAGGCGCGCCCGCCGCGTCGAGCCGGGCCACCGCCCCGCTGCGCCCGTTGCGCAGCAGCGAGGGGGGATGCCCGGCGGAGGCGTAGGTCAGCTGCTGCGTGTAGGGGTCGATCGCGAGGCAGGCGGCCGTCGCCATCTCGTCGCCCGTGATGTGCCGGCGCATGCGGCGCAGGATCTCGGCGGGCGAGACGTGATCGTAGGCGTACGCGCGAAACGCGTTGCGCATCTGGCCCATCAGCACGGCGGCCGTGACGCCGCGCCCGGCCACGTCGCCGACCGAGATGTGCACGATGCCGTCGCTCCGGCGCACGACGTCGTACCAGTCGCCGCCCACCTCGAGGCCGGCGCCGCCCGCCTGGTAGCGGCCGAGCAGCTCGAGGCCGTCGATCTCGGGCAGCTCCTGGGCGAGCAGGCTGCGCTGCAGGCTGACGGCGACCGCGTGCTCGTGCTCGTAGCTGCGCGCGCGGTCGAGCGCCTGCGTGGCCTCCTCGGCGCACCAGGCGATGTGCGCCTGCTCGCGCTCGTCGAGCGCGCGCTCGTCGCCGAAGAGCAGGCAGAGCGCGCCGATCGCGCGCCCGCCCGGCGCGTGCATCGGCGCGCAGTAGAGCGAGCGCACGGCTCCGTCGCACGCGGCGTGCACCTCGGGGTACTGCTCGCGCAGGCAGGCTTCGGTCGGGAGCGCGATGGCCGTGCCCGATTCGTAGGCGACCGTCGTCGCGTGCGCCGTGACGAGGTCGGGCACGAGCGTCTGCGAGAGGACGGCGCCCTGCACCGCCGCGAGCTCGAGCCCGAGGTGGTCGGCGGCTTCGAGGGCCACGACCGCGAGTGCGCCGGGATGCGCGGTCGCGAGCGCGGCGGCGAGGCCCGTCGAGACCTCGGCGGCGAACGAGGCGGCGCCGAGCGCATGGGAGAGCTCGTCGCGCTGGCGCGCGCGCGCGCTCTGGCGATCGGCCTCGCGGCGCGCGCGCAGGAGCAGCCAGCAGATCACGCAGAAGGCGACCGCAGCGGCCGCCGCGATCAGCGCGAGCTCGAGCATGAGGCCCCGCCGGGCAGCGGCGAAGACGGCCGAGCGCGGGCGGTCGATCGCGATCGTCCAGCCCGGGATCGAGGCGCTCGCGTAGGCCACGAGGTGATTCCCGCGCCCGTCGAGTCCGCGCACGTCCGCGAGGAAGCCCACCTGCGTCTGCTGCAGCCGGCGCCAGAGCGCCATGTTGCGCGGCTGCGCGAAGTCGTCGAGCACGGCGCGGCCGCGGCGGTCGAGCACCGACAGCCCCGCGTAGCCGAGGTCGGCGGATCCCCGGTCGACCGCGAACGCGTTGACGAGCAGCGCGCCGGCGAGCACGCCGGTGGGCCGGCCGCTCGCATCGTGCGTCGGCACCGCCATCACGACGATGTGGCGCCGCGTGCTGCGTGCCGCGATGCCTTCGCTCACGAACGGCGCATCGGTCGCCATGACCTGCTTGAAGTACGAGCGATCGGAGAGGCGCAGGCCGACCGCGACCGCGCTCGTCGAGACGCGCTCGATGCCGTGCGCGTCGATCCAGCCGAGGCCGCCGACGAACGGCCCCGGGCGCGGCGATTCGAGGCGCTCGAAGTAGGCCTGCATCGCAGCCGCGTCGCGAGCGCGCACGGGCGGGGACTTCGCGATCGACGTCAGCGTCTGGAGCTGGCCGCTGAAGTAGGAGTCGATCATGGTGCCCGCCAGGATGACCCGCGCGCGCGCGTCGTTGGCCGCGCTCTGGCGCGCGTCGTCGTACTGGTGCAGCGCGAGCCCGCCGGCGACGAAGACGAGGGCCAGACCCGCGACGAGCGACCCGAGCAGCACCCGCCGCCGGAACGGCAGGACGTTGTCGAAGGCGTCGCCGGTGACGGAGGGCGGCGACGGGCGCGAGCGGCGCGATCTCACGCGGCGCTCACCGGCCGGAGCCAAGTCGTCGCCGCCGCCGCTCCGGCGCGGAACGTGATGCGGATCGGGGCGCGGTCGAACCGCGTCAGCCGGATCGAGGCGTAGCCGTCGCGGCCGGTCGAGAGCCGCCGCAGCAGCCTGCCGACGCGGAGCGTGACCGCGAGGCCCCCCACGGCCTTGCCGGCGCGCGTCGCGCGCACGCGCAGCGTGAGCGCGCGGCCGGGCGCGAAGCGCACGGCGCGCGGTACGAGCAGGTGCAGCGCGGTCTTCGCGCCGGGCGTGCCGGAGCCGGACCCGGAGCCGCCGGTCGTGCCCGGGCCCGTGCCGTCGCCGCCGCCGGTCCCGCCCGCCGTTCCCTGCTCGTCGACGGTGGCCGTCAGCGCGATGTCGTCGTAGGAGACGCGGACGTTGCTCAGGAGCGCCGCCGCCGCGAGGTTCGTCGTGATCACCAGGCGGTAGGCGTGCCCTTGCTGGAACAGCGCGGGATCCACGGTGAGCACGTGCGTGACGAACGACGTCTCGGCCGCGGCGATCGACCCGCCGTCGATCGTGGTGAGCTTCCCGCTCGTGAGATCGCGCAGCTGGAAGCGCGCGCCGGCGCTGCCGCCGGCGCTCAGGAGGCCGCCGATCGCCGCTCGGCGGGCAAAGGCCAGGCTGGCGCTCGCGGGCGTCGCGCTCGTCCACGTGAAGCTCGGGGATGTCCAGGTGCTCGTTCCCGACGCGAGGCCGCCGAGGAGGCCGCCGAGCGAGGTGTAGATGACCGTCGCCGAGCCCGGCTCGCCGGCTCCGGCGCCCGGATCGACGGTCGTCGCGACCGTGCAGAGCGGCGCGCACGAGGACGTCGACGTCCAGCCCGCGCCGCCGTCGGCGAACGTGCCGTCGAGCGCCGCGACGCCGAACGTCTGCCGCCATCGCCGAGGCAGGCGCGAGCAGGGCCACGGCGAGCACGGCGGCCAGGATGAGCCGGCGGATAGGGGTGGGGGCACGCATGCACGGCCTCCGCGCGCGCGGGACCTGAGCCTCATAACACTCGCAAGTGGGATGCCGCTCGTCCCTCGATCGGGTATCGGCGTGGTTGAATTGCGCGATGCCGTGCCACCGCGACCAGCGCGCACTCGTCACCGGCGGCACGTCGGGGATCGGGGAGGCGGTGGTCGAGTTGCTGGCGGCCGAGGGCGCGCGCGTCGTCTTCACGGGCCGCGACCGCGCGCGCGGCGAGCGCGTCGCGGCGCGCACGGGCGCGGCGTTCGTGCGCGCGGACGCCCGCGACGCCGCGGCCGTGGCCGCGTCGGTCGACGAGGCCGTGCGCCGGCTGGGCGGCCTCGAGATCGTCGTCCTGAACGCGGGCGTGCTGTGCGAGGCGACGCTCTCGCAGACGACCGACGAGCAGTGGGACACCGTCATCGCGACGAATCTCGTCGCGCCCTTCCGCTATGCGCGCGCGGCGCTGCGCCCGCTGCGGGAGACAGCGGGAAGCATGGTGCTCGTGGCGTCCGACGCCGGGGTCTGGGGCGAGACGCCGATCGGCGCCTACTCGGTCTCGAAACGCGCGCTGATCATGCTCACGCGCATGCTCGCCGTCGAAGCCGGCCCATCCGGCGTGCGCGTCAACGCGGTGTGCCCGGGCGACACCGAGCCCGGCATGGTCACCACCGTGGCCGGGCGCGACGCCCTGCCCGACACCTCGGCCTGGACGCGACCTCCGCTCGGCCGTCTCGTGCACGCCCGCGACGTGGCCGCGGCCGTGTCGTTCCTGGCGGGAGCGGAGGCGCGCTCGATCACGGGCGTCGACCTGCTCGTGGACGGCGGCATGCGGGCCGCGCTGCGCGCCAACACGGTCGCCGCCGGATGACCCCGGCCGCGCTCGTCACCGGCGGCACCGGCGGCATCGGGTCGGCGATCGTGCGCCGGCTGCGCGCGTCCGGCTACGGCGTCGTCTTCTGCGGTCGCGACGAGGCGCGCGCGGCGGAGCTCGAGCGCGCCACCGGGGCGATCTTCCGGCGCGCCGACGCCACCGATCGCGCTGCCTGCGACGCGTCCGTCGCGTTTGCGCTCGAGCGTCTCGGCCGGATCGACCTGCTCGTCGCGAATGCGGGCATCCTCGCCCACGGCCCGCTCGCCGACACGAGCGACGAGGAGTTCGACCGTCTCGTCGAGACCAACCTCACCGCGACGTTCCGCTACGGGCGTGCGGCCTTCGCCGAGATGCGGCGCCAGGGCGGGGGAGTCATGGCGCTGATCGCCTCGGACTCGGCGATCCGCGGCTCGCACCGCATCCCCGCCTATTCGGTCGTCAAGGCCGGCGTCGTGGCGATCGCCGAGCTGCTCGGCGCCGAGGGCGCCCCGTTCGGCATCCGCGCCAACGCCGTCTGCCCCGGCAACACGCTGCCCGGGATGGCCGGCGACGACCCCGTGGGCTGGCGGCCCACGGCGAGCGGGACGTTCGCGACGGCCGACGATGTCGCCGCGGCGATCGCGTTCCTGGCCTCGCCCGAGGCCGCGCACGTCAACGGCGCGACCCTGCGCATCGACGGCGGCACGGGCGCCGCGCTGCAGGCCGCCACGCGCAGCTGACAGGCCTCACGACTCCGGCGCGGCCGGGCTCCAGGCCTCGAGCCTGCGCAGGAGGCTCGTCTTCTTGTGGCGGTGGCTGGCCATGCGGCCGAGGATGTCGTCGAGCGTCGCGATCGCCGCGAGGATCATCGGTCCCTTGTTCAGCATCACGCACTCGGCGCGCGCACCGGAGGCCGCATCGGTGATCTCGGCCCGGGACGCGACGCCCGTGCGGGCGAGCGTGTCGAGCACCTGCGTCGCCCAGATCACGGGCACGTGCGCGGCCTCGCACAGCCAGAGGATCTCCTCCTGCACCTCGGCCAGGCGCTCCCATCCCACCTCGACGGCGAGATCCCCGCGCGCGATCATCACGCCGCACGGGGCGTTGCGCGCGAGTGCCTCCGTGAGGAGCTCCGGGAGCGCCTCGAAGCCGGCGCGGGTCTCGATCTTGAGGATCAGCCCGAGGTGGGCGCCGCCGCCGCGCGCCAGTGCATCGGCGATCGACCGGACGTCGTGCCCCGTCGACGCGAACGAGAGGCCGAGCATGTCGGCGTGTGCGATGGCGAACGCCATGCGGGTGCGGTCGTCGTGCGTCGTCGCGGCCGAGAGGCGGGTGTCGGGGAGGTTGATGCCCTTCTCGGCGCGCAACCTGCCGCCGCCCGGCGGCGCCTGGGTGATCTCGACCTCGATGCCGCGAGCGGTCACGCGCCGGGCGATCCCCCCGAACTTGCCGTCGTCGAGCCAGACGGCCTGGCCCGGGGCGACCGCATCGAAGACCTCGGGCAGGGTGCACGGGATCTGCGCCGGCGACGTCCCGGTCGCCGGCCGGCCAGGCGCCTGATCGCGCGTGAGGACGAGCCTGTCGCCGACGGCGAGCGGGATCCACGCTGCCCGCGCGGGCAGGCGCCCGAGCGTCGTCTCGCCGGCCGACGGGGCGGTCAGGCGCGTGCCGCTGACGATGTACGCGCCGCGCTCGGCCCCGACCCAGCGTCCGCTTGCCGAGCCTTCGCCCACGAGCAGGTCGCGGCGCTCGCCGCGGGCGTCGACGAAGCGCACGCGCTCGCCCGGCGAGAGCCGCGCGAGCCACTCGCGCGCGACGGGCAGGACGACCGCGGCGCCGGGCGGAACGCGTCCCTCTCCCGTGGCTGCGAGCCAGGCCACGGCGGGCGCGACGACCGCGCCGAGCTGGTCGTGGCGCGGGCGCAGGTGGACGACTTCGGGCCCGGGCTCGAGCGCGCCGGTGCGCAGCTTCGGCCCCGGGAGGTCGACGAGGATCGGCACGCGCCGCCCCGCGGACTCCGCTGCCGTGCGCACGCGGGCGGCCATGGCGACCCAGGCGTCCTCGTCGTCGTGCGCCGAGTTGATCCGTGCGCAGTCCATTCCGGCGCCGACGAGCGCGTCGACGAGGTCGTCGTCGGTCGCGGCCTCGCTCGGCAGCGTCACCATGATCCGGGTCGGGCGCTTCGCGCGTCCAGGGCCGAAGAGCGCCGCCACCCGGTGTTCGAGGATCGCCCCGCTCTCGTCGAACGGCCCCGCCGCCGTGGGCGCGTCCGGAGTGAGCTGCTCGACGACGTGCAGCACCTGCTCGAGCGTCGCGAGGACGTGCGACTCGCTGCGACCGAGAGACGAGAGGCCGAGTCGCGCCAGCGCGGCCTGCAGTGCGCGGTTGTCGTGCCGCCGCAGCGCGAGGTACGCGCGCATGTTGGCGATGCTCGCGTCGGCCTCGCCCTGAGCGGCGTCGTCCGCGGCGCGCAGAGCGCTGTCCCGCAGGGCCCGCAGCTCCGCCGCGACCACGTCGAGGCCGGCACCCGCCGTATGCGCGTGCCGTGCGCTCCTGGGCTTCGGCATGCCGGCCAGCCTACTCGGCACGTGTGCCCGCGCCTGGGCGTTCACCACTTCGGCACCGCATCTTCACCAGCGGGTCGCGCGCGTCAGAGCTTCCTGGACAGAGCTCCCTAGAGATGGAACGCGGCGCGCAGGCTGCGCGTGCCCGGATCGCCGGCGTGGCCGAGCAAGCGGCGGATGCCGAGGAGCTGCTCGGTCGTCTTGAGCAGCGAGTAGTGGCTGGAGAGCGCATCCGAGCGCGTGCCGGGCGGCGTCGAGGGGCTGACGACGATCGTGACGACGTGGCAGCCCGGGTCGCTCGTGTTGGCCGTGCACGCGTCCGAGCCGCCGCCCTCGCCCTCGTCCCAGGTGATGAAGACGGTCGTGTGCCCGGAGCGGTAGGCCGGGCTCGCGACGATTGCGCCCATCCAGCGCTCGAGCCACGCGTCCCCGGTCGCGACCGGGCAGTCGTGGGTGTCGTTGCAGAGATTCGGGGTGACGAAGCTGAAGGCGGGCAGCGTGTCGCTCGCGAGCGCGCGGGCGAGCGGGCCCGCCGACGGCGTGCCCAGCGGCACGACGGTGCGGCGGCAGCTCGCACGGAGCGGAAGGTAGTAGACGGCCGGATCGTGCTTGGGCGCGTACTCGCCGGGTGGATTCGAGCCGGATCCGCCCGCGAGCGCACACGGCCCGGGCATGCTCTCCTGGTAGGCCCGCCACGTCAGTCCGGCCGCGGCGACCTGCCCGAAGAGGCTCTGCGCCGCGACGGGGCAGTCGCCCGGGCCGCAGTCGTCCGTGATGCCGTGGGTGCCGCCCGAGGTGGCCGCGATGTAGTTCGGGAGCGAGGGGTGCGTGACGTTGTGGTAGTTCGTGGCGAGCCCGCAGGCGGCCGCCAGGCGGTTCGCGAACGGGGCGTCCGCCGAGCCGGCGATCGCGTCGTAGGCGTGGTTCTCCATCCAGATCCAGATCACCCGGCGGTGCAGGGCCGGTGGGCGCTGCGACCGGCCGCACGCCGCGCGCGCGGGTGCCCGGGCCGGCGCCGGGCCGGCGACGGCCGCCGCGCTGCCCCCGGCACACGCGAGCGCCAGCAGCGCGAGGGCGACGCGGCGCCGTGCGGGAAGGATCGCTGTCGGTCCCACCGGGCCACACTAGCGTTCCGGGACGGAGCACCAGCGACGACCGCCGCGCGCCATGCGGCAGACTCCGGAAGTGCGTCAGACCTCGCGTGTGCTGATCGTCGACGACGACCTCGCCGTCCGCCGCATGCTCGCGCGCTCGCTCGAGGCGGAGGGCTACGCCGTCTCGCTGGCCGGCGACGGCGGCAGCGCGCTCGTCGAGATCGAGCGCTCCGCGCCCGACCTCATCCTGCTCGACGTGACGATGCCCGGCATCGACGGGCTCGGGGTCGCGCGGCGCGTGCGCGGCAAGGGCGACGCCGTGCCCATCCTGCTGCTGACCGCGCGCGACGGCATCGCCGATCGCGTCGCGGGCCTCGACGCCGGCGCCGACGACTACCTGGTCAAGCCGTTCGCGACCGACGAGCTGCTGGCGCGCGTGCGCGCGCTGCTGCGGCGCGGGCAGGCCTCGGGCGACCTGCTCAGCGTCGGCGACGTGACGCTCGACGTGCGCACGCGCACCGCGGCGCGCGCCGGCCGGGCGCTCGAGCTGACACCGCGCGAGGCCGATCTGCTCGAGCTGCTCCTGCGCAACGCGCGCGCCGTCGTCACGCGCGATCAGGCGCTCGAGCACGTCTGGGGCGCCGGCGCCGCGACGGCCAACGTCGTCGACCGCTACGTCGCCTACCTGCGCCGCAAGCTCGGCGATCCGCCGCTCATCCGCACCGTGCGCGGCGTGGGATTCGCGCTCGACCCGTGAGGGCGCCCGCGAGCCTGCGCATCCGCGTCGCCCTCGCCGCCGGCGCGGCGATCGCGCTCGCGACCGCGCTGCTCGGCATCACGGCGGTCGTGATCTCGGAGCGGGAGGACGCCTCGTCGCGGGACGCCGCGCTGCGCGCGGGCGCGACGCAGGTCGCACAGCTCAGCGCGTCCGCTCCCGCGCTGCTGACGGCGCCGGGCGCGCTCGAGGGCCGTCTCGGCGGGCGGCGCCTGCTCGTCGAGGTCGTCGATCGGCGCGGGCGCATCGTGGCGCGCTCGGCCTCGCTCGGCGGCGGGGTGCTCGGAACGCGCGCGCAGATCGCGGGCGTGATCGCGAGCGGGCGCTCCGGCTACGCGAATGCGCGTCTCGGCGGCGAGTCCGTGCGGCTCTTCAGCGCGCCGCTCGCGAGCGTCGGCGCCGGCCCGGCGGCCGGGGGTGCGGTGCTCGTCGCGACCGGAACCGAGGAGGACGCGCGCTCCGCGCACCGGCTGCGGGTGCTCGTCGTGATCGCCGCGGCAGCCGCTGCGCTGCTCGCGATCGTGATCGCCCTGGCGCTCACGCGGCGTGCGCTGCGCCCGCTCACCGATCTCTCGGACGCGGCCCGCGCGATCGGCGAGACGAGCGACGCGACGCGCCGTCTGCCGCCGGCGGGGGCGAGCGACGAGATCGGCGCGCTCTCCGACACGCTCAACGCGATGCTCGCCTCGCTCGAGCGCGCGCGCGACGCCGAGCGCCGCTTCGTCGCCGACGCCTCGCACGAGCTGCGCACGCCGCTCACGGCGCTCCGCGGCAACGCGACCTACATCGCGCAGCACGGCGCCGACGCCGAGGTGCTCGCCGACATCGAGCGCGACGCGGCGCGGCTCGCGCGCCTGCTCGACGACCTGCTCGCGCTCGCCCGCGAGGACGCGGCCGGCCTCGCCGCGCCCGCGCCCGTCCGGCTCGACCAGGTGGCACTGGCGTGCGCCGGCGAGCGCGTGACCGTCGACGCCCCGGCTCCCGTGAGCGTGAGCGGCGACGCCGACGCGCTCGCGCGCGCGCTCGGCAACCTCGTCGAGAACGCGCTCGTGCACGGGCCGCCCGGCGGGCTCGTCGCCGTCACGGTGCGCGAGGAGGGCGGGCGCGCGCTCGTGACCGTGCGCGACGAGGGGCCCGGCCTGAGCGGCGCCGACGCCGAGCGCGCGTTCGAGCGCTTCTGGCGCGCCGGCCGGCCCGAGGGACCGCCGGGCTCGGGCCTCGGGCTCGCGATCGTGCGCGCGACTGCGGAGCGCCACGGCGGCAGCGCCCGTGTCGACGGCGCGGCCTTCACGCTCGACCTGCCGGCGCTGGACGCCTCTCAGAGAGCTCTCAAGCCCGACGGGTAGACATCGGGGGACGGATTCCCAAAGGAGCTGCCCCCGTGAACGTCCTGCGAACCACATCCACGCGCCGGCTCGTCGCCGGCCTCGTCCTCACCGCCACCGTCGTCGTCGCCGGTGTCGCGGTCGCCGCGGCCTCGGGCGGCGGCGGTACGCCGCCCGCGCCCAAGGCGCTCGACGTCGCCATCCACGATGCGCTGACGCAGGCGAAGCCCGCCGCGATCACGGCGCGCATCCACTTCACGAACAACCTCATCGCGAGCGGAGCCGTCAGCGCCGGCTCGCCGCTGCTCGCAGGCGCGAGCGGGCGGCTGTGGATGGGCGACGGCAAGGCGCGCCTCGAGCTGCAGTCGGATGCCGGGGACGCGCAGATCGCGATCGACGGCGGCCGCATCACGATCTACGACGCCTCGAGCAACACGGTCTACCGCGCCGACGTCGGCTCGGGGACGGCCTCCGATGCCACGACAGGCGGTCAGCATGGCGTGCCGAGCGTCGAGCAGATCGCGGCCGACCTCGGCAAGCTCGCCGGGCAGGCGACCGTCTCGGGCGCCCAGCCCACGACGCAGGCCGGCCAGCCCGCCTACCAGGTGACGGTCACGCCGAAGCACGACGCCGGTCTGCTCGGCCAGGCCGCGCTCGCGTGGGACGCCGCCAACGGGGTGCCGCTCAAGGTCTCCGTGAGCGCCGCGGGCAGCAGCTCGCCCGTGCTCGCGCTCGAGGTGACCGACATCACGTACGGGAGCGTCGACCAGAGCGCGCTCACCGTGGCCGCTCCCGCGGGCGCCAAGGTCGTCGACCTCGGCTCGCTGAACGGCTCCAAGGCCGGCGCGGACGGCCACGGGACGGTCACGCAGGGACTGAGCGCCGTGCAGGCGGCCGTGCCGTTCACGCTCGCCGCGCCCGACACGCTCGTGGGCCTGCCGCGCACGGGCGTCCGTCTCGTGCAAACGGGCGATCAGGCCTCCGCGCTCGTCACCTACGGCAAGGGTCTCGGCGCCATCGCCGTGCTCGAGCGCCCCGTCGGCACGCAGGCGAAGGACTCGAACCCGCTCGGCGCGCTGCCGGCCGTCACGATCGACGGCGCCACCGGACACGAGCTGCCGACCGCGCTCGGAACGGTCATCGCGGTCGACCGCGGCAAGCTCAGCTACATCCTGCTCGGCTCGCTGCCGCCGAACGCCGCCGAGGCCGCGCTGCGCGAGGTGCTCAAGTGAGTGCCGTCGTCGAGGCGCGGGGCCTCGTCAAGACCTACGGCGAGATCACGGCGGTCGACAACGTCGACCTCACCGTCGAGAAGGGCGACGTGTACGGCTACCTCGGGCCGAACGGGGCCGGCAAGACCACGTCGCTGCGCATGCTGCTCGGCCTCATCCGCCCGAGCGCCGGCAGCGCGCGGCTCTTCGGCCGCGATCCCATGGTCGACGGCGTGCGCGCGCTCGAGGGCGTCGCCGGCTTCGTCGAGGCACCGCGCTTCTACCCGTACCTCTCGGGCCGCAAGAACCTCGAGCTGGTGGCCGCGCTCGACGGCGGCGAAGCGCGGACGCGCATCGACGAGGCGCTCGACACCGTCGATCTCGCCGGCCGCGCCAAGGATCGCGTCGGCGGCTACTCGCACGGCATGCGCCAGCGCCTCGGCATCGCCGGGGCGCTGATCCGCCGACCGTCGCTGCTCCTGCTCGACGAGCCCGCGACCGGTCTCGATCCGGCCGGCATGCGCGACATGCGCGCGCTCATCCGCTCGCTCGCCGACAGCGGCATCACCGTCCTGCTCTCGAGCCACCTCATGAACGAGGTCGAGGAGCTCTGCAACCGCGTCGCCATCATCCGCGCGGGCCGGATCGTGTACGAGGGCCGGCTCGACGACCTGCGCGCCAGCGCGGCCGGCAGCTACACGCTGCGCACGACCGACGACGCGCGCGCGGCGGAGATCTGCGCGGCGCAGCCGGGCATCAGCGCCGTCGCCGCCGCCGGCGACGGCGTCCGCATGCACGCCGGCGAGGCCGCGATCGAGGAGCTCAGCCTCGAGCTCGCCCGCCAGGGCATCGCCCTGCGCGCACTCGTGCCCGACGCGGCCTCGCTCGAGGAGCGCTTCTTCGCGCTGACCGAGGATCCCGCGCCCGGCGGCGAGCCCGCCGTCGAGCCCGAGCTGGAGCAGGTGGCGTGATGCCGCGCACGCTCGCCGTCTACCGCTGGGAGCTGCGCAAGCTCGTCGCGCAGAAGCGCACGTACCTCGGCCTCGCCGCGGCCACCATCGCACCGACGATCTTCGTGGTCGCGCTCGCAGTCCAGAACGGCTCGCCCAACGACGTGCCGTTCGGCCGCTACGTGCGCGACTCGGGCCTGGCCGCGCCGCTCGTCCTGCTCACGTTCGGCTCGATCTGGCTGTTCCCGCTGATCGCATCGCTCGTGGCAGGCGACATCGTGGCCGCCGAGGACGGCAACGGGACGCTCAAGACGATTCTCACGCGCAGCGTCACGCGCGGGCAGCTGTTCGCCGCCAAGGTCGGCGCCGCCGTCAGCTACGCGCTGCTCGCGCTCGTCGCGATGGCGGCGGTCTCGATCACCGAGGCCACGATCGCCTGGGGCTTCAACCCGCTCACGAGCCTCTCGGGCACGACGGTCTCGGCCTGGCGCGGCCTCCTGCTCGTCGTCGCGAGCCTCGGCGTGTACGCGCTGCCGCTGCTTGCGATCACGACCATCGGCGTGCTGCTCTCGACGGTCACCCGCAACTCCGCCGGCGCCGTCGTCGGCGCGCTGATGACCGCGCTCCTGATGCAGCTCATCGGCATCCTCCCGGGCGTCGGCTCGATCAAGCCGTACCTGCTGACGACGCAGTTCGACGCGTGGCACGGCTTCCTGCGCACCCCGATCGACTGGGAGCCCGTGATCCGCGGGGGCTGGGTGTCCGCGGTCTACGCGGCGCTCGCGCTGGCCGCGGCGTACCTCACGTTCCTGCGCCGGGACGTCGCCGGCGGGTAGAACTTCTGACGGCGGGGCGCCTCAGGAGTCGTCGGCGAGCCCCTCGCGGCGACGGCCCGAGAGCCGCGCCGAAGGCACGATCGCGACCATCCGCGTCGCGCGCTGGACGAGCTCCTGGGCGAGGTCGCCGAGCAGCAGCGAGCCGACGACCGAGCGCCCGCGCGAGCCGAGCACGATCAGCGGCGCGTCGAGCTCGTCGGCGTAGGCGATGATCGCCTCGACGATCGGAGTGCTGACCTCGACCGCATGCGCCTCGGCCTGCAGGCCGGCGGCCTTGGCGAGCGCCGCGCCGCGCTCGGCCCGCTCCTGGGCGAGCCGGGCTTCGCGCTCGTTGACCTCGGCGGCCTCCTGGACGACCTCGAGCAGGCTCACCGCGAAGCGCCGCGCGACCTGGGGGACGGGCTGCCAGAAGCACGCGACGACGGCGGGGCGTCCCGTCACGACCCGTGCGATCTCCTGGATCGCGGCCGACGCATCGTCGGAGCCGTCGTAGCAGAGCAGGATGGGCCCGCTCGCGGTCATGCGACGACCAGCGCGTAGATCCCCAGGAAGACGAGCACGACGATGATGGTGACGCCGAGCGCGATGCGGAGGTCGCCCGGCACGCGCGTGCGATTCGCGCGGTGCGCGTTGGCCTGCGCCTCGAAGCCCGTGATCACGAGCGCGGCCGCGGTCGGGGCGATGACGGCCACGCCGGCGCACACCGCGACGATGCGGGCGAGATCGCCGAGCGGCAGGTAGTGCTGGAAGCTCGCGACGATCATGCGGGCGCTCCCACCTTGGCAGGCGGAGCGGGCGCCTCCGGCGCCCCCGGCCCCGACGGCGGTCCCATCACGTTCTTCGACGTCACGTGCTCGGTGCGGCGCGCGAGCAGGAACATGCCGCCTGCGATGAGGACGCCGACGACGCCGACCGCGACGACGCCCCAGGTGTCGCTCGGGAACGCCTGTACGCCCTCGTGCGCGGCCGCGCCCATGAGGCCGGCGGCCGGGAGCGTCAGGACCCACGCGATGACGACGTTGCGCACGACCCGCCAGTGGACGATTCCGGGCGCCTTGCCGAGCCCCGCGCCCATGATGCCGCCCGAGACGACCTGCGTCGTCGAGAGCGAGAAGCCGAAGTAGGAGGACGCGAGGATCGTCGAGGACGACGCGGACTCGGCCGAGAAGCCCTGGGCGCCCTGGATGTCCGTGACGCGGGTGCCGAGCGTCTTGATCACGCGCCAGCCGCCCGAGAACGTGCCGGCGGCGATGGCGACGGCGCAGGCCGCCTTGACCCAGAGGGGGATCGCCTCGTCCGGGGCGAGCCGCCCGCCCGCGATCAGCGTCAGCGTCACGACGCCCATCGTCTTCTGCGCGTCGTTCGTGCCGTGCGCGAGCGCGACGAGCGAGCTCGTCGCGATCTGGCCGAGGCGGAAGCCGCGGTCGGCGTGCTCGCGCGGCACGTTGCGCGTGAATCCGAACGAGAGCCGCGTCGCGAGGTACGCGACGCCGCCGCAGATGAACGGCGCGAGCAGCGCGGGGATGATGACCTTCGCCACGATGCCGCTCCAGATCACGGCGCCCGTTCCGACGGCCGTGATCATCGCGCCGAGCACGCCGCCGATGAGGGCGTGCGACGACGACGACGGGATGCTGAAGTACCACGTGACGAGGTTCCAGAGGATCGCGCCGACGAGGCCCGCGAACACGATCGGCACGGTCACGAGGTTCTGCTCGACGATGCCCTTGGCGATCGTGGCGGCGACCGAGACCGAGATGAACGCGCCTGCGAAGTTGAGCAGCGCGGCCAGCGTCACGGCGAGGCGCGGCTTGAGGGCGCGCGTCGCGATCGTCGTCGCCATCGCGTTCGCCGTGTCGTGGAAGCCGTTCGTGTAGTCGAAGAACAGCGCGGTCCCGACGACGATGACGATCAGCGTGAGCGATGCGTGCACGGGACCTGGGTTGTAGCAACGCGGGCGGGCGGCGGCCTACGCCTTCGCCGCGCGTCACCGCATCGCCACCCCAAGAGATGCAGCCCGCATGGTCCGGCCGCGCCGTCTGGCGCCCGCCGCTACGGCGTCTTGGGCGGGACCTTCGGGCCCTTGCTCGGGCTCGTGGCCTTGCTCGCGGCGTCGCGCACGATCGTCTTCGGATTGGCCGAGCGCAGCGTGTCGGCGACCTCCGTGAGCGGGTTGTTGTCGCCCACGCCGTGCTCGAACTCCTGCTTGAAGGTCGTGATGCCTTCCTTGGCTTCGCGTGCGTGCTTGCCTGCCGAGCGCGCGATCTTCGGCAGCTGCGACGAGCCGAACACGAGCAGGATGATGACGGCGAGTACGAGCAGGTGAATCGGATTCTCGAGGCCCATGTGGGCACTCTACTGCGCGGACGCGCCGTTCTCTATGCTCACTGCGATGCGCACCGGTGCCGAACGCACGCTCGAGCTGCTGGCCGCCCAGGTCGGGCGCCCGCTGAGCGAGGTCGAGACGCCCGTCGCGGTCGTCGATCTCGACCGCCTCGAGGCCAATCTGCAGGACCTGCAGTCGTACGCGAACGGGCACGGGATCGCGCTCTGGCCGCACACGAAGACGCACAAGTCGCCCGAGATCGGGCTCCGCCAGGTCGCGCTCGGGGCCGGCGGGCTGACGGTCGCGAAGACCGGCGAGGCGCAGGTCTTCCAGGAGGCCGGCGCGCCGCGCATCCTCGTCCACTATCCGCCCTTCGGCGCCGACAAGTGGGAGCGTCTCGCCGGTCTTGCGGCCGGCGGCGTCGAGCTGACCGTCGCCGTCGACGGCGTCGCCTCCGCCGAAGGGCTCGCGGCGGCGCTGCAGCGCCGCGGCGCCACGGCCGAGCTGCTCGTCGAGATGGACGTGGGCCTCCACCGCACGGGCCAGACGACGGCGGCCGGCGCGCTCGCGCTCGCGCAGCAGCTCACGCGCCTGCCGGCGGTCGAGGTCGCCGGCATCAGCTGCTACCCCGGGCACTGCCGCGGCGACGACGAGCTCGTGCACACGCGCGTCAAGGCGGTCGACGAGCTGCTGCGCGAGACGCGCGACGCCTTCGCCGCCGCCGGCATCCGCAGCGATCGCATCTCCGGCGGCTCGACCCCGACGCGCTATCTCACGCACGAGACCTGCGTCAACGAGCTGCGCTCGGGCACGTACGCCCTGCTCGACCGCAACGAGGGGCCGCTCGAGAAGTGCGCGCTGTGGGTCGAGGTCAGCGTGATCTCGAACGCCGTGCCCGGGCAGATCGTGATCGACGCGGGCTCGAAGACGCTGACGTCCGACTCGCACCCCGACGGCGGCAACGGCGCGATCCCGGGCCTGCCCGGCGCCGACCTGCACACGATCAACGAGGAGCACGGCTACGTCGGCGTCGACGGCGTGAGCGAGCTCCCCGCGCTCGGCGACCACCTGCAGGTCATCCCGAACCACGCCTGCGGCTGCGTCAACCTGCACGACGGGCTGCTGGCCGTGCGCGACGGCGTCGTCGATCACGTGATCGACGTGTCCGCGCGCGGACTCGTGCGCTGACGCGTCAGGGGCCTACGCCCGCCGGTACGGCTCGAGCACGTCGCGCGGAGCGACGCAGTACGCGGTGTAGTCGGTGTTGCTGATCTGGCAGATGCCGGCCTGCGCCACCATTGCGAGCAGCAGCGCCGCCTGCGGGCGGGCGATGTCGTAGTCGTCGACGACCCACTCGAGCAGCTCGCGGTAGGCCTGGCGGGCGCTCCACTCGAGCGGCGTGCCCGAGACGAGCGTCGTCAGGCTCGCGGCCGTCTCGATCCGCGGCCACGTCATCGCCGCCGGCCGCTCGCGCGGCTCGGCGCTGGCCGTGACGAGTGCGCCCACCTCGGGCGGCCCGACGATCTCGCCGTCGCCCATGAGCGCCTTGCAGTCGCCGAAGTAGAGGCCGCCGCCGGCGTGCTCGGCCGGCAGGACGAGCGTCGCGCCGGCGCGGATCTCGCGGCAGTCGAGGTTGCCGCCGTAGCGGCCCTGGAGCTTCGCGTGCAGCTCGCCCTCGGCCGGGGCCACGGCCAGGCAGCCGATCAGCGGGCGCGTCGGGAGCGTCGTGCGCTCGTCGAAGCGGATGCTCCCGCCCTCGGCGGGGTAGACGGCGCAGGCGCTCTCGTCGTCCCACCACGCGAGCGGGTCGTCGTCGCTGTAGCCGCCGTAGACGACCACGCCCGGGGTCGTCACCTCGACGTCGTGGATCGTGACCGCGACCGCGCCCCCGGCCTCGACGCCGGCGACCGCGATCGGGCCGGTCACGGCCCACTTGAGCTTCTCGGCCTGGGCGTAGCGCTCGGGCGTGAAGTCCTCGGGCGCCGCGAACGAGTTGTAGAAGCCCTCGACCGACTCGACGGCGAAGCGCTCGCCCGGCTGCACGGTCCCGATCGCGGCGTGGGCGGGGCTGTAGGAGAACTTCGCGTCGCGCGCGAGGAAGCGCTGCATGGCCGGCGAGACTATCGTCCCGCGTTGGGGCCGGTCTCGGTAGGCTCGTCGTGCCTGGCGGCGTCAGGCACCACGAGCCACTCGCCAGACGCAAACGCTCCCACCGAGACGGGCCCCCCAATGCAGCCGCTCACCGATCAGGTCGCCGTCGTCACGGGTGCCGCGCGCGGGATCGGGCGCGGCATCGCGTCCGTGCTCGCCGCCGAGGGCGCGCGCGTCGTCATCGCCGACGTCGACGAGGCGGCCGCCGAGCACGCGGCCGGCGTGTTGCGGGAGGGCGGCGCCGCGGCGCTCGCCGTCGCGACCGACGTCACCGACCGCGCGTCGGTGGAGGCCATGGCCGCCGCGGCGCTGGCGGCCTACGGGCGCATCGACATCCTCGCCGCCAACGCCGGCATCTACCCGAGCACCGCGCTCGCCGCGATCGACGACGCCATCTGGGAGCGCGTCATGGCCATCAACGTCAAGGGCGCGCTGCACGCGCTCCAGGCGTGCACGCCCGCGATGCTCGCCCGCGGCTACGGCCGCGTCGTGCTGACCTCCTCGATCACGGGCCCGATCACGGGGCAGGTGGGCTACGCGCACTACGGCGCCTCCAAGGCGGCCATGCTCGGGCTCATGCGCTCGGCCGCCGTCGAGCTGGCCACGAGCGGGGTGACGGTGAACGCGGTCATGCCGGGCAACATCGAGACGGAGGGGCTCGCGGAGACGAGCGAGGAGCATCGGCGGCTGATGTTCTCGTCGATCCCGATGCGGCGGTTCGGCACCGCCGAGGAGGTCGGCTGGGCCGTGCGCTTCCTGGCCTCGGCCGAGGCCGGCTACGTCACCGGACAGACGATCGTCGTCGACGGTGGCCAGGTGCTGCCCGAGGCGCCCAACTAATGGTTGCTTGACACGTCCTCTGGAACAGGCGAGTCTGCCGTCCATTCACGATCGATCGGCGCGGAAAGCGGAGGCACGATGGCGAGGAAGCACGTTCTGGCAGCGCTCGGAGCGACGCTCGCGCTCGGGGCGGCGGTGTTCGCGACGACGGCTGCGTCCCAGCAGACGCGAACGCTCGCGGACGACCCCAACAACGCATCCCTGACCTACTGGTACTGGGCCGAGCCCGACGCCCCCGGCGCGAACGCCTGGCTCAAGAAGGAAGTCGCCGCGTACCAGGCGGCGCATCCGAAGGTCAAGATCAAGATCGTCGTCCAGTCGACCGACACGCTCATCTCGGCGTTCACGACCGTCGCCCAGACCAAGAGCGGGCCCGACATCGCCACGCAGTGGGCGACGCTGCCCGTGCTGACGCCGGCCTGGAACGGCTGGTCCGTGCCGATCTCCGACTACGTGCCCGCGAGCGAGACCAAGAACTGGATCGGGACGGGCGAGAACATGTCGGGCGGCAAGCTGTGGGCGATGCCGCAGTACCTGCTCGGCATCCCCTTCGTGTGGAACAAGGCGATGTTCAAGAAGGCCGGGCTCGATCCGAACAAGGGCCCGACGACGTGGGCGGAGTTCCTCGCCGACGCGAAGAAGCTCAAGGCGGCCGGCTTCACGCCGTTCGGCATGGGCAACAAGGATGGCTACGGCGGCGCCTGGTTCTTCTCGCTGATCGGCAAGCAGAACCTGAACTCGATCGACGAGCTCAAGGCCGCGATGATCGGCAAGGCCAAGTTCTCGGATCCCAAGTACTCGGCCTTCTACCAGGCGCTCGCCGACCTCAAGAAGAACGGGTACCTGAACTCCGACGTGGCGTCGATCGCGTTCGAGCAGGGCCTGCAGCTCTTCGGCCAGAAGAAGGTCGCGATGTCGTGGATCACCGACGGCAACGTCGCCGCGGCGTCCAAGGCGCTCGGCGGCGCGAAGGCCATGGGCGTCGGTCCCATCCCGGTGTGGGGCAAGGGCAAGCTCGCGAAGAGCTACGACACGACGCAGTCGTCGTCGGCGTTCATCACGAAGTGGTCGAAGCACCCGAAGGCGGCGGCGCAGTTCCTGACGTTCCTGCACTCGCCCAAGGCGCTCAAGGACTGGTATGCCGCGACCGGCGTGTTCCCGGCCGACAAGCGCTTCCCGGCCTCGCTCGTGACCGACCCGATCGCGAAGATCCAGCTCAAGCTCGACCAGTCCGCCGTCTCGGTCTGGCCCGAGAACTTCGTCCCGCCGCAAGTCGACGGCAACGCCGACCTCGCGGCCGGTGAGCTGATCACGTCGGGCTCGGGCTCGCCCGCCGATGCGGTCAAGCTCTGGGAGCGCGAGCTCTCCAAGTGGAAGAGCCAGCATCCGGACGAGTTCAAGAACTACCAGAAGTGGGTCACCGGGGGCTGAGGGCGCGTCCCTGAGCACCTTGCCTCACGCGGGCACCCGCCGCCGGCGACGCCGGCGGCGGGTGCTCTGGCCCTACCTCTACGCCCTGCCCGCCGTCGCCGCGATGGCGTTCGCGTTCGGGTATCCGCTCGTGCAGGTCGTGCGCGACAGCTTCTACGCGGGATCGTTCGACGCGCCGGTCTGGGTCGGGCTCGACAACTACCGGGGCGTGATCGACGACCCCGAGTTCCGCCAGTCGCTGCTGAACAACCTCAAGCTGCTGCTGGCCGTGCCGGTCATGCTCGGGCTCGGGCTCGCGATCGCGCTCGTGCTCAACGAGCGCATCCGCGGCATGCGCCAGTACCAGGCGATCGTGTTCCTGCCCTACGTGCTGCCGGCGACCGCGATCGGCATCGCCTTCTCGTTCCTGCTGCAGCAGAACGGCGTGCTCAACACGGCGCTGCGCGACGTGCACCTGGGGGCGCTCGCACAGGACTGGCTCGGCAACTCGCACCTCGCGATCGTCTCGGTCGGCGGCCTGGTCGTGTGGCAGCAGCTCGGCTTCGGCGTCGTCGTGTTCACGGCCGCGCTGCTCTCGCTCCCGCCCGAGACGGCCGAGGCCGCGCGCATCGACGGCGCGGGGTGGTGGAGCCTGCAGTTCCGCGTGCTCGTGCCGCAGATCCTGCCGATCATCGAGCTGCTCACCGTCATCCAGGTGATCACGGTGCTGTCGTGGGTCTTCAACTACGTCTACGTGCTCACCTCGGGCGGCCCGGGCTACGCCTCGAGCGTGATGGAGCTCTACATCTGGCGCAGCTTCTCGAACGGGGCCAACGGCACCGCCGCGAGCGTGGCCGTGATGCTGCTCGGCATGGCGAGCGTGCTGATCGGGCTCTCGCTGTGGGTGCGGCGGCGGGCGGCGCCGCTGTGAACGGCGCGATCGGCGGGCGCCTCGTCGCCGTTCTCGCACGGCACGCGTTCCTCGTGATCGTGAGCCTCGCGGCGCTCTACCCGCTGTGGTTCATCGTCTCGACGGCGCTCAAGTCGAACACGGCCTACCAGCTCGACCCGACGGGCTTCCCGACGCATCCGACGTTCAGCGCGCTGCGCTCGATCGTGTCCGACCAGCCGCTGCCGCGCTGGATGTGGAACAGCTTCCTGGTCACGCTGTCGTCGGTGGCCGTGTCGACGCTGATGGCCCTGCTCGCCGCCTACGCCGCCGTGTTCGGCGCGTTCCGCGGCCACAAGCTCTTCCTCTCGACGAGCGTCGCGCTCATGGTCGTGCCGCCCGTCACGCTGCTCGTGCCGATGTTCGTGTTCATGGTCGACCGCGGGTGGGTCAATCACCTGCAGTCCGTGATCGTGTTCTACACCGGCCTGCTCGTGCCGTTCGCGGTCTTCTTCCTCGCCAACTTCTTCCGCACGGTGCCGCAGGAGCTGATCGAGGCGGCCTCGGTCGAGGGCGCCGGGCCCTTCACCGTGCTGCGGCAGGTCGTCATGCCGCTCTCGGGCGCAGCGACGTTCACGCTCGTGATCGTGCAGGCGATCTGGGTCTGGAACGAGCTGCTGATCGCGCTCGTGTTCCTGCAGGACGAGAACGCGCGCACGCTGATGTCGGGCCTCGCGCAGTTCCAGGGCCGCTATGCGACCAATCAGCCGCTCGTGCTCGCGGGCGCGCTCGTCTCGATCGCACCCGTCGTGCTGCTGTACCTGTCGGGCCAGCGCTTCTTCGTGCGCGGGCTGACCGCCGGCATCGGCAAGTAGCGCTCGGAGCGTCTTGGACGTTCTCACTGAATGAGCGTGTGATGGCTGGGGTGGGTGGAGCGAGCAGGAGCGCCGGCCGGCTCGCAGGGCAGGCGGGACGCCTGTTCAAGAGCCGGGCGGTGCTCCTGCGAAGCCCCGCAACCCACTCGCCTCCGGCGATCCGGGACACGCTCATTCAGTGAGAACGTCTTAGGCGTCGAGCGCGGCGATGACCTCGGCGCACGCGCGCACGCTCGTCTCGTCGATCGGGTCGAGCACGAGGATCGCCTCGTGCGCGCCGGCCTCGGCGAGATCGTGCAGGTGGCGGGCGATCTGCGCGGCGCTGCCGGTCACGGGCGGCACGTCGCCGGCCGGGCGCCCGCGCACGGCCGGGTCGAACGCGACGAGGACGCAGGCGCTGCGCTCGACCGAGCCCGGCTCGCAGCCGGCCTCCCGCGCGATCGCGCTGATCCCGGCGTTCACGGTCGTGAAGCCCTCCGGCGTGTTGCCGTAGGCGTCCCACCACGTGTTCCAGCTCTCGGCATGCGGCAGGGTGGCCGCCAGTTGCCGCGGCCCGCTCGTGCCGAGCATGATCGGCGTGACGCGGGCCGGGGGAGGGAGGAGCACCGCGTCCTCGACCTGCCAGTAGCGCCCTGCGCTCGTCACGCGCTCGCCGGCGAGCAGCCGGCGGACGATCTCGAAGCTCTCGAGGAAGCGCGAGGCGCGGTGATCGAACGGCAGGCCGAACGCGCGAAACTCGGTCTCGTTCCAGCCCGACCCGACACCGAGCACGAAGCGCCCGCCGCTGATCTCGTCGATCGCCGACGCCATGCGCGCGATCAGGCCCGGAGGATGGAACGCGAGGCACGCGACGAGCGGCCCGAGCACGACACGCTCGGTCACGCCCGCGAGCGCTGCGAGCAGCGTCCACGCATCCCACGGCCCGGACTCGCTGCGGCCCTCGCCGCGATAGAGCAGATGATCCCCGAGCCAGATCGAGTCGAACCCGGCCTCCTCGGCGGCGCGCGCGAGCGCGCGGTACTCGGGCCAGCGGACGTCGCGCTCGACCTCGGGCAGTTGCACTCCGATGCGCAGGGGGCGGCTCATGGGGCGGCACCGTAGCGGCCAAGTGGCACACGCGGCGAGTGCCACTTGGCCGGGCAGCAGTGTGGACGCACGGGGTCTGGCCCGAGACGCGCGGGCCTGACCCCGAGCGTGCGGGCCTGGCACCGGGGTGACCATCCGCTCAACCACGCCGTTCCCAGGTGTTCCCGTGTTCGCCTGCCACCGCAGCGCGCGGCGGCCGGCACGGCAGGAGCCCGTCGACGTTCCGGATGCCTACTGGCATTGAGTCCCCGTGCGCGAGTCGGTGCCAGGTCCGCACGCCCGGGGTCAGGCCCGCGACGTGCGGGTCAGACCCTCGTGTTGCAGCGCCAAGTGGCACACGCGGCGAGTGCCACTTGGCCGGGCAGCAGGAAACGCCGCCGGTGCGATCACCCGCACCGGCGGCGTGGTGCTTGCGCCCTTACCAGCCCGCGCCGGCGGGCTGGATGCGCTGGTTCGCGCGGAAGAGCTCGGAGGGGTCGAAGCGCTCGCGGATCTCGCGCAGGCGGTCATGGGTCGAGCCGGCGTAGAGGCTCGCGCCGTCGACCGCGCGCTCGGCGAAGTTGAAGTAGACGTGGTCGCTCTTCCAGGGCGCGAGGGCATCCTCGACGCGGTCGAGGTGCGACTCGATGGCCTGGGCCACCTCCGGCGTGAACGGGATGCCGACGGAGAAGACCTGGAAGGAGCCTGCGAGGTGGGACGCGGCCCCGGCGCCCTCGCTCGGGCGGCCGAGGGCGCCGCCGAGCTGGCGCACCTCGAACGAGATGAAGGGCGAGCCCGAGCCGGGGCCCGCGACGTCGACGATCGAGGCGATCGCCTCGTCGGGCAGGTTCGCCAGCATCACGCCGTCGCCGATCGCGGGCGTCTTGCCCTCGGGGTCGGCGTGCAGGCGCACGAGACCCGCGGCCGGCATGGTCGCGAGCGTGGACATCTCGGGCTCGAGGTCGAGCAGCGGCTGCACGAGCTCGCGTCCGCGCGCCTCGTCGCCCATGTAGGCGACCTCGACGACGACCAGGTTGCGGCCGCGCAGCGGCTCGGGGATCATCTCGACGGGCGGGAACTGGAAGAGCCGGCCGACCGACGTGATCTCGTCCGGCGTCGTCGCCGTCCAGTCGCGCCAGGCCGAGAGCACGCGCTCCGACTCCTCCCACGGCCAGATCATCCAGCCGGCGAAGACCTGCTCGAGCGGGTAGAGCCTGAACTCGAGCGCCGTCACGATGCCGAAGTTGCCGCCGCCGCCGCGCAGCGCGAAGAAGAGGTCGCGCTCGTGCGTGTGGTCGACGCGGTGGAACTCGCCGTCGGCCGTGACGACCTCGATCGCGGTCACGGAGTTCGCCGCGAGCCCGTGCTTGCGGGCCAGCCAGCCCATGCCGCCACCGAGCGTGTAGCCGGCGATGCCGACGTCGGGCGACGACCCGTGGAGGGCGACGAGCCCGTGCTCGGCGGCGGGATTGACGACGTCTTCCCAGACAGCGCCCGCGCCGGCGCGGGCCTGCCGCGCCTCGGCGTCGATCTCGACGTCGCGCAGCTCGGTCATGCGCACCAGGACGGCGTCCGAGAGGTCGCCGAGCGACGCCGCGCCGTGGCCGGTGCCCTGCGGGGCGATGCGCAGGCCGTTGGCGGTCGCGAAGCGCACGGCCGCCTGCACGTCGGCGGAGTTCGCCGGGACGACGATGAGCGCGGGGTGCTGGTCGACGGCGACGTTCCAAGGCGTGCGCGCCTCGTCCCAGCCGTCGTCACCGGGGGCCAGGACCGACCCGCGGACCGCATGACGCAGAGCGGCGATCTCGACGCTCGAGGTGTTGTGCGTAGTAGCCAAAGTGGGGCCTCTTGAGATTCTCGGAAGGGACGCCGGCTCGCCTGCCGAGCCGCCGCTGCAACGACCACAGCATCCGATCCGGCGCGCGTTCCGTGCGTGCGGAGCGCCGGTGTCCTGCAGTGCGGTTATCCGTAGCGCGCCCGGTGGGGGACGCCGCAGATCGGATCGGTCGTGCTCCGGTCGCTCAGGCGACGATCTCGGGCGCCGCGGCGAGCCCGCTACCCTGGGAGGCATGTCCGCGCGCCGGTTGCCGTTGCTCGCCCTCGCGCTCGCCCTCGCGGCCGCGCTCGCAGTCCCGGCGGGGGCTGCGGCGCCCGCGCCGACGATCCCCCACGCGCGGATGGCCTACTACGACGTCGGCGGCGTCACGGCCGCGCAGGTGCGCGCGCGCCTGCGCCTGCGCGCGCCGAAGTCGCCCGACGACGGCGTTCGCTGGGATGCCTACACGCACTGGGAGTTCCACTGGAACTGGCCCGGCTACGGGACGTCGAGCTGCTCGCTGGCGCGCGCGAAGGTCACGCTCAGCATCGTCGTCTCGTTCCCACGCTGGACGCATCCGAAGGGGGCCGAGCCCGGTCTCGCCACCGCCTGGGCGCGCTACTCGCGCGCGCTCGCACGCCACGAGAAGGGCCACGTCGACTACGCCGTCGCGCGCTACCCCGCGGTCGTGCGCGCCATCGAGAACGCGACCTGCCGCACCGCCAATGCCGCCGGCGCCGCGCAGCTCAAGCGGATCCGCAAGCACGACGCCGCCTACGACGCGGCCACGCAGCACGGGGCGACGCAGGGGGCGCGCTTCCCCTAGGCTCGCACGCGTGCTGACGATCATCTTCGGGCTCGCCTCCGCGGTGGGCTGGGGCGCGCCCGATGCCGTCCTCGCGCAGGCCGTGCGCCGCGTCGGCGCATTCCCCGTCGTCTTCGGCTCGATCACGATCGGCGCCGTCCTCGCCTCGCCGCTCCTGCTCGTGCTCGACCCGCCCGGCTGGACGACGCGCGCGCTCCTGCTCGCGCCGCTCGTGGGCATCCTGACCGTGGTCGGGTTCCAGGCCGGCTTCATGTCGTTCCGCGTCGGCGCGGTGTCGGTCGTGGCGCCGATCATCGCGTGCGAGGGCGGCGTGGCGGCGATCTTCTCGCTGGCCGGCGGCGAGCACGTCCACGCGCTCGTGCTCGCCGGCCTCCCGCTCGCCGTCGCGGGGGTGGTGCTCGTGTCGCGCGGCGAGGGCGAGAGCAGCAGCGCCGGCGTCGTGCCCGCCGTCGTGGCCGCGCTCGTGTGGGGCGGCATCCTCGCGCTCTCGGCGCCGATCGCGCACGACGTCGGCGCCGGCTGGGCCTTCCTGCTCGTGCGCGGCAGCGCGGTCGTGGTCATGCTCCCGGTCGCGCTGGCCGTCGGCGCGGTGCGCGGCGCGCGCCTCGAATGGTGGCGCGTCGCGATCTGGGGCGTATCCGACGGCCTCGCCTACTTTGCGTTCGTGCTGGCCGCCGACCACGGCCCGGCCTCCGTCGCAGGCGTGCTCGCGGCGCAGTTCGGAACCGTCGGCGCAATCGTGGCCGTCGCCTTCTTCGGCGAGCACCTGCGCCGCCGCCAGGTCGTCGGCATCGCGATCGTCGCGCTCGCGGTCGGCATCATGGCGGTGGGGAGCGGATGATGCACAATCGGCGGCCATGACCCGCTTCCACGAGCTTCCCGACGGCGCCCGCCTCGCCTACGACGACGCCGGCAAGGGCCGGCCGGTCGTGCTGATCCACGGCGTGTGCATGTCGCGCCGCTTCTTCGCCCGCAACGCGGCGCCGCTCGCCGAGCGCTTCCGCGTCGTCAACGTCGACCTGCGCGGCCACGGCGAGTCGCCCGCGAGCGAGGGCGGCCACACCGTCGCGCAGTACGCGCGGGACGTGAAGCACCTGATCGACACGCTCGCGCTGGAGGACGCGGTGCTCGTCGGCTGGTCGATGGGGTCGTTCGTGATCTGGGACCTCGTGCGCCAGTTCGGGGACTCCGGCGTCGCAGGCCATGTCGTCGTCTCACAGAGCCCGAGCGATCTCAAGCGCGAGGGCTGGGATCTCGGCATCTTCTCGCTCGACGAGCTGTTCGGCGCGCTGGCGGCGGCACAGCACGACTTCCGCGGCTTCATGGACGGGTTCGTGCCGGCCATGCTCATGCACGAGCCGAGCGCCGACGATCACGCTGCGCTGCTCGCGGAGACGCAGCGCATCGGCGCCAATGCGGGCACGTGCATCCTGCTCGACCAGTCGCTGCAGGACTATCGCGAGCTCGTCGCCGGCTACCCCGTGCGCACGCTGCTCGCGTGGGGAGCCGACGAGAAGGTCGTGGCCGCCGCGGGCGGCCCGTGGCTCGAGCAGACGCTGCCCGCGGCCGAGCTCGTCGTCTTCGAGCAGTCGGGCCACTGCCCGATGTGGGAGGAGGCCGAGCGCTTCAACCAGGTCGTCGGCGACTGGATCGAGGCGCGCTAGACGAAGACGGAGCGCGGCAGCAGCATGCCGACGTTCCACATGCCCGCGTCGACCACCTCGAGGATCTTGAGGTCGCCGGCCAGGCTGCACAGCATGTAGGCGTCGCGCGGCTCGAGCCCGTGGCGTTCGCCGAGCAGGGCGATCATGTTGCGCACCGCCGTCCGCGCGCCCTCCATGAGGTCGTCGGCGACGCCCATCGTGCCGTAGTAGCCCCCGCCGTCCGCGCGCGGGGTGAGCGAGCCGGGGGGCGTGACGAACCAGGGGCCGGGGGCGGGGCGGTGCACGACGTCGAAGCGCAGGCTCGCGCGCATCGGGCACTCGATCGCGGCCACGCAGACCTCGCCGTCGCCCTGCGCCGCGTGCGGGTCGCCGACCGAGAAGCGGGCGCCCGGGAGGTGCACCGGGATGTGGAAGGTCGTGCCGGCGGTGAGGTGGCGCGTGTCGACGTTGCCGGCGCCCTCGTGCGGCGGGAAGGGGACGAACGTCCCCTCGCGGTCGGGGCAGGTGCCCATCGTGCCGCAGAACGGCACGATCGGGATCTCGACTCCGGGCACGAGCGTCGTCGTCGAGCCGCCGCGCAGGTCGAACGTGCGCACGAAGCCCTCCGGGAAGTCGTCGGGCAGCAGCCCGAGCTCGGGCAGCAGGACGCACCAGCCCCAGTCGCCGGCCTCGAGCGAGAGGATCTCGACCGCGAGCGTGTCGCCGGGGTTCGCGCCCTCGACGTGGATCGGCCCGGCGAGGTTGTAGAGCGTGTCGAAGTCGAAGGCGCACTCCTCGAACGCCGCACCCTCGTGCACCTGGCGCGCGCCGGCCATGAGCAGGTCGAAGTGCACGACGTCGCCCGGCGCGATCGCGAGCGCAGGCGGGAGGTCGCGGTCCCAGGCGTGGTGGTACACGGACGCGTCGAAGACGTGCTCGGCCATCGCGGCTCCAGTCAGTAGGTGATCAGGCGCGGCAGCGTGCGCGCCTCCGAGATCCAGCCCGCGAGCACCTTCTCGGACGGCACACGGCGGACGAGCGGGTGCTGGGCATTGGTCTCGGCCAGCAGCGCGGCGAGCCGCGCGGGGCTGCGCTGGGCGAGCTCGACGGGCGAGTCGACGCCGGCCGCCTCGAGCAGGTCGGAGTACTCCGCGCCGACGCCCCGGATGCGCATGAGGTCGATGTGGTTGACCCATTCCAGCAGGAGGGCGGTGTCGACCCCGGTCTCGCGCGCCAGCGTCTCGCGCTCGAGGGGCGTGGCGGCGCGCTGCAGCAGGTGGCGCACGTGCGTGACGCCCGCGCGCGAGAGCGCCGCGGTGTGCGGTGCGCCGATCCCCTCGATGATGTCGATCTTCATCGCGACCCTCTCTCCCGATATGCCGCGTGCGCGGCGACGTTATCCGGTCGGCGCGCGCGCTGCTCGGGAACGCGGCGCGGCACGGCGGCGGGCGATAGCATCCCGTGCCCCCCGAGGAGTTGCTGTGAGTCGATCATCGGTCCGCCGCTGCGTGCTCGCCGTCCTCTCGGCGCTGCTCGTCCTGCCGGTCGCCGCGCAGGCGGCGTCGCACCGCGGCGGCACGTTCCTCGCGCTGGCCGCGGAGAACGCGGGGTCGGCGGATCCGCAGATCAACGCCGCGCCGCAGTACTGGCAGCTCTTCCAGGTCACGCAGGACGGCCTGACCGCCTTTCGCAAGGCCACGGGCGGGGCGGCGAACAGCCTCGTCGCGGATCTCGCGGCCAAGCTGCCGCGCAGCGACGACGGCGGCCGCACGTGGACGCTCACGCTGCGGCGCGGGGTGCGCTACTCCAACGGCGCGAGCGTCGAGCCGCGCGACGTGCGCTTCACGTTCGAGCGGCTGTTCAAGGTGCACGGGCCGACCGCGGAGTCGCTCTACGGGGCGATCGACGGCAGCGAGGCGTGCCTCCGCAATCCGGCGACCTGCACGCTCGACCGCGGCATCGAGCTGAGCGGGCAGACGATCACGTTCCACCTCACGCGTCCGGACACCGAGTGGCCCCTCGAGAAGCTCGCGCTGCCGCCGGCCGCGCTCCTGCCGCCGAGCGTGGGCACGCGCGAGATCGGCACCGACGTCGCGCGGCTCGTCGGCACGGGCCCGTACCACTGGGCCGCCTACGCGCCGGCGCGGCAGCTCGTGCTGCGGCGCAATCCGCACTTCCGGGTGTGGGCGCCCGCGGCGCAGCCGACGTGACGTCGACCGCATCGTGGACGCTTCGGCCTCGGCACCGAGGCCGCGGTCACGCAGGTCGAGCGCGGCGGGCCGACCGGTCGTCGACGACGTGCCCGCCGACCGCCTCCCGGAGATGGTCGGCCGCTACCGGTCGCAGGCGCACGTCAACCCGCTGCCGGCCGACTGGTACGTCGCGCTCAACGTCAACATCAAGCCCTTCGACCAGCTGAAGGCGCGTCAGGCCGTGAACCTCGCGATCGATCGCGACAAGATCGTCCGGCTCTTCGGCGGGCCACAGCTCGCGGCGCCGACGTGCCAGGTGCTGCCGCCCGGGTTCCCCGGGTACGCGCCGTACTGTCCGTGGACGCTGCAGGGCAAGGCGCCGTGGTCGGGGCCGGACATCGAGCGCGCGCGAGCTGGTGGCCGAGTCGCACGGCCGGCGCCCGGGTCGACATCGTCGTCACGAACGACGCCGTGCAGAAGGCCATCGGCAAGTACATTCAGGTCGTGCTCTTCAAGCTCGGATTCGACCCGCGCGTGAACGCGCTCCCGGATGGCGTCCAGTACCCGTACGTGCAGAACTCGCGCCACGGCGTCGAGGCCGGTCTCGCGCAGTGGCGGCAGGTGTACCCGGCGCCCTCCGAGCTGCTCGGCCGCCTCTTCGGCTGCGATTCCTTCGTGCCCGACTCCGACTCGAGCCCGAACATCAGCGGCTTCTGCGACCGCGCCACGGTCGAGCCGCTGATGCGGCAAGCGACCGCGCTCTCGGCCTCACGCGGCCGAAGGCCGCCGAGCGGCTGTGGCGCCAGGTCGACCGCCGCGTGACCGACTTCGCCGTGTGGCTGCCGCTCTTCAACCCGAAGCACATCGACCTCGTCTCCGCGCGTGTCGGCAACTACGGCTGGAGCCCGCAGCTCCACATGATGCTCTCGCGGCTCTGGGTCAAGTAGGTGGCGGCGTGAGCGATGCGGCACGCGGCGCGGGACGGCGCGTCGACCTGACGGGGCTGCGCCGGGGAACGGTGCGCTCATGAGCGTGAGTGCGGTCGTGCCGCAGTTCACGCTGCAGCGCGACGTCCCGACGGCGGGCCTGCGCGCCGTGCGCAAGACGCTCAAGGCCGGCGACGGGGAACGCGACGCTGACGGACGTGATCACGATGGCCTGCGCGCCGGGCGCTGCGCGAGCACCCGGGCGTCAACGCGAGCTACGACGACGACTGCGTGATCGTGCACGAGCGCGTCAACATCGGCCTCGCGCTCGCGCTCGACGACGGGCTCACGGTGCCCGTGATCCTCGACGCCGACATGTGCACGCTCGAGGGCCTCGCGGCCGAGCGCCTGCGGCTCGCCGACTGCACCCGCACGCTGCGCACCGAGGAGATCTTCGCCGGCACGTTCAGCATCTCGAACCTCGGGCCGCTCGGCGTCGACCGCTTCCAGGCGCTCGTGCTCCCGCCGCAGGCCGCGATCCTGGCCGTCGGCACACTGCGCGACACGGTCAGCCTGTCGGGCTCATTGATCACCGCGCCGTCGACGGCGCACCGGCGGCGCGCTTCCTCGCGACGATCGCGCGGCTGTTGGCCGAGCCGGGGTGGGCGCTCGAGGCGCCCGCCTGATCAGCTCAGCCGCGCGCGCAGCGGCGGGGCCACGCGGGGCAGCTCGAACGCGGGGCGCGGGCGCTCGCGCTGGCCGCTGGCCGCGCTCAGCCCGGCCTCGCAGGCCGCGACGTGGTCGGTGCGCCCGGCCTCGTCGTGCAGCGTGCGCGCATGGCTGAGGTGCTCGCGCGCCGCGCCGGGGCGGTCGAGCGCGAGCAGGGCGTAGCCGATGCGCTCCCGCAGTCGGCGACGGCGAGGTAGCGATGCAGTGCGGTATAGGCGCTGCGAGCCTGCTCCAGGCGTGCAGCGCCTCGTGCTCGCGGCCGAGGCGGGCGAGCACGATGCCGAGGCAGTGGTCACAGATCGCGACGTCGCCGGGCCGGTCGGACGCCTCGAGCACGGTGCGCGCGTTGCCGAGGCGGATCAGCGCGGGCTCGAGCTCGCCGGCCTCCGCGAGCGCGATGCCGATCTCGCGATCGCACCCGGCTGCGGCGCGCTCGTCACCGATCGCCAGGTGTTCCTGACGGTCACGTTCGAGCTCTTCGATGCTGCGGAGAACGTCTGGCATAACGGGGCGCTGCTTCACCTCACCATGGCGGATACTTCCCGAGATTTCAAGACAATTCCGTAATTTCCTCGTAAAGGCTTCGCAAGCGGGGCTGATGAGCCGCGCTACTGCGGGTCTGAAGTCGCGATCCTGCGCGCCAGCGCGGCCTTGCCGAGCGGCACCGTCTCGGTGTCGGACGTGCGCTGGAAGAGCACGTGATCGCACCACGAGCCGGCGATGCGCAGGTACCCGGGGGCGACGCCGAACGGGACGAAGCCGTTGCGGTCGAGGACGATCTGCGACCCGACGTTGTGTACCAGGGTGCCCGCCTCGAGGCCGTGCAGATCGAGCTCGCCGAACGCCAGCGCGCAGATCGCCGCGACCGCCGCGCTGGCCACGCCGCGGCCGTTGCGCTCGGCGGCGACCCAGTAGCCGAGGCTCGCGCTCTGGAACGACCGGCGCACGACGTTCGAGAGCGCGACCTCGCCCGCGAGCTCGCCGTGCTCGAGGATCAGGAAGCGGTACGCGCTGCCGGCCTCGCGGTCGCGCTCGACGGCCGTCAGGCGCGCGAGCTGCCCCGCGCGCGTGTAGAACCCCGGCTCGCGCCGTGGATCCCAGGGCGCGAGGTGCTTCCGCTGGGCGATGAGCAGCGCCGCGATGGCGTTTGCATCGGCGCGCACCGCCGGACGGATGCTCACGCCGGTGGTCACGCCGTCAGCCTACCCCCGGCCGAGTACGATCCGGCGAGTGT
>CAVUPB010000004.1:0-86540 GCA_963743275.1 uncultured Actinomycetes bacterium | reverse complement strand
GCGAGGCGACCAGTGCCATGCGCCCGAAGGCCGCCGAGAACCAGGCGTCGCTGATGCGCGGGTTGGCGCCCGAGGCGAGATGCTCGAGCGCTCGCGTACTCACGAACGCAGCGCCCGAGGCGACCCAGCGCGTGAGCGCGGCGACGCCGCTGCCGGCGAGGCTCGAGATCCTCGTCGGAGATCTGGCCGCCGGCCCACTGCACGGCATCGCCGGGCGTCGGCACGTCGATCCCGGCTGCCGCCGGCGGCGCTGCCACCAGCATGCCGAGCGCGAAGCAGGCGAGGATCAGACGGGGCGGCGGCTTCTCATCGGATCGCCTCGCCGAGTTGCTGGGCCCACCCGAGGATCGGCTGCGCCCCACCGACCAGGACGACGCACAACACGCATGCCAGGGCGCCGCGCCTGAACGCTTCACGCTGGTGGCTGTTGTGGCTCCAGCTCGAAACGGCGAGCCCTGCCAGCGAGCCCACGAAGCCGACGATCGCGAGCACGAGGGCGACCGTCACGAGACCGCCCGCTACCTGCTGCAGCTGCGGGGTGCCCGGGAAGCGAGGAGTTCGGTTTCACGCTCGGCATGTCCGCCGACGCTCCCGCCGGCAGCCACAGGGCCGTCGTCGTCCATGTCGCTGCCGCCACGCCCCACCAGATCCGTCCTGCCATCCCGTATCACTCCTCCTGAGCGAGCCGCATCCGGCTCGATCCCTCTTTTGCGATAATTAGGGGATAGCACGAGATAACGCGTGAATGCAAGTTCGAACCGTCTCGCCCATAGTGGAACTAGCGATGCCCCGCCCAAAAGCCCCAAGCCTGCAGGAGCTCGGTAGATACCTGCCCGAGCTCCTCACCACGAGCCAGGCCGCCGAGTTCCTCCAGCTCAGCCAGGACCACCTCCGCGTCCTGCTCCGTGCCGGAGAGCTTCGTGGCGTGCGCGTCACCGGCTCCTGGCGCATCCCCCGCGACGTCATCCTCGAGCGCCTCGAGCCCGCCGGCGGCCGCACATCCGGCGTCCGCGCAGCCACGGCAGGTGTCCGATTCTCCGCCGCCAACGGCCCGAATCGGACACTCCAACGGTGTCCGATTCTGCTGCGAGACCGGAATCGATCACGCAGCGCGAAGCGGCTGAGAAGCTCGCGCTCAGCCAGAAGACGATCAGTCGCATGCTCGCCCGCGGAACGCTCACCCCTCACCGCACGGGCAGCAAGGGCGGCGCGACACGGGTCACCATCGATGAACGCTGGGCGCACGAGCTGCGCTCACGCACGTGACTCCGCCCGCCGATCCTCCCACCCTGACGCAGAGCGAAGCCGCTCGCCGCCTGGGAGTCAGCGTCAAGACCGTCCGCCGCATGCTCGACCGTGGCGACCTGACCGGCATCGCCGCCGGCGAACGCGGCGGCGCACTCCGCGTCCGCCAAGACCGAAAACTGGACACCCTCCTGTCCGATTCTGCGCCCCGAAAATCGGACACTCCTCGAAAATCGGACACCCCGCCGCAGTCGAGCCAGCACCGCAGCCCCGGTGGGTCCCGGAGAATCGGACACGCGGAGTTCCCGCGCCTACCGAGCAGCCGCGCGGCGAAGCTCCACCCGCACGACAGGGGCCACCGGTCCCGAGCCGCTCCGCAAGAGAAGCAAGCGCGCCCCGCCGTGCCCGAGCAGTTCCCGCGCGACGAGCTCGTCCAGCTCACGCCGCGCCCAGCGGACGCGCCCGCGCCTCTCGAGGTTCCGCTCCCGACTCGCTCCCGGATGCCGATCGCCGCGGCGGCGACGCTGGTCATCTGCATCGCGATCGCGGCGATCGTCGTCGCCACACGCGAGCACGGCGGCGCGCCCCCCGAGCGAGCGCGGGCACCACGACGCAGCAATCCTCGACGCCGGCCTCGATTCCGCCCGCGCGAGGCTCCGCAGCTCGCGCACCGGCGGCGCGGGGTGGGGTCGCGCGGCGCGTCGCAATCGCGCCCCCGCAGCGACTGCCGCCGCACGGTGGCGCAGCCAAGATCCCACAAGGCTCGACGCCGTTTGCGCCCGCGCTTCCTCCCGGGTGCGACGAGATCACCCACGCGCAGGGGCTGTGCTGACGGAGAGCTGGGTGCCTTAGCGCCTCGTGCGCCTGGCGCGTCATCGCCGGTCGTGCGTTCCGATCGCCCGTGCTGTAGCGAGCTCAGCGCGGTTCGAGCGCGAGCCGGATCACCGTCTCGGGCCACTTCAGCTCGCCGTAGCGCTCGAAGTACGCGCCGGTGTCGTCGACGAGCAGCATCGCGCCTACCAGGCAGCGGCCGCGCGCGACGTGCTCAGCCAAACGATCGACATCGGGTTCGACGCCCTTGATGACCTTGGCCTTCCAGTTGTGACGGGTCCAGCGCGTGCTGCCCTTGGTGGAACCACTTGACCTCGATGAACGCCAGGTGCTGCTGCCCGCGGACGCGTGCCCGATCCCCGACGGTTGATCCGCCGGAACACCCCTGAGGTGGCGCGGCTCGGTGACGACGATGTCGATGTGCTGCACCCGCTGCCGCGCGGGCGCGACGACGGGGCGAGGTCCGAGCGCGTGCCCTCCCGCATCGGCAGCTCGAGATGCACCGCGCTGTCGCCGTCTGCCTCGAGCTCGCCGAACTCGTCGTGCAGCAGGTTCGCGAAGCGGTGCTGGATGTCGGCCTCGACCACGCGAACGAGCCGACGTAGCCCGGGAAGGCCGGATCGTCGACGTCGAGGTAGCCGGTGTACTCGCTGCGCCACCCGCCGCACCGCGAGTAGTCGAGCTGGAGGCGACGAGCCGCTGACTCGATCCGTTCCTGGACCTGCCGCGCGTTCATGCTCGGAGTCTGCCAGCGAGTGGGGGCATCCGGCTCGCGGGCGTACCGGCAGCGAGTCGTGATGGGTTCACGGCGGTTGCCCGTCGCTCCGGTGTTCTCGTCCTTTGCTGCGCATCGTCGCGCCCGGTTCTGAGTGATGGGTGTCAAGGCCACCCCCAGACTCGCCTGCGGCGAGCCCTGCGCTCGCTGACGCTCGCTGGCCCCTGCGGGGTGGGGGCACCCCCGGCCTTGACACGACCGGGACGGGCGCCCTTCGGGATGCGCAAGGACGGACACCCCGAACCGAAAGGACGCCCCGTCATGAACCAGGTCTCGTTCACCTGCCGGCTCACCAAAGATCCAGAGCTCCGCCACGCCGGCTCCGCCGCCACCAAGACCGCCGTACGCACGCTGCGGGTCGCGATCGACGACCGCCAGCGCAGCAAGGAACGCCCCGGCCTCTTCCTCGACGTCGAGGCCTGGGGAGCGCTCGCCGAGCGCTGCACCGATCACCTCGCCAAGGGCGCCCTCTGCGGCGTCTCCGGCCGGCTCGACCGCGACGAGTGGCAAGCCAAGGACGCCACCAGCCGCGAGCGGCTCTACGTCGTCGCCACCAGCATCGACTTCCTCACCCCGCGCAGCGCACCCGCGCCCGCGCAGGCAACCGCCTGACGAGCAAGCACGCGGCGCCGACCCCGGGCGCCGCCGCCTGCCGAACCCCGAGAACGGAGATACGCGATGCACCCCACGGTGAAGCCATACGACCGGCTGGACCTCGAGCTCTACGCCGACCGCCTCGCCCGGCACTCAAGCCGACTGGCCGACGAGATAGCCACGGCGCGGCTACGGCAGGCCTGGCAGCGACTCGAACTCGACGCGCGCCGCGAACTCGGCGCAACCGCCTGGGCGCAGCTCGAAGCGCTCGGCATCGTCAGTGCCGCCGGCGACCCAAGCGACGAGCACCTCATCGAGCGCCGCCACGAACAGCTCCGCGCGCTCAGCCAGCTCCAGGAACTCGTCGAGCAGCGCCTCCGCGACATCCAGGAGCTCCCGCGATGACCACCACCATCAGCGCAGAGGAACGACGCGCCAACGAGCGGCAGCGCATCGACGCAGCCTGCCGCGAGCTCCTCGACCTCGAGGGCTGGAAGCGCTGGCTGCGCGCACGCAGCCTCTTCCACAGCTACAGCTTCCGCAACCAGCTCCTCATCGCCATGCAACGCCCCGACGCGACCAGGGTCGCCGGCTTCCAAGCCTGGCGCCGCCTCGGCCGCCAGGTACGCAAGGGCGAGAGGAGCATCCGCGTCCTCGCACCCATCCGCATCGCACAACAGCTCGAGCCCGAGAGCCAAGACCCCTCCAACGACGGCGAGCCCAAGCGGGTAGCCGGCTACCGCTCCGTCGGCGTCTTCGACATCACACAGACCGACGCCATCCCCGGGATCGACCCGTTGCCGCTCGAGCCGCCGGCGCAGCCGATCAGCGGCGACTCCCACGCGCACCTCCTACCCGCCCTCGAAGCCCACGCAGCCAGCCTCGGCTACCGCGTCAGCTACCCCCAGACCCGCGACTGCGACGGCTACTGCGACCACTCCGAGAAGCTCATCGCCGTGAGCAAAGCGCTGCCGCCCAACGCGCAGGTGCGCGTCCTCATCCACGAGCTCTGCCACGCACACGGCGCCGACTACAAGACCTACGAACGCGCCGCCTGCGAAGTCATCGTCGACGCCGCAACCCACATCACCTGCGCCAGCGTCGGACTCGACGTCGCCGGCGACACCATCCCCTACATCAGCGGCTGGGGCGGGGCAGACGACGCGGTCGCAGCCGTGACGCGCTTCGCGGAGACCATCGACGCCCTCGCCGCCACGATCGAAGGCGCGCTGGCGCGTGCGTCAGCCTAAAGCTCGATCCTTATCTTCGAGTGCGGCCTGGGCGAGTCCGATCCGACTTGCCCGCGAGCTCTCAACAGATCCAGAACCAGCGCGTGATCGTCGAGCAGGTGCTCGCTCGCGCCCTCGAGCGCGCGCCGAGCCGTGGCGATTGCCTGTTCCGCGACGTGCTCCGATCGTTCGCTCCAGCACACCACTCACCGTAGCGGCGCGTGCCGCCGAGCTACGTCCTCGGACGCACTATGACCGCCCGAAGCCGACTACGCACCGCGCCTGAACCGGCTCGAGCCGCGGGCTCGGCGCCAGCCAGCGCGCGCTGCTCCTTGCTGTCTCCATCGCGGCGGCGTTGGCGCTGTGCGCGCCGCTCGGGCCGACGCAGCAAGCGCCTCCAGCCGAGCCGTCCCGGCCCCAACGCGCGGCGTCGTCGACCACGTCGCCGACGGCGACACGTTCACGCTGCGCAACGGCCAGCGCGTGCGCATCATCGGAATCGACTCGCCCGAGGAGTACTTCGGCAAGCACGACTGCGGCAGCAAACCCGCAGCCGCACTGCTCCGTCGCCTCCTCCCAGCCGGAACCCCGGTCACGCTCCGCCGCGATGCGATCCAGCCAAGCCGCGACCGCTACGGCCGTCTCCTACGCTACGTCGCCACCGGCCACATGCCCGACATCGGGCTCGCGATGATCCGCTCCGGCTGGGCAGGCGCCTATCCGTACGGCTGCCGGCAACACCCGCGAGGCCCGCTACCGCCTCGCCGCGCACACCGCGCGCGCCGGGCACCGCGGCGGCTGGGCCACCTGCCACCCGCTGCCGCCGGCGTACACCCACCCGGGCGGGTAGGCCAGAGCTCGCGCCGCGGGCGCGGCGCGCGCGCGGTGCCCACCTCCCCTCTCAGAGCATCTACGAGCCTGCCCGCATCGACCGACGCGCTCCGCCCACGCACGAACCGCGAGACAGACCCCAAGCAGCAGCCGCCCTCCGGCACAGCAGTCCGGCAGCCGTCGCGCACCGCAGCCCTGTCCGATTCCCCCGAACGCGACCGCGCCCCCAGCGTCTTCCAGCCCGACGCACACCGTGGCACCACAGGTGCAATTGGTATACCGAATGCTCTGCCGGGCCCCTCGGCGCCCGCCGAGCAAAGCCCGCGGACTATCTCGGGCAGGTTCGAGGCGGTGGGCTGGGGGAGCTGGCGTTTGGCGCGTGGAGGCGGATTGGCTGCGTGGCGATGAGATGGCCGTGGGCGTCGTAAGCGCGGAGCTGTGAAGGCCAGATGAGGTCGCGGAGTCGTTGGTGGTTGACGATGTAGAGCAGGACGCCGGCGCGGTCGAGCGGTACGTTGGCGGTGGAGCAGTCGCTAAGGCGCAGTGTGAGCTTGTGGATCGATAAGGCGGCGAAGCCTCCATCGAGATCTGACCCCAGTGGTGTAGATCGGAGTTGAGCTGTCGGCCACCGGAGCTGGCGGCGAGCGGGTGAGTCGCGGAGCATCTGGGTGAGGGGGTAGCAGCTGAGGCCTTGTCCGCCCGTCCAGCGAACGCCGCCGCAGGTCAAGCCTTCAGCGTTGCGGTAGGTCACGAACGACCATCTGATCCCGTCGACGATTTGTTCGTGGTGGGCGAGGATCGCCGAGCTGCCGGCCGGGGCGAAGTCGGACGGTGGGAGAGCGTTGGTGAGTGGCCTGCGGTTGTTTTTGTCGATGGTGCGTCCGATGTGTCGGATGCTGGCGGCGTCGTGCGGGTCGAGCGCGCGGATGGCGTTGATCGGCCCGAAGCCGAACGCCGAGCTGGCGATGATCCCGAGCACGAAGAAGGCGGCTGCGACCATTAGTGATCGCCGTGGCCGCAGGGCTGATCTGCTCCCGGCACGAGCGGTCAGGGCGCGTCGAAGCCGCTCCTCGCTCGCCGGGTCAAGCGTTGGCAGCTCGACGTAGCGCTTGCGCAGGTCACGCTCGATGTCGGTCGCGTCATCCTTCATAGAGCGTTGCCTCCGTCTGCGTGCGTAGATCGTCCAGAGCTCGCGCTAGGCGGGAATGGACTGTCCCGAGAGGCGTGCCGGAGTATCTCCGCGATCTGCGCGGGCGTGTAGCCAGTCCGTACCGCATGACCACCGCGATCCGTCGCTCCGGATCCAGCACCCCGACGAGCGCAAGGAATCCGGACGCGTCCTCGTCCCCGGCGGCGGCGCGCTGCTCGACGGTCTCGACGGAGACGTAGCGGCGCTCGCGGCGCAGCACGTCGAGTGCGCGGTTCATGACGATGCGATGTAGCCAGGACCGAAGGCGCGCTGATCGTCGTACCGCTCGACAATGGCCAAGACTCGCTCGAACGCGTCCTGTACGACCTGCCGCGAGCGCGCTGCGACCGCACACCGCGTAGGTAGCCCGCCAGGCATCGGGGGCGTAGCGATCGAACAGTTCACCGAGCGCGTCGGAGGAGCCCTTGCGCGCTCGCGTGACCAGCTTCAGATCATCGTTGGATCCCACCGGAAGACAGTACGCCGCAGCGCCGACGCTGCGTCCCTTCGCGCAGGGTGACGTCCGGGAAGCGGCTCGGCTGATCCGAGGGTCAAGCGGTTACTCGGACGGAGCCCGTGGCCAAATCATGGCCAAAACGATTCAGAATCGAACCGTTGCGGGTTGCAAAGCTCGTCGCATGCGAGCTAGGAATGTGCTGCAAAAACACGTATTTGGCGTGCGTGCCGTCGCCTGTCGTATCCCCGCATTCAGCTTCCCAAGCTGAGGGTCGCTAGTTCGAGCCTCGTCGTGTGCTTGCCTTGCTTGCACTCTCGGCGAATCCAGGCGCCCAGTATTCCTCCCTCGCTGACGCGATCGGGCGTCGAGTGAGTGAGCGGCTGGCCCGCGAGCGTCAGCCTGAGCAGTGCTGCGACGGTCATCAGGGCATCGAAGCTCGTCCTCGCTCGCCACGGCCGCTGGCAGGTCGTTGAGCGACACGCCGTAGTCGGCGAGCCACGGTGACGTCTGGAGGTTCGTGACTTCTGCGGCGCGCGTTGGTTGTTTTGTCTTACTCAGTGCACGGGGCTTCGCGGGAAGCTCGGAGCTGAGTGCCGTGCCGTAGGCCGCGCGGGGATAGTTCTCGGCGACAATGAGGCCGCCTTGCTTGCGGACGTCGAGGGATCCTTCGAATGGCCAGACAACGAGGCCGGTGAAGTCGTTGCGCGCCTTGAGGAGTTCGCGCCATAGCGCTTGGGCAGCCGGAGCGACTTGTCCGGGCAATCCGAAAGCGAACACGGACTTGCCTTGAGACGCGAACTCGACGTCTCGCCTGAGTTCGATGCCGACAGCCGCTGCGACTCCGTTGAACCCGGTGAGCGATCCCTTTCCCTTCGGCACGACGAAGAACGGGCGGCGGACACTCCATTCCGCGGGGCTGCGCACGGGATCCCAGAAATCGCGTGATGCGTCGGCGAGCGGCAGCCATTCCAGGAAGGTCGCCGTTGACGACGCGCCGAACTCGGCCCGGGCGGCTGCAAGATAGCTCTCCGGGATGCCGATCGGTGCGTCGAACGAGACGAGCGCGCTGCCGGCCGTGCCGACGAGCCGACGCGTGGCTCGAGAACCCGTACAACCGTCCAGGGCTCCCCGGGTTTCGGCTCGAGCCGGTGGACCTCCTTCGTCGCCGGCGCGGCGACCCACTCAGCACGCTTCGCGGGATGCTTGCTCCAGTCGGCACAGACGATCAGGTCGAAGGACACCTGGCGAGCTTGGCACACAGACACGCTGCAAGGATGAGCGTTGCTCAGACGCTGCCCCCCGAACTGCCCCTCACCTCGCTAAACACCTGCAAATTAGCGATTGAACCCAGCTCGACAAGCTGGGGATCACGCGCTCGATCCCGATGCCGAGGTGTTTCGGGGGGCCGGGGCTTGCGCACGGCGCACCGTCGCGTTCGGGCGGTGCGGGGCCTCGGCCTTGGGAGTCCGCTCCGCATCGGTTACAGGATGGGAGCGCCAGGCAGTCGCCGGGACCCGCGGACGACCTCGCACCGGGGCACCCGCGTGACTCCAGGGATCCGGCATGGCCCGCGCGGCAACCTGTGAGGCAACACGATGCCCGCTCCTGCGGTCTCGTGCGGCAACCTGCGTGGCAACATGTGCGCCTAGCGGGGTATATCGCGGCTCGCGCCCCTCGGCGATCTTTCGCGCGCAGAGCCGTAAAGCGCCTGGTAATCACGCGAAATCTGGGCGGGAAGTGAGGGAAGGCGACGAGCGGATTTGAACCGCTGTACACGGCTTTGCAGGCCGTTGCCTAACCCCTCGGCCACGTCGCCTTACGACGGGCAGTCTAGATGCAGGCGCTCCGAGCCGAGTCGGGCGAAGGCGCCGTGCCAGGACGCCCCGGTCAGCCAGCAGCGGGGCGCGTTGGCCGGCGAGGGCCCTTGAGGTCGCCGCCGGTCCAGCACTCCGACCCTTCGCAGCGGCGCGCCCTTCGAGCACCACCCGACGCCGGCCTCCTCAGGCATACCGCAGAGCATCACCGGGCTTGAGCCGCATCGCGCGCCGCAGCGGCACGAGGATGACGACCAGCGCGAGCACGACCGTCCCGCCCAGCGCGAGCAGCAGGTTCCCGGGCGGGAACATCACCGGCACCTCGACGTTCACGACCTCGCGCACGAGCCAGACGAGCAGCCGGTCGAGCAGGTAGCCGATCGGGATGCCGAGCGCCCAGCCGAGGACGGCGAGCGCGACGCCTTCGGCTCCGAAGATGCGGCGGACGTCGCGCGCGCGTGCTCCGACGCAGCGGAGGATGCCGATCTCGCGGGTGCGCTCGATCACGCTCATCGTCATCGCGTTGGCGAGGCCGACCATGCTCATCGCGACGATCAGGAACCCGAGCACCGCGATCGTGGTCGTGATCGTCCTGAAGGTGGCGACGTCGTTGGCTTCGCCGACGTACTCGATCTCGCTGCCGGCCGTGTAGCCGTGGGCTGCGAGCGTGTCCTCGATGCGCGTCGTCGTGCGGTCGATGAAGGCGTGGTCGTGGGACGTCGTCCGGACCCAGTAGTCGCTGATCGCCGCCGGGGTGGAGCCGAGCGCCGCCTTCATCGTGGTGATCGGCACGTAGAGGGCCGTTCCGAACTCCTGCTGGTTCGCTGCGATCCCGATGACGCGGAGGACGAGTGGGCCGGAGGCGGTCTCGAGCCGGATCGTGTCGCCGAGTCGCGCGCCGGCGACGGTGGCCACCGTCTGCTGGAGGACGGCGACGTGGGCGCGTGCGCGCTCCTCGGCGGGGGTGAACCAGCGCCCGCGGGAGACGCGGTGGCGGAACATCGTCCCCTGCCGCACGCTCCAGACGACCGCGTCCTCGCCCGCGAGGCGCACGTCTGCCGTGAACATCGGCTCGACGGCTGCGACGCCCGGCGTCGCCCGTATGAGGTGCGCGGCGCGGGCGTCGAGCGCCTTGGCGCCCTGCGAGGTGATCTTGACGTCCTCGCCGTGGTCGCGCCACTGGCCGTGGGCCGTGTGCGAGATGGCGGCCGCCAGGCCGAGGATCGCGAGCAGGTTGCCGACCGCCAGGCCGATCGTGAGGGCGGTCGAGAGGTTGCGGCGCTTGCGCCGGCCGAGGTTGCGAAGGCCGATCTGGGCGGTGCGGGGCAGGAAGCCGATGCGGCGCAGCAGGCGGTCGGCCGCGTCCAGGCCGCCGACGGCGGAGCCGCTTGCCTGCAGTGCCTCGCGCAGATCGACGCGCACGCCGCGGCGGATCGCGGGCAGCGCGGCGAGCGCCGGCCCCAGGACTCCGACGACGATGCTCGCGAGGATCACGTAGCCGTCGATGCCGAAGCCGACGTCGATCGCGAAGAACGTCGAGCCGAGGTAGCGGACGAGGGCGTTCGCGAGCACCACGCCGAGGGCGATGCCGATGGCGCTGCCGAGCGCGCCGAGGAGCAGCGCGGTGCGGATGTAGACGAGGGCGATCTGCCGTCGCCGGCCGCCCACGGCCTTCATCACCCCGATCTCGGATGTCTGCTCGGCGACGAGCGTGGTCATCGTGTTCGAGATCAGGACGAGCGCCGACAGCAGCGCCAGCACGGTGATCACGTAGAAGAAGTCGACGAACTGCTGGAAGTCGGACTTGCCGGGCCAGTCGCCGGCGCCGCGCACCTCCGGGAGATCGGTGAAGCCCGTGAACCCGGGCACTCCGCGCAGATAGGCGCGCACGTCCGCGATCGTCGCCGCCACGGCCTTCGCGCGCGTGTCGTCGAGCCGGAGCGCGAGCGTGTCGTAGCCGCGCACGCCGCTCAGCGCCGCGACCGTCGCGGGCGCCGCGTAGAGGATGATGCGGTCCTCGTCGGTCGCCTCCTTGCCGCCCTCGAGGTTGCGGCCGATGCCGCTGACGCGCAGCCGGTGCACGGAGCCGTCGCTCGCGACGACCCGCAGGCGCTCCCCCGTGCGGACGGCGAGGAGGCCCTGGTTGGCGTTCTGGGTCTCGCTCAGGAGCTCTCCGCCGCGCGGCGGCGCGCCCGACTCGACGTGGACGACGTCCGCGCCCTGGTGCGCGAAGTCCGGGACGCCGATCACGCGCGCCGGAGCCCGCCGTGCACCGACGTAGACACGCACCGCGACGCCCGAGTGCGGCTCGACCGCCCGCACGTTCGGGAGCCTGGCGAGCGCGGCGAGGCGCGCGTCGCCGAGGACGAGCGGGCTCGTCGCGAGCCGTACGTCGGCGAGCTTCCCGGCTCTGACCTCCGCCCGCATGGAGCGGTCGATCAGCGTCGGCATCGCGAACAGCCCGATGCTCGCGACCGCCAGCGCCAGCGTGGCCACGGCGAAGAACGAGCGCGACTTGCGCCGCGTGAGCTCTGCGAGCGACGTTCGGTGCAGCGCCGAGATCACCGCAGCGCCCTCAGGCCGGCACGACGAGGCCGTCGCGGATCGTGACGATCCGGTGCGCGCGGGCCGCGAGCTCGCGGTCGTGCGTCACGTAGAGCAGCGTCTTGCCCTCCGCGTTGAGGCGGGCGAAGACCTCGAACATCTCCGCCGCCGTGACCGAGTCGAGGTTGCCGGTCGGCTCGTCGCCGACGATCAGCTTGGGGTCGGAGGCGAGCGAGCGCGCGATCGCCACGCGCTGCTGCTCGCCGCCCGAGAGCTCGACGGGAAGGTGCCCGCCCTTGTCGCCCAGCCCGACGAGATCCAGGTTGTGCCGTGCCCGCTCGAACCGCTCGCGCTTCGACCCGCGATGCGCGAAGTCGAGCGGGAGCGCGGCGTTCTCGAGCGCCGACAGGGTCGGGAGCAGCTGGAAGAACTGGAACACGATCCCCACGCTCGAGCCGCGCCAGACCGCGAGCTCTTCCTCGCTCATCGAGTCCAGACGCTTCCCGTCGACCGTGACCGTGCCCGCGCTCGGCCGGTCGATCCCGGTGACCATGTTCAGGATCGTCGTCTTGCCGCTGCCCGACGGCCCCACGATCGCCACCATCTCGCCCGCGGCCACCGAGAGGTCGATCCCGCGCAACGCCGCGTACGAGACCCTGCCTGCGCGGTAGGTCCTCTCGACCGCCGCGAGCTGGATCAGCGGCTCCCCTGCGGACGTCGCGGGCTGCTGCGGTGCGGTAACCGGCGCCTGCATGCCGAGATGCTCCCGCGCGGGCCGGGCGCGGGCATCAGCGCGCGCGCCCATCCCGCGGCGCGGGTTTCTACGATGGCGCGCCCGCCGCGCTCGAGCGGCCTCCCGGCGGCCCGGCTCCCGGCCGGGCCGCGCGGGCCGTACCGGCTGGGCCTAGATCCCCTTGAAGAGCTTGAGCAGCTGCAGCATCGCCGGCCCGAGGATGACGATGAACATGGCCGGGAAGATGAAGATCACCGTCGGGAACAGCATCTTGATCGGCGCCTTCATGGCCTTCTCCTCGGCCCACATCTGGCGCTTCTGGCGGCTGTCGGCGGCCTGCACGCGCAGGATGCGGCCGAGCGCCATGCCGAGCTGCTCGGCCTGGATGATCGAGCGGGCGAAGCTGGTCGTCTCGGGCATGTCGAGGCGGTCGGAGAAGTTCTTGAGCGCCTGGATGCGGCTCTCGCCGATGCGCATCTCGTGCAGCACGATCGAGAGCTCCTCGAGCAGCGGGCCCTTGGAGCGCTCGGTGATGCGCGCGAGCGCGCCGTCGAAGCCGAGGCCGGCCTCGACCGAGACGGTCAGGAGGTCGAGCACCTCGGGGAGCTGCACGAGCATGTTCGCGCGGCGCGTGCGCACCATGCGGCTGACGATGAAGTCGGGGAGGAGGAACGCGAGCGCGCCTCCGGCGAGGCCGAAGATGAGGCCGTTGCCGACGGGCAGGAGCCCGGCGCCCGCGAGCACGAAGCCCATGATCACGGAGCCGACGATGCCTCCGCCCTTGATCGCGAGGAACGCCGTGGGGGTGAGGCGGTGGCCGAGGCCGGCGGCGATCAGGCGGCGGCGGATCTCGTCGGGGTTCTGCGTCATCGGCAGCGCCGTGACGAGGCTTGCGAGACGCCCCACGGTCGGGGCGATCAGGCGGTTCGTGACGTCGCGCGTGAGCTCGGTCTCGCGCGTCGACACGCCGCCGTAGCGGCGCGCGCGGGCGAGCGAGCCGGCGATCTGCTTCTGGCGCACGGTGACCGCGTCCAGGCCCATGTACACCGCGACGGTGAAGAGCACGATTGCGAAGGCGAGAAGCATCGGGGCCTCAGTACTTGAAGTTGACGATCTTGCGACAGACGACGGCGCCCATCGCCATGGAGACGAGACCGATGAGCACCATGATGTGGCCCGCGCTCTGCGTCCAAAGCGGCCGGATGTAGGAGCGGTCGACGAAGAAGATCATCAGCGCGAGGAAGAACGGCATGCCCACGAGGACGTAGGCCGAGGCGCGGCCCATCGCCGTGAGGGCGCGCACCTTGCGCGCGAACTGCACGCGGCCGCGCACGGTGTCGGAGACCATGTCGAGGATCTCCGAGAGCGAGCCGCCGACCTGGCGCTGGATGTTGACCGCGAGCACGACGAACTCGAAGTTCTTCGACGCGAGGCGGTCGGCCATGGACTGCAGGGCCTCGTCCGCGGGGCGGCCGAGGCGGGTCTCCGTCTCGACGCGCTGGAACTCCTTCGACATCGGCTCGGGGCCGTCCAGGGCGATGGTCGACATCGCCTGCTGGAAGGACTGGCCGGCGCGCAGCGACGAGGCCACGGCGCCGAGCGTGTCGCCCAGCTGATCCTCGAACTTGCGGCGGCGCGCGTTGGCCTTGCGGCGGACGAAGACCTCCGGGGCGGCCAGGCCGATGAGGCCGAGCACGAAGGCGTAGAGACCGAGCCCGAACGTGAGGGCGAGAAGGAGCAGGATGAGCCCCGCGCCGGCCTGGATGGCGACGAACTCGGCGGCGCGGAGCGGGAGGTCGGCGCGCTCGAGCAGGCCGGCCACGTGCTTGAAGTAGAACGAGCCGCCGAACGAGCGCTCGCCGCGCAGCACGAGCAGGTTGCGGAGCGAGAGCCCGCCCTTCTCACGCGCGACGATCGGTCCGCGATCGCCCGTCGTGTAGCGGTCGAGGCGGCGGGCCAGCACGGTCTCGCGCGGCTGGCGGAACATCAGGAGCCCGACGCCGAGCACGAGCAGGCCGATCACGATCGCGAGCGCGAGCCCGGTGGAGCTGCGCTGGCTGAGCTTGGAGATCGTCCCGCCGGCCGCGACGATCCGCGCCGCCGGAGCGGTCAGGTCGATCGCACGCGTGCCCGGGGTGTAGCCCTTGAGCCCGACCGAGAGCGGCACGAGGCCGTCGGAGGTCGAGCTGTACTGGATGCGGTAGGAGTTGCGGATCTCGGCGGCGATCTGCCGGTAGACGGTCGTGATGCCCTGGGCCGAGCGGTCGGACGCGAAGACGTGACCGCCCGTCTGGCGGGTCAGGCTCGTGAGCGCCGCGGGCGGCGTCGTGGTGCCGAGCGCGATCGCGTCGACCGTGACGCCGGCCGTCTTGGCCGCGCGCACGGCGGCGCCGAGCTTCGTCTTGGTCGTGTTGTCGCCGTCGGTCAGGACGACGAGCACCTTCGTCAGCGTCGGCGCGGCGCCGATCTCGCCGGCGGCCTGGATCACGGAGTCGTAGAGCGCCGTGCCCTGGACGGTGTCGAGGGTCAGCTGCTGGAGGGAGCCGGTGAGCACGTCGGGGTCGGTCACGAGCGTGTGCAGCGGCGTCGCGCTGTGCCCGAAGGCGTAGAGCGCCATCGAGTCGCTCTTGCGCTTGGCCTTGATGAACGCGCCCGCGGCCTGCTTGGCGGCGGCGAGCGGCGCGCCCTGCATCGAGCGGCTGACGTCGAGCGCGACCGCGATCGCGGCCGGCGTGCCGCCGCCCGTCTGCGAGGTGATCGTGACGGGCTTGCCGTTCTCGCTCGCGGTCAGCTCGACCTGCTTGAGCTTGTCGCTGCCCGGGGCGATCACGGTCGCGGTGATGAGCGGATAGCGCGACGTGTCGACCTGCGCGATGCGCACGGTCGGCGCGGCCGCGGTCGTCGTCGCGACCCCGACTGCGAGCACCGCGGCGAGCGCGGTGACGTACGCGAGCGCACGCCTCATGCCTGTGCCCTGCCGAACGCCGTGGGGCGGGCGGCGGCCTGCGCGCCGCGCTCGGGCTCGAGCTGGAAGAACTGCGGCGGCAGGTGCACGCCGTTCTCGCCGAGCTTGGAGAGGAACTGCGGCTTGATGCCGGTCGCGCGCATCGGGCCGAGCAGGCGGTTGTTGCTGCCGGCGGCGGCTTCCTCGCCGTCCTCGAGGGGCTTGGCGATGAACAGGTCCTGCAGCGTCACGACGTCCGACTCCATGCGCAGCACCTCGGTGATGTGCGTGATGCGGCGCGTGCCGTCGACCAGGCGCGAGACCTGCACGACCATGTCGAAGGCCGACGCGATCTGCTCGCGGATCGCCTTGAGCGGCAGCTCGACGCCGCCGGTCAGGACGAGCGTCTCGACGCGCGAGAGCGCGTCGCGCGGGGAGTTCGCGTGGATCGTCGTGAGCGAGCCGTCATGGCCCGTGTTCATGGCCTGGAGCATGTCGATCGTCTCGGGGCCACGACACTCGCCGACGATGATGCGGTCGGGCCGCATACGCAGGCAGTTCCTGACGAGGTCGCGGATGCTGACGAGGCCCTTGCCCTCGATGTTCGCCGGGCGGGACTCGAGCGTGATCACGTGCTCCTGGCGCAGCTGGAGCTCGGCCGCGTCCTCCACCGTGACGATGCGCTCGCCCTCGGGGATGGCCGCCGACATCACGTTCAGCGTCGTCGTCTTACCGGAGCCGGTACCGCCGGAGATGAGGATGTTGAGCTTGCCGCGCACGCAGGCCTCGAGCAGCTGGGCTGCGCGCGGCGTGAGCGTGCCGAAGCGGAGCAGGTCCTCCATCGTCAGCGGGTCGCGGCGGAACTTGCGGATCGTGAGCGTGGGGCCCGTGACCGCCAGCGGCGGGATGATGGCGTTCACGCGCGAGCCGTCGGGCAGGCGCGCGTCGACCATCGGCGAGGCCTCGTCGATGCGCCGCCCGATGCGCGAGATGATCTTGTCGATGATGCGCAGGAGGTGCTGGTCGTCGACGAAGCCGGCGTCGGTGCGCAGGAGCTTGCCGCGGCGCTCGACCCAGATCGAGTGGGGGCCGTTGACCATGATCTCGCTGATGGTGTCGTCGCGCAGGAACGGCTCGAGCGGGCCGTAGCCGAGGATGTCGTCCGCGATCTCGCGCGTGACCTGGGCGCGCTCCTGGCGCGTCAGCGGCGTCTTGTCGAGTGCGATGGCCTCTTCGACCGCCTCGAGCACGCGCGGCTCGATGCTGGCGTCGCGCCCCTCGTCGCCGCCGGCGGCGAAGAGGCGCGGCCCGAGCCGCGTGATCACGTCATGGTGGACGCGCGACTTGAGGTCGGCGAACGGGTCCGTGGGGACCCGCACCGGCTCCGGCTCGGCGTGCTGCTCGCGCGTGACGGGAGCGGGCTGCTCCGGGTTGCGCGACTGGATGCGGTCAGAGAGGCTCAATTCACGCCGCCTTCTTGTCCTTCGACTTGTGGAACCGCGACACGCCCGCCTTCAAGATGCTCTGGCGGCCGGCGGACGTCTTCGGTGCGGAGTGCTGGTTCTGGTTGTTCTGATGCTTGGCCGGCTTGTCGCCGGCGCCGTGATGGCCTGCGGCGAGCGCCGGGAGCCGGCGGCAGCAGGAGCTCGGCGAGCTCGCGCATGGCCTTCGCCGCGGGCGAGCGCGAGGCCGACACCGTGACCGGCACGCCGCGGTTGACGGCCGCGCCGATCTCCTTGTCGCCCGGGATCACCTGCGTGAGGGGCATGTCGAGCGTGCGCGAGATGTCGCTCTCGCGCAGGTCGGCGCGCGGCAGCGGCCGGTTGACGACGAGCGCGATGCGCTCGCGCGGGTACTGCAGGAGGTTGAGCGTCTGCAGCGCGAGCTTGGCGTTCTTGACCGTCGGGATGTCCATCGTCGTGATGAGCACGAGGCGGTCGCTGCGGTCGAGCGCGGCCAGCGTCGTCGCGTCGAAGTGCGGCGGCGTGTCGAGCACGACGATGTCGTACGCGGCCTTGGCCACGTCGACCAGCTGCCCGATGCGATCCTCGGTCACGAGCTCGGCGTCCTCGGGGCGCAGCGGCGCCGCGAGCACGTCCATGCCGGAGGCGTGGTGCACGACGTAGCCGCCGAGCTTGTCGGGGTCGAGCTCGCCGGTGGTGGTGACGAGGTCGACGATCGTCTGCGTCGGATCGATGCCCATCATGATCCCGACGTCGCCGAACTGCAGATCGAGGTCGATCAGGAGCGTCGAGCGCTTGAGCATGTGGCAGTAGGCGCCGGCCAGGCCGCAGGCGAGCGTCGACTTGCCGACGCCGCCCTTGGGCGAGAAGACCGTGATCACGCGCCCCTCGCCACCCGAGCGGGCGGGCGCCTGGTTCGTGCTCTGCGGGCGCGGCGCGTTGTTGTTGAGCACGTGCGCGCGGCGCAGGGTGAACACGAGCGACTCGGTCAGCTGCGGCAGGATGGCCACGTCCTGCACGCCGTGGGCGAGTGCCTCCTGGAGGAACTCCGGCGTGCAGCCCGAGGTCACGATCACGATCGGCGCCGGGCTGGCCGCCTGCAGCGTGTGGATGTCCTGGGTCGGCAGGCGGTCGCCGCGACTCGAGCCGTGGAGCAGGACGTCGACCTGCTCCTCGCGCAGGCGGTCACCTGCGCTCGGAGCGTCGACGGCCGTCCCGACAACCTTGATCGCCGAGTGCGAGGAGAGCGCCTGGCGTACCTCCGCCAGGCCCGCGCACGACCCGGAGATGAAGATGCGGATGGGATCGGTCACTGGGTTGCTCCCGCCGTCGTGGTGAGCGCCTTGACGAGCTTCTGGATCGCTGCCGGGAGGTTGGTTCCGAGCAGCGTCTGCAGCGTCTCGACCGAGGGCGGCGAGTTGGAGGCGCCTTCCTGCGGGCGCTGGACGAGCCAGAAGTCGTCCGAGCCGTTGTCGGCGAGCCAGAGCAGCTTCTGCGCGTCGCGGTCGCTGAGCGCGAAGAGCATGTGCGCGTCGCCGACGCTCGTCTCGTCCTTCTGGCCGATCTGCGCCTTGAGCACCGTGACGTCGGTGAGCACCTTCTTGACGAAGCGCGTGTCGGCCGTGCCGATGCGCGCGTAGATGTCGACGTGGTCGCCGTCCTTGAGGGTGCCGACGAGGCCGTTGGAGGGCTTGACGTCGACGCCGACGGCGCGCATCGTGCCGCGGATCGCGACGGTGGTCGCGGCCTCGGTGGGCGCGACGAAGCTGGCGGCCGCGACCTGCTGGCCGGTGAAGAGATCCTGCTTCAGCACCTTGTCGCCGATGCCGGTGGTGACCGTCAGCACACCCGGGAGCTGGTCGTCCTGGACGACTTCCTTCTGGACGAGGTAGCCACGAGCGAGAATGTCCTTGCCGGGCGTGCCGGCCGGCACGTCCTGCTTGGCGACGTAGACCGTGACGCGCGCCTGGCCTTGCTTGGCGGCGTTCTGCACGTTGCTCGTGTAGATGAGCACCGCGACGATCGCCACGATCGCGAGCCCGCCGGCGATGACCAGGTTGCGGATGCTGTAGTTCATGGCCCCTCGTGGTAGACGGAAGACGGAGTGGGGCGCGGCGGCTCGCGCCGCTTTTGGCGCTCCAGGGCCCCTTGTATTGGCACCATCGGCTCCAACCGCCTTTGGGATTAGCCCCCCGAATGGGGGATCCCCGTCCGAGGGCCCCGGGCTCAGCGCTCGAGCCGGCGGCGCGCCGCGCATCCGCTGAACGGCACGCCACCGGCTCGAGACTCCGCCAGGGCCCCGCTGGGCCAGCGTGGCGGCAGTATCCGGGCTCTCCGCGTATCTCGGATCACCCATCCGGGCTAATCGAGGCGGCCCATCATCTAGCCTCGCCGGAATGACTGCTCAGATTCTCGACGGCGCCGCCGTCGCCCGTTCCGTCCGCGAGCGCGTCGCCGAGGGCGTGCGCGAGCTCATGGCGGGCGGTGGGCCCCAGCCGGGCCTCGCAACGGTGCTCGTGGGCGCCGATCCCGCCTCGCAGATCTACGTGCGGCGCAAGAACGAGCAGACGGCCGAGGCCGGCATGCGCTCGTTCCACCACGAATTGCCCGCAACCACGCCGCAGGCCGAGCTCGACGGGCTGATCGACAGCCTCAACGCCGATCCGGCGGTGCACGGCATCCTCGTGCAGAGCCCGCTGCCCGACGGGCTCGACGAGGCGCGCGCGTTCGCGCGCGTCGATCCCGCCAAGGACGTCGACGGCTTCCATCCCCAGAGCGTCGGCCAGCTCGTGCTCAACCGCCCCGGCCTGCGCTCGTGCACCCCCGCCGGCGTGATCGAGCTGCTCGACCACTACGAGATCGGGCTCGAGGGCCGCGAGACCGTGGTCGTCGGCCGCTCGAACATCGTCGGCAAGCCGGTCGCGCTGCTCGCCCTGCACCGCAACGCGACCGTGACGATCGTGCACTCGCGCACGCGCGATCTGCCGTCCGTGACGCGGCGCGCGGAGGTGCTGATCGTCGCGATCGGGCGGCCGCAGTTCGTGACCGCCGACATGGTCGCGCCAGGCGCCGTCGTGATCGACGTCGGCATCAACCGCACCGACGCCGGCATGGTCGGCGACGTCGACTACGGGCCCGTGAGCGAGATCGCGAGCGCGATCACGCCGGTGCCGGGCGGCATCGGGCCGATGACGATCGCGATGCTGCTCTCGAACACGCTGCAGGCCGCCCGCGCCTCGCTCTGAGCGCGCATGCAAAGTTGGGGTCAGACCCCAACTTTGCATGCGCTCTCGAGCCGCTCTGAGCCCGGTGAAGGGCTTGCACGGGCGGCGTTACTAGACTCTCGTCCCGTGAGCCTGACCCCCGAAGACGTGCGCTACGCGGCCGCCCTCGCGCACATCGCGCTCGAGCCGGACGAGCTCGACGCGCTCGCGCGCGATCTCGCCGGCATCCTCGATCACATCGGCCGCATCGCCGAGCTCGACCTCGCCGACGTGCCGCCGACCTCGCACGCGCTCGACCTCGTGAACGTGTTCGGCGAGGACGTCCCGCGCGAGCCGTGGCCGCGCGAGCAGCTGCTGGAACTGGCTCCCGAACGTACTGCGGACGGCTTTCTCGTCCCTCCGATCGGCGCGTGATGACCGCATTCGACGTCGAGCGCACGAGCGCCGAGGAGATCGCCCGCCTGCTCGACGCGCGCGAGCTGACCTGCGAGGACGTCGCTGCGGCCTATCTGGCGCGCATCGAGGCGCTCGACGGCGACATGAACGTGTTCCTGCACGTCGATCCCGAGCGCACCCTCGCGCGTGCGCGCGCGCTCGACCGCGAAGGGCGCAGCGGCATCGCCGGCGTGCCGATCGCCTACAAGGACCTGCTCTGCATCCGCGGCGTGCCGACGACGGCCGGCTCGCGCGTGCTCGAGGGCTACCGGCCGCCCTACACGGCGACGGTCGTGCGCCGCTGCGAGGCCGAGGGCCTGGTCGACCTCGGCAAGACGAACATGGACGAGTTCGCGATGGGCTCGTCGACCGAGAACTCGGCCTACGGGCCGACGCGCAACCCGTGGGACCGCGAGCGCGTGCCCGGCGGCTCGAGCGGCGGCTCGGCGGCCGCCGTCGCCGCCTCGATGGCGCCGCTCGCGCTCGGCACCGACACGGGCGGCTCGATCCGCCAGCCCGCCGCGCTCTGCGGCGTCGTCGGCATGAAGCCGACCTACGGCGCGGTCTCGCGCTACGGCGCGGTCGCGTTCGCGAGCTCGCTCGACCAGATCGGGCCGTTCGCGCGCACCGTGCGCGATTGCGCGCTCGCGCTGCGCGTGATCGCCGGGCCCGACATCTGCGACTCGACCTGCCTCGGGCCGCCCGAGCCGATCGAGCTGCCCGAGCGCCAGGATCTGCGCGGCCTGCGCGTCGGCGCGATCGCGCTCGACGGCATCGGCGGCGTCGAGCCGGGCGTGCGCGCGAGCTACGAGGCCGCGCTCGAGACGGTGCGCGCGCTCGGCGGCGAGCTCGTCGAGGCGAGCCTCGAGTTCTCGCTCACGCCGCACGCGCTCGCGGCCTACTACCTGATCGCCCCGGCCGAGGCGTCCGCGAACCTGGCCCGCTACGACGGCGTGCGCTACGGGCTGCGCGTGCCGGGCGACGACATCTTCGCGATGTACGACGCGACGCGCCGGCAGGGCTTCGGCCGCGAGGTCAAGCGCCGCTGCCTGATCGGCGCGTACGCGCTCTCGGCGGGCTACTACGACGCCTACTACGGGCAGGCCCAGCGCGTGCGCACGCTCATCCGGCGCGACTTCGACGCGGCCTTCGCGCACTGCGACGTGCTGCTCACGCCGACCTCGCCGACGGTCGCGTTCCGCATCGGCGAGCTCGTCGACAACCCGCTCGCGATGTACGCCTGCGACCTCTTCACGCTGCCCGTCAACCTCTCGGGCCTGCCGGCGATCTCGCTCCCGTGCGGGCTCTCCGAGGGGCTGCCCGTCGGACTCCACCTGGCCGGGCCGGCGTTCAGCGAGAACCGCCTGCTGGCCGCCGCGCACGCGCTCGAGGGCGCGCTCGCGTTCGATCCGCGCCCGCCGGCGCTGGCGGGCGCCGTATGAGCGTGCCCGAGGGCTGGGAGGCCGTGATCGGCCTCGAGATCCACGTGCAGCTCTCGACGCGCTCGAAGATGTTCTGCCGCTGCCCGAACGACTCGGGCGGCGAGCCCAACACGCGCATCTGCCCGGTCTGCACCGCCCAGCCGGGGGCGCTCCCCGTCGCGAACCGCGCGGCCGTCGAGCGCACGATCGCCGTGGGCCTGGCGCTCGGCTCCGAGATCGCGCGCCACTCGACGTTCCACCGCAAGAACTACTTCTATCCCGACTCGCCCAAGGCGTACCAGATCAGCCAGTACGACGAACCGCTCTGCAGCGGCGGTCGCCTGGCCGTGCCGACGGCCGAGGGCGACGACGTCGTCGGCTTCGAGCGCGTGCACCTCGAGGAGGACGCCGCGAAGACCGTGCACGAGGGCGGCGGCGGCGGCCGCCTGGCCGGCTCGCACGGCGCCGTCGTCGACTTCAACCGCTGCGGCACGCCGCTCATGGAGATGGTCACGCAGCCCGATCTGCGCACGCCCGAGCAGGCGTCGCGCTTCGCGGCCTTCCTGCGCGAGACGATCATCGCGCTCGGCGTCTCGGAGTGCGACATGGAGAAGGGCTCCCTGCGCGTCGACGCCAACGTCAGCCTGCGGCGGCCCGGCGCGACCGGGCTGAGCACGAAGACCGAGCTCAAGAACATGAACTCGTTCAGCTACCTCGAGCGCGGCATCGCGCGCGAGCTGCGGCGCCAGGCCGAGCTGTACGAGGCCGGCGACGACGTCGTCACGCAGACGCTGCACTACGACCCGGGCACGGACGAGCTGACGGTGCTGCGCTCGAAGGAGCTCGCGCACGACTACCGCTACTTCCCCGAGCCCGACCTCGTCCCGATCGAGCCCTCCGAGGAGCTGATCGAGCAGCTGCGCAGCGCGCTGCCCGAGCTGCCCGCCGCGCGCGTGCGGCGCTTCGAGCGCGTCTACGAGCTCCCGCTCGCCCAGGCGCTCGACCTCGGCGTCGGCAGCGGGATCGCGGACTACTTCGAGCAGGTCGCGGGCGCCTCCGGCGACCCGCGGGCGGCTGCCAACTGGGTGCTCAACGAGTTCTCCGCGCATCTCAACGAGGCGCGCGTGACTCCGGCGGACTCGCCCGTCCGGCCGGCGGCGCTCGCGGCGCTGGTCGGCCTCGTGGGCGACGGCACGCTCGGCTCGTCCGGGGCCAAGCAGGTGTTCGCGGCGATGGTCGCGGGCGACCACGGGGGCGACCCGGCCGCGATCGTCGAGGCGCGCGGGCTCGGGCAGATCGCCGACAGCGGCGCGCTCGCGGCCGTCGTGGCCGAGGTCGTCGCCGGCCATCCCGAGCAGGCCGCGCAGTTCCGCGCGGGCAAGGAGGCCCTCATGGGCTTCTTCGTCGGCCAGGTCATGAAGGCGACCGGCGGCCGCGCCGAGCCCAAGATCGCCCAGCAGCTGTTGCGTGAGGAGCTCGCCCGTGTCTGACGACCCGTTCCTGCTGACGCCCGGCCCGGTGCCGGTGCCGCCCGAGGTGCTGGCCGTCATGGGCACGCCGCAGCAGCACCACCGCAGCGCGCGCTTCGTCGCGACCTACGGCGAGGTGCTGCGCAAGCTCAAGCTCGTCTTCCGCACCGAGCACGACGTCCTGCTCTTCACGGCCTCCGGCACCGGTGCGTTCGAGTCGGTGTTCGCGAACCTCGTCGAGCCGGGCGATCGCGTCCTCTGCGTCACCGCCGGCGCGTTCGGCGACCGCTGGGTCGCGATGGCGCGCGCGTTCGGCGCGGACGTGACGGTGCTCGAATGCGAGTGGGGGCGGCCGCCCGATCCCGAGGCCGTCGCCGCGGCGATGGCCGACGAGACGCTGAAGCTCGCCGTCGTCGTGCACTCGGAGACCTCGACCGCGACCGTCTCGGACATCCGGCGCATCGGCGAGCTGACCCGCGGCCGCTCGTGCCTGCTCGCGATCGACGCCGTCTCGAGCCTCGGCGCGCTGCCGATCGAGACCGACGCCTGGGGCCTCGACGTCGTCGTCTCGGGCTCGCAGAAGGGCATGTCGACGCCCCCGGGGCTCTCGTTCGCGAGCGTGTCGCCGGCCGCCTGGGAGCGCAGCCGCGAGACGAAGACGCCGCGCTTCTACTTCGACTGGAAGCGCACGCTCGACGCGCAGACCGGCGGCGGCAGCCCGTTCACGCCCGCGACGGCGATCGTCAACGCGCTCGACGTCGCGCTCGACCTCGTGCTCGCCGAGGGCCTCGAGGCGATCTGGGAGCGCACGCGCGCGATGGCCGGCCGCTTCCGCGCGCGTGTCCTCGCCGAGGGGCTCGCGCTGTACTCGCCCGACGACGAGTCGTGCTCGCTCGTGACCGCGGTGGCCGTGCCCGAGGGCGCCGACGCCAACGAGCTGCGCCGGGCGGTGCTGGCGGCCGGGTTCATCATCGAGGGCGGCCGCGGCCGCACGGCGGGCAAGGTGCTGCGCTTCGGCCACCTCGGCGCGACCGACGAGCGCGCGCTCAACGCCGGGCTCGACGCGCTGCTGGCTGCGTTGCCCCGATGAGCGCGCCGCGCTGCGTCGTCGCCGAGCCGATCGCGGAGTCGGGCCTGGCGCTCCTCCGCGCGGCCTGCGATGTCGTCGAGGCCGAGCCCGGCGCCGATCTGCGCGCGCTGCTGGCCGATGCCGAGGCGCTGGTCGTGCGCTCGGCCACGCGCGTCGACGCCGATCTGATCGCGGCCGCGCCCCGCCTGCGCGTGATCGGGCGGGCGGGCGTCGGCGTCGACAACGTCGACGTGGACGCCGCGACGACCGCGGGCATCGTCGTCTGCAACGCCCCCGAGGCGAACGTCGTGTCGGCTGCCGAGCACACGCTCGCGCTGCTGCTCGCGCTCGCGCGCCACATCAGCGCGGCCGAGCGCTCGCTGCGCGACGGCGCCTGGGAGCGCGAGCGCTTCGCCGGCACCGAGCTCGCCGACAAGACGCTCGCGCTGCTCGGCTTCGGGCGCATCGGCCGCCTCGTGGCCTCGCGCGCACGCGCGCTCGGGATGCGCACCGTCGCCTACGACCCGTACGTGACCGCCGAGCGCATCGCCGAGCTCGGCGCCGAGCAGGCGCCGACGATCGAGGCCGCGCTCGAGGTCGCCGACGTCGTCAGCCTCCACCTGCCCGTGACGCCGGCCACGCGCGGCCTCATCGACGCGACCCGCCTGGCCCTGATGCGGCCCGGCGCGCTGCTCGTGAACGCCGCGCGCGGGGCGCTCGTCGACGAGGCCGCGCTCGTCGACGCGCTGCGCTCCGGGCAGCTCGGGGGCGCGGCGCTCGACGTCTTCGCCCAGGAGCCGCTGCCGGCCGACTCGCCGCTGCGCGATGCGCCCAACCTGCTGCTCACGCCGCATCTCGCGGGCTCGACGCGCGAGGCGCAGGACCGCGCCGGCGTCGTCGTCGCCGAGCAGGTCGTGGCCGCGCTCGGCGGCGCCCCCGTCGCGCATGCGCTCAACCTCCCGTTCGTGCCCGAGGACGAGCGCCGCGCGCTCGAGCCGTTCCTGCCCGTGGCCGAGCGCCTCGGCCGGCTCGCGATGGCGCTCGCGCAGGGGCCCGTCACGCGCATCGAGATCGCCACGGCCGGCCGCCTCGCGAGCACGGGCTCGCGCCTGCTCACCTCGGCCGCGCTGCGCGGCGCGTTCGGCGCCGTGCACGAGAGCCTCAACGACGTCAACGCGCTCTCGATCGCGGCCGAGCTCGGCGTCGAGGTGGCCGAGCAGCACCGCTCCGGCGCCTCGGACTACACGAACCTGCTGGCGGTCACGGTGCGCGATCCGCAGGAGCGCACGGTCGTCGGCACGGTGCTCGGCGCCGACCACGAGGCCTGGCTCGTGCGCGTGCACGGCCTCCCGCTCGAGATCCAGCTCGCCGGCCGCCTGCTGCTGCTGCGCAACGACGACGTCCCCGGCATGGTCGGCCGCGTCGGCACGCTGCTCGGCGACGCGGGCGTCAACATCGCCAACATGACGCTCTCCCGCTCGGCCGCGGGCAGCGACGCGATGATGGCGTTCACGCTCGACGACGACCTCCCGGCGCCGATCCTGGCGACGCTCGCGACGCTGCCGGGAGTGCTCGCCCCGCCGCTCTTCGTCCGCCTCAGCTAGCCCGCCGTGCCCTGCACGATTGGGGTCAGACCCCAATCGTGCACGCCAGGAACGTCCCGGGACACCGAGCACCCACGTGCACGATTGGGGTCTGACCCCAATCGTGCAGATCCGACCGCGCACGGGTCTCGCGATAGAGTGAGCTCCAATTCGCCCGCCCTGGAGAGTGTTTCATGCACGAGACCGAGAAGATCTGGATGAACGGCGAGCTCGTGGGCTGGCAGGACGCCAAGGTCCACGTCCTCAGCCACGTGCTCCACTACGGCTCGGGCGTCTTCGAGGGCATCCGCGCCTACGCGACGGATCGCGGTCCGGCCGTGTTCCGGCTGATGGATCATCTGCGGCGCCTCGAGCGCTCGGCCGAGGTCTACTTCATGAAGCTGCCGTACTCGAGCGAGGAGCTGCGCGCGGCCACGCACGAGGTGATCGGATCGAACGGCCTCGACGCCTGCTACATCCGGCCGCTCGCGTTCCGCGGCTACGGCGAGCTCGGCATCAACCCCAAGAACTGCCCGGTCGACGTGATCATCGCCGTGTGGCCGTGGGGCGCCTACCTCGGCGAGGAGGCGCTCGAGCACGGCGTGCGCGTGATGACGTCGTCGTGGCGGCGCATCGGCAACAACACCGTGCCGGCGTCGGCCAAGTCGAGCGGCCAGTACCTGAACTCGCAGCTCGCCAAGATGGAGGCCATGAACTCGGGCTACGACGAGGCGATCCTGCTCAACGAGCAGGGCTTCCTGGCCGACGGCTCGGGCGAGAACGTGTTCGTCGTGCGCGACGGCGTGCTCACGACGCCCCCGACGACGGCGTCGTGCCTGCCGGGCATCACCCGCGACACGGTGATCCGGCTGGCGCGGGGCATGGGCTACGAGGTGCACGAGGTCGACGTCGTGCGCACCGACCTCTACCACGCCGACGAGATCTTCTTCACGGGCACGGCGGCCGAGATCACGCCCATCCACTCGGTCGACGACCACGTGGTCGGCGCGGGCCCGATCACGAAGCGCATCCAGGGCGAGTTCTTCGCGATCACCTCGGGCCGCTCGAGCTCTCGCCCGAGTACCTCGACTACCCCGCCGCGACGCCAGCGGGCTGACGGATGACGCTGGCGGATCGTCCTGATCGAACCGCGGGCCGATCGCGCCCAGGCTACGCTCGCCACTCGCCAGACCCACGCGCTCACTCCGTCAGAACCTCAAGGCGTGAAGGTCGAGGCGGCGCGCCAGATCCCCCTCTCGCGGCCCGACATCGGGCCGCAGGAGGAGGAGTACGTGCTCACGGCGCTGCGCTCCGGCGTGCTCGGCCTCGGCCCGTTCGCGCGCAACTTCGAGAAGGAGTTCGCGACGTTCTGCGGCTGCGAGCACGCGGTCAGCGTCTCGAGCGGCACGGCCGGCCTGCACCTGCTCGTGCGCGCGGCCGGCATCGGCGAGGGCGACGAGGTCATCACGACGCCGATCTCGTTCGTCGCCTCCGCCAACTGCATGCTCTACGAGCGCGCGACGCCGGTCTTCGCCGACGTCGACCCCGACACGTTCGTGCTCGATCCGGCCGCGGTCGAGGCCGCGATCACGCCGCGCACGCGCGCGATCCTGCCCGTGCACGTGTTCGGCTACCCCTGCGACATGGACGCGCTCGGTGCGATCGCCGAGCGCCACGGGCTCGCGATCATCGAGGACGCCTGCGAGGCGGTCGGCAGCGAGTACCACGGGCGCAGGATCGGCGGCACCGGCACGCCGGCCGTCTTCGCCTTCTACCCCAACAAGCAGATGACGACGGGGGAGGGCGGCATGGTCACGACCGACGACGCCGCGCTCGCCGCGCACCTGCGCTCGCTCGCCAACCAGGGCCGCTCCGACTCGGGCGACTGGCTCGAGCACGACAAGCTCGGCTTCAACTACCGCATGGACGAGCTCTCGGCCGCCGTCGGGCTGGCGCAGACCGAGCGCCTCGACGCGATCCTGGCCGAGCGCGCGGCGGTGGCTGCGCGCTACGACGCCCTGCTCGCCCCGCTCGACGGCGTCACGGTCCCGGCCGCGACGGCTCCCGGCGACGCGCGCTCGTGGTTCGTCTACGTCATCCGCCTCGACGCCGCGATCGACCGCGACGCGGTCATGGCGGCGATGGGCGAGCGCGGCGTCGCGTGCAAGCCGTACCTGCCCGCCGTGCACCTCCAGCCGTTCTACCGGAGCCTCGGCCACCGCCCGGGGGAGCTCCCCGTCGCCGAGGCGATCGCGCGCTCCACGCTCGCGCTGCCGTTCCACACGCGCCTCGCGGCCGACGACCAGGCCTACGTCGCGGCCTGCCTGGCCGACGTGCTCGGCTGAGCGGTGCTCGCCGCGGCTCCGCAACCGGTCGTCCTCGCGACGTCGGTCGCGAGCTACCTCGTGGCGCCCGCCGCCGGCAGGCGCGTCACCGCCTGGCTCGAGCTCCCCGCCGCACGCGCGAAGACGCCCGATGCGGCGGCGCGGCGCCGCGCGGATCGCCTCGTGATCGCGAACCGCGACGGCCGCCGCGTGCAGGTCGCCTACGACGGCGCCTGCGGGGCGGTGGGATCGTGCGACAGCGTCGCCGCGCCCGCCGCAGGCGCCGACACGGTGGTCTACGCGGTTGCCGACGGACCGCACGCCGACATCGCGTCGGTCTCGCTGCAGCGCCGCCCGAGCCGGCTCGTGGCGCAGCTGGCGCAGCCCAAGGGCGGTGCGCCGCCGCCGTACACGCTGGCCGGGCCCGAGGCCGTGTGGTCGGGGCCCGGCGCGCTGCGCGCGCGGCCGCCCGACATCAGCGCGCCCGCGACGACCCTCGTCTCGGCGCCGGCGGGCGGGGAGGTGCGAGGGGTGGCGCGCCGCGAGCCGGTGACGGCGTGGCTCGCGCGCACGCCGGCCGGGCAGGACGCGCTCTACGAGCAGCTCGACGGCGGGCGCGCCGCCACGCTCTACAGCGAGACGAGGCCGGGCGTGCGCCTGACCGCGCTCGCGCTGCTCGACGGCGGCAGGGTCGCGGTCGTGGCGCTGCGCAGCGCCGGCGGGAGCGTCACGGCGAGCGTGCTGCTGGTGACGCCGCGCCAGCCCGAGCCGGCCGTGCTGATCGCCTCGGCGCCGTCGCCGCTCGCGTTCGCGTACAGCCCGGGCATCTCGGCCTTCGGCCAGAGCGTCGCGTTCCGCCGCCGCGTCGGCTCCGAGCGCGGGCTGGCCGACCAGATCGTGGTGATCGACGTGCTGCGCGGCACGAACCGCGTCGTCGCGCGCGCGCGCCTGCGCACCACGCGGCTCTCGGACCCGTCGCTCGGCTTCGGCCGCGTCGTCTGGAGCGCCTCGCAGATCGCCGGCACGCGGCTCGTGCGCTCGCGCGTGCTCGCGACGCCGGCGTGAGCGAGATCGCGCGCTGGTGCGCGCGCACGAGCCTCGCGGTCGCGCACGACCTGATCGGCTGCGAGCTCACGGTCGAGGGCGTCGGCGGGATCGTCGTCGAGTGCGAGGCCTACGCGCGCGACGAACCGGCGTCGCACGCCTTCCCCGGCCCGACGCGGCGCAACGCGAGCATGTTCGGGCCGGCCGGACGCGCCTACGTGTACCGCAGCTACGGCATCCACTGGATGCTCAACATCGTGTGCGGCGAGCGGGAAGGCGCGGGCGAGGCCGTGCTGATCCGCGCGCTCGAGCCCACGGCGGGCCTCGAGCAGATGCGCGAGCGGCGCGGTCGCGAGGCCGCGGTCGAGCTCTGCCGCGGGCCGGGCCGGCTCGGCCAGGCGCTGGCGATCGGGCCCGACCTCGACGGCGAGGCGCTCGGCGCCGGGCGCATCGAGCTGGTGCCGGGCCCGGCTCCGGGGCCGATCGTCCAGACCCCCCGCATCGGCATCACGCGCGCGGTCGACCTGCCGTGGCGCTTCCTGCTCGAGGGCTCGCCCTACGTCAGCTCGTACCGTCGCTCACGATCAGCGTGATGAGCGCGCCCTTCGCGGCCAGCTTGAGCGGGATCGGGTACTGCGAGTAGACGCGGCCGGCCGGCTTGCCGTAGCCGCCGCGCGTCTCGCGCACCTTGAAGCCGGCGACCGTCAGCGCCGAGCGCGCGGCCACGTCGTTCAGGCCGATCAGGTCGGGGACGGTCACCCAGGTCACGGGCCTCGCGATCGAGACGGTCACCTGCGCGCCGAGCTCGACGGGCTCGCCCGGGGGCGGATCCTGCGCGAACACCTTCCCGGCCTGCTCGCCGGCCGGCGGCACCGCCAGCCGGATCACCGGCAGGAGGCCTGCGCGGTCGAGCGTGATCCGCGCCTGCTGCGCGTTGCGGCTCGTCACCTCGGGCGTCGGGATGACGGTGCCGCGGCAGTTCGAGGTCTCCGCCGGCATCTTCGCGTACGCCATCACGACCGCGCGCCCGCGCGGGCAGTTGGGGCCGGCGCGCTTGCCGGTCGCCGGATCGATCATCACCTCGGCGCCCGAGACCGGCGCCGGCGATGCCCAGTTGCGCACCTTCGTGCCGGCGAGCGCGGGCTGCGTGAAGGCCTTCCAGAGCAGCGCCGGGTATGTACCGCCGAATACGGGCCCGCCGTGGAACTGCGTCAGCATCGGCACGCGGATCGTGGGGAACCCGTTCCAGACCGCGGTCGTGAGCCCCGGCGTCATGCCGACGAACCAGGCGTCGACGAACTGCTCGGTCGTGCCCGTCTTGCCGGCCACGGGCCGCGGGAAGTTGTTGATCATCTTGGCCGTGCCGATGCGCACGACGCTGCGCAGCATCTCGATCGCCTGCAGTGCGCTCTCGCGCGAGACCGCCTGCACGCTCTGCGGCTTGTTGATGTCGATCACCTTGCCGTCGGCGTCGGCCACGCGCCGGATCGCGATCGGCGTGAGCGTCGGGTCGGGCACCTCGCCGGGCCCGGGCTTGCGCACGGGCAGCGAGCCGGTCACGCGCATGCCCTCGTTGGCGAGCGTCGAGTAGGCGAGCGCCATCTCGATCGGCGTGCAGCAGTGGCGCAGGCCGCCGAGCGCGATCGCCGGATCGGCGCCGATCGGGCGCGCGATGCCCATGGCGTGCGCGACGCGGCGGATGCGCTCGGTGCCGATGCGCAGCGCGAGCTGCGCGAAGACCGTGTTGTCGGAGTACGTCGTCGCGGTCGTGAGCGGGATGCTGCCGCGGTAGGAGCCCTCGTCGTTGCTGACCGACCACACGGCGCGACCCGGCATCTGGACCAGCAGGTGGTGCGAGACGAACCGGGTCTGCGGCAGGATGCCCTCCTCGAGCGCGGCGAGCAGCACGAAGACCTTGAACGACGAGCCGGGCTGGCGCACGGCCTCGGTCGCGAGGTTGAACTTGCCGTAGACCGTGTTCGTGTAGTCGCGGCCGCCGACCATCGCCTTGACCTCGCCGGTCGGCGGGTTGATCGCGACGAGCGCCGCCTCGGGCCGGCGCTTCGGCAGCGTCGAGCGCACCGCGTTGAGCGCCAGCCGCTGCATCCGCGGGTTGAGCGTGGTGTAGACGCGCAGGCCGCCGCCGAGCGCGCGCTGGCGCCCGTAGAGGTTGATCAGCTGCTGGCGCACGTAGTCGACGAAGTAGCTCGCGATCGTCTTCTTCTCGGGCGGGAAGCCGATCCGGCGGCCCTTCGGCAGCAGCGGCTTCGAGTCGGCGAGCTGGTACGCGAAGGAGTCGATGTAGCCCTGCTCGAGCAGCTTGCCGAGCACGAGGTTGCGCCGTTCGAGCGCCTGCTTCGGATGCCGCGCCGGGTCGTACGCCGTCGGGTTCTGCACGAGCGCCGCGAGCAGCGCCGCCTGGTGCGGCTGCAGATCCTTCGCGTGGACGCCGAAGTACGCCTCGGCCGCGGCCTCGACGCCGTAGGCCTGGTGGCCGAAGTAGATCGTGTTGAGGTACTCCGTGAGGATCTTCTGCTTCGACCAGTGCTGCTCGACCTGGTAGGCCAGCGCCGACTCGATGATCTTGCGCCGCAGCGAGCGGTTGCTCGCCTGCGATGGCTTCCAGCGGTTCTTGACGAGCTGCTGGGTGATCGTCGAGCCGCCCTGCGCGAGCGTGCCCGTCCAGATGTTGACGATGGCGGCGCGGCCCATGCCGACGGGGTCGATCGCCCCGTGGTGGTAGAAGCGCCGGTCCTCGATCGAGACGATCGCGTTGCGCATGACGGGCGCGATCTGATCGCCCTTCACGAGCACGCGGTACTGGTCGGAGCGCAGGACGCCGAGCACCGTCTTGCCGTCGTCGGCGTAGATCACGCCGTTCGACTGCTGCGCCAGCTGGGCGACCTCGAACTGCGGGAGATCCTGCGCGAGCGCCGTCATGAAGCCGTAGAAGAGCGAGACGAGCCCGAGCGCGAGCCAGGCCAGCCCGGCGATCACGAGCCGCGTCTTGCGCAGGCGCATGCGGCGGCGCGTCGCAGGCGGCGGCGCGTACTCGAACGGAAGCGGCGTGGGGGGAGGAGGCGTAGCGGCCATGCCCGATGGGGTCGGGCGCGCACGCTCGCACGCGCCCGCAGGCACTGTACCGCCGCTCCGCGCGGCACCCCCGCCGCAGCGCGCCCGGAAGCGGCGCACGCGCGCCGGCGCTGCCTGCTAGTATCCGCAGCGGCGCGGGCCGAGCTTCGTGAGTCGCCGTGCCCGCCGCCGACCCTGACGCGAGCGACCTTCTGCTGCGGTTGCGCAGCCTGGTCGGATCGTGTAGTCTCGGTGGTCGCGCCTTCTTGGCGTCTGGTCTTTGAAAACTCAATAGCATGGGGATCGTCGACTGCCTCCGGGCGGTCGGTCGATCGCAGCCGGTTCTACAAGAACCATCGAACCGTCGTGATGTCGTAGGCGCCAGCCCGCGGCATCGTTCTTTCGACGAGTTCCGGTCTGACCGCCGGCCCTTCACGGGGTCGGCATCGGATCAACTTCCAAGCCAGCACATGGCCCTGCCTTCGGGCTCGGCCAATTTGGTGTCGCGCTTCGGCGCGAGCACCGTGCGTACGGTTTTTCATGGAGAGTTTGATCCTGGCTCAGGACGAACGCTGGCGGCGTGCTTAACACATGCAAGTCGAGCGGAAAGGCTTCCTTCGGGAAGTACTCGAGCGGCGAACGGGTGAGTAACACGTGGATAATCAACCTCTTGCTCTGGAATACCCCGGGGAAACTCGGATCAATGCCAGATAAAGTGCGGCGCTGTTGGGTGCCGTACCAAAGATAGCTTCGGCCTTCGGCGAGAGACGAGTCCGCGGCCCATTAGCTAGTTGGCGGGGTAATGGCCCACCAAGGCTACGATGGGTAGCTGGTCTGAGAGGATGATCAGCCACACTGGGACTGAGACACGGCCCAGACTCCTACGGGAGGCAGCAGTGGGGAATCTTGCGCAATGGGCGAAAGCCTGACGCAGCAACGCCGCGTGCGGGAGGAAGGCCTTCGGGTTGTAAACCGCTTTCAGGGGAGACGAAGCTTCCAGGGTGAATAGCTCTGTGGAGTGACGGTATCTTCAGAAGAAGTCCCGGCTAACTACGTGCCAGCAGCCGCGGTGATACGTAGGGGACAAGCGTTGTCCGGAATTATTGGGCGTAAAGCGCGTGTAGGCGGCCAAGTAAGTCTTACGTGAAATCCTGAGGCTCAACCTCAGGCCTGCGCGGGATACTGCTTGGCTAGAGTCCGGAAGAGGAGAGTGGAATTCCTGGTGTAGCGGTGGAATGCGCAGATATCAGGAGGAACATCCGTGGCGAAGGCGGCTCTCTGGGACGGTACTGACGCTGAGACGCGAAAGCGTGGGGAGCGAACAGGATTAGATACCCTGGTAGTCCACGCCGTAAACGATGGGCGCTAGGTGTGGGAGGTGTCGATTCCTTCCGTGCCGAAGCTAACGCATTAAGCGCCCCGCCTGGGGAGTACGGTCGCAAGACTAAAACTCAAAGGAATTGACGGGGGCCCGCACAAGCAGCGGAGCATGTTGTTTAATTCGATGCGACGCGAAGAACCTTACCTAGGCTTGACATGTTGTGGAAAACCGTGGAAACACGGTCCCTCTTCGGAGCCGCATCACAGGTGGTGCATGGCTGTCGTCAGCTCGTGTCGTGAGATGTTGGGTTAAGTCCCGCAACGAGCGCAACCCCTGCTCTGTGTTGCCAGCGAGTTATGTCGGGGACTCACAGAGAACTGCCGGTGACAAACCGGAGGAAGGTGGGGATGACGTCAAGTCATCATGCCCCTTACGTCTAGGGCTACAAACGTGCTACAATGGCCGATACAAAGAGCTGCAATGCCGCGAGGCGGAGCGAATCTCAAAAAGTCGGTCCCAGTTCGGATTGCAGGCTGAAACTCGCCTGCATGAAGTTGGAGTTGCTAGTAATCGCGGATCAGCAACGCCGCGGTGAATACGTTCCCGGGCCTTGTACACACCGCCCGTCACACCACGGAAGCCGGAGACACCCGAAGCCCGTGGCCCAACCCGCAAGGGAGGGAGCGGTCGAAGGTGGAGTTGGTGACTGGGGTGAAGTCGTAACAAGGTAGCCGTAGCGGAAGCTGCGGCTGGATCACCTCCTTTCTAGGGATGCGGTGACCATTTATCACCGCAGGCGTCCCTGCTAGACGACGCGTCCTCCTTGGACGCGGTTCCGGTGCTTCGGCACCGTGGTCTGCAGTAAGACTCGCCTGGAACTTATATCGACACGGACTGCTTAGGCCGCTCGCAAGAGTGGCCGGCCTCATGCTATTGAGTTTTGAGAGACCGGGCGTCTGTCCCACGTGGACAGCCTGGCGAGCACCTCGGTGCTCTGCCGTCCGGGCGCTCGAGCGGGTTGCACCCGCAGGTACCTTGAAAACTGCACAGCGGTAGAAGTGGTGTTCTCGAATGACGGTGAGTGACGATCAAGAGAACAAGGGCACACGGTGAATGCCTTGGTACCAGGAGCCGATGAAGGACGTTGATGGCTGCGATAAGCCTCGGGGAGCTGCCTAACAAGCGTTGATCCGGGGATTTCCGAATGGGGAAACCCACCCGTGGTAATGCGCGGGTACCTCACACTGAATCCATAGGTGTGTTGGAGGTAAGCGGGCGAACTGAAACATCTTAGTAGCCCGAGGAAGAGAAAGAAACCTCGATTCCCTTAGTAGTGGCGAGCGAAACGGGAAGAGCCTAAACCAGGTCGGAGCGATAGTCTGCGGACGTTGCCGGCCTGGGGTTGTAGGACGACTCATGATTGTGCCGCAGCGCAGTCGGGGAGTTACAAATGCACGCGTTAGCGGAAGCGGGTGGAAACTCGCGCCATAGAGGGTAAAGGCCCCGTACGCGAAAATACGTGCACTCCTCGTAGTCGTTCCTGAGTACGGCCGGGCACGAGAAACCCGGTCGGAATCTGCGGGGCCCACCCCGCAAGGCTAAATACTCCCTGGTAACCGATAGTGAACTAGTACCGTGAGGGAAAGGTGAAAAGCACCCCGTGAGGGGAGTGAAATAGAACCTGAAACCGTGTGCTTACAAGCGGTCGGAGCAGACTTGTTCTGTGACGGCGTACTTTTTGCATAATGGGCCAGCGAGTTAGTCGTACGCGGCGAGGTTAAGGAAACGGAGCCGTAGCGAAAGCGAGTCTGAATAGGGCGAATTAGTCGCGTGCGCTAGACCCGAAACTGTGTGATCTATCCATGGCCAGGCTGAAGCGGGGGTAAGACCTCGTGAAGGGCCGAACCCACGTCGGTTGAAAACGGCGGGGATGAGCTGTGGATCGGAGTGAAAGGCTAATCAAACACAGAAATATCTGGTTCTCCCCGAAATATATTTAGGTATAGCCTCGTCTGTTCAGCATTGGTTGTAGAGCACTGTTTGGCCTAGGGGCCTTACCAGGTTACCGAAGTCAGACAAACTCCGAATGCCAGTGCTCCAAAGGACGGGAGTCAGACTGCGGGGGATAAGCTCCGTAGTCGAGAGGGAAACAGCCCAGACCGCCAGCTAAGGTCCCTAATTCTCACCTAAGTGGGAAACGATGTCCGAATGCATAGACAACCAGGAGGTTGGCTTAGAAGCAGCCACCCTTGAAAGAGTGCGTAATAGCTTACTGGTCAAGTGTTCGGGCGCGGACGATGTAACGGGGCTCAAGGTGAGTACCGAAGCTGCGGATTCGGCCTTTATTGGTCGAGTGGTAGGGGAGCGTTCCCATGCCGACTGAAGCGGCCGCGACAAGCGAGCCGTGGAGGCATGGGAAGTGAGAATGCTGGCTTGAGTAACGAAAGACGTGTGGGAAACACGTCCACCGTACACCCAAGGTTTCCTGAGTAAAGCTAATCTTCTCAGGGTTAGTCGGGACCTAAGCCGAGGCCGAAAGGCGTAGGCGATGGATAACCGGTTGATATTCCGTACCACGTAGCCATCGTTTGACCGATGGGGGGACGGGGTAGGCTAGGGGAACCCAGGCGTTGGAGTTGACCTGGGGTAACCGTGTAGGCGGGTCGGTTGTGAAATGCGCCGGCCGTTAACGCTGAGGCGGGATGCCGAGAGCCGCGAGAGCGAGCTCGAAGTCCTTGAAGCCATGCCTCCAAGAAAAGCCTCTAGGGAGAAGGCGCGTGCCCGTACCTAAACCGACACAGGTGGGTGGGTAGAGAATACCAAGGTGATCGAGAGAACCTTCGTTAAGGAACTCGGCAAAATGGCCCCGTAACTTCGGGATAAGGGGCGCCCCGTCAGGGTGAAGGCACTTGCTGCCGGAGCCCGAGGGGGCCGCAGTGACTAGGCCCAGGCGACTGTTTACCAAAAACACAGGTCTCTGCTAAGTCGTAAGACGATGTATAGGGGCTGACGCCTGCCCGGTGCTGGAAGGTCACGAGGAGAGGTTAGCCGCAAGGCGAAGCTTTGAATCCAAGCCCCAGTAAACGGCGGCGGTAACTATAACCGTCCTAAGGTAGCGAAATTCCTTGTCGGGTAAGTTCCGACCTGCACGAATGGCGTAACGACTTGGGCGCTGTCTCAACGAAGGACTCGGTGAAATAGTAGTCTCGGTGAAGATGCCGAGTACCCGCAGAAAGACGGAAAGACCCCGTGAACCTTTACTGCAGCTTGATATTGAAGTTTGGGGCGTTCTGTCCAGGATAGGTGGGAGGCTTTGAAGCGAGGACGCCAGTCCCCGTGGAGCCATCCTTGGGATACCACCCTGGACGTTCTGGGCTTCTAACCCCGCGCCGTAATCCGGGCGGGGGACCGTGTCAGGTGGGCAGTTTGACTGGGGCGGTCGCCTCCTAAAATGTAACGGAGGCGCCCAAAGGTTCCCTCAGCACGGTTGGAAATCGTGCGTAGAGTGCAAAGGCATAAGGGAGCTTGACTGTGAGACTGACAAGTCGAGCAGGTACGAAAGTAGGGCTTAGTGATCCGGCGGTTGAGAGTGGAATTGCCGTCGCTCAACGGATAAAAGGTACTCCGGGGATAACAGGCTTATAGTCTCCAAGAGTCCACATCGACGAGACTGTTTGGCACCTCGATGTCGGCTCAGCGCATCCTGGGGCCGAAGTAGGTCCCAAGGGTTGGGCTGTCCGCCCATTAAAGCGCTACGCGAGCTGGGTTCAGAACGTCGTGAGACAGTTCGGTCCCTATCTTCTGTGGGCGTTGGAGGATTGAGAGGAGTGGCCCCTAGTACGAGAGGACCGGGGTGAACGAACCTCTGGTGTATCAGTTGTCGCGCCAGCGGCACTGCTGACTAGCTACGTTCGGATTGGATAACCGCTGAAAGCATCTAAGCGGGAAGCCAACCTCAAGATGAGTCCTCCCATCGCTTCGAGCGAGTAAGGATCCTGGTAGACCACCAGGTTGATAGGACGGCCGTGGAAGCGCAGTAATGCGTGCAGCGGACCGTTACTAATAATCCGAGGTCTTGATTTCTCACCTGATTTCGAGAGCACGACTTCGCCGCTGTGCAGTTTTGAGGGTACCCGCAGGGGAACCCGCGAGATTTCCGGTGGCCATGGCGAGAGGGTCACACCCCTTCCCATTCCGAACAGGGTCGTTAAGCCTCTCTGCGCCGATGGTACTTGGTGGGCAACCGCCTGGGAGAGTAGGTCGCTGCCGGGATTAACTGCATGCACAGCGGGGGGCGGCGCGAGCCGCTCCCCGCCGCTGCGTGCCGTCGCCGCATAGAATGGGCCGGCCGGCGGTCGGAAGGAGCTCCGTGGAGGATTACAGCCAGAAGTACAAGGGCGAGCACGTCGAGCTCGCGCTGTTCGGCGGCGAGTATCAGGACGGCGTCCTGACGGCGTACTGCTTGCTCGAGGACGTCCCGCACGTCGAGCTGAACGGGCACATCCTCGTGCCGCTCCAGAACGTGGCCTCGCTCCACTGCACGAGCCGCTGCGATGCCCCCGAGGGCGACTGGCCCCCGCAGGGCCTGCGCGACGCGGGCGAGTAGCTTCTAGCGCGGTAGGTGGCCTGCGTCGTTGAACGACTTGAGGCGCCAGTCCGGCGCGGTCGCGTCGATGGCGGTCACGGTGGCCGTCGGGCCGGTGGCGAGCAGCCGCCGCCCGGACTGCGGCATGCGCAGCACCTCCATCACGATCGCGCGGATGACTCCGCCGTGCGTGACGCACACGACGGGCTGCTGCGAGCCGGCGTGGCGCTCGGCGATGTCGCGCGCGGCCGCGAGGCCGCGCGCTGCCATCTCGGGGTACGACTCGCCGTGCTCCCAGCCGGTGCCGCCGGCCAGCCAGCGCGCGTAGCCCTCGGGGTGGCGCGCCTCGACCTCCTCGGGCGCGAGCCCGATCCACTCGCCGACGTCGACCTCGCGCCAGCGCGCGTCGTAGACCGGCTCGAGCCCCGCCCGCTGTGCGATCGCCTCGGCCGTCTCGCGTGCGCGCGGGAGGTCGGAGGAGTAGAGCGCCGCCGGGCGATCGAGCGCGATGCGCCCGGCCAGGGCCTGCGCCTGGGCGCGGCCGGCCGCGCTCAGCGGTGAGTCGTGATGCCCTTGCCAGCGGCGTTCGGCGTTGAACGCGGTTTCGCCGTGGCGGGCGAGGAGCAGGATGGGCATCGCTCTTCACAATAGACGCCACGTCGCGCGCGCCTGCGCGGCTACGATGGCCCCGTGGAGCTGGGACTCGAGGGCCGTGGCTGCCTGGTGACCGGCGGCACGGCGGGCATCGGGCTCGCGACCGCGCAGGAGCTCGCCCGTGCGGGCGCGCGCGTGGCCGTGGCCGGGCGCGACGGCGAGCGCGCCGCGGCTGTGGCGGCGGAGCTCGGGCGCCTCGGCGCGCAGGACGCGCTCGGCGTCGGCGCCGACCTCGCGACGGCGGAGGGCTGTGCACGGGCCGTGGAGGCTGCCGGTGCGCGCTTCGGCCGTCTCGACGTCCTCGTCAACAACGTCGGCACGGCGCGCACCTCGAACTGGTGGGAGCTCGGCGACGACGACTGGACGCGCTCGTTCGAGCTGAACGTGCTCTCGTACGTGCGCTGCGCGCGCGCGGCGCTGCCGTTCCTGCGGGCCTCGGACCAGGCGCGCATCGTCAACGTCTCGTCGACCTCGGGCAAGCGCCCCTCGACGGGCATGCCCGACTACAGCGTGAGCAAGGCGGCCGTCCTGTCGTTCTCGCGGCTGCTGGCCGACGCCCATGCGCGCGATGGCATCATCGTCAACGCGGTGTGCCCGGGCCCGACGCTGACGCCTGCCTGGCTCGCGCCCGGTGGGCTCGCCGACCAGAACGCCGAGCGCGCGGGCAGCGACCGCGAGGCGGCGCTCGCGGCCGTGGGCGGCGGCCGGCCGCTCGGCCGCCTGGCCGAGCCCGAGGAGATCGCGGGCGTGATCGCATTTCTGTGCTCGGCGCGGGCGAGCTACGTCACCGGCGCCGCCTGGAGCGCCGACGGCGGCACCGTGCCGATCATCGTCTAACCAGGCGGTTTTGCGGCGCTTCGCGCCGGATCGGCGATTGTCCCGAAATCGGCGGAAGGCCGTCCCGGGTACGACGGTAGGTTCTAGTAGAATCGCCTAGGCGCATGCGGACTACCGGACCTGTCGCCGACACCTTCCTGGCGCGCCTGGACGCCGAGGAGGCGGGGCGTCTGTCTCCGCTCGCCGTGCGCTCGTCGCAGACGCGCGGGCGGCTCGTCGCCGAGGAGCCGTGCGGACTGCGCAGCCCGTTCCAGCGCGACCGCGACCGCACGGTGCACTGCAAGGCGTTCCGGCGCCTCATGCACAAGACGCAGGTCTTCGTGGCGCCCGAGGGCGACCACTACCGCACGCGCCTCACGCACACGCTCGAGGTCGTCGGCATCTCGCGCACGGTCGCCCGTGCGCTGCGCCTCAACGAGGATCTCACGGAGGCGATCGGCCTCGGCCACGACCTCGGCCATCCGCCGTTCGGGCACGCGGGCGAGGCCGGCCTCGACGCCGCGCTGCGCGACCGCGGCGGGCGCGGCTTCCGCCACAACGAGCACTCCCTGCGCGTCGTCGACGTGCTCGAACGCGAGGGCCGCGGGCTCAACCTCACGCACGAGGTGCGCGACGGCATCCTCAACCACACCGGCCCGGTCGCGCCCGAGTCGCTCGAGGGCCGGATCGTGAAGCTCGTCGACCGCGTCGCCTACATCAACCACGACATCGACGATGCGCTGCGCGCGGGCGTGCTCGACGCCGGGGAGCTGCCGGCGGGGCCGGTCGGGCTGCTCGGCGCGACGGGCTCGACCCGCATCGACGCGATCGTGCACGACCTCGTCGAGACGTCCGAGGTCGCCGGCGACATCCGCCAGAGCCCGCCGGTCGCCGAAGCGATGCTCGCGCTGCGCGCGTTCCTGTTCGAGCGCGTCTACGGCCGGGGGCCGCTGCGCGAGGAGGCCGACCGCGCCGGGTTCGTCGTGCGCAGCCTCTTCACGCACTTCTGCGAGCACCCGGACGACATGGACGACGGCGACCCGCCCTTCGACGTGCCGACGCGCGCGACCGACCACGTCGCCGGCATGACCGACCGCTTCGCGCTGCGCCGCTTCGAGGAGCTCCTGCTCCCGCTCGCCCAGGCGGGCCCGTGAGCGGCCGCCTGACCCAGGCGACGATCGAAGCCGTGCGCGAGCGCGCCGACCTCGTCGAGCTCGCGCGCGCCGACACCGAGCTGCGCAAGCAGGGCGTCGAGTGGGTCGGCCGCTGCCCGTTCCACCAGGAGCGCTCGCCGTCGTTCTCGGTCAACTCCGTCAAGAAGCTCTACTACTGCTTCGGCTGCGAGGCCAAGGGCGGCGTCATCGACTACGTCTCCCAGCGCCACGCGCTCGACTTCGTGGGCGCCGTCGAATGGCTCGCCGAGCGCTTCAACGTGCCGCTCGAGTACGAGCAGGAGAGCCCGGAGGTCGCGGCCCGGCGGCGCGGGGAGGACCGTCGCCGCGAGCTGCTCGCCCTGACCGCGGCGTTCTACCACCGCGTGCTGCGCGAGAGCCCGCTCGCCGAGGGCGCGCGCGCCTACCTGACGGAGCGCGGCGTGACGTGGGCCATGGCCGAGCGCTTCCAGCTCGGCTACTCGCCCGACGAGCGCCAGGTCATCGCGGGCGCGCGCCGGCGGCACTTCTCCGACCGCGAGCTCGACGAGACCGGCATCACGCGGCGCGGGCGCAGTGGCCCGGTCGACCGCATGGCGGGCCGGCTGATCTTCACGCTCTTCGACACGCGCGGGCGGCCGATCGCGTTCGCGGGCCGGCGCCTGCCTCCCGACGAGTCGGGCGCGAAGTACGTCAACTCCCAGGAGAGCCCGCTCTGGCACAAGGGCTCGACGCTCTACGGCCTGCACCTCGCGCGCACGGAGATCGCCAAGGCCGAGGAGGCGATCGTCGTCGAGGGCTACACCGACGTGATCGGTCTCGTGCAGGCCGGGTACGAGAACGTCGTGGCCTCCATGGGAACCGCGCTGACCGTGCCCCAGATCCGCGAGCTGCGCAAGCTCGCGCACAACGTCGTGCTGCTGTTCGACGCCGACGCGGCGGGCAGCGCCGCGGCGCTGCGCGGGCTCGAGCTCGCGACCGATCCCGACCTCGACCTGCGCGTGCGCGTGGCGCTGCCGCCGCGGGGCTCCGATCCGGCCGAGGTGGCGGCGGCGGGCCGCGAGGCGGTCGACCGCATGCTGGCCGGCGCGCGCAGCGTGCTCGCGTTCCGCGTCGGGCTCGTGCTCGACGCCGCCGACGCCGAGACCACGGAGGGGCGCACCCTGGCCTACGAGGCGCTGCGCGAGGTGCTGCGGGACGCCCCGGCGACGCCCGAGCGCGACGAGCTGGTGCGGCTCGCCACGTCGCGGCTGCGGCTCGACAGCGACACCGCGGCGCGGCTCGCTCCCGCGCGCCAGGTTCGGCGGCGTCGCGAGGCCGCCCCCGAGCCGCCGACGCGGCTGCGCATGGACGCGGCGCAGCGCGACGAGCGCCTCTTCCTCGCGCTCGCGCTGGCCGCCGGCGACCGCGGGCTCGCCGCGCTCGAGCGGGTGCCGCCGGAGGCCTTCACGCACGAGGATCTGCGCGCGGCGTCCGCCTGGGTGCGCGCGCGACTGAACCACGAGGACGCTCCGTCCGTACATGATGCACAGCGGCTCGAAGCCGAGCTGGTAGCGCTGGCGGCACGGCATGGCGGGCCGGAGGCGCTGGGCGAGGTGGCGGGCCGGGTCGAGTCGCGCTGGATCGAGCGCCGACTGGAACCACTCAAGGAGAAGCTCGCCGCAGCCGAGATAACTCCCGAGGAGATGCGGGAGCTCGCCGAGCTTCAGGCGCTGGCCCGGAGCGCCGGTGGCGCCTACGCCCCACGTACGAGCGGAACCCTATGACGGAATCCTTCACACGCGACGATCCCGACAACGAGCACGAGCTCTCCGGCTCGCAGCTCCTCGGCCTGCTCGCAGACTCCGCCGACGACGACGAGGAGACGCCCTCGCGCGACGCGCACGGCTTCGAGGTCATCACCGTCGACGACGACGACGAGGACGACGAGCCCGAGGCCGAGAACGCGCCGACGATCGACGTCACCGTGCGCCACCGTGCGCACGACCCCGTGCGCGCGTACCTGCGCGAGATCGGCCGCGTCCCGCTGCTGACGGCGGCCGAGGAGATCGCGCTTGCGAAGCGCATCGAGCGCAACGACCCTGCCGCCCGCCGCCAGCTGATCGAGGCCAACCTGCGGCTCGTGGTGTCGGTCGCGAAGCGCTACGTCGGCCGCGGCATGCTCTTCCTCGATCTCATCCAGGAGGGCAACATCGGCCTCATGCGCGCCGTCGAGAAGTACGACTGGCGCCGCGGCTACAAGTTCTCGACCTACGCGACGTGGTGGATCCGGCAGGCCATCACCCGCGGCATCGCCGACCAGGCGCGCACGATCCGCGTGCCCGTGCACATGGTCGAGACGATCAACAAGCTGCACCGCATCCAGCGCCAGCTGCTCCAGGAGCTCGAGCGCGAGCCCTCGCCCGAGGAGCTCGCGGTCGTCATGGAGACCACGCCCGAGCGCATCGTCCAGATCCTCAAGATCGCGCAGGAGCCCGTGTCGCTCGAGACGCCCGTCGGCGACGAGGACGACGGCTCGCTGGGGGCGTTCATCGAGGACGACGAGGAGACGCGGCCGCACCAGACCGTGATCACGAAGCTGCGCGGCCAGGAGCTCGAGGACGTGCTCTCGACGCTCTCGCACCGCGAGCGCAAGGTGCTCGAGCTGCGCTACGGGCTCGACGGCAGCGACGCCCGCACGCTCGAGGAAGTCGGCCGCGCCTTCGGCGTCACGCGCGAGCGCGTGCGCCAGATCGAGTCGCGCGCCCTGATGAAGCTGAAGAGCTATCGCGAGACGCAGCGCCTGCGCGATTAGCGGGCCGCTGGTACGCTAGGACCGCCTTCCTCGGTAGCTCAATGGTAGAGCATCCGGCTGTTAACCGGAGGGTTGTAGGTTCGAGTCCTACCCGAGGAGCTACCGAAAAACCCTGCTACGGCGGGGTTTTTCTGTAGGTGGATCGAGCTGGCCGAATTGGCCGGGGCATCTCTAGGGCATCAAAGAGCATTTGCGCGGCGCGGATCGACACGACCCGCCTGATTCCTCCGGCTTGACGCATGCCGATATCGGCATATGATGGTGTCCATGGCACGAGCAGCGACGACGTCGGACGTCTTCAACGCGATCGCCGAGCCGCAGCGCCGGGAGATCCTGGTACTGCTGCGGGCGGGTGAGCGGCCGGTGACCGAGTTGGCCCAGGAGCTGGGGATGACCCAGCCGGGGGCGTCCAAACACCTGCGGGTGCTCCGGGAGGTCGGACTGGTGCGGGACCGCAAGGCAGGCAAGCAGCGCCTGTACGGCCTTGACGCCCGCGGGCTGCGACCGGTCCACGAGTGGACCGGCGGGTTCGAGCGGTTCTGGAACGAGAGCTTCGACCGGCTGGACGCGTACGTGCAGGACCTCAAGCAGGCAAGGCAGGAGGAGTAGCTGATGAGCGCGACGGGACGAGGAGCGCCGGCGCAGTCCGCGACGGCCGACCGCGAGATCGTGATCTCCCGGGTCATCAGTGCCCCACGGGAGCTGGTGTTCGAGGCGTTCACCGAGGTGCGGCACCTGTCGCGGTGGTGGGGCCCGGAGGGGTTCACCACCACCACGCGGGCGTTCGAGTTCCGCGTCGGCGGGGAGTGGGACTTCGTGATGCACGGACCGGACGGGACGGACTACCAGGAGTGGATCTCCTGGACCGAGATCGCCCCGCCGGAGCGGATCGCGCTGCTGCACGGTGAGTCCCGCGGCGACCCGAACGCCTTCGAGTCGGTCTTGACGTTCGCGCCCGACGGCGCGGCGACCCGGATCGAGATGCGCACGGTGTTCCCCACCAAGGAGCTGCGCGACGAGGCGGTCGAGAAGTACCACGCGATCGAGGGCGGCCAGCAGACCCTGAGCAACCTGGCTGCCTACGTCACCGAGATCGTTCGGAAGGGAGTGGAGGACTGATGGCCGGGAAGGTGTTCTTCAGCGTGACGATGTCGCTGGACGGGTTCGTCGCGCCCGAGGAGCGCATGGACGACCCGGATGTGCAGCGCTGGATGGCGCAGTGGATGGAACTGCAGCAGTGGATATTCCCGCAGCGGTTCTTCCGGGAGAACCTGAAGCTCGGCGAGGGCGGCGAGGAAGGGCGCGACAACGACATCGTGCGGGAGACGTTCGAGCGCACCGGCGCGAGCGTGATGGGCAAGCGCATGTTCGACCTCGGCGAGCAGGCGTGGCCGGAGGAGGCGCCGTTCCACACGCCGGTCTTCGTCGTGACGCACGAGAAGCGTGACCCCTGGGAGCGGCCGGGCGGGACCACCTTCCACTTCGTCAACGACGGCATCGAGACCGCGCTCGACCAGGCCCGCGAGGCCGCCGGCGACCGGGACGTCCGCATCGCAGGCGGCGGCGCAACGATCCTGGAGTACGTGAACGCCGGCCTGATCGACGAGTTCACGATCGCGCTCTCACCCGTGCTGTTCGGCTCCGGAGTCCGCCTGTTCGAGGGCGTGGACGCGGGCCGCGTGGCCCTGGAGCCGGTCCGCGCGGAGCCGACGCAGCGGGTGACCCACCTGACCTACGCAGTCCGGGAGCGGTAACTGTCTCGACCTCAGCGCTCCCCCGCCGAGGTCAGCAGCGCGGTGAGATCCTCGACGCTCTGAGCGTCAGGAAGGGCGAGCGTTCGGGCCGCGATCTCGGCCGCGCGCCGTCCGCCTCCGCCAAGGCGGTGGCCCGGCCGGTGACGCGGGCCCGGCCGGCCCCGACCTGGCCGTAAGCTGCTGTGGGATGAGCGAGAGGAAGTCCGTCCCGGGTCGGCGGCCACTGAGAGTCGAACACCATGCGCTCGGCCCCAGGGTGTACGTCCTTGGCGTCCGCGTCCACGAATGGCACCTCGGATGCGGCGTCCTCCTGGTGCTGCTGGGAATCGACCTTGCGGGCATCCTCACGGGTGGGCTGCCGGCCTACGCCATCGGGTTTCTGGGGAGCTGGCTGATCGCCAAGGATTGGCGCGATCTGACGGGCGCGCAACGGGACACCGGTGCCTGGCGGCTCGGATTCCACCGTCCACGCAGTGAGCTCCGGCCGGTTCGCCCTGGCGACTGGGTGCCGAAGCTTGCGGCGCTCGTGGTCGCGGCCACCGCGGTCGCGAGCTTTACCTCGGCGGTGGCGCCCAGCTTGGCATTTCACGGCCACCTGTTCCGCAGCCTTGCCATCGTTCACGTCGCGGCTGTCTTCCATGCTGCCGTGATTCCGGTGTCATCGGCGTTGCTGATCTCTTCGATCTACCTCTGGCGGCGGCGCTCGCGCGTGTGGAAGCTCGCCTTTGGATTGCTGCTGCTGCTGGGTGCGTTCAACATCCTGAAAGGGCCGGACATCGGCGAGGCGCTGCTGGCGTTCGGTGCTGCCGGCCTGCTGTGGTGGGGTCGCGACAGCTTCAACGTGCGGCCCGAGCGGATCCCGGTGCGGGCCTCGCTGCTCGGCGCGGCGGTGCTGTTGATTTCCACGGTCGGTATCTGCACAGTCGCCGTCTGGGCGTCCGCGCCGGGGCGGCCGAGCCTCTCGCTGCTGATCCGCACGACCGCCGATCTCCTGCTCTGGGAACCGTCGCCGATCGCATTTCGAGACGAGTTCGGTCTCCTCCCGGAGGCGATCGGCGTCGTCTCGATCCTGGGAGTGGTCGGCATCGCCTGGCTGCTGTTCCGGCCGCTCGCACCGCCGCTTCGTCTGCCCGAGGCGGAAGAGCGCTCGCGTGCCCGCGAGGTGGTTGCGGTGCACGGGACGGATACGCTGTCCTACTTCAAGCTACGAGCCGACAAGCGCTACTTGTGGTCGGACGACCACAGCTCGTTTCTCGGCTACGGGATCGAAAACGGGGTGCTTCTCGTGTCGGGTGACCCGGTCGGTACGGCGCAGGCGCTGCCCGGGCTCATCGGCAAGGCGCTCGACTACGCGGAATCACACGGCCTGCGCTTCGGGGTGGTCGGCGCCAGCAGATCGCTGGCCGACCTGTGCCGGACAGCGGGGCTGCGGTCGCTCTACATCGGCGACGAGGCCATCGTCGATCCCTGCTCGTTCTCGCTGGAAGGTCGTCCGATCCGCAAGGTGCGCCAGTCGGTCAGCCGGCTCGAGAAGGCCGGCGTCTCGGTCGAGGTACTGGAGCTCGGCGCGGCCACGCCGGAGTTGCTGGCCGAGCTGGACGCGGTCTCGACGGCCTGGCTCGAGGGCGGTGAGGAACGCGGATTCTCGATGGCACTCGACAAGCTGGGCGGCCAACTTCAGCACGACTCGCTCCTTGTCGTCGGCCGCGAGCACACCGGTGCGGTGTGCGGGTTCCTCCAGCTGGTTCCGGCTCAGGGCGGCAGGCGCATGTCACTGGCCTTGATGCGCCGGTTGCACGATGCTCCCAACGGTCTCATGGAGTACCTGATCGTGCGGGCGATCGACCACCTCCGGCAGGACGGAGTACGCGAGCTGTCGCTGAACTTCGCCGCCTTCGGGCGCTACCTGCGCAGCCCTGGCAGCGCCGCCGAGCGGCTGTTCGCACGCGTTCTCCGCGCCGGCGACAGGTGGTTTCAGATCGAGCGGCTGCACCGCTTCAATGCCAAATTCTTTCCCACCTGGCAGCCGCGCTACCTCGTCTACCAGACCATCACGAGCTTGCCCCGCACAGCCCTGGCCGTGCTCTGGGTCGAGGGCCAGGCGCCCAAACCGCGCCTGCGTGATCGGGCTTCGGCTGATGCCCCCGTTGGTGCGCGCTGACCACGCCAGTGTGTCTGGATTGCGGCGACGCGTGCGCGGCGGGCATCAAGGCCAGCCGAGACGACCCCGTGTCAGCGATCCCGCCGCGCCGCATCGTCCGGGTCGGCGTCGACGCTGGGCCGGGCTCGGTGTCCGCTAAGGTGGGCTGAGTTGGCTGTGCGTACGCCGGCGTCGTGCTCGGCCATCGACGGAAGGGAGGCGAGAGCTGTGCGCATCGCGCTCGTCTCGACCTATCCGCCGCGCCCGTGCGGGATCGGGACGTTTGCGGCCGATGTCGGTGGTGCGCTGCTTGGCGTGGATGGGGTGGATCGCGTGGAAAGGGTCGTGCTCGTCAACGAGCCGTCTCGTCCGCAGCGGCCGGGGCTTGTTGCGACCATCGTCCAGGAGGTTCGCGGCGATTACACCCGCGCGGCCCGGATTCTGGATCGCTTGGACGTTGAAGTGGTCCTGCTTCAGCACGAGTACGGCATCTTCGGCGGCGCTGACGGCGAATACGTCCTCTCGCTTGCCGAGGCGCTCTCGCAGCCTTTGGTCGTGACGCTGCACACGGTGTTGTCGGAGCCGACGGTTCATCAGGCCAAGGTGCTCGCTGCTCTCTGCCGTGAGGCCGCGCGGGTGATCGTGATGACCGAAACGGCGCGAAGTCTGCTCGTCGAGAACGGAGCCTGCGCCGCAGACAAGGTGCGGATTGTGCCGCACGGGGCGCCGGTGATCCTTGCCGAGCGCGCCGCCGAGTATGCGGGGGCACGGGCTACGGCGGATGAGGCACGGATACGCGGGACGTATGGCCCCGAAGGTGAGCGGTTCCTGCTCTCGACGTTCGGGTTGATCTCCTCCGGGAAGGGCATCGAGACGGTAATCGAGGCGCTGCCGTCGATCATCGAGCGCCATCCCGAGGTGCTGTATGTCATCGCCGGCCGGACGCATCCGGGCGTGGCCCACCGCGAAGGGGAGCGGTATCGGATGTCGCTCGAGCAGGCGGTGCGCGACCTCGGGCTCGATGACCATGTCGAGTTCGATGATCGCTTCCTGGCGATCGGGGAGATCGCCGATCTGCTCGCGGCGACAGACGTCTTCGTGACGCCGTACAAGGGGCGCGAGCAGGTCGCCTCGGGGGCGCTCACCTATGCCCTTGCCGCGGGCTGCGGCGTGGTCTCCACGCCGTACTGGTACGCACAGGACGTGCTCGCTTCGGGTGCCGGCGAGATCGTCCCGTTCGCCGATCCCCCCGCCCTTGCCGACGCCGTCTGCCGCTACATCGAGGATCCGAAGCGGCTCGCCGCGGCCCGGGCGGCGGCACGGACGATCGGTGCCCGACTGGCGTGGCCGTCGGTGGCAGGTGCGACCGCGGCAGTTCTGCGAGAGGCCGTCCAACTGGTGTCGCCCCGCCCGCGTTCGGTCGCCCGCCGCGACCGTCGGATCGTGAGTCTGCGAACCGACCATCTGCTCACGCTCGTCGACGACGTGGGGATCGTGCAGCATGCGAACGGCGTGATCCCAAACCGCCAGAGCGGCTACTGCGTCGATGACGTCGCGCGACTTGCGGTCGTCGCGCTCGAGCTCGCCCGTCGCGGCGACGAGCAGGTCTGGACGTCGATCGTCTACCGCTCGCTCGCATTCCTCCAGGACGCGACCGACCCGCAGGCAGGAATGCGGAACTTCATGGGATACGACCGCCGCTGGCTCGACGAGCCTCATCCGGGTGACCATGTCGGCCGCTCCGTGTACGCGCTGGGCGAAATCCTCTCCACCGCATGGGTGCCCGCCGTTGTCGAGCCCGCGCGCCGCTTGCTCGACGCGATTGTCGGTACGCTCGGGGCGGAGATGTCGCTGCGCACCGGTGCCTACGCCGCGCTCGGACTGGCTCGCCTGGACCCGGACCGGCTGCAACCGGCCGGGCTGCAATTGCTCGAGCGAGTCGCCGACCAGCTGACGACCGCCTTCGAGACGCAGTCCTCCACGGAGTGGCGCTGGTTCGAGGATGCCCTCAGTTACGACAACGCCTGCCTCCCACACGCGCTCATCATCGGCGGCGTCGCCCTTGACCGGCAAGATCTGACGGCGACCGGCCTGGATGCGCTTCGTTGGCTTGGCGACGAGTCGGGCCTCGCCGAGGGGAGGCTGCGCCTGACCGGTCATGACGGTCGCCGCCGCGGTGAACCCGCGCCGGGTGGTGGGGACGAGCAGCCGCTCGACGCTTCCGCCTTCGTCTCGGCGGAGCTTGCCGCGTTCGCGGTCACCGGCGATCCGGAGCACGCGCTGCGCGCGCAGACCGCGTTCGACTGGTTCCTCGGTCACAACAGGCTCAATCTGCCGCTGTACGACTTCGCGACCGGCGGCTGCAGTGACGGGCTCGGCGCGGAAGCCACCAATTTCAACGAGGGTGCCGAGTCCACGCTCGCGCTTCATCGATCGGCGCTCCTGCTCGACGCTGCCGGGTTGCCTGCCGTTCCCCGCCCGCGCGAAACGGCGGCGGCGTGAGCGGCCGCGAGCTCTTCCACCGACATCCCGGCAACCCGATCCTGACGGCGGAGGACTGGCCGTATCCCGCCAATGCCGTCTTCAACCCGGCCGCGGCGCGCATCGCTGAGACGACCATCCTCCTGGCGCGCGTCGAGGGCCTTACCGGGATCTCGCATCTCACGGTCGCCCGCTCGGCCAACGGGTTCGACAACTGGAGCGTCGCGGCGGAGCCGCTCCTTGCCCCCGAAGCAGGGATCGAAAGCGAAGCGTGGGGATTCGAGGATGCCCGGACCGTCTGGGTCGAGGAACTCAATCGCTTCGTGATCACCTGTACCGCGTACGGGCCTGGCGGGCCGGCCGTCTATCTCGCCACCACACAGGACTTCTCGTCGGTCGAACGGCACGGAATCGTCGTGAACCCCGAAGACAAGAACGCAGCAATCCTGCCCGAGCGAGTCGACGGTAAATTCATCCTCTTCCATCGACCCGTACACGCGAACGGCAGTCACGCATCCCGGCATTTCGCTCTCGCGTTCCCCCGATCTGACCCGTTGGAGTCCACCCGAGACAGTCATGGAGCCTCGGTCCGGCGCTTGGTGGGACTCGCTGCGCATCGGGCTCGGCCCCCCACTCGTGAAGACCGAGCAGGGATGGCTCCTCATCTACCACGGCGTCAAGGAGACCGTCGCCGGCGCCCTCTACCGGGTCGGCGCCGCGCTGCTCGATCTCGAAGAACCGAGCCACGTGATCGGCCGCAGCCCCAACTGGATCCTCGGCCCGCGCGAACCCTATGAGCGAACCGGCGACGTGCCCAACGCTGTCTTTCCGTGCGGCCTCATCCACGACCGCGCGTCCGGTCAACTACGGCTCTACTACGGCGCTGCCGACACGTCCATCTGCGTCGCAACGGCCATGCTCGACGAGTTGCTCGAAGCAGTTCGCCAGGGCGGCGACGAGCACCCCGACGCTCACTAGAGCCGACGGCTTTGGCAGGGCGAAGGTCTGGTACCGTTGCTCGTGCCGAACAGCGCGACCTGCGGCCCCCCGAGAGCCCTCCGCGCCAGGGGCGGCGATGGCTCGCTCGCGCAGCAGGAGTCGCGAGAGCAACGCCGGAATCGTGTTCAACGACGGAGGCGAGCATGGCGATTTTGCAGCAAGACTCGACCGGCGCCTTGGAGCCGACGCTCACCCAGCGTGTCGACAAGCTGATCTGCTCGTACGAAGATCAGCCGCTGCTGTCGACAACCGGGACGCGCGCGGCGATCTCCGAGTTGGCCGCCCGAACCCGAGGGCTCGAGCAAGCCATCCGCGAAATCGCCCTCGAAGTCCAGAACCTCACCGCGTCGCGCTGACTCGGATGGCCAGCGACGGCCATGACAGCGGCGCAGTGACTGCGCTGCGGGTGGCGGTGTTGGCGCCGGTCTCGTGGCGTGTTCCGCCGCGCCACTACGGTCCGTGGGAGCAGTTCGCCTCGCTTCTGACCGAGGGGCTCGTCGAGCGGGGCATCGACGTGACGCTGTTCGCGACCGGCGACTCTCAGACTGCAGGCCGCCTCGTCTCAGTCGTGCCGCGGGGCTACTCCGAGGACCCCGAGGCCGAGCCCAAGGTGAGCGAATGTCTTCATATCGCCCAGGTGTTCGAGCGAGCCGACGAGTTCGACGTCATCCACAACGGCTTCGACTTCCTGCCGCTGACCTATAGCCGCCTCGTCGATACGCCGGTCTTGACCACGATCCACGGCTTCTCGTCGCCGCGGATCCTTCCCGTGTATCAGCGGTACGACGCGAGCAGCGCGTACGTCGCGATCAGTGATGCCGACCGGCATCCGAGCCTGGACTATCTGGCGACCATTCATCACGGGATCGACACCGATGCGTTCTCGCTGCATCCGGCGCCAGACGGCTACCTGCTGTTCTTCGGCCGGATCCACCCGGACAAGGGGACCGTCGAGGCGATCGACGTCGCCGAGCGTTGCGGCATGCCTCTGGTCATCGCTGGGATCGTGCAGGATCAGGGGTACTTCGAGAAGCTCGTCGCTCCGCGGCTCGCCGGCGACCGGGTGCGCTTCGTCGGAGCGGTGGGGCCGGCGGAGCGGTCGGAACTTCTCGGTGGCGCTCACGCGCTGTTGCACCTGATCGGGTTCGAGGAACCCTTTGGATACAGCGTCGTCGAGGCGATGGCGTGCGGAACACCGGTAGTCGCGTTCCGGCGCGGCTCGATGCCCGAGCTGATCGTCGATGGCGCGAGCGGCTTCCTCGTCGACGACGTCGACGGAGCCGTTGCCGCCATCGGCCACACGCAGGCCCTCGACCGGGCAGCCATCCGTGCGCAGGCGGTGGCGCGGTTCGGGATTGCGCGTATGGTCGACTCCTACGTCGACGCGTACGAACAGGTGGTTCGTGACCGACGCTGACCCGGAGAGATTCCGGCTGGGTGTGAACTACTGGCCCGCCGAGGTGGCGATGGCGTGGCTACAGGCATACGACCCCGCGGTCACCCGCCGCGACTTCCGGCGGGCGGCGAGCGCCGGGTTCGACAGCGTCCGGATCTTCTTGCGCTGGGAGGACGCCCAGCCGACCCCGTCGACGATCGACGCCGCGACACTCGGCCGGCTGGTCGACGTCGCTGACGCCGCTGTCGAGGCCGGCGTCACCCTCGTGGTCACGCTCTTTGTCGGGCACATGAGCGGCGTCAACTGGATTCCCGCCTGGGCGACGGGAGGTGCGGGTGGCGACCGTCGCTTCCGTGTGGCTTCGGGAGGACGGGCCCGCCAGGCCGTGGGCCTCCGCAACTGGTATGCGGACAGCGCGGATAGTCGCTGCCCAGGAGCGGCTCGCGGCCGCCACGGCGGCCGCACTTGCCGGCCACCCGGGCGTGTGGGCGTGGGACCTCGGCAACGAGAACTCGAACTGCACCGTCCCGCCGGACCGCGCGACCGGGGAGGCGTGGCTCGAGCGAATGGCCACCGCGATCAGGCGAAGCGATCCGGGACGTCCGCTCACGATCGGCATCCACATGGAAGACCTCGAGGAGGATCGCCGGATCGGCCCCGCCGAGGCCGCCCGTTGGTGCGAGATCGTGTCGATGCATGGGTATCCGATCTACGCCGACTGGTCGGCTGGGCCAACGGACCACGAGCTGCTGCCCTTCCTGGCCGAGATAACCCGCTGGCTCGCCGGCGGCGCCGCGATCCTCTTCGAGGAGTTCGGCCTGCCCACGGCGCGGCCGGACGGGGTCGAGGACGCCTTGCTCGTGAGCGAGGCGTCCGCAGCCACGTACACGGGCCGAGCCCTCGACGGCCTTCGAAAGGCGGGCTGCACGGGCGCTCTGCTGTGGTGCTTCGCGGACTACGCAGCGGCGCTCGACGCGGTTCCGCCGTTCGACCTTGCCGCGCACGAGCGCAGTTTCGGGCTCTGGCGTGCAGACGGCAGCCCCAAGCCCGCAGTGGCGGAGGTGACGGCTCGTGCCGGCTCGTTCCGCGTTCCGCCTCCCAGCCCGGACGGGTGGCTCGACATCGACCAGGAAGTGTTCTTCAGCGACCGGCGTTTCCACCTGGCACGGTTGTACCGACGCTTCCGGCGTCGATAGAGCCGGTACAGGGCGGGCGTGGAGGCGCCGGCTTGAGGCGATCCTCGTCCGCTGGTCTCCCATGCGGGTATCTGCGATTCCCGTGCCGGAGCGTTACCGCAATACGGTGACGAGCGTGCCGATCGGCGTATAGGGCCAGACCTTCCTGGCTGCCTTGAGCGGCAGCTCGACGCAGCCGAGGCTCTGAGGCGTCCCGAACGAGCTGCGGTTGAACGCGTGGATCGCCTCGCCATGGTGGAAGTAGCTGATGTAGCGGATGCCGGGATCGTTGTAGTGCGAGCCGTCGGGATTCGTGCCCGCCATGGTGCCGACGGGAACGTGCTCGAACACGGGGAAGGTGCCGAGCGCCGTCGGGGCGGCGGGCACGCCGGTGTTGCCCGGCGACTTCAGGATCACCTTGCCGTTGTGCCAGAGGTTGAGCGACTGCGGCAGCTTGCGATGGACGAACACGTAGCTGTAGCCCGCGGTGCGGTGCTTCCCGGCGACGGCGTCGGCCATCAGCGCACGCCAGAAGGCCGGGCCGGCAAGGCCGTCGACGGTGAGGTGGTGGGTGTGCTGGAACATCATCACCGCGCCACGGGTGATCGCGTTGTCGTGGCCCGGGTGCCACAGCTCTCTGCAGCGGGCGCGGCGTGTGCCGGAAGCGCCAGCGGAAGTGACCGGCCGGTGGCGCTCGTGCCGCGACGAGCTCGGTTCCGACCGACTTCGGCACGGCGACCGCCGGCTGCCAGTCGAGCGGCAGATAGCCGAGGTTGGCCAGCAGCTGCTGCAGGCGCAGCGTTGCGCCGGCAGGTACCTGCCACGACAGCGTGCGCGTGAGCGCCGTGCCCGGCTCGCGCGCCAGGTGCGCAGCGCGCGGCAGCTCGACCTTGACGTGCGTTCCGAGCGGGAAGCCGAGCCCGCGCGGCCGGAACGCGAGCGTGTGCGCGTCGAGCAGCCGCCAGCCGCCGGGCAGCGCGGGGGAGACCGTCGGGCGGCTGGCGCCGAGCACGTCGGCGACCGTGCTCGAGAAGGTCAGCGTGAGCTCGCGCTTCGGGCCCATCATCGTTCCGGGCGCGGGCGCCGCGAGCACCTGGGGGAACGGCTGGGCAGGGAACCAGTTGACGCGTACGGGCTCCGGGAGAAGCTCCCAGGTGCGCGGCGCCGCTGCGATGTCGATGCCGCCGGTCGCATGCGTGCCGCTCGCCACCAGGCCGACCGGCACCGTCCTCTGCGGCGTGGCCAGGCGGCGCTCGGGCGCGCCCGCGATCGAGACGACGCCGACGGGCGTGTCGAAGCCGATCGCCACCGGGGCGCCGGACTTGATCTGGAGCCAGCGTCCCAGCAGGTGCGCGCGCGGCGTCTCGACCGTGTACGTGCGCCGCTCGCTCCCGCCTACCAGCCAGCCGGCCCAGCCCGGCCGCCGCACGGTCAGCTCGAGCGACAGCCGTTCGCCCGTGGCGACCCTGCCCGTCGGCACGATTGCCCCACCGCGCATCTGCACGGGGATCGCCGTGCCGTCGGGAGCGCGGACGGCAACAGCCGTGACCTGCCCGGCGAAGCGCGGCACGACGACGCGCGCGAGGGAGCTGCCCGGCGCGCCGAGCCGCGCGCTCGGCCACGCCTCGCGCGCCGTCACGCCCAGTCCGCCGACGACCGCCATGACCAGCGCGGCCGCACCGATCCAGAATCGTGCTCGCACCGCGTGCCACCCTCCTCGACACGGCTGCCGTCGAACAGCCGCTACCCACTTCTAGCAAGCTTCCGCGAATCCCGCCTACGGCGGCCTCGGCTTTGCGCGCGGGAGCCGCGGCCTGCCGCCCCGACGCTCCGCACGATCACGGCGCGCGTGCCGGGTCAGCGGGGCGGTGCGTTGTGCAGGTCGGTGACCAGCTCGGAGGTGGTGCCGCCTGCGCTCCAGTCGCAGTAGGTGCCTGGCGGCGGTGTGACGCGGCAGCCGGAGGAGCTCTCGATGGCGGTGCCCTCGCCCCATTCGTTGTAGGTGGTGATCAGTTGCCACTTGGCGCTGGAGGCGTTCATGGCGGCGATGTTGGACTGCCAGCGGGCGCGGTCGCGGGCCAGGAATGGTGGGGTGCCGTAGGCGTTGCCGGCCTTCCAGAAGCCGGGGGAGATGGCGTAGGACCCGTCGCCTGGCGCGTGCGAGAAGTCCTGGACGGCGCTGGCTGGTCCGTACTGGTGCCAGCCGTCGATGCTTGCGCTGTCGGCGCAGGTCGCGTAGCCGGGGAACACCTTGAGGTCGACGTAGACCGTCTCGGCGTACTGCTGCTGAAGCAGGTCTTTGGCCTGCTTCCAGCGGGTCACGGTCGCGCAGCCGTGGGCGCTGTCGAGGTCGTCCGCGTTGTAGACGAACACCGGCATTCCCTTGCCCGGCAGCATGGCCAGCGCCGAGCTGCCGCCGTACGTCGTGCGCAGGTAGTGCAGGTCGGCGACGATCGCGGCCGGCGCGGGGTCGGATGTGCCCTCGGGCTCGTAGTACGGCGCCCAGCTGAATCCGGTGCCCTGGGCGGCCTGGAAGAGCACCGGCCAGTTCGCGTTGGTGTTCGAGCCCTGGCCGAACCACGAGGCGAGGCCGAGGCTTATCCGCGCCCATTGCATGTCCTTGATGTGCGTCTTCACCGTCGCCAGGTCGGTGCTGTACCGGCCGAGGGTCGGCAGGTAGTTGGTGAACGGGTTCTGCGGGTCGCTGCCCCAGGTCTGCGGGAACCACGGGTAGTAGAACGCCGCCCGGACCGTCGCCTGGCGCGTCACCGTGAGCGCGACCGGCGCCGATTGGCTGGTCGAGGTCCCGGTGCCGGTGACGGTGACGGTCGTTGTTCCGGCTGCGGTCGAGAGCGACGACGAAATGGTGAGCGTCGAGCTCTGCCCGGCGGTGACCGTCGCCGGGTCGAACGAGGCGGAGACACCGGCAGGCAGGCCGGACACGCTGAGCGCGACCGGTTGCGGCTGACCGCTGGTCACGGCGGTGCTCACGCTGAGCGCAGTGGCTCCGCCCGCGGTGACCGTGCCCGTGGCCGGAGCACTCACGGAGAATTCGTTCGGCGGGCTGGTCACCGTGAGCACCACGAGCGCCGAATGGCTCGACGCGGCACCAGTGCCGGTAATGGTGATGGTCGTCGTCCCGGACGCGGTGGACAGCGACGGTGAGATGGTGAGCGTCGAGCTCTGACCGGCGGTGACGGTGGCGGGGTCGAACGAGGCCGTGGCACCGGCGGGCAGGCCGGACACGCTGAGCGCGACCGGTTGCGGCTGACCGCTGGTGACGGCGGTGCTCACGGCGAGCGCAGTGGTGCCGCCGGCGGTGACTGTGGCGCTCGCCGGAGCGCTGATCGAGAACTCGTTCGGCTCCGCGGCGGGCTTGAACAGAGCCACCCCTGCGGCCCAGTAGCTCGCAGCCGGCTGGCTGCCGGTGAAGGTCTCGCTCCCGGGCGCGCCGAGTACCCGGAACCCGGTGACCACGCTGCTCGTACTGCTCGCCTTGCTGGTGCGCTGCGGCTGGGCGGTGTAGCCGGGCGCGGTCACCGTGATGGCCTGACCGCTCGCGTGTCCTGCGATGAACCCGACCGCGAGGTCGGCGCTCGTGGCGGTGGCCGGGCCGGACGACGGCTTGGTGCTCGAGGCGGAAGCTCCGGTCGCGGCGTCCAGCGGGCTTGTCGCGGTCACGCCGGAGAACTCGAGCACGCTCAGCGCCACCACCGAGGAGGACTTGGTCCGGGCGGTGACCGAGGTGATCGCGGGGGCGTTCGCCGAGTACCAGAGCTCGCCGTCGGAGTTGTGGCCGGAGGACGCGTAGGCGCCGATTCGTGTCCAGGAACGACCGGCGGAGTCGGTGACCGACGTGATCCGGTTCGTCGTTCCGGTGTAGACGCTCGCCGCCAGCACCAGCAGGTCACCGCTGGCGGTGGAGGCCGGGAACGTCGCGGTGAGGGCCGTGGCCGCCTTGGTCTCGGTCGCACCCGTCGCTTGCACGAGTTGCGGCGACGCCGACGCCGCGACCGCCGGGCTTGCTGCGCTCAGGCACAGGAGCACGACGGCACGCACGAGCACCCGCTGCCGCGCCCGGTATGCCAGCGATCCGCCCACTGTCCCCGCCTTCACTCATGCCCGCGTCCGGCGCCGGTCCGGCGCCCTCCGAGCGAGCATCGTGTGGCAGGAGATACGAGTCAATGGGCTGTTGGGTCCAACCGCGGCGCCGCTCCGGCCTCTTTCGGAGCGCTCAGCATGGCTCCGAGACTTCGCAGGTACTTCATGCCGGTGTCGCACATGAGCGTCACGACCGTCGCGTCGGGCCCGAGCTGCTCTGCCAGGCGCACCGCGGCGATGACGTTGCCGCCCGTCGACGTTCCCGCGAACAGGCCCTCCTCCCGGGCCAGTCGCATGGCCATGCCGACGGCTTCGCCCGTCGAGACCTGCTCGATGTGATCGGCGACGTCCGGCCGCCAGAGCGGTACGACGAAGCCCGCTCCGACGCCGTCGATCTTGTGCGCGCCCGCCGTGCCTCCCGAGAGCACGGGCGATTCGGCGGGCTCGACCGCCACGACCCGGATCCGCTCGCTGCGGCGCCGGAGCGCCTCCCCCGTGCCGCGCAGGGACGCCGCCGTGCCCACGCTCTGCACGAAGCCGTCGATCCGCCCGGAGGTCTGCGCCCACAGCTCCTCCGCCAGCTCGTGGTAGGCCGCGAGCTGATCGGTGTTGTTCATCTGGTCGGTCCAGAAGCTCCCGGTCTCGGCCGCGATGACGCGCGCCGCCTCGATCATGTCTCGCGTCAGCCTCTCGGTCATGCCGCCGCTCTCGCTGGGGACGATCTCGAGGCGGGCGCCGAGCAGCCGCATGTGGTCGAGCTTCTCCCGTGCGAACGCGTCCGAGGTGACGATGTGCAGCGGGTAGCCCCTGACCGCACAGACGAGCGAGAGGGACACGCCGGTGCTGCCGCCCGTGTACTCGACGACGGGCCGGCCGGGTTGGAGACGGCCGTCTGCCTCCGCCGCCGCGATCATCGCGAGCGCCATCCGGTCCTTCATGCTGCCCGTCGGGTTCTGGCTCTCGAGCTTCACGAGGATGCGCGCGCCGTTCGCGGGCGCGATCGAGCGCAGGGGCACGAGCGGCGTGCCGCCGATGCAGTGCAGGACATCCACGTCTGCCATGGTCGCAGCGCGAAGGCCCGCGACCTCTGCGTGGTACCTTGCGAGCCATTAGCGGAGCGAATGACTTGCCCGGCGTCGAGCTGCGCCACCTCCAGACCCTCGCAGCGATCGGCGAGGAGGGGACGCTGACGGGCGCCGGCGAAGCGCTCGGCTACTCGCAATCGGCCGTCAGCCAGCAGCTGACCGCGCTCGAGCGCCTGGTCGGCCAGCGGCTCGTCGAGCGCACCGCCGGCGCGCGCTCCGTCACGCTGACCCCCGCAGGGCGCAGGCTCGCCGAGCACGCCGGAGCGATTCGCGAGCACCTGGCGGCAGCGCGCGCCGATCTCGACGCGTCCGCCGGAGAACGGGATGTCACGGTCCGCGTCGCCGGCATGCCGAGCGTGGTCGCCGCGCTGCTGCCCGGGATCACGCGCCGGCTGCGCGTGACCGCGCCGCTCGCCAGGCTCGTCGTGGCCGAGTCGGACGCGCCCGAGACGCTTCTCGACGAGCTCCGGTCGGCGCGCCACGACATCGTCCTCGGGCCGGAGGCCGACGTTGCCGACGGCCTCGAGGTCGTCGAGCTCGGCCGCGACCCGTACGTCGTGATCGCGCCGGCCGGCCATCGCCTCGCCTCGCTTCGGCGGCCGCTCGCCGCCCGCGACCTCGCCGGCGCCGAGCTGATCGCCAAGGAGTGCCAGCGCGGGATCGCCGCGGCCCTCGAGCAGCACGGCCTCCGGTTCAGCGAGCGCATGCGCGTGCACGACGCGCGCACGGTGCGCGAACTCGTCGCCGCCGGCCTCGGTATCGCAATCGTCCCGCGCCTGGCGGCGTACCCCGGCGAGGACGTCGTGGCCCTGTCCCTGGAGGGAGTCGTGGCCGACCGCGTCATCGCTCTCCACGTGCGCGCCGGCGCGAGGCTCGGCACCGCGGCAAGCGCGTTCAAGGCAGCGGCGATCGTCGTCGCGCGAGACGCCGGGCGCCTGGCGCCTCAGCCGCCGCGGCGGAAGATCAGCATCCCGCTCGGCAGCGCGCCGTCGCGCACGTAGCGCCGCGCGATCCAGCGCCACAGCTCGGGCTTGCGTCGCTGCACCAGGCGCTTGCTGAACCCGTCGACGAGCCCACCGCGATCCAGGGCCCCCGGCGCAGGCGGTGGCGGCGAGCTACGGTCGTGCGCCCGCCGCGCGGAGATCGCAGCGTCGTGGCCGTCGGTACGAGTGTCCTCCGGCGCGTCGCCGACCAGCCCGTCGGGCGGTCGTCGCCTCGACCTCCGCTAGCCCGCGCAGCAGCGTGAGCGCGACGAGCGGGAAGACGATCAGCGAGAGCAGCCCGGCGGCGACCAGCGCGGTGTAGTTGGTCGGCCGGATGAGCCCCATGTCGACGCCGATCTGGCCGGCGACGACGAGCAGGCTCAGCGACGTCGCCTGCAGCAGCCCGGCGGCCGCGAGCCGGCGGCCATCGGCGGCGAACGGGCGGTAGAGCAGCGCGGGCAGCGCACGGGCCGCGAGCAGGGCGGCGAGGAAGATCGGCACCCGCGTGAGCGCCGACGAGCTCGCGAAGAGCGCGTCGACGTCGAGCCGCATGCCGGTCGCGACGAAGAAGAAGGGCACGAACACGCCGAAGCCCGCCGCCTCGAGCTTGCGGTGGAAGAGCGGGTGGGTCATCGCGGCGTCGCGGTCGACGAGCTTCAGGGTCGCGCCCGCGAGGAACGCGCCGAGGATCGCCTCGAGCCCGAGCCGGGAGGCGAGCGCGGCGAAGACCGCGAGCAGGAAGAAGGCGGCGCGCACGCGGATCTCGGCGGTCGTGTCCTGGAGCGCCACGAGCGTCGCCGAGAGTCGCATCGAGTGCTGCAATCCGAGCACCGTGAACGCGACCGCGAGGACGAAGAGCGCGAAGCCGCCGAGCAGCACGAGCTTCGCGCCGACCCCGCCCGCCTCGCCCGAGAAGAAGAGCGAGAGCAGAACGATCGGCGCCACCTCCGCGATCGACGCGCCCGCCACCACGATCTGCCCGAAGGGCGTCGCGATCTGCCCGGCGTCCTTGAGGATCGGCAGCACCACGCCGAGGCCGGTCGCCGAGAGCATGATCGCGACGAGCAGGGGGGAGCGGATCAGATCGGCTCCGCGCAGGGCGAGGCCGGCGGCCAGTGCGATGCCGAACGAGAGCGCGTAGGCGAGCGCGGTCACGCGCAGCACGGGGCCGCGGAAGCGGTCGAAGTCGATCTCGAGCCCGGCGAGCAGGAGCAGGAACGCGAGGCCGAGCAGGCTCATGACCTGCACCGGCTCGTCGACGCGCGCCCAGCCGAGGAGCTGCGGCCCGATCGCGATGCCGAGCAGGATCTCGAGCACGATCGCCGGCAGCGGCAGCCGCGTGAGGCCGAGTGCGAGCGGCGCGGCCAGCGCCACGCCGGCGACGACCGCGAGCGGGGTGAACGAGAGCTCCATGCGTGCGTGCAGTCGCGCGGCGGGCTCCCGGCGTTACGCACGAGCGGCGCGGCGGGACGCGCTGTAACGGATCGCGGCCCCGGGCAGACGACCGGCGAAATCCGACACGGAGGTACGTCATGAACGGCTCCACCCCGAACTTCGTCTTCACGCAGACGAACGGCGACCCGAATGCGGTCGTCGTCTACGAGCGCAGCGCCGATGGGCAGCTCGCCGCGACCGGCACGTACGCGACGGGCGGCCGCGGCAACGGCATGCCGCACCTGCCGTCCCAGAACTCGGTCGTCGTGTCCGCCGACAGCCGCTTCCTGCTCGTCGCCAATGCAGGCTCCGACGACGTCACGGTCTTCCGCATCGCCGCCGGCGGCCTCGAGCCGGCCGACCGGGTGCAGGTGGCCGGCGCGCCGACGAGCATCGCCGTCCACGGCGACCTCGCGTACGTGCTGACGACGGGCGACGACGCGGGCGTGGCGGGCTTCCGCATCGGCGCCGACGGCCGCCTCTCGGCGCTCGCCGGGGAGCCGCGCGAGCTGAGCGCCCCCGGCGCCGATCCCGCGCAGGTCTCGTTCAGCCCCGACGGCTCGACGCTCGTCGTCAGCGAGCGCGGCACCGACAGCCTGACGGCGTTCGCGGTCGGCGCCGACGGCGTCGCGGGCGAGATGCGCGTCGTCGCCTCGGCGGGCCCGACCCCGTACGGCTTCGAGTTCACCTCGAGCGGCGCGCTCGTCGTGACCGAGGCGGCCGGCGGCCAGGTCGGGCGCGCGTCCGCCTCGTCGTACCGGCTCGACGGCCCCGGCCGCCTGTCCGCGGTCAGCGGGCCGGTGCCGAGCACCCGCAGCGAGGTCTGCTGGGCCGCGGTCTCGAAGGACGACCGCTACGCCTACGTCACGAACTTCGGCGACGGCACGATCTCGAGCTACACGATCGGAGACGACGGCGGCCTCTCGCTGCTGGACGCCGTCGCGGCCACGACGGTCGACGGCCAGAAGGGCATCCGCGACGAGGCCCTCAGCTCCGACGGCCGCTACCTCTACGCGCTCCACGCCGACGTCCAGAAGGTCTTCGGCTGGTCGGTCGCGGGCGACGGCTCGCTCGAGCCGATCGGCGCGTTCGGCAGCGACCTCCCCGAGACCGTCGCCGGTCTGGCGGTCATCTAGCCGTGCGCATCGAACCGCTCTACCGCATCCGCTTCACGACGCCCGAGGCGTGGAGCGCGGAGCTCACCGGCGAGCGCGGCACCGAGTCGCGCAGCTTCCTGATCGCCGAGGGGCGCTGCGAGGGGGTCATCAGCGGTCGCTACCGCGGCGCCAACTACCCTCGCCACCGCACCGACGGGGCGACGACGCCGGACTTCCGCGGCGTGCTCGAGAGCGACGACGGCGCCACGATCCTGTTCGCATGGAGCGGCCTCGGGCGGCGCGGCACGGGGAGCGGGCTGGAGCTCGTCGGCAGCATGACCCACACGAGCGCGGACGAGCGCTACGCGTGGCTGAACGACCGCGTGTGCGCGGTCGCGGGCGCGGTGCAGCCGCGCGCCGACGGCCCGGGATTCGACGTGGTGCTCGACATCGCCGAGCTGGCGTGGGAGCCGCTCGCGGCCTGAAGGCCTCACCGGCCGCGCGCAGGACGGTCCGCTCAGGCGGGCCGTTCTGCGCGCAGCGGGTGAACCGTCGCCCCGGGTGCGAGTGCGGCGCGCGCGCACGCCATGCGCTCGGCCTCGACGCGCGCACGCTGATCGTGGGCGCGCTCGGCGAGGGCCGCGAGGTCGATGTCGGGGTGCTCGGCCATCTCGGGCACGATGCGCAGCGCCTCCCACAGGGCGATCTTGCCGGCGATGCCGAGCGAGAGGGTCTCGAGCTCGTGCAGGCGGTTCATCTGCGCGTCACCGCCATTCGGCTTGACGCGGTCGAGGCGTTCCGCGATCCAGCCCGCGCTGTTCTTGAGGCGCGACGGGCGCACGCCCAGGTGGGACATCAGGCGCAGCAGGGTCTCGCGGTCGGCGTGCGATCTCAGAGCGATCGCCGCCAGAGCGCCGTCGCGAGCCGCGATCCGCCGGGCGAGATTCACGCCCGCAGTCGCGCCCGCGAGGTGGTCTTGAAGATAGATCGACGAGGGGCCTGCCGTCCGACATGTCACGTGGATACCCCGTGGCCCACCGGACAAACGCCGCGGCGCTAGCCTTGGCCGATGTCCTGGCGCCTCGAGCCACCGTTCCGCGCCGATCACGTCGGCAGCCTGCTGCGCCCGCCCGCGCTGCTGGAGGCGCGCGCCGAGCACGCCGCCGGGCGCATCGACGCGGACGAGCTGCGCGGGCGCGAGGACGCCGCGATCGTCGAGGCCGTGCGCATGCAGGAGGCGATCGGCCTGCAGGTGGCGACCGACGGCGAGCTCCGGCGGGGGTCCTGGCACATGGACTTCATCTACCAGCTCGGGGGCGTCAGGAAGCTCGCGTCCGACGTCGAGGTCGAGTTCCACAACAGCGGCGGGAGCATCGTCTTCACGCCGCCCTCGATGCGCGTCGACGAGCCGCTGCGGCTCGACCACACGATCTTCGGCAGCGACTTCGCGTTCCTGCGCGAGCACGTGACGACGGCCGTGCCGAAGCTCACGATCCCCTCGCCGAGCATGGTGCACTGGCGCGGCGGGCGCTCCGCGATCGACGAGACGATCTACCCCGACCTCGAGGACTTCTGGGCCGATCTCACGGGCGCCTATCGCGAGGAGGTCAGCCGGCTGGGCGAGCTCGGCTGCACGTACCTGCAGCTCGACGACACGAGCCTCGCGTACCTCAACGATCCCAAGCAGCGCGCGCACATCTCCGCGCTCGGCGGGGATCCCGACCAGCACAAGGCCTACATCCGCCACCTCAACGAGGCCATCGCGAGCCGGCCCGAGGGCATGCGCATCACCACGCACATGTGCCGCGGCAACTTCCGCTCGTCGTGGTTCGCCTCGGGCGACTACGAGTACGTCGCCGAGGTGCTGCTCAACGAGCTCGCCGTGGACGGCTTCTTCATGGAGTGGGACGACGAGCGCTCGGGCGGCTTCGAGCCGCTGCGCTTCCTGCCGCCGGGCAAATGCGTCGTGCTCGGCCTCGTGACCACGAAGTCGGGCGAGCTCGAGCGCAAGGACGATCTCAAGCGGCGCATCGAGGAGGCGGCGGCGTTCGCCGACATCGACCAGCTCTGCCTCTCGCCGCAATGCGGATTCTCGTCGACCGTCGACGGCAACGACCTCTCGCTCGAGCAGCAGGCCGCGAAGCTGAGCCTCGTCGTCGAGACCGCGCGCGAGGTCTGGGGCTAGCTCAGGCGCAGCGCGACGAGCGCCACGGCCAGCAGCACGTGCGCTGCGGCGAGCGCGCGCAGCGCGGCCTCGGCGGGAGCGGTGAGGACGGCGACGTCGAGCAGCTCGCGCCCCTCGCCCGGGTGCTCGACGAAGCCCTCGACGCGCAGGCCGCCGCGGCGCAGGCGCCGCGCCCAGTTCGAGAGCGAGCGCTGCGCCAGGCTGGTGGCGGCGGCGAACGCGGCTCCGAGCACCACGGGCAGCTCGATCGCCCCGGTCTGCGCGAAGCCGCCGACGAGCACGGGGAACGCGCCCCAGCCGAGCGCGAACACGTGGTCGGTGTGGAGCGCGCCGCCGAAGAGCTCGAGGTTGTAGGCGAGCACGAGCCCGATGCCGACGAGCACGAACGGCAGCAGCGAGACGCCGATCGCGCTCACGCCCCAGAGCCCGATCGCGGCGGCGCCGGCGAGCGAGACGGTGGCCGCGCCGACGAGCAGGGGAGCGGGGAGGACCGTGCCGAGCGGGCGGCCGCTCAGCTCGTCGAGGCAGTGCGCGGCGATGCCCACGGCGAGCAGGAACGCCGCCAGCGTCCAGGCCAGCCGCGGACCGTGCGTGTGCTCGGCGAGCGCCGCGCCGAGCGCGACGTACGAGAGGTGCCAGGCCGTGTACGGCAGGTGCAGCAGGGTGACGCAGTCGCGCAGGCCACCGGGTCGGAGGGCGTAGAACGCGACGCGCTCGGCGTCACCGGACAGCGCGCACCCCCCACGCGACGAGACCGCCGCCGAGGCTCAGCAGGCGCACCTGCACGTCGGCCCCGCCGGCCTCGACGAGCAGGGCGCGCAGGACGTCGGGCGGGTAGGCCGCGCCGAAGGCGGTGATGCTCGGGCGCAGGTAGCGGCCCACCTCGGCCCAGCCGGGCGAGACCATGCGGCCGAGCACCGGCAGGCCGACGCCGGTGTAGACGTGCCACAGCCCGCGCGCGACGACGTTCGGCGGCACCGCGAAGTCGAGCAGCGCGAACGGCGCGCCCGGCCGCAGCAGGCGCAGGAGTGCGGTCATCGTCTGCAGGGGGTCGTCGAGGTAGCGCAGCAGGTAGCCCGTCGTGAGCGCGTCGAACGAGCCCTCGTCGAAGTCGAGCGCCTCGGCGCTGCCGAGCCGGAGCTCGATGCGATCCGAGAGACCCGCCTTCGCGATCCGCGCCCGCGCGCCGGCGAGCATCTGCGGCGACTGGTCGACGCCGACGACGGTGCAGCCGTAGCGCTTGACGAGGCCGCGCGCGATGGCGCCCGTCCCGGTGGCGACGTCGAGCACGCGTGCGCCCGGGCGCACGGCGACGCGCTTGATCAGGTAGCGGCGCCAGAGCGGATCCTGCCCGAACGAGAGGATCGCGGCCCAGCGGTCGTAGTCGCCGCCGAGCGGGGCGAAGAGGGCACGCGCCGTATCGTTGATCGCACCGTGCCCGTCCACGCTCAGCTCCTTCGCTGCTCGTGCGGATGCTAGCGGCGCGGGAGCGGCAGCGCGGGCCGCGCAGCCCTTGCCTGACTCGTCAGTCAGGATTCGGCTAGACTCCGCGCGTGCTCGACGCGATCGTCATCGGCGGGGGCTTCGCGGGTGTCGCGGCGGCGCGCGAGCTGACCGCCGCGGGCCTGGACTGCACGCTGATCGAGGCGCGCGACCGGCTCGGCGGACGCACGTGGTACCGCGACTGGGGCGGCGACGACATCGAGATGGGCGGCGGCTGGGTGCACTGGCATCAGCCACACGCCTGGGCCGAGCTGACGCGCGCCGGCCAGGGCATCGGCAGGAGCGACGACGCCGAGCTCATGTCGTGGACGGTCGGCGGCGAGCGGCGCAGCGGTTCGCCGGCGGAACGGCACGCGATCACGCTGCGCGCGTGGGATCGCTTCGTCGCGCCCGCCGCCGAGGCCCTGCCGCGCCCGTTCGATCCGCTCTTCGCGATCGACGCGCTGGCGCCCCTCGACGGCCAGACGATCCTGCAGCGGATGGGCGAGCTCGGCCTGAGCGACGAGGAGCGGGACGTGCTGGCGGCCGAGCTCGAGGCGCTTGCGCACGGCTACCTCGACGACGCGGGCGCCGTCAGCGTGCTGCGCTGGCACGCGCTCTCGGGGTCGAGCCTCGAGCTGACGCAGCAGACGGGCGGCGTGTACACGTTCGCCGCGGGCACGCGCGGGCTGATCGACGCGATGGCCGCGCAGGCGCCGTTCGCGCAGTGGCTCTCGACGCCGGTCGCCGCGGTCGCGCACGTGGCCGGCGGGGTCGAGGTGCGCACGCGCACCGGCGACATCCTGCGCGCCCGGACCTGCGTGCTGACCGTGCCGCTCAACGTGCTCCCGTACATGGACTTCGGCGACGCCCTCTCCCCGGCCAAGCGCGACGCCATCGCGATGGGCCAGGCGTCCCGTGGTATAAAGCTCTGGTTGAGGGTTAAGGATGCGCCGCGCGGCATCAACGCGATCGCGCCTGCGCATCCCTTCGGCTATCTCATGACCGACCGCCTGCTGCCCGACGGCGGCCAGCTGCTCGTCGGGTTCGGGCGCGACGCGGCCGTGGTCGACGCCGACGACCGCCCGGCCCTGCAGCGGGCGCTCGACGAGCTCGTCCCCGGGCTCGAGATCGCCGACGCGATCACGCACGACTGGCTGGCCGACGAGTTCGCGCGCGGCACCTGGGCGATCCACCGCCCGGGCTGGTACACGCGCCACCACGCCGCCATGCGCGCCCCCGAGGGCGGGCTCGTGTTCGCGGGCTCCGACCTCGCCGACGGCTGGAGCGGGTTCATCGACGGCGCGATCGAGTCGGGCCTGCGCGCGGCCCTCCAGGTGCAGGCGCTGCTGAGATGCTGACAGACTGCAGGCGATGAGCGCTCCCGGCCACACCGCACTCGGCGCCTGGAGCGGCGGGCGCTACATGCACTTCGGCGAGCCGCTCGACGACGACCGCTTCGTCCGCCTCCTGCGTCCCGACGCGGCCATTCACACGGTCGTCACGGCCGACGTCTACGGCGCCGGCGAGGCCGACCTGGCCGTGGGCCGGGCGCTCGCCGGGCTGCCGCGCGAGTCCTTCTCGCTCGTCGGCGCGGTCGGCCACGACTTCTACGGCACGCAGCGGGACGGCTCGCGCGGGTACCCGCGCTTCACGGCCTTACGCGGCCCCGCCGAGTACGCCGCGTACCTGCGCGACGCAACCGAGCGCAGCCTCGAGCGCTGCGGGGTCGAGCACTTCGACGTGCTCCTCCTGCACAACCCCGACCGCATCGGCTACACCTCGCCGGTCGTCTGGGAGGCGATGTCCGGCCTGCGCGAGGCGGGCCTCTGCAACCAGCTCGGCGTCGCCCCGGGGCCGGCGAACGGCTTCACGCTCGACGTCATCGCGTGCCTCGAGCGCTACGGCGACATGATCGACTGGGCGATGCTGATCCTCAACCCCTTCGAGCCCTGGCCGGGCCGGCTCGCGCTGCCGGCCTGCGAGCGTCACGGGGTGCGCGTGCTCGCGCGGGTGGTCGACTACGGCGGGCTCTTCCACGACGACGTGCCCGACGAGGGGTCGCTCGGCGAGACCGACCACCGCCGCTACCGGCCCGCGGGCTGGGTCGAGGCGGGGCGCGCGCGGCTCGCGCAGGTGCGGCCGATCGCCGAGCGCCACGGCCTCACGCTGCTGCAGCTCGCGTGCGCCTGGACGCTCGCCCAGCCGGCCGTGGCGTGCGTCGCGCCGACGCTGATCCAGGAGGCCGGGCCGGGCGCGAAGCCGGTCGAGGCCAAGCGCGCCGAGCTCGCCGCGGTCTCGCGCGAGCCCGTGCTCGACGCCGCCGAGGTGGAGGCGATCGCGGCCGTCGGCGACAACACCGGCTGCATGAAGCTGAAGGGCGGCTCGCCCGTCCACGAGGGCGAGGAGCGCCCCGACGCGTGGCCGCTCGACGACGAGCTGCGCGCGATCGGACGGCGCTTCGGCATCGATGCCGAGCGCGATCTCGTCGAGGCGTAGTTCCGCGGGGCTTCCCCCATCCGGGGGACGGATGCTACGTTGGGCCCCATGAGAAGGACACGACGGGCGTTTCTGGCCGCCGGCGCGCTCGTCGCGCTGAGCGCGCTCCCGGCTCAGGCCGCGACGCCGTCGGCGCCGACCGCGAAGCTCGCCTACACGGCGAAGATCCTGATCACGACGAACGTCTTCAAGCTGCCGGGCAAGAGCATCAAGACGAGTCTGCCGACGCATGCGCAGTGGGGCGGTGGGCCGAACGTGCTGCTCGTGCTCGACCGTCGTACCTTCCAGGGCAAGACGTGGCTGCGCGTTGCGCTCCCCGATCGCCCGAACGGCTCGAGCGGCTGGATCCGCGAGGACTTCGTGCGCCTCTCGACGACGCCGTGGCGGGTCATCGTCGACCGCTCCGCGCACCTCGTGAGCGTCTTCTACAACGGGCGCAAGGTGCGCAGCTTCACGTCCGTGATCGGCGCGCCGGCCACGCCCACGCCGCGCGGGCTGTACGCGATCTACGAGAAGCTCGCGCAGCCGAATCCGAAGGGCTTCCTGGGGCCGTGGGCGCTGCACCTGACCGCCTTCTCCGACGTGCTCCTGAACTACGGCGGCGGGCCCGGCCGCGTCGCGATCCACGGCCGCGACGGCACGAGCCTGGCCGACCCGCTCGGATCGTCGCGCTCGCACGGCTGCATTCGCGTCGACGACGCGAACATCATCTGGATGGCGCGCGTCATCCCGCTCGGCACGCCGGTGCAGATCACGTAAACGGGTGACGCGCGCGGGGCGCCGCGGCGCCGATGCATAGCGGAATGGTGACGAACGCTCGTCTCGGCGTGCTCGCGGTCGTCGGCGTGGGTGCGGCGCTCGTGGCGCTGCCGCATCTCGTCGCGGCCCAGCCTGTCCACGTGGCGAGCCCCGGCCTGCCCACGGGCATCCAGGACGTGCCGACCCGCCAGTTGCACGTGCCGCCGCCGCGCGCCGGCGCCATCCGTGCCGGAGCTCGAGGCCGACCACCTGCCCAAGCTCGCGCCCTACTCGCTGCCGCCGCGGCTGATCCTGCGCGCCCGCGCGCAGCGCGCGGTCTCGCGGCGCGCGCTCGAGCGCCGCGTCCTCCACAGCTCGCATCTGGCGCTCTCGCCGGCCGCCCGCCGCGCGGTGCGCGCGCACGAGGTTGCGCCGGGTGCGCTCACGCTCCTCCTGCACACGCCGCATCTGGGCGCGCCGCTGCTCGTGTTCTCGGCCAAGGGCCGCTCGCTCGAGGTGCAGGCCACGCGCATGTGGATGACGCGGAGCACGCTCATCTCACTCGGCAGGCTGCCGGCGCGGGCGCGGCCCGCGGCGCTGCGGCTGCAGCCGGTGACGAACTCGTTCACGGACGTGCACGCGCGCCACGGCGGCATGCTCGGCCCGCAGGCCGTCGCGATCGCCAAGCGCTACCTCGGCATCCCGTACGTCTGGGGCGGCGCCAGCCCGACCGGCGGCTTCGACTGCTCCGGGCTCATGCTGTACGTCTACAAGCAGCTCGGCATCACGCTCGACCACTATGCCGCCTGGCAGTTCCTCGAGGGCAGGCGCATCGCCCCGGACGAGCTGCAGCCCGGCGATCTCGTCTTCTGGGAGCCGAAGGCGGACGGCCCCGGCCACGTCGGCATGTACGTCGGCGACGGCAAGATGATCAACGCGCCGCACACCGGCGACGTCGTGCGCATCGTCAGCATCCAGGGCCGCTCGGGCTACGTGGGCGCCGTCCGCCCGTATTGACGCTCGAGCGGGCGTGAGCCGACGACGAGCAGCGTCCCTCCGGCAAGTGCGACGCGTACCGGCCCCGAGACGATCTCGTTGCTCACCCCGCGCGTCGAGCCCGGCTCGAGCGTCTCGCCGCGCAGCGGCCAGCGCAGGCCGCTCGTCGTGATCCCGCTCGCGCGGCCGCCGAGCGCGAGCAGCGTCAGCACCGCCCCGGGAGCGCCCGTGAGCTCGGCGGTCTCGCCGGCGTGCACCGGCACGGCGCGCGCGCTGCCGATGCGCGCGTCGAGGTGCAGCGGCGCGTAGCGCGCCGAGGCCAGCAGCACGAGCTCGGCGAGGTGGTGGTCGAGGCGCGGCCCACCGCCGCCGCTCACGACCGTGACGCGCCGGGCGCCGAGCGCGAGGGCGTAGTCGAGAGCGAGCTCGAGATCGGTCGCCTCCTTGTCGACGGGGTGGCGCTCGATGCGCACGCCTGCGGCCTCGGCCGCCCGCACGGCGCTTGCGCTGGCGGAGTCGAGGTCGCCGACGAGGACGTCCACGGTGAGCCCGAGCGCCGCGGCGTGATCGACGCCCGAATCGGCCGCGATCACGAACGCGCCCTGCGGCAGCGGGCCGACCTCGGCGGGATCCGGAGCGAGGCCGCCGCTGACGACGACGATGTCGGGCGAAGCCTGCACCCGGCGAGTGTGCCAGGATCGTGGCGTGCGCGTGGCCACGCTCGGGGATCTGCTGCTCGACGTGGTCGTGCGCCTGGAGGCCGCGCCGGCGACCGACGACGACGTCCCCGCGGCGATCGCGCTCGTGCCCGGCGGACAGGCCGCGAACGTGGCCGCGTGGGCGCGCCGGCTGGGCGCCGACGCGCGCCTGATCGCGCGGCGCACCGACGACTCCGCCGGTCGCCTGATCGCTGCCGAGCTGGTCGAACGCGGCGTCGAGCTGGCCGGGCCCGTCGTCGCCGGCGAGCGCACGGGCACCGTCGTGGCCCTCGTCGCGCCCGACGGGACGCGCACGCTCGCGAGCGACCGCGGCGCCGCCGGCGAGCTCGGGCCCGGCGACGTCGACGAGACGATGGTGGCCGGCGCCGACGTGCTGCACGTCGCCGGCTACACGCTCATGCGCGGACCCGGTGCCGAGGCCGCGCTGCGCCTGGCGGAGGCGGCCCGGCGCTACGGTGCTCGCGTGACCGTCGATCTGTCCACGGCGCACGGGATCGCCGAGCTGGGCCGGGAGGAGATGCGCAGGCGCGTCGCCGCGCTCGCGCCGGACGTCGTGTTCGCGAACGAGGCGGAGGCCGCGGCCTTCGGCGATCCGCTGGGCGACGTCTGGGTGGTCAAGCGCGGCGCGCTCGGCTGCCGGGTCGAGCATGCCGGCGAGGTCGTCGAGCACCCCGGCATCGCCGTCGAGCGCGTGCAGGACACGACCGGGGCGGGCGATGCGTTCGCGGCGGGCTTCCTGCTCGAGCGCGACCTCCTGGCGGCGGCGGAGCGCGCACAGGCGGCCGCGGCCGCCTGCATCACGCGCGTCGGGGCCCTGCCATGACGCTGCGCGTCGCGCCCGAGGTCGCCGACGCGCTCGCGCGGCGGGCCCCCGTCGTGTGCCTCGAGACGACGCTGATCGCGCACGGCTTCCCGGCGGGCGAGGGCTATGCCGTCGGTGCGTCCTCCGAGGCCGCGGTGCGCGCCGCCGGCGCCGTGCCGGCCACGGTCGGCATTCTCGACGGCGAGCTGATCGTCGGTCTCACGGACGCCGAGCTGCAGCGTTTCGGCGACCGCGCGCTGCGCGCAAGGCGGGCGCGCGCGATCTCGCGGCCTGCTGCGTGCAGGGTGCGATCGGGGCCACGACCGTCGGCGGCACGCTCGCCGCGGTGCGCCCGCTCGGCATCGAGGTGATGGCGACCGGCGGCCTCGGCGGCGTGCACCGTGATCCAAGGCCGCCCGACATCTCGTCCGACCTCGCCGAGCTCGCGCGCACGCGCGCCATCGTCGTCTCGTGCGGCGTCAAGTCGCTGCTCGACGTGCCCGCGACGTGTGAGCTGCTCGAGACGCTCGGCATCCCGGTGCTCGGCTACGGCACCGACACGCTGCCGCTCTTCTACGCGGCCGCGGGCGGCCCGCCGGTCTCGGCCCGCGTCGACTCGGCGGCCGAGGCAGCGGCGGTCGCGCGCGCGCACTGGGAGCTCGGAGCGAGCGGCGCGGTCGCCCTCGCGCGGCCTCCCGAGCCGAGCCTCGACGACGTCGAGCCGCTGATCCAGCAGGCGCTCGCCGAAGCGGTCGAGCAGGGCGTGCGCGGCCCCGCGATCACGCCGTTCGTGCTCGCCCGGCTGCACGAGCGCAGCGGCGGGCGCACGCTGCGCGCCAACCGCGAGCTGATCGTCGGCAATGCCGCGCTCGCCGGCGCGGTCGCCGTCGCGCTCTCAGGCGCGTAGGGCGAGCCGCACGACATCGCCTGCGGCCGTGCGCACGCGGGCGTAGGAGACGCCGCCGGCCGAGTAGTTCAGGAAGACCGCGACGAGCGTGCCGCGCGGCGAGAACACGAGCGCCGCGTCGTGCTGCATGTCGGGCAGCCAGCCCGCCTTGTGGCCGACCGGGAAGACGACGGCCGGGCGCACGAGGCCGGGGTAGCCGGCGTGGATGAGCAGCCACAGGGCCACGCGCGCCTCGCGGGCGGTGATCCCCTGGCGCAGCGCGGGGCCGTGGCCGCTCGCGGCCAGCGTCAGCGAGACGAGCAGCGTGCCGAGATCGTGCGCGGTCGTGTACTTGCAGCACGGGAACACCGGCTGCGAGACGACCGTCGAGGGCGGCAGCGGCGTGCGCACGAAGCGCGCCGGCACGTCGGCGCGCTCGCCGGGCTCGAGCAGGTACGGGCAGCACGTGAACGTGGCGGTCGCGCCGAGCGCAGCCGCCAGCGCGTCGACGGCCGACGGGCCGCCGGCGCGCGGGAGCAGCGCGTTGGCCGCGCTGTTCGACGAGTTCAGGACGAGCGCGCGCTCGAGCGGCCAGGCCGAGGAGCGGAGCGGGTCGGCGCCGTCGCGCGCGAGCACGCCGAGCAGGATCGCCAGCTTGAGCGTGCTCGCGGCCGGGAAGTGCGCGCTCGCGTTGTAGGCCGCCGTGCGCCCGCTGCCGAGGTTGCGCACCCAGGCCGCGGAGTAGACGCCCGTGCGCGCAGGCAGGGAGGCGACGCGGCGCTGCAGCGCGGGGTCGATCGAGCGCGGCGGCGCGACCGTGGCCGCGGCCGCGGGCAGTCCGAAGACGTGGTCGACGGTCGCCGAGGCGAGCACCCGCGCGCCCGCCAGCGCCTCGACCGTGAGCGTGAGGTCGCGCGACGGCAGGCCGATCGGGCCGACCAGGAAGGCGCGGCGGCCGCTCGTCAGCCGCAGCAGGCGCACGGACCTGCCGTCCGCGCGCACGCGCAGTGCCGTCGTGCCGGCCGGGGCCACGCCCTGGACGATGCCGGGGTTGGCCTCGTACGCGAGCGGGGCGGTGAGCGTCAGCGCGATCACAGCCGGAAGGGTAGAGTCACGGCATCGCGCTCCCCGCTTCCGGAGGCACCTGGGTATGTGGGCTGTACTGATCATCATCGCCGTCATCGTCGTCCTGGCCCTGTTCCTGGTCGGGATCTACAACGGCATGGTCCGCGGCCGCAACCGCGTGGACGAGGCCTGGAGCGGGATCGACGTCCAGCTCAAGCGCCGGCACGACCTCATCCCGAACCTGGTCGAGACGGTCAAGGGCTATGCGGCGCACGAGAAAGAGGTCTTCGAGGCCGTCACGCAGGCGCGCGCGAACGCGATGAGCGCGCAGGCCGGCGGCGCGGGCAACGCGGCCGCGGTCGGTCAGGCCGAGGGCCAGCTGAGCGGCGCGCTCGGGCGGCTGTTCGCGGTCGCCGAGGCGTACCCGCAGCTGCGCGCGACCGAGAACTTCCAGCAGCTGCAGGCCGAGCTCACGAACACCGAGGATCAGATCGCCGGCGCTCGCCGCATCTACAACGGCAACGTGCAGTCGTACAACACGCGCATCCAGACGTTCCCCGGGAACGCCTTCGCCGGCATGTTCGGCTTCGTCAAGCGCGAGTTCTTCGAGATCGAGTCGCCGGCCGACCGCGAGGTGCCGCAGGTGTCGTTCGGCACGGACGCCGCGCCGCCGGCAGCACCCGCCGCCCCGCCTCAATAAGGCGACGCCTCGCCGACGAGCTCGGCGGGATGCGCCACGCGCACGTCGATCCCGGCCTCGCGCAGCGCCGAGCGCAGCTGCAGCGCGCAGCCCGGGTTGCCGCAGCTGACGACGGGCGCGCCGCTTGCGCGGATCGCCTCGGCGCGGCTGCTCGCGAGCCGGCGTGAGAGCTCGGGCTGCGTGAACGAGTAGACGCCGGCGGCGCCGCAGCAGCGCCCGGCGCCGGCCAGCTCGACGGTGTCGTAGCCCGCGCCGCGCAGCAGCTCGCGCGGCGCGTCGCGCACGCCGATGTGGTGGCAGGCGTCGAAGACCGCCACGGGCCCGCCGCCGCTGCCGCGGGGCGGGGAGGGAGCGCGCACGAGCGCCTCGCTGAGATCGAGCACGCGCTCGTCGCGCTCGCGCAGCGCCGCGCCGCAGCCGGCTGCGGTCGAGACGAGGATCGCGCCCTTCGGCATGCCCGCGAGCAGGCGGTCGCGCATCGCCTCGCCCTCGTCGAGCTCGCCGTTGTGCAGGTGCAGCGCTCCGCAGCAGCCCTGCTCGGGCCCGGCGACGACGTCGTAGCCGGCCGCGGCGAGCGCATCCACGGCCGCCTGCTGGACGCCGCCGAAGGCCTCGCGCATGACGCAGCCGCGCAGCACCACCGCGGTCGGCCCGCCGGGCCGCCGCCGTTCCCAGGTCACGGCCCGGTGCGCATCGAGCGACGCTCCGCTGCGCCCCGCGGTGCCGGGCACGAGGCGAGCGAGCGGCCGGCCGGCGCGCAGGGCGAGCGAGAGGACGCGCGGGCGGCGCACGAACGAGAGCAGCGTGCGCACCTGCAGCGAGGGCGTCTGCGCGCCCCCGTCGCGGACGATCTCGAGCAGCTGGCCGTACTGCACGTCGGACGGGCACGCCACCTCGCAGGCCCGGCAGCCGAGGCAGCGATCGAGCGGGCCGCGGCCCTCCTCGACGGAGAGGTCGCCCGCGACGAGCCGCTGCATGATGTGGATGCGCCCGCGCGGGCCGTCCGACTCGGCCGCGAGCAGGTCGAAGGTCGGGCACGACGGGAGGCAGAGCCCGCACGAGACGCACTGGCGGGCGAGCTCGTCGAAGCGCTCGCGCCGGGCGTCGGTGAGATCGAGATCCGTCACGCGCCGGCCGCCCCGAGCACGGCCGCGACCAGATCGGCGCCCGCCGGCGCGGCCGGCCGCGCCGGCGCGAGGGCAGCGCACGCGGCGGGCTCGACGAGCGCGAGCCGCCGGCCGGCGTCGTAGGCCCATGGCCCGTCGTGCGCGGGCAGTGCCGTGCGCGCGATGCGGCCGGGCATGCGCACGCAGCCAGCGGGCAGGCCCGTGCAGAGGGCCAGCCAGGCGTCGTCGCCGATCGCCTCGAGCTGGGCGCCGGCCTCGTGCGCGCAGCGCTCGATGTGGGCGCGCCGCCGGCCCTGCTCGTCGGCGCCGCAGTCCTCGGCGATGGCCAGCAGGCCCGGCTCGAGGACGACGAGCGCCGCGGGCTCGGCCGGGTCGGCGCGCAGGGCGGCGGCGAGCGCGAACGCATCGCCGCCGCGCGCGAGCAGCCGCTCGCGGCGCTCGGGCATGCGCGCGAGGCGGAAGACGGCCCACTCGACCGGCGCGCTCCCGAGCAGCATGCGGCGCAGGTCGTAGCCCGCGACGTCCTTGACCGCCTCGGATCCGAGCGACAGGCCGCCGATCCCGGCCGCCAGCACGCGATCGCGCAGGCGCCCGTAGCGCGACTCGATCGGCCCGCCGTCGCGGCGTTGCAGCAGCTCGGCCACGGTCATGGATGCGGCGTCGACGGGGAGGAACTGCCCCGCGACGGCCGCCGAGCGCTGCACGGCCTCGAGCGTCTCGCCGCCGCCGGCCCGCAGGCTCGCGTTGCCCGCCCGCAGCTCAGGCATACATCCCCCTGCGCGAGTCGGCGCCCGCCTCGGGCAGGCGCTTGCCGGGATTGAGCACGCCGGCGGGATCGAGCACGGCCTTGACGCGGCGCATGGCGTCGAGCTCGGCCTCGCCGTACTGGCGGCCCAGCGCGTGCAGCTTCTCGAGCCCGATGCCGTGCTCGCCGGTGAGCGTGCCGCCGTTCTCGAGCACCATCACGAGCAGCTCCTCGCTGGCCGCGAGCGCGCGCTCGAACGCGCCCTCCTCGCGCGCGTCGTAGTGGAGGCGCGGGTGCAGGTTGCCGTCGCCGAGGTGCGCCACCGAGGAGAGCACGAGGCCGTGGCGGGCGGCGATCTCGGCGGCGGCGCGCAGGGAGCTGACGAGCTTGTCGCGCGGCGTCGCGAAATCGTGCGTGTAGGAGTCGGCGTACATGCGGCCGAGCGCGCCGTAGGCCGAGCGCCGGGCGTTCCAGGCGATCTCGATCTCCTCGGCGCTGCGCGCCTCGCGCGCGCTGCCGCCGGCCTCGACGACGCACTGCATGACGACGGCGATCGCGCGGTCGATGCCCTCCTCGAGCGCCTCGACCTCGATCAGCAGCGCCGCCTCGACGTCCATCGGCAGCACGCCGGGCGCCATGTGGTCGAGCGCGCGCAGCATCCCCTCGTCGATGAACTCGCAGGCCACGAGGCCGGGCGCCTCGAGCACCATGCGCTCGGCGCAGGCGCCGGACTGTTCGAGGCGCGGAAAGCCGGCCACGACGACCGCGAGGCGCTCGGCCGTGGGCAGCAGCCGCACGAGCGCGGAGGTGACGATCGCGAGCGTGCCCTCGCTGCCCGTGACGAGCGCGCGCAGATCGGGGATGTCGGTGTCCTCGAGCCAGGCGATCGAGCCGTCGCCGAACACGACCTCGATGCCGAGCACGTGGTCGGCGGTGACGCCGTGGCCGAGGCAGTGCAGCCCGCCGGCATTCGTGCCGATGTTGCCGCCGATCACCGAGGCCGCGCGCGAGGAGGGGTCGGGCGTGAAGCGCAGCCCGTGCAGGCGTGCCTCGCGGTCGAGCGCCGCGTTGGGCAGGCCGGGCTGCACGAGCGCGGTGCGCTCCTCGACGTCGAGGTCGAGGATGGCCTTCATGTGGTTGAAGGCGATCACGAGACCGCCGCGCGTGGGCACGGTGGCACCCGTGAGCGAGGTGCCGCCGCCGCGTGCGACGATCGGGACGGCGTGCTCGCGGGCGATGCGCACGGCCGCCGCCACGTGCGCAGCGCTCTCGGGGTAGATCAGCGCCTGCGGCTTGCCGATCACGTGCGAGGCGTCGCGCGCCACGGCCGCGAGCTCGGCCGCTTGTGTATGCACGCGGTCGCCGAGCGCCGCCTGCAGCGCCGGTATCCACGTCATGCCGCGACCATGCGCGGCGCGGCCGCGTCGAAGCGCAGCACGAGCCGCTCGATGCGGCCGTCCGCGGCGAACGTCCACGTGCTCGTGCCGCGGTTGCGGCCGGCCGTCCAGCCGTTCCCCTCCCAGTCGGCGGCGAGCACGCCGTCGGGCGTCAGGCGGAGGCGCCAGAAGCGCACGACGGCACCCGCGGGAAGACGCGCGAGCGGCGTGTCGACCGGCCGCGGGTGCGGGCCGCCGGCCAGCGCCAGCGCACCGCGGGGCGCGAAGTAGGCAGCGGCCGCCGCGCGGCCGGGCGCGCAGAAGGCGCGCTCGAAGGCGCGCACGAACGGCTCGGGGTCGGCACGATCGAGGCACGGCCGGTAGGGCAGGATGAGCTCGCAACCTATTCCAACGACGCGCAGCGGCCCGGCTGCCGTCCAGCCGCGGCGTGGGAGCGAGCGCTCGAGGCTCGCCCGCGCCGCCGTCAGGTCGGCCGCGGGCGGCAGGGCGAGGGCGAGCACGTCGCACGCGTCGTCGCTGCGCGCCTCCCAGCCGCCGCCGGGGGCCGCGCCGGGGAGGACGAGCGTGATCAGCCCGCCGTCGGCGTACCAGTACGCCTCGAGGCGCTGCGCGAGCGCGCCCGGGAGCTCGCCGGCCTCCAGCGTGCGCGCCGCGGCGCGCGTCGCTTCGAGCCGGCGCACCGTCGCGACCTCGCCGGTCTCGCACAGCAGCGCCAGACGGTCGCCGAACGATCCCCAGCCGCCGCGGAAGTCGGCCAGCCATTCCTCGTTGCCCTCGAACCCGCGCTGGGTGATGCGGAGGCCGGTGCCGTCGCCGTCGGGCGCGAGCTCGAAGCGCAGCACGCCCCAGTAGGGCGGCTCGAACGCCACGGCGAGCACGCGGCCGGGATCGAGCTCGACGATCGGCCCGCCGAAGTTGAGCGCGGGGTGGTGGAGGCCGCGCGCCGACGGCCAGTGCGGGAACGTGAAGCGCCACGAGCCGCCCGCGCGCACGTCGGCGACCGCGCTCGCGAAGAGCCAGCGGCGCAGGTCGTCAGGCTCGGCGAGGGCGCGCCAGACCCGCTCCGGCGGGGCGGCGATGCGCACCCGGTGGTCGACCTCGACGGTCATGGCGCGCTCGACCGTTGCGGTCATCCGTAGCGATCGCCCATGAGGGCGCGCAGCTTGGCGCGGTGGTGGTGCGCGTTCACCCTGCGGATCGTGCCCGAGCGGCCGCGCATCACGAGCGACTCCGTCGTCGCGCCCGTGGCGTCGAAGCGCACGCCGCGCACGAGATCGCCGTCGGTCACGCCCGTGGCGGCGAAGAAGCAGTCCTCGCTCGCGACCAGGTCCTCGGTCGTGAGCACGCGCTCGACGTCGTAGCCCGCCGCGCGGGCGAGCTCGGCCTCGGCCTCGTCACGCGGCCACAGGCGGCCGAGCAGCGAGCCGCCGACGCAGCGGATGGCGGCGGCCGAGAGCACGCCCTCGGGCGTGCCGCCGATGCCCCACAGCAGGTCGACGCCCGTGTCGGGCATGACCGCGAGCAGGGCGCCCGAGACGTCGCCGTCGGAGATCAGGCGGATGCGCGCACCGGCGGCGCGGATGCGGTCGATCATCTCCTGGTGGCGCGGGCGGTCGAGCACCACCACCATGAGGTCGCCGATCGCGACGCTGCGGCGCTTCGCGACGCGCTCGAGGACGTCCTCGATCGGATCGGTCAGCGAGAGCGTGTCCATCAGATCCGGGCCGCCCGCGAGCTTCTCCATGTAGACGCAGGGGCCGGGGTCGAACATCGAGCCGCGCGCCGAGATGGCCACGACCGAGAGCGCGTTCGGCATGCCCTTCGCGGCGAGCGTCGTGCCCTCGAGCGGGTCGACGGCGATGTCCACCTTCGGCCCCGTCCCGTCGCCGACCTTCTCGCCGTTGTAGAGCATCGGCGCTTCGTCCTTCTCGCCCTCGCCGATCACGACGACGCCGTCCATGGCGACGGTGTCGAAGAGTGCGCGCATGCCGTCGACCGCGGCCTGGTCGGCTGCGATCTTGTCGCCGCGCCCGACCATCCGCGACGCCGCGAGCGCGCCGCTCTCGGTGGCGCGGACGATCTCGAGCGCGAGGTCACGGTCCGGGATCGTCGTCATGTGCGCCAATCTATCCTGCGCTGCGACCCTATGGAGGAGTTCCCGTTGCCCGACACCGACGCCATCCGCCGCAGCTTCTCGTCGCTTTCCCGCACGGGAGCCGACGGCCGGCCGCTCGTCTTCCTCGACGGCCCGGGCGGCGCGCAGGTGCCGGATGTCGTGATCGACGCGATGGCCGGGTATCTGCGGCACTCGAACGCGAACATCGACGGGGCGTTCGTGACGAGCCAGGAGACGACCGAGCTGGTCGACGCGACGCGCGTGGCCGCCGCCGACTTCCTCTGCTGCACGCCCGAGGAGACGATCTTCGGGCCCAACATGACGACGATCAACTTCAACCTCGTGCACTCGTTCTGCCGCACCCTCGAGCCGGGCGACGAAATCGTCGTCACGGCGCTCGACCACGACGCGAACGTCAGCCCGTGGCTGCTGTGCGCGCAGGACCACGACCTCGTCGTGCGCGTCGCGGACGTGCGCGACGGCGACCTGCAGGTCGAGCCCGCCGCGCTCCAGGCGGCCGTCGGCCCGCGCACCAAGGTGTGCGCGTTCACGCTGGCCTCGAACGCCGTCGGCACGATGCCCGACGCCCGTGCGCTCTCCGACATCGCGCACTCGGTCGGCGCGCTCGCCTGGATGGACTGCGTGCACTACGCCGCGCACCGCCGCATCGACGTGAAGGCGCTGGGCGCCGACGTGCTGCTGTGCTCGCCCTACAAGTACTTCGGCCCCCACCAGGGCCTCGGCTTCGCGCGCAGGGAGCTGCTCGAGGCCTGGCCCGCCGACCGCGTGCGCCCGGCCAGCCAGACGCCGGCGGGGCACCGCTTCGAGACGGGCACGATGAGCCACGAGGCGCTCGCAGGCGTGCAGGCGGCGATCGACTTCATCGCGTCCTTCGGCGAGGGCGCCGACCGCCGCGCGAAGCTCGACTCCGCCTACCGCGAGATCGTCGCGTACGAGACCGCCCTGACGGCCAAGATGCTCGACGGCCTGGCCGAGATCCCCGGCATGACGCTCTACGGCATCACCGACCCCGCGCGCGCGGGCGAGCGCACGCCCACCTTCACGTTCACGCTGCCGGGCATCACCCCGCGCCAGGTCTGCGAGCAGCTCGCCGAGCGCGGCATCCTCGGCTGGGACGGCAACTACTACGCGCTCGGCATCATGGACCGCCTCGGCCTCGAGGGCCACGGCGGCGCGACCCGCCTCGGCTTCCTCCGCTACACCACCGAGGCAGAGGTCGATCGGACGCTGGAGGCGCTCGGCGAGATCGCGCGCAGCTGAGCCGCCTGCCCGCGGTGCCGCGCTATGCTCTTGCGGCCCGCGGATGTGGCGGAACTGGTAGACGCGCACGGTTCAGGTCCGTGTGGCCGTAAGGTCGTGGAGGTTCAAGTCCTCTCATCCGCATGCATTTCTCCCTGCAAATAGCCACTTTCTGACTCGTCAGGGACAGTCTCAGGGACAGTGCGGCCTAGACTCCGCCCGCGATGGAGCGGAAACGCCAGCGGGCAGGACGGCCCAAGGCCGCGGCCGATGTTCGCGTGGTTGTCGCGTTCAAGAACGCTCCGGTCGGGCCGCCGAGCGTCGTCGTCCTGCACCCGGACGCCGATGCAGAGCTGGCGGCGCTCAGGCAGCGGGATCAGGACGAGTGGAAGGCCGTGGCCGGCGTGGTGGAGAAGCTCAAGGCGGTTGGGCCGAGGCTCGGGTATCCGCATTCCTCTGCTGTCCAGGGCGCCGTTGCGAAGAGCGCGAGCCTGCGTGAGCTCCGTCCAAGGCGTGGGAGTAGCCCGACGCGGCCGCTCTACTTTCGTATCGGCGGCATCTTCGTCATCCTCGCCATTGCTCCCGAGGCGCAGGCCGATCGCAGAGGATTCGATGCAGGGGTTGCGAGCGCGGCTGCTCGAGCCGCTGAGATCACGGTCTCCTAGCGTGAATCGAGGGGAGAGATCGTCCGGAGCTATTCTACCGGTGTTATGATTCCGCCTAGCTTGACGAGCGCATGTCAAGCACGGCTCGGAAGGAGCACGCGGTGAAGCTAAGCGAACTCAAGACGTGGGACGACTCCCTTCAGGAAAGCCTGGAGGCGGACGACGAGTTGCGCATTGCTTGGGAGGAGACTGCACTCGCTCGCGAGGTGGCTCTACGGGTACTCGCGTTCCGGACCGAGCATGGGCTCTCGCAGGTGGCGTTCGGGCGGATGATCGGGGTTTCTCAGCCGCGCGTCGCGACGATCGAGAGTGGAGAGCACGAGCCGAGCATCTCGACGCTCAAGAGGCTCGCAAATGCTCTCGAGATTGAATTCGCAATCGACATCACGCCCGCCGGAAAGCCTCCTCGCCTGTTGAAGTCGCCGAAGGGCGGCCGCGCCGTCCGCGGCGGTCAGCTCACGCTGGCTACCGTCGGATAAGCGCGACGCGGCTATCCGCCGTGCTGCTCGAGGAACCGCGTGACTTCCGCGGCGGCCTCGTCGGTGCCGAGCGCCATGTGCTTGCCGTAGCGGTCGAGGGTCATCGTGATCGAGGCGTGTCCGGCGAGCGCCTGGACGCGCTTCGGGTTCGCGATGGCCTGCGCCCAGATGGTGATGCAGGCGTGTCGTGCCTCGTGCAGTGTCACGGGATCGAGGCCGGCGGCGAGCCACTGCTTGTGAGCCTTGCGAGTCGTGCTGTAGTTCGCGAAGGGCCGGCCCTTCGCATCGCCGAACACGAAGGCCGCTGGGTCGCCGTCACGCTCGGCGCGCAGCGCGAGTAGCGGCTTGCGGAGATGCAGCGTGATCGGGAGCGTGCGCACGCCTGCCTTGGTCTTGGGCGGTGTGATGGCCTTCTTGTCGTCCATCGATTCGCGGACGTGCAGCCTGCTCGCCGGGAGGTCGACGTGCTCCCACCGCAGGGCGCGTAGCTCGCCGAAGCGCATCCCGGCGTGAAATGCCGCGGCCCACAGCGCGCGGTCGCGGATATCCGTGAGCGCGTCGATCATCTGCGCGATCTCGGCGGGGTCGAGCACGCGCTCACGCGGCTTGACCATGCCCGTGGGGAGATCGAGGCCGGCGCACGGGTTCGCCCCGATCCATCCACGCTGAACGGCTCGACGCATGACGACGCGGAGAGGGTCGAACGCGCGTCGCACGGTGTTGGGCGCCAGGCCGCGAGCGCGCAGCCGGTCGGCGTGGTCGAGGAGGTCGACGTGGGTGATGTCGTTTACGCGGCGCGCTCCGAGGTCGTCGAGGACGTAGGTGCGCAGCGTGGATTCGTACTTCCGCACGACCGCGGCCCGGTAGGGATGGCCGCCGCGCGCCGGGATCGCGCCGCTGCGCATGCCGTCGACGAGATCCGCGCAGGCGTCCCGGAGCGTCGGCGCGACCGTGACCCGCACTTCGCCCTTCCGGATGGCCGTTTGCATCTCCTGGCGCCATACGCGAGCCTCAGCGAGGGTCCGGAACTGCTTGCGTCTCCTGCGTTGCGTCCGGCCGTCGTAGGCCTCGGCGATCCAGGGGAGCTGCGTTGCGTGGTCGACTCGGCGGATTCCGGGCTCACGCATGGCGGGGGAGGATAGCGGCCGACCTCTCGAGCCACCGCTCGAGCTCTCGCCGCGGCACGACGACGCGACGGCCGATTCGCACTACGCGTAGCTCGGGGAGCACGAGAACGTAGAACGTCGAGCGCGCCACACCGATCGCCGCGGCGGCCTGCTCGACGGACAGCGCAAGGGACTCGCGCGCTCTCGGCTGGCCGCCTGCTGCTGCGTCCCGTGTTCGCAGCGGTGGTGCGGGCACGGCGTCGCGTTGCTGCCGCGCGTCGCGCTTCTCGGGATCGGGCGGATCTCGCCGATCGATGCCGACACCCTATCGGCCAAGCGAGTGGTCGCACAAGGCGCTGCGGCGACGATCGCGATTCCTGGTGGGAATGAGCGCACGCTGCGGTGCGTCGGCGAACCTGCGGATCGTCCCCTTGGGGTCGCCTTCACAGGGTCGAGTAGACGCCTCTCGGAGTCCCCGCACTGGGGTAGTGAGCATCTGTGTGGGAGTCGACAGCAGCCGGCACTCGGGATCGATCAGTGAGAACGCCTAACTGGTCGCGAGCGGCTCGCTGCTCCGCAGAGGTTGCAGTCGTAGCTCGTGGATGAAGAGCGTGACTCCGGCGACGAGCGTCCACACGATGAACATGAGCAGAGCCGGCACGGTCGCGGCGTGCTTGAAGCTGCCGTTGACGAGCAGTGCCACTGTGGTGAGGGCGGCGAGGGCTCCGAGCCAGTGTGGAAGCGCGTCGGTGCGCAGCGATTGCAGGGCGACGATGGCCGTGAAGATGGCAAAGGGATAGAGCGAGGCGATGGTGGCGCCGTTTGCCAGTCCTTCGAGTGCGTGGTGGGCGCTGCTTCCAGTGGGGATGTCTTTGTAGGCGATTTCGGGCACGACGCTGAAGAGCTTGAGGGTCATGCCCATCAGGCCCGCACCGAACGCGGCGCATGCCAACCACCCGCCGTCGGCCTCGGCTTTACGCAGCAGATTGCAGACGTAGGCGAGGAAGGGGACGAACAGCGCAAGCCCGAACGCGGCGAGCATGAAGGCGCTGCTGCGGCCTGCGATCAGTGCCAGTGGGGATGCGATCCCGCACGCGGCTCCGACCTTGGCAGATGTTCTGGTGTTCACGGTTCCTCCTGTTCGCTCGATGTTGGAGCCGAGGCTAGGCGGCGACCCGTGCCCTGTCGTCGCCCCGCGGGAGCTTCCGTGTCACCTCTCGGGATGAATGACGCACGCTGGAGGTCATCTGCCAGGATGATGCGCCCGGCCCCGCGGCGGAGTACGGTGGTCACGTGGCAGTTCGAGCCCGCATCGAGCGCTGGGGAGACTGGGCGCTGACGCTGGCGCTGCTTGCCGGAATCGAGTTCGAGATCACGTTCGATGCCCCGGCCGGCCTCGCGGTGCACGGCGGGCGCGGCACACTCGCACTCGTCGGGGCGTTGCTCGTCACACCGCTGGCGTGGCGGCGGCGGGTGCCCGTGGTCGTACTGGCGGCGATGCTCGCGGCCTTCATCGCCGCCATGCTCCTGATCAGCCAGAATCGCGGCGTTCCGCTCACGCTCTTGATCGCGTTCGGTGTCGCGTTCTACAGCGTTGGCGCTCACGGGTCCGGGCGCCGTTCCGTGGGGGCAGTCGTGCTCGGGCTGGCGGCGGTCGCCGCCATCGACATTCTCTCCGGCGGCGTATTTCAGCCGGTCGGAGGTGCGCGGCCCGGGGTGTGGGCCCTGCTCGCGGTGGCGTGGCAGGTCGGCCGCGAGGTGCAAAGGCGGCGGATCGAGATGCGCAGATTGCGCGCCCGCGCGGCCGAGCTCGAGCTCGATCGCGAGGAGAGGCTGCGCATCGCCGCCGCAGAGGAGCGCGCCAGGATCGCGCGCGAGTTGCACGACGTGGTCGCTCACAGCGTCAGCGTGATCGTGGTCCAGGCACAGGCGGCGGAGCGCGTGCTGGTAGGCGATGAACCATCGACTCGCGAGCTGTTGAACTCGATCGAGACGACGGGGCGCCAGGCGCTGACCGAGCTACGTCGTCTCCTGGGGCTGCTGCGCAGCCTCGACGGCGAAGTTTCGCTGGCACCGCAGCCGAGCCTGAGATACCTGGACGAGCTGGTCGACCAGGTACGCAACGCCGGGCTGCCCGTCGAGCTTGTGGTCGAGGGCCCGCCGAGTGCGTTGCCTCAGGGTGTCGACCTGTCGGCTTACCGGATCGTGCAGGAGGGGCTGACGAACGCACTCAAGCATGCCGGGCCTGCGCGCGCCCGCGTCCTGGTGCGTTACACCCCGGTCGGGCTTGAGCTCGAGGTCTCCGACGACGGCGAGGGCCGGGGAAACGGTGGCAGCGAGGGTTCCGGTCAGGGACTCGTCGGCATGCGCGAGCGGGTGGCGCTGTACGGCGGGGAGCTGTCGACGGGTCGGGGCGAGGACGGCGGTTACGTCGTCCACGCGCACCTGCCGCTGGGATCGAAGGCATGAGCATCCGCGTGCTGCTGGCTGACGACCAGGAACTGATGCGCACCGGCTTTCGCCTGATCCTCAGCGCCGAGCCGGACCTGGACGTGGTGGGCGAGGCAAGCGACGGCTCCAGGGCCGTCGACGAGGCGGCGAGGTTGCGGCCGGACGTCGTGCTGATGGATGTGCGGATGCCCGGCGTGGATGGGATCGAGGCAACCCGCCGCCTCGGCCGATTGACACCTCAGCCGCCACGCGTGTTAATGCTGACGACGTTCGATCTCGACGAGTACGTGTACGACGCGCTACGCGCCGGCGCGAGCGGCTTTCTCTTGAAGGACGCCCCCGCGACGCAGCTGGCGGATGCCATCAGGGTGGTCGCGGCGGGTGATGCCCTGCTGTCGCCAGGCGTCACGCGGCGGATGATCGCCGAGTTCGCCCGCCGTCCGCTGCCTGCCCAGGAGCCTGCGCTGGCCGAGCTGACCGGCCGCGAGCTCGAGGTGCTCAAGCTGATCGCCAGGGGAAGCTCCAACTCCGAGATCGCCTCGCAGCTCTACATCGGAGAGGCGACCGTGAAGACCCACGTCAAGCGCGTGCTGGCCAAACTCAGCCTGCGAGACCGCGTCCAAGCAGTCGTGCTCGCCTACGAGACCGGCCTCGTACAGCCAGGCGAGCGCGACTCTGCAGACTGAATCTGAGCCGTACTGGGTTCCACGGAGACCGGGTTTTGTGGGTCTCGGGGTTCGGGGTGGTTAGTCTCGCAGGGTCTCGGTCGTGGCCAGTGCTTCGTACTCGGCGGGCGGCATGTCGTCGAGTGCTTCGTGCAGGCGGTCGTCGGTTGTACCAGCCGAGGTAGGCGACGATCGCGAGCT
>CAVUPB010000003.1:0-197250 GCA_963743275.1 uncultured Actinomycetes bacterium | reverse complement strand
CAGCACCGGCGCGGCGTCCCGAGAGCGCCATGCGCAGCGCGTCGAGGACGAGGCTGGTGCGCATGTTGGCGGCAAACTGCCAGCCGACCACGCGCCGGCTCCAGACGTCGATCACGAAGCTCAGGAAGACGACGCCCTGCCAGCTGCGCAGGTAGGTGAAATCCGCGACCCAGAGCTCGTCCGGCCCGGACGCCTCGAAGCGCCGCTCGACCAGATCTGGCAGCCGGCGCACGAGCTCGGGCTGGGTCGTCCTCCAGCGCTTGGTACGGCCTTTCGCGCCGCGGATTCCCGCTTTGCGCATGAGCCTGGCGACGCGGTCGCGCCCGACCTCGTGGCCGGCGCGGCGCAGCGCGAGCCAGGTCTTGCGCGACCCGTAGGCCTCGTAGTTGGCGAGGTGCAGCTCGCGGATCAGCGCAAGCAGCTGCGCGTCCTCGACGACGCGCTGGGAGCGGGCGCCGCTCCTGCGGTGGTAGTAGGCGGACGCCGACACGCCCAGCACGCTGCAGATCGGCTCGACGCCGAAGCGACCACGGTACGCATCGATGTACGCGCTCACTTCGTCCGGTGCTGCGTCGAGCTCCTTGGCGAAAAGCACCGAAGCGGACTTCAAGATCTCGTTCGCCCGCCGCAGCTCGAAGTTCTCGCGCCGCAGCTGCCGGATCTCCTCCCGCTCGCTCGTCGTCGGCTGCCCCGGCCGCAGTCCCTGGTCGGCCTCGGCCTGCCGCACACGCCGCCGCAGCGTCTCCGACGCGATCCCCAGATCAGCCGCGATCTGCGCGATCGGCCGCTCACTCTCGAGCGCCAGCCGCACACCTCTCGCGATCAGCTCATCGGGGTACTTCTTGGGACGCGCCATCACGGGCTCCTCTCAGCAAGGACCGAATCCTCGCATCAGAGCCTCCGTGGAACCCAGTACGGCTCAGAACCCATCGCGGCCGAATCGCTGCGGGCCTGGTAACGGGGACTTCGCGTGGACGTCTGCGATGGCGCACGCCTCGACGGGAACCGAAGCGAGGCGAGATCGGCTCGCCACCCAGCGGCACAATCCCGGCACAAACGACGTGGGAAGGAGTCACGCAGCCGGGCCGATCGCCGGCCGACAGCGCGGCGAGTATCAGCCCATTTGCAGGGATTAGGCTACATCGTCGCCGCAGGGCGTGCACGCAGCACCAGCTCGACAAGCCGAAGGTCGTGGTCGGCCGTAGAAGCCAGGCCGCCGGCTCCTGCGCTTCGCGCGGTTCTCGCCGCCATGTCCGGTGTCGACGAGGTGCATGTCCGCGCAGTGCCGGGCGCGCGCACCATGCCGAGGCGGTATTCGGAGCGTTCGGATTAGTCGTCCCCGAGTCCTCCGCATCGCCGACGAGCAGACAGGCGGATTCGCTGAGTTCACGCCGGCGGTTCGCGAGCCTTCGGACGCTTGACGCGGAGTCGAGTCGACAGGCGGCTCAAGGGCGGCATCCATCGGCATGGCGGAGGCGATGTCGACTCGACATGCTTCGGGACGTGGCGACTCGGGATGCTCGTGTCGGCATCGCGTCCTGCGCGCCGGGATCGCGCTCTCAGGGACAGTCCAGGGACAGTGCGACTGTCCCTGGCGGACTTTCCCGGACGATCGCGGACGACCATAAATCGCGTGTTTGCGGGACATTCGCTCAACCGCGCGAAAGACGGATCGGCCTCCTGAGAGGTTCAAGTCCTCTCATCCGCACTTCTTCTCGTAACCATCAGCGTTTGATGGTCGTTGGTACCGCTCAGTGGTACCCCTCGGGTTCGCGGCCCGACCGCAGGAACTAGCCGGACCGCCACCAGGCGGCGGCGCGTTCCGCGGCCTCGCGGTGGGCGGCCTGATCAGGATGGCCGTAGGTGCCGATCGTCGTTTTGAGATCGGCGTGCCCGAGCTGTTGCTGGACGAAGTAGACGGAGGCGCCGGCCGCTAGCCAGAGGGTCGCCGCGGTGTGCCTGAGGTCGTGCAGGCGGACGCTCGACGGCAGGCCAGCGTCAGCCAGCGTCTGGGCGTGGCCGCGCTCGCGGACATTCGCGGGTCGGCGATGCGTGCCCGCGCCCGATGCGAAGACGACGGTGCTTCTCGCGCCTGCGGCGAGCTGAGCCTGCCGATGCTCGCGCAGGACGCCGAGAACGTGTGAGTCGATGGCGACGGCGCGCGCACGATCTCCCTTGGGCGTCCCGATGAGGCCGCGCTTGTACGCGCGCTCGATGCGCAGGGTGCTCGCGTCGCGGTCGATGTCGCGCCATTCGAGTGCGATCGCCTCGCCGATTCGGAGCCCGGCGCCCAGGAGGACTTCGGCCATAGGCCGATACCAGGATGGCGCCGCTTCGAGATATGCGCGGGCCTGCGGCGCCGTCAGCGGTCGGATCGGCGGCGGGTCGTACGGCAGGTCGAGCGGCGCATCGCGGTCGACGCTCACGGCCGGGTTGTTGGCGATGACACCCTCGCGAACGGCGCGAGCCAGGATCTGCCGGAGCGGTCCGAGGCTCTCGTTCGCGGTCTTGTGGCTGATCTCTCCCGCGGCGTCCAGCTGCGCGAGATACGCCTCGACTCTCGCCCGCGTGATCTGGCGGAGCTTGAGGTTGCCGAACGCCGGTACGAGGCGTCGCTCCAGGTGCTGGCGGTAGACGATCAGCGTGGCGGGCTCGACGCGGGAGCGCTTCGATTCGAGCCACACGGCCGCGTGCGTGGCGAACGTGTCCGTATCGACCGCCCGCTGCCCGCCCTTGTCCCGTGCTGCGAGCGCGGCCGTGAGGGATGCCTCCGCCTCTCGGCGCGTGCCGCGCACCGTTCGCTTCACTCGGCGACCACCGACGCGCCACATGAGCACCCACGCGGGCGAACCGTCCGCCAGCGGACGAGGGGTGATGGTGCCTCCGCGCATACCTACGCTCCTCGTCGTCGCAGCGGTGGTCTGTCCGCCCCGTGCCTCGGGCGGCGACCGCGAACCCTACCGCGCGCCATCACGAGCGCGCCCAGGAGTCGACAAGGCGCTCGAGGTCGGTGGGTCGGAACCGAAGCGGGCCGTCCGGGCCGCCGAGGCGCACGCACGGCAGCCGACCGTCCTGGGCCGCGGCGTACACCCATGCTCGCGACACGCCCAGCAACGCCTGCACCTCCGCGGGCTTGAGAAGCGCGTTCACGTAGCCCAACCGCCGGCACGCCGTGCAGCCGTCGAATCGACTGAAGCTGCTGCGCCCTGCATCCGCAGAGGTCGTGCCTGCGCGCCGTCGTGCTTCATCGGCTGGCGCGCTCCTCGGGGTCGTGCGACCGTAGTCGAGCGATGGCGGGACCATATCGGTCACGTGATGCGATTCGCAAGGCACCTCCTTGGCGAGGAACCTGGCCGGGGCCCGTGGGGTACGAGGCAGCGGGGCGTGAGATCCGCCGAATCGCTCCATTTGAGGCGGTTTGACGGCCTCGGAGAAAGCTGACGCACTAATCAGTGCAACGGTGTGGGAGTCGACGGCTGCGGCCTTAAAGGAGCCGTGGGGCTCGACGCACGAGCGTCATGACGGGACGGCTGACTTGCCGAGGCCGGCGCTGCTGCGCGCCTGGTTGCTGAGCGGTTCAGGCGCGCGGGTCTTCGGCGTATCGTGGATCGCGGTGTCGGAAACTCGTCATCAGCACTTCATACCGAAGCTGCTGCTGGACCGCTTTGCCGTGGATCCCGCCGCCAAGGTCCCGCGGATCTTCCACCTCGACGTGGAGTCCGGGCGGTGTTACCCGGCGGCGACGAAGGACACCGCGGTCGTGCGTGATCTGTACATGGTTGAGACGATTCCTGGGGCCGAGCGCACCGTCGTCGAGAGCGGATTCGCAGATTGGGAAGGCGCTGTTGCACCGCTGCTCGAGCGCCTCGCTCCGGGTCTTTCACTGACCGACGACGAACGCCTGGAACTCCTCGCGCTCGCCGTGATGCTTCATCTGCGGAATCCGCGGGGCCTTGAGCACCTTCGGAGAATGGAGGAGGTCGGGGAGGAATTTCGGCACGAGGCGTTCATGCATGACCCAGGCGAGTTCTACGACGCCGCTGTGGACGCGGGACTCGTACCGCTCGACGACCGGGCGGCGTCAGAATCGCTGCGCACCTCACTCCTGGCAGACCTTGGAGCAGGCCGCGTGACGATCGAGATCGCAGCGACGCGTCAGCATGCGATCCGCCGGATGCTCGACTTAATTCCGCGGATGGTGAACGAGCTTGCAGACCTGCCGTGCACGATTCTGTGGCGCGCGGACGACGCGCCCGCATTCGTCATCGGAGATGTACCCGTTGTAATGATCGATCCAACGCCAGCGCCGCCAAGTTATGCGGCGGCGTGGAAGTCGTCGCCGCGAGCTGAGACGACGTTGCCGTTGAGCAAGGATTGCTGCCTGCTGTTCTCGGAGACGCGCTCGAGCCACGGTGAGGAGATCGCGCCTCCAGCGCTCGTCCTCGACATCAACCTCCGGACATATGCGAACGCCGAGACCCGTATCTACGGCGAGTCGCAATACCTACTCTGCGAGGTCATTCGGCGGTCGGCGCGCGCTGATCGCAGGCGCGTCGCGGCTTACCGTCGAAGGCCTCCCGCTTTGACGATCTTCCATGTAGAGCGCGGCGCTGACGGCACGGAGCGGCCGCTCTGGACCGAGACGCGCCGGTTCTGAGCGGCGTTCCGATGCGGGGGCCAGCGCCGTGCTGCGCGACGAGTGCTCGTGTCCATCGGCTCTACGAGCAGTCGCGCGAACCCGACGTCTCACGACCACTCGGACGCTTGCGAAGACTGCCACAAGCATGCCGAGGGCCGCGAAGAAGTAGTCCTCGTTCAATGCGGCGCCGCGCGATGACTGACCGGCGTCCACTGGCTTAACGGTCCTGTGGCGTTAGTGCGTGGCTCGCCTGTATCACTCGTTCCCACGCCCATCCGACGTCGACGAATGCATCCTCTTTGCGCTCGGGCCAGTAGACCTTGGTCTTGGAGATTCGCTCGACCAGTTCGAGAGGCGATCCCTCGAACGACGCTACTCGCGTCGCCTGATTTAGCGTGACGTCCCAGTCGCGCATTTCAAGGAGGACGGATTCGAGGACTGAGGGGTCGGTCGGTTCCGCGTGGATGCGCGTCTGCCACTGGCCAAGCTTTCGAGTGAGCACCGAGATGTCTTGTTCCCTGGACTCCACGCCGAAGAACGGATCTCGAATGAGTGACGTCGCTGTTCCGAAGATTCGGGGCATGACGCCTCTGAGCACAACGGTGGCCGCGAAGGGCGCGAGACCGCCCAGGATCGCCACCGCAGTAGAGTCGAGCGCGACGCCGGCAACGCACGCTACGGCACACAGAAGAAGGTCGACGACGGTGTAGCCCCGCATCCAGCTCGAGGGAATCCAGGTCAGCAGCAGCAGCGCAAAGAGCGGCCATGAACCCTCGACGAGCGCAAGCACGAGCGCCGCGGCCATCGAGATGAAACGAAGCTCCTGGATCCGCCTCCCTGCGGAACATCGCCCAGAAGTAGCGGGAGGTCACCCCTCCTGAGTTGTTTTCGAGATAGCGTCGCGCGCTGTCGTCGCTCGACGTCCCGGTTCGTCCGGCACGCGCCTCCTCGGCCGCCTTCGCGCGGAGAGCACGCGATGCCTCGAATGCCTCAAAATGCCGATCCCGGCGTGGCACGCGGCGCCCGGGATTTCCATTCACGGCGTCGTCACCCTGACGGCATCTTGCGTCCGGCTGTGGATCCCGTGGATCCCCGGCGCTGTAGGACCTGCCATCGTGCCAACGATAGTCGCCACGCCGATTCCCGGCCCGGCCTCATCGGTCTGCGCTTGCACCGGGCGTCCTCGGGGGCAGTTCATGGCCAGGCTCTCGTCAGCGGGACGTCTCGCGGACAGGTTCCGGGACTGATTCGTCGGGATTTGGGGGCCGAACCTGCCCGGAGCCGGCGTTGCGCGCGAAGCCGTTGCGTGCGAACGACACGCGTGCCTCGGCGAGGCTGATGCCGTTCGGCTCGGCGCTGTAGTCGGGGTTGTTACTTTGGACGGCGTCGTCGATCCAGAAGCACACAGGGCAGCGGCGTTCGCCGAGCGGCTCGTCGCGGTTCAGCGTCACGTTGCCGCAACACGGGCAGGGCAGGCGTCCTCGGCTCCAAGCCTCGAGTGCGGAAGGGGATGACAGCCGTGAGGTCGACGTCGTTCAGCGGCTGAACCCAGCCGCGCTTGCCGTCTTGATTCCAGGCGATGCCTCCCGGCACCAGACGCGGCAGCATGGAAATGAGAGCCTCGAGATCCTCTAGGGAGACATCCACCCGCTCGTACCGCGGCCCGGGCTCTCGGCGCTCTGGCCACGGAGGACCTGGCACTTGGACGCCCAGATCAACGAGCGCAGCGAAGACCGCGTGGCGCGTCGACGTTGGGTCTCCCTCGAAATACGGCTGGTAGAGCATCGCGATGAGCACGTCTTCAACGGTCACCTCGCCCGTCCCGAGGCCGGCGGCGAGTCCCGACGCGAAACCGACCATCTCGTGACACGCCGGATTCCAGGTCGCGCCTCTACGGCCCGCCTTGCCCGCACGTCGCGCGCGGCCGCTCAACTCGTCGATGAGCTCGCGCGTGATCGAGCAACGAGCAAGCGCTCTCGCAGCGCGCGAATCGACGAACGCCGGCGAGAGCATCGCGAGCAGGAAATCCCCAGGGCCGACTGTCGTGCTCCCGCACCGCTGCGCTTCCTCACCCGCCAACGACAGGAGCAGGCGAAACTGCTTGCCGGCGAGGTTCATCGACGCACTGTAATCGCCGTCACGAGAGATGTCGGCGACCATTGGCGATTCGGCCGTAAGAGCGGAATGTCGACTCGACACGGACATCCAATGTCGAGTCGACAACGTCCAGGATGGCGCCGAGCGTTCGAGGACTTGAAGGTGACCGAGGCCATCGCCAGCGGAGAGCCGCTCCTGGTCGCATTGGCTTGCGCCCACCGCAAGGCCGGCGTGCGCACCCTCCGGCGGCTGGCCTCTTCGGACGATCTGCATCCGCTCGTCGCTCACATCACCCAGCTGTGAGCGCGTGCGCGTACGGAATCGATGGTCTCCCTGGTAGCGCTCGCCGCGATCGCCTCGGCGGTGCGCCGCGACGAGTGGTACCGCTCTTGGTACCGAATGCATGCGCACGAGGATGGACTCATGAGACGAAGGCCGACGTCGGATTTGGCGTGGTTGAGCAACTTGGACGCATGAGACGCCTATCGAACGAGTCCTCTCATCCGCATACCGCTCGACCGTTTCGCGTGCGGCGGTCGCCTTTCATCCTCGTGATTCGGCCGAGGGCCTGGCGTGTTGCCGCTGGGGCAGGGGTGTCGGCGGAGCCGTCGCGGCCGGTTAGCGGGGTGGTGCGTGTGGCTGGTTGGTGGTGATCGCGCGTCCGGCTGGGTCGGTGAACGCGGGGCGCTCGCCGTTGCCGTGCGTGCGGATGTGGTGGTCGTGCGAGCAGTTTGTGGTGGCGGGGGCAGAGCAGGATGAGGTTGTCGAGCTCGGTCGTGCCGCCGTGCTCGACCGGGGTGACGTGGTGGGCTTCGAGTTCGCGGGTGGCGGTGCAGCCGGGGTACTGGCAGTGCGCGGAGCGCTTGTGGAGTGCGCGCTGCTGCGCGTAGGAGGCGCAGCGTCCGACGCGGGAGTGCAGGAGGTCGCGGCCGTTGGGCTTGATCGTGAGGCGGCGTGCGTCGCAGGCGAGTCGCTCGGCGGTCTCGGGGCTGAGTGGCCCGGCGCCTTCGAGCAGCGGCGGCTCGTCGTCGCTGAGGTGCACGATCAGGGTGGTGGGGCTGCGCATCACAACGCCGTCGCCGCCGCCGCTGGCGGGCGAGTGTGACGAGCGCGTCGGCGGCGGACTGTTGCCACTCGAGGGTCGTGCCGGCCTGTTTGTCGGCGGCGCGTTGGGTCTTGGCGATGCTCCAGATGGCCTGCTCGAAGGCGGCGCCCTGCTCGAGTGGTAGGCGGCCGTTGAAGGCGAGCTCGCGTCGCCCGCGCGTCCAGGTCATGCTCAGCGCGCGCCGCTCGTAGAGCTCCTGGTCGTCGGTCACTGTCGGCGGGGCGAGTGTGCGCGCCGCGAGCGCGATCTCACTGGGCGGCTTGCCGACCGCGAGACGCGCCAACTCGGCGTCGCTGGCCGGGGTTGCGTACTGGGCGGCGGCTGCGACCTGGTCGAGTGTCAGCGCGCCGGTGGAGAGGGCGTGGTCGAGTGCGGGCAGGCTGCGCAGCGCGCTGCTCGTGCGCGTGATGCGCGCGGCGCTGCGGTAGTCGCTGCTTGCGAGCTGCGCGAGCCACTGCGCGCTCGAGGAGCAGCCCGCGGCCTGCCAGTCGCCGTCGTCGTCGGCCTCGCGCACGATCTCCGTGACGCGCTGCTTGATGCGCGCCTCCTGCGCGCACAGCGCAGCGCAGCTCGCGGCGGCGCGCCTCGCGGCGCCGCTCCCGCACCTGGTCGACCGTCCCATCCAGTGTGGCGAACATACGTTCGTATCGTACCAGCCGGCCAGCCGCCAAAGTGTGCCGAGATTGTGCCGAAATGCAGCGACTTTGCCAGCGAATTCGAGGCGGATAGCGCTGGCGCTTGCCGCTGCCGTCGAGAGCGCCTCCCCCGACCTCGCCGCCGTCGCCGGCGACGCGCTGCGCGGCCTTCTCGCCGAGCCGTGGGTGCAGGACGCGCCGGCGGTCGCGGAGCGCTGCAGGAGCGCGCTCGACGCACGCTCCGGGACGGACACGGCGACGTGATCCGCCGCAGGCAGCCGGCCTGGTGCGAGTGGTCGCGGCTCAGCGTGGCCCGGTCACTCTGCGGTAGCCGGCCGGCGTGTGGATGAAGACCGACCAGCTGTAGTAGCGGAAGAACGCGCGCGGATCACGTGTCATCCGGTGCGCGTAGCGAGTGACGGCGTCGACGTACAGGCTCGAGTGGTTGTAGCGGTAGAGGGCGCTGCGCTCGTTCGCCGCTGCATCGTTTGCGGCGAGGAAGTTCGCGGCGCCGAGGATGGCGTCGTGCGGATCGTGGACGTTCCCGCCCAGCCCGTACGCTCGCCAGGTGGCGGGCTCGAACTGCATCGGGCCCTGCGCGCCGGCGGTGCTGGTGTTCCGCACCTTGCCGAACGCGGATTCGACGAAGTTGATCGCGGCGAGCAGCTGCCAGCGCACCCCGAAGCGTGCCTGCGCTGCGCGATACCACGCGCGCAGCCGCGCGGCTGGAGGCGCCGCCCCGACGCGCGGCGCGGCCCGCAACGGCGGGGAGCGCCCGGCAAGAGACGCGAGATCGGCGCGCGCGGCGACGTCGTCGGCCGCCGCCGGGTCGAGCTTCACGACCGCGCGCGCGAGTCTGCGCTTGGATCCGAGCGTGTGGAAGATCCGCTGCTCGTAGAGCGCGAGCAGCGTCACGTCACGCGGCGGGGGAGCCGACGCGTCCCAGCGGGCGATCGCGATGTTGAGCGACCGCTCGGTGTCCCGCAACACGGCTGCGAGTGGTCCGGGCGCGACCGGGATCGGCGCATTCGGCGCGGGCAGCGCGAGCACTGCAATCACCAGGGCGATCACGCGGCGTCACGTGGCGTCGCAGCCATCTGCGGATCTTGCCAGGCGCACAGCTCGAGCTGCCAGGGGCCATTCGACGTGTGCTATTGTTAGCCTAATGGTTAACGATCCATTCAGGGCGCTTTCGCACCCGATCCGGCGTGGCATCGTCGAGCGCCTCGCCGTCGGTCCGGCGACGGTCGGCGAGGCCACGGGCGGCTTCGGCGTGTCGAAGCCCGCGATCTCCAAGCACCTGAAGGTGCTGGAGGAGACCGGCGTCGTGAAGCGCGTCGTCGTGGGCCGGACGCACCGGCTCTCGCTCGAGCCGGTCGTGCTCGGCGAGGCGGCCGAATGGATGGATCGCCAGCGCGCCCTCTGGGGGCGCCTGTTCGATGTCGTCGACGAGTACCTCAAGGAGGAAGAAGCGCAATGAACATGCCGCCGATCGTCTCGCCGCAGGAGTGGGAGGCCGCGCGCGAGGAACTGCTGGTCGAGGAGAAGGAGCTGACCCGCGCCCGCGATGCGCTGGCCGCCAAGCGCCGGCGGATGCCGAGGATGGCCATCGAGAAGGACTACGCGTTCGAGGGCCCGGATGGCCCGGCGAGCCTGCTCGACCTCTTCGAGGGGCGCCGTCAGCTGATCGTCTATCGCAACTTCTTCGAGCCCGGCGTGGCCGGCTGGCCGGACAGTGGCTGCCGCGGCTGCTCCATGGTCGCGGACCAGGTCGCCCATCTCGCCCACCTGAACGCCCGCGACACCACGCTCGCGTTCGTCTCGCGCGCGTCTCAGGCGCACATCGCGCGCTGGAAGGCGCGGATGGGCTGGGAGATCCCGTGGTACACGATCACGGACGACTTCGACGTCGACTTCGGCGTGGACGAGTGGCATGGCACCAACGCCTTCTTCCGCGACGGCGACGAGATCTTTCGCACCTACTTCGTCGACAAGCGCGGCGACGAAGCGCTGGGCAGCACCTGGAGCTACCTCGACATCACCGCGCTCGGACGCCAGGAGGCCTGGGAGGACTCGCCGGAGGGCTACCCGCAGACCCCGCCCTACCGGTGGTGGAACCTCCACGACGAGTACGGCGAGGCAACCGTCTTCGAGGCGGCCCTCTCGGACGCCGCCGCCTCGCAGCGCGGCTCGAGGAGCGCACGCTCGTGATCGTGATCGCTCACGTCGGAGGCGTGCCCGTGGAGGAGTTCCTGCCGGTGATGGCGGGCGCGGGCACCGGTGTGGTGGCCATGCGCGCCTGGCTGATGCTGCGCCTGCGACGCCGGCGGGAGCCGGGCGAATGACCGGCAACAGGACGCTCCGCCTGGAGCGCACCTATGACGCGCCCGCCGAGGCGGTGTTCGACGCGTGGACGAGCGAGGAGGTGCTCCTGCGCTGGTGGCACGCCGAGCACGACTGGGAGACGACCGAGGCCGAAGTCGACCTGCGCGTGGGCGGCGTCGTGCGCGTCGTCATGCGCGACCCGGACACGGGCGTCGAGTACGGCGGCGGCGGCACCTACACGGAGATCGAGCCGCCCACCCGCCTGGCGTTCACCTGGACCTGGGACGGCGACACGAGGCGGACGCTGATCGAGCTCGACTTCCAGGAGTCCGACGGCGCCACCACGGTCCGCTTCACCCACAGCGGCCTCTGGGACGAGGAGGCACTGCGCGCACACGAGGACGGGTGGCGCAAGCTCTTCACCAACCTCGGGCGCACGCTGGAGGCGGCTCGCTCGCGGCGGTAGCCCGCGAGCTCCCTCTTCACGGCACGAGTGCGTGTCTCGGCTCGGCCGGCCGTCCATCGCCTCGATGGACGGCCGGCCCGCGATCCTCAGATGCCCGCCATCTCGTGCGCGCGCGCAATGATGCGCAGCGCCGCCAGCGCGTCGGCCGCCTCGACGGGCGGCGGGGCGCCGTCCCGCATCGTCGCGGCGACGCCCGCGTAGAAGCCGGCGTAGTCGCCGCGCTCCGTGGGCACGCGGACCGGCGGCGTGTCCGAGCCCTCGATGCCGAGCGTGCCCCACGCGTCCTCCGGCGCGAGTCCGAAGTCCGCGTCGCCCGGCGAGGCGCCCGCGACGAGTGCCGGCTCCTGGCCGTCGAGGCCGTAGACCTTGTACCCGGCGGTCGAGCCGAGCACGCGGAAGCGCGGCCCGATCTGCGTCGCGTACCGGCTCATGGTGAGGTGGGAGCGCGTACCGCCGTCGTGCAGCAGCGAGAGGAACGCCTCGTCGGCGCTCACACCGCCGGGGCGCAGGATCGAGAGCTCCGCCGCCGTCAGCGTCGCCGGCCCGAACAGCTGCAGCGCCTGGTCGACGAGGTGGCTGCCGAGGTCGAAGACGATGCCGGCGCCCTGGCTCGTGGTGGTCGTGTCCTGCCAGCCCTGCCCGAGCTCGGGCGCCCAGCGCTCGAACGTCGACTCGAAGCGATGCACCTCGCCGAGCGCTCCCGCCGCGAGCAGCTTGCGGACGGTCATGAAGTCCCCGTCCCAGCGGCGGTTCTGGAAGACCATGAGCGGCAGCGCGGCGGTGGCTGCGGCCGCGATCAGCCGCTCGGCCTCGGCGACGGAGGCCGCGAACGGCTTGTCGATGACCAGAGCCGCGCCCGAGGCGAGTGCCGGCAGGCCCTGCTCGAGGTGCACGTGCGCGGGAGAGCCGAGCACGACGAGCTCGAAGCCCCGCTCGAGCAGCTCCTCGGGCGAGCCGACGATCTCGGCTCCGGGATGGTCGCGAGCGGCCTGTGCACCCCGGGCCGGGTCGCTCGTCGAGATGCACTCGATCGAGAAGCGGGGGTTGGCCGCGATGAACGGCGCGTGGAAGATGCGTCCGGAGAGGCCGTAGCCGATGATCGCCGTGCGGATCGGGGTGCTGTCAGCCATCGCGCCAGACTAGCGGGCGGCGGGTCGCGGACGGGTGTGACCAGGGCAAGGTCGAGTAGCTTCCCGGCGTGCACGAGGACGGGTACTTCGACGAGCGCGTCGCCGCGCGGTACGACGAGTCCTCGGCCGAGATGTTCGGCCCGGATGCCGTCGACCCGGCCGTCGAGTTCCTCGCCGGACTCGCGGGCGGCGGTCGTGCGCTCGAGCTCGGGATCGGCACCGGCCGGATCGCACTCCCGCTCGCGCAGCGCGGTGTGCCCGTGCACGGGATCGAGCTGTCGAACGCGATGGTCGCAAGGCTGCGCGCGAAGCCCGGCGGCGCGGACATCGGCGTGACGATCGGCGACTTCGCGAGCACGACCGCGGGCGGAACGTTCTCGCTCGCCTATCTCGTCTTCAACACGATCATGAACCTGACGACGCAGGCGGCCCAGGTGGCGTGCTTCCGCAACGTCGCGGCGCAGCTCGCGCCCGGCGGCTGCTTCGTGATCGAGGTCGACGTTCCCGAGCTCCGGCAGTTGCCGCCCGGCGAGACCGTCCGCGCGTTCCATGTCGGCGAGGCGCGCTGGGGGATCGACGAGTACGACGTCGCGGTGCAGGGCCTGACGTCGCATCACTTCGAGATCGTCGACGGCCGGCTCGAGCGGTTCTCCGTTCCCTTCCGCTATGCGTGGCCCGCCGAGCTCGACCTCATGGCCGAGCTCGCCGGGATGCGCCTGCGCGAGCGCTGGGGCGGCTGGAAGCGCGAGCCGTTCACGAGTGACAGCCGCATGCACGTTTCGGTCTGGGAGAAGCCCCTCTGACTCAGCCGCCGACGACGAACCAGGCGCCCGCACCGCCCGAGCCCGGCGCGGCGACGAGCGCATCGGCGCCGGCGCCGTCGAGGGCCGAGCCCGCTGCGATCGCGCTGCCCGCCATCGATCCGGCGGCTGCCGGCGCGATCTTCGACGGGGCCTGGGCGAGGTCGGAGGCCCCGCCGGCGCCGCGCACGAGGTAGGCGGCACCGGCCGAGGACGACTCGCCGGGCGCGCCGATCAGCATGTCGCCGCGGCCGTCGTGGTCGAAGTCGCCGGCGGACGCGAGCGAGGCGCCGAGGCCGCCCTGCGCCTGCGCGCCCGCGATCGACTGCAGCGGGGCGGTCACGGCGAGGTCGCGCGTCACGGAGTTCGTCTGCCCGGGCACGACCACGACGGCGCCCGCGCCCGCGCGCCCGCTCGGCGACGCGCCCGCCTCGCCGATCGCGAGGTCGCCGAGGCGATCGCCGTTCTGGTCGCCGATGCCGGCCAGCGAGGTGCCCAGCTTGTCGCCCGCGGCCGCGCCGTCGATGCGATAGCCCTGAGCCGCCGAGAGGCTGCGGAGCTTGATCCACGGGCAGACGCCCTTCGGCGATACCTTCGTGCAGCCGACGATCGGCGGCAGGTGCCCGCTGATGATCCAGACCGACCCGGCATCGACGCGGCCGGCCGGATCGGCCTGCGGCGCGCCGATCGCGAGGTCGGGCCAGCCGTCGCCGGTCATGTCGCCGACGCTCGCGACGCTCATCCCGACGTGCTGGTTGTCGAGCGCGGGGTAGTCGACGTGGAAGAAGTACGGGTAGCCGTTCTCCCAGAGGTCGTTGAGCGTGACGTGGACGCCCCGGGGCTTGCCGTAGAGCACCGCGACGCCGCCGCCGCCGGGGCGGTGGAGGCTCGCGTCGGGCGCGCCGACGGCGAGGTCGTTGTAGCCGTCGCCGTTGACGTCCGGCAGGGCCGCCAGCGCCATGCCGGTGTGGGCGTTCTGCTGGAAGCCGTCGTAGCGGCTGCCGAGCGGCGAGGGCGTGGCGGGGTTCGTCGTCGCGTTCGTGTAGCCGGCGAAGGACAGCGCCGTCGTGGAGAGGCTCGCCGGGTGCGCCGAGCCGAACACGACGTAGACGGCGCCGCCGCCGCTCTTGGAGGGCGCGCCCGCCATCGGCGCGCCGATGGCGATGTCGGCGAAGCCGTCGTGGTTGACGTCGTCGCCGACGATCGCGTAGCCGAGCATCTCGCTGCCGTGGCCGGTGATCTGGAACGAGGCGGCCGCGGGGTCGAGCGCCGTGGGCGCCGGCGGGAGGGCGCCGGCCTTGCCGAGGAAGACGTAGACGATCCCGGCGTCGGCGCTCGCGCCCACGTCGGCCGAGGGCATGCCGATCGCGTAGTCGCCGAAGCCGTCGCCGTTGACGTCGCCGAGCTCGGCCACGGTCGAGAGCGAGCCGTTGCCCGCGGTCACGCCGAAGGCCGGCAGCGACGCCGTCGGCAGCGCACCGTCGCCGACGCCGCCCGAGAAGAGGACGCCTCCGGCGATCGCCGCGGCCAGCGCGAACGCCGCCCGGGGTCGCCGCATGCGCGCGCCCAGATTCCGTCCTGCCCACCGCTTCGGCATGCCGTCCAGTTCCTCTCCGTCCGCCTGACATCGCAGCGTGCGTGGACGGGCGGACGACGGCTATGAACCTCCGGCGAGGAGCGTCCCGCCCGATCGGGCAGGCCGGCCGCGGGCGCCGAGTGGCCCCAGAGGCAACTGGTGGCCTTAGCTCGCCCTAAGTGGTAGCGTCCGTATTAGGTGACCCGAAGGCCCGGGTGGAGGTTCGTGGATGTCGTTCGCCGAGACCGTCTTGCTCGGAGCCCTCGCCGGCTTCACCATCTTCATCGGCTTGCCGGTGGGACGGTTGTGCGTGCTCGGCGACCGCACGCGCGTGGCGCTCGCGATGTTCGCCGTCGGCATCCTCGCGTTCATCTTCGTGGACGTCATGGAGCACGCGAACGGGCTCCTGGACGGCGCCCTCACGGGCTACAAGGACGGCAGCTCGAGCTTCGCCCACCTGGCCGGGTACGCCGCGCTGCTGATCGGCGGCTTCGGGCTGGGAACCGCGGGCCTCACGGTGATCGAGCGGCGCATGAAGCGCTCGAGCGCGGCGATCGCGCCGATCGCCGGCGGCTCCGAGGCCGCAGTGCTGTCGCCGGCCGCGCTGGCGACCGCGCACGCCGTGCGCGACGCGGCGCGCCAGCGCGCGCTGCGCACGGGCATGGTCATCGCTGCCGCGATCGGGCTCCACAACTTCGCCGAAGGGCTTGCGATCGGCGTCTCGGCGCAGGCCGGCGAGGTCAGCCTCGCCACCGTCCTGATCGTCGGGTTCGCGCTGCACAACGCGACCGAGGGCTTCGGGATCGTCGGCCCGCTCGGATCCATCAAGCCCTCCTGGCGCTGGCTCGCGCTCGCGGGACTGGTCGGAGGCGGGCCCACGTTCGTCGGCAGCATGGTCGGGTACGAGGTCGCCTCCAACCCGCTCGAGCTCGCGTTCTACTCGCTCGCGGGCGGCGCGATCCTCTACGTCGTGTGGGAGATCGTGCACTCGGTGCGCCGCTACGGCCATCGCGAGCTGGCCGCGATCGTGCTCACCTGCGGCTTCGCGGCCGGCGTGCTGACCGATCTCGTCGTCGCGTACGGGGGCGGCTAGCACTAGTCTCGGGCGCGATGGTCGTCCATCTCGTCGACGGTACGTATGAGCTGTTCCGCCACTTCTACGGCCGGCGGCGCGGCGGCAGGGCCGACGACGAGCGCCATGGCGCGGCGGCGGGCGTGCTCCACACCGTGCTCCAGATGCTCGAGACCGGCGCGACGCACGTCGGGGTCGCGACCGATCACGTCATCGAGTCGTTCCGCAACGACCTCTGGCCGGGCTACAAGACCGGCGCCGGCGTCGACCCCGCGCTGCGCGCCCAGTTCGAGCCCCTCGAGGAGGCGCTCGCGGCCATGGGCGTCTTCGTGTGGCCGATGGTCGAGCTCGAGGCGGACGACGCGCTCGCCGCGGCCGCGCGCCTCGCCTCGGAGGACGCGCGACGTCGTGCAGGTGCGCATCTGGACGCCGGACAAGGATCTCGCGCAGTGCGTCGAGGGCGACCGCGTGGTGCAGGTCGACCGCCGCAGCAGCTCCGTCCGGAACGCCGACGGCGTGCGCGAGAAGTTCGGCGTGGAGCCGGCGCGCATCCCCGACCTGCTCGCGCTCGTCGGCGACGCGGCCGACGGGTACCCCGGCATCCCCGGCATCGGCAAGGTGGGTGCAGCGCGGCTCGTGAGCCGGCACGGTCGTATCGAGGACTTTCCGCCCGAGGTGCTCGGCGACAAGCGCGACCTGGCGCTGCTCTTCAAGGACCTCGCGACGCTGCGTTCCACGGCCGCGGTCATCGGCGAGGTCGACGAGCTCCGCTGGCGCGGCCCGGCGCCGGAGTTCGCCGCGTGGGCGGAGCGCCTCGGCGACGCGCGCCTGGTCGCCCGCGCGCGCACGGCGGCGCGCGCGTTCGGCTGAGCGGCGCCCGCGGCCGGCGCACGAACGAATCATCACAAGCGGATTCGCGTCTGCTTTATTGAGAAAGCGATGGCGCGAACGCGGCTTCTGCGCACGGTGGTGTGCCTCGCGGCGCTGCTTGCGCTCGCCGCCGCGCCCGGAGGCGCCGGTGCCGCCACGACGTCGATCGACTTCGAGTCGCCCGCGCTCGCATCCGGCACGCTCGTCACCACGCAGTTCGGCGGCGTCACGTTCTACTCCGGCGGCTCCCCCGGAGCGAGCCAGCTTCCGGTCGTCGACACCGCCGGGCATGCGCGGTCGGTCACCCACGCGCTCGACATCACGCAGGAGCCGGGCGCGTCGAGTTTCCGCACCCCGGCGTCAGCGGCGCGTTCAGCTCCACGGCCCAGACCGTCGAGCCTCTGGGCCTCGTCGGTGAACGCGACCGTGAACCTCCGGCTCGACCTCTACAACGCCGGGGGCGCCGTCGTCGGCACATCCGGGAACGTCGCGGTCGGCGCGACCTACGTCCAGCTCACGGCTTCCTCGCTGGCGTTCGACGTGGCCCGCTTCGTCGTCTCGAATCAGAGCGGAGCCGCAGGGCAGCAGCCCGGCATCTACGTCGACGACCTCTCCTTCGACAACGGCGTCGCGCCCGCCGACTTCTCGCTCGGCGCGCCCGCGTACGCGGGCGTCGCGCACGGGAGCTCGGTCGACGTGCCGCTCACGATCACGCGCCTGAACGGGTCGGTCGGCAACGTCACGTTCACGTTCCCCGGGCTGCCCCCCGACCTCGTCGCCACCGCGACGCCGAACCCGTCGTCGTCCGGCGCGGCCGTGCTGACGATCAGCTCCTCGCTGGGATCGTCGTACACGGGCACGCGCACGATCAACGTCCTCGGCACCCCCGCGAATGCGGCCGCCGGGCCCACGGCGCGCACCGTCGCGCTGGCGGTCGAGGTGACGAACGCCGTCACCTGGTCGCCCCAGCCGGTGCCGACGATCACCCTCGCGCCGTGCTCGAGCGCGCAGCAGTCGTTCACCGCGCTCTACGGAACGGCGTTCCACGACGCCGTCGACGTCAGCGCCTTCGCCTCGCCCGGGCTCACGGCGTCCGTCCTGCCGCCCTCCTTCCTGACCTCGGGCACGGGCACGCTGACGGTGGAGCGCGGCGACGACACGACGCCCGCCGGCTTCGGCTCGTTCGCGGGCGTCCGCGGTGCGAGCGCCGGGACGGCCGTGCCGCGGGGCACGCTCACGTTCCCCGTAGCGTTCAGCGACCCGGCGCTGACGAGCGCGCCGACGGTCTTCTCGACGCCCCAGGGCGAGCGCGCGAGCACCGTCACGTTCCGGGGGACGGGACTCTGCCCCGGCTCGACCGTGGCGTTCGGAAACGCCGCGGCCACCGCGACGGCAGCGACGGTGACGGCGGGCGCGTTCACGGTGCCGGTTCCGCGGCTCGCGAGCGACGGGCCGATCACGATCACCTCGCCGGGCGGACGCGTGCTGACGACGGCTGCGGCCCAGGTGCGGACGTACCGCAACACGAACGGGTTCAGCTTCCCGAACCGCGGATGGTCGCCGAGCATCAACGGCGAGGTCGACGCCTGGGGCCCGAATCAGGTCTGGCTCAACCTCTGCCCGATCCCGGGCTGCTTCTGGCTCGCCGACGGCACGCCCTCGGTGGAGTACGGGCTCTTCAGCCTCATCGGCGCCCCGATTCTCGCCTCGGGCAACGGCAGCTGCTTCGGCTTCTCGCTCGCGAGCCGCCGGCTCGCGCGCCGCGAGGGCCCGAGCCCGAGCTTCCTGCACGGATCCGAGACCGTGTGGCAGGTGCCGCTCGACCGCACGATCCCGCACACCGAGCACTTCGCGTTCGAGGACGGGCACCCGGAGAAGCTCATCGACTACATCTGGGGCCAGCACATGCTGCAGCTCTCGTCGGAGTCGCTCCACCTGCTGCTCGTGCACTCGCTGCAGCTCGCCACGGGCGAGGTCAGCGCGAGCGACCTGCACGGCCAGCTGACGGCCGCGTTCGCCCTGGGCGAGCGGCCGCTCGTGATCATCCCGAACGGCCTCGCCGGCCACGTCGTCGTCGCCTACGACGTGGACGAGACGCCGTGGCCCGGGTCGCATCGCGGCGACTACCGCATCCTCGTGTACGACAACAACTATCCGTTCACGAGCGACGAGAACAGCGATGCGGGGCTGCATGCCCAGAACGAGGGCGGCAGCTATCTCGAGATCCACCAGGACGGCTCCTGGGTGTTCCCGAACCTCACGGACCACGGCGTGCCGTGGCACGGCACGCGCCTCGATCCCTATCTCGTCGAGGAGCGCTCGTTCCCGGTGCACCCGACGATGCCGCTCTCCCTGGACGGGCTCGCGACGCTGATCGTCAGCGGTTCGGGCCGCGCCACGCCGGACGCGGCGGCGAAGGCGGCGCGCATGCCGATCCTCGACGCACCGGCCGGCAAGAACCTGCCCGACGCGTTCGTCGCCGATCCGCGGCGGGCCGTGACGCTGACCGCCACGCCCGACGCGCACGGAGACGTCAAGATCGGCGCGATCGGACCGGGCGTGCTCGCGCAGGTGAACGGCGCCGGGAAGGGCGCCTTCGCGCTCGACGCACGCGGGGCCGGCGCGGCCTGGTCGCCCCGCGACGGCGCCGGCCCGCTCGACCTCACGCTCGGCCGCCTCGCGCGCGGCGGCGTGTTCCGCGAGGTCGAGCTCACGAGCGGGGCGTCGGGCGGAGACCACGTCATGCTCGGCCCCTCCGGCGCGCTCGCGATCGCCCACACGGGCGCGCCGTCGCTCGCGACGCTGCGGCTCACGGTCGACGGCGGCGCGCTCGGCTCGCAGACGTTCACGAGCGCGCCGTTCCGGCTCGCGGCCGGTACGACGACGGTGCGCGCCGACTGGGCGCATCTCGGGACGACGACGCCGGGCATGACCGCCGGCGGCCGGAACGGCAGCCTGCGCAGCGCGGGCGCGCGGGCGCGCGTCCTGGCGATCGGGCTCACGGGCACGCGCCGCGGCGCGCGCGTGACGGCCACGGTGCACGCGCGCGCCGCGGGCGGGCAGGCCGTCGCGAGCGTGCTCGTCCTGCGCGGACGGCGCGTGGTCGCGAGCGGCACGGCCCGCATCCGCGGCGGTGTCGCGCACGTCGCCATCGCGTTGCCGCGCAGCGCGCGCAAGCTCCACCTCTCGCTGCGCACGATCGTCGTCGTGAGCGCCCGCGGCCGGCCGCTCGCCTCGCGCAGCGCGACCGCGCCGCTGCACGGCGCGCCCTGACCGCGCTACGAGGACTGCTGAAGGAACTCCTCGGGCGACGGGATGACGATCGGCCCGTCGGGCGGCTGCGTGAAGCGGATCGGATTGCCGAAGGGATCGCGCAGCGCGCAGTCGATGCCGTAGAAGCGCTCGGTCGGCTCCTGCGTGAACTCGACGCCGGCCGCGCGCAGCCGCTCGTACGTGCCGCGGCAGTCGTCGGTCGCGAAGATCAGGCCGCCGCCCGCAGCGCCCTTGGCCACGAGCTCGCGCACCTGCGCCGTGGTGCCCTCGTCGTACGCGGGCGGCCCGGGCAGCATCAGACCCAGCTCGACATCGGGCTGGTCGGGGAAGTTGACGGTCAGGAAGCGCATGACGCCGAGATCCGCATCGGTGTGCACGACCATGCCGAGCTTGCCGACGTAGAACGCGAGCGCTTCGTCCTGATCGAGGACGTGGATGAACGTGTGGCTGATTCGAGTGGGCATGGCCGCCACGCTAGAGCACGGATCTGCGGCCCGCTTCTCCGAATCTGCTCTTGATTCCTATCCCGCGGGCCGGAGCCAGGCCATCGCGAAGCACGCCGGCACGCGCAGGGCGGCACCCCCTGCGAGGAAGCGGCGGCGGTACGCGGAGGGCGATTCGCCGACGACGGCGCGGAACGTGCGGCTGAACGTGCCGAGGCTCCGGAAGCCGACGGCGAGGCAGACCTCGGTCACGGGGAGGTCGCTCTCGCGCAGCAGCTCCATGGCGCGCTCGACCCTGCGGCGCTGCAGGTAGCGGTGCGGCGTCTCGCCGAACGTCGCGCGGAACTGGCGGCTGAAGTGGGCGGGGGAGACGTGGGCCACGCGTGCGAGCGCCGCGACGTCCAGCGGCTGGGCGAAGGCGCGGTCCATCGTGTCGCGGGCGCGCAACAGACGGCGGTTCCGGTCTTCGACGGCGAGCGACACCCCGCAAGCCTACGACGAGCGGTCTGCGGGAAACCCGTACCGCAAATCGGGTAGATCGCCGATTGCAGGTGCCCGCGTCGCTCGTAGGCTCCGGCGACGGCCACGGCGACAGGAACGAGGAGCGTTGGCGAGCACCCCAGAGGCCGCGGACGAGAAGTGCGGACACGAGCTCATCGAGATCTGGGCGGACGCCACCCGTGAGCGCGGCGGCGAGCGCACCTCGATGCGCGGGCGTTGCATCGCCTGCGGCGCCGGGTTGACGCGCTCGCGCGAAGCCGGATCCTGGGAGCCGTGGACGGCCGCGCCGAAGACGGGCCCGTGACGGCGCGGCCGAGCGCGAGCCACGAGGCGTGCTGCGCGCGCATCGGTCGCGCGATGCCCACGTTCGCGACCCGCAAGGGCGAGCGCTGCGCCTCGCGCGCAGCGGGCTTCCACGAGCTGACGATCCGCGGCGAGGTCGTCGCGCTGCCCGTCTGCAAGATTCACGAGAAGATGCTGCACGCGAGCTCGGATCCCGCCGCGCTGGCACGCTCGTGGCGGTCGTAGCCGAGCGGGAGGACGGCGGAGTCCCGGGTCAGCCGGACGGGAGCACGACGCTGCCGTCCTCCGCGAGCCCGAAGCCGGGGTTGTGGGCGACCTCCCAGGCGTGGCCGTCGAGGTCGCGGAAGACGCCGGCGTAGCCCCCGTAGAACGTCTCGGCCGGCTCGCGCGTGATCTCGGCCCCGAGCGCACGCGCCTCGTCGATCACCGCGCGCACCTCGTCGCGCGAGCCGACGTTGTGCGCGAGCGTCACGCCGCCCCAGCGCGCGCCGTCGTCGTCGATGCCGGTGTCGGCAGCGAGCTTCGCGCGGCTCCAGAGGACGAGGACGGAGCCGTTGGCCTGGAAGAACGCGGTCTCCTCGACGGCCATCGCCGCGGACCACCCGAGCGCCTCGTAGAAGGCCTTGGCGCGGGCGTAGTCGGCGACGCCGAGCGTCACGAGGCTGATCCGCTGCCGCATCCGGTCAGTCTACGGAGCGCGCGCGGGCCCGCCGGCGGACGATCGCCTTGCGCAGCTCCTCGGCCGCGAACAGCAGGAACGGCGTCACGGCCACGGGCAGCCACTCGACCCCGAGCCCGCGCTGGCCGAGGGCGTCGTTGAGACCCGGGACATAGATGAAGGCCAGCAGCGCAACCGCCTCGATCCCGATCGCGGCCAGCAGGAGCCGGTTCGTGAACGCCCCGATCGAGAACAGCGAGGCCGGCGTCGATCGGCATTCGAGCGCGTTCGCCATCTGCATGCAGACGATCGCCGCGAAGACCATCGTCGAGAGCAGGGCGAGGCTGTGCCCGGCGTCCGGGAGGTGGTGGCCCGGCGACCAGCCGAGGTAGAGGGCCGCGCCGATCGGGACGAGGGCGAGCGACACGGCGGCCTCGACGGGGCCCAGGAACCCGAACGAGCGCCCGAGCACGCGCCCGTCGAGCAGCCGCTCCGTGCGCGTGCGCGGAGGCTCCGCCATGAGGTGCGGCTGGGGCTTCTCGGCGCCCAGCGCGAGCGCGGGGAGGAGGTCCGTGCCGATGTCGAGCGCGAGCACCTGGAGCACCGTCAGGACGAGCGGGATGCGACCCCCCGAGAGCGCCCACACGACGAACGGCGCCAGCTCGGCGATGTTGTCGGTGAGGTGGTAGGTGAGGAAGCGGCGGATGTTCTGGAACGCGGCCCGCCCTTCCTCGACCGCCTCGACGATGTGCGTGAAGCTGTCGTCGAGCAGGACGAGGTCGGCGGCGCCGCGGGCCACGTCGGTGCCCGCGATGCCCATCGCGATGCCGATGTCGGACTGGCGGAGCGCGGGGCCGTCGTTGACGCCGTCGCCCGTCATCGCGACGACCTCGCCGCGCGCCTGGAATGCCTCCGCGATCGCCAGCTTCTGCTCGGGCGCCACGCGCGCGATCACCGAGGTGCCGCCGACGAGCAGGTCGGCGAGCTCGTCCCGGTCGGCCGGGAGCTCGGAGCCCGTGACGACGGTCGCCGCGTCGAGCCCGGCCTGGCGCGCGATCGCGAGCGCGGTCGCGGGATGGTCGCCGGTGACCATGACGACGCGAATGCCCGCGGCCCGGCAGCGCGCGACGGCATCGGGCACGTCGGCGCGGACGGGATCGGCCAGGCCGACCAGTCCGAGCAGCTCGAGCTCGCGTTCCGCGTCCTGCGCCGCGGTGGGCAGCGAGGCGGCCGAGGTGGAGGCGAGTGCGAGCACGCGCAGGCCGGACGCCGCGAGCGCGTCGATGTCCGCCGCGATCGCCCGGCGCCGCTCCGGGGTCAGCGGATGCGTCCCCTCGGCGCCGCGCTCGCGCGTCGTCACGGCCAGGATCGCCTCCGGCGAGCCCTTCACGAGCACGTCAAACGTGCCGTCGGGTGTCGCGTGCACCGTGCTCATGCGGCGCCTCGTCGAGTCGAAGGGCAGCTCGAGGCGGCGCGGGGCGGTGCGCTCCGCGGCCTCGCGCTCGACGCCGGCCTTGCGCGCGAGGACGACGAGCGCGCCCTCGGTCGGATCGCCCACGCAGAGCGTAGCGGCCGTCGTGCTCGGAGACGCGGGCGTTGCCGCAGAGCGCCGCGACGCGCGCGAGCGGCGCCAGGAGGCGCGCTTCCTCGTCGCGCACGGGCCGCTCGCCGACCAGCACCGCGCCCGCCGGGTCGTAGCCGGAGCCGCTCACCGAGAAGCGCACTCCGGCGATCGCCAGGGCGCTCGCCGTCATCTGGTTCTCGGTCAGGGTGCCGGTCTTGTCGGTGCAGATCACGGTCGTGGCGCCGATCGTCTCGACCGCTTCGAGGTGGCGCACGAGCGCCTTGCGCTGGGCCATGCGCGAGGCGCCCATGGCGAGGGCCAGCGTGAGCGTCGGCAAGAGGCCCTCGGGCACGAGCGCCACGATCACGCCGACCGAGAAGAGGAAGCCGTCGTGCGCCGGCATTCCCGCGGCGACGGAGACGCCGAAGAAGACGGCGCCGGCGCCCACGGCGAACGCCGCGAGCAGGCGGACGGCCCGGTTCAGCTCGGTGCGCAGGGGGCTCGGGCGCCGGTGGACGTCCTCCGTGATGCGCGCGATCCCGCCGAGCCGCGTGCGCGCTCCCGTCGCGATGACGGCAGCCGTCGCGGCGCCGGACGCGACGTAGGTGCCGCCGAGCACGATGTTGCCGGCGTCGACGATGTCGGCCGGTGCCGCCGTGAGGCCGGCCGCGCTGCGCTCCACGGGCTCGGACTCGCCGGTCATCGTCGAGTTGTCCACGTGGATGCCGTCGGAGCGGATCACGCGGGCGTCTGCCGCAATGCGGTCGCCCTCGCGCAGCAGCAGCAGGTCGCCGGCGACGATGTCCGCCACGGGCACCGTGACGTTGCGCTCGCCGCGGAGGACGACGGCCGTCTGCGGGAGCAGCGCTGCGAGCGCGCGCGTCGCCTGCTCCGCGCGGTATTCCTGGATGAAGCTGAAGGCGCCGTTGACGACGATGACGACGACGATCGCGATCGCGAGTGCGGGCATCCCGCCGACGAGCGCGAGGGCGGCGGCGGTCCACAGCATGAGCGCGAAGAAATGCGTCAGCTGGTCGAGGAACTGGCGCACGAGGCTGCGCCGTTGCCCCTCGGGCAGCAGGTTGGGCCCGTCCCGTCGCAGCCGGAGGGCGGCCTCTGCCGGAGCGAGCCCGGCCTTCGGCGTCCCGAGAGCCGCGAGCACGGCATCCGGCGCCGGCAGCGTCAGGTGCGTGTCGGGGACGGCCGGGCCTGGACGCGGCGGCGATGCGACGGCCATGGGCACAGCATCGGAGCCGCCGTGCCGCGCTTCATCGGGGCTGCCCACCTCGCTCCTGCGGGAAAACCCCTGGCCGCAGCGATTACTTGAGCTTGATGCTCAGCGTGGCCGAGACGCGCCCGCGCGAGCTGACCACGACGCGCCAGGTGCCGTGGGAGAGCCCGGTCTTGAGCTTGTAGTAGAACTCGAGCCGCTTGCCGCGATAGGGGCCGCTCGAGGCGTAGCGCTCGCCCTTCGGCCCGAACCACGCGACCTGCACGGCGCCCTTCGGTCGCGACGCGAACGCGATGTAGGCGAACAGGCTGCTCTGGAAGCCGGCGACCGACGTGCGCGGCTGGCCGTTCTTGCGTGGCGTGAGGAACGCGATCGAGACGACGCCCTCCTTCGGCGCGGGCACCGTGAACGGGCGGGTCGCGGGCACGATCGCCGCTCCGCCGATCGTGCCGGTGAGCCGCGCGAGGTAGTGGCCCGGCAGGAGGCGGGACGGCAGCTTGATGTCCTTGCCGGGCGTGACCGCCTGGTCGAGGAAGGTCTTCTTGCCGTCGCTCGAGGTGATCGCGACGCGCAGCGCCGCGCCCGCCGGCGGCGTGAAGGCGAGATGCAGGGCGCCCTTGAGGCGGCTGGCCTTCCAGACCGGCTTGACGAGGGCGGCGCCGGCGAACGCGACCGTCGGCGCCGACACGTTGATCGTCAGCGTGGCCTGCCCGACGTTGTCGGCCGCGTCCCGCGCCGTCACGACGACGGTCTTCGGCCCGGGCGTGAGATACGTGTGCGCGAGGCTGTCGCCGCTCCCGCTCGTGCCGTCGCCGAAGTCGAAGTGCACGCTGCCCGCGACGAACCCCGACCAGTTGTCGGTCACGGCCGCGCCCGCGGTCACGGGCTGGCCGGCGACGATCGGCCCCGAGAGCCCGCTCACCGTGATCGCCGGCGGCTCGACGTCCAGGTCGCCCGTGCGCGTGTAGCGGTTGTTCAGCGGATTCCGCCAGACGGCCACGAAGCCGCCGCGGCGCGGCGAGACGAATCCGGGCGTGTATGGGCTCGCCAGCACGTCCGCGGGCTGCGCGTCGAGCGAGTCGGTGCTCCAGGCGCCCCCCGCGAGCTGGTGCACCGACGTGAAGGCGAGGTCGCCGGCGCGCCGGAAATCGGCTGCCACGGCGGCGTTGCCGGCCGAGTCGAAGGCCACGCCCGCCCGCAGCGACGTGGTGTCGGCCGCGCCGACCGAGGCGAACGTGAGGGGAACGCTCACCGCGTCCCAGTCGCTGCCGTTGCGCAGGTTGCGCGAGGTCACGGCGAGCCCGCCGGGCGCTCCCCACGCGGCGACGACGCGACCCGCCGACGAGAGGGCGAGCGCCGGCGCCGGATACTCGCCGCCGGCGTTCACGATCTGCTGCCAGCCCGAGACGCCGGGCTGGCAGCGCGCGAGCACGACCTTGCGCGTGGCGCCCGCATCGGCGGTGATCGCGTAGCCGGCGACGATGCCGCCGACGGTGTCGGCGACGACGGTCGCCGAGTCGAACACGAAGTCCGGGCTGGCGCCCGTGAGCGCCGCGGCCGGCGGGTCGAACGCCCCGGGGGCCCCGCCGCCGCAGTAGTACGGCGTGGCCGATCCGGTCGCGCCGCTGAAGAAGATGCCGTCGACCTCGACGTGCAGGCCGCTGCCGTCGCGCCAGAGGATCTCGATGACGGTCGGGGTGTCACCGCCCGCGCGCGTGAGGTCGACCGCTTCGACGGTGCGGCCGGCGGCCGGCGGGAAGACGACGAAGGGCGGGGTCGCGACGCCGTTCTTGGCGATCAGCGCGGCCTGCACCTGCGTGCTGTCGTTCCAGGCGACGACCGCCTGGCCGTCGGGCTGCATCGCGACCTGCGGGTCGTTGCCGACCGAGAGCGGGATGGGCGCACCCCACGTGCCGGACGTCGGCGCGCGCTGTAGGCCACGCCCGTCGGATCGTTGTACCAGGCGGCGACGCCGAAGCCGTCGTCGCCGAGCCCGATCTCGATGTCGTTCGAGAGCGACCCGTCCGGCGGCTTGAGCGTCTGGCGCGCCCCCCAGGCCGCGCCGGGCGGCCGCTCGACGACGCGCACGCCCCCGCTGTTCGTCGATCCGCCGGTCGAATCGCGGCTGACCCAGCCGGCGATCGCGAGCCCGCTGCTGTTCACGGCGAGCGCGACCGGCGGGTTGCTCGGCGACGAGTGCTCCGGATCCAGGGGCCCGAGCCCGCGCCAGGTGCTCGCAGCCGCCGGCGCCACGGCGCAGAGCGCCATGCAGAGCCCGAGCGTCAACGTGCGAAGCGGCCGCAGCACGGGTGGGAGGCTACGGATTTCACACGCGCCGCGCAATGCCCGGGGGGATCTTCACCCACCGCACCGCCGCCTATGCTGGCGCGATGCACCTCCCGCTCGTGGCGATCGTGGTCGACGAGTACCAGCCGGCGATCGACTTCTTCGTCGACGTGCTCGGCTTCGAGCTCGCCGAGGACTCGCCGTCGCTCACCAACGACGGGCGGCCGAAGCGCTGGGTCGTCGTGCGCCCGCCGGGCGCGGAGACCGGTCTGCTGCTCGCCCGCGCCGACGGTGACACGCAGGCCGCCGTGGTGGGCCGGCAGGTCGCCGGCCGGGTCGGCTTCTTCCTGCGCGTCGACGACTTCGACGCCGCCTACGCGCGCATGACGGCGGCCGGCGTGGAGTTCTCCGGCGAGCCCCGCAGCGAGGAGTACGGCCGCGTCGTGGTGTTCGCCGACATCGCCGGCAACCGCTGGGATCTGCTCGGCCCGGCCTGAGGCGCCGGCCGCGCCCCCGCGGACGCTCCTCGCGCAAAAGTGGGGTCAGACCCCACTTTTGCGCGCAAAGTTGGGGTCAGACCCCACTTTTGCACGGGCGTGCAACGTTGGGGTCAGACCCCAACGTTGCACGAGGCGACCGGCTCGAGGCCTGGTGCATGCGCGCTTACGGGCAGCGGCGCTCGTCGGGGAGCAGCGGCCGCGCCACCAGCGAGTAGCTGTCCTGCGAGCCGGCGCGCGGGATCCAGCGCGAGAGCTCGTTGGCCTTCCGCAGCGCCGCGAGCAGCGTCGTCACGTCGGCTCCGCGCACCGTGATGCAGCGGTAGTTCAGGCCGGTCGAGCTGTGCGTGCCGGCGCTCGCGAGATCGCTCTTGAGCGGCCACACGACCTTGCGTGCGCCCGGCTGCGCCTGGCCGCTCGCGGGCTGGACGTACACCGCGATCGCATGCGGCGTGTAGTGGACGCCCGCGAGTGCGTGCGGCAGCTTGGCGATGAACCCCGCGAGCGCGCGGCGCGCCTTCGCCTGGGCCGCGGTCACCCGACCGCCGGGCGCCGTCATCCCGAGCGCGTAGGCCTGACGGCGGACGTGGCGGCCGGCCGCGTTCACGACCAGCGTGGTCGTCGGCATGTCGGACACCCCGGGCATGCCGTAGGCGATCGCTCCGGGAGCGAGCAGCCCGGCCCCCCGCGCGCGCTTCAGCACCGCTTGCACCTGGCGTTCGGAGAGCTTGCTGCGCACCAGCGGGTAGATGGCCGGGCCGGGGTAGATCTGGATGACGGGCCCGGGCACGATGACCGTCCCGTCGCCGTAGAGCGTGAACGAGGGCATCGTGCGCAGATTCGTCTGCGGGGTCACGAAGCCGCCGCCGGTGACGACCTGCACCACGACGCGGTCGGCGGCGGTCGGATGGGCGATCGACGCGTGCTCGTCGCCGGCCGGTGCGGCGCCGGCGGCGGGTGCCGCGGCGGCGAGGAGGATGAGGGGTGTCAGCATGGAGATGCGCATTTCATGCTCAGACGTCGCGTTGGCGGTCGTGGTTCCCGGAGCGCCGGCGGGGCGCCAGGATCCCCCGCAATGACCACGCAGCCGTCCCTCCGGCGTGCGAGATTGTGACGGTCAGTACGAACGGCGCAGGGCAACCGGCAGGGAGCGCGCACAGCCATGATCGACGAACTCGAAGCGAGCGAGGCACTCGGCTCCGGTAGCGACCCCCTCGCGTGGTCGTGGAGCTACCTGCGGCATCCGGCCGTGCTCCTGCCGTGGCTCGCGTGCGCGGCGCTCTCGGCCTTCCTGGGCGATGGCCGGCCGGCGCCGCGCCGGGACGCCGGCAGCGCGCCTGCCGCCGCATCCGCTCCGCCGGCCGTCCTGCGCATGCACCCGCGCGCGGAGAATCCGCCCCGCCCCGACCGCGACGACGAGGCGCGCGCGGCGTAGCGTCAGTCGTCGAGGATCGCGGCGGCGCGGATCGGCGAGCCGTACGCGGGCTCGAGCCGCAGCGGGAGGCCGACGAACAGGAAGCGCCGGCCGACGACGTCCTTGAGGTTGTTGAGGTTCTCGTAGTGCGTGAGGCGGCGCTCGCCGCAGGCGCGGTGCGTCGGATACTCGTCGGTCAGGTACACGAGGTCGGGCGAGATCGTCTCGACGCCGAAGATCTTCACGCCGCGATCGGCCATCCAGTGCACGGCCTCGGCGGAGATGCCGCAGAAGCCGTCGAGGAAGGCGGGCGTGCCGGCGGTGCGGTTGTAGTGGTCGGAGCAGAACAGCAGGATGTCGCCGTCGCGGACCTCCTGACCCGAGGCCGCGACGGCCTTCTCGACCTCGGCCACCGTGACGTCGTGGCCGCGCGGATACTCGCGGATGTCGACGCAGATGGCATCGCCGCAGAAGAGGTCGAGCGGCATCTCGCCGATCGTGTCGCCGCCGCGGAGGTAGTGCCCGATCGCATCCACGTGGGTCGCGGCGTGGTTCGAGGTGATGATCAGCTCGGCGTTGAACGAGGGCCGGCCCTCGGGCGCGTCCGAGTGCACGATGTGCCGCATGATCTGCGTGGGGGAGAAGAACGGATGCAGCTGGCTCTCGCGCGAGAGCGGCTGCGACAGGTCGATCACGCGTCGTGCCACGGGTTGCCTACCCCTTTCCTGCCATCTCGCGGCAGACCTGGACGATGCGCGGAACGACTGCCGCGACCGCGCGCTCGCCCGTCTCGAGCCGCGCCCGTGTCGCGTCGCCGACCACGCCTGAGGCCGTGATGTCGCGCAGCATGTCCATCGGCACGACCACTTTCGGGCCGGCGTGCCGCATGCCGTACTGGCCGAGCGACGTCCACTGGAACCCGGCGTCGCGCACGGCCGCGCCGCGATCCCAGGCATCGCGCGTCGCGCGGTCCATCTCGACGCGCTGCCCGAGCGCCATCGCGATCGAGGTCTCGGCCTCCTCGGCGTGGATCATCGGGCCCTCCACCTCGGCCAGCACGTCGGCGGCGAGATCCCACCATTGCGCGAGGAAGACCCGTCGCCCGGTCTGCTCGAAGTAGTGGTTGACCGCGACCGTGAGGGCGGCGACGTTGCCGCCGTGGCCGTTGATCGCGACGACGTTCTCGAAGCCGTGGTGCACGAGCGAGTCGCAGACCTCGCGGAAGACCTGCAGGAACGTCGTCGTCGAAAGCCGCATGCTGCCGGGGAACTGCATGTGGTACCACGACAGCGTCACGTTCAGGGTGGGCGCGACGAGCACGCGCAGGCCCTGCTCCCCGGCGAGCGCGGCGGCCCGCGCGGCGAGGCCCTGGGCGATGATGCAATCGGTGTCGAGCGGCATGTGCGGGCCGTGCTGCTCGGTCGTGCCGATCGGCAGGAGCACCGCGTCGACGCCCGCGTCGATGCAGGCCTCGACCTCCGGCCACGTCATCCGCTCGATCAGGTGCTCGCTCACGATCGCCTAGTCTGACGCGTCGGTGCCGCCCCGGCAACAGGCCCGACCAAGAGGGAGCTCGATGGCCGCAGATGATCTCGACGCGGCGGTGCGCGACTTCGCCGCGCGCTTCCGCGCAGCGCTCGATCCGCCTGCGCAGGCGGGCGTCACGATCGACCGCGCCGAGCTCGCCGCGCGCTTCGACGAGCCGCTGCCCGAGCACGGCGCGCCGCTCGCGTCGATCCTCGGCGAGCTCGAGGAGCGCTCGGCCGGCGGTCTCGCCGGCGGCACGGGCGGGCGCTACTTCGGCTACGTCACGGGCGGCTCGCTGCCGGCCGCGGCGATCGTCGAGGCCTGGACGGCCGCGGTCGACCAGAACGTCGGCATGTGGCCGCTCGGCCCGGCCGGCGTCGAGCTCGAGCAGGTGACGATCCGCTGGCTCGGCGAGCTGCTCGGCTTCCCCGCGGCGTCGGGCTACTTCGGCTCGGGCGCGACGATGGCGAACACGATCGGACTCGGCGTGGCGCGGCACTGGTTCGCGCGCAAGCACGGCGTGGACGTCATGGAGCAGGGCGTGCGCGCGCTGCCCGAGCTCGCCGTGTACGCCTCCGAGGAGCTCCACCTCTCCGACCACAAGGCGCTGCGGACGCTCGGCCTCGGCTCGGGGTGCGTGCGCACCATCCCCATCGACGAGCGCTACGCGATGCGCGTCGACCTGCTCGCCGAGGCGATCGAGCGCGACCGCGCGAACGGCGTCGAGCCGGCGATCGCAATCGCCATGGTGGGCTCGGTCAACACCGGCGCCTGCGACTCCGTCGCCGCGATCGCGGACGTCTGCGAGCAGCACGGCCTGTGGCTGCACGCCGACGGCGCGTTCGGCGCGTTCTTCCGGCTCTGGGAGCCGGCCGCGGCGCTCGTCGCCGGGCTCGAGCGGGCCGACTCCCTGGCCGTCGACGGGCACAAGTGGCTGAACGTCCCGAACGGCGTCGGCTTCGTGCTGCTGCGGGACGCCGCCCTGCATAGGGAGGCGTTCGCCGGCAGTGCCGCCTATCTGACGCCCGGCGCCGGCGCCAACCTGCACGAGCTCGGCATCGAGGCGAGCCGGTCGTGGCGCGGCGCGTCGGTGTGGGCCGCCCTCAAGTTCCTCGGGCGCGACGGCATGGTCGATCTCGTCACGCGCTGCTGCGAGCTGGCACAGGGGCTCGCGCGCGCGGTCGAGGCCTCGCCCCGGCTCGAGCCGGCCGCGCCCGCGCCGACCAACACGGTCTGCTTCCGCTACCGGCCCGAGGGCTGGCCCGACGGCGCTGCGCTCGACGACCTCAACCGCCGCATCCAGGCCGACGTCGTGGCGGCAGGCGACGTCTTCTTCACCGGCGCCCAGCTCGCCTGCGGCGTCTGCCAGCGCGTCGCGATCGTCTCGTGGCGCACCGACGCGGACGACGTACGCGCGCTCTGCGACGCGATCGAGGAGGCCGGCGCCCGGCTCAGCGCGGGCTAGGGCGGCTCGAACGCCGCCGCCGCGTCGCCCCAGGCCAGGCGGAGCCCGGCGTCCGAGCGTTACCCGGACACGGGCGCCGGCCACTCGGCGAGGGCCGCCTGGAGGAGAGCGCGTGCGGACCAGCGCATCACGTCGACGGCTTCGGGCCGGGACAGATGCGCGATGTCGGTCAGCCACACGAGGGCATCGATGCCGACCGCCGAGGCGATCGCGAGAGTCAGGCGCTGCAGCTCACGCTCGGGCATGCGCCCCTGGAGCGGCGCCAGGGCGTCGGCCACCCACGTGATGCGCCTGCCGACGCGAAAGGGACGATCGGCTCGAGTCGGTGCATCCGGCTCGAGTGAAAGGCGCAGCATCGTTCGCAGCTCCGGCTCGTGCTCGACCGCCTGGCGCGCGAGGGCCTCGGCGACGATGTCGACGCGCGCCTCCGGATCAGCCGGCGGGGCGTCGCCGAGCAGAGAGCGATCGGCGATTTCGGGATAGGTCGCCACGAGGAGTGCGCGCTGGTTCGGGAAATAGCGGTAGGCCGTCGCACGCGAGATCGATGCGGTGGCCGCGACCTGCTCGACCGTGGGGGCGCCGCCCTCTGCGAGCAGTTGCCGTGCAGCGCGAATCAGCGCATCGCGCGTGCGGGTCTTCTGGTGAACGCGCTCGTGCCCACTCATGAGATTGACATGCTCATCATGAGACACTAGTCTAACATGAGACTCTGATCTCACAAGACACGGAAGGTGTTGCATGAGCATCCCGAACGCCGGCGAGACGCCCACGCTGAGCGTCGCCCCGCGCGAAGGCGAAGCCCTCTGGTTCAACGGCGCGCTCCAGAACATCAAGGTGCCGGGCGAGTGGAGCGACGATGCGTTCTCGCTGGTCGAGGTCGAGTCGACGGAGGGTCGTGCGACCGGCCTCCATACGGATCCCAGCCACGAGACGTTCTACATCCTCGAAGGAGAGCTCCTCTTCCACGTCGATGGGGAGGAGGTGCGGGCACAGGCCGGCCAGACCATGGCGATCCGCCGTGGCGTCCCGCATGCGTTCCTCATCGTCTCGGAGCGCGCGCGCTTCCTGGTCATGAACACACCCGGCGGGCACGACCGCTTCTTCCGCGCTGGTGGCGAGCCCGCCTCGAGCCGTGATCTGCCGGCAGCCCCACAGCCGGACCATGCGCGCACGATGGCGGCGGCCGAGGCGCATGGCGTCGCGTTCCTGGGGCCGCCGCCGTTTGCGATCTCCTCGGTGCGGATCACGAGCGGATAGCGGCTCGCGGCTCGCCTCAGCCGTAGACGATGACGGCGCGGCCGCCGCGGCGGGCGCGCATGTCGTCGAAGGCCTCGTCGACCTCGTCGAGCGCGATGCGCCGGGTGATCAGGCGGTCGATCGGGAGCTTGCCGGCCTCGTAGAGCGCGGCGATCCGCGGGAAGTCGATCGGCGCCACCGATGAGCCGTAGTTGGAGCCGAGCACGCTGTGGCCGAACTCGGCCATGCCGAAGCCCGAGAAGCTGACGCGGACGTCCTCGGCGGTCATGCCGACCATGACCGCGACGCCTCCGAGGCACAGGAGATCGGGCATCAGCTCGATCGTCGGGCGCAGGCCGATGGCCTCGAAGGCGTAGTCGACCCCACCCGGGACGATCGCGCGGACCGCGGCCGCGACGTCGCCGTCGCCGCGCACGGCGTGCGTGGCGCCGAGGTCGCGGGCCTGGTCGAGCTTGGCGTCCTCGACGTCGACGGCGATGATCGGATGCGCTCCGGCGAGCACGGCGCCCATGATCACCGAGAGGCCGACGCCGCCGCACCCGATCACGCACACGGACGCGCCGGGCTCGACCCGCGCGGTGTTGACCACCGCGCCCACGCCGGTCGTGACCGAGCACCCGATCAGGCAGGCGACCTCGGCCGGCACGCTCGCCGGAATCGGCACGACGGCCGACGCGGGCACCACCGCCGCCTCGGCGAACGTCCCGACCGAGAGGTACTGGTAGACGTCGCCGCCGTCGCCCGCGCGCAGGCGCAGCGTGCCGTCGTCGAGCGTGCAGTCGCCCATGCGCGTCTCGGCGCAGGCCCAGGAGCGCCCGCGCACGCAGGCGCGGCAGTGGCCGCAGGCGTAGCGCCACGACAGCACCGCGGCGTCGCCCGGCGTCAGGCCGGCGACGCCGGGCCCGATCGCCTCGACCGTCCCGGCGCCCTCGTGACCGAGCACGAGCGGCAGCGGCACCGTCCACTCGCCGTCGATGCAGTGCAGGTCGGAGTGGCAGACGCCGCTTGCGCCGTAGCGCACGCGCACCTCGCCGGGCCCGGGATCGGCCAGGTCGAGCGTCTCGAGCGAGAGCCGCGAGTGGGGGGCGCGCAGCACGGCGGCACGGACCGGAGTGGACATGCGGCGATCATCGCACGCGCCGGGGCACCCGCGCCGCCCGTGGCCTGGAAACGGAATCCGGTTCCGCTATAGTCCCGCGAAATCGCCCGCGCGCCGATCGAGGAGCACCCGCCGTATGTCCCATGCCGAGAGTCACGACCGCCAGCATCCGACGCTCACGCTGGGCGTGCTCTCGCTCTCGGCACTGGCCTACATCCTGCTGCAGTCGATGGTGCTGCCGGCGCTCCCCGAGATCGGCCACGCGCTGCACACGAGCCAGTCCACGGTGGCCTGGGTGCTCACGGCGTACCTCATCAGCGCCTCGGTCGCCACCCCGGTGCTCGGGCGCCTCGGCGACATGTTCGGGAAGAAGCGCGTGCTGCTGATCGTGCTCGCGTCGCTGATCGTCGGATCGGTGCTCGCGGCGCTCACGTCGTCGGTGCCCGTGATGCTGGCGGCTCGCGTCATCCAGGGCGGCGGCGGCGCAATCTTCCCGCTCGCGTTCAGCATCGTGCGCGACGAGTTCCCGCGCGAGCGCGTGGCCGGGGCGATCGGCCTGCTCTCCGCCCTGATCGGCATCGGCGCGGGTACGGCGATCGTGATCGCCGGCCCGATCGTCGACAACCTCTCGATCCACTGGCTGTTCTGGATCCCCGCGGCCATGACCGCGATCGCGTTCGTCGCGACGATCCTGTGGGTGCCCGAGTCGCCCATCAAGGCGCCCGGGCGCATCGGTCCGCTCGCCGTGCTGACGCTCTCCGGCTGGCTCGTCTGCCTGCTGCTCGGCGTCAGCGAGGGCGGGGACTGGGGGTGGTGGTCGGCGCGCGTGCTCGGCCTCTTCGCCGGCGCGGTCGTGCTCTTCGCCGCCTGGCTCGCGACGGAGCTGCGCGCCGAGCAGCCGCTCGTCGACGTGCGCATGATGCGCATCCCGGCCGTGTGGTGGACGAACATCTCGGCGATGCTGTTCGGCTTCGGGATGTACTCCGTCATGATCGTCGTGCCGGCCTTCCTGCAGACGCCGTCGAGCGCCGGCTACGGATTCGGCGCGTCGATCACGCAGTCGGGCCTCGCGATCCTGCCGCTCTCGGGCGCCATGCTCGTCGCGGGCATCCTCACGGGTGCGTTCGCGACCCGCTTCGGCTCGAAGGTGCCGCTCGTCGCCGGGTCGGTTCTGAGCGCGCTCGGCATGCTCTTCCTGACCGTCGCGCACGGCAGCGAGTGGAACTTCTACGTGGCGATGGCGCTGACCGGGCTCGGCATCGGCTTCGCGTTCTCGGCCATGTCCAACCTCGTCGTGGAGGCCGTGCCGCGCGATCAGACGGGCGTGGCGACCGGCATGAACGCGAACGTGCGCACGATCGGCGGCGCGATCGGGAGCCAGATCGTGGCCTCGATCATCGCGGCGGGCATCGTCGGCGGGGCGCTCCCGAAGGAGCATGGCTACGAGCTCTCGTTCATCGTGCTCGGCGTCGCGCTCGCGCTGGCCGGCGTCGCGGCGGCGTTCGTGCCGGCGCGCGCGAATCGCGCCAGCCCGACGGAGGGTCACGAGTTCGACACGCTCAGCGTCGATCCGACCGAGATGGCGCCGGCCGAGGCGGGGCTTGCGATCGGGGAGCACCTGCATTGAGCCGCCAGCGCGTCGACGCGGCCCGCAACCGCAAGCGCGTGCTCGCGGCGGCACGGCACGAGCACGCCCGGCACGGCTCGGCGCTCGGCATGCACGACGTGGCGCGCCGCGCGGGCGTCGGCATCGGCACCGTCTACCGCCACTTCCCGTCCCGGCAGGCGCTGATCGAGGCGATCGCGTACCCGTTCTTCGAGCGCGGGCTGCGGCTCGCGCGCTCGGTGCAGCGGGAGTACCCGGACGGCGAGCGCTTCCACGCCTACGTGCGCGGGTTCGCCCGGGTGCTGGCGAGCGACGGCGTGCACGGTCACTGCCGCTGGGACGCGCCGGCGGCCGAGCCCGTGCGCGCCGAGCTGCGGGCGCTGATCGGGGAGTTCGTCGAGGCGGCGAAGCGCCACGGGGCCCTGCGCGCGGATGTGGTGGCGGAGGACGCCTTTGCGCTCCTGTGGACGCTCGCCGTGCTCGTCGAGGCGTCCAACGACGTCGCGCCCGCGATCTGGCAGCGCCACGTCGAGCTCGCACTCGACGGCCTCGGCGGGCGGCCACCGCGCGAGCTTGCGGCGCCGCCCGTCGCGCGCGCGGAGTGGGACGCCTTCGTGCGCTCGGCGCAGGCCGGCGCAGAGCACGACGAGCCCGGCGACCCCGGCCGCGTGGCGTAGCGTGATCCACGAGACGATCGCGCGCAGGGTCGTCTTCGGCGCCGGCGCGATCGGCGAGCTGCCGGCCGAGCTCGCCCGGCTCGGGCTGGAGCGGCCGCTCGTCGTCGCCGGCCGGTCGCAGGCGATCCATGCCGAGCAGCTCATCGCCGCGCTCGGCGCCGGCAGCAGCATCGTCGGCGTCCGCGTGCACGTTCCCGTGGCACATGCCGAGGCGGCGCGGGCCCGAGCTGCGGAGACGGGCGCCGACTGTCTCGTCGCGATCGGCGGCGGCTCGGCGGTCGGCCTGGCCAAGGCCGTCGCGCTCACGCACGGGCTGCCGATCGCGGCCGTCGCGACGACGTACGCGGGCTCCGAGCTGACGGCCGTCTGGGGCATGACCGAGGACGGCCGCAAGACGACCGGCCGCGAGCCGGGCGTCGCGCCGCGCCTCGTCGTCTACGACCCCGAGCTGACCTACGACCTCCCGGCGGCCGTCACGGCGGCGAGCGGCATGAACGCGGTCGCCCACTGCGTCGAGGCGTTCTGGGCGCCGGGCGCGACGCCGCTGACCGAGAGCGCGGCGAGCGAGGGCCTGCGCCGCCTCGCCGCGGGCGTGCGCGCGTCCCTGCGCAGCCCGCGCGATCCCGCGAGCCGCGCGACGGCGCTCGCCGGCGCGTGGCTGGCCGGCGAGGCGTTCGCCGCGGGCGGTGCGCTCCACCACAAGCTCTGCCACGTGCTCGGCGGGATGTTCGACCTGCCGCATGCGGAGCTGCACGCCGCGCTGCTCCCGTACACCGCCGCGTACCTGTTGCCCGCGGCGCCCGAGGCGGAGCGGCGCATCGCGGCGGCGCTCGGCGCCGGCGACGCCGCAGGCGGGATCACGGCGCTCGCGCGCGACCTGGGAACGCCGGCGTCGCTGGGCGAGCTCGGGCTGAGCGAGGAGGACGCGCTCCGGGCCGCGGCCGCCGCGGCGCCGGAGCTGCCGGAGCGCCCGCGCCGGCCGGCCCTGGCCGAGCTCGAGGATCTGCTGCGCCGGGCGGTGCTCGGCCCGTCGGCGTAGACCGGCGGCGTACGAGACCCGCGCGCGGGGCCGGCTAGGGGATCTCGACGGGGGCGCCGTCGGCCAGCGCGTCGGCGAGCGCGCACAGGCTCGAGGCGACCCGCGCCTCGTGGCGGGCCCACACCGCGGCGGCGAACGCCGTCGTGACGATGCGGTCGCGGTGGTCGCACTCGGGGCAGCGCCGGTCGACGATGACGCCGTCGCGGCATGCGTCCGTGTGCGTCGGCGTGATCAGGCGGCTGCTGCAGCGCGGGCAGCGCACCAGCGGGTTGACGGGACGGACGCTCATGGCGCCCGCTTCGCCCGGAAGCCGGCTGTCGCAGTCGTCATCTCCCACCTCCCGGGTCGGGTCGTCTCTCAGCGCGCCCGCACGAGCTGCGGGCGGTCGCCGCCGGTTCTGGGGCGACGAGTGACGACCGGGAGGTTCGGGCCGACAGGCGGAGCGTAGCACCGGGGCCGCAGCTTAGTATTATTTGGCACGATCGTCGGGCGCGCCGGCCCGCCGGGGCGGCAGCAGCAGGTGCCCGTCGAGCACCGCCTCGGCGACGTGCACGAGCTTCTGGCCGCTGTGCCGCGCATGCTCGCGCAGCAGCTCGAACGCGCGGCGCTCGTCGACCTGGAAGCGCTCCATGATGATCCCCTTCGCGCGCTCGGTCTGCGCCCGGCGCCCGAACGCACCCTGCAGGTTGTGGTACTCGGCGAAGCGCCGGAGCGTGATGTCGAGCGCGCTCTGCAGCTCGTCGGGCGAGCCGTCGACGATGTAGGCGAACACCCCGCGCTTCGCGGCCTCGTTGACGAACTCGGAGTCGCGCCCCTCGAGCACCGCGATCACCGGGCAATCGGCCTCGCGCACGATCCGCTCGATCAGCTCGAGCGCGTGGGACGAGCTCGAGCCGAGGCCGACGAGCGCCACGTCGGGGTGCTCGTTGGACGTGAGCGCCCCGACCTCGGCGACGTTCGTCGAGCCCGCGATCACCACGTGCCCGAGCCCGGCGACGAGCCTCGTCACGAGCGCGATGCGGTCCTCGCGCTCGTTGGCGATGAGGACGCGCAGGGAACGGTCGCTCATCGGGTGCTCCGATCGCCGGCGCCGGTCCAGGCGTGCCGGGGGTTGCGTGCGAGGACGTGGTAACGGGCGCCGGCGGCGACGACGTCGATGACCGCGAACTCGGCGTACTCGCACAGGACGCACGCGCTCTCGGGGTTCTCGTGGTTGATGCCGACGACGAAGCGGCTCCCGTAGGCCCGTACGGCTTCGTACTCGCTGCGCGTGAGCGTCACACGCGCCCGGCAGGCGGGATCGCCGCACTCGCAGCGCACTGCCATGGGCGCGCCGGCCCGCGAGCTCGCGCACGTGCGCTCCGCGGCCTCGTTCGCATCGCGGATGCGGCACTGGCACTCGGACTCGCGCGACGCATGAGCGCCGACCGAATCGCGTGACTCGTTCTCCACGTGGCAACTCCCGGCAGCAGATGGTGGCGACGCCGCACGCGTCGTCATCCATGGCCTTCCAGGTGTTTGGGAAAGCATCGCCAGCCAGGAGTTGGGGCCAACGCCGGCAGGATACCAAGGCCCCGTCCGGGCAAGCGCGGCGGCCTCTGGCCCGGATTGCCCGACCCCATCCGGGCTACGCTGCCGCGATGGCCCCTTCGCACGCCGCGGCGCTCGGCCCGCTCTCCGAGGAGGAGCTCCGCCTCATCGACGCGTGGTGGCGCGCCGCCAACTACCTCTCGGTCGGCCAGATCTACCTGCTCGCCAATCCGCTGCTGCGCGAGCCGCTCGCGGCCGAGCACGTCAAGCCGCGCCTGCTCGGCCACTGGGGCACGACGCCCGGGCTGAACCTGCTCTGGGCGCACCTCAACCGCGTCATCCGCGCGCGCGACCTCGACATGATCTACGTGACCGGGCCCGGTCACGGCGGGCCGGGCATCGTCGCGAACGCGTATCTCGAGGGCACCTACAGCGAGCTCTACGCGCAGATCGGCCGCGACGAGCGCGGGCTGCAGCAGCTCTTCCACCAGTTCTCGTTCCCCGGCGGCATCCCGAGCCACTGCGCGCCCGAGACGCCCGGATCCATCCACGAGGGCGGCGAGCTCGGGTACGCGCTCGCGCACGCGTTCGGGGCCGCGTTCGACAACCCCGACCTCACCGTCGCGTGCGTGGTCGGCGACGGCGAGGCCGAGACCGGCCCGCTCGCGACGAGCTGGCACTCGAACAAGTTCCTGAATCCCGTGACCGACGGCGCGGTGCTGCCGATCCTGCACCTCAACGGCTACAAGATCGCGAACCCGACCGTGCTCGCGCGCATCCCCGAGTTCGAGCTGCGCGCGCTCCTCACGGGCTACGGCTGGCGGCCGCTGATGGTGACCGGCGGCTTCGACGGCGAGGATCCCGCGCACGTCCACCAGGTGCTCGCGGCGACGCTCGACGAGGCCTGCGACGAGATCGCGCGCATCCAGGAGGCGGCCCGCGCCGGCCGCCTGAGCGAGCGCCCGTCGTGGCCGATGATCGTGCTGCGCACGCCCAAGGGCTGGACGTGCCCGAAGACGGTCGACGGCCTCCCGGTCGAGGACACGTGGCGATCGCACCAGGTGCCGATCGCCGACGCGCGCAACAACGACGGGCATCGCGACCTGCTCGAAGGCTGGATGCGCAGCTACCGCCCGGCCGAGCTGTTCGACGAGGCCGGGGCGCTCGCGCCCGAGATCGCGGCGCTCGCGCCCGCGGGCGAGCGGCGCATGAGCGCCAATCCGCACGCCAACGGCGGCGCGCTGCTGCGCGAGCTGATCCTGCCCGACTTCCGCGACTACGCCGTCGACGTCGCCGAGCCCGGCAGGGGGCGGGCCGAGGCGACGCGCGTGCTCGGCGCCTTCCTGCGCGACGTCGTCGTCGGCAATCGCAGCAACTTCCGCATCGTCGGGCCCGACGAGACGGCCTCGAACCGGCTGACGGCGGTGTTCGAGCAGACGACGCGCGCCTGGCAGGGCGAGCGCATGGCGACCGACGAGGGCCTCGGCCCCGACGGGCGCGTCATGGAGGTGCTCTCGGAGCACCTCTGCCAGGGCTGGCTCGAGGGCTACCTGCTGACCGGTCGCCACGGCCTCTTCGACTGCTACGAGGCCTTCATCCACATCATCGACTCGATGTTCAACCAGCACGCGAAGTGGCTCAAGACCTCGCAGCGGATCCCGTGGCGCAGGCCGCTCGCATCGCTCAACTACCTGCTCACCTCGCACGTGTGGCAGCAGGATCACAACGGCTTCTCGCACCAGGACCCGGGCTTCATCGACCACGTCGTCAACAAGAAGGCCGAGGTCATCCGCGTCTATCTGCCGCCCGACGCCAACTGCCTCCTCTCGGTCATGGACCACTGCCTGCGCAGCCGCAACTACGTCAACGTCGTCGTCGCGGGCAAGGCGCCCGCGCTCTCGTACCTGTCGATCGACGATGCCATCGCGCACTGCACGCGCGGCATCGGCATCTGGGAGTGGGCCTCGAACGACGGCGAACACGAGCCCGACGTCGTGATGGCCTGCTGCGGCGACGTGCCCACGCTCGAGACGCTCGCGGCGGTCGCGCTGCTGCGCGAGCACCTGCCGGACCTGCGCGTGCGCGTCGTCAACGTCGTCGACCTCATGCGCCTGCAGCCCGACAGCGAGCATCCGCACGGCCTTTCGGACGCGGAGTTCGATGCGATCTTCACGCCCGACCGCCCCGTCGTCTTCGCCTATCACGGCTATCCGTGGCTGATCCACCGCCTCACCTACCGGCGTGCGAATCACGAGAACCTCCACGTCCGCGGCTACAAGGAAGAGGGCACGACCACGACGCCCTTCGACATGGTCATGCTCAACGACCTCGACCGCTTCCACCTCGTGACCGACGTGATCGACCGCGTGCCGGGCCTCTCCGAGGTCGCCGCGCACCTGCGCCAGGACATGCAGGACGAGCGGCTGCGCTGCCGCGCGCATACACGCGAGCACGGCGAGGACCGTCCCGACGTCTCCGGCTGGGTCTGGCCGGGCTGAGCGCTTGAGCAGCGTCCTCGTCGTCAACGCCGGCTCGACGAGCCTCAAGCTCTCGGCGGTCGGCGAAGACGGGGACAGCCGGGCGGTCGCGTCGCTCGCCGAGGCGCCGGCCGATGTCGTCGCGGTCGGCCACCGCGTGGTGCACGGCGGCCCGAGCTTCCGGGCGCCCGTGCTGATCGACGACGAGACGCTCGCCGAGCTACACGCCCTCGTCGCGCTCGCGCCGCTCCACAACGCACCGGCGCTCGCCGCCATCGAGGAGGCGCGCCGCCTGCTGCCGGGACTGCCGCAGGTCGCCGTCTTCGACACCGAGTTCCATGCCGCCATGCCCGACGAGGCCTCGGCGTACGCCGTGCCGGAGCACTGGCGCACGGCGCTGCACATCCGCCGCTACGGGTTTCACGGGCTCTCGCTCGAGTGGGCGGCCGAGCAGGTGCCGGTCGAGCGGCTCGTCGTCTGTCACCTCGGCGGCGGCTGCTCGGTGAGCGCCGTGCGCGACGGCCGCTCGCTCGACACGACGATGGGCTTCAGCCCGCTCGAAGGCGTGCCCATGGCGACGCGCTCCGGCTCGCTCGACGCCGCGGCGGTCATCTACCTGCTGCGCAGCGGCGCGGCCTCGCCGGCCGAGGTCGACGAGGCGCTCGAGCACGCGTCGGGCCTGCTCGGGCTGTCGGGCATCTCGGGCAGCGTCGAGGAGCTCGAGCGCTCCCCGGAGCCGGCTGCGCGGAGCGCGCTCGACGTCTACTGCTACCGCATCGCGACCGCCGTCGGCGCGATGGCGGTCGCGCTCGGCGGCCTCGACGCGATCGTGTTCACGGGCGGCGTGGGGGAGGGCTCGGCATTCGTGCGGGCGCGGGTCTGCGCGCGGCTGGGCGTGCTCGGCGCCGAGCTCGACGGCAGGCTCAACGACGCGCCCCCGGCGGGCGGCGAGATCGCGAGCGCCGGCTCGCGCGTACGGCTGGTCGTCGTGCGAGCGCGCGAGGACCTCGTCGTCGCGCGCTCGCTCCGCCGTCTGCTCGGGTCGTAGGCCCTCAGTCGGCCCACCACCCGGGGATGATCTCCCCGTCGCCGTCGTGGCGCGGGCCGACGGCGAGCAGCTCGAGGTCGTTGTCGGGGCCCGCCTCGAACGCGCGGACGACCTTGGGGGCGACGCGGATCGCGTCGAGCGGCCCGAGCGCCACGATCTCGTCGTCGAGCTTCACGCGCCCGGAGCCGGCGAGCACGACATACACCTCCTCGGCGTCGTCGTGCTTGTGGCCGAAGGTCTGGCGGCGGCCCGCCTTGAGGCAGTGCAGGCTGACGCCCGTGTCCTCGGCGTCGAGGTCGTGCTTGGCGAAGCGCGCCTCCTGGATCTCGGCGAATCCGCCCTTGACGGCCGCGTCCTCGACGTCGGTCAGCTTCTTGAGCGTGTAGGGAGTTGTCATGCGGGCTCCTTGTCGTCGTCGTGTGAATGGCACGGCCGGCCGGAGGTCCGCGGAACGTCAATCCGGAGCGGGCTCTCCGTAGAGCAGGGGCTCGTAGGCGGCCTCGACCTCCCGGCGCACCTCCGACTCGGCTCGCTGCTCGGCCTCCGCGGGCTCGGCGATGGAGCGGCTCGGGCTGCGCACCGTGTCGGGCTCGGGCCACGTCGCCGTCTGCCACAGGTGGCCGCGCAGGAAGGCCTTGCCGCAGTGGCTGAAGACCTGCCGCACCTCCACGTCGGCGACGAACCAGGGCCGCCGCCCGTCCACGGAGCACGCGTCGAGCAGCGCCGGATCGCGCGTGAGCTGCGCGAAGCCGTTGACGCGCAGCGTCTCGGAGATTCCGGGCACGACGAAGAGCAGGCCGATGCCGGGGCGCGTGACGAGGTTCTGCACGCCATCGAAGCGACGGTTGCCGGGGAACTCCGGGACAAGTAGTCGCGTATCCGTCATGACGCCGACGAAACCCGGGGGCCCGCCCTTGGGGCCGGCGTCGCACGAGCCATCGGCGCCCGTCGTCGCCATCACGAGGAACGGCGATGCGGCGATGAACTCCCGGGCGCGAACGTCGAGCGCCGGCAGCTCCTTCGCCACGACGCGCGGCAGAGGCTCGCCGAAGAGCTCCCAGAGCTGCTCGGGCGAGGAGATCGCGTGCGAATCGGCGTCGATCACGACTGCCAGTCTAAAGGTCGGCCCCGAAGCGAGCGGGTGACGCGAATTACCCTGCACGGGGGATATCGGGTATGGCATGACGGGCGGTTACTGGTGCCAGTCGCAAGAGGCTTCTCGCACGAGGAGCCCGGCTCACAGGGAGGCTCGAAATGCGCACCATCCTCGATCGGATCCATGCACTGACAGAGCGTGAAAGCGGCCAGACGATGGCCGAGTACGCCGTCGTCCTCGCCGTCATCGCGATCGGCGTCTTCCTCGCTCTCGGGTACCTGTCCGGCGCGATCTCGGGTGCGCTCGACACCGTCACGACCCAGATCTAGACCCGTACCGTCGCGGGCCGGCGGGCTCGCGTCTTCTTCTGTTCGACGAGAGGGGCGCCGGATCGGCGCCTCTCTCTGTTTTCCGTCGCGCATACTGCCCGCGATGGCGGAGGAGCTCTTCCTGACCTACCTCAACCGTCCCGACGTCGAGGCGCTCGAGCTGACGGACGACGAGATCCTGGACGCGGTCGAAGGCGGCCTGCGCGCGCAGGGTCTCGGCGAGACGGTGATCGAGCCGCGCGTGCACCTGCGGCCCGACGACGCCTTCCGCGGGCACTTCAACGTGCTGCGCGGCTACATCGCCCCGCTCGCGCTGGCCGGCGTCAAGGTCGTCGGCGACTACGTGGACAACTACCGGCGCGGCCTGCCGTCCGAGAACGGCCTGCTCACGCTCTACGACCCGCGCACCGGCGTCCCGCAGGCCGTGATCGACGCCGCCGGGCTCACGGACATGCGCACCGGCGCCGTCACCGCGCTCGGCGCCCGCCACCTCGCGCGTTCGGGAGCACGGGTGCTCGGCCACATCGGCGCGCGCGGGACGGCGTACTGGAACGTGCGCCTGCTCGCGCACCTCTTCGACCTCGGCGAGATCCGCATCCACTCGCGGCGGCGCGAGAGCCGCGAGGCGTTCGGCGCGCAGCTCGAGCGCGACCTCGGCCGCCCCGTGGTCGTGTGCGACGACTGGGAGTCGGTCGTGCGCGGCGCCGACATCGTCGTCGAGGCCGCGCGTCTCGAGCGGCCCGAGCCGCTGCTGCGGACGGAGTGGATCGAGCCCGGCGCGCTGGTCGTGCCCTACGGCACCATGAGCGCGGTCGAGCTCTCGCTGACCGACATCATGGCCAAGCTCGTCGTCGACGACTGGGGCCAGTGCCGCAGTGGCCCGTTCGGCTCGCTGCGCGCGCATGTCGAGGCAGGCAAGCTCTCGGAGCAGACGCTGCACGCCGAGCTCGGGCAGATCGTGGCCGGGGCGCGGCCGGGCCGCGAGCGCGACGACGAGACGATCCTCTTCTGGCACCGCGGCCTCAGCCTCAGCGACATCGCGCTCGGGCACGCCATGCTCGAGAAGGCGGCGCGCCTCGGCATCGGGCAGCGCCTGCGCTACGCCTGAAATGGGGATAGGCGCGTCCCCCGTCCCCGGCGTAGCGTGGGGGCATGCGACTCCGCCTCTGCGTCATCGCGGGCCTGCTCGCGTCCCTCGTCGCGTTCCCGGGCCTGGGCGCGGCTGCGGCGCCGCGCTGGGCGAGCGCGGGCGACATCCGCGCGAAGGAGCCCGGGGTGGCCGTGAACGATGCCGCCTGCATCGCGCGCTTCTTCCACGGGCGTCTCGAGCGGGGCGTCTGGCTCGCGCCCTACTACGCGGCGACACCGGCCGAGAAGCGGATCCTCAGCGCAGGGCTGGCGAACTGCATGACGCGTGCCGAGCGGGTCGCCATGCGCGAGCTCGACTTCACGCGCGTGCTCGGGAAGCACGCCGAGCTGCGCTGCGTCGCCGAGCGGCTGGACGCGCGCAGCTGGGCGGTGCGCCTCGCCGTCAGCTCCCGGCTCGACGAGCTGCGCATGTACGACCGGGTCTTCCGGGCGTGCAATTTCATGGGCGTCTTCTACGGCCTCGCCGCCAAGCCGATGCACCTCGTGCTCGCGCCGGCGGAGCAGCGCTGTGTCAACCGCATCGGGTCGGTCGTCCCGTTCTACGCCGCCAAGACCGCGCGCGCGGCCGGCGGCGCCGTCCTCGACCGCTGCGTCGGCACGGCATCGGAGACGGCCATGTGGCGCCGCGCCTTCCGCGCGCACGTGCCGCCGAAGGCGCTCGCGTGCGTCGCCCGCCGGCTGACCCGCGCGACGACGTTCGCGATGGTGTTCACCGCGAAGCCGGCGGAGCTGACCCTGATCGGCGGCCTTGCGCTCGGCGCCTGCGGCGCGACCGCCACGCCCTGACGCAGGGCGTCAGCGCGCGGCCACCCGCACCGGCGCGGGCGCGCGCAGATCGGTCAGTGCGGCCGGGCCGGCGTAGCGCTCGAGCATCGTCGCCACGGCGTCGACCGCCACCCGCAGCCGCTCCTGGGGCGGGCCTTGCAGCAGGGCCCACGGCCGGCCCGACTCCTCCGCGTGACGGCGGTAGGTCGCGTCCATGTAGCGCCGCGTGTCGCCGTCGTAGCGCAGACCCGTCGTGTCCATCTGGAACGGCGTGTCGATGCTCGTCACGAGGTAGAGGTCGTAGCCGCGCAGGTAGGCGTCGAGCTCGGGGGCGCGGTAGCCCACGTAGAGCTCGTGGAAGAGCGACGTCGCGAACGCGTCGGTGTCGACGATCACGATGCGGTTGGCGTAGCGCGCCGCGCGATCCTCGTTCCAGTTCTGGCGCTTCGAGATGATCTCGAAGTCGGGGGTCGTCCACACGTAGCGGAGCCGGTCCGGCAGCGTCTCGGTGTAGTCGCGGCCGTACTCCGGCACCCAGACCGTCGCCAGCGCGTCGGCGAGGTCGCGTGCGACGGTCGTCTTGCCCGTGCTCTCGGCCCCGAGCACGCACACGCGCCGCACCACGGACGCGCGCGTGCCGCCCGGCAGCTGGTCGAGCGCGGCCAGCGCGTCGGCGCGCACGACGGCGGTGTCGATCCCGGCGAGGCGGTCGACCTCGACGTGGCGGGGCGCGAGCGCAGCCGCCCAGCCCTCGTCTCCGGCGCCCGTGAAGCAGACGTCGGGGGCCGTGCCCAGGCGCTCGCGTACCGCTGCCGCGGGATCGGCTCCCGCCGGCACGGCGTGCACCTGCACCAGCGGGTGCTCCGCGAACGCGTCGCGGATCCAGCCGGTGCGCAACTCGGGGGCGAGGCCGTCGTCGGGCGCGTGCACCACGACGACGTCGAGCGCGTCGACGAGCGCGCGTGCGCGCTCGATGAGATGCTGGTGGCCCCGGTGGAACGGTGCGAACCGTCCAGCCGCCACGCCGCGCGACTCGGGGCTCGCCATGGGGGAACGATGCCCGATGGACGGCCGCCATGCCACCGTACGGCATGATGCGCGCCGTGGAGAGGCCGCGTGTCATCGTCGTCGGGGCCGGCATCTACGGTCTCGCGGCGGCGCGCCGGCTGGCGCTCCGGGGGGCCGACGTGACCGTCTTCGACGCGCGCGAGGCGGGCGATGCGTTCGCCGCCTCGTCGGGCTCGGGGCGGGTGCTGCGCTTCGAATACGGCGCGGCCGCGCACTACACGGAGCTCGTGCTGCGGGCGCGGACGCAGTGGCGCGAGCTCGAGCATCTGCTCGACGAGCGGCTCTTCGACGAGACCGGCATGCTCTGGTTCGCGATCGAGCTCTCGGAGTACCTCCACGACTCGCTGCGGGCGTGCGAGGCCGCGGGCCTCCCGGTGCGCCTGCTCGAGCCCGCCGAGGCGATTCGCGCCTTCCCGGCGTTCTCGGCCGAGGACGTCGCGGGAGTGCTGTACGACCCCGAGTGCGGCGTGCTGCACGCACGGCGCGCGACGCTCGGCATGGCGCGCCTGGCGGCCGCGGCGGGCGCGCTGCTGCGCGAGGGCGTCGCGGTGCGCGCCATCGGCGACGGCGTGGTCGAGCTGGCCGACGGCACGAGCGAGCGGGCCGATCAGGTGCTCGTCGCCACGGGCGCCTGGACGGGCGGGTTGATCGCGAACGCGCCCATCCGCTCGACGCAACAGGTCAACGTGTACCTGCGCCTGGCGACGCCCGGCCTGCCGGTGTGGACGTACGACCTCGACGTCTTCGGGCACGGCGACGACGACGGCGCAGGGCTGAAGATCGGCGGACACGCGATCGGGCCCGATGTCGATCCCGACGACCCGGCCGCCCGCATCGCGCCGCCGGCCGAGGTGGAGCGGCTGACCGACGCGGCGCGGATGCGCCTCCCGGGCCTGCCCTGGCGCGCCGAGGGGGTCGAGCTGCGCGGGGCCGACGTCTGCTGCTACGCGCTCACCCCGAGCGAGGCGCCGATCGTCGACCGCATCGGCGAGCGCACGGTCGTGTGCGCCGGATTCTCCGGCCACGGCTTCAAGTTCGCGCCCACCGTCGCGGCCGCGGCCGCCGACCTGGTGCTGGGACTGACGCCGGAGATCGACCTCGCGCCGTTCCGGTTTCCGCCTCCCGGCGCGTGACCCATGCCGGCGCGGCCACCCGCGAATCGGCCGTGCACGATTGGGGTCTGACCCCAATCGTGCACGGTTGCGCGCTGAACCCTCAGGCGTAGCCGCCGCGCCACTCGCGGCGCCGGCGCCAGACCGCGGGCCAGGTCGAGCCCGAGCTGCGGGCGACGTTCGCGCCCAGGGCGCGCAGGCCCGTCCCGGTCTGCAGCAGGGCGACGCCGACGCGGGCACGCGGGGGAGACCAGTGCTTGCGGAGGAGCGCAACGCGGCAGCGCAGCGTCATCTCGCGCTTCTCGACCGAGAGCGACGACTGGCCGACGTGGTGGACGATCACGGCCTCGGGCGTGATCGCCGGGCGGTAGCCGGCCTTGCGGGCGCGCGCGGCGAGGTCGGCGTCCTCGCCGTACATGAAGAACGCCTCGTCGAAGCCGCCGAGCTCGTTCCAGACGGGGCGCGGCGCCAGGCAGAGGCAGCCCGTGACGATGTCGACCTCGCGCGCGCTGTCGCGCGGCCAGTCGCCCAGCGACTCGGGGTTGAAGATGCGCGAGTGGCGGAAGAGGGTCGACATGCCCGAGGCGAAGCAGAACAGGCTCCAGAGGCTCTGCGCGCCCCAACACGATCCGGGGTCGAGCTCCCCGGCCGAGTTGAGCGTGCGCCCGCCGACGAGGCCGGCCTCCGGATGCCGGCGCGCGTAGCGCAGCAGCGCCGAGAGCGTGTCGCCGACGAGCTCGGTGTCGGGGTTGAGCATGAGCACGTACTCGCCCTCGGCCGCGCGCGCACCGAGATTCGAGCCGGCCGCGAAGCCGATGTTCTCGTCGAGCGCGATCAGGCGGACACCGGGGAACTCCGTGCGCACCAGGTCGGCCGAGGCGTCGCCCGAGGCGTTCTCGACGACGATGACCTCGTACGAGCAGCCGACCACCTCCCGCTGCACCGACGCCAGGCACGCGCGCAGCAGGTCGGGCACCTTGTACGACACGATGACGACCGAGATCTCGGGGTTCATTCCGGTCACCATCGAATCATGCAACAGCGGCCGGCAGACCCCCCGTTAGGCGAGATGCGCTCATGCGCGCGGGATTGCCGGCGACGATCGCCCCGGCCGGCACCGAGCGGCGCACGACGGCGCCTGCGCCGATCACGGCTCCGTCGCCGATCACGACCCCGGCGGTGATGATCGCACCGGCGCCGATCCAGACGTCGTCGCCGATCACGATGTCGCGCTCGCGCGTCTCCTGCGACTTGATCGTCGAGGAGGGATCGAGCGAGTAGTCCGAGGCCGTCACGAACGCCCTCGGGCCGATCAGGCAGTCGCTGCCGATCGCGATGCGCCCCTCGCGGTCTCCGGCCCACAGCGAGACGTGGTCGCCGACGCGCGTGCGCGCGCCGATCGTGATCCGCTGCGCGTTCGCGAATGCGGCGAGCGGCGAAAGCCGCACGTCCGCCCCGCACGTCAGCAGACGGCGCTGGCTGACGTGCGTGCGGTTGTACCAGTGCACGAGCCGGAAAAGGCCCAGATAGGCGCGCGGATCGATCGCCGATCGAACGAACCCGAAGGTGCGGCTCGCGTCCATCTTCCCCTCCCCAGGGTGACACTCGGACTACGAGCGTACGCCCTGATTGCGTGCGGGAGTGAACGACGGACGTCGAGCCTGCCCCCCCAAAAGGTCCAGTGATCGGCGTACGGCTAGGCGTACGCGCGGATCAGGATGTCGGCGACCTCGGCGCGCGTGAACTCCTCCGGCGGGCGCTCGCCGCGGCCGAGCATCTCGCGCACCATGGTGCCGGACAGGAAGACGTGCGCCTCGCGGTCGTGCGGGCAGGTCTTGCCGGACGCCATCGAGCCGCAGGTCTTGCAGAAGAACGAGTGCTCGAACATCATCGGCTCGATGCCGAGCGCGGCCGCGTCGAGCTCGTCGAAGATCTGCTGGGCGTCGTAGGTGCCGTAGTAGCTGCCGACGCCCGCGTGGTCGCGCCCGACGATGAAGTGCGAGCAGCCGTAGTTCTTGCGGCAGATCGCGTGCCAGACCGCCTCGCGCGGCCCGCCGTAGCGCATGGCCGCCGGGAACGCGGCCAGGAGCGTGCGGTTGGCCGGGTAGTAGTTGTCGAGCAGCGCGTGGTAGCAGTCGACGCGCACCGCAGCCGGCACGTCGTCGCCCTTGGTCTCGCCCACGAGCGGGTGGATGAGGATGCCGTCGACGACCTCGAGCGCGGCCTTCGTGACGTACTCGTGCGCGCGGTGGATCGGGTTGCGCGTCTGGAACCCGACGACGCGCTTCCAGCCGCGCTCGGCGAACGCCGCCCGTGTCTGCTCGGGGTCGAGCGCGAGCTCCGGGAACGACGGCTTCGGCCGCTCGAACACGGTCACGTCACCCGACAGGTACTGCCCGGGCTGGCCGTAGAGCCGCGCAACTCCCGGGTGGGCGTCCTCGCTCGTGCGGAAGCAGCGCTCGGCCTCGTGCCTGGCGTCGTAGGCGTAGACCTCGCCGACGTCGAGCGTGGCCAGCAGCGTGCCGTCCTCGGACGCGAGCGCAACGCGCTCGCCCTTGGGCGCCTCGGCGACGGCAAGCGTCACGGGCAGCGCCCAGATGGTGCCGTCGGCGAGCTTCATCTCCTCGACGACGCGCGCGTAGTCGGCCTTGCCCATGAAGCCGCGCAGCGGCGAGAGGGCGCCGCTCGCGAGCATGTCCAGGTCGGCGACCTCGCGCGAGCTGAGCGTGATCCGCTCGAGGCCCTCGACGTCCGCCGGGCGCTCGCCGGTGCGGGTGACGAGCGAGCCTCCGTGCGGGGCGATCAGGCCCGAGGTCACGCCGGCACCGCGGCCTTGACGAGGCCGCGCTGCTCGAGATACGCGACGACGCGGGCGGCGCTCTCCTCGGGCGACTCGCTCTCGGTCGAGACCGTCAGCTCGGGCGCCGTCGGCTCCTCGTAGGGATCGCTGATGCCCGTGAACTCCTTGATCTCACCGGAGATCGCCTTCGCGTAGAGACCCTTCGTGTCGCGGCGGACGCACTCGTCCACCGACGCGTGCACGTGCACGCACACGAACGCCCCGAACTCCTCGACCGACGCGCGTGCGGACTGGCGCGTCTCCTCGTAGGGCGAGATCGCCGACACGACGGGCACGCCGCCGTGGCGCGTGATGCGGCTCGCGACCCAGCCGATCCGCTCGATGTTGGTGTCGCGATCCTCCTTCGAGAACCCGAGGCCCTTCGAGAGGTGCGTCCGCACGACGTCGCCGTCGAGCGGCTCGGGCGTGCGGCCGCGGCGCTCGAGCTCCGGGATCACGAGGTCGGCGATCGTCGACTTGCCCGCGCCCGACAGGCCGGTGAACCAGATGGTGAATCCCTGCGTCTCGCTCATATCCCAGAACTCCTTATTGCGTGTAGAAGGCAAAGTAATACACCCACCCGTTCGGGGTGGCCGCTCGGCCGGTCGGACGTGCGCGGCGACGGGCTCGCGGGCGGCGTACCGGGCGCGAGAGCGACCCTCCCTGCAGCGTCCGCTCCCGCGCCGGCCGATCCCCCCCGACCCGTGCCGGGCCCTGCCCCCACCTAGACTCTGAATTCGAGGCGGGTCATTGCAACCACTGTGCCGACACTCCTGTGAGAGTGTCAACCTCCGGGCCGCCGATCCCGACCGTTCGTCTAGCCGCATGCCCGACCGATCCCCCGACGTGACGCTCAAGATCCCGCGCCCGCTCTACGAGCAGCTCGGGCAGGTCATCGACGGAACGGGGTTTCGCTCGGTCACGGAGTTCGCCGTCTACGTCCTGCGCGACCTCGTCGCGAGCCAGCGCGCGGAAGCCGCCGAGGGCGCAGAGCAGCTCTCGCGCGACGAGCTGGACGCGGTGCGGCGGCGGCTCCAGGCGCTCGGCTACCTCGAGTGACGCGTCGCGCCCGGGTCAGGCGCGCAAGGAGAGCGCGGGGGAGGTGTCGTCCGAGCGCACGAGGCCGTGGCGCAGCGCGTAGCGGCTCGCCTCGGTGCGGTTGGAGACGCCGAGCTTGCGGTAGATGTTCGAGAGGTGGAACTTCACCGTCTGCTCGGTGACCCACAGCTGCTTGCCGATCTGCGAGTTCGAGAGGCCCTCGGCGACGTACTGGAGGATCTCGAGCTCGCGCTCGGTGATCAGGCGCTGAGGGCTGTCCTGCGAGGTCGAGCGCAGCGAGGAGGGGGCGCCGGCGCTCGTGAAGACCGTGCCGTCGACGGTGTGGCGGATCGCGGAGGCGAGCTCGCCCGGCTCGATCGACTTGACGATGTAGCCGCAGGCGCCGTCGGCCAGCGCCTGGTTGACGTGCTGCGGGTCGTCGTGCATCGAGAGCACCACGACGCGGGTGTTCGGGGCTTCGCGGCGGATCTCGCGCAGGGCCCAGAAGCCGTCGCCGTCGGGCATGCGCAGGTCGAGGAGGATGACGTCGGGCTGGCGGGCGATGACGGTCTTGACGGCTGCGCGGCCGGTCGTCGCCTCACCCACGACCTCGATGCCCTCGGCATCGGCGAGCGCGGCGCGCAGCCCGCTGAGTACGAGGCGGTGGTCGTCGGCGATCACAATCCGGATGCGCGCCCGTCGTTCCTGTGCCACGGCTTCGCTCGCCATCTCCACCAGCCTCCTCAGCGCGCAAACGCGCGCATCGTCTCCCGCCTCAAACCCGAACCCCACCCGTCTACAACGGATCTGCGCTTTCTGTCAACCCATTGAGTGGGTGGGCTAGCTATCCCACCCATCCGTTCTATCAGGTCGACCCCCGGCGCAGGAGACGATCTCGCGCACGTTGCGCGAGTTCTCTCGTCTCGTCGCGCACGCCCAGCGCGGCGATGCCGGCGGCGTAGACCACGACGAACACCAGTCCGCCCGCGACGACCTCGAAGAGCGGGGCCGGCCAGGGCAGCAGCGTCAGCGCGCCCGTCGCCAGCGCGGCCACTCCGCCCGCCGCGAGGCAGCGCAGCTGGTCGTCGCGGAAGGGGTGGATGCGGAACAGCCGCGCGACCTGGCCGATCTGGAGCAACGTCACGCTGCAGAGCGCGATCAGCGTCGAGGCCGCGGCGCCGGGCATGCCGTAGCGCGGCACCAGGATGAGGCAGAGCGCGAGGTTCGCGCCGAACACGAGGGCGTTGTCGAAGAGCGTCACGCGCGGATGGCCCGAGAGGTTGATCACGGCCGTCAGCGGCCCCGCCGCGTTGAGCACGAGCTGGCCGATCGCGAGCAGGACGAGCGGAGCCGCTCCGGCCTGGTAGCCGCGGCCGAAGAGCGCGAGCAGCGGCTCGCGCAGGACCGCCATCGAGCCGAGGATCGGCAGCGCGACCGCGAGGTTCCAGTACGACACGCGCCGCAGCATCTGCGCCATCGAGGCGTTGTCGCCGCGCGCGTGCGTGCCGGCGATGCGCGGCGTGAAGGCCTGCGAGACGGCGACGGTCAGCTGCGAGACCGGCGCGAGCAGAGCGACGACGAGGCCGTAGATGCCGACCTGGTGTGCCGTGCCGTAGTGCGCGAGGACGAGCGTGTCGGTCCACAGCGTCGCCAGGTAGAGGCTCTGGCTGAGCGTCTGCGGCCATGAGAACCCGATCATCGAGCGCAGCGCCCAGCGGTCGCGCGCGGGCACGAGGATGCTCGGGTTGACGCTGCGCAGGAGCCAGATCGCGAAGATCGTCCCCGCCAGGCCGGCGATCGCGAAGCCGAGCCCGAGCGCCGTCACGTCGGCCAGGACGAGCACGAGCGGCACGGTCACGAGCAGGCGCGTGACGTTCTGCGCGGCCGTGATCGTCGACGAGCGGCCGGTCAGCCCGAAGCCGAGCACGCAGGCGGCGCACACGCGGCTCGTGCACAGGAGCGGGAGCGCCAGCGCCGCGAGCTGCAGGAGGTGCGTCGCGCCGGGCTTGCTGAAGCGCGCGCAGATGTCGTGCGCGAGCAGGAAGAGCACGGCCGCCGCGATCGTGCTCAGCACGAGCCCGGCGATCAGCGCCGCCTGGGCGCTGCCGCGCGCCGCACGCTCGTCCCCCGCCGCGGCGCCGAGCGAGACGTAGCGCACGGCTCCCGCCTCGAGGCCGAACAGCGCCGGCAGCTGGGCCAGCACGACGACCGTCGTCGCGAGCGTGAAGAGGCCCATCGTGTCGATGTCGACGATGTGCCGCACGATCGCCTGGAACGCGAGCGCGAGCACGCTCGCGACCAGCGCGCCGAGCGCGCCGCGCGCCGCGCCACGCGCCATCGCCCCGGCGCTGGACGACAGGTCGGTGCGCATCCCCGCCGGCTGAGCCGGGCTGTCGGCGCTCACGGCGCCAGGCGCTCGTCGTCCCGGACGCCCATCCGCACGTAGGCGGTCGCAGCGGCCGTCCGGTTGGCGACGCCGAGCTTGCGGAAGATGCTCGCGAGGTGGAACTTCACGGTGTTGACGGTAACGCCGAGCTCGGCCGCGATCTGGCCGTTGGAGCGGCCGAACGCCGCCCGCTCCAGGACCTCGCGCTCGCGCGGCGAGAGCTCGTCGCTCATGCCGGCACACGCTCCAGGAGGCTTGCGCCCCGCATCGCGGGCGGCACGGGCTGGCCCAGCAGCTCGAGCACGGTCGGGGCGATGTCGAGCAGGTGCGCGCCCTCGCGCAGGCCGGGCTCGACGCCCGGCGCGCGCAGGATGAACATCCCGTGCTGGGCGTGGTTGGCGTCGTCGGGCCCCGTGTCGTTGTCGAACGTGTAGAGGCCCTCGTCGCCGCCGACGGTGCCGACGGCGCGCCAGTAGAGGTCGCCGAAGTGCACGAGGAGGTCGGGCGCGACGCCCTTGACCTCCGGGTACACGTCCTCGGGACGGAAGACCTTCGTCGGGATCGGGCGCCCCTGGTCGTCCGGGATCGCGCGGATGCGCTCCGCGAGCTCGTCGCGGAAGCGCTCGTAGTCGGCCGCCGGGATCGTGCCGTTCGGCTCGCGGCCCTCGACGTTGAGGAACACGCGGGAGTAGTAGCCGCCCTCGGCCCAGACCTTCGTGCGCGACCAGTCGATGCCGCACTCGCGCGTGCTCGACCGCCCCTCGGGCTCGCGCTCGAGCCCGAGCAGCCCCTCCTGGCGCAGCCACTCGTTGATGCGGATGCCGCCGTCCATGCGCTTGGCGCCGTGGTCCGAGACCACGAGCACGGCCGTCTCGTCGTCGGCGTGGCGCAGCAGCTTCGCGAGCAGGCCGTCGACGTGCACGAGGTAGTCGAGGATCGCGTTCTCGTAGGCGCCGCCCGGCACGTGCTTGCGGTGCTCGGCGTCCATGTCCTTCCAGAACCCGTGGTGGATGCGGTCGGTGCCCATCTCGACCATCGCGAAGAGCTCCCACGGCTTCGTCGCGAGGAGGTGGTCGGCGAGCTTGAAGCGCTTGTCCGTCATCTCGTAGATCTGGCGGAGCAGGTCGTCCTTGTCCTCGGTGCGGAACTCGGTGCAGTCGAAGAGGTACTCGCCGACGACGTCCTCGACCTCGTTGCGGAGCGCCGGCGGGAACGTGTACTGCGACTCGACGGACGGCGTCAGGAAGCACGAGACCATGACGCCGTTGAGCGGCCGCACCGGGAACGTGCCCGGCACGCCGAGCACGATGCTGCGCTTGCCGCGGCGCCCGAGGATGTCCCACAGGCGCGGCTCCTTGACGGCCGCGCCGTTGGCGATGAAGAGGTTGTCGTAGGAGTGGTCGCTGCGGTTGCGGAAGCCGTAGATCCCGAGGTCGCCGGGCGTCCGGCTCGACATCATGCAGGACCACGCGGGCACCGTGATCGGCGGCACCACCGACTCGAGCCGGCCGTACGCACCGGCGTCGGCGAGCGCCGAGAGGGTCGGCAACTGGTCGCGGTAGCGGCCGAGCACGAGGCTCGGCTCGGCGCAGTCGAGGCCGATGATCATCACGCGCTTCACGTCGGGCATGCAGGCTCCATCAGGCGGGTTCTCCGCACGCCAGGCTAGGCGCACGCCCGCGTCGCCACGACCCGCGTTCGGTCGGGTCGGGAGGCCCGATTACCTACCCGGTCGGGTGGTCCCCGTGCGCGGGGGTGGCGCGGCGGCGGCGTCTGCGTACGATGGTTGCGATGAGCGCCGGCCGGCCCCAGAGCGTGAGCGTGGTGATCCCTGCGTTCAACGCGGAGCGGACGCTCGGGGCCGTGCTCGAGGCGCTCGCCGCCGACCCGGAGCGGCCCGACGAGGTCATCGTCGTCGACGACCGCTCGACCGACCGCACGGCCGGGATCGCCCGCGCGCACGGCGCGCGCGTGGTCGAGGGGACGAGCGTCGGCTATGCCGGCGGCGCCCGCAACCGCGGCTGGGAGGCGGCCGGCGGCGACGTCGTCGTCTTCCTCGACGCCGACGCGATCCCGCTGCCCGGCTTCGGCGCGGGCGTGCGCCGCGCCGCGCGCGAGTTCCCCGGCGCGATCGTCGGCTGCGCCCGCCGCTTCGCGCCGCACACGGTGTGGTCGTGGGTCGCGCACCTGCAGATCGAGACGCCCTACCTCGAGCGCGGCCGCCCGCGCGACGTGCGCTTCGTGTCGTCGTACTGCATGCTCGTGCCACGCGCGCTCGACCTCCGCTTCGACGAGAGCTACGGCGGCGAGGACGCGGTCTTCAGCGCGGACGCGCTCGACCGCGGCATCCGCCTCGTCTTCGATCCGCGCTACGCCGCGCTCCACGACCACGACCGCGACACGTTCGCCAAGCTGCGCCGGCAGCAGTCGCGCACGGCGTTCGCCGCCGCGCGCATCGGCACCGTCCAGCGCGAGGGCATGCGCAAGCGCATCGCCAGCCGCGTGCCGCTGCACTACTTCGCGCTCATGCGCCTGCCCGTGATCTACCGGCGCCTCGACGAGGATCCGCACCTGCGCCGCCGCTTCGTGCGCCTGCTGCCGCTGATGGCGGTGGGGGAGTGGACGCTCGGCGCCTACGCCGTGCGCTACGCGCTGCGCCCGCGCCCGAAGCTGCGCGACCAGAGCGACGCCGGCTTCCGCTAGCGCTGCACGGATGGGGTCTGACCCCAATCGTGCACGCGCACGACTTGACAGGCGACCGACGGCTTCCTAGTCTCTTTATCTATCTAACTAGGTAAAGGGTGGAAGTGATCGAGTTTCGCCTCGACGCCCGCTCGGGCGTCCCCACGTACCTCCAGCTCGTCCAGCAGGTCAGGCAGGCCGTGCGTCTCGGCATCCTGCATCCGGGCGACCAGCTGCCGACCGTCAAGGACGTCGTCGGGAGCCTCGCGATCAACCCGAACACGGTGCTCAAGGCCTACCGCGAACTCGATCTCGAAGGGCTCGTCGAGGGGAGGCGCGGGCAGGGCACGTTCGTCTCGAGCACGCCGCCTCCGTTCCAGCCCGACGACGTGGATGCGCTGCGCGCGTCGCTGCGCGCCTGGGTCGAGAGCGCGCGCAAGGCAGGCCTCGACGCGGACGCCATGGCCGCGCTGTTTTCCGACACCGTCCGCCCGCCGGCCGCGATGAGGGTCGCGTGAGCGCCGAGCTCGCACTCTCCTGCCGGGAGCTCGGCAAGCGCTACGGCTCGCGCTGGGCCCTGCGCGACTGCACCCTCGAGATCCCGGCGGGGACGGTCACCGCGCTCGTCGGCCCGAACGGCGCAGGCAAGACCACGCTGTTGCAGCTCGCGGTCGGCCTGACGAGGCCGAGCACGGGTGAGGTGAGCGTGCTCGGGCGCTCGCCGCGGCGCGCTGCGGCGGCTGTCCTGCCGCGGCTCGGCTTCGTCGCGCAGGAGCACCCGCTCTATGCGCGATTCACGGTCGCGGAGATGCTCAGGCTCGGCCGCAAGCTGAATCGGAGCTGGGACGCCGCCTTCGCGGCCGAGCGCGTACGCGCGCTGGGGCTGCCGCTCGACCAGAAGGCGGGCCGGCTCTCGGGCGGCCAGCAGGCCCAGGTCGCGCTCACGCTCGCGCTCGCCAAGCGCCCGGACCTGCTCGTGCTCGACGAGCCCGTCGCGTCCCTCGATCCGCTGGCGCGCCGCGAGTTCCTGCAGTCGGTGATGGAGGCCGTCGCCGAGTCGGGCATGACGGTCATCCTCTCCTCGCACATCGTCGCCGACCTCGAGCGGGTGTGCGATCACCTCGTCATCCTCTCGACGGCGGAGGTACAGCTCGCGGGCGAGATCGAGAGCATCGTCGCGAGCCACCGCGCCCTGACAGGGCCGCGCGCGGATTCTCCGGCGGTCGGGCGCGTCCACGAGGTGATCCGCGCGAGCCACACCCCGCGCCAGACGACGCTGCTCGTGCGCGCCAACGGTCACGTCTACGACGCGTGCTGGCAGCAGCACGAGGTCGATCTCGAGGAGATCGTGCTCGCCTATCTCGGCTACGACGGCGCCGCCGCCAACGCGCCGCTGCCCTCGCGGGCGGGGGTGGCGTCGTGATCTGGGTCGCCTGGCGCCAGCAGCGAACCGAGACGCTGCTCGCGGTTGTGGCGCTCGCCCTCCTCGCTGCGCTGCTCGTGCCGACCGGGATCGACATGGCTTCCCGCTACGACCACGACGGCCTCTCGGCGTGCGCCGCGACGGCGAGCAGCTCCGGAGGCTGCGAGCAGGCGGTCCGCGCATTCACCGCGCGCTTCGACTCGCTCATGAGCCTGATCCCCTGGCTCAACTTCCTCCCCGGCATCATCGGCATCGCGCTGGCGGCCCCGCTGCTGCTCGAGCTCGAGAGCGGCACGTACCGGCTCGCGTGGACGCAGAGCATCACGCGCCGGCGCTGGCTCGCGGTCAAGCTCGGCATGACGACGCTCGCGGGCGTGGTCGCGGCGCTCGCGATGACGGCGCTCGTGACGTGGTGGCGCACGCCGCTCGACCACCTGCAAGGGCGCATGGAGAACGTCTTCGACTTCGAGGGCACGGTCGGGATCGGCTATGTGCTCTTCGCGCTCGGGCTTGCGCTCGCCATCGGCGTCGTGTGGCGCCGGGCGGTGCCCGCCCTGATCGCCGGCCTCGCCGGCTATACGGTCGCGCGGATCTTCGTCCAGAACTGGCTGCGCGAGCGCTACGAGACGCCGCTCACGATCACCTGGCCCGCGCGGTCGGGCTTCCGGACGCCGAAGCTCGAAAAGGCGTGGATCCTCGAGCTGCGGCCGAGCGACCGCCTGGGGCACGCGATCACGCCGCCGGACGCGGCGCTGCACGCATGCGAACGCGTCGGCGGCGGACAGGCCGTCGAGATCGTCGATCCGTCATGCCTTCCCGCCGGCCTCTACAACCACGCCGTCTACCAGCCGGCCAGCCGCTTCTGGCTCTTCCAGGGCATCGAGACCGCGCTCTTCGCGGGCGCCGGAGTCGCCCTCATCCTGTTCGCGGCGTGGTGGGTGCACGAGCGCGCGGCCTGACCGCCCGCACGGGCGTTCGGCTAGCGCTCGGGGCGGATCTCCTCGGGTGCGCCGAAGCCCTGCAGCACCTCGGGGATGCACACGCTGCCGTCGCTGCACTGGTGGGTCTCGAGCACCGCGATGAGCGTGCGCGACGAGGTGATCGCGGTGCCGTTGAGCGTGTGCAGGTGGCGCACGCCGCCCTCGCTGCGGTAGCGCGCGTCGAGCCGGCGCGCCTGGTAGTCGGTCGTGTTCGAGCACGACGTCAGCTCGCGGTAGCGGCCCTGGCCGGGCAGCCAGACCTCGATGTCGTACTTCTTCGCGGCCGAGGCGCCGAGATCGCCCACGGCGATGTTCATGACGCGGTAGTGCAGCCCGAGCTCGTCGGCGATCTCGCGCTCGATCGAGAGCAGGTGCTCGTGCTCGTCCCATGAGCGGTCGGGATGGCAGAACGAGAACATCTCGACCTTCTCGAACTGGTGCGTGCGGAAGATGCCGCGCGTGTCCTTGCCGGCCGTGCCGGCCTCGCGGCGGAAGCACGACGAGAGCCCGCAGTAGCGCAGCGGCAGATCGCCCTCGGGGAGGATCTCGCCCATGTGCAGCGCGGCCAGCGCGACCTCGGACGTGCCGATCAGGAAGAGGTCGGGGTCGGCGTTCGCGACGGCGTAGACCTGCTCGCGCGCCTCCGGGAAGAAGCCGGTGCCGACGAGCGCCTCCTCGCGCACGAGGACGGGCGTCATGACCGGGGTGAAGCCCTTGCCGGCGAGCTTGTCGAGCGCGTACTGCACGGTCGCGACGTGCAGGCGCACGAGATCGCCGAGCACGTACGCGAAGCGCGAGCCCGACGTGCGGGCGCCGCGCTCGACGTCGATCAGGGGACCGGCGAGGTCGAGGTGGTCGCGCGGCTCGAAGTCGAACTCCGGCTTCGGCCGGCTCGAGGTGTCGTGCACGGTCGCGTCGTCCTCGGCCATCCCGTCGGCGGCGGAGGAGTGCGGCAGGTTCGGCAGGTCGAGCATGGCCGTCTCGAACGCGGCGTCGGCCTCGCGCAGCGTCGTCTCGAGCGCCGCCAGGCGGTCGCGCAGATCGGCCGCGGCCGCGATCTCGGCGGCCGCGTCGCGCCCGGCGCGCTTGGCCTCGCCGATCGCCTGCGCGGCGGTGTTGCGCTCGGCGCGCAACTCGTCGACCTCGGTCTGGAGCGCGCGCCGGCGCTCGTCGAGCGCGAGCACGTCGTCGAGCAGGCCGTCGGCCTGGCGCCGGGCGAGCGCCGCGCGTACGCGCTCGGTCTCGGAGCGGATGAGCCGGATGTCGAGCATGTGATCAGCCTAGCCCTTCAGCGTGCTGCGGCGAGCGCTTCCAGCAGTTGCGCGACGCCGTCGTCGTGCACCGACGGGATGACGGCGTCGGCCTCGCCGATGAGGCGCTCGTCGGCGTTCGCGACCGCGAGCCCGAAGCGCGCCCAGTCGATCATCTCGCGGTCGTTCTCGGCGTCGCCGACCGCGATCGCCTCGGCGGCCGTGAAGCCGAGCAGGTCGGCGACGAGTGCGAGCCCGCTGGCCTTCGACACGCCGGGCGCGGCGAACTCGAGGAAGTACGGCAGCGACTTCGCGACGAACGCGCGGCTGCCGAAGTGCGGCTGCATCGCGTCGCGCAGGGCGTCCATCGTCTCGGGCGTGCCGACGGTGACGATCTTCGTCGTCGGGCGCTCGATCCAGCGCGCGAGGTCGCCCACCGCGTGCATCGGGACGCTGGCGACCTGCGCGTAGCGCAGCGTCGCGGCGTTCTCCTCCCACACGTACAGCTCGTCGTCCACGTAGAGATTCGAGCGGCGCGCGTGCTCCTCGGGCATCGCGCGCAGGATCTCGCGCGCGAGCGCCGCGTCGATCGGCCGGTGCACGAGCACCTCGCCGGTGACCGGATCGCCGACGAGCGCGCCCTGGTAGCAGATCATCGGACGGCGGATGCCGAGCTTCTCGGCGATGCGGCGCGCCGAGACGAACATGCGGCCGGTCGCGATCAGGCACGCGATGCCGGAGGCCTCGGCGAGCGCCACCGCCGCGGCGGTGCGCGCCGACGGCTGGAACGTCTCGTCGAGCACGGTGCCGTCGAGATCCATGGCGACCGCGCGCACCGCGCGCGCGTCGAGCCCGGGCGGCAGCTGCAGCACGGCCGGCGCTCCCGGGATGGAGCGGGCTACTTGCCGGCGACCGACGCCACGTATGCGGCGACGTTCGCGGCGTCCTGGCCGGTCAGGAGCTTCGCCGGCATGGCGCCCTTCGCGTTCGCGATCTGATTCGCGACGCGATCGACGGTGAGCGGTGCGAGGCTGTCGAGGTCGGGCCCGACCGTGCCGTTCGTGCCGGCGGCCTTGAGCGCGTGGCAGCCGCCGCAGGTCGCGACGAAGGCGGTCTTGCCGGCGGCCAGGTCGGCCCCCGAGCCGCCGCCGGTGGTCGTCGCCGTGGACGTCTGGGTCGTGGAGGTATCCGTCGTGGTCGACGTCGTCGCCGTGGACGTCGTCCCGCCGCCGCCCGAGCTGGACGGATTCACCGTCTGCGCGGTCGTACCCTGACCGATCGTGACCTCACCGGTGATGGTCGTCGAGGCGACCTTCGACGAGAAGCATCCGGTCGCGCCGACGGCAACGGCTGCGAGGACGAGGAGCATCGGGAGGAGTCGGCGTGCGCGCATGCCGAATAGCCTACCGTCGCGCGCGGCGGAGAGCGTCGATGACCGTGCGGGAGCCGCGATCCGGGGTAGGATCCGGGTCGTGGACGACCTCGACGCACAGCTCCTCGACCGCATCCAGACGGAGCTGCCGCTCGTCGAGCGGCCCTACCGGGCGCTCGCGGAGGCGATCGGCAGCGACGAGGCGACGGTGCTCGAGCGCGTGGCCGCGCTGCGCGAGCAGAAGGTCATCCGCCAGATCTCGGCGATCTTCGATTCGCGCCGGCTCGGCTACCGCGGCATGCTCGTCGCGGCACGCACGCCCGTCGAGCGCCAGGACGCCGCCGCGGCCGTGTTCTCGTCGCACCCGGGCGTCAGTCACAACTACCTGCGCGAGCACGAGTTGAACCTGTGGTTCACGCTCACCGTGTCGCCGCGCTCGCAGCTCGGCCTCGACCGCACCGTCGAGCTGCTGGGCGAGCTCGCCGAGGTCGAGGTCATCCGCCCGATGCCCGCCCTGCGCTTCTTCAAGATCGGCGTCGACCTCGACGTCAAGGGCGACCGCGATCCGGCCGCCAAGCTCGTGAAGGCGCGCCCGGCGCGTCCCGCGCCGCCGCCCGAGTCGCTGAGCGACCGCGATCTCGCTGCGATCCGCGCGCTGCAGCTCGACCTGCCGGCCGAGGCCGAGCCGTTCGGCGAGCTGGCCGCCGAGGGCCGGCTTCGAGACCGCCGAGCTGCTCGCCCAGGGCCATGCCTTCCTCGAGACGGGGCAGATGCGGCGCTACGCCGCCGTGCTCGCGCACCGCAACGCCGGCTTCGTGCAGAACGGCATGGGCGTCTGGCGCGTGCCCGAGGAGCGCCTCGACGAGTGCGGCCAGGCGATGGCCGCGTTCCGCGGCGTCTCGCACTGCTACCAGCGGCCGACGTACCCCGACTGGCCGTACAACCTGTTCTCGATGACGCACGGCCGCACGAAGGCCGACTGCGAGGCCGTGCTCGCGGCCGTCGGCGCCGAGACCGGACTCGACGACTACTCCGTGCTGTACTCCACGAAGGAGTACAAGAAGACGCGCGTCTCGTATTTCACGCCCGAGGAAGCGGCGTGGGAAGCGGCGCACGCCCCGGCCGCGCTCAGCCCGTCTTAGAGCCGTCGGGTAGGCCCGTGGGCCGATCGCGCCCCAGACGACCCTCGCCACTCGCCAGACGCAAACGCTCCTACTGAGACGGGCTCGTAGACCCGGCCTCGTCGTCGGCCACCTCGCGCTCCTCGTAGCGCTCGAGCCGCTCTTCGAGGCGCGCGAGCGTCGCCTCGATCTTGCCGAGCGAGAGCCGCGAGGCCGCGAGCTCGCGCGCGAGGAACTCGGCCTCGGCCTGCGTGCGCTGGTTGACGAGCCGGTCGTCCTCGGCGCGCAGCCGGTCGCGCTCGGCCTGGCGGTTCTGCGCGAGCAGGATCAGCGGAGCCGCGTACGCCGCCTGCGTCGAGAACGCGAGGTTGAGCAGGAAGAGCGAGGGGTGGTGGTCGAAGCCGAGCCAGTAGTAGCCGATGGCGGTCCAGGAGATGACCATCGCCGTCTGGAAGACGAGGTAGCGCGCGGTGCCGAAGAAGCGCGCGATGCCCTCCGACAGCCGGCCGAACGCGTCCGGGTCGTAGTGGGCGCCGAACCGCGCCGGGCTGCGCGGCGCATCGAGGCGGCGGGCCTGGAAGCGGCGGCGGAGCCCCTCGATCATGCGACCGCACCGTTCCCGCTCACGTCGCCGTCGTCGTCCGGCTGCGCGCGCCAGCCGCGCGGCAGCAGGAAGTCGATGACGTCCTCGACGGTGACGGCCCCGAGCAGGCGCCCCTCCTCGTCGCACACCGGCAGCGCGACCAGCGAGTAGCGCGCCAGCCGCGCGGCCACCGCCGCCCCGTCGGTGTCCGGCGTCACCGGATCGATGTCGCGATCGAGCACGGAGGCGACGGTCTCGGACGGGCGGGCGCGCAGCAGCGCCTGCAGGTAGGCGATGCCGAGGAACTGCCCGGTCGGCGTCTCGGCCGGGGGCCGGCAGACGTAGGCCTGCGATGCGAGCGCGGGCGTCAGCTCGCGCGCGCGCAGGCGCGCCAGCGCCTCGGCGACCGTGTCCTGGGGGCGCATGACGACCGGGCTCGACTTCATGAGGCCGCCGGCGCTGTTGCGCGCGTAGGCCAGCAGGCGGCGGACGGGAGCGGCCTCGTCGGGCTCCATCAGCGCCAGCAGCTCCTGCCGGCGGGCGTCGGGCAGCGAGCCGAGCAGGTCGGCCGCGTCGTCGGCGTCCATGGCGTCGAGCACGTCGCCCATGTGCTCGTTGTCGAGCGTCGCGAGCATGCGCGCGGCGTCCTCGTCCTCCATCTCCTGCAGCGCGTCGGCCGCGCGCTCCTCGTCGAGCGCCGCGAACAGGCGCGCCGCCTCGGGGGGATCCAGCTCGAGCAGCGCCTCGGCGATGTCGGCCGGCCGCGCGGTCGCGAGCAGCGCGGCGCGGCTGGCCGCGGTCTCGGCCGCGCTGATGCCGGTGAGGCGCGACCAGGGCACCTCGCGCGTGCGCCCGCGCCCGAGCGCGCGCCGCGCCTGCAGCACGTCGGCCGAGACGACCTCCCAGCCCAGGTGCGAGGGCGCGATCGCGACGTCGTTGATGCGCACGCTCGCCGAGCCCTCGCGGTCGACGGCGGTGCGGTCGAGCAGCTCGCCGAGCACGCGCAGCTCGCCCGGCTTCTGCTGGTAGCGGCGCAGGTTGAGGCGCGCGCTCGAGAGCTGGATCCCGGCCGCCGTGATCGAGTCGATCGTGCCGGCGCCGACGAAGATCGGCTTGCGGCCGACCGAGACGAGCAGGCCCGTGAGGCGCGGGGGCGCGCCCGGCAGCATCGTCACCACGATGTCGTGCACGCGCCCGATGCGCTCGCCGGCGGGGTCGTTGACGGGCAGGCGGCGCAGCTGCGACGCGAACATCTTCACGGCCGGATCACCGCCTTCAGGAGCCCGTCGCGCGGAGCGAGGCCCGCGCTGCGCGCGAGCGGCTCGACGACGTCGGCGAGCGCGAACTCGTGCGTGAGCAGCCGCGTGATCGCCGAAGCCGCGCGCTGCAGCAGGCCGAGCGCCGCCTGCACGTCGCGCGGCCGGTGGTGAAACGAGCCGCGCAGCGTCAGCGCCTCGTAGTGCAGGCGGTAGCTGTCCACGGGCACGACGGTCTCGCGCGGGAGCCCGCCGAAGAGCACGACCATGCCGCCAGGCGCCGCGAGCGCGATCGCCTGCTCCCACGCGTCCCGGGTGCCCGCCGCCTCGATCACGGTCTCGTAGCCCCGCTGCTCGCCCTCGCCGCGGCCGAGCAGGTCCGCCGTGGCGCCCCGCGCCTCGCATGCGAACGCGAGCATCCGCCCGAGCGGGCCGCGGCCGAGGATCGCGATGCGCTGGCCGGGCCGCACGTCGGCGTCGTCGGCGCCGTGCACCGCGCATGCGAGCGGCTCGATGGCCGCCGCGATCTCCGGCGCGACGCCCTCGGGCACGCGGTGCAGGTTCACGCGCGCGATGCGCTCGGGCACGCGCAGCAGCTCGGCGTACGCCCCGTTGAGCAGCGGATACAGGTCGGAGCACAGCTCCTCGCGTCCCGCGGCGCAGGCACGGCACGCGCCACAGGGCGCCGAGTTCACGCCGCACACGAGGTCTCCCTCCGCGAACGGCGCGCCCTCTCCGCGGGCGATCACGTGCCCGGCGTACTCGTGCCCGAACGGCGCGGGTGCCGGCCCGAGCAGGACGGGGTGCCCGCGCCGGTAGCACTTGGCGTCCGTGCCGCAGGTGAGCGCCGCGGCGACGCGCAGCACGACCTCGCCCGCGCGCGGCTCGGGCTCGGCGACGTGCTCGACGCGCACGTCCTGGGGCGCCCAGAAGCGCGCGGCGATCACGGCGCGAACACCACCTTGAGCGCCCGGCGGCTGCGGTAGCGCGCGAGGCCGTCGTCGAACTCCTCGAGGCCGAGGACGCAGTCGACGAGGCCGTCGCAGTCGACGGCGCCGCTCGCGATCAGCGCGAGCGCCGCGCGCAGATGGCGCGGCGTCGACGAGCGGAGGCCGCGCACGACGAGCTCGCCGCGGTAGACGCGGTCGACGTCGAGGGCCTGCTCGGCCCCGCCGCTGAAGAGCACGAGCTCGCCGCCGGGGGCGAGCAGGCGCAGGGCTTCGGGCAGCGCTGCGGAGGCCGAGAGCAGCGCGCCGGCGAAGCGCTCGCCCGTGCGCGGAGCCTCGAAGCCGAGCTCGGCGGCGCGGCGGGCGCGCAGCGGCTCGGGCTCGAGCACGCGCACCTGCGAGCCGTGCGCGCGCAGCGCCTGCGCGGCGAGCAGGCCGATCGATCCCGCACCCGCCACGAGCGCGTCCCCGCCCAGCCCCTCGATGCCGCGCAGCACGCACGCGAGCGGCTCGACGAACGTGCCGGCGAGGTCGCTGACGTGGTCGGGCAGCGGCAGCACGGCGTGGGCGACGTGCGCGGGCGAGGCGGCGGTGAGCTCGCAGAACCCCCCGGGCTCGAGCGCGCTCGCCACGAACTCCGCACAGAGCGGCTCGTGCCCTGCCTCGCAGCTCGCGCAGGCGCCGCATGGCACGTGGTGGGCGAGTGCGACGCGCAGGCCGGCGGGCAGCGCTCCGCCCACCACGACGCCCGCGATCTCGTGCCCGAGAACCGCGCCCGCGGACGCGCCGCCCGGCCGCAGCTTCTCGACGTCGCTCCCGCACAACCCGCACGCGCGCACGCGCACGAGGACGCCGCCAGGGGGCGCAGTGGGGGAGGGGAGCTCGCGCAGTGCGGGCGACCCTCCGGGCGTGACCGTCACGGCGAGCATGAGCCCACAGAGTCTAGTGTCCAGGCCAGCCTGAGCAAGACGCCGCGTCGCGCCCAGGGCGCCCGGACGGTGCAGTCGCGGCAGCGAACTTCCGGCCCAGGACACTCGTCGCGCGTGCGGGAATTCAGTCCCCGCGCGGCTCCCGCTGTGCGAGCTCGGCGACGGTGGCGCCGACGGCCGCGACGAGCGCGCCGGGCTCGACGCGAAAGACGGCGTGCGGCGCACCGGCGGCCGCCCACACGTGGGCGTGCGCGAGCAGGTCGGCGTCGCAGAACACCCGCAGCGGCTGCAGCGAGCCCAGCGGGGCGACGCCGCCGATCGCGAATCCGGTGTGCTCGCGTACGCGAGCGGCGTCGGCGCGCCCGATGCGCCCGCCCGCGACCTCCCCGAGCCGCCGCTCGTCGAGGCGGTTGTCGCCCGCGACGAGCGCGAGCACCGGCTCGTCGTCGCACAGGAAGACGAGCGACTTCACGATCTGCGCGACGCTCGAGCCGACCGCCGCGGCCGCCTCGACGGCGGTGCGAGCCGAATCGGGGGTCTCGACGATGTCGCACTGCAGCCCCGCCGCCAGCAGCGCGGTGCGGACCCGTTCGCGCGAGTTCGGCGCCGGCGTGCTCATGCGCGAATTCTCACCACATCCGCGCGGCCGGGGCGCCGGACCGCGGCGGTTCTCAGGCCGCGTGCGGGAGCGCGTCGGCGTCCTCGGCCGCGAGCACGGCCTCGAGCGCGGCGACGATCGCCGGGTCGAACTGGCTGCCGGCGCAGCGGCGGAGCTCGTGCAGCGCATCCTCGGCCGTGCGCGGCGACGCGTAGGGCCGGATCTGCGTCATCGCGGAGAACGTGTCGGCGACCGCGACGATGCGCGCCTCGATGGGGATCTCGGCCGACGAGAGCCCGTCGGGGTAGCCGTCGCCGTCGAAGCGCTCGTGGTGGTGGCGGATGGCCGGCGCGGCGGCGCGCAGGGCCGGGATGCGCTCGACGATCTGCTCGCCGAGCTCGGGGTGGCAGCGCATGATCTCCCACTCCTCGTCGTCCAGCATCATCGGCTTGAGCAGCACGCGCTCGGGCACCGAGAGCTTGCCGATGTCGTGCAGCCAGCCGCCCAGCTCGCAGCGCAGCGCCGTCCGCGAATCGAGGTGCAGGCAGCGGGCGATGCGCGCCGCCAGCGACGCGACGTAGGCGGGATGCTCGGGCGGTGCGCCCTCGCGTACGCCGACCGCGACGGCGAGCGCCTCTGCGATGCGAATGGCCTCCGGGCGCTCGGCGATCAGGTCGCTCTCGGTGATCTCGCTCGCCAGCAGCACGCGGTTGCGCCCGCGGCGCTTGGCCGCGTAGAGCGCGCGGTCGGCCTGCTCGACGAGCGTGTCGAGGCTGTCGCCGGCCTTGAGCGGCGTCGCGCCGCCGGAGACCTCGACGGTCAGATGCTCGCCGTCCACGACGATCGGCGTGCCGTCGATCGCCCGCTGCAGCTCGGTTGCGCGCTGCGCGAGCTCGCGTTCGTCCCGGACCCCGCGGATCAGGACGGCGAACTCCTCGCCGCCCCAGCGCGCGACGCAATCGTCGGCCCCGACGGCGTCGCCGAGCCGGCGCGCGACCTCGACCAGCACGCGGTCGCCGGCGCCGTGGCCGAATGCGTCGTTGATCTGCTTGAAGTGGTCGAGGTCGAAGAGCAGGAGCCCGCCCGCGTGCCCGGCCTCGAGCGCGAGCGCCACGTGCTCGCTCAGCGCGAGGCGGTTGTACGCGCTCGTCACGACATCGGTGCGCGCCTGCAGCTCGGCCTGCATGCGCAGCTTGCGCAGCTCGGCGTTCGCCGACCGCAGCTCGTCGACACTCGACTGCAGGCGCCGCTCGAGCTGGCGCCGGTCGCTGACGTCGAGCACGAGCCCGAGGCGCACGTTGCGCCCGTCGCCCGTGTCGTAGGGCACGTTGCGGTCCATCACCCAGCGCTCGATCCCGTCGTACCCGACGAGGCGGTAGGAGGCCTCGAACTGCTTGCCCTGCTCGAACGCCTCGGTCTGGAGCCCGACGTCGCCGCGGTCGTCGGGGTGGATGAGCTCGAGCCACTCGGCGCGCGAGCTGTCGCCATCGGGCGCGACGCCGCCGGTGAAGCGCTGGCGGTTCGGGCTCGCGCTGATCGTGCGCCAGACGCCGCCGGTGTCGCACTCGAGCACGTAGACGTAGGCGTCGACCGCCTTGAGGACGTGCTCGAGCTTGGCCTCGCTGGCGGCGAGCGCAGCGGCTGCCGCACGGCTCGACGAGATGTCGGTCGCGATGCCGATGACCTCCATCGCGCCCCCGGGGAGGCGCTGGCTCTTCGAGCGCTCGCGCATCCAGCGCGTGACGCCGTCGGCGCCGCACAGGCGGTACTCGACCGACGCCTGATCGTTCGTCATCTGCGCCGCCATGAACGCGGTGTAGGCGGCCTGGTCGTCCGGATGGACGGCGGCCGTCCAGTTCTCGGCGTTCTCGTCGGCCTCGAGGCCGCCCAGGAGGAGGTGGCCGTTCGGGCTCTGGTACGTCTCGTGGTAGGTGCCCTCGTCGTCGAACCAGCCCGTGTAGAGGTGCTCCTCGAGCTCGATCAGGAGCCGCTCGATCGTCTCGGCGCGCACCAGGCGCTCGTGCTCGCTGCCGACGTCCTCGATCACGCCGACGACCGTGCCGTCGCGATCGGCCGCGGCGCGCTCGCGCACGTAGAGCGTCCCGCGCGCGCCCTGCACGCGGTACTGCACCTCGCCGCGCCCGTCGCGGCGGACGTCGCTCGCGAGCCGCGTGAGCTCGACGGCGTCGGACGGGTCGACGGCGGACGTGAAGCTGCGCGGCTCGACGCCCTCGCTGCGCAGGCGGCCGGCCTCGACGAACTCGCGGATCAGGCCGGTCTCGGTCAGCCGCGCGCGGTAGGTTCCGAGCGCGGTCAGGGCCGCCGCCAGAGTCGGCAGCGTGCCTGCACCGGGCGGTCGCCCGCCAGGGTGATCGACGAAGGGACGCACCAGAAAGTGTCATCGGCGCCCAGCCCGACGCGCTTGAGCACCCAAATGAGGCGGGCATCACCGGATGTTCACCGCGACTTCACCAGTTCGTCGCCCGCGCGTCCCCGTGTGCGAGCTATTACCTGGTCTTGGATGACCGCGGTGCTCGTGATCGAGGACGACGGCGTCATCGCGAGGGCGATGGGCGCGCATCTGCGCACGTCCGGATTCGACGTCGAATGGGCCGAAGACGGCACGAAGGGCCTGCGCAAGCTGCGCTTCGAGCGACCCGACGTCTGCGTCGTCGATCTCATGCTCCCGGGCCTCGACGGCTGGGGCCTGATCGAGCGCGCCCGCGACGAGGGGCTCATGACCCCGATCCTGGCGGTCAGCGCGCGCGGCAACGAGCACGACAAGGTCGCCACGCTCGCGCTCGGCGCCGACGACTACCTCGCGAAGCCGTTCGGGATGGCCGAGTTCATGGCGCGCGTGCAGGCGCTCGCCCGCCGCGCCCGCATCGCGCCGCCCACGGCGCGCGAGCAGGCGCTCGAGTTCCCGGGCCTGCGCATCGATCCCGCCCAGCACCGCGCCTTCCTGCTCGGCGCCGAGGGCACTGCGACCGACGCGCGCCTCACGCGGACCGAGTTCCGCCTGCTGCATCAGCTGGCGCGCAACGACGGCCGGGTGCTGAGCCGCGACGAGCTGCACCAGCGCGTCTGGGACGTGCCCTACCGCCACCGCGACCGCACCGTCGACGTGTTCGTGCGCAAGCTGCGCGAGAAGCTCGACCGGCGCTCCACGTTCGCCTACGTGCACACGCACTACGGCGTCGGCTACCGCTTCGGCGCCGAGCAGCGCGGCAGCGACGCCGCCTAGAACTCAGACGTGCTGACAGAATGAGCTGGCGTTCGGAGCTTGGGAAGCTCTGACGGAGCTTCTTCGATAGCGTGGCGGCTGGTGTGGTGGAGCGAGCGTGCCTGCCGGCTCGCAGGCGGCGGCGCGTTCCAAGAGGCAGGCGGTCTCCGCGAGCCCTCCGCTTCCGCCCCCGCTCGCCCACGACGCATAGTGACATCACCACGCCGCGCGCGAGCCGGGTGCGGGGCGCCGCAGGTCTTGCGGGAGTCCGGCAGCGCGCGACTGCCACCCAGACCACTCACGCTCATTCTGTGAGCACGTCTTAGGCCGCGCGGGCGGCGGATCGGGCCGCCGGGCGGTGTGCCGCGCGACGGCGGGGCAGCGCGAAGCGCATCGTGATCCGGGTGCCCTGGCCGGGCCGCGACCAGATCTGCGCGCTGTCGGCGACGAGGTCGATCAGCGGGATGCCGCGGCCCGCGTCGTCGTTCCGCGGCGGGCGCTCGCCGAAGAAGCCGACGCCGCCGTCGCGCACGACGATCACGAGCGCGTTCTCCTCGACGCGCGCGTCGAGCTCGAACGTCGCTGCGTCGCCGGCGCCGCGGTAGGCGTGGACGACGCAGTTGGTGCACGCCTCGGTCGTGGCCAGCCGCACGCGGTCGCGCAGGTCTCCCGTGATGCCGAGGTCGTCGCAGAGGGCGGTGATCGCCCCGCGGGCGCCCGGGATCCGCTCGGCGATCGCCTCGAGCTGCAGCTTCACGCTCGGCTCCATGCCGGGTTGTCCCACCAGGGGCGCGTCCGAAGCATCGATCACTCGATCGAGGGACTCGGCGCGTGTCGGTCGTCGGCGTGCGCGATGCGGAAGACCGGGTGGCGCGCGGCCTCGGCTGCGAACTCCTCGGGCGGCGAGTCGGCCGACACGTCGAAGAACGGCCGCGTCACGGGCGTCGTGCGCAGATACTCGCGCAGCACCGGGCCGGCCTCCGCCGGCGCGACCTCCGTGAGGTCGACGCGCTCGCTGTGGCGGCCGCGGCGCAACTCGGCCCAGCCGGCGGCGCGCGCGTTCCTGACCCATGCGCGCTCGCCGTACGGAGCCACGAGCCAGCGCTCGCCGGCGTGGTCGACGAGCTTCACGGGCGTCGAGTAGCGCCGTCCGCTGCGGCGGCCGACGACCGTGAGGAGCTGCGTCTGCCGCCCCGCGAGCCCGAGGCCGATCAGCGGTCGCACGACGGCGTTGACGAGCCGGCGGGCCGGCGTGAGCTGGTACGTCCTGGGCCAGCGCGAGCCCCCGGCTACTCCGCCGCCGGGCCGAGCGCGCCCGCGAGGAAGCGCGTCACGCGTCGCGCGTAGCTCTGCGGATGCGCGGCGAGCCCGCGCGTGTGGGCCGTGTCGGCGAGGTACCAGAGTTGCGCGCGCGGGCCGATGCGCCGCCGGAACGCCTCGCCGAGCGCGCGCTCGTGCCGGGCATTCGATGCGATCAGGAGTACCGGCGAGCGGACCGAGGCGACGAGGCCCGCGAGCGAGGCCGGCTCGCCGTCGCCCGAGAGCAGCTCGGTCTCCCGCAGCGACAGCCACGCCGTCGACAGCGCGATCGGCGCGGTGAGCCCATGCGTCACGAGGCGCTGGTCGCCGAGCGTCGAGGCGCCGGCGCCGTCGGCGACGACGGCCGCGAGCGGTGCGCCTCCGGCGGCCGCGCGCAGCGCCTCCTCGGCGCCCATGGAGAGGCCGAGGGCGGCGATCCGCCGGGCGTCGACGCGCGGCTCGCGGCGCAGGAATGCGACCGCGCCGGCCACGTCGGCGCCGCCGCGCCAGCCGAGCGCGTTCGCCGCGCCCGTGCTCGCGCCGTGGCCGCTCGCGTCGAACGCGAGGACGCCGAAGCCCGCGTGCGCGAGCATGCGCAGGTGCGCCACGGTGTCGAGCCGGCTGCCGTGGGAGCCATGCAGGAGGATGACCGCGCGGCCACCGCGCCCCGGCACGAACCAGCCCGCGAGGCGGCCGCCGTCGCCGCCCGCGAACGTGACGTCGCGAGCGCCCGGAAGGCCCAGGCTGCTCGCAGGCGGGACGCGCGCGTGCCGCGCGTTCGTCGCGAGCCCGGCGCCGAGCATCGGCATCGCCAGCCACTGCAGCAGCACGAACGCGGCCGCGATCGCGGCCGCACCTGTACGAGGCGGCGGCGGCCGCGGAGCGCCAGCCGGAAGGCGAGCACGACGAGGGCGAGCCCCGCGATCGCGGCGATGACCCCCGTGAGGTCGACGAGACGCGCCCCGGCGAGCGCGGCGTGCACTCCGTGCACGGCGATGCCGATGCTCGCGGACGCCGCGCCGATGCCGCCGGCGAGCATGCTCCTGACGGTCCGCCCGCTCGTCGCGAAGGCGAGCCAGACCGGTGGTGCGAGCAGCGCTGCGAGCAGCGCTGCGATGCCGATCGCGTTCTCGCCGCCGGCCACGTGCGCGACGCCCGTCACCACGAGGTGCGCGGTGATCGCAACCGTCGCGAACGCGAACACCCTCGCCTCGCGCGCGCCGCGCGTGCGAGCGGCGCTAGCCGGCATGCGGCGGGAGGAAGAGGTCGGTGTGGTAGTCGTGGACGACCGCGGTGACGTGCAGCCCGACGTGCGCGATGGGCGCGCCGAGCGGGTTCAGCGTGAGCAGCGTCGGGGCGCTCCAGACGAGGTCGCCGGCGACCGGCTTGGCGAGCTTGTCCGAGCGGAAGTCGGGATAGCCGAGGTGGTAGACGGCGGTGAAGGCGACCGAGACCGCGAGCGCGAGGGCGCCCACGGCGAGCTTCCCGCGCAGCCGCTCGAGCAGAGCGCGGTCGCGGAAGGCGTGGAAGACGGCGAGGATGGGGAAGGCCGAGAGCAGGATGCCGTCGAGCGCCCCGTAGTACACGCCGCGCCAGAGGATCGCGAGCGCGAAGCGGAGCCCGCCGGGATGTGCCGATCCCGAACCCGAGCGGTACGCGACGAGGGCCATCGCCCCGGCGCCCGCGATGCCGAGCGCGACGCCCAAGCGCCAGTGCCGGCGGAGCGCGGGCGCGAGCGCGAACTGCGTGTCGCGCGCGTATGCCCATACGAACGCCGCGAGGCATGCGCCGTAGAGCGCGTAGAAGACGTCGCGCTGGACGTGGAGCGTCGTCGACCACACGAACGGGATGGCGAACGCCATGAGACCGCCGCCCGCGATCCAGAGCCACTCCCGCGAGATGTGCGCCGTCGCGTGCGCCCGCGAGCGCAGATGGGTGGTTGCGGTGTTCACGTCGGCCTCCTTCCCGGAATGGCTCCAGCATCGCGCGCACGGCGCGGCCGGGCATCGGCGGCGACGCGGTGCGCGGCTACGGGAATCCACGTAGCCGTGCGCTGTGCGGACAATCCGCAGCGCGCTTGGGCGCCGTCGCCGATGCCGTGCAGAACGGGAGGCGCGACGCTTGCGGCATGACGATTCTCGTGACGGCGGCGAGCAAGCACGGCGCGACGATGGAGATCGCCGAGGCGATCGGAACGGCGCTCGACGGGGCCGGGATGGCCGCGAGCGTCGAGGCCGTCGATCACGTCGACAGCCTCGCCGCCTACGAGGCGGTCGTGCTCGGCAGCGGCGTCTATGTGGGGCACTGGCTCGAGCCGGCGCGCGCGTTCGCCACGCGCAACGCCGAGGCGCTGCGGTCGCGGCCGACGTGGCTCTTCAGCAGCGGCCCGATCGGCGACCCGCCGCGTCCGAAGGCCGAGGACGCCGTCAAGGTCGACGAGCTCATGGCGACGACGGGCGCCCGCGAGCACCGGCTCTTCGGCGGCAGGGTCGACAAGCACCGGCTCGGCTTCGGCGAGCGCGCCGTGATGCTGGCCGTCGGCGCCAAGGACGGCGACTTCCGCGACTGGGACGCGATCTCCGCATGGGCGCGCGAGATCGCGGCTGCCCTGCGGGCCTGAGGCGTGTCGCCATGGCGCTCATCGCGGGCGAGATCGTGCTCGAGCGGCCCATCGACGAGGTGTTCGCATTCGTGGCCGACGAGCGCAACGAGCCGCGCTTCAACCCGAGGATGCTGCGCGCGGAGAAGCTGACGGATGGGCCCGTCGGACTGGGCACGCGCTTCCTGGCCGTCATGCGCACGGGGCGCCGGACGACCGAGATGACCATCGAGATCACCGGCTACGAGCCGCCGCGGCTGCTCGCGTCCGCGACGCGGATGCCCGGGATGGCGATCGGCGGCGCGCTCACGTTCGATCCGGTTCCCGGTGGCACGCGCATGCGCTGGGCGTGGCATCTGCGGCCCACCGGCGCGCTCCGGCTCGCCACGCCGCTCGTCGCCCTGATCGGGCGCCGCCGGGAGCGTGCGACCTGGACGGGCCTCAAGCGCCTGCTCGAGGGCGCGTAGCCGATCAGCGCAGCTCGAACGGCGCGCGCACGCCGCCGGCGAAGCCGAGGCGCGCGGACAGCTCGCCCGCGGCCAGCATGAGCGGCCCGGCCAGCTGCTCGAGCTCCGCGCGCGTGACCCGTACGGTCGGCGCCGAGACGGACATGGCGGCGATCACGGTGCCGCGCGCGCCGCGCACGGGGGCCGCGACCGAGCAGAGGCCCTCCTCGAGCTCCTCCCAGGTGGTGGCGTAGCCGACCTCGCGCACGTGCTCGAGCTCGCGTAGGAGGTCGGCGACGGTCGCGATGGTGTTGGGCGCGAGGCGCGGCAGCCGGCCGAAGGGGGGCTGCGCCGCTCCGAACGCCATGAAGACCTTGCCCATGGAGGACGCATGCAGCGGAATGCGCACGCCGGGCCAGTTGCCGGCGCCGAGCGGATGGGCGCTCTCGAGCTCGGCCAGGCGCGTGACGCCGCCGGGCAGGGGGATCGCGATGTTCGCCGTCTCGCCGGTGTCGCGGCGCAGGCGCTCGAGGAAGGGGGCCGCGAGCTCGGCGAGATCGGCGACGCTCGTCTCGCGCCGCGCGTACTCGATCAGCACGCGCCCGGGACGGAAGCCGCCGCTGGGGCCGCGCTGCGCGAGCCCCGAGCGCTCGAGCGCGCGCAGAAGGCGCGCCGCCGTGCTCTTGGAGAGCCCGGTGCGCTCGATGATGGTCGCGAGCGACACGTACTCGTCGCTCTCGATCAGCCCGACCAGGATGCGCGCGGCGCGGTCGATCGCCTGGGTTCCCTCTTCTTCGGCCACAGCGTCCCATGATATGGGATCGATTCTCGGATTTCCATGCCACCGCATCGATGGATCACTCTTCGAAGCTTGAAATCACGACTACATGGTGCCACTATGTAGCACCATGACACCTCCTTCCGCTCCGCTCGCATCGCCCGCCCTCGCGACCGTCGCACCGGGCGAGCGCGGTGGGCCGCTGTCGGGCATGCGCGTGCTCGACTGCTCGATCGCCATGGCGGGCCCGCTGGCGGCCATGCGGCTCGGCGACCTCGGCGCGGACGTGATCAAGATCGAGCCCGTCACGGGCGAATGGCACCGCCACGTCGCGGGCGGGGGCGCCACGGGAAACCGCATCAACGCGAGCTTCCTCTCGCTCAACCGCAACAAGCGCAGCCTCGCGATCGATCTCAAGAGCGAGGAGGGGCGCGAGATCATCTGGGAGCTCGCGCGCACGGCCGACGTCTTCCTCCAGAACTACCGGCCGGGCGTGGCCGAGCGCCTCGGGGTCGACTACGACACGCTCGCCGCGCTCAACGACCGGCTCGTCTACGTCTCCATGTCGGGCTACGGCGAGGACGGCCCCTATGCCCATCGCCCGGGACAGGATCTGCTCCTGCAGGCGATGAGCGGCGCGCTCGAGTCGGTCGGCCGTACGAGCGACGCCCCGCAGCCGGCCGGCCAGTTCCTCGTCGACGGGGTGACCGCGTACGTGGCCTTCGAGGGCGCGCTCGCCGCGCTCCTGCACCGCGAGCGCACGGGCGAGGGCCAGCTCGTCCAGGTCAACATGCTCGACGCGATCCTCACGCTGCAGATGCAGGAGCTCTCGATCTTCACCGTCGGCGGCCGCGCGCAGACCCGCTCGGACGAACCGCACGGGCACTCCTACATCCGCTCGCCCTACGGCATCTTCGAGACGAAGGACGGCCACATCGCGCTCGCGTTCCCGTCGCCGCGCGACCTCGCGGCGGTGCTCGGCGTGCCCGAGCTCGCGGCGCTCGACGACGAGGCCGACACCTGGAAGCACCGCGACCACATCCTGCGCGTGACCCAGGCGCGTCTGCGCACGGGCATGTCGGCCGACTGGCTCGCGGCGTTCGAGGCGCAGGGCTGCTGGGCCGGGCCGGTCTACGGCTACGAGGACGTGCTCGACGACGCCCAGGTCGAGCACAACGGCACCTTCGTCGAGTACGAGCACCCGACCGAGGGCGCCGTGCGCACGCCCGGCTTTCCGATCCGCTTCTCGCGCACGCCGTCGCGCGTCTTCGCCGGCGCCCCGCTGACGGGCGAGCACAGCCGCTCGATCCTCGCGGAGCTGGGCCACGAGGGCGACGACGTGGATGGCCTGATCGAGCGCGGAGTCGTCGCCGAAGACCTGCTGTGACCAGCTTCCGCGGACTCACCTGGGACCACCCGCGCGGCTACGCGCCGCTCGCCGCCGCCGCGCGCGCGTGCGCCGCTGAGATCGAGATCCGCTGGGAGACCCAGCCGCTCGAGGGGTTCGAGGCGACGCCCATCCCCGAGCTCGCGCGCAGCTACGACCTGATCGTGCTCGACCACCCGCATCTCGGCGAGGCGGTCGCGGCCGGCTGCCTCGCGCCGGTCGACGACGTCATCGGCGCCGAGGCGGCGGAGCGCATCGCGGCCGCCGCCGTGGGCGCGTCGGCGTCGAGCTACGACTACGCCGGGCGCACGTACGCGCTCCCGCTCGACGCGGCGGCGCAGGTGCAGGTGCTGCAGCCGGCGCTGCTCGGCGACCGGCCCGCGCCCGCGAGCTGGCCCGACGTGCTCGCGCTCGCCGCAGACCATCCCCTCGCGCTCTCGCTCGCCGGCCCGCATGCGCTGCTCACGTTCTTCTCGATCTGCGCCGGGCTCGGCGCGGCGCCGCTCGCGAGCGGGAGCGAGGCGCCCGTGCCCCCGGAACGCGGGCTCGAGGCGCTCGAGCTCATGCAGCAGCTGCTCGCGCGCTCGGTCGCGGCGCTCCACGGCGCCAACCCGATCCAGCTGCTCGAGGCGATGGCGCGCGAGCGGGCCGCCGCGTGCTGCCCGCTCGTGTACGGCTACGTCACCTACGCGACCGCGGCCTGCGGTCGCGAGGCGCTGCGCTTCGCGGACGCCCCGGGCCTCGGCTCGACGCTCGGCGGGACGGGCATTGCGGTCACGCAGCGCTGTCCGCGCGACCCCGCGCTCGCCGCGCACCTCTCGTGGCTGCTCGATCCGGTTACGCAGTCCGGGTTCATCGCCCGCCACGCGGGCCAGCCCGCGGCGCGCGCGGCCTGGTCGGATGCGGTGCTCGACGACAGCGCGGGCGGGTTCTACGCGGGCACGCGGCGCACGCTCGAGGCAGCCTGGGTGCGCCCGCGCTTCCCGGGCTACATCGAGTTCCAGCGCCGCGCCTCGGACCTGATCCGCAGCGGCCTCGCCGAGCGCTTCCCGGCGACGCGCCTGCTCGACCGGCTGGGCGCGCTCTGGCGCGCAGCGCTTCCGACGGGAGCAGCTCTGTGACAGCCCAGGAATCCGACGTCCGCTTCTCGCTCGACGGGCACGTCGCCACGATCACCCTCGAGCGCCCGGCCAAGCTCAACGCGGTCACGCCCGCGATGGCCGCGGAGATCGTCGCGGCCTGCCGCCGCTGCGACGCCGACCCCGCGATCCGCGCGGTCGTGCTGACCGCGGCGGGCGAGCGTGCCTTCTGCGCGGGCTCCGACGTCGCCGAGCTCGACTCCTACGCCTCGGCCTGGGAGTTCCGCACCCGCGACGACTACTGCGATGCGGTGCGCGCGTTGCGCACGCCCGCGATCTGCGCCGTCAACGGCCTCGCCTACGGCGGCGGGCTCGAGCTCGCGCTCTCGTGCGACATCCGCCTCGCGGCGCCGCACGCGACGTTCGCCGCGCCCGAGATCAAGCTCGGCTGGATCGGCGGCGGCGGCATGACGTACCTGCTGACGCACTCGATCGGGGCCTCGAACGCGGCCCAGATGGTGCTGACCGGCGACCCCGTCGATGCCGAGCGCGCGCTGCGCATGGGCCTCGTCTCCGAGCTCGTGCCGGCCGCCGACCTCGCCGGGCGCGCGCGCGAGCTCGCCGCGACGATCGCGAGCCGCCCGCCGATCGCGGCCCAGACCGGCAAGGCGAACCTGCGTGCGGCCTACGCGATGCCGCTCGAGGCGGCCGTCGGCTACGAGCGCGACCTGCAGACGATCTGCTTCGCCACCGAGGATGCGGCCGAGGGCCGCGCGGCCTTCAAGGAGCGCCGGCCGGGCGTGTTCCGCGGCGTCTGAGGTGCGCTCTCAGAGCAGCGAGAGCGCGCTGCGGGCGATCGCCGTGAGCTCCTGCGTGAACTCCGGGTAGGGCCCGATGCCGGCGTCGATCGCCTCGACCGCCGCGCGCAGGCTGGGCTCGCCGCGGGCCGCGACGTCGCGCACGAGGCGCATGACGTCGTCGCAGAAGCTCCACGCGAGGTCGAGGAACGCGCTCGCCTCGTCGCGGCCCATGACGGGGTAGTGCGCGGTCAGCATGAGCTCGGGGCGCAGCGCGCGGAGGCGCGCGATCGTGCCGCGATAGCCCTCGATGTCGTAGATGCGCGGCGGGATCAGCAGCGCGCCGGCGCGGTCGCGAACGCCGTCCCCGAGCACGGCGTCGATGACGATCGCGGTGCGCTCGGCCTCGTTCCAGAGGCCGAGGTGCCCGGGCGTGTGGCCGGGCAGCGCGAGCACCTCCCAGAGCTGCCCCGGGCCGAGCCGCAGCGTCTCGCCGCCGCGCAGGCCGAGGTCGACCGCCGAGTCGCCGCCGAGCTCCTTCTCGATGAACGCCAGCACGTCGGGGCCGAGCGTGAAGCCGTACGGCTCGAACCAGCGGTAGTTCTCGGCCAGGATCGCCTGGTTCGACTCGACCCAGCGGCGGTCGAGCTCGCCGCAGGCCACGCGCGTGCGCGGCGAGCGCTCGCGCAGCGCGCGGTTCGAGCCGATGTGATCGACATCGGCGTGCGAGACGAAGAGCTCGTCGACGGCCTCGACGGCGAGCCCGAGCGACTCGAGGTACGGGGCGATCGCCTCGTCGAGCGTGCTCGCGAGCCCGGTGTCGACGAGCAGCGTGCGCTCGCTCCCCGTGAGCAGGTACTGCGCCATGAAGCGCGGGCCGAGGTCCTCCTCGATCCGGTGGATCCCCGGTGCGATCTCACTCATCACGCATCGCGGCGGATGATACGCACGGGGAACCCGGTTTCACACCGGTCTCAGAAGCTCTCACGGAATGAGCGTGGCGTCTGGTGCGGGTGGATCGCGCTGCGGTCTGGCAGTCGCGCGCTGCGACGGACGTCCCGCCTGTCCTGCGAGCCGGCCGGCACTCCTGCTCGCTCCACCACAGCCACTCACGCTCATTCAGTGAGAGCTTCTCAGTCGAACCGGCGCGAGGCGGCGTGCGCCGCGCCGTAGACGGCGTAGCCGCCGTCGACGACGAGCGCCTGGCCGGTCACGAAGCGCGCGCCCGGCGCGCACAGGAGCACGACGGCGTCGGCGATGTCCTCGGGCAGCGCCCAGCGGCCCGCGGGCGTGTGGTCGACGACCTGCTGCTCGCCGACGGCACCCTCGGCGATCGCGACCGCCACCATGGACGTCCGCACCGGGCCGGGGAGGAGCGCGTTGACGCGCACGCCGCGGTCGGCCCACTCGACGGCGAGCGTGCGCGTGAGCCCGACCACGCCCGCCTTGCTCGACGCATACGGGGCGCGCCACGGCATGCCGACCTCGGCGCCGACGATCGAGGCGACGTTGACGATGGATCCGCGCCCGGCCTCGAGCATGCGCGCGCCGACGGCCCGGCAGCAGCGGAAGACGCCGGTCAGGTTGACGTCGACGATGCGCTCCCAGTCGTCGTCCGGATACGACTCGGACGGCCCGAGGCGGTTGACGCCCGCGTTGTTGACGAGGATCGCGGGCGGGCCGAGCGCCTCGGCCGCGGCGGCGACCGCCTCGTCCACGGCGGCGCTCGAGCGCACGTCCAGGCCGAGGCCGAGATGCGCCGGGCCGAGCGACGCGGCCACGCGCTCGGCGTCCTCGGCGAGCCGGCTCGTCACGACGACGCGCGCGCCCGCCCCGGCGAGCGCGCGCGCGACCGCCTCGCCGATGCCCTTGCCGGCGCCCGTGACGATCGCGACGTCACCGGACAGGGAGACGGGCGGCGTGCTCATGCGCCGCGCACTGAAAGCGCCAACGGGATGTCAGACCCTCCCAAGTGCTCCGTCCCGGAAGTCTCGTGGTGGGATTGCACCGTCTGGACGTCCTGGGAACGGCCCGGCGTCTTGCAAATGCTGAACCGCATGAGCGGCGACGCCGGGCCGTCCCCAGAACGCCCAGCCAGCACACTCACACTCACGTGACCTCCGGGACGGAGCACTAGTGGTACGTGCCGAGCTCGCGCGCCGTCTCGCACATGACCTCGATCATGCCGGGCTTCGTGAAGAAGATCTGCCCGGTCGAGCGCAGCACGTAGCCGCCGCCCTCCATGGCCGCGTCGAGGCAGCGCGCGACCTCGGCCTTGACCGCGGCCTCGTCGCCCTCGTTGAGGAGATGCTCGTTGAAGCCGCCGAAGAGGCAGACGCGGTCGCCGATGCGGGCCTTCGCGTCGGCCAGGTCGACGTCGCCGGACGAGCGGTCCGACGTCAGCGTCTCGACGGCGTCGGGGCCCGTGTCCGCGATGTCCTCGAGGAACAGCGTCGCGCGCCCGCAGTTGTGGAAGCTGACCATGTAGCCCGCATCGTGCGCGGCCTGCACGCACTCCTTCTCGTACGGCTGCATGAACTCGAGGAAATGCGCGCGGGCGACGCCGACGCCCGTCCACGTCTCGTTCATCGAGATCGAGTGGATGCCCGTCTTGCCGAGCGCCGCGTAGAAGCCGAGCAGCCAGTCGGTGCACACGCGCATCAGGTCGTGCACGAACTGCGGCCGGTCGTAGATGTCCATCGAGAGGTTGACGAGGCCGCGCACCTCGGCGGCCATGTCCCACGGCCCGATCACGTGGTGGAGCCACCAGGCGTCGTCGCCGACCTTCTTGACCATGCCCTGCATGACCGACATGTCGTAGAGCTCGCCCGGCGGGAAGTGGCGGAGCGCATCGAGCTTGCGCTCGGGCTCGTCGCCCTTGAGCAGGTAGTCGTGGCACGACGTGCCGAAGCCGTCCTCGGTGCGGTAGGAGTAGTCGAGGTCGCCGTCGGGCGTCGTGATCAGGTGCGTGTGCTCGCGCCAGCCCTCGCCCGTGGCGCTGACGTGGAACGTCTCCTTCCACGTGTCCGTCTCGAACGGGCGCGGGAAGAGCATGCGCGGCCAGATCTCGTGCTCGCCGATGTGCTGCGAGTACGTCGTGATCATCGGGTCGAGGCCGAGGTCCTGCTGCATCTTGACGATCGAGCCCATGGGATCGTCGATCCACCAGTGGAGCATGTCGGTCATCGACTTGTCCTTGGGCTTGAGCTCGCGGATCAGCGGCAGCCCGAGCCAGCAGTGGATCGGCACCCGGTCGGGCGTCCCACCCTGGAACGCGATTCGGGTGCGCTCTGCGGTCTTCATCGGGGCTCCTCCAGCGGAGTCATCAGACCGGCTTCATCGCCGGTCGTCGGGATACAGGCCGAGCTCGCACGCGAGCGCTCGCGAACGGGCGAACATCCGGTCGAGCACGCGCAGCGCGCGGCGCTCGTCGCCGAGCTCGATCGCGCCGACGAGGTGGCGGTAGTCGTCGATGACCTGGTCGATCGAGCTGTCGGCGATCGCCTCGTGCGCGCGCAGCGCGATGACCCCGGGGACCGAGCGGCGCAGCGCCGCGAGCGCGCCGGCGAGCGGGCGGTTGTGGGCCGCGTGCGCGATCGCGACGTGCAGATCCATGTCGGCACGGGCATAGGCCTCGGCGTCGCTCCTGGCCGCCTCGATGTCGGCGAGCGTCGCGCGCAGCCGCGCGACGTCGGTGCCGTCGCGGCGCTTGGCCGCCAGCGCGACCGCCGTGCGCGCCAGCAGGTCGCGCGCCTCGAGCGCCTCGGCGAGCTCCTCGGGGCTCGACGGCTCCTGCATCCACATGGGGAAGCGGAGCGCCGAGTCGGCGTCGTCGCTCACGAACGTGCCGGTGCCGGCACGGCTCCAGATCAACCCGCCGGCGGCGAGCGTCGCGAGGCTCTCGCGCACGACGCTGATGGAGACGCCGAAGTGGTGGGCGAGCTCTTTCTGCAGCGGCAGCTGGGCTCCCGGCGGGTACGTGCCGTCCACGATCTGCTCGTGGATGCGTGCTGCGATCTGCTCGGGAAGCGACCTGCGCTGGGACGTCCGCATGGCGGCAAGTTTATCGGAAAAATGTCGCCCTGGCGAATCGCGATGCCCGAAGCGCGTTGCGCACGCCCGACCCGAGTGGTACCGTCGCCGCACTTCTTCCGATGAAGGGAGTGGAGGCGCCCACGATGACCGTGAGCTCGATCGATCTCGACCTGGAGCCGATGCCGGCGCCGCCGACGAACAAGAACTGGCAGATCGGCTGCATCGGCGCGGGCTTCATCATGGCCGACGTGCAGATTCCGTCGTACCTCGCGGCGGGGTACTCGATCGCCGCGATCGCCTCGCGCACCGAGGCGCACGCGCGCGCCGTCGCCGAGCGACACGGCATCGAAACCGTGCACCCCGACTGGCGCGCGCTGCTCGACGACGAGCGCGTGCAGGTCGTCGACATCGCGTTCCCGCCCGACCAGCAGCTCGAGATCATCGAGCAGGCCTGCCGGCGCGAGCACGTCAAGGGGATCCTCGTCCAGAAGCCGATCGCGGCCGACTACGCCGAGGCCAAGCGCGCCGTCGCGGCCTGCGCTAACTCCGGCAAGACGCTCGCCGTCAACCAGAACATGCGCTACGACCAGTCGATGCGGGCGCTCAAGACCGCGCTCGACCGCGGCTACCTCGGCGAGCCGGTGCTCGCGACGATCGAGATGCGCGCCATCCCGCACTGGCAGACGTTCCTCGAGGGCACCGACCGGCTCACGCTCGCGAACATGTCGGTGCACCATCTCGACGTCTTCCGCCACCTCTTCGGCGATCCCGAGGGCATCTTCGTGAGCGCGCGCACGGATCCGCGCACGAAGTTCGAGCACCGCGACGGCATCTGCCTGTACATCCTCGAGTACGCGAACGGGTTCCGCGCGAGCGCCTGGGACGACGTCTGGACGGGCCCGGTGCGCGAGGGCTCCGAGGGCGACATCTACATCAAGTGGCGCGTCGAGGGCACCGAGGGCCTGGCCTGGGGCACGATCGGCTGGCCGTACTACCCGACGCCGACACCCTCGACGATCACGTTCACGACGGCGAAGCAGGCGGGCTACGTGTTCCAGCCGAAGTGGACCGAGGTGTGGTTCCCCGACGCCTTCGCGGGAACCATGGGCGCGCTCTTCACGGCCCTCGACGGCGGCGAGAACGTCCTCGCCGGCGAGGGCAACCTGGCGACGATGGCGCTGATCGAGGCGGGCTACCGCTCGCTCGACGAGAAGCGGGTCGTGCGCATCGACGAGATCACGGGATAAGGAGAGACGCGTGGCGAAACTCGAACTCGGGATGATCAGCTCGACCTGGCTCGGCACCGAGATCGGTGTCGAGGAGGGGATCCGCAAGGCCAAGGAGATCGGCTTCGACACCTACGACATCTTCCAGGACGCACTCGACCTGGACGATGCCGAGCGCGCCGACATCAAGCGCTGGTGCGAGGAGGCGGGCCTGCCGATCCGCTCGCAGCTGTGCGTGGCCTTCGGGCTGGTCGACTTCAACCCCGCGGTGCAGCGCTTCACGCTCGATCGCATCAAGCAGAACATCGATCAGGGCGCGTTCTTCGGCGCGCGCAACGTCCTGCTCGTGGTCGGCGAGTACTACTGGGACGGCGAGGTCTTCCCGCGGCCGGCGATCTGGGACATGGCCGTCGACCTCGTCCGGCAGTCGGGCGAGTACGCCGCCTCGAAGGGCCTCGAGATCGCGCTCGAGCTCGAGCCGTTCAACGAGGCGCTGCTCAAGGACGTCCACGAGCTCGTGCGCTTCGTCAAGGAGGTCAACGTCCCCGCGGTGCGCGCCAACGCCGACATCTCGCACCTCCATCTCTCGAACGCGTCGTTCGCCGACGTCGCCGTGATGAAGGACCTGATCGGCCACATCCACCTCTCGGACTGCGACGGCAAGGTGCATGGCGACATGCCCGCCGGCATGGGCGTCACGCCCATCAAGGAGTACCTGCAGGCGATCGTCGACACGGGGTACGAGGGCACGGTCTCGATCGAGCTCGAGTACGCCCCCGAGGGCACCGAGATCGTCCCGTGGGCCCAGCGGGCCTACGACGGGACGGCGGCGATCATGCGCGAAGTCGGGGTGCGCGCCTGACACAGACCACCTCCCGAACGGCCCCAGAGTCCCGCTCGGAGGTTGTACGGGCGGCATTCCCAAGGCGCGTTTCTTGACGCGCCCAACGTACGGTCTATAAGCTCGCCACACGTTTGGCTCGACGGCGAGCGGAATCGGCACGGATCTCCGAAGGAGGAGACGGATGCAAGATCGTCAGGAAGACTCCGCCGGCATCAGCCGTCGGAAGCTCGTAACGGGTGCGGCAGTCGGGGCGGGCGCCCTGCTGGGCGTGCCCGGCGTCGCCTCGGCCGCTCGCCGGGCGCCCTCGTTCAACCTCGGAAGCCACGAGCGACGGCTCTCGAGCAAGCTCGCGCCGGGCATGTACGGCGGCCCGACCGGATTCAAGGGCGCCGAGCGCTACCAGTACAAGCTGGACACCGAGGAAGGCCGCGCGATCTCCGCGCTGCGCGCGATGAAGAAGGCCGGCAAGGCGCCGGACACGATCATCGTGCAGACGCTCGACTTCGCGAAGCCGCAGTTCGAGAAGCCGTTCCCCAAGGGCGCGCTCTCGATCGTCTCGCAGTTCTACAAAGAGACCGGCATCAAGATCAAGTTCACGGTCACGACGCCGGCCGACGAGTATGCGACCAACACGCGCAACGCCTCGTCCAAGAACAGCTCCTTCGACGCCGTCACGTTCGCCATCGAGGAGATGGGCGACTTCGCCGAGGCCAGGCTCATCAAGCCGCTCGACGCGTACGTGAACAAGTACAAGCCGATGTGGTCCGATCCCAAGCTCGGCTTCGCCGGCGGCCAGAACACCGTCAACCTGTTCTCGAAGTACAACGGCCACTACTACGCCGTCGCGTTCGACAACGACACGCAGCCGTTCTTCTATCGCGGCGACCTGATGGACGACCCGAAGGAACAGGACGGCTACGCGTCCAAGTACGGGCAGAAGCTGCGCGTGCCGGAGACGTGGGACGAGCATGCGCAGATCTCTGCGTGGTTCACCCGTCCCGACAAGCAGCTGTACGGCGACATCGCGACCAACGCCCCGTTCTGGTGCGCGGTCAACTGGAACGAGCGCTTCGTCTGCTCGGCGGCGCCGAACAACTACTACTTCAACGCGGACGGCTCGGCCAACGTCAACACCCCGAACGGCATCCGCGCGTTCGCGGAGCTGCTCAAGCAGCTCGACTACCACGAGCCGGGCTCGCTCGAGAAGGACTGGGCGGCGCAGTACAAGGTCATGGGCGCCGGCAACGGCTTCATGGGCCCGTCGTTCCCGAACCTCACGAAGATCCTCCCGGGCAACCCCGCGTTCGACACGGCCAACGTCGGCCAGCACATCCGCACGGGCCTGATGCCGGGTCGGGTCGTCGGTGGCAAGCTCGTGCGCCGGCCGGTGATCTTCTACAACATCACCTATGGCGTGAACGCGCATGTGAGCGCCAACCGGCAGCTCGCCGCCTACCTGTTCCTGCAGTGGGCCGGAGCGTCGAAGCCGTACACGTGGCTCACGTTCAACCCCGGCGGCTATCAGGATCCGCACCACACGGTGTCGTTCAGCGATCCCTACGTGATCGCGAGCTACAAGAAGACCACGACCGACGCGTTCAAGCAGATCGTGCCCCATACGGCACCGCCGATCACGATCCGCGGCGGCTCCGAGTACCGCACGGCGCTCTCGGATCAGATCCAGAACGTGCTCACCAAGCAGAAGACGCCGGAGCAGGCAGCGAAGGCGCTCTCCGACGCATGGGACGCCACGACCAGCCGCATCGGCGTGGCCAAGCAGGTGAAGGCGCTGAAGACGCTCAACGCCTCCTTCCCGACGATCACGGACACTCCCACCAAGTGACCGTCGCGCGGTGAGTAGCGAGCCACTCGCACCGAACCCCGGCCCGGCGCGGAAGCGCCGGGCCGGGATCAGTCGCAGCGACAAGATCGGCGCCATCTTCGTTCTCCCGGGCCAGCTCCTGATGGTCTTCATCGTGCTGTTCCCGGCGCTCGTCGCGGTCTACATCGGCTTCACCGAGTGGACTCCGATCAACGGCACGACCTTCTGGCATGCCTACAAGAACTGGCACTGGTTCAGCGGCTACACCGAGGCCTTCGGATCGGGCGAGTTCTGGAGCGCCGTCTGGCGGACGGTGCTGATCACGGCGGTCTGCACCACGGTCGAGGCGTTCCTCGGATTCAGCCTGGCGATGCTGCTCGTCAAGGACTTCCCGGGCCGCGGGCTCGTGATGGTGTACTTCCTCCTGCCGATGATGGTCGTCCCGGCCGTCTCGGGCTTCATCTTCCAGATGCTCTTCCAGGTCGACGGCCCGATCAACGGCCTGCTCTCGTTCATCTGGCCCGGCGACGTCACCCTGCAATGGCTGAGCGATCCCTCACTCGCCATCTGGGGCGTGATGATCGCCGACATATGGCAGTGGACGCCGCTCATGTTCCTGATCTTCCTGTCGGGCCTCGTCGCCCTGCCCGAGGATCAGATGAACGCCGCGCGGATCCTCGGGGCCGGCTTCGTCCCGCAGTTCACGCGCCTGATCATCCCGATGATGCGGCCGATCCTCCTGATCGCCGTGATCATCCGCGCGATGGAGATCTTCAAGCTCTTCGATCCCATCATCATCATGACCCAGGGCGGCCCGGGCACGGCCACGCAGAACCTCTCGGTCTACTTCTACCGGCTCACCAACGTGAGCGGCCGCTGGGGCTATGCGTGCGCGGTGGCTCTGCTCGTGCTGATCGCGCTCTCGATCGTCGCCAAGCAGGCGATCAAGCCGATCGAGCGGGCGCAGAACGAGTCGCTCGAGGAGCTGATGGGCGCCGGCACCGACGAGGTGCCGGCCGAGCGCATCGAGGACGCGATCGACGCGGAGGTGCGCGCATGAAGAAGCTCCTGCGCATCTCGAGCGTGTCGGTCTTCGCGCTCTTCTTCGGCTTCCCGCTCTACTGGGTCATCACCATGGCGTTCAAGCCGAAGGTCGAGGAGAACCCGCCGGGCATCGTCGTCTGGCACCCGGAGAACCCGACGCTCAAGAACTTCAAGGACGTCCTCGGCATCAACAACGCCGCCGACAGCATCTTCGCGTCGAAGGACTTCTCCGCGCTCACGCCGCTCAAGAACAGCTTCCTCGCGGCCGGCGGCGGCACGCTGCTGGCGCTCCTGGTCGGCGTCTTCGCGGCCTACGGGATCGCGCGCTTCCGGGCGGGCGGCTCGCAGCTGCCGTTCCAGATCCTGCAGCTGCGGATGTTCCCTCCGGCGGCGGTCGTGATCCCGCTCTACTTCATGTTCGTCTACCTGCACCTCTGGAACACGCTCGAGGGGCTGATCATCATCTACGGCGCGGTCACGTTCCCGTTCGTCGTGTGGCTGATGCGCAGCTTCTTCCAGGACGTCCCGCGAGAGATATCCGAGGCCGCCATCGTCGACGGCTGCACGCAGTGGGGCGCCTTCTTCAAGGCGGTGCTGCCACAGGTCAAGGGCGGCCTGGCCGCGACCGCGCTGTTCGTCTTCATCCTCAACTGGTCGGACTTCCTGATCGTGCTCGTCATGACGCAGGACAAGTGGACGACCGCGCCGCTCTTCCTGAGCACGATGAGCGGCGGCTCCGGCGGGCAGGAGTACGGCCATCAGGCCGCGCTCGCGGTGCTGCTGATCCTGCCGCCGGCGATCCTCGGGCTGTCGATCCAGAAGTACCTCGTCCGCGGCCTCACCTTCGGCGCGATCAAGCGCTAGCCATGTCCTCGATCACACTCAAATCCCTCTCCAAGCACTTCGGTGCGCTGCGCGCCGTCGACGAGCTCGAGCTCGAGATCCCGGACGGGTCGTTCACGGCCCTGCTCGGGCCCTCGGGCTGCGGCAAGACGACGACGATGAACATGATCTCGGGCCTCGAGCGGCCGACGACCGGCGAGGTGTACTTCGACGAGCGCCCGATGTCGAAGGTCGCGATCGGCGAGCGCAACGTGGGCTTCGTGTTCCAGAACTACGCGATCTTCACGCACATGTCGGTGTACGAGAACCTCGCCTTCGGCCTCAAGTCGCAGGCGCGCCGCGCGCGCGTGCCGAAGGCCGAGATCGACGCGCGCGTCAAGGACGTCGCCCACACCGTCGGGCTGGCCGCGGCGCTCGATCGCCCGGCCGCCCGCCTGTCGGTCAACGACCTCCAGAAGGTCGCGCTCGGGCGCTCGATGATCATGCGGCCGACGATCTTCCTGCTCGACGAGCCGTTCTCGAACCTCGACTCGGCGTTCCGCGCGTACATGCGCGCCGAGCTCAAGCAGATCCAGCACGAGGTCGGCCAGACGATGGTCTACGTCACGCACGACCAGGTCGAGGCGATGGGCATGGCCGACCGGATCGCCGTGATGGATCAGGGCAAGCTGCAGCAGTACGGCTCGCCCGACGACCTCTACGAGCGGCCGGCGAACACGTTCGTCGCGCGCTTCATCGGCTCCGTGCTCAACAACTTCCTGCCGGCGCAGTACGTGGGCGGCGCCCTGCAGGTGGGCGAGGGCAGGATCGACCTCGGCGACCGCAGTGCGGTCTTCGACGCGCACCCCTCGCCCGGCCTCCTGACGGCGACGATCCGGCCCGAGCGGGTGAAGGTGGTCGACCCCGGCTCGCCCGAGGCGACGATCCGCGCCGAGGTCAGGCTGATCGAGCCGCTCGGCCCCAAGGACATCGTGCATCTGGAGCACGAGGGCACCGACGTGCGCGTCGTGCTGCCCCCGGGCCGGCGGCCGGCGGTGGGAAGCGCGCTCGGGCTCCACTTCGATGCCGCCCAGGTGCATGTCTTCGACGACGCGACCGGACTGGCGGTGCGCTGATGGCCCGTGTCCGCCTGGAGGGCGTGAGCAAGCGCTTCGGCAGCGTCACCGCGATGGACGACGTCACGCTCGACATCGCCGACGGCGAGTTCTTCGCGATCCTGGGACCGCCCGGTGCGGGCAAGACGACGACCCTGCGCGCGATCCTCGGCCTCGAGGCGCCCGACTCGGGCCGCGTGCTGCTGGACGACGACGACGTGACGGCGATGTGGCCGGGCGACCGCGACATCGCGATCGTCTTCCAGAACCTCGCGCTCTACCCCGACAAGACGGTCTACGGCAATCTCGCGTTTCCGCTCAAGCAGCGCAAGCTGGCGAAGTCCGAGATCGACGAGCGCGTGCAGCGGGCGGCCAAGGTGCTCAAGATCGAGCGCCTGCTCGACCGCAAGCCCGCGAAGCTCTCGGGCGGCGAGCGCCAGCGCGTCGCGATCGGCCGCGCCATCGTGCGCGATCCGCGCGCCTACCTCTTCGACGAGCCGCTCTCCGCGCTCGACGCGCTGCTGCGGCTCGAGATGCGCAGCGAGCTCAAGTACCTGCAGCGCGATCTCAATCGCACGCTCGTCTACGTCACGCACGACCAGGTCGAGGCGATGAGCATGGCCGATCGCATCGCGGTGCTGCGCGACGGCGCCGTGCAGCAGGTGGCGAGCCCCGAGGACGTGTACCACCGCCCGTCCAACCGCTTCGTGGCGACCACGATCGGCAGCCCGCCGATGAACTTCCTGCCGGCCACCGCGCGGCGGCAGAACGGCTCGGTCGTCGTCGAGCACCCGAGCTTCGCCCTGCGCGCGGCGGGCGACCGCCTCGCGCTCGAGGACGGCGCGCCGTGCTTCGTGGGCGTGCGCCCCGAGGACGTCCACGTCGGCGGGGCCGATGCCGGGATCGCCGCGAGCGTCTTCGTGACCGAGCCGCTCGGCGGCGAGACGGTCGTCGACCTGCACCTCGGCGACCGCATCGTCAAGGCGCTGGCGCCGCCCACGGCGCGCTTCGACGCGGGCGAGGCCGTGCGCATCGCCTTCGACCCGCAGCGCCTGCACGTCTTCGACGCCGAGGGCGAGGCACTGGCCTCTGCCGGCGGCGAGAAGCTGTTCGAGTTCGACGTGGTGAGCGCCTGACGCAGGCGGGATGGCGAGCGCCTTCGCCACCCCCGCCGCGCCAGACGTTTGGCTCAACCTCCGGAACGCGACGAAAGGCTCAACCAGGCTCATGCTCCACGACGGTCGATCCGCACCTCCCGAGGTTCGCCGGGCCGTCAGCCTCCACGACGTCGCCCGCGAAGCGGGCGTGCATTCCTCGACCGCCTCGCGCGCCCTCACGGGCGCGACCGACCGGCCCGTCAACGCGCAGACCCGCGCCCGTGTGATCGAGGCCGCCAAGCGCCTCGGCTACCAGCCGAACGCCATGGCGCGCAGCCTCAAGACCAATTCGGCGGGCGCCATCGGGATGCTCGTCCCGACGCTGCGCAACCCCTTCTGGAGCCAGATGATGCGCGCCGTCGTGCGGCGCGCCTCGGAGCGCGACCTCGTGGTGCTGCTGGCCGAGGACACGGGCGACGAGGCGACGGAGGAGGCCTACGAGCGCCTCATCGCGCAGGCGCGCATCGACGGGCTGATCGTGACGAGCGCAAGCGACCGCAGCTCCCTGCCGGCGCGCGTGATCGCGAGCGGCGCGCCCTGCGTGTTCGCCGGCCGCGGCTACGCGGGCGCGCTCGGGAACGTGCGCCTCGCCGAGGAGTGCGTCTCGCAGATGGCCGTCGAGCACTTCGCCCGGCTCGGCCACGAGCTGATCGGCCACGTCACGGGGCCTGTCGACGCGAGCGACATCATCGAGCGGCGCGTGAACGGGTTCCTGGCCGCGACCGAGGCCTGCGGCGTCGGCGCCCGCATCGAGCGCGGCTCCCTCTCCGAGGTCGGGGGGTCGGCCGCGACCGAGCGGCTGCTCGCGGGCGACCGGCGGCCGACAGCGATCTTCGTCACGAACTTCAACCAGGTCTTCGGCGTGCTCGCAGCGATCCGCGCCCGCGGGCTCGAGATCCCGCGCGACGTCTCGGTGATCGCCGCCGACGACGATCCGGTGTTCGACTACCTGAGCCCGCCGCAGACCGCGATGCGCCGCGATCACGACGAGCTCGGCACGGCCGCGGTCGACGCGCTGCTCGAGCAGATGGCCGGTTCGCCGGCGCGCGACGTCCAGCTGAGCTCGGCGCCGGCGCTGATCGAGCGGGCATCCACGGCGCCGCCGCCGGCGAGCGCCTGCGACGAGGGGAGTGCCTGAGCCATGGCCTGGGACAGCGTGCACCTGTTCGAGTGCCCGACGCGGGTCCACTACGGCCCCGGCGCGATCGCCGGGCTGCCGGCGCACCTCGCAGAGCTCGGCCTCGAGCGCATCGTGCTCGTCTCGGACCGGGGACTGCTGGCGGCGGGCACGGTCGACCGGGTACGCGACCTCGCGGCCTCCGCCGGCGTCGCCGTCCATCTCTACACCGGCACCGCCGAGAACCCGACGACGGCGAACCTCGACGAGATCTCCGCGCTCTACCGGGCGCAGGGCTGCGACGGCATCGTCGGGCTCGGCGGGGGCAGCTCGCTCGACGCCGCCAAGGCGTCCTCGGCCCTGATCGAGAACGGCGGCAGCGTGTGGGACTACCGCGGGCGCGACCTCGTGCCCCGCCCCGGGCCGCCGGTGATCTGCATCCCGACGACGTGCGGCACTGGCGCCGAGGTCACGTTCGTGGTCGTGATCACCGATCCGAACGAGCACTTCAAGGTCGTCTGCGCCTCGCGCAACCTGGCCGCGACGGTCGCGATCGTCGACCCCGAGCTGGTGCTGACCGCGCCTCCGGCGATCATCGCCGCGACCGGCGCCGACGCGCTCGCGCACGCGACCGAGTCGTATCTCAACCTCGGCAGCGACCCGCTGCTGGACGCGCTCAACATCCGCGCGATCCGCATGATCGGGCAGAACCTGCGCAAGGCCGTGCACGAGCGCGATCCCGAGGCGATCGGCCAGGTCGCGCTCGCGAGCTGCATGACCGGCATCGCGTTCAACATGAACGCGAACGCCGTCGTGCATGCGGCCTCGACGCCGGTGACCGCGCACCACGGCGTGCCGCACGGCGTCGCCAACGCGATCTTCCTGCCGCCCGGACTCGACCTGATCCGCCCCGCCTGCGAGGCCAAGCTCGGCGAGATCGCCGAGGCGCTCGGCGAGGACGTCGCCGGTCTCTCGCAGGCCGCTGCGGCGCGCCGCGGCGTGGAGGCGGTGCGGGCGCTCTGCCTCGACTGCCACCTGCCCGCGACGCTGCGCGAGTGGGGCCTCGACCCCGCCGCGATGGACGTCCCGCAGCTGATCGAGGACGCGATGAAGAGCCGCAACATCGCCACGAATCCACGGCCCATCGGGCCGACCGAGCTGGCCGAGCTGTACGCCGCGGCCGCAGGCACCGCAGAGACCACGACGATCCGGGAGGGAAGTGCGTCATGAAGATGGGACTGTTTTCGGTTCTCTTCAACGACAAGCCGCTGGAGGAGGTCGCGAAGTACGCCTCGGATCTCGGGTACGAGGCGTTCGAGCTCGCCGCGTGGCGCGGCTCGAACCACTTCGACACCGATCGCGCGGCGACCGACCCGCAGTACGCCAAGGGCGTCAAGAAGATGCTCGAGGGCTACGGCATCGAGATCTCCGGACTCTCGAACCACCTCTTCTCCCAGATGGTGCTGCCGTTCGGCGACTCCTCGCTCGACGAATGGGCCGGCACGTCGGACAAGGACGAGATGGTCAAGATCGGCACCGAGCACATCATCAAGACGGCCCAGGTCGCCTCGGAGATGGAGATCGGGGTCGTCAACGGGTTCTTCGGCTCGACCGTGTGGGAGAGCTGGTACATCTGGCCGCCCCAGCGCCTCGACATCTACGAGAAGGGCTGGGACCTCTGGCAGGAGCGCTGGGAGCCGATCCTCGACGAGTTCAAGAAGTACGGCGTCAAGTTCGCCCACGAGGTGCATCCCACCGAGATCGCGTACAACGTCTACACGGCGCGCGAGGCCGTCAAGCGCATGCCGCGCGACGACTGGGGCTTCAACTTCGACCCGAGCCACTTCATCTGGCAGCAGATCGACCCCGTCGTGTTCATCAAGGAGTTCGGCTCGCGGATCTACCACGCGCACGCGAAGGACTGGGAGCTGCAGAAGGACATCCTGCACATCGACGGCGTCACGGGCACCGGCTCGTGGCAGCGCGGCGACCGCGCGGCGCGCTACCGCGTGCCGGGCTGGGGCGACGTCGAGTGGCGCCGCATCATCACCGCCCTGCTCGAGGTCGGCTACGACTTCGTGCTCTCGTTCGAGCACGAGGATCCGGTCATGAGCGAGGAGGACGGCTGCGAGCAGTGCATCAAGTTCCTCAAGCCGCTCTTCATCAAGAAGCCGCTCGTCCCGGGTCAGGCGTGGTGGCTGGCATGAGCGAGGAGAAGCAGGTCGGCTTCGTCACGATGGGCGATCAGCGGGCCGGCGCCGACGCCATCCCCGAGATCGGCATCGGCATGCTCGGCTACGCCTTCATGGGGCGCGCCCATTCGAACGCGCTCAAGAAGATCGCGTACGTGACCTGGCCGCCGCCGTACATGCCGCGCCTCGTCGCGATCGCGGGCCGCACCGAGGAGGCGGTGCGCGAGGCCGCGCGCCGCTACGGCTACGAGAAGTACTCGACGAGCTGGGAAGACGTCGTCTCCGACCCCGACGTGCAGGTCTTCGACAACGGCGGGCCCAACGACGCCCACCTCGAGCCCACGGTGGCGGCGGCCAAGGCCGGCAAGCACGTCATCTGCGAGAAGCCGCTCGGCCGCGACGCGGACGAGAGCTACGAGATCTGGCGGCAGGTCGCCGCCACCGGCGTCAAGCACATGACGGCCTTCAACTACCGCTTCTATCCGGCGATCGTGCTCGCGAAGCAGCTGATCGAGGCGGGCGAGCTCGGCGAGATCTACCACTTCCGCGCGCGCTATCACCAGGAGTGGGTGATGGATCCGAGCTTCCCGAAGGTCTGGCGGCTCGACAAGAAGCAGGCCGGCTCGGGCGCGCTCGGCGATCTCGGCGCCCACATCATCGACCAGGCCCGCTACCTCGTCGGCGAGCCGGCGAACCTCACCGGCCTGACGAAGACGTTCATCACGGAGCGGCCCGGCGGCACGGTCGACGTCGACGATGCCTTCCAGGCCACGGTCGAGTTCGAGAGCGGCGCCAACGGCACGCTCGAGGCGACCCGCTTCGCAGCCGGCCGCAAGAACCAGATGCGCTGGGAGATCAACGGCTCGAAGGGCTCGCTCGTGTTCGACGCCGAGCGCCAGAACGAGCTCATGGCGCACTTCGGCGGCTCGACGCCGGGCGCCCGGGCGCAGGGGTTCCGCAACGTGCTCGTGTCCGAGGCCGACCACCCGTACTGGGAGCACTGGTGGCCGCACGGGCACATGATCGGCTGGGAGGACAACTTCGTGCACGAGCTGCTGCACCTGCTCACGTGCATCAAGAACGACGAGCCGATCAGTCCCCGCGGCGCGACGCTCGAGGACGGCTACCGCTGCGCCGAGATCTGCGACGCGATCGTGCGCTCGCACGAGACCGGCCGGCGGCAGAAGATCGAGTACCGCTCGCTATGAAGCGGTTCGCGAGATGACCGTCGCGGTGGTCACCGGTGCGTCGATGGGCATCGGCCAGGCGACCGCGATCGCGCTCGCCCGCGGCGGCGCCGACGTCGTCGGCACCTACCGCCCCGGCGCCGATGCGGCCGAGCAGGCGTCCGCGGCCGCGACGGTCGCGGCCGTCGAGGCGCACGGCGTGCGCTGCCGGCTCGTGGAGGCCGACGCCGCGGATGCGGCGTCGGCCCCGCGGGTCGCGGCGCTCGCGCGCGACGAGCTCGGCGGGCTCGACATCTGGGTCAACAACGCCGCGCGTCTGCTCGTGCGTCCCTTCCTCGAGACGACCGACGACGACTGGGCCTCGCTTCTCGGCTCGAACGTCATGGGCTACGTCTACGGCTGCCGTGCCGCGATCGCGCACATGCTCGAGTCCGGCGGCGGCCGCATCGTCAACGTCACGTCGGTCGCGCACCTGCAGCCGATCTCCGACCTGACCGCCTACTGCACCGCCAAGGGCGCCGTCCTGGCGCTCACGCAGACGCTCGCCGTGGAGTTCGGCGGGCGCGGGATCGCCGTCAACGCGCTCGCGCCCGGCGCGACCGACACGCCCCTCAACCAGGTCGCGTACACGCCGCAGGTGCGCAAGACGTACGAGGAGCGCATCCCGCTCGGGCGCATCGCCTCGGCCGACGAGGTCGCCGACGCGATCGTGTTCCTGACGAGCGACGCGGCGCGCTACGTCAACGGCGCCGAGCTCGTGTGCGACGGCGGCATCATCCTCAACGGCAGCGTCGGGCACGCGCGTGACTGAGATCGCCGCAGTGTCGGCGATCACGGCGCGCGTCCCGGTCGCGATCCCGACGGCGATCTCGACGCGGGCGCTGCAGCACCGCGACTACATCCTGGTCACCGTGACCGACTCGGACGGCGTCTCGGGACTCGGCTACACGTACGCCGGCACGAGCGCCGGGTCGTGGGTGGCGCGCGCCGTCAACGAGCTGCTCGCGCCGCATGCCGTCGGCAGGCCGGCCCGCGGCATCAGCGACCTCTACACGCAGCTCGCCCAGGAGTTCCTGCTCGTCGGCCGGCGCGGCGGCCTCATCCGCGCGCTCAGCGCGCTCGACATCGCGCTCTGGGATCTGTGGGGCCAGACCACCGGCGTGCCGCTGCGCGGGCTGCTCGGATCGGCGCGCAACTCCGTGCCGGCGTACGCCAGCGGCGGCTACTACCGGCCGGGCGATCCCGTCCAGGCGATCCGCGACGAGGTCGCGCGGCAGCGGGCCCGCGGGTTCGCCGACTACAAGATGAAGGTCGGCGGGCTGCCGCTGGCCGAGGACGAGGCGCGGGTCGCGGCCGCGCGCGAGGCGCTCGGCCCGACGGGGCGGCTCGCGCTCGACGCCAACAACGCCTATGCGAGCGTGGCCGAGGCGATCAAGGCGGCAGACGCCTTCGCCCCCCACGACATCTGGTGGTTCGAGGAGCCGCTCGTCCCGGACGACATCGACGGCCATGCGCAACTCGCCGCGCGCGGGCCGATCCCGATCGCCACCGGCGAGATCGAGGCCACGGCGTGGGGCTTCGGGCACCTGCTGCGTGCGCGCGCGGCGCACATCCACCAGACCGACGCCTGCGTCTGCGGCGGGGTCGGCGAGTGGATGAAGGCCGCCCACGCGGCCGCGGCCTTCGGCGTGCAGGTCGCGCCGCACTGGCACCACAACCTGCATGCGCAGCTCGCGGCCGCGGTCTCGAACGGTCTCGTCGTCGAGCACTTCGCGCTCGACGAGGGCGTCTACAACTTCGAGGAGCTGGTCGACCCGGCGACGCGCACGGTCGTCGCCGACGGGATGATCGCGCTCAACGACCTGCCCGGCATCGGCATCCGCCTCGATCCGGACGCCGTCGCCCGCTACACGCTGGCGGATGCGTGAAGGGCGTCGCGAAGCTCGCCGCCGGGCCGGGCAACGTCGCCTACGCCGAGCGCCCGGAGGTGAGCGCCGGGCCCGGCGAGGTCGTGATCGAGATGCTCGCCGCGGGCATCTGCGGCACCGACCTCCACATCGAGGCGGGGGAGTACCCGAGCGTGCCGCCCGTGACGATGGGCCACGAGTTCTGCGGCACGGTGGCCGAGCTGGGGCCCGGCGTCGACGCGGCCTGGGCGGGCGCCCGCGTCACCTCGGAGACGTTCTTCTCGACCTGCGGGCAGTGCCGCTGGTGCCGCGCCGGCCGGCCGAGCATCTGCGCGCAGCGCCGCTCGGTCGGCACGCACGTCGACGGGGCGTTCGCGCCGCGCGTGCGCATGCCCGTGCGCAACCTGCACCGCGTGCCCGAGGCCCTGAGCGATCGCGCGGCCGCGATCTGCGAGCCGCTCGCGTGCGTCTGCAACTCGCTCTCGGATCCCGCGAGCGTCGATGCGGGCGACGAGGTGCTCGTGATCGGTCCCGGCGCGATCGGCCTGATCGCGGCGCAGGTCGCACGCGTGAACGGCGGCCGCGTGCACGTGCGCGGCACCGCCGCGGACGAGCTCCGCCTCGAGCTCGCCCGGGCGCTCGGCTTCGAGACCTCGCGCGCCGATCAGCCGTACGCGGGCGACGCGCCCGACGTGGTCGTGGAGTGCTCCGGGGCCGGGCCCGCCATCGCGACCGCGCTCGAGACGGTCACCCGCGCCGGGACGATCGTGCAGATGGGGCTGCGCGGCGCGCCCGTGACAGTGCCGTTCGACGAGATCTGCTTCAAGGAGCTGCGCGTGCGCTCGGGCTTCGCGGCCAACCCGATCGCCTGGCTGCGCGCGATGCGGCTGCTCGCCGGCGGCGCGATCCAGCTCGAGCCGCTGATCACCGAGGCAGTCGAGCTGGCCGACTACGCCCGCGCGTTCGCCCGCTCGCGCGCGGCCGACGGCGTCAAGTTCGTGCTCGTGCCCTGAGCGCTGCACGGTTGGGGTCAGACCCCAATCGTGCACGGTTGCGTGGCGTGTCCCAGGGCGTTGCTCGCGTGCACGATTGGGGTCTGACCCCAATCGTGCAGCGCTACGCGTGCGGGCCGCGCACGAAGGCCTTCGTGCGCACGCGCTCCATCACCTCGAACGTCAGCTTCGGCGTCGCACGGCCGTCGTCGAGCGCGATCACGGCGTCCGCCGGGCAGACCGCGTAACAGATCGTGCAGCCCGTGCAGGGCTCCTGCTCGATGCGGTGGCGCAGGTCCTCGTAGGGAATGCAGTCGACCGGGCAGTAGCGCCGGCAGGCGCCGCAGTCGATGCACGCGGCCTCGTCGATCGCGAACTTCACCCGCGCGCCATCCCCGCGGTCGCGTCCACGCGCCGGGCGAGGATCTCCTCGAGCTTGGCCTCGCAGGCGGCCTGCAGCTGCTCCAGGCGCGCGATCCGCGCCGGGTCGTCGCCGACGATCTTCGGGATCCACTCCGAGTTGCCGACGTGCTGGCGCTCGTCGGCGACGATGTACTCGTAGAGCCGCGCCGTCACGGGGTCGCCGAGGTCGCGTGCGACCGTCGAGACCCGGAGGCGGTGACGCTCGACGACGCGGCCCTCGATCACCCGCTGCAGCACGAGCAGGCGCTCGAGCGGGTCGGCGACCTCGGCCATGATGCCGTGGATCACCGGCGGCGCGGGCGGCAGCGGCTCGGGAGGCCCGCCCAGCTCGTCCATGCGCCGCCAGCTCATCTCGGCGTGGCGCGCCTCGTCCCAGAGCTGGCGGAAGAGGTCGCGGCGCATCGCCCACGGCAGCTCGCGGGCGTCGGCGAGCGCCCGCCCCAGCACCTCGACCGCCTCGAGCTCGCCGTAGGCGTTCGTGTAGAGCAGGTGCCGGACGACGTCCTGCGGCGTCGCGCCCATCTCGTGCACGCGATAGGTCTCGAGCGTCGCGACGTCGAAGCGGTCGTCGCGGGCCGGCGCCGTGGCGAGGAAGCGCGCGGGCGCGGAGCCGTCGGGCGCTGCCGGGAGGCACGCGGCCTCGGCGCAGAGCGCGATGCGGTCGCCCGTCGGCCCGGCGAGCGCGCGCAGCATGCGGGCGGTGGGTCCGTCGGCGAGGTCGTCCGTCGCGGCGAGGTGCTCGGCGTACGCCGAGCGCAGGCGCTCGAGCAGCGCTGCGGCGGCGGCCAGGCGGGCGCCGGGCGCGCTCTCGTTCTCGACGCCGTTCGCGAGCTCTTCGAGATCGCCGACCTGGAGCTCCCACTGGCGCTCCGCGGTCGACGGAGCGAGCTCGGCGATGCGCGCGCAGAGCGCGTCTGCAGCCTGTGCGGACTCGTAGGCCAGCACGGCCAGCCGGAGCTTGTCGTCGAAGCGCTCGGTCGTCCAGATCCAGCCGGCGAGGGCGGTCGCGAGGCGATCCTCGAGGTAGGCGAGCCGCCGCAGCCGGTGACGGTTCTCGGCCACCCCGTAGGCGCTCCCGAGGCGGCGCGGCGTGTCGATCCCGGGACGGCTCATCGTGCTGCTCCTCGCGCGCTCGGACGACTTTCTCAGATATTATCGCCGCTCGGCATCTGGTGAGGGAGGCGCATGGATCTCGAGCTCGGCGGCAAGGTTGCCATCGTCACGGGCGGGGCGTCGGGGGGCCTCGGCGAGAACATGGCCGCGCGGCTGCTCGAGGAGGGCGCCCGCGTCATGGTCGCCGACCGCAACCCGCAGAGGAACGCCGAGCTGGTCGAGCGCCTCTCGCCGCTCGGCGAGGTCGCCGGGCACGTCGCCGACGTCTCGACGCCCGATTTCGCCGAGCCGCTCGCCGCCGCGACCGTGGCCGCGTTCGGGGGGATCGACGTCGTCATCAACAACGCGGCGACGTACCCGTCGCGCCCGTGGGATCAGTACACCGTCGAGGAGTGGGACACCACGATCGACACGAACCTGCGCTCGCTCTTCCTCATGAGCAAGGCCACGGTGCCGCGCATCGCGGCGCGCGGCGGCGGCTCGATCGTCAACATCGGCTCGATCACGTTCGCGATCGGCATGGCGAACATCCTTCCGTACGTGGCCTCGAAGGGCGGCCTCGCGGGCTTCACGCGCGCGCTCGCGCGCGAGGTCGGCGTGCACAACATCCGCGTCAACAACGTCTCGCCCGGTGCGTTCCCGACCGGCGGCGAGACGATCCACCCCGATCCCGAGGGGTACTCGCAGTTCGTCATCCAGCAGCAGTCGCTGAAGCGGCGCGGCACGGCCGACGACCTCGCCGACACGGTCGCGTTCCTGGCCTCGGAGCGGGCGTCGTTCATCACCGGGCAGATGCTGCAGGTGTGCGGCGGCTGGGTGTTCCATTGAGCTCGCTGTACGGCGTCCCGATCAACCGGGAGGAGCTGCGCCGGCGCACCGGGCGGGTCGAGCAGCTGCTCGGCGCCGAGCTCGTCGAGCGCGCGGACGGCAGCGAGCGCGGCGTGCGCTGCGTGCGGTTGCGCTCGGGCGCGATCGAGCTCGAGGTCGTCGTCGACCGCGCGCTCGATCTCGCGCAGGCGACGATCGGGGGCGTGCCCGTCGCCTGGATCTCGCCCACCGGCCTGGCGTCGCCGGCGCTCGCGGTGCCGACGGGCTGGGAGCCGTTCCGGACGTTCTTCGGCGGGCTGCTCACGACCTGCGGGCTCGAGCACACGCTCGGGCCGGCGGAGGACGACGCCACGCACTTCCGCTACCCGGGGCGCCCGACGCACAGCTTTCCCCTGCACGGACGGCTTTCGACGACCCCCGGCCGCCTGCTCGGCTACGGCGTCGACTGGGAGCGCGACTGCGTCTACTGCCGCGGCGACGTGCGCCAGGCGCACGTCTTCGGCGAGTCGCTCACGCTCGAGCGCGAGATCCGCATCGGACTCGGCGGCAGCGCGATCGAGGTCGACGACATCGTGCGCAACGACGGCTTCGCGCCGACGCCGCACATGATCCTGTACCACGTCAACGCGGGCTGGCCGCTGCTCGGCCCGGGCGCCGAGGTCGTGGCGGGCGTGGGGGAGCCGCGCGTGACCACGCCGGCCGCGGAGGGCGCCGACTGGCGGGCGATCGAGCCGCCCCGCTTCCCGTTCGCCGAGCAGGTCTGGGAGCACACGCCGCGCGCCGACGGCGAGGGCTTCGGCCGCGCCGCCATTCTCAATGCCGACATCGGCGACGGCCGCCCGCTCGGCCTGGAGCTCGCGTGGAGCCACGACACGCTTCCGCGCCTCTTCCAGTGGCGCGTCATGAGCGAGCAGAACTACGTCGTCGGCCTCGAGCCGGGCAACGCTCCCATCGAGGGTCGCGCGCGCGCGCGTGAAGAAGGAAGCCTGGTGATCCTGGAGCCGGGCGAGGAGCGCCGCACGAGCCTCCGCATCACGCTCCACAACGAGGCCGCCGCCCTCGCGGCCGCGCGCGAGCGCATCGCAGCCTGCACCGCGTGACGTGCACGATCGGGGTCTGACCCCAATCGTGCACGTCAGTCCATCAGGAGGCCGCCGTTGACGTCCAGGTGGGCGCCGTTCACGAACGAGGCGCCGGAGGACGCCAGGAAGACCACGGCGGCGGCGACCTCGCCGGTCGTTCCGAGGCGGCCCATCGGGGTGCCGGCGCTCAGGCGCGCGCGCTCCTCGTCCGACCAGCCGGCTGTCATCGGGCTGTCGATGATGCCGGGGTTGATGCAGTTGGCCGTGATGCCGTACGGGCCGGCGTAGCGCGCGAGCGACTTCGTGAGCGCGATCACGCCGCCCTTGGATGCCGCGTAGGCCGCGCTCGCGGCGAGGCCTCCGACCTGGCCCGCGAGCGAGCCGAGCGTGACGATACGGCCGCTCTGCTGCGGCACGAGCACGCGCAGCGCGGCCTGCGCGGTCAGGAAGACGCCGCGCAGGTTGACGGCGAGCAGCTGATCCCACTCCTCCGGCGAGAGCTGGTCGAGGCGCGTCGCGCGGTGGATGCCCGCGCTCGCGACGAGCACGTCGAGGCGGCCGAAGCGCTCGAGCGCGGTGTCGACGAGGCGCTGCGCGTCGTCGGGGCGCGTGACGTCGACCGCGGCTGCGGCCGCGACGTCGCTGCCGAGCTCGCCGGCCGCGCGGGCGACCGCGTCGCCGTCGAGATCGCCGAGCACGATGCGCGCGCCCTCCGCCGCGAGCGCGCGGGCGCTCGCGAGCCCGATGCCGCCCGAGCCGCCCGTGACGATCGCGACCTTGCCGTCGAGCCCCGTGTCCATCAGACCGGCCAGGGGCGCACGAGCTGGTGCAGCTCGACGCCGTTGCCGTCGGGATCCTTCACGTACGTCATGCGGCCCCCGTCGTTGGGGCCTCCGACGACCGTGACCGGCGCGTTGATGCGCTCGGCGCCGTTCGCGAGCAGCCGCTCGACATCGGCGTCGATGTCGTCGGTCACGAAGCAGAAGTGCGCCGAGCCGGCGTCGTTGAAGCCGCGCGCGCGGATCGCGCCGCGCGGGTTCTGGTACTCGAGCAGCTCGAGGTTCCAGCCGTGGCCGTGCAGGTGCACGATCCGCAGCCGCAGGTCGGGCACCCCCGTCGCCTCCTCGACCCAGCCGCGCTCGGCGATGCGCTCGGTCAGGAACTCGAAGCCGAAGTTGTCGCGGTAGAAGGCGATCGAGCGATCCGCGTCGGCGACCGTCAGGCCGACGTGGAGCACGCCGAGGATCGCCACCTCAGGCGCCGATCGGGCTTCCGCCCTCGGTCTTGGTGATCGTGAAGCCGCCGTCGACGGGGAGGATCGCACCGCTGACGTAGGCGGCCGCCTCGGACGCCAGGAACGCGCACGCCTCGGCGACGTCCTGCGGCTCGGGCGCGCGTCCGACCGGCACGCCCTCGACGAAGCGCGCGTCGCCGACGAACCCGGGCGCGACGACGTTGACGGTCGTGCCCTCCGGTCCGAGCTCGACGGCCGCGACCTGGCCGATCGTGTGCAGGAACGCGCCCGCCGTGCCGGCCAGGCATGCGCCGTGCACGGGTCGCACCGCCGGCGCGGACGAGACGAGCACGATGCGCGGGTCGCCCCTGCGCGCCGCGGCCCGGGTGGCGAGGAACGCCTCCCTGATCGCAGCGACGGTGGCGTCCCACTCGCCCTGCGTGATCTCGAGGAACGGCTTCTGCGGGATGCTCGCCCGTGCCCGCGACGGTCGTGTCGAGCGTCGCGCGCTGCTCGAGCGTGCGGCGGACGGCCTCTCCGGTGGCGCCCGGAACGCCGCTGATCGTGATCGTCGCCATCAGTACTTCCCCACCACGAAGCCGCCGTCGACGCGGAGGTAGGCGCCGGTCACGTAGGCACCGTCCGGGGACGCGAGGTACACCGCGGCGCGGCCGAGCTCGTACGGATCGGCGGCGCGGCCCTCGATCGGGATCGTCGCCAGGTTGGCACGCGTGATCTCCTCGCTCGCGAGCGCGGGGGAGGGGTCGTTGAGCTGCGACAGCACCCAGCCGGGCCCGATGTGGTTGACGCGGATCCCGTGCGGGGCGAGCTCGATCGCCATCGACTCGCAGAGCGCGCGCATGCCCGACTTCGTGGCCCCGTAGACCGACATCGTCGCGAAGCCCATCTGCGCGTGCACGGACGAGGTGAGGATGATGCGCCCGCCGCGGCCGCGCGCGACCATCGCCCGCGCGCTCGCCTGCCCGACGTTGAACGCGCCGGTCAGGTTGACCGCGACGATGCGGTCGAAGGACGCGTCCTCGGTCTCGGCGATCGTCTTCCAGTCGGCGACGCCGGCGTTCGAGCAGACGATGTCGAGGCCGCCGAGATCGGCCTGCACGGCCGCGATCAGCGCGTCCACCTCGGCCCGGTCCGAGACGTCGGCGGGGTAGAAGCCCGCGCGCACGCCCTTCGCGCGCAGCTCGTCCACGAACGCCTGCCCCTCGGCCTGCGTCGCGGCGATGTCGTTGACGGCGACGGCGGCGCCCTCGTCGGCGAGCGCCTGCACCATCCCGCGGCCGATGCCGCGCGGGCGCGCGGCGCCGGTGACGAGTGCGACCTTGTCGGCGAGCCGCATCAGGCCGGCGGCCTCCGCGCCGCCCACGCCGCGTCGTAGCCGGCCTTGGCGCGCGCGAGCACGTCGGCGGGCTCCTGCTTCCAGAGCGAGTCCTCGAAGTCGAGGTCGCTGAACGACCCGTCGTCCGAGAAGATCTCGAGGTCGACCCACTTCGGGTGCGCAGCGGCGTCGAGCGCGCCGAAGATGCCCGGCAGGTCGATGATGCCGTCGCCGGGGAGCACCCGGTCGAAGTCGTTGCGGGTCGGGTCGCGCCAGTCGCAGATGTGGATGGACGGCGAGATCCGGCTGCCGTACTTGACGGTGTCGGCGATCACGTTGTCGGTGTCGTGGAGGTGGTAGACGTCGTACAGGAGCTGCACGTTCGGCTCCCCGATCTCGTCCATGAGGGCGATCGTCTCGGGGATCGTGTACACGGTCGTCCAGGTGCCGTAGATCGTGCGGTGCAGCGGCTCGATCGCGAGCGTGAGGCCGTGCTCGCCGGCGACCTTCGCGGCCTGCCGGAAGCCCTCGACGATCACGCGCCGCGCCTCGTCCGGCGCCACGTCCGCCGGCGGAGCGCCGGGCAGCACGAGCACGACCTCGGGCTCGAACGGCGCGAAGCGGCGGATGGTCGCGCACATCTCGGCGACGCGCTCGGCCGGATCGTCCGGGCCCGGGAAGGGCACGGGATAGATCGAGAGCGTGCCGGGGATCATGGTCGTGGCCTTGAGGCCGCTCGCCTTGAGCTTGGCGACGCTCTCGGCGTCGTCGCGCTCCTCGAGCTTGAACTCCCAGATCCCGATGCCCTCGGCGCCCGCCGCGGCGTAGCTCGCGAGGTCTTCCTCGTAGGTCTGGTGGAACGTCGTGATCTCGGACACGGAGAATTTCGGCTTGGCCATGGCGGCAACCCTACGGCTTCACGATGATCTTGATGACGCCGTCGTCGCGCGCGACGACCTGCCGGATCCCCGCGTCGATCTCATCCAGCGCGATCGAGTGGGTGATGATCTTCGAGGTGTCGACGATCCCCTCGCGCAGCAGCCGGATCGTGTTCGGCCACTGGTTCGGGTAGAGCCACGAGAAGCGGATCGTCTTGTCCTGCGCGAGGCTCGCGAGCATCGGCAGCTTGACGACGTCGTTCGGGCCGGCGAGGCCCATGTAGACGATCGTCGAGCCGTTGCCGGTGACGTCGAGCGCGCTCTGCGTCGCGTCCTCCGAGGCCGTGGCGACGATCGCCCGCTCGGCCAGGTCGCCCGCGTTGACCTCGCGGATCGAGGCGGCGAGGTCGGCCGTGTGGTGCGGCGAGGCGGAGTCGGCGATGTTGAACGCGTAGTCGGCGCCCATGCCCTTCGCGAGCTCGAGGCGGTAGTCGCGCGTGCCGACGATGGCCACGCGGCCCCCGCTCGCCTTCGCGAGCTGCACCATCGAGAGCCCGACCGGCCCCGGGCCGTAGATGACCACGAGGTCGCCGAGGCGGATCTGCGCCTTCTCGACCGCGTTCAGCGACGCCGCGAGCATCTCGACGAACGCGCCCTGCTCGTCGCTCAGCGAGTCGGGCAGCTTGTAGGCGTGCTCGGCCTTCGTGCGCACGTACTTCGCGAACGCGCCGTTCGTCGTCACGCCGAGCACGACCGAGAGGTCGAAGTGCGGGTTGCCGGAGCGCGAGAAGTCGCCCGCGGAGCTCGACTGGATCGGGTTGACCGCGACGCGGTCGCCCTCCTGGACGCCGTGGGCGTCCCTGCCGACGGCGACCACCCGCCCGGCGAACTCGTGCCCGAGGATGAGCGGCCCCTTGCCGTCGGCCGTGCCGACCGGGCTGCGCCCCATGTAGTACTCGAGATCCGACCCGCAGATGCCGCAGGCCGCGACCTCGACGAGGACGTCCTCGTCGCCGATCGCCGGCTCCGGCACGTCCTCGAGGCGGATGTCCTTGACGTCGTAGAAAACGGCGGCCCTCATCGTCATCCTCCTAGCGGACGTACTTGTCGAGGGCCTCGTTCAGCCACGTGACGCCGGTGTAGGTGTCCTTCCACGCCATCGGACCCATCGGGATCGAGTCGACCGCCCACCATTCGCCGTTGTAGGCCTTGGCGAGCACCGGCATGAGCTCGTCGAAGTCGATGATGCCCTCGCCGAAGTCGAGCTTCTTGCCGAACATGTCGAAGCTCGTCTCCATCGTCGTGTCGCACAGGTGGATGTGCCCGATGCAGTCGGCGGGCAGCATGTTGATGAACTCGATCTGGTTCGAGAACACCTCGCCGGGCTGCACCTGGTTGTGCCCGATCACGCTGCAGGCCTGGAAGTGGCCGGTGTCGTACATCAGCTTGAAGTGCGAGTGGCCGACGTCGTTGATGAGCTTGACGACCTCGGTCGGGTGGTTGAACGGCTGCAGCGACTCGAGCTCCCAGAGCATCGTGCAGCCGACCTTCTTGCCCGCCTCGGCGTGGTGCTGGAACGTGCGCACGACGCGGTCCCAGATCTCGTCGTAGTCGGCGTCGTACGGGATCGGCCCGCGCGCGCCCGGATCGACGCGCATGCCGGTGATCTCCATGTCGGCCGCGAGCTCGATGTAGCTGTCGAAGTACTTCAGGTACTCGTCGTAGACCTCTTGCGAGCCCGTCGCCCAGGGCAGGCGGAAGAGGTCGCCGTAGGGGCCCGGCGCGATGCCGGCGATCTCGAGATCGAGATCGTCGTTGAGCCACTTCTTGAGCTTGGTGCGGCTCGCCTTGTCGGGGAAGCGCTCGACCGTGACGTGGTCGAAGAAGCCTCCCACCTCGATTCCGTCGTAGCCGAATGCCGAGAGCACCTTGGCGACCTGCTCGAACGTCGCCATCTTCTCGAAGCCGAATGCCATGCACCAGCTTCCGCGACAGACCTTCGCCGTCTTGCCCACGATGCACAGCCTCCATCGACCGGATTTTTCGAAGGCGGCATCGCCTTCGCTGCGCCGCCGACGCTATCACGCCAAACGGTTGGCGGCGAATTTTCAGAGAAACTTGCCGCTAGGTCGCGGAAACGGGGTACGACCAGGGCTCCCCGGCCAGCGCGGCCTTCAGCCGATCGCGCAGGATGATCGTCTCGGAGACGATGTCGCACTCGTTGCAGCGCTCCCAGTCGATCCACACGTATTCGGTCGCGAGCGCGCCGTCGTAGCCCGCCGCGCGCAGGGCGTCGACCGCGCGGCCGTAGTCGATCGTGGAGTCCTTGAGCGCGCACTGCACGCGGCCCGGAGCGCCGCCGCGCGCGTGGAAGTGGCGGGCGTGGGCGACGAGCGGCTCGACGTCGGCGTCGGCGAAGCCCTGCGAGACGTAGTGCGTGTAGTCGAGCGTCAGCTCGAGCCCGGGGGCGAGCTCGACGAGCCGGGCGACGTCCGCCGGCGTGCCGCAGACCGAGCCGACGTGCGGCTCGACCGAGAAGCGCACGCCGCGGCTGCGCGCCTCGTCGGCCCGCCGGCCGAGCTCCTCGGCGGCGCGGGCGAGCGACGCGTCGTGGCTCTCGTGCGGCCAGTCGAGCCCCGGCACCATCGTCAGGCCGGGCGCGCCGAGCCGCACCGTCAGCTCGAGCATGTCGCGGAAGAGCGCCGTGCCGCGCTCGCGCTCGGCGGCGTCGGGGTTGTTCGGCGCCATCACCGCGAAGTCCGTCCACGGGATGCAGAACACGTCGGCGATCTCGAGGCCGCGCCCGCGGATGCGCTCCTCGAGCTTCCCCGCCCAGGCGGGGATGTCGTCGCGGATCGCCTCGGGCCGCACGTGCGAGCGGTTGCCCATGACGGCCAGGTCGAACGCGTCGAACCCGAGCATCTTGACGAGCTCGACCGTCTGCTCGTGAGGCAGGACGGGGAACGAGTGGTCTCCGCACGAAAGTTGCATGTATCCCCGTCCTGCCTCGCGGCGGTCGTCGGTCAGCGCAGCGGCTTGATGTGGGTGAACGGCTCGTCGTCGGGCAGCTGGTCCCACGCGAGGCCCTCGTCGCAGGCCGCGATGTAGCGCTCCTCGAGGCCGAGCTCCTTGAGCACGATGTTGCGGGCTTGCGGGATCGCCGCCGCCTTGTAGAAGGCGAGGTGGCGGTTGAAGCCCTGGCGCCCGAAGCCGCAGTCGGTCGAGAGCACGAGCTTGTCGGCGGGAATGTATTCGAGCGCCTTGCGCACGCGCGCGGCGACGACGTCGGGGAAGTCGGCCTGCAGCGTGCGGTGGCTGATCACGCCGACGGCGATCTTCTTCGTGAGCGAGTCGCGGTGCGGCCCGAAGAGCGGCAGCTCCTCGAGCTCGTTCTCCGACGCCTCGATCGTCCAGACGTCGCCCTTGAGCCGGTCGAGGTAGATCTCGACCGAGTTCGCGTACGACTCGTCGCTGAAGACCTTCTGCATGTTCGGGTTGCCCCAGCAGGTGTGGATCCAGACCTCGGCGTCGTCGAGCCCCTCGATCTCGCGGTTGAAGCAGTCGACGAGGAAGTCGAGCAGCTTCGTCTCGTTCGGGTAGTAGCAGGCCATGAAGTGGAGCGTGGGCTCCTCGATCTGGATGACCTTGCAGCCGGCGGCGACGAGCTGGCGCAGCTCGAGGTTCATGGCCTCGGCCATGTCCCAGGTGAGCTGCATCTTGTCGTCGAGGTCGTAGCCAGACGTGTGGCTATCGAGGAAAAACGCGAGCACCTGGGCCGAGCAGGTCCCGAACTTGATCTGCTTGCCCGACGCCGCGCTCTGCTGCGCGATGCGCCAGATCTTCGCGTATTCCAGGGGATTCTTGGGATCCGCCTCGACCTTGCCGACGACGCGCGGCCAGCGCCAGGTCTTGTAGATCGAGTCGAGCATCGTTCCGACCGGATACGAGAGGAGCGGCGAGCGCGTGTTGCGCGTCTGGAGCTCCTCCTCCTCGAGGCCCTTCCAGCGCTGCAGCGGATAGTGATGCCACGAGCGCCCGGCGACGTCCTCGTCGAGGTGGTAGTCGCCCGTCGTCAGGATGTCGAGCCCGACGCGCTCCTGATCCGAGACGACGATCGCGTGGGCGTCGCTGAACTGCTCGCGGTACCACGGGTTCATCATCATCGTGTCGAGCGGGCGACCCCACATGTTCTCCGTGTACCAGCGAGGCCGGGGCCACGATCCGGTCACGGTGGCCGGGAGCATCAGATCCTTCGTCGCCGTGAACACATACGCCTCCGGGGGAGTGGTCACGCAGCCGTCGTCGGCCGCGCAGCCGTGACCATCGCGCGTTCGTGTCGGCCTGTCAACCGCCAGGCGTCGGCAGCGAGGCGAGGGCCGGAACCGGCTCGCCGGCGTTGGCGCGCGATTCGGCGCGGCCGGGCGCGCGCAGCGCGACGAAGGCGGAGCCGGCCAGGAGCACGGCCGCGCCGGCGACGAGTGCGCTGCCGAGTCCGTGCATGAACGCGGTCTCCGCATGCAGCGCGAGCTGCCGGCCCGGAGCGCCGAGGTGCTGCCCGACCTGCCGCGCGGCGGCGAGCGAGGAGGAGGCCTCGTGCGCGGTCGCGGGCGGGAGGGACGCGGTGTGGGCGGCGAGGCTGCCGCGGTAGCCGGCGTTGAAGAGACTGCCGAGGACGGCGATGCCGAGCGCGCCGCCGAGCTCGCGCGAGACGTCGTTGACGGCCGAGGCGACGCCCTGCTTCTCGGGCGGGAGCGAGGCGACGATCGCCGTCGTGGCGGGCGACCCGGCGAGCGCCATCCCGGCGCCGAACGGGAGCAGCCCGGCCAGGAAGTGCCAGTACGAGGAGCCGGTGCCGAGGGTGGCGAGGACGAGGAAGCCGGTGGCCATGAGGGCGAGGCCGCCGGCGCCGGCCACGCGGACGCCGACACGGCCGGCGAGCATGGGGGAGAGCCGCGAGAGCGGGATCACGACGAGCGCCATCGGCAGCAGGGCGGCCGAGGCGTGGAGCGGCGAGTAGCCCATGACGAGCTGGAGGTAGGGGAGCGCGAGGAAGAGGAAGCCGAAGGCCGCGAAGAACTGCACGGCGATCGACAGCGACCCGGCCCCGAATCCGCGGCGCCGGAAATTGCGGGGGTCGAGCATCGGATCGCGCCGGCGCAGCTCCCACAGCAGGAAGGCGGCGATGCCCGCGATTCCGGCGGCGAGCGCGATCACGGTCGCGACGTCGCTCCAGCCGCGCTCGGGGCCCTCGATGATGCCGTAGACGAGCGCGGCGAGGGCGCCGGCCGAGACGGCCGTGCCGACGGGATCGAGGCGCGGAGGACGCGCCTCGCGGGTCGCCGGGACGATCGCGAGCGTGCCGGCGAGCGCGACTGCCGCGAGCACGACGTTGAGCGCGAAGATCGACGGCCAGGCGAGCCACTCGAGGAGGACGCCCGAGGTGAGCAGGCCGAGGACGCCGCCACCGGCCGCGACGCCGACCCAGGTGCCGACGGCCTTGCCGCGCTCCTCGGGCGGGAACACGGTGGTGATGACCGAGAGCGTCACGGGCATGACGAACGCGGCTCCGACACCCATGAGCACGCGCAGTGCGACGAGCTCGGCCGGGCTGTGGAACGCGAGCGCGAGCAGGGAGCTGAGGCCGTACAGCGACAGCCCGAAGACGAGCACCGGCTTGCGCCCGAAGCGGTCGCCGATCGCCCCGGCCGGGAGCAGGAGGGCAGCGAACGCGAGCGCGTAGGCGTCGACGATCCACTGCAGCTGCGTCTGGGAGGCCCCGGTGTCGCGGGCGATCGCCGGCAGCGCCACGTTGAGGCTGGCGACCGAGGCGACGACCATCATGAGGGCCAGGCACATGACGCGCAGCACGGCTCCGCGCCGCCTCGCGTCGTCTTGGAAGGGTCGAACGGATTGCATGGGAGTGTCTCCGAGAGAAGATGTCTACACTTGTTGAATTCAACGAGTGTAGACTTAAGGGCGTGACGATGTCAAGCGCATCCAGGAAACGCACCGGCAGGCGCGCAGGCACGACGCAGACGCGCGAGCAGATCGCCGTCGCCGCGCGCAGCGAGTTCGCCGAGCGCGGCTACGAGCGCGCGACCTTCCGCGGCATCGCCGCCGCCGCCGGCGTCGACCCCGCGCTGGTCGTGCACTTCTACGGCTCCAAGGAGGACCTCTTCCGCGAGGTCATGCAGCTTCCGCCCGCCGTCTCCGACGCTCTCGTCGGCATCGCCGGCGAGCCCCGCGAGCGGGTCGGCCGGCGGCTCGCGGAGGTGGTGGTCGCCGCGCTCGAGAACCCCGCCTCGCGGTCGGTGGTGCTGGGACGCATCCGCTCGGCGTCGTCGCACCCGGGAGCGGCGGCGCTCGTGCGCGAGACCGTCACGCGCGACCTCGCGAAGCTCACCACGGCGATCGGCGAGGACCAGCCCGACACGCGCGCCGCGCTGATCGGCGCGCACGTCACGGGAATCACGCTCGCGCGCTACGTCGTCGGCGTCGAGCCGCTCGCGTCGCTCCCGCCCGCCGACATCGTCGCGTTCCTGGCCCCGACGTTCCAGCACTTCCTGGCCGAGCCGCTCACGTAGGGCCTGTCTCGCTGGTGCGCCCTACGCGCCCGCGTAGTCGAACGTGGAGCCGTAGCCGCAGGTACCCCGGAACGCGAACTGCAGCTCGCCGTCCTCGACGCTCAGCTCGTCGGCGACGAGCTCCTCGCCGACGCGCTCGTGGCCCGAGATGATGCAGCTGACGGTGTGATCGGCCGCGTGGCGGTCGCGGATGCGGACGCTCACGCGATCGCGGATCCGCAGGCGCTGACGCCGCCGCGTGTGGTCGACCTCGATCGCGACCGGCCGTATCGCGACGAGCCGGCTGTCCTTCCACGTCCACGGGAAGTGCGCCTCGGCGTCGCCGCCGAGGGCGCCCGAGTAGATCCCCGCGAGCGCGGAGCGCTGCTCGTCGCTGGCCTCCGCGTCGAGGTAGAGCACCCACGTCCACGGCGACCCGGGCTCGTCGTCGCTGTAGCGGATGGCCATCGCGACGGGCAGCCCCGTGAGGTCGACGCCGTCGGCGGCGCCATCCTCGATCAGCCACGAGAGGACACCCATGCACTCGCCGTGGGTCGAGCGGCCGCCCGGCACGCCGTCGACGCGGCGGCACGGGCAGATGGCGTCGCAGTTGCACGACTCGAAGTACGTGCCGCGGATATGCCAGCTCATCCGTCCATCTCCATTCCCGCCGGCATCGGCATGCGCATGCCGCCCGGCTGTGTCAGTCCCGGCACGCTCCCGGGCGAGGCGGCGACCCAGATCCCGAGCGCCACGAGCACGACGACGAGCACGCGCGCGAGCCGGCCGCCGCCGGGGAAGGCCTTCTCGGCGAGGATCGCCAGCGCCACGACGCCCATCCAGACGAGGCTCATGACGCCGAGCGCGAAGAGCGCGAGCATGAGGCCGGCGCAGCAGCCGATGCAGACGGCGCCGTGCTCGACGCCCATCCGCAGTGCGCCGCGCCAGCCCGGGCGCCCGCGCAGCAGGAAGTGCAGCGGCGAGCGGCAGTGGCGCAGGCACGCGGTCTTGAGCGGTGTCAGCTGGTAGAGGCCGGCCGCGACGAGCGCGCCGCCGGCGACCCATGGCCCGTGCTCGTCCCAGGCCAGGAACGAGGGGTCGAGCGCGCGGATGCCGCGGTAGGCGGCGTAGGCCGCGAGCCCGTAGATCGTCCAGGCGAGCAGGTAGCCGGCCACGAACCCGCCGGTCTGCGCGGCGCTGCGGATGCGCGCGAAGATCGCGACCGCCGGCGCCTCCGACGGGAGCATCATGGCGGCCATCATCGTCACCCAGGTGCCGACGTACCAGCCGAAGGCGCCGAGGTCGGTGCCGGGGCCGGCGTCCATCCCGCGCATGCGCTGCACGGTCGCGATCCACGCGATCAGCGCAGCGACGAGCACGGCTGCGACGAGCGTCGTGCGGCGTATGTCCCAGCCGACCGGCATGGCCCGAGCGTAGGTATTCGGACGGCTCGTGAGAAGGGCGAACATGCCGTACCGCAGCCGCCGCGTTGCCGTACGTGCGGGAAGGCCGCACGTGCGCTACGCGCGCCTGCCGATGGCGGCGCGCCGCCCGCTGCGCGAGACTCACGGCGTCCGCGACGCGAGGAGATCCCCGCCATGTTCCGCCTCGGCAAGCCCTTGGGCGCTCGCCGCGCTCGTCATCGCCGCCCTGGCCGCCGCCCCGCCGGCGGCCCTCGCGTCCGGCTCGGGCACGCTGCCGGGAACGTGGCGGCGGCTGCCGGCGGCGCCGGTCGTTCCGGACGACTCCCGTCTCGTGAGCGCGTGGACGGGGTCGCAGCTGCTCGTCTTCGGCCGCGCCCAGCTCACGCCCCCGTGGTCGCGGAACTTCGCGGCCGTGTACGACCCGAAGGGCGAGTCGTCGTGGCGGGAGGCGACGCCGCCGCGCGGCCGCAAGGGCAATTTCGAAGGTCAGTACGGCGGGGTCTGGACCGGCACCGAGCTGCTCGTCGTGGGCCCGACGATCGGGCACGCGTTCAACCCGGCGACGAACCGCTGGCGGCGGCTCCCGAGCGCGCGAGCGCATGCCGGGGGCATCGCGGTCTGGACGGGCCGGGAGATGATCACCTGGGGCGGGGGGTGCTGCGGCGACGCCTCGAAGGACGGCGCCGCCTACGACCCGCGAGCCAACCGCTGGCGCGCATTGCCGCCCTCGCCGCTCGCGCCGAGCCAGGCGCCCGCGGCCGCATGGGACGGCCACGAGCTGATCGTCGTCGTCGGCCCGCTCGATCCCGACGGAAGGCCCTGGCCCGCCGGGCTCGCGCGCGCCGCCGCCTACGACCCGGCGACCCGCGTGTGGCGCCGCATCGCTCCGCCGCCCGCCCCCCGCAGCGGCGCGAGCGCGATCTGGGACGGCCGCGAGGTGCTGCTCGTGGGCGGCACCGCGGCGCCCCTGGCAGGGCGCGCGCCCGCGCCCGCGCGCGTGGGATTCGCCTACGCGCCGGCCTCGAATCGCTGGCGGCGGCTGCCGGCGATGGGCGCGGGTCGCGTCGGAGCGGCGATGGTGTGGACCGGGCGGCGCCTGCTCGTCTGGGGCGGCAGCAGCACGGCCGGCGCCGGAGCGCCCGTGACCCCGAACCGCGGGCTCGCGTACGACCCGGGTGCCGATCGCTGGTCGTCGCTCCCCGCGACGCCGCTGCTCGGGCGCCTCGACCCGATCGCCGTCTGGACCGGGCGCTCCATGGTCGTCTGGGGCGGACAGCGGCCGAAGAGCCCGGCCGGCACCGGGACGCGCTGGTTCGCGGACGGAGCGGCGTTCACGCCGGCGGCGCCGTGACGGTGCTCACGCGCAGCCGGACGACGGCATCGCTCGGCCTCGCGGCCGCGGCGGCTGCGACGCTGACAGGGTGCGGCGTCGGCAAGACCGTCGGCGTCTGCAGCGACGCGGGCGCCCTCACCGGCACGGCGTTCGTCTTCGTCGAGGCCCCGGTCAGCGGCGAGCACGTCTCGAGCGGCTTCCGCGTGAGCGGCTGCTCGAGCACGTACGAGGCGACGCTGCACTGGCGGCTCCTCGCGCGCGACGGGCATCCGCTCGCGCTGCCCCGGCCGGGCGAGCCCGCGCCGGCGACGGGCGTCGCGCAGGGCGGCTCGACGGAGCCGGGTCGCTTCGCGTTCACCGTCCGCTACACGGTCGCCCGGCGCCAGCTCGGCTACCTCGAGGTCTCGGGCACGAGTGGCGCCACCAGCCCGGAGGGCTTCGCGCCGCCGCGCGACGTGGTTCCGCTGCTGCTCGAGCCCTGATACCCCAGCCGGCTTCTCTAGGCTGTGCGCATGGCGGCCCGGTCGCTCGAGGACGTGCGCACGCTGCTCGACGCGCCGTCGGCGGCCGTGCTGACGACGACGCGAGCGGACGGCAGCCCGCTCGCGTCGCCCGTGTGGTTCCGCTGGACCGGAGAGGCCTTCGAGGTCGTGATCGCGCAGGGCGACGTCAAGCTGCGGCACCTCGAGCGCGATCCGCGCTGCGCGCTCGTCGTCTTCGAGACGGTGCCCCCGTTCCGCGGCGTCGAGGTGCGCGGCGAGGCGTCGCTGCAGGACGGCGACGTGAGCGAGGTGCGGCGCGCGATCGCTGGGCGCTACCTCGGCCGCGAGGCCGGAGAGCGCTTCGCGGCCGCCCGCGTGACGAAGCCGGGCGTCCTGCTCCGGCTCGTTCCGCGGGAGCCGCGCGTCTGGGATCTCGCCCACATGCTGCCCGGCTGAGTGGCTCACCGCCGCCGGCGAGAGCGCCGCCTCGGGCCGTGCCCGCTCGGCGCCGCGCCGCAGGCGCAGGCCGCACGTCGCGGTGACGATCAGGGTCCAGAGCGGCCAGCCGAAGATGCCGACGAACCAGACGTTCGAGAGCGGGCCCCACGCGACCGTGATGCCCGCCGTCCCGATCGCGCCGCCGGTTGCGAAGATCAGGCCGAGCCAGGCCAGCCAGCGCGGGAGGAGTCCGGTGCGCAGCGCGGCCAGCGACGTCGCGGCCATCACGGTCGCGATGGCGACCATCCCGAGGTCGGCGAAGAGATGCGTGAAGTTCGTCAGGCCGTACCAGCTCCGCAGCGTCGCGTCGTTCACGCTCGCGAGATCGGTGCCGTCGAGCGTCTGGACGAGCGTGAGCGACGCGCCGGCCACGACCAGCCAGTGCCACAGCGCGACCAGCACGCCTCCGCCCACCACCAGGTCGGCCAGCGGGGAGCCGGGCGAGCGCGTCCGGATCAGGCGGGCGAGCGAGACGGTGAAGACGAGCACGAGCGCGATCGCGAGCGCGCCGGCGGTTGCGGTTGCGCGCAGACCCGCGTCATGGTCGGCCAGGAACGAGCGGATCTGTCCCGCCGTGGCCGTCTCGACCGGCGGCCCGTCGACCTGGGGCACGAAGAAGCCGGCGAAGTAGAGCAGGCCGCTGATCGCCACGGCGAGCAGCGTGCCGCGCTCGCTCGTGCCGGGGGTGTCGGTATGTGCCTCGTGCATGGATCGCTCCTTTCCAAGGGCAGGTCCAGCGAAGGTAGGGGCGGCGTGCGCGTCGCACATCAGCCCCAGGGCGGGACGTGCCCTCAGCCCTGGGGCTGATGCGATGGCCGCAGCGCGGCGTTAGGGTCATGCGATGCGACGCCTGCCCGTGCCGGCGGTGGACATCCTGCTTGGCCTGCTGTGCCTCGCGCTCGCCTGGGCAGAGCTCCTCGTCTGGCACGAGTGGTCGCCGGGGCCGCGGGTGGTGCAGGCCGCCGGCGTGACGATCGTCTGCTCTGCCCTCGTCATCCGGCGCCGGTTCCCGCTCGCCACGGTCGCGGTCGCCGCCGGCGGCAGCCTGCTCACGGTGGTCGGCGGCTTCCCGCCTCAGATCCTCGGTGTCGGCCTGGCGGCGATGGTGATCTCCTACTCGTTCGCCGCGGCCCTCGACGGCGCTCCGCTGCTCGCCGCCGCAGCGCTGTTCGTCACGACGTGGCTGTTCCGCGACATCGTCGATCCGAAGCTGAACGGCGGCGACATCGCCATCGACGGCGTGTTCTTCGGGATGCCCTTCGTCGTCGGGCGCGTGGTGCGCCGGCGCGAGCGGCAGGTGGAGCTCGTGTCGCAGGCCGCAGGCGACCGCACCGACGACGCCATCCGCCGGGAACGGGCGCGCATCGCGCGCGAGCTTCACGACGTGATCGCCCACGGCATGAGCGTGATGGTCGTGCAGGCCGATGCGGCGCGCCACGGGCTCGATCCCGCGGACGTGGAGACGCGTACGGCACTGGCCGAGATCGAGCGCACCGGGCGCGAGTCGCTGCGTGAGATGCGCCGCCTGCTCGGTCTCCTGCGGGATGGCGACGAGAGCGCGGCCACGCTCCAGCCCCAGCCCGGGATGACGCGAGTGGACGCCCTCGTGCAGTCGATACGGCAGGCGGGGCTCCCGGTCGACCTCCGCATCTCGGGCGAGGCGCGCCCGCTGCCGCCCGGCGTCGACATCGCCGCCTACCGGATCGTGCAGGAGGCGCTCACGAACGCGCTCCGCCATGCCGGCCCGGCCCGGGCGACGGTCGAGATCGGCTACGACGCCCGGGAGATCACGCTCAGGATCGAGGACACCGGCCGTGCCAGCGGCAGCGCGCGCAGTGCGGGTGGCAACGGTCTCGTCGGGATGCGCGAGCGCGCGCTCCTCTACGGGGGCTCGTTCGCTGCCGGCCGCGGTCCGGACGGCTTCGTGGTCGCTGCATCGCTTCCGTTCGAGGCGTCGCGGTGAGCCCCGTGACGCGCATCCTCCTGGCCGATGACCAGCCGCTCGTCCGCGAGGGATTCCGCCGGGTGCTCGCGCGCGCGGAAGGGCTCGAGATCGTGGCCGAGGCATCCGACGGCGCCCAGGCGGTCGCGGCAGCGCGACGGTTCGGCCCGGACGTGGTCGTGATGGACATCCGCATGCCGATCATGGACGGGCTGACCGCGACCGAGAGGATCCTCGCCGCGGACGACCGCGTGCGCGTGCTCGTGCTGACGACGTTCGATCTCGACGAGTACGTCTTCCGCGCCCTGCGCGCCGGAGCCTCGGGATTCCTGCTCAAGGACACGCCGCTCGACGACCTCGTCCTCGCGATCCGGCTCGTCGCCGGGGGCGAGGCGCTGCTCGCGCCGTCCGTGACACGGCGGGTGATCGAGGAGTTCGCGCGACGGCCGGGGCCCGCCGGCCCCGGCGGTCCGCTGCCGGAGCTCACCGCGCGCGAGCGGGAGGTGCTCCGCGAGGTCGTCCGCGGGCTCAGCAACGCGGAGATCGCGCAGGCCCTGTTCGTCAGCGAGGCGACGGTCAAGACGCACATCCGCTCGATGCTGCTCAAGCTGGGATTGCGCGACCGCACGCAGCTCGTGATCGCGGCCTACGAGTCGGGCTTCGTGTGGTCGGAGCCGCGCTGACTCGGCGGGCGGGCGGTTCTTCAGGCGGCGACGAGGACGGTCAGCTCCGTCACGTCCGCGACGGCAGCGAGCGGCCGGCGGCTCGGACGCCGTGCGATCTCGGCGGAGCGGAGCGTCCACGCGAAGGCGACGCCCGGGGCGAACGCCGGAGCGTCGTAGCCGACGGGGTGGCGCTGAACCTGCGTCTCGCCGCGCGTCGCGTCCGCGAGGTGCTGCGAGCCCGCGAGCGACCGCCGCTGCCGGCGGCGTGCGATTTCCTCGGAGCGGAGCGTCCAGGAGAAGGCGATGCTCGGATCGAATGCGGCGGTCTCGTAGCGCGTCATGTCGGGCTCCTCGCTCTCGGCCGCCCCGTGCGGCCTTCGTGAGCTCAAGCTATGGAGCCGGCGGGGGCCGCACATCGGCAGAACTGCCGATAGGCACTGCCTAACTTGCGCGAAGCGCGAGCGCGGCGGGCGCGACTCGCGTACCCGTGACATCATTACGCCGCCAAGGGAGGCATGACCACGAACAAGCCCCGCGAGCGGCGTCCAGCGGTCGTGCTGGTCGGCACGCTCGACACGAAGGGCAAGGAGTACGCGTACCTCCGCGAGCGCATTCGCGAGCGCGGTGTCGACGTGCTGCTGGTCGACGCGGGCATCCTCGGCGAGCCGCTGACCGAGCCGGACGTGACGCGCCAGGCCGTGGCGGCCGCCGCCGGGGCGGATGTGCAGGAGCTCGCCGCTGCCCACGATCGCACCGCGGCCATCTCGGCCATGGGCCGAGGGGCCGCCGAGGTGGTGGGCCGGCTCCACGCCGAAGGCCGGCTCGGCGCGATCGGTGCGCTCGGCGGCTCGGGCGGGACGGCGCTCGCGACGCACGCGATGCGGGCGCTGCCCGTCGGCGTGCCGAAGCTGATGGTCTCCACCGTGGCGTCCGGCGAGACGAGCCCGTATGTGGGGTCGGTCGACGTGACGATGATGTACTCGGTGGTCGACGTCGCCGGGATCAACCGGATCTCGCGGCGCATCATGAGCAACGCGGCGCGTGCGCTGGCGGGCATGGCGGCGGGGACGGAATCCTCGCCGGGCGAGGAGAAGCCGTTGATCGTGGCCTCGATGTGGGGGATCACGACCCCGTGCGTGACGACGGCTCGCGAGCGGCTCGAGGAGCTCGGCTACGACGTGCTCGTGTTCCACCAGACCGGCACGGGCGGCAGGTCGATGGAGGAGCTGATCGCCACCGGCCTCGTCGACGGCGTTCTGGACGTGACGACGACCGAGCTCGCCGACGAGCTCGCGGGCGGGATCTGGCCGTGCGGCCCCGAGCGGCTGGAGACGGCCGGTCGCCTCGGCATTCCCCAGGTCGTCTCGCTCGGTGCCCTCGACGTGATCGTGATCTCGTCGACCGGCCTGCCGCAGCCGCTGCCCGCCCGCTTCGCCGGACGGCCGACGTATCTCCACAACGAGGTCCTGGCCGCGACGCGCGCGACGCCCGGTGAGTGCCGGGAGCTCGCGGCCGTGATCGCGCGCAAGCTCAACGCGGCCGTGGGGCCGACCGTGCTGTTCGTGCCGCTGCGGGGCCTCTCCGTCGTCACCACCGAGGGCCAGCCGTTGTGCGACCGGGAAGGCGACGAGGCGCTCTTCTCGGCACTGCGCGAGCTCGTCGATCCGTCGACCGTCGAGGTGCACGAGGTCGACGCCGACATCAACGACGCGCAGTTCGCGCTCGCGATGGCGGAGCGCCTGCACGCGCTCGTCGCCGGGTGAGCCGCGTGGCGGCGCCGATGACGACGCTGATCGGGCGCGAGCAGAGCGTCGCCGACGCGACGGGCCTCCTGCGCCGCGACGACATCCGCCTGCTCACGATCACCGGCCCGGGAGGGATCGGGAAGACGCGAGTCGCGCTCGCGGTCGCATCGGCGGCCGCGGAGCAGTTCGCGGACGGCGTCGTGTTCGTGCCGCTCCAGTCGGTTCGCGACGCCGGTCTCGTGATCGGCACGATCGCGCGCGCGCTCGGTCTGCTCGACTTCGAGGGCGACCTCGAGCAGCGCCTCGTCGCCGAGCTCGAGGGCCGCCGGCTGCTGCTCGTCGTGGACAACTTCGAGCAGGTCGTCGACGCCGCGCCCTCGCTGGCGGCGATCGTCGCCGCGAGCCCGACCGTGAAGGTCGCCGTGACGAGCCGCACACGGCTTCGCGTCGCCGGGGAGCAGGAGTTCGTCCTCGTCCCGCTCGCGCGCGAGGCCGCCGTCAGTGTCTTCCTCGAGCGGGCGCGCGAGGTGGGCCGGGAGTTCGCTCCGGGTGCCGCCGACCTCACCGCCATCGCGGAGATCTGCGATCGGCTCGACTGCCTCCCGCTCGCGATCGAGCTGGCTGCGGCGCGGGCCAAGCTGCTGTCGCCGGCGGCCATGCTCGCTCGCCTCGAGCACCGCCTCGAGCTGCTCACGTCGGGGCCGCGCGATGCGCCGGTCCGGCATCGAGCCCTCCGCGACACGATCGGATGGAGCGTCGAGCTCCTCGACGAAGACGAGACGGTGCTGTTCCGCCGCCTCTCCGTGTTCGTGGGGGGATGCACCCTCGAGGCCGCAGAAGAGGTGTGCGGCGGGGCCCTCGACACGCTCGGCTCGCTCGTCGACAAGAGCCTCGTGCGCGCCGGCGGCGGGCGCTTCGTCATGCTCGAGACGATCCGCGAGTACGCGAGCGAGCTCCTCGACGCGAGCCCCGAGGCCGACAGCGTGCGTTGCGCGCACGCAGCCCATTACCTGCACATCGTGGAGGCCGCCGCGCAGGGTTTGACGGCGCTCGAGGTCGATCACGACAACCTCCGAGCCGCACTGCGCTTCTCGCTCGACGCGGGCGATGCGGCGACGGCGCTCGCGTTCTGTGCCGTGCTCTGGCGCTTCTGGTTCGAGCGCGGTTACCTGAGCGAGGGCCGGCTCTGGCTCGACGAGTCGCTCGCCGCCTCGTCCGAGGCGTCGCCGAGCCGCGCACGCGCCCTCAGCGGAAATGGCGTCCTCGCTCACTATCAGGGCGGCTACGATCGCGCCGAGGGGCTCTGCCGGGAGGCATTCGAGCTCGCCCGCGCGCTCGACGACCTCAAGGGCGTCGCCGAGGCCTACACGGGGCTCGCGCTGGTGCGGCGGACGCGCGGAGACTACGCGGAGGCGGAGAGCCTCTTCCAGGAGGCGCTTGCGATCTACGAGCGCCTCGGCGAGCAGCCGGGGCAAGCCCGCACGCTCGACCGGCTCGCGCTGACCGCGGTGGTCGCCGGAGAGTACGACCGTGCACGGCCGCTCTTCGAGCAGAGCCTGGAGCTGTTCCGGCGGCTCGGCGATTCGCACGGAGTCGCTTTCGGGCTCTACGGCCTTGCCATCGTCCGCCTTCCGGGCGGCGAAGCGGCCGCGCGGGCCCAGGTCGACGAGAGCCTCGACATCCTGCGCGCGGTCGGAGATCGCCGGGCGTTCGCCAAGGTGCTCTGGAACCTGGCGGACATCAATGCCGACCTCGGCGAAACCGACACGGCCGCGGCGCAGTTCGCGGAGTCGCTCACGCTCTTCGTCGAGTTCGGAGACGGCTGGTTCTGCGGAATCGTGCTCGAGTCGGCGGCATTCATGGTGAGCGCGGCGGGCGATGCCGAGCGCGCGGTCCGCCTGCTCGGTGCGGCAGGCGCGATCTGGGCGGCGATCGGCGTTCCGCTGCCGGCGTTCCTGCGCGAACGTCACGATCGCGTGCTCGGCGACGCACGCAGCCGTCTCGGCGAGAGCGGCTGCCAGGCGGCGTGGGACGCGGGCAGCCGCGTTCCGCTCCGCGCGGCGGTCGAGCTCCTGCCGGCCTCGCGCGCGAGCCCCGGCACCGATGCCGCAGAAGGCCTGACGTTCCGCGAGATCGAGGTCCTGGGGATGGTCGCGACGGGCCTCACCGACGCGGAAGTGGCGGAGCGCCTCGTCGTGAGCATCCGCACCGTCCATGCCCACCTGCGCTCGATCTATCGCAAGCTCGACGTGCACACGCGCAGCGCCGCGACGCGCTACGCACTCGAGCACGACCTCGCCGCGCAGGCGCGATGACCTCTACCTAGCGGTCTTCGGTGCCCGCCATCCGGCGGACGACGGCGTCGATACCGGCATCCTCTCGTCGACTTCGTCGACGTAGAGACGCCCCCACCCGATGCGATCGTCGCGCACGCCCACGATGAGGACACCGCGCTCCTCGAGCGGCGCGCCGTCCGCCTTGGTCCCCGTCCAGTGGATCTCGGCGAAGACGGTGTCGCCGGCGATCGCCGACCGGACGATCTCGGCGCGGAAGTCGGCGACGCCTTGCAGGAGCGCCGACCAGTTGGCGCGTACCTGCGCGATTCCGCGGAAGGTCCGGGCGGGAAACAGCGGCTGCTCGCTGCGGTAGTCCTCGTGGAAGCAGGCGAGCATCCCTTCCAGGTCGTGCGCGTTCTGCGCAGCGGTCAGCCGGTCGAGCAAGGCCCGCGGGTCGCCCACCGCGCGAGCATACGCCTGGGCCGGGGCCGCGGCAACGACACGCAGGCGCGAGCGGCGCGAGCGTGGCCGTGCGCTACTTCGAGCGGGCGGTCGAGCTGGAGATCGTCGACGACGGCCCGGGGGTGGTGGCCGCCGGTGGGACCGGAAACGGGCTGATCGGAATGCGCGAGCGGGTGGCCCTGTTCGGCGGCGAGCTCGACGCCGGGCGCCGGGCCGAGGGCGGCTGGTCGTTGCGGGCACGACTGCCGGTCGCAGCGACGTGATCACGATCGCGCTCGCCGACGACCATGAGCTCGTGCGCGCGGCCTCTCGAACGCCGAGATCGCCGCCCAGCTCGTCGTCGAGCAGTCGACCGTGAAGTCGCACGTGGCGAGCGTCCTTGCCAAGCTCGGTCTGCGCGACCGCGTGCAGGCCGTCGTGCTCGCCTACGAGTCGGGGCTCGTGGTTCCCGGAGCGTCCGCGCCGCGAACGTGACCAGGTGTCGCACCGGAGGTCGTCCCGAAGCGCGTGCTGAATGCGGCTTTCCCGAGAGGTCGGGAGTGGCGTTCGCCGATGCCGGGGCGTCTCGATCCACCGAGACTGGCCCGGTGAACGCGTCGGCGAAAGCCATGCCCCGGCGTCGACTGCGGCGCACGTCGCCGATCGTGGCAGCGGCGCTTACCGCGTTTGCCGCGCTGCTCGCTCTCACGCCGGCCGTCTCGGGAGCGACCACGACGCCACGCTGGCGCGCGCTTCCCAAGGCGCCGATTCCGGGGCGGTACGCGGCGAGCGCCGTCTGGACGGGGAAGGAGATGGTCGTGTGGGGCGGGCGCGTCCCGGGCAAGGAGGCCGCCACGGTTGGAGCCGCCTACGATCCCGCGACGCGGAAGTGGCGTCGAATCGCGGCGGCCCCCGCGGGCATTCGCGGTGACGGTCCCGTCGCGATCGCGTGGACCGGCCGCGAGATGCTGGTGTGGGCGACGAGTGCGGCGGGCGTGGGCGGGCCTGTCGGCACGGCCGCGTACAACCCGGTGTCCGACACCTGGCGCCGCCTCCCGGCCGGCCCGCTGGGCCGGCGCGAGGGGTTCGTCTCGGTCTGGACGGGCAAGGAGCTGATCGTGATCGGCGGCGCGGCGGGAGATCGCCGCGCCACGCCGGTGGCCGCGGCGCTCAGCCTGCGCACCGGTCGCTGGCGCGTCTTGCACGCGTTCGACGGGCGCAACCTGTACGCCATCCCGAGCGGCGCCGTCTGGAACGGGCAGCGCGTGATCTTCGGCGGGGCACTCTGCGCGGGCGCGACGACTGCGCCCTGCTCGCCGTTCCTTACCAGGCTCGACCCTGCGACGGACACCTTGCGCGACATCAACCTGAAGACCGCGAACTTCGAGCGAGACACGTTGGTCCCGCTCCTCTGGACCGGCAAGGACGTCGTCTTCGAGATCTCCGGCAGCGCAGTCGGCATCCATGCTGCGCGGGCGATCGCGTTCGCCCGCTACACCCCGGTCTGGCGACTGGGCACGCCCGGCCCCTGCACTGTCTCGGAGGACTTCACCCAGACGGCGGTGCTCGGAAGGCGCTTCGCAGCCGCGTGCGGGGCGATCGGGCTGCAGCTCTACGACTTCGGCAGCGAGCAGTGGCGGCTCATCGCGCCGGGACCTTCGCCCTTCAACTCCCTCGGAGGCAGTGCGATCGCGTGGACGGGGCGGGAGCTGATCGTGTGGGGCGGTGCGGAGTTCAAGCGGTCCGCTCCCGCGCTCGACAGCGGCGCGTCTCTCGTTCTCGGCCCGTGAGCAGTCAGTGACCCGAGCAGGCGCGGCGGCCTCGCCGGGCGCTCTCACGTTGCCGGACGAGCGGCCTCGGGCCACGCCGGCGGCCGTGCCGCAATGGCTTGTGCGAGCTGTCGATCTCATCCATCGAGGGGTGGATGTTCCACCTCATCAGACACAGCGAGGGCGAACTCCGGCACCGCGACTTTGAGCCGAGGTGCGCAGCGGGTACAGTCAGCCCGCGAGGGAACCGCCGGCCTGTGGCCGTGCGCGGGGGAAATCCAATCGTCGGGGAGCAGTCATGAAATTCTCCCGTGGTACCTCTCGCGTGCTGGCCGCGTTCGCGCTGCTCGCAGTCGGCATGCTCGCCCAGAGCGGCGTTGCCGGCGCCCACGGCGGGTCATCGCCCGGCACGCTGTTCGTTTCGCCGGCGGGCAAGGCCGGCGCGGCCGGCCTCTCGTGCGACACGGCGGCGTACGCGACGATCCAGTCGGCTGTCGACGCGGCAGGCGCCTGGTCGACCGTGATCGTGTGCGCCGGAGCGTACACCGAGGACGTGATCGTCTCGACGCCGTTGACGCTGGTCGGCCGCGATGCCGTCATCAACGGCTCCACGACCGCCAACGGCACCTGCGACCAGCTCGGGCCGAGCGGCCCGGGGAGCGCACCGTGCCTGGCCGCGGTCACGATCAAGTCGAGCCACGTGAAGATCGAGGGTTTCACCGTGCAGGGCGCCACCGGCGAGGGAATCCTGGCTACGGGCTCGCTCAAGGGCGGCTCCATCGGCGACGTCAGCATCGAGCACAACCGCGTCGTGGGCAACAACCTCGGAGGGATTCCACCGTCGCCGAACTCGCCGTACCCGCAGTGCGCCGCCTTCGGTCAGATCCCCGGTGACTGCGGCGAGGGCATCCACCTCATGGGTGCCTACAACTCGAAGGTCGCGGACAACTACGTCTCGGGCAACGAGGGCGGCGTGCTGCTGACCGACGAGTTCGGCCCCACGCACAACAACCTCGTCAAGGGCAACACGATCACCGAGAACCCGTTCGACTGCGGAGTCACGGTGCCGGGGCACAACCCGTTCGCCCTGGATTCGAAGGGCAATCCTCAGCCCGCGGTGGCCGGCGTCTACGACAACGTGATCCGCAACAACCGGATCACCGACAACGGGCTGCAGGGCGAGGGGGCCGGCGTGCTGTTCGCGAACGCCGGACCCGGCACTGCCTCCTACGACAACCGCGTCGAGGGGAACTTCATCTCCGGCAACGAGCTCTCCGGCGTGACGATGCATGCGCATACGCTCGCACCGGGTCAGTTCGAGGATCTGAACGGCAACCGGATCGTCCGTAACGTGATCGGCCCGAACAACCTGGGCAGCAAGGCCGCCGGCCCCGGCGATTCGCTCGACGGGTCCGTCACCGACCCGTTCACGACCGGCGTGCTCGTGTTCTCGGGCACGGTGCCAGTGCAGGTGAAGATCCTCCGCAACCACATCTTCGGAGACCACTACGGCGTGTGGCTGGGAGTCGGCCAGAACGTGACGGCGACCATTCGCGGCAACAGCTTCGACAACACCGGCACTCCGGTGTTCACCAGCCCGTAGGGGAGCCGGCAGTCGGTTCGCGGCCGGCCGTCGCGCGCGACGGCCGGCCGCGGCTCCTCTCGTCCTGGGCGCGCCGCTGCAGCGGCCCGATCGAGGACGATCGCTCGAGCCTCTGCAGGCACCGCCGGCGTCACGGGGGAAATGGAGCTGAGAATCGGTTCAGCTCTAGTCCGGCCTGGAATCGAGGACGTGCACGCGCGCCGCGGCGCGACGCGCTCGAGCCCGTAGGTGACGGTCGGCGCGCTAGCCGGTCCAGCCGAGCTCCTTCATCGCGAGGCCGGCGTTCCAGATCTTGGTCATGTGGCTGATCTTCCCGTCCTCGAACTCCATCGCGTAGACGTAGTCCGAGCTGGTGCTCTTGCCGGTCGGCGGCATGGGGCCGCCCGGGCCGCTGTGCGTGCCGGAGAACACGCCGTAGGCGCACACGTTGTTGCGCTCGTGGTCGGTGGCGAAGGACTTCACGACGTAGCTTCCGTCCGGGATGAAGACGAGGAGACCCTTCATCCATTCCGCGTAGTCCTTCAGCGTGTGCACGTCGGCGAGCGGCTCGGCCTGGGCCGCAAAGCTGGCGTCTGGCTGGCAGTAGGGGCTGCACCCCGCCCAGCCCTTGCCCGTCTCGCAGGCGTCGAAGAACGCCCTGGCCGTTTCCGTGATGGTGTCGGTGGTGGTCGCCACGGCGTCACGTCCCCCTGTGTCTGCGTCTTCGCCGGAATCGGAGACCGAGACTACGAGATAGTGCTGTCTGTCGCAAGGCGATTCCGCGTCGCGGAGGGCCGGCTTCCTGCCCGGCGCGCAGCCGGCTGCAGTTGGCCGGCCCTCACCTCTGAGACGATTGAGCTAGGACGGCAGCTCTCAAACCCTCGCACGCGTTGCAGGATCTGCTCTCGATGCCCCGCCCGTGACGAGCTCGTTGCTGCTCGAGTTGGGCGTGCGGGACCGCACCCGGCTCGTGATATCGGCCTGTGCAATTCCGGGAGTTCGTCAAGGACGTTCACGGCGTCGACCTCGCGAACGACCCACCGCCGGACGTACGCTTGATCAGCGACACGCGCTTCTAGCGCCTGGCCGGCTGGGACTGCGGCAGGCGCGAGCAGGCTGCAGGGTGGAGCACCTTGCCGACCGTCGATGCGGCCGGCGGCGGACAACCCGGTTCATGAACTGCCCGGTTGGCTTCCGAGCGACCGGACAGTACGAGTACGGGCTGGTCGTTGTAATGCCGGCAACGACGCTATGGAGCTAAGCGGGCTCGAACCGCTGACCTCCTGGGTGCGATCCAGGCGCTCTCCCAACTGAGCTATAGCCCCGCGAGGCCCAATCCTACCAGCCGAGCCGAGCGCGCAGGCCGTTCGGCCGGGGCGCTCGCGCGAGCGTCAGGGCGTGGCGCTGCCGGGCTTGGAGTTCGTCTCGCCAAGACCCGACGAGGCGCCGCTGCCGCCCGCGAAACCGCTGTCGCCGTTGGTCTCGCCGACCGCGCCGATCGACTTCGCGCGCTTCGTGGTCTTCTTCGGCTTCGCCGGCGCGGTGGGCGTCGAGCTCGGCGTGCTCGGGGCGGTCTGCGACGTCGGCGGCGTTGCGACGTAGTGGCGATAGCCGACCTGGCCGGTATCCGAGGTCGGCGGCGGCGTTGTGGAAGCGCCGCCGCGCTTGAGCGCCGCCGACTTCGTGCTCGTGGTGCCGGACGGGCCCTTGCTGTAGCTGACCGCGACGAAGGCCCTGGGCTGCGGGCCCGCCTCCGTCGTGACGGCGGTCGGGAACGGCACCTTCGTGTTGAGCGAGTCCGTGAGCGGGCCCAGCGCGATCAGCCCGGCGACGCTCACGCCGGCCAGTGCCGCTGCGGGGATCCATGCCCGGTTCATCGCTCTGTCTCCCTCATCTACCTTGCACCTGCCCGGCACCGACCCTAATCTCGGTCTGTTGCCGGTAATCGGCATACGAGCCCCGAACCTTGAGGGTGCGCGTATCCCTGCGAGTGGGAATCTGCATGGCCTTCAAGCTCCGGCTCCAGATCTTCTTCCTAATTCTAACGGTACTTCCACTCCTCGTGGGAGGGTGGATGATCCAACGCACCGTCGTGCAGAGTCGGAGGTCGTCGATCGACCAGCGGCTCGCCGGTGGGGTGGGCACGCTCGGGGCGCAGTACGCAGCCGTTCTGTCGTCGGGCAAGCGCGAGCTGGTGAGCCTGCCGCGCGACCCGCAGATGCAGAAGGCGCTCGTCGACGGCGACAAGGCGACCGTGCGCAAGCTCGCCGAGCTGGCGTCGCAGTCCGGCTTGCGCATCACGGTCAACGATGCCGCGGGGACGCTGCTCACGAGCCCGCGACCCCTGCCGTCGCGCAAGATCGGCCAGGTGCAGATCGGCCGTCCCGTGAAGGTCGCGACGATGCGGGCGTACGTCGACACCGGCACGCTGATCGGGCAGGCCGAGCAGCCCGTCGGCGACGTCAGGCTCGGGCTCGCGACGGGTGCGCAGCTGCAGCTCGAGGACAACAGCCAGCCGCTGCCGCAAGCGCTTCCGCTCGGCCAGCCGTTCCGCCTCACGGTCGGGGGCACGCGCTACCGCGCGGCCGCCAGCAACGTCGCCGACTCGCAGGTGGTGGCCCTCTACCCGCAGCACCTGCTCGACTCGTACACGCGCTCGATCCGGCTGCGCGTGGCGCTCTTCATGGGGTTGCTGCTGCTCCTGATCGGAGCCGGCGCGGCGCTCGCCGTGCGCTCGCTGACGCACACGCTGCGCGCGTTCGCCGACGGCATCCGCTCGGTCGCGGCCGGCCGCTTCGACCAGCGCCTGCCGGTGCGCGGGAGCGACGAGTTCTCGCAGTTCGGCGAGGTCTTCAACCAGATGTCCAGCCAGCTCGAGCAGCGCATCGACGAGCTCGACCTGGAGCGCCGCCGCGTGCAGGAGTTCGGGCAGCGCTTCGGGGCCGCGCTGGCGTCCACGCACGATGTCGCGGGCCTGCTCGAGATCGTCGTCGACTCGGCGATGCAGCTCGCGCGCGCGGAGGGCGCGCGCCTGCTCGTCGCCGACGAGGGCACGGATGTGCTCGTCGAGCAGCTGCGGCGCGGCGAGCTCGGCGCCGCCGCGGGGCTGCTCGACGCTCCCGTGCGCTACGGCGAGGGCATCGAGGGCCGCGCGCTGCAGACGCGCCAGGCGGCCATCGGCGACGAGCCCGTGCCGCTGCTCGCGGCGCCGCTCGTGGCGGAGGAGCGGGTGCTCGGCCTGCTCACGCTCGTGGGCGATCCCGCGCGCCCGTTCGGGCGCGACGACGCCGAGCGCGTCGGCTCGCTCGTGGGCCAGGGCGCCGTCGCCATCGAGAACGCGCGCCTGCACCGGCTGATCCAGAAGCAGGCCAAGACCGATCCGCTGACGCAGCTGCTGAACCGGCGCGAGTTCGAGGAGCAGCTCGCACGCGAGGTCGAGCGCGCGCAGCGCTTCGGCACGCCGGTCGGGCTCGTCGTGCTCGACCTCGACGACTTCAAGCTCATCAACGACCGCTTCGGGCACCTCGCGGGCGACGGCGTGCTCAAGGCCGCCGCCGGCGCGATCCGCCAGTGCACGCGCGAGATCGACCAGCCGGCGCGCTGGGGCGGCGAGGAGTTCGCCGTGATCCTCCCGCACACCGGCCTCGACGGCGCCGCGCGCCTCGCCGAGCGCCTCCGCCAGGCCATCGCCGAGCGCCAGATCCCGACACCGGACGGGCGCAGCGTGCGCGTCACGGCGTCGTTCGGGGTGGCCGCGCTGCCCGGCAGCGGGACGACGCAGGTCGAGCTCACGGCGGCTGCCGACGACGCCGTCTATCGCTCCAAGCGGGCCGGCAAGAACCGCGTTTCGCTGGCCGATGCCCAGGAGGGGGATGTCACAAATCGCGCCTGGGAGCTATCAATAGCTTCCGACGGGTTCTCCTGTCGTCCCCCTCGCGGTACGGTTGTCAAACCAATGACAGCTGGGGTACAGTGACACTTGCTTGAGGGGGTACGGCCTGTTCCATGGACCGAGGGTGGTGTGATGTCTGATTCCAAGTCGCTGTTTGCTGCGGTCATCGAGGAGCATCTCGCGCTGAAGCGCCGGAATGCTCATCTCAACGGCCAGCGCCCGTTGTCGGCATACGAGGTCGCAGACCCGTTCGACAACCACGCGTTGTTCAAGAGCGAGGCCGAGGCGCGCCGCGAGGAGGAGGAGACCGGCGATTACCCGGCGCTCGATACTTCCGAGTTCGAGCCCGCGATCGTCGGCCAGTCCGAAGAGGTCTGGCTCGACCAGCAGCAGTGCCAGGACTTCGACTGGGGCGACTGAGCCCGACCCGGGCGCACCGTCGCCCGGCCCTGCCCGCCTGACTGTCGTACGCTCCGCCGCGCTCGCGCGGCGGCCCCTTTTGCCTTGCTGAGACGCGCGCTCCTAGCCACGGCGGCGCTCGCTGCCGCACTTGCGTTGCCCGTGCCCGCGGCTCTCGCCGAGGCCCCCTGCCCGGTGCTCGCTCCGACCGGGCCGCTGCCCGTGGAGTTCGCGGACGGCTCGGTCGGGTTCCGCCAGGCGGTCTTCGCGCGCCCGGGCATCACGGTCGCCTCGACCGGTGTGCCGGTGGCCAAGGCGCTGCGCGACGCGGGCGCGTCGACGGCGTACTGGGAGATGAGCCTCCAGAGCCTCGCCGGCACGCCGACGGCGCCGGCCGATCCCGCGAGCATGGCCGCGGTGGCCGCCGCCGAGGTGCAGAAGGCGCAGCAATCGACCGCCTGCCCGAACCCGCTGATCGCGCTCAACGAGCTGCTCGGCTCCGAAGCGGCCGGGCCGCTGCCCGCGAATGCGCAGCGCTACCGCGACGCGGTGCTCGCCCTCATGGCGGCGCTCGCGGCCGACGGCGCCGAGCCGTTCCTGCTCGTGCCGCGGCGCTTCACGGTGACCGGCACGGAGGACTGGTGGCGCCAGGTCGGCCAGGTCGGCTGGCTCGTGCCCGAGGCCTACACGCCCGCGACCAGCCTGTGGTCGCTCGGCGACCCGTTCCTGATCAGCCGCGAGATCCGCATCGGGTTCCGCGACTGGGTCGCCCGGCTGACCGCTCTCGGCATCCCGGCCTCGCGCCTCGGGCTGATGCTCGGGTTCCAGTCGGGCGATCCCTCCGGCGGGCGCGCGGGGCTGCAGCCGACCGCGGCGTGGCTCGCGATCGTCAAGCTGCAATCCCAGGCGGCCGTCGTGGTCGCGCGCGAGCTCGCGCTCTCGAGCGTGTGGTCGTGGGGGTGGGGGACGTTCGCGACGCCGGGCAGCGCCGATCCCGACAAGCAGGCGGCGGCCTGCACGTACCTGTGGGCACGCGATCCCGCGCTCTGCGACGCCCCGGCGCTCGCCGTCCCCGGCTTCGACCCCGACCTCACGGCCGGCGCCGTCGACCTGGCGCCGGCGCTGCAGTGCCGCTACGACGGGGGCTCGTTCGCGACCAGGGAGCTGACGGCGCTCACCGCCGCGGGCGTCACGAGCGCCGCGGCCCTGACGGCGCTGCTCGAGCGCAGCCTCGTGCGCTCGAAGGCGACGATCGGCCCGACCGCGCTCCTGCGCGCCGAGCGCAGCGTGATCGCGGGCGCGTTCGACGGCAAGCGCGGCCAGTACCGCGCGTTCCTGCAGGTCGAGGGCGCCACGCCGGCCGTCGCGCGCGACGCGATTCGCGACCAGCTGCTCGAGGCCAAGATCTCGCGCGGGCTGCGCGTGCCGCCGATCACCGGGGCCGACGTCACGGCGTTCATGAAGGCGCACGCCGGCACGCGCACGCGCAGCGTCGAGACGGTGCGCCCGGTGCGCTGGCTCGTCGGCCAGACGCATGGCGTCGCGCTGCCCGGCCTCGCCCCGCCCTCGGTGCTGAGCGCGCCCACGGGTGCGACGGTGCTCGTGCACTCCGCCGACGGCCCGGTGCGGGTGCGGGTGCTCGGCGCCAAGCTGGCGCTGCCGCGCGCCGAGCGCGCGAAGGCGCGGCTCGCCGTGCGCGCGCTGCTGCTCGCGGAGGCGCGGCGCACGGCGCTGCGCGACTGGCTCGCGGGAGCCGAGCAGGCGGCGGTCGACACTGCGCTCTGCCGTGCGGACGACGTGCCGCTGACGGGCCGGAGCACGCTGCTCCGGCGCTGGCCGCAGTTGCGCCTGCAGCCGTAGGCGCCGGCGCGGCGCGCTACTCGATGATCGCCTGGGTGGTGCTCGACATCGTCCCGGACCACACGGTCAGGCCCATCACGTCGAGCTTCCACGGGTAGGTGACCGTCACCTGGATGCGGTCGTGCGCCTCCCAGAGCGTCCCGTCGGGCGCCACGTTGCTGTCGAGCCCGGTCACGGTGATGCCCATCTTGGTGGGGTCGAGGAGCGCGTTCGAGCCGCGCACCGCGGTCGTCACGGCGTTGTTCACCGAGACGGGGTCGGCGTCGCCCGTGCCGCGCGTGACCGAGCCCTTGCGCGAGCCGTCGCGGGCGGCGTGCTGCAGCGCGGAGTAGTCGCCGTAGATCACGGCGACCTTGAGCAGGCCGAACACGAGCATGAAGAAGACGGTCGCGCAGAGCGCGAACTCGACGGCGGTCTGGCCCCGATCGCGCCGCACGGCTCTCACGATCCCTTCTTGTGGACGCGCATGTCGTCGGTGACGCTGAGCGTGCCCGACGACACCGACACGCCGAAGAGGCTGAGCGTGAACGGCGCCGTCACGGTGGCGCGCACCTTGCCGCCGGCGGTCCAGGTGCCGACCGGCGCGATCGTGACGACCATGCCGGGAACGCTCGCGGAGTTCGTCGCGGCGAACTGGCCCTCGGTCTGCGCGGCGGCGAGCGAGGGCGCGTCGTTGGTGCTCGTGGGCGCGCCCGAGAGCGCAGCCGCGCGCGCGCCGGAGCGCGCCGCCTCGGAGATGTCGATGTAGTTCGAGAAGATCGTGCCGACCTGCCAGACGGCGAGCAGCATCAGGCAGAGGAAGCCGGCCGTGAGGCTGAGCTCGACGAGGGCCTGTCCGTCGTTCGCGGCGGACGAGCCGCTTGAGCCTAATAGCCATCGTCCACCAGCCTGCTCGAGCCGGATCCGATGTCGGTCGCGATCGCGGCGAAGATCGTGCTCAGGTCGCCGGCGGTCGACTTGTTGTAGAACGCGCCGGCCGATGCGATGTTCTGGACGGTGTCATCCGAGTAGATCGTCGGGCTCTCGTTGGCCTGGTCCGCCTTGTGCACGCAACGCGTGTTCTCGACGTAGGTGGTGCCGCTGAGGATGACCGAGGCCGTGCTGTCACGGTCGCACCAGTGCGCGGGGATCGCCACCTGTGTGACCTTGCCGGATTTCTTGATCTGGGCCTGGGCGGGGATCCACGGCCCATAGCTGCCGGCGGTGCACGGCGTGTTCGTGCCGAGCGCGTAGCCGATGCTGTAGATCGTCACGCCCGCGGCCTTGTACCCCGTCGCGAGGTTCTCGGCCGTGTGGCAGGGCTGCTGGTCGTCGGCGTTGCCCGGCGGATACGTCGAGTTGTCCGGGAACGCCGCAGTGCCGTACACGCCGGTGCCGACCTTGTCCTGGTAGGAGTGCCCGTCCGACGCGTAGACGCTGCCGATGTTGGCCTCGCCGTCGGTCAGGAAGACGATGACGTCGGGCACGTTCGCGCGTCCGTGCGTGTCCAGCTCCGCCTTGGCCTGGCGGAGCGCCTCGCTGTAGGAGGTGTAGCCGTCCGCGATCACGCACTTCGTGGCGTCGCCCAAGGTGGTGTGCAGGTAGAGGCCCGAGGACGGGTTCGGAGTGCCGTCCGAGTTCCGGTAGTCGCTGCCGATCGTATCGTCGACGTAGCGCCTGTCCGTGCTGTCGTAGGCGGTGTAGTCGGTGCTCGTTCCCGGCGGGGAGTTGCACACGGGCGTCGAGGCGCCGACGAGCGGCGGGAAGGCGATCATTCCGACCTGCGCGTAGGGCGGGCTGAGCATGCCAAGGAGCGTGTGGACGCCGTCCTTCGCGTTGTTGAGGTCGATGCAGCCGTTCGTGTCCTTCGTGTCGCACATCGAGCCCGTGCGGTCGATCACGACGACGACGTCGACGGGACTCGCCGAGCACGGGCTGCAGGCGTTCGCGTGCGCCGCGACGTCGAAGTGGGTGATGCCGAAGATCTTGGCGAACCAGGTGTTCGTGCTCGCCTTGCCGGTCACCGTGAGCGCATTCGGGTTCGTGGCCGCGTTGCAGCCGATGCCCGTGAGCGCCTTCGACGTGCACGACGTCGTGTACGTGAAGGTGAGGCCGGAGAGGTTCGCCGGCGTGTTCGCCGCGGCGTACGACGTCGCGGTGGCGACCGCGGTCGTCGCGTTCGGGAGATCCTGCGCGCCCGCCAGCGCGGCGGCGTCGGTCGCGCTCTGCAGCTGGCGCTTCGCGTAGTACGCGTAGCCGACGTCGATTGCGAACGCGGACACGCCGAGCAGCGCCACGAGCGCGAGCATCACGATCGGCAGGATCTGGCCCCGCTCTCGACGCGCCCTCCGCATCCCGTCTCCTTCTCCGACCCCGTTGGCGGAACCGCGCAGTGAGCGCGGCTCTTCTCGCACATTCGGTCAGGATTCGGCGGGCGTCATCACCCCAACGGGGGTTCAGATGCGCGACTGGGCTCTGCTAGAACGACTACGCCGCGGTCCAGAGCGCGTCGTGGCCGAGCTGGCGGCGCTTCGCCGCCCCGGCCACGCACAGCCGGATGAGCGCGTCCTCGGCGGCGTCGGGATCGGGATCCGTGGTGGTGTCGGCGAGCACGCGCGCGACCTCGGCGGTCGTGAGGCCGCCCGGGTAGGCCGCGAGCAGATCCTCGAGCGCGGGCACGGGCAGGCGCTCGGCATCCGGCACGAGGTTCATCACGAGCACGTCGACCGCCTCGAACGGCTGGAAGCCGGGGGCCACGAGCTCGCGCCCGCCCGCGCGCAGCACGACGCTCGGCGCCGTGTAGCGGTCGGGCCCGTCGCTCGCGGCCGTGCGGCCGAGCGTCACGGCGAAGCGCGCCGGGTTGCGGGTCTCGGCGCGGTCGCGCTGGTAGGCCTCCTCGACCTCGGGCGTGTGCGAGTCGGCGAGCGCGCGCTCGCCGTCGAGCCCGTCGACGCTCTCGGCGACCGCCCGCAGCGTGTCCTCCTCGTCCATCACGAGATCGGTCGTGAACCAGGCGAAGCGCAGCGCGCGCAGCACCGCCTCCGCCTGCGGCACGCCCTGGATCTCCGCCGCCTTGACCAGCCGGCATGCGGGCGCGGTCCCGAACGGCCGCGGGCGCGGGCCGGTCGCCATCGGCATCCCGCGCCGGCGGAAGCGGCGCCGCGAGAGCGAGGAGCCCTCGCTGGTGTAGCCGCGGGCCTCGTACTCGCGGTGGGTCTCGGAGAGGCCGATCATGACCGTCCGCACCTGCAGCTGGTCGCCGTAGCGCGCCTCGAGCGTGCGCAGCGCCGGCTCGAAGTTGTAGGCCCACGGACAGGCCGCGTCCGTGTAGTGGACGAGCTCGACAAGACCGGGGCGGGCGGTCGCAACGGGAAGGCGCCAGGGGGCGGGAATGCGGGGGATCGACATCCCCGTAGCCTTGCAGGCCACAGCCGTTCTAGCGGCCGCGGCTGCGCCCGGCGTCGCCGAAGATCGTGGCGAGCGGGTCGCGCCACAGCTTCTGCAGCGTCGGCGTCGGCGGCGACCAGCCCAGCGCGCGGCTCGCCGGGCCGACCTCCATGCGCTCGCGGCCGCCCCAGATGCCGGGAAAGCTCATCGGCCACGTGAGCCGGTTGACGAGCGCGAGCGGGAGCGCCTGCGGCACGCCGCCCCCGGCGCGGTCGAGGATGCCGAGGGCGTCGTCGACGCGGGTGCCGAGCGCCGTCGACGCGACGGGGCCGATGAGCGCATCGACGCGCTGGTGCACGAACGCCGCAACCCGCGGATCGCAGCGCCACCAGCGCGGGCGCGCGGTCACCGGCGCCGGCAGGTTCGCGTGCGAGCCGAGCGCGACCCACGAGACGGGGTGCGTACGCTCGCCGCCCGCGTCGGCGACCAGGGTCGCGCCCGCGAAGGGCCGCCACTCGCCGGCGCAGTGCGCGCTCCAGTCGACGAACAGCGGGCGATCGGCCGAGAGGCCGACGGTGACGGCCTCCCAGTCGCCCTCGTGGTGCTGGTGGATCCCCGGCAGCTGCACCCTGCGGCCGCCCGGGAGCGTGATGCCGCGCGGGGTCGAGCGCCAGTCGTCGACGAGCGAGTACAGCCAGTACTGCACGACCACCTCGAGGTCGGGATACGGCATGTGCGGGTCCGGCCGCGCGAGCCAGCCGGGCGGGCTGCCGGCCGGCGGGTGGCGCCGCACGACGCGCGCGTACATCAGCCGCGGCGCATCGGCGGGCGCGGGGCACGGCCGGCTCGCGACCAGACCGCAGCCGAGACGCAGCGCCCAGGCGCAGGGCAGGCCGCCGACGCAGCTGCTGCCGGTGGGGAGGCTCGCGGGCGTGAGCGGAGCCGGCCGCGCGAGGCTGCCGTCGCGGCGTACGAGCGTCGCGCCGAGCGCGAGCAGCTCGTCGGCGCTCGTGGGGGCGTAGCGCTCGTCGGCATGCAGGACGAGGCGCGGGGCGAAACGCGCGGCGATCTGCGCGTCGGGGAGGCCGTCGAGCGTCCCGGCGAGGGCCGGCGGCGCCGCGAGCGACGCCAGAACCGCCCCGGCGCTCAGGATCATGCGCAGGCGCCGCATGGGGGCAGGATACGGCCGCCCGCTTCCCGTTTCGGCTAATCACTCCGGGTTCCCGTGCCGATAGGCCGAGAGCGAGCGCGGATGGACGCGCGCAGAACACCATGGACGATCCCGCAGCCGAACATCCGCGAGACCAGCGCTTCCGTGCGCTGCTCGAGGGCGTGCCGGTTGCCGCCTACCGCTGGGAGGCAGGCTCGGCCGGGCGCTGCATCTACGTCAGCCCGCAGATCGAGGCGATCCTCGGCTACCCGCCCGAGCGGTGGATGTCGGAACCCGAGCTGTGGCTCGAGCGCATCCACCCCGACGACCGCGCGCGCGTCATGAGCGAGGAGGGCGAGGCCAAGGCGACGGGGCTGCTCGACAACGAGTACCGCGTCCTGCACGCCGACGGGCGCATCGTGTGGGTGCGCGATCAGGCGAACTGGGTGATCGACGAGTCCGGGCAGGCCTGTTTCGAGGGCGTCTTCGCCGACGTGACCTCCCGCAAGCAGGCCGAGCTCGAGCTCGCGCACACCGCGCAGCACGATCCGCTCACGGGGCTCGTCAACCGGCGCCAGTTCGCGCGCCAGCTCGAGCACGAGCTCGCACTCGGAAGCGCGCCCACCTGCGCTGTCCTGTTCGTCGACATCGATCGCTTCAAGCTCGTCAACGACGGGCATGGGCACGAGGCGGGCGACGACCTGCTGCGCGAGGCTGCCCGGCGCCTGCAGGCGGCGCTGCGGGAAGGCGACGTGCTCTCGCGCTTCGGCGGCGACGAGTTCACCGCGTATCTGCCGGACTGCGACGCCGCGTCCGCCGAGACGGTCGCGCGGCGCGTGCTCGCCACGCTCGCGCAGCCGTTCCCGGTCGCGCGCGGCGAGGTCTACGTCGGCGGCAGCGTCGGGATCGCGCTCACCAGCGGCGATGCCCGCACCGCGACCGACCTGATCCGCGATGCGGATGTCGCGATGTACGAGGCCAAGCAGGGCGGTCGCGGGCGCTTCGAGCTCTTCGACACGAGCCTGCGCGAGGCCTCGGCACGGCGCGTCGAGATGGTCAGCGCCCTCCACCGCGCGCTCGAGCTGCGGGAGATCGAGCTGCTCCTGCAGCCGATCGTCGACCTCGGGGACGGCCGCCTGGCCGGTGTCGAGGCGCTCCTGCGCTGGCGGCGCGCCGGCCGGCTCGTGCCGCCGCTCGAGTTCGTGCCGCTGGCCGAGGAGGCCGGCCTGATCAGCGAGATCGAGCGCTTCGCGCTCGCCGAGGCGTGCCGGCTCGGGCAGCAGCTGTCGCGGCTGCACGGCGAGACGATCGCGGTGAGCGTGAACGTCTCGCCGCGGCACGCGCTCCAGGGCGATCTCGCGGAGAGCGTCGAGCTTGCGCTCGCGAGCACGGGGTTCGACCCGGGGAACCTGCTCGTCGAGCTGACCGAGAGCGAGCGCATCGAGGACGTCGAGGCACTCGCGGCCGTGCTCGCGTCGGTCCGCGCGCTGGGCGCCTCGGTCGCGCTGGACGACTTCGGGACGGGCTGGTCGACACTCGGGCTGCTGCGGCGCGTGCCCTTCGACGTGCTCAAGATCGACCGCAGCTTCACCGCCGGGCTGCCGGCCAGCCGCAGCGACCGCGCACTCGTCGCCGCCATCGTCACGCTCGCACGCAGCCTCGGCGTACCGGCGGTGGCAGAGGGCATCGAGCGGCCCGAGCAGCACGCGTGGCTGCGCGAGGTCGGCTGCGACCTCGGGCAGGGCTACCTGTTCGCGCGTCCGAGCACGGTCGAACAGCTCGCGGCGTGGCTCGCAGAGAGCGGCGGCGCGGCGCTCGCGGTCACTCTTCCGCCCAGAGCTGCTTGACGTTCTCCCAGTCCGCATCGGCCGGGTTGCGGCTCGGCGGCAGGAAGCGGCAGCCCGGGAAGGCGCGCGCGGGGGGCGTGAACGCGCCCCGCTCGACGAGCCGCTCGATGTTGCCGCGGTAGATCTCGTCGACGGCCTCGTGTTGCAGCGGGTCCTGCTCGAGCCACAGATTGGGCGGGTGCACCGGCTCTTCGTACATGCGCCGGAACAGCTCGGTGCGCAGGTCCTTCATCCAGTTCGAGTTCAGGTTCATGACCCGGAACTGGCGCAGCGCCTCGATGTCGACGATGCCCGCCACGAAGCTGTTCGCGCCCGAGACGGTGTGGCCGATCACGGCGCCCTGGTAGTCGACGATGTGCGAGTTGCCGCCGCCGATGTCGTACGGGTGCTCCATGCGCGGGTGCACGTACACCGGGCCGACGTTCGGGGCGACGACGTAGAGGCTGTTGAAGTGGGCGTGCGCGCGGTTCTGCAGCAGCCACGTGCCGCCGGGCTCGCCGGCCTGCGTCATCGGCACGGCCTCGCTCGGCCGGTAGACGACCTCGGCGCCGCCGAACGCGAGCGCGCGCACGGCCTCGGGATATTCGCCGTCGGAGCAGCAGATCGTCCCGAGATTGCCGATGTCGGCGGTCCGCAGCACCGGGTAGAAGGCCTCGATGCCGTCGCCGAAGAGCTCGACCCAGCGCTCGTAGATGTCGTGCGGCGTGCAGGAGCGCTCGCGGCACCAGAGGTGGTTCTTGGCTGCGCGGTGCACCACCTCGCCCTGCGGCGAGATCACGAACAGCGTGTTGAAGAAGCGGTCGGGCATGACCTCGGGCCAGCGCGCCTTGCACTGCACGACGATGTAGGTCTCGTAGAGGCGCGCGAGCTCGGCGAGCCGCTCGCTCTCGGGGCCGGGGATGTCGATGAACAGCTCGCGCGCGGCTGTCACGTGGGGGATGTCGAAGATCTCGTCGGTGAAGCCGGTCAGCGCGCCCTCGGCCAGCGCGATCAGCTTGACCGGCATGTTGATGCCGATGATCGAGACGGCCGCGTGGATGGCGTCCTCGATGATGTCGAGGTTGCGCTCGATGTGACGGCGCTCCGCGACGCCGTGGACGATCGTCGAGAGGCCGACGGCCATGTAGGGCGCGACCGGGGTGCGTTCGCTCATGGCCGTGGATGCTACGTCGGGGCTGTCGTGCGGGCGGCGGCCTCGACGCGCGCCGTCTCGCGCAGGACGGGCGCGCGCGCGATGTAGGTGGTCGAGAGCGCGAAGCCGGCCGCCGCGACCAGCGTGAGCACGCGGTAGTCGACCATCGTCACGAGCGCCGAGCCGAACCCGATCGCGACCACGTAGGGGGCCGAGGCGAGCGCCTCGCCGGCGGCCGCGGCGCGCCCGAGCAGCTCGGATGGCGTGCGCCGCTGGATCAGCGTCGTCCACGACACGATCACCCCGGCGAGACAGCAGCCGAAGAGCAGGGACGCGAGCAGCGCGCTCGCGACCGTCGCGAACGCGTACGAGACCATGCCGCCCGCGCCGAGCGCGAGCGCGAGGGCGAGCGAGCGCACCTCTCCGATGCGCCCGATCGCCTTGCCTGCGCCGAGGCCGCCCGCGATCGCGCCGGCTCCGTGGAATGCGCCGAGCACGCCCAGGAACGCGGCGCGGCGATGGAGCCCGTCGTGCACGACCGCGAACGGGATGACCTCGGCCAGCCCGACGCCGCCCGCGCCGAACACGACGGCCGGCAGGATCGCGCGCAGCACCGGGGTCGTGAAGAAGTGGCGGAACCCCGCCACGAGCTCGCTCGTGCGTACCCGGCCGCGCTTCGCGCGCGCGATGTCGGGAGCGCGCACGAGCGTGAGCGCGCAGGCCGAGATCACGAACGTGCCCGCGTCGACCATCGCCACGAGTCCGCCGCCCGAGAGCACGTAGAGGCCGGCGCCCGCGACCGGCGCGGCGATGCGGATGCCCGAGCGCGCGCTCTCGAGCAGGCCGTTGGCCTGGGGCAGCAACTCGTCCGGCAGCATCCCCGCCACGAGGCCGCTGCGCGCGGCCGCGCCGACCTGCTGCGAGAAGCCGTAGGCGAGCGCGACGGCGTAGATGATCCAGATGTCGCCGCTGTCGTTCACGAACAGCAGCGCGAGCACGACCACGGCGGTCGTGAGGTCGTTCCCGATCAGCACGTGGCGGCGCGGGAAGCGGTCGGCGATCACGCCCGCCGCCGGCGCCAGGAAGCCCGCCACCGCGAGGCACCCGAAGGCGATGCCGCCGGCCCCCGTCGAGCCGGTCAGCTCGAGCGCCCAGATGCCGAGCACGACGAACAGCGCGCGATCGCCGAACAGGCTCGTGACGTGCCCCGCGAAGAGCAGACGGAAATCGCGGTGACGGGCGAGACGTTTCATCGGCAGTTTCGTCCTGGACAGGGCGCTCGGTGTTACACGTGCGGCCGTACTTCGTGCGCGAACAGCTCCTGGTTCTTGATCGCCATCCAGTGCGGCGCCCCGCCGGCGTTGACGGTGATGCCGATCTCGCTCACGCCCTCGCAGACCTCGCGCGTCGCGGCGATCCGCTCGAGGATGTCGGCCGGCGTCCCGACCCAGACGTAGTCGTCGGCGACGAGCTGCTCGAACGGCAGCTCGACGAGCGACTCCATGATCCCGGAGGCGTAGAAGCCGTAGCCGGCCTTGACGAGGTCTTCGGCCGGAGGCTTCGCGTACTCGGTCAGCGGCGAGCAGTTGCCGGCGATGAAGCCGAGCATCCAGTCGCGCGCCTCGCGCATGGCGGTCGCGCGGTCGTGGTCGAGGTGGCAGGCGTGGATCCAGACGATGTCCGGCGTCGTGCCGTGCTCCTTGCACTTCGCGCGGTACAGGTCCATCTGCGGGGCGAGCGCGGCGTAGGGGAGGAGCGGCGGCACGGCGACGCCCCAGCCGTGCTCGGCCGCGAGCTCGTACGTGCGATCGGACGTGCCGCCGAGGTAGATGCGGAACTTGCGGCGGGGAAACGGCTGGATGTGCGTGTCCTCGACGTTGAAATAGGTGCCGTGGTGGGAGAAGCGCTCGTTGCCGAGCGCCTTGAAGAGCAGCTCCACGGCCTCCTCGTAGCGCGGCCGCGCATCCTCGGAGAGCGGCTCGCCCGCCTTGGGCGGGATCCAGCCGTGGCCGCGCCCCACGCCGAACTCGTAACGGCCGCCCGTGAGGATGTCGGTGGCGGCGATCGCCGAGGCCAGCACGAGCGGATTGTGGAAGGGCAGGGCGTGCAGCATCGTGCGGAACGTGATGTCGCGGGTCCTCTGGGCGGCCGCGGCGAAGAGCGCCGTCGGGTTCGACGAGATCGAGAACTTCGGGAAGAAGTAGTGCTCGATCGCCGCGTACGTGTGGTATCCGAGCCTGTCCGCGTTGACCATCTGCTCGAGCACCTCGGCGTACAGCTGCTCCGCCGTCTGCTGCGGATGCTGCTGGATCTCCGAGTAGATGCTGAACCGCATCGGCTGCCCCCGTCCTCGCATTGGCCCGGAGTCGTGGCTTCCCAGAGACCAGCACCGGCGAGCAGCGATGATCGCCCGAGCGGTCGAGCGCTGTCAACCGCTCTCAGAACCGATTTCAGGATCGGTTCTCAGGCGGCGGGGCGAGCTGCGAGCGGCTGCGACTCGGCCTCCTGGCCGAGCGCCTGGCGCACGAGCCAGCGCAGCTGGTCGCCGGAGTACTTGCGCTTCTCGAGCACGGCGGCGTTGCGCTCGCTCAGGAGCCGGCGCTCGCTCCCGGTCAGCTCGCGGCCCGTGAGCACGACGACGGGAAGCAGGCGCGTCTCGGCGCGCTCGAGCAGCCGGTCGAGCACGGAGAAGCCGTCGAGCTCGGGCATCTGCAGATCGAGCACGAGCACGTCGGGCTGACGCACGGCGATCATCGCGAGGGCCTCTTCCCCGTCGGCCGCCTCGCGCAGCTCGCTGCCGTCGCGGGCGAGCGTCTCGATCACGAGGCGGCGCAGGGCGACGTCGTCGTCGACCACGAGCACGGAGGCGCGCTCCGCCGAGAGCTGGCGGGCGACGGCCTCGCGCAGCTGGTCGCCCGTGAAGGGCTTGGAGAGGAACTCCGTGGCCCCGAGCGTCTGAGCCGTGCTGCGACCGGGCTCGACGGTGCACACGATGACCGGCACATGCGAGGTCAGCGGGTGGGCCTTGAGCTGCACGAGCACCTGCCAGCCGTCGAGCACGCCCGGGAGCGTGATGTCGAGGCAGATGACGGCGGGCGGATGGGCGAGCGCGCGCTCGAGGCCGGACTCGCCGGTGTCCGACAGCTCGACCTCGAGGCCGTCGAGCGCGAGGCACTCGGCGAGCAGGTTGGAGAGCGACGCGTCGTCCTCGATCACGAGCACGCGCGCGCGGTTGTCGGCCGCGCTCGCGCGCCAGGCGCTCGGCAGCTCGAACCAGAACGTGCTGCCGGCGCCCTCCGTGCTCTCGAAGCCGATGCGGCCGCCGTGGGCCGTGACGATCTCGCGGCAGAGCGCGAGCCCGAGACCCGTGCCGCCGATCTCGCGGATGTCCGAGGAATCGACGCGGAAGAAGCGCGTGAAGACGTGTGCCTGCTGCTCGGCCGGGATGCCGAGGCCGGTGTCGGTCACCTGCACGCGCGCGAAGCCCTCCCGCGGCGTCGCCGTGATCGTCACGGTGCCGCCGGCGGGCGAGTACTTGATGGCGTTGGAGAGCAGGTTGGATATCACCTGTCCGACGCGGTTGCGGTCGCCGACCATCGCGAGGGGCTCCTCGACGGCGGCGAACTCGAGCGTGTGATTGGCCGATTGCGCGGCGAAGAGCTCGACCTGGCGCTCGAGGAGCTCGCCCAGCTCGAACGATTCGAGCGCCAGCGTGAAGCGCCCGGCCTCGATCTTCTGCACGTCGAGGAAGTCGTCGACGAGCGCCGTCAGCCGGCCGGCCTCGCTGTGGATCGTCTTCAGGTAGCGCTTGCTCGTGGCCTCGTCGAGGCTGTGGTGCATGAGCAGCTCCGCGAATCCGAGCACGCCGGTGAGTGGGGTGCGCAGCTCGTGCGAGACGGTGGCGACGAGCTCGGACTTGAGCCGCGCGGCCTCGCGCTCGGCCGTGATCTCGCGCACGACGATGATGCGACCGATCAGGGTGCCGGCCGAATCGCGCACCGGGCCCGTGTGCCGCTGGAAGGCGCGACCTGCGTCGGCGAGCTCGAAGTCGTCCTGCGTCGCGCAGTGCGGATCCGCCGCGATCGCCTCCATCGTCGCGATGTACGACGCCGGATCGGTGAGGCGGTCGGCGATCGCGCGGCCCTCCTGCAGCGTCGCGTAGCGCGGGAGGCCGAAGATCTCGGTCGTGAGGTGCTCGATGACGGAGTTCGCGAGCAGTGAGCGCCCCTCGAGATCCACGAGGCGAATGCCGTCGACGCTCGCGTCGAGCAGCGCCCGGTTGATGTCGATGAGGCGCTCGAGCGTGACCTGATGCGCCTCCATCGAGACCTGGTGGGCCACCATGGTGACCTGCTGGGCCTCCATCGTGACCTGCTGCGCCTTGAGCTCGTCCGACTCCAGGCCGAGCGCCGTGTTCTCGCGCTCGAGGCTCGCATTGCTGCGGTTCTCCGCGGCGTCGGCGGCGCCCTTCATGGCATCGGCGGGCGGCTCGGGTGGGACCGTCACGAGGCCAGCACCTCCGCGACGAGCGCGGCCAGCCCGATGGGGCTGAACGGCTTCGTGAGGTAGTGGTTCGCTCCGGCGAGGTTGACGGCATCGCGGTCGGAGGACTGCGCGCGAGCCGTCAGCATGATCACGGGAGTCGCCGCGGTGGCCGGATCGGCACGCAGCGCGCGCAGCACGTCGCTGCCGCTGCGGCCCGGCATCATCATGTCGAGCAGGATCAGATCGGGCTGATGGCTGAGGGTGCAGGCGAGCGCCTCGTCGCCGTCGCACGCCTCGACGACGGTGTAGTCGCCCTGGTCGAGCGTCGCCCGCACGAGCATGCGCAGCACGGGCTCGTCGTCGCAGACGAGCACGGTCGGCCGCGTGCGCGGGGTCGTGGAGGCGGCGGCCATCATCGTTCTCATCGGCACGAACTCCGGGAACGTGAGGGTTATGTCTCACGCGGGCGTCAGGTCGTCGAGCGGCGCGAGCCCGACGGCGGCTGGGCGATGCGCTCGCAGAGCGCGAGGACGTCGGCGAAGCGATACGCCGCGAGCACGCCGTAGAGGTCGTGGCGCGAGAGGCGGTCGCGCGTCGTGGCGGGACTCGTGAGGCCGCACAGGAAGCGCGCGAGCTGGCGCGGCTGGGCGAGCGAGCCGGGATGCTCGGCGCGCAGAGCCGCGATCGGCGCGGGCGTCGCCACGGTCTCGGGCGCCGGCTGGGCGCTCGCGGGCTGCAGCTCGGACGGCCCCGAGAGACAGTGGCTGCAGTGCCCGCACGGCTCCGCGCGCTGCTCGCCGAAGTAGGCGACGAGCGCCCGCACCTGGCACTCGCGGGCGGTGACGAGCGCGAGCACGCTCTGGATCCGGTCGATCTCGGCCCGCTCGCGGCGCTCGAAGCGCGCGAGCAGGTCGTCGGCGAGCGCCTGCCGGTCGGCGGGCACGGCGAGCAGGGTGTAGCGCTGGCGGGCCTCTGCCGGCTGCAGCTCGACGAGGCCCTGGTCCTCGAGGTAGCCGAGGGCCGAGACGACGCGCGTGCGCTCCTCGCCGAGCGCGGCGGCGACCTCTGCGGGCGCCAGCGTCGTCCAGACCCGGCCCTGCTTGCCGGCGGCCACGATTCGCCGCAGGAAGGCCGCGCGGGCGGGATCGAAGCGCGCGAAGAGCTCGTCGAAGGTGGCGTCGCCGAGGGGGCGCATGCGGTAGCCCGCGTAGAAGGGCGTGCCCTGGCGCAGGAAGCCCTCGAGCTCGAGATAGGTGAGCAGCGTCTTGAGCACGAGCGGGCGCACGTCGACGCGTCCCGAGAGCTCGTACTCGGCGATCACGAGCTCGTCGCCGACCGCACCGCAGACCAGCTCGGCGAGCAGCGCCTCGATCGCCTCACGGCTCGGGGTGTCCCCGTAGGCGAAGTTCTCGAGCACGGGCACGTCGTCGGGACAGGCAAGCAGCTCGCACACGGACGGCTCGCCGTCGCGCCCCGCGCGGCCGATCTCCTGCGCATAGCTCTCGAGGCCCTTGGGCAGGTTGTAGTGGTAGACGTAGCGCACGTCGGCCTTGTCGATGCCCATGCCGAACGCGATCGTGGCCACGACGACGCCGTCGGCCGACCCGGCCCACCAGTCCTGCGTCGCGGCGCGCTCGTCGTCCTTCATGCCCGCGTGGTAGGGGCGGGCGGGCACGCCCGCCGCGGCCAGGAGATCGGCGACCCGCAGCGCCGTGCGCTGCAGCGTGACGTAGACGATCGTCGAACCCGGCGGGCGCGAGCGCAGGCGCTCGACCAGCAGCGCGTCGCGCTGCCCTGCGGCCACCGGCGTCATCAGGAGCGTCAGGTTGGGCCGGTACGAAGCCGGTCGCGATCGCATCCTCGCGGGCGATCCCGAACCCCGCGCAGATGTCGTCGACGACCGCGGGCGTGGCCGTCGCCGTGAGCGCGAGCACGCGCGCGGCGCCGAGCTCGCGCGCCCGCTGCGCGAGCTTGAGGTAGTCGGGCCGGAAGTTGTGGCCCCACTCGGAGATGCAGTGGGCCTCGTCGACGGCGAACAGCGCGATCTCGACGCCCGCGAGCTGCGCCACGAAGCGCTCGTTGTTGAAGCGCTCCGGCGCGACGTAGAGCAGGCGCAGCTCGCGCCGGCGCAGCCGCGCCGACACCTCGCGCAGCTCGTCCAGGCCGAGGCTCGAGTCGATGCGGGCGGCGGGCACGCCGATCGCCTCGAGCGCGTCGATCTGGTCCTTCATGAGTGCGATCAGCGGCGACACGACGACGGTGACGCCGTCGAGCAGCAGCGCGGGCAGCTGGTAGCAGAGGCTCTTGCCGGAGCCCGTGGGAAAGACCGCGAGCGCGCTCCTGCCCGCCAGCAGGGCGGCGATGACCTCGGCCTGGCCCGGGCGGAACGCCGTGAGGCCGAAGCGCTCGGCGAGCAGGCGCTCGGCGGCGGCGGGGGAGGCGGTCGGCGGCATCGACCCGACCCTAGCTTGGCGGGCGCGCGCGAGACAGCGGTACGGTGCCCCCCGGCACAGTCTCGGCGATGGAGGTACGAAGATGGCGCGTCTTGCGATGGTGACGGGGGCCTCGTCCGGGATCGGAGAGGCGTTCGCGGACCGGCTGGCGGCGGACGGCTGGGACCTCGTGCTGGTCGCGCGCCGCCGCGAGCAGCTCGAGCAGGTCGCCGAGCGCGTCGGCGGCGCGCACGGCGTCTCGGCGCGCGTCATCGCCGCCGACCTCTCGCGCACCGGCGACCTCGAGGCACTCTGCGAGGAGGCCGCCGAGCTGTCGCTCGGGATGCTCGTGAACAACGCCGCGCTCGCGCACTACATGCCGTTCGCGACGCTGCCGGCCGCACCCGCGCGCGAGCTGGTCGAGCTGAACGTCGTCGCCCCCGTGCTGCTCACCCGCGCGGTCGTCGCCGGCATGGCCGAGCGCGGGGAGGGGGCGGTGATCAACCTCGCCTCGCTGCTCGCGTTCAGCGGCGCGTGGGAGGGGGAATTCCTGCCGAAGCGCGCCGTCTACGCGGCGAGCAAGTCGTTCCTCGTCACGTTCTCGCAGATCCTCGCGGGCGAGCTGCGCGGCACGGGCGTACGCGTGCAGGTCCTGTGCCCGGGTCTCGTGCGCTCGGAGTTCCACTCGCGCCAGGGCATGGACATGAGCGAGGTGCCGCGCATGGAGCCGCAGTCGGTCGTCGCGGCGAGCCTGCACGACCTCGCGCGCGGCGTTGTCGTCTCGATCCCGGGAGCCGGCGACGACGCGGCGCTCGCCGCGATCGACGCGGCCGCAGCGACGTTGATGCCCGCGACCCGGATGGTCGAGCTCCCGGCCCGCTACGGCGAAGGCTAGCGAGCGAGGATCCGCATGAAGGTTGGCATCCACTTCCCGAACTTCACGTTGCCGGGCGGCCCCGAGGCGCTCCCGGGCATCCTCGGCGAGAGCGCGCGCGCCGCCGAGGAAGGCGGCTGCGCCATCTTCACCCTGATGGACCACTGGTTCCAGATGGAGAGCCTCGGCGGGCCGCACCAGCCGATGCTCGAGGGCTACACCTCGCTCGGCTTCCTGGCGGGCCAGACCCGCAGCATCGAGCTCAGCCTGCTCGTCACGGGGGTCACCTATCGCCATCCCGGCCTGCTCGCGAAAATCGTGACCACGCTCGACGTGCTCTCGGGCGGCCGCGCCCGGCTCGGCCTCGGAACCGCGTGGTACGAGCGCGAGCACGAGGGCCTCGGAGTCCCGTTCCCGCCCGTCGGCGAGCGCTACGAGCGCCTCGAGGAGACGCTGCAGATCTGCCGCCAGATGTGGAGCGACGACGACGGGCCATTCGAGGGCCGCCATTACCAGCTGGCCGAGACGGTCTGCCTGCCGCGCCCGATCCAGAAGCCGGGTCCGAGGATCCTGATCGGCGGCAGCGGCGAGCGCAAGACGCTCCGGCTCGTCGCGCGCTACGCGGATGCGTGCAACCTCTTCGCGCCGAGCCACGAGGTCGTGGCCCACAAGCTCGACGTCCTGGCGCGCCATTGCGAGACCGAGGGCCGCGACTACGACGCGATCGAGAAGACCACCATCCTCGGCGGCGATCCGCTCGCCGGCGTCGACGGGTTCGTCGCGAGCATGGACGCGATGCGGCAGCTCGGGATCGAGCTGGTGTGGATCAGTCCCCCGGCGCCCGACCCCGCCGGCTGGGTCAGGCGGGTGGGGGAGGAGCTCGTGCCGCGGCTCGCCCAGCTCGGGTGAGCTCGGCGACGCGGCGCGCGACGGCCGCGAGTCAGTCTGCGCCCACCTCGGCGAGGCGCGCCTCGAGCAGGCGCCGCTCGGCGTCGTCGTGCACGAGCGCCAGCGCGCGGCGATAGGCCGCGCGCGCCTCCTCCGCACGGCCGAGGCGCCGCAGCAGCTCGCCGCGCGTCGCGTGCAGGTAGTGGTAGTCGTCGAGCGCGAGGCCGTCCGCGATGGCGAGCGCCGCCTCGGGTCCCTCGGCCTCCGCGATCGCGACCGCCCGGCCGAGCTCGACGACCGGCGATTCGGTCAGGCGCGCGAGCTCGCCGTAGAGCGCGGCGATCTCGTTCCAGTCGCGCGGCTCCTCGGCATGCAGCGATGCGATCGCGGCCTGCAGCACGTAGGCGCCGCGGCCGTGCAGCGCGAGCGCCCGCTCGAGCACCGCCTGGCCCTCCGCGATCTGCTCCGCGTCCCAGAGCGCGCGGTCCTGGTCGGCGAGCAGGACGAGGTCGCCGTCCCGGTGGCGCGCGGCTCGCCGCGCGTCGTGCAGCAGCATGAGGGCGAGCAGCGCGTGGACCTCGGGCTCGTCGCGCATGAGCTGGGCGAGGGCGCGCCCCAGGCGGATCGCCTCCGAGGCCAGGTCGACGCGTCCACCGTAGCCCTCGTTGAAGATCAGGTAGACGACGGCGAGCACCGCGACGAGCCGGTCGGGCAGGAGGTGGTCGGGCGGCACCCGGAATGGGATCCCCGCGGCCTTGATCTTGTGCTTGGCGCGCACGAGCCGCTGGGCCATCGTCGCTTCGGGCACCAGGAAGGCGCGCGCGATCTCGCCCGTCGTGAGGCCGCCGAGCGTACGCAGCGTGAGCGCGACCTGCGCCTCGGTGGCAAGCGCCGGGTGGCAGCAGGTGAAGATCAGCTCGAGCCGCTCGTCGGGGAATGTCGCCTCGTCCACCTCGTCCTCCGCTGCCTCGGGCTGCACGAGCAGGTGGCGCTTGGCGGCGAGCGTGCGGTCGCGGCGCAGGCGCTCGAGCGCGCGGTTGCGCGCCGTCGTGATCAGCCACGCGCCGGGATTGCTCGGGACGCCGTCCTGCGGCCAGCGCGCCGCAGCGATCGCGAACGCGTCTCCCACGGCTTCCTCGGCGAGATCGAAATCGCCGAGGAAGCCGATCAGGGAGGCGAGGACGCGTCCCCACTGGTCGCGGAAGACCTGCTCGAGAATCCCTACCACTCCACGATCGGGCGGATCTCGATCGCTCCGCCCATGCTCGCCGCCGGGATCTGCGACGCCAGCTGGATCGCCGCGTCGAGGTCGTCGGCCTCGAAGAACAGGTACCCGCCGATCGCCTCCTTGAGCTCGGCGAACGGGCCGTCGGTCGTGAGGGTCTTGCCGTCGTGCACGCGCACCGTCGTGGCGGTGCCGGGATCCTGCATCTGCACGCCGGGCGTCACGCCCGGGTTCTCGTTGAGCGCCTTGTAGGCCGCGTAGACGGCGTTCTGCTCGTCCTGCGAGAGGCGCGCCCAGGCCTCCGGGTCGTTGGGGGTGGGCGTGTCGCCCTGGTGGATCAACAGCATGTACTTCATTGCGCTTCCTCCTCGTGGGGATGGTCGCGTATAGATGCACGGGGCGTCGCGAAATCGACATGCCTGCGACGACTGGGAGCGCGGCTCGGCGGAACGTGGGTGGACTTCGAGGGTGACAGGGCCGCGCGCGCTCTCGTGGCCACGTGCGTGAGCTACGGTGGCCGCTGCCGCTGGAACCGCGCCGCAGAGAGGGACTCGCGTGCTCACACGATTCGGCGCGATCGCCGCCGCCATCGCCGTTCTGCTCCCGGTCACGAGTGCGCACGCCGCGCTCGCGCCCTCCGACGCCCCGGTGCTCGTCGCGCCCTCGCTCTCGGGCGCGGTCGTGATCGCATGGACACCGGTCGCGCCGGTCGCCGGCGACGCCCGGCCCGGCCGGGGGCACGGGCGCGGGCACGGGCATGGCGACGGCGCTGGTGCAGCGCCCGTCCTTCTGCAATCGGTGCTGCGCGCCACGGGCGCGTGCACGGCGCCCACGGGAGTCGCCGAGGTCGTGGCGACGTTCTCGGACCTGACCACGACCACCTATTCCGATTCCGTCGGCGCGGGGACGTACTGCTACTCCATCGAGGTCACGGACGGCTCGGCGACCGCCGACAGCCCCGGGCTGACGGTCGTCGTCGCGCCGCTGCCGGTGCCGCTGCCGGTGCCGGTGGTTGTCGACGCCCCGGCCCTCGCGGCACCGCCGGTCGCCGGCGACCCGGGCGGCTCCGTCATCGGCGCTCCGGCCGGCGCGGTCGCCGCCCTGGCGCCCCCGACGGGTCTCACCGTCAGGCTGCGGCGCGCGCGCACGGCCGCCGGGAGCGTCGCCGTGACACTCGGCTGGGCGAACCCCGCGACGGCCGGCTTCGAGCGCGTCGAAGTCGTCGTGAACGCGCAGCGGGCGCCGCGCGATGCGGCCGACGGCACCGTCGTCTACCGCGGCCGCGGCACCTCGGCAACGCTGTCGATGCGAGCCGGGCAGACGCGGTACCTGGCGGTGTTCGCGTTCGACCGCGCCGGCGCCATCTCGCCGGCGGCCCGCCGCGTGCTCTCGCTGGCCGCCCTGGTGCCGCTCCGGCCGGTCAGCGGCAGTCTCGTATACGCGGCCCCGATGCTCGCCTGGAAGGCGAGCAAGGGCGCCTCGTACTACAACCTCCAGCTCTTCCGGAACGGCAGGCGCGTTCTCGTCGCGTGGCCGTCGCACGCGTCCTATCGCCTCTCGGCGAGCGCGCTGCGCCCGGGCACCTATGTCTGGTTCGTGTGGCCGGCCTTCGGAGCTCGCGCCGCCACACCGCAGTTCGCCGGTCTGATCGGGCGCGCCACCTTCACCTACGCGGGCTGACGGGGTCGATCGATCGCCACGACACTGACGTCTCGTGCCCCGAGACGATGCGTTCCGCTTGTCCCCGATTTGAGCTTTCGCCCCTGCATGCCGATGGAAAACGCAGGCGGTTCCCGCGATCGCCGGTTGCGTTTCTCCAGCAAGTGAGTGGTGGTCAGCATCGCCGTCCGGGACAGCCGCATGATCCGCGCCCTGAGCTGGCTGTGCGCGGTCGGTCTGGTCGCGGTGCTGTGCTTCCTCGCGGGGTTCGCGCTGCTGACCCAGCGAGGAGTCGCGGCGCACTCGCGCGTCGCGGACCGGGCCACCAAGCTGGCGGCGGTGTATGCGGACGCGCGCTTCTGGGTCGGGCAGGAGGAGTCGCTCGAGCGGAAGTACCGGCTCGAGCCCGGAGCGGACGTCCTCGCTCGGCACAGCCAGGCGGAGGCCGCGGTCATCCACGACCTGGCGCTCGTGCGCAGTCTCGATTCCTCGCCCGCGACGCGGCGCTTCCTGGCCGCGACCGGACGCGCGCATGCGGGGTACGCGCGGGCCAGCGAGACGATGTTCCGCGCCGTGGACGCGCACAAGCCGGCGCTCGTGATCCGGCTCGACCACCAGCTCGTCGACCCGGTCTTCGGTGCCGTGCAGAACGCGGTGTACGGCGAGAGCACCGAGGCGTCCCGCGCGGCGCTTCGCGCGTCGGGCAAGCTGCGGAGCGAGGAGGGGGCCGCGACACGCGCCATCAGCGCCGCGTTCGCGATCGGGCTGCTCCTGATCGTGGCGTTCGGTGGCCTCCTCGCCACGTTGCGCCGTCGGCTCTCGAGCGCGTGGCGCAGGGAGATCCAGACGCTGGCGGAGCTGGCGACGACCGACGCCCTGACGGGGCTGGGCAATCACCGGATCTTCCACGACGACCTCACGCGCGTCGTCGCCGAGCTCGGCCGCGGTACGTCTCCGGTGTCCCTCGTGCTGCTCGATCTGGATGCGCTCAAGATCGTCAACGACACGCTCGGCCATCAAACGGGCGACGAGTACCTCAAGACCGTCGCCGACGCCATGCGCGCAACGCTGCACACGAGCCACGGCCTCTACCGCATCGGCGGCGACGAGTTCGCCCTCATCCTCGCCCGCGAGAGCGCGTGGGAAGCGAGCGAGCTCGTGCAACGCCTCAGGTTCACACTCGCCGCCATCGAGCGCCCCATCGCGGTGAGCGTGAGCGCCGGCATCGTCGCTGCCGACGAGTATCGCCACCAGGACGCGCTCGTCCGCGAGGCCGACCTCGCGCTCCGCGCCGCCAAGCGCGGCCAGGAGGCGGTCGTCATCTACACCCCCGAGCTCGACGAGGAGGATCGCCCCTCCCCGGGAGCCATGCGCGCTCACCGCGGCACGCTCGCGAACGCCCTCGCGCTCGCCGTCGACGCCAAGGACTCCTACACCCGCAGCCACTGCCAAACCGTGTCGCGGCTGTGCGCGCTCGTCGCAGGCGAGCTCGGTCTCAGTCCCGATCGAGTCGTCCGCTTGCGCCTCGCCGGCCTCCTGCACGACGTCGGCAAGATCGGCGTGCCCGACGCCGTCCTCGGCAAGCCCGCTCGCCTCGACGAGGCGGAGTACACCCAGATGCAGCGCCACGCCACGCTCGGCGGCGACATCGCCGCCGCGGCCGACCTCGCGGAAGAATCCCACTGGATCCGCCACCATCACGAGCGCTACGACGGCACGGGCTACCCCGATCGCCTCGAGGGCGAAGAGATCCCGCTCGAATCGCGGATCATCCTCGCCTGCGATGCGTACGAGGCCATGACGTCGAACCGGCCGTACCGCGACGCCCCGGGGCATGCCTTCGCGATCGCGGAGCTCCAGCGGAATGCCGGAACCCAATTCGACCCGCGCGTCGTCGACGCGCTCTGCAGCGCGCTCAGCGCCCGAGCCGCCGAGTCCAGGCCGAGCCGGCGCGAGCTCGCCGAAGCCGCCTGAGGCCCGCCCTCGCGCGAAGCGCCGTCAGACGCAGACGACGGGCCCCCGTCCGAACGACGCCATGACGCTCGAGTAGAGCGGCTCGCCGACCGGCAAGTTGAACGGCGGATTTGGAAGCGATCCGGGCGCAATGAGACCGTAGCCCGCCTGGACCTCGATGAAGACACTCGCGCAGGCCTTGGGCGCGGCGTGCAGGTAGTCGTGCGAGCCGAACGCCACGTCCGCGTTCGCGGTCGCGACCGTGCTGCTCGTGCTCGGCGTCCGGAGTTTTCTCGGGATCCCCTTCAGGTCGCCGGGCTTGCACGTCATCGAGTCGGCAACGCAGCCCGCCGGCGCGACACCGACGTCGTAGTAGACGATTGCGTCCTCCGTGGGCGTCTTGCAGTCCCTCTTGAACATGCGTAGGCGGTAGCGCGCCTTGACGACGTGTGCGACGACCGAGCTCTCCAGCCAGTCGTGCTTCCGCACGTAGCCGACAGTGCCCGCCGCGGTGACGACGAAGCAGGACCGGGGGTCGCCGATGAAGCGCACGTCCTTCGAGAAGCTGATCGTGCCCGCCTGCGTGCGCGTCCCGCGCGGCGCGGCGAGCACGGCAAGCGGAGCGAGTAGCAGGATCGCGCTCACGCCCAGTACGAGCCGCTTCCGCATCGTCCCGCGGATTACAGCATGCGAGCCCTCGCGAGCGTGCGGGATGGGATGGGATGGCTGATGCCAAGGCGACTTGTGGACAGCTTCAGCCTCTCCGTGACAACGCCGCGGGGAGCGCGCTTCGCGCTCTCTCCCTCGCGTGGCAAACGCGATTGCGCGCGCTTCGCGCAGCGGCGTAGACTCGGCCCACCTGTGTGCCGGACGACCGAGCCCGCGTCGCCCGGCGATCGAGTCCGACGAGGGGACGAACATGAACGTGCGCACGAAGATGCTCGTCGTCGCCGTGGCCGCTGCCGTCGCCGTCGGCGTGATCACCGCCGCCACCGCGAGCGCCGACAAGCCTGCGCACAGCTCTCGGGCAGGGCACGGCAGAGGCTCGATCACGGGCTTTCCGAACCAGATCAAGACGGTCGACCTGACCGGCTACACGATCGTCACGAGCTATTCGCTCGGGAACAACACCGGCAGCACCTTCCAGCAGGACTACTCGTCCACGAGCGTCGACGCATTCGCGATCGGCGGCCCCTTCGTCGGCGGTGGGCACTTCGACAGCGACTACACCGCGCTGCCCGTCGGCCACAAGATGCTGATGATCTCGTGGTTCAACCAGACCGGCGTGCGCTGGTCGACCGACATCTTCGTGATGAACTTCAAGACGGGCGTCGTCTCGGACGTCGCGCCGCCGAACGCCCAGCCGGTCAGCCTGGGCACCGTGAAGATCGTCAAGTACGGCCCGAACCGGATCCCGTAGGCGTGACGTGACTGCGGACGGGCGCCGCCAAGGCGCCAAGCCCGCTCGCCGGTCCGCGGCCGGCGAGCGGGCTGTCCGCCGGGCTTCTCGCGTCGCGAAGACCGGGGCATTCCTCATGCCGGCGTCCCACCGGCGCCTTCGCATGCGGGTCTTTGCGACGGCCATCGCACGGCCGTCCAGGTCAGTAGTGCTGCCCGCCAAGCGAACCCGATCAGGATGGCGATCCCGAAGGCGCCTCGTGCGACGCCTCTAGTTTCGCCGTGTTTCCGCATGGATAGGCGGTTGCGGCGATGGAGCCGAGGGGTCCCGAACCCCTGCCCTTCCGGTTGCAGACCGATTCCGCCCGGCACTGATAGGCGTCGGTTTGCCTCAACCATGTGGGAGAGACTCGCCGTCCAGAGGCTGGACGCTCTCCGATCGCTCGCGCACTCGTATGTGGTTCGCGAGCCGCGCTCGCTCGTGGCGCAGCGTGCGCATGCGAGCCGCCTGCTCGATCCCGGATGGTGAATCGCTGCCATCGAGCAGATCGACGAGGGCGCGGTAGCCGGCGACCGTCTCGGCCTCGCGACCTGAATGGCAGAACGGCGTCGCGCGCCCGACGACGTTGAGCCGACGCGTGACGTCGTGCAGCAGCCCGACGAGTGAGGAGTTCGGGCAGTGGTCTTCGAGCAGCGCGTGGAACTCGCAGTCGAGCCGCGCGAGATCGCCGCTGTCGCGACGAGCGATCGCCTCCTCCATCGCGTCCGTGAGAGCCCGCAGGCCCACGACCCCGGCGCCATCGAGATGCGGCGCGGCGAGCGCAGTGGCATAGCCCTCGACGACCGCGAGCAGCTCGATTATCGAGTCGGCGAGTTCCGGTTCCGCCGGCGTGACACAGGCACCTGAGTTGCGCCGGAACACGACCAGCCCTTCGGCCTGCACGCGTCGCACTGCCTCGCGCACGGGCAACGCGGACACGCCGAATTCGGCTGCGAGCCGGTCGATGACGATGCGATAGCCGGGCCCGTACTCGCCGGTCTGGATGCGTTGCCGGAGGATGCCGTAGACGCGCTCCTGCTTCGTGACGGCTTCTCGGCCAATCGTCGCCGGCTTCCGGGCCATGGCCTACGCGAGTGCCGCGGCGACGAGGTCGGATGCGCGCTCGCCGATCATCACCGTCGGCGCGTGCGTGTTGCCCGAGGTGACTTCCGGCATCACCGACGCGTCGGCCACGCGGAGGCCTTCGATCCCGCGCACGCGTAGCTCGGGATCGACGACCGCCATCTCGTCGACGCCCATCCGGCACGTCCCCACCTGGTGGTGGTAGGTGACCGCGGTGCGACGGAGGTAGTCGCGCAGGTCGCGACCCGATTCGACGCCCGGCCCCGGATAGCGCTCCTCGCGCATCCACGCGGCCAGAGCGGGCTGGCGGCCGATCTCGCGGCAGAGCCGCACGGCGGCCGCGAGCGCCGCGACGTCGTAGTCGCTGGCAAGACAGGCCGGATCGATCAGGAGGTCGTCCTCCGGGTTGGCCGACGCAAGGCACAGCGAGCCGCGGCTGACCGGGCGGATCGCGCCGGCCATCAACGTGAAGCCGTCCGCCGGGCCGTCCTGGCCCTCGGCGTAGAGCGGCAGGTGGAAGAACAGGGGTTGGATGTCGGGACGGTCGAGGCTCGCGCGCGTCCGTGCGAAGAGATGGGCGTGCAGCGGCTGGAGCCCGGGCAGCGGGGGCGGAACCGGCCGCTTGGCCGTGAAGATGACCGGGGAGAGCAGGTGGTCATGGAGGTTCTGCCCGACGCCGCCGAGGTCGACGAGTGGCTCGATCCCGAGGCGGCGGTTGCGGTCGGCCGGCCCGATGCCGGAGAGCAGGAGCAGTCGCGGGGACTCGATCGTCCCGGCGCAGACGACGACCTCGTGTCGTGCGCGCGCGAGTTCGAGCGTGCCTCCGCGGGCGAACTCGACGCCGACGCAGCGCATGCCCTCGAAGACCAGGCGACGAGCGCGCGCGGAGGTATGCAGTGTGAGCTGCGGGCTGCCGAGCACGGGCCGCAGGAACGCCTCGGCGACGCTGTGGCGCCGGCCGTCGCGGATCGTCAGCTGGCAGAAGCCGACGCCGTCGAGCTCGGCGCCGTTGTGGTCGTCATTGAACGGGATGCCGGCCTCCTGCGCGGCGGCGACGGCGGCGGCGGTGACCGGATGCGGCTCGTAGCGGGACATCACTGCCATCGGGCCGCCCGACCCGTGGTAGGCGTCTGCGCCGCGGTCGAAGTCCTCCGAGCGCTTGAACAGCGGGAGCACGCTGTCGTAGCCCCACCCGGGATTGCCGGCCGCGGCCCAACTCGCGTAATCGGCCTGGGCGCCGCGCACGTAGATCATCCCGTTGAGCGCGCTCGAGCCGCCGAGCACACGGCCGCGCGGCCAGTGCAGCGCGCGGCCGGCGCACCCGGTCTGCGGCACGGTGCGATAGCCCCAGTCCTGCTCGCTGTCCCACAGTTCGAACAGCCGTGCGGGATCGTGGATCGCCGGGTTGTCATCGGCGAGCCCCGCTTCGAGCAGCAGGACGCTCACGCCGGCATCGACGAGCCGACGCGCGATCACCGCGCCGGCCGAGCCCGATCCGACGACTACCACGTCGGCGGTGTGGACGCCTGCGTTCTCTTGCTGCGCCATGGCTGCTCCTAGTCGTTCGTGGTGCCGGAGATGTGCCGAGCGTCGTCGCGCTCGAGGAACTCGCGCACGCGGCGCTTGAGCGGCTCGCGGTCATAGCTCGCGACGAGCGCCCCGGCCATTCGCACCGGATCGCCGAAGAAGAAGTACTCGTAGAGCGACTGTCGGCCGGCGAACGACGACAGGCAGGTATCCCACGCCAGGCGGAAGAGCCGGACGCGCTCGGGCCCGTCCAGCGCCGCGCACTGGAGGTAGCTCTCGACGTCGTCGTGGGCCGGGCCGAACACGTCGGCCTCGGTCGGAAGCGCCATCAGGCCGCTCGCGCCGATCTGGCGCAGGATCTCCATCAGCCGCGGGTAGGTGCGGGGGTACCAGTTACGGCAGGTGTTGAGCGGTGGCCAGGCCGGCGTCACGACCCCATAGCGGTTCACCTCGGCGTCGACCTCGGCGGTACGCCGGAGCGCCTTGCACGTCTCGAGGGCCACGATCACCTCGGCCGTCTTCTCCTGGATGTGCTGGAACTGCTCGACGCCGATCGCCTCGGTCAGCAGCGAAACGAGGCCGAGGATGAACTCCGTCTTCGCGCGCGTGCGCGTCACGACCTGGTGGGTCATGTGCACGGCGGCGCCCGTCTCGGTGTAGATCGCGTTGCAGAGCTCGGGCTGCCCGACGACGAAGCACCGCTCCCACGGGACGAGGACGTCGTCGAACATGACGATCGCATCGATCTCCTCGAAGCGCGACGCGAGCGGATGATCGAAGTGGCTGCGGCCGAGGTCGAAGCTCTCGCGACAGAGGAAGCGCAGGCCGGGCGCGTCGCACGGGATTGCGAACGCGAAGGAGTAGGGCGCGTCCTCGGGCGTGCCTTTGAGCACGGTCGAGGGCATGACGAGGATCTCGTCGGCGAAGGGGCCGATCGTCGCGAGGATGCGCGCGCCCCGGATCACGATGCCGTTGTCGTTGCGGTCGACAATGCGGGCCGCGAGTGTCGGGCTGCGCTGCTCCGCGACGCCGACCGCGCGGTTCGCCTGCGGGTTCACGAGCGTGTGGGTGAGTAGCAGGTCGTTGTCGCGCACATGCTCGTAGTAGCGCTGCACGTTTTCGCCATAGCCGCGCTCGTCCTGGCCGAACCAGTCCGCCGCGGAGGCGAACGCCATGAGCGCGCTGTTGCAGTAGTCGCCCGTGCGGCCGAGGGCTCCGAGCGCGAACTCGGCCGAGACGCTCATCGCCGCCGCGCGCCGCTCGACGTCCGCGACGCTCGCGGGCTGCAGGAACGACATTCCGACGCGCTCGCCGGACGGGGCGGTGTACGTCATCACCTCGCGCAACGCCGGGTCATGCTGGAGGTCGAAGAGCTGCGCGTAGGTCTGCACCACGTTGCGCAGCTGCGGGATGCGTGAGACGGCACCCGTGTGGCGCCGGCCCTCGATCTCCACGTGGATCGCCCGCTCGTCGAGCGCCTCGATGTACTCACTCCCGGTCCGTGCTCCCATGCGCTCCACTCCCTCGCTAGTCGGCGGTACGGCGCGTCGGGATGGCGTGGCTGGCCGGCGCGCCGGACACCAGCGCAGCCTTGGCCCGCACGGCGGAGGCGCGCGCACGACGCGTGGTGAGCGGACATGTAGTCGCAGATGCATGCACGGCGGCCTCCGTCGAGCGGGGAACGGCGCGACCGTAACAACAACTATCGAACGAGGTGTGCGAATATCGTACAATCAGCGCGATGTCTCTTCCCGACGGCCATTCGCTGACCATGCGCCGCGGCCTCCGCGTCCTGCGAGTGCTCGCCGACCACCCCGAAGGGCTCACGGTCAGCGAGCTCGCGGACGAGCTCGTGACGCATCGCGCCAGCATCTACCGCCTGCTGGGGCCGCTCACCGAGGAGCGTCTCGTCGTCCGCGGCGGCGGTGGCCGCCACCTGCTCGGTCTCGGGCTGCTCGAGCTCGCGAGCGCCGTGCGCCCCCGGCTGCAGGAGGTCGCGGCTCGCACGCTGCGCCCGCTCGCCGACGAGTTGCGCGCGACGACGGCGCTCACGATCCGCGACGGCGCCGACGCCGTGGTCGCGTTCGTCGCCGAACCGAGCGGCACCGACATGCACATCGCCTACCGCCCGGGACTGCGCCACGCGATCGCCCTCGCGGCGCCTGGACTCGCCATCCTCGCCGCCGGCGCTCCGCAGCCAGGCGAGCGGCAGGAGATCCAGGTCACGCGGGAGCGCGGCTGGTCGCTGAGCTCGGGCGAGATCCTGCCTGGCGCGACCGGCGTGGCGGCGGCGATCGACGTGCCCGGCCACCCGACGGAAGCCTGCATCAGCGCCGTCTGGGTCGATGACCGCAACCCCGTGCCGTACGGCGAGGCCGTCGTGCGCGCCGCGCGAGCGATCGCTGCCGGGCTCTGACGTCCCGCGCCTCGGCTTGAACCTCTGCGCGCAGAACGTGCCCTGAGCGGAGGTCAGCCGCGGCTGACCTCTCCGGCGGCGCCGACATGGCATGTCCGCCATCCCGAGGTCGGTCAAGGCGCAGCGAATCGCCGAGAACTTCGACGTCTTCGACTTCGCCCTGGAAGCCGACGAGGAAACCCAAGATTCGGCTTGAACAGTGATGGAGCCGAGGGGTCTCGAACCCCTGACCTTCTGGTTGCAAACCAGATGCTCTCCCAGCTGAGCTACGGCCCCTCTCGGCGTTCAGGGTAGTCGATCGGGCTCGCGCGCTCGTCGCCAAGTGGCACACGCGGCGAGTGCCACTTGGCCGCCGCCGGCACGCGCCGCGACCAGCGCCTGCTCGCGCCGTTTGCCTGCAAACCGCTACCATCGGACGTTCGGATGCCGTCCACGACACGAGCCCACGAGTGCGCGATCTGCCGGCGGAGCTTTCTCGCCGGTGAGACCGTGCGCCTCTATCGCGACCATCCGAGCCGCGCGGCCGTGAAGGTCTGCGAGCTGTGCCCGGCGACGGCCGAGGCGCGCGGGTGGATGGCGGCCGAGCAGAGCGGGCGGCGGTTGCGGATGCCCGCGGATCCGGCGCGGCTCGAGCTGGCCGAGCGGCGCGATGCGCTCGTCGACCGGCTCACCGGCCAGCTTGCCACGCTCGAGGAGGAGCTCGAGCAGGCGCGCGGCGTGCGCGAGGAGGCCGAGGCCGCGCAGGCGGCGCTGGCCGCCGCGCACGGCGAGATCGATCGCCTGACCGCCCGGCTCGCGGCGACGCGCAACGAGCTCGAGGCTGCGCTCGCTCAGCGCCGCAAGGACGCCGAGGAGATCATGCGGCTCAAGGCCGAGGCCGGCTCGGCTCCGCCGAGCGGCGAGCCCGCGGCCATCGACGGGAGCGAGCTCGATCGCGTGCTGCGCGCGCGGGAGCGCGAGGGCAACGAGGCCGAGCTCATCGGCATCGCCGCCCGCGCCTTCAACCGCTCGCCGCACGCCGAGCGCGTGCGCGAGATGGCGGCGCGGCAGGGGCGTCCCAAGGTCACGCTCGGCGTCGTCGGCGTCGAGCTGCCGCGGCGCGTCGTGGTCACGTTCGCGTTCGGAGACGAGCGACGCGCGTTCGTCGTCTCGCTCGACCTCGTCGCCCGCACCGCCAGCGTCGCCCGGGCGACGCCGGACGAGCGGCCGGCGAACGACCGCCCGGGGCGCTGGAGCCCCGACGGCGGCATCGAGCTCGCCGGCTAGGCCGAACCGGCGAGCAGCGCCGCGAGCAGCGCCTTCTGCGCGTGCAGGCGGTTCTCGGCCTGATCCCAGACGGCGGAGCGGGGCCCGTACAGCACCGACTCGTCGATCTCCTGGCCGTAGTGCGCCGGCAGGCAGTGCAGGACGACGCCGTCGTCTGCGAGCAGCGCGACGCGCCGCTCGTCCACCCGGTACCCCGGCATCAGTGCGTCCAGGCGCTCGGCGGTCTCGACCTCCTGGCCCATCGAGACGAACGCGTCCGTGGCCAGCCCGTGCGCTCCGCGAGCGGCCTCGTCGGCGTCCTCGGTGAGCGTCAGCGAGCCGCCGCCGGCTGCCGTCACGCCGTCGGCGAAGCGCACGGTCGACTCGTCGAGCTGGTAGGCGTCGGGTGCCGCCACGATGACGTCCATGCCGGCGAGCACCGCCGCGCAGACGAGCGACCGGCAGACGTTGTTGGCATCGCCGACGTAGGCCAGGCGCACGCCCGCGAGGTCGGGCCCGAAGCGCTCGCGCAGCGTCAGGAGGTCGGCCAGCGCCTGGCACGGGTGGTGGTCGTCGGAGAGGCCGTTGATCACGGGCACGCGCGCGAACTCGGCGAGCTCGTCGATGTCGGCCTGCGAGAACGTGCGGATCATGATCGCGTCGAGGAAGCGCGATAGCACCATCGCGGTGTCCCGCACCGTCTCGCCGCGCCCGAGCTGGAGCTCGCCCTGGGCCATGTTGATTGCGTTGCCGCCGAGCTGGTTCATGCCGACCTCGAACGACACGCGCGTGCGCGTCGAGGCCTTGTGGAAGATCATGCCGAGCGTGCGCCCGGCGCACAGCTCGTGCGGCACGCGCGCCTTCTGCGCGGCCTTGAGGGCGACGCCGAGCGCGAGCAGCCCGTCCAGCTCGACGCGCGTGAGGTCGCGCGCGCGCAGGAAGTCGCGCCCCGCCAGCGAGGCGGGCGGCTCGGGAAGCGTGACTGCATGATCATTCACAAGAGCGCAAGAGTATACGGCAGGCAGGTCACTAGACTGAGAGGTGTGCACCCTGCCGGCGCGTCGTCCGAGAGCCTTGATGATGCGCTTGCCGCAGCGCTTGCGCGTCACCTGACGCCGGCCGAGCTCTGCGACATCACCTGCGCGCTCCTGTATCGCCGCCTGGCGGTGCCGGTCGGCGTCTGGGTGCCGCGGGACGGAGGCCTCGCGCTGTGCGCGCAGCGCGGCCACAGCTGGATCGTCGAGCGGCGCGCCAAGGTGGAGCCCTCGGCGCTCGTCGAGCCGCTCGGCGAGGCGGGATCCGCAGCGCTGCTGGTCGCCGGCCCGGGCGCCGAGGCGCATGCGCCGGCGCTGCGGCGCGCTGCGGCCATGCTCGGCGACGCGCTCGGCGGCGAGCCGCCCGAGACGGGGCAGCCCTCGGGCGGGCGCTGGCTGTGGCAGGCGTTCGCGCGCCTGGCCGAGGCGCGCGAGCACGGGGCCGTCCTGAGCGTCGTCGCTCGTGCGATCGGGAGTGCGCTCGGTCTCGCCTGCGTGCAGGTGGGGGAGATCGTCGAGGGCGAGCTGGTGCTGGCCCAGACCTGGCTGCGCGACGAGCGCTCGCGCGAGCACGCGCTCGACGAGCCCGGACTCGTAGCGCTCGCCGAGGCCGGCGGCTACGAGCGGCGCGTCGACCTCGAGCACTGCCGCCTCGGGCTCCCGCTGAGCACCTCCACGGGGGTGCACGGCTATCTCGCGGGCTACGGCGGGCGCACACCGCTGCAGCCCGAGGTGGTCGACGACTCGGCGCTGCTCGTGGCGCATGCCGCCGTCGCGCTCGAGAGCCTGCGGGCGTTCGAGCGCAAGGAGTTCGAGGCCGCCACCGACGCCCTCACCGGGCTCGCCAACCACCGCAGCTTCCACGAGACGATGCGCGGGCTCGTGGCCGCCCGGCCCGCGGGCTTCGCGCTCGTGCTCGCCGACATCGACGACTTCAAGGAGCTCAACGACACGCGCGGCCACGTCGCGGGCGACGACGCCCTGCGCGAGGTCGGCGTGCTCCTGCGCCGCGGCATGCGGCCGGCCGACAGCGTCTTCCGCATCGGCGGCGAGGAGTTCGCGCTGCTGCTGCCCGAGACGACCAAGGCCAACGCGCGCACGGTCTGCCGTCGCCTCCAGCGCAGCCTGGCCGGCATCGATCTCGGCGGCTGGCGGCTGACGCTCTCGTTCGGGGTCGCGAGCTGGCCCGGCGACGGCAGCGACCTGCGCGACCTGCTGCAGGCGGCCGACGCGGCGCTGTACGAGGCCAAGCGCCTCGGCAAGGACCGCATCACGTTCGCCGACGAGCGCCTGATCGCCCGCCGCTCGCCGACCATGTCGGCCCGCACCCGGCGCTCGTTCGAGCAGATGCGCCACCTCCAGACGCTCTCGCGCACGCTCTCGGCCGCCCAGCGCCCGGCCGACGTCGCACGCGCGCTCCTGCGCGTGCTGCGCGAGACGCTGCCCCACGACCGCGCCGCGGTCTGGGCGCTCGCGGGCGACGACGTGGGGGAGACGCCGATCGCCTCGACGGGCACGCGTGCGCGGCGCGCCCTCGCCGAGCTGCGACCGCAGGCCGCCGAGGTCATGCGCAGCGGCCAGGCCTTGCTCGTGGACGCGCCGGGCGCGACGCTGCTCGCCGCACGGCTCGTCGGCGAGGACTCCACCGTCGGGGCGGTCGTGCTGGCCGCCGACGGGGAGGCGCGCTTCGACCGCGACGACGTGCGCCTGCTCGAGGTCATGGCGCACGTCGCGGGCCTCGCGTTCCAGAACGCCGTCCTGCACGAGCAGGCGGCCGAGGAGCGTGCGCGCACCCAGGTGCTGCTCAACCTCGCGCGGGAGCTGTCGCACAGCGCGACGCCGGACGCGATCGGCGAGGCGCTGACGCGCGCGGTGGTCGAGCGCGTGCCGTGCGATCGCTGCTCGCTGTGGCTGTACGAGAACGGCACGAGCGTGCGCTGCGGCGTCGCCGGCCCGGCGGCCGGCGAGGCGGGCGCCGCGCGCTACGAGCGCGACCACTCGCTCGAGTCGGAGCTCCGGCTCGCGCGCGGGGAGACCGTCGTCGCCGCCGCGGGCGAGAGCGGTCTCGCGCACGGCGCCGGCTACCCGGCCACGGCGCTGTGCGCCGACGTGCCCGTGCAGCTGCACGGCGCCCTCGTCGGCACGCTCAGCCTCGTGCGGCTGGCGGGCGCGCCGTTCGCCGCGGCCGAGATCGCCCTGCTCGAGGGCATGGCGCTCCAGGCTGCGCTCGCGCTCGACGGCCAGCGCATCGCGAGCGAGCTCGAGACGAGCTTCCTCGCCACGATCGACGCGCTCGTGCGGGCGCTCGAGGCGCAGGACATGTACACCTCGGGCCACGCGCTCTCGATCGCCGACCTCGCACGCCGAGTCGGCCGCGTGCTCGGGCTCGACGCGGTCGCGCTGCGCGACGTCGAGCATGCCGCGGTGCTGCACGACATCGGCAAGATCGGCATCCCGTCGGAGCTCCTGCGCAAGCGCGGGCCGCTCAGCTCGGGCGAGCGCGAGCACATGCGCGCGCATCCCGAGATCGGGGCGCGCATCCTCGAGCCGGTCGAGCGCCTGCGCCAGCTCGCCCCGCTCGTGCGCTTCTCGCACGAGTGCTGGGACGGCAGCGGCTACCCCGACGGGCTCGCAGGGGACGCCATCCCGCTCGGCGCGCGCATCATCTCGGTCTGCGACGCGTTCGACGCGATGGTCACGGACCGGCCCTATCGCGGCGGCCGCAGCACGGCCGAGGCGCTCGAGGAGCTCCGCAGCCACGCCGGGACGCAGTTCGACCCGGCCGTCGTCGACGCCTTCGAGCAGGCCGTGCGCGACCACCGCTCGCCGACGCGCGCCGCGTCCTAGGAAGACAGGAAAGCGGCGCGACCGGGGCAGGCATCCGGTCGCGCCGCTATCTGGATCCATCCTCGCGCGGGCTGCGTCAAGAGCGCGGCAAGACGCGCACCGAGGGTGTCAAGATGGTGCGCATCCGTGACCGAGCTGCGTGACATCGACCTCGCGCTCGCCTCGTATCCCGAGGACGAGTGGCCCGCGCTGGCCGGCCCGGCGCTGCTCGCGCGCCTGCGCGACAGCGTCGGCATCGACGAGGACGAGCTGCGCGGCGCGGTGCGCCGCTCGCTGCTGCTGGCGGCGGCGGCCGGCGATCCGAGCGACGCGCTCGAGACGACCGATGCCCGTGCCGTGACCGCGCTCGCCGACGAGCTCGGGAGCGGCGACCGGCGACGCCTCCTGGCCGATGCGATCCGCGGAGATCTGGCGCGCGCGACCGGCTCCCACCTGCCGCGCGCCGCGGCCGTCCTGCGCGAGCTGGCGGCGCCGCACGAGGATCCGCAGCTGGCCTGGCGCCTGTTCTGCGCGGCGCTGCTCGCCGCCGCGGCGCTCGAGGAGTGAGCTCCGCCGACCCGCTACGGCCGGTGCGCGGCACGACCCGCCTCCTCACCCTCGCGCTCGCGTGCCAGGCCTCGATCTCGATCGTGCAGTGGGGGCTCGGCGTGATCGGGCCCGACCTGCAGGCGCGCTACGACCTCAGCGCGGCGAGCCTCGGCGCGCTCGTCAACGCCACGGCGTTCGGGAACGCGGTCGCGCTGATGGCGGCCGGCGTCATCGTCGATCGCTCGGGCCCGCGCAGGCCGCTGCTGTATGCGGGATCGGCGTGCGGGCTCCTGCTCGTGGCCGGCGCGCTCCTGACCAATCCCGTGGGCCTCGGCATCGCGCTCTTCGCGAGCGGCGTCGCCGGTGCGGTCGTGGCCGTCGGCGCCACCGTCTCGGTGTTCCACGGCTTCCCGCCCGAGCGGCGCGGCTTCGCGCTCGGCATGCGGCAGATGTCGGTCGCGCTCGGCGGGCTGGTGGCCGCCGCGCTGCTGCCGCTCGCCGTCCACGTCGGCGGCGTCCGCCTCGCGCTCGGCCTGAGCGGGGTGCTGACGGCCGTCACGGCCGTCGTGTTCGCGCTCGACACCCCCGACGGCCCGCTCGTGGCCGCCTCGGCCGCGCGGCGCGTCGTCGCGCCGTTCAGGGTGCTCCGCGAGCCCGGGATGGGCAGCGTCCTGCTCGTGGGCGTCTGCTACATCGTCGCGCTCACGGCCGTGCTCACGTTCGGTGTGCCCGCGCTGCGCCACGGCGGCGCCGGCCGCGGCGAGGGCAGCCTCCTGTTCGCGTTCGTCAGCCTCAGCGCGATGGCCGCGCGCATCGCCTGGGGGCGGTTCGCCGACGCCGGCGGCGGGCGCCGGCGCGTCGCGACGCTGCGCGACGTCGGGCTCCTCGGCTGCGCCGCCGGCGTGCTCACGTGGGCCGTCTGGCCCGAGGGCACGGCCGTCCGCATCGCCGCGCTGGTGCTGCTGAGCTTCGGGGCGCTCGGCTTCAACGGCGTGCTCTACCTGATCGCGGGCGAGATCGCCGGCGCGGCGCGCGCCGGGCAGGCGGTCGCGCTGATGTCGACCGCGCTCTTCGGCGGCGGCTCGCTCGCGGCGGTGCCGCTGGGCGCGCTCGCCGACGCCGAGGGCTACCGCAGCCTGTGGCTGGCGGCGGCGGTGGCGTGCGGCCTCGGGGTGCTCATGACGGTCCGGCTCGAGCACCGGCCGCTGCGAGAGCCGCTGCCGGAATAACCACCCCCGCCTATGCTGCCTGCGTGGCTGCGCCGTTTCGGGTCGGACAGGAGCTCGAGCTCACCGTCGACTCGCTCGCAGCGGGTGGGCGTGGCGTCGCGCGCCACGAGGGCGTCGTCGTCTTCGTCGACCGCGCGCTGCCCGGCGACCGCGTGATGGCGCGCATCCAGCGCGTCAAGCGCCGCCACGGCGAGGCGATCGCGTACGAGCGGCTCTCGGGCGGGCCCGACCGCGTCGAGGCGCCCTGCCCGCACTTCGGCACGTGCGGCGGCTGCCGCTGGCAGGACCTGCGCTACGAGCGCCAGCTCGAGCACAAGCAGCAGCAGGTGCTCGACGCGCTGCAGCGCATCGCCGGGCTGCCCGACCCGCCGCTCGAGCCGATCGTGCCCGCCGTGCGCCAGTACGCCTACCGCAACAAGCTCGAATACGCCTGGGCGACGACCCCCGAGGGCGCGGCGCTCGGGTTCCACCGCGCCGGCCGCTGGGAGGAGATCGTGCCGCTCGAGGTCTGCCTGCTCACGGGCGACCGCGGCAACGCCGTGCGCGAGGCGTTCGTGGCCTGGGCGCGCGCGCAGGGCCTCGAGGCGTTCGACCAGCGCGCGGGCACCGGCTACCTGCGGCACCTCGTCGTGCGCGAGGGCGTGCGCACCGGCGAGCTCCTGTGCATCCTCGTCACGGTCGGCGGCGAGCTTCGGGGCGTCGAGGAGCTGGAGGCGCTGCTGGCCGAGCGCGCGCCCGGCGTCGTCGGCGTGCTGCACGCCGTCAACGACGGCGTGGCCGAGGTCGCGAGCGGCATCCCGACGCGCCCGCTCTTCGGCCGATCCTGGTTCGAGGAGGAGATCAGCGGGCTGCGCCTGCGCGTCTCGGCGGGCTCGTTCCTGCAGACGAACACCGAGATGGCCGACGTGCTCTACCACGACGCGATCGAGCAGGCCGGCCTGACCGGCGGCGAGGTCGTGTGGGATCTCTACTGCGGCACGGGCTCGATCGGCCTCGCCCTGGCCGGCGCCGCACGCCGCGTGATCGGCGTCGAGATCGTCGCCGAGGCGATCGAGCGGGCGCGCGAGAACGCGCTCGCCAACGGCGTCGCGAACGTGCAGTTCGTGTGCGCGGACGCGGGCAAGGCGCCGCGCGACCTCGTCGCCGACGGCCTCCCGGCGCCCGACGTCGTCGTGCTCGACCCGCCGCGCGCGGGCATGACGCCCAAGGCCGCCCGCCGCGTGGCCGAGCTGGGCGCGCGCCGCATCGTCTACGTCTCGTGCAACCCGACCACGCTCGCCGGCAACGCTCCGATCCTCGCCGAGGGCGGCTACAAGCTCACGCGCCTGCGCCCGTTCGACCTCTTCCCGCACACGCCGCACGTCGAGTGCGTGGCGCGCTTCGACCGCGAGCTCTGAGCGGAGAAACGGGGTCAGGACCGCAACATCGGGGTCAGACCCCAACGTTGCGCGGGGGCATCTAGTACGGCGGCAGGGCGGCGTACCACTCGCCGAGCGCGCGGAAGGCGGCCCAGAAGCGGCGCTTCGCCGCGGCGTCGTCGAGCGAGGGCTCGAGCGGGGGCGTGACGAGCGCCTCGATCGTCGGCGTCAGGTGCTGGATGACGCCCAGCTCGTTCTCGAGCGGCTTCGCGAGCGCGAGGTCGAGGCCGTTGACGACGGCGAGCGTGTCCTCGCCCATCACGACCACGATCTTGGGCTGCACGATGTGCAGCTCGCGCAGCAGCCACATGGGGTAGACGCGCTCGGCCAGCTCGCGCTCGTCGCGGCCGTGATCGCCGCCGAGCTTGACGACGTTCGTGCCGTAGACGAGCAGCGGGTCGATGTCGAGCCGCTGCACCGACTTGAGCACGGCCTGGCCGACGCGGCCGTAGAAGGCGACGCCCTCGGTCAGCTCGGCGGGCGTCGGGTCGTGCTTGAGCAGGAAGATGTCGCCGAGCGGATGCCCGGAGCCGAGCACGGGCTGCCGCGAGGGTGCATCGCCACGGCGCGCGATCTCGTCGCCGAGTGCATTGACCTCGCTGATCGCACGCGCCAGGTAACGCTCGTAGAGCTCGTCCGCAGGCACCGCGTCGGAGTTCGACCGTCGCCCGCCGATCCCTGCGGTCCCCGAGCGCGCCGGGATCATTTCAGAGCTTCTTGGCCCGCTGGCGCCGGCGCTTCTCGAGCTGCAGGCGCAGCATGCTGCGGGCCCGGCGCACGATCTCGGCGCCCTCCACGGACGCCAGGAACGAGGCGGGATCGTCGAACGGCGCGAGCCGCAGCGCGGCGTCGCCGATGCCGCCGGGGACGTGCGCGTCCGACCCGGCGCCGCGCCGCATGCCGTGCTCGCTCGCGAAGCGCTCGGCAGCGCGGTTGTCGCGTTCGAACCAGAGCCGCGCGTTGGCCGTCTCGAAGACGTCGATGTCGCCGACGTGCCGTTCGATCACGGAGCGCTCGGGCGTCGTGTGGAAGCGGTCGAAGGGGTGGGGGAGGTAGACCACGCCGCCCTGCGCGCGGATGCGCTCGATCGTCTCCGCGAACGTGAGGCCCGGCGGCACCTCGTCGTGCAGGAACAGCCCGATCACCTCGCCGTCGCCGGCCGTCTTGATCTCGGAGCCGACGATGACGTGCAGCGGCAGGCCGCGCTCGCTCGCGCGCGCCCGCGCCTCGACGCCGCCCGCGATCGTGTTGTGATCGGTGACCGCGAGCGCGCCGAGGCCGGCGGCGAGCGCCGCATCGAGCAGATCGTCGATCGGCGTCGTGCAGTCCCACGAATGCAGGCTGTGCATGTGCAGGTCGACCAGCACGCTGCCCGCACCCGCACCCATGCGCTAGCGCTGCTCGTTCACGACCGGCGTCGGGGCCGCCGGCACCGGCGCGCCCGGGCGGGCGTTCACGCGGATGAACTCCTCGACCTGCTCGCGCGCGTACTCGTCGGGGTGCTGCACCGGCGGCGACTTCATGAGGTAGGCCGACGGGAACTCGAGCGCGCCCGCGAGGCCGTTGTCGAGCGCCAGCTTGGCGAAGCGCACGGCGTCGATCACGATGCCCGCCGAGTTGGGCGAGTCCCAGACCTCGAGCTTGAGCTCGACGTTGAGCGGGACGTCGCCGAACGAGCGGCCCTCGAGGCGGATGTAGGCCCACTTGCGGTCCTTCAGCCAGGCCACGTGGTCGGACGGCCCGATGTGCACGTCGTCCGGGTGCATCTCGTAGTCGAGCGTCGAGGTGACGGCGTTCGTCTTGGAGATCTTCTTCGACTCCAGGCGCTCGCGCTCGAGCATGTTGAGGAAGTCGGTGTTGCCGCCCACGTTGAGCTGGTGGGTGCGCTCGAGCAGGACGCCGCGCTGCCGGAAGAGGCGCGCGAGCTGGCGGTGGATGATCGTGGCGCCGACCTGCGACTTGATGTCGTCGCCGATGATCGGCAGCCCCGCCTGCTTGAAGCGGTTGCTCCAGTACTCCTCGCGGGCGATGAAGACCGGCACGCAGTTGACGAACGCGACGCCGGCGGCGAGCGCCTGCTCGACGTACCACTTGGTCGCCTCTTCCGAGCCGACCGGCAGGTAGCTGATGAGCACGTCGGCCTTGGTCTGCTGCAGGATCGCCTTGATGTCGGCGGTCGGGCCGTCGGCCTTCGTGATGATCTCGCCGAGGTACTTGCCGAGCCCGTCGTGCGTCATCCCGCGCTGCACGGTCACGCCCGTGTGCGGCACCTCGGCGAAGTTGATCGTGTTGTTCTGGCCGCTCACGATCGCCTGCGAGAGGTCCTTGCCGACCTTCTCCTTGTCGACGTCGAACGCGGCGACGAACTCGATGTCGCGCACGTGGTAGCCGCCGAGGTTGACGTGCATGAGGCCGGGCACGAACTCGTCGTCTGCGGCGTCGCGGTAGTAGTGGACGCCCTGCACGAGGGACGAGGCGCAGTTGCCCACGCCCACGATGGCGACGCGGACGCGGCCATCCTGGGAGCGGCCGTGACCGTTGCCGTTCCCGTCGCCGTTGCCATTGCCGGTCATGCGTGCTCCTTGGACATTCGCTCGCGCTCGGCGAGCTGACGATGGACGGAGAAGATGCGCTGCGCGACGGTCGCGCTCGCCGTGATGGCGAGCAGCGCGATGCCGTACGGCAGGGTGCCCCAGGGGGCGGTGGCGAGGATCGCGGCCAGCAGCACGACGCGCTCGGCGCGGCCCATGAGGCCGGCCTTGCCGTCGAGGCCCAGGGCCTCGGCCCGCGCGCGGGTGTAGGACACGAGGAACGAGGCGACGAGCGCGACGAACACGGCCGCGACGGGCCAGGTGTCGCCGTGGCGGGCGAACACGAGCGTCGCGGCGCACAGCACGGCGCCCTCGGAGATGCGGTCGGTGGTCGAGTCGATGAAGGCGCCGAAGGCGGTCGCCTGGCCGCGCGAGCGCGCCAGCGCGCCGTCGAGGATGTCGATGATCGAGCCGACGAGGAACACGGCGGCCGCGGCGATGTAGGCCTCCTGGTAGACCAGGACGGCCGCCACGAGGTTGAGCGAGAAGCCGAGCGCGGTCAGCTGGTTGGGCGTGACGCGGCTCTCGCTGAGGGAGCGGACGGAGCGGGACGCGAGCTGACGCGCACCGTCGGTGTAGCCGGACTTGATGCGGTCCAGGCGCACGGGAAGCGTTGTCATCGAGGGGAACGTGGCAGGCCGGCGCGCGCATCTGCGGCCCGTATCGACGAGCGGTCGGTTCCCGCCGGTGAGCGGTCGGCCAGGAGCGGCGCGAGCGACCAGCCGCGGCGGCGATGCAGCGTCACGACGAGCGTCGACGACAGCGCGAGCACGCCGACGCCCGCGACCGCGTCGAGGAAGAAGTGGTTCGCGGTCGCGACGATCGAGAACACGACGAGCGCGGGGTAGAGCGCCCACAGCAGGCGTCCCGGCAGGCGCCGGCAGACGAGCACGCCGGTCACGCCGACGAGGATCGCCGTCGCCGTGTGCAGGCTCGGCATGGCCGCGTACGGATTGCCGAAGAGCTTCACGAGCGTGCCCTGGTTGTTGAGCGTCGCGTCCGCGAGCGGATCCTCGAAGTGCTCGGAGATGAGCAGCCGCGGGGGTGCGGTCGGGTAGAAGATGTAGCCCGGCACGGCCAGCATGAACGTCGCGAAGAGCGTGTTGCGCAGGAGCGTGAAGGCCTCGTGGCGCCAGATGTAGACCCAGATCACGAACGCGAACGTGATCGTGAACTGGCACTGGAAATACGTGAAGCGGGCGACGTCCATGACGAAGCCGGGCGCGCCGATCGCCCAGTCCTGCACCGCGTGCTCGTGGTAGAGGCCGAGCACGCGCTCGGCGCGCACGACGTCGTGCCCGTGGCGCAGCGCCGTGTCCTCGCCGCCCTGCGCGAGCGCGCGCGAGAGCTCGTACGCGAGGTCGAACGGCACGAAGACCGCGGCCTGGCGGAAGAGCCCGGCCCATCCGTCCGGGAGGAGCGCGCCGATCCTGCGCACCGGCCAGAGCAGGGCATCCGTCACGGCGCGCATGCTACGCGAGCCGAGAAGTCCTTCCCGCGGCAGCGACCGTGCCGCGGCCGCGCGCGCCGACGGCTACTCGCTGGCCGCGACGGGCTCGCTCTCGTCGCTCGCCGAGGTCTCGCTCTCCATGGCGGCGAAGGCGCTCGTGCTGGGCGCCTCCTCCGGGGTCGCCTCGGCCACCAGGGCGGGCTCGCCCTCGGTGTAGGCCTCGAGGAGGTCGCTGGGCACGTCGGCGGCAGGCTCCTCGGGCAGCACCTCGGGCGTCTCCGGGAGCACGCGCGCCCGCACGCCGCGCGCCCGCTCGGCGACGGTCTGGCGGGTCTGGCGCCTGGCCTTCGCGGGACGCTCGGCATCGCCGAAGAGCGGCTCGCCGTCGTAGTGCAGGTGCTTGAGATCCTTGAGCGCCCAGCCGTAGGAGCCGCACCAGCGCGGGGCGGCCGGCCAGGGCAGCGCGCGGCCGCCGAGGTCGACCGTGCCGATGCGCGGATGCTCGCCGCGCACGAGACCGACGGCGCAGGCCGCGCACGAGCGCACCGGGACGCGCTGCAGGGCGATGCCGCCGAGATCGATGTCGACCGTCGCGAGGCCGTGGCGGCCGTCGAAGAAGCAGGTCGCCGGCAGGCCGGTGCGCGTCGGCAGGGGCTCGACGAATCCGTCCAGCCGGGCGCGCACCCCGCCGATCAGCCACTCGGCCTCGTCGAGATCCTGGTGGGCCCTGGCCTGCACGCGCTGGCCCGATGCGCGGCCGATGCGCGCGCGCACGTCGGCCACGACCTCGAGCGCGCGCTGATGGTTGCGGATCGCCGCCTCGTCCTCGCGCTCCTCGACCGCGTCGGCGAGCGCCGTCAGCTCCTCCGTGACGCGGCGGCCGCGCGCGATCAGGATCTGGCGGCCGTCGGAGATGTCGCTGATGCTGACGCGCGAGCCGCTCCGGTGCGAGCGCATGCGCAGGAGCGTGAACACGAGCACTGCGGCGCCGGCGGCTGCCAGCACCCAGACCCACGTCCCGGTTCCCGATCCGGGCCCGGCGGCGGCGGAGGAGGGGAGCGCGGCGGCGGCCAGGGCCGCGGCGGCGGATGCCCACGCTCGCCGGGGGCGATGCGCGGAGGTGCTGGGGACGGACCGGCGGCTTGTCACGAACGTAGCGTCGGCGGTTCGGGATGCGCCCTTTGTCCTCCGGTGGAGGGATTTGCGCGAAGGGCGATCGCTACGACGTTCTTGATAAGGAGACACTCATGTTTTAGACTGCGGCAACACTCAAGGATGAGCGGGCAGGCATCACGCCCCGCAAGAGACAAGGAGCATCACGCAGCATGAGCAAGGTCATCGGCATCGACCTCGGCACGACGAATTCGTGCATGGCCGTCCTCGAGGGCGGTGAGCCCACCGTGATCGCGAACGCCGAGGGTGGCCGTACGACCCCCTCCGTGGTCGCCTTCGCGAAGGACGGTGATCGCCTCGTCGGCGTCACCGCCAAGCGTCAGCGCGAAACCAACCCCAAGAACACCATCTTCTCGATCAAGCGCTTCATGGGCCGCAAGAAGTCCGAGGTGTCCGAGGAGATGACCATGATCCCCTACGACGTCATCGCGGGGCCCAACGACGACGTCCGCGTGAAGGCGGGCGACCAGGAGCTGGCACCGCCGGAGCTCTCGGCGATGATCCTCCAGAAGCTGAAGGCGGACGCCGAGGCCTATCTCGGCGAGACCGTGACCGACGCCGTGATCACGGTGCCGGCGTACTTCAACGACGCGCAGCGGCAGGCCACCAAGGACGCCGGCAAGATCGCCGGCCTCAACGTCCTGCGCATCATCAACGAGCCCACCGCGGCCGCGCTCGCCTACGGCCTCGACAAGGACCGCTCCGATCAGACGATCCTCGTCTTCGACCTCGGCGGCGGCACGTTCGACGTGTCCGTGCTCGAGCTCGGCGAGGGCGTCTTCGAGGTCAAGTCGACCTCGGGCGACAACCACCTCGGCGGCGACAACTTCGACAAGGCCGTCGTCGACTGGATGGTGGCCGAGTTCAAGCGCGAGCAGGGCATCGACCTCTCGAAGGATCCGATGGCGCTGCAGCGGCTCTACGACAAGGCCGAGGAGGCCAAGATCCAGCTCTCCTCCGCGCAGTCGGCGCCCATCAACCTGCCGTTCATCGCACTCGCCAGCGACGGCCCGCGCCACCTCGAGCTCACGCTCACGCGCGCCAAGCTGAACGAGGTCACGCACGACCTCGTCGAGCGCACCGTCGGCCCCGTCAAGCAGGCGCTCAAGGACGCCGGCCTCGAGGCCAAGGACATCGGCGAGGTCATCCTCGTCGGCGGCATGACGCGCATGCCCGCGGTCGGCGACAAGGTCAAGGAGATCCTCGGCAAGGAGCCGCACCGCGGCGTCAACCCGGACGAGGTCGTGGCCGTCGGCGCCGCCATCCAGGCCGGCGTGCTGAAGGGCGAGGTCAAGGACGTCCTGCTGCTCGACGTCACCCCGCTGTCGCTGGGCATCGAGACCAAGGGCGGCGTCATGACCAAGCTGATCGAGCGCAACACGACCATCCCCACGCGCAAGTCGGAGATCTTCTCCACCGCGGAGGACGGGCAGACGTCGGTCGAGATCCACGTGCTCCAGGGCGAGCGCGAGATGGCCGGCTTCAACAAGACGCTCGGCAAGTTCCAGCTCGTCGGCATCCCGCCGGCGCCGCGCGGCATGCCGCAGGTCGAGGTCACGTTCGACATCGACGCGAACGGCATCCTCTCGGTCTCGGCCAAGGACCTCGGCACCGGCAACGAGCAGAAGATCGAGGTCAAGTCGGGCTCCGGCCTGGCGGACGACGAGATCGAGCGCATGGTCAAGGACGCCGAGACGCACGCCGACGACGATCGCCGGCTGCGCGAGCTCGCGGACGCCAAGAACCAGGGCGAGACCGCGATCTACTCGGTCGAGAAGTCCCTGCGCGAGCACGGCGACAAGGTCGACGGCGACGTCAAGACCACCATCGAGAGCGCCGCGGCCGAGCTGCGGACCGCGCTCGAGGGCGACGACGCCGACGCGATCCGCACGCGCACCCAGGCGCTCCACGAGGCCTCCTACAAGCTCGCCGAGGTCGTGTACCAGAACACGGGCGCGAGCAGCGGCTCGGCCGACGGCGGCCCGGCGCCGTCCTCGGACGAGGGCGAGGAAGAGGTCATCGAGGACGCCGAGATCGTGGACGAGGGCGACCACGCGCGGTCGTGAACATGACTCCCGATCACCTCAACACCGATGAGGCCGTGGTGGTGGGCGCCGGCGATCAGCCGGCGCCCGCCCCCGGCGCTCCGCCGGCCGCCGAGCCGGAGCAGGACCGGATCGCGGATCTCGAGCGCCAGCGCGACGAGTACCTCGATCACCTGCGCCGGCTCGCGGCCGACTTCGACAACTACAAGAAGCGCCAGGCGCGGCTCGCCGAGCAGCAGTCCGCGCAGGCCGGCGCGCGCATCCTGCGCGGGCTCCTGCCGGTGCTCGACGACCTCGAGCGCTCGCTCGACGCGCTCGCCAAGGCGGGCGTCGACGAGTCGCTGCGCGACGGCGTGGCCTTGACGGGCCGCGCGCTGCGCGACGTGCTCGATCGCGAGGGCCTGGCCGAGATCGCCCCCGAGGGCGAGGCCTTCGACCCGCGCGAGCACGAGGCGCTGGTCGCACAGCCGACCGCCGATGTCGCCGAGGGCACGGTGCTCGCCGTCGTCCAGGCGGGCTGGCGTCTCGGCGAGCAGGTGCTGCGGCCTGCGCGCGTCGTCGTCGCGACCTCCGCGGAGGGAGGCCCGCGGTGAGCTTCCGGCCGGCACGCCTCGATCTCGTCGCGCGCACGCTCACGGGCGCGTTCTTCTGCGCGCTCTCGCTCGCCGTCCTGTTCGCGCTCACGGGCCCGCGCCCGATGATCGGGCTGGCCGCGGCGATGGCGGGCATCGCCGCCGGCTGCGCGCTGCTCGCGCCGCGCGACTACGTGATCGAGGACGGCGGGCTGACGGTGCGGCGGGCCCTCGGCGCGGTGCGCGTCGAAGGGCCGTTGCGCGTCGAGGCCGTCGAGCCGCGCCAGTTGCAGGGCCCGCGCCTGCTGGGCTCGGGCGGGCTGTTCGGCTACCAGGGCATGTACCGGCCGGAGGGCGCGCGCTACGCCGCGGCCCTGACATCGCGCGACCGCGCCGTGCTCGTGCTCGGACGCGAGGGCGGGGCGCTCGTCAGTCCCGACGACCGCGAGGCGCTGCTGTCGCTGGTGAATCCCGATGTCTGACCACTACAAGACGCTCGGCGTCGCCCGCAACGCGAGCGCCGACGACATCAAGAAGGCCTACCGCAAGCTCGTGCGCGAGACGCACCCCGACAAGCACCCGGACGATCCGGCGGCCGAGGAGCGCTTCAAGCAGATCGCGCAGGCCTACGAGGTGCTGTCCGACCCCGAGAAGCGCCAGCAGTACGACCTCGTCGGCGAGGCCGGCATGCGCGGCGCAGCCGGCGGCGCCGGCTTCGACCCGCGCGCGTTCAACCAGGACGGCATCGACATCTCCGACCTGCTCGGAGGCATCTTCGGCCGCGGCGGCCGGCAGGGGCGCGGCGCCCCGGCGCCGCAGCGCGGCCACGACCTCGAGGCGGGAGTGACGATCTCCTTCCGCGACAGCCTGAACGGCGCGCGCGTCTCGATCGGCGTCGAGGCGCTGGCGCCCTGTACCGTCTGCCACGGCTCCGGCGCGGCTCCCGGCACGAGCCCGGTGACCTGCCCGGACTGCGACGGGCGGGGCGTGCGCGCACAGGCCCAGGGCTTCTTCTCGCTCTCCCAGCCGTGCCTCCGCTGCGGCGGCACCGGCCGCGTGATCGAGCATCCGTGCGTCAACTGCGGCGGCCGCGGCTCGACGCAGCGCCTGCGCCGCTATGCCGTGCCGATCCCGGCCGGCATCAAGGACGGCGCGCGCATCCGCCTGCGCGGCAAGGGCGAGGCAGGTACGCACGGCGCGCCCCCGGGCGACCTCTTCGTGCAGGTGTCGGTCGAGCCCTCGCCGGTCTTCACGCGGCGCGGCGACGACCTCGTCGTCGACGTGCCCGTGAGCTTCAGCGAGGCCGCCGCCGGCGCCGAGATCGACGTGCCCGCGCCGGACGGCGAGCGCGTGCGCATGAAGCTGCGCGCAGGCACCGGCGACGGCGTGCTGCTGCGCGCCCGCGGCCGCGGCGCCCCCAAGAACGGCAACTCCGACAAGCGCGGCGACCTGCTCGCCCGCGTCCACATCTCCGTCCCGCGCAAGCTCAGCCGCGCGCAGAAGGAAGCGCTCGAGAAGTTCGCGGCGCTCGACGGCGACGACCCGCGCGCCGAGCTGTTCGCGCGCGCCGCGGAGTCGTGACATGGACGCGACCCCGAAGTACGCGATCTCGGTCGCCGCGGAGTTCGTCGGCATGCACCCGCAGACGCTGCGCCTGTACGAGGCCCGGCGCCTCGTCGTCCCCCGCCGCACCTCGGGCGGGCGGCGGCTCTACTCCGACGCCGACCTGGCGCGCCTCGAGAGCATCAAGGCGCTGACCTCGGCGCTCGGGCTCAACCACTCGGGCGTCGAGCACGTGCTCGGGCTCGAGCAGACGCTCACGCACCTGCAGGCGCGCGTCGCCGAGCTCGAGCGGGAGCTCTCGGAGCTCGGGCGGGCCTACTCCCGCGCGATCGCCGAGCGCGACCGCAGCGTGCGTCACGAAGTCGTGGTCTGGCAGCCGCCCTCGCAGGCGCTGGCGCCGCGACGCTGATCCATCACCTCACCTTCTCAAGGACTTCAGCATGGCAACGAACGACCAGTTCACGATCAGGGCGCGCGAGGCGATCGCGGCCGCGGCCGAGCTCGCGCGCGTCAACGGCAATCCCGAGATCACGCCCGAGCACCTGCTGCTCGCGCTCACGTCCGAGCCCGACGCCACGGCCTCGGTGCTCCTGCGCGGCGCCGGCGCCGACCGCGAGGCGGTGCGCGCGCACGCGGAAGGGGCGGTCGCGAAGCTGCCGAGCGCAAGCGGCGCGACGACCTCGCAGCAGCCCTCGCTCGCGTTCCGCGAGACGCTCGACCGTGCGCGCAAGGAGGCGCGCGACCTCGGCGACCAGTTCGTCGCCGTCGAGCACCTGCTGCTCGCGCTGGCCGATCGCCTCGGGCGCGGCGGTGCGGCCCGCGCCGCGCTGCTCGAGGCCGCCCGGAAGCTGCGCGGCGCGCAGCGCGCCGACGACGAGAACGCGGAGGAGCGCTACGACTCGCTCTCGCGCTTCGGGCGCGACCTCACCGCGATCGCCGAGAGCGGCAAGCTCGACCCGGTGATCGGGCGCGACGACGAGGTGCGCCGCGCGATGCAGGTGCTCTCGCGCCGCACCAAGAACAATCCCGTGCTGATCGGCGAGCCCGGCGTCGGCAAGACCGCGATCGTCGAGGGCCTCGCCCAGCGCATCGTCGCCGGCGACGTGCCCGAGAGCCTCAAGGGCCGGCGCATCTGGGCGCTCGACCTGGGCGCGCTGCTGGCCGGGTCGAAGTACCGCGGCGAGTTCGAGGAGCGGCTCAAGGCCGTGCTCGAGGAGATCTCCTCGGCCGACGGCCGCATCATCCTCTTCATCGACGAGCTGCACACGATCGTCGGCGCGGGCGCGGCCGAGGGCGCGGTCGACGCCGCGAACCTGCTCAAGCCGATGCTCGCACGCGGCGAGCTGCGCGCGATCGGCGCGACCACGCTCGACGAGTACCGCAAGCACATCGAGAAGGACGCCGCGCTCGAGCGGCGCTTCGCGCCGGTGCTCGTCGGCGAGCCGTCGGTGCCGGACACGATCGCGATCCTGCGCGGCCTGCGCGAGCGCTACGAGGTGCATCACGGCGTGCGCATCATGGACGCCGCCCTGATCGCCGCGGCCCAGCTGTCGGAGCGCTACGTCGCCGACCGCTTCCTGCCCGACAAGGCGATCGACCTCGTCGACGAGGCCGCGAGCCGGCTGCGCATCGAGATCGACTCGGTGCCGCACGAGCTCGACGTCCTCAAGCGCCGCATGATGCAGCTCGAGATCGAGGACGCCGCGCTCGCACGCGAGACCGACCCGGCCTCCGAGGAGCGGCGCGCCGTGCTCGCGAGCGAGCTCGAGGCCGTGCGCGCCGAGCTGGCGGCTCTGACCGAGCGCTGGCAGGCCGAGAAGGCGCGCATCGCGGCGATCCAGCACGCCAAGGCGCAGATCGAGGAGGCGCGCGAGGAGGCCGAGCGCGCCGAGCGCGACGGCGACCTCCAGCGCGCCGCCGAGCTGCGCTACGGGCGCCTGCCCGAGCTCGCGCGCGAGCTCGAGGACGAGCAGACCGCGCTCGAGGCGCACGGCGGCGAGCGCCTGCTCAACGAGGAGGTCTCCCCCGACGACATCGCGGCCGTCGTGGCCGCCTGGACGGGCATCCCCGTCTCGCGCCTGCTCGAGGGCGAGATGCAGAAGCTCGTCGCGCTGGAGGCGCGCCTGCACGAGCGCGTCGTGGGGCAGGACGAGGCCGTCGAGGCCGTGTCCAACGCCATCCGGCGCTCGCGCTCCGGGCTCGGCGACCCCGACCGCCCGATCGGCTCGTTCCTGTTCCTCGGCCCGACGGGCGTCGGCAAGACCGAGCTCGCGCGCACGCTCGCGGCGCTGCTCTTCGACGACGAGCGCGCGGTGCTGCGCATCGACATGTCGGAGTACATGGAGCGCCACTCCGTGTCGCGGCTGATCGGAGCGCCGCCCGGCTACGTGGGCTACGAGGAGGGCGGCCAGCTGACCGAGGCGGTGCGCCGCCGGCCGTACTCCGTGGTGCTGCTCGACGAGATCGAGAAGGCCCACTCCGACGTCTTCAACGTCCTCCTGCAGGTGCTCGACGACGGGCGCCTGACCGACGGCCAGGGCCGCACGGTCGACTTCCGCAACGCGATCCTGATCATGACGTCGAACGTCGGCTCCGAGGTGATCTTCGCCGAGAGCGACCCGGCGCGCATGCGCGAGCGCGTCGAGGACGTACTGCGCGGGACGTTCCGGCCCGAGTTCCTGAACCGCATCGACGAGACCGTGATCTTCCACCGGCTGGGCCGCGAGGAGCTGGCGGCGGTCGTCGACCTGCAGCTCGAGCGCCTGAGCGCCCGGCTGGCCGGTCGCGGACTGGCGCTCACCGTCAGCGACGCCGCGCGCGAGCTGATCGCCGAGGAGGGCAACGACCCCGCCTTCGGCGCCCGGCCGCTCAAGCGCGCGATCCAGCGCCTGATCGAGAACCCGCTCGCCAAGCTCCTGCTCGAGCGGCCGCCGGCGGGCGACGCCGCGGTGCGCGTGGACGCCGCCGACGGCGCGATCGAGCTGCGCGTCGAGCCCGCGGTCGCACTCGTGGCCTGACGGCGGTACCCTCGCCCGGGGGATGCATCCCTCGGCGGGGTACTGCATTTCCCTGCGGGAGTGATCTGAGACATCCCCGGACGGCGATGGAACGTGCATGACCCGTCTCCTCGCACGCCTTCTCGCGCCGACCCTGGCGGCCGCTCTCCTCCTTGTTCCCGCCGTGGCCGACGCCAAGCCGGCGATGCCGAAGGCCACCGGGCCGAAGCTGAACGTGACCGCGTCGACGATGCCGACCCTGACCTGGAACAAGGCCAAGAGCGCGACGTCGTACGAGGTCCAGATCTCGAGCGACTCGGGCTTCAACCCGGCGCTCGTCGACGTGACCACGCAGAACCTGCGCTTCCTGCACGGCAAGACGCTGCCGAACGGCGCGTACTTCTGGCGCATGCGCGCGCTCGACGCGACCGGCGCCACCTCGAAGTGGACGGGCATCCGCAAGTTCACGAAGAAGTGGAACGACACGCCCGCGCTGCTGACGCCCGCGAGCCTGAGCGCGATCGCGTACCCGAGCCCGGCCATCCTGAGCTGGACGCCGGTCAAGAGCGCCTCGACCTATCGCGTCTCGGTCGCGACCGGCGCCGCCGGCGGGGGCGTCGATGCGCCGGGCGGCATCATCTCGACCGGCGCGCTCGCCTGGAAGGACAACGGCGGGCCGATCTCGACGTCGAACACGAACCTCGCCATCTCGGCGGCGCTGCATCCCGGCACGTACTACTGGCAGGTCGTGCCGGTCGACCCCGAGGGCCACACGGGCACGCCGTCGGCGATCTTCTCGTTCACCTGGATCTGGGCCGGGACGACCACGCCGACCGTGACCGACATGGTGCCGGGGGTCGAGATCTACGATCCGCTGTTCTCGTGGGCGCCGATTCCGGGGGCCGCGGGCTACGAGATCGAGATCAACCCCACGGCGGACTTCGCGCTGGGCTCGCGGGTGTTCTCGGGCGGCACGGCCGCGACGTCGTTCGCGCCGACCAAGACGCTGCCGAACAACACCTACTACTGGCGTGTCCGTGGCGTCGATCCGTCGGGCCAGGCCGGTCCGTGGAACAACGGGCCGGCGTTCACGAAGACCTACGACGAGACCGTCCTGCCCGGGCCGGCGAACCTCACGGTCTACAACTCGAAGCTCCAGCCGATCGCCGAGGGCGGAAACGTCGAACGAGCCGGTCGTCCGCTGGAGTACCGTGCCGGGCGCCCGGCTGTACGAGCTCCAGCTCAACTGCGCCGGCACGCAGCACAGACCTACTTCACGGCGAACACGTCGTGGACTGCCGCTCGGAACGCCGCCCGGCGGTGGCGTGCCGGAGATCCTCAGCGCGCCGGGCGCGGGTGTCGAGCAGGACAGTCCCACCGGGGAGCCCGGGTGACACCTGCGACGTCGCGTGCGCGCGTACGCCGACAGTGCGATCGACAACTCGCCCATCGCCGGTCATTTCGCGTTCACGAACTTCATCCTCGGGAGCGAGCCGGGCTTCACCAACCAGCCGGTCGTCGACTGCAGCGCGAGCATCGTCTGCCTCGGCCGCTCTCGCCGACGGCGATGTCATCACCCCCGATCGCGGGCTGCCGGTCGGAAAGAGCCCGCTCCTGTGCTGGAAGCCGCCGACATGGACTCACAGGTCGGCGTGGGCCACAACGTGGCGAGCTCGCACTACTGGGTGACGATCGCCCGTGACTCCCCTTTCACGACGATCGTGGAGCAGGCGTACACGAACGAGCCCTGCTACGCGCCGCCGAAGCCGATGGTCGACGAGGGCACCCTCTACTACTGGCAGGTCGTTCCGACCGACTCCGCGAGGCGACCACCCGTACTTCTGCACGACCCAGGCCGGGCCTCCGGCGGCTTCGTCGACTCCCCGACGTTCCAGCACTGCCTCCGTCCCGCCCACGCCGATCGCGCCCGTCGGCGGCGCCGCGGCCTCGGGTGCGGTCGTCTTCAAGTGGACGCCGGTGCCGGAGCAGGTGCGCAACTACACGATCGAGGTGGCGCAGGATCCGTCCTTCAGCACCATCCTCGAGTCGGCCACCACCGACGCCACGTCATTCTCCGCGACGCAGACCTACCCCGTCGGGGCGACCGTCTACTGGCGGGTGCGCGCGAACAACGACGAGAACAGGGGCCTCGCCTGGTCGGGCACGTCGAGCTTCGTGCAGACGCTGCCGGTGCCGGCGATCACGACCGCCACGCCGTTCTCGGGCGAGACGTTCCCGGCCCTGAGCTGGACGCCGGTCGACGGCGCGACCTCGTACGAGATCCAGGACGTCTACCCGGACGGCAGCGTGCACGTGACCTCGAACGTCCCGAGCACCGCGGTCAGCTACACGAAGATGACCGGCACGGGCCACGGCACGGTGCAGGTGCGCGCGCAGTTCAACAACGGCCTCAAGAGCGCCTACACGCCGACCCGCGACGTCGTGCACACGATCAGCGAGCCCGGTGGCGCGAAGACGATCCTGGTCAACAAGCCCGGCAAGCTCGCGCTCACGTTCGCGTGGAACACGAAGCCGAACACGCGGCAGTACAAGCTGCAGGTCTCGCGCAATGCCGGCTTCGTGCAGCCGTTCCTCGAGGACTCGACGGATGAGCCCGGCTACACGCCGCTGCTCACCCAGCAGGACTTCGTCGACGGCGGCACGATGTACTGGCGCGTCGCGGCGATCGACCCCGACGGCAACGTGGGCGCGTACACGAAGGGCAAGAAGTTCACGCTGCTCGCGCGCCTGCAGGTCGCAGATCTCGAACCAGCCGCCGCACGGCGTGAGCGGCCCGGTCACCGTGACCGTGACGAACGCGCAGGGCAAGCCCGTCAAGGGCGCGGCCGTGAAGCTGCTCGGCGCCGGCGTCAAGACGAAGTCGCGCCGGACGAACAAGAAGGGCCTGGTCATCTTCACGGTCAAGCCCACCCGTGCGGGCAATCTCGGTGCCACCGTGACGAAGAAGCTCTTCAAGGTCGGCACGGCGGTCGTGCCCGTCTCGTAGACCCCGCGGGGTGCCGGGCCGCAGGGCCCGGCACCCCGGTACGTCCCGCGCCGCCACAATGGCGGCGGTGAGCAGCCCCGGCGCATCCGAGACGACGACCGAGACCCGCGGCGACGCGATCCGCACGGCCGACCTGGTCGCCACGGCGCTCACGCGCTACGCGCAGGCGTTCGCGACGTTCGGCCTGATGGCGCTGATCGCGGCGGCGTTCCCGGCGCTCGTCGTGATCGCCCTGCGCGCCGCCGACGCCCGCGCGGAGATCATCGTGACGGTCGGCGCCTTCGCCGCGGCGGCGGCGGCGCTCGCGCTCGCAGGCGCGATGACGGCCTTCATCGGGCAGCGCCTGCGCCGCACGCTGCCGGGCATCGTGGCGACGGCGTTCCTCGTCGCGCCGCCGTTCGGGGTCATCGCGATCCTGCACCTGGCCGCGATCTTCCTCGTGCCGCTGCTGCTGACGCCGTTCGGGCTCGCACCCGTGGCGGCCGGGGCGGGCGACGGCGCCGGGCTCGCGGCCTGCCGGCGCGCGCTCGAGCTCTGCCGCCACGGCGGCTACCGCCGCTCGCTCGTGCCGGCGGCGATCACGGCGTCGTTCGCGGCGATCCTCTTCCTGGCGTTCGGCATCGCGCTCTCGCCGCTCGGCGGCAGGGTGCGCGTGATCGCCACGCTGATCCTCTGGGCGGCCGTGGCCTGGCCGATCTCGGGCCTGATGTTGCGGTCGCTTTACGGTGCGTTGTCGGGCCGTTTGGTCGTACGCCTCCGGCAGTAGCGTCGTTTACGCTCGGGCATGACCGCGATCGAGGAGGAAGCGGCTCCCCGCTGTGCCAACCACCCGTCGGTCGAGACGCTCGTCTCGTGCTCGTCGTGCGGCAAGCCCATCTGCCCCGACTGCATGGTGCACGCGCCGGTCGGCGTGAAGTGCCGGGATTGCGCCCGCATGCCGCGCTCGGCGCTCGTGCGCCTCAAGCCCGCGAAGGCCGCGACGGCGATCGCGGCGGCGGGCGGCACGGCCGTCGCCCTCGGCGTTGCGCTCGCGGCGCTCAACGGCACCGGCTTCGGCTTCTTCGGATTCCTCGTCGCGTTCGGCGTCGGCGCCGTGATGGCCGAGGTCGTGACGCGCACGAGCGGCTACTACCGCGGCCGCGAGTCGGGCGCCATCGCGGCGGGCGCGAGCTTCCTGGCCTACGTGGTCGCGTGGCAGGCCGTGCCGCTGCTCTACGCCCACCAGCGACTCGCCCCGAACTGGGTCACGCTCCAGCTCGTGTTCGGCGTCGTCGCGGCCGTCGTCGCCTACCGCCGGGTCGCATGAGCAGTCGCCGCCCGCGCCTGCGCCGCGTGCGCCGCCTGCTCGCCGGCGGGCTCGTCGGCGGCGCCGCCGTCGTGCTCGACCGCCGTCTGCGGGGACGGGAGCCCGCGCGCCCTCCGCGCGGCAGCGATCCCCTGACGGCCTTCGAGGACGCGCCCTGCTACCGCGAGGGCGCGAGCAGCGGCTGACGCCAGGTGGCGGAGGACTCCCCGCCGCGAACCCAGAGCGCCACGCCGGCGATGCGCGCCTGCCGCGCCACGAGCAGCTTGAGCTGCACCGAGCGGTCCGACTCCACCCAGGCGCGGTCGCCCACGCGGGCGCCGTAGGGCCGCTGCATCGCCGTCTCGGTGGCCTGCGGGAAGAGCTGCGCCTGCGTCGCCTGCTCGGCGCCGGCACCGGCGCTCCAGCGCCAGCCCCAGGTCGGCACGCCCATCAGCACCCGCGAGCGCGGCGCGGCTCGCAGCACCGTCCGCAGCGTCTGCTTCCAGAACGCGAGCGACGCGACCGGCCCGGGCTCGCTGCGCGGCCCGTGCTCGTTCCAGGCCAGCACCAGCAGCCGCGCCGGGCGGGAGAGCGCCCGCAGGTCGTACGCACCCGTGCGCAGGGCGAGCCGTGTCCGCAGCGGCGGCACCGTCACGAGGATCTGGGAGCGCGGCCCGAGCTCGACGCGCAGCTCGTGCACGAACGCCGCGAAGCGCCCGCGCACCCCGACCGGCAGGTCGCGCCAGTCGACCACGATGCCGCGTGCATCGAGCGCGCGCAGCGCGACGCCCAGGCGCAGCGCGAGCCGCCGCCGCGTCGGCCCGCTCGCGAGCAGCTCGCCCGCGAGGTGCTGCGGGTCGGCGAGCACCGGCACGAGGCGCGCGCCGCGCGCCGTCAGCCCGGCCGTGAACGGATCGGACGCGTTGTAGGAGAAGCGCCCACCCGGCTCGAGCGCGAGCCACGCGGGCGACAGCAGCCCGATCGACGAGAGATGCGCCGAGAGCGACCCGAGAGCCGCCGACGTCGGATGCGTGGCCGTCAGCGCCAGCACCATCGGCCGGCCCGCCGGACGGGCCGTGGGCAGCGCGGCCGCGGGCTTCGCGGCTGCCGCGGTCGCGGTGCAGAGCGCCGTCAGGACGAGCGCGAGCAGGCCAAGTGGCACTCGCCGCGTGTGCCACTTGGCCGCAGCGACATGGCCAAGTGGCACTCGCCGCGAGTGCCACTTGGCCGCAGGACGGGCGCTAGCCGGCACGGGACACCTCCGGAGCCGAAGCGGCGATCGCGAGCTCGAGCCGCTCGAAGAGCGCCCGCGGGGCGAGCGTGGGGACGATCTCGAAGCGCGCGATGCGCATGGGGTCGGTGGCGCGCGTGAGCAGGCCGAACGTCGACTGGCCGTCCTCGTTGAAGCCGAGGCTGTAGACGCGCCGGGCCTCGGCGAGGTTGATCGCGGCGACGCGCGCGTCGTTCGTGCGCGTGTCCGCTCCGTAGGCGCCGAAGGGCCAGGCGAACGCGACGACGGGGCGGCTCGCGACCTTCTCGGCGGCCGCGCGGGCGGCGCGGTACTCGCTCGCGGCGCGGCTGCGGAACTGCGCCAGCGTCTCGCGCTGTCCGTCGGTCGAGCGCAGCGCGCTCAGGTACGGCAGGTGCTCGCCGCCGCCGACGTCGATGCCGCTGTGCGGCGCCGAGGCGTGGGCCTCGATCGACCAGCCCTGCCGCTGCAGCGCGCGCAGGTCGTCGGGCGAGGCCTCGTTGAGCGGCGAGTGCTTCCAGGCGTTGCCGATCGCGAAGACCGTGGCGCGCATGCCCACGCGGCGCAGGATCGGCGCCGCGTTGAGCACGGTGTCGGCGCGGCCGTCGTCGAACGTCAGGAGCAGCGCGTCGTGGGGCAGGTCGAGCACGCCCGCCCGCCAGGCGGTGATCTGCTCGGGCGTGACCGTGTGGTAGCCGGCGTCGCGCAGCATCTGCATGTCGGCCGCGAACAGCTTGACCGGGAGCACCGAGCTCTCGGGGTTCGCCGCGTCCGAATGCGCGCCGTCCATCACGGCGTGCACGTTGAGCACGAGCACGGCGTTCGCGTAGTGCAGGTGGTGCGCGGCGACGTAGGCCGCGTCGGCGCGGTCGAGGCGGGCGAAGGCGGGGCCGCGGAAGGCGCGGTCGACGTGCAGCGCGATCAGGCGCCCCTCCTGGCTGTAGTGCGCGTAGGCCACGAACGGCAGCGCCGTGAGCGGCACCATGATCAGCCCGACGACCCACGCGAGCACGCCGCCCACGAGGTTGAACGGGAGCTTGCGCTCGATCACGCGGCCACCGCGACCTCGCCCTCGGCGGCCGCGCCGATGCGCTCGACCTCGGCGCAGAACGGGATGCCGGACGGCTGCGGCGAGCCGATGGTGCCGATGATGCGGAAGCCGAGGCCGTCGTCCTTCCGTCCCGAGCGCGTGCCCCACGCGGTCTTGCGCGCCGTCGCGATCGCCCAGTAGGTCTGCCAGATCAGCACGGTCGCGTACAGCAGCACGAAGGCGATCCCGGCCCACCAGTAGGGCTTGCGGCGGGTGAAGCCGTAGTAGAGGCTGTAGAGCACGGCCATGCCGTAGAGGCCGACGAGGTACATCCACGGATCCGCTCCGTGCGCGATCGGGTTCCAGATGCAGGCGTGGAAGATCACGAGCGGCGCGACGATGGGGAAGACGTTGGAGGCGTAGGTCGGGATCGACGCGATCGGGTTCTTGCGCCAGAAGAACGTCGAGGCGATCAGCGACTCGCGCAGCCAGCTCTTCTTCCAGCGGGTCTGCTGCACGAGGAACCCCTTGAACTTGTGGGGCACGTTCGTGGCGCAGCGCGCGCTCGACTGGTAGACGACGCGCGAGCGCTTGAGCAGCATGTTCGTGAGCGCCCGGTCGTCGCCGAACGTCGCCTCGCGGCCGAGGAACGACTGCGTCTCCCAGGCCGGCAGCACCTCGAGCAGGCGGTCGCGGCGGTAGGCCGAGAAGCAGCCGGAGGCGCAGGTGACGGCGCCGAAGATCGACTCCGAGCCCTTGATCACGCGGAAGGCCACGAAGTAGCGCACCTGCTGCAGCAGCGTGAGCACGTTGTAGGCGCGGTTCTGGACGTCGGCGTGGCCGGTGACCGCCGCGACCTTGCGGTTGCGGAACGGCTTGATGATCTCGCGCAGCGCGTCGGGCTCGAGCGTCGAGTCCGAGTCGACGAAGCAGACGATCTCGGCGTCGGTCGCGCGGATGCCCGCGGCCATCGCGGCGCGCTTGCCGCGGTTGTGCGAGAAGCGGATCGCGTGCAGGTTCGGGAACCGCCGCGCGGCGAACGCCATGCGCTCCCAGGTCGCGTCCGTCGAGCCGTCGTCGACCGCGAAGACCGAGAGCAGGCGCTGGGGGTAGTCGAGCGCGAAGATCGACGCCAGCGTCGACTCGATCGCCGTCTGCTCGTTCATGGCCGGGATCACGACCGCCACCGTCGGCAGCTCGTCCGGGCCACGGCGCACCGGGCGGTAGAGCAGCGAGAGGCTGAAGCGCGAGAGCAGGTAGAGCGTGACGCACAGGCTGTAGAGCCCGAACACGGGATCGAGCCAGAGCGCGGGCAGGTACGAGCTCTTGATGAACCACACAACGCCGGCCAGCATCAGGAAATAGCCACCCAGGAGACTGCGCCAGAAGAGCGAGGCGAGGATGTCGGCGAGGCGCTTCACGGGGTGAGTGCGGGGATGTTCCATGTCTCCTGGTCTTCGTCGCCGAGGCGCCAGAGGCCGACGCCGAGTCCTGCGGCACGCGCCTGGCCGAGCCGCCCCTGCACGCTCTGCGCGGTGGCGAAGTACGCCGTGTGCGACACGTGGGCGGCGTCCGTGTAGGTGAAGTACGGCTCCTGCGCGACGGCGTCCCACTGCGCCGTGACGCCGAGCGTCGCCTGCAGCGCGGTCATGTCGTCCCACTCGAGCGGCGTCGCCCGGGCTCCCAGCGGCCAGTCGAAGCCGTAGAGCTGGGTGCCGATGATGAAGCGCGACGCGTTCGGCACCGTCTTGATGTAGGCGATGACGCGGGCCACCCAGGTCGCGTCCGAGATCGGGCCGGCCGGGCTGGTCGCCCAGTGCAGGTCCCAGGCCATCGTGAAGAGCCGGTCGCAGACGGCGGCGAGCGCGGGGTAGTCGTAGAAGCCGGCGCGGCCGGTGAGGGAGGCGCTCGTCTTGGCGCCGACCGCCATCGTCAGCGTCGCGCCCTGCGCGTGCAGCGTCTGCGCGAGCTCGCTCGCGAAGGCCACGAGCAGCGGGCGATCTGCGGCGGCGCCGGCCTCGAAGTCGACGTTGACGCCGTCGTAGCCGTTCTCGGCGACGAGCGCCGAGATGCGGCCGACGAGGTTCGTGCGGTTGGCGGCGCTCGCAAGCAGGGTGTGCAGGGTCGCCGGATCCTGCGTCTCGACGCGCGGCTCGACGGCGATGCCGCGCAGGCGGGCCCAGCCCGTCACGAGCGGATCGTCCACGCCCGAGATCGAGAGGTCCGGCTCGACGTGGAAGTACGTGGGCGACACGACCGCGATCTGCCGGTAGTGGCGCTGCATGTCCTCGAAGCTCTTGCCGGTCGTGGCCAGCATGTAGGCATACGCCGGGCCGGTGGCGGGCAGCGGCAGCTGCGTCGTCTCATCGAGCGCGGCGACGGGCGAGTGGTGGCTCCCGCCGTCGATCGCCTCGACCGTGAAGTGGTACGGCGTGGCGGGTGCGAGGTTGCGCGCGAGGTAGCCCGTGCTGGCGGGCTGGCCGAGCAGGACGCCGTTGCGGTACACGGCGTAGCGGCGCACGCTGCCGTCCGGGTCGACGGCGGCGTCCCAGGCGAGCGCGACGCTCGTGTCGGCGACCGTGATCGCGTGCAGGTTCCCGGGCGCGCCGCGGCGGCAGGCGATCGCTGCACGGGCGGGTGCGCGCGTGCGCCACGGGGGAGAGCTGCGAGACGTGGCCGGCGGCGTCGAGCGCGCGCACGCGCAGGCTGAGGGTGGTCGCGCAGGCGAGGCCGGCCGCGGTGATCGGCGCCGCGCCGGCGCGTGCGAGCACCTTGCCGTTGCCGGCGAGAAGCTCGTAGGCCGCGACGCCCGTGTCGTCCGTCGAGGCGCCGAACGTCACGCTGACGCTGTCCTCGGCGACCGCGGTGACGCGCAGCGCGGTGGGACGCGACGGCGGATACGCGTCGCCCTTCGGCCGCACCACGACCTGGCGGATGTTCGACCAGCGCGAGTTGACCCTGCCCGCGCTGCGCACCTTCCAGAACCAGCGCCCGGGCAGCAGCACGAGCCTCGCCGACGCGCTGCGCAGGTGCACCGTCAGCATCTGCGAGCGGAAGCTGCGGTCGCGGGCGACGCGCAGGTCGTAGCCGCGCGCGTGCCGGGCGCGGTGCCAGCGGAACGGGACCTGCGCGCTGGCGACGACCGCGCGCGGCTTCGGCGCCGCCTGCGCGGGGCCGGGCGGGCGCCGCGCGGCGTCGGCCGGCAGCGCCGCCAGGCCGGCGGCGAGCAGCGCAAGCGCGAGCACGCTCGTGAAGGACCGTCCCATCGCCAGGTATATCGACGCTGATATGCGCCGCACTCTCCCCCGCGCGGGGGGACGTGGCTCCTGGAAACCACGTATGCGCCGCTCTCAGTCGTCGGTGCGCAGGCCCCGCACCTCGGACAGCGACAGGCCCTCGCGCGAGAGGAACCAGAAGCCGAGTCCGACGCCGAGCGACACCTCGATCACCTGCAGGCCCACGGCGAAGGCGATCGCGTGCGTGAAGTCGATCGGGTACGCCTGCACGAGCACCTGCGCGATCGCGGCCTGGAAGAGGCCCACGTTGCCCGGCCAGAACGGGAACAGCTGCACCAGCGTCGAGACGAGGAAGACGAGGCCCGCGGTTCCGATCGTCGCGTGGATGTCGGCGGCGGCGAGCGCGGCGTAGATGCCGGTGATCTGGGCCGCCCACGACGCGAGGCCCGCTGCCAGCGCCCACGCCGCCGTGCGCGGGCGGCGCAGGACGGTCTGCCCCTGCTGCATGCCGCGCGCGATCGGGTGCAGCATCGCGAGCGCCTGCTGGCCGCGCGTGAACGCGAGGTCGCGGCGCACGCTGCGGCGGCTCTTGCGCGAGAACGCCTCGAGCCCGACCACGGCCAGCAGCACCACGATGACGACGCCGCCGAACGCCAGGATCATGTTCTGGAAGCGGGCGGGCACGTTCACGAACGGCAGCTGCAGCAGCATGATCGCGACGAGCGCGATCGCGAGCACGATCTGCTCGGCCACGAGCGAGCCGGCGAGCGTCGCGTTCGGCACGTCCGTGCCCACGAGGCGCAGCCGCCGCCGCAGCACGGCGACCCGCCCGATCTCGCCGAGGCGCGCGGGCAGCAGCGTGTTGAGCAGGAAGCCGATGAAGAGCGCCGGCACGACGTGGGCGTACTGGAAGCGCGGGTGGCGCGGGATCGTGTCGAGCGCGGCCTTCCAGACGACCGCCTTGAGCAGGATCGAGGCGAAGTTGAGGGCGAGCGCCGCGATCACCCACCACCAGCCGACGTTGACGGCGGTGACGGCGCTGACGTTGACCGAGCGCAGCGCCAGCTCGAGCAGCACGCCGAAGAGGACGAGCCCGGCGACGACGCGCCACGTCGCGGTGCGGCGGGCGGGCGCGCGCTTGGCGAGGTCGGACACGGTCACGAGCTCGTAGCCGGCGGCATGCGCGCGCTGGACGATCTCGGGCACGGCTTCGGCGGTCTGGCTGCGGTCGTCGCCCGCGCCGCTGCCGTCGGCGTCGTGCAGGAGCAGGATGCCACCGGGCCGGAAGCCGCCGATCGTGCGGCGTACGATCGCCTCGACGCCGGGCTTGGCGGTGTCCCACACGCCCTTGGTCCAGCCGACGACCTCGTAGCCGCGGCTCGCGGTCGCGCGCGCGACGAACGGATTGCGGAAGCCGTGCGGCGCGCGGAACATGCGCGCGCGCGGAGCGTCGCCGAGCGCCTTGGCGAGCGAGAGCTCGGTGCGCTCGAGCTGCTGCTCGACGTCGGCCCGCGAGGCGAACGTCAGGAGCGCATGGTCGTAGCCGTGCGAGGCGATCTCGTGCCCCTCGTCGCTGATGCGGCGCACGAGCTCGGGGTGGGCCTCGACGTGGCGGCCGAGCACGAAGAACGTCGCGCGCGCGCCGCCCTCGCGCAGCGCGTCGAGCACGTGCGGCGTCCACTCCGGCGACGGCCCGTCGTCGAACGTCAGCGCGAGCACGCGATCGCGGGTGCCGCGCCCGGTCACGACCCTGCCGAAGAGCGGCGAGTTGGGCGTGAACGAGGCCCATGCGAGCATGAGCACGATGATGCAGACGAAGCCGAAGAGCGCCCACCCGGCCCAGCCCGCGATCGCGCTGCCGACGACGAGGGCGACCGCCGCTCCCGACGCGATCATGAGTGCCGACGCCCCGATGAAGCGGCGCAGCACCGCGCGCTTCCTCATCGCGAGCCCCGCTTGCGCGCGAGCAGCTCGCCGTAGAGCCCCTCGAGCTGCGCGGCCACGCTCGACCAGGCGTAGCGCGTGACGGCCGTGATGCGCCCCTCGCGGCCCATGCGCGCGCGCTCGGCCGGCCGGTCGAGCAGGTAGAGCAGCGCCTGGGCGAAGCGGTTGGCGTCGTCGGCGGGGCTCACCATCAGGCCCTGCTTGCCGTGCTCCATGAGCAGCTGGAAGCCGGAGATGCGGCTCGCCACGACCGGGCGCCCGGTGCTCATGGCCTCGAGCAGCACCATCCCGAACGACGCGCGCTGGCAGGGCGTGCAATGGATGTCCGCGGACGCGTAGTAGCGCGGTCGCGACCAGTCGACGCGCCCCGCCCAGATCACGTCGCCGGCCACGCGCTCGGAGAGCTTGCGGCGGTAGACGTTGCCGAGCGGCCCGTCGCCGACGACGCACAGCCGCACGGATCCCTCGTGCTCCGCATGCACCCGTTCGAACGCCTCGAGCATCGTCGGCAGTCCATTGCGGGGATCGAAGCGGCCGAGGAAGAGGATCAGCGGCTTGCCGCCCTCGCGCAGCTCGGGCAGCGGCTCGGCGTCGGGCGAGAAGTGGCGGTCGTCGATGCCGTTCGGGATGATGCGGTAGTCGAACGGGAAGTACGGCGCGAGCGAGCCGATGCAGGCCTCCGACACGACCACGTGCGCGTCGAGGCGCCCGAGCCAGCGCCGCAGGATCGGCGCGAAGACGTCGAGCAGCACGCCCGGCGCGAAGACCGAGTGGTAGGTCGCGACGCCGATCGCCCCGTCGGGGATCGCGAGCGGCGCGATCGCGCACATGCTCGGGTTGTAGGGCGCGTGCAGGTGCACGACGTCGACGCCCAGCCGCTTGAAGAGGCGGCGCAGCTGCAGCACGAGCCCCGCCGGGACGGTGTGGATCGTCTGCGAGGCATTGCCGTAGAGCGGCACGCCGACGCCGAGGCGGACGACCTCGAAGCCCTCGTCGACGACCGGGCGCGCGTCGGGGTCGGCGATCGCGGGCGTGTGCAGCAGGTGGCCCGTCACGACGGTCACCTCGTGGCCGCGGCGCGCGAGCTCCCGCGCCTGTCCATGGACGTGCTCGGTAATGCCGCCAAGCATCGGGTAGTAGTAATCGGTGACGATGGCGATCCGCATGCCGGAGCGCGGGCCAGCATACCCGGCTCACTCGGCATTGGCACTCTCGATACGAGAGTGCCAGCATCCCCCGGCCCTCTGGATATACTGCGGTCAGGATGCCGATCTACGACTACCTCTGCCCCGACGGACACCGCTTCGAGGTCGTGCAGCGGTTCTCCGACGAGCCGATCACGGTCTGCGAGGTCTGCAGCAAGCGGGTGCAGCGCGTCCTGCACGCGCCCGCGGTGCACTACAAGGGCAAGGGGTTCTACGCCACCGACTACGGCCGCAAGGGCGCCAACGGCGCGAAGCCCGACTCGGGCTCGTCGTCGGAATCGGCCTCGAAGGACGGCTCCTCCGCGAGCACCTCCGACTCCGGCTCGAAGTCGGAGTCCAAGAGCTCCGAGTCGAAGAGCTCGGGCTCGGAGTCGAAGAGCTCGGGCGGTGACGGCTCGTCGTCGAAGAAGTCCGACAGCTCGTCGTCCAAGCCCGCCGCGTAGAGCTCTAGGTGCAGCCGGCGGCGAACGTGTCGCCGGGGGCTGCCGCGAGCGGGGCGGACTCCCCGAGCACGGCGAGGATCACGCGCCGGTTCTCGTCGCCGCCGATCAGCTCGCTGGCGCCGCCCACCGAGGTGATCGTGCCGCCGAGCCGGCAGTGCAGCGTGCGGCTCGTGCGCATCTGGCGCCAGCCGAGCTCGAGCAGGTCGTCGGCCGTGAGGTCGGTCGTGAGCGGCTTGCCGATCGTCCTGCCGACGCGGGGGAGGTGCAGCAGCGTGCCCGGCGAGGCCAGGCCGTGCGCGATCGCCTGCAGCACGCGCTGCTGGCGGAGGCCGCGCGTGAGGTCGTTGTCGGCCGGGTTCGCGGTGTTCTCGCGCACGCGGGCGTAGGCCAGCGCGTGCCGGCCGTCGAGGTGCAGGCGGCCCTTCCCGAAGCGCCAGGGGTGCCCGTCGAAGCTGTTCGAGATGATCTTCTCGGGGTTGTCGATGGTGACGCCGCCGAGCGCGTCGACGAGATCGCGGAAGCCCGAGAAGTCGACCAGCACGACATGGTTGATCGGGATCCCCGTGAGCGCGCGCACCGTGCGGATCGCGAGCGCCGGGCCCCCGAGCGCGTAGGCGACGTTGATGCGATCGTCGCCGTGCCCCGGGATCGTGACGCGCAGATCGCGCGGGATCGAGAGCTGGACGATGCGGTTGCGCGCGGGATCGACGCGCACGAGCAGGATCGAGTCCGAGCGCCCCGGCCCGGTGGTCGAGCGCCGGTCGGAGCCGAGCACGAGCGTCGTCGAGGCCTTCGAGAGCAGCGAGCCGCCCGGGACGAGCGCGGCGCGCGTGCTCTCGTCGACGCGCTTGTTGGCGGCGTCCATCGAGCCGCGGAACTGCCAGTAGCCGTAGCCGACCCAGAGCACGAGCACGAGCAGGGCGCCGAGCACGGTCAGGGCGATCAGGCGCCAGGGGCGGAGGCGCCGCCGCGCGGGCCGTGCCGGTCGCGGCGGGCGCCGCGAGGGCGGCGTCGTGGGCGGCCGCGGCGGCTGCTCGTCCGGCAGGACGACGACGCCGGGGCGGCCGCGCGGCGGCGGCGGCGTCGTGCGCGGGCGTTCCGGCGGCGGGGCGGACGGCGGCTGCGCGACGGGGGCGGGCGGCGTCTCGGGGGGCGCGGCGGACGCCTCGGCGGCCGCATTCGCGCGGGCGCGCTCCTCGATCGGATCTCCGGCGTCGCCGCCCCGGCCGCGATAGGTCCGGTACGGCCGCTTGGCGTCGTCGCCGGGCACGGCGGCACCCTAACAGCGCCCATGGAGGGTCTATGGTCACGCCGTGCTCACGGTCGTCCCGACGCCGCTCGGCAACCTGCGCGACATCACGCTGCGCGCGCTCGACGCGCTCGCTGCGGCGCGCGTGATCGCGTGCGAGGACACGCGCCGCACGCGCGCCCTCCTGAGCGCGCTCGGGATTCCCGCGCCCGAGCTCGTCGCCTGCGACGAGCGGCGCGAGGCGGGCGTGGCCGAGCGCCTGGTCGCGCGGGCGCTCGCGGGCGAGCCGGTGGCGCTCGTCTCGGACGCCGGCATGCCGCTGATCGCCGATCCGGGCCGTGTGCTCATGACGCGGGCGCTCGCCGCCGGCTGTCCCGTGACGGTGCTGCCGGGCCCGAGCGCGGTCGAGACCGCGCTCGTGGCGTCCGGGCTGGCCGCCGAGGGCTACGCGTTCCTCGGCTGGGTGCCGCGCGCGGCGGGCGAGCGCTCGCGCTTCCTCGCAGCGGCGACTGCGGCGCCGCTGCCGAGCGTCGCGTTCGAGTCGCCGCACCGCCTCGCGGCCACGCTCGCCGATCTCGCGCGGGTCGCGCCGGAGCATCCGGTGGCGGTCGCGCGCGAGCTCACCAAGCTGCACGAGGAGGTCGTGGCCGGGAGCGCCGCCGAGGTCGCCGCGCGCGACGTCACCGCGCGCGGCGAGGTCTGCCTCGTGATCGCGGCCGCGGCCAAGCCCGAGCGCGGTGCGCCGCCCCCGGCAGAGGCGCTCGAGGCGGTGCGGGAGCTGGTCGCCGCGGGCCTGCCGGCACGGCAGGCGAGCGACCTCGTGGCCCGCCTCACGGGCGCGCCGCGGCGCGCGCTCTACGACGACGCGGTGGCGGCCAGGAAGCCTCGTAGACTGCCTTGATGCCCCGCCCCGGTGAGCCCTACTACGTCACGACGCCGATCTACTACGTCAACGCCGAGCCCCACCTCGGCCACGCGTACACGACGATCGCCGCCGATGTCGCCACGCGCCACGCGCGCCGCTGCGGCGCCGACGCGTTCCTGCTCACCGGCACCGACGAGCACGGCGCGAAGGTGGCCCAGGCGGCCGCCGCCGCGGGCGTCACGCCCAAGCAGTGGGCCGACCCGGTGGCCGAGCGCTTCCGCGAGCTGGCCCGCAACATCGAGGCCACGAACGACTTCTTCATCCGCACGACCGATCCCGAGCACGAGGCGTTCGTGCAGCGCTTCGTCGAGCGGATGCGCGAGCGCGGCGACCTCTACGAGAGCACGTACTCGGGCCTCTACTGCACGGCCTGCGAGGCGTTCTACAGCGAGGACGACCTGATCGACGGGCGCTGCCCCGAGCACGGCACCGTGCCGACCTTCACGGAGGAGCGCAACACGTTCTTCCGGCTCAGCGCGTACGCCGACCGGCTGCTCGAGCGCTACGCCGCCGATCCGCCGTTCGTGCTCCCGCAGACGCGCCTCAACGAGGTGCGCTCGCACGTCGAGGGCGGGCTGCGCGACGTCTCGATCACGCGCGAGGCGGTCGACTGGGGCGTGCCGCTGCCCTGGGACACCGACCAGGCGATCTACGTCTGGATCGACGCGCTCATCAACTACACCTCCGCGCTCACGTACGCGCGACCGGGCGAGGATCTGACCGCGCGCCTCTGGCCCGCGCGCTGGCAGCTCCTGGGCAAGGACATCCTGCGCTTCCACGCCGTGATCTGGCCCGCCATGCTGCTCTCGGCCGGCTACGAGCTGCCGCAGCAGCTCTTCATCCACGGGATGCTCGCCGGGCAGGACGGGCATCGCATGTCCAAGACGCGCGGCAACGCCATGGACTACCGGCCCGCGGCCGAGCGCTACGGGCCCGACGCGCTGCGCTACTACCTCCTGCGCGAGGTCGCGTTCGGGCAGGACGGCGGCGTCGGCTACCAGGGCATGCACGACCGCTACCACGGCGAGCTCGCGAACGAGCTCGGGAACCTCGTCTCGCGCAGCATCGCCATGGTCGTGCGCTATCGCGACGGCGTCATCCCGGCGGTGCCGGCGGCGCCCGAGCTCGCGGCGCTCGCGCGCGAG
>CAVUPB010000002.1:0-626889 GCA_963743275.1 uncultured Actinomycetes bacterium | reverse complement strand
GGTACAGCCGGCGGCGCGAGCGCGCGGCCGATGCGTTCGGCGTGGCGCTCGTAGGCGAGGGGGAGCCGTTCGCGCGCGCGCTCGAGCGCCTGTGCGCGACGAATCTCGCCGAGCTGCGGCCGCCGCGCAGCGAGCAGTGGCTCGGCGCGAGCCACCCGGCCCCGTACGAGCGCATCGCCGCGGCTCGTGCGCGAGGGAAGGAGAATCGCCTCCCGGGGGCGAAGGGAGCGGCGTGAATGCAGTGCTCGAACGGATCGGGCGCGTCTATGCCCGTGCACACTCTTCGCGGGCGGAAGGGAAACAGGGAACCGGCGTGGCGCGAGTCCTGGCTCTTGCCAACCAGAAGGGCGGGGTCGCCAAGACCACGAGCACGATCAACCTCGCCGTCGCGCTCGCCGAGAGGGGCCGCCGCGTCCTCATCGTCGACCTGGACCCGCAGTCCAACCTGCACGATGTCCCAGGGCTTCGATCCGGAGAAGCTCGAGGAGTCGATGTTCGACGTCCTCGTGCAGCGCATGCCCATCGAGCAGATCATCAAGCACGCCGAGGTCGACATCGCGGTGGCCTCGATCGAGCTGGCCGGCGCCGAGCTCGCGCTGGCCTCGATGATCGGACGCGAGCGCGCGCTCGAGAAGGCGCTCCTGCCGGTGCAGGGCGACTACGACGAGATCCTCATCGACACGCCGCCCTCGCTCGGGCTGATCACGGTCAACGCGCTCACGGCGTCGGACGGCGTGATCGTCCCGGTGCAGTGCGAATACCTCTCGCTCCGCGGGCTCGTGCAACTCGAACATACGCTGTCGGCTATCCGCGAGAACCTGAACCCGCGTGTCAAGATCATCGGGATCCTCCCGACGATGTTCGACGCGCGCTCGCTGCACGTGCGCGAGGCCGTCGAGATCCTCGAGGAGAATTTCGGGGATCTCGTGTTCAAGACCCGCATCCGCAAGACGATCCGATATGCCGAGGCGCCGGTGAAGGGCCAGTCGGTGCTCCGCTACGAACCCAAGGGCCAGGCGGCCGAGGCGTACCGGTCGCTCGCCGAGGAGGTACTGAAGCGTGAGCAAGCGTAGAGCCAGCATGCGCGAAGGGCCGCTCGCCGACCTCTTCCGCCAGACCGAAGGGTCGCAGGAGGAGTTGCCGGGGGCGGCCGCCGGAACAGCGGCCGAGAAGCCCGCGGAGCAGGCGCCCGCGCCCGTGCACGCTCCCGTGCCCGAGCCCGTCGCCGCGAAGTCCGACCCGCCGCCCGACAAGCCCGCGAAGCACGCCAAGCCGGCTCCCTCCGAGCCGGCCGAGGCGCCGCGCCTGCGCGCCGTGCCCGATCCGGGCGATCCCGGCGAGGCCGGCGACGGCACCCCGGCGCTGCCGGGCTCGCTGCGTGCGCGCGGCGAGGCGTCGGCCTATCTCGCCTCGATCCGCGTCGTCGGCGTCGGCGGCGGCGGTCTCAACGCGCTGCAGCGGATGATCGACGCGGGCATCCACGGCGTCGAGTTCGTGGCCATCAACACCGACGCGCAGCAGCTCGCGATGTCGGACGCGACCGTGAAGCTCCAGATCGGCCGTGAGCTCACGAGCGGTCTCGGCTCCGGGGCGGATCCCGATCTCGGTCGCAAGGCCGCCGAGGACTCGATCGACCGGCTGCGCCAGGTGCTGCGCGGCTCCGATCTCGTGTTCGTGACGGCCGGCGAGGGCGGCGGCACCGGTACCGGCGCAGCGCCCGTGATCGCCAGGGCCGCGCGCGAGCTCGGCTCGCTGACCGTCGGCATCGTGACGATGCCGTTCGGCTTCGAGGGCAAGCGCCGCCTGGAGGCCGCCCAGGCGGGCCTCGAGGCGCTGCAGGAGGCCGTCGACACGCTCATCGTCGTCCCCAACGACCGCCTGCTCGAGGTGCTCGAGCGCGGCGTCTCGATGGTCGACGCGTTCCGCATGGCCGACGACGTGCTGCGCCAGGGCGTGCAGGGCATCTGCGACCTGATCACGCGGCCGGGCGTCATCAACCTCGACTTCGCCGATGTGCGCACCGTGATGGAGGAGTCCGGCTCGGCGCTCATGGGCATCGGCATGGCGACGGGCCCGATGCGCGGCCGCGAGGCTGCGCGGCGCGCGCTCGACTCGCCGCTCATCGGCCAGCGCATCAGCGGCGCGACCGGCGTCCTGCTCTCGGTCATGGGGCCGGCCGACCTGACGCTGCAGGAGGTCACGGATGCCGCCGAGGCGGTGCGCGAGGCGTCGTCCGGCAACTCGAACATCATCTTCGGCACGTCCGTCGACGAGACGCTCGGCGACCAGCTGTGGGTGACCGTGATCGCCACCGGCTTCGAGCGCCGCGAGGGGCCGAAGCGCAGCAGCGAGCCCGAGCGCTCGCGCGAGCGCTCTCCGCTGCGCGAGCTCGAGCTCGACGACGATCTCGACGTCCCGTCCTTCCTGCGCGACTGAGAAGCGCTGACTGAGCTCCTAGGAGGGTCACCGGTCGCTGCGCGGGGTGCGATCGCCGCAGGGCATCCGGCCACCGCCGAGGTCGGGGCCGAGGTCCTGCGCGCGGGCGGCTCGGCGGCCGACGCGTGCATCGCCGCCGCGTTCGCGTCGTGGGTCGCCGAGCCGGCGCTGACCGGCCCGGGCGGCGGCGGCTTCCTCGTCGCCTACGACGCCGCGGCCGGGCGACCGCTCGCGCTCGACTTCTTCACGGCCGTGCCCGGCGCGGGCCACAGCGGGCCCATCGCGCCGCTCGAGCCGTACATCGTCGACTTCGGGACGGGCCGCCAGACGTTCCTCGTCGGGCCGGGCTCGTGCGCCGTCCCGGGCGTGACCGCGGGCCTGGAGGCTGCGCACCGGCGCCTCGGGCGCCTGCCGTGGGCCGAGCTCGCCGCCCCCGCGATCGCGCTCGCGCGCGAGGGCGTCGAGGTGACGCCCGCGCACGCCGACGTGATCACGCTCCTGACCGGCTTCCTCGGCGCCTCGCCCGAGGGCGCGCGCGTGTTCGGGCCGTCGGAGCGCCCGCTGCGCGCGGGCGAGACGACGAGCAACCCGCCGCTCGCCGACACGCTCGAGCGCATCGCCGCGCACGGCGCCCGCGAGCTCGCCGACGGCGAGACGGCGCACGCCCTCGTCGCCCACCAGGCGGCCACGGGTGGCGCGCTGACGCTGGCCGACCTCGCGGCCTATCGCGCGATCCGCCGCCGCCCGGTCTGCGTCCCGTACCGCGAGCGCACGTTCGTGACGAACCCCCCGCCGTCCTCGGGCGGAGCGCTGATCGCCCACGCGCTCGCCGTCATCGCGGCCGGCCCGCCGCTCGCAGGCGCGCTCGCACCGGCGACGGTCGCGCGCGTCGCGGCCGCGCTGCGCTCGGCGAACGCCCAGCGGACGCCCGCGTTCGAGCGCGCGCTCTACCGCGGCGGCGCCGTGCGGCGGGTGCTCGCGGCCGCGCACAGCGGCCAAGTGGCACACGCGGCCAGTGCCACTTGGCGCTCCGGAGCCCCCTGGACGACCCAGATCAGCGTGCTCGACGCCGACGGCAACGCGGCCTCGCTGACGTGCTCGACGGGCTGCGGCTCGGGCGTCGTCGTCCCGGGCACCGGCGTGCACCTCAACAACATGCTGGGCGAGACCGACCTCCATGTCGGATCGCTGCGGCAGGCGCCCGGGATGCGGCTGACGAGCATGATGGCGCCGTCGCTCATGGTGCGGGACGGGCGGGTCGAGCTCGTGCTCGGGTCGTCCGGGTCGGCGCGGATCCGCTCGGCGATCGTGCAGGTCGTCGTGGCGGCGCTCGACCTCGGGCTGCCGCTGCACGAGGCGGTCGACCTGCCGCGCGTGCATCCGGAGGGCGACGCCCTCGACTGCGAGGGCGGGATGCCCGCCGCGACGCTCGACGCGCTCGAAGCGGCGGGCGAGCGGATCGTGCGCTGGCCCGGCCGCAACATCTACTTCGGAGGGGCGCAGGTCGTGGCGCGCACGCCCGATGGGTTCGCGGCCGCAGGCGACCCGCGCCGCGGCGGCGCGGGCATCGTCGTCACGTCCTGAACCCGGGGGCAGATGGACGGGTGGGGAGCGGACGGCGGACTGTCTAAGAAGCCGTTGCGATAACCGTACGCGCCTGTTCGAGCATCCGCGCGTCCGCTCAACCCTCCAGACGCTCCGGCTCGACCCCCGGCCTGCGGTCTCCGGCTTCCGGGCTTGAGGGGCCGGCTGACCGAGTTGGGACCGCAGGTGCGCCCCGCCGCAACCATAGCGGACGCCGGGGACGCTCACAAGCGACGCGAAAGCCCCGTTCAGGCCGTCGGATCGACCTTGCCGTTGCGCACCGCGCGGCGCTCCCTCTCGGCCGCGATGCGGAGGCTGTGGCGCCCCTGCTCGAGCGCCTCGGTGATGAGCACGAGGCGCGCCGTCTCGGAGCGCGACTCGAGCAGCGCCTGGCCGACCTCGAGGCCCACGTCGATGCGCGCGCCGAGCGCGTAGGACAGCCGCGGCTGGGCCGAGAGCGGCTCGGAGTCCTCGCGCCCGATCTCCTGCAGCAGCGCGCGGTAGGCGGCCAGGGCGGCGTCGATCTCGTCCGCCGCGACCGGCTCCTCGTCGTCCTCGAGCAGCATCGCCTCGGCGCTCAGGTAGGAGTGGGTCTCGTCGTCGATCGGGCCGAGCCGTACCGGCTCGCCGCCGCTGACGACGACGTTGAGACGGCCGTCCGCGAGCCGCTCGAGCACCGTCAGGTCGCGCGCCAGGCAGCCGACCTCGCGCACGCCGGCGTCGTCCTCGAGCACGACGCAGAACGGCTCGGGGCCCGCCAGGCAGCGCGCCACGAGCTCGCGATAGCGGGCCTCGAAGATGTGCAGCGGCAGCAGCTCGCCGGGCAGCAGCACGAGCGGGAGCGGGAAGACCGGCAGGTCGGGAAGCCGCGCCATCCGCCGCAGCCTACCCCGTGGGCGGACACCGTCATCTAGCCTCCGGTGCAGATGACGGGTGCACGCCGGCGACGCGAGGAGGATCCCGACGCGCTCGCCGAGCGCGTGCTCGGGGGCGACCGGCGCGCGGTCGCACGGGCGATCTCGCTGGCCGAGGACGAGCACCCCGGTGCGCGGCGCCTGCTCGAGCTGCTCTACCCGCACGCGGGACGGGCGCGCACGCTCGGGATCACCGGGCCGCCGGGCGTCGGCAAGTCGAGCCTCGTCGCCGCGCTCTGCACGCTGCTGCGCGCGCGCGGGCAGACCGTCGGCGTGATCACGGTCGACCCGTCGAGCCACATCACGCACGGCGCGCTGCTCGGCGATCGCATCCGGCTCGTCGAGCACTTCCTCGACAGCGGCGTCTACATCCGCTCGATGGGCACCCGCGGCCACCTCGGCGGCGTCGCCGAGGCCACGCTGCTCGCCGGCGTGATCGTGGACGCCTCGGGCCGCGACGTCGTGCTCTACGAGACCGTCGGCGTGGGGCAGAGCGAGGTCGAGGTCGCGGGCCTTGCCGACACCGTCGCGCTCGTGCTGATGCCCGGCTCGGGCGACTCGATCCAGGCGCTCAAGGCCGGCGTCATGGAGATCCCCGACGTGATCGTCGTCAACAAGGCCGACCATCCCGCGCTCGAGCGCACGCGCGCCGAGCTCGCGCAGGTGCTCTCGCTGGCCGACCCCGAGCGCCGCCCCGTCGTGCTCGAGACGGTCGCGACCGAGCCGCGCGGCGTCGACGAGCTGTGGGCCGCCGTCGAGGCGCACCAGGCGGCGCTGGCGGCGGCCGGCGACCTCGCCGGGCGCCGCAAGGCGCAGCTGCGCTCCGAGCTGCTCGCGCTCGCCTCGGCGCGCACCGCGCGCAGGCTCGGCGAGGCGCTCGACGGCAGCCCCGACCTCGCCGGCCTCGTCGATGCGCTCGCCGATCGCACGATCGACCCGCTCACCGCGGTACAGCGGCTGCTCGAGCGCGCATGACGATCCGCGCGGTCGTCTACGACTTCCACCGCACGCTCGCCCTGCCGCCCGGCGGCACGCTCTGGCGCCGCGCCCTGCTCGAGGCCCTCGGCGAGCACGCCGCGGGCGCAGATGCGGACGAGCTCGGCCGCGTGCTCAACGCGAGCTTCCCCTGGGAGACGCCGGAGGAGCGGCGCGAGCACGCCACGCAGGCAGGCGCGCACGGCTACTTCACGGGCCTGCTCGCGGCGGCCGCGATCGCGGGCGGCATCTCCGAGGGGCTTGCCCGCGAGGCGGCGGTGGCGGCGTACGCGACGATCGTCGAGCCGGCGAGCCACCATCCCTACCCCGAGACGCGCACCGTGCTGACGGCGGTCGACGAGCTCGGGCTGCGCCAGCTCGTGCTCTCCAACCACGTCTGGGAGCTGCCGGAGATCTGCCGCTCCCATGGCTGGATCCCTCCGCTCACCGAGGTGCTGACGTCGGCGCGCCTGGGCGTCGAGAAGCCGCATCCCGAGAGCTATGCCGCGGCGATCGCCGCCGCGGGCTGCGCAGCGGGCGAGATCCTCTTCGTCGGCGACACCTACGAGGCCGACGTCGCCGGCCCCGAGCGCGCCGGGATGCAGACGCTGCTCGTGCGGCGGCCGCACCCCGAGGCGCGCCGCTACGCGGACGACCTCACCGGCGTGCTGGACCTGCTCTCCGGCGCCTAGGACTACGATGGCCGCCGTGGTCGGCCTCGACGACATCCAGAGGGCGCGCGCCGTCATCGACGGCGTCGTGGCGCCCACGCCCGTGCTCTCGGCGGGCGCGATCTCGCGCTGGACCGGCATGCGCGTGCTGCTCAAGGCCGAGAACCTGCAGCGCACGGGCGCGTTCAAGCTGCGCGGCGCCGTCAACCGCATGTCGACGCTGACCGACGAGGAGCGCGCCCGCGGCGTCGTCGCGGCGAGCGCCGGCAACCACGCCCAGGGGGTCGCGCTGGCCGCGACCGCGCTGGGCGTCTCCTCCCGCGTCTACATGCCCGTCGATGCGCCGCTCGCCAAGCAGGTCGCCACCGCCGAGTACGGCGCCGAGGTCGTGCTGCGCGGGGAGACGTTCGAGGAGAGCTACGCGGCCGCGCGCTCCGACCCGGACGGTCGCGTGCTCGTGCCGCCCTTCGACGACGAGGCGATCATCGCGGGCCAGGGCACGATCGCGCTCGAGCTGCTCGAGCAGGCGCCCGACGCCGATGCGATCGTCGTGCCGCTCGGCGGCGGCGGGCTGCTCTCGGGCATCGCGGTCGCGGTCAAGGCGCTGCGGCCCGACGTGCGCGTGATCGGCGTGCAGGCCGCGGGCTGCGCATCCTGGACGCCCTCGCTCGCGGCCGGGCGCCCGGTCGAGATCGAGCGCGTCACGACAATCGCCGACGGCATCGCCGTGCAGCGCCCCGGGGACATCACGTTCCCGCTCGTCGAGCGCTTCGTCGACGACGTCTGCGAGGTCAGCGAGGACGAGATCTGCCGCGCCATCGTGGTGCTGCTGGAGCGCTCGAAGCTGATGGTGGAGGGCGCCGGCGCAGCCGGGCTGGCCGCGCTCCTGGCGGGCAAGGTCAAGGCGCGAGAGGCCGTGTGCGTGCTCTCGGGCGGCAACCTCGACGCCGGCATGCTGCAGGTGATCGTGCGCTTCGGCCTGACCCGCAACGGGCGCTTCCTGCGCCTGCGCACGCAGATGCCGGACCGCCCGGGCGCGCTCAAGCGCCTGACCGACCTCTTCGCCGAGCACCGCGTCAACATCCTCGACATCGACTACCACCGCGACGGCGCGATCGAGCTCGGCGTCAACGACGTGCGCGTGCTGATCTCGGTCGAGACGCGCGACTTCGAGCACGGCGAGCGCGTGATCGAGCTGATCAGCGCGGCGGGCTACCCGGCCGAGCGCCTCTGAGGGCCGGACCGCAAAGTTGGGGTCAGACCCCAACTTTGCATGGCACCGCAAGATTGGGGTCTGACCCCGATCTTGCAGGCGACCAGCTCACACTCACGTGACCTCCGGGACGGAGCACTAGACTCACCGCATGAGCCCCCACAAGATCATTCTCGACGAGGCGTCGCTGCCGACGCACTGGTACAACCTGAACGCCGATCTCCCGCTGCCGGCGCCGCCGCTGCACCCGGGCACGCATCAGCCGGTCGGGCCCGAGGATCTGGCTCCGCTCTTCCCGATGTCGATCATCCTCCAGGAGGTCTCGGGCGAGGCTCAGCACGAGATCCCGGAGGAGGTGCGCAACGCGTACCGCATCTGGCGGCCGACGCCGCTCATGCGCGCCGAGCGCTTCGAGCAGGCGCTCGGGCTCAAGGGCGTGCGCATCTACTACAAGTACGAGGGCGGCAGCCCGTCGGGCTCGCACAAGCCGAACACGGCCGTGCCGCAGGCGTTCTACTGCGCCAAGGACGGGCGCAAGCGCATCGCGACGGAGACCGGCGCCGGGCAGTGGGGCTCGGCGCTGTCCTACGCGACGCAGCTCTACGGCCTCGAGTGCGAGGTCTTCATGGTCGGCATCTCCTACCGTCAGAAGCCCTACCGGCGCGTGATGATGGAGACGTTCGGCGGCACCGTGCACTCGAGCCCGTCGAACGTGACCAACGCGGGCCGCGCGGCGCTCGCGAACGACCCGGACTCGCTCGGCTCGCTCGGCCTCGCGATCTCCGAGGCCGTCGAGCGCGCCGCCACGGATCCCGAGGCGGCGTACTCGCTCGGCTCCGTGCTCAATCACGTGCTCATGCACCAGACCGTGATCGGGCTGGAGGCCAAGGAGCAGCTGGCCGCGTTCGGCGAGAAGGGGCCCGACGTCGTCATCGGCTGCGCGGGCGGCGGCTCGAACTTCGCCGGCATCTCGTTCCCCTTCCTGCGCGACAAGATCGCCGGTGCCGACATCGAGGTCATCGCCGTCGAGCCCGCCTCGTGCCCGACGCTCACGCGCGGCGTCTACGCGTACGACTTCGGCGACGCCGTGGGCATGGCCCCGCTCGTGCCGATGCACACGCTCGGCCACGACTTCATGCCGCCCGGCATCCACGCCGGCGGCCTGCGCTACCACGGCATGGCGCCGCTCGTCTCGCACGCCCAGAACCAGGGGCTGATCCGCGCCGAGGCCTACGGCCAGCTCGACTGCTTCGCTGCGGGCATCCAGTTCGCGAAGGCCGAGGGCATCCTGCCCGCGCCCGAGCCCACGCACGCCATCAAGGGCGTGATCGAGGCGGCGCGCCGCGCCGAGGCCGCCGGCAAGGAGCAGGTCATCCTCTTCAACCTCTGCGGCCACGGGCACTTCGACATGCAGGCCTACGACGACTACCTCTCGGGCCGCCTGCAGGATCACGCGATGCCGGAGGACGAGCGCGACCGTGCGCTCGCCGCGATCGCGAACTTCCCGCCGGCGCCCGCTGTCGTGTGACGGACCGTCAGCCCGCGTGCGCCGCCGCGTCGCTCCCGACGGGCGGCAGGGCGCTCCACGCGAACGTGATCCAGCGGTCGGTCGTGCGCGGTCGGGCACGGGCGGGAGCCCGGAGCACCCGGCCGGCACACGCACGACCACCGCACTAATCGAGCGGCGCGAGCGGCTCCGGAGCGGCGAAGCGGTCGAGCACGTTGCGCATCACCTGCGAGACGTTGTTGGCGTAGCCGTTGTGCGAGAGCGACCCGCACCACGCGATCGAGCTGGTCGAGAACACGCCGCCGCCCGCGCGCGTGGTGAAGTAGACGAGGTCGGCGCGGACCATGAAGTCGTTCGTGCCGTCGAGGCCCGGGTAGTTGAACATGATCTCCTCGCACACGTGCGGGTAGTTCACCGAGTGCTCGAGGCTCGTCGCGAGCAGCAGCGCGTTCGGGGGCGTTCCGAGCGCAAGGTCGTAGCGGTCGATCTCGTAGCCGGCGGCCCCGCCGCCGGCGAGGCCGAAGTCGCCGATCACCTCGTCGGGCCCGACGCCCTCGAGCATGAACGCCGCCCGCGGGTCGCGCGCATCGGGCATCTGGTGGTAGCCCGCGGAGCGGTCGAAGCCCTCCGACGTGAACCCCGTGCCGAAGAGCTTCTGCGGCGCCCGCCCGCGGTTGCGCCACAGCCCGCCGCGCTCGCCGCTCGTGGCGTGGTAGTACTCGCCGGGCTTGGCCTGCCAGGCGCGCGAGCCCGACTCGCACTTGCGCACCTCGATCAGCCACGGCTTCTCGGGGTGCCAGGTCGTCACCCAGTAGAAGCCGTTCGACCCGAGGTACATGCCGCGACCGCCGTCGCCGAGGTACTCCTGCCAGGCGTCGAGCATGCGCTCGCTGTAGTACTCGGGATGCGATCCGGTCAGCACCACGCGGTAGCGGCGCAGCAGGTCGGCGCCCTCCTGGTGCAGCTCGAGGTCGGTCGCGACGTCGTAGGCGTAGCCCTGCTCGTCCAGCCAGTCGACGAGATGCAGGTCGGCCGGGAACTGCCACACCGAGCCGGTCGCGTGCCGGAACTTGGGCCGCATGTTCATGATCGGCCGGCGGGCCGAGGAGAAGCACACGCCCGAGCCGTCCGAGTGCGCGTCGTAGGTCGAGAGCCCGACGTCGAGGTTGCCGTAGGTGTAGAAGTCCTGCTCGGAGATGCACGAGGTGTGGCCGAGGATCGACTGCGCGACCGGCACGTCGTGGACGATGTGGTCGTTGGCGTAGGCCAGGTAGCTGGCCGTCGGGATGAGCAGGAGGATGTCGGCCGTGGCGGTGCCCCGGGGCGGCAGCACGAAGAACGGGATGTGGTCCTCGGCCTCGCCGAGGACGAGGCGGACGGCGTAGACGCCGCTCGGCAGGTCGGCGGGCACCTCGAAGGCGACGTCGGTGTCCCAGCGGCAGTCGTCGAGGTCGTCGTCGTGGAAGTGGATCGCGCCGTAGAGCTCGGGCGCGTGCCGGTAGCACTCCTCGCTGCAGTCCCAGTTGCGGCCGGTCATCCCGCGCACCGGCTGGTTCACGCAGGTGCCCGCGTGGCCGCCGCCGCCGACGTCGGCGACGTGGTCGCCGGGAACGCCGCGCGGGCCGATCCCGACCGAGAAGTCCCAGTGTGCGACGAGGCCGGAGGCCCGCGGGTCGCCGCCCTGCGAGAGGACGTCGAGCTCGTCCTCGGAGAGCGCGCGCGCGTACAGCTTTGGTGCGTCGATCTTGCCGTTGAAGTGCCCTTCGACCGCCGTGCGCAGACCATCCGAGCCGGCGGCGCTCGCGCACGCGGCGATCACGAACGGCGTGCCCGCGTCGCGCGGACCCTCCGGGGCGGGCGCGCCGACACGCGCCCGCTCGGGGATCGCGACCATGGGCGAGAGCAGGCTGTTGTAGGAGTTGCGCACGGGCTCCTGGTAGACGGACGCAACGCCGGTGGCCGGGTCGTACGTCCCCGCGACCGAGTACCAGCACGAGGCCCAGAGCGGCACGCCGGCGCTCACCGACACCTCGCCGATGCGCAGCGTCAGGCACCCGCCCTCGATCGTGAGCGCATAGCCGGCGCCGCTCTCGGCCGAGCGCCGGCCGAGGATCTGCTGGCCTTCCTTCGCAGGCGTGGTCGGGTAGACGAACGCGTGCAGCGTCAGGGCCCCGGCCGGGGCGAGCGCGCCGTCGGGGTCGTCGACGATGACGTGCGAGCCGGACGCGATCGGCTGGTGCCGGCCCTCGTAGGTGCCGTCGATCGAGCTCGCGACCGCCTGCTCCTTGAAGCCGGGCCCGGCGGGGTTCGTGTCGCCGTGGATCAGCCGCACGAGGTCGGCGTGGTAGCTGCCGGGCTCGTCGCACGAGACCTTGAACTCGATCGTCTCGCCGGGCGCGACCGAGAGCCGATCGGCGTAGCCGTGGATCGTGGCGGGGCGCAGTGCCGGGGTTGCCATCAGTCGGCCGCCCTGAGGTCGGCCACGCGCCGCAGGAAGATCCCGTGCAGGCCGGCCTCCTCGCTCGCGAACGTCTCGTCCCCGAGGATCTTGGCGACCTCGCCGCGCTGCCCCGAGAGCGTGGCGATGCGGTACTCCTGCCACGGCGTGATCGCGACGAGGATGTACTTGCCCGGCTGCGGCTGGCGGCGGAAGTAGTTCATGACGCGCTGGAGGTCGTCGGAGTGCGGGCCGAGCGGCGCGGCCGCGTGCTCGGCGATCAGCTCGTCCGTGAGCAGCGCGCGGATCCTCGGGCGCAAGCGGCGCTCGAATTCGAGGTAGACCTGGATGTTGCGGTCGACGACCTGCATCGTTCTCCCTCCCTCGTGCTCCGTACTAGGCGACGCCGCACCAGTCCATGGCCAGCAGCGCGTACGTGCGCGCGGCGCACATCACCTCGTCGATCAGCACGTACTCGTCGTCGGCGTGCGCGACGCGCAGGTCGCCGGGGCCGTAGCTGATCGCGGGCGTGCCGCCCTTCGTGAGCCAGCTCGCGTCCTCGACGGCCGCGAAGCCGGTCACCACCGCGGGCCCCTCGAAGCGCGTGCCCATCGCCGAGCGCTCGTGCGCGGCGCAGGTGGCCGCCGTGATCTCGTCGGCGTCGGGCGTGTTGGCCGGCCAGTTCATCTTCCACTCGACCACGGGCGGGTGCGCGCGCAGCCACACGTCCATGCTCGCCGCGCGTTCGATGTGCGTCTCGATCTCGCGCTTGACGTCCTCCGGATCCTCGTCCGGGTGGTACCAGACGCAGTACTCGATCGTCATGAACTCGGAGATCACGAACGGCACGAGCACGCCGTAGGGCCCGCCCGTGACCACGCCGGGGTGGAGCGTGAAGTGCCCCGGGCTGAAGAGCGGGTGCTGCTTGGTGAGACCCCATTCGTCCTCGAGCTGCCGCAGCGCCTGGAAGATGAAGACGCCCTTGTCGATGGCGTTGACGCCGATGCTCATGTCGCCGCCGGCGCGCATGGTCGGGCCGCGCATGGAGGCGTGGGTGGCCTTGCCGGGCACCGTCACGGAGAACCACAGGAGACCGGGGGAGACGGGGATCACGGCCAGCGGCGCGGGCGGCGCGCTCGGCTCCGACACGACCGCGGCGTCGGCCTTGTAGCCGCGCTTGACCGTCGCGGTCACGCCGCACTCGTGGTCCATGACCTCCTCGCCGACGACGGCCTCGAGGATCAGGTCGCCCTTCAGCTTCACGCCGCACTCGCCGAGCGCGCGCGCCGCGTAGGCCTGCGCCAGGATGCCGGCCTTCATGTCGGTCGCCCCGCGACCCCACACGCGGTCGCCGTCGACCTTGCCCGAGAACGGGTCGCCGCTCTTCCACTTGGCGGGGTCGCCCGGCGGCACGACGTCGACGTGGCCGTTGTAGATCAGCGAGCGCCCGCCGCCCGTGCCCGGGACGACGCCCACGGCGTTCTCGCGCCCGGGCTCGATCGCCCACACGTCGACCTCGGCGCCGAGCGAGCGGTAGACCTCGGCGACGAGCTTGGAGACCTCGCCCTCGCCGCCGACGACGTCGTCGTAGACCTGCCCCGGGTACTTGGGGTTCACGCTCGGGATGCGCACGGCTTGCGAGATGACGTCCACCAGCTCGTCGCGCAGGGCATCGACGCGCGCGGTCACGCGCGTTGCGAGCTCGTCGCTCATGGTCCCCCTCCTCCCATCGTCGCCGGAGCGGCATCGTCGGCGGCCGGAGCGCCGCGGCCGCGCAGCGCGCGGCCGATCTGATCCGGGATGCCGGCGAGCCCGTCGGTCGTGAAGAGCGTGATCGCGAGCATGATCAGGCCCAGCAGGATCAGGCGCGGGGCCCCCCAGCTCACGTAGTGCTGCTCGATGTACTGCAGGAGCGCGGTGCCGAGCAGGATCCCCCTGGGCGAGTTGATCCCGCCGACGACGATCATCGCGAACAGCAGCAGCAGCGTCGAGAAGTCGAACACGCTCTTGTTGGCACCCGCGTCGTAGGAGGCCCGGAACGCGCCCACGAGGCCGAGCACGCCGGCCGTGACGACGAACACCGCGAGGCGCGCGCGCGGGATGTCGATGCCGAGCGCCTGCGCCACCGGCTCCGACTCGCGCGCGGTGCGCAGGCGCAGGCCCAGGCGACCGGACGAGACCCACCAGTAGACGAGCAGCGCGATTCCGACGATGACCGCGATCGCGACGTAGGCGTAGTAGTAGCCGTCGATCAGGCCCTGCTTGCTCGGCGGGATGATGGAGTCCGCCCCGACGAGGCCCTGAGCGCCGCCGAGCTGGTCGGTGTTGGACGTCACGTACTGGTTGCAGGCCTCGACGAGGCCGATCGTGAGCAGCGCGAAGTAGACGCCGCGCAGGCGCACGGCCGGAAGCGCCACGAGCAGGCCGCCGACGGCGCCCACGGCGATGCCGATCGGCGCGTAGGCCCACCACGGCAGGCCTTCGTTGATCGAGAGGTAGGCGCACGTGTAGGCGCCGAGGCCGACGAACGCGAGCGTCGCGAACGAGTAGAGGCCGGCCGTGCCGAGCACGAGCGACCACATCAGGTTGATCGCGAAGTAGATCCCGAAGAGGATCAGCTCGGCCATCACGTACGAGTCGTTGAAGAACGGCGGCAGCGCGATCGCGAGCACGACGACGACGGGCCAGAACGCGAGGTCGAAGGCTCTACGCACGCGTCGTCTCCAGGATGCCCGCGAGTCCGCGCGGCCGCACGAGCAACACGATGGCGATCAGCAGGAAGAGCGAGACGAGCACGAGCTCGGCGCCGAGGTAGGTGGCCGTCATCGCTTCCACGAACGCCACGATCACGGCCGCGAGCACCGTTCCGCGTACGGAGCCGAGGCCGCCCAGCATCGCGACCGTGAGCCCCTTGATCATCGGCTGCAGGCCGTTGTCGTACGAGACGAAGTAGACCGGCCCGAGCAGCACGGCGGCGACACCGACGAGAGCGCCCGAGACGACGAGAATCGCAAGCGCGGCGGTCCGCCGGTCGATGCCCACGAGGCGCGCGCCCTCGACGTTCTGGGTCAGCGCGCGCACGCCCAGGCCGATGCGGGAGCCGCCCAGCAGCATCACGAAGGCGGTCACGAGGACGATCGCCGCGAGCACGGCTCCCTCCTGGTCGCTCGTGACGTTGGTGCCGCCGACGCTGAACGTGGGCAGCCAGCCGAAGATCTCGGGGAACGCAGCCGGCTGCGGGCCGAACTTGTCGAGGATGATGTTCTCGCCGGCGAGCGAGATGGCGAGCGTCGCGATCAGCGTGCGCAGGTCGAAGTTGCGGCGCCCGTCGAGCGGCAGGAAGACGATCAGGAAGATCGCGAAGCCCACGAGCGCGCCGCTGAGGATGCCGGCGGGCAGGACGACGAGGGCGTTCCCGTCGATGTGCGCCGAGGCCTCGTAGGCGCCCACCGCGGCGGCCGAGTAGGTCACGCCGTGTGCGAGGTTGAGGAATCCCAGACCTGCCCACGTCAGCGACAGCCCGAGCGCGACGAGCGAGTAGACGGCGGCCAGGAAGACGGTCGTGATGAGGACGGCGATCACGCGGGCTCCTGCGCAGGGGTTCCGGGTTCGATGCCGGCGACGGCCCCGGCGTGGATGCGGACGATGCGGTCGATGCGACCCTCCAGGAGCGTGCGGTTCTGCTCGGCCAGCACGAGCGCGCCGCCGCCCAGGTCGAGGCTGCAGAGCGTGCGCACGATCGTCTCGGCGATGCCCGGCGCGAGGCCGAGCGAGGGCTCGTCGACGAGGTAGATGTGGGCCTCGCGCCATGAGGCCGCGCCCGATCGAGCACATCCGCCGCTCGCCGCCCGAGAGCGTGCCGACGACCTGCTTCATGCGCTCGCCGAGGCGCGGGAAGATCTCCACGACGCGCTCGCGGCTCTCGGCGCGCCTGCGCCAGTTGGCCGGCGCGAAGGCGCCGGCGTCGAGGTTGTCGCGCACCGTCAGGCCGGGGAAGAGCGAGTCGCCCTGGGGGATCAGGACGATGCCCTCGCGCGCCAGCCGGTGCGTCGGCGTCTTCATGAGATCGCGCTCGCCCGACTGGATCGCGCCGGTGCGCCAGTCGACGAGGCCGACGATCGCGCGCATCAGCGTGCTCTTGCCGTGGCCGTTGAGGCCCACCAGGCCGACGCGCTCCTGCTCGGCCACGTCGAGGTCGATGGCGTGGAGCACCTGCAGCGGGCCGTAGCCGGCCGAGAGGCCGCGCACGGCGAGCGCGGAGGTCACGCCTCGCTCCCGTCGTCCTCGAAGTAGGCCTTGCGCACGATCGGGAGCTCGAAGACCTCGTTCGCGGGGCCGGCGGCGATCACGCTGCCGGCGTCGAGCACGACGACGCGCTTGGCGATCGCGAACAGCAGCTCGAGGCGGTGCTCGACGACGACGACGGCGCAGCCGCGCTCCTCGACGATGCGCCGGATGACGGCGTCGATCTCGTCGATCTCGTCGGCCAGCAGGCCCGAGCACGGCTCGTCCATGAGCAGGACGCTGGTCGGGCGCTGCAGCAGGCAGGCCAGGAGCAGCTTGCGGCGCTCGAGCGTGTCGAGGCCGCCGGCGAGCGCGCTGTCCGGCGCGGCCAGCCCGACGAGCTCGCGTGCATAGCGCCACCGCGTCGGGCGTCACGTGCGGGCTGTAGGCGTCGCGCGCAGCGCGCAGCGTCTCGCCGACGGTCAGCGAGGTGGGCACGAGCGGCGCCTGGAACGTGCGCGCCAGGCCGAGCCGCGCCCGCCCGTGGGTCGAGAGCGAGGTGATCGTGCGGTCGCCGAGCGTGACCGTGCCGCTGTCGGGGCGCACGCGCCCCGACAGCACGTCGAAGAGAGTCGTCTTGCCGGCCCCGTTGGGGCCGGCAAGACCGAGGATCTCTCCCGCGTCGACCGCGACGGCGACGTCGTCCAGGGCCACGAAGGCCCCGTATGTCTTGCGGACGCCGCCGCAGGCGAGCGCGGTCATTCCGTGATGAACCCCGTTCAGCCTAGATCCACGGCGGGACCTGGAACTTGCGTCTCGATGTAGGGCGCGGGCTGGATGATGTGGTGCTGTCCGTTCTGGATCTGGAAGAACAGGTGCGCCTGGCTGACGCCCGGGTCGGCCGTCTGGGCCGGGTAGGCGAGGCCGGCGTTCTTCGTCAGCCAGTAGCCGCCGTTGACGCCGCGGTGGATCATCTTCTTGAGCTGGGCGATGTTGGCCTTGAAGTTCTGGCCGTCACCGGTCATGGCCCAGGCGCGGGCCAGCATGTTGATGCCGTCGTAGCCCGGAGCCCGAGTTCGAGAAGCCGGCGCTCTGTGCCGAACTTGGCCTTGTAGGCGGCGCGGAAGATCTTGCCGACCGGGTCGTTGTAGACGCCCGTGACGGTCGCCCAGACGATGCCGTTGGCGGCCTTGCCGGCCAGCGTCAGGTAGGCGGGGATGGACGGCCCGTACTGCAGGTAGACGACGGCCTTGCCCGGGTTGGCGGCCCACGCCTTCGTCCACTTGGCGAGGTCGTCCGGTGCGAAGTGCGTGACCATCACGACGGAGGCGCCGGAGTCCTTGGCGGCCTTGGCCGAGGGCGACCAGTCGGCCGCGCCGCTCGTGACCTTCTTGACGCCCTTGATCTTCCAGCCTTCCTTGGGCGCCTGCTGCTGGCAGAACTTCGAGATCGTCTGCGAGTAGACCGAGTCGCCCTCGACGATGAAGATCTGGTTGTTCTGCGGGCTTCCACTTGGTGGACTTCTTGAGGTTGTTCAGGAAGCCGGGGAAGCCGAGGCCGTAGTACGACTCGGGCGGGTCGATCTGGAAGATGTTCCCGTACTTGGCCGAGCTGTTGGATCTGCTTGACCTGGTCGATCGACGTCGAGGCGTTCAGCGACGGTGCGCCGTAGTTCGCCTTGATGTCCATCGAGGCCGGCCACTGGATCAGGTAGCCCTCGTAGAGCGCGTCGACCTTGTCGTTGACGTGCTTCTGCAGGCTGGTCTTGATCTTCGCCGGGTCGGTGACGTCGGTGTCGACGATCGAGAGCTTGATCTGCTTGCCGGCGATGCCACCGGCGGCGTTGATCTCGTCCGCCGCGAGCGTGACGCCGTTCTTCATCTGCTCGCCGTCCGAGGCCAGGGGGCCCGTCAGCGGGAAGGAGCAACCGACCGTGAATTCGCTGCCGGCCGTGCGGCGGCGCGTGCTCGCGCTCGCCAGGCCGGGGGTGGCCAGCATGCCCGCTGCCAGCCCGGTGGCGCCTGCGGCTCCGAGCAATCCGCGGCGCGAGAGCGCGCTTCGCTCGCTCGACGGCGTGTCCAAGCGGTTCTCCATGTGTCTCCTCCGGCGTATCGCAGCCAGTTCCCTCCCGCGGCGGGGATCCCGCGGATCGGCCGACCATACACTCCTTTTCGGGCCGCGGGTAGTCCGTCAATCGACGGATCTCGCGCAGCGGTTCGCTCTCCGGCGACCGACCCGTTCCGCTATAGGATCGCCGGCCATGGGCGATGTCGAGGCGGTGCGAGGGGCGGTGGCCGGGCGGCGGGACGAGCTGGTCGCGCTCGTGCGCGAGCTCGTGGCGCACGCGAGCGAGAACCCGAAGCTGCTGGTCGATGCCGCCGCGCAGGCGCGCGCGACCGCGGCGGAGGCGGCCTGCCAGGACGCCATGGCGGCGCACCTCGCGGCGCTCGGCATGCGCGTCGACCGCTTCGAGGCGCTGCCCGGGCGCGACGACGTGGTCGGCCGCCTGGCCGGCGCCGGCGGCGGCCGCTCGCTGATCCTCAACGGGCACGTGGACGTCGTGCCGGCGGGCGATCCGTCGGCGTGGCCGCACGATCCGTGGGGCGGCGAGCTCGAGGGCGACCGGCTGTGGGGCCGCGGCGCGTGCGACATGAAGGGCGGGATCGCCGCCGGGATCGTCGCGCTGCGCGCGCTCGCGGCGCTCGGCGTGCGCCTCGCCGGCGACGTCGTCTTCCAGTCGGTCGTCGACGAGGAGACGGGCGGGCCGGGCACGCGCGCGGCGCTCGCGCGCGGGCACCGCGCGGATGCGGCGATCGTGCTCGAGCCGACGGCGCGCGAGATCGTCACGGTCGAGGGCGGTCTCGAATGGGTGCGCGTCGTGGTGCGCGGCCGCACGGGCCACTCGGCGGTCCGCTACCGCTCCGTGCACGCCGGCGGCCGCGGCGAGGCCGTGAGCGCGATCGAGAAGGCCGTCAAGCTGCTTGCGGCGGTCGCCGAGCTCGAGCGCCACTGGGCGGTGCACAAGGTGCACCCGCTGATGCCGCGCGGGATCACGACGATCAACCCCGGCGTGATCGCGGGCGGCTCCGGCGGCGGCGCCGACGGCATGCCGAACGGCATGGTCGCGTATTCGAACTTCTCCGACTACTGCGCGCTCGGGCTCTCGCTCAAGTACCTCCCGAGCGAGCGCGGCGACGACGTCCGGGCCGAGTTCGAGCAGTACGTCGCGCGCGTCGCGGCCGCCGATCCGTGGCTGCGCGAGCACCCGCCCGAGATCGAGTGGGGCGTCTCGGGCGTGTCGTTCCCGCCCAGCGAGGTCGCCTCCGACCACCCGCTCGTGACGGGCCTCTCGGCGGCCTTCCGCGCCGTCGCGGGCGAGCCGCGCCTGGGCGGCTTCGAGGCCGTCTCCGACCTCGCGTGGCTGGCGGAGGCCGGCATCCCGGCGGTGCTCTACGGCCCGGGCGACTTCGCCCAGGCGCACTCCTCGGCCGAGTACGTCGGCGTGGACGAGCTGGTCGAGGTCGCGACCGTGGTGGCGCTCGCGCTGTGCGACTGGTGCGGCGTCGCGTGAAGACCGCGGCGTTCTGCTTCGCGAGCGACCTCGCCGACGAGGGGCTCACGGCCGTGCTCGACAACATCGAGGGCCGCGCCGGGCTCGGAGGCGTGACGATGGCGGCCGCCTACCACGCCTCGCGCGACCTCTTTCCGCACGCGCGCACGCGCCGCCTGCGCTACCAGCCGGGCGGCGAGATCTTCTTCCGCCCCGATCCCGCGCTCTGGCGCGGCCTTGCGCTGCAGCCGCGCCCGAGCCGGCTGACGGCGGCCGGCGACCCGCTCGCCGAGCTCGTCGCCGCGGCCCGCGCGCGCGGCCTCGGCGTGCAGGCCTGGACGGTCTTCCTGCACGTCGACTGGACCGAGGACGGCGATCCGCGCTTCGCCGAGCAGACCTGCTTCGGCGACCCCTGCCTGACCGAGCTGTGCCCCGCCAACCCCGACGTGCGCGCGTACGCCCGTGCCCTTGCCGAGGACGTCGCCGCGCACGGAGCCGGCTCGGTGCTGGCGGAGTCGCTGCACCACCACGGCCTCGAGCACGGCGCGCATCACGAGCGCTACTTCGTCGAGCTCGGCGCGGCCGCGCGCCTGCTGCTCGGCCTCTGCTTCTGCGCGCACTGCCTGGAGGGCGCGCGGCGCCACGGGGCGGATCCCGCGGAGCTGCGCCGCCGGGCCTGCGCCGAGGTCGAGCGCGCGCTCGCGGGCGACGCGCCGCAGGCGAGCGCCGAGCTCTCGCGCGAGCAGGCCGCGGATCTGCTCGGAGGTCAGCTCGGCGCACTGCTGGACGCGCGCTGCGAGACGGTCGCGACGCTCGCCGGCGAGCTCGCGGCCGCGACCGCCGAGTACGGCACGCGCTTCGAGCTGCTCGACTCCTCGGGCGCCGTCAAGGGCTATGCGGACGGCCGTCCCCAGGGCGGCGCCGCCCCGACGATCGCCTGGCGCCACGGCGTCGACGTGGCCGCCTGCGCGCGCGCCGGAGCGGCGATCGGAGCGATCGCCTACGCCGCCGACCCGGCCCGTGTGGCAGGCGACCTCGCCGCCTACGCGAGCCTTGCACGCTCGGGGTCGGACCCCGACCGTGCACGGACCGCAACATCGGGGTCTGACCCCGATGTTGCGGACCCGGTTGCGCTCGTCGCCGCGCTGCGGCCCGTGCCGCCCGACTGCGACTCCGCCGAGAACCTGGCGGCCAAGCTGCGCGCGGCGCAGGCTGCCGGCGTCGACCGCGTCGACCTCTACCACTACGGCATGGCGCCTCTGAGCGCGCTCGACCGCATCCGCGAGGCGCTCGCGCTCGCGGGCTAGGGTTGGTGTCAGGACACTAGGAGGGCGTGCGGCGCAGCGCGCGGCCCGGCGTGGCGCCGCTGTGGACCCCGCCGTCGAGCACCAGCTCGCCGTTGACCGCCACGTACTCGAAGCCCTCCGCGAGCTGCCGCGGGTCCTCGTAGGTGGCCACGTCGCGCACGCTGCCGGCGTCGAAGACCGCGATGTCGGCCGCCATCCCGGGGCGCACGAGGCCGCGGTCGGCGAGCCCGAGGCGCTGCGCCGGCAGCGAGGTCATGTGGCGGACGCACTGCTCGAGCGAGAGCACGCCGAGCTCGCGCACGTAGACCGCGAGGTAGCGGGCGAACGTGCCCCAGCCGCGCGGATGCGGGCGCTCGCCCACGAGGATCCCGTCGCTCCCGGCGGTGTGCGCGGGGTGCTGCATCGTCGTGCGCACGTTCTCCTCGTTGCCGAAATGCACGACGCCCGCAGCCGAGAGACCCGACTCCGCGCAGCGCTCGCAGTAGACGTCGATCGGCCGTTTGCCCTCGCGGGCGGCCAGATCGGCGATCGAGACGCCGTCGTGCACGAGCTTGTCCCACTCGACGGGGACGTCGTGAAAGCCGTCCGATCCCTGCTCCTCGAGCTCGAAGCGCAGCCGCTCGCGCAGGCCGGGGTCGCGCAGCCGGGCGATCGTCGCATCGGGGCCGCCCTCGTGCGCCCAGCCCGGCAGCAGGGCGTGCAGGTAGGTCGCGCCGGCGAGGTACGGGTAGGTGTCGAGCGTGACGTCCACGCCCTCGCTGCGCGCGGCGTCGATCAGCGCCAGCAGCTCGGGCGCGCGCCCGCGGTTGCAGGCGAAGCCGAGGTGGGCGTGTGCGAGGTGCAGCGGCACGCCCGCCCGGCGCGCGATCTCGATCGAGTCGGCGTAGCCCTTCAGCGCATGCAGGCCGTAGTTGCGGTGGTGCGGGCAGTAGTAGGCGCCGCCCGTCAGCTCGCGGCAGAGCTCGACGAGCTCGTCGTCGCTCGCGTACATGCCGGGGGCATAGGTGAGGCCCGCCGAGAGCCCGACCGCGCCCTCCGCGAGGCCCTGCCGCACGAGCGCCCGCATCGCGTCGAGCTCGGCCTCGCTCGCCGGGCGGTCGTCCGCTCCGACCGTCAGCAGCCGCAGGGTGGCGTGGGGGAGGAGGTAGCAGACGTTGACCGCGGTCGTGCGCTCGAAGCGCGCGAGGTACTCGGCCACGCTGCGCCAGCTGTCGTCGAGCCCGGGCTCGGCGCCGTTCCAGCCCGCGAGCTGCGCGCGCAGGAGCCTCATCGTGGCGTCGTCGACGGGCGCGAGCGCGAGCCCGTCCTGGCCGAGCACCTCGAGCGTCACGCCCTGGTGCACCTTGCAGGCGTGGTCGGGGTGCGCCAGCAGCTGCACGTCGGAGTGCGTGTGCATGTCGATGAAGCCCGGCGTCAGCACCAGCCCGTCACAGGCCAGCGTGCGGCGCGCCGGCTCCTCGACGGTCCCGACGGCGACGATGCGGCCGTCGCGCACCCCGACGTCGGCGCGGTACCAGGGATTGCCCGCGCCGTCGACGACGCGGGCGCCGCGGAAGCACAGATCGAGCACCTCAGACCTCCGCGTCGCGGCTCTCGGCGAGCAGCTCGTCGGCCATGCGCACCTGGCCCGACGTGAGCCCGCCGTCCACCGTGAGCACCGCCCCGCTCACGAACGAGGCCTCGTCCGAGGCCAGGAAGAGCACCGGGCCGGCGACCTCGTCGGGCGTCCCCACGCGCCCCAGCGGGTACCAGCGCGCGACCCGCGTGAGCAGATCCGGCTCGAGCGCGAGGCGGGCGTCCCAGGCCGCCGTGCGGATCGTCCCCGGCGCGACGGCGTTGGCGCGCACGCCGTGGCGCCCGTAGCGCGCGGCGATCGACTGCGTGAGGTTGATCAGGCCCGCCTTGGCGGCGCTGTAGGCCTCGTTGCCGTAGTAGCCGAGGCCGTTGACCGAGGCGACGTTGACGATCGCCCCGGTCTTGCGCTCGATCATCCCGGGGAGCACGGCGCGACAGCAGAGGTAGGCGCTCGTGAGCGTGCCGTCGAGGTCGCGCCGCCACGACTCCTCGTCGATCGTGACGAGGTTGTCGCCGATCGCCGAGAGCGTGTTGTTGACGAGCACGTCGACGCGGCCGGCCAGCGCGCGCTCGACGTCGGCCGCCACGGTGACGTCGGCGACGACGGCCCCGACGGCGTCCCCGGCGGCCTCGGCGGCGCGCCGTGCGCGCCCCTCGTCGATGTCGATGCAGCGCACCCGGGCGCCCTCGGCGGCGAAGCGGAGCACGAGCGCGCTGCCGATGCCGCCCCCGCCGCCCGTGATCGCTACCGTCTTGCCCTCGAAGCGCACGCGGGGATCCTCTCACGTGGTTAGATCCCGGCGAGTCACCGACGGGAGGGACGATGGACGGGATCGCACGCGCACGCTTCGACCACATCGGTGTCATCACCGACGAGCGCCACGACGGCGAGGTGTTCGTCGACGCCACGCGCGTGTGGGTCACGAGCCCGCGCGACCACCCGTTCCATGTCGAGTACCTGCGCTTCGAGCCGGACACGACGGTCACGGGCCCGGTGCGCGACATGCCGCACGTCGCCTACCGCGTCGACGACATCCAGGCCGCGATCGAGGGCCACGAGCTGCTGCTCGGCCCGTTCGAGGTCGGCGGCGGCTTCTGCCAGGTCGCCTTCCTGCGCATCGGCGGCGCCGTCGTCGAGTTCATGCAGTACGCGAACCCCGATGAGGAGGGGTGGTTCTAGATGCGCAACGCGCTGGCGGGGCACACGAACTCGTACCACACCTACGGCCGGGAAGAGGCCCTCGCGGGCATCGCCGCGGCCGGCTACCGCACGGTCGAGCTGACCGCGGTCGCGGGCTGGACCGAGCATGTCGACCTCGATGCCGACACGGGCGAGCTGCGCGCGCGCCTCGAGCACTTCGGCCTCGAGCCCGTCGTGCTCTCGGGCCACTCCGACCTCACCACGACCGACGGCCTCGCGCTCGGCATCAAGGCCGTCGAGTGGTGCGCGAACTACGGCCTGCCCGTCATGAGCACGGCGATCGGCGGGCATTCGAGCCAGGAGGAGAACGAGTCCGCCTTCCTCTCCAACATCGAGGCGCTCGCGAACGCGGCGGACGAGGCCGGCGTCGACGTCGCGCTCGAGATCCACGGCGACATCATGGCGAGCGCCGCGCTCACGCTGCCGCTGCTCGCGCGCATCGGCCATCCGCGCATCAAGGTCGCCTACGACACGGGCAACTGCGAGTTCTACGGCGACGTCAAGGCCGTCGACGACCTCGCCCAGGTCGTGCCCTACCTCGCCAACGTGCACCTCAAGGATCACCGCGGCGGCAAGGCGAACTGGGACTTCCCGGCGCCCGGCGACGGCACGGTCGACTTCGCCGCGGTGCTCGGCATCCTCGAGTCCGGCGGCTACGCCGGCCCGCTCTCGGTCGAGATCGAGTTCCAGGGCGAGCCGTGGCCGCCGCTCGCCGAGGTCGATGCGGCCATGGCGCGCGCCTGCAAGCACCTGAACGCGCTCGGCCTGGGATGATCAACGTCGCGATCGTCGGCGCCGGCTTCATGGGCCAGACCCACGCCGGCGCCTGGTCGGCGCAGGCCGGGCACGCGCAGGTCGTCGCCGTCTCCTCGCGCACGCACGAGCGCGCCGCGCGCGTCGCGGCGCTCTGCGGCGCGCAGGCGACGGACGATCTCTACGCGCCGCTCGAGCGCGACGACGTCGACGTCGTCGACATCTGCCTGCCGACGCCGCAGCACCGCGAGGCCGCCGAGCGTGCGTTCGCCGCCGGCAAGCACGTGCTGCTCGAGAAGCCGATCGCGCTCACGCTCGAGGACGCCGAGGCGATCGTCGCCGCGGGCGAGCGCGCCGGCAAGCTGCTCGTCGTCGGCCTCGTGCTGCGCTTCTGGCCCGAGTACACCGAGCTGCGGCGGATCGCAGCCTCGGGCGAGCTCGGCCGTCCGCTGGCCGCGAGCGCGCAGCGCCTCTCGCCGCCGCCCGCCTGGAACGACTGGATGATCGACCCGGCGCGCTCGGGCGGCGTCTGCGTCGACCTGATGGTGCACGACTTCGACACGCTCGCGGCCGTGCTCGGAACGCCGCGCCGGGTCTTCGCCCGCGCGCTGCGCAGCGGCGCGCACGGCGCCGCGCAGCACTGCCACGCGCTCGTCGAGCACGAGGGCGGCGAGGCGATCGTCGAGGGCGGCCTGATGCAGCCCGAGTCCTATCCGTTCTCGAGCAACCTGCGCGTCCTGTGCGAGCGCGGGGTGGTGGAGTACCCGTTCAGCGCGGCGCCCGCGGCCGACGGCGGCAACATCGGCGGCGTCGACCAGGCCGCCAACCGGCTACGGGTGCACCCCGCCGACGGGCCGATGCGCCTCGTCGAGGTGGCGAGCGCCGATCCCTGGGCCGGTCAGACGGCGGCCGTGGTGGGCTGGCTCGAGCGCGGCGAGGCGCCGACCGAGGCGACCGGCGCGCATGCGACGCTCGCGCTGCGCGTCGCGCTGGCGGCCAACCGCTCGCTCGCGAGCGGCGTCCCCGAGGACGTCTGACCGAGCTTCAGCCCTTCGCGCGCGTCTCCGCGGCCGCTGCCTTGGCGTCGGCCTCGGCCGCGGCGACGGCCTCGCGCGTGCCCCAGGTGTTCATGCCCTCGCCCAGCACCGGGCGCACGTGCGTGAACCCGCGGCGCGCGAGCAGCGAGGCGGCGATCGGCACACGTACCCCGGTGTGGCACACGACGGCGGTCGGGCGCGCGGGATCGAGCGACGAGAGGTCGGCCTCGCCGAGCAGCCGGTAGGGCACCGCGAGCGCGCCCTTCGCCATCTCGGTCTGCTCGGACGGCTCGCGGACGTCGACGACCTGCAGCTCGCCCTTGTCGGAGAGGCGGCCCATCTCGACCAGCCCGACGGGCTCGAAGCGCGCGTGCGCGTGCGCCGAGTCGATGCCGAAGCCGACCTCGGCGAACTCCGTGAAGCCCACCGCCGCGAGCTTGCGCACGGCGTCCTCGGCCTGCTCGTGCGAGGCCGCCACGATCACGACCTCGCGCTCGGGGTCGAGCGCGAATCCGCAGCGATTGCCGAAGCCGGGGGCCTCGACCGCGTCGTTGAAGGAGCCCGCCATGTGCCCGCCGGCGAAGAGCGGGCCGCTGCGCACGTCGAGCACCTGGGCGTCGGCGGCGGGGAGCTTGACCGTGCGCGCGCGCGGCGCCTCGGTCAGGAGCGGCCCGCGGTTGAGCTCGACGATGCGCCCCATGGTGGGCGGCTTGGGTGCGAGATCGGCGTTCGCCCGCTTGACGAACTCCTCGACCTTCATCTCGGCGAGCATCGGGTTGTAGCGCCGCTCGAAGCCGAGCGTGGAAGACGTCTTGGCCGACATCCCGCGCCCGCACAGCGAGCCGGCGACGTGCCCGGGGAAGAGCTCGACGCCGGCGTCGAGGCTCCCCATGCGCTCGTGCAGCGAGCGGTAGAGCGCGGCCGCGCCCTCCTCGCCGGCGACGGCGAGGTCGGGGCGTCCGCTGTCGCCCACGAAGAGCGCGTCCCCGGAGAGCACGAGCCAGGGCTCGTCGCCGCGCGTGCGGTCGGAGACGACGACGCAGCAGTGCTCCGGGCGGTGACCGGGCGTGTGCAGGATGTCGAGCGCGATGTTGCCGACGTCGATGCGGTCGCCGTCGCGCAGCGGCCGGTGCTCGTAGACCGCGTTCGCGATCTCGTGGATCGCGATCCAGGCGCCGTGCCCGTGCGCCAGGATGCCGTGCCCCGAGACGTGGTCGGCGTGCGTATGGGTCTCGATCACGCCGGTCAGGCGGACGCCGTGGCGCTCGCACGCGGCCAGCACCTCGCGCACGTCGAGCGGGGGGTCGACGACGACGGCCTCCCCGGCCGCCTGGCAGCCGACGACGTACGAGGCGCACCCGAGATCGCGCCACACGATCTGCTCGAAGATCATTCCAGCCCCAGTCCGCGGGCGATCACGAGACGCTGTATCTCGTTCGTGCCCTCACCGATCTCGAGGATCTTGGCATCGCGATAGAAGCGCGAGATCGCGTACTCGTCCATGTAGCCGTAGCCGCCGTGGATCTGCACGGCCTCGTCGGCGACGCGGCAGGCGAGCTCGGCCGTGTACAGCTTGGCCATCGACGCCTCGTGCGCGAACGGGCGGCCGCGATCCTTCAGCCACGCGGCGCGATAGGTGAGCGCACGCCCGGCCGCGATCTCGGTCGCCATGTCCGCGAGCTTGAACTGGATCGCCTGGAAGCGCGAGATCGCGCGCCCGAACTGCCGGCGCGTGCGCGCATAGGCGAGCGCGAGCTCGTACGCGCCCTGCGCCAGGCCGAGGCCGAGCGCCGCGACCGAGATGCGCCCGCCGTCGAGGATCGTGAGGAACTGGTGCAGTCCCTCGCCGCGCGGGCCGAGCAGGTTGCCGGCCGGGACGCGGCAGCCCTGGAACGCGAGCGGGCGCGTATCCGAGGACTTCCAGCCCATCTTCTTGAGCGGCGGGCCGATGTCGTAGCCCGGAGCGCCGTTGGGCACGATGAAGTTCGAGATCTCGTCGTCGCCGGTGCGCGCGGTGATCGTCACGCAGCCGCTGATCTCGGTGCCGGCGTTGGTGATGAACATCTTGGCGCCGTCGATGACCCACTCGCCGTCCTCGGCGCGCGCCGTCGTGAGCGTCGCGCCCGCATCCGAGCCGGCCTCGGGCTCGGTCAGCCCGAACGCCGCGAGGCGCTCGCCGGAGGCCAGCTGCGGGAGCCACTGCGCCCGCTGCTGCTCGTCGCCGAAGAGCAGGATCGGCATCGTGCCGAGTGAGGTGTGCGCGGCGACGGTGATGGCGAACGACGAGTCGACGCGCGCGAGCTCCTCGATGCAGAGCGCGTAGGCCAGCGTGTCGCCGCCCGCGCCGCCGTCGGCCTCGGGAACGGGCACGCCGAGCAGACCGAGCGCGGCGGCCTGGCGCAGCTCGGCGAGCGGAAAGCGGCCGTGCGCGTCGAGTTCCTCGGCGACCGGAGCGACCACGCCCTCGGCGAAGCCGCGCACCGTGTCGCGGAACAGCCGGTGCTCGTCCGAGAGGTCGAGGTCCACTCCCCGCACGATACCGGCCGCGTACGATTGCGGCGTGGACGGCGGATCCCTGGCCCGGTATGCCGATGCGATCGTGCGCGACGGGCTCCTCATCGGCGCCGGCGATGTGCTCGCGGTCCACCCCGAGCCGATCCAGCGCGAGCTCGTGGTCGCACTGACCGAGGCGGCCTATCGCGCCGGTGCGCGCTACGTCGACGTGCTCGAGACCGACCCGCGCGTCACGCGCGCCCGCGCGCTGCTCGCGCCCGAGGACACGCTCGACTGGCGGCCCGCCTGGGAGGACGCGCGCATGCGCGACCTCGTGCGCGAGGGCGCGGGCATCGTCTGGATCGCCGGCAGCGAGAACCCGCAGGTGCTGGCCGACGTGCCGCCGGCGCGCGCCGTGCGGCGCGTCACCGACCGCGCGGGCCTGCCGCCCTACCGGCGCGCAGTCGGGAAGGCCGACGCGCGCTTCGCCGTCGTCGCCTGGCCGACGCCGGGGTGGGCGGCACAGGTCTATCCCGAGCTCGACCCCGATGCCGGGGTTGCGAAGCTCGGAGCCGATCTCCTGTCGTTCGCGCGGCTCGGCCCGGACGACCCGGCCGACGGCTGGAGGCGCCACGCCGAGCACCTCGCCGCCCGCGCCGCGCGCCTCACGGCGCTCGACCTGCGCGAGATCCGCCTGACAGCCCCCGGCACCGACCTGCGACTCGCACTGCCCGAGGGAACGCTCTGGCGCGGCGGCGTCAGCGACGTGCGCGGCCATCGCATCACGCCGAACATCCCCACCGAGGAGGTGTTCACGAGCCCCGCGCAGGCGGCCACGAGCGGCGTCTTCCGCTGCACGCGCCCGCTCGCGCTCGCGGGCCGCGTGATCGAGGGCATCGCCGGCGAGTTCCGCGGTGGCCGCCTCGTGCGCATCGAGGCCGCCGACGACGGCGATCGCGAGTTCCTCGCCGGCTACCTCGCGCGCGACCGCGGCGCCGGGCGCCTCGGCGAGCTCGCGCTGGTCGACGACTCCTCGCGGGTGGGAGCCGCCGGACGGCCGTTCTTCACGACGCTGCTCGACGAGAACGCGGCGGCGCACATCGCCTTCGGCCTCGGCTTCAGCGACTCCCGCACCCCGGGCGCGCCGGCGCCGAACCGCTCGGTCGTGCACCTCGACGTCATGATCGGCTCGCCCGAGATGGACGTCGAGGCCGTCGACGGACGCGGGCGGAGCGTCACGATCGTCGCCGACGGCAGCTTCGCGGCGGAGCTGTAGGGCGGCTCACCGTGACGGCGGCCCCGGTGCTCGGGACGCTGGCGGGGGTCGTCGGCGTCCTCGACGCCAGGGCCCTACATCCGGGACGTGCTGCGCGGGACCCCTCAGACGAGGAGATTGCCGACCAGCGTGAGGATCACGCCTGCGATCATCATGCCGCCGGCGACCGCAGCAGCCCGCCGGCGAGCACCAGCGCCGCGTGCCGGTCGTCCTGGCCCTCGGCCAGGCCGAGCGCGAAGATCGCGACGACGATGCCCGCGAGCGCGAGCCAGGTCAGGCGGTCGATCGCACTCCGCTCCTGCATGTGCGGAAGCTAGCTTCCGGCGGCCTCGAGCTCCAGCAGCAGGTCGCCGGCCGCGACCTGCTGGCCGTCGCGGCAGGCCAGGTGGGCGACGCGACCGCTGAACGGCGCCCAGACCGGGTGCTCCATCTTCATCGCCTCGAGCACGAGCAGGACGGCGTGCTCCTCGACCTCGTCGCCCTCGGCGACCGCGAGCCGCAGCACCGATCCCGGCATCGGGGCGGCGATGCGCGCGGTGCCGGCGGCCGAGCCCGCGCTGCGCCGCGCATGCTGCTCGGGCTCGTCGAGCGCCGCGCGCTCGACGCGGACGTCGCGGCCGTCGAGCCACACGTGCAGCGCGCCGTCGGCGGCGCGCGCGACGGGCACGTCCGGCGTCACGGGGTGCGAGCCGGCGCGCCAGCGGCCCTGCCACGGGCTCGCGCCCTGCTCGGCGGCCGCGTAGGCCGCGGCGGCGGCGACGGCCTCGTGCGGCGCCCCGTCCTCGGGAAACGGCTGCCAGGTGCGCTCGAGCCAGCTCGTGTCGAGGCCGCCGCGCGCGAAGTCGGCGTCGGCCGCGATCGCGCGCAGGAACGGCAGATTCGTGGTCAGGCCGAGCACGACCACGTCGTCGAGGGCGGCGCGCAGGCGCGCGAGCGCGCGGCCGCGCGTCTCGCCGTGCACGCAGAGCTTGGCGAGCAGCCCGTCGTAGCGGGTGCCGACGACGTCGCCGCCGTCGACGCCGGCATCGACGCGGATCCCCGGTCCGCGCGGCCAGCGCACCGCGAGCACGGTGCCCGATGTCGGCCGGAAGCCGCGGTCGGCGTCCTCCGCGTAGATGCGCGCCTCGATCGCGTGCCCGCGCAGGAGGACGTCGCCCTGGGCCAGCTCGAGCGGCTGTCCGGCGGCGATCTCGAGCTGCCGGCGCACGATGTCGATGCTCGTGACCAGCTCGGTGACCGGGTGCTCGACCTGGATGCGCGCGTTCATCTCGAGGAAGTACCAGCTGCCGTCGGGCGCGAGCAGGAACTCCGCCGTGCCCGCGCCGACGTAGCCGACCGCCTCGGCGAGGCGCAGCGCGGCGGTCCCGAGCTCGCCGCGCAGCTCGCGGCCGACGCCCGGCGCCGGAGCTTCCTCGATCACCTTCTGGTGGCGGCGCTGCAGCGAGCAGTCGCGCTCGCCGAGGTGGAGCGCCCCGCCGTGGGCATCGCGCAGGATCTGCACCTCGATGTGACGTGCGCCCTCGACGAAGCGCTCGTACACGAGGCCGCCGTCGCCGAACGCCGCGGCGGCCTCGCGCGCCGCCGCCTCGACCGCCTCCGCCAGCTCGCCCGGCTCGCGCACGACGCGCATGCCGCGCCCGCCGCCGCCGGCGCGCGCCTTGACGAGCAGCGGGTACCCGACGTCGTCGGCATCGGCGCCGCCCGGCACGACGGGGACGCCGGCGCGCTGGGCCAGCTCGCGCGCCGAGTCCTTGCGCCCGAGCGTCGCGAGCGCCGCCGCAGGGGCGCCCACGAAGACGAGGCCGGCCGCCCGGCAGGCCTCGGCGAGCTCGGGCGACTCCGCGAGGAAGCCGTAGCCCGGGTGCAGCGCCTCGGCGCCGGCCGCCGCCGCGGTCAGGGCGAGCGTCACGGCGTCGAGGTAGGACGGCACCTCGGCGGCGGCGTCGGCCTCGCGCTCGGCGATCCCGCCGCGCTCGTCGGCTGCCACGAGCGCGAGGCTGCGGACGCCGAGCTCGCGGCACGCGCGCACGACGCGCAGCGCGATCTCGCCGCGGCAGGCCACCGCGACGCACGCGAACGGCGGAGTCACCAGCGCGGCTCCCGCCGCTCGAGGAACGCCGCGATGCCCTCGCGGCCCTCGGGCGAGGCGCGCCGCGCGGCGATCGCCTCGGCCGCGCGCAGCGCCTGCGCGGCGGGGTCGCCGTCGCGCAGGTCGGCGATCAGGGCCTTCGCGGCGCGCACGGCGGCGGGGCCGCCGCGCAGCAGGGCGGCGAGCACGCGCTCGACGGCGACGTCGAGCGCGGTGTCGTCGGCGTGCACCTCGTGCACGAGCCCGATCGCGAGCGCGTGATCGGCGCTGAAGAGCTCGCCGGTGAGGAACAGCGCGCGCGCCTGCGAGCGGCCGATCCGCGCGAGCGCGAAGGGGGCGATCGTCGCCGGGATCAGCCCCAGCCGCACCTCGGTGAAGCCGAAGCGGGCATCCTCGCGGGCGAGCACGACGTCGCAGCAGCAGGCGAGGCCGGTGCCGCCTCCGAGGGCGGCGCCGTGCACGCGCGCCACGACGGGCACCGGGCAGGCGTCGACGGCCGCGAACATGGCGGCGAGCCGTTCGGCGTCGGCGACGTTCTGCTCGCGCTCGAGCTCGCCCGAGGCGCGCATCCACTCGAGATCGCCGCCGGCGCAGAACGACGCGCCGCGGCCGGCGAGGACGACGGCGCGCAGCGCCTCGTCGGCGGCCAGCGACGCGAACGTCTCGGACACCGCGGCGATCAGATCGGCGTCGAAGGCGTTGCGCCGGTCGGGCCGGTCGAGCCACACGCGCGCGATGCCGCCGTCGCGCTCGACGAGGACGCCGCTCACATCCGGAAGACGCCGAAGCGCGGTTCGGGGATCGGCGCGCAGGCCGCCGCGGCGAGCCCGAGCGCCAGCACGCGGCGGGTGTCGCGCGGGTCGATGATGCCGTCGTCCCACAGGCGCGCGGTCGAGTAGGACGCGTCGCTCTCGTGCTCGTAGCGCTCGAGGATGGGCTGGACGAACGCGTTGCGCTCCGTCTCGTCCATGTCCTCGCCGCGCGCCCGCAGCGCGTCCAGGCGGACCGTCAGCAGCGTCTCCGCGGCCTGGCGCGCGCCCATCACCGAGATGCGCGCGTTCGGCCACATGAACAGCAGGCGCGGCCCGAACGCGCGGCCGCACATGCCGTAGTTGCCCGCGCCGTAGGAGCCGCCGATCACGACCGTCAGCTTCGGCACCTGCGCGCAGGCGACGGCCATCACGAGCTTCGCGCCGTCCTTCGCGATGCCGCCGTGCTCGTACGCCTTGCCGACCATGAAGCCCGTGATGTTCTGCAGGAAGACGAGCGGGATCTTGCGCTGGCACGCGAGCTGCACGAAGTGCGCGCCCTTGAGCGCCGACTCGGAGAAGAGGATGCCGTTGTTGGCGACGATCGCGACGGGAAAGCCCCAGACATGCGCGAAGCCGCACACGAGGGTGTCGCCGTAGAGCGGCTTGAACTCCGAGAAGCGCGATCCGTCGACCACGCGCGCGATCACCTCGCGCACGTCGAACGGCGTGCGCTCGTCGGCCGGGATGACGCCCGCGAGCTGGCCGGGGTCGTAGGCCGGCCCCTCGCCGTCGATCTGCGCGAGCGAGGCGGCGCCCGGGCTCCGGAGTCCGGCGACCGCCTCGCGCAGCAGCGCGAGCGCGTGCTCGTCCGAGCTGGCGAGGGCGTCGGCGACGCCGGAGATGCGCGCGTGGACGTCGCCGCCGCCGAGCTCCTCGGCCGTGACCTCCTCGCCCGTCGCAGCCTTCACGAGCGGCGGGCCGGCGAGGAAGATCGTCCCGGTGCCCTGCACGATCACGCTCTGGTCGCACATGGCGGGCACGTACGCTCCCCCGGCGGTGCAGGAGCCCATCACGGCCGCCAGCTGCGGAATGCCCTCGGCGGACATGCGCGCCTGGTTGTAGAAGATGCGCCCGAAGTGCTCGCGGTCGGGGAAGACCTCGGCCTGCAGCGGCAGGTAGGCGCCGCCGGAGTCGACCAGGTAGATGCACGGCAGCCGGTTCTCGAGCGCGATCTCCTGGGCCCGCAGGTGCTTCTTGACCGTGAGCGGGAAGTACGTCCCGCCCTTGACCGTGGCGTCGTTGGCGACGATCACGCAGGCGCGCCCGTGCACCGTGCCGATGCCGGTGACGATGCCCGCGCCGGGCGCCTCGTCGTCGTAGAGGCCGAGCGCCGCCAGCGGCGAGAGCTCGAGCCAGGCCGTGTCCGGGTCGAGCAGCAGGTCGATGCGCTCGCGCACGGGGAGCTTGCCGCGGCTGCGATGGCGCTCCACCGCGGCCGCGCCTCCGCCCTCGCGCGCACGCGCCAGCCGCGCGTCGAGCACGTCGCAGAGCGCGTGCATGCGTTCCTCGCCGCGCAGGAACGTCTCGCTCCGTGTGTCCAGGTGGCTGGTGAGGCGCCCCACTGCTTCGAGTCTAGTGTCCGGAGCGGGCGCCCCGGGGGCCGTCCCCCGGCCGGGCTTCGGAAGGAGACGAAGTTACCCGGCCGGGGTTGCGTCGGTATGGTGGATACCGACGCGACGGTATTCGGGGCCGTGCTCGTAGAGGTGGCTCAGGAGCACGCTGCGCGCAATCGCCATGGCCGCGCCCGCATCGTCGGAGTCGATGTAGGCCGACATGATCAGGCGGCGGGTCAGGAGCTGGCTCGTGATGCGCGGCTCGCCGACGTAGCCGGCGTCCTCGATCGCGTTCTGCAGGTCCTGCGCGAGGTCGTTGAGGTCGCGGGTGAGGATGCTCGTCGTGCCGACGTGGACGTGGTACCGCATCACCAGGGGCTCCGGTCGGGCGGCGGCAGCTCCGAGGCTGGGTGCCGCTGCTGGAACGCCCGGCGGCCGGCGAGCAGGTCGAGCGTCGTGCCGTAGGCGGTGGCCAGATGCACGGCGGAATCGACGTGCAGCAGTCCGGTCGACTCCCAGCGCTCGAGCGTCGCCGGCGTCACGTCCAAGCCCTGCTTCGCGAGCAGATCCGCCACCTGGGGACCGTTCAGGCCGGTGCGTGCCCGGGCCGCTCTCAGGCTGGTGGCAATCTGCGCGCGCAACGACTCCATCCGATTCCGGAATCGGTGGAGCGGTGCCGGTCTTCTGGGGCATCGTCGTCGTCCTCGTGCTTTCTGGGGTTTCGTGGGTGTTACGGCACGCAAACGGGATTCGTGGGAGGGCAGGGCGAGATCGGACGCGTCACGGAGGAGCCGTCGGCGAGATTCGCGACGAGCTTTACGGGCAGGCCGTCACTCAACTCCACAAAGAAGGCATCGTTGGCCAGTTGCGCCCGCGTGGTCTGCCCGTCGGCCGAGACCGCGTCGACGGATCGCACGGAGTCGCGCGCGATGCCCCAGATCAGCGCGGGTCCCCCCGTACCGGTCGTCGACCACACGAAGAACGAAATCTGCTGCCGCGCGAGGAGCGTGGGGATGCACTGCCGCGAGAACCCGCTGAGGGTCAGGCAAACCGCTCCGCCGGGAGTCGCGTCGGCGCTGAGCGTGCGCTGCTCCGACCCGAGATTCGACAAGAGCACGCGGGTCGCGCCCGGGCTCGCACTGGCGTCGAGCGACTGAACCGCCTTCGTGGCCGGAGTCTTGTCGGACAGCCAGCCGGTCGCGATGGCGGCGCTCGCAGTCAGCGCGAGAAGCGCGAAGGCGACCGCGAGCGCGACGCGCCGTCGCCGCCTCACCGACCGCCGCCAGTCCCGCGTGGTTGCCTGCGCCAGGTCTTCTCCGACCAGCGCCAGATTCGAGGGGAGCGTCGTCACGGCGAGACCTCCCCTCCGGTCATGACGGCGCGCATCGTCCTGAGCGCTCGCATCACGCGCATGCGCGCCGTCGGCTCTGTGGTGGCCATGGTTGCCGCGACCTCGGCGAAGCGCAGATCGCTGATGACGCGCAGTTCCAGCGCGCGACGCTGATCCGCAGTGAGATCGGCGAGCGCGTTGCGAAGCTCCCTGCGCGCCTGCTCGGCGGAGAGACGCTCGTCCGCGTCCTCGATCTCGAGTGCAGCGGCGTAGCTCTCGGGCATGCCGAGGCGCGCCCGCGCCGTCGTCTCGACCCGCGCGAGGCGCTGATACGAGCGGTACTGGTTCAGCGCGATGCCGTAGAGCCATGGTGCGACGGCATCCGCGTGATCGTGCCGGAAGCGCCGCCGGGACTCCCACGCGGCGGCGAACGTCTCGGCGGTCAGGTCCGTGGCGGCGGGCTCTCCGACGCGGTTCCGCAACCAGCTGTGGATGGCGACGACATGCCGCTCGTAGAGCTCGCCGAATGCGCGTGGATCGGTGCGGGCCGCGCGCATGAGTGCGATGTCGGATCGCCGCTTCATCAGGGCTGATTAGACCATCGAGCCCATTGCGTAACAGCCGGGGGCGGGCCATCGTCGCGCCCGCCCCCCGCTGCCTGTCACGAGCCGGGAGCTCGCAGGGTGTTGGCGACCTTGTCGACGGTGCCGTCGGCGTGGTGCACGAGGAGCGCGGTTGCCGCCGAGAGGTCGGCTGCTCCGAGGTCGGCGACGTACGCGTTCTGGAGCAGGGAGGCCGCGACTGCCTGGCCGTTGAGGACGACGTCGACGCCGACCACGTCGTCGGCTGCGAAGCCGTAGAGCGTCCAGCCGTTCACGTCCGAGGCGCCGATTGTGATCCCCTCGGGCGGGATGTTCTGGACGCACGCGGTGGCGGTGGCGCCTTTCGCTGCCGCGAGCGCGTTGCACGCGCCGCCGTTCGCGCGTGACGCCGCATACAGGCTGAGACCGGAACCGCCGATGTCCTGCCCGAGCAGGTGGACGCCGGTCGCCAGGGCGGACGCCCCGTCAAGGCCGGCCGCGACGTCCGAAGGCGGACTGGCGTCGACCGAAGCGACGCGCAGGACGCCGAGCTGCGACGCAGCCGAGCCGGGCGGCGGGCTCGAGTCGACCCGAGCAGCGGAGGCGGAGCCGTGGCTCGCGATCGCAGTCGCGATGGCGGCGCCGATGGCGATGCCCGCGACGATGCGGACGGATGCCTGGCGCCATGTGAGCTTGTGCGAGTGAGTCATCATGGCTGAGTGGAGTGGCAGTCGACGTAGAGGGTCAGGTACGTGCCGCACTTCGCGGCGGCGGTGCCGTAGCCGAACGACCCGCTCGAGCCGAGGTTGAGATACGACGAGTTGCCGATCAGCAACGTGCCGCCGTAGCAGGTGCCCGACGGGCTGATCGGCCCGTAGCAGAGGAACTTGGTGTCGTCGGCGTTGCCGTAGATGCGGTTGTAGTTGCGGTACGCGGCGCCGGAGGTCTGCGTGATGCCGCCGAGCCAGCGCGGCGTGCCGCCGTAGGAGAAGTCGACCGCGCCCCAGGCCGTTGCCACTGGTAGCACGGCGCCTATGACGGCGACTAGCCGTCACAAGCTTCCTCGAGACGAGTGGGATCACGTCCACCTCCTGGGGTTGTGCACCCGGCAAACGGCGCCTTCGCGGTGCGTTCGCGGCTCAAGTCCGCGTGAGGACGCGATTCCGAACGCCGAAAATCACATCAGAAATCGCATCTATTCCATAAGTGAGATACGAATTCCATAGCCTTATCCAGGGGGTGGGGCGACCCCCTCCGGGCCGATCTCGTTACGCGATCGCGCGAATCGTCAAGAAGGTTCGTGGGGGAGAACGCTCGCGAGGCGGAGACCTGCGTCGGCGTGCGGGCGCGCGCCGGGGACGTCGCCGCATGGGCGCGCTCGGCTCACCGGCCCGCGAGCTCGGACCGTGACGTCGACGGGGCCTATCGCGAGTTGCGCACGAGCGTGGCGCGCGGGCTCGCGTTTCGCACGGGGAGCTCGGATCTCGCGGAGGACCTGACGCAGGACGTGTTCGTCGACCTGCTCCTGGCGGCGCGCCGCCGGCCGCCGTCGAACACGCGGGCGTGGCTCGCCCGGGTGGCGCAGCGCCGCGTCGCCGACACGATCGGCTCGGCCGTGCGCGAGCGGGCGGCGCAGGCCCGCCTCGAGGCGACGACGCGCACGCTCGACGACGGGGCAGCCCTCGACCCCGACATCCGCCTGTCGATCCGCGAGAGCATGGCGAGGCTGTCGCCCTCGCAGCAGCGCATCATCGAGCTGCGGCTGCTCGAGGGGCAGTCGTTCGCGCACTGCGGCCTGGCGCTCGGGATGAGCGAGGACGCCGCGCGCATGCGCCTCCGGCGGGCGCTGCACGCACTGCGTCGCGAGCTCCTGCGCGTCGGGCTGGAGGATCGCTGATGCTCGACCCGGTCACGCGGCTGTCGCTCTCCGAGGACTGGGCCGACCGCGTCGAGGCGGCGCGGCTCGTGGCGCGCGATCACCGCGGCGAGACCGACTCCATGGTCCTGCGACTGCTGCGCGACACGCGGCACGTCGCCGTGACGCGCGCGATGGTCTCGGCGCTCCTGGCGGCGCGCCGTGAGGCGGCCGTCCCGCTGATCCTGCGCGCGCTCGGCCAGGAGCTCCCCGAGGACGACGACGCGCGCGACCTCTTCGACGCGGCCGGCGAGATCCTCGTCGAGGGCCTCGTCGACAGCGAGCTCGACGGCGTCGACGCCCGCGGCTCGGTCGTGTCGGTGCTCCTGGAGACCGACGACCCGCACGAGCTCGTCGGCGCCCTCGAGGCGATCGGCTGGCTCGCGCCGACCGGCGGCCTCCCGTTCTCGGCTGCGGCGCTCGAGCACGTCGAGGACCTGACCCGGAGCGCATCGGACGACACGGTGCGCGGCCTCGCCGGCAAGGCCCGGACGGCGCTCGCGGCCCAGCGGCAGCGCCTGCGCGCGCCGGACGACGCAGCCTGAAGTGACACCCGCGGCGAGGGGCCGCATGGCCAGTGCCCCTGCCGGCCTCGGATACCGCCCAGACGGAGAGGACGACAATGGACGCGACCGACGAGATGCATCTCCGGCGAGCGATCGAGCTGGCTCACGGCGCTCGTGCCGCAGGCCAGGACCCGTACGGATCGCTGCTCGTCTCGGCCTCCGGGGCCGTGCTCGCCGAGGAACACAACACCGAGCTGGCCGACGCCGACATCACCGCGCACCCCGAGCTCAAGCTCGCACGCTGGGCTGCGCGCCACCTGGGTGCCGCGGAGGCGCGCACGACGACGATGTACACGAGTTGCGAGCCGTGCCCGCTGTGTCGCGCCGCGATCGCCTATTCGGGGCTTGGACGCGTCGTCTTCGCGCTCAGCTCGGCGCAGTGGGAGGCGATCACGCCGGCGGGGACCGCGCCGGCGCACGACGTCGCCTACGACGGGCCCGCGCTGTTCGCAGAGGCGCGCGCCCCGATCGACGGCTACTACCTCTGAGAGGGGGTCGTCAGAGGCCGCCGGCCAGCGAGCCGACGAGCTCGCCGAGGGCGGCCACGCCGCCGCTCTCGAGCGCGGCGATCGCGGCCGAGCCGACGATCACGCCGTCGGCGCCGGCGGCGCGCAGGGCGCGCACCTGCGAGGCGCGCGACACGCCGAAGCCGCACAGCAGGGGCAGCTCGCCGGCGTGCGCCCGCACGCGCGCGAGCAGTCCCCGCAGGCGCTCGACGTCGAGCTCCTCGCGCGCCCCCGTCGTGCCGATCGCCGACACCACGTAGATGAACCCCCGGCTCGTGCGGCACGCCAGCGCGAGGCGCGCGTCCGCGCTCGTGAGGGAGATCAGCTGGACGAGGTCGATCCCGTTGGCGGCGCTCGCCGCCTGCAGCTCGTCGCCGTCGTCGGGTGGGACGTCGGCGACGATCAGCCCGGTCGCGCCCGCCTCCGCCGCATCGGCGCAGAAGCGCGCGATGCCGTAGCGCTCGACGATCGCGGCGTACGTCATCGGGATCAGCGGAACCTCGCCGCCGAGCCGCTCGCGCGTGGCTGCGAGCGCCTCGAGGCAGCGCGGCGGCGTCATCCCGGCCGCCAGCGCCGCCTCGGCCGCGCGCTGGATCGTCGGGCCGTCGGCGAGCGGGTCCGAGAACGGGATGCCGACCTCGATCGCCGTGGCGCCCGCCGCGACCGCGGCCGCGGCCGCGTCGGGCAGGCCGTCGCCGGCCATCAGGTAGATCGCGAGCGCGGGGGTGCGCAGCTTCACGCGCCGCCCTGCGCGATCACCGTGTCGATGTCCTTGTCGCCTCGGCCCGAGAGGCAGACGAGCACGTCACCGCCGGGTCCGAGCTCGCGCGCGAGGCGCTCGGCGGCGTACAGCGCATGGGATGACTCGAGCGCCGGGATGATGCCCTCGGCGCGGCACAGGCGGTGGAACGACTCGAGCGCCTCGGCGTCGCTCACGCGCACGTACTCGGCGCGCCCGCTGGCGGCCAGGTACGCGTGCTCGGGGCCGACTCCGGGGTAGTCGAGGCCGGCCGAGATCGAGTGGCTCTCCGAGACCTGGCCCCACTCGTCGCAGAGCACGTAGGAGCGCGAGCCGTGCAGCACCGAGACGTGTCCGCCGCCGATCGAGGCGGCGTGCAGGTCGGCGCCGTCGCCGCCCGCCTCCGCGCCGACCAGGCGCACGGCGTCGTCGCGGAACGCATGGAACGCCCCGATCGCGTTGGAGCCGCCGCCCACGCAGGCGACGACGACGTCGGGCAGGCGCCCCGCCTGCGCGAGCATCTGCGCGCGGGCCTCGCGGCCGATCACCGACTGCAGCTCGCGCACGAGCGTGGGGTAGGGGTGCGGGCCGGCGGCCGATCCGATCAGGTAGTGGGTCGTCTCGACGTTCGCGATCCAGTCGCGGATCGCCTCGTTCATCGCCTCCTTGAGCGTCGCCGTCCCCGAGCTGACGGGCACGACCGTGGCGCCGAGCAGGTGCATGCGCGTCACGTTGGGGGCCTGGCGCCGCGTGTCCTCCTCGCCCATGTAGACGATGCACTCCATGCCGAAGCGCGCGCACACGGTGGCGCTCGCGACGCCGTGCTGGCCCGCCCCGGTCTCGGCCACGATGCGCCGCTTGCCGAGGCGCTCGGCGAGCAGCGCCTGCCCGACGGCGTTGTTGATCTTGTGCGCGCCCGTGTGCGCGAGGTCCTCGCGCTTCAGCCAGATGCGGGCGCCGCCGACCTGCGCGGTCAGCCGCTCCGCGAGGTAGACGGGCGTCGGGCGCCCGACGTAGTCGCGGCCGAGGGCGGCCAGCTCGGCCGCGAACGACTCATCGACGAGGGCCGCCGCGAGCGCGGCCTCGAGCTCGTCGAGCGCCGCCATCACGGTCTCGGGCACGAAGCGCCCGCCGAAGCGCCCGAAGCGGCCGAGCGCGTCCGGGGCGTGCTGCACGTCGAGTCCGCGCCGGGTGGTGCTCATTCCGCCTCCTTGGCCGCCGCGACGAACCGCCGCACGCGCTCGTGATCCTTGATGCCCGCGCTGCTCTCGATCCCGCTCGCGCAGTCGACGCCCCAGGGGCGCACCTCGCGCACCGCCTGTGCCACGTTGTCCGGATCGAGGCGCCCGGCCAGCAGCAGCGGTCGCTCGTCGACGAGACGGCTCGCGAGGCGCCAGTGCGCGTACAGCGCCTCGATGTCGCGCGTCTCGCCCCAGGGGCGGTCGTAGACGACCGGGATGCCCGCCGGCACGTCCGAGATGTCGCCGTCGCGCACGCCGCGGATCGCCCGCGCGCCGTAGCGCTCGACGAGCGCCCGGGGCTCGGATCCGTGCAGCTGCACGCGGTCGAGGCCGGCCGACTCGACGAGCTCGTCGATGCGCGCGGGGTCCTCGTCGACGAACACGCCCACCAGCGGCACGCCCGGCGGGACGGCCTCGCGCACGCGCCGCGCCGCAGCCTCGCTCGCGCAGCGCGGGCTCGGGGCCCAGAAGACGACGCCGATCATGTCGGCGCCCGCCGCCACCGCAGCCGCGGCGTCCTCGGGCCTCGTCACGCCGCAGATCTTGACGACGGTCACCGCGGTCACCGGACGAGCGCCGGGAGCAGGCCGGGATCGCGCATCAGCGCCGTGCCGACGAGCAGCGCGTCGGCGCCCGCCTCGCGTGCGGCGCGCGCGTGGTCGGGCGTCTCGATGCCCGACTCCGCGATGCGCAGGAGCCCGCGCGGGAGCCGCCGCAGCAGCTCGATCTGACGCCCGCGGTCGATCTCGAGCGTGGCCAGGTCGCGCGCGTTGACGCCGATGATGGGCGTTCCGAGGTCGAGCGCCCGCTCCAGCTCGGCGCCGTCGTGCACCTCGACGAGGGCCTCCATCTCGAGATCCTCGGCGGCCTGGATGAGGTCGGCGGCGAGGTTGTCCTCGACGAGCGCGAGCAGCACGAGGATCGCGTCGGCGCCGTGCACGCGCGCCTCGGTGACCTGCCACACGTCGACGAAGAAGTCCTTGCACAGGATCGGGACGTCGACGACCGCGCGCACGGCCGCCAGATCGGCGTACGAGCCGCCGAAGTCGCGCGCCGAGGTGAGCACCGAGATCGCCGCGGCGCCGCCGCGCTCGTAGGCCTGCGCGACCGCCGCGGGATCGGCGCCGGGCGCGATCTCGCCCTGCGAGGGCGAGGAGCGCTTGACCTCGGCGATCACCGACTTCGCGCCGGTGTGCAGGAGCGACGCGGCCAGCGAGCGCGTCTCGCGGCGCTCTTCGAGCCGCTCGCGCGTCCACGCGCCGATGCCTTGCAGATAGCTCATGCCAGATCCTCCCGTGCGGCGCGCAGCGCCGACAACGTCGCCATTGCCGCTCCGGAGCGCAGTGCCTCGCGCGCCGTCGCCACACCTTCGCCGAGATCGGCGGCGCGCCCCGCCACCACCAGCGTCGCGGCCGCGTTGAGCACCGTCGCGTCGGCGGCGGGCCCCTCCTCGCCGCGCAGGACGGCGAGCGTGATCTCGGCGTTGCGCGCCGCGTCGCCGCCGGCGAGGTCCGAGAGCGCGCACAGCTCGATGCCGAGCTCGCGCGCGTCCAGCTCGGTGACCGTCACCGCTCCGCCGTGCACCGTGGCCACGGTCGTGGCGCCGCAGGGGGAGAGCTCGTCGATGCCGGGCTCGCCGTGCACGACCATGCCGTGCTCGCAGCCGAGCGCGGCCAGGGCCTGCGCCATCGGCTCGACCCACTGCTGCGCGTAGACGCCGATCACCTGGCGGCGCGCGCCGGCCGGGTTCGTCAGCGGCCCGAGCAGGTTGAAGACGGTGCGCACGCCGAGCGAACGGCGAACCGGCCCGGCGTGGCGCATCGCGGGGTGGTGGTCGGGCGCGTGCAGGTAGCCGAAGCCGTGGCGGTCGACCATGGCGGCCGCCTGCTCGGGCGTGAGCGCGATGGCCACGCCCAGCGCCTCGAGCACGTCGGCCGAGCCCGAGCGCGACGAGGCGGCGCGGTTCCCGTGCTTGGCCACGGCGCAGCCGCAGGCGGCGGCGACGAGCGCCGCGGTCGTCGAGATGTTGAACGTGCCGCTGCCGTCGCCACCCGTGCCCGCGGTGTCGACGAGATCGTCGCGCGCCGGGCGCACCGCGACGACGTGCGCGCGCATCGCGCGCGCCGCGCCCACGAGCTCGTCGACCGTCTCGCCCTTGGCGCGCAGCGCGACCAGGAGGCCCGCGATCTGCGCGGGCTCGGCCTCGCCGCGCATCACGATTCCGACGACGGCCTCCGCGTCGCCCGCGCTCAGCGCATCGCCGGCGAGCAACCGGTCGATCGTCTCGGAGATCACGCGCCGCCTCCCATCGCGAGGAAGTTTCGCGCAATCACGTCGCCGGCCGGCGTGAGCACGGACTCCGGGTGGAACTGCACCCCGTGCAGGTCCGGGATGTCGCGGTGCCGCAGCGCCATGACCTCGCCGTCGCGGTCGCGCGCCGTCGCGATCAGCACCTCGGGGAGCGGCTCGATGGCCGCGAGCGAGTGGTAGCGCCCGGCCTCGAACGAGTCGGGGAGGCCGTCGAGCAGGGCATCCGCGCCGATGCGGTCGACCGTGCCCACCTTGCCGTGCATGAGGCGCCGCGCGCGCTCGACCACGCCGCCGTAGACCTCGACGATGCACTGGTGGCCGAGGCAGACGCCGAGCACCGGGATGCGGCCGGCGAGGCGCTCGATCAGGACGGCCGAGATGCCGGCCTCGGCGGGCCGGCCCGGGCCGGGGGAGACGACCAGGTGCGTCGGCGCGAGCTCGTCGGCCTCCTCGGCGCTGACCGCGTCGTGGCGGCGCACGTCGACCACGGCGCCCGCCTCGCACAGCAGGTGCGCGAGGTTGTACGTGAAGGAGTCGTAGTTGTCGACGAGCAGGACGCGCGGGGCGTCCGCCGCGACTCCGGGCGGGGTGATGACGGTCACCGGCCGTACCTCCCGGTCTCGGCGAGGTCGATCGCGGCCGAGAGGGCGGCGAGCTTGTTCATGCACTCGACGTGCTCGCTGGCCGGATCCGAGTCGGCGACGATGCCCGCGCCGGCCTGCAGGAGCGCGACGCCCTCGCGCATCACGATCGTGCGCAGGGCGATGCAGGTGTCGAGCGCGCCGTCGAAGCCCACGTAGCCGAGCGCCCCGGCGTAGACGCCGCGGCGCGTGCCCTCGATCTGCGAGATCAGCTGCATCGCGCGCACCTTGGGAGCGCCGCTGACGGTGCCGGCCGGGAACGTCGCGCCCAGCAGCGAGAGCGCGTCCTCGCCGTCCCGCAGCGCCCCGTCGACCTGCGAGACGAGGTGCATGACGTGCGAGTAGCGCTCGACCTCGAGCAGCTTCGAGACGCGCACGCTGCCGGGCTCGCACACGCGCCCGAGATCGTTGCGGGCGAGGTCGACGAGCATCAGGTGCTCGGCGCGCTCCTTCTCGTCGGCCTCGAGCTCGCGGGCGAGCGCGTCGTCGGCCGCGCCGTCGGCATCGCGCCGGCGCGTGCCGGCGATCGGCTTGAGCGTCGCCACGCCGGCGCGCGAGAGCGAGACGTGCGTCTCGGGCGAGGCCGAGACGATCTGGCGGTCGCCGAGGTCGCAGAACACCATGTAGGGCGACGGGTTGACGGCGCGCAGGGCGCGGTAGAGCGAGAACGGGCTGGCGGCGGTCGGCCGCGCGATCAGCTGCGAGGGCACCATCTGGAAGACGTCGCCGCGCCCGATGTGCACCTGCGCGGCGCGCACCATCGCCTCGTAGTCGGCCTGCGTGCGCTCGGGGTAGCTCTGGCCGGCGCCGGTCAGCGCGGGCACCGGCTCGACGCCCGCGGGGAGCGGCCCCATGAGATCGGCGCAGAGCTCGTCGGCGATGCCGCCGTAGCCCGGCTGTGCGACCACCTGCAGGGTCTGCCGCACGTGATCGAACGCGACGACCACGGGCGCGAAGAGGAAGCGCCCGATCGCCTCGTCGTCGCCGTCGCGGGCCGGCGGCAGCGGCACGCTCGGCTCGAACGTGCAGGCGGCGTCGTAGGCGAGGCAGCCGACGACGCCGCCGCAGAACGGCGGCAGGCCGGCCAGATCGGCGTCGGCGTGGCGTGCGAGCGCGCTGCGCAGCGGCCCGAACCCGCTCGCCGCGTCGAGCTCGATCGGCTCGCAGCCGGCCGCCATGAACGAGTAGCGGCCGACCTGCTGTCCGCGCTCGACCGACTCGAGCAGGAACCCGGGCCCCCGGTGCCGCACGCGCAGGAACGCGGCCACCGGCGTGAGCAGGTCGGCGGGCAGCTCGCGCACGGTCGGGCGCGCGCGCCGGCGGGAGGCGGGCGGCGGGACGGTCGGGGTGACGGGGTGATCGGTCATGGGAGCAAGACGACGAACCTCCAGGAGAGGCTCGGCGGGGCGTCTGGTGCGGCTACGAGCCGCGACTAGGCGTGAGCGCCCCGCTGCCGGGACCAGCGCCACCAGCCCCAGAGGGGCGTCTCGGCAGCACGGCGGGCGACGGGCGACATCGGCCGTAGTGTCCGCTCGCACGGCGGAGATGTCAACCCGGAGCCGTTCGCGGCGGGCTCGGCAGGTAGTCTCCGCCGCCATGAGCCCCGTCCTCGTCACCGGTGCCAGCGGATTCATGGGACGCGCCCTCGTCGCGCGCCTGCTCGAGGAGGGCCGTGCCGTACGCGTCCTCGAGCGCCGCCCGGGCGACGCCTTCGACGGCCTGGCGGTCGAGCGGGTGGCGGGCGACGTGACGCGGCCCGAGACGCTGGCCGCCGCCTGCGCGGGCGCAGAGACCGTGTTCAACCTCGCCGGCGTGCTGTCCTACGACGCCAAGGACGAGGCGCGGCTGCAGGCGGTGAACGTCGACGGGCTCGCGAACGTGCTGGCCGCGGCGCGGCAGGCCGGGAGCGGGCGTGTGGTGCAGGTCTCGAGCGTCGCCGCGGTGGGCTACACGGAGGACCCGGCGCAACCGCTGCACGAGGACTCCGCGTTCCCGGAGGGCGCCTGGCACAACCGCTACGCCCGCACCAAGCGGCTGGGCGAGGAGGTGGTGCTGCGCGCCGCCGCCGAGGGGCAGGACGTCGTCATGGTCTGTCCCGGGTTCCTGCTGGGCGCCGGCGACGTCAACCGCGTCAACACCTTCGTGGTCGAGGAGTATCTGCGCGGCGTTCTGCGCACGACGGTCGCGGGCGGAGTGTCCTCCGTCGACGTGCGCGACGTCGCGGAGGGACTGCTGGCCGCGGAGCGCCGCGGCGTGAGCGGGCGCCGCTACATCCTCACGAGCGAGGACGGCAACCTCAGCCATCGCGACTTCTTCGCCCTCGCGGGCGAGGTCGACGGCAAGCGCCGGCGCACCGTGCAGCTTCCGGGTGCGCTGCTCCTCGCCGGTACGCGCATCGGGCGCGTGCTGCACCTGCCGCTGCCGCTCAGTCCCGAGGAGATCGAGGCGGCCTGCCACTACTGGTACGTCACGCCGGCCCGGGCGATGGACGAGCTCGGCTTCCGGCCGCGTCCGGTGCGCGAGGCGATGGAGGCGACCGTGAGGTACCTGCGCGACCGCGGTCTGAGGGCGCGCCCCCGCTAGGACATGGGTACGTGCCGCTGGATGTGCGGCTCGATGCGCTCGAAGATCTCGTCGAGGTCGGAGCCCGTGATCGTGAGGCCGTGGTTCTTGAGGCCGATGATCGCGTGCGCCGGATCGGGCGCCTCGCGCACCAGCTCGGCCACCGACTCGGCCAGCTCGGCCGTCCCGCACGGGAAGTTGACCTGCGTCGCGTCGACGCCGTCGACCCACGCGTGCACGTGCAGGATGGCGCCGACCTCGGGGTGCTCGCGGTAGATCATCCAGTGCTCGATCGCGTCGACCGAGACCCGGCGCGGCTCGATGCCGGGCGGGATCGAGATCTTCATCGCGCGGGCCTTGGTGTCGTAGTCGGTCACGAGCATGACGTCGCGGCCGATGTCGATCAGCTTCGACTTGTCGACGCCCGACGCGCTCATCCAGAAGCGCTTCTCGTCCTTGCGCGCCGAGAGGTTGCCGTAGGAGAGGCCGCCCAGCGAGTAGAGGCGCATGACGTGGCGCAGGTCGCGCTCGGGCAGGATCTTCTCGATCGGGAACGGCGCGGGCAGCAGGTCGAGCGCGTCGAGCCGCTCGCCGGCGCGGCGCAGGGCGGCGGTCTGCTCGTCGCCGCCCCAGAGCTCGGGCTCGAGGTCGGGCGTGAAGACGTTGTCGACGACGAGCGTCGACTCGGCGAGCGGGGCGAGGCGCGCGGCCACGGCGTGCAGGAACGTGTCGTCGTCGCCCTCGTGCCTGACCGAGTAGTTGCCCTGCTCGGGCGTCAGGAAGCGCGCCTCGCGGCCCGGCACGACGCACACGGCCAGGTTCGAGAGCGCGCGCACGAGCACCGGGTAGGCGTGTGCGAGGAAGTCCTCGGGGATGTCGGTCTCGGCCCACACGGACGCCACGAACGTCGACTTGGCGATCCGGCGGAACGGGCGCGGATCGGCGCGATCGATGAAGTTGACGACGAGGCGCGCCTTCTTGCCGTCTTCGAGCTCTTCGTAGCCGCGCTCGAGGAGCGCACCACGCAACCCGTTGGCGAACGATTCGAGCACGTCGGGCACCGTGCCGTTGAAAGCGAATTCCATTGGCTGTCCAGGCTATCAGTCGGCCGCGTCCGTGTCCCGCCGCGCGCGGTACCCTGCCGCCGTGCCTCACACCGTCATCCTCTCCGCCGCACGCACGCCCTTCGGCCGTCTGGGCGGCGCGCTCGCGCCGCGCAGCGCCGTCCAGCTCGGCGTCGTCGCCGCCTCGGCCGCGCTCCAGCGCGCCGAGATCGAGCCCGGCGACATCGACTACGCCGTGATCGGCCAGGTCGTCCAGGCCGGCGCGGGCCACATCCCGTCGCGCCAGGTGACGCTCGCGGTCGGCGTGCCCGAGCACATCGGCTCCGACACGGTCAACAAGGTCTGCGCCTCGGGCATGCGCGCCGTCGCCCTGGCCGACCTCATGGTGCGCGCCGGCGACCGGCGGCTGCTGCTCGCGGGCGGCATGGAGTCGATGTCGAGCGCGCCCTACCTGCTGATGCGCGCGCGCTCCGGCTACCGCTTCGGCGACGGCGAGCTGCTCGACGCGAACATCCACGACAGCCTGCGCGATCCCTGGAGCGGCAAGCTCATGTTCGAGCAGGCGAGCGCGGTCGCCGACGAGCTCTCGCTCGCGCGCGCCGACCTCGACGCCTGGGCGCTGCGCTCGCACGAGCGCGCGATCGCCGCGATCGACGCGGGCCGCATGGCCGAGGAGATCGTGGCGGTGGAGATCCCCGGACGCGGCGGCCCGACGCTCGTCGACACCGACGAGGCGCCGCGCCGCGACACCACGCTCGAGCGTCTCGCCTCGCTGGCCCCGCTCGACGCGGCGCACCCCACGCACACCGCGGGCAACTCGCCCGGCGTCAACGACGGCGCCGCGATGCTCGTGGTCGCGGACGCCGAGCTCGCGCGCGAGCGGCACCTCGAGCCGCTGGCGCGCATCCTCGCGACCGGCTGCACCGCCAATCGTCACGACTCGCTCGCCCGCGTGCCCGCCAAGGCCGCGCAGATCGCGCTCGAGCGCGCCGGGCTGACCGCCGCCGACATGGACGTGATCGAGATCAACGAGGCGTTCGCGTCGGTCGCACTGCAGTCGTCGCGCGACCTCGGGGTCGACCCCGGGCGCGTCAACGTCAACGGCGGCGCGGTCGCCCTCGGGCACCCCGTCGGGGCGTCCGGCGCGCGCCTCGTCGGCACGCTCGTGTACGAGCTGCGGCGGCGCGGGGGCGGGCGCGGGCTGGCCGCGATCTGCTCGGGCGGCGGTCAGGGCGATGCCATCGTGATCGAGGTCGACGGCCCGTGATCGAGGCGGTCGTGGTCGTCGGCGCCGGCCAGATGGGCGCCGGCATCGCGCAGGTCGCCGCGGCGGCGGGCATGCGCGTGACGCTCGTGGACGTGGGGGAGGAGCAGCTCGCACGCGGCCTCGCGGGCATCGGAACGTCGCTCGCGAAGCTCGCGTCGAAGGGCCAGTGCGACGACCCCGACGCCGTCCTCGCTCGCATCACGACGGCCACCGACCTGTCGGCCGGCGCCGGCGCGGAGCTCGCGATCGAGGCCGCGAGCGAGGACGTCGAGCTCAAGCTCGCGCTCTTCCGCCGCATGGACGAGGCGCTCGGCAGCGGCGCGATCCTCGCCTCCAACACGTCGTCGATCCCGATCGGGCGCCTCGCAGCCGCCACGCGCCGGCCGGCGCAGGTCTGCGGGATGCACTTCATGAACCCGCCCGCTCTGATGCCGCTGGTCGAGCTGATCCGCGGGCTCGAGACGAGCGACGCGACGGTCGCGAGCGTGCGCGCGGCCGCGGAGGCGATGGGGAAGACCGTCGCCGAGGCGCGCGACGTCCCCGGATTCCTCGCCAACCGCATGCTCCTGCCGATGCTCAACGAGGCGGTGTTCTGCCTCTACGAGGGCGTCGGCGACGCCGAGGCGATCGACACGGTCATGCGGCTCGGCATGAATCACCCCCTGGGCCCGCTGGCGCTGGCCGACCTGATCGGGCTCGACACGTGCCTGGCGATCCTCGAGGTGCTGCACGACGGCTTCGGCGACCCCAAGTTCCGGCCGTGCGTGCTGTGGCGCCAGTACGTCGAGGCGGGCCGGCTCGGCCGCAAGGCCGGGCGTGGGTTCCACGCGTACGGCTAGCCGCGGCGGGCAGCTCGGCGCGCTCGCGACGGTCGCCCTGTGGTGCGGCTCGTTCGCGCTGATCAAGCACCTCGTCGACGTGGGACTCGCCGCCCAGGACATCGCGATCGGCCGCTTCGTCGTCGCCTGGCCCGGCTTCGCATACCTGCTCTGGCGCGCGGGCGGGCTGCCGGGGCTGCGCCGCGGCGACGCGCTGCGCATTGTCGTCGCGGCGGCCGGCGGCGTGACCGCCTACCACCTCGCCCTCAACGCGGGCGAGCGCACGACCGCCTCGGGCGTCGCGGCGCTGATCGTCGCACTCGCCCCGGCGGCCACGCTCGCCCTCGCGCTCGCGGTCGGGCTCGAGTCGTTCGCGCCGCGGCGCATGGCGGGCATCGCGCTCGCGTTCGCGGGCGTCGTGGTCGTGGTGGTGCCGGGCTCGGGCGCGCACCTCTCGCTGCACGGCCTGCGCGGGCCGCTGCTCGTGCTCGTGGCCCCGCTCACGTTCGCGCTCTACAACGTCCTCTACAAGCCGCTGCTCGGCCGCTTCGACCTGCCGGCCCTGACCGCCGCGGGCGGCATCGTGGGCTCGCTCCTGTTCCTGCCGTTCGAGGACGGCGGCGCCGTCGACCGCTTCGGCAGGCTCGACGCGGGCGGCTGGATCGCGCTCGCGGCGCTCGGGCTCGGCGCCACGTTCGGCGGCTACGTCACGTGGAGCATCGCGCTGCGGGGACTCGAGCCCTCGCGCGCGATGTCGTACCTCTACCTCGTGCCGCCGCTGGCCGTGGCGATCGGCGCGCTGGCGCTCGGCGAGCACATCACGGGCTGGCTCGTGCTCGGCGGCGCGCTCGTGATCGGCGGCGTCGCGATCGCCCAGCGCGGGCCGCGGCGGGCCGCGGCGATCGCGCCCGACCCTTGCATCGAGGCGGGATCGGGGCAACCATGTTGATCTTGCGCAAGCGATTCCTGCTCGCGGCCGGGCTCGCGTCCCTTGCGCTGCTCACGCTCCCGTCGCTCGCCGGCGCCAATCCCGGCGCCGGCCCGGAGCTCGTGCAGCGCACCGGGCGCTTCGTCGTGCTGCACGCCGACCGCGCCGACGGCACCGCGACCCAGCGCTGGATGCTGGTGCGCGGGAGCGAGCGCATCCCCGTGCGGGCCCCGGAGGTCTGGATCGATCCCGGGTCGCTCGTCCGGCTCGAGGGCACGATGCAGTCCGGGCAGCTCGTGCTCTCCGCCTCGGCCACGGCGGTCACGCAGCTCGCCGCGGCGCCCGACCTGGCGCAGACGCCCGCGCTCGGGATGCACGACACCGCGATCATCCTCATGGGCTTCAGCGGCGGTCCGGCGGCGAGCACGCTCGGTTTCAACGCCGCCTCCGCAGCGGCGACGGCGTTCGCCGATCCCGCCGTCAACCCTGGCTCCCTCGACGCGTACTACCTCGAGCAGACCTATGGCCAGATCGGCTTCCGCGGCCGGGTGTTCGGGCCCGTGACGATCCAGGGCGCCGCCAACACGTGCGGCGGCGGCAACCCGAACGGCCCGTACGCGACCTGGATGAATCAGGCCGAGGGGCAGCTGCCGGGGTTCTCGGAGTCGGCCTACCAGCACATCGTGCTCGTCTTCCCGACCGTCACGAGCTGCGGGCTGACAGGCGTCTCGGGCGTCGCCGAGATCGGCGGGACGCACGTCTGGATCAACGGCGACTTCAGCGTCCGCGTGCTCGCGCACGAGCTCGGGCACACGCTCGGCCTCAAGCACGCCGGCGGGGCCTGTACCGCGGGGGCTTCCACCGGACTGTGCGGCAGCCCCGTCGATGCGCGCCTCTATCAGTACGGCGACCCGTTCGACGCGATGGGCCGCGCCTCGGTGGTGCGGCAGATGAGCATGGAGCACAAGCTCGCGCTCGGCCTTCTCCCGGCCAGCGCCGTGAAGGTCGTCGGCGCGCCCGGCACGTACCACATCGCCCCGATGGAGACGCTCTCGGGCTCGCCCGAGGTGCTGCGCATCCCCAAGCCCGGCGGTGGCAGCTACTACGTCGAGTACCGCTACCCGCTCGGCTTCTTCGACAGCCAGCAGCCGCTGCTGCAGGGCGTGCTCGTGCACACCGACGCACCGGTCGACAGCGACCCGAACGACCCCGACACGTTGCTCGTCGACATGCACCCCGAGACGCCGGGTGTCTGGAGCGACGCGGCGATGAGCCTGGCGCAGGTCTTCAACGACCCGCTCAGCGGCATCTCGATCCAGGTCGTCGGGCAGGACGCGGGCGGCGCGACGCTGCAGGTCTCGGCGCCGCGCGACACGGTTCCACCAACCGCGCCGACGGGTCTGACCGCGACCGCGAGCGGCACGTCGGCGACGCTCCAGTGGTCGCCGGCCGGCGACGACTTCGAGGTGGACGGCTACGTCGTGACGCGTGACGGGACCGCCGTGGGCGCGCCCACGGCGACGACGTTCAGCGATTCCGACCTCGTGCCCGGCTCGACCGTGACCTACGGCGTCGCGGCCGTCGACGCCGGCGGCAACATCGGGCCCGCCGCCACCGTCGGGCTGACGGTGCCGGACACGACCCCGCCGGCGGCGCCCGCCCACGTCACGGCCAGGCTGACGAAGGACGGCAAGGTGCACCTCTCGTGGAGCGCCGCCGTCGACGACGGCCGCATCGCCGGCTACTCCGTGCGGCGCAACGGCGTCGCGATCGCCTCCGGGAACTCGCTCAAGTACCTCGACGGCTCGCCCAAGCCGGGCAACGGCTCGACCGTGATCTACTCGGTCGCGGCGCGCGATCTCGCCGGCAACCTCGGCCCGGCGGCCAAGGCGAAGCCCCTGCGCGCGGCCCTGATGCGCAAGCTCGCCGCCTCGCAGCTCAAGGTCGCGCGCGTCACGAACGGGCTGCGCACGCTCGTCGAGGTCAAGGGCCGGGTCTCGGACGCCAAGGCGCGCTGCCGGCTGCGCGTCGGCACGGGCCCCTGGCACGCCTGCAAGGCGAAGGCCGACGGTGCGTTCGCCGTCAGCCTGCCGCCGCGGGGCACCACGCCCGTGACGCTCTCGCTGCGCGACGCGCTCGGACGCGTGAAGCTGCAGACGCTTCGCGTAACCTAGGTCCGTGACCGATCCTGTCGTGCGGCTCGACCGCATCTACACCCGCGGCGGCGACGCCGGGGAGACGAGCCTCGGCGACGGCCGGCGCGTGTCGAAGGCCGCCCGGCGCATCGAGGCCTACGGGTGCGTCGACGAGCTCGGGGCCGTGCTCGGTCTGGCGCGCACGCATCCGCTGCCCGCCGGGATGGATGCGTGGCTCGGGCGGATCCAGAACGACCTCTTCGACCTCGGCGCCGATCTCTGCGTGCCCGAGGAGGAGCGCGACGACCGGCAGTCGGCGCGCGAGCGCACGCGCCTGCGCATGACCCCCGAGCAGGTCGCGTGGCTCGAGCTGCGCTGCGACGAGGTCAACGAGACGCTGCCGCCGCTGACGTCGTTCGTGCTCGCCGGCGGGACGCCGGCCGCCGCGCTGCTGCACCTCGCGCGCACGGTCTGCCGCCGCGCCGAGCGCGCGACGGTCGCGCTGGCTGCGAGCGAGGCGGTCGGGAGCGAGGCGCTGCAGTACCTCAACCGCCTCTCGGACCTGCTCTTCCTGCTCGCCCGCGCGGCCAACCCGCCGGGCGGCGAGGTGCTCTGGGTGCCGGGCGGCGAGCGCAGCTGATGGCGCGGCGCGAGCGCGAGGCGCTGCACGAGACGCTCTCGGGGATCCCGGTCGACCCGCTCTACTCGCCCGAGACGACGCCGCTCGACTACGCGTCGGCGCTCGGCGATCCGGGCAGCTACCCCTACACGCGCGGGCCCTACGGGACGATGCATCGCGGCCGGCTCTGGACGATGCGCATGTTCGCCGGGTTCGGCACGGCCGACGAGACGAACGCGCGCTTCCGCTACCTGCTCGAGCAGGGGCAGACGGGCCTCTCGACGGCCTTCGACATGCCGACGCTGATGGGCTACGACTCGGACGCCGCGCGCGCCCTCGGCGAGGTCGGGCGCGAGGGCGTGGCGATCGACACGCTCGCCGACATGGAGGATCTCTTCGCGGGCATCCCGCTCGACGAGGTCACGGTCTCGATGACGGTCAACGCACCCGCCGCGATGGTGCTCGCGATGTACGCCTGCATGGCGCGCCGGCGCGGCATCCCGCTCGCTGCGCTCGGCGGCACGATCCAGACCGACATCCTCAAGGAGTTCATCGCCCAGAAGGAGTGGATCTTCCCGCCCGAGCCGTCCGTGGGTCTCGTCGTCGACATGATCGAGTGGTGCTGCGACGAGATGCCGCGCTGGCACCCGGTCTCGATCAGCGGCTACCACATCCGCGAGGCCGGCGCGACCGCCGCGCAGGAGCTCGCGTTCACGCTCGCCGACGGCTTCGCCTACGTCGAGGCCTGCATCGCGCGCGGGCTTCCGGTCGACCGCTTCGCGCCGCGCCTGTCGTTCTTCTTCAACGCGCATCTCGACTTCTTCGAGGAGATCGCGAAGTACCGCGCCGCGCGCCGCATCTGGGCGCGCGAGCTGCGCGAGCGCTTCGGCGCGCGCGAGGAGCGCTCGCTGCTGATGCGCTTCCACGCCCAGACCGCGGGCGTCTCGCTGACCGCCCAGCAGCCCCAGGTCAACGTCGTGCGCACCGCCGTCGAGGCGCTCGCGGCCGTGCTCGGCGGCTGCCAGAGCCTGCACACGAACTCCTTCGACGAGGCCATGGCCCTGCCCACGGAGGCCGCGGCGACGCTCGCGCTGCGCACCCAGCAGGTGCTCGCGCACGAGGTCGGCGTGACCTCGACGGCCGACCCGCTCGGCGGATCCTGGTACGTGGAGTCGCTGACCGACCGCCTCGAGAGCGAGGCCTACGCGATCTTCGAGCGCATCGACGCGCTCGGCGGCGTGATCCCGGCGATCGACGCCGGCTACTTCCAGCGCGAGCTGGCCGACTCGGCCTTCCGCCACCAGCAGCAGGTCGAGACGGGCGATCGCGTGATCGTGGGCGTCAACAGGTACATCGCCGCCGACGAGCAGGAGCCGAACCTCCTGCACGTCGACCCGATCGTCGAGGAGCGCCAGATCGCGCGCCTCGCCGCGGTGCGGGCGCGGCGCGACTCCGCAGCCGTCGAGGCCTCGCTCGCGCGCCTGCGCGACGACGCGGTCGCCGGGCGCAACGTCATGCCGGCCCTGGTCTCGGCGTGCGACGTCTACGCCTCGCTCGGCGAGATGTGCGACGTGCTGCGCGGCGTGTGGGGCGTGTACCGGGAGACGCCGGTCTTCTAGGTACCCGGCGGGGCACGCCGGGCTGTGGTTCGCCGGGTACGGGGTTCGAGACTCCTGGGCGCCTATCGCCGGCACCCTCACCCGGGTCAGGCGGCCTCGCGCTGCAGCGTCGTCATGACCTGCGCGCACGCCGCGCTCAGCGCCTGCGCGTGAGCGGGGTCCCAGAAGCAGGCGATCGAGTACTCCGTGTGCCCGCGGAACGCGAATGCGTAGCGCGCGCTGCTGCCGCCCGGGCGCGTGTAGTCGTAGATGCGCGCGATCAGGTCGCCCGCCTTGCCCGGCTGCACGGGCCCCTTGGCCGTGAGCTTCTGGGCGGCGGCGATGCGCTCGGCCGCCCGGTCGACCGACTGGTCGAAGCGGTCGGCCGTGAGGCGGCTCCCGCCGCTGCCGATCGCCGAGCCGTCCGCCTGCACGTTCGCGGAGATGTGGTAGGTCGCGACGACCACGTAGTTGGCGGCGTCGACGCCCACCGCCGTCGAGAACGTGGGCTTGAGGAGGCCGCCGCTCGGCGGCCGCCGGGCGACGAGGCCGCTCGGGTACGTGAAGCTGACCGGGGCGCCGGCGCTCTGGAACTGCCCGCCCGCCGGCTTGCTGCTGCCGCCGCTGAGGAGGAAGTAGGCGCCGACGGCCGCGAGCGCCACGACGACCGCCGCGGCGGCGAGGATGCGCGGCAGGAGCGAGCGCTCGCGCTCGCGCTTGACCGGGCGCGCGGGGCGCTCGAAGCGCTGCGGCGCCGCCACGGGGGGCGGCGGGGCGGTCACGGGGGCCGGGGCGGGCTCGAGATCGGCGAGCGGGATGTCGGAGGTGTCCTCGCCGGGCGTGACGATGGGCAGCAGGTCGTCGCGGGTGTCCGCCTCGCGCAACTCGTCCGCGACCTGCGTCTCCTCGGCGGCCGCTGTCTCCTCGGCGACCGGCGCCTCGTCCGCGACCGGCTCGGTCTCGCTCTCGGTCTCGCCCGGGAGCGGCGCGAGCTCGACCGGGGCGGTCGCCTCCTCGGGCTGGGCGAGCGCCGCGCCGTCGACGTCGGGTACGCCGGCGACGCCGTTCGTGTGGGGCGTCGGTGCAGGAGCGGCGGGCGCGGGGGGCGGGGGCTCGTCGGCGATCGCGGTCGAGCGCAGCGACGGCTCGGCCGCCGGCGATACCGCCGGGCCGCCGAACGTCAGCGATCCGAGTGCGGAGCCGCTCTCCGCGGCGCGCTCGGCCTCGATCGCCTCCATCGCGCCGTTGAGCGCGTTGAGGCGTCGTGCAGCCTCCGCGCGCACGGTGTCGTTGGCGTTGGCGAAGCGCTCCGGGGCGAGGATCTGCGTACTCCGGCGATAGGAGATGCGGATCTCGGCCAGCGAGGCGTCACGGCGCACGCCGATGATCTCGTACGGGTCGGTACGGTCGGTCACCGGACACAAAGCGTAGAGGATGGATCCGCGTGCCCTGGCCCCGACGGGGGACGGAGCGACATACAATCGGAGGGATGGCAGGCAGGATCCGCGTGGTCATTGCGAAGCCGGGGCTCGATGGCCACGATCGCGGAGCCAAGGTCATCGCCCGGGCGCTTCGCGATGCCGGCATGGAGGTCATCTACACCGGCCTCCACCAGACGCCCGAGCAGATCGTCGAGACGGTCGTCCAGGAGGACGCCGACGTGATCGGCATCTCGATCCTCTCGGGCGCGCACATGACGCTCGTGCCGCGGATCCTCGAGCTGCTCCGCAACGAGGGCGCCGACGACGTCCTCGTGATCGTCGGCGGCACGATCCCCGGCCCCGACGCGGAGGCGCTGCGCGCCCAGGGCGTCGCGATGGTGTTCACGCCCGGAACCTCGACGACCGCCATCATCGACTACGTCGAGCAGCACGCGGCGACCGGCTGATGTCGATCGACGTCAGCATGCACGGCCGCGTGGCGGTGGTGACCGTCAACCGGCCCGAAGTCCTGAACGCGCTCTCGACGGAGCTGCTGGAGGAGCTGCTCGCGGCCTTCCGCGGACTCGCCGACGACGACGAGTGCGGGGTCGCGGTGCTCACGGGCGCGGGCGACCGCGCCTTCATCGCGGGCGCGGACATCGCCGAGCTGGCGACCAAGACGCCGCTGATGGCGCGCAAGTACTCCGAGCACGGGCAGGATCTCTCGCACCTGCTCGAGACGATGCGCAAGCCGACGATCGCGGCCGTCAACGGCTACGCGCTCGGCGGCGGCTGCGAGATGGCGCTCGCCTGCGACCTGCGCTTCGCCTCGACGACGGCGCGCTTCGGCCAGCCCGAGATCAATCTCGGCATCATCCCGGGCTGGGGCGGCACCCAGCGCCTGGCGCGCACGACGACGCTCGGCTTCGCCAAGGAGCTCGTCCTGACCGGGCGCATGGTGAAGGCCGACGAGGCGCTCGAGCGCGGGCTCGTGAACGCCGTCTTCGAGCCGGAGGAGCTGCTCGCGCGCACGCTCGAGATCGCCCAGGAGATCGCCGCCAAGAGCCCCATCGCGCTCGCGTACGCGAAGGAGGCGACCAACCGCTCGCTGCACGGCGACCTCGGCGCGAACCTCGTGCACGAGGCCGACCTGTTCGCGATCCTGTTCTCGACCGACGACGCGCGCGAGGGTCTCACGGCCTTCACCGAGAAGCGCTCCGCGCGCTTCGTCGGCAGCTGACCGCGCGCTACTGCTCGATGCGCACGCGGTTCGCGACGAGCGAGCCGCCCGTGCGCGCCGTCGCCCACACCGTCACGCGCAGGCCCGGGACGAGTGCCCCGGCGCCGACCTTGGCCGTGGCCCGCGCGATCGCCGCGTCGGCCGCGAGCGCGAGCATGAGCGACTGCTGCACGCGCCGCGTCCCGCCGTCGCGCACGATCGTGGCCGTGCGCACCCGCAGCAGCGCGGCCTTGTCGCCGCGCACGCTCCATGTCACGACGCCCGTCAGCCGCAGCTTGCCGGGTGCGGCCGGCGGGGGCCGCGTCGCGGCCGGCAGGCGCCGCGCGCTCGCGAGCAGCTCGTAGGGATCCACCGGCTCGCCGCCGCGCGGCAGGTACTGGAATCCGAGCTGCGGCGCCTCGGCCGTGGCCGCGCCGGAGTACCCGCTCCACCCGAGCCGCTGTGCCGGCTTGACGCTCGCCCCGTCCCGCAGCCCGGGCAGGTAGGCGGTCTTGCGGTTGCCGTCGCGGCCGAGGTGCAGGTAGACGAACTGATCGCCGGTCGGCGTGGTGAGCGTGATGCTCCAGCCCCCGCCGCCGCGCCAGAGCATGCGAACCCGCCCGGAGGCCGTGGCGACGACGGGAGTCCCCGCGGCGACGCCGATGGCGTTGCCCCGCTGCGGCGCCCCGGCGATGAGCTTCCCGTAGTCGTCCTTCCACGTGACGACCGGCCCGGCCACGGGAAAGACGATGTTGGAGGTATCGGCCCGCGCCGCAACCGGCACCAGCGCGAGCGCCAGTGCCGCAAACGCCGCCGGCCGTGCAAGCGAGCTCATGCTCACGAGATACCACAGCTCAGCGCCGCGGCCTGCCTGAGAGCAGCCAACTCGCCGTGCAAGAACGGGGTCTGGCCCGCACGTTGCAGGCCTGACCCCGGCATTGCGGACCTGACCCCGCCATTGCGCAGCGCCCGAACGCCTGTAGGCATCGGGAATCGGCTGCGGCCGGCGGCGCAGATTGCCGTCTGGGCGTGTACGACGGGTGCACGCCGGCGAGTACCGGAACGGCGTGGTTGAGCGAATGTCCGGTCGGTGCCAGGTCCGCAATGCCGGGGTCAGGCCCGCAACGTGCGGGTCAGACCCCGGCATTGCGCCAAGTGACACTCGCCGCCGGTGCCACTTGGCGGACTCGGGCCCGCCCGATCGGTATCCTCAGGGCGTCGCGCGGGCGGTCGGCGTTCGCGTGCGGTATCGAGGAGCCAACTGCGTTGAAGATCGCCGTATGCGTCAAGGAGGTGCCGGACGCGACCGCGCCCAAGCGGATCGATCCGGGCACCAAGAAGCTCGACCGCTCCGGCGAGAAGACGATGAACCCCTACGACGCGCACGCCCTCGAGGAGGCCGTGCGGCTGAAGGAGGGCGCGGCCGGGGCCGACAGCCTCATCACCGCGCTGTGCATGGGGCCCGAGGGCGCGCTGCGCACGCTCCACAAGGCGCTCTCGCTGGGCGCGGACGAGGCGCTGCTCGTGACGGATCCGGCGCTCGCGGGCGCCGATATCGCGGCCACGGCGCGCGTGCTCGCGGCGGCGGCGAAGCACCTCGGCGCCGATCTCGTGCTGCTCGGCCAGCAGGCCGCCGACTCCGACTCGTACGTCATGGCCGCGGCCGTCGCCGAGCACCTGCAGCTGCCGCTCGTGACACAGGTCGCGCGGCTCGAGCTCACGGGCGGCGGGGTGCGCGCGAAGCGCCAGACCGAGACCGGCTACGACGTCGTCGAGGCGCCGCTCCCCGCGGTGATCTCGGTCTCCGACGCGATCAACGAGCCGCGCTACGCGTCGCTCAAGGCGATCATGGGCGCGCGCAAGAAGCCGCAGAACCAGATCGGTCTCTCCGATCTCGGCGTCGAGGGCGGCTCGGGCACCGAGGTGCTCGAGCTGACGCCGCCGCCGGTCAAGGAGGGCGGCCGGCGCATCGAGGACGAGAACGGGAGCTCCGCCGAGGAGATCGTGGCGTTCCTCCTCGAGCGGAAGGCGATCTGATGGGCGACATCCTCGTCTTCTGCGAACAGCACGAGGGCACGGTCGGCGCCAGCTCGCTCGGCTTGCTCGAGGAGGCCGCCAGGATCGGCTCCGCGCTCGGCGCGAAGGTCGACGCCGTCGTCTGCGGCGAAGGGCTCGACGAGGCGGCGATGGCCGCGCTCGGCGCCCACGGCGCCGGGACGGTCTACGTCGCCGACGATGCGGTGCTCGCGCAGTCGCTGCCGCAGCCGATGGTCGACGCGATCGCGGGCGTGCTCGCGGCGCACCCGCACGACATCGTCCTCCTGAGCGCGAGCGTGCTCGCGTCCGACGTGGCCGCCGCGCTCGCCGCGCGCCTCGGCACGGGCCTGATCGTCGACACGATCGAGCTGCACGCCGACGGCGGGCGTCTCGTCACGCGGCGACCCGGGCTCGGCGACTCGGTGCTGGCGCACTGCGCGCTCACCGGCGACCGCGGCGTGATCGTCGCGCGCGCCAACACCTATGCGCCGTCCGAGGGTGCCGGCGGACCGGCTCCGGTCGAGCGCGTCGCCGTGACCGCGCAGCCGTGGTCGAGCGCCGCGCGCGTCGTCGGGCACGAGGCGGCCGAGGCCTCCGCGGTCGACATCTCCGAGGCCGACGTGCTCGTCGCCGGCGGCCGCGGGCTCGGCGGGCCGGAGAACTTCGCGCTCTGCGAGGAGCTCGCGCGCGCCCTCGGGGGCGAGGTCGCCGCGACGCGCGCCGTCGTCGACGCCGGCTGGTACCCGTACGCGGCGCAGGTCGGCCAGACCGGCAAGACGGTCGCGCCGCGCCTCTACGTGGCGTGCGGAATCTCGGGCGCCATCCAGCACAAGGTGGGCATGGCGGGCGCCGAGACGATCGTCGCGATCAACAAGGACGCGAACGCGCCGATCTTCGACTTCTGCGACCTCGGCGTCGTCGGCGACGTCCACCAGGTGCTCCCGCGCCTGACCGAGCTCGTGCGCGCGCAGCGCACGGCGTAGAGGCCGCCCGCCGCGAGGCGCAGGGCGTTCGGGCCGCGAGCCCGCCGACCCCGCGCGTCTCTCCGCGCCCCGCGTCCCGCACCGGATTTCTCCCCGGCCGGGGGATCTTCGCGCCACCCGCGCGAGGGCTGCTGTACAACACGAATCAGCTATCTCTTTCATGCTGAATTCCGTGCCAACCCCCACCGGAGTCTGCCGGAGCGGTCGGTGAGGGCCAGGGTGGCGGCGCAATGCCGCAGCCTCGCCCCCTGGCTCCTGGCATTCACGCTCGCGCTCGTCGCGGCCGGGCTCTGCGTGGGCCTGCTCGCGACCCAGCCGCGGCTGGTCCGCGTCATCGATCCCGCGGCCCTCGCGCTCTTCGGGATGTTCCTCCTCGGGGTGCCGGTGCTGGCGCTTCTGCTCGCCTACCGCGCCCACGTGCGCGAGCGCCGCCAGCGCTCCGAGGTCGAGTCGCTGCTCGCGATCATGCGCGACGTGCACGCGGCCGCGGGCACCGAGGCGGCGGCCGGGGTGCTGCTCGAGCACGCGCGCCTGCTGGTGGGCGCGGCCGGCGCCGCGCTCGTGCTCCACACGGCCGACAGCCGGGTGCTGCGCGCCCAGGTCGACGCCCGCGGGCGTGCGCGCCGCTCGTTCACGGGCGAGGCGACGCCGGCCGAGCGCGCGCTCTTCGACGAGCTCGCCCACGCGACCGTCGTCGACCTCTCGCAGGCGCACCCGGAGCGCCGCATGGGGCTGACCGGGATCGGCCTTCCGGCCGCCATCGTGGTCGCCCTGCGCGGCGAGACGCGCGTCGTGGGGCTGCTGGCGGTGGAGCGCGGCGATTCGTTCGGGCCGCGCGAGCGGCGCCTGCTCGAGACGGTCGGCGCGCACGCCGGCGGCGCGCTCGAGAGCGGGCAGACGGCGCGCGCGCTCGCGGCCGTCACCGAACTGAAGGAGCGCCTCGCGCACGAGGCCCGCCACGACCCCCTCACGGGTCTCGCCAACCGGGCGCAGTTCTCGCTGCGCGTCGAGGCCGCGCTGGCGCGGGAGAACACCGCGCCCGCCGTCATGTTCCTCGACCTCGACGACTTCAAGGGGGTCAACGACACGCTCGGCCACGCCGCGGGCGATGCGCTTCTGGTGGCGGTCGCCGAGCGCCTGCGCTCGTCGCTGCGCGACGACGATCTCGCGGCCCGGCTCGGCGGCGACGAGTTCGCGGTGCTGCTGGAGCACGCCCCGAGCGCGGTCGAGGCGGAGCGCGCCGCCGAGCGCGTCATGGGCGCGCTCGTGGCGGCGCTCACCGTCGAGCAGCGCGCGGTGCGCGTGCGCGCGAGCATCGGCGTCGCGCTCGCGAGCAGCGGCGCCGGCTCGGCAGCCGAGCTGCTGCGCAACGCCGACCTCGCGATGTACACGGCCAAGGCCGGCGGCAGGTCCCGCTGCGCCATCTTCTCGCCCGGGATGTACGACGCCGAGCAGGCGCGGCACGCGCTCGTCGACGAGCTGCGCGCGGCGATCGCGCAGGGTGACATCAAGCCGCACTTCCAGCCGCTCGTCGAGCTCCGCAGCGGCCGTAGCTGGGCGGTCGAGGCGCTCGCGCGCTGGCACCACCCGCGCCTCGGGCTGCTGCTGCCGGAGCGCTTCATCGAGCTCGCCGAGGAGACCGCCCTGATCAGCGAGCTCGGGCGCGGAATGTTGCGCGCCGCCTGCCGCCAGGCCGCGCTCTGGCGTGCGACCGTCCCCGGCGCCGAGGCGCTCGTCGTGTCCGTCAACGTCTCACGCCACCAGCTCGAGGACGGCACGTTCGCCGCCGACGTCGCCGCCGCGCTCGCATGGGAGAACCTGCCGCCGGAGGCGCTCATGCTCGAGCTCACCGAGAGCGCCGTGGCGTTCGACGCGCTCGCGGTCATCGAGCGCTGTGCGGCGCTGCGCGAGCTCGGCGTGCGTGTCGCGCTCGAGGACTTCGGCACCGGCGCCGCCTCGCTGGCCGAGCTGCGCAGCCTGCCGGTGGACGTGCTGAAGCTCGCGAAGCCGTTCGTCGACGTGCTCGAGACGCACCCGGGCGAGCGCGAGTTCGTGCGCGTGATCGTCGAGCTCGGGCGCGTCCTCGGCCTGACCGTGGCCGCCGAGGGCGTCGAGACGAAGGGCCAGCTCGCCCTGCTCCGCGAGCTCGGCGTGGACGTCGCGCAGGGCAACCTCATGGCCGCTGCGCAGGCCGCGAGCGTGATCGAGGACCACCTGCGGATGCCGCCCGAGATCGCGGCGGCCTGAGCTCCCGAGGCGCGGCGGCGCGCGCGTCAGGTCAGCGTGTACTCCGGGCCCGAGCCGCCCTCGGGCGGGGTCAGGCGGCCGCCCTTGGCCGTGATCGCGCCGCACTGCACGCAGTTGGAGGGCGTGACCTCGACCTCGACGAGGCCGTCCTCGCCCTCCGCGCCCACCTCGTAGACCTGCGCGGGGCAGAGGTTCGCCCAGGCGAGCGCGAGCTCGCGCGGGACGCGGCGCTGGATCCGCAGGTGATCGGGCTGGTCGTCGCGGCTCCTGTTGCCGCTCGCGAAGACCGATGAGAGCTTGTCGAACGTGAGCTTGCCGTCGCGCTCGCCGTACGTGCGCTTGCCGGCGAAGACGGGCTGCTCGGCGTCCGGATGGGTCGCCAGCCGCCAGGGCGGGAAGTCGCCGTGGAGCGTGTCCATCGCGCCACCGAGGGCGCCGCCCACGATGAGGCCGTGCTGGAACGCCTGGCGCATGTTGCGGTAGCGCCGCAGGTCGTGGTAGATCTCGGAGTTCCTGACCTGCGCGTCGTAGAGCGCGAGCGCGCCCGGCTCGGACAGGTCGGCGCCGTCGGCGAGCGCGCGGTGGATCGTCTCGGCGGCCAGCATGCCGCTGCGCAGCGCGTAGTGGACGCCCTTCAGGCGCGGCACGTTGACGAAGCCGGCGGCGTCGCCGAGGATCACCGCGCCGGGCGGGGAGACGCTCGCCGGCAGCGACCAGAACCCGCCCTCGGGGATCGCCTTCGCGCCCCAGGCGATGCGCTCGCCGCCCTCGAGCATGCGCCGGAAGAGCGGGTGGCACTTGACCTCCTGCAACAGGTCGTGCACCGAGAGCGACGCATCGGCGTAGTCGAGCCCGACGACGAGCCCGAGACAGAGCGTGTCGGGGCCCATCGGGTACGCGAACGTGCCGCCGAACTCGCGGTAGCGCGCCTGGGGCTTGAGCGGCCAGCCGATCGTGTGCACGACGCGCGTGAGCGGGCGCGCGACGCGCCACACCTCCTTCACGCCGAGCGCGTAGATCTGCGGATTCTCGGGCTGCAGGCCGAAGTGCTCCACGGCCGCGCCCGAGAGCATGCCCTGGACGCCGTCGGCGAGCACCGTCGCGTGCGCGGTCAGCTCGGCGCCCGGCTCGAACGTCGGCAGCTCCTCGCCCTGCCGGCCACGGCCCTTGTCGCCCGTGCGGATGCCGCGCACGGCGCCGTCGGCCACCAGCAACCGCTGGGCATCGGTCTCGGGCAGCACCATCACGCCGAGCTCCTCGGCGCGCTCGGCCATGAAGCGCGCGAGGCGGGCGAGCGAGAACACGTGATTGCCCTTGTTGTGCATGGGCGGCGGCACGATCGGGAGGCGGGCGGCGCGTGAGCGCGTCAGCAGGTAGACGGCCTCGCGGTCGACCTCGCCGTAGCTCGTCATGTCCGCGAGCGACGTCCCCGGAAAGAGCTCGAGCAGCGGCGCCGGCTGCACGACGGCGCCCGAGAGCTGATGGGCGCCGACGGCGCGGCCCTTGTCGACGAGCGCGATCGGCACCTCGCCGAGCTTCTCCGCGACGGCCGGATCCCCCTCGAGCAGCTGCGCGAGCCGGATCGCGCAGGCCAGCCCGGCGGGCCCGCCGCCGACGATGGCGACGCCGACCTCGAGCTGCTCGTCGGCCGGCGCCTCGGGCTGGGCGATGACCTCGGACGCAGCGTAAGGCGGCGGGTACGCAGCGGGCGCGATCGGCACGCGGCCATCGTACTCAGACGGGCCGGCGCGGGCCGCCGGCTGGCCGCGCGGGGCGGCCAAGTGGCACTCGCGGCGAGTGCCACTTGGCGGTGCAAGATCGGGGTCTGCAAGATCGGGGTCTGGCCCGCAACGTGCGGGTCTGACCCCGGCGTTGCGGACCTGGCACCGACCGGACCATCCGCTCAACCACGCCCTTTCCCTGTCCTCCCGTGTCCGCAGGCCGCCGCATCGCGCGGCCGCCGGCCGGCAGCGGGATCACCGCGATTCGCGCTGCCTACTGGCGGTGAGGCGTCGTGCACGGGTCGGTGCCAGGTCCGCAACGCCGGGGTCAGGCCTGCAACGTGCGGGCCAGACCCCCGTGTTGCAGCGGCCAAGTGGCACTCGCGGCGAGTGCCACTTGGCCGGGCGCCGCGCGACTACGCTCCGCGGGCGATGCCGATGCCGGTCGACCTCCGCTCCGACACGCTCACCCGACCGACGCCCGCGATGCGCGAGGCCATGGCCTCGGCCGTCGTCGGCGACGACGTCTACGGCGAGGACGAGACCGTGAACGCGCTCGAGCGGCGCGTCGCCGAGCTGTGCGGGCGGGAGGCGGCGCTGTTCGTGCCCTCGGGCACCATGGGCAACCAGATCGGCGTCGGGCTGTGGGCGGGGCGGGGCGACGAGGTCTACGCCCACTGCGAGGCGCACGTCCTGATCGACGAGGCCGGCGGCGTCGCGGCGCTGTGGGGGGCGCACCCGCGCTGGCTGCAGTCGAGCGGGTACGCGCTCGACGTCGACGAGCTGGCCGAGGCCGTGCCGATGGACGCGAGCGACATCCATCGCCCGCGCGCGCGCCTGCTCTGCATCGAGAACTCGCACACCGGCTCGGGCGGGCGCATCTGGACGGCCGAGGCGCTGGCGCGCGTGACCGGGCGGGCGCACGAGCTGGGCCTGCGCGTGCACATGGACGGCGCGCGCCTCCCCAATGCGGCGGTCGCGCGCGGATGCACGCTCGCCGAGGCGAGCGCGGGGGCCGACAGCGTGTCGTTCTGCTTCTCCAAGGGCCTGGGGGCGCCGGTCGGGTCGATCCTGGTGGCGTCCGCCGAGGCGATCGCCGAGGGCCGCCGGCTGCGCAAGCTGCTCGGCGGGGGGATGCGGCAGGCCGGCGTGCTCGCCGCCGCGGGCCTCTACGCGCTCGATCACCACTTCGAGCGGCTGGCCGACGACCACGCCCGCGCACGCGCGCTCGCGGCGACGCTGGCGGAGTGCGCGCGCGTCTCGGTCGACCTCGGGACGGTCGAGACGAACATCGTGCTCGCGCGCGTGCGCCGCGACGAGCCGGCGCAGCGCGTGGTCGACGAGCTGACCGCCGCCGGCGTCCTCTGCGGCGCCTACGACCGCCGCACGGTGCGCTTCGTGACGCACCTCGACGTGGACGACGAGGGGCTGGAAGCGGCGCGGGCCGTATGTGCCCGCGTGCTAATCTGAGCGCCTATGCGCGCAGAGATTCACCCGGCCTACGAAGCCGCACACGTCCGCTGCTCGTGCGGCAACGAGTTCATGACCCGGGCCACGAAGCCCGAGATCACGGTCGAGGTCTGCAGCGAGTGCCACCCGTTCTACACGGGCAAGCAGAAGCTCCTGGACAGCGGTGGGCGCGTCGAGCGCTTCCGTCAGCGCCAGGCCCGCGCGCAGGCAGCCGAGGCGGCCGAGGCAGCCGCCGAGGCCGCAGGAACTGCGTGACCTAGTTGATCGCCGCCTGATGGCGACGATCGGTGGGCAGGCGGTGCTCGAGGGCGTGATGATGCGCGGTCCGTCGAGCTGGGCCGTGGCCGTGCGCCGCCCCGACGGCCGCATCTCCGAGGTCGAGCACGACGTCGACAGCGTCGCGCTGCATCGCCGCTGGCTCCGCCTGCCGGTCATCCGCGGCGTCGTCGCGCTGGGGGAGTCGCTCGCGATCGGCATGCGCGCGCTCTCGGTCTCGGCGCGCTTCTCGGTCACGGACGAGGGCGACGACGACGCCTCCGAGGAGCTCAGCCGGTACGCGATCATCGGCTCGTTCGTGTTCGCGATCGGCTTCTCGCTGATCCTCTTCAAGGTCTCGCCGGCGCTGCTCACGAACTGGATCAACCCGGGCAACACCTTCGTGTTCGTCCTCATCGAGGGCGGGATCCGCATCGGCCTGCTGATCGGCTACCTGGCCGTGATCGGCATGTTCGGCGAGCTGCGGCGCGTGTTCCAGTACCACGCGGCCGAGCACAAGGCGATCAACGCCTACGAGGCCGGCGCCGCGCTCGAGCCCGAGACCGTCCAGCGCTACAGCCTCATCCACGTCCGCTGCGGCACCGCGTTCCTGCTCTGGGTGATGGTCATCGCGATCCTCGTCTTCTCGGTGCTCGGCGAGGTCGTCGGCCATCTCGCGATCCCGTGGCTCGTGCTCTCGCGCGTCGTCGCGCTGCCGCTGATCGCAGGGCTCGCCTACGAGGTGATCCGCCTCGCGGCACGCTTCGAGCACGTCGCCCTCGTGCGCGCGGTGCTCGCGCCGGGGCTCTGGCTGCAGCGCCTGACGACGCGCGAGCCGACGCTCGACCAGGTCGCCGTCTCGATCGCCGCGCTCGAGCGCGTGCTGGCGGCCGAGAAGCGCAGCGCGTCCGATGCGGGCCCGCGCGTCGAGGTCATGGCCTAGTCCGGACGACGGAGGCATCGTGGACGCCGACACGCTCCGCGCCACCCAGGCGCCGCTCAAGCAGCAGTACCGCGACGAACCCTCGTCGGCGGTCGTGACGCTCACGGCCGAGGGCGACATCGACGCGGCCGGCATCGCCTGCAAGGTCGCGACCGGCCGCGCGCTCGTGACCGCGGGGCTGCACCCCGCCACGGGTGGCAGCGGCCTCGAGGCCTGCTCGGGCGACATGCTGCTCGAGGCGCTCGTGGCCTGCGCCGGGGTGACGCTGAAGGCGGTCGCCACGGCCATCGGCGTCGAGCTGACCTCGGCGCGGCTGCGCGCCGAGGGCGACCTCGACTTCCGCGGCACGCTCGGCGTCGACCGCGAGGCGCCGGTCGGGTTCCGCGACATCCGCCTGACGTTCGACGTCGTCAGCGATGCGACCCGGGAGCAGCTCGACCAATTGCTCAAGCTCACCGAGCGCTACTGCGTGGTGCTGCAGACGCTGCGCAGCGCGCCGCCCGTGGAGGCGGCGCTCACGGTCGCGCGGGCCTGACCGCGAGCGTCAGGCCCTCGATCGACTCGATCACGACCTTCGCGTCGACCGCCACGGGCGTCGCGCTGCGCGCCGCCCAGCGCTCGCCGTCGATCGCGACCTGACCCTCCGGCTCGAGCGCGCGCACGACGACGGCCTCGCGGCCGATCAGCGTGTGCGCGCCGACGCTCGAGCGCCGCCGCGCGAGCCGCAGGCCCCAGGTGATCTCGACGACCTCGAGGCAGCCCGCCCCGGCGACGACGATGATCCCCCACGGCGAGGGCAGGACGAAGAGGGCGAGCAGGATGGCGATGATCAGGCTGATGCCCGGCAGTATGCTGCCCGCCCGGATGGCGCCGTCGCTCCGCAGACTCGTGCTGGCGCAGGTCGCGCTCGGCGATCCGGCGGTCGGCGCGGACGGCGGGCACGCGCTCTACACGCGGCGGATCGCCCGGCCGGACGGCTACCGCAGGCACGTCTGGACGGCTCCGCTGGACGGCGGCAGGCCGCGGCCGCTCACCGGCGGCGACGTGCGCGACTCCGCGCCGCGCCTCACGCCCGACGGCAGCCGCGTCCTCTTCCTGCGCGACGAGCAGGTCTGGGCGCTGCCGCTCGCGGGCGGCGAGCCGGAAGCGCTCACGGCGCTGCCGCACGGTGTCGGCTCGTTCGCGCTCGCGCCCGACGGCAGGCGCCTGGCCCTGGCCGCGGCCGCGCCCGAGACGCGCTTCGCCGTCGGCAGGCTGACGGCCGGGAGCGAGCCGCTCGCGCGCGTGATCACGCGCACCGACTGGCGCCTCGACGGCGACGGCATCATCGATCGCGCGACGCACCTGTACGTGCAGGACGCGCGCCCGGGCGCCCGTGCGCGCCGCCTCACGCGCGGCGCCTGGAGCGTCGCGAGCTTCGCGTGGTCGCCCGACGGCACGCGCATCGCGTTCTGCGCCGATCCGCGCGAGCGCGCCGACCTTGCAGCGGCGCCCTCCGTCCACGTCGTGCCCGCGCGCGGGGGAGCGCCGCAGGAGCTGGCACGCCTGGCCGGCTCGTGCAGCGCCGTCGCCTGGTCCCCGGACGGGGCGCACGTCGCCTTCCTGGGCATCGACGAGGCGGGCGAGCCGTACGGCTGCGAGGACTCGCTCTGGATCGTCCCGGCCGGCGGCGGCAGCCCGCGCGATCTGGCACCGGGGCGGCACCTGCACCTCCGCCTCACCCTCGCATCCGACCTCGTCGACTGGGAGGTCGGCGCGGGCGACGTCCTCGTCTGGGATGGAGCGGACGCGGTGATCGCGCCGCTCACGCAGGCGCGGCAGACCTCGCTCTGGCGCTTTCCGCTCGACGGCGAGCCTGCGCAGGTCGCAGGCTGCGAGCCGCACATCCACGGGTACGCGTGCGGCGGAGGGCGCACCGTCACGCTGCGCGCCGCCGGCGCGGGCGTCGTCGAGCTCCATCTCGAGCACGCCAAGGCCGGGCCGCGCCGCCTCACGCGCGACGGAGCCGCCTGGGAGCGCCACCTCTCCGGCGTCGCCTGGGAGCAGGTCGTGATCCCGGGCCCGGCCGGGCCGGTGCGCGCGACGCTCGCCGCGCCTCGCGGCGCGGGCCGCCGCGTCCTTCCGCTCGTGCTCTCGGTGATCGGCGGTCCCGGCGCGAGCTGGGGCCCCGAGCCGTGGCTGCCGGACATCGCCCTCGCCGGCGCGGGCACGCGCATGCTCATGCCCGACCCGCGCGGCTCCGCGAGCTACGGGCGCGCCTGGCTCGAGGCGATTCGCGGAGCCTGGGGAGGGGCCGACGCCGACGATCAGCTCGCGTGCGTCGACTGGGCCGTGGGGGAGGGCTTCGCCGACGCGGGCAGGCTGGGCGTGACCGGCCTTTCCTACGGCGGGTTCATGACGAACTGGCTGGTCGGCCGGAGCGACCGCTTCCGCGCCGCCGTGTCCGTCAACGGCGTCTCCAATCAGGTCTCCGCGGCCGCCAACTGCGACCAGGGGGCGCTCTGGACGCCGCGGCTCGGCTGGGGCCGCCCGCCGGCCGACTGCGAGCGCCTCTGGCAGCAGTCCCCGCTGGCGCACGCCGACAGGATCACGACGCCGCTGCTGCTGCTCCAGGGCGAGGCCGATCTGCGCTGCCCACCCGCCGACAACGAGCAGCTCTTCGTCGCCCTGCGGGCGCTCGGTCGCCCGGTCGAGTACGTGCTGTATCCCGAGGAGTCGCACCTGATGCAGTCGACCGGCCGCCCCGACCGGCGCGTCGACATGCTCGAGCGCACGGAGCGCTGGTTCCGCGCGCACGGCGTGCTCGACCCGGCCTAGACCCCCGAGCGGAACGCTCGCCTACGCTAAGGCGCGATGGAGGAACTGGTCACGCAGATCGAGCAGGCGCTGGCGGAGGTCGAGCGCGAGCTCTCCGATCCGGCCGTCTCGTCCGACCTGCAGCGCATGGCGCAGCTCGGGCGGCGGCACAAGGAGCTGAGCGAGCAGGCGGCGCTCGGCCAGCGCTGGCGCGCCGCCAGCCAGGGGATCGCCGACGCGCGCGGGATGCTCGAGAGCGAGCAGGACGCCGAGATGCGCTCGTACCTCGAGGCCGAGCTCGCGGCCAGCGAGGAGGCGCTCACAGCCGTCGAGGAGGAGCTGCGCCTGGCGCTCGTCGAGCGCGACCCGAACGACGGGCGCGACGTCATCATCGAGCTGCGGCCGGGCGCCGGCGGCGACGAGGCCGCGCTCTTCACGGGCGACATCTTCCGCATGCTCGTGGCCTACGCCGAGCGGCTCGGCTACAAGACCGAGACGCTGAGCGCGACCGGCAGCGACCAGGGCGGCTTCCGCGAGGCGACGTTCGAGGTCAAGGGCGACGGCGCCTACTCGGTCTTCAAGTGGGAATCGGGCGTGCACCGCGTGCAGCGCGTGCCCGAGACGGAGTCGCAGGGCCGCATCCACACCTCGACGATGACGGTCGCGGTGCTCCCGGAGGCCGAGGACGTCGACGTGCAGATCGAGCCCAGGGACATCAAGATCGACGTCATGCGCTCGACGGGACCGGGCGGCCAGTCGGTCAACACGACCGACTCGGCCGTGCGCGTGACGCACCTGCCGACGGGCATCGTCGTGGCCTGTCAGGACGAGCGCTCGCAGATCCAGAACCGGGAGCGCGCGCTCAAGATCCTGCGCGCGCGCCTCTACGAACGCGCGCTCGAGGAGCGCAACGCCGCCGAGGCGGCAGAGCGCCTGTCCCAGATCGGGACGGGCGAGCGCTCCGAGAAGATCCGCACGTACAACTACCCCGAGCGGCGCGTCACCGACCACCGCATCAAGTTCACCTCGCACAACCTCGACGCCGTGCTCGCCGGTGACCTCTCGGCGTTCACCCAGGCGCTGGAGGACGAGGACCGCCACCGCCGCCTCGAGGCCGCGAGCCGCGTGTGAGCACGGTCCGGGAGCTGCTCGGGCCGACGCGGGAGTACTTGGAGGGCAAGGGCGTTCCGTCACCGCGGCTGGACGCCGAGTACCTCCTGGCGCACGTCCTCCAGATCAAGCGCCTCGACCTCTACCTCGACCACGACCGCCCGCTCGAGCCCGGCGAGGTCGACCGGCTGCGCGAGCTGGTGCGCCGCCGCGGGCGCCGCGAGCCGCTCGCCTACGTGCTCGGCAGCTGGAGCTTCTACGGGCTCGAGCTGCGCTGCGACGCGCGTGCCCTCGTGCCCCGTCCCGAGACGGAGATCCTCGTGGAGCGGGCGCTCGCGCTCGTGGCCGGCCGGGACGCGCCGGCCATCGTCGACGTCGGCACCGGCACGGGCGCGATCGCGCTCGCGCTCGCCTCCGCGCTGCCCGGGGCGAGCGTGACGGCGATCGACGTCTCGCCCGGTGCGCTCGCGCTGGCGGCCGAGAACGCGATCGCCAACGGCCTCGACGAGCGGGTGGAGCTGCTCGAGGGCGACCTGCTCGCTCCGGTCGCCGGCCGCAGCTTCGACCTGGTGGCCTCGAACCCGCCGTATGTCGCACCCGGGCAGGAGGTCGACGAGGAGGTCGCCGGCTACGAGCCGGCGCTCGCCGTCTACGCCGAGAACGGGGGCCGGTCGATCCTCGACCGCCTCGCAAGCGGCGCGCGCGCCCACCTGCATGCGGGTGGGCATCTGATCGTCGAGGTCGGCGACGGCCAGGCCCCCTGGCTGGCGGAGCGCCTGGCCGAGCTCGGCTACGAGGCGGTGGAGATCACGCGCGACCTGCGCGGGGTCGAGCGCGTCGTCTCCGCGCGGCAGCCTGCGTAGAGCAACCCAGGTGCGATCATGGGCGCCGGCGAGCGAAGGAGGCGGGGGTGAGCTGGCGCTACGACGAGCTTCGCCAAGTCGGGACGGATTTCGAGGACGCGGCCGAGGTCGCTGCCTATGACGACCGTCAGGGCGTCGACGACGACGACCTGGCTGCGCTGCTCGACCGGCTGCACGTCGGTCCCGGAACCCGCTTCGTCGAGCTCGGCTGCGGCACCGGCCGGCTGTCGATCCGGGCGGCGCAGCGCGGCGCAGACGTGACGGCCTTCGACGTGTCCGCGGCGATGCTCGCGGCGGCGAGCCGGAACGCCGGGCTGGCGGGGGCGGACGTCCGCTTCGTTCGCGGGGGATTCCTCACGTTCGCCACGAGCGCACCCGCCGACGCGATCGCATCCTGCTTCGCCCTGCACCACCTGAGCGACTTCTGGAAGCAGGCTGCGCTCCTGCGCGTGGCGGCGAGCCTGAGCCCCGCCGGGCGCTTCTTCCTGCGCGACGTCGTGTTCTCGTTCGAGCCCGCCGACTACGAGGCGGGAGCGGAGCGCTGGATCGCGGAGATGACCGAGGGCGGGACGGGCTGGTCGCGGCACTGCCTTCGAAGCGCACCTGCGCGAGGAGCACTCGACCTACGCCTGGGTGATGCGGGGGCTGCTCGAGCGCGCCGGCTTCGCCGTCGGCGAGAACTGCCGGGCACCGGCCTACGCCGACTACGACTGCTCGCTCGCGCGCTGAGCCGGCGCGCCGCGGCGGCCATCGCCGATAGCGCACACGCTATGACCGCACGGCGCATGGGTATCCTGGCTCTGTGCCGCTGCGCCTCGACCTCGCCGAGCCGCGCGTCGACCTCGCGCCGCTCACCGCCGCGCTCGCCGAGGGCGCCTGCGCGGTCATCCCGACCGACACCGTCTACGGCCTCGTCTGCGCCGCCGCGCAGCCCGCGGCGTACGCGCGCCTGAGCGCGCTCAAGGGGCGCGACCCGGGGCAGCCGTCGACCGTCATGTTCGCGAGCCGCGCGGCCGCCGAGACCCTGCTCGCGCCGCTCGACGACGCGCTCGCGCGCCGGGCGCGGGCCGTGCTCGCGCGCGGAGCGACCGTGCTCGTGCCCAACCCGGGCGGCCGCTTCCTCCACCTCACCGGCGGTGATCCGACGCGCATCGGCATCCGCGTCTCGGCCTTCCCGCGCGCGCTCGCCGCGGCGCTCGCAGCCGCCGGGCCGATCGTCGCGACCTCGGCCAACCTGCACGGCGGGCCCGACCCGCGCACGCTGGCCGAGGTGCCGGCCGAGCTGGCGGCCGGCTGCGCCGTGCTCGTCGACGGCGGCCCCGCGAGCGCGGGCCGCGCGTCGACCGTGCTCGACCTGAGTGCCGCCCGACCCGTCATCCTGCGCGAGGGGGCGCTCGCCACGGCGGACGCGCTCGCGCTCATCGCCTGATGCCAGCCCGGAGAGAGCCCACGTGACGCACACGCTCGACGACCTTCGCAACCTCGGCCTGGCCGAGATCGATCCTGAGATCGCGCGCCTCTGCGACGCCGAGCTCCAGCGCCAGCGCGATCAGCTCGAGCTGATCGCCTCCGAGAACTTCACCTGGCCCTCCGTGCTCCAGGCGGTCGGCTCGGTGCTCACCAACAAGTACGCCGAGGGCCTGCCGCACAAGCGCTACTACGGCGGCTGCGAGGTCGTCGACGAGGTCGAGGAGATCGCGATCGCGCGCGCGAAGCAGTGCTTCGGCGCCGAGCACGCGAACGTGCAGGCGCACTCCGGAGCGAGCGCGAACATGGCCGCCTACTACGCCGTGCTCGACCCGGGCGACACCGTGCTCGGGCTGCGGCTCGACCACGGCGGGCACCTCACGCACGGCCTCAAGGTCAACTTCTCGGGCCGCTACTACCGCTTCCACGGCTACTCCGTGCGCCGCGAGGACGGCCGCATCGACCTCGACGAGGTCCGCGCGCTCGCGCTCGAGCACCGGCCGAAGCTGATCGTCGCGGGCGGCTCGGCGTACCCGCGCGAGATCGACGCGCGCGCCTTCCGCGAGATCGCCGACGAGGCGGGCGCCCTGCTCATGGTCGACATGGCGCACTTCTCCGGCCTCGTCGCCGCCGGACTCCACCAGAATCCCGTTGAGTCGGCCGACATCGTCTGCTCGACGACGCACAAGACGCTCGCCGGCCCGCGCGCGGGCTTCATCCTGTGCCGCCAGGAGCTCGCGCAGAAGATCGACCGCGCGATCTTCCCGGGTCTCCAGGGGGGCCCGCTCTGCCACGCCACCGCAGCCAAGGCGGTCTGCTTCGCGATCGCGATGACGGAGCCGTTCCGCGAGTACCAGCGCGCGGTCAAGGCCAATGCCGTCGCGCTCGCCGAGGGCGTCATGGCGCACGGGGGGGAGCTGCTGACCGGCGGCACCGACACGCACCTCCTGCAGCTCGACCTGCGCCAGAGCGCGCTTTCGGGCAAGGACATGGAGGAACGGCTGGACGACATCCTGATCACGGTCAACCGCAACACCGTGCCCTACGACGAGCGCCCGCCGGCGGTCGCCTCGGGCGTGCGCATCGGCACCCCCGCGGCGACGATGCGCGGGCTCGACGAGGCCGACGCACGCGAGGTCGGGAGCGTGATCGGCGAGGCCATCGACCCGGATGCCGATCTCGCCGCCCTGCGCGCGCGCATCGCCGCCGTGCTCGCCCGGCGGCCGCTGTATGCGGGCATGGCGCACGGCGCGCCTGCGGGGGCGAGCGCAGGATGAGCGGTCGCGTGGTCGTGCTGGATCACCCCGTGGTGCGCCACAAGACCACGCTCCTGCGCAGCGTCGAGACCGACACGCGCCTGTTCCGCGCGCTCGTGCACGAGATCTCGCTGTTCGTGCTCTACGAGGCCACGCGCGAGCTTCCGACCGAGCCCTACCGGGTGCAGACGCCGATGGCGCCCTATGACGGCACGCGCGTGCCCGGCTCGGGTCTCGCGATCGTGCCCGTGCTGCGCGCGGGCCTCGGCATGCTCGACGCGGCGCTCGAGCTGCTCCCGCACGCGCCCGTCGGCTTCGTCGGGGTGAGCCGCGACGAGGAGACCCTGCGGCCGGTCCCGTATTACCTCAAGCTGCCGGGTGGCCTCACGGGTCGCAGCGTGCTCGTGCTCGACCCGATGATCGCGACCGGCGGCTCGGCCTCGCACGCGATCGGCCTCTGCCGCGAGGCGGGCGCGCGCGACATCACGCTCGCCGGGCTGATCGCCGCGCCCGAGGGCATCGCGCGCGTGCAGGAGCTCCAGCCCGAGGCCAATCTCTGCGTGGCGGCGCTCGACGAGCGCCTCAACGACGTGGGGTTCATCGTGCCGGGTCTCGGCGATGCCGGCGACCGCATGTACAGGACGCTGTGATGCGGCGCACGCTGCTCGCGCTCGCCCTGGTGCTCGGCGCGGGCCTCGCGCCCGCGTCGGCGGCGGCCGGCAGCGTGCGCGTCACGACGCCGGCCGAGCTGGCCGCGGCACTGGCCGGGGCGGTGGCGGGCGACACGATCCAGCTCGCGCCGGGCGCCTACGGGACGGTCGCCATCACGGGTCGCGGCGGACCGGCGGCCGACCTCACGCTCGCGGGCGAGCCGGGGGCCGTCATCTCCGGCCTCACGGTCACGGGGTCGCAGCGGATCGTCCTGACGGGTCTCGCCGTGGCGCCCGCGGGCGCGCCGGCGCTGATCAGCGTGGACTCCTCGAACGGCGTCGCGTTCCGGGCGCTGTCGCTGGACGGCGGTGCGGGCGGCGCGGGCGCGGCGATGGACTTCAGCGCCAGCGCGGCCGGCGTCTCCGTCACCGGCTCGACGTTCCTGCACTGCTCCTCGCCGTACTGCATCCGCACGTCCGCGCCCGGCGTCCTGATCGAGGGCAACACGTTCGACAGCCTCGACGACACCGACGCCGTGCACGGCTTCGGGAGCGGCACGATCCGCGGGAACCACATGGATCACGCGCTGCCGCACGGCAACGGCAACCACGACGACTTCATCCAGATCGGCGCCGGCGGGCCCTGGACGATCGACGCGAACTGGTTCGGCGAGCGCACGAACGGCGCGGCCTCGATCTGGCTCGACCCCATCCACGGCGGGCTGATCCACGACGCCGTGATCTCGAACAACGTCGTCACGGGGCACGTGCCCGGCCAGTACGTCGGCATCTTCGTCGGCGGCGACGGCACGTCCGCCGCGCTCCTGCCGCGCAACGTCAGCGTCGTCAACAACACGGTCATCTCCGGCCTCTCGAACTCGCTGCGCTTCGGGCGCGCCTACGCGACGCTGCCGCCCGAGCAGCGCCCGCTCGTCGTCAACAACACGGGCGAGCGGCTCGTCGACATGTGCGATCGCATCCGCAGCGGGCACAACGTCTTCGGCTTCGGCCAGGCCTGCACCCCGACCGACGTCATCGGCAACCCGCATCTCGACGCCGCGGGGGCGCCGACGGCGGCGAGCGCGCTCCTGCTCGACCGCGCCGATCCCGCCTACGCCCCGCCGCTCGACTTCTTCGGCTACACGCGCACCGTCGGGCTGCCCGACATCGGTGCGATCGAGTTCGGCGGGGGCCCGCCCGTGCCGGTCGCGCCCAAGGCGCCGCCGCGGATCGTCGCGGTCAAGGTCACGCGCAGCCTGCACCGCGTCGTCGTGCGGGTGCGCACCGCCAATGCGACGCGCTTCACGGTCACGCTGCTGCGCAACGGGCGCATCGTGGCGCGCGCCGCGCACGCCGGCTCGGCGCGCGCCGGCGTTCGGCTCGTGCTCACGGCCCCGCGCCACGGTCGCGTGGTCGTGCGCGTGCGCGCGTTCGGGCCCGGCGGCGGCGTCGTGCGCCTCGTCACGGTCAGGGCGCGCCCATGACGCAGGCGCGCCTCGATGCGCTCGTCGCGTTCACGCTGGCGTGCGCGCTCGCGCTCTGGCTGACGCCGATCGCCGCGCGCATCGCCGCCCGCACGGGCCTCGTCGACCGGCGGACGTCCGAGCGGCGTCTGCACTCGCGGCCGATCCCGTTCGGGGGCGGCATCGCGATGTTCGCGGCCGTGGCGGTGCCGGTGCTGCTGCTGCAGCCGTCGCTCGGCGGGCGTGCGCACGCGATCCTGCTGGGCGCGTGCGCGTGCGCGGCGCTCGGCCTGCTGGACGACCGCTTCGAGATCCACGCCGTCGTCAAGCTCCTGGGCGAGGTGGGCGCCGCGGCGATCCCGGTGAGCGCCGGCGCCACGATCGACCACCTCACGGTGCCGCTCCTGCATCCGCTCGATCTGGGCCTCCTCCAGTACCCGGTCACGATGCTCTGGATCGTCGCGCTCATGAACAGCTTCAACTTCATCGACGGCATGGACGGCCTCGCGGCCGGCATCGGCGCGATCACCGCCTCCACGTTCGCGATCCTGGCGCTCTCGCTCAACCGCGGCGGCGCCGCGCTCCTGGCCGCGGCGCTCGCGGGCGCCTGCCTCGGCTTCCTGCGCCACAACTTCCATCCGGCCCGCGTCTTCATGGGCGACGCCGGCTCGCTCACGCTCGGCTACCTGCTGGCGGTGATCGCGATCCAGGGCGTGCTCAAGACGGCCGCGGCCGTGGCCCTGCTGTTCCCGATGCTCGTCCTGCTCGTGCCGATCTTCGACACGTCGTTCGTGCTGCTGCACCGCATCAAGTACGGCCGCCGGCCGTGGTCGGCCGACGCCAACCACCTGCACCACCGCTTCGTGCGCGTGGGCTTCAGCCAGCGGCGCGCCGCGCTCGCGCTCTACGCCTGGTGCGGGCTGCTCGCCGGCTGCGCGCTGGCCGTGCGCTTCCTGCCCTGGCACACGCACAACCGGGTGCACGTGGGCGCGACGATCATCCTCGCGCTGCTCGGGCTCGCCGTGATCGTCGCGACCATCTGGATCGTCGTCGTGCTCGAGGTCGTCAAGCAGCGCCACCTGCAGCTCTTCGGGCTCGCGCGCCACGACGACGCCCCCGCGGACATGCCGGTGATCGAGGCCTGGCGCCGTCGCCGCGCGGCGGCGGGGGTCAAGCACTGAGCACGGACGCGGCGCGGGCCGCCGCGGTGCGCGCCGCCGTCGACCTCGTCGAGCCCGGCATGCGCCTCGGGCTCGGCTCCGGCCGCGCGGTGTGGGCGATCGCGCGCGCGCTCGGGGCGAGCGCGGCGCGGCCCGAGCTCGTCGTCTGCGCCGCGCCCCAGACGGAGGTTCTGGCGCGTGAGGCGGGCCTCGTCGTCGCGGCTCCCGAGCAGGCGGGGGAGCTCGACCTCGCGCTCGACGGCGCCGACGAGATCACGCGCGCGCTCGCCGTGCTCAAGGGCGGAGGGGCGGCGCTGCTGCGCGAGAAGCTCGTGATCGAGGCCGCGCGGCGCTGCGTGATCGTGGCGGAGACGGACAAGCTCGTGACCCACCTCGGCGAGCACCGCCGCCTCCCGGTGGAGGTCGTCCGCTTCGGCTGGCAGGGCACGCGCGGCCGCCTGCTCGGCCTGCTCGCCGGCGCGGAGCTGCGCACCGGCGCCGACGGCGCGCCGCTCGTCACCGACGAGGGCCATCACATCCTCGACTGCGCCCTTCCGGAGGGCGCCGACCTGCCCGCGCTGGCCGCGGCCGTCAAGGCCGTGACCGGCGTGGTCGAGCACGGGCTCTTCCTCGAGCACGCCGGCGCCGCGCTCCTGGGCGCGCCGGACGGCTCGCTCGAGCGGCTCGTCAGGCCGTGAACTGCACGGGGTGGCGCGACTCGATGTGCGGGCCGATCAGCTCCGTGACGATGCGGATGTGCTCGGGGTGGTCGGCGTAGACCTTGAAGCCCTCGACGTCGTCGAACTGGGCCGCGATCGCAAAGCTCGCATTCCCCTCGCGCAGCGCGAGATCGCGGCCGACGGCCATCGCGCGCACCTCGGGGAGCGTGGCTCCGAGCGCGTGGACGGCCTCGCCGATGCGCTCGACCTGATCGGCCGGGGCGTCGGGCTTGAGATGGAAGGTCACGACATGATGCAGCATGCGGCGACGGTAGCAGCCGCCGCCGGCAGCCTGCGCCACGCGCACAAGCGACCATTGTCACGCGCCTGCGGAGCTGCGTCGATTCGGCTTCAGCGCGCGGTTTCCGGGCCGCCTGCGGATGCGCCTGCGGCTGTCACGAACTCCGCGGGGCATCTGCTATGTTCCGCTTGCTTGCGGGGCGGTCGCCCACCCGCCGGCTGGACGGAGGGACGGGCGGCTGACAGCGTTCCGACCCCCAGGGAGGCAGGGATCTACGAGCATGCGCCCGCAGCGACCGGGAGCACCCGATGCGTCGGGCATGGCAGCCGGGTTCCTGCTCCTCAGCGCGGTCCTCGGCTGTGCGGCGCTCGGCGCGCTGATCGGCTGGCCGCTGGGAGCGGCGCTGCCGCTGGCGCTTGCCGGAGCGGCGCTCGGCGTCGTGCTCGGCTTCTATCTTGTGTGGGTGCGGTGGTTCCGTCGACGGTGATCAGGTGAGCGCGGTGGCCGAGGACCTGCCCGCAGCGCCCGAGCGCCCGTCGCGCGCGCACTGGCTGCTCGCGCTGCGCCACATCGCGTGGCCGGTGCTGCTGCTCGCCTACCCGCTCTTCATCTGGGCGGGCTGGGGCCAGGGCGCGTGGCTCCTGTGCGCGGCGATGTGGACGGTCCAGCGCCTGATCCAGGCCGGCGTCAACCGCTTCGTGCTCGACCTGCCGCCGACCCCCGCGGTCGCCGTCGCCGGTGTCGCGTTCCTGACGCGCGCGTGGGGGACGATCATCGCGCTCGTCGTGGCCGAGCGCACCTGGGACTCCCACGGCGCGGTGCACGCCGCGATCCTGTTCGCGGTGCTCTACACGATCGACAGCCTCGCCCGCGGCCTGGCCTGGGCCGAGTCGAAGCGCGAGCCCCGCGGGGAGGGCGCGTGATCCGCCGCCTCGCGTTCCTGGCAGGCGCGTTCGCGCTCGCGCTCGCCGGCCCCGCGCAGGCACTCGCGGCGAGCGAGCCGAAGACCGACCCCACCAAGGAGTTCCTGCTCGATCCGTGGATCAAGATCCCGAAGATCGGGCCGATCGACCTGTCGATCACGAAGGGCGTCTTCTACCTCTTCCTCTCGACGTTCATCATCATCGTCGGCAGCCTGCTCGTCGTACGCAATCTCAAGCTGCATCCCAAGCGCATGCAGGCCTTCGTCGAGATCGTCTACGACTTCAGCGAGACGCAGATCGGGCGCGCATCGCTGCCGGCCAAGACGTTCACGACGTGGTTCCCGTACCTGGCCACGCTCTTCGTCTTCATCTGGATCAACAACCTGATCTCGTTCCTGCCGCTGCCCGTCAACACGGAGCACAAGATCTGGGGCGTGATCCCGACGCCGAGCCTGTACGCCTCGACCGCGAACATCTCGGTCACGCTCGCGCTCACGCTCGTGACGTTCTTCGCGTCGCACTACGTCGGCATCAAGAACAACGGCGCCGGGCCGTACTTCAAGAGCTGGTTCCCGCCGATCTCGGGCCCGATCAACATCCTCATCGTGCCGCTCGAGATCCTCTCGCAATTCCTGCGCCTGGTCTCGCTCAGCGTCCGGCTCTTCGCCAACATGCTCGCGGGCCATCTCCTGATCCTCATGTGCGTCTCGCTGATCATCATCATCGGCAGCGTGTTCGTGGCCGCCGCGAGCATCCCGGTGGCTGTGTTCTTCTACTGCTTCGAGCTCGTGCTCGTGGCGAACCTGCAGGCGTTCATCTTCGCCCTGCTGTCCGGCATCTACATCGGTACCGCGGCCGAGCCGCATCACTGACCCAGGAGGAGACGCGATCCATGCCACTCGACGGTAATGTCAACGAGGCCGCGAAGAATCTCGCGCTTGGCCTCGGCACGGGCTTCGGCGCGATCGGGCCGGGCGTCGGCGTGGGCTACCTGATCGGCAAGACGATCGAGGGCGTCTCCCGCCAGCCCGAGATGCGCGGCGAGCTGCAGGGCCTCATGTTCCTCGGCCTCGCGCTCACCGAGGCGATCACGTTCTACGCCCTGCTCATGTCGTTCGTCGCGTTCTTCATCGGCAAGTGATCGCGGCGTTCGTCATCGCGGCCGCGGCGGCCAAGGACAACTCGAGCGATCTCGTCAAGCCCTTCCCGGGGCTGATGATCTGGACGCTCGTCTCGTTCTTCCTGACGTTCCTCGTGCTGCGCAAGTACGCCTTCGGGCCGCTCGCCCAGCTGGTCGAGAAGCGCCGCACGATCGTGCGCGAGAACCTCGAGGCCTCGGAGCGCTCGCGCGACGAGGCCCAGCTCCTGCTCGACGAGTACAAGCAGCAGCTCGCGCAGGCGCGCCGTGAGGCGGGCGAGATCGTCGAGCGCGCGCGCTCGACGGGCGCCGAGCTCGAGCGCCAGATGCGCGAGGAGGCCACGGCCCAGCGCGAGCGCGACATCGCCTCCGCCAAGTCCGCGATCGCGGCGGAGACGCGCCAGTCGATCGATCAGATCAAGGCGCAGGTCGCCGAGCTGACGATGATCGCGACCGAGAAGGTCGTCGGCCGCGCGCTCGATCAGGCCGAGGGCCGCCGCCTCGTCGAGGAAGCCCTCGCCGAGGTCGACTTCTCGCAGCTCGGGGCGGAGTAGCGCATGGCGCTCGCAGCCGGGGGACGCGTCTACGGCACCGCGCTGGCGGAGTCCGCGGTCGCCGCGGGCCGCCTGCGCGAGGTCTCGCGCGACCTGACTGCGATCGGCGCCGCCGTCGCCGAGGGCCGCGAGCTCTCGGGCGCGCTCTTCAACCCCGCCTTCCCGGACGCCGCCAAGAAGCAGATCCTCGCCCAGATGACCGAGGGCGCCGACCCGCTGGTGCGCAACGCGCTCTTCGTGCTCGTCGACAACGGGCGCCTCGACGCGCTCCCGGACATCGTCAAGGTCGTGCACGAGGCCGACCAGCGCTCCCGCCGGCAGCTCGAGCTCGAGCTCACGACCGCCGTTCCGATCGACGACGCCGAGGCCGAGGTGATCCGCGCCAAGCTGGCCGCGGCCAGCGGCCACGAGGTGCGGCTCGAGCGCTCCGTCGACGCCTCGATCCTCGGCGGTGTGATCGTGCGCGTGCGCGACCGCATGGTCGACCTGTCCGTGCGCGGCCGCCTCGAGGCCCTGCGCCTGTCGCTACGCAATGCCCGCCTGGGCTCCACCGGAGGAGAGAGTTGAGGCTCCAGCCGAACGAGATCGCCTCGATCCTGCGCGAGCAGATCGAGAAGTACGAGGTACCGACCGGGATCGAAGAGGTCGGCACCATCATCCAGCTCTCGGACGGCATCGCGCGCGTCTACGGGCTCGAGAGCTGCGTCGCGCTCGAGATGATCGAGTTCCCGCACGGCGTGACGGGCCTCGCGCTGAACCTCGAGGAGGACAACGTCGCGGTGGTGCTCTTCGGCCACTGGCAGCTCCTCAAGGAGGGCGACACCGCCAAGCGCACGGGCAACGTCATGAGCGTTCCCGTCGGCGAGGGCCTGATCGGCCGCGTCGTCGATCCGCTCGGCCAGCCGCTCGACGGCGGGCCGCCGATCGAGGCCGCGAAGCACCTGCCGCTCGAGTTCAAGGCGCCCGGCGTCGTCGACCGCCAGCCGGTCACCGAGCCGCTGCAGACGGGCATCAAGGCGATCGACGGCATGATCCCGATCGGCCGCGGCCAGCGCGAGCTGATCATCGGCGACCGCGGCACCGGCAAGACGGCCGTCGCGATCGACACGATCATCAACCAGAAGGGCACCGGCGTCGTCTGCATCTACTGCGCCGTCGGGCAGAAGGCCTCCACGGTCGCCCAGGTCGTGCAGAAGCTGCGCGACAACGGCGCCATGGACCACACGATCGTGGTCGCGGCGAACGCCGCGGAGGCCGCGCCGATCAAGTACATCGCGCCGTACGCCGCGTGCGCCATGGGCGAGTACTTCTGCTACTCCGAGCGCGCCGCCCTGTGCGTCTACGACGACCTCTCCAAGCAGGCCGACGCGTATCGCCAGATGTCGCTCCTGATCCGCCGCCCGCCCGGCCGCGAGGCCTTCCCGGGCGACGTGTTCTACCTCCACTCGCGCCTCCTGGAGCGCGCCGTCAAGCTCTCCGACGCGCTCGGCGGGGGCTCCCTGACCGCGCTGCCGATCATCGAGACGCAGGCCGGCGACGTGTCGGCCTACATCCCGACCAACGTGATCTCGATCACCGACGGCCAGATCTTCCTCGAGTCGAGCCTCTTCTTCGCGGGCACCCGGCCGGCCATCAACGTCGGCATCTCGGTCTCGCGCGTGGGCTCGAACGCCCAGCTCAAGTCGATGAAGAAGGTCGCCGGCCGCCTCAAGCTCGACCTTGCGCAGTACCGCGAGGTGGAGGCGTTCGCGCAGTTCGGCTCCGACCTCGACGCCGCCACGCAGCAGCAGCTCTCGCGCGGCGCCCGCATGGTCGCGACGCTCAACCAGCCGCAGTACGCGCCGTGGCCGGTCGAGGAGCAGGTCGTGGCGCTGTGGGTCGCGCTCAACGGCTACCTCGACGAGATCCCGGTGGCGCAGGTGTCGCGCTTCCACGCCGAGCTGCGCACGAACCTGCGCGCCGAGGGCACGGCGCTGGCGGCGATCCGCGACAGCGGCGACCTCTCCGACGAGACCGTCGCGAAGCTGAGGACCGCGGTCGAGCAGTTCGCGCAGGGCTTCGAGGTGCACGAGGAAACCGGCCTGGTGGGCTCGGCGTCGTAAGCGGTGGCCAGCCAGCAGGACATCAAGCGGCGGATCCAGGCGATCCGCAACACGCGCAAGATCACGAAGGCGCTCGAGGTCGTCTCGGCATCCAAGCTGCGGCGTGCGCAGCTGCGGATCGAGGCGCTGCGGCCCTACGCCGACCGCACCCACGAGCTCATGATGGAGGCCGCCTCGCGCGCCCAGCTCCACGGGCAGCCGCTGCTCGAGCGGCGCGAGCCCGCGCGCGTCGGCGTGATCATGCTGACCGCCGACCGCGGTCTCGCGGGCGGGTTCAACGGCCAGGTGGTGCGCAGCGCGCTGCAGGTCGGAGCCGAGCACGAGGCCAAGGGCCACGAGGTCGTGTACCTGCCGGTCGGCCGCAAGGGCCTCGGCACCCTGCGCTTCCGCCGCCGCGCGATCGAGGCGTCGTGGACGGGCTTCTCCGACCGGCCGTCCTACACCGACGCCGAGGCGATCGTGGAGGCCGCCGTGAAGGCGTACTCCGCGGGCGAGCTCGATCTCGTCGTGCTCGTCTACAACCGCTTCGTCTCCGCGCTCGCCCAGCACGTCGAGGACGTCGAGCTGCTGCCGATCCCGGAGGGCGAGCTGGCCGGCATGGACGCCAGCGAGCGCGCGCACGAGGGCTCGATGCTGTTCGAGCCGGAGGCCGAGGAGATGATCGGCCGGTTGCTCGTCTCGTCGCTCGAGGTCACGGTGTTCCGGGCCCTGCTCGAGTCGACCGCATCCGAGCACGGCGCGCGCATGACCGCCATGCGCAACGCGTCCGAGAACGCGAACGACCTCATCAACACGTACACGCTCGCGATGAACCGCGCGCGCCAGGCCGAGATCACGCAGGAGATCCTCGAGGTCGTGGCGGGCGCGGACGCGCTGCAGTGACGCCGGGCCCGGCGGTTGAAGTCACGGCACTGCGGGTACATGCGCGCGTGCGTCCCGTGAACGCCGCCGGCTATGCACGCTATGCTTTCGCGCCGATGGGGTGTGTTGAGCGAGAGCTGGGCGACGCGTGAGCGCGGTCGCGGGCGCGGCGGAGGTCACCGCAGAGACGATCGTCGGCGCGGTCGAGGGCAGGAGCCCCCGTCAGATCTTCTGGATGCGGTTCCGCCAGGACAAGGCGGCGATCGCGGGCGGCTGCGTGATCATCGCCCTCCTGCTGCTCGCCGCCCTGGCGGGCGTGATCTCGAGCATCGTCGGCCACCCGCAGAACTCGGTCTACCTCGACATGACCGACGACTTCGGCATCCCCAAGGGCCCGAGCACGTCGTTCTGGTTCGGAGCGGACGCCTCGGGTCGCGACCTCTTCGTGCGCGTGCTCTACGGCGCCCGCACCTCGTTGCTCGTGGCCTTCGTGGCGACCAGCATCTCGATGATCATCGGCACCACCGTCGGCGTCATCGCCGGCTTCTACCGCGGCTGGGTCGACACGGTGATCTCGCGTCTCAGCGACGTCGTGCTCGCGCTCCCGCAGCTGCTGCTCGCGATCGGCATCGCGGCGTCGTGCGGCGCCTCGCCCAACGGCTGCCTCAACGGCTGGATCCAGCCCGGCCTGGGCGTCGTGATCTTCGTCATCTCGGCGTTCACGTGGCCCTACATCGCGCGCATCGTCCGCTCGACGACGCTGTCGCTGCGCGAGAAGGAGTTCGTCGAGGCGGCGCGCTCGCTGGGCGCCAGCAACACGCGCATCATCTTCCGCGAGATCCTGCCGAACCTCGTCGCCCCGATCACGATCTGGGCGACGCTGCTGATCCCGGCGAACATCCTCTTCGAGGCCGCGCTCTCCTACCTCGGGATCGGCGTGCCCGTGACGACGTCGTCGTGGGGCTCGGAGATCTCGCAGGCCGCCGACGGCGGCCTCTACCGCGACGCGCCGTGGCTGATGATCTTCCCGGGCATCTTCCTGGTACTGACGACGCTCTCGTTCAACCTGCTCGGCGACGGCCTGCGTGACGCATTGGATCCCCGTTCGGAGCGCTGAGGAACTGCAACTGTCAACTGCGCGCTCTGAACGTCTAATCACTGTATGCAAGAGGTAGTAGGGCCACCCCCGGCCCCAACCAAGGAGGAGCGACCCGTGAGAAACCGACGATTCGCGGCCATTGTGCTGGCCGTGGCGATGGCGGCGATGACCATCGCCGCAACAAGTGCAAGCGCGCGACCCCAGCATGCCGGCGCCGCGGGGGCGAACAAGGCCGCGGCCGGCGGAATCTTCCGGACGGAGTGGGAGTCGTCGTTCGACTTCACCGACAGCTTCGACCCGACCGGTGAATACCTCGGCGAGGCCTTCGGCATCTACTCGAACCTGCTCGTGCGCACGCTCGTGGGCTACAACCACGTCGCCGGTGCACCCGGCAACGTGATCGTCCCCGACCTGGCGACGAACACCGGCGACATCACGAACGGCGGCAAGACCTACACGTTCCACCTCAAGGACGGCGTCAAGTTCGGCCCGCCGCTCAACCGCGCGATCACGTCCAAGGACATCCTGTTCGCGTTCCAGCGCATCGGCACCACCGCGATCGGCGCGCAGTACGGCTTCTACTACGACGTGATCAAGGGCATGGCGGCGTTCAAGGCCGGCAAGTCCAAGGTGATCGCGGGCATCAAGACGCCCGACCTCAAGACGATCAGCTTCACGCTGACCGCTCCCACGGGCGACTTCCGCTACCGCCTGAGCATGCCGGCCGCAGGCCCGCAGCCGCAGGAGGTCGCGGGCTGCTTCGACAAGGCCGGCGACTACGGCCGCTACGTCATCTCCTCGGGCCCGTACATGATCGCCGGCTCGGACAAGCTCAACGCCTCGAGCTGCGACACGATCAAGGCCGCCGGCGGCATCTCCGGCTGGGACGGCGAGAAGACGCTGGATCTCGTCCGCAACCCGGCCTACAACGCCAGCACCGACAGCCCCAAGGCGCGTGAGAACCTCCCCGACGAGTTCACCTTCACGGTCAACTCGAACGTGGACGACATCTACGCCCGGGTGGCCCGTGGCGACATCGAGGAAGAGGTCGCAGGCGAGACCCCGTCGGTCCTGCGCGAGTACAAGGACTCGCCGCAGCTGCACACGAACGACGGCGACCGCACCTGGTACCTCACGATGAACCTCACGCAGGCGCCGTTCGACGATCTGCACGTGCGTCGCGCGGTCAACTACGTCGTCAACCGCGAGGCCCTGCGCAAGTCGTGGGGCGGCGCTTCGGCCGGTGCCATCGCCACCCACATCGCGCCCGACGCGATCCTCGGCAACAAGCTCAAGGGCTACGCGCCCTACGGCGACGGCAAGGGCAACCTGGCCAAGGCCAAGGCCGAGATGAAGCAGTCCAAGTACGACTCCAATCACGACGGCATCTGCGACGCCAAGGCGTGCAAGAGCATCTTCACGATCACCGGCAACCGCGCGGTGGAGGTCGGGTTCATCCCGGCGCTGACGCAGAACCTGAAGTCGATCGGTCTCAACATCAAGGACCGCGTGCTGAAGGACGCCTACACCCCGATCCAGACGCCGCGCCTCAACGTCCCGTTCTCGACGCGGCCCGGCTGGGGCAAGGACTACGCCGACGCCCTCACGTTCTACGGCCCGCTCTTCGACGGCGCCAACATCATCCCGCAGGGCAACACGAACTACTCCCTGCTCGGCATCACGTCGGCGATCGCCAAGAAGGTCGGCGTCAAGCCGTCCGCAGGAGTGAACCTCGCGAACGTGCCGAACATCGGCCCGGACCTCGCGAAGTGCGGCGTGCTCGTCGGCAACCCGCGCATCTCGTGCTACGCGGCGCTCGACAAGAAGCTCACCTGGAACGTCGTTCCGTGGGTTCCGTACCTCTGGTCCTACGCCCAGAGCGTCTCGAGCAAGAACGTCACGAAGTTCGAGTTCGATCAGTTCGGCGGCACGATCGCCTACGCCCACGTGGCGGTGAAGTGATCTGACGCTCCGCGCGGGCGCCCCGGCCAGGTGCCGGGGCGCCCGCACCGGCGTTTTCCGTCATGGTTTTCTACCTCGTACGCCGTCTCGGCTGGGCACTGCTCGTGATGCTCGCCGTGACGCTGGTCACGTTCGTCATCTTCTACAAGCTGCCGTCCGGCGATCCGGCACTGCGCTTCGTGGGCAAGCAGCCGACGCCCGAGAGCATCGCGCTCGTGCGTCACAACCTCGGGCTCGACAGGCCGTTCTACGTGCAGTACGCCAAGTTCCTGAAGGCGATCGTCGGCGGCGACCAGTACGGCTGGCCGGGGCTCGGCTACTCCTACGATTCGAAGATCCCGATTCGCGAGAAGATCATCGAGAAGGCGCCGCGCACGCTCTCGCTGATCGCAGGCGCCTCGATCTTCTGGCTCGTCGGGGGCATCCTCATCGGCGTGGTCTCGGCGATCAAGCGGCGCACGATCTTCGACCGGGCGGCGATGGGCTTCGCGCTCTTCGGCATCTCCGCGCCGGTCTTCTGGCTCGGGCTGATGGCGCTCTTCATCGTCTGGAACAAGATCGGCGTCACCGCCGGCACCGGCTACACGCCGTTCGCCGACAATCCCGAGCAATGGGCGTCGCACCTGATACTTCCCTGGATCGTGCTCGCCCTGCTGTACGCGGCGATCTACGCGCGCATGGTCCGCGGCAACCTGCTCGACGCGATGGGTGAGGACTACATCCGCACGGCGCGCGCCAAGGGGCTCTCGGAGAAGCGGGTGATCTTCAAGCACGGCCTGCGCGCCAGCCTGGCACCGATCGTGACCATGTTCGGGCTCGACATCGCGCTGCTCGTCGGCGGCGCCGTGATCACCGAGAGCGTCTTCAATCTCGACGGCCTCGGCTTCATGGCCGTCGACTCCGTCTTCCGGCAGGACCTGCCGGCCACGCTCGGCGTCGTGCTGGTGGCGACGTTCGCGGTCGTGATCATGAATCTTGTGGTCGACGTGGTGTACGCCTTCCTCGATCCTCGCGTGCGGTACTCGTGAGCGGCGAGCTGCTGCTCGACGTCCGCGACCTCTCGGTCCAGTTCCCGACCGAGGACGGGCTCGTCAACGCCGTGTCCGGCCTCTCGTTCACGCTCCGGCGCGGCGAGACGCTCGGCATCGTGGGCGAGTCGGGCTCGGGCAAGAGCGTCACGAACCTCGCCATCCTCGGCCTCCTCAACGCCAAGCGCTCCCGCATCTCGGGCGAGATCTTCCTGCAGGGGAAGGACCTGCTGAAGGCCTCGCCGGAGCGAGCTGCGCGACGTCCGTGGCAAGGACGTCGCGATGATCTTCCAGGATCCGTTCGCGTGCCTCCACCCGATGTACCGGGTCGGCAGCCAGATCGCCGAGGCCGTCCGCGCGCACGTCGACGTCTCCAAGGCCAAGGCGCTGGAGCGCGCGATCGAGGTGCTCGACGCCGTCGGCATCCCCAACGCACGCGCCCGCGCGCGCGACTTTCCGCATCAGTTCTCCGGCGGCATGCGCCAGCGCGCGATGATCGCGATGGCGCTCGTGCACAACCCGGCCGTGCTGATCGCGGACGAGCCGACGACCGCGCTCGACGTCACGGTGCAGGCCCAGATCCTCGAGCTGATCGACAAGGTCAAGCGCGACTTCGACATCGGCGTGATCCTGATCACGCACGACCTCGGCGTCGTCGCCGAGACCGCGCAGACCGTCATGGTCATGTACGCGGGCCGGGCCGTCGAGCACGGGCCGGCGCGCGAGGTCTTCGAGAGCCCGCAGCATCCGTACACGTGGGGGCTGCTCGAGTCGATGCCGAGCGTCGAGGCCAAGGTGGCGCACCTGCACGCGATCGAGGGCTCGCCGCCGTCGGTGATCCACCTGCCGCCCGGCTGCCCGTTCCACCCGCGCTGCCCGCACCGCTTCGATCCCTGCGACAAGGTGCGGCCGCCGTTCGAGACGATCGAAGGCGGGCACGCCGACGCGTGCCTGCTCGACACCGCCGACAAGCGCCGCCTGTGGGCCGAGCGCCGCGCCGCGCGGGTGGTGGTGAGCGCGTGAGCGCCTTCGGCGAGCCGCTGATCGAGGTCGAGCACCTGACGAAGCGCTTCCCGGTCGCATCGGGCGTGTTCACCCGTCGCTCGGGCGAGGTGCACGCGGTCGAGGACGTGAGCCTGAGCGTGCGCCGGGGCGAGACGCTCGGCATCGTGGGCGAGTCCGGCTGCGGCAAGTCGACGACCGCCCGCCTCATGCTCAAGCTGATCGAGCCGACGGCCGGCACGATCCGCTTCGACGGACGCGACATCACGAACCTCAGCCAGTCGCAGATGCGGCCGCTGCGGCGCGAGATGCAGATGGTCTTCCAGGACCCCTACTCGTCGCTGAATCCTCGGCAGACGGTCGGGCAGATCATCGGGCAGCCGTTCTCGATCCACAAGACCGAGGGCAACGTGCGCATGCTCGTGCGCGAGCTGATGGATCGCTGCGGCATGAACCCCGAGCACTACAACCGCTACCCGCACGAGTTCTCGGGCGGCCAGCGGCAGCGCATCGGCGTCGCCCGCGCGCTCGCCCTGCGGCCCAAGCTGATCGTCTGCGACGAGCCCGTCTCGGCGCTCGACGTCTCGATCCAGGCCCAGATCCTCAACCTGCTCGAGAGCCTGCAGAGCGAGTTCGACCTGACCTACGTCTTCATCTCGCACGACCTCTCGGTGATCCGTCAGATCTCCGACCGCATCGCGGTCATGTACCTCGGGCGCATCGTCGAGATGGCCGACTCGGAGACGGTCTACGACCTACCCCGCCATCCGTACACGGCGTGCCTGCTCTCGGCCGTGCCGCGCGTCGACAGCTCGGGCGTCATGCGCCGTCAGCGCATCGTCCTGCGCGGCGACGTGCCGTCCCCGGTCAACCCCCCGTCGGGCTGCGCGTTCCATCCGCGCTGCCCCAAGGCGGCGCTCCTGACCGGCGGCGACGGCGTGCCGCAGGACTGCCGAGAGGATCTGCCGCAGCTCGCCGGTACCGGCAACGGCTTCGGCAGCCATGACGCCGCCTGCTGGCACCCGCTCACGTCGGTCGACGAGCTGCGGGCCGTCCCGAGCGCGTGATCCGCGGCGCGCTGGTCGATCTGCGGCCGCTCACGGCCGCCGACATCGGCCGCACCGAGCGCATCGCCAACGACCCGGCGCACCGCCACTGCGGCTACGGCTCCGAGGCCCAGGCCCTGCTTGCGCGCTAGCAGCCCTTGCCGGCGCACAGCTCGGGGCCGGGCGCCGTCTCGATCACGCTCGCGCCGGTCGCGCCGGTGACATCGATGCGGAGCGGCGGCACGTGCACGCGGCCGTTGTGCGAGAGGCGCACGGAGAGCAGCAGCGTGAGCGTGGCTCCGGGCTTGAGCTCGAACTGGGTGACGCTCAGGAGCTGCGGGGCCGGCACGCCGATCGGCGGCGTGACGTTCGGCGGGACGGCGCTGTCGGTCACGCAGCTGTCGCAGCCACGGTAGGCGAGCGCTCCGATCACGTCGAGGCCGGAAACCGCCCGGGCCACCCGGACGCGCCGGATCGTGATCGGCGTCTTGCTCGTGTTGGCAAGCCGGAAGGCCGTGACGCTGAGCGGTCGGTTGACGACCGCGGCGTACGAGCCGCTCTGCGCATGCGCGCGGAGGGGCGGCGACTTGTCGCCGCTCTTGAACGTGAGCACCAGCGCGACGGCCGCAACCGGGAGCAGGAAGGCCAGTCCGATCTGCACGATCCGCATACGTCCTCCGGCCAGGCGCACGCGCGGGACATCCGCGGCAGCGGAGAGATGCTCGGCGCTCACGCCACGAGGTTACGCGCACTTGCCCGATGTGGAAAGCCCCCGTTCGCAGACCGCCATCCCGCGCGTCCGCGGCGATCGCGCATCCGCGCTGCGCCCCGCCTACGCGAGGGCGGCGGCGAGCGCCCGGCGGCCTCCGGCGAGCACCGGCTCGCCGTGCGAGACGAGCACGCGCTCGACCGGGAGCTCGAGCAGCGGCCGCAGCATCGCGCGCAGATCGTCGTGCGTCCGTGCACCCAGCCACCGCTCGGGGCAGAGGCGCAGGGCATCCGCCGTCGCATGCGGCCGGGCGCCGGCGCCGAGGAGGATGTCGCCGACGACGAGGGCGCCATGCTCCGGCAGCCAGTACGCGACCTCCGAGGCGCGCGGCGTCTGCAACGCCCGGATGCCGCCGGGCAGGTCGTCGCCCGCCCGGAACGCATCGCTCACGCCGATCTCCCGGTTGCGCAACGGCCGCGCCGACCGCACCGGGGCCCACACGCGCTTCGCACCCACATCCGCCGCCGACCGCCCATGCCAGTAGACGGTCACGAACACGTGCGCCGGCGTCCCGAGCTCGGCCGGCGGCTCGAGCGGATCGAAGAACACGAGCCCGTCCGCGGTCTCGGCGGCGACGCAGCCGACCTCCTCGTGCCATTCCTCGTGCCACGCCGTCCAGCGCAGCAGGCCGGGGGCGATCTCGACAGCGCGTCCCATCGCCGCCAGGCTAGCGCGCGAGCCCGGCCAAGTGGCACCCGCGGCGAGTGCCACTTGGCCACCGCAAGCACGGGGTCTGGCCCGCAACGTGCGGGCCTGGCCCCGGCATTGCGGACCTGGCACCGGTCTTGCACGTGGCTGCATTCCCTGTCCCCACGCGGGAACGCGGGATGCACCCAGGCGGTGGCAAGTGGATTCCGATCCGGCCGGGCGTGCGGCCCTGGCGTGCGCAGACGGCGTGGTTGAGCGGATGGTCCGGTCGGTGCCAGGCTCGCAACGCCGGGGTCAGGCCCGCAACGTGCGGGCCAGACCCTCCCGTTGCAGGGCGGCCAAGTGGCACTCGCCGCGGGTGCCACTTGGCCGCCCGCGATCGGGGCTTGGATTTCCGCGGGCGTGCTCTACGCTGCGGTCGTGCCTGATCCGAGAGCGAGCGCCGGGCTGCGGGCGCGCCGCCGCGCCGCGCGGCTGCTGCGCCCGGCTCTGCCGTTGGCGGCGCTGGCGGTGATCGCGGCGGGGTGCGGCACGAGTCTCGGCGGGCGCTACGACAGTCCCACGACGGCGCCTGCCCCGGTGCACGAGCCCGGTGCGACGGCGGGCGTCCTGCACGTGGTCACCGCTCAGCCGCTCCCGAGCCTCGACCCGGCGTTCGCGAACACGCGGCAGTCGCGCGCCGTCGCGAACGCGCTGTGCACGCCGCTCGTGCGCTATACGGATGCCGAGGGGCTGCCGGGGACGGTGATCGTGCCCGGGCTGGCGCGCGACCTGCCCGTGATCGCGCGCGGCAGCCGGACGCTGCGCGTGCAGCTGCTTGCCGGCCTGCACTTCTCGGACGGCCGGCGGCTGACCGCGCAGGACGTGAAGGCGACGTTCGAGCGGCTGCTCGATCCGGCGACGCGCTCGCCGGGGGCGGCGCTGTTCCGGGAGATCGTGGGCACCAAGACGTTCGTGTCCGGCGAGGATGCCCACCTGCGCGGCGTGCGCGCGAACGGCGGGACGATCACGATCTCGCTCAAGCGCCCCGACCCGGCCTTCCTGGCGCGCCTCGCAATGCCCATCGCGTGCCCGGTGCCGAGCGACACGCCGCACCGCGAGGTGCCCGATCTGCTGGCACGGCTCGCGACGGGCCGCTACCGCGTCGCCGAGCACACGTCCTCGCTGATCGACCTCGTGCGCGCGCAGGGCCGGACGAACGTGCCGAACGGCGGCGCGCCGGGCGCCGCCGCGCGCATCTCGATCACGCGGCTGGCCGACGCGGCTGCGCTCGCGGAGTCGATCCGCGCGGGCACCGCCGACCTCTCGCTCGACGACCTCCCGGCCACGACGCAGCCCGCGCTCGCCGTGCCCTCGAGCGGGCTCGAGGTCGTGCGCGTCGACCCGACGCACTGGCCGCTCTCGGACGAGCGCGTGCGGCGCGCACTGTCGCTCGCGCTCGACCGCCAGGTGCTCGCGCTCTCCGACGGCGGCGACGTCACGCCGGCGCGCTCCCTGCTGCTCGATCCGCAGGCGCCGCCGGCGCAGACGCCCGACCCCGCGGCCGCCCGGGCGCTGCTGCGCGCCGCGGGTGCCGAGGGGACGCTCCAGCTCGCCCTCTGGGCCGAGCCCGGCTCGCAGGCGCGCGTGGCGCGCGCGATCGCGAGTCAATTGTCGGCGATCGGGGTACGTGTCGACGTGCGGGAAGCGAACGCGGGGGAGAGGCCTGCCGATGCGCGGGCGTGGATCGAATGGCTCTCGCCTGCCTTCGGCGACCCCTCGGCGGTCTTCCTGCCGCTGGCCGACGCGCTCAGGAACCCCGCGCAGCGCGGGCTCGCCAAGCGCGTGCGCCGCGCGGCCCGGCTGGCCGGCGATGCGCGCCGCGCGGCGTTCCGCCGCCTCGACGAGCGCCTCGGAGCGGGCGGTCTCGGCGCGATTCCGCTGCTGCGCGCAAACTTTTCCACGCCCATCTCGTCCATGCTGGTGGGGAGAGGCACCCACCCGGTATTCGACGTCGACCTCGCCCTGCTGACCACCCGCCCATGACCGCACCCCGACCCCAGCATCCCCTTCCGCCGCTCTGCGAGATGGCGCGGCTGTGGATTTCCATGGCCGCGGACGGCGAGGCCGGCGAGGTCGAGCGGGCGGCGCTCGACGAGCATCTCGAGTTCTGCGACGACTGCACCGAGTGGCGCGCGCTGGCCGAGGCCGTCGTGCTGCACGTGCGGACGACCCCGCCGAGCCCGGTGCCCGCGGGGCTTCTGCCGGCGCTGCCGCTGCGGCGCTCGCGGCGGCGGCGCGGCTTCGCGCTGCGGGCCGGCGGGCTGATCGCGGCCGCCTCGGCGGCGGCGGTGCTCGGAGTCGCGGTGGGAGGCTGGAACTCGTCGAAGCCGATCCCCGCGCAGTCGGGCGTCGTGCGGCCGTCCGAGATCGTCGTCGGGTGGAACACGAGCGCCAGCGTCGACGGCCGGCCGCTGCCGATCGTGCGCGAGCCCTCGCGCCCGGCGCCCTGACTTTGTAACGCCCCGGCGCGGCGCACGCGCGCGCCGGGATGCGGCTTGCCCACTGGCACGGATCGGCGCGGAGCGGGAGCGCCTCCGGTACAGTTCGTGCGCCCCGAGAGAGCTGATGAAGGAGCGCTGCGTGCCCGCTGAGGACCGTCCCGTCGGGAGGATCATCGAGATCAAGGGCGTCGTGCTCGACGCAGTGTTCGACGGCCACCTGCCGGCGATCTACAACGCGCTCGAGATCACGATGCCGGATGGCCGCACCCTCGTGGCCGAAGTCCAGCAGCACCTCGGCGACGACCGCGTGCGCGCCGTCGCCATGGACGCCACCGACGGCCTCGCGCGCGGCACGGCCGCCTACGACACGGGCGCGTCGATCAGCGTCCCCGTCGGCGAGGCCACGCTGGGGCGCATCTTCAACGTGCTCGGCCAGACGATCGACAAGGCCGACGACACCGCGATCAACGCCGCGCCGCGCTGGGAGATCCACCGCGAGCCGCCCGCGTTCGACACGCTCTCGCCGACCGCCGAGATCTTCGAGACCGGCATCAAGGTGATCGACCTGCTGGCCCCGTACGTCAAGGGCGGCAAGGTCGGCCTCTTCGGCGGCGCCGGCGTGGGCAAGACGGTGCTGATCCAGGAGCTGATCAACAACATCGCCACGCAGCACGGCGGCCTCTCGGTCTTCGCGGGCGTGGGCGAGCGCACGCGCGAGGGCAACGACCTCTGGCGCGAGATGACCGAGTCGGGCGTGATCGAGAAGACGGCGCTCGTGTACGGCCAGATGAACGAGCCGCCGGGAGCGCGTCTGCGCGTCGGCCTGAGCGGCCTGACGATGGCGGAGTACTTCCGCGACGAGGGCGGCCAGGACGTCCTGCTCTTCATCGACAACATCTTCCGCTTCGTGCAGGCGGGCTCGGAGGTCTCGGCGCTGCTCGGCCGCATGCCCAGCGCCGTGGGCTACCAGCCGACGCTCGCGACCGAGATGGGCGAGCTGCAGGAGCGCATCACGTCGACGACCAAGGGCTCGATCACGTCGGTGCAGGCGATCTACGTGCCCGCCGACGACCTCACCGACCCCGCGCCGGCGAACACCTTCGCGCACCTCGACGCCACCACGGTGCTCTCGCGCGCGATCTCGGAGAAGGGCATCTACCCGGCGGTCGACCCGCTCGACTCGTCGTCGCGCATCCTCCAGCCCGGCGTCGTCTCCGACGAGCACTACGACGTCGCCACGCGCGTGCAGCAGCTGCTGCAGCGCTACAAGGATCTCCAGGACATCATCGCGATCCTCGGCATGGACGAGCTCTCGGACGAGGACAAGGTCATCGTGCAGCGCGCCCGCAAGGTCGAGCGCTTCCTCTCCCAGCCGTTCTTCGTCGCGCAGGTCTTCACCGGCCGCGAGGGCAAGTACGTCAAGCTCGAGGACACGATCCGCTCGTTCCGCGAGGTGCTCGAGGGCAAGCACGACGACCTTCCCGAGCAGGCGTTCTACCTGCAGGGCGACATCTCCGATGTGGTCGCGGCGGCCGAGGAGCTCGCGGCCACGTCCAGCGCATGAGCACGAGCGAGGGCCCCAAGCGCCTCCGCGTCGAGCTGGTCACGCCGGATGGCCCGGTCTTCGTCGACGACGCGCGCATGGTCGTCGTCCCCGGCAAGGCCGGCGAGCTCGGCGTCCTGCCGCGTCACATCCCGCTGATCGCCCAGCTCAAGCCCGGCGAGACGCGCGTGCGCACGCTCGACGACCAGTGGCTGTCGTTCGCCACGGGCGCGGGGTACTTCAAGATCCAGCACGACCGCGCCTCGGTGCTCGTCGACAGCGCCGTCGCGGTCACGTCGATCAACGCCGACCACGCACGCAGCGACCTCGAGGATGCGCAGCGCCGTCTCGCCGAGCTGGGCGATGCCGAGGGGACCACGGTCGAGCGCGCGCGCGCCGAGCGCGACATCGCGGACGCCGAGAACCGCCTCAAGGTCGCCGGGCGCGCCTAGCGAGGCCCCGGGGGCGGGCAGGCGTCAGCCGGTCTCCGTGATCAGCCACTTGTCGGGCGCCTGGCGCCAGCTCTCGAACCCGCCGAGCAGCGCGATCGCGTCGGGCGCCACGGCGCCCAGCTCGATCTCGACGGTGCGCAGCTCGCGCAGCGCCGCCTCGCGCTCGGCATCGCGCTTGGCCTGGCCGCGTCGGCGGGCCCGCTCGCTCGCCTCGTGGCGGGCGCGCAGCTCGCGCTCGAGCCGCGTGCGCTCGCGATCGAGGTCGACGACGCGCGCGCGCTGCTCGTCGAGCAGCGCGGCCGCGCGGTCACGCGCCCCGCGCACGCGCTTGGCCTCGGCGGCGTGGCGCGCGCGCTCGCGCCGGCGCCGCTCGGCCCCGCCGGCGGTGCGCGTGCGCGAGACGCGCAGCTCGGCCTCGGCGACGCCGGCCTCGGCGGAGGCGAGCGCCGCGTCCATGGCGGCGACGGTCGTGCTCAGCGACTCGACGCGCGCGCGCGCGTCCGCGAGGCCGTCGTCGACGTCGCGGAACGCCGGCGAGCGGCGCGGCGAGAAGACGGTCGCGGTGCGATCGAGCTCGCGGAGCTTGCGGTGCAGGCGGCGCCAGCGGCGCCCGAGATCGTCCCAGCGGCCGTAGTCGAGGCGCGAGCGCCGGATGCAGCGGGGACACGGCCGCTCGCGCGGCTCGCCGAGCGTGCTCGTCCGCCCGCACACCGGGCAGTGCCAGCCCGCCGCGCGCACGTCGGCCGCGTCGACGGTCGCGACGGAGCCGTCGGGGAACCGCACCTCGGCGCCGATCCGCCGCAGCTCGATGGGCAGGCCGCCCCACGCGGTGCGCCGGCTGACCCGCACGGAGCTGTCGAAGGCCTCGACGCGCGCGAGCGTGAGCACGCCCTCCTGCTCGACCGTGACCGTGTCGCCGACGGCGATGCAGAGCGCCAGGCGCGCCTGCTCGAAGCGCTGCCGCCACGGGATCCGTACCGCCCCGGGATTCCAGCGCACGCCCAGGCCGGACGGATCCTCGAAGATCGCGTCCTCCCACCAGGCCGGCGCGGGGGTGCCGTTCTCGCGCTCGCTGAGCTCGGTGTACGGCCGCTCGGCGAGCAGCTCGAGCGAGAGCCGCACGAGATCGCGCGCGGCGTTGATCTCGCGCATGCTCTCGCCGCGGCGCTCGCGCTCCTCGTCGGGCGCGCCGTCGGGGTGATTCTCGCGCGCGGCGCGCCGGTAGGCCTCGCCGAGCTCGCCCTCGTCGACCGTCTCGTCGAGTGGGAGGCCAAGCCGGCGCAGCGCGTCGGCAAGGGGCGCGCTCATGGGGCGGGACTATCGGTGTGCGCGCAGCGGATGCCCTCAGGGTTGCATGCCGCACACCGCGCAGGCGTCGGGCGGGTGGGCGCCGGATCATCGTTTACACTTGCCCGAGCCGCGCGTCGCACCTCGACCTGCGCTCCGCATGGTGGCATCCCGTCTCACAGAGCTCCAGCACGTGCGCGCCGTCACGCCCCCGCGACGGCCGGCCGAGGCCTGCGCGTGAGCGTCGACACGCAGATGGGCGGCGGCATGTTCCGGCCGCCGTCGCCGATCAACGTCTACACGGCGCGGCGCCCCCACAAGCGCTGGACGTTCTGGCGCATCCTGCGCTGGACGCTCGCGGTCGTGCTGATGAGCGGCGTCACCGTCGGCGGCGCCGTCGCCTACTACGTCTGGAACCGCCTCGAGCGCATCACGACGACGAACGACCCGAACCTCAAGGCCGCCGACCAGCAGCTCGAGCAGGTCATCGACCCCGCCACCCAGCCGGCCGTCGCGCTCGTGCTCGGCTACGACAAGCGCTACGGCTCGGGGAACGCGCGCGGCCACTCCGACACGCTCATGCTGATCCGGGTCGATCCGCGCACGCACGTCCTCTCGCTGCTCTCGCTGCCGCGCGACCTCTACGTCCACATCGACGGCCTCGGGACGCGCAAGATCAACGACGCCTACGCGTACGGCGGCGCGCCGCTCGCGATCAAGACCGTGAGCCAGGTGCTCGGCGTCAAGATCAACTACTACGTGCCCGTCAACTTCCATCTCTTCCGCAAGACGGTGGACACGTTCCACGGCGTCTACATCGACGTCGACCGGCGCTACTTCCACGCCGACGGCTCGTCCGGCAACTACTCCGCGATCGATCTCAAGCCCGGCTACCAGAAGCTGTACGGCGCGCAGGCGCTGCAGTACGTGCGCTACCGCCATCTCGACTCCGACTTCCTGCGCACCGCGCGCCAGCAGGCCTTCGTACGCGAGTTCAAGCGCCGCCTCGACGTCTGGTCGGCGGGCACGAACCTCTTCGACCTGCTCGACTCGCTGCCCAACGACCTCAAGGTGCGCGGCTCCGCGAAGGGCCAGTCGGTCGGGCCGAAGACGATCCTGCGCTACGTCAAGCTGCTGGCCGACATCCCCCGCGGCAACATGGTGCAGGTGCGCCTCACGGGCGACACCCCGACGATCAACGGCGCCTCGGTCGTGACCGCCTCGCAGCAGTCGATCAACGCCGCGGTCTCGGAGTTCGAGAACCCGAATCCGCAGGTCTCGCAGGCGGTCGCGAGCCGCGCCGGGGGCTCGCTCCTGGGTGGCGCCAAGAAGCCCGCGAAGAAGCGCCACGGCCCCAAGCCGATCCCGCCGGCCAAGCTCAAGGTGGTCACCGTCAACGGCTCCGGCGTGCAGGGCGTGGCGACGCAGGCGAAGATCGCGCTGCAGAGCGCGGGCTGGACGCACACCGACGTCGCGGGCACGCTCCCGCAGACGAACCTGTTCTCGACGGCCGTCTACTACACGAAGCCGCGCGCGCGGCTCTCGGCCGAGCGTCTGCGCCGCTCGCTCGGCGACACGAGCGCGTCGCGGCTGCTGCCGGCGGCGATGAGCGACTTCGGCGTCGGCGCCGACGTCGTGGTCGCGATCGGCAAGGCCTTCTCCGGCGTGACGCCGCCGCCCGAGCAGGCCGCGAAGCAGGAGGCACCGGCGCCGCAGGCCCCGCAGGTGCAGTCCGCCTCCTCGCACGACGCCGGCGACTTCTTCCTGCTCCAGAAGAAGGTCGGCTACCAGTTGCTGTACCCGTCGAAGGTGCCGCTCGGCTCCACCTACGGCGAGGCGATCGAGACGGGCGACAACGCGTTCTACGTCTACAAGCTGGGCAAGCACGGGAAGGCGCTCTCGGTCGACGCGCGCACCGGGCTCGACTCCTCGCACGCATGGGGCCTGCGCTACACGACGTGGACGGACGCCCCGATCCTCGACCAGGCGAGCCGCACCGTCTGCTGGGACAAGAAGCACCAGGTGCGCGTCTACACGAACGGCACCGCGATCCATCGCATCGCGGTCTTCTACGGCGGCCAGCCGTGCAAGGCCGCCGGCGGCGTGGTGGTCTGGGTCGACAACTCGCTCGACGACCGGATGTCGCCCGAGACGATGATCGCGATCGCGAGAAGCCTCGTGCCCGCCCACCGGGCACCGGCCTGATCCCCGAACGCAGGGCGGGAGCATGACGGCAGAGCGGCTCGGCGTCATCGGCGTCGGCTACGTCGGGCTCGTCACGGCCGCGTGCTTCGCACAGGCGGGCCACGACGTCGTCTGCCTCGACATCGACGAGGCCAAGCTGGAGCGGCTGCGCGCCGGCCATGCCCCGATCCACGAGCCCGGCGTCGAAGAGGTGCTCGCCGCCGGCCGCGACCGGCTCACGTTCACGTCGTCGGCGGCCGAGCTGTTCGAGCGCGCGGAGATCGCGTTCGTGTGCGTCGACACGCCGCCGAGCGCGTCGGGCGACGCCGACCTGAGCCGCGTCGAGGCCGTGATCGGCGGCATCCCGGCCGGCACCACCGACGCGGTGCTCGTCATGAAGTCGACCGTCCCGCCGGGCACGGGCGCGCGGCTGCGCCGCACGCTCGACGAGCGCGGTCTGCACGGCGTGGCCTACGCCTCGAATCCGGAGTTCCTGCGCGAGGGCAGCGCGATCTCCGACTTCCAGCATCCCGATCGCGTCGTCGTGGGCGCCGAGCAGCCGGCCGTGGGCGACCGCATCGCGGCGCTCTACCGCGCCTTCGGCGGCTCCGAGCTGATCACCGACGTGACCTCTGCCGAGATGATCAAGCACGCCTCGAACGCGTTCCTGGCGACGAAGATCTCGTTCATCAACGAGATCGCGAACGTCTGCGAGGAGGTCGGCGCGGACGTCGACCTCGTCGCGCGCGGCATGGGGCTCGATGCCCGCATCGGCTCGAGCTTCCTGCGGCCCGGGCTCGGCTTCGGCGGGTCGTGCTTCCCGAAGGACGTCGCAGCGCTCAAGCAGCTCGCGGGCAACAGCGGCTACCACTTCCAGCTGCTGAGCGCCGTGATCGAGGTCAACGAGCTGCAGAAACGGCGCGCCGTGGCCAAGCTCAAGCGCCATCTGGGCTCGCTGCGCGACCGCCGGATCGCGCTCTGGGGCCTGGCCTTCAAGCCGGACACCGACGACATGCGCGAGGCCTCGAGCGTCGTGCTCGCCGCGCGCCTGATCGCCGAGGGCGCCGATGTCGCCGGCTACGACCCGGTCGTGAGCCACGCTCAGGCTGCCGGCGTCCTGCCCCGCGGCATCCACCTGAGCGAGAGCGCGCTGGACGCCGCACGCGGCGCCGATGCGGTCGTGATCGTGACCGAGTGGTCCGAGTTCGCGACGCCGTTCGCCGACGGCTCCCTGCTTCCGGTCATGCGCACGCCGCTCGTGATCGACGGTCGCAACCTGCTCGATCCGGCGGCCGTCGAGGCCGCCGGGTTCACCTACGAGGGCGTCGGCCGTGGCCGGTAGGCGCCGCGGGCGAAGCTAGAGTCAGCGCGTGGATGCCGTCGTGCTCGTGGGCGGGGAGGGCACGCGCTTGCGGCCGCTCACCCTCGAACGCCCCAAACCCGTCCTGCCGCTGCTCGGGCGGCCGCTGCTCGCGTACGTCCTGGAGCGGCTGGCGGAGGCCGGGGTCACGCGCGTGATCTTCGGCTGCGGCTACCTGCCCGACCCGATCCAGGCCTGCTTCGGCGCGCGCGCGCTCGGCCTCGCACTGGAGTACGTCGTGGAGCCGCGCCCGATGGGCACTGCCGGCGGCATCCGCCACGCCGCCCGCGGACGCGTCTCGGAGACGTTCCTGGCGCTCAACGGCGACATCCTCGCCGACGCCTCGCTCGGCGAGCTCGTGGCGGCGCACCGCGAGCGCGGCGCCGTCGCAACGATCGCGCTCACGCCCGTGGCCGACCCCAGTCGCTACGGCCTCGTGCGCACCGACGAGGACGGGCGCGTGCTCGGCTTCCTCGAGAAGCCCGAGCCCGAGCAGATCGACACCGACCTCATCAACGCCGGCGCCTACGTGCTCGAGCCGGGAGTGCTCGACCTGATCGAGGACGGCCGGCCCGTCTCGATCGAGCGCGAGACGTTCCCGTCGCTGGTCGGCGCGGGCCTCTTCGCGCTCGCGCAGAGCGGCTACTTCTCCGACGTCGGCACGCCCGAGAGCTACATCGCGGCGCACCACGACCTGCTCGCGGGACGCATCCGCTCCCAGTTGCCCGGCCTCAAGGTGCGGGAGCGCTGGATCGACGACGGCGCGGTGCTCGCGGCCGACGCCGTCACGGAGGCGCCCTGCTACATCGCCGCGGGCGCCGTCGTGGGTGCGGCCGCGGTCGTCGGCGCCGGCAGCTCGGTGGCAGCCGATGCCGAGATCGAGGAGCGCGCGCACCTCAGCGGCGCGGTCGTGCAGGAATGGGCGCGCGTGGGGGAGGGCGCCGTCGTCGGTGCGGCGGTCGTCGGCCCGCGCGCCACGATCGGCGCGGGCGCCCACATCGAGGCCGGCGCGGTCGTCGGCCCGGGCGTGGCGATTCCCGCGGGTGCGCGGGTGGCCGAAGGCGAGCGCGTGTTCCCGGAGGGAGGCCGATGAGCCTGTACGAGGAGATGTTCGGTCTGGTCGGCCGGCTCGGCGCCCAGCTGCGCGACGGGCACGCCGCCGGGGAGGGCGCGCTCCGAGCCGCGGGCGCGGCCTCGCCCGCGTCGGTGACGATCTCGGCGCTCGGAGGCTCCGCGATCGGCGGCAGCCTCGCGGAGGCGCTCTGGCGCGACGTGCTGCGGGTGCCGGTCGTGGTCAACCGCTCGGCCTCGCTGCCGGGCTGGAGCGGGCCCGGCCACCTCGTCGTCGCCGTGTCCTACAGCGGTGCGACCGCCGAGACGCTCGCCGCCGCGACCGCGGCGCTCGAGCGCAAGGCCGACGTCATCGCGATCACGGCGGGCGATCCGCTCGGAGCGATCGTGGCGGCCGGAGGCGGGCAGGTCGTGCGCGTCCCCGGCGGGCTGCCGCCGCGCGCGGCGCTCGGCTCGCTCTTCGGGGCGCTCGCGGCCGCCCTCGAGCACGCCGGCGCCGTGCCCGCCACGGCAGGTGACATCCGCGCTGCCGCCCACGCCTGCGATGCGGTCGCGAGCGATCGCGGAGGCAGCCTCGCCAGCGAGCTCGGCGAGGCCGTCGCGACGACGACCACCTGGGTCTACGGCCACGGGCCGCTCTCGGCCGTCGCCCGGCGCTTCAAGAGCCAGCTCAACGAGAACGCGAAGTCGACCGCGGCCTTCGGCGAGCTCCCCGAGGCGGATCACAACGAGATCGTCGGCTGGGCCGGCACGCGGCGCGCCGGCGGCCGGCACGCCGCGATCCACCTCGCCGACCCCGACGACCCGCCCACGATCCGGGCGAGCATCGCCACGACGCCGCGCCTGATCGGCGACGACGCGGCGCTGCACCGCGTCCTCACCGGCCAGGGCCAGACGCGCGTCGCGCGCGCGTTCTGGCTGCTCTCGCTGCTCGACCACACCTCGGTGCACACCGCGCGTGCGGCCGGCGTCGACCCGTTCGAGATCGACCGCATCGCCGAGCTCAAGCAGGCGCTCGCCGCCGCCATCTAGCGACTGCCGCGGCCACGAGAGGGGGCGGGATCGTTGCTCGCACCGACCGACGTCATCCGGCTGGAGGCCGGGGCGGTCGTCATGCTCGACCAGACGCGCCTGCCCGGCGAGCGCGTCGATCGCCGCTGCACGACCGTCTCCGAGCTCTGCGGCGCGATCCGCGAGCTCGCGATCCGCGGTGCCCCCGCGATCGGGATCGCGGCCGCGATGGGCATGGCGCAGACCGCGCAGCGCTCGCAGGCCGCCGATCTGCCGGCGCTGCGCGCCGAGCTCGCGGGCGCCTCCGCGCAGCTGGCCGGATCGCGGCCGACCGCGGTCAACCTCGCCTGGGCGCTCGCGCGCTGCGCAGAGGCGATCGACGCGGCGACGACGGTCGACGGCCTGCGCACGGCGCTCGCCGCGCTCGCCCGGCGCATCCACGCCGACGAGGTGGCGCGCTGCGAGGCGATGGGCCGCCACGGGGCCGCGCTTCTGCCCGGCGGGGCTCGCGTGCTCACGCACTGCAACGCCGGTGCGCTCGCCACGGGCGGCTATGGCTCGGCGCTCGGCGTCGTGCGGGCGGCGTACGCGCGCGATCCGGGCATCCACGTCTGGGTCGGCGAGACGCGCCCGCTGCTGCAGGGTGCGCGGCTGACGGCCTGGGAGCTCGCCGAGGACGGGATCCCGCACACGCTGATCGCCGACGTGGCCGCCGGGCAGCTGTTCTCGCGCGGGCTCGTCGACGCCGTCGTCTTCGGGGCCGACCGCATCGCTCGCAACGGCGACGTCGCGAACAAGATCGGATCGTTCACGCTCTCGGTGCTCGCGGCCGCGCACGGCGTGCCCTGCTACGTGGTCGCGCCCTCCTCGACGATCGACCACGCGATCGCGAGCGGCGCCGGGATCCCGATCGAGGAGCGCGCCGCGGCCGAGGTCTCCACGCTCGCCGGCCGGATGCTCGCGCCCCGGGACACGCCGGTCGCGAATCCGGCCTTCGACGTCACGCCGGCGGCCAACGTCACGGCGATCGTGACCGAGGCCGGCGTGCACCGCGCGCCGTTTGCGCAGAGCCTGCCGCCCGAGGCGACCTGACGGCTCGCTTCCGGCACGGACCGCGACAGACGCGCGACACCTCCCGCCCCTAGCCTGGCGCCATGTCCACGCTCGTCTCGCTCGTCCGCCTGCTGCTGCCCCGGCGCTGTGTCGCGTGCGGGCGTCCGGGCGACTGGCTGTGCGACGGCTGCGGCGCGCGCATGCGCGCCCTCGCGGCGCCGCGCTGCGCCCGCTGCGGCGCGCCGACCGCGCTCGCGGTGAGCGCGTGCCGCGCCTGCGCGCGGCTGCGCTGGCTGACCACAGCGCGCTCGGCGTTCTGGCTCGACGGGCCGCTGGCCGACGTGGTCGCGCGCTGGAAGCGCGGAGAGATCTCGCCGGCGCGGCTCGGCGCCGCGCTCGTCGTGCACGAGCTTCCGCGGCCGCACGTGGATGCCCTCGCCGTCGTCCCGGCCGTGCGTGACCGGCGGCTTCTGCGCGGCTCCGACCCGCCGTCCGAGCTGGCGGCCGAGCTCGGGCGGTGGTGGGAGCTGCCGGTCGTGCCACTCCTGCTGCGCACGCGCGGCGTGCGCCCGCAGCGCGGCCTCGATGCCGTCGCGCGGCGGCGCAACGTGCGCGGGGCGTTCGCCGCCCGTGCGGGGCCGCGGGCGCTCGGGCTGGTCGACGACGTCTACACCACCGGCGCCACGCTCGACGAGTGCGCCCGGGCGCTGCGTGCCGGCGGGGCGGAGCAGGTGCATGCGATTACGCTCGCGCGGGCACCACTCACGAGGTGCTTTGCCCGGGCGCCGCCCCATGGCAGACTCCATGATCCGAGGTATCCGAGCGAGGAGGCACGATGCAGCTTCAGGTGAGCGGCAGGAACCTGGATGTCAGCGAGCCGATTCGCGAGTATGCGTTGCGCAAGCTGGCCCGCATCGAGCGCCACCTGACCGAGGACACGCGCGTCGACCTCGAGCTGGCGATCGAGCGCAACCGCTCGATCAGCGCGAATCAGTGCGCCGAGCTGACGGTCTGGACCAGCGGCCCTGTGCTGCGCGCTCACGAAGCCGCGGAGGACATGTACGCCGCCATCGACCTCGCCGTCGACAAGCTCGACCGGCAGGTGCGGCGCTATCGCGAGCGCCGGCGTCACTGGCGCCCGCACCACCCGGCGCGCGACGTCGAGGCGCTGCTCCCGCTGTCGGAGGCCGACGAGGCCGCATCGGCGGCGGAGGCAGCCGCCAACGGCATGGCGACGGAGCTCCCGGTGCCCGCGATCGTGAAGACGAAGCGCTTCAACATGAAGCCGATGGACCCGGACGAGGCCGCCCTGCAGCTCGAGCTCGTCGGCCACGAGTTCTACGTCTTCCTGAACGCCGAGAGCGACGCCGTGGCGGTCATCTACCGCCGCCGCGACGGCAACCTCGGAGTCATCGAGCCCGTGCGGGGCTGACCGGCGCGGCGCGCTTGCCGGAGGGGGTCGCTCAAGGGCCGCCTGCTACCGTTCAGCCAGGAGCGCCACCGCTTCTGCCGCCTGTCTTGGCGCCCGTTCCCACCGTCCCGTAGAGGTTATGGTCGACTTTCTCAACAAGCTGCTCCGCGCCGGCGAAGGACGCCTGCTGCGTCGCCTCGAGCTCGTCGCGGAGGAGACGACGGCGTGGGAGCCGACGATCGAGGAGCTCGACGACGCGGCCCTGCGCGCGAAGACCGCCGAGTTCCGGGCGCGCCTCGAGGAGGGCGACGATCTCGACGATCTGCTGCCCGAGGCGTTCGCCTGCGTGCGCGAGGCCGCGCGGCGCACGCTCGGCATGCGCCACTTCGACGTCCAGCTGGTCGGCGGCGCGGTGCTGCACGAGGGCGCGATCGCCGAGATGAAGACCGGCGAGGGCAAGACGCTGGTGGCGACGCTGCCGCTCTACCTGAATGCCCTCGAGAGCCGTGGCGCGCACCTCGTCACCGTCAACGACTACCTCGCCCGCCGCGACGCCGAGTGGATGCGCCCGGTCTACGAGGCGCTCGGCATGACCGTCGGCGTGATCGAGGCGCAGATGGAGCCCGAGGCCCGCAAGGCCGCCTACGCCTGCGACATCACCTACGGCACGAACTCGGAGTTCGGCTTCGACTACCTGCGCGACAACCTCGCGGTCGAGCTCGAGGACACCGTCCAGCGGCCGCACGCGTTCGCGATCGTCGACGAGGTCGACTCCATCCTGGTCGACGAGGCGCGTACGCCGCTGATCATCGCGGGCCAGCCCGAGGAGTCCTCGGACACCTATTACACCTTCGCGCGCATCGTCAAGGGTCTCAAGCTCGGCGAGGACTACGAGATCGACGAGAAGCGCAAGACCGCGTCCCCGACCGAGCAGGGCGTGACGAAGGTCGAGAAGGCGCTCGGCATCGAGAACCTCTACGCCCCCGGCTCGAGCCAGATGGTCAACCACCTGATCCAGGCCCTGCGGGCCCAGGCGCTCTACAGCAACGGCGTCGAGTACCTCGTCGTCGACGGCGAGGTCAAGATCGTCGACGAGTTCACGGGGCGCATCATGGAGGGGCGGCGCTGGTCGGAGGGGTTGCACCAGGCCGTCGAGGCCAAGGAGAACGTCAAGATCGAGGCCGAGAACGTGACCGTCGCCACGGTCACGATCCAGAACTACTTCCGCCTCTACGAGAAGCTCGCCGGGATGACCGGCACCGCCCTGACCGAGGCCAACGAGTTCCACGAGATCTACGGCCTCGAGGTCGTGCCGATCCCGACCAACGTGCCCGTCACGCGCATCGATCAGAACGACCTCATCTACAAGACCGAGGACGAGAAGTTCCGCGCGGTCGTGAACGACATCGCCGAGCGCCACGAAGCCGGGCAGCCCGTGCTCGTCGGCACGATCTCGGTCGAGGTCTCGGAACGCGTGTCCGACCTGCTCAAGCGCAAGGGCATCGCCCACAACGTGCTCAACGCGCGCACCGGGCAGGAGGGCCAGGAGGCCCAGATCATCAAGGACGCCGGCCTCACGGGCGCGGTCACGATCGCGACCAACATGGCCGGCCGCGGCGTCGACATCAAGCTCGGAGACGGCGTGGTCGATGCCGGCGGCCTGTACGTGATCGGCACCGAGCGCCACGAGTCGCGGCGCATCGACAACCAGTTGCGCGGCCGCTCGGGCCGCCAGGGCGACCCCGGCGAGACGCGCTTCTTCCTCTCGGCCGAGGATCAGCTCGTGCGCCTCTTCGCCGGCGATCGCATCTACACGATCCTCGACAAGCTCGGCCCGGGCGAGGACCAGCCGATCGAGCACAAGATGCTCACGAAGCGCATCGAGGGCGCGCAGAAGCGCGTCGAGGAGATGCACTTCGACATGCGCAAGCAGGTGCTCAAGTACGACGACGTGCTCAACAAGCAGCGCGAGGTCATCTACGCCGAGCGCCGCGCCGTGCTCGAGGGCGACGACCTCAGCGAGGAGATCCTCGAGTGGATCGACGAGGTCGTCGAGGACATCGTCATGGCCCACAGCGAGTCGAACTTCCCCGAGGAGTGGGATCTCGACGGCCTCTTCCTCGGCCTCAACCAGGTCTTCCCGGTCTCGTTCGACAAGGACGGCATCGGGCCGGTCGGCGAGCTCGAGCGCGAGGAGCTGATCACGCGCTGCATCGCCGACGCGCACCTCGCGTACGAGCGCAAGGAGAAGGAGCTCAGCGAGACGCCGGGGCTCGACCCCGACATCATGCGCCAGCTCGAGCGCTTCTTCCTGCTGCAGGTGATCGACGCGCACTGGCGCGAGCACCTCGATGCGATGGACTACCTGCGCGAGGGCATCCACCTGCGCTCGATGGCGCAGAAGGACCCGCTCGTCGAGTACCGCGTCGAGGGCCACGGGATGTTCGAGGAGATGATGGCGGGCGTCCACGAGGAGGTCGTCTCGATGCTCTTCCACGTCGAGGTGACCGCGCAGGACGCCGATCTCGAGCACCACGAGTCCGAGAACCTGATCTACGACGGCGGCGACTCCGAGAGCTACGCGGCCGGGTCGTCGAGCTCGACGATCACGCCGGCCACGGGCGGCGGCGCGTCGAGCTCGACGGGGAAGCCCTCCGTCAACGGCTCGCAGGCGATCGGGCGCAACGATCCGTGCCCCTGCGGATCCGGCCGCAAGTACAAGCGCTGCCACGGTCAAGCCGCCTAAGTGATGCGCACCCAGAACGAGCTGGAAACCGCTGCCGAGGAGTTGAGGGCCCGCCTGGCGTGGGTCCGTGACTATCTTTGACCCGGCGGCGCTCGCACGACGCGTCGACGAGCTGAACGCGCAGCTCTCGGCACCGGGCTTCTGGGACGACCCGAGGCGCGCGGCCGGGATCAGCGCGGAGCAGTCGCGCGCGCAGCGCAAGCTCGACGGCTATCGCCGGCTCGAGGCCGAGATCCGCGACCTGCCCGCGCTGCTCGAGATGGTCGGCGAGGACGAGTCGATGCTGCCCGAGGCCGACGCCTCGATCGCCGCGCTCGAGAGCGAGATCGCGTTGCTGCAGGAGCAGGCGCTGTTCTCGGGGCAGTACGACGGCGGCGATGCGATCGTGACGCTGAGCGCCGGTGCGGGCGGCACCGACGCGCAGGACTGGGCCGAGATGCTGCTGCGCATGTACGAGCGCTGGGCCGAGCGGCGGGGCTTCAAGTTCGAGGTGCTCGACGCCACGCCGGGGGAGGAGGCGGGCCTCAAGTCCGCGACGTTCCAGGTGCGCGGCGACAACGCGTACGGCGTGCTCGGCGCCGAGCGCGGCGTGCACCGCCTCGTGCGCCTGAGCCCGTTCGACTCCGCACACCGCCGGCAGACGAGCTTCGCCCAGGTCGACGTGGCGCCCGAGCTCCCGCCGGACGCCGCGATCGAGATCGACGAGAGCGACCTGCGCATCGACACCTACCGCTCCTCCGGCGCCGGAGGCCAGCACGTCAACAAGACCGACTCCGCCGTGCGCATCACGCACCTGCCGACGGGCATCGTCGTGCAGTGCCAGAACGAGCGCTCGCAGCACGCCAACAAGGACACCGCGCTGCGCGTGCTCAAGAGCCGGCTGCTCGAGCGCGAGGAGGCGGCGCGCATGGCCGAGCTGGCGCGCGAGCGCGGGACGCTGCGCGACAACGCCTTCGGGTCGCAGATCCGCTCGTACGTCCTGCACCCCTACACGATGGTCAACGACCACCGCTCGGGCCTCAAGGACGGCAACGCCCAGGGCGTGCTCGACGGCGATCTCGATCCGTTCATCAGCGCATTCCTGCTCGGTGCCGCGGCGGGCACGCTCGGCGAGGGCGGCGACGCGGGCGACACCGGCGATGGCGAGTAGGCACGCCCGAATGGGCCGGTACAACGCCGGGCCGGAACAACGCCCCGTGCTATCCTGGCCCGACCGCAACCGGGCCGGGCAGGGAACATCGTGACGCGTGTCGTAGACCGACACGCCGCCGGTTGCCCCCGGCGCAGCGGATGCCCACCCCACGGTATCCGCAGCAGACTGCCGCCATGCTGAAGCGAGATGACATCGAGCTCGAGCACGCCGACGCCGCCCATGGCAACGGCGCGACTCGCACGCTCTCGCGCGGAGAGCGCCTCGCGCTGCTCGCCGAGGAAGACGAGCTCGCCCCGCGCGTGAAGGTGCCGGCGGGCACGCCGATGATCGTGCTCGAGCGCGTGACGAAGGTCTACGACGGGCGCGTCGTGGGCTTGCGCGACGTCTCGCTCCGCATCGACAAGGGCGAGTGGGTGTTCCTGGTCGGCCAGTCCGGCTCCGGCAAGTCGACGTTCATCCGCCTGCTGATCAAGGAGCTCGACCCGACCGAGGGGTCGATCCTGATCGGCGGCCGCTCGCTCGGCACGCTCAAGCGCTCGCGCGTCGCGCAGCTCCGGCGCAACATCGGCTGCGTCTTCCAGGACTTCAAGCTGCTGCCGAATCGCAACGCCTACCAGAACGTGGCCTACGCGCTCGAGGTGCAGGGCCAGCCGCGTCAGGTGATCGACGAGAAGGTGCCCGAGATCCTGCAGCTCGTCGGACTCGGCGACAAGTTCGACCGCTTCCCCCACGAGCTCTCGGGCGGCGAGCAGCAGCGCGTCTCGATCGCGCGCGCGTTCGTCAACCACCCGCCGCTCCTGATCTGCGACGAGCCCACGGGCAACCTCGACCCCGACACGTCGGTCGGCATCATGCAGCTGCTCTACCGCATCAACCGCACGGGCACGACCGTCGTGATGGCCACGCACGACCGCGAGATGGTCGACCGCATGCGCCGGCGCGTGATCGCGCTCGAGCGTGGCCGGCTCGTGCGCGACGAGCGCCGCGGCGGCTACGTGGAGACGCCGTAGATGCGGCGTGCCGACTTCTTCCTCGTCGAGGCCATGCGCGCCCTGCGCAACAACCTCGCCACGACGGTCGCGGCCACCGTGACGGTCTTGATCGTGCTCTACTTCCTGGGCGTGTTCGTGCTCTTCGGCACGTACCTCTACGCCAAGGTGGACAAGGAGCGCAGCGGCGTCCGCGTCACGGTCTACCTCGACAAGCGCGCGACGAAGCCGCAGATCGATGCGATCGGCGCCCGCCTCCGCCAGAACCCGGACGTCAAGCCGAACGCGGTCGAGTACATCTCCAAGGCGGAGGCCTGGAAGCGGCTCAAGCAGCGCGTGCCGAAGTCGGTCTGGGAGAGCGTCCTGACCAACCCGCTGCCCGCCTCCTGGGAGGCCTCGCTCGCGAATCCGGGCCACGCCAAGGACGTCGCGACGTCGGTGCGCGCCATGCCCGGCGTCGAGAAGGGGGCGAACGGCGTCAAGTACGGCGGCAAGGAGGCCGACCGGCTCCTGCGCAACGCCGCCGTCGTCGAGGCGGTGATCGGCGGGCTCATACTCGTGCTCGCGATCTCGGCGGTGGCGCTGATAGCCAACACGATCCGGCTGTCGATCTTCGCGCGCCGCCGCGAGGTCGAGGTGATGAAGCTCGTGGGGGCCTCCAACTGGTTCGTGCGGCTGCCGTTCGTGCTCGAGGGCATGCTCTGCGGCCTCGGCGGAGCTGTGCTCTCGATCGGGCTGCTGGGCGTCTCGCTCGTGCTGCTCAAGGATCACCTGCCGGCCGCGTCGCTCAACGAGAGCGGCGCGCACGCGATGGCGTTCTGGCTGCTCGCGCCGCTCCTGCTGCTCGCGGGGACGCTGCTCGGCGCGATCGGATCGGGCGTGACCATGCGCCGCTTCTTGCGGGTCTGAATCCGCACGCGCTAGAGTGACCCTTCGATGCGCCTCCGCCGCCTGCTCGCGGTCGTTGCCGCCGTCGTGGTCGCTTTCGCTCTGGGCTACGCGACGCGCCGCGGAGGCGAACGCCCCGCGCCACCCGTCGCGAGCGGCCCGCCGGTCCTGACCGACGCGGTCCGGCAGGTGCTGGTCGACCGCTACGTCAGCCCGCTCGACCCCGATGCCCTGGCCGCGGCGCGCACGGTGCCGCAGCTGATGAAGCAGCTGGGCGACCCGTTCTCGAGCTACCTGACGTCGGCCGAGTACGCCGCCCTCAAGGCCGACTCCGAGCAGCGGTTCTGGGGCGTCGGCGTGCGCGTGCGCGCGCGCGGCGCCTCGCTGCAGGTCGTCGGCGTGGTGCCGAAGTCGCCCGCCGCGCGCGCCGGGCTGCGCAAGGGCGACGCGCTGATCGCGGTCGACGGGACGAAGGTCCGCGGGCATCTCGACACGGCGCTGGCGGCGCTCCAGGCGCGCCACCGCGGCCCCCTCAACCTCGTCATGCGGCGCGAGGGCGGCCATGCGCGCATCGTCAAGGTCGCTCGCGGCGTCGTCCCGCAGCCGGCCGTGCTCGTGAACGACCTCTACAAGGGCACGGTGCGCGTGATCCGCATCCTGCGCTTCTCGCAGGGCGTGGCGGCGTCGGTTCGCCGGGCCGCGCGCGATGCGCCGGTCGTGGTGCTCGATCTGCGCGGCAATCCCGGAGGCCTCATCTCCGAGGCGACGAAGACCGTCGACGTCTTCCTGCAGCGGGGCCGCATCTATTCGTACTCGGGTGCGCACATGCTCGGCGGGACCGTCAGGGCCGGGCGCACGGCGCTGCCGCGGATGCCGCTCGTCGTGGTCGTCGATCGCGCGACCGCGAGCGCCGCCGAGATCGTCGCCGCCGCCCTGAGCGAGAACAAGCGCGCGAAGGTCGTCGGCACGCGCACGTTCGGCAAGGCCTCGATCCAGGCGATCGTCGCGGTTCCGGGCGGCGGGGCCGTCAAGCTCACCGTCGCCACCTATCGCACGCCCAACGGCCTCGACATCCATGGCCGGGGCATCCGGCCCGATGTTCCGGTGCGCACACGGCTGCTCGTGCACGCGGTCGCCGTGGCCCGCAGGCTGTGACGGACGACGACGGCGGGCCGCAGCTCGTCGCGTGCACCGTCGAGCGCCGCGGGCGCTTTCTCGTCGCGCAGCCGTTCTTCGACGAGGGGCAGCAGCTGGCGCTCGGCCGCCGCTCCGGCCTGGCCGTCCAGGCGGGCGAGCTCGTGGTCGTGGAGGCGGCCGGCGGCAGCGCGCGCGTCGTCGAGCGGCTGGGCTCGCCCGACGACGTCGGTCACGTCCTGCGCGCGCTGCTCCTGCAGCGCGATCTGGCGCGGGCCTGGCCGGAGGACGCGCTGCGCGAGGCGCGCGCGGCCGCGCAGACGGCGGAGCCGGATGGTCGCCGCGACGACCTGCTCGAGCTCGAGGCGATCACGATCGACCCGCCGACCGCGCGCGATTTCGACGACGCGATCAGCGTGGAGCCCGACGGCGACGGCGTGCGTGCGTGGATCCACATCGCCGACGTCGCGAGCTACGTCAAGCCGGGCGGCGCGCTCGACGCCGAGGCGGGGCGCCGCACGTGCAGCGTCTACGTGCCCGGCGGCGTCGAGCCGATGCTCCCGCTCGAGCTCTCCGCGGACGCCTGCAGCCTGCGGCCCGGCGAGGTGCGGCGCGTCGTCAGCATCGAGGTGCGGATCGGCGCCGACGGCAAGCCCGGCCCGCCGCACGTCCGCCGCGCGCTGATCCGCAGCCGCGCGCGCCTGAGCTACGACGAGGCGCACGACGTGCTGGAGGGCAAGCGCCGCCACCCGAGCGGCGAGCTGCTCGCGCGCGCCGACGCGCTCGCACGCGACCTGCGCGCGCGCCGCCACGCCCGCGGAGCCTTCGCGCTGGCGCCGCGCGAGCTCTCGTTCCAGATCGCCGACGGGAAGGTCGCCGCCGCGCAGTGGGACGACGAGCCGCGTGCGCACGCGCTCGTCGAGGAGCTCATGCTGCTCGCGAACGAGGCGGTCGGGGGCCTGCTCGCGCGCACGCGGCGCCCGGCGCTGTATCGCGTCCACGACCACCCGTCGCACGAGGCGCTGCTCCAGCTGGCCGCGCGGCTGACCGCGCTCGGCCTGCCGCTGGTGCCACTGCCCGAGCGTGCGAGCGGGGTGGAGGCGTCGCGGCTCGTGGCCCGCGAGGCCGACCTGCTCGAGCCGATCCTGCGGCGCCGGCCGACCACGCGCGAGACGTTCGGCACGCTGCTCCTGCGCACGCTCGAGCTGGCGCGCTACGACCCCGTCAACAGCGGTCATGCGGCCCTCGCGTCGCCGGCCTACGTGCACTTCACCTCGCCGATCCGGCGCTATCCCGACATCGTCGTGCACCGCGCCACGTGCGCGCTCGCCGAGCTCGGCGAGGCGGCGCCGAAGGCGCGCGACCTCCCGGACATCGCGCTGCGCTGTTCGCGGCGCGAGCGCGAGGTCGCCGACGCCGAGCGCCGCGCGGACGCGATCTGCCTGGCGTTCCTCCTGCGCGACCGGCTGCGGCGAGACGGCTGGCACGAGCCCTTCGAGGGCGTCGTCACCGGCCTCATCGGCGCGGGCCTCTTCGTGCGCTTCGGCGAGATCTTCGAAGGCTTCCTGCCCTCCCGGCGGCTCGACGCGCGCGAGCGCTTCGACGTCGACGAGCAGGGCGTGGCGCTCGTCGGCCGCAGCTCCGGGCGCCGCATCCGCCTCGGCGACGAGCTCTCCTGCGTCGTCACGGCGGTCGATCCGCCGCGCGGGCGGGCGACGCTCGACGTCCTGCCCGAGGACGAGGCGCCGCGCCCGCGCGTGCGCCCGGCCAAGGCCACGACGCCCCGCCGTCCCCCTCGGCCGCCGAAACGGCGCTCGCGCTCCTAGACTCCCTCTCGTGGCCGAAGGCGAACGCACGATCGCGAGCAACCGCAAGGCGCGGCACGAGTACCACATCCTCGAGCGCCTCGAGACCGGCATCGCGCTGACCGGCACCGAGGTCAAGTCGCTGCGCGCCGGCAAGGTCGCGCTGCGCGAGGCCTACGCGCAGGAGCGCGGCGGCGAGCTGTGGCTCGTCGGCGCCACGATCGAGCCGTACGAGCAGGGGAATCGCGCCAATCACGAGCCCACGCGCGACCGCAAGCTGCTCGCGCACAAGCACGAGATCGAGGAGCTCGCCGCGCGCGTGGCCGAGAAGGGCCTGACCCTGATCCCCCTGCGGCTCTACTTCAAGGACGGCCGCGTCAAGGCCGAGATCGCGCTGGCGCGCGGCAAGGAGGGCATCGACAAGCGCCGCTCGCTGGCGGAGCGCGATGTCCGCCGCGAGATCGACCGCGAGATCAAGACGCGCTACCGCGCCTGAAAAGTCCCGCAAATACGCTTCTGCGCCGTGCTACGCTTGAAGGACTCTCGGGGGCGTCCTGGCTTCGACGCGGGCGAATCCGATGGGTTGGGTAGCAAGCCGAGGATGTCGGTGGGCCTCGTAAATCATCCGGCACACACCAAATGCGAAGTCCGATCTGGATCTCGCGCTCGCCGCGTAGTCTGACTACGTGACGAGTGGCCCCTCCGGGCCTCCGCGGAGGGAGTCCTTCAGAAGGAGGCTTGCTCGATGGTCGGGGGGTCCGTGCCGGCCATAGGGGACTTCAACGCCGGACTGGCCAGTGGGGCACCAGCCTGCGTGGTGCACCGCGGCGAGACATGAACGCAGGCTGAGCTTGGAGAAGCCCTTCCTGTCGCGTCCGTGGACGCGGGTTCGATTCCCGCCGCCTCCACTCGACAGTCGATACGAGAGCCCCGCGAGGGGCTCTCGGTCGTTGTGCGGTCTTCCGCTGATCCCACCGCCGGGAGACGCCGGCGGGCCGGACCCGGCGCCTACGAGCCGTGCGCGGTGGGCGGCACGATCAGCACCGGCACGTGCGCATGTTGCGCGACGCCGTGCGAGACCGAGCCGAGCAGAACCGACTGGAACGTCGAGAGCCCGCGCGCGCCGAGGACGATCACGCCGGCGCCGTGCTTGACCGCGGCGCTCAGGATCGTGTGCCACGTGCCCTCGTAGCCCGACTCGGCGAGGACGGCGCGGGCGTCGAGCCCGGCTGCGCGCGCGAGCTCGGCGCCCTCCTCGGCGAGTTCCTGGGCGCCGCGCTCAAGATCGCCCTCGTCGTAGGCGTCGAGCGCGACCGCGCCGTAGGTGGCCGCCATCACGGCGAGCGGGCTCCAGACGTGCAGCACGATCGCCGTGTGCCCCGGGAAGAGGCGCGCGGCCGTCTCGATCGCCCGGCGGGCACCCGCCGAGCGGTCGTAACAGAGCAGAAGCGGGTCGGACGCGGGCGCGCTCAGCTACTTCGCCTTCTTCGGGGTCTGCTTCGTGGAGACGGTGAGCTTGACGACCGCACGATAGACGAGCTTCTTGTTGGCCTTGCGCGACTGCGCGAGCACGATGCCCTTGTGCCGCTTCGACTTCTTGTAGACGACCTTGGCCTTGCAGCCGGCCGCGAAGACCTTCTTGCGCGCGGCGTTGACCTTCTTGCCGACGACCTTGGGCACCTTGCAGAACTTCTTGCCGTTCGTGCCCGGGGGGCCGCCCGGCTGACCGCCGCCGCCGCTGCCTCCGAGCGTCGTGAACGCGATGTCGTCGCCCGGCGTCGTGCCGATGCCGTTGCTGATGACGAGACGCGCGTGATACACGGTGCCCGGCGAGAGGCCGCTCAGGTTGACGCCGACGTCGACGTCGTTGGTGGTGCCCGCGAGCGGCTGCACGGCCGACTTCGTGCCGTAGGCCGTCGAGGTGCCGTACTCGAGCCACCAGTTGGACGCGGTGCCGTTCGCGTTCAGCGTGCCGGTGACGCGCGCGGCGGTCGAGGTGATCTGATCCACGCCGAGCGTCGAGGCGGCCGGCGGCGGGGGCGGGGGCGGGGGAGCGCCGGTCGCGTAGTAGCGCGCGGCCGTCACGACGAGGCCCGCCGCATCGGTCAGGCGCCCGGCCACCGCCAGCAGGTTGCCGGTGAGGCCGATGCCGGTGATGTAGCCGTTGATCGCCGGCGTGCCGAACGGCGTGGTCGTCTCGCCGTGCGAGCCGAAGAGGTCGTCGCGCACGCCCGCGGGGTTGAAGCGCGTGAGCGCGAAGGCGGTCTTGCCCGCGAGATTGGCCGAGCCGGCCACGATCACGCTGCCGTCGCCCTGCACTGCGATCGCCTGTCCGGTGTTGCTGCCGCCGGCGACGCGCGAGCGGGCCACGCCGCCCGTGCCGTAGGCGGCCAGGGTGCCGTTCGCCGCGATGCGCGTGACCTGCATCTGGCGGTTCGCCGAGACCGCCGCATCGACCGACTCGCCGGCGGCGAGCAGCGATCCGTCGCCGAGCAGCGCGAGTGCGTGCAGCGAGGTGGCCGCGAGTGTCACGCGCCCGCCGGCGAAGGTGCCGTCGAGTGCGCCGGCGGCGGTGTAGCGGGCGACCCAGGCCGTGCCGCCGGGGCCGCTCGTGCTCGCGACGACGTAGCGGTTGTCCGGGAGTGCGACGACCGCGTCGTAGAAGCGGCCGGCCTGGGCCGGATCGGCGCCCGTGCCGTCGTGGTTGACGCCGTCGACGGTCACGCCGCTCGATCCGAGCGAGAACCCTCCGGCCGAGGAGTAGGTGCCGCACGCGGTCGTGCTGTTGCCGCTCCCCGGCAGCGTCACGACGGCGCGCAGGCCGTAGAGCACCGCAGGCCCGGTCGGCGGCACGGCCGCGGAGGCGTGGCGGTCGCGGCCGTAGCCCGCGAGCACGATGCTGCCGTTGGGGCGCACGGCGAGGGCGCGCGCGGTGTAGTCGATGAGGTGGGGCGCGTAGCAGACGGCGCTCGCGTTGTAGGCGCCCGCGGCGGTGAAGCGCGCGACGACCATCGACTGCGAGCCGCCGAAGCCGGCGACGAGGATGTTGCCCGAGGCGTCCTGGGTCATCGCGACGGCGCCGCTCGTACCGCTCGTCTGGGACGGGGTGCCGCCGAACTGCCGCGTGGCGAAGCCGCCGTTGCCGAAGGTCGCGTCGATCGAGCCGTTCGTGGTGTAGCGCACGAGCGTCATGAAGCCGCCGCGCGAGCCGCCGGCCACGATCTTGCCGTCGGCCTGCACGACCATCGGAATGCGGTTCTCCGTGTTGCTGAAGATCGTCTGCTCCGCGGCGCTGCCGACGTGGAAGCCGCTGCCGTTGAACGACGGGTCGAGCTGGCCGTCGGCGAGGGCGACCGCGGGGGCGGCGAGCGCTGCGCAGACGCCCGCGAGGACGAGGGCGACCGCGCGCGAAAAACGCCGTCGGATGATCGGATGAGACACGAAGAAAGCTCCTGGAGCCGCAGTTGACAGGGGGCCTGGCACCGTTCGTCGCAGGCGCCGGCGTCGCTCCACCTACCCGGGTTGTCTAGCACAGCAGGCCGGTCCGCCAAAACCAACTCGACGTTCGTCTAGGTCAGGATCCAGCCGATGGCGGCAGCCCCCCGGCCGGGCGCGAGCGCCCCGGCCGCTCGCCGAGCGCGGCCTCGCTGCGCACGTACAGGACCGACGCGTCGGAGTACGGCTGGAAGTCCCAGGGGGCGTACGCGCCGTGTGCCAGCGCGCGTGCGACCAGGCGCCGTTCGCGCTGGCTCGCGAGCACGCGCTGCTCGAGCGCGGCGAGATCCCAGCGCTCGTCGCTCTCGGCCCGGAACGCGCCGGCGACGCCGGCCGCGTCCGGCTCCGCGGCGAGGTTGCGTAGCTCGAGCGGGTCGGCCGAGAGGTCGTAGAGCTGGTCGGGGTCGCCCGGGCAGCGGATGTACTTGTGGGGCCCGCGCCGGATCATCACGGCCGGCGCCTGCACGCCCTCGGCGAGATACTCGCCCACGGCCTCGCCGGGGCCGGCGGAGGTCCCGCCGAGAGCGGCTGCGAGGCTGCGGCCCTCGAAGCCCGCCTCCCCGGCCGGTGCGCCCGCGAGCTCGGCGAGCGTGGGGGCGAGGTCGAGCTGCGAGACCGGCTCGGCGACGCGGCGGGGCTCGAGGCCAGGGCCGCGCACGATCAGCGGCACCCGCGCCGAGCCCTCGAGGAACGACATCTTGTACCAGAGCCCGCGCTCGCCCAGGAACTCGCCGTGGTCGGCCGTGAAGACGACGATCGTCGATTGGTCGAGCCCCGTGGCCGTGAGCGCGTCGAGCACCTCGCCGACGCGCTCGTCGAGGTAGCTGACGGCGGCGTAGTAGCCGTGGCGCGCGCGCCGCACCTCGGCAGCGGCGAGCGGGCGGCGGTCGAGGCCGATCATGTCGCGCAGGCGCAGGCTGTGGGCATCGGCCTCGGAGCGCGGCAGCGGCGGTACCGCGGGCAGGCCGACGTCGGCCTCGTCGTAGAGGTCCCAGTGGCGCTTGCGGATCTCCCACGGGTCGTGGGGGTTCGTGAACGAGACGGTGAGGAAGAACGGCCCGTCGTCCCGGCGCAGCGAGAGGTCGCGGATCTTCTGCACGGCGCGGAAGCAGACCTCGTCGTCGTAGTCGGTCTGCATCGCCGCCTCGGCGACCCGCGACGAGAGCAGGCTCGTCGTGTTGTGGTACCACTCGAGCCGTTCGGTCACGGGCTGCCGCCAGTCGGGCGTCCAGTCGAAGCCCGAGGGGTAGACGTCGGTCGTGAGCCGCTCCTCGAAGCCGTGCAGCTGGTCGGGGCCGACGAAGTGCATCTTGCCCGCCAGCGCGGTGTCGTAGCCGGACGCGCGCAGGACGTGGGCGATCGTCGGCGTGCCGGCGGGCAGCTCGGCCGCGTTGTCGTAGGCCGCGATCTGTGACGGACGGCGGCCCGCGAGCAGCGAGAAGCGGGACGGCGCGCACAGCGGCGACGCGCAGTACGCGCTCTCGAAGACGACGCCCTCGGCGGCCAGCGCGGTCAGCCGCGGTGCCCGGCTGACCGTGTTGCCGTAGGCCGCCAGATGGCCCGCCGCGAGCTGGTCGGCCATCACGAGCAGCACGTTCGGGCGGTCGCTCACGCGCCCACCGCCTCGTGCAGGGCAGCGAGCAGCGAGCGGGCGCGCTCGTCGCCCTCCTCGCTGCGCAGCTCGGCCGTGACGTAGGAGAAGCCCGTGCGCAGCGACGGCCAGCCGCCGTGGGACGAGCCGCCCGCGCCGGTGTGGCCGAAGCCGTCGACGGCCGGCCCGAGCGCGCTGGGCGTGCCCGCAAGCTCGTAGCCGGTCGGGCCGAAGCGCAGCGGCCGGCCCGTGAGCGGATCGTCGCCCACGCCCTGCGGGCGGAGCCCCGCCGGGAGCGCCTGCGCGCCGACCGGGCCCTTCCCGCAGACGAGACGGCCGTAGAGCGTCGCGAGCGCGCGCGCCGTGGCCACGCCGCCTGCCGCGGGAACGCCGAATGCGAGCACGGCGGGATCGTTCCAGACCTCAGGCGTCGCGCGCGAGCTCCCGTACACGAGGGCGAGCCGCGGATCGGGCTCGGCGACGCTGAACGCGCCCAGCTGGAAGGACGCCCCGGCGCGCAGCTGCGCACGGCCGGCCGCGAGCTCGTCGGCGGGCGCGAGACCGATGCGGATGTCGAGATCGCGCGCGATCTCCTCGCGCACGAACGCGCCCGCAGAGCGGCCGTCGACGCGGGAGATGACGGCGTCGGCCAGCCAGCCGTAGGTGAACGCGTGGTAGGACGGCGTCCCCGGCGGGACGATCGGCGCCTGCGCGGCGAGCGCGCGCGCCATCGCCTCGGGATCGCCGAGCGCGAACGGCGCCGCGACGCCCGGCAGCCCGCCGCAGTGGCTGAACAGCTGCGCGAACGTGATCGCGCCCTTGCCGCCGGCCGCGAACTCGGGCCAGACGCTGCGCACGGGCGCGCCGAGGTCGAGTCGCCCCTGCTCGACGAGCCGCAGCAGCGCCGTCGCGACCACGCCCTTGGTGCCCGAGAACACCACGGCGCACGTGCGCTCTCCCCAGGGCCGGCCCGCCGCCGGATCGGCCATCCCGCCCCAGAGATCGACCACGAGCTCGCCGCCGACCATGGCGGCGAACGCGCCGCCGGTCTCGGCGTTGCGCTCGAAGGCCGCGCGCACGGCCTCGAAGCCGGGCGCCACGGTGCCGCCCGTCGTCACGCGGTCGCGGTCTCGAGGGAAGGCGTGTCGGCGAGCAGGCGCTGCGTGTACTCGTCGCTGGGCGCGTGCAGGACGTGCTCGACGGTGCCGAGCTCGACGATCCGGCCGGCGCTCATGACGGCCACGCGCTGGGCGATCGAGCGCACGAGCGGCAGGTTGTGCGTGACGAACAGCATCGCCAGACCGAGCTCGCGCTGCAGCTCCGCCAGCAGCTCCACGATGGCCGCCTGCACGCTCACGTCGAGCGCCGAGGTGACCTCGTCGCAGACGAGCACGCTGGGGCTGACGACCAGGGCGCGTGCGATCGCGACGCGCTGGCGCTCGCCGCCCGAGAGCTGATCCGGATAGCGGTCGACGTAGCTCGCGGCGAGCGAGACGCGGTCGAGCATCTCCTCGACGCGCTTGTCGGCCTCGGCCCCGGTCGCGGTGCCGAAGACGCCGAGCGGCTGGCGCACGATCTGCCCGATCGTCTTGCGCGGGTTGAGCGACCCGTACGGATTCTGGAAGACGTACTGGATCGACTGCCGGGCCTCGCGCGTGCGATGGCGAGCGGCGTCGGCGAGCGGCTGGCCGCGCAGCGCGATCAGCCCGGAGCGGTCGCGGTGCAGGCCCGCGATCGAGCGGGCGAGGGTCGTCTTGCCCGACCCGGACTCGCCGACGAGCGCGAGGCACTCGTGCGGGGCGAGCTGCAGGTTGATGTCGTGCACGACCGTGATCGCGCCGTAGCCGGCGAAGACGTGGTCGAGCGAGAGCACGGGATTGGTCACCGCCTCCTGCGCGACGTGCTCCTCGAGCCGGTCCGAGCGCGAGACGGCGCTCGCTCGCACCTCCTCGGCGCGGATGCACTTGACCTGGAGGGCGGGAGCGAGCCGGCGCAGCGGGGGCTCGTCGGCGCGGCACGCGTCGACCGCGAACGTGCAGCGCGGCGCGAAGGCGCAGCCGCTCGGGCGCGCACCCGGCGAGGGAGCGCGCCCCGGGATCCCCACGAGATCGCGGCGCCCCGAGAGGTGCGGGATCGCCTGCACGAGGCGGCGCGTGTACGGATGCGACGCCGACGCGAACAGCTCCGCCGTGGGGCCGAGCTCGACGATCCGCCCGGCGTACATGACGGCCGTTCGGGTGGCGAGCGTGCCGACGACCGCGAGGTCGTGGCTGACATAGAGCGCCGCGACGTGGTGCGCGGCCGCGAGCTCGCGCACCGTCCCGAGCACGTGCGCCTGCGTGGTCACGTCGAGGCCGGTCGTCGGCTCGTCGAGCACGATCAGGCGCGGGCGGCAAGCGAACGCCATCGCCAGGCCGATGCGCTGCTGCTGGCCGCCCGAGAGCTCGTGCGGGTAGCGGCGCAGGTACTTCGCGTCGTCGGGCAGCGCGACCTCGCGCATGACCTCGGCGATGCGCGCGTTGCGCTCCTCGGAGCCCGAGCCGAAGCCGTGCACGTCGAGCGTCTCGCGCAACTGCGTGCCGATGCGCAGCGCGGGGTTGAGGGAGGCGGCCGGATCCTGCGGCACGTACGAGACGACGCGGCCGCGGATGGAGCGCCGCGCCGCGCTCGAGAGCGTGAGGATGTCGACGTCGCCGACGCGGATGCTGCCGGATGCGATCGCGGCCCCGCGGCGCGTGTGGCCGAGCAGCGCCAGGCCGACCGTCGTCTTGCCCGATCCGGACTCGCCGACGAGGCCGAGCACTTCGCCGGGCGCGATCGTGAAGGACACCTCGTCGACGATGTCGATCTCGGTGTCGCGCAGGACGATGCGCAGCCCCTCGACTGCGACGGCGGGCTCGACGGCGCTCACTCGGCGGCCCGGCCGCGATCGATCCCGATGGCGGCGCGCGCGACTCCGTCGCCGATCAGGCTCGTGCCGATCGTGAGCACGGCGATCGCGGCGATCGGGAGGACCACGCCCCACGGCTGCGACACGAGCGCAAGCTGGTTCTCCTGGATCATCGTGCCCCAGTTGGCGCCGTTCGGATCGGTGGAGAAGCCGAGGAAGGCGAGCGCCGCGATCAGCCCGATCGCGTACGTCAGGCGCAGGCTCGCCTCGACCATGAGCGGGGAGAGGATGTTGGGCAGGATCTCGCCGAGCAGGATGCGCCAGCGCGCGACCCCGAGCGCCTCGGCGGCGGCCACGAAGTCGCGCTCGACGACCGGCTGCGCAGCGCCGCGGGCGACGCGGGCGACGCGCGGCATCGTCGTCAGCCCGACCGCGAGCACGATCAGCCAGTCCTTGGCGCCGAGCGTCGTGATCGCGACGAGCGCCAGCATGATCTGCGGGAAGGCGAGGATGATGTCCATCGCGCGCATCAGCACGTCGTCGAGGAAGTTGCGCGAGTACGCGGCGATCAGCCCGACCAGGACTCCGAGCACGAGGCCGACGATCGTGGCGATCGCGGAGACGGCGAGCAGCTGGCCGCCGCCCCAGAGGAACCGGCTCCAGACGTCCTGGCCGAGGTGGTCGGTCCCGAACAGCAGGCTGGCCGGGCGGGTGTTCGGCTGCCCGACGAACGCGGTGGGGGAGTGCGGCGCGAGGTAGGGGCCGATCACGGCCAGCCCCACCAGCGCGCCCACGATCACGAGGCCGACGCGCGTGCGCCAGAGACCGACCGCGCTGCGCAGCAGCTGGCCCGTCGGCCGCCGAGCGGCCGCGACCTCGGGCACGGGCTTGAGGCTCGCGTCCGCGATGGCGCTCACAGGCGTGTCCTCAGGCGCGGCGTGACGATGATGGTCGCGATGTCGGCGAGCAGGTTGAGCACCACGTAGACCGCCGCGATGAGCATCGCGAGGGCCTGCACGACCGGGATGTCGTGGTTCGTCACGCCGTCGCGCAGGGCGCCGCCGATGCCCGCGTAGTTGAAGATGTACTCGACCACGATCACGCCGCCGGCGAGGTACGCCAGGTTGATCGCGATCACCTGGAACGTCGGCCCGAGCGCGTTCGGGAGGGCGTGGCGGACGAGCACGGTGCGCTCGCTCAGCCCCTTGAGGCGCGCCATCTCGACGTAGTCCGACTCGAGCACCTCGATCATCGACGCGCGCACGATGCGCGCGACGTACGGCGTGACCGCCAGCACGAGCGTCGCGGTGGGCAGCACCATGGCGGTCATGTCGTCCCAGGGGCGGGTGCCCGGCGCGATCAGCGTGATCGACGGCAGGGCGCCCGGGAAGACCGTGGTCGCGAAGATGACGACGAGCCAGAGGCCGATCACGAACTCCGGCATGGCGGCGAAGAGCAGCGTGATCAGCGAGCTCGCGCTGTCGAAGCGCTTGTCGCGCCGCAACGCGGCATAGGCGCCGATCGCGATCGCCAGCGGGATCGAGATGATGCCGGCGCAGAAGACGAGGAAGGCGGAGTTGACGATGCGCTCGTTGATGAGCGTGCTGACGGGCTCCTGGGCGGCGAACGACGTGCCCGCGTCGCCGTGCAGGAGCCCGCTCAGCCAGCTCCAGTACTGCGAGACGACCGAGCGGTCGAGGTGCAGCTGCTCGCGCAGCGCCTTGATGCTCTCGGGCGTGGCCTGACGGCCGAGGATCGCGCGCGCCGGATCGCCGAGCGCCTGCGTGGCCGCGAAGACGACGACCGAGACGATGGCGAGGACGAGCAGGCCGAGCAAGACGCGCCGGAGCACGAACCCCCAGATCCCGCCGAACTGCGGAATCAGGGCACGCGCCGGCCGGGCCGCTGGCGGCCCGGCCGGAACGGAGAGTCCGCCGCTAGGCGAACCAGATGGTGCGGTAGCCATGGCCGAACGCGTCGAGGTTCAGCGTGCCCTTGCTCTTCTGGAACCCGACGACCTTCGAGCTGTAGGCGTCGAGCAGGTTGTTGAAGAACGGGATGATGTAGCCGCCCTGGTTGTACTCGAGCTTCTGCATCTCGATCACGAGCTCGTGGCGCTTGGCGGCCGTGGGCGCCGCGACGGCCTGCTTGTAGAGGCTGAGGTACGGCGTGCCCGTGAGCCCCCAGTGGCACTCGTTGTACGCGGCGCCCTGGATGCTGCCGAGTGCGGCCTGCGGCAGGTAGCTGCGCGTGCCCCAGAAGTCGACCGAGAACGCGAGCTTGAGGTACTGGTCGCCGTAGTAGTTCGGGTCGTTCTTGACGTTGATCGTGACGCCCGCGGCCTTGGCCTGCGCGGCGAAGATGTTGGCGGAGTCGACCATGCCGGCCGCGCCGTCCGTCGTGTGCAGATCGACCGTGAGGTTCTCCATGCCGGCCGCCTTGAGCAGCGCCTTGGCCTGGTCGATGTCCTGATGGCGCTGCGGCAGCGCCGAGGCGTAGTCGGCGTCGAACGGCGCGTAGAGGTCGTTCGCGACGCGCCCGTGGCCCGAGAGCACCTGCGCGAGCATCGCCGGCCGGTCGACCAGCAGCCGCATCGCCTTGCGCACGTTGACGTTGTCGAAGGGCGGCATGTCGACGGCCATGCAGAGCGGCAGCCAGCCGCCGCCGGGCGACTCGAGGATCTTGATGTTGCTGTGGCTCTGTGCGGTCGAGAGCTGCGCGAACGGGATGTCCGTCATCGCGTCGATCGCACCCGAGAAGAGCGCGTTGACCTGCGCCGAGGGATCGGCGAAGTCGATGACCTTGACGCTGTCGAAGTACGGCTGGCCGGTGCGCCAGTAGTTCGGGTTGCGCTTGTGGACGCTCTGGCGGCCGGGCGAGAAGCTCTGGGTGATGAACGGGCCCGTCCCGACCCACTTGAGCTTGTTCGTGCTCGAGTAGCCGACGGGGACGATGCCGTTGTAGTACTGGCCGAGCTGCTCGCCGATCGTCGAGTCCGCCGTCTTGAGCTTCATGCGCACCGTGCGCTTGTCCATCTTCTTGAGGCCCACGAGATCGACGGCCGCGAGGCCCGCGCTGCCGAAGAGCTTGTTCTTGGGGTTGGCGATGCGCCGCAGCGAGTAGATGACGTCGTCGGCGCCGAGCGTCTTGCCGTTGTTGAACTCGATCCCGTCCTTGAGGCGGATCGTCCACTGCCTGGCGTTGTCCTGCGTCGCCTCCTCGGCGAGCGCGTCCGTGCCCAGCTTGTAGTTGCGGTCGTAGCTGAGCAGCGTCTCCCACCCCGAGGTGAGGCGCGCCTGGTCGGGCTTCGTCGTGATCGACTGGCCGTCGATGAAGTCCTTGGCTCCGCCGCCGGTCACGCCGAGCCTGAACGTGCCGCCGCGCTTCGGCTTCGCGGCGGTGCTCGCCGCGAAGGCCGAGGCCGCGTTGCCGGCGAGGCTGCCGGCGAGGACGACCCCGCCGCCGGCGGCGAGGAGTTCGCGCCGGGAGAGCGCCCCGCGCCTGCCCTCCGCGGTCTCTTCGAACGGGTGCTGCTCCATTGACGGCTCCTTTCGGCCTGTCCCGACGCAGATGGCTGCGCGTTCATATCGTGAACAGCGCGCTCGGAAAGCGCACCGGGGCGCCGATGCTAGAGAGCACGTCCGCCGGATGTCAAGAAACGGTGAAGAACTCGCATGGCAGAGCGGCTCGGCGTGTGTATAGTGGCGCTCCGCCCGGGCACGCCGCCGTGCCCGCTTGTTCATAATGCGAACAATGAGCTCGGAAAGCGCACGCACTCAACGGCCCGGCGACCCCGCCAACAGCGGGGTCCAGTCGGTCGATCGCGCGCTGCGGCTGCTCAAGGCCGTCGCCTCCTCGGCCGTCCCGTCCACGGCCCAGGAGCTCGCGCAGCGCTGCGACGTCAACCGCAGCACCGCGTGGCGGCTGCTCGCGACGCTCGAGAGCCACGGGCTCGTCGAGCGGGACGCGCTGACCGGGCGCTACGTCGTCGGCTACGCGTCCTTCCAGCTCGCGACCGCGGAGGATCACGACGCGCTCGCCCGCCGCCTGCGCCCGCTGCTCGCGCGCGCCGCCGAGGCCACGGGCGAGATCGTGACGCTCGCGATGATCAAGCGCTTCGGCCTCGTCTACGTCGACCAGGCCGATCCGCCGGGGCCGCCCTCGCCCGACTGGAATGGCCGCCACATCCCGCTCCACGCGACGTCGTCCGGCAAGGTCTTCCTGGCCTGGATGCCCGAGGAGGAGCGCGCGGCGGTGCTGCCCGCCGTGCTCGAGCGTTTCACGACGCACACGATCGTCGACCGCGCCGAGCTCGACCGCGCGCTCGAGCGCGTGCGCCGCGACGGCTACGCGACATGCGTGGGCGAGTACGACTACTCCAACGGCGTCTCCGCGGCTGTGTTCGACGCCAACCACCGGCCGATCGCGATCGTCAACGTCTGGGGGCCGAGCCTGCGCGTGACGCGGGCGCGGCTGCCCGCCCTCGGGCGCGCCGCCCTGCGCGCGGCCCACGAGATGTCGCTCCTGCTGGCATGAGCGAGACGCCCCGCGCCGTCGGGCTGCTCGGCGGCGGCGTGATCGGCGGTGGCTGGGCCGCGCGCTTCCTGCTCGCGGGCGCCGACGTCCGTCTCTACGACCCCGACCCCGAGGCAGGGCGCAAGCTCGGCGAGATGCTCGCGAACGCGCGCCGGGCGCTCGCCCGCCTGTCCGTCGCGCCGCTGCCTGCGGAGGGAACCCTGACGCTCGTCGCCACGCCCGCGGAGGCGACCGCAGGCGTGCAGCTCGTGCAGGAGAGCGCGCCCGAGCGCGTCGAGCTCAAGCAGGCGCTGCTCGCCGAGGCCTGCGCGGCGGCCGCGCCGGACGTCCTCATCGCGTCGTCGACCTCGGGGCTGCGCCCGACGGAGCTCGCCGCGCAGATGGGGCGTCCCGAGCGCTTCCTCGTCGCGCACCCCTTCAACCCGGTCTACCTGCTGCCGCTGGTCGAGCTGTGCGCCGGCGAGCGAACCGCGCCGGACGCGATCGTCCGCGCGCGCGCGCTCTACGGCTCGCTCGGCATGGCGCCGCTCGTCGTGCGCAAGGAGATCGACGGCTTCGTCGCCGACCGTATGCTCGAGGCGCTCTGGCGCGAGGCGCTCTGGCTCGTGGCCGACGGCGTCGCGACGGTGGCCGAGATCGACGACGCGATCCGCCTGGGCGCCGGCCTGCGCTGGTCGTTCATGGGCACGTTCCTGACCTACCGCATCGCAGGCGGCGAGGACGGCATGCGCCACTTCATGGAGCAGTTCGGGCCGGCCTTGAAGTGGCCGTGGACGAAGCTGATGGATGTCCCCGAGCTGACCGGCGAGCTGCTCGACACGATCGTGGCGCAGTCCGACGAGCAGGCCGCCGGGCTGAGCGCGCGCGAGCTCGAGCAGGTGCGGGACGACTGCCTCGTGTCCGTGCTGCAGGCGCTGCGCGCCCGCGGCTACGGCGCCGGCGCCGTGCTCGCCCGGCACGAGGCGTCGCAGGCGGCAGCCGCCGCCGCGCGCGTGCTCGGCGACGGCGACGACCTCTCGCAGCCGCTCGCGCTGCACCGGGCGCAGGTGGCGGCCGACTGGGTCGACTACAACGGCCACGCCCACGAGAGCCGCTACCTGCAGGTCTTCGGCGACGCCTCCGACGCGCTCTTCGACTACCTCGGCATCGACGCCGCCTACCGCACGAGCGGCAGCTACTTCACCGTCGAGAGCCACCTCTCGCATCTGCGCGAGGCGTTGCTCGACGACCGGCTCGCCGTCACGACGCAGGTGCTGGACTGCGACGCGCGCCGCCTGCACGTCTTCCACGCGCTCTCGCGCGAGAGCGACGGAGCGCTGCTCGCGACCGCCGAGCAGCTGTTCCTGCACGTCGACACCGTCGCGCGGCGCGCCGCCCCCGCGGGCGCCGAGGTGCTCGCCCGCGTCGAGCGGATCGCACGGGCGCACGCCGCACTGCCGCGCCCCGAGCGCGCCGGCCGCTCGATCGCGATCCCGCGCTAGCCGAGGGCGTCAGGCTCTACTGCGTGCCGGCGTTGACGCGGGCGAGCCTTCTGGCTGCCGCGGCCGCCTCGCTGCGCGCGCGCTTGACGTCGCCGTCCGTCCGCGTCGCGACCACCATCACGTAGACGTGCCCCGCCCAGCCGGTGCGCGTCGTGCGCACCCAGCTCCCCGAGCGGACGTCCTCGGGGCGCTGGCCGTAGGGGCTGTGGCTCGCGATCTCGATCGTGACGACGTACGAGCGCGGGTCGCTCGGCCGGCCGCACGAGAAGCCATGCAGGTCGCTCGAGTCGACGACCTGGCGGCAGCGCACGCCGTTCAGCGTCGGCAGGGGCTTGAGCGCGCTCGCGCCCGCCTCGGCGGCGAAGGCGCCGAGCGTGAGCAGCAGGCTGAGGAATGCGAGCGCGTTGCGGGTCATGGGGGGTCGCTCGGAACGGCGATCGGGGTGCCCGCCGCGGGGCAGAGTCCGAACCGGCACTCACATACGTAGTGCAACTCGAGGGAGCCGTGGGCACCGGGTTGGGGGATACGCGCGAAAGAACCCTCAAGCGGACTCGTGCTCGCTGCGCACGAGACCGGCGAGGGCGGCCATCAGCGCGCACAGCGCCACGATGAAGCCGAGCGCGACCGGCAGCGAGGTCGCGTCCGCCAGGAAGCCGATGATCGGCGGCCCGACGAGGATGCCCGCATAGCCGCCGGTCGTGACGGTCGCGATCGCGACCGCGGGCACCGGGGTGCGCGAGCGGCTGGCCGCGCTCACGACGAGCGGGAACACGTTCGCGATGCCGATCCCGAGGCACGAGAAGGCGACGAACGCCGCGACGGGGTGTCCCGCCAGCAGCGCGAGCGCCAGTGCGCCGCCCGCGACCGCGGTCCCGGTGCGCACGATCCGCGCGCGCCCCACGTGCGCCGTCAGCCGATCCCCCGTCAGCCGCATGAGCGCCATCGAGCCGACGAAGACGGCGTAGCCCGCCGCTCCGACGGTCGCGCTCTCGCCGAGCGAGCTGCGCAGGTAGAGCGCCCCCCAGTCGTTGATGGCGCCCTCCGCGAGAAACGACGAGACCGCGATCAGCGCGAGGCCGAGCACGCGCCGGGTGGGCCGGCTCCGTCGCTCGTGCACGTCCTCGGCGCGCTCGGCGGCGGGCATGAGGCGCGTGCAGGCGGCGAGCCCGACCGCGCCGAGGATGATCGAGGCGACGAGGACGTGCAGCTTCGCCGGCACGCCGGCGGCGATCACGAGCGCCGTGACGCCCGCGGCGGAGAACGCGCCGATGCTCCAGAACGCGTGCAGCGACGACAGGATCGGCCGCCCGTAGCGGTGCTCGACGGCCGCCCCGTTCGCGTTCATGGCGACGTCGGTCACGCCCGTCGACGCACCCACGGCGACGAGCACGCCCGCAAGCGCGACGGGGCTCGTCGCGAGCAGGACGAACGGCAGCGCGGCAAAGCCGAGCGCAACCGCGACCGCGAGCGTGACGCGCGCCCCGAAGCGGTCGACGAGCAGGCCGGCGGCGGGCATGGTGGCGACCGCGCCGAACGCCATGGCGAGCAGCACGAATCCGAGCCCGCGCGCAGTCAGCCCGAGATCCGCCTTGATGCGGGGGATGTAGGGCGCCCAGATCGCGACCAGCGTGCCGTTGACGAAGAACACGACGGTCACGGCGATGCGCGCCGAGCGCAAGGCGGCGGGCGTGATCGCCGAGGGCTGACGGTCGGCGAAGCCCACGCCGCCAGCCTACTGAGCAAGCGGACGGACGAGCGGAGGCGCCCGGGATCCGGCCAAGTGGCACGCGCAGCGAGTGCCACTTGGCTGCAGAGCTCGGGGTCTGGCCCGCAACGTGCGGGTCTGACCCCGGCGTTGCGGACCTGGCACCGACCCTTGCACGGGGCCTCAACGCCAGTAGGCATCGGGATTGACGACGATCTCGCGCCCGGCCGGCAGGTGTGCCGTGCGGCGGCCGGCGAGCACGGGAAGGCCTGAGAGCGGCATGGTTGAGCGGATGGTCCGGTTGGTGCCAGGTCCGCAATGCCGGGGTCAGACCCGCACGTTGCGGGCCAGACCCCGATCTTGCAGACCCCGATCTCGTGCACCGATCTTGCAGCGGCCACTTGGCACCGGGCGCTACCGTGGCGCGAGGCATGCCCGAGCGCGAAGCCACCTTCTTTCGCACGCCTGCCGCGTGGCGGGCCTGGCTCGATGTTCACGCGGCTTCCGAGGGCGAGCTCTGGGTCGGCTTCTTCAAGCGCGGGGCGCAGGAATCCGGGATCACGTGGCCCGAGTCCGTCGATCAGGCGCTCTGCTTCGGCTGGATCGACGGGCGACGGCAGTCCATCGACGGCGAGCGCTACCGCATCCGCTTCTCGCCGCGCAAGGCCGGCAGCATCTGGAGCTCCGTCAACGTCGCGCGTGTCGCCGAGCTGAGTGCGCAGGGGCTGATGCAGCCGGCCGGGCTCGAGGCGTTCGCGCGCCGGCGCGCCGAACGCTCGGGCGTGTACTCGCATGAGCAGCCGGGCGAGCCGGTGCTCGAGGCGGAGGCCGCCGCGCGCTTCCGCGGCGACGAGAACGCGTGGGCGTACTTCGAAGCCCAGCCCCGCTCGTACCGCAAGGCCGCGCTGTGGTGGGTCGCGAGCGCCAAGCGGCCCGAGACGCGCGAGCGCCGTCTGCGGACGCTGATGGCGGACTCCGCCGCCGGGCGGCACGTCCGCCACCTGCAGCGGTCTCCCCGCTAGGTCGTGTCGGAGTACGCGAGCTGCGCCCCGCAGTGCAGGCACGCGAACAGGTGGGCCTCGATCGAGCCGGTCGCGACGGGGTCGGGGTGATAGCGGAACGCGGGCAGCGGCTCGCTCACCCGCACAGCCTCGCACACGGAGTTTTCCGCTCGTAGCGGTTTTTCTTCACCACGACCGCTTGCGCGCGCTCCGGCCGATCGCATAGCTTCCCTCTCGCACCGGGCGCTGCCGAAGTAGGTTGAAGCTCCGCCGAGGCACCAGATCCTTTCGGGGTAACGGTACGTCGGCGAGGTGGACGAAACGGCGGTCGCCCGGTCACTCGTTTTCCGGCGCGCGCCTCACACGACGAACTGCTCGGCGCGCTGCTCGCCGCGCTCGAAGCGCTCGAGCGCGAAGGCGCCGAGGTCGAACGCCGGCTGCTCGCCGCGGATCAGGCGCGCGAGGTGCTCGCCGATCGCGGGCGCCTGCTGGAAGCCGTGCCCGGAGAAGCCCGTGGCGTACAGGAACCGCCCGAGCGCAGGCGCCTCGCCGACGATTGCGTTGTGATCGGGGCTGACCTCGTAGAAGCCCCACCAGCTGCTCTGGATCGGGAGGTCGGCGATCAGCGGCAACCGCGCCAGGGCGTGCTCTGCGACGTCCTCGAGCGCCTCCTCGCGCCCGCCGAAGACGATGCCGGGGCCCTCGCGGTGGAAGTAGAAGCTCGTGCTGAAGTCGATCGTGAGCGGCACGTCGTCGCGCACGCCGCCGTGCTCGGGCGAGAACCACATGTGGCGCGGCTCGCCGTGCACCGGGATCTCGATGCCGGCCAGCGCGCCGACCTCGCGCGACCAGGCGCCGGCGGCGCACACGACCGTGTCGGTCGCGATCGTGCCGCGCGCGGTGCGCACGCCGGTGATGCGCCCGCCGCGCTGCTCGATGCCGGTCGCGGGGCAGCCCTGCAGCACCTGCGTGCCGTGTGCGGCCGCGGCCGACGCGTAGCCCTGGACGACCGCCTCCGGGCTCATGTGCCCGTCGCGCGGGCAGAACGTCGCCGCCAGCACGCCGTCGAGCTCGAGCTGCGGCACCATCGCCGCCGTCTCGGCCGGCGTCAGCTCGCGCGACGGGACGCCGTGGGCATGCTGCACGGCGAGCGCGGCCCGGAAGGTCGTGACGAGCTCGGGCGTGTCGAGCAGGAAGAGGTAGCCGACCTGGTGGAACGCGATCTCGGGCACGAACTCGACGTGCTCGCCGATCAGCGCGTCCCAGCGCTCGAACTCCTCGAGGCTGCGCAGCGAGAGCCGCACGTTGAGCTCGTCGGCGAACTGCAGGCGCGCGCCGCCCGCCGAGCGCGACGTCGAGCCGCTCGCGAGCGTCTCGCGCTCGAGCAGGACGACGTCGCGGACGCCGCCGGTGGCGAGGTGGAACGCCGTGCTGGCACCCACCGCGCCGCCGCCGATGACGACGACGTCGGCGCGATGGGGAAGCTCGCTCACAGGGCGGATGCTACTTCCGCGGCACCGTCACGCTCACGCGCGCCGCGAGCGCGCCCTGGACGAGCAGCCTGGGCGTCATCACGACCGACCACTTGCCCTGCTTCGGGCGCAGCACCTTGAAGAGGTAGAACGTGCCGCTGCGGCGGAAGACGACGTTCTTGCCGGGCGAGCCGGGCGTGTGCCTGACGCCGCGGGGATCGATCAGCACGGGGATGAGCTTGCCGCCCGGCGTGAAGCTGACGAAGAACTTGGCGACGCTGAACCGCCCCGCGATCCTCTTCGTGATCGTCTTCGCCTTGCCGAGCGTCTTGAACGTCACGTTCGTGTCGACGATCGTGCGCTGGTTCGTGGCAGCGCCCAGGCAGCGCCGGAAGTCGTCGCTGAGGGCGGTGTTCGACGTGGCCGTCGCGTACTGGCCGCCCGTCTCGGCGGCGATGCGCTTGAGCCGCGCGACGTCGACCGGCTGGAACTGGCTGCCGAGCTGCACCGCGCAGACGGGCCACGGACGGCCTGTCGGATTGGCCGCCATCAGCAGGTGGCCGTTGTTGTAGTCGCCCACGTTGTGGGCGCCGTCGGTCAGGAAGATCACGTACTTCGGGCGCGCCGGGTCGTACACGGCGGGCAGGGTGAGCGCCTCGTAGCCCTTCGCGAACGCGACGTTGTAGTTGGTGCCGCCGCGGTCGAGGATGTGCTGGTCGGCGAGCTTTGCGAGCGCCCCGCTGTTGGCGTCCGTCACCGCCTGCAGATCGAAGACCGGCTCGAACGTGTCGTCGAAGGCGACGGCGCCGAGGCGGTCGTTCTTGCCCACGAGGCCGAGCAGCGCGCGCATGGCGTCCTTGCGCAGGAACTGCGGGTCGGTGCCGCTCATGCTGCCCGAGATGTCGATCACGACCTCGATGTCGACGCCGCTCGAGGACGCCGGGGGAGTGGTGATCGCCCCGATCACGACGAGCGTGCCGAGCGTCGCCGAGTAGGCGACCCCGTCGACCGCATAGGTCGCCGTGAGCGCGCCCGAGCCGCCGGCGGCCGGCGCGGTGAAGCTCGCGTTGTAGCCGCTGTAGCTCGAGCCCGCCGAGCTGCCGATCGGGACGCCGTTGTAGAGCAGCGTGAGCCCGGTCGCGCTGTAGGAGATCGGCAGGCGCAGGTAGCCGATGCCGCCCGCCGGGCTGAGCACGCGGCCGGCCGCCGGGTCGACGTACGCGCTCGGCGGTGCGGCGGTGGCGCCGAAGTTCGAGGAATCGGCGGCGCAGAACGCGAGCGCCGCGAGCGCGACGGCCGGCAGCACGGCGCCGTCGGCCGCCGCGGGCTGCGTCGCCGTCAGCGCCGCGCTCGTGTAGGGCAGGCACGGATCGGTGTACTCGTACGTGACCGTGAGCGGGAAGACCGGCGTGCCGTAGATGCTCAGCGTGAACTGCCCCGCGGCGTTCGTGTACCCGGTCGTCACGTTCGCGCCGGTCGCGTCGACGGCGCGCGCGGAGACGCCGTAGAGCGGCGCGCCGCTGCCGGACGTCACGGTTCCGGTGATGTCGGCCGAAGCCGCCGGCACGAGCACGGCGCAGGCGCCGAGCACCGCCGCGACGATCGCCGATCGCCGCACGCTGCGACGCAGATGCTGTGGCACGTTCTCCTCCTCCGCGGCCTGCATGAACCCTCCGCACCCCACCATGGTCGCTCGCGGCGCTCCCGGGTGGGGGATTTCGCCGTATCCGCGCACGGGCGCCGAGTCCCACTAGGCTCCCGCGCAGAGTCCAACCGAGGGAGCACACGTGCGCGCAGTGGTTTTCGCAGGGGCCGGCGGCAACGAGGTCATCCGGCTCGACGAGCTGCCCGATCCGGTGCCGGGGAGCGAGGAACTGCTCCTGCGCGTCACCCACGCCGGGCTCAACCCGGCCGACCTGTCGCAGCGCGAGGGCTCCTATCCCGCGCCTCCCGGAAGCCCGCGGGACATCCCCGGCCTCGAGGTCTCGGGGACGGTCGAGGCCTGCGGCGCCCAGGTGCTCGGCTGGCAGCCCGGCGATCGCGTCTTCGGCCTCGTCGGCGGGGGCGGGCTGGCCGACCGCGTGGTCGTGCACCAGCGCTGCGTCGCCGCGGTGCCGGACGCGCTCGACGCACCCGGCGCGGCGGCGGTGCCCGAGGCGTTCATCACCGCCCACGACGCGATCCGCAGCCAGGCCGCCCTCGCGGTCGGCGAGACGCTGCTCGTGCACGGCGCGGCCGGTGGCGTGGGCAGCGCCGCCGTGCAGATCGGCGTGGTGGCGGGCGCGCACGTGCTCGGCACCGTGCGCAGCGACGAGGCCGCCGCGCTCGTGCGCGAGCTCGGCGGCGAGCCGCTCGACGACGCCGGCTTCGCCGACGCGGTGCTGGGCGCGAGCGGCGGGCGCGGGGCGGACGTCATCCTCGAGCTCGTCGGCGCGCCGCACTTCCCCGACAACCTGCGCGCGGTCGCGATGCAGGGGCGGATCGTCATCGTCGGGCTCGGCGCGGGCGCCGAGGTCTCCATGGTGCTGCGGCAGCTCATGGCGCGGCGCGTGAGCATCCGCGGGACGATGCTGCGCGCCCGCTCGCTCGAGCAGAAGGCGCAGGCGCTCCGCGCATTCGAGCGCGAGGTCCTGCCGCATCTCGCGAGCGGTCGCATGCGGCCGGTGATCGACACGGTCCTGCCATTCGAGAGCGCGATCGAGGCGTTCGAGCGGCTGGCCGCGAGCGGGAAGCGCGGCAAGGTCCTGCTGCAGTTCGCATGACCGACCACCGCCGCCATCCCATGCGGCTGCTCACGCGCCTCGAGGGACGGGTGCCGGCGCTGCACCGCCTGCTCACGCGCTCGCACGCGCGCCGCTTCGACGGGCTCGCGCGCGAGTGGGACACGATCCGCGCCGACGTCGGCGACTCGCAGCGCATGCTCGAGCGCGCGCTCGACGAGCTCGCGGTGACGGCGCCCGCGCGCGTGCTCGACGTCGGGACGGGCACCGGGCAGGCGGCGGGCATCCTCGTGCGGCGCTTTCCGGACGCCCAGATCGACGCCGTCGACGCCTCGCCGCAGATGGTCGAGCGGGCGCGCGCCAAGCCCGAGCTCGCAGGCGTGCGCTTCGCGGTCGCGGACGGCGCTCGCCTGCCGTTCCCCGACGCGACGTTCGACCTCGCCGTGTCGCTGCTCGTGCACCCGTTCGAGCACGAGCTGCGGCGGGTGCTCGCGCCCGGCGGGTGGGCGCTGTTCTGCTATCCCATGGGCCCGGGGACGCCGATCTGGTTCCCGCCGTCGCTCGTGGCGCCGCGCCTGGAGCGCGCAGGCTTCGCCGAGGTGCGCACCGGCGTGGTCGGCCCCGGCGAGTGGACGGCCGGCAGGCGCTGAGCCGTTGGGCGAGCCGGGCACGCGGGGCCCCGGCTCGCCGATGGTGTGTCCCTTGCGTGGGACGGAAGGAGACTGCCGGCCGCGAGCTCCCGGCTCACGCGTCGCCGTCAGTCGCGGGCGACTATGCGCCGTATTCGGCCCGTGCGCAAGGGGTGACGTGGCCCCCTCGCCTCAGGGGTGCAGAGGGTGGTCGCGGGCGATCAGCCGGCGGCGGCGAGCGGCAGGGCGACGTCCGCGAGGCGGTGGCAGCCGCGGCAGCGGGCCTCGTAGCGCTCGCTCGCGCCCACGAGGATCACGGGGTCGTCGCGTCGCGCGGGGCTGCCGTCGACGAGGCGCTGCGTCATCGTCGCCGGGCCGGCGCAGATCTGGCAGATCGCGTGCAGCTTGTCGGCGTCGTCGGCGTGGGCCAGGAGCAGCGGCATCGGCCCGAAGGGCTCGCCGCGGAAGTCGCGGTCGAGCCCGGCGGCGAGGACGCGGGCGCCCCGCCGCACGAGGCGCAGCGCGAGGTCGACGACGCCGTCGTCGAGGAACTGCACCTCGTCGATGCCGATCACGAGCGCGGTGGCGAGGGCGGGGTGGTCCTCGATGTCGGCGCTCGAGGCGATCGAGACGCAGCGCAGCCGGCTGCCGGCGTGCGACACGACGTCGGTGTCGCCGTAGCGGTCGTCGAGGCTCGGCTTGAAGAGCAGCGGTGCGAGCTGCGCGATCTCGGCACGCCGGATGCGCCGCAGCAGCTCCTCGCTCTTGCCCGAGAACATGGGGCCGCAGATGACGTCGAGCGAGCCGCCGCGAGCTGGCAGGAAGGGGATCACGCGGGCAGCGTACGAGAGCTTCCGGACGGCGCCGCCACGCCTGCGGCCGCCTTGACATGTGCCCCTCGATACGTTTGACTAACGAGTCAGTCAGATGGCTGTCGCCGACCGCACCAACGATATCCTCCGTGCGGCCTGCCGTGTCATCGCCGAGCGCGGCTGCGACGGCATGCGCATGGGCGACGTCGCGCGCAGCGCGGGCGTCTCGAGCGCGCTCGTGCACTACTACTTCGACACGCGCTCGGAGCTGCTGCGGCGCGCGTTCGTGTACGCGGACGAGCAGGTCGACATCTTCGTGCGCGCCGCCGTCGAGCGCTGCGCGACGCCGCGCGAGCGCCTCGAGACCGCGGTCGTCTCGTACCTCGTCGACGACGAGGCGGTCGAGCAGAGCTGGCGCATCTGGTCCGAGATGCTGCGCGCGGCGCTCTACGAGCCGGCGCTGCGCCCCGATGTCGAGGACTCCTACCGCTCCTGGGTCGAGGAGGTCGCCGAGCTGGTGCGCGCGTGCCCGTCGCCGCCGCGCGACGACGCCGCCACGGCCGCGCGGCTGTGCGCGCTCGTCGACGGGCTCGCACAGCAGGCCCTGCTCGGCGGCATCGGCCGCGGGCGGGCGCGCGCGCTCGTGCGCGATGCGATCGCCCGCGAGCTGACGGCGTGAGCATCGCGGGCGATCAGCGGGTCACGCTGCCCGCGCGCGCGTACGTGGAGCGCGACGTCTTCGAGGCCGAGCTCGACGGCGTGTTCGCGCGCTCGTGGATCTTCGTGTGCCCGGAGCGCGTGGTCGCGGCGCCCGGCTCCTTCGCGACCGCCAGCGTCGCCGGCGAGCCCGTCGCGGTCGTGCGCGGCGACGACGGCGAGCTGCGCGCGCTCTCGAACGTCTGCCGCCACCGCGCGATGCAGATCCTGTCGGGGACCGGGACGTGCCCGAAGGTGCTGCGCTGCCCCTACCACGGCTGGACGTACCGGCAGGACGGCCGGCTCGCCGCCGTGCCGGAGGCGCGGGGGTTCGCCGCGCTCGACCGCGAGGGCGTGCGCCTGCCGCAGTTCCGCGTGGAGTCGCTGGCCGGGCTCGTGTTCGTCTCGCTCGACGACGACGTGCCGCCGCTCGGCGAGTGGTTCGGCGACGCGCGCGAGCGCCTCGAGTCGCTCGGCATCGCGGGCCTCAAGGCCGAGGGCCCGCTCGTGACGGAGTACCCGTACAACTGGAAGAACCTCGCCGACAACTACCTCGAGGGCTACCACATCCCGGTCGGCCATCCCGGCCTCCTGCGGATGCTCGACTACAAGCGCTACGAGCCCGAGCTCGGCCGGCGCCACGCCTGGATCAGCGCGCCCCTGCGCGACAAGCCGTCCGTCGTGCGGCGCGAGCGGCTCTACCAGCGGCTCGTGCGGCCGATGGCGGCCTACCCCGCCGACCTGCATGGGACCTGGGCCTACGCGCATCTCTTCCCGGGCCTCTTCCTCGATCTCTATCCCGACCAGTACGACACCTGGCAGATGGTGCCGCTCGGGCCCGACCGCACGCAGACCGTCTCGTGGGTCTTCACGCCCGAGCAGGAGCCGTTCGCGAACCGCGTCGCGCGCCGCATCAACTGGCGCTTCAACGAGGCCGTCATGGACGAGGACAAGACGCTCTGCGCCGGCGTCCAGAAGGGGCTCGGCGCGCGCACGTACGAGCGCGGCGTGCTCAATCGCAACGAGCGCGCCATCGCCCACTACCACGACCTGCTGCGCGGGATGGTGCCGGGCATCGACGAGGTGTGAGCGGCGCGCGCCGCGACCGGCTCGACGCCTGGCTCTTCCTGCCGCCCGAGCTGGAGCGCGAGGGCCCGGCCCTGACCGCGCTGCTCGACGACCCCGGCGCCCCGGCGCGCACGCTGGCCGCGCGCGAGCGCGAGGTCGAGGAGCTCGTGCTCGCGGGCGGGCCGCAGGACTGGTGCGGCTACCTGCGCGCGCGCGGCGCGCAGGTGCGGGCCGTCCTCGCCGGCGACCCGCAGCCGCCGGTGCGCGCCGCCGCGCTGCGGCTCGCGGCGATGCTGCTCGAGCAGCAGCTGCTGGCGCCCGGCGTGCCGCACTGGCAGCTCGCCGACGAGGGCGAGCGCGTGCAGCTCGAGGCGCTGCTGCGGGCCCACGGCGTCACCATCGACGACGTCTGAGACCCTCAACGAAACGGGGAGGACCTGCCCGGCCTGGTCCTGGAGAATTACGTAACTTCCGGCGGATAGTTGCCAGATTAGGGCGCAATCTGTCACCCTCCCTCCTCCGGGTGAGGTGCCGGGGGTCGGGGGGCCCGTTCGCACCGACCATTTGTTCGCGCAGGGGGGACCACGAGTAATGCATTCGCGCACCGCACGCGGCCGGCTCGCAGGCCTCATCGTTTCCGTCCTCGCCCTCTTCGGCGCGGCTCCCGCCATGGCCGCCGTCAATCCCGGCCCGGTCGCGCGCCCGTTCACGGTGCGCTACGCGATCAACACGAACGGCGACATCGCGCAGGCCTCGAACACGCTCATGACCTGCCAGACCGGCTCGGTCGAGACGCAGAAGAGCGTCGGCTGCGCGGCCGCGCAGGCCGGCGGCCAGGGCGACGACAACTACTTCGACATGAACTACGTCAACGTCGACGCGACGAAGTTCGACTCCTCGAGCGCGCACGCTGAGCGTGCCGGCGGGGGCGACGGTGCTCTTCGCCGGCCTCTACTGGGGCGCCGCCCTCGACGCGGGCGAGACGCTGCCCCTGCAGTGCATCCCGGGCGCGCCGCGCACCGGTCACGCGGCGACCGACCCGTCCGCGGCGGGCTCGGCCCTGCTGCAGCTCCCGGGCGGAGGCGGCTACGTGCCGGTCAACGCCAGCGTCGCTCGACACCTACACCGAGGATCTCGGCTGCCCGGGCGGTCCCGTCGAGGAGCGCACGCGCTACCAGGCCTTCGCCGACGTCACCTCGCTCGTGCAAGCTCGGCGGCGGTGGCGACTACACCGTCGCGAACGTGCAGGCCGGCACCGGCGCCGACCGCCACGCCGGCTGGTCGCTCGTGGTCGCCTACCAGGACCCGTCGCATGCCCGCGCGCAACCTCACGGTCTTCGACGGCTTCGCGCAGGTCGACAACAACAACTCCGTGCTGCTGCACGTCGACGGCTTCAAGACCCCGCTGCAGGGCGCCGTCAACACCCAGGTCGGGTTCGTCTCCTACGAGGGCGACCTCACGCTCAGGAACGACTCGATGGCGATCGGCGCCACGACGCTCGGCGACGGCGCGCGCCTCGCGACCAACTTCTTCAACTCGGGCATCTCCTACCTCGGGGCACCGGTCACGGCCAAGTCGCCCAACTACGTCAACCAGCTCGGCTTCGACGCCGGCGTCCTGGCGGTGCCCGGCGGGCTCCCGAACGGCGCGACGGACACGAACATCCTGCTCAAGACGACCGGCGACCGCTACCTGCCGGGCGTCGTCTTCTTCCGCACCGACATCTACGCGCCCCAGATGGTGCTCAAGAAGACGGTCACCGACGTCAACGGCGGCGACGTCAACCCGGGCGACGTCCTGCACTACGAGATCAGCTCGACCAACACGGGCCAGAGCTCGGCCTACGACTCGCACATCGACGACGCGATCCCGCCGCACACGACGTACTCGCCCGGCTCGCTCAAGATCGACGCGAGCCCGGGCGGCATCGCAGCGGTGACAAGACCGACGACCCCGGCGACGACCAGGCCGAGTTCGACGGCGGCGCGAACGCCGTGCGCTTCCGCATCGGCACCGGTGCCGCGATCGCGCCGGTCGCCCGGAACGAAGTTCCCGAACGGCGGCGGCGTGATCGCGCCCGGAGAGTCGTTCAAGGTCAGCTTCGACGTCGTCGTCGCGGCCGAACGCCGCCGACGGGACGCAGATCCTCAACACTGCGGTGCTCTCGAGCAAGGACGAGAACGGCGTCGACTACACCTCGATCGCGAGCGCACCCGCCGCCGTGACCGTGCGCGGCGTGCCCGACGTGACGATCGACAAGTCGCACACGGGCGCCTTCGTGCGCGGCCAGCAGGGGACGTTCAGCCTCGTCGTCAGCAACCTCGGCGGTCGCCCGACGACCGGCTCGGTCGTGATCGACGACGTGCTGCCGGCCGGCCTCGGGGTCGTCGCCGCGAGCGGCACCGGGTGGACGTGCGGGGTCGACACCGGGCTCAACTCGCTGCACTGCGAGCGCTCCGACGCGCTCGCCGCGGGCGCGGCGTTCCCCGCCGTGAGCGTGCTCGTGAACGTGCTCGAGAGCGCGCCCGACACGATCGTCAACACCGGCATCACGGGCGGCGGCGGCGAGACGAACACGTCCAACAACCGCGACAACGACACGGTCGCGATCACCTCGAGCGCCGACGTCGGGATCACCAAGAGCGTGACGCCGTCGACCACCGCGCCGGGGACGAACGTCACCTACACGCTCGTCGTCACGAACAACGGGCCGTCCACCGCCAAGGACGTCAAGGTCTCCGACCCGCTTCCGGCGGGCATGACGTTCGTGTCCGTGACGCCCGCGGCCTGCGGGCTCGCCGGCACGGTCGTGACCTGCTCGCTCGGCGATCTCGCCAAGGGCGGAAGCGTGACGATCACGCTGGTCTCGGGCGTGCCGCCGGCGCTCGCGAACAAGACGCGCACGAACGAGGCGACCGTCACCTCGTCGACGCCCGACACGAACCCCGGCAACAACACGGCCCGCGCGACAGTCAAGGTCACGGGCCGCCGCCGTCCAAGCTGCTCGTGCGCAAGACCGCGAATCCGAAGAAGGTCGTCCCCGGGCAGAGCGTGACGTTCACCGTCGTGCTCAAGGTGCCGTCGAAGATCGACGCCAAGAACGTCGACGTCTGCGACACGCTTCCCAGCGAGCTCGTGTTCGACTCCGCGCCGGGCGCGACGTTCAGCAAGGGCCGCGCCTGCTGGCACCTCGACATCGCCAAGGCCGGGTCGACGACGACGTTCACGATCACGGCCAAGGTCGATGTCACCGCCAAGCCGGGAGTCGTCAAGAACGTCGTCGTGGCGACCGCGGACAACGCAGGCAAGAAGTCCGCGCACGCTCCGGTGAAGATCAAGCCGGGCCACGGCGTCGCCGGGCGCATCAGCTCCGTCACGGGCTAGCACCCCCGCCTCCGAGACGCAGTTCCTGTCGCGACCGGCGCACCGGTCGCGACAGGATTCGCGCGTCCCGCGTCGAAGCGCGCTCGCATGAAGCTTCATGTACGCGCTCTTCTCACCGGGTCGCTGCTCGCGGCCCTCGCGCCGCTCGCCGGCGCGCATGCCGCAGCGGGTCCTCCTGGCTCGCTCGCGCCGTTCGCCTCTCCGCAGCTCTGCTTCGCGCAGACGCCCACCGCCGGCTGCACGAGCGCGCCCGGCCTCGAGAGCGCACGCGCCGTCACGGTCAGCGCCGACGGCCGCAACGTCTACGTCGGCGGCGCGACCTCGATCGCGACGTTCCAGCGCAACACGAAGGACGGCCAGCTCACGCAGGCCGCCGGCCCGCTCGGCTGCGTCTCCTCCGCCGTGAGCGGCTGCGGGCACGCCCTCGGCCTGAGCGGCGTCTCCCAGATCGCGCTCACCCCGGACGGGCGCCATCTCTACGCGGTGTCCTCGATCGCGAACTCGGTGACGGGCTTCTCGCGTGATCCCGCGACCGGCGCGCTCACCCAGCTCAAGGGCGCCGCGGGCTGCGTGCGCCCGGGCGGCCTCGGCGGCTGCGCCTCGGGCGTCGGCCTGCTCGGCGCCACGGCGCTGGCGATCGCGCCCGACGGCCGCAGCCTGTACGTGGCCGGCCGCGACGCCGACGCGGTGGCGTCGTTCTCGATCGATCCGACCGGCGGCGCCCTGCTCCAGCTGGGCGGCAAGCAGGCATGCCTGCGCGGCGGCAACGACCCGGGCACGTGCATGTCCGGTCGCGCGCTCGCCGGTGTCGACGCGCTCGCCATCGCGCCCGACGGCGCGACGCTGTACGCGGCCGCGAAGGATGCCGACGCGGTGGCCGTCCTGCAGCGCGACGCCACCACGGGCGCGCTCACGCAGCAGCCCGGCCCGACCGGCTGCATCCGGCTCGCCGGCGGCCTCGGCTGCACGACGGGCCGCGCGCTCGCGCAGCCCTCGGCGCTCGCGATCGCGCCCGGCGGCCGTGACGTCTACGTCGCCTCGGCCTCCGGCAACGCCGTCTCGATCCTGCAGCGGGACCCGGCCGGCGGTCTGTTGTCCCAGCCCGCCGGAGTCGCGGGCTGCATCGGCCAGGGCGTCGCGGACTGCGCCTCGGCGCCGCTCCTGACCGCGCCCTCCGCGCTCGCGATCGGCGGCGACGGCACGAGCCTGACCGTGGCCACGACGGGCGACGGCGCGATCCTCACGCTCCACCGCGACGTCACCACCGGCGTCCTCGCCGCCAACGCGGCGCCCGCCGGCTGCATCTCGACGACGGCCGCGGCCGGCTGCACGCCGCTCGCGCAGCTCGGCGCCACGACCTCCCTGGCCATCGGCCCGGGCGGGGACGTGCTCTACGCGGCCGCCAACGGCGGTCTGATCGCGTTCGCGCGGCAGGCGCCGCCGACCTGCCTGACGCGCGAGCTGCGCGCAGGCGTGGGCGTCCCGACGCAGATCCTGCTGCCGTGCAGCGACCCGAACGGCGACGCGCTGACCTACGCCGTCGCCTCGAAGGCCACGCACGGCGCGCTCGCGGCCCTCAAGGGCTCGTCGATCACCTACCGGCCGAAGCCCGGCTTCAAGGGCCTCGACGCGTTCTCGGTGATCGTCAGCGACGGCTCCGGCGCGACGACGACCGCGACCATCACCGTGCGCGTCACGCGCGACGGCACGGGCCCGGTCGTGCGGCTCGCGGCCGGCCCGCTCAAGGTGCGCGCAGGTTCGGCGCACGCGACCATCGGCTGCGACGCCCGCACGGCGGGCGGCTGCACGGGCGTCGTCATCCTCCGTCTCGGCGGCCCGCGCGGCCCCGTGATCGCGCGCACCCTGGTGCGGGTGCCCGCGGGCCGCGCGCACGTCATCGCCGTGCCGCTGCGCGCGCAGGGCCGCACCGCGATCAAGGCGGGCGCGTGGCGCAAGGCCACGCTGATCGTGATCGCGCGCGACAAGAACGGCAACGGCGGCACGCTGGGCCGCAACGTCGTGCTGCACGGCCTGCTCGCGCACTAGGCGCCGTCCGGGCAGCTGCCGCATCCGGGCTACGGTGCCCGGATGCGGCGGCTGCTCACGGTGCTCGTCCTGCTGCTCGGCGCGCTGCCCGCGACGGCCTCGGCGGCGCTCGACATCGGCATCCAGGACGACGCCTTCCTGACCTCGGCCGAGCCGAACGCGTGGCAGCTCGCGCGCAAGCTGCATCCGGACGTCATCCGCTACAACGTCGACTGGGCGAGCGTGGCGCGCACGCGGCCCGAGCGGCCGGAGCTCCCGGGCGACCCGGCCTACGACTGGGCGGCGAGCGACAGGATCGTCGTGAACGCCGCCGCGCAGGGCGCGAGCGCGCTGCTCACGCTCGTCCAGGCGCCGGCCTGGGCCAACGGGGGTGGGGCGCCCCGCCGGGCGCCGCTCGCCGCAGCGGACTACGGGACGTTCTGCCGCGCCGCCGCGACGCGCTACTCGGGCAGCTACGTCCCTCCCGGCGCGCACGAGGCGCTGCCGCGCGTCGACCGCTACAGCGTCTGGAACGAGCCCAATCGCGGCCAGTTCATGCAGCCGCAGGGCGCACACGGCTTCGAGGCCCCGAAGGTGATGGCCCGCCTCATGCGCGCGTGCCAGGGAGCGATCCACGGCGTCCAGCCGGACGCGCGGGTCGCGCTCGGCCCGCTTGCGAGCCGCGGGGGACAGGGCGGGATCGCGCCGATCGCCTTCCTCGCGCGCTACCGCGCGGCGGGCGGGCCGCGTCCCGACGTCGTCGCCCTCAACCCCTACCTCGGCAGCCTCCTGCCCGTCTACACGGGCGACGAGCAGGAGGCGGACGGCGCCATCACGGTGCGCAACCTCGACCGCCTCGAGCACTCGCTCGAGGGCGCCTACGGCGAGACCGTGCCGATCTGGCTGACCGAGTTCGCGTGGCGCACCGCCAACCAGCCGGGCATCGGCCTGATCACGCCACAACGGCAGGCCGAGCTCGCCGAGCAGTCGGTCGCGCTGATACGCGACCACTACCCGTACGCGGAGATGCTCGTCTGGTTCCTGATCCGCGACGTCTCGCCCACGAGCTACTGGCGCAGCGGCCTCGTCACGCACGCCAACGCCGAGAAGCCGGCGTTCGCCGTCTGGGCCCGCCTCGCGCGCGGGGGTGACGGCGAAACGCTACCGTCCCGGTTCATGCTCGCTCTCTGGATCGTCATCGGCGTCGTCGTCGTCGCCCTGCTGTGGTTCGTGTTCGGCTACAACCGGCTCGTACGGCTGCGCAACGAGGCCGAGCAGGGCTTCTCGGGCATCGACGTCCAGCTCAAGCGCCGCGCCGACCTGATCCCGAACCTCGTCGAGACCGTCAAGGCCTACGCGACGCACGAGCGCGAGGTCTTCGAGCGCGTCGCCGAGGCGCGCTCGCAGGCGCTGGCGGCCCAGGGCGTCGCACAGGCGGGCGTCGCGGCCGGCGTCATGACCGCCGCCCTGACCGGGCTCTTCGGCATCGCCGAGGCCTACCCCGAGCTGCGCGCATCCGAGAACTTCCAGCGCCTGCAGGCCGAGCTGAGCGACACCGAGGACAAGATCGCCGCGGCCCGCCGCTACTACAACACGACCGTGCGGCGCTTCAACTCGCTCATCCAGAGCGTTCCGACGAACATCATCGCCCGCCTCGGCGGCTTCCGCGAACGCGAGTTCTTCCGCATCGAGGACGATGCGGATCGCGCGCCCGTGGCCGTCAGCCTGTCGTGAGCCTCCAGGAGCAGATCCGCGCGAACCGCGTGCGCAGCGCGTTCGTGATCGTCGCGTTCGCGCTGCTGGTCGGCGTCTTCATGGCCGCCGTCTGGCTCGCGTTCGACCCCAGCATCGGCATCGTGATCGGGGTCGTCGGCATCGCCTACGGGATCTTCTCCTACATCGGGGCGGGGGGCCTGGTCGCGAGCGTCGCACACGCGCATCCCGTGACGAAGGCCGAGCAGCCCGAGCTCGTGCGCGCGGTCGAGAACGTCGCGATCGCCGCCGGCCTCGACCACACCCCGCCCGTCTACGTCGTCGAGGACGACGCCCCGAACGCGTTCGCGGCCGGCCGCACGCCCAAGGACGCCTACGTCGCCGCCACGACCGGCCTCGTCGCGATGATGGACCAGCGCGAGCTCGAGGGCGTGATGGCGCACGAGATCTCGCACATCCGCAACCGCGACGTCCGCCTCATGACGCTCGCTGCGGTGCTCGTCGGCGTGATCGCGCTGATGGCCGACCTGCTCTTCCGCGTCAGCCTCTTCGGCGGCGGCCGCCGCAACGACCGCGACGGCGGCAGCCCCATCACGCTCGTGATCGGCATCGCGGCGCTCGTGCTCGCGCCGATCTCGGCCGTGCTGCTGCAGGCGTCGCTCTCGCGCCGGCGCGAGTACCTCGCCGACACCTCCGCGGCCGAGATCACGGGCGACCCCGAGGGCCTCGCACGCGCGCTCGCCAAGCTCGGCAACGACACCCGCCCGCTCAAGCACGTGACGCGCGCGACGGCGCACCTCTACATCGAGTCGCCGCTGCGCGACAACGTCGGCCTGCGCTCGAGCCTCGGCGGCCTCTTCGACACGCACCCGCCGCTCGAGGACCGCATCCACCGCCTCGAGGAGGCCGGCGGCTTCGACATCCCCGATCCCTCGCCGCTGGCGCAGTGACGCTGCCGCTGCAGCCGACGATCGAGCCGCAGCTCGCGAAGACGGCGACGGAGTTCCCCCGCGAGGGAGCATGGCTGTACGAGCCGAAGTGGGACGGATTCCGCGTGATCGCGTTCGTCGACGGCGGCGAGGTCTTCCTGCAGTCGCGCAACGGCAAGCCGCTCGACCGCTACTTCCCCGAGCTCTCGCTGCCGCCCGGCCGCTACGTGCTCGACGGCGAGATCGTGATCGACCCGGGCGACGGCAGCCAGGACTTCGGCGCCCTGCAGCAGCGCATCCACCCGGCCGCCTCGCGGGTCGAGCTGCTGGCGCGCGAGACGCCCGCGTCCATCGTCGCGTTCGACCTCCTGGCCGAGGGCGACGAGGTGCTGCTCGAGCGGCCCTTCAGCGAGCGCCGCGCCGCGCTCGAGCGGCTCCTGGCCGACGTCGGCGGCCACCCCGTGACGCTGACGCCGCAGGAGCGCACGCCGGAGGGCGCGCAGCGCTGGCTCGAGACCGCCGAGGGCGTGATCGCGAAGCAGGCCGATGCGCCGTACCTCCCGGGCAAGCGCGTCGGCATGTTCAAGCTGCGGCAGCGGCGCACGCTCGACTGCGTCATCACCGGCTACCGGCCCGGCAAGGAGCCCGGCTCGGTCGGCTCGCTCATCCTCGGTCTCTACGACGACAAGGGCGCGCTGCACGTCGTCGGCCACTGCTCGGCCTTCACGCGCAAGGAGAAGAAGGAGCTGCTCGAGCGGGTCCGCCCGCTCGAGACGGGCGAGCGCGGCTCGGGCGAGCCGAGCCGCTGGACGGCCGGGCGCGACCTGGAGTGGGTCGAGCTGCGCCCCGAGCTCGTCGTCGAGGTCTCCTACGACCACATGAGCGACGGCCGCATCCGCCACGGCACGCGCGTCGAGCGCTGGCGCGACGACCGCGACCCGGAGAGCTGCAAGCTCGAGCAGCTGGTGTAGCGGGCGGCGGATACCCGCCCAAGACGCTCGAACCCCGTACCCGGCGTGCCAGTGACCGAGAGAGGGTCATTGCGGGTACCCGCCCAGGACGTTCGAACCCGGGTTGAGGACCGCAAGGACCACCGCCGACTGTTCACGAAGCGCGGGGGCAGACCCGTGAGCACGAACCGCACCCGGCGACCAGGACGCCAGGGGTCTGACCCCTGCGGCACGGACCGCAGCGCCACCCAGGAGGGGCAGGGCCACAGGTGGCGTCATTCGAGCCTGCGCGCCGTGGCCCGTGACTGTGGCCGGAGCGTGGTGCCGCGCGCCCTGTCGCCTCGCCGGGGTGCGGGCGAGCGTGACCTGTCGTCGTGCCGTGGTGCGATGCGACCTGTCGCCTTGCCGCGATGCGGGCGAGCGCGACCTGTCGCCTTGCCGTGGTGCGGGCGGGCGCGACCTGTGGCCTTGTGGTGGTGCGGGCGACCGCGACCTGGATTGCTGCCCCTCCTAGTCGCCGCGTTCGGTTCGTGCCTCAGGGGTCAGACCCCTTGATCCACGTCGCCGGGTTTCGTGCGTGCTCACGGGTCTGCCCCCGCGCTTCGTGAACAGTCCGCGGTGGTCCTTGCGGTCCTCAACCCGGGTTCGAGCGTTGTGGGCGGGTATCCGCAATGACCCTCTCTCGCTCACTGGCACGCCGGGTCTATGGTTCGCCGGGTACGGGGTTCGAGCGTTCTGGGCGGGTATCCGCAGTGACCTCTCTCGGTCACTGGCACGCCGGGTCTGCGCCCCTCAGCTCTTCTTGCGCCGGCTCGGCTGCACGCGCGGCGCTTCGCCGGGCTGCTTCGCGAAGTTCGGCGGCCACGGCGCGTCGCCGAGGCCCTCGGCCTCGTCGCGCGCGGCGAGCTCGAGCAGCGGCTGCAGCGGGGCCGCGCAGTCGTCGATGGCGGCGCCCGGGTCGCCGACGGTGCGCACGCGCGCGGGCACGGTGTCGATGCGCAGGTCGGCCGGCTCGACATCGGGGACCTCGTCCCAGGTGAGGGGGCACGAGACGCGGGCATCCGGGGTCGGGCGGATGGAGTAGGCCGAGGCGACCGTGCGGTCGCGCGCGTTCTGGTTGAAGTCGACGAAGACCGTGCCGTCCGGGCGCTCCTCCTTCCACCACTTGGTCGTCGCGAGGCCCTCGGCGCGGCGCTCGACCTCGCGCGCGAGCGCGAGCGCCGCGCGCCGCACCTCGAGGAACCCGCACTCGGGGAGGACGCGGGCGTTGATGTGCATGCCGCGCGAGCCGGAGGTCTTCGGGAAGCCCGTCAGCCCGTGCTCGACGAGGACGTCGCGCGCGATCAGCGCGACGCGGCGCACGGATTCCCACTCGGCGCCCGGCTGCGGGTCGAGATCGACGCGCAGCTCGTCGGGGTGGTCGAGGTCGGCGCGCCGGCAGGCCCAGGGGTTGTAGTCGATGACGCCCAGGTTGCAGGCGAAGACGAGGTGCGCGGCGTCCTGGATCACGAGCTCCTCGGCGTGGCGGCCGCTCGGGAACGTCACGATCGCCGTCTCGAGCCAGTCGTACGTCTTCGGCGTCCGCTTCTGGAAGAAGAACGGCTGCTCGACGCCGTTCGGGTAGCGCTTGAGCACGCACGGGCGGTCGCGCAGGCCGACGAGCGCACCGTCCGCGACGGCGAGGTAGTACTCGACGACGTCGCGCTTGCGCCAGCCGCTCTGCGGGAACAGCACCTTGTCCGGGCTCGAGAGCCGCACCTCGCGGCCGGCCACCTCGATCGTGATCGCGTCGTCCGCCACGGGCCTCCCATTTCGCCGCGCCCGCCCCAGACCCTATCCACCCACGAGGCCACGGCCCGCGCCAATCGGTGGATCCAGGCTTAAGTCGGCGCCCCGCGGCGCCGATGGGAACCGTATGGTCGACAAGTCGGATCTGCTGCGCCCCGTCGACATCGCGACGCGCATCGGCGAGGTGCTCTTCACCGTCGGGCAGGTCTGCACGATCGCGGGGATCACGAAGATGCAGCTCGACCTCTGGACGGAGCGCGCGGCGATCCACACGCTGGGCGCGAAGCAGCGCCTCTACGACGTCGCCGCGGTCGAGCACGTGATGCTGATCGCCCAGGCGCGGGATCTCGGCTTCAGCGTCGACGCGGCGATCGAAGCCGCCGGTGCGTTCCGGGCGCGCCACCGCGGTCACGAGCCGGGCCGCATCGCGGCCTGAGAGCGCATTTCAGCCGCTGAGCGTGTGTGGCTGGGGTGGTGGCGCGAGCGCCCCCGCGAGCCCCGGGGCCGCCTCACGCAGCGAGCGGTGCCCCCGAGTCGGTAGCAAGCCGGTTGCGGGACCGCAAAGTTGGGGTCAGACCCCAACTTTGCATGGCGGCGACCGGCTGGAGGCGATCAGCCGCTCCAACGCCACGCTCATTCTGAAATGCGCTCTGATACCGTCGCGCGGCGTGAGCGCCGCGGACGATGCCCTCGACGACCTGATCGGGCTGGCGCGCGTCCCGGCGCCCACGTTCGACGAGGGCGAGCGGATCGCGTGGCTGCAGCAGCGGCTGGCGGCCGCGCCCGGTGAGCGGGTGGTCGATGCCACCGGGAACCTGATCTGGCGCTTCGCCCCCGGCAGCCCGCGCGTGCTCCTGCTCGCGCACGTCGACACGGTCTTCGCGCGGGACGTCGCACACGAGCCGGTGCTCGAGGGCGAGCTCGTGCGCGGGCCGGGCATCGGCGACAACGCCGCCGCCGTCGTGTGCGCGCTGCACGTCGTCGAGCAGCTCGCGGGCGAGCACGACCTGAGCGGCCTCGCGGTCGCGTTCACGGTCGGCGAGGAGGGCCTCGGCAACCTCGTCGGTGCGCGCGCCGCATGCGCGAGCCTGCAGCCCGAGGTCGCGCTCGCGCTCGAGGGGCACGGGTTGATGCACGTCGCGGTGGACGCGGTCGGCAGCCTGCGCGCGCGCATCACGGTGCGCGGCCCGGGCGGGCATTCCTGGGCCAACCGCGGCCGGCCGAGCGCGATCGACGAGCTCTGCCGCATCGCGCGCACGCTCAGCCGCCAGCCGCGCGGCGACGCCAGCACGAACATCGGCCTGATCGACGGCGGCACGGCGGTCAACGCGATCGCCGCGCACGCCGAGCTCGTGATCGAGCAGCGCGCGCTCGACGACACGCTGCTCGTGCGCTTCGGCCGCGCCGTGCACATGCTCTCGGTCGAGCCGCCGCTGACGCTCGAGATCGAGGAGGTGGGGCGCCGGCCCGCCGGTCGCCTCGACCGCCGCGCGCCGCTGCTCGCGGCCGTGCGGGCGGTGCGCGAGGAGCTGGGCCTCCCCGACGAGCTCGTGGCCGCCTCGACCGACGCCAACGCGGCGCTCGACGCCGGCATCCCCGCGCTCTGCCTCGGCTGTGCGCAGGGCGGCGAGATGCACACGCCCGGCGAGTTCATCGAGATCGCCTCCCTGGCGGTCGGCCGCGCGCAGCTCCGGCGCGTGCTCGAGTCCCTGCTCTGGGAGAATCGGCGCCCGTGACCGGCGCCCCGCACCCACTCGATCCGCTCGGCGCCGAGGAGATCGAGCGCGCCGTGGCGTGCGTGCGCGCCGAGCACGATCTCGGCGAGGGCGCGCGCTTCGTCAGCGTCGAGCTGCGCGAGCCGGGCAAGTCGCAGCTCGCCGCGTGGCGGGCCGGTGGTGCGCCGCCGCCGCGCGAGGCGGCGCTCGTCGTGCTCACGGAGGGCCGTACGCACGAGGCCATCGTCGCGCTCGCCGGTGACCTGCTCCTGGCCTGGCAGCACATCCCGGGGGTGCACGCCGCGATCACGGCCGACGAGTACGCCGAGGCCGAGCTGGCGGTCAAGGCCGACCCCGCGTTCCGCGGGGCGCTCGCGCTGCGCGGCATCCAGGATCTCGCGCTCGTGATGGTCGACACCTGGTCGGTCGGCTGCTTCGAGGAGCCGCGGCGCCGCGTCGGCCGGGCGCTCGCCTGGCTGCGCTCCGACCTGACCGGCGACAACGGCTATGCCCGCCCGATCGGCGGGCTGATCGCGCTCGTCGACCTCGATCGCATGGAGGTCGTCCGCATCGACGACCACGGCGCGCTGCCGGTGCCCGGCGAGCACGGCGACTACCGCGACGGCGGCGGGCGGCCCTACCGCGACGACCTGCGGCCGATCGAGGTCGCGCAGCCGGAGGGATCGAGCCTCCAGCTCGACGGGCGCGCGCTCCGCTGGGGCCCGTGGCGCGTGCGCATCGGCTTCAACCCGCGCGAATCGCTCACGCTGCACGAGCTCGCGTTCGACGAGGGCGACGGGGGCGGCCCGCGCGCGATCGCCCACCGGCTCTCGATCGCCGAGCTCGCCATCCCGTACGCCGACACGAATCCGACCGTCGTCTTCAAGAACGCGTTCGACATCGGCGAGTACGGCATCGGCCCGTACGCGAACTCGCTCGCGCTGGGCTGCGACTGCCTGGGCGAGATCCGCTACCTCGACGCCGACGTGCATGACAGCCACGGGCGCGCGCAGACGATCCGCAACGCCATCTGCCTGCACGAGGAGGACACGGGCATCCTCTGGAAGCACCACGACTGGCGCAGCGGCGCGACCGACGTGCGGCGCGCCCGCCGGCTCGTGATCTCGACCATCGTGACGGTCGGCAACTACGAGTACGGGCTCTACTGGTACCTCACGCTCGACGGCGGCGTCGCGTTCGAGGCCAAGCTCACCGGCGTGCTCCACACCGCGGGCGTCGCGCCCGGCGAGGAGTCCTCCTCGGCGACGCTCGTCGCACCGGGGGTGAGCGCGGGCTATCACCAGCACTTCTTCTGCGCGCGCCTCGACCTCGACGTCGACGGCGAGCGCAACCGGCTCGTCGAGGTGAACTCGCGCCCGGAGCCGCCCGGGCCCGCGAACCCGCACCTGCAGGCGTTTCGCGCCGAGGAGACGCCGCTCGCGAGCGAGCTGGCAGCCCAGCGCATGATCGACCCGCTCTCGGGCCGCCGCTGGCGCGTCGTCAACCCGGCGCGCCGCAATCGCATGGGCGGCCCGGTCGCCTACGAGCTCGTGCCGGGCGACAACGTCGGCCTGATGGCGGACGAGGAGAGCGAGTTCGCGCGCCGCGCGCGCTTCATGACGCGCCACCTCTGGGCCACGCCGTATCGCCGCGACGAGCGCTACCCCGCGGGCGACTACCCGAACCAGCACGCCGGCGGCGACGGGCTGCCGCGCTGGACGGCCGCCGATCGCTCGCTCGAGGACGCCGATATCGTGCTCTGGTACGTGTTCGGCTCGCACCACGTCCCGCGCCTCGAGGACTGGCCCGTGATGCCGGTCGTCACGTGCGGGTTCCAGCTGCGCCCGCTCGGCTTCTTCGACCGCAACCCCGCGCTCGACGTGCCGCCGCAGCCGGGGCACTGCCACCCCCTGTAGCTCAACGGTAGAGCACCGGGCTCATAACCCGAGTGGTGGAGGTTCGACTCCTCCCGGGGGGATCGCGGCGCCCGGCGCGAGCCAGTCGGCGAGGCGGTGCGCGACGAGCACGGCCGGGATGCACGTGTTCGCCCGCGGCACGACCGGGAACACCGAGCAGTCGGCGACGTGCAGCCCCTCGACGCCGTGCACGCGCAGGCGCGCGTCGACGACGGGGCCCATCGCGCACGTGCCGGCGGGGTGGTAGTAGTGCGCGACCGTGGCGTCCACCGCCTCGCGCGGCGCACGACCGGCGGTCGGGGCGAGCTCGGCGCCCAGAACGTCGGCGAACGGCCCGCTGCGGGCCAGCTCGCGCGCGATCTCGACGCCGTCGCGCAGGACGGCGTGATCGTGCCCGTCCGGATCGCTCAGGTAGGCGTGGTCGATCGCGGGGGCGACCGTCCCGTCGGCGCTCGTGAGCCGCACGCGGCCGCGCGAGCGAGGCGTGAGGCACGCCACCGGGATCCAGAACTCGCTCGTGCCGTCGCGCAGCACGCCGCCGACGGGATAGACGTGCAGGTCGAAGCCCTCGGGCGCGCAGTGCCGGGAGCGCAGCTTCGCGATGACGCCCTCGATCGGCGCGAAGGCGCCGCTCGCGGCGTGCTCGGCGCAGGCCCGCTGCAGCTCGGGCGTGCCCGCGAACTGCAGCTCGAGCGCGGGATGATCGTGCAGGTTCTCGCCCACCGGCAGGTCGGCGACGACCGGGATCCCGAGCGCGCGGAGATCGGCCGCCGGCCCGATGCCGGAACGCAGGAGCAGGGCGGGGGAGTCGTAGGCGCCGGCGCACACGATCACGCGGTCGGCCTCGACCGTCACGTGCGCGTCCCCGCGCCGCACGACGACCCCGCGCACGCGGCCGTCGCTCACGAGCAGGCGCTCCGCGGGCGCGCCGCCGGCGATCTGCAGCGACGGCAGCGTCCGCACGGCCTCCAGATATGCGAGCGCCGCGTTCCAGCGCACGCCGTCGACGATGTTCGAGGGCGAGGGAGCGACGCCCGTGTCCGCGTCGAGGTCGTTGAGGTCGTGCACGCGCGGAGCTCCGAGGGCCTCGAGCGATGCGAGCGCCGCGCGGTGGAAGGGCGCCAGCTCGGCCTCCTCGGGAATGCGCACCCGCATGCGCTCGCTCGCGGCCGCGAGCAGCGGCTCCACGTCGGCGCGCGACCACCCCTCGAGTCCGCTCGCCGCGAGCGCGTCGTAGTCGAGGCGGCTGCCCCAGATCGCGGCGCAGCCGTTGTGGCTCGAGCAGCCGCCGATCATCGCGGCGCGCTGGAACTCGATGCGCCTTCCGCGGTAGCCGTCGTCGCTCGCGTACCCGAGCTGGTGCGATTCGCACAGCCAGGTCGCGTCGAGCACGTCCTGCGGCCAGTCGCCGCGACCGTAGGGCCCGAAGTCGGGCCCGGCCTCGAGCACGAGCAGCGACTCGCCCGAGCGCTCGGCGAGCAGCCCGGCGAGGGCGCTGCCGGTCGTGCCGCCGCCGACGATCACGGTGCCGGCTCGGCGGGGGAGAGCGCGCATGTCGGCAGCGTACGGAACGGACGCCCGCGGGAAAAGCTCCTGCAGCTTGCGGGAATGTGGCCCACACCCGTTGCTCGCGCTTCAACTAGCCTTTGCTAGGCGATGGCGATCGCCAAGCACAAGACGCGCGGCCGCGAGCTGCGCGAGGGACGTGCGCTGGCACGCCGGGTGAAGCGCGGCGATCGCGCGGCGTTCGAGCTGCTGTACGCGTCCTACGAAGCACGCCTCTACCGCGTCTGCCACCGCCTGACGGGCAGCGACGCGGCGGCGGCCGCGCTCGCCGAGACGGCGTTCGTGCACGGCCTCGAGAGCCTGCCCGAAGGTGGCCCCGACGCGATCGACGTCCCCGCGCACCTCGCGGCGACCGCGCGCGGGCTGGCCGCGCGGCGGCACGTCAACGGCGGCGGGCCATGGCTCGACCCCGTTCCCGGCGAGCACGCGAGCGAGGTCGGCGCCGCCAACCAGCGGCTGGCGCCGCGCCAGCGCATGGTGCTCGCGCTGCGCGACCTCGAGGGACGCTCCGACGACGAGATCGCACTCGCGCTCGGCACCGCGGCCGAGGGCGTCGGCGCGCTCGTCGCCCGCGCGCGCGGGCGGCTGCGCGCCGAGCTGCACCTGCCCGGAGCGATCGGCAGCTGCCGCGAGCGCGTGCCCGAGCTGTCGGCCTACCTGGACGGCACGCTGCCGGCCGCGCGCCGCGCCGGCCTCGAGGCGCACGTGGCCGAATGCGCCGGCTGCCGCGCCGAGCTGTTCTCGCTGCAGGAGGCCGCGCTGCGCTACCGCGACCTGCCCGTGCCGGTGCCGCCCGGCGAGCTGCGCTCGCGCACGACCGTCGCGCTCGGCGCGATCGGCTTCCCGACGCGCCGTCCGCGGGCCCTGGCGGCCGATCCCTCGCCCGCGGGCGCCGGCCGCCCGAAGGCGGCGGCGCTCGCGATGGCCGGGCTCGTCGTGCTCGGCGCCGTCGTCACGATCGCCGTCTCGAGCGACCTCTGGACGAGCGGTGAGTCCGCGCGCCCCGCCGCGCCGCCCGCGCCGCCCGCGCCGGCCGCGGGCCGCGTCGTCGTCGCGGCGACCGGCGGCCGGGCGGCGGCCCCGCCGCCGCTCCGCCACGTGCGCGGGGGCCGGCTGCGCCCCGCCGCGACGGCACGGCCGAGCCACCGCCGCCTGCCGCCGCCGAACGCGGGCACGCCCGACTTCGCACCCGCACCGGCGCCCGCGCCCCCGTCGCCGCCGCCGGCGGCGACGAGCCCGCCGGTGACGCAGACACAGAAGCCCTCGCGTGCGATCCCGGTCGAGATCCTCCCGCCGGTCACGCCGGCGCACTCCCCGGCCACGGCCGACGTGCCGCCGCCGGCCGCACAGGCTCCGTCGGACCCGGCGCAGACGACGAGCACGTAGAATCCGTCTGCCGGACTGGCCGGAGAGTGCGCATGCGCACGGCCGGCGCGGTAGCTGTCGGAATGCAAGGAGCAGCGTGTCCGGTCACTCCAAGTGGTCTTCCATCAAGCACAAGAAGGGCGCCGCCGACGCCAAGCGCGGCAAGCTCTTCTCCAAGCTCTCGCGCGCCATCATCGTGGCCGCCAAGGAGGGCGGGCCCGACCCTGACGCGAACATCGCGCTCGCGAACGCCGTCGAGCGCGCCCGCGCGGTCTCGATGCCGAAGGACAACATCGAGCGCGCGATCGCCCGCGGCGCCGGGGCCGACGCCAACAGCGAGGCCTACGACGCGGTGACCTACGAGGGCTACGGCGCGAGCGGCGCAGCGCTGATCGTCGAGGCGCTGACCGACAACCGCAACCGCACGGCGGCCGACGTCCGCTTCGCGTTCAGCAAGTTCGGCGGCTCGCTCGGGACGCCCGGATCCGTGGCCTGGATGTTCGAGCGCAAGGGCGTCATCACGACGCCGGTCGAGGGCGTCGACGAGGACACGATCACGCTGGCGGCCGCGGAGGGCGGAGCCGAGGACGTGCGCCAGGACGGCGACACGTGGGTGATCACGTCCGAGCCGCACGACTTCGCGACGCTCCGCGCGGCACTCGAGGCCGCGGGCATCGCGATCGACAGCGCCGGCCTCTCGCTGCTCCCGACGACGCAGGTCGAGGTCGACGCCGACCAGGCGCGGACGCTGCTGCGCATGGTCGACCTGCTCGAGGAGAGCGACGACGTCCAGGACGTCTACTTCAACTTCGACATCCCGGACGCCGTGCTCCAGGAGAGCGCGTAGGGGCCACTGCCCGGCGGCGCGGGGCCTGCTAGTAGTGGACGCCGCGCGGGAGCGAGCCCGCCTCGGCGACCCAGCGGGTGACCTCGGACTCGCTCGGGAGGCGATTGACGAGGTTGCGGGCCGCGTTGATCTCGGCCATCTTCGCGGTCAGGTTGGCGGCATTGCGCTGGGCGAGCTCGGGCACGGTGTCGACGCCGGAGGCCTCGAGCAACTCGGCGTACTGACCGGCGATTCCGTGGATGCGCGCCAGATCGGCGTGGTTGACCCATTTGAGGATCGACGCCTCGCTGATTCCGGTCTTGTCGGCGAGCGCCGCGCGTCCAGCCGGGGTCGCGCCCTCCTCGAGCAGCGCCTCGGTGGTCGGAACGCCCGCGTCGGAGAGCTTGGCGCATGGGACTCGCCGACTCCCTCGATCTCCATGATCGATGCCATCGGAACTCCTCCTGCCGTGGGGTTGCCCGCGCGCGGCGAGGATAGTGCGCCGCGAGCCGCGCGGCAACGCGCGCTACTCGGCGGCGGGCTCGCGGCCGCCCGGGAGCCACGGCGCCGTCGGATACTCGACCGCGTCGTCCTCCCGGTGCTCGCCGATCGAGAGGATGCGGAGGTCGTGCTCGCCGTCGTTCACGAACTGGTGGGCGAGCTTGGGCCCCTCGCTCTTCGCGAAGAAGTCGCCGGGGCCGACGCGGAAGCGCTCGTCGCCGGCGTACAGCCAGCCCGTCCCCGCGAGCACGAGGAACCCCTCCTCCTCGCTGCGGTGCCAGTGGTACTGGGCCGAGCGCTGTCCCGGGGTGGACGACGTCGAGGTTGACGCCGATGCGGCGCAGGCCGGCCACGCGCGCGATCAGCGTCGTCAGGCCGAAGCTCTCGCCTCCGGGCTCGGCCTCGTTCTCGCCGATCGGCAGCTCGTCGATGCTGACGAGCCACGGCGGGCGGCCGTCGGCGCGCTCGACGAGCTGCTCGGCGCGCATGCCGTCGGCCTTGCCGACGCGCCACTCGCCCGCCGGCAGCACGCGCCGCTCGACCCAGCCGCTCGGCGCGAGGTCGGGCGCGACCTCGGTGCAGGCCTCGATCCAGCGGCCCTCGCGATCGATCGTCAGGAACGGGTCCACGTCTCCGAGGACGCGGATGAGCTCGCCGACGGCGGTAATCGGATCGGGGAAGCGGCGCGGGTGGCGGGAGACCGCGGCAACGGTCCGAACGGGGCGCTGGGGCACGACCGTCGATGCTAGCAGCGGCGCTCGGCCGGGCCGCGCGCGCCGCCGGAGCGCCCTGGCCGTCCGCATTGCGGCCTACCCTGCGGACGTGATCGTCCTCGGCATCGACCCGGGCACCGCCAGCACGGGCTACGGCGTGATCGCGTTCGACGGGCGCGATTCGCGGGCGCTCGCGCAGGGCACGGTGCGCACCGGGCCGCGCGAGGCGCCCGAGCTGCGGCTGGCCGCCATCCAGCGGGCGATCGAGGACCTGATCGCGACCCACGCCCCCGTCGCCGTCGCGTTCGAGAGCCTCTTCATCGGCGCGAACCCGCGCACGATCATGTCGGTCTGCCAGGCGCGCGGCGCGGCGCTCGCGGTCTGTGGCTCGCACGGCCTGAGCTGCACCGAATACGCCCCTGCGCAGGTGAAATCGACGGTCTGCGGCTTCGGCGGCGCCGGCAAGGAGCAGGTCATCCGGATGGTGCGCCAGCTGCTCGCCCTGCCCGCGGCGCCCGAGAGCGACCACGCCGCGGACGCGCTCGCGCTCGCGCTCTGCCACGCCTGGAGCGCGCGGGCCGGGGAGCGCTTCGCCCGCGCCCGGGCGGCGCGGTGATCGCGAGCCTGAAGGGCCGCCTCGCGGGCGCCGACGCCGACGGCCTGGTCGTCGAGGTCGGCGGCGTGGGCCTGCTCGTGCACGCCTCGGCCGCGGCGGCGCGCGAGGCGCGCGACCACCCCGACGCCGTGCACCTGCACACGTTCCTCGTCGTGCGCGAGGACGCGCTCACGCTCTACGGCTTCGCGAGCACGCGTGAGCGGGGGCTCTTCGTCGCCCTGCTCGGCGTCTCGGGGCTCGGGCCCGCCAAGGCGCTCGCGCTGCTCTCGGGGTACCCGGTCGACACGCTCCAGCGCGGCATCGCGACGGGCGACCTCGCGCTCCTGGCATCCGTCTCCGGCATCGGCAAGCGCACCGCCGAGCGCATCGTCGTCGAGTTGCGCGACAAGCTCGGCGCGGCGGCGCTCGAGGCCGTCGAGCCCGGCGGGGGCGGGGGCAGCGGCGGCGCCCGACGATCCGCACCTCTCCGCGCGCGATGCGCTCGTCGCGCTCGGCTTCGCGGTCGCCGAGGCCGAGGCCGCGCTGGCCGGCGCCGAGGGCGGCACCGAGCAGCGCGTGAAGGTCGCGCTCGCGGCGCTGCGGCGCGGGAGCCCGGCATGAGCGAGGAGGAGCGCCTGGTCGGCGCCGCCGCCGCGCGCGGCGACGAGGACGAGACCGACCGCTCGCTGCGCCCGCGCCAGCTCGACGAGTTCGTGGGACAGGAGGTCGTGCGCGAGCAGCTCGCGATCGCGCTCGCGGCCGCGAAGGAGCGCGGCGAGCCGATCGACCACGTGCTGCTGGCGGGGCCGCCCGGGCTCGGCAAGTCGACGCTCGCGCACATCGTCGCGAGCGAGATGGACACGCGGCTCGTCACCGTCTCCGGCCCGGGCCTCGACCGCAAGGGCGATCTCGTCGCGATCCTGGCCGATCTGGCCGAGCGCGACGTCGTCTTCATCGACGAGGTGCACCGCCTCAACCGCGCCGTCGAGGAGACGCTCTATCCGGCCATGGAGGACGGCGTCGTCGACATCATCATGGGCCAGGGGCCCGGCGCCCGCAGCCTGCGCCTCGACCTCTCGCCGTTCACGCTGATCGGCGCGACGACGCGCGCGAGCCTGCTCACGAAGCCGCTGCGCGACCGCTTCGGCATCGTCTTCCGGCTCGACCACTACTCGCCGGCCGAGCTCGTGCGCATCGCCCAGCGCTCGGCGGGCATCCTCGGCATCGCGATGCAGGACGACGCGGCGGCCGAGCTCGCCCAGCGCGCGCGCGGCACCCCGCGCCTCGCCAACCGGCTGCTGCGCCGCGTGCGCGACTTCGCGCAGGTGCGCGGCCACGGCGCCATCGACCACGCCACGGCCGTGGCGGCGCTCGACCTGCTCGGGGTGGACGCCGAGGGGCTCGACCGCCTCGACCGCGAGCTCCTGCGCATGATCGCCGAGACGTTCGAGGGCGGCCCGGTGGGCCTCTCGACGCTGGCCGACGCGATCGGCGAGGACCGGGGCACGATCGAGGACGTCTACGAGCCGTACCTGCTGCAGAAGGGCCTCCTGCAGCGCACGCCGCGCGGGCGCGTGATCACACGGCTCGGGCGTGCCCACCTCGGGCACCCGGACACGCCGCCGGGGGACGAGCACCGCCTGTTCGGCTAGCCGGGGCGCACTTCCGCGCCGGCGCCGCCTGCACCTTCATGGCGGAGGACGCGGTGGTCGCGGGCGTGCCGGCGGCATCCGTGGCCGCCGTGGGCTGCGCGCCCGCCGTGGTGCGCTGGGCGCTCGCGGCCTCGCTGCCGGGCCGGTGCCCGCCGCCGCCCGAGCTGAGCGCGAAGGCGACCGCGGCGGCGGCGACCGCGGCCCCCGAGAGCGCGCCGCCGATGCGCAGCCGCCGGCGGCGCGAGCGCCGCGCCGCCACGGGCGGTGCGCCGAGCTCGGCCGCGAGCCGCGCGTCGAGCCGCGTCGCGACCGCCGGCGGCAGCGGCCGCGCGCCGAGCTCGCCGAGCGCGCGCGCGACCGCTGCGAGCTCGTCGCCCGGCACGTCCCGCTCGAAGTCGTCGTCCACGCCCATTAGACCCCGCCCTCCGTCCCGGGTTCCGCACCCGCCGCGCGCAGCGCCACCGCGAGCAGGCCGCGCGCGCGGAAGCTGCGCGATTTCATGGTGCCCTCCGGCACGCCGAGCACCTCGCCCGCCTCCGCCGGGGTGAGGCCGCAGACGTCGCACAGGAGCGCGGCCTCGCGGAAGGCATCCGGCAGCGCGTCGAGCGCGCGGGTCAGCTGCGCCTCCCGCTCGCTGCGCGCGAAGGGGTCGTGCGGGTCGGCGGCCTCGGGGAGCGCGGCCGCGTCGACGGCCGGACGGCGCCGCGCGAGGACGTCGTAGCACTTGTTCGTCGCGATGCGGTAGAGCCACGTCGACACCCGCGCGCGCCGGTCGAAGCGCGGCAGCGCGCGGTAGGCGGCGATGAACGTCTCCTGGAGCGCGTCCTCGGCGTCGTCGGGATTGCGGCAGATGCGCAGCGCGAGCGCGTACACGCGGCCCCGGTGGCGCCGCACGAGCTCCTCGAACGCGTCGCGCCGGCCGGCCGCGGCGCGGCGGGCGAGCGCCTCGTCGGTCGCGGCGCCGATCACGCGACCCCGTTCGCCGGGGCGCGCCGGTCGCCTGCGAGACTGCCCGCGTGCGCACCGACGAGCTCGACTACGCGCTGCCCGCGGAGCTGATCGCGCAGCGTCCCGCCGAGCAGCGGGACGGCTCGCGCCTGCTCGTGCACCGGCGTGACGGGACGATCGAGCACCGTCGCTTCGCCGAGCTGGCCGACCTGCTCGAGCCGGACGACCTGGTCGTCGCGAACACGAGCCGGGTGCTGCGCGCGCGCATCGCGGTGCGCCGGCCGTCGGGCGGGAGCGGGGAGGTGCTGTTGCTGGAAGAGCGCGGCGACGGCCTCTGGGAGGCGCTCGTGCGCCCGTCGCGCCGCATGCGCGCGGGCGTGAGCGTCGACGCGGAGGCCGGCGGGCTTGCGATCGAGCCGGTCGAGGCGCTGGGCGAGGGACGCTGGCTCGTGCGCCCGTCGCTCGCGGGCGATGCCCTGCAGCGCGCGCTCGAGCGCGCGGGCCGCATGCCGCTGCCGCCCTACGTGCACGATCCGGCGGTGCCCGACGACCGCTACCAGACGGTCTACGCCCGCCTGCCGGGCAGCGCCGCGGCGCCCACGGCCGGGCTGCACTTCACACCGGAGCTGTGGGCGCGCCTCGGCGCCCGCTGCGAGATCGCCGAGGTCGAGCTGCGCGTCGGGCTCGACACGTTCCGCCCGGTGGCCGCCGCGACGCTCGAGGAGCACGCGATGCACAGCGAGGCCTACCGCGTCGATCCCGCGGTGCGCGCGCGCATTGCCGCCGCGGGCGCCGCCGGGCGCCGGGTCGTGTGCATCGGAACGACCGCCGTCCGCGTCGTCGAGACGGTCGCCGACGCCGCGGCGCCCGACGAGGGGCGGACATCGCTCCTGATCGCGCCGGGCTATCGCTTTCGCGCCGTCGGCGCGCTCGTGACGAACTTCCACCTGCCCCGTTCCACCTTGCTGGCGCTCGTGATGGCGTTCTGCGGGGTCGAGGAGACCCGCCGCATCTACGCCGAGGCGATCCGCGAGCGCTACCGCTTCTACAGCTTCGGCGACGCGAGCTTGCTCCTGTGATCTACGCCGCCGGGCGGCGCGGCGTCACCCGGGCAGGCCGAGCTCGGCGCTGATCGGCTTGAGCGCGTCGATCACGACCTGGATGTGGGCGTCGAGGTCGACGCCGAGCGCCTCGGCGCCCTCGTACACGTCGTCGCGGTTGACGCCCGCCGCGAACGACTTCTGCTTGAGCTTCTTGCGCACGCTGCGCGGCTCGAGCGTCGCGAGCCCCTCGGGGCGCACGAGGCCGCAGGCGTGCACGAAGCCGGCCAGCTCGTCGCAGGCGAAGAGCACGCGCTCGAGCTCGCTCGAGCGCTCGGCGACGTGCTGCAGGTGGTTGGCGTGCGAGAGCACGGCGCGCACGAACCACTCCGGGTAGCCCAGCTCGCGCAGGTGGGGCGCCCCGTCCTGCGGGTGCCGGTCGAGCGTCGGGTGCCGCTCGTAGTCGAAGTCGTGCAGCAGCGCCACGTTGCCCCAGGCGTCCTCGTCGGCTCCGCGCCGGCGCGCATAGGCGCGCACGGCGGCCTCGACCGCGTACGCGTGACGCCGCAGCGCCTCGCTCTCGGTCCAGCTCTGGAGCAGCGCGAGCGCTGCCGGGCGGTCACGTGCGAGGGCCTCTCCATCCATGGAGCGAGAGCCTAGCCGTGCCTTCGGGGCCAGGCCCCGAAGGCACGGGCGCGGGTCTCCGGGGACAGGCGTCTGTAAGGTTCCTCCGGGCCGCGCTCGACCGCGCTTCCCCCCGACATCTCCCTGCATGACTCCTCTCACCGTCATGACGCGCCCGCGTACGCAGGAGTTCCTGGTCATCGAAGGCGGCGTTCCGCTCACCGGAACGATCCGCCCCGAGGGCAACAAGAACGCCGCGCTCGCGCTGCTCGCCGCCGCACTGCTCACGTCCGAGCCGGTCGTGCTCGGCAACATGCCGCGCATCCGCGACGTCGAGACGATGCTCGAGCTGCTCGCCGACCTCGGCGCCGAGGTCGAGTGGACGCAGCGCAACGAGGTGCGCGTGTGCTGCGCCGACGTGCACTCGACGGCGCTCGACGAGGAGCTCGCGGAGCGCATCCGCGCGTCGATCCTGCTGGCCGGCCCGCTGCTCGCGCGCTTCGGCAGCGCGGACGTGCCGCTGCCGGGCGGCGACGTGATCGGCCGCCGGCGCGTCGACTCGCACCTGCTCGCACTCGAGGCGCTGGGCGCGGAGTGGACGGCCGATCGCGCGTATCGCTTCCGCGCGGGCGGTCGCCTCAAGGGCACCGAGTTCCACCTCGACGAGGCCTCCGTGACCGCGACCGAGAACGCGCTCATGGCCGCGGCGCTCGCCGAGGGCCTGACGACGATCCACCACGCGGCCTGCGAGCCGCACGTGCAGGATCTCTGCCGTCTGCTGATGGCGATGGGCGCCGAGATCGACGGCGTCGGGTCGAACCTCCTGCGCGTCCACGGCAAGCAATCGCTCGGCGGCGCCTCGCACGTCTGCTGTCCCGATCACATCGAGGTCGGCTCGTTCATCGGCATGGCCGCCGTGACCGGCGGCGACGTCACGATCACCGGCTGCGAGCCCAACGACCTGCGCGCCACCCTGCTCGCCTTCCGGCGCCTCGGCGTGCGCGTCGAGATCGACGGGCGCGACGTGCGCGTCCCGCCGGGCCAGGAGCTCGCGATCGTCGACGACGCTCACGATCAGATCGCGAAGATCGACGACGGGCCATGGCCGGCCTTCCCGGCCGACATGACGTCGGTCGCCGTGGCCGTCGCCACCCAGGCGCGGGGCACCGTGCTGATCTTCGAGAAGATGTTCGAGAACCGCCTGGTGTTCACGGACAAGCTCGTCAACATGGGCGCGCGCATCATCCTCTGCGACCCGCACCGGGCCGTCGTCACGGGCCCGGCGAAGCTCTACGGCCAGCGCCTGTCGAGCCCGGACATCCGGGCCGGCATCGCGCTCCTGATCGCCTCGCTGTGCGCCGAGGGGACGAGCGTGATCGGCGACGTCGAGCAGATCGACCGCGGCTACGAGCGCATCGACGAGCGCCTGCGCGCGCTCGGCGCGCGCATCGAGCGCGTCGCCGGGTGACGCGGCCGCACGCGGCCTGACGCATGGGTGCCGACACCAGCGTCCACGGCTTCCTGCTGCTGGCGCCGATCTTCATCATCTCGCTGACGCTGCACGAGTTGGCGCACGCGCTCACGGCCTACCGGCTCGGCGACCGCAGCCCGCAGGAGATGGGCCGGCTCACGCTCAACCCGATCGCGCATCTCGACCCGCTCGGCTCGCTGATCCTCGTGATGTCGTACTTCAGCGGCGCGTTCCTGTTCGGCTGGGCCAAGCCGGTGCTCGTGCAGCCGGAGAACCTGCGCACGTCACCGCAGGTCGGCATGGCCCTCGTCGGCGCTGCGGGCCCGGCGACCAACTTCCTGCTCGCGCTCGGCGCGGGAGCCGTCTACGCGCACACGAACCTGACCGGCGATGCGCTCACGCTCGCCTACTACGCGGTCGTGATCAACGTCGTCCTCGGCGTCTTCAACCTCCTGCCGGTGCCGCCGCTCGACGGCTCGCGCATCATCGGCGGCTTCATGCGCCGCGACCTCTACCGGCAGTGGCAGGCGCTCGACCAGTACGGCATGTTCGTCGTCTTCGGGCTCGTGATCTTCTTCCAGGGCCCGACCTCGCGCCTGCTCACGAGCGGCTACGACAACGTGCTCGACACGATCTCGGCGATCGTCGGCGGCCATCCGCTGTTCTAGTGGAGCACTAACCTGTCGCCCGTGAAGCTCGAGTGGGAGACGCGCGGCGGGGTGCCGCTCCTGATGGCGCGCGAGCAGGGCGCGGTGATCGCGTTCACGACGCGCCGGGGCGGCGTCTCGGCGGGCAGCTTCGGATCGCTCAACCTCGGCTTCGCAACCGCGGACGACCCGTCGGACGTCGCGGAGAACCGGCGTCGGGCGCTGGCCGCGGCCGGCGCCGAGCCAGAGCGCGCCGTCAGCCTCTACCAGCGCCACGGCCGCGAGGTCGTCGCGGCCGTGCCGGCGACGCCCGGCGCCTACCTCGACCGCGCGGTCACGTGGCCCGACGGCGATGCCCTCGTGACCTCGCAGGCAGGGCTGCCGCTGATCGCCCACGGCGCCGATTGCCTCACGGTCGCGCTCGTGGCAGCGGGCGGCATGCGGCTCGCCACCGTGCACGCGGGCTGGCGCGGCCTCGTGGCCGGCGTGCTCGAGGCCGCGGCCGGCAGCGTCGGGCCGGGGTTCAGCGCTGCGGTCGGGCCGGGTGCGGGTGCGTGTTGCTATGCCGTGGGCGACGACGTCGCCGGCCCGCTGCGCGCGCGCTTCGGCGACGACGTCGTGCGCGACGGCCGCGCGGACCTGGCGCTGTGCGCGCGGCGCGCGCTCGAGCGTGCGGGCGCCGCGGCCATCGCGAGCGCAGGCCTCTGCACGATCTGCGACGCCGGGCGCTTCCACTCGCACCGCCGCGACGGCGAGCGCAGCGGGAGGCAGGGCGTGATCGCTTACCTCGCGAAAGGAGCCGCATGAGCATCGAGCTCGAGGTCGTGCGCGCGAACCTCGCCGCCGTGCGCGCCGCGATCGCCGAGGCCGCGGCGCGCTCGGGGCGCGAGGCCGGCGCGATCGAGCTGCTGGCGGCCGTCAAGTACGTGGAGCCGGCCGACATGGCGACGCTGGCGGCTGCGGGCATCGAGCTCGTCGGCGAGAACCGCGTCGAGCAGCTGCTCGCGAAGCAGGCGGTCGCGCGCGAGCTCTTCACGTGGGACTTCATCGGGCACCTCCAGAGCCGCAAGGCGCGCGACCTCGCCGGGCGCGTGCGCCTGGTGCACTCGCTCTCGACGCTCTCGGCGGCCGAGCGCCTCGATCGCGCGAGCGAGACGCCCGTGGCGTGCCTGGCCGAGGTCAACGTGGCCGGCGAGGAGTCCAAGGAGGGCCTGGCCCCGGAGGCGCTCGAGGCCTTTCTCGCCGCGCTCGCCGAGCTGCCGAACATCCGCATCGAGGGCCTCATGACGATGCCGCCGCTGGCGGGCTCGCCCGAGGCCTCACGGCCGTACTTCGCGGCCCTGCGGGAGCTGGCCGGCACGCTTGCGGCGCGCTGGGCGCCGCGCCATACGTTCGACCGCCTCTCGATGGGCACGAGCCAGGACTACGCGGTCGCCGTGGAGGAGGGCGCCACGATCGTTCGCCTCGGATCGACCCTCTACCGCCGGTCGAGCGTATAGTCTCGCCACTCATGGGTCTCGGGGACGTTTGGTACAAGACGAAGGTCTACTTCGGCCTCGCCGAGGATGAAGACCTGTACGAGGACGACGAGGACGGCGCGCTGGCCGAGGAGGACCTCGAGCAGCGCTACCGGCGTCGCCCGAACGTCCGCCCCCTCGACGCCCGCCGCGGGCGCGGCGAGGTGCGCGTCGACGACATCTTCTCCGAGGACGCCGCACCGCCCGGGCGCCGCAGCCGCCTGCGCGACGCCGGCGGGCAGACGGCCGTCCTGCGGCCGGCCGAATCCGTCGGCGCCGAGGACGTGCCCAAGGTCTATCTCAGCGTGCCGCGCACGTTCAACGACGCGCAGCCGATCGGCGACCGCTACAAGCGCGGCATCCCGGTGATCATCAACCTGCAGACCGTCGAGGCCGGCCTCGCGAAGCGGCTGATCGACTTCGCATCCGGGCTCACGTACGCGCTCGAGGGCCGCATGCAGCGCATCGCCGACAAGGTCTTCCTGCTCACGCCCGAGAACGTCGAGCTCTCCGCCGAGGACCAGGCGCGCTACCTCGACGCGGGCTTCTTCAACCAGGCGTAGGGCCCGTCTCGGTAGGAGCGTTTGCGTCTGGCGTGTGGCGAGGGTCGGCTGGGGCGCGATCGGCCCGCGGCTCGATCAGGACGATCTCGCAAGGGTCGATCGCGTTCCAGGCGGCGCTCGACGCCGTCAGGCTCCACGGGCCTACCGAGACGGGGCCTTGGGACGCAGCCTGAGCCAGGGCGCGCCCGCCCTCTGTAGCCTCCGCGCATGCTGACGCTGGAGGAGTTGAGCGCCGAGGTCGCGAGCGGGCGGATCGACACCGTGATCCTGGCCATGTGCGACATGCAGGGCCGCCTGCAGGGCAAGCGCCTGCACGCCCGCGCGTTCGTCGACGGGATCGCCGAGCACGGCGCCGAGGGCTGCAACTACCTGCTCGCCGTCGACGTCGACATGAACACCGTGCAGGGCTACGCCATGTCGTCGTGGGAGCGCGGCTACGGCGACTTCGTGTTCATGCCCGACATGGCGACGCTGCGGCGCATCCCGTGGCTCGAGGGCACCGCGATGGTGCAGTGCGACCTGCTCTGGCACGACGGCTCGCCCGTCGTCGCCTCGCCGCGCCAGGTGCTGCGCCGCCAGCTCGAGCGCATCGGCGCGCGCGGCTGGCGCGCCTACGCCGGCTCCGAGCTCGAGTTCATCCTCTTCGACGAGACGTACGAGTCGGCGCGTGCGAAGAACTGGCGGCAGCTGCGCCCCGCCAACGCCTACAACGTCGACTACTCGATCCTCGGCACGACGATGGTGGAGCCGCTCATCCGCGACATCCGGCGCGGCATGGCCGGCGCGGGCATGCTCGTCGAGGACTCCAAGGGCGAGTGCAACCTCGGACAGCACGAGGTCAACTTCCGCTACCAGGAGGCGCTGCGGATGGCCGACGACCACGTCGTCTACCGCAACGGCGCCAAGGAGATCGCGTTCCTGCACGGCAAGGCGCTCACGTTCATGCCCAAGTACGACGAGCGCGAGGGCAACTCGTGCCACATCCACCTGAGCCTCTGGGAGGGCGAGCACAGCCTCTTCCCCGAGCCGGACGGTCACGGCATGAGCGAGACGTTCCGGCGCTTCACGGCCGGTCTGGCGCGCCATACGCGCGAGCTGGCGCTGCTGCTGGCGCCCAACGTCAACTCCTACAAGCGCTTCGTGCGCGGCTCCTTCGCCCCGACCGCGCTCGTCTGGGGCCACGACAACCGCACCTGCGCGCTGCGCGTCGTCGGCCACGGGCCCGGGATGCGCGTCGAGAGCCGCGTGGCCGGCGGCGACGTGAACCCGTACCTCGCGTTCGCCGCCCTGCTGGCGGCGGGTCTCGCGGGCATCGACGGCGCCTACGAGCTCGGGCCCGCCTGCGAGGGCTCGGGCTACGAGGCCCGCGAGGCCCCGCACATGCCCTCGACGCTGTACGAGGCGCGCGAGCTCTTCGCGGCCTCGGCATTTGCGCGCGAGGCGTTCGGCGACGAGGTCTGCGACCACTACCTGAACGCCGCGACGGTCGAGCTCGACGCATTCGAGGCAGCGGTCACCGACTGGGAGCTCGCGCGCTCCTTCGAGCGGCTGTGAGCCGCCCGCGCATCGGCATCACCGCGTACCGCACGAACGCGCGCTGGACGCACTGGGATCTCGCCGCCACGGTGATCCCGCAGGGCTACGTGGACGGCGTGCGCCTGGCCGGGGGCGTGCCGATCCTGCTGCCGCCGACGCCCGACGGCGCGGAAGAGCCCGGCGAGGTGCTCGACGGCATCGACGGCCTCGTGCTGACCGGCGGCCCCGACCTCGATCCGGCGCTCTACGGCGCGCAGCTCGAGGAGGGCACGGACGAGCCGACGCCGGAGCGCCGCGTGCGCGACGCGTTCGAGCTCTCGCTCCTGCGCGAGGCGCGCCGGCGCGCGCTGCCCGTACTCGGCATCTGCCGCGGCCTCCAGCTCATGAACGTCGAGCGCGGCGGCACGCTCGTGCAGGACATCGGCCGCGCCGAGCTCGACCTCGCGCCGCACCGCCCGCAGCTCGGCACCTACGGCCGCCACCGCGTCACGACCGAGGCGGGCACCGTCACGGCCGGCGTGCTCGGCGACGCGGTCGACGACATCCACTCCCACCACCACCAGGGCATCGCCGAGGTGGGGGAGGGACTCGTCGTCTCGGGGCGGGCCCACGACGGCAGCGTCGAGGCGATCGAGGATCCGTCGCTGCCGTTCTGCATGGCGGTGCTGTGGCACCCCGAGGAGGCGCACGAGACGACCGGCGCGCCGCTCTTCCGCGCGCTCGTCGAGGCCGCGGCCGAGCGCAGGGCGCGAGACTAGGTCAGGAGCCGCCGGCGCGCAGGTCGCGCGCCTCGCCGTCCGCATCGAGCCGGTACTCCGCGCGGTCTCCCGGACGAGGTCGAGCTCCGCCTGCCCGACTGGCCGGAACAGGACGACGGTCTCCCACTCCCGGATTGGCTCTTGTCCGAGTCCGGCGTCCGCCGATTGCGAGCGTCGTCCACGGCGACTACGTGCCGCGCGGGGCGCGCGGCAGGTGGTCGACGGGCTCCCAGTCGGCGCGCTGCTCGTCCCAGATGTGGCGCCCGATGTGCAGGCCCGTCGGCCCGTCGAGCACCCCGGCGGCGACCGAGTACGTCGCGCTGCCGGGCTCGCGCCAGAGCAGGCTCGAGCCGCAGCGGCCGCAGAATCCGCGCTCGCCGCCCGTCGCGCTCTCGGGGCCGGGGAACCAGCGCAGCAGCCCCTCGGGGTCGTCGACCGTCAGGCCCTCGCGGGCCACCGCCGTGTAGGCGCCGCTCGTGCCGTGGTAGCGGCGGCACTCGACGCAGTGGCAGACGATCACCTCGCGCAGCGGCCCGCGCAGCTCGAGGTGGATCGCCCCGCACAGGCAGCGCCCGGTGGCGGTCGCCGTGGTCATCCGCGAACCCTACCCCGGCCCGCTGCGTTCCGGCGAGGCGGCCGCAAGTACCATCCGACGCGTGAACGAGACGACCACTCTGGGCGCGATCGGCGCCGGCAACATGGCCGGCGCCATGGTCGAGGGCTGGCTGCGCGCCGACCCGGCGCTCGCCGAGCGCATCCTCGTGACCGATCGCGGCTCGGGGCGCGCGGCGCGCCTGGCCGAGCGCCTGGGCGTCCAGCACGTGCCCGACAACGCCGAGCTCGTGCGCCGCGCCGACGTCGTCCTGATCGCCGTCAAGCCGATCGACGTCGAGCGCGTGCTGCGCGAGGTCTCCCAGCTGATCGATCCCGGTACGGCCGTCGTCTCGGTCGCCGCCGGCGTCGCCACGACGACGCTCGAGAACGTGCTCGAACAGGGCGTCCCGCTCTTCCGCTGCATGCCGAACGTCGGCGTCAAGGTCGGCTCGGGCACGCTCTGCTTCGCGAGCGGGCCGTTCTCCGGCACCGCGGCCGAGGCGCGCGTGCTCGGCTGGCTCGCGCAGCTCGGCACCGTCGTCACGCTCGAGGAGCGCCTCTTCGACGCCGCCACGGCGCTCGCGGGCTCGGGCCCGGCATTCATCGGGCTCGTGATCGAGGCGTTCGAGGACGCCGGCATCACGAGCGGCCTCTCGGCGGCCACCGCGCGCGAGCTGATCCTCTCGACGATGGTCGGCACCGCGAACCTGCTCGATCAGACCGGAGCGAGCTGCTCCGACCTGCGGCGCATGGTGACCTCGCCCGGCGGCACGGCGGCCGCGGGGCTCGCGCAGATGGAGCGCGGCTCCGTGCGCGGCGGCATCATCGACGGCGTGCTCGCAGCGCTGGCGCGCGCGGGTCAGCTGGGCTGATGAGCAACCACACCGTCAATCTCATCGAGACCTGGCTGCGCGCGTTCGTCGACGTGTACACGCTGCTGATCATCGCGTGGATCATCTCGACCTGGGTGCGGCTGCCGTACAACCTCTGGGTCAGCCGCGTGCGCACGTTCCTCGACGACACGGTCAGCCCGTACGTCGGGGCCTTCCGTCGCTGGCTGCCGAGGTTCGGGCCGCTCGACCTCTCGCCGATGTTCGCGATCATCGCGCTGCAGGTGGTCGAGCGGATCCTGCAGAGCGTGCTCGACGGATTCCGCCCGGCGGGCTGATGCTGCGGCGCGCACCGACCGCTGCCCGCCCGCTCGGCCGGGCACGGCATGCGCGCGAGCAGGCGCGGCCGGGAGCCGCCGGCTGGACGGGCATGTTCGCGCTCGCCCTCGCGGCCGTCGCCGCCGACCAGCTGACCAAGGCCACGGTCGTGCGGGCGCTGCACGTCGGCGAGGCCGTCGACGTGCTCCCGGGCCTCTCGTTCTGGCACGTGCGCAACACCGGCATCGCGTTCGGCGTGTTCACCGGGCGGCTCTCGTTCGTCGTGCTGCTGACGGCGGGCGCGGTGGTCTGGATGCTCGCGTTCTTCGCGCGCTCGGGCGCGCGCCATCCGCTCGTTCCGGTCGCCATCGGCCTGCTGCTCGGCGGCAGCGTCTCGAACCTCTGGGATCGCGCCTTCAACGGCTTCGTGACCGACTTCATCTACATCCGCCTGCTGCCCAACTTCAATCTCGCGGACAGCTTCATCGTCACGGGCGTGGCCCTGCTGATCTTCACGCTCGTGCGCGGCGATCCCTCCGAGCGGGGGGAAGGGCTGCCATGGGACGTGAGCTGATCGCCGCCGGCGAGGCCGCGGGCGTCCGCCTCGACCGCTACCTCGCCGACCACGCCGGGCTGGCCTCGCGCGCGGCCGCCGAGCGCCTGATCGAGCGCGGGGACGTGCTCGTCGACGGCGTGCCGGCGCACAAGTCGCTGCGCCTTGCGGGCGGCGAGCTGATCGAGATCGCCGACGAGGCCGAGGGCGCAGTCGCCGGACCCGAGGCCGGCGCCGGTCTCGAGATCCCGATCGCCTACTCCGACGAGCACGTGATCGTGGCCGACAAGCCGGCCGGCGTGGTCACGCATCCGGCGCCGGGCGTCGTCGGTCCCACGCTCGTCGCGGCGCTGCGCGGCCTCGGCCTGCGCGGGGGCGACGACGAGCAGCGGCCCGGCGTCATCCACCGGCTCGACCGCGACACCTCCGGCCTGCTCGTGCTGACGCGCAGCGACGAGGCCTACGCGGCGCTCGGCGAGCAGATGCGCGCGCGCCGCATCGAGCGCGAGTACATCGCGCTCGTGCGCGGGCGCCCGCCGTCGCGCCGCGGCACCATCGACGCGCCGATCGGGCGCGACCGCAGCGACGTGGGCCGCATGGCCGTCGGCGGGCGCGCCGAGCGCCCTGCCGTGACGCACTTCGAGCTGGCCGAGCCGCTCGCGGGCGCGAGCCTGCTGCGCCTCAAGCTGGAGACCGGCCGCACGCACCAGATCCGCGTGCATCTCGCCGCGATCGGGCATCCCGTGCTGGGCGATCCCACCTACGGCGTGCCGGGCGGGCAGATCGGGCTGCGGCGCCAGTTCCTGCACGCGGCCCGGCTGGCGTTCGAGCACCCGGCCGACGGCCGGCGGCTGGAGCTGACGAGCGAGCTGCCGCCCGATCTCGCCGAGGCGCTCGAGCGCGCCCGCGCCGGCGACTGAGGGCCCGAAGCGTGCCGCGCGGCCCGGCCGCGCACTGCGAGAATCGGGCGATGGCGGCACCGCCCCCGGAGCGCACGGAGATCGCCGTGATCGGCGCGGGCGTGATGGGCACGAGCGTGGCCTACCACCTCGCGCTGCGCGGGGCGCGCGTGCTGCTGCTCGACAAGCTGGGCGCGGCCGGCGGCCCCTCGGGCGCGTCGGCCGGGATGCTGCGCGCCCACTACGAGGATCCGGCCATCGTCGCGGTCGCGCGCTACGGCTGCGAGTTCCTCGCCGACATGCTCGAGCGCACCGGCTCGGATCCCGGCTTCGTCAACTGCGGCTACCTCGCCGTCGGCGAGGCCGATCGCGAGCCGCGCATCCGCGCCGCGATCGCCGCGATGCGCTCGCAGGGCGCCGTCGTCGAGGAGCTCGACAACGCGGCGATCCGCGCGCTCGAGCCGCGGCTCGCCGCCGATGCGCTCACGATCGGCGCCTACGAGCCGACCAACGGCGTGTGCGAGCCGCTCTTCGTCGCCGACGGCTTCGCGCGCGCCGCCGAGCGCATGGGCGCGCGCCTCGCGTTCGGGGCGCGCGTGACCGCGGTGCGGCCCGACGGCGAGGGCTTCCTACTGCTGTGCGCGGACGGGCGCCGGGTCTCCGCCGACCGCGTGGCCGTGTGCTGCGGCGGCTTCGGGCCGCGCCTGACGCGCTCGCTCGGCGGCTCGCTGCCCGTCGACCTCGTGCGCGCCCAGGCTGGGCGCTTCCGCCCGCCGTTCCCGTTCGGCCCGCCCGGCCCGATCGTCTCGCACCACTCGCTGGGCGTCTGGCTGCGCCCCGACGGCGACGACGGCCACTACCTCGTGGGCGCGCGCGCCGACTTCCTCGGCCGCGGGCCCTACCGCGCGCGCTCCGGGCAGGGCGGGGCGGACCTGCGCGAGCTGGAGCGCTTCGCGGGCCTCATCGCGACCGTCTTCCCGGGCGCGGCGCGCGGCATCTTCCGCGGCTCGTGGGCGAGCTGGCTCGACTTCACGCCGGACGGGAATCCCGTCGTCGACCTCGTGCCGCGCCGCCCGGGCCTGCTGCTCGCGAGCGGCATGTCGGGCCACGCCTTCAAGCTCTGCCCGGCGCTCGGCCTCGGCGCCGCCGAGCTCCTGCTCGACGGCGAGGTCAGCTCGTTCGACTGGACGCCGTTCCGCTACGGGCGCTTCGGCCGGGGGCAGAGGATCGCCGCGCGCGGCGTCGCGGGCACGGGAACGGGCTGACGGCGCAACGTTGGGGTCTGACCCCAACTTTGCGTGCACGATTGGGGTCTGACCCCAATCGTGCGGCCGCTTCGCGCGCTCCGCTGGTAGTCTCCACCTGAGCAGCGTCCGCTGCCCACTCACCCCGAACCGGCGAGCCCTACTCGCTTCCGACGGTGGTGCCGGCGTCGCCGGCTCCGTCGGAGCTGCCCGCCGGAGCCCTGCCACAACCACCATCGGAGGATCGACCGTGGCCGCGATCACCATGCGCGAGCTGCTCGAGGCCGGCGTGCACTTCGGACACCAGACACGTCGCTGGAACCCGAAGATGCGCCGGTTCATCTTCGGCGAGCGCGCCGGCATCTACATCATCGACCTGCAGCAGACGCTGGAGCTCACCGAGCAGGCGCACGCGTTCGTGCGCAACCTCGCGGAGCGCGGCGGCAGCGTGCTCTTCGTCGGTACCAAGAAGCAGGCCCGCGAGGCCGTGCAGATGCAGTCCGAGCGCGTCGACATGCCCTACGTCAACCACCGCTGGCTCGGCGGGCTGCTGACGAACTACCGCACGATGCAGGGGCGCATCGACCACCTTCACGAGCTGCGCCGCCAGCGCGACGACGGTCAGCTCGACCTGCTGCCGAGCAAGGAGCGCATCATGCTCCTGCGCAAGCTCGAGAAGCTCGAGACGAACCTCGGCGGCGTGGCGCAGATGCGCAAGCTGCCCGACGCCGTGATGGTCATCGACCTCGGGCGCGAGGCGCTCGCGGTGCGCGAGGCGCGCCGCTGCGGCATCCCGGTGATCGGGCTCGTGGACACGAACTGCGACCCCGACGAGGCCGATTACGTGATCCCGGGCAACGACGACGCGATCAAGTCGTGCCAGGCGATCGTCTCGACGCTCGCCGACGCCGTGGCCGAGGGCCGCAGCATGTGGCGCAAGGCCGAGGAGGAGGCCGCAGCGGCCGCCGCCGCGGCTGCCGAGGCCGCCGCCGAGGCGGCTGCCGCCGAGGCCGCCGCCGCGGCCGAGGCCGCAGGCGCGGAGGGCGAGGCCCCCGCTGCCGCCGGGGAGGCCGCATCGTGAGCGACTACACGGCGACGGCTGCCGAGGTCAAGGCCCTGCGAGAGGCCACCGGCGCCGGCATCATGGAGTGCAAGAACGCGCTGCGCGAGGCGGGCGGCGACCAGGACGCCGCCGTCAAGCTGCTGCGCGAGCGCGGCATCGCGAAGACGGGCAAGCGCGCCGACCGCACGACGACCGAGGGCGTGATCGAGGCCTACGTGCACGGCGGCCGCATCGGCGTGCTCGTCGAGATCGGCTGCGAGACCGACTTCGTCGCCGGCACCGACGAGTTCAAGGAGTTCGCCCACGAGGTCGCGCTGCAGATCTCGGCCGGCGCGGACGCCCGCTGGATCAGCCGCGACGACGTGCCCGCCGACGTCATCGAGGCCGAGCTCGAGATCTACCGGGCGCAGGCCGCCGACAAGCCCGAGAACGTGCGCGACAGGATCGCGCAGGGCAAGCTCGACAAGTGGTTCTCCTCGGTCTGCCTGCTCGAGCAGCCGTACGTGCGCGACGGCGACCGCACGGTCGACGACCTGCGCGTCGAGATCGGCGCCAAGACGGGCGAGAACGTGCAGATCAAGCGCTTCACGCGCTACGAGCGCGGCGCCTGACGGGGCGGCGGGTTGCGAATGGGACCCAGATGGCGTTCGATACGGCCGAGGTGAGCGAACCCGCTCCAACCCCCGACGGCCGCGGGCCGTTTCACCGCGTCCTGATCAAGCTCTCGGGCGAGGCGCTGCTCGGCGACCGCCCCTACGGCCAGGATCCGGACACGGTCACGACGATCGCGCGCGAGCTCGCAGCGGTGCGCGCGAGCGGCGTCCAGGTCGCGGTCGTGGTCGGCGCCGGCAACATCTGGCGCGGGCTGCAGGAGAGCGCGAACGGCATGGACCGCGCCACCGCCGACTACTGCGGCATGCTCGCCACGGTGCTCAACGCCGTCGCGCTGCAGGACGCGCTCGAGCGCGGCGGCACGCCGACGCGCGTGCTCTCGGCGCTCGCGGTCGACGAGGTCGCCGAGCCCTACATCCGCCGCCGCGCCATGCGCCACCTCGAGAAGAACCGCATCGTGGTGTTCGCCGCCGGCACCGGCAACCCGTTCTTCACGACCGACACCGGGGCGGCGCTGCGCGCGTGCGAGATCGGCGCCCAGGCGCTCCTGATGGCCAAGAACGGGGTCGACGGCGTCTACGACGCCGACCCCGCGACCACGCCGGACGCCCGCTTCCTGCCCGAGGTCTCGCACCGCGAGGCGCTCGAGCGCCAGCTCAAGGTGATGGACGCGACGGCGCTCTCGCTCTGCATGGACAACGACATGCCCATCTACGTCTTCAGCATCGACGACGCCGCCAACATCGGCCGGGTGGTGCGCGGCGACGGCATCGGTACGGTGGTGAGCACGGGCCGGCGAGTGGCTCCCCTGCCACCCGAGGACATTTCGTCGGAAGGACCTCGAGATGACGGTTGACGAGCTGGTCGACGACGCCAAGACGCGCATGGACAAGAGCGTCGAGGCGATGCGCCACGAGCTGACGGGGGTGCGCACGGGCCGGGCTTCCGCTGCCCTGCTCGACCGCATCCAGGTCGACTACTACGGCACGAGGACGCCGCTCAACCAGCTGGCGCAGATCGGCGTGCCGGATGCGCGCCTGCTCACGATCACGCCCTACGACAAGAGCGCGATCAAGGAGATCGAGCGCGCCGTGATGGAGTCCGATCTCGGCCTCAACCCGGCCAACGACGGCTCCGTCGTGCGCCTGCCGATCCCGCAGCTGACGGAGGATCGCCGCAAGGAGCTCGTGAAGGTCGCCCGCCACATCGCCGAGGAGGGCCGCATCGCCGTGCGCAACGTGCGCCGCGACGCGCTCCACCACCTCAAGGATCTCGACCGCGCCGGCGAGGCGCAGGCCGACGAGGTGCATCGCGCCGAGGAGCGCGTGCAGAAGCTCACCGACGAGCACGTCAAGCGCATCGACGACGTCCTGAAGGGCAAGGAAGCCGAGATCCTCGAGGTCTAGGGCGCCGGCCACCGCCGAGAGAGGGCTGGCAGAGAGACATGCCCGGAGTACTGGAACGACTGCGCCTGCTCAAGCGCGCATCGCGGCCCGTCGAGCCCGCGCTGCCCGAGGTCGCGCGCTCGGTCGCGATCATCATGGACGGCAACGCGCGCTGGGCGCGCTCGCGCGGCCTGCCCGTGCTGGCCGGGCACAGCGCGGGGACGCGCGCGCTGCGGCGCACCGTCGAGGCCTGCCTCGACCTGGGCGTGGACTCGCTGGCCGTGTTCGCCTTCTCGACCGAGAACTGGAGCCGGCCCGACGACGAGGTGCGCGGGCTGCTCGACCTGCTCGCCGAGACGATCCGCCGCGAGTTCCCCGACATGGGCCGCATGGGCGTGCGCGTGCGCTTCGTCGGCCGCCGCGACCGCTGCTCGCCCGAGGTGCGCACGCTGATCGAGGAGACCGAGCGCGACACCGCGGCCAACGGCGCGCTGACGCTGTGGATCTGCTTCGACTACGGCGGCCGCTACGAGCTCGTCGACGCCGCGCGCCGGCTCGTCCGCGACGGCATCGCCGCCGAGGACGTCGACGAGGCCGCGTTCGCCGCGCGCCTGAGCGCGCCCGACATGCCCGAGCCCGACCTCGTGATCCGCACCTCGGGCGAGCAGCGGCTCTCGAACTTCCTGCTCTGGCAGACCGCCTACAGCGAGTACGTGTTCACGCCCACGCTGTGGCCCGACTTCGGCGAGGAGCCGCTGCGCGCGGCGCTCGCCGAGTACGCCGGGCGCCGGCGCCGCTTCGGGGCCCGATGAGCGACCTCCTCGGCCGCGTGCTCGTCGCCGCCCTGCTCGCGCCGGTCGCGCTCGGCTGCGTCTATCTCGGCGGCGTCGCCATGCTGCTGCTCGCGCTGCTGGCCTGCGGGCTCGCGCTCGACGAGTTCTTCCGCATGAGCCGGCGCCTGCGCCCGATTCCGCTGACCGGCTTCGCCGCGGGCCTCGCGATGGTGCTCGCGACCTGGGCCGACGGCGTCGGCTGGTCGCTCGCGGCGCTGGCGGCGAGCATCCCGGTCACGTTCGTCGTCGTCGCCGGCCTGGCCTCGCGCGAGTCGGCGCTCGGCTCGGTCTCGGTGACGACGTTCGGGGCGCTCTACGTCGGCGGCGGCATGGCCAGCCTCGTGGCGCTGCGCGGCCTGGACGGCCCCGTCCACGGCTTCGGCTGGAACCTCGTGCTCGCGGTGCTGCTCGGCACGTGGGCCTCCGACATCTTCGCCTACTTCGGCGGCCGCCTCTTCGGCCGCCACCGGCTCGCGCCCGCGATCTCGCCCAAGAAGACGGTCGAGGGGTTCGTGATCGGGCTCGCGGCGGGCGTCTTCACGACCTGGGTCACGCTCTACCGCCAGGGCTTCACGAACCAGCAGGCGCTGCTCGTCGGCGCCGGGGTGGCGCTCGCCGCGCCGCTCGGCGACCTCTTCGAGTCGTTCCTCAAGCGCGATCTCGGCGTCAAGGACTCGGGCACGCTGCTGGCGGGGCACGGCGGCGTGCTCGACCGCATCGACGCCCTGCTCTTCGCCGGGCCGGCGGCGCTCGCCATCGTCGCGCTGCTCGGCAAGGCGTAACGAGATCCAAACGTGATTGGCCTACCCTCCGGGTGATGCGGACCGTCGCGCTTCTGGGCAGCACCGGATCGGTCGGACGCCAGGCGATCGAGGTCTGCGGCTCCGATCCCGATCTGCGCGTCTGCGCGCTCGCGGCCGGCCGCGACGTCGCGGGCCTGCTCGAGCAGGCCGGGCGCCTCGGCGTCGAGACGATCGCGCTCGCGGATCCCGCGGCCGCCGCCGAGGCCCGCGCGCGCTTCGCCGGGCGCGTCCTCTCCGTCGAGCAGCTCGCGACCGAGTGCGGCGCCGATGTGGTGCTCAACGCGATCGTGGGCGCGGCCGGGCTCGAGGCCACGCTGGCGGCGCTCGACGCGGGCATCGACGTCGCGCTCGCCAACAAGGAGAGCCTCGTCGCCGGCGGCCCGCTCGTGCAGGCGGCGCTCGCGCGCGGCGGGGCGCGCCTCCTGCCCGTCGACTCCGAGCACTCGGCGCTCCAGCAGCTGCTGGCGGCCGAGCACATCGATGCCGTCGAGGCGCTGATCGTGACCGCGAGCGGCGGCCCCTTCCGCGGCGCCTCGCTCGCCGAGCTCGCCGACGTGACGCCCGAGCAGGCCCTCCGCCATCCGACCTGGAGCATGGGCGCGCGCATCTCGATCGACTCGGCGACGCTCATGAACAAGGGCCTCGAGGTGATCGAGGCGCACTGGCTCTTCGACCTCCCGTTCGAGCGCATCGAGGTCGTGGTGCATCCGCAGTCGATCGTGCACGCGCTCGTGCGCCTGCACGACGGCGCGCTGCTCGCGCACCTCGGGCTGCCCGACATGCGCGTCCCGATCGCCTACGCGCTCGCGCACCCGCGGCGGGCGCCGGTCGCGGCGGCGCGCATCGACTTCTCGCGCGCGTTCTCGCTCGACTTCGAGCCCGCCGACGGCGAGACGTTCCGCTGCCTCGCCCTCGCGCGCGCCGCCGGCGTGGCGGGCGGCCTCGCGCCGTGCGCGCTGAACGCGGCCGACGAGGAGGCGGTGGCCGCGTTCCTGGCCGGCCGCTGCCGCTTCACCGACATCCCGGCGCTCGTGGAGCGCGCGCTCGAGACGTGCTCGGACGCGTCGCTCGAGGCGCTCGCGCAGGTGCTCGAGGCCGACGCGGCCGCACGCGCGACCGTGCGCCAGTCGCTCGCGGCAGGGGTGCCCGGCTGAGCGCGCTGATCGCCATCGGCGGCCTGCTCGCCCTCGTCTTCATCCACGAGCTCGGGCACTTCGTCGCCGCGAAGTCCGTGGGCATGCGCGTGACGAAGTTCTACGTCGGCTTCCCGCCGGCGGTCGTCAAGCGCACCTTCGGCGCGACCGAGTACGGCATCGGGCTGATCCCGCTGGGCGGCTTCGTCCGCATCGTCGGCATGGGGCGCCCGCGCGGCAAGGACCTGCGCGCCTGCGCCGACGCGGCCGAGAAGGCCGCCGAGCGGCGCCCGCCCGATCAGCCCGACCTGCTCACGCCGGCGCTCGAGCGCGCGCGCAGGGCGCTCGACTCGGGCGATCCGGCCGCCTCGGGCGATGCGATGACCCGCCTCGCCGCGGCGCTCGAGCACGACGCCGAGCTCGTCGACGCCGAGCGCGTGGGGTGGTGCCGCAAGGAGCTCGAGCGCGTGGCCGAGGACGCCGACCCGCGCGCCTACTGGCGCCAGGCGACGTGGCGCCGCGTCACCGCGATCGTGGCCGGCCCGGCGGCCAACGTGCTCGCGGCGTTCGTGATCCTGATCACCTTCTACGGGCTCGGCGTGCCCAAGTACGCGGCCACGACGGCCGTGCAGCAGGTGCAGGTCGGCTCGCCCGCGCAGCGCATGGGCCTCGAGCCCGGCGACGTCGTGATCGGCGCGCAGGGCAAGCCCGTCAAGAGCTCCGAAGCGCTGCGGCACATCATCTCGACGTCCCCGAGCGTGACCCTGCGCGTGCGCCGCCACGGGGCCGTGCGTACGCTCGGCCCCGCCAAGCCGCATCTCGTCGACGGCCGGCGCCTGCTCGGCTTCGTCTTCGACGTGCGCCGCGACGGCACGCTCCACTTCGCGGCGTGGCACTCGGTGCGGCTCGCGGGCGAGGAGGTCTGGCTCGTCACGAAGGGGACGGGCGCGGCGCTCAAGAACCTCGTCTACACGGGCGACCGCAGCAACGTGCAGGGCGTCGTCGGCATCGTGCGCGAGCAGTCGACCGCGGTCGGCCAGGGCCTCTACCTCGAGCAGCTCGCCTGGCTCTCGCTCTCGCTCGCGCTCTTCAACCTGCTGCCGTTCCTGCCGCTCGACGGCGGGCACGTGCTGTTCGCGCTGATCGAGCGCCTGCGCCGCAAGCCGCTCGCGCGCGAGATCTACGAGCGCGTGTCGCTCGGCGGCATCGCCGTCTTCCTCGTGCTCTTCCTGCTCGTGCTGCAGCAGGACGTCGGCCGGATCCTCGACGGAGCACGTCCCGGGCCGTAGAGGCACTATCCTGACGGTCGGTGGCAAGCGAGCGTCAGATCGCGGTCGGCGGCATCCTCATCGGGGGCGGCGCGCCCGTCAGCGTGCAGTCGATGACGACGACGAAGACGCACGACGTCGCGGCCACGCTCGGGCAGATCGGGCGGCTGCGCGAGGCCGGCGTCGACATCGTGCGCGTGGCGGTGCCCGGGATCCCCGACGCCGACGCGCTGCCCGCGATCGTCGCGGGCGCGGGCCTCCCGATCATCGCCGACATCCACTTCAACGCCTCGCTCGCGCTGCGCGCCATGGACATGGGCGTCGCGGCCGTGCGCATCAACCCTGGCAACATCGGCGGCCCCGACAAGGTCGAGGCGGTCGTGCGCAAGGCGCAGGCCACGAACACGCCGCTGCGCATCGGCGCGAACTCGGGCTCGCTGCCCGATCACCTGCGCCCGCTGGCGACCGCCGACCCCGCCGGGGCGCTCGTCGCCGCGGCGATCGAGGAGGTCGAGCTGCTCGAGCGCCTCGACTTCCGCGACTTCAAGATCTCCGTCAAGTCGTCGAGCGTGCCGACCATGATCGAGGCCTACCGGCGGCTCGCGGCGAAGGTGCCGTATCCGCTCCACCTGGGCGTGACCGAGGCCGGCCTGCCGGGCGCGGGGACGGTCAAGTCGGCGATCGGCATCGGCACGCTGCTGGCCGAGAACATCGGCGACACGATCCGCGTCTCGCTGACCGCCGACCCGGTCGACGAGGTGGGGCCGGCGATCTCGATCCTGAAGGCGCTCGGCCTGCGGCAGTCGGGGCCCAATCTCATCGCCTGCCCGTCCTGCGGCCGCACGAACGTCGAGGTGCACGAGCTCGCGGGCGAGGTCGACGTCCGGCTCTCGGCCTATCCGCAGCACTTCGAGGTCGCCGTCATGGGCTGCGCCGTGAACGGCCCGGGCGAGGCCGGCAACGCCGACTTCGGCATCGCCGGGGGGCGCGACGCGGGCTTCATCTACGCCCACGGCGAGGTGCTGCGCAAGGTGCCGCAGGAGCAGCTCGTCGACGAGCTGTTCCGCGAGATCGACGCCTGGATCGCGCAGGGCATGCCGCGGCCCGAGCGCGGCCGCGGCATGAAGGTGATCGGCGTCGTGGGCGCGTGATCGTCCGCCTCGTCAAGCTCGGGACGGCGGTCGTGATCGTGCGCCGCGTGGCGCGCCACCCCGCGGTCGCCGTACCCGCGCGCACGGTCTTCCGCCAGTTCGCGCGGCGCCGCGAGGCGGGCCGCTGGCACGACGTGCCGCCGCCCGGCGAGTAGCGGTGCCGCGCCGTCCCGGGGTCCCCCGACAGGCGCCCTAGACTGTGCCGCCTGTGGCTTCGACCGTGCCGCGTTACGCCCATCTGCACGTCCATTCCGAGTATTCGGTGCTGGACGGCGCCTGCCGCATCCCTCAGCTCGTCGAGCGCGCGGCAGAGCTCGGCATGCCCGCGGTCGGCATCACCGACCACGGCTCGATGGCCGGCGCGATCGAGCTCTACCGCACGGCGGGCAAGGCCGGCATCAAGCCGCTGCTCGGCTGCGAGATCTACCTCGTCGACGACCGCCGCGCGCGCCAGCACTCGACCCAGCGCGACTGGAACCACCTGACGCTGCTGGCCGAGACGACCGAGGGCTACCACAACCTCATCAAGCTCTGCACGCTCGGCTACCTCGAGGGCTACTACTACAAGCCGCGCGTCGACTACGCGCTGCTCGAGCAGTACGCCGACGGCATCATCGCGCTCTCCGGCTGCCTCTCGGGCCGCACCTGCCAGGCGCTGCTGGCCGGCGACGCGCCGCGCGCACGCGAGGAGCTCGACCGCCTCGTGCAGATCTTCGGGCGCGAGGACGTCTACATCGAGCTCCAGGACGCGGGCATCGAGGAGCACAAGAGCGTCAATCCGGGCCTGCTCGCGCTCGCGGCCGACACGGGGCTGCCGATCGTCGGCACGGGCGACGTGCACTACCTGCGCGCCGAGGATGCGATGCCGCACGAGGCGCTGCTCTGCATCCAGACGAACGACCTGCTCTCGAACCCGAACCGCTTCCGCTTCTCGACGCAGGACTTCTACCTCAAGACGCCCGACGAGATGAGCCGCACGATGGCGCCCTGGGGCGGCGACGGCCTGCTCGCGCCGACGCTCGAGATCGCCGAGCGCTGCAACGTCGTGCTCGACCTCGACCGCATCCACCTGCCGCGCTTCGACGAGGCCGGCGACGACTCGTTCGGGATGCTGCGCCGGATCTGCGAGGAGGGCATGCGCGAGCGCTACGGCGAGCTCGCGCCGGTCGTGCGCGACCGCCTCGAGTTCGAGCTCCAGACGATCCGCGAGATGGGCTTCGCCGACTACTTCCTGATCGTCTGGGACTTCGTGCGCTTCGCCAAGGCCAACGGCATCTCCGTCGGCCCGGGCCGCGGCTCGGCCGCCGGCTCGATCGTGGCCTACGCCCTGCGGATCACCGACCTCGATCCGCTGCGCTACGACCTGCTCTTCGAGCGCTTCCTGAACCCGGGGCGCAAGACGATGCCCGACATCGACATCGACTTCTCCGTGCACGGCCGCGAGCGCGTGATCGCCTACGTGACCGAGAAGTACGGCCGCGAGCGCGTGGCGCAGATCATCACGTTCTCGAAGCTCGCCGCGAAGGCCTCGGTGCGCGACGCCGGCCGCGTGATGGGCCTGCCGTACGGCGCCGTCGACCGCATCGCGAAGCTCGTGCCCGAGGGCGTGAAGGTGGGCTTCGAGGAGTCGATGAAGCCCAACCAGGAGCTGCGCAAGGCCTACGACGAGGACGAGCTCGTGCGCCAGGTCGTCGACATGGCCCGCCCGCTCGAGGGCCTCGTGCGCGCCGACTCGATCCACGCCGCCGGCGTGGTGATCGGCGACCGCCCGCTGCTCGAGTACCTCCCGCTGCAGCAGAAGGGCGCCGACTCCGAGCTCGTGACGCAGTACCCGATGGGCGACGTCGAGGCGCTCGGCCTGCTCAAGATGGACTTCCTGGGGCTGCGCAACCTCGACGTCATCGACGAGGCGATCCGCATCATCCGCGAGTCGGCCGGCGTCGACCTCGGCGACCTCTCCGGGCTGCCGCTCGACGACCAGGCGACCTACGACATGCTCGCCCGCGGCGACACGCTCGGCGTGTTCCAGTTCGAGTCGAGCGGCATGCGCGACGCCCTGCGCCAGGTCAAGCCGACCGAGTTCGAGGACCTGATCGCGCTCGTCGCGCTCTACCGCCCGGGCCCGATGGCCAACATCCCGGTGTTCGCGAAGCGCAAGAACGGCCTCGAGGCCGTGACCTACCTGGATCCGCGCCTCGAGCCGATCCTCTCGACGACGCAGGGCGTCTACATCTACCAGGAGCAGGCGATGCAGATCGCCAAGGACCTGGCCGGATTCACGCCCGCCGAGGCCGACGACCTGCGCAAGGCGATCTCCAAGAAGGTGCACGCGCTGATGGCGTCGCTGCGCGAGAAGTTCCTCGCCGGCTGCGAGGCCAACGGCGTCGCCCGCTCGACGGCCGAGTCGCTCTGGGAGGAGAACGAGCGCAGCGCCGACTACTCGTTCAACAAGGCGCACGCGGCCTGCTACGCGATGATCGCGTACCGCACGGCCTACCTGAAGGCGAACCACCCCGAGCCGTACATGGCGGCGCTGATCTCGTCGGTCATGCAGACGAAGGACAAGGTGCCGTTCTACGTCAACGCCTGCGGCGAGATGGGCATCGAGGTGCTGCCGCCCGACGTCAACAGCTCGGGCGAGGACTTCACGGTCGTCGACGGGCGCATCCGCTTCGGCCTGACCGCCGTCAAGGGCGTGGGCGAGGGCGCGGTGCGCGCGATCGTCCTGGCGCGCGAGGAGGGCGGCCTCTTCACGACGCTGTGGGACTTCTGCGAGCGCGTCGACGCGACCCAGATCAACAAGCGCGTGCTCGAGAGCCTCGTCAAGTGCGGCGGCTTCGACTCGACCGGCGCGACGCGCGGCGCCATGCTGGCCGCGCTCGAGGCCGCCGCAGCCGCCGGCCAGAAGTCGCAGGCCGACGCGCTCGCCGGGCAGGCCTCGATCTTCGACCTCGGCGGCGACGAGGAGCCGCAGCGCCACCACCCGCCGGTGGTCGGCCCCGAGCTCGAGAAGAAGGCGCTGCTCGCGTTCGAGAAGGAGACGCTCGGGCTGTACCTGACCGATCACCCGCTGGCCGACGTCGCCGACCAGCTGCGCCGCCGCGTCGACCTGCCGCTGCGCGACCTGCCGAACCGGCGCGAGCACGAGACCGTCTCCGTCGGCGGCCTCGTCGCCTCGCTGCGCGTGACGACCTCGCGCAGCGGCGAGCCGATGGCGTTCGCGCGCCTCGACGACGGCATGACGCAGGTCGAGGTGGTCGTCTTCGGCAAGGTCTACGGCGCCTGCCGCGAGCACCTCTTCGAGGACGCCATCGTGATCGTCAAGGGCCGCGTCGACCGCCGCGACGAGGGCGAGACGAAGCTGCGCGCGATCGAGATCGCGCCCTTCGAGGCCGTCCCCGCGCGCGGCGAGGTGCGCCTGCGCGTCGACGGTCGCGTCGCCGGCCCGGCCTTCGTCGAGGAGCTCGCGCGCATCATCGGCTCCTTCCCGGGCGAGGCCAGCGTCGTCATGGAGGTCTCGACGGAGGAGGGCGAGCGCGTCCTGCGCCTCGGGCCGGGCTACAAGGTGCGCCCGGCGGCCGACTTCTTCAGCGAGGTGCGGGTGCTCGGCGGCGAGGCCCAGCTCGTCTGAGCGGGGCGGCGCGGGTGAGCGTCGAACTCGCCCGCACGTGGCCCGTCTGGTCCAAAACGCGGGCGCCCGTCCGGGCTCGTTGCCACAATGCGGACGTGAACGGATCCGTTCTCGAGCTCGACCTCGACTTCGATGCCTTCTCGGGGCCGTTCGATCTCCTGCTCGCGCTCGTTCTGCGCGAGGAGCTCGAGCTCGTCGAGGTTCCGATCGTCGACGTCGTGCTCGCGTATCTCGCGGAGATCGAGGGCGCCGAGGAGATCGACCTCGAGTCGCTCTCGGAGTTCCTGCTGCTCGTGGCGGCGCTGTGCGAGCTGAAGTCGCGCCTGCTCGTCGACGCCGACGCCGAGGACGAGGAGGAGATCGACGCCGAGACGGCCGCCGAGGAGCTCGCGCTGCGGCTCGCCGAGTACCAGCGCTTCAAGCGCGCCGCCGGCTGGCTGGCCGAGCGGCGGGCTGCGGCCGGCCTGCGCGTCTTCCGCACGACCCCGGCCCCGTACGCGCCGCCGCGCCCGGCCGCGCCGCTCGTGGACGAGCAGCCCGGCCGCCTGGCCGAGGCGATGCTGCACCTGCTCGAACCGCCCGTGCGCGTCGACACGACCCAGGTCCGGCGCCGCGCGGTCGCGATGCGGCCGTTCGTGGAGCGCTTCCGGATGCTCGTGCGGGCGCGCGGCGGGTTCGTGTTCGACGACGAGGTCGCCGGTCTCGAGCGCGGCGCGCAGGCGGCGGCCTTCGTCGCGCTGCTCGAGCTGATCAAGCGCGGCGAGGCGCTCGCGGCCCAGGCCGACCTCTTCGAGCCCATCCGCGTCGCGCGCAGCGAGGGCACGCTGCGCGTGTCGGCGCGTGTGCTCGACGCCGCCGAGGCCGTGGCGTGAGCGACGCGCTGGCCGGTGTCTGCGAGGCGCTGCTCTTCGTCGCGAGCGAGCCGCTCGCGCTCGCCGACATCGCCGCTGCGGCCGAGGCCGACGAGACCTCCGTCGAGCGTGCGCTCGCCGAGCTGGAGCGCCGGCTGGCCGAGCGCGGCGCGGGCGTCGTGCTCGACCGCGCGGGCGGCCGCTACGGCCTGCGCGCCGCGGCCGGCGAGCCCGCCGAGGCGGCCAGCCGCCTCCAGGCGCGCCTGCCCGAGCGCGGGCTCAGCCCCGCGGCGCTCGAGGCGCTCGCGGTCGTCGCCTACCTGCAGCCGGTCGGGCGGCCCGAGATCGCCCGCATCCGCGGGGTCTCGTCGGACGCCGTCGTCTCGGGCCTGCTCGAGCGCGGGCTGATCGAGGAGGCCGGGCGCGGCGACGGGCTCGGAGCGCCCGTGCTGTACCGCACGACGACGACGTTCGACCGCATCTTCGGCCTCGAGGACGGCATCGCCGGCCTGCCGGCGCTCGCCGGCGGCGAGGACGAGCTCGACAGCGCCGAGCTGCGCCAGCGACTGCACGCGGTGGCAGCCGAGCGGGGCTGATGACCGGCGAGGCCCCGCGCCTCAATCGCTATCTCGCCGCCTGCGGGCTGGGCTCGCGCCGCGGCGTCGAGGCGCTCGTGGAGGCGCGGCGGGTGACGATCGACGGCGCCGTCGCGACCTCGCCGGGGGAGCGCGTGCCCGACGGCGCGGTCGTCGCGCTCGACGGCCGGCCGGTCGCGCCCGACGAGCACGTCTACGTCCTCCTCAACAAGCCCGCCGACGTCGTCACGACGGTGCGCGACACGCACGGGCGGCGCACCGTGATCGACCTCGTCGGCGCCGACCGCAGGCTCTTCCCGGTCGGCCGGCTGGATGCGGACACGACCGGCCTGCTGCTGCTCACGAACGACGGCGACCTGGCCGCGCGCCTGATGCACCCGCGCCACGGCGTCGAGAAGACGTACGAGGCGACCGTGCGCGGCTCCGTCAGCGCCGAGACGGCCGCGCAGCTGGCGGCCGGCGTCGAGCTCGACGGGCGCCGCACGGCGCCGGCGCGGGTGCGCGTGCTGCGCGCCTCCGGGCGGACGAGCGTCGTCGAGATCGTGCTGCACGAGGGCCGCAAGCGCCAGGTGCGGCGCATGTGCGAGGCGGTCGGCCACCACGTGATCTCGCTGCATCGCCCGGCCTACGCCGGCCTGCGCCTCGGGGCGCTCGCAGCCGGCGCGTCGCGTCCGCTGGAGGCCGCCGAGATCGAGCTGCTGCGCAGCGCGGCGGAGGGGGGAGGGGGATGACCGCGACGCGCCTCAACCGCTACCTCGCGCTGGCCGGGCTCGGCACGCGGCGGAGCGTGGAGGGCCTCGTGCGCGCCGGGCGCGTGGCCGTGGACGGCGTCGTCGCGCTCGAGCCGTCGGCCGGGGTCGAGCCCGGCGCGAGCGTGACGCTCGACGGCGCGCCGGTGACGGCCGGCGGCCCCGCGGGCGTGCTCGTCGGGGTCGAGGGCGGGGCGGTGCCGGAGATCGCGCATCCGAGCGAGCTGCACCTCGCCGGGACGTCGCCCGACGGGCGCCTGGCGGCGCTGATCAGCGACGAGCGCCTGGCCCGGCGCCTGCGCGCGCTCGGCTACGACCCCGGCCGCCTCGGCGGAGCGCATCCCGGGGCGGGGAGCTTCCGCCCGCTCGACGCCGGCGAGCTCGACGCGGCCCGCGGTCTCGCGCGCGCCGCGCAGCGCGCCAACGCGCGCGAGCGTGACGGAGGGCCGGAGGCCGCTCCCGACGTAGACTGAAGGCCGTATGGCCGTCACCGAATCCCCCTGGACGCCTGCCTCGTGGCACGCGCACGAGGCGCTGCAGCAGCCCGTCTGGCCCGACGCCGCCCGCGCCGAGCTCGCGCGCGAGCAGCTGCGCGGCATGCCGCCGCTCGTGTTCGCGGGCGAGGCGCGCGCACTCCAGGACTCGCTCGCCGAGGTCGCCGCCGGGCGCGCGTTCCTGCTCCAGGCCGGCGACTGCGCCGAGTCCTTCCACGACACCTCGGCCGTCACGATCCGCGAGAAGCTGCGCATCCTGCTGCAGATGTCGATCGTCCTGACCTACGCCGCGGCGCTGCCGGTGGTCAAGGTCGGGCGCATCGCCGGCCAGTTCGCGAAGCCGCGCTCGGCGCCCACCGAGCGCATCGGCGACGTCGACCTGCCGTCGTTCTACGGCCACCTCATCAACGACGACGCCCCGACGGCGGAGGCGCGCGCGCACGACCCTCTGCGCATGCTGCGCGCCTACGACCAGTCGGCGCGCACGCTCAACCTGCTGCGCGCGTTCGCGAAGGGCGGCTTCGCCGACATCACGCGCGTGCACGAGTGGAACCAGGAGTTCGTCGCGAGCTCGGCCGAGGGCCGCCGCTACGAGCAGGTCGCGAGCGAGATCGAGCGCGCGCTGCGCTTCATGACCGCCTGCGGCATCGACCTCGCGCGCGAGACCAAGCTGCACCAGGTCGACGTCTGGACGAGCCACGAGGGTCTCGTGCTCGACTACGAGGAGGGCCTCACGCGCCGCGACTCGCTGACCGGCGACTGGTACGACTGCTCGGCGCACATGCTCTGGATCGGCGAGCGCACGCGCCGGCCCGACGGCGCGCACGCCGCGTTCTTCGCGGGCGTCCACAACCCCGTCGGCGTCAAGGTCGGCCCGACCGCGAGCGCGCAGGAGCTCGTCGAGCTGTGCGAGGTCCTCGATCCGCAGCGCACGCCCGGACGCCTCACGCTGATCGCGCGCATGGGCGCCGAGAAGGTGCGCGAGACGCTGCCGCCGCTCCTGCGCGCCGTCAAGGACGCCGGGCATCCCGTCGTCTGGGCCTGCGATCCGATGCACGCCAACGGCATCCGCACGGCGTCCGGCGTCAAGACGCGCCGCTTCGACGCCATCATGGGCGAGCTCGAGGGCTTCGTCGCGACCTGCCGGAGCGAGAGCACCTGGCCGGGCGGCGTGCACCTCGAATTCACGGGCGAGGACGTCACCGAGTGCCTCGGCGGCGCCGAGGCGGTGCTCGAGGAACAGCTCGAACAGCGCTACATGACGCTCTGCGACCCGCGCCTGAACGCCCGCCAGTCGCTCGACCTGGCCTTCCGCCTGGCCGAGTTGATGCGCGGCGATGCGCGACCCTCGTGATCGAGCGCCTCGCGATCGTCGGGCTCGGACTGATGGGCGGCTCGCTCGGCCTCGCCGCGCGCGAGCGCGCCGGCGTCGGCCACGTCGTCGGCTGCGATCCCGACCCGGCCGCGCGCGACGCCGCACTGGCCCGCGGCTGCGTGCACGAGGCCGTCGGCGAGCTCGCCGCCGCGGTCGACGGCGCCGAGCTCATCGTCCTGTGCGCCCCGGTCGCCGAGCTCCCGGGCGTGCTCGCGCAACTGGCCGAGCTCGCGCCGGACGCCACCGTCACCGACATCGGCTCGACCAAGGCCGGCGTCGTCGCGGCCGTGCCCGCCGGGCTGCGGCCGCGCTTCATCGGCGGCCACCCGATCTGCGGCATGGAGACGCGCGGCGCCCAGAACGCCCGGGCCGAGCTGTTCGAGGGCGCGACGTGGTACCTCACGCCGCTGACCGAGAGCGAGCCCGAGCGCCTGCGCGACCTGCACCGGCTGGTGGCAGCGCTGGGGGCAACGCCCGTCGCCATCGACGCCGGCGTGCACGACCGCCTGCTCGCCGTCACGAGCCACCTGCCGCACGCGCTCGCGAACCTGCTCGTCGTCCAGGCCGGCGAGGCGCGCATCGACGGCCACGACCCGCTCACGGCGATCGGCGGCTCGTTTCGCGACATGACGCGCGTGGCCGGCGCGAACCCGCGCATCTGGGTCGACATCTTCCTCGACAACCGCGAGGCGCTCGCGGGTGTCCTGCGCGAGCACCAGCGCGCGCTCGGCGAGGTGCTGACGGCGCTCGAAGCCGGCGACGCCGGCTACCTGGCGCGCTGGATCGGCCAGGCCTCCGGCCACCGGCGCCGCTCGCTGGCCGCGCAGTTCGACCAGCGGCCCGAGGAGCTCTACCGCGTGCAGGTGCACATACCCGACCGCCCGGGCGTGTTCGCGGGCATCACGCAGGCGCTCGGCGCGGCGCGGATCAACATCGAGGACTTCGAGTTCCACCACATGACGCCCGAGCGCGGCGGCACGATCGAGCTGCTGGTGGCCGGGCAGGAGGCGGCCGAGCGCGCCGTCGAGCTGCTCGACGGCCAGGGCTACGGGGCGCTCGCCGCGCCCGTCCTGGCGGACGCGCCGTGAGCGCGGCGACCGGATCCGACCGCCTCGAGGTGGCGCCCGCGGCCGCGCTCGTGGGCGAGCTGGCGGTGCCGGGCGACAAGTCGATCTCGCACCGCGCGCTCCTGATCGGCGCCGTCTCGGACGGGCCGACCGAGGTCACCGGCTTCGGCGCCAATGCCGACACGCTTGCCACGCTGGCGGCCGTCGAGGCGCTCGGAGCGCGCGTCGAGCGCCTCGACGAGGGCGCGACGCGCCTGCGCGTGCATGGCTGCGGCCTGCGCGGCCTGCAGGCACCGAGCGGGCCGATCGACGTGCACAACGCGGGCACGCTGATGCGCCTGCTGCCGGGGCTGCTCGTCGGGCAGAGCGGCTCGTTCACGCTCGACGGCGACGACTCGATCCGCCGCCGCCCGGTCGATCGCGTGACGATGCCGCTGCGGCTGATGGGCGCGGTGCTGGGCGACAGCGACGGGCGCCCGCCGCTGCACATCGACGGCGGCGGCGAGCTGCAGCCGATCGGCTACGAGCTGCCGGTGGCCTCGGCCCAGGTCAAGTCCTGCATCCTGCTCGCGGGCCTCTACGCCGTCACCGGGCCGACGACGGTGATCGAGCCGGTGCCGACCCGCGACCACACGGAGCGCCTGCTGCGCGCCGCCGGCGCGCGCGTCGCCAAGGGGCCGCGCACCGTCTCGGTCTGGCCGGCCGAGCGGCTCGAGCTGGCCGCGGTCGACGTGCCCGGGGACATCTCCTCGGCCGCGCCGTTCCTGGTGGCGGCGACGCTGCTGGCCGAGTCGCGCCTGTTCGTGCGCGGAATGTCGACGAATCCGACGCGCACGGGCCTGCTGACCGTGCTCGAGCGCATGGGCGCGCGCATCAACCTCTTCAACCGCCGCACGACGGCCGGGGGAGAGCCGATCGCGGACGTCGAGGTGCACCCGGCCGAGCTCGTCGCCACCGAGATCGAGCCCGAGATCGTGCCGGCGCTGATCGACGAGCTGCCGCTGCTCGCGCTGGCGGCGACGATGGCTCGCGGCCGCACGGTCGTGCGCGGCGCGGCCGAGCTGCGCGTGAAGGAGTCGAACCGCCTCGAGACGGTCGCGGAGCTGCTGCGGGCGATCGGCGGCCACGTGCACGCGACCGCCGACGGCTGGGAGATCCAGGGCGTGCCCGCGCGTCCCGAGGGCGGCCGCGTCGACGCCCACGGCGACCACCGCATCGGCATGCTCGGCGCGGTCGCCGGGCTCGTCTCGCGCGGCGGTGTGCGCATCCAGGGCGCCTCGGCGATCGGCGTCTCGTACCCCGGCTTCGCGGCCGAGGTCGAGCGTCTGGCGGTGCGGCCGTGGTGATCGCGATCGACGGGCCGGCCGGGGCCGGCAAGTCGACCGTCGCGCGCAGGGTCGCGGAGACGCTCGGCTACCGCTATCTGGATACCGGCGCGATGTACCGCGCGGTCGCGCTCGCGGCGCTCCGCAACGGCGTTGCGAGCGACGACGCCGAGGGCCTCGCCGGGCTCGCCGGCCTCGCCGCGACGCTCACCGGAGACGGCGAGCTGCGCAGCCCGCAGGTCGAGGAGCAGGTGTCGCTCGTGGCGCGCCACCCGGCCGTGCGCGAGGCGCTGCACCGCGCCCAGCGCTCGTTCCTGGCCGCGGGCGACGCCGTCGCCGAGGGCCGCGACGTCGGCGCGGTCGTGTGGCCGGAGGCCGAGCTCAAGATCTGGCTCGACGCCGCTCCCGCGGTGCGCGCCCACCGGCGAGTGCGCGAGCTGGCCGACTCCGCGGCCGCCGCCGCGCTCGCCGAGCGCGACCAGCGCGATGCCGCGCAGACCGTGCGCGCGGCCGACGCGGTGGTCATCGACAGCACCGACCTCGACTCCGAGGCTGTCGTCGCGCGCATCGTCGCGCTGGCCCGGGGAGACGGGCGATGAGCGACGACGTCCCCGGCGACGACCACCGCATCCTCACGCCCGATCGCTTCTGGGGCTTCTGGCGCCTGCTCCTGCAGCGGCCCTTCGAGTGGTTCTTCCGCATGCGCGTCTACGGGGCCGAGCACGTGCCGCGCACGGGCCCGGCCGTGATCGCCTGCAACCACATCGCGGGGATCGACGTCGTCGTGCTCGGCGCCGCCTCGCCGCGCACGCTGCGCTACATGGCCAAGGCCGAGCTGTTCACCTACAACCGCATCCTCACCTGGCTCGTCCGTCACGCGGGCGCGTTCGCCGTCCGCCGCGGCGAATCCGACCTCGAGGCGCTGCGCCTGGCGCGGCGCGTGCTGCGCGCGGGACACCCGCTGGGCGTCTTCTGCGAGGGTACGCGGCAACCCTCGGAGGCCATCGGCCGGGTGCAGCCGGGGGCGGCATTGATCGCTCTGGCCGAAGGAGCACCCATAGTGCCGGTAGTGATCCAGGGCACGATCCACATCAAGAAGTCGCTCCGCCACCCCGTCACGGTGATGTTCGGGCCGCCGCTGCACGTCGCCGAGACGGCGCGGCGGGGCCGCGCCTACCGCGATGCGGTCGTCACGACGACCGCCGAGCTGCAGCGCGAGCTCGAGCGTCTGCAGCGCCGCACCCAGGCCGCGATCGCGGCCGGGCGCCCGCGCGACCTCGCCGGCGTCGACGCGGCGGTGGCCTCGTGAGCGACGACGCTCCCCGCTCCCGCAGCTCGCGCCAGCGCACCGCCGAGGCCGAGGCGACCACCGAGCGCACCCTGCTCGGCACCGTCGCGATCGTCGGCGAGCCGAACGCCGGCAAGTCGACGCTCGTCAACCGCCTCACGGCCACGCGCGAGACCGTCGTGCACTCCGAGCCCGGCGTCACGCGCGACCGCAAGCAGATGGTCGTCGAGTGGGGCGGCGACCTCTTCGCGCTGATCGACACCGGCGGCGTCGACGCCGGCGACGAGGGCCCCTTCCAGGCCGAGATCGTGCGCCAGGCCGAGCTCGCGATCAGCGAGGCCGATCTCGTGCTGTTGCTCGTGGACGCCACGACGTCGCCGGGCCCCGCCGATCTCGAGCTGGCCGAGCGGCTGCGGCGCTCGCGCGTGCCGGTGCTCCTGGTCGCGAACAAGCTCGACAACCCGGCCCGCCACGACGAGGCGCTCGAGTACCACGAGCTCGGCCTCGGCGACCCCTTCCCGCTGTCGGCGCTGCACGGCATCGCGACCGGCGATCTGCTCGACGAGATCGTCGCGCGCTTGCGCGCACTCGACGTGGCGCGCGTCGAGCGCACGACGGACGAGATCGGCGTCGTCATCCTCGGCCGCCCGAACGTCGGCAAGTCGTCGCTCCTGAACGCGCTCTGCGACGAGCAGCGCACGATCGTGAGCGAGATCCCCGGCACGACCCGCGACTCGATCGACATCCGCCTCGAGCGCGAGGGCCGCATCTACCGCCTGATCGACACGGCCGGCCTGCGCCGGCACCGCGCGCAGCGCCAGCAGGTCGAGTTCTGGAGCGAGGTGCGCTCGCTCGAGGCGGCGCGGCGCGCCGACGTCGCGCTCGTGCTCGTCGACTCCACCGAGGGCATCACCGAGCAGGACCTGCACGTCGCCGACGTCGCGCGCCGCGCGAGCTGCGCGACGGTCTTCGTGCTCTCGAAGTGGGACATCGCCCAGCTCGAGCTCGAGGACGTGCGCGAGCGGCTGCACATCAAGGCGCGCCAGCGCCCGCCCATCGTCGTCACCTCGGCGCTCACGAAGCGCGGCCTCGAGCGGCTCGTGCGCGTGATCGACGACACCTACGACCGCTACGTGAGCCGCATCGGCACGGGCGAGTTCAACCGCCTGCTGCGCGACATCCTGGCCACGCGCGAGGCGCCGCTCGTCAAGGGGCGCAGGCTCAAGATCTACTACGGCGCGCAGGTGCAGGCCCGGCCGCCGCGCTTCCGCCTGACCGTGAACGATCGCAGCCGCGTGACGCGCGACTATGCGTACTGGCTCGAGAATCAGCTGCGCGAGGCGCTGGCGCTGCAGGGCGTGCCCGTGATCCTGGATCTGGTCGAGCGCTGAGAGGTGCGGGCGCTCGTCGTCGGCGGGGGCTCCTGGGGCACGGCGTTCTCGGGCGTGCTGGCGCGCGCAGGGCATCCCGTCGAGCTGGCCTGCCGCGACGCGGCCGCCGTCGCCGACCTGATCGCGCACCGCGAGAACCGGCGCTACCTCCCGGGCGTCCCCCTCGCGCACGGCGTGCAGCCGGTGCTGCTCGACCTCGCGGCGCAGGCGCCCGAGGCCGAGCTGATCGCGCTCGCCGTGCCCGCAGCCGCCTATGCCGAGACCGCTGCGGCGCTCCGCCTGCGTCCCGATGCGCTCGTGATCGCGCTGGCCAAGGGGCTCGACCCCGCGACGCACCGGCTGCTCTCGGACGTCATCGTCGAGCAGACGGGGCACGATCCCCGTCGCGTCGCGCCGCTCTCGGGCCCCAATCACGCCGAGGAGATCGCGGCGGGCCATCCGGCCGCGAGCGTGATCGCGAGCTCGGATCCCGAGATCGCCTGCCTGCTCCAGCGCGCCCTCTCGACGACGCGCTTCCGCGTGTACGCCTCCGCGGACGTACGCGGCGTGCAGCTGTGCGGGGCGGCCAAGAACGTGATCGCGATCGCCGCCGGCATCTGCGACGGCCTCGGCTACGGCGACAACGCGCGCGCGGCGCTGATCACGCGCGGCCTCGCCGAGATGACGCGCCTCGGCTCGGTGCTGGGAGCCGATCCGCGCACGTACGCCGGCCTCGCCGGCCTCGGCGACCTCGTCGCGACCTGCACGTCGGGCCATTCGCGCAACCGCGCCGCGGGCGAGCTGCTCGCACGCGGCGTCGCGCCCGAGGAGGCCGAGCGCGAGGTCGGGATGGTCGTCGAGGGCCTGCACACGGCGCCCGCGCTGGAAGCGCTGGCGCGCGAGTCCGGCGTCGAGCTCCCCATCACCGACGCCGTCTGCAGCGTCATCGGCGGGACGCCGATCCCGGACCGCGATCGCGACGCTGCTGGCCCGCGCCGCGCCCGCGGGGGAGTTCTAGCAGCGCAAAGTTGGGGTCTGACCCCAATTTTGCGCGGCCGGGCTCCTACGCCGCGGCCTCGAGGCGGCGCGCGGGAGCCGCGCCCACGACGCGCGAGAGCGCATCCAGGGCGGCCGCGTCGAACACGCTGCCGCGGCCCTGGTCGAGGATCGTCAGCGCCTGGGCCTGGGTGTAGGCGCGGCGGTAGACGCGCTCGCTCGTGAGCGCGTCGTAGACGTCGCAGACGCCCAGGATGCGGATCTCGAGCGACAGCTCGTCTCCGCGCAGCCCGTCGGGATAGCCGCTGCCGTCGAGCCGCTCGTGGTGGCCGCGGACGAGCGCGAGCTCGTCCGCGAAGCCGCCGATGTGCGCGAGCAGGCTCGCGCCGTCGATCGGGTGCCGCTTGATCACGGCGAACTCCGCGGGCGTGAGCGGCGCCGCCTTGCGCAGGATCGCCTCGGGCACCTGCAGCTTGCCGACGTCGTGCAGGAGCGCCGCGACCGCGAGGCTCCGCAGGCGCCCGCCGCGCAGGCCGAGCTCCTGGCCGACCTGCACCGCGAGCAGCGCGACGCGCCGCGTGTGCTCGCGTGTCGAGGTGTCCTTCGCGGCGAGCCGGGCGAGCAGGCGCGCCACCCAGGCGCCGAGCAGCGCCTCCTCCTCGGTCACGACGCTGCGCACGTCGAGCCCGGAGCGCAGGGCGTGCGACGGCGCGGCGCGGGCGAGATCGCTCGCGAGCGCGACCGAGATGACCAGGAACGCGCCGAGCTCGAGCACGTGACCGCTCCAGAAGCCGACCGACCAGAGAGGGCTCAGCAGGTAGGTGGCGACCGCGATCGCGAGCCAGGTGAGGCCGGCCACGACCGCGAGGTCGGCGATCCGGCGCGTGAGCTGGAACGTCCGCAGCGCGCGCAGCGCGAGGATGCCGTAGACGACGGTGTTCGCGCCGACGATCCACCACACGAGCGGACGCAGCGCCACCGGCACGCTCGGGATCGCCCCGGGGTCGAGCAGCGCGACGGCGCCGAATGCGACCGTGGCGGCGACGACGCCGAGCTGGAGGTACACGAGGTCGCGCACGTGGCCGCGCGTGCGCGGCCGGGCCACGAGCGTCGCGAGGATGACGCCGCCGCCGAGCGGCACGGCGAGCGCGCCGGAGACGCCGACCGCGGCGGTGTACTCGGATGCGATCAGGAAGCCGGGCGTCGTCAGACCGTGCACGGCGAGCAGCGCCGCCATGACCGTGAAGCCCGCGCCGATCGAGGCCGCGCGGCGGTCGCGCCGGCGCACGCCCGCGGCGCCGAGGGCGATCGCGAGCGCGGCGCACACGAGCGCGGTCGCCGAGACCGCGTAGAAGTGGATCCTCGGCACCGTGAACGCGTCGCGGTCGTGCGCCGCGAGCAGCGGCACGACGGGGGCCAGACCGATGACGACAGCGCCTCCGGCCGCGGCGAGGACGCCCAGACGCTTCATGTGCGCGCTATCGGCACCCGCCGCAGGCTGCTTGAGCCCCGGCGGGGGTGCGCACCGGGTCTTGCATAGACTCCCGCCGGGCGTACCACGACGAAGGGAGCCTCGCCGATGGCGGGCGACATGGTGTTCACCTCCGAGTCGGTGACCGAGGGCCACCCCGACAAGATGGCCGATCAGATCTCGGACGCGGTCCTCGATGCGGTGCTGGCCGGCGACCCGATGGGGCGCGTGGCCTGCGAGACGCTCGTCACCACGGGCCTCGTGCTGGTGGCGGGGGAGATCTCGACGACGGCGACGCTCGACGTGCCGCAGATCGTGCGCGGCGTGATCCGGGACATCGGCTACACGAGCTCGGAGTACGGCTTCGACGCGGACACCTGCGCCGTCAACGTGGCGCTCGACAAGCAGTCGCCCGACATCGCCCAGGGCGTGGATGCGGCGCTCGAGTCGCGCGCCGCCGGTGGTGACGTGCTCGACCGCATCGGCGCCGGCGACCAGGGCATGATGTTCGGCTTCGCCTGCGACGAGACGCCGCAGCTGATGCCGTTGCCGCTCATGCTCGCGCACGCGGTCACGCGGCGCATGGCGACCCTGCGGCGCGACGGCACGATGCCCGACCTGCTGCCGGACGGCAAGGCGCAGGTGACCGTGCGCTACCGGCGCGACGCCGACGGCGTGCCCGAGCCCGTCGCGGTCGAGCGCGTCGTCGTCTCCTCGCAGCACCGCAAGGGCACCGACATGAACGAGCTGCGCGAGGCGATCGTCGAGCACGTGGTGCGCGCGGCGATCCCCTCGGAGCTGCTCGACGACGCCACGCTGCGCGGACCCGACTTCGTGCTCGTCAACCCCACAGGGCGCTTCGAGGTCGGCGGCCCGATGGGCGACGCGGGCCTGACCGGGCGCAAGATCATCGTCGACACCTACGGCGGCATGGCCCGCCACGGCGGCGGTGCGTTCTCGGGCAAGGATCCGACGAAGGTCGACCGCTCCGCGGCCTATGCCTGCCGCTGGGTCGCCAAGAACATCGTCGCCGCGGGCCTGGCACGGCGCTGCGAGCTGCAGGTCGCCTACGCCATCGGGGTGGCGCAGCCGGTCAGCCTCCTCGTCGAGACGTTCGGCACCCACACCGTCGATCCGGACGCGATCGAGGCGTGCGTGCGGGAGCACTTCGACCTGCGGCCGGCCGCGATCCTGCGCGAGCTCGATCTGCGCCGCCCGATCTACCGGGCGACCGCGGCCTACGGCCACTTCGGCCGCGAGCAGGAGGGGTTCCCGTGGGAGCGCACCGACGTCGCCCCGACGCTCGCGCGCTCGCTCGGGGCGGGGGCGACACAGGCCTGAGGGAGCGTCCCTGAAACCGGTTCTCGACGGCACGATCCCGTCATTCCCGCGCGCGGATCGCGACCAGTCCGTACGCCATGATCCCCCGGTGTCCGCGCCGCGCACCGCCCGTGTCGTCCCGCTGGTGACGACGCGCGCCCTGCGTGAGCCGCTCGACTACCTGCAGCCCGACGGCATCGAGCTCGAGCGCGGGGACGTCGTACACGTCCCGCTCAACGGCCGCAGCGTGCGCGGGGTCGTCGTCGAGGCCGGCGGCCCGTCGCAGCACGAGGGCAGGCTCGCGGTCGTCGAGCGGCTCGGCGAGGAGCCGCGCATCGCGCCGCTCGTGCTCGAGCTGTGCCTCTGGATCGCCGCCTACTACGGCTCGACGCCGGCGCGCGCGCTTGCGCTCGCGCTGCCGCCGCGGGTGCGCGCGCCGCGCGACACGTGGGTTGCGGCGACGGGCGTCCCGGCCGCGACCGAGCGCCGCCGCAAGCTGCTCGGCGAGCTCGCCGAGGGGCCGCTCCCGATGTCCGAGCTGGTCGAGCGCGCCCACACGACGGCGGCCACGGTGCGGCGCCTGGCCGAGGACGGGCTCGTGCGCCTGGACGCACGCCTGCGCATCCCGACCGTGCGCGCCGGGCGCACGCCGCCGCCGGCATCCCTGACCCCGGATCAGACGGCCGCGGTCGCCCGCGTCGAGGCGCTGCTCGCAGCCGGCGGCGGCGACCTCCTGCTCTACGGCGTGACGGGGTCGGGCAAGACCGAGGTCTACCTGCGCGCCGCCGAGAGCGCGCTCGCCCGCGGCCGCACGGTGCTCGTGCTCGTGCCCGAGATCGCGCTCTCCCCGCAGACGGCGCGCCGCTTCGCCGCGCGCTTCGGCGAGCAGGTCGCCGTGCTCCATTCGGGCATCTCGGACGGCGAGCGCCGGGCGGTGCGGGAGGCCGCGATCGCCGGCGAGGTGCGCGTCGTGGTCGGTGCGCGCTCGGCCGTCTTCGCGCCGCTGCCGGACGTCGGCCTGATCGTCGTCGACGAGGAGCACGAATCGGCCTACAAGCAGGGCGACGATCCGCGCTACGACGCGCGCCGCGTGGCGGCCAAGCGCGCGCGGCTCGAGGGCGCGGTGCTGGTCATGGGGTCGGCGACGCCGCGTCCCGAGAGCTGGGCGCGCCTGCCGCGCGCGACGCTCTCGACGCGGGTCGGCGGCGACCTGCCGCGCGTCGAGGTGGTCGATCTGCGGCGCGACGGCCTCTACCCGCTCTCACGCCCCCTGCGCAGCGGCCTCGTGCGGCTCGCCGACGAGGGCGGGCGCGCGATCCTGCTGCTCAACCGCCGCGGCGAGGCGCCCGCGCTGCACTGCCGCAGCTGCGGCGAGGGCTTCCGCTGCGAGCGCTGCGACGTCAGCCTCGCCCTGCATGCCGGCGGCCGCCTGCGCTGCCACCACTGCGGCTACACGCAGCGGGCGCCGAGCGAGTGCCCGCACTGCGGCTCGGTCGAGCTCGCCCGCCTGGGCGCCGGCACCGAGCGCGTGAGCGAGGCGGTGAGCGAGCTCCTGCCGCACATCCCGGTGCTGCGGCTCGATGCCGATGCGACCGAGCGCCGTGGCAGCCTCGACGCGACGCTCGAGCGCTTCGCGAGCGAGCCCGCGGCCGTGCTCGTCGGCACGCAGATGGTGGCCAAGGGGCACGACTTCCGCGACCTCCGCCTGGCCGCCGCGATCGACGCCGACCAGGGCCTGGCGTGGCCCGACTTCCGCAGCGAGGAGCGCACGTTCGCGCTGCTCGCCCAGCTCGCGGGCCGCAGCGGCCGCCGCGGCGATCCGGGCTCGGTGATCTTCCAGGCCTGGGATCCCGATCAGCGCGTCGTGCGGCTCGCCGCCGAGCACGCCGTCGAGGCCTTCCTCGCGGGCGAGCTCGAGCGCCGCGAGCGGCTGGGCTATCCGCCGTTCCGCCACCTCGTGCGCGTCGAGGTCGCCGCGGGGCAGCCGGGCGCGGCCATGGAGGCGCTCGCGGCCCTGCGCGCGGCGGCCGAGCCCGTCCTGCCGGGCGACGAGGTGCTCGGCCCCGCGCCGCTCTTCCGCGTGCGCGGCCGCGAGCGGGCGCAGCTGCTCGTCAAGACCCTGCAGCCCGCGCGCGCCGGCAGCCTCCTGGCCGAGCTGGTGGCGCGGCAGGGCCGCGCGCTCCACCGCGCCGGCGCGAGCGCCGTGGTCGACGTCGACCCTCAGTAGACTGCCTCCCGATGGCGGCTACCGAACACGATCACGATCACGACCACGCGCACGATCACGGCGCGCACGACCACGAGCACGACCACGGCGAGCGCCGGAGCAAGAAGGAGATCGAGCGCGAGGCGCGTGCGCGTGCCCGCGAGATGGTCGCGCGCAGCCAGATCCGCCAGTACCCCGAGCCGGTCCTGCGCGAGCCGGCGCGGCCCGTGACCGAGTTCTCCGACGATCTGCGCGCGCTGGTGGCCCGCATGACCCGTCTCATGGACGACGCCAACGGCGTGGGCCTCGCGGGCAACCAGGTCGGTCTGCTGCGACGCCTGCTCGTGTACCGGCCCGACCGTGAGGACGCCGAGGCGCGAGCGATCGTCAACCCGCAGATCGTCGAGCGCTCCGCCGAGACGGCGAGCGACGAGGAGGGCTGCCTCTCGCTGGGCCCGCTGCGCGTGCCCGTCGAGCGCAACGTCCGCGTGTCGGTGGAGGCCCAGGACGAGAACGGCGAGTCCGTGCGGGTCGACGCCGAGGGCCTCGAGGCGCGCATCCTGCAACACGAGATCGACCACCTCGACGGCGTGCTGATCATCGATCGCACGACGCCCGAGGCGCGCCGGGAGGCGCTGGCCGCTCTGCGGCCGGAGCCCGGCCCCCGGCGCTGAGCGACGGACCGGTGGCCGTCCGCGTCGGCTTCGCAGGCACGAACTGGTGGGCCGCGCAGGCCCTCGAGCGCCTGGCCGAGGCGCCGGGGGTCGAGATCGGCCTCGTGCTCAGCCAGCCCGACCGTCCCGCCGGCCGCGGCCGCAAGCAGGCCGCACCGCCCGTCGCCACGGTCGCGCACGCACTCGGGCTCGAGCTCGCGCAGCCCGAGCGCGCGGCCGACGCGCTGCCGTTGCTCGCAGCGGCGGGCGCGCAGGCGGTGGCGGTGGTCGCCTACGGGCTGCTCGTGCCGCGTGCGCTGCTCGACGCCTTCCCGTTCGTCAACCTGCACCCATCGGCGCTGCCGCGCTGGCGCGGAGCGGCGCCCATCGAGCGGGCGCTGATGGCGGGCGAGCCCGAGGGCGCCGTGGCGGCGATGCTGCTCGTCGAGCAGCTCGACGCCGGCCCCGTGGCGGCGCTGGAGCGGTTCGCCGTCGGGCCCGACGACGACGCCGGCGCGGTCTACGAGCGCGCGCTCGCCCTCGGCCTCGCGCCGCTCGCGCGCGCCCTCGCCGATGCCGGCGGCGGGCAGATCGCGACCGTGCCGCAGGTCGGCGAGCCCACGTACGCCGCCAAGATCACCGCCGCCGACCGGCTGCTCGATCCCGCGCGGCCCGCGCGCGAGCTGCACGACCGCGTGCGCGCGCTCTCGCCGCACATCGGCGCCCGCCTCGTCCTGGGCGGCGCCCCGCACACGATCTGGCGCACCGCGGTGACCGCCGCGGGCCCCGTGCCCGGGGTGCTCGAGCGCGACGGCGACGCCGTCGTGGTCGGGTGCGCGACGGGCGGGCTCGAGCTGCGCGAGCTGCAGGCCCCGGGCGGGCGCCGCATGCCGGCCGCCGACTGGCTGCGCGGCCTGCGCGGTGCGCTGCCGGCGGCGACGGGCGCGTGAGCGGCGCCCGCACGCTCGCGCTGCGCGTGATCACGCGCGTGCTCGACGAGGGCGCCTACGCCGACCGCGCCTTCTCCGGCGAGGCCGAGAAGGCGAACGTGGACGCGCGCGACCGCGCCCTCGCGATGCACCTGGCGTTCGGCACCGTGCAGCGGCGCCGCACCCTCGACGCGGCCCTCGAGGAGCTCGCGAACCGCCCGGTGCAGCGCCTCGAGCGCAAGCTCGCGCACGTGCTGCAGCTGGGCGTCTTCCAGATCCTGTTCGCCGACGGAATCCCGGCGCATGCAGCGGTTTCCGAGAGCGTGGAGCTCGCTCGCCGGGCCATCGGCCCGCGCGCGACCGGGCTCACGAACGCCGTGCTGCGCAAGCTCGCCGCCGAGGCGCCCGCGTGGTACGCCGCGCTGCCCGAGGACGACGCCGAGGAGGCCGCGCTGCGCCACTCGCTGCCCGACTGGATCGCCGAGCTGTGGTTCGGCGCCTATGGCGGGGAGCGGGGGAGGGCGCTGTGCGCGGCCGCGAACCGCCCGCCCGCCGTGTCGCTGTGGCCGAACCCCCTGATCGGCGACGGCGCCGCCGTGGACGCGTGGCTCCGCGATTCCGGCGTCGCGGCACAGCGCGACGAGGCGACCGGGGTGCTGCGCGTCGAGGGGCCGCTCGACGTCGCCGGCTCGCACGCCTTCGCGAGCGGCGCGGTCGTGCCGATCGCGCGCGCCGCCGTGCTCGTCGCGCAGCGCGTCGGCGCGCAGCCCGGCATGCGCGTGCTCGACCTCTGCGCCGCGCCGGGCGGCAAGACGGCGGTGCTCGCCGCCACCGGCGCGCACGTCACCGCCGTGGATTCCCACCCCGGCCGCGCCAAGGCGCTGGCAGCGACGTTGCGCCGCCTCGGCGTCGACGCCGAGGTCGTGACCGCCGACGGCCGGGCCTACGCCGGCGGGCCGTTCGACCGCATCCTCGTCGACGCGCCCTGCAGCGGCCTCGGGGTCCTCGCCGGCCGCCCCGACGCGCGCTGGCGCCGGACGCCCGAGGACGCCGAGGAGCTCGCGGCGCTGCAGGTCGAGCTCGTCGCGCACGCCCGCGGCCTGCTGGCCCCGGGCGGCGAGCTGCACTACGCCGTCTGCACCCTCAACCCGCAGGAGAACGAGGACGTCGCGCCCGCCGCGGGCCTCGCGGCGCACGACGAGCTGCGCACCTGGCCCGACGAGGGCGACGACGGCTTCTACGCGGCGCGCCTGACGTAGGCCCCAGGCCCTCAGGTCGCGCAACGTCGGGGTCTGACCCCGAGTTTGCGCGCGTCAGCGCGTGTAGGTGCGCTTGCCGCCGACCGTGAGCGAGTCGAGGATCGCGACGATCGCGGCGTCGATCGGGCCCGGCGCGCGGATCGCCTCGCGCGCGGCCGAGCCCTGGGCGACGAGCACGAGCTCGCCGTCGCCCGCACCCACGGTGTCGACGGCGACGAACGGCTCGCCCGCGTCCTTGCCCGCGGTGTCGGCCGGGCGCACGAGCATCAGCGAGACGGCGCGCAGGGAGTCGGTCTTGACGGTGGCCACGGCTTGGCCGATGACGCGGCAGACGATCATCGGCGTATCGTACGGACAAGGCCGCAGGCAGGGTTCCACCGGCCGTGCGCGGGCTGGTGCTCCGTCCCGGAGCACTAGACTCGGGGCGTGAGCTGGCCGGACGAGACGCTGGTGCTGCCCTCGATTCTCTCGGCCGACTTCGGCGCGTTCCGGAGCCAGGTCGTCGAGCTGCTGGACGCCGGCGCACGCGCCTTCCACGTCGACGTCATGGACGGCCACTTCGTCCCGGTGATCACGTTCGGGCCGCGCGTCGTCTCCTCGTTCGCCGACCTCGTGCACGAGCGCGGCGGGACGATCGACGTGCATCTCATGATCGAGCAGCCCGAGCGGCAGCTGCCCGAGTTCGCGAAGGCCGGGGCCGACTCGTGCACGGTGCACGTCGAGACGTGCCCGCACCTGCACCACACGCTCGGGCAGATCCACGAGCTCGGGATGAACGCCGGCGTCACGCTCAACCCGGCCACGCCCGTGCCGGCGCTGCGCGAGGCGGCGCGCGAGGCCGACCTGCTGCTGTGCATGTCCGTGAACCCCGGCTGGGGCGGCCAGCGCTTCATCGAGGCCTCGCTCGAGCGGCTCGGCGAGCTCAAGGCGCTGCTGCGGCCCGGCATGGGCCTCGAGGTCGACGGCGGCGTCGCGACCGCGACGATCGAGCGCTGCCATGCCGCCGGCGCGAACCTCATGGTCGCGGGCTCGGCGATCTACGACCAGCCGTCGCCCGGCGAGGCCTGGAAGGCGCTCACCGCACTCGCCGGAGCGTGAACGCGCGCGACGAGGAGCTGCTCGACCGCGCGCTCGACCTGGCCGAGCGCGGGCGCCGCACCGCCAGCCCGAATCCGATCGTCGGCTGCGTGATCGCGCGCGACGGGCGCGTGCTCGGCGAGGGCTGGCACGAGCGCCGCGGCGAGCCGCACGCCGAGCGCAACGCGCTCGCGGCGTGTCGCGAGCCGACGGTGGGCGCGACGGCGTACGTGACGCTCGAGCCGTGCAGCCATCACGGCCGCCAGCCGCCGTGTGCGGACGCGCTGATCGCGGCGGGCATCGCGCGCGTCGTGTGCGCGATCGGCGATCCCAATCCCGAGGTGGACGGCCAGGGGCTCGGGCGGCTGCGTGCGGCCGGCGTCGCCGTCGAGCTCGCGGGCGGCCGTCACGAGCGGCGCGCGCGCCGGCAGAACGCGGCCTTTCGCACGGCCGTCGCGCACGGCCGCCCGTACGTCCTGCTCAAGCTCGCCGCGACGCTCGACGGCCGCACCGCCACGAGCACGGGGGAGAGCCGCTGGATCTCCTCGCCGCAGAGCCGCGCGCTCGTGCACGACTGGCGGGCCGAGCTCGACGCCGTCGCCGTCGGCAGTGGCACCGCGCTGGCCGACGACCCCGAGCTGCTGCCGCGCGACGCGGAGCCACCGGCCGAGCGCCTGCCGCTGCGCGTGGTGTTCGACCGCCGTGCGCGCCTGGCGCCCGGGAGCCGGCTCGCGCGCAGCTCGGCCACGGCGCCGGTCGTCCGCGTGGCGCCCCGCGGCGCGCCCGCTCCGCCCGCGGGCGTCGAGGCGCTCGCGGCGGACTCCCTCGAGGAGGCGCTCGCGCTCCTGGCCGGGCGCGAGATCCGCTCGCTGCTGCTCGAGGGCGGCGCCGAGCTCGCCGGCGCGTTCCTGCACGCGGGCCTCGTCGACGCGCTCGCGCTGTTCGTCGCGCCGCGCCTCATCGGCGGCGACGGCCGCCCGTTGCTCGGCCCGCTCGGGGTGCGCGAGCTCGCGGCCGCACCGCAGCTGATCGAGACGAGCGTGCGCCAGATCGGGCCCGACGTGCTCATCGAGGGCCTGCTTCACCCGCTCCCGTAGACGGGGCCTGAGACGTTCTACTGAATGAGCGTGGTGTCTGGAGCGCGTGGATCGCCTGCGGTCTGGCAGTCGCGCGCTGCGCGGACTCCCGCCCGACCTGCGGCGACCCGCAACCCACTCGCACACCACCTCGCGTGTCCCGGGTCGCTGGAGGCGAGTGGGTTGCGGGGCTTCGCTCCACCCACCCCAGCCATCACACGCTCATTCAGTAGAACGCCTTACAGTGCCGGGCGTGTTCACCGGCATCGTCGAGGAGCTCGGAACGATCGCCGCCGTCGAGGGCGACGGCGACGGCTTGCAGCTGCAGATCCAGGCGCCGAAGCTGGCGGCGCTGGCCGCCATCGGCGACTCGATCAACGTCTCGGGGTGCTGTCTCACCGTCGTCGCGAAGCACGACGGCGTGCTCGCCTTCGAGGCCGTGCCCGAGACGCTGCGGCGCACCGCTCTCGGCGGCCTGGCCGCGGGCGCGCGCGTGAACCTCGAGGACGCGCTGCGCGCGGGCGAGCCCTACGGGGGTCACATCGTGCAGGGCCACGTGGACGGCGTGGGCGAGCTCGCGGAGCGGCGCGAGGAGGGCATCGGCCTGTGGCTGCGCTTCCGCGCGCCCGAGCATGTCCAGCGCTATCTGATCGAGAAGGGCAGCGTGACGGTCGCGGGCGTGAGCCTCACGATCGCGGAGCTGCACGACGACGGCTTCGCGGTCGCGATCGTCCCGCACACGATGCAGGTGACGACGTTCGGGCGCCTTGCGGTGGGCGATCCCGTCAACCTCGAGGCCGACATGATCGCGCGCTACGTGGAGCGCCTGCTGGGGGCTTCGGGAACACCCCGCTGATAGCCTCACTCCCAGTGCAGGCCCCACGGGCTCCCGCCCCCTGTTTACCGAGGAACCGCATGAGCGAAGAGGCGTCGCCCTTCTGCAGCATCGAGGAGGCGATCGAGGAGATCAGGGCCGGTCGCATGGTGGTCGTCGTCGACTCTCCCGACCGCGAGAACGAAGGCGATCTCTGCATGGCGGCAGAGCACGTCAATGCCGAGGCGATCAACTTCATGGCCACGCACGGCCGTGGCCTGATCTGCCTGACGCTGACGCCCGACCGCTGTGAGGAGCTCGGGCTGCAGATGATGGTGCAGCACAACCAGACGCCGTACGAGACGGCGTTCACGGTCTCGATCGAGGCCCGCGAGGGCATCGAGACCGGCATCTCGGCCAAGGACCGCGCGCGCACGATCCAGGTCGCGTGCGCGACGGCCACGGGGCCGCGCGACATCATCAAGCCGGGTCATGTCTTCCCGCTGCGCGCACGCCCGGGCGGCGTGCTCGAGCGCACCGGGCAGACCGAGGCCTCCGTCGACCTCGCGCGCCTCGCCGGCGTGCGGCCGGCCGGCGTGATCTGCGAGGTCATGAAGGCCGACGGCACGATGGCGCGCGTGCCCGACCTCGTGACGTTCTGCGGCGAGCACGGCCTCAAGCTCTGCTCCGTCTCCGATCTGATCGAGTACCGCCGCCGCACCGAGCAGCTGGTCGAGCGCCAGTCGTCCGTGCGCCTGCCGACGCCCTGGGGCGAGTTCACGGCGATCGGCTACCGCGAGCTGATCAGCGGCAAGCAGCACCTCGCGCTCGTGCACGGCGATCTCACCGACCGCGAGAACGTGCTCGTCCGCGTGCACTCCGAGTGCGTGACCGGCGACGTCTTCGGCTCGCTGCGCTGCGACTGCGGCGAGCAGCTGCACCACGCGCTCGAGCAGATCACGTCGGAGGAGTGCGGCGTCGTCCTGTACCTGGCCCAGGAGGGCCGCGGCATCGGCCTGCTCAACAAGCTGCGCGCCTACGAGCTGCAGGAGCAGGGCCTCGACACCGTCGACGCCAACCTCGAGCTCGGCTTCGCGCCCGACATGCGCGACTACGGCATCGGCGCGCAGATCCTCAACGATCTCGGCCTGACCTCGATCCGCGTGCTCACGAACAACCCGCGCAAGATCGTCGGCATCGAGGCCTTCGGGCTGACGGTCAACGAGGAGGTGCCGATCGAGGTGACTCCGCAGGAGCACAACGTCGACTACCTCCGCACGAAGCGCGACAAGCTCGGCCACCGCCTCCACCACCAGCACCTGAAGCTCGACGCGACCCCGAAGCCGGCCGAGCCGCCGGCGTAGTGAGCGTCGAGACGCACGGCGACGGCACGCTCTCGAGCCCCGGAGCGAGCGTGCTGGGCGAGCAGGCCCTGCCCGCGGGCGTGCGCGTCGCCGTGATCGTGAGCCGCTACCACTCGCACGTCACCCAGAGGCTGCTGGACGGCGCGCTCGGCGCCGCCCGGGCGCGCGGCGCCGAGGTCGACGTCATCCCGGCCCCGGGGGCGTTCGAGCTCGGCCTGCTCGCGCTCGAGGCGGCCCGCACGGGGCGCTACGCCGGCGTGGCGGCGCTCGGCTGCGTGATCCGCGGCGACACCTCGCACTACGACTACGTCTGCAGCGAGAGCGCGCGCGGCGTGCTGCACGCCGGCCTCGAGACCGGCGTGCCGGTGGCCTTCGGCGTGATCACCTGCGAGACCGCCGAGCAGGCGTTCGCGCGCGCCGGCGGCACGGCGGGGAACAAGGGAGCCGAGGCCGTCGAGACGGCGCTCGACGCCGCCGCGGCGCTCGCGGCGCTGCGCAGCGCCGGCTGAGATCGCCGGCCCGGGCGGGCCCGCGCGCTACAGCGCCTTGTGGACCTTGCCGGCCTTGATGCAGCGGGTGCAGACGTAGGCGCGCTTCGCGATCCCGTCGACGAGCACGCGCATGCGCTGCAGGTTCGGGTCGAAGCGACGGCGCGTCGCGGCCATCGAGTGGCTGCGGTTGTTGCCGAAGCCGGGCTTGCGGCCACAGATGGAGCAGACTTTGGACATAAGGCGCCGTCTCGTTCGGATTCGCGGGACCGTGCAGCGGCGAAACCGCTACCTGGATGCCCTGCAGTATGCGCGACGGCGCGCAAGCGCGCAAGATTCAGGTGCCGCGCCCGCTACCATCGGTGGCGATGACCGCTGCGCCCACCGCCGGCGATGCGCTCGCACTCGTGCGCCTCGCCGCTTCCGGCGCGGCCGGTGCGCTGGCGCTGCATGCCACGCGCATCGACGACATCAACGTCTTCCCGGTGCCCGACGGCGACACGGGAGCGAACCTCTCGAGCACGGCGCGCTCGGTGCTCGACGCGCTCCAGGCGCACTCGCTGCCCGAGCCGTCGGCGATCGCGCGCGTCGGCGCCCGCGCGGCGCTGCTCGGCGCGCGCGGCAACTCGGGGATCATCCTCTCCCAGCTCGTGCGCGGCGCCTGCGATCGCCTGGCCGAGGGCGGCCGCCTCGACGGGCCGGCGATCGCCGATGCGCTGCGCCGCGCGAGCACCGAGGCCTACGGCGCGCTGCGCGACCCCGTCGAGGGCACCATCCTGACCGTGGCGCGCGCGCTCGCCGACGGCGCCGAGGCCGCGCGCTCGGACGATCCGATCACGACGCTCGCGGCAGGCCTCGCCGCCGCCGAGGAGGCGCTCGCGCACACGCCCGACGACCTCCCGGTGCTGCGCGAGGCCGGCGTCGTCGATGCCGGCGGCGCCGGGCTCGTGGAGCTCGTGCGCGGCGCCCTCGCGGCGTTGCGCGGCGAGCCCGTCGGCGACGCGGCGCCGCTCTGGGAGCACGGCCACGACGTCATCGGCGCCGACTACGCGGGCCCTCGCTACTGCACCGGCTTCCTCGTCGCCGGGACCTTCCCGCGGGAGCAGCTCGAGCGCGAGCTCATGCCGCTCGGCGACTCGCTCGTGGTCGTCAGCGACGGCGAGCTCGTGCGCGCCCACGTGCACACCGACGACCCCGGGCGCGCGCTCTCGGCCGCGACGGCGCTGGGCGAGCTCTCGGGCGTCGACATCAGCGACATGTACGTGCAGCGCGACGCCCTCATCGAGCGCACGGACACCGGCCCGCCGCGGCTCGAGGACGACGGGCGCCTGGCCGACGTGCTCGCGATCGTCGACGGCGACGGCAACCGCGTGCTCTACGCGAGCCTGGGCGCCCGCCTGCTGCTGAGCGGCCGCCCCACCGTCGACGAGCTGCTCGAGGCGATCGCCACGAGTCCCGCCGCGGGCATCGTCGTCCTGCCCAACGGCCCGCAGGCGCTGGCCGTCGCGGGCTACGCCGCCCAGGCGTCGCCGAAGTCCGTGCACGTCGTGCCGTCGCGCGGGCTCGCCCAGGGCCTCGCGGCGCTCGTCGGGTACCGCACCGACCAGCCGGCCGAGGTGCTCGCCGCGAGCTTCGCGGCGGCGACGGCGTGGGCCGGCTGCGCGGAGGTCGCGGGCGGCGCCGGCGACGACGCGGCCGCGCTGCGCGAGGCCGTGCGCCGCGCGCTCGCGCCCGGCTCGACGCTCGTCACGGTGCTGGCGGGCGCGGCGGCCGAGCAGGCGGCGCTCGATGCGCTCGCGGGCTGGCTCGCCGGCGCGCATCCGGGCGTCGAGCTCGAGCTGCACAGCGGCGGGCAGGCGCAGCCGCGCTACTCCGTGAGCGCAGAGTGAGCCCGCAGACCGTCTCGGCGGAACGCTGCGCGATCGTCCTGGACTCCACCTCCGACCTGCCCGACTGCCGTGAGCGCCACGCCAACATGCGCATGGTGCCGCTGACGGTGCGCTTCGGCGACGAGGAGCTGCTCGACTACGAGGAGATCTCGCCGCAGCGCTTCTACGAGCGCCTGGCGAGCGATCCGCAGCCCCCGCGCACGTCGGCGCCGCCGCCCGAGCGCTTCGCCGCCTGCTACCGCCGGCTGCTCGAGGGCGACGGCTACGAGCACGTGCTCTCGCTGCACCTCTCGGAGGCGCTCTCGGCGACCGTCGGCTCGGCGCGCCTGGCCGCGACCGACTGCGGCGGGCGCGTCACCGTCGTCGACACGCGCACCGTCTCGATCGGGCTCGCGCTCGCGGCGCTCGGCATCGCGCGGCAGCTCGAGGCGGGGCCGTGCGAGCTCGCCGACCTCGTCGCCGAGGCGGAGTCGTTCCACCGCCGCTCGCGCCTCGTGTTCGCGTTCGAGACGCTCGAGTTCCTGCAGCGCAACGGGCGCATCGGCCGTGGGCAGGCGCTCGTCGGCGGACTGCTCGGGGTGCGGCCGCTGCTCACGCTGGTCGAGGGCGAGGTCGAGCCGCTCGGCAAGGTGCGCGGCCACGCGCGCCTGCTCTCGGAGCTCGAGCGCCTCGTCTGCGAGGACACGCGCCCCGAGGAGGCGCTGCGCGTCGGCATCGCGCACGCCGAGGCCGAGGGCATCGCCAATGACATCGCCGAGCGCGTCCGCAGCGTGCGGCCGCGCGCGGAGATCGAGCTCGTGGCGCCGCTCGGCGCCGTCGTCGGGACGAACACCGGACCGGGCGGCGCAGGACTCGTGTGGGCGCGCGAGCGCTCCTGACCGGAGGCGCCGCGGCGCTGCAGGCGCGCCCGCGCCTGTTCGCCGGTCTGCAGATCGCGGCAGCCGCCCTCCTGATCGGCGTGCTCGCGTTCGAGTTCAGCGGCGCGATCCGCGACGCCTGGCCGCGCCTGCGCCACGCCGACCTGCGCCTGGTGGCGCTCGCCCACGTCCTGCTGGCGGCCTACTACCTGCTCTTCGTGCTCGGCTGGCAGAGCATCCTGCGCGCCTACGGCATTCGCCTCGGCTATCGCGCCGTGCTCGGCGCCGAGATGCTCTCGATGCTCGCGAAGTACATCCCCGGCGGCGTCTGGACGCCGGCCGCGCGCGTCGTCGCCGCGCGCCGCGCCGGGGTCGACAACACCTCGGTCGTGCTGGCGACCATCCTGCTCGAGGCGGGCCTCTCGGCGGTCGCCGGCGTCATCGTGCTGGCCGCGAGCCTCCCGTTCGTCTCGGGCGTCGACGCGCCCGTGTGGCCCGTCGTCGGCTTCGCGGTGCTCGCCACGGGCCTGCTGCACCCGCGCGTCTTCGCGCCGCTCGCGACGCGCGCCCTGCGCCCGCTCGGCGGCGGCGCCATCGAGCCGCTGCCGTGGGCCACGGCGATCGGCGTGCTCGCGTTCTACGCCTTCACCTGGGTCGTCGGCGGGGCGGCGCTGACGTGCCTCCTCAAGGCGGTCGGCGGTCACCCCGGCGTGGCCGCCTTCGCGTACCTCGGCGGCGCCAGCGCGGTGGGGGCGATCGTGGCCGTCGTCACCGTGATCTTCCCGTCCGGGCTCGGGGTGCGCGAGGGCGCCGTCGGCGCGTTCATGCTCGCCCTGGCCCCCGAGAGCGCGGTCGTCGGCGCGGTCGTGCTCAACCGCCTCGCGATCACGATCGTCGAGGCGCTGCTGCTCGCCGTGGCCGCAGGGTGGTCCCGCGGCCGCCGCCACTCGTATCCTGCGGCGGAATGACGTTCGCGGTGCCCGCGCGCGAGCGGCCCCGGCCGCGTACCGCGCCCGATCTCGGCCGCCTGGCCGCGGCCGTCGAGGTGCGCACCCAGACGGTCGCGGCCGCGCTCGCCAAGCGCGGCATCCACACGGCGGGCGACCTGCTGGAGACGCCTCCGCGGGCCTGGCGCGACTACTCCGAGGGCGTGACCGCGCTCGCCGACGTCGTCGTCGGCGCGGAGGCCACGGTGCGCGTCGAGCTCGTGTCGGTGCACGTCCGGCCGACGCGGCGGCGCAACCTGCGCATCGTCGAGGCCGCCGTGCGCGACGACTCGGGCGCGGCCACGGCGATCTGGTTCAACCAGGGCTTCCTCGCGCGCACGCTGCTGCCCGGCCAGCTGCTGCAGCTGCGCGCGACGGTGCGCGCCGGGCGCGGGCTCGAGCTGGCCGTGCGCGAGCACGAGATCCTGGCCGAGGCGGGGGAGGGGCTGCACACGAGTGGCGTCGTCGCCGTCTACGACGCCTCGCGCACGCTCTCCACGCGCACGCTGCGCGAGCTCGTCGAGCAGCACCTGCCGCGCAGCGACGCGATCGCCGACCCGCTCCCGCTCGGGATCCGCATCGCGCGGCGCCTGCCGCTGCGGCGCGACGCGATCATGGCGCTGCACGCGCCGCGCGAGCCCGGGGACACGCGCATCGCGGGCGAGCGCCTCGCCTACGAGGAGCTCCTGCTGCTGCAGGTGGCGCTCGCCGAGCGGCGAGCGGGCACTCCCGCCGCAGAGGCGCTCGGCGCGCCCGGCGAGCTGCTCCTCCGCTACCACGCCTCGCTGCCGTTCAAACTCACGACCGGCCAGCGCCGCAGCGTGCGCGACATCGACCGCGACCTCGCGCGCGGCCGCCCGATGCACCGGCTCCTGCTCGGCGACGTCGGCTCGGGCAAGACGGTCGTCGCGGTGCACGCGATGCTGCGGGCGGCCGAGCGCGGGGCCCAGGCGGCCCTGCTCGCGCCCACCGAGGTGCTCGTGCAGCAGCACGCCGCGACCGTGCGCGGGCTCGTCGAGCCGCTCGGCATCGAGGTCGCCGTCGTGACCGGCGATCTGCCGGCGGCGGAGCGCCGCGCGCGCCTGCAGCGCATCGCCTCGGGCGACGCGGCGCTCGTCGTCGGCACGCACGCGCTGCTCGAGAAGAGCGTCGAGTTCGATCGGCTGCGCGTGATCGTCGTCGACGAGCAGCACCGCTTCGGCGTCGAGCAGCGGGCGGCGCTCTCGGAGGGCGCACGGCGCCCACGCACTGCACATGACGGCCACGCCGATCCCGCGCTCGCTCGCGCTCTCGCTCTACGGCGACCTCGACCTCACGGAGCTGCGCGAGCTGCCGGCCGGCCGGCAGCCGGTCATCACGCGGCGGGTGCCGGCGGCGAAGCGCACCGCCTGCCACGAGTGGCTCGTGCGGGAGTGGCTCGAGCACGGCCGCCAGGCCTATGTCGTGTGCCCGCTCGTCGAGGGCTCCGAGACCGTGCAGGCGCGCGCGGCCGAGGATCTGCACGCCGAGCTCGTGAAGGTGCTCGCACCGCTCGAGGTCGGCCTCGTGCACGGGCGCCAGAAGGCCGCCGAGCGGGCGGCGACGATGCGGGCGTTCGCGGCCGCCGAGGTGCACGTGCTCGTCGCGACGACCGTCATCGAAGTCGGCATCGACGTCCCGAACGCGACGGCGATGGTGATCGAGGACGCCGACCGCTTCGGCCTCTCGCAGCTCCACCAGCTGCGCGGCCGCGTGGGCCGCGGGAGCGACCAGTCGTACTGCTTCCTGTTCGAGTCGCTGGATCCGGGGGAGCTCGGTCAGCGCCGCCTGCAGGCGCTCTGCGAGCACGCGAGCGGCTTCGACCTGGCCGAGCTCGACCTGCGCATGCGCGGCGAGGGCGAGCTCTCGGGCCTGCGCCAGTCGGGCGCCGGCGACCTGCGCCACGCGAGCCTGGCGCGCCATCGCCGTCTCGTGGCGCGCTCGCGCGCGGACGCACGCCTGCTGGCGCGCGCCGGGCCGTTCGACCCGGTGCTCGCCGCGGCCGCGCGCGAGCGCTTCGGCGAGCTCGTCGAGCGGATCGGGCGCGCATGAGGATCGTCGCCGGCGCGCTCGGCGGCCGCCGCCTCGCCACGCCCCGGGGGCGGCTCGTGCGACCCACCGCCGAGCGCGTGCGGGAGGCGCTCTTCAACCGCCTCGGCCCGCTCGCCGGCGGCGCCGTCCTCGATCTCTTCGCCGGCTCGGGGGCCCTGGGCTTCGAGGCGCTCTCGCGCGGAGCGGACACCTGCCTGTTCGCCGACAGCGCGGCGGCGAGCGTCGCGTGCATCCGCGCGAACGCCAAGGCGCTCGGGCTGGAAGCGCGCGTGACGGTGCGCCGCGCCGGCTTCGAGCGCGTGCTGCGCGACGAGGCGCGCAGCGGGGTGCGTTACGACCTCGTGCTGCTTGATCCGCCCTACGAGGCCGCTCCGGGCTATGCTGCAGCGCTGGGCGAGCTCCTGCCCGCCGTGCTCGCGCCCGCCGCGCTCGTCGTGATCGAGAGCGCGCGCGGCCTGGAGCTCCCGCTCGACCTGCCCGCCGACCCGCCCCGCCGCTACGGCGCCTCGACGATCCAGATCCTCCGCAATGGCCCCTGACGTCACGCCGTCGACCTCCGCCGGCCGCACTGCGCTCTGCCCGGGCACCTACGACCCGGTCACCTACGGCCATCTCGACATCATCGAGCGCGCCTCGAGCATGTTCGACCGCATCGTCGTCGGGGTCGTGCGCCACCCGACGCACAAGGAGCCGTTCTTCACGATCGACGAGCGGCGCGAGCTGCTCGAGGAGGTGCTGGCGCCGTTCCCGAACGTCGTCGTGGCAGGGTTCTCGACGCTGGTCGTCGAATACGCGCGGGCGTGGGGGGCATGTGCGCTGGTCAAGGGCCTGCGCGCCGTCTCCGACTTCGAATGGGAGTTGCAGATGGCGCACCTCAATAAGCGAATCGCCCCGGAGATCGAAACCGTCTTCCTGATGTCGTCGCCCCGTTACAGCTTCCTCTCGTCGAGCGGCGTGCGCGAGCTCGCCGCCTTCAACGGCCCGATCGCGGACTTCGTACCGCCCGTCGTGGCCGAGGCCTTCGCGAGGCGTACCCTCTAGGAGACCCCATGGATGTCCTCGTCCTCATCGACAAGCTCGACGAGCTGGTGCACGGCGCGAAGGCGGTGCCGCTGACCGACCAGGTCCGCATCGACCGTGAAGAGATCTGGGAGATCCTCGACCAGATGCGCGCCACGATCCCCGAGGAGATCAAGCAGGCGCGCTGGATCGTCAAGGAGCGCCAGGAGATGCTGGCCGAGGCCAAGCGCGAGGCCGAGCGCCTCGTCGCGGAGGCCCGCGAGCGCGCGGCCGAGCTGGCCTCGCAGCAGGAGGTCGTGCGCCAGGCCGAGCAGCAGGCCCGCTCGCTCCTCGGCGAGGCACGGCGCCGCGAGCGCGAGGTGCGCCTCGGCGCCGAGGACTACGCCGACGAGATCCTGGCCACCCTCGAGGTCAACCTCGGCAAGTTCCTGACGGCCGTGCAGCGCGGCCGCGAGCAGCTGCAGCGGCGCTCCGACGAGCCGTCGGCGCTCGAGCTCGACGAATAACTCGCGAGCGGCGCGCGTTAGTTTGCGGTGAGATGACGCAAGTCGACCTTCGCACCCTGAGGCTCGCTCCCGGCGACCACCGCCGCGAGCAGGTGCCCGTTTCGATCGCCCCGTTCACGGCGGGCGCGCAGGAGTACCACGCCGAGCCGGCCGAGGTCACGGCGAGGCTCGGGCTCACGCGGCTCGCCGGCGGCCTCCTCTTCGACCTCGCGTTCGACGTCACGATCGTCGGCCCGTGCCAGCGCTGCCTCGAGGACGCGCGCGAGGAGATCGCCGTGGCGGCGCGCGAATACCAGGCCGACGTGCCGGAGGTCGAGGACGAGGAGACGACGCCGTACCTCGTCGGCGAGCTGCTCGACGTCGACCGCTGGGCGACCGACAGCGCCATCCTCGCGCTCCCGCTCGTGATCCGCTGCCGCGACGACTGCGCCGGCCTGTGCCCGCAGTGCGGCGCCGATCGCAACGTCGTCGCGTGTGGCTGCGAGCCGCCCAAGGACGCGCGCTGGGAGCGGCTGCGCGAGCTTCTGTAGCCGCGCCCCGGCGCGTCCGCTACGCTTCCGCGCAGTATGCCCGTCCCGAAGAAAAAGACCTCGAAGTCCCGCCGGGACAAGCGCCGCTACCAGGGCGTGCCCCAGGCGATCGCCGTGGGCGTCTGCGCGCAGTGCGGATCGCCGACGCGCGCCCATCGGATGTGCCCCACGTGCAAGACGTACAAGGGGCGCGAGATCGAGCCGCTCGGGGCGTGAGCACCGCGGTCACCGTCGCGCTCGACGCGATGGGCAGCGACCAGGGCGCGGACGCGATCGTGGCGGGAGCGCGCGACGCGGTGGCGCGCGGAGACCTGCGCGTGCTGCTCTGCGGTCCCGCGCCCGAGCTCGAGCCGCTCGTGCGCGACGACCCGCTGATCGAGGTCGTGCACGCGCCGTACGTGATCCCGCACGACGACGAGCCCGCGCGCGCCGCGCGCGAGCGCGCCGACGCCTCGGTCGTCACCACCATGCGCTGCGTGCGCGAGGGTCGCGCGCAGGCCGCCGTCTCGGCCGGGCCGACCGGCGCCGTGCTGGCAGCCGGGCTGCTCGAGCTGCGTCGCCTCCCCGGCGTGCTGCGCCCTGCGATCGTGCAGCCGCTGCCGTCGTGGAAGGGGCCGATCGTCGTGCTCGACATCGGTGCGACGCCGGACCCGCGGCCCAACCAGCTGCACCAGTTCGCGCACATGGGCACGGCCTTCTCGGCGAGCGTGCTCGGCGTCCACGAGCCGCGCGTCGGCCTGCTCTCCAACGGCCACGAGGAGGGCAAGGGCAACCGCCTCGTGATCGACTCCTACCGGCTCCTGGCCGACGACGTGCGCCTGCGCTTCGCCGGCAACATCGAGGGCCGCGACGTGCCGCTCGGCGCGGTCGACGTGGTCGTGACCGACGGCTTCACGGGCAACGTGGTGCTCAAGCTGCTCGAGGGCACCGGCGCCTGGCTGTTCGACGAGATCCGCCAGGCCGCCACCTCGTCGTGGCAGGGCAAGCTCGGCGGGCTGCTGCTGCGGCCCAAGCTGAAGCCGCTGCGCGACAAGGTCAACCCCGACACCTACGGCGGCTCCTACCTGATCGGCCTGCGCGCGATCGCCGTCAAGGCGCACGGCGACTCCGGCTCGGTCGCGATCTCCAACGCGCTCCGCCACGCCGCGCGCGGCGTGCGCGAAGGCCTGATCGAGGACATCGCGCGCCGCGTGCACCCCGAGCCCCGCGCCGCCGAGGTGGCGCCGGCGCCCGCAGGCGACGCGGCCGAAACCGCCTGATCCCCGCGGCGCGCGCATGCGGGGCCCGGCCCCGATTGCACGGTCCGCCACGTGGGTTGCCTCTCCACCCACCCGCGCGCATGCTACGCTCGCCCGGCCGTACCCCGCTCTAACCATGGAGGCACGTTGGCGACGCGCGAAGAAGTCCTCGACCAGGTCAAGCAGATTCTCGTCCAGCAGCTCGGTGTCGACGAGGGCCAGGTCACGCCCGAGGCGTCCTTCCAGGACGATCTCGATGCCGACTCCCTCGACCTCGTCGAGCTCATCATGGAGCTCGAGGACCAGTTCGGCGTGAAGATCCCGGACGAGGAGGCGCAGGGCATCAAGACGGTGAACCAGGCCGTCGACTACATCATGGAGAACGCCTCCTAGCGCCGAGCGTGCCCGCGCTCGCAACGCTCGTCGAGCGGCTCCCCGAAGAGCTGCGGCGGCGCGCGTTCACCCATTCGTCGTGGGTCGACGAGCGCGTCCAGTCGTACGAGCGACTGGAGTTCCTCGGCGACTGCGTGCTCGGGCTCGCGGTCGCCGAGGAGCTCTATCGCCGTGCTCCGCACGTCGACGAGGGCCGGCTCGCGCAGCAGCGCGCCTACGTCGTCTCGCGGCCGTCGTGCGCGATCGTGGCGCGGGCGCTCGGGCTCGCGGACGCGTTCGAGCAGGAGCGCGAGCGGCGCGGCGGCGAGACCCGCATCGAGCCCAGCCGCAACGTCCTGGCCGCGCTCTGCGAGTCCGTGATCGGCGCCGCGTTCCTGCACTACGGCTATCGCGAGACCGCCGACGCGGTCGTCGAGGCCTTCCGCGAGCGCATCGAATACGGCGAGCAGGGCTTCGTCGACCACAAGACGGAACTGCAGGAACGCCTGGCACGTCAGGGGTCGTCCGTAAGCTACCGGCTGATGGAGGCCACCGGACCCGCGCACCGCCGAAGCTTCACCACCGCCGCCATGCTCGGCGACGAGCTGCTCGGCCTGGGCGAGGGCCCGTCCAAGAAGGCCTCCGAGCAGGCCGCCGCCCAGGAGGCGCTGCTGCGCGTGGACAGCGAGGGCCGGCTGTGTACCTGAGCGCGATCCGCATGCGCGGCTTCAAGTCGTTCCGCGAGCCGCTCGAGCTGCGCTTCGAGAGCGGCGTCTCGGTCGTCGTCGGGCCGAACGGCTCGGGCAAGTCCAACATCGCCGACGCGCTGCAGTGGGCGATGGCCTCGCAGCCGCCCAGCCAGCTGCGCGCGCAGACCGGCCAGGACGTGCTCTTCGCGGGCTCCGAGCAGCACGCCGCGAGCGGCGTGTGCGAGGTCGAGCTCGTGCTCGACAACAGCGACGGGCGCGTCGGCACACGCAGCGAGCTCTCCGTCATGCGCCGGCTCGACCGCGCGGGCGACAGCGACTACCTCCTCAATCGCCAGGCGGTGCGCCGCCTCGACGTGCGCGACCTCCTGGCCGAGGCCGGGCTCGGCCGCGAGCTGCACTGCATCATCGCCCAGGGCACCGTCGACCAGGTGCTGCTGGCGCGGCCCGACGAGCGCCGCGGCCTCGTCGAGGAGGCCGCCGGTCTCGGCAAGTTCAAGCGCCGCCGCCAGCGCGCCGAGGCCAAGCTCGCGCGTGTCGCGGCCGATCTCGAGCGCGCCGGCGACGTCGAGCGCGAGCTGCGCGCCCGCCTCAAGCCGCTCGAGCTCCAGGCCACCGCCGCCGAGCGCGCGGAGGCGCTCGGCCGCCAGATCGCCGAGGTGCGCCTGCGCCTGCTCGCATCCGCGCTGGCCGAGACCCGCCGGACGCGCAGCGACCACGAGCGCGAGCTCACCGCCGCGCGTGCGCAGCGCGACGCCGCATCGGCGCGCGTGGCCGAGATCACGGCGCGCCGCGCGCAGGCCGAGGAGGAGCTCGCGCGCATCCTCGGCGAGCAGGAGGCCGCGGCCGCCCAGGGCATCGCGCTGGCGACGGCGGTCGAGCGCCTCGGGTCGCGTCGCGACGCGCTCGCGCAGCGCCTGGGCGACGTCGCCGCCGAGGCGGCGCGCGAGCGCGAGCTCGCCGACCGCCTGAGCGCCGAGGCTGCGTCGCTGGCCGTGCAGGCGGATGCCGCGGTCGAGGCGGCCGAGCGCCTGAGTGCCGCGGAGGCGGCGCTCGCGCCCGTCGACGAGGCCGAGCTCGCGACCGCCGCGACGCGCGCGAGCGAGAGTGGGGAGGCGGCGCTGACGGCACGCCGGCAGGCTGCCGAGCTGACCGGGCGTGCGGCCCACGCCGAAGCCGCCCTGGCTGCCCAGCGCGCACGCAGCGCGCAGAGCGCGGAGCGCCGTGCCGAGGCCGCACGCGCATTCGAGCGCACGCGCGCCGAGCTCGCGGCCGCCGAGGCCGCGCTCGCCGAGGCCGAGCCGGCCGCAAGCGCAGCGCGCGGCGCGCACGAGAGCGCGCTCGCCGCCGAGGGGAGCGCGCGCGCCGACGTCGAGGCGCTGCGCGGCCGGGTGCGCGACGCCCAGCGGCGCGCCGCCGAGGCGGCATCCGCCGCCGCCGCCGCGAGCGCCCGCGCCGATGCACTGGCCGCGGCGGTCGAGCGCGCCGACGGCATCGCGCCCTCGCTCGCCGAGCTCGTGCGCCGCGGAGCCACGCTCGCGCTGGCGCTCGTCGAGCCGGAGGCGGGCTACGAGCTGGCCGTGGCGGCAGCGCTCGAGCGCTGCGCCGCGCTGGCGTGCGCCGACGATCTCGCCAAGGCGCTCGCGCTGCTCGCGTCGGCCGAGGCCGAGGGCGGCGCCCTGCACGTCGGGCGCCCGGTGGCCTCCCCGGCGCCGGCGCCGCACGGCGCGGTGGCGCTCGAGGCGCACGTGCGCCTCGCCGAGCGCGCGCCTGCGGGCCTGCTCGCCGGTGTCTGGCTCGTGGCCGACGCGAGCGCGCTCGCGACGATCTCGAGCGGCATCGCGGTGACGCGCGACGGCCTCGGCTACGACGCCGACCGCGGCGTCGCCTTCCGCTCCGGTGCGAGCGGCGAGGCCGCGCTGCTGCGGGCGCGCGGCGAGCTCGACGGTGCCCACGCAGCGGCCGCGAGCGGCGTTGCCGAGAGCGCCCTGCGCGAGCAGGAGGCGGCGCTGGCCGCCGCCGAGCTGGAGGCGCTCGAGGCGACCGAGGCCGCGCACGCCGAGGCGCTCGCACAGGCGCGCGGCGCACTCGTCGCCGCCGAGCGCGACGAGCGCGAGGCCGCCGCGGGACGCGACCGGGCGGCGCGGGCGGCCGAGCGCGCCGAGCACGAGCGCGACGAGGCCGAGCAGCACGCGCTCGACCTCACGACGTCGATCGAGGGCGCCGAGCGCGAGGCGGCCGAGCTTGCACGAGCCGCCGTGGCCGCGGGCGAGGCGGCGGCGCGCGCCGATGCCGAGCACGTCGAGCTCGAAGGCGTCCGCAGCGCCCTGGCCGAGCGCGTCGCGCGCGCCCGGGCCGAGCGCGCGGCGGTGGCCGAGCGCGCCGAGCACGCGCGCCGCGAGCGCGAGCGGCTGATCGCGGCACGCGCCGCGGCCGAGCGCAACGCCGCCCGCACGCGCGAGCGCGGCGAGGCGCTGGCGCTGCTCGCGCGCGTCGACGGCGCGGCCCTGGAGACGGCGCTCGATGCGTGCCGCGAGGCCGCCGAGCGGGCGCGCACGCCGCTCGTCCAGCGCGGGGCCGAGCTGACGCGGCGCAGCGAGGCGCTCACGACCGCGCTGCGCGAGTGCGCGCGCGACGAGGCCGAGCATGCCGGCGCCGAGCGCGACGCCGCCGCGCGGGCCGGAGCGCTGGAGCGCGAGGCGGCGCACGCCGAGGAGCGGCTCAGCGAGCTGCGCACCCGCGCGGCCGAGCTGGCCGGCGAGCATGGCCTGGCGGCGGTCGACGCGGTCGAGCCGCTGCCGCCGGAGGAGCTGGCCGGGCTGCAGGCGCGCGTCGAGCGCCTCGAGCGCCGGCGCGGCGAGCTCGGCGCCGTCAACCCCCTGGCCAAGCAGGAGCTGGAGGAGCAGCGCGAGCGGCTCGACGACGTGCGCACGCAGGTCGACGACCTCGCTGCCGCCATGCGCGAGCTCGAGCGCGTCATCCGCAGCCTCACGCGCGAGATCCGCGAGCGCTTCGCGGCGACGTTCGCGCAGGTGCAGGAGGGCTTCGACGAGGTCGTCGGGACGCTCTTCCCGGGTGGCCGCGGGCGCTGCGTCCTGACCGAGCCCGAGCCGGTCGCGGCCGAGGACGAGACGGGCGAGGCCTCCGCCGAGGGAGCTGTGGCCGGCGAGCCGGCCGAGCCGGGCGTCGAGCTCGAGATCCAGCCGGCCGGCAAGCGCCTCGCGTCGATGGGCCTGCTCTCGGGCGGCGAGCGCTCGCTCGGCGCGCTCGCGTTCCTGTTCGCGCTCATGCTCGCGCGGCCCTCGCCGTTCTACGTCCTCGACGAGGTCGACGCGGCGCTCGACGACGCCAACATCTCGCGCTTCCTCGAGCTCATCGAGCGCTATCGCGAGCGCGCGCAGTTCATCATCATCACCCACCAGCAGCTGACGATGGAGATCGCAGACACGCTCTACGGCGTGTCGATGGCCGGCGACGGCGTCTCCACCGTGCTCTCGCGGCGCGCCCGCGAGCCCGTGGCGGTTTAGAACACCAATGTCCACCTGGGGAGAGGTGTTCCTGGGCCTGGCGCCCGCGCCGGAGCGTCCCGCGGAGCCCGAGGGCCGCCGCCGCGGCTTCTTCGCGCGCCTGCGCGAGAACCTCGGGCGCTCCAGCCGCGCGCTCGCGCAGGGCCTCAACGAGCTCGCGTTCGATCCCAGCGACGACGACGTCTGGGAGCGCCTCGAGGAGCTCCTGATCGCAGCCGACGTGGGCGTGCCCGCCACCGTCGAGATCGTCCAGGCGCTCGAGGCGGAGTCCGCGGCGGGCCGCCTGCACACCCCCGAGGAGCTGCGCGACACGCTCCAGCGCATCGTCGCCGAGCGGCTCGGCCAGCCGCTCGAGCGCCGCGGGCTCGACCTCCACGCGGACCCCGCCGTGATCCTCGTCGTTGGCGTCAACGGCACGGGCAAGACGACCACGATCGGCAAGCTCGCCTACCAGCTCCACGAGGCCGGTGCGAGCGTCGTGATCGGCGCTGCCGACACGTTCCGCGCAGCCGCGGCCGAGCAGCTCGAGACCTGGGCCGAGCGTGCGCACGCCGACTTCGTGGGCTCCGCCAGCGGCTCCGATCCCGCCGCTGTCGCGTTCGACGCCGTCAGCGCGGGCGTCTCGCGCGAGCGGCGCGTCGTGATCGTCGACACGGCGGGCAGGCTGCACACGCAGGAGCACCTCATGGAGGAGCTCTCGAAGGTGCGCCGCGTGATCGCCCAGCGGCTGCCCGGCGCGCCGCACGAGACGCTGCTCACGATCGACGCGACGACGGGGCAGAACGGGCTCCAGCAGGCGCGCCTCTTCACGCAGGCCGCCGAGGTGACCGGGCTCGTGCTCACGAAGCTCGACGGCAGCGCCAAGGGCGGCATCGCGATCGCGATCGCGCACGAGCTCGGGCTGCCGATCAAGCTGATCGGCATCGGCGAGTCGCTCGAGGACCTCCGCCCGTTCGACGCGCAGGCGTTTGCGCAGGCGCTCTTCACGGAGTAGCAAACGTGCGGCGTGTATCATTCAGCTGTCAAAGTGGAGGCGTCACCCGTTTCCCACCCGCGCCGGTCAGTCCGTCTTTCGCCGCGCCGGGTTCGTGCGAGCTCCTCTGCGAGCACACCGGGTGGTGCCGCTGCGCATGAGAGGAGCAGGTTGAAGCATTCGGTGAAGCGCCAGTGAGGCCGCGCGGCGGCCAGGATGTGCGGCCGGCAGAGCCGCGCACCCGGGTCAACGAGACCATCCGCGTACCGCAGGTGCGGTTGATCGACGACGATGGGTCGCAGATCGGCGTCAAGGCGCGCGACGAGGCACTGGAATACGCGTGGGCGAAGAACCTCGATCTCGTCGAGGTCGCGCCGGACGCGAATCCGCCCGTCTGCCGGGTCATGGATTACGGCAAGTACCGCTACGACCAGGAGCAGAAGCAGAAGCTGGCGCGCAAGCACCAGAGCACGATCACGATCAAGGAGATCAAGCTCCGCCCGAAGATCGATCCCCACGACTACGCCACCAAGAAGGGCCATGTCGTACGCTTCTTGCGCCAGCGCGACAAGGTCAAGGTCACGATCATGTTCCGCGGGCGCGAGATGAGCCACCCCGAGCGCGGACGAGCGCTGCTCGAACGGCTCGCAGAAGATGTGTCCGAGCTCGGCGTGATCGAGTCCGCGCCGATCCAGGACGGCCGCAACATGGTGATGCTCCTGGCGCCCGTCAGAGAGTTGCCACCGACCAAGCCGGGCGCGAACGAGCCCCCGGAAGCAGGAGCCGAAGCCGCCAAGCCCGAAGCTGCAGCGGCAGCCGAAGCCCCGGCAGCGAAGGTCGCAGCGCCCAAGGCGGCAAAGCCGAAGGCCGCAGCGAAGCCCAAAGCAGCACCGGCCGCAGCACCCGAAGCCGCCGAGCCGGCGGACCCGCAGCCGAAGTCGAAGAGCCCGCGGCCGCCGCCCCCGAACCAGAACCGGAACCGACGAGCACCTGATGCCCAAGATGAAGACCCACTCCGGCGCCAAGAAGCGCTTCAAGCTGACCGGCAGCGGCAAGCTGACGCGCCGTCACGGCATGCGCTCGCACATCCTGGAGAAGAAGACGCCGAAGCGGAAGCGCTCCTTCCGTCACGACCAGCCCGTCGCGCACTCTGACGAGAAGCTCGTCAAGGGCCTTCTCGGGCTGCGCTGAGGAAGGAAGCCGACTCATGACCCGCGTCAAGCGATCTGTCAACGCGCGCAAGAAGCGCCGCAAGGTTCTCGCCCAGGCCTCCGGCTACTGGGGCCTGAAGTCCAAGGTCTACCGCCGCGCCAAGGAGCAGGTGCAGCACAGCCTGCAGTACGCCTACCGCGACCGGCGCGTGCGCAAGCGCGACTTCCGCCGGCTCTGGATCGTGCGCATCAACGCGGCCGCGCGCATGCACGACCTCTCGTACAGCCAGATGATGCACGGGCTGAAGCGCGCCGAGGTGGCCGTCGACCGCAAGGTGCTGGCCGACCTGGCGGTGCACGAGCCGAAGACGTTCGCAGCGCTCGCCGAGCGCGCCAAGGCGGCACTCGCGCAGTGACCTTCGGCGGCCGCGGGCGGTGATGGTACTTCACGATCACCCGCGCTCGTCGAACGCGCAGAAGGTGCGGTTCCTGCTCGGGGCCCTCGGGCTCGAGTGCGAGCGCCGCACGGTCCCGTTCGAGAAGCCACGGCCCGACTGGCACCTCGCGCTCAACCCGCTCGGCGGCATCCCGGTGCTGATCGACGGCGACGTCGTGCTCGCAGAGTCGAACGCGATCCTGCGCTACCTGGCGGCGCGCGAGGGCCGCGCCGACCTCCTGCCCGCCGATCCGCGCGAGCGCGCGCCGGTCGACTGGGCGCTCGACGCCGTGGCCACGGTGCTGCGGCCGGCCTGCCGCGAGGTCGACGCGCCCGCGTACGGCTTCCGGCCACAGCGCGGCATCGGTGCGGAGGCCCCGCAGCCCGCCGAGCGTGCCGGCGGCGATCGCCGGCATCGCCCCGCGGCTGGAGGCGTTCGCACGGTTGCTCGGCGAGGGCGGCTACGCCTGCCACGGCCGCCTCACCGTGGCCGACTGCGCGGCGATGCCCTCGCTCTGGCGGCTGCTGCACGCGGGCGCCCTCGCGGGGCACGAGCGGCTGCTGGCCTGGGCCGAGACGGTCTCGGCGCACCCGGCCTGGGCGCCGGTCGCGGCCGAGAGCGGGGTGCCCGCGTGATCACCAGCCGCGCCAACGCGCGCGTCAAGGCCGCGCGTGCCCTCGGCGAGGCGAAGGAGCGCAGGCGCACGGGGCTCTTCGCCGACGAGGGCGAGGACGCGCTGCGCGCGGCGCTCGCCGCGGGCATCACGCCGGTCGAGGCCTTCGTCGACGACGACCTCGGCAGCGACCGCATCGCCGACGAGCTGTTCGCGGCGGGCACGAAGGTGCTGCGCTGCTCGGCCGAGGTGATGGAGTCGCTCTCGTCGCTCTCGCACGCGAGCCGCGCGGTCGGCATCCTGCGCGCGAACGACCTCCCGCCCCTGACCGCGGACCACCCGGCGCGCGACGTCGGCCTGCACCTGCACGGCGTCGCCGATCCCGGCAACCTCGGCACGCTGCTGCGCAGCGCCCAGGGCTTCGGCCCCGTGCACGTGGCGCTGGCCGAGGGCTGCGCCGACCCGCTCTCGCCGCGCGCCGTGCGCGCGAGCATGGGCGCGCTCTACTCGGTGCCGGTGATCACGCTGCGCGAGGCGCCGCCGCTGCGCGTGATCGCGCTCGACGCCCGGGGCGAGCGGACGCTGGCGGAGCTCGCGCCGCGCCCGCCCGTCGCCTTCGCGCTGGGCGGCGAGCGCAGCGGGCTGCCACCGGAAGCGGTCGCCGCCGCGGACGCAGTCGCGCGCATCCCGCTGGCCGACGGCGCGGAGTCGCTGAACGTCGCGATCGCGGGAGCGCTGGCGCTGTACGAGCTGCGGCGCGCGTAGGTAACGGGGCACGTACCCGGCGGGGCACAGACCCGGCGTGCCAGTAGACGAGAGAGGGTCATTGCGGATACTCGCCCAAGAGCATCGAACCCGGGTTGAGGACCGCAAGGACCACCGCCGAGTGTGCACGTAGCGCGGGGGCAGACCCGTGAGCACGCTCGAAACCCGGCGACCTGGATCAAGGGGTCTGACCCCTGCGGCACGGACCGCAGCACCACCCAGGAGGGGCAGGGCTACAGGTCGCGTGGCACCGCGACACGGCGACAGGTCGCGCCCGCACGCGCCCCGGCAGGGCAAGGCGACAGGTCGCGTGGAACCACGGCACGGCGGCAGTCGCTTACCGGCACGCGCGACCACAGACGTACACCTGGTCGCCCGTCTCGTCGCTCAGGTTCGCACCCTCGAACCCGGCGTAGGCCGCGATGACCTGCCAGCCCCGCCTCGGCGCAGAGCGCCCGCCACTCCGCCGCGCTGCGCCACTCGAGCGTCATGGGCACCACGCGGCCGGGTAGGCGCACGTCGAGCTCGAGGCGGCGCTCGGCCGCGTCCCAGAGCGGGCGCTCGCTGATGCCCTCGCGGCGGGGGATCCAGCGGTCGTGGGTGGCGCGGATGTCGGCCGCGCTCGGCTCGAAGACGTCGAACACGAACTGGCCGCCGTCGGCGAGCAGGCCGGCTGCCGCGCGCAGGGCGCCCAGGCGCTCGTCGTCGCCCGCGAGGTGCATGAACGTGCGGAACGGCGCCAGGACGCGGTCGCTCGGGGGGAGCGGCGGCGGGTCGCGCAGGTCGCCGTGCACGACCTCGATCAGATCGGCCACGTCGTAGCGGCGGGCGCGGCGTTCGGCCTGCGCGAGCATGGCCGGCGCCGCGTCGAGCGCGATCACGCGATGGCCGTGGCGCGCGAGCTCGACGGCGATGCGCCCGCTGCCGGCGCCGAGCTCGATGATCGGGCCCGCCGCGCCCTCGCAGGCCAGCACGTAGAACGGGATGTCGTGGTCGACGCCGGCGCACCAGCGGTCGTAGAGCGGCCCCAGGCGCTCGTAGGGCTCTCCGCCCGGTGCTGCCGCTCCTCGTCGCACACGGGGTAGAATGGCTGCTCCGGCGCCGACGGAGACGAGTAGGCGGGCGCCGTCCTCGACAGGGAGCGGGGCCGTGACTGAGAGCCCCCGCGTGGACGGTCCGCCGAAGTTCACCTCCCGAGCCGGGCGGGACGCCGACGAACGGGCGGAAGCGAGAGGCGCCGGCATGGCGCAAGCAGGGTGGTACCGCGGGGGAGCTTCCCTCGTCCCTGCATCGACGCGGGGATGTCCATGGAGGACGCGGCCAGCCTGGAACGTCAGGGGCGCGAACTGCTCGAGCGGGCCACGACGGCCGCGGAGCTCGAAGATGCACGCGTCGAGGCGCTGGGGCGCTCGAGCGCGCTGACGCTCGCGCTGCGCGAGCTCGGTGCGCTGCCCGCCGAGCTGCGCGGGGCGCGCGGCCAGGAGCTGAACCGCGTGCGCGGCGAGCTCGAGCGGCTGCATACGCGCCTGCGCGAGCAGCTGGAGGCGCGCGAGCTCGACGCCGCGCTGCGCACCGAGGCCGTCGACGTCACGCTCCCCGGCGATCCCGTGCCCCGCGGCACCGCGCACCTCCTCACCCAGATCCAGCGCGAGATCGAGGACGTCTTCGTCGGGCTCGGCTTCCGCATCGCGGAGGGCCCCGAGGTCGAGCTCGACTACTACAACTTCACGGCGCTCAACACGCCCGACGACCACCCGTCGAAGGCCGAGTCCGACACGCTCTGGATCACGCCCGGCGAGGTCTGCCTGCGCACCCAGACCTCGCCCGTGCAGGTGCGCGTGATGGAGCAGCAGCCGCCGCCGGTCTACGTGATCTGCCCCGGCCGCGTGTATCGCCGCGACGCGCTCGATCCCACGCACTCGCCGATGTTCCAGCAGGTCGAGGGGCTCGCCGTCGACCGCGGCCTCTCGCTCGCGCACCTCAAGGGCACGCTCGAGCACTTCGCGCGGGCGCTCTTCGGGCCCGAGCGCGAGATCCGCCTGCGCTCCCACTACTTCCCGTTCACCGAGCCGAGCGTCGAGCTCGACGTCTCGTGCTTCCTGTGCGGCGGCAAGGGCTGCCGCGTGTGCTCGGGCGAGGGCTGGATCGAGATCCTCGGCGCCGGCATGGTCGACCCGAACGTGTTCGGCTTCGTCCCCGGCTACGACCCCGAGGTCGTGAGCGGCTGGGCCTTCGGCATGGGCATCGAGCGCGTCGCGATGCTCAAGTACGGCATCCCGCACGTCAAGAGCTTCTACGACAACGACGTGCGCTTCCTCGAGCAGTTCCGCGGGGCCGTGCGATGAAGGTCCCGCTGCAATGGCTGGCCGATCACCTCGCCGAGCTGCCGCCGCTCGACGAGCTCAGCGCGCGGCTCTCGCTCGCGGGCGAGAAGGTCGAGGGCGTCGAGCGCCGCGGCCTGCCCGCGGTCGACGGCGTCGAGGAGCTGATCGTCGCCGGGCTCGTGCTCGAGGCGGGCAAGCACCCGAACGCCGACCGGCTCCAGCTCACACGCGTCGACGTGGGGGAGCGCGAGCCGCGCCAGATCGTGTGCGGCGCCTGGAACTTCGGCGCGGGCGACACCGTGGCGGTCGCGCTGCCGGGCACCGTGCTGCTCGACGGGCGCCGCATCGCGCGCTCGAAGCTGCGGGGCGAGACGTCCGACGGCATGATCCTGTCCGAGCGCGAGCTCGACATCTCGTCCGAGGGCGAGGGGATCATGGTGCTCGGCGACGGCTGGAAGCCCGGCGAGCCGCTCGCGCCGCGCGTGCCGCTCGCGCACGACGTGCTCGACCTCGAGGTCACCTCGAACCGCGCCGACCTGCTCTCCATGCGCGGCGTCGCGCGCGACGTGCACGCGATCTTCGGCATCGAGCTGTCGCCGCTCGACGACAGCGAGCCGCCGGCGCTCGGCGACCGCCTCACGACCGATTGGATCTCGGTTGCGATCGAGGACGAGGATCTCTGCCCGCGCTTCACGGCGCGCGTCTTCCAGGACGTCGCGATCGGGCCCTCGCCGCTCTGGCTCAAGGCGCGGCTGCAGGCCGCGGGCATGCGCCCCGTCTCGAACGTCGTCGACATCACGAACTACGTGATGCACGACCTCGGCAGCCCGCTGCACGCCTACGACCACGCGCGCGTGCGCGGCTCGCGCCTGATCGCGCGGCGCGCCCGGCCCGGCGAGACGCTGCGCACGCTCGACGGCCAGGAGCGCGGGCTGACCACGGACATGCTCGTGATCGCCGACGCCGAGGGGCCGCAGGGCATCGGCGGCATCATGGGCGGCGCCGACTCCGAGATCAGCGAGAGCTCGCGCACCGTCGTGCTCGAGGCCGCCAACTTCACGCGCACGCAGATCCTGCGCACCTCGCAGGCGCTCGGCCTGCGCTCCGACGCCTCGAACCGCTGGGAGAAGGGCGTCGACCCGCACATCGCCCCGGCCGCCTCGCGGGCCGCGGCGCGGCTCATGGTCGAGCTGTGCGGCGCGCGCATGACGCCGCGCCCGCTCGACGTGTCGAGCGAGCTGCCGCCGCGCGCGCTCCTGCGCGTGCGCATGGATCGCGTGGCGCACATCACCGCGCTCGAGGTGTCGCTCGCACGCGCGGTCGAGATCCTCGACCGCCTCGGCTTCGATCCGCGCGCAGGCCAGGGCACGATCGACGTGCGCGTCCCCGGCCCGCGCTTCCTCGACGTCATGCGCGAGATCGACGTGATCGAGGAGATCGCGCGCATCTACGGCCTCGAGCGCGTGCCCTCGCTGCTCTCGGTCGGCTCCGGCGGCGGCCTGACGGCCGCGCAGCGCGTGCGCCGCACGGTCGCGGACGCGTGCCTCGGCGCGGGCCTGACGGAGGCGCAGACGCTCTCCTACGTGCCCGCCGACACGCCCGAGCGCCTCGGGCTGGCCGCCGGCGACCCGCGCCGCGACATGATCGCCGTCGCAAACCCGCTCTCGCAGGAGCACTCGCACCTGCGCACGCTGCTCGTGCCGAGCCTGCTCGAGGCGCTCGCGCGCAACGCCGCAGCGGGTCGCGACGACCTCGCGCTCTTCGAGATCGCACACACCTACCACGCCGTCTCCGGCCAGCAGCTGCCGCGCGAGCCGTGGACGTTCAGCGCCGTCATGCGCGGGCGCCTCGGCGGCGCCGCCTGGCGCCGGGCGGGCGAGCCCGCCTCGTTCTTCCTCGGCAAGGGCGTGCTCGAATCGATCCTCGGAGCCGTGGGGGTGACGTGCAGCGTCGTCGCCATGGACGGCGACCGCGACCCGTTCCTGCACCCCGGGCGCAAGGGCTTCGTCCAGGTGCCGGGCGAGCCGGCGCTCGGCTTCGTCGGCGAGCTGCACCCGCTGACGGCGCGGCGCTACGGCTTCGACGATCCCGTCGTGTGCATGGAGCTCGACCTCGACCGGCTGTGCGAGCGGCTGGGGGAGTCTCCCACCGCGCTGCCGCTCTCGGAGTTCCCGCCCCTGCGCCAGGACATCGCCGTCGTCGTCGCCGACGAGCATCCCGCGAGCGCCGTGCTCGAGGGCGTGCGCGCGGCGGGCGGCGACCTGCTCGCCGACGTCCAGGTCTTCGACGTCTGGCGCGATGCCGCCGCGCTCGGCCCAGGCCGCCGCTCGCTGGCGCTGCGGCTGACGTTCCAGGCGCAGGACCGCACGCTCTCCGACGAGGAGGTGCGGCCGCACCGCGAGGCCATCGTCGAGCGCCTGCGCGCGACGCTCGCGGCCGAGCTGCGCTCGTAGGCCCGCGCGGCACCCGGTAGCGTGCGGACATGCCCTCCACCTGGCCCGAGCTCCCGTACGAGGCGTGGCACGAGACACGGGACACGCTGCACGGGCACACGCAGGTCCTCGGCAAGCTCGCCGCGGCGCTCGCGCCGCCCGAGCCGCAGCTCCAGCACGCCGCGCTGCGCCTGACGGCACGGGGCTGGGAGACCGCGTCGCTTCCGGCGGCGGACGGCTCGGGCGCACTCGTCGTCGCGCTCGACCTGCGCGCCCACGGGGCGCTCGTCGAGCACAGCGACGGCCGCCGGGGGTTCGTCCCGCTGACGCCCGACCGCCCGGTCGGAGCGGTCACCCGCGACGTCCTCGCGGCGGTGCACGACTTCGCCGGGCCGTTCCCGCTCGACCTGAGGCCCCAGGAGACGCCCTGGAGCACGCCGCTCGACGAGGACTCCGAGCACGCGAGCTACGACGCGGGCCGCGTTGCGGCCTTCCACACCGCCGCGACGCGCGCCGCGCAGGTGCTGGCGGCGCTGCGGGCGCCCTACCGCGGGCGCTCGACCCCGGTCAACGCCTGGTGGGGCTCGTTCGACCTCGCGGTCAGCCTCTTCTCGGGGAAGGCCGCGGACCCGCCGGCCGCCGACTTCATCACACGCAACGCGATGGACGCCGAAGAGGTCGCGGTCGGCTGGTGGCCGGGCGACGCCCGCTATCCGAAGCCGGCGTTCTACGCCTACGCGCACCCGGCGCCCGCGGGCTTCGCAGACGCGGTGCTCGCGCCGGCGGCCGCGCACTGGGACGCGGCCCTGGGCGAGTTCGTGCTCGACTGGGACGACATCCGGCGCGACACGGATCCGCACGCCTCGGCGCTCGCCTTCGCTCGCTCGGCCGTCCGCCACGCCTGCACGGTGTGCGGGTGGGACGCGACGCTCGCTGCCAGCGTCGAGGGCGATCCGCCGCCGCTGCTCTGAACCACCGGCGGTGCAACGTTGGGGTCTGACCCCAACTTTGCACCAGCGCCCTCACGCAAAGTTGGGGTCTGACCCCAACTTTGCAGCGGGCCTCACGACGCGGCGGGACGGGCGTCGGTCGCGCCGACGACGCCGGTCGCGACCACCGCCTCGTAGCTGAGCGTGTCGCCGACGGCCGCGCCGGCGTAGGCCGCGTCGGGGGCGACGAGCGTCGAGCGGCTGCCGAGCATGCGCCCGGTCTGCGGATCGAGGATCAGCTCCTCGCGTGCGGGGTCGCCGGGGCGGGTGAGCGAGACCGCGGTGCCCGGCCGGCCGATGGGGTCGGTCGTCGAGCCGATCAGCTCGATTCCGGGGAGCGTCGCGAGCACCTGGTAGAAGGCCGCGGTCTGCGCGCCGGAGAGCGGGGCGAAGCGCAGGATCTCGCCGATCAGCTTGAACTCCTCGTACGGGAGCGGGTTCTTGGTGCCGTCGGCGCCCCTGGCGACGAGGCGCGCGAGCGCGTCGGGATCGGTCGGGATCTGCGCGCCGGAGTGCACGCCGAGCATCTCCCAGCCCCACGACAGGCCACCGGGGCCCTCGCTCTCGTCGATGCCACCGGCCGGGCCGAAGCCCGGCTTGCCCGCGGCCTCCCAGCGCGCGCGCTCGGCCGCGCTGAAGAACTGCGGCGGGCCGTCCGTGCGCACGATCCGCCCGGAGCCGTCGCTCGCGATCCAGATCTCGTGGCTCGAGGTCTGCCGCGCGGTGAACGTCCCATTCGCGGCGCTCACCTCGTTCGCGAACGCGCCGACGCCCTTGACGTACCAGTACTGGCCCGGGCCGATGACGGGCGCGGGCTCGCCGGCGACGAGCCGCGCCGCATGCTGCAGCTGGCGGGCGGCCGCGGGCTGCTCGTTGCCGACGCCGAGGCCCACGAAGAGCGCCGCCGCGACGGCGATCGCGAGCGGGAGAGCGAGCACGAGGCGACGGCGCGGTCGCACCCGCCGCGCGAGCGGCAGCGCCGGCGCGCTCTGGGCCTTCACGGCCCGGTGGAGGTCGCCGAGGATGGCCTCGAGATCGGGTGTGGTCTCGTTCGGCATCAGGATCCTTTCAAGGAGGTGCGCAGCGCCGACAGCGCGCGGTAGACGCGCGTCCTGGCGGCGGCGGGCGTGATTGCGAGCTGGTCGCCGATCTCGTCGTACGAGCGCTCCTCGACGACGCGCAGCTCGAGCGCGCGCCGGTCGCGGGCGCTCAGATCGGCCAGCGCCTCGCCGAGCTCGGGAGCGAGCAGCTCGCTGTCGAGCCGCTCCTCGGCCTCGTCGTAGGCGGTCGCGCCGTACTCCCGGACGGGCATCCCGATGCGCTCGCGTGCGCTGCGGGCGAGCGCGCCGCGCCGGGCGTGCATCGATGCCAGGTTGCGCGCGATCGCGTGCAGCCAGGGAGCCGCCGAGCCGTCGCGTTCGTCCTTGAAGCGCGCACGAGCCGTCCATGCGGCGGCGAATGTCTCGGCCAGCAGCTCGGCGGCGACCTCGCCGTCGCGTGTGCGGTGGCGGAGGAACGAGCGCAACGCAGGGCCGTGACGGCGGCAGACTTCGACGAACGCATCCGGATCGCCGCTTGCGAGCAGCGCGGCATCCGTCGGCTCCGGGATCCTCGGGCGGTCGGGCATCACTGGTTCATTGCGCCGCGCGGAGATCTGTCACGGACCGCCGGCCTGGCCGGCCGGCAATGGGCTCTCTAGACGGCGCTGATGCCGGAGACGGTGTGCCCGGCCGGACACGTGCAGGTGTAGGCCAGGAGCAGCTCGTCCGCCTGGTGTTGCACGCCGTCGCGCTCGTAGGCCACTCCGCAGGCGGTGCAGAACGCGGGGGGACGCCCGCGCAGCGCCTCGACGCACCCGGGGCAGGTCGTCGCGGTGTGGCGCGTCGTCACGAGCCGCCCGCCCGCGAACTCGTGCCGCTCGGCGCCGGGGGCCGCGAGCGCCTTGCCACAGGCGCCGCAGAAGGCAGGCTCGTGCGCGCGCTCGACCGAGCAGATGATGTCGGCAGCGACCGTGGTGCGCGCGTCGGAGTCGGCCTCGATCCCCTCGATCTCGCCGTCGAGCGAGATCACGGCGCGCTTCTCGGAGACGCGGCCGAAGCGCACGAGCGCCATCGCGAAGATGCGGCCGTCGAGCGCCGCGTCGGGGCCCGGCACGTCGAGCAGCAGCTCGCTGCAGGAGAGGTCGGCGGGCTCGCTGCCCGGCAGCCAGCCGGTCACGTGCAGCAGGTGCGAGCCGCCGTGAGCCGTCAGCGCGAACGCGATGCCGTCGTCCTCGCCGGCGGTGCCGGGGCGCCAGACCATGCGGCCGCCGCTGAGGTCGAGCTCGTCGCCGCCGATGCGAAGAAAGGACGCCACGGGTCGCAGTCCAGCGCCGCGAGGGCGCTTACGCGGGGCCTTGCGTGGCCACGGGCTCGATGGCCTCGGTGCCGCCGAGCAGTGTCAGCGAGCCGCCGATGCGCTCGTTGTCGAGCTGCGCCAGGCGCATGCGGACGAGGCCCGCGAACGAGCCGTAACCGAAGCTCGAGGCGGCCTGGAAGCGCAGGATCCCGATGCGGAAGTCGTCGTCGCGGCGCCACGGGTTGAGCGGTGCGGCGACGACGCACGCGCGCTCGGTCTGCGAGGCGTCGGCGAGCCGCAGCTCGACGCGGAGCTGTGACCAGTCTCCGGGCTGCTCGGAGACGATCGCGTCCCACTGCTCCGCAAGGGGCGTCACGCCCGTCATCGTAGATGATCCGGGTCGGGGCGGCGATGCGTTTCCGCCTGCTACGTTGGCTCCGCAAGCGACCTGAAGGGGAACCCAGCATGGAGTGCGATCTCGTCGTCCTCGGCTCAGGGCCGGGCGGCTATCCAGCGGCGATCCGCGCCGCGCAGCTGGGGGCATCGGTCGTGATCGTCGAGCAGGCCGACACGGTCGGCGGCACGTGCCTCAACGTCGGGTGCATTCCCACGAAGGCGATGGTGCAGTCGGCGCACGCGTACAACGACGCGCAGGGGCACTTCGCGCAGCTCGGCGTGCGGCTCGGGAACATCGACCTCGACTTCGAGCAGGTGCAGGCCAACCGCCGCGGCATCGTCGACGGCGTCGTCAAGGGCCTCGGCGGTCTGCTGCGCGGCAACGGCATCCAGATCGTCAAGGGCCGCGGCCGTTTCAGCGGGCCGAACACGCTCGCGGTCGAGGGCGGGGAGGACGTGCAGTTCAAGAGCGCCGTGATCGCGACGGGCTCGCGCCCCGCCGGCCCGCCGATTCCCGGCATCGACCACCCGCGCTGCATCGACTCCACCGGGGCGCTCGAGCTCGACGCCGTGCCGCGGCGGATGCTCGTGCTCGGCGGCGGCGTGATCGGCGTGGAGTTCGCGTCGATCTACGCGCAGTTCGGCTCGGCCGTGACGATCATCGAGATGCTGCCGAACCTGATCGGCAACGAGGACACCGACGCGGTCGCGGCGCTCGAGCGGGCCTTCCGCCGGCGCGGCATCGCGGTCGAGCTGGGGGCGCGCGCGACGGCGATCGAGGAGCGCGACGGCGACCTCTCCCTGACCTACGAGAACGCCGCCGGCGAGAAGCACGAGGTCGCGGCCGACGTGATCCTCGTCGCCACGGGGCGCGTCGCCAACGTCGAGGACATCGGACTGGAGACCGCGGGCGTGACGGCCGAGCCGCGGCGCATCCCGGTCGATTCGCACATGCGCACGAACGTCGCGCACATCTACGCCGTCGGCGACGTCGCGGCCAACTGGCAGCTCGCGCACACGGCGTTCCGCGAGGGCGAGATCGCAGCCGAGAACGCGCTCGGCCACGCCTCCGAGATCGACTACCGCTCGACGCCGCGCTGCGTCTACACCGACCCGGAGATCGCCTCTGTCGGCCTCTCGGAGGCGCAGGCGCGCGAGGCGCACGGCGACCAGGTGGTCGTGGGCACGATGCCCTACGCGGCGATCGCGCGCGCGGCGATGTACGGCGACCGCACCGGCTTCGTCAAGATCATCGGCGAGGCGCGCTACGGCGAGCTGCTCGGCATGGTCGCCGTCGGCACGCAGGCGACGGAGCTGATCGAGGCGGGCGTCGTCGCGATCGAGGCCGAGGCCACGCTCGAGACGCTCGGCGACTCGCTCGCCGCGCACCCGACCCTCGGCGAGGCCACCAAGGAGGCGGCCCTCGTCGCCCTCGGCCGGCCGCTGCACGTGCCCGCGAAGAAGCGCTGAGCATGCGCGCGACGCGCTACCTCCTCCCGACCCTGCGCGACGCCCCGGGCGACGCGGTCGCCGTGAGCCACAAGCTGCTCGTGCGCTCCGGCATGGTCAGGCAGGTCGGGGCCGGCATGTGGACGTGGCTGCCGCTCGGCTGGCGGGTCAAGAAGCGCGTCCAGGAGATCATCCGCGAGGAGATGGACCGCATCGGCGGGCAGGAGATGCTGATGCCCGTGCTGCACCCGGCCGAGCTCTGGCGGCGCTCGGGGCGCTACGACATCGACGTCGTCTTCAAGCTGCGCGACCGCGGCGAGCGCGATCTCGTGCTCGCGATCACGCACGAGGAGATCGTCGCGCTGCACGCCTCGCAGACGATCCGCAGCTACCGCGACCTGCCGCAGATCTGGTACCACATCCAGCTCAAGGAGCGCGACGAGCCGCGCTCCAGCGGCGGCGTGCTGCGCACGCGCGAGTTCACGATGAAGGACTCCTACACGCTCGACCGCGACCAGGCCGGCCTCGACGAGGGCTACGCGAAGCACGAGGAGGCCTACCACCGCATCTACACCCGCTGCGGGCTCGAGTTCTACAAGGTCGAGTCGGACACGGGGATCATGGGCGGCAGCCTGGCGCACGAGTACATGGCGCCCTCGAGCGCGGGCGAGGATCGCGTCGCGCGCTGCAGCCGCTGCGACTACGCCGCGAACGTCGAGATGGCGACGTCGCGCATCGATCGCGCGCCGTCGCCCGCGAGCGCGCCGGTCGCCGAGGTCGAGACGCCGAACGTCGGCACGATCGACGAGCTCGCGCAGTTCCTCGCCATCGACCCGCGCACGACGAGCAAGGCGATGCCGGTCGTCGCGGCCGACGGGGCGGTCTGGCTCGCGCTCGTGCGCGGTGACCGCAGGCTGCACGAGCTCAAGCTCTCGAAGGTGCTGCGCCAGACGACGGAGCCGGCCACCCCCGAGGAGATCGAGGCGGCCTTCGGCGCCAAGCCCGGCTCGATCGGGCCGGTCGGCATCCGGCCGGGTGCGATCGGCGGCATCGTGGCCGACGAGACGCTGCGCGAGGGCGCCTGGGTGACGGGCGCCAACCGCACCGGCTGGCACCTCACCGGCGTCGAGGCCGGGCGCGACTTCGAGGCCTCGTTCGCCGACATCACCGAGGTCGAGGACGGCGACCGCTGCCCGTTCTGCGACGGCGTGCTCGCGATCGAGCCGATGATCGAGATCGGCAACATCTTCAAGCTCGGCACCCGCTTCAGCGAGGCCATGGGCGCGATGTACCTGGACGAGAACGGCGCCGAGCAGCCGATCGTGATGGGGAGCTACGGCATCGGCCCGGCGCGCATCGCCGCCGCGGCGATCGAGCAGTCCTACGACGAGCACGGCTGCATCTGGCCCGCGCCGATCGCTCCGTTCGACATCTGGCTCGTCGCGATCGGCGACGAGGCGCCCGCGCACGCGGACCGCCTGGCCGGCGAGCTGGGCGCGCTCGGCCTCACGACGATGGTCGACGACCGCGAGGGCAGCCCCGGCTCGCGCTTCGCCGATGCCGACCTGATCGGCGCCCCGCTGCGCGTGACGGTCGGCAAGCGCACCGTCAGCGACGGCACCGTGGACGTCCGCGGGCGCCGCAGCGGCGAGTCCGAGACGGTGCCGCTCGATACGGCCGCGGCGCAGATCGCCGCGCTGCACGCGAGCCTGATGCCCAGCGTCCCGGCTTGACGTGCAAGACTGAGTCAGTGAGCGCCATCCAGCAGTCGTCAGTCGCCGTCGACCGGGAGACTGCCGAGCGGCTCCTGCGCAAGATGCTCCTGATCCGCCGCTTCGAGGAGCGGACCGAGGAGCAGTACACGCGGGCGCGCATCGGCGGGTACTGCCACCTCGCGATCGGCGAGGAGGCGGCCAACGTCGGCGCCATCGAGCCACTCGAGCCGGGCGACTACGTGATCGCGAGCTATCGCGACCACGGCACCGCGCTGGCCGTCGGCTCCGAGCCGCGCGGCGTCATGGCCGAGCTCTTCGGCAAGGCCACCGGCGTCGCGGGCGGCTACGGCGGCTCGATGCACCTGCTCGACGTCGACCGCAACTTCCTCGGCGGCTGGGGCATCGTCGGCGGGCAGCTCCCGATCGCGACGGGCATCGCCCTCGCGCTCGACTACGAGAGCAAGCCCAGCGCCGTGCTCTGCCAGCTGGGCGAGGGCGCGACGAACATCGGCGCGTTCCACGAGTCGCTCAACCTCGCGTCGATCTGGCACCTGCCGATCGTCTACCAGGTCATCAACAACCGCTACGGCATGGGCACCTCGGTCGAGATGGCCTCCTCGGAGCCCGAGCAGTGGAAGCGCGCCGCGGCCTACCGCATGCACGGCGAGCGCGTCGACGGAAACGACCTGCTCGCGGTCATGGAGGCGTCCGACCGCCTCCTGCGCCGCGCGCGCGAGGAGCGCGCGCCGGCCCTGCTCGAGACGACGACGTACCGCTTCCGCGGCCACTCGGTGGCCGATGCGGGCAAGGTCTACCGCCCCGCCGAGGAGGTCGCCGACGCGCGCAAGCACGACCCGATCGACCGCTTCGTGGCCGAGCAGAGCATCGACGCCGAGACGGTGACGCGCCTGCGCGGCGAGGTCAACGCCGAGATCGACGCCGCGATCCGCCAGGCCGCCGCCGATCCGGCGCCCGACCCGGCGAACCTGTTCGACCACGTCTACGGCGATCCGCACTGGCGCGAGCAGTTCGCGCCGATGGCGCGCGGCGGCCCGTTCGGCGAGCGGGAGGGCACGCGATCATGGCGGGCGTGACCTACCGCGAGGCGCTGCGGCGCGCGCTCGACGAGGAGCTGGCGCGCGACGAGCGCGTGTTCCTGATGGGCGAGGAGATCGGCCGCTTCGAGGGCTCGTACAAGGTCACCGCGGGGCTGTACGCCAAGTACGGCGCGCGGCGCGTGCGCGAGACGCCGATCGCGGAGGAGGGCTTCGTCGGCGCGGGCATCGGCGCGGCGATGCTGGGCCTGCGGCCGGTCGTCGAGATCATGACGATCAACTTCATCCTCGTCGCCATGGACATGGTCGTGAACCACGCGGCCAAGGTGCGCCAGATGTTCGGCGGCAAGGTCGGCGTCCCGCTCGTGATCCGCACGCCCGCCGGCGCCGGCGCGCAGCTGACGGCGCAGCACTCGCAGAGCTTCGAGGTCATGCTCGCGCACGTGCCCGGCCTCAAGGTCGTCGCGCCGTCGACGCCGCTCGACGCCTACGGCATGCTCAAGACGGCGATCCGCGACGACGACCCGGTGCATCTTCGTCGAGAACCTCGTGCTCTACAACGTCAGCGGCGCGCTGCCCGAGCCGGGCGACGACTTCACCGTGCCGATCGGCCGCGCGCAGGTCGTGCGCGAGGGCCGCGACCTCACGATCGTCGCGCACAGCTACACCGTGCGCCGCGCGCTGACCGTCGCCGACCGCCTCTCGCAGCACGGCATCGAGATCGAGGTCGTCGACCTCCGCTCGCTGCGGCCGCTCGACGCCGAGACCGTCTGCACGAGCGTCGCCAAGACCTCGCGCGCGCTCGTGGCCGAGGAGGGCTGGGCGACCTACGGCGTCGGTGCCGAGATCGCCGCGCGCATCTCGCGCGAGTGCTTCGACGATCTCGACGCGCCCGTCGAGCGCGTGGGCGGCGCCGAGGCGCCGATGCCGTACTCCAAGCCCCTCGAGCTCGCGGCGCTGACGCTGGAGGACAAGATCGAGAAGGCCGCGCGCGGCCTGCTCGCCGATTGCGGATTGCTGCAGGAGGCTTAGGTGGCAGAAGAGGTTGTGATGCCGCGGCTGTCGGACACGATGGAGCGGGGGACGATCGCCCGCTGGCTCGTGCACGAGGGCGATGCGGTGCACGAGGGCGACGTCCTCGCAGAGATCGAGACCGACAAGGCGACGATGGAGCTGAACGCCTACTCCGAGGGCGTGCTCCTGCGCATCCTCGTGCAGGACGGCGAGTCCGCCGAGCTGGGCGCCCCCATCGCCGTGATGGGCGAGCAGGGCGAGGACGCCTCGGGCTTCTCGGCCGCCGGCGACGGCGCGGGCGCCGCCGCTGCGGCGGACGGAGCGGGGGAGTCCGCGGACGCCCCTGCGGCGAGCGCGACCGCCGTCGCGGAGGCCCCGGCGGCCGCGGCGCCCTCGCGCGCGACGCCCGGCAGCGGCGACCTCAAGGCCAGCCCGGTCGCGCGGCGCATCGCCTCGGACGCGGGCTTCGACCTGCGCAGCCTCGCCGGCAAGGGCAGCGGCCCGGACGGCCGCATCGTGCGCGTCGACGTCGAGCGCGCGCTCGCGGGCGGAGTCCCGGCGGCAGCGCCGGCCGCACCGGCGGCACCGGCGCCCGCGGCGCGTTCCGCGGCCCCGCCGCCCGAGGCGGACACCGTCATCGACCCGAGCCCGATGCTGCGCGCGGTCGCGCGCCGCATGAGCGAGTCCAAGTCGCAGGTGCCGCACTTCTACCTGCAGTGCGAGATCGACATGGGCAAGGCCCTGGCGCTGCGCGAGGAGCTCAACCTCGAGCTGGCCGCCGAGGGCGTCAAGCTCACGGTCAACGACCTGATCGTGCGCGCCTGCGCGCTCGCGCTGCGCGACCACCCGCAGTTCCACCGCTCGTGGGTCGACGGCAAGCTCTACCAGCATGGCGCGGCGCACGTCGGCATCGCGGTCGCCCTCGACGAGGGCCTGATCGTGCCCGTCATCCGCAACGCCGACTCGCTGCCGCTGCGCGAGCTCGCGCTCGCCGCCCGCGACCTCGTCGGCCGCGCGCGCTCGGGCTCGCTCAAGCAGAACGAGATCGAGGGCGGCACGTTCAGCGTCTCGAACCTCGGCATGCTCGGCATCACGAGCTTCCAGGCGATCATCAACCCGCCCGAGCCCGGCATCCTCGCGGTCGGCAGCGTCGTCGAGCGCGCGATCGGGCTGGGCGGCCAGGTCGCCGTGCGGCAGCTGATGACGGTCAACCTCTCCGTCGACCACCGCGCCGCATCGGGCGCCGACGGGGCCCGGCTGCTGCAGACCGTGACCCGCTACCTGGAGCACCCGCTGCTCCTGCTGGTCTAGGGTCGGGTCATGGAGCTCGCCGATCTCATGAACACGAGCGTCCTGTCCGTGACGCCGGACACGACGCTCGCCGAGGCCGCGCACCGCATGGTCGACCACGACACGGGCGCAGCCTGCGTGATCGAGGACGACAAGCTGATCGGCGTGATCAGCGAGCGCGACCTCCTGCGGGTGCTGGCACAGGGCTTCGATCCCGACCTCAAGGTCAGCGACCGCATGGTGGGGAACGTCCTCACCGCGTCTTCGAGCACCGGCCTCCCCGAGGCGATGGCGATCATGGTCGACGGGCATTTCCGCCACCTGCCGGTCGTCGACCATGGCCGCGTGATCGGCATGATCTCGATGCGCGACCTGATGGCCTGGGCCGCGCTCCGCCTACGTCACGGCACCGGCGACCACGAGGACGACCCGGTCGACACCGCCGAGCTGGTGGCGACGATCAACCGCATGCGCACCGGCGCGGGCTGAGATCGCCTCAGCCGTAGCCGAGCTCGTCGAGCCGTTCCTCGCCGAAGCCGAAGAGGTGCGCGAGCTCGTGCGCGACCGTGATCTGCACCTCGCGCCGCAGAACCGCCGGGTCGTGCCCGAAGTCCTCGACGAGCGGCCGCCGGAAGAGCGTGATCACGGGCGGCAGCTGCCCGACCGGATCGTCGCCGAGCGCCGGCCCGTCGAAGAGCGCGTAGGTGTCGTCCTCGCCGCGCGGCGGGCGTTCCTCGACCTGCACGCTGATGCGCGCAAGGTACGGCGCGAGCCAGCCCGGCAGCCCGTCCAGCGCATCCTGGACGAGCACCTCGAACGCCTCGGCGGGTCGATCGGCCACAGCCACAGGCTACGGGCGCGGGGCCCGGTGCGGAGCGGGGGCTATACTGGCCGGCGAACGGGGCGTAGCGCAGTCTGGTAGCGCACCCGGCTGGGGGCCGGGCGGTCGGAGGTTCAAATCCTCTCGCCCCGATCGGTGCAAGGCCCGCATTTGCGGGCCTTTCTCCATTCAGTGGTGAGAAGCGCTCGGCGCGGCGGCCCGCCGCCCGAGCGTCATACCGCCATGCCGCGACGGCCATCGGCTGCGAGTCCGGTGAAACGCCTGGGCTCGGGGCATGGTCGTGCGCGCGGCCAAGGAACCTACAGACCCAGGGTGGCGTCTCGCCGCTGATGGCGCCACGATCACCGACTCGGGTAGCGTCCCGATTCTGTTGCGTGAGCGCTATCGCGAGTGGCGTCGCCGCCGCGTATGGCAGCGCCTGAAGGAGTGGGAGGAGCTGAATCGCCATCGCGGCCCTTTGCCGCCGATGGAGCAGTACCGCTGGAACATGCGTGGCGAGTGGCTTCGGCGTCGTGTCGAGCGGTGGGGGAGGCCGAAGCGACCCGGAGCCTGACCGGCTCGCCACCTTCGGTCGCCGTCGAATTCGATGTCGCTTGTCGGGGGCGGGCGCGCCCTCACAGCCGCTGCCTCGCGCTAGGAATGCGCCATGGGCTGATCGGTCTCCTGCCCGTGGCTGCCCGTCGGTGAAGTCGCCTTCGAGGTGGTCGGCCGAGCTGCGAGGAATGCTGCCGACCGGCTGATGCACGCCAGCTGGAGTGTGATCGGCGATCCCGGCGGCGGCTGATCAGTCTCCCGGCCGTGACTTCCCCTGGGAGCTGCGAACGCGGCCGACCGAGTTGCGAGAACGAGCGCCATCGTCGGACTGCCGGTGCAGGGGGTCCTGATCTGCGCGGCCCCAGGCTCATCAGTCTCCTGCCCGTGGCTTCCCTTCGGGGCATTGGCACCGAAGGCGACTGGTGCAGCCGCAAGCGCGAGAGCGGCGGCGAGGGAGGTGATGCGGTGAGCCTTCATGCTGATGAACTCCCCTTGGCGTTACCTGCTTGTGGCCCCAAGCTAGGTACAGCCCGGCGTTCGCGCCATGTCGATGCGCACGCTAGGAGCGTGATCGTCATCACGCTCCCACTCGGACCCGCTCCCACAGGCCGGACGCGGCGTTCGTTCTGCGGGGAAAGGAGTTGAACCTTGGTGGACTTCAGCTCGCGCGCATGAGGCCGCCTACTGCCTCGCCGTGCGGGCCACGTTGCTGGACGCCACCTGCAGATAGGGGACGCGGGCGAGCGTGGGGGATCTCACCCCGGTGATTGCCCCGAGCATGCCGAGCGGGCGCCGAAGAGCCTCGTCAGCCGCCCGCCGTTGGGCGACCGTCTCGCGAACGTACGTGCCGCATGATGCAATCCCAGGAAGCGGACGTCCTCCGACCGCACGGGAGAATCGATGAGCACCTACGAGGTCACATACCTCGCGCACACGGGGCGTGCGCCCGAACGCATCGAGGCTTCGAGTCACATCGTCGACGATTCGACCACACCGCCGACGCATCGTTTCCAGGTACGGGGCCGCATCACGTCGACCCGGCTGATCGAGCGGATCGACGTCGAGAGCGTGCGTGAGATCCGCTGGCAGCAGGCAGGCGCGGAAGAAGCGTCCGAGAGCCCGCTTCCGCCGTTCGCTCGGCAGGTCTCGAATCGCGACTTCCCTCGCGGCCGTCGTCCCGAGAGCGAACGCTGACGTGCCTCAGGGCGAACGAGCGGCCACCCGGCAACAGGACGGCTATGCCAGCCGGAACGTCGCGCCGAGATCGGTGTAGATCCGGAAGTGGGAGATGTTCGTGGACGACCGCTCGCCCTCTACCGGGGTGAGCGAGATGTACGGGTGTCGCACGTCGTCGCCGAGATGGTCGCGCCCCACCTCCGGCTCGATCACGACCGTCGAATAGCCGCGTGAGAGCAGTCCGCCGTCGAGGTGCTTGCTCTGGCCGTCGGGTGCGACAGTCGGGTACAGCACGTACTTCACCATCGCCTTGCCGGTCAGCGTCTTGTTGCCGATGATGACGCGCGAGCCGGTCACGACGACCGGCCAGCGATGCAGGCGAGGGGGCGTCATGGACACGGCCTGGCCCAGCTTCGGGATGACGACGACGTCGGCGGCGTCGTCACGCCAGAGAATCGTCTCGCCGTCGTCGAATTGCCAGCTTTCGATGAAGAAGGCGTGGGACCCCTTGGCCTTGCTGACGATCCAGCCGACGATCACGATCGCGCCGCACGCGGCGACGAACAGGAGTACCGCAGTCATTGCGAGAGCCTACGCGTACGTGCTGCGGAGAGAGCGCGGCTCGCGCCTTGCGGCTGAGACGGCGCCGGCGCGCCGCTCACGTTCCGTGGAGAAGGAGTTCGGCGATGGTCTGGACTCGTCGTAGATCGATGCCCGTGCGCTGTTCGACTGCGAGGGGATGATCGGTGGATTCGAGTTCGACGAGCGGCGTAGCCCGACGGGTTGCGTGCGCACCATCGCCGTGAGGCCGAGCGTCTGCGGTGTGTAGGCCGGAAGCGTGCTCGCCAGGTAGCCGCGCACCACAGGCTCGTTCTCGCGGCCTTCTTCGTTCCAGACCTCGCTCATGCGGTCGAAATCCGGCTCGCTCACGGATACCCAGACGCCCCATTCGAAGTCCTGGTCGGAATCCGAGACAGGCAGTCGCACCAGCCCGCGGACGAAGAAGAGCTCGTTCTCGATGATGCATTGCTCTTCGCCGAGCTGGCTGTCGGCGTCGTTCGCCAGGTTCGGAGACCAGGCAGCGGGCGCGTGGGCGTGGAACGAGAAAGGCAGTTCGTCATGCCAGGTTCCGCAGGAGCGGCAGGCATATCCGTGGGCGGCAGGCATGTGGCGGAAGCTACCAATCGGCGGGCTCGGGACGGCATCCCGCAGCGTGCGGTTCTGTGCTCCGGGCCACGATGCGCGACAATCGCGCGATGACGAGCCGGGTACTGGTGCTGGGAGCGGGCTTTGGAGGCCTCGAGCTCGCCACGACGCTTTCCGAGTCGCTGGCCGAGCAGGTCGAAGTGACGCTGATCGACAAGGACGACTGCTTCGCGTTCGGGTACTCGAAGCTCGACGTCATGTTCCGGGCCGCGACGCCGGAGTCCGTGCGCCTGCCCTACCGCGAGTACGTGAAGCCCGGCGTCCGCCTGCTGCAGGAGACGATCACGGCGATCGATCCCGAGGCGCGGCGGGTGACGACGGACATGGGCACCCACGAGGCCGACGTCCTCGTCGTGGCGCTCGGGGCCGACTACGACCTGGACGCGACGCCCGGGCTCGCGGAGTCGGGCGACGAGTTCTACTCGTTCGCGGGCGCGGTGCGGATGCGCGATGCCGTCGAGAGCTTCTCGCACGGCCACGCCGTCATCGGCGTCTGCGGCGCGCCGTTCAAGTGCCCGCCCGCGCCCAGCGAGTGCGCACTGCTGCTGCACGACCATCTCGTCGCGCGGGGCGTGCGCGGCGACTGCGAGATCACCCTCGTCCTGCCGTTCGCGAGGCCGGTGCCCCCTTCGCCGGAGACGTCGGCAGCGCTGACCGAGGCGTTCGCGGAGCGCGACATCCGCCTCGTTCCCGGCTGCAAGGTGAGCTCGCTCGACCTCGCGCGCCGCGTCGTCGTCCTGGACGACGGCAGCGAGCTCGCGTACGACCTCTTCCTGGGCGTGCCGAAGCACCGGGCGCCCGACGTGGTGGTGCAGAGCGGCATGACCGAGGACGGCTACGTGCCCGTCGACTCGGCGACGCTCGAGACCCGGTTCGCCGGCGTCTACGCCATCGGCGACGTCGCGACCCAGGGGACGCCGAAGGCCGGCGTCTTCGCCGAGGGCGCCGCGCGCGCCGTCGCGACCTCGTTGATCGCGCGGATGCGCAGCGCGGGAGCGGCCGGAGTGCACTCCGGAACCGGCTCGTGCTACATCGAGTTCGGGGGTGGCCGCATCGGCCGCGTCGACATCGACTTCCTCTCGGGACCGTCGCCGACGGGCACCTACCAGGCGCCGTCCGTCGCGCTCCGCGCCGACAAGCAGCACTTCGGCGCGAGCCGCCGCGCCCGCTGGTTCGGCCGCACCTCCTGACCACTCTCAGCCGCGTGGGCTCGAAGAGCCTCATGGCGAACGAGATACGGTTGCGACATGGCCATATTCGACGTGCCGAAGCGGTTCAGCCGGCAGTGGGTCCAGCGCAAGGTGCCGCAGATGGACTCCACGGAATTCCACGCGATGTTCCACGAAGCCGCGACCCGCGGCTGGGATGAGGACGAGCTGCGGCAGCTGGCTCGTATGTGGGCGGACGAGAGCGGCTCCGCACGCCTCCCGGGCGAGCCTCGCTAGCCTGAGCTCGTGCTTGGCCCAGCCACCGCGGGGTCCATCGGATGAGTAGCGGGCACGACCACGCTTCCGGGAGCCGGCGAGCGCTTCGCTGGTCGCTTGCCCTCACCGTCGTCTTCGGGTGCCTGCAGGTCGTCGCCGGCGTGGTGTTCCACAGCCTGGCGCTGCTGGCCGATTCGGTGCACAACATCTCCGATGGGCTCGCGCTCGGATTGGCGCTGGGCGCCGCCTGGCTGGCGGGCCTGCCGGCGCGCGGACGGCACACGTTCGGATGGCGCCGAGCCGAGATCCTGGCGGCCCTCTTCAACGCCCTCACGCTGGTCGGCGTGTCGCTCTGGATCTTCTACGAGGCCTACCGGCGGATCTCCTCGCCGCCGGACGTGATCGGTGGCGGCGTCCTCGGTGTCGGCCTGGTCGGGATCGTGGCGAACGGCATCCCGGTCATCCTGCTGATGCGCGGCGCCGACCGGTCCAACCTGAACGTGCGCGGCGCGATCGTGCATGCGGCCAGTGACGTGCTCGGATCGGTCGGAGCCGTGGCTGCCGGGTTGATCATCGCGCTTACCGGATGGCACCAGGCCGACCCGCTGGTCGGCGCGCTCGTCGGCCTGATCGTGCTGCTCTCCTCGTGGCGGTTGCTGAGGGAGTCCGTGACGATCCTCCTGGAGGTCGCGCCCGAGGGCGCCGACCCGACCCGGATCGGAACCGCGATGGCGGCCGTTCCGGGCGTGCGCAACGTCCACGACCTTCACATCTGGACCGTCACGAGCGGCCTCGTCGCGCTCGCGGCCCATGTCGTGGTCGCGCCGGGCGCCGACAGCGACGCGGTGCTCCATACGCTCGCGGACCTGGTCGCACGCGACTTCGGCATCACCCACACCACGCTGCAGCTCGACCGGGACCACGCGGGCGGTCTGCTTCAGATCCACCGCGTGGGATGCCCGCAAGCGGCGCCGCGCAGCGAGCCCGTCCCGCTCATGCAACGGGATCATGAGCACGAGCGTTGATGGGCAACCTACGTCTGGTCGAGGTTGGGAGCCGCCCAGACTTCATCGGTGTTCGGCAAAGGTGCACCCGAGATAGGCGCGTGCCCTCATGCCGGACCCGCGACCGCGATCCATCGTACCCGGGTAGAGCCACGATCGAAGGAGTGCGGCCATGATCGGATGGGTTGGAGACATCGAGGACGCGACGAAGGAGAACGCGACGTTCCGGACAGTGCTGTTCACGGGCGAGCACACGCAGCTCACCGTCATGAGTCTCGCGCCGGGTGAGGACATCGGCCGCGAGATGCATGCGGACCGCGATCAGTTCCTCCGGCTGGAGAAGGGACACGCTCGGGTCGAGTTCGGCCGTTCGGCGGACGCGGTCGACGAGACCCATGACGTCGAGAAGGACTGGGCGATCGTCGTGCCGGCCGGCGTCTGGCACAACGTCGTGAATACCGGGGAGAAGGACGTGAAGCTGTACTCGCTCTATTCGCCTCCTGAGCATGCGGCCGGAACGGTGCATCGCACCAAGGCGGATGCCGCGGCGGAGCCGGTGCACGCTCACAACTGATCCTCGCGCAGGCCCGCGTCGGTGCGCCCGCGGAACCCGCGGGCGTGCCGGGCCAGCGCGCCGCTAGCCTTGCGCCCTGTGCCCCGGGCGATCCTCACGCGTGGCCTGACGCGCGGCGCGCGCGCCCCGGCGCGTGACGCGACGGGCATCGGACGTCGGACGTGACCATCGGCGATGACGTCGTGTCCCTCGCGGTGGCGGGTGCCGTTGGTCTCCTCCTCGGCGTCGAGCGCGAGCGCCGCAAGGGCGAGGGGCCATGGCGGGAGGCAGCCGGTCTGCGCACGTTCGCGCTGGCTGGTCTGCTCGGAGCCGTCCTGCGCCTGGGCACGGGGCCCGGAGGCGCCGTTGTGGGAGTCGCCGTCGTCGGAGCACTCGCGGTCGTAGCGCGTCTCCGCGCCCGCCACGACGATCCGGGCATCACCACGGAGATCGCGCTCGTCGTGACGTTCGCGCTCGGCGTGCTGGCCGTCCACCAGCCCGAGCTGGCCGCGGCCACAGGCGTCGCAGTCGCGTGCGTCCTCGCACTGCGCGGCTGGCTGCATCACCTCGTCCGCGATCTTCTCAGCGAGGACGAGCTGCACGACCTCCTGCTCTTCCTCGCTTCCGCCGTGATCGCGCTGCCCCTCATGCCCGACCGCGCCGTGGGCCCATCCGGCGTGTTCAACCCGTTCGCGATCTGGCGGCTCGTGGTGATCATCATGGCCGTCAGCGGTGCCGGCTACCTCGCCGTCCGCATCGTGGGACCGCGGCTCGGCCTTGCGGTCTCGGGGTTCGTGTCGGGGTTCGTGTCGGCCGCTGCCACCGTCGCGGCAATGGGCACCCGCGCCCGCGAGCACCCGGAGCTGATCCGCGCTGCGACGGCGGGAGCCGCGCTTGCCTCGGTTCCGACCGTGCTCGTCGCCGCTGCACTCGTGGGCTCGGCCGATCGGGACACCCTCGTGCTTCTGGCGCCTTCTCTGGGCGCAGCCGGCGTCGCCACGATCGCCTGGGCAGCCGCGCTCGCGCTGCGCGCTGCGGGCGATGCTCCGGAACCCGACCCGGAGGGGCGCGCCTTCGACCTGCGCTCCGCTCTCGGACTCGCCGCGCTGATCACCGGCATGCTCGCGCTCTCGACGGTCGCGAACAAGCTGATCCCGAACGGCGGAGTGATAGTGGCCGGCTCGATCGGCGGCTTCGCCGACGCGCACTCCGCGGCACTGGCCGCCGCGGTCATGGCGGAGGAAGGCAAGGTGTCCGCGCACGACGCCGCACTCGCCGTGCTGGCCGCTCTCACGACGAACTCGCTCACGAAGGTCGTGCTCGCCGTCGGGTCGCGCGAACGCCGCTTCGCGACCGGCGTCGCCACCGGCCTCTTCCTCATGACCGGGTCTGCCTGGGTTGCATGGGTGCTCGTGCACGGAAGCACCTGAGCCCGCACGTCAACTCCCGATGTCTCGGCGGCCGAAGCCGACCCGCCCGGTCGCCAGCAGGACGAGCGCCGCCGCGAGCAGCGCCAGGAGCGGCAGCCAGGTCAGCGGCTCCAGCGGGTATCTCGGCGCGCGGCCGAAGACGGAGAGCTCGACGACCCAGGAGGGCGGCTTCAAGAGCCCACCGAGCCAGCCGATCACGGTCTCGAACGCGAGGACGAGCCAGCCGACCCAGGTCCAGTGCGGCGCCCATCCGTACGTCAGCACCACGACCCCGACGAGAACGAGGATCGCCGGCAGGTAGACCAGGGGGGCGAAGGAGACGCGGATCCCCTGGTCGAGGTCGCCGGCCACCACGGCGTACGTCATCCCGGCGCTCACCCCGGAGGCGAGCAGCAGGGCAGTCACGCAGCCGGCGGTGACGAGCAGCTCCGCGAAGAGCGACCGTGTCCGGGTCAGCGGTCCCGCCAGCATCAGCTCCAGCCGGCCATCGCCCTCCTCGGGCACGACCCGGCCCGCCGACCAGACCGCGAAACCACCCACGACCAGGGTCATGATCAGCACGAACGTGGCCTGGTAGGCGTCGATGACCGAGCCGCCCTCGACGACCGCGAGGTACGCCGCGAGGTCGGGGTTCTCCTCGATCATGCCCTGCATCGAGGTGCCGAGAGCGCCCACCAGGACTCCGCAGGCGATCAGGGCCGCCGCCCAGCCCAGCAGGGGGCCGCGCTGCAGCCGCCAGGCGAGCCCGAGCGGCCCGCTCAGCGACCTCGCCGCCCGATCCGGGCCGCGCCGCGTCGGCAGCAGGCCCCCGCCGAAGTCACGCCGGTCGGCGAGCATGACCGCCACGGCGAGCAGCACCGCGGTCGCGGCGAGGGGCAGGAGCAGGGGCCAGAGCCGGTTCTCGGTGGGGATGTGGGTCGCCTGCACCCAGCCGACCGGGCTCAGCCAGACCGTCCAGTCGTGCCGGATGTCGCCGAACGCACGGACGACGTAGAAGAGAAGGAAGGCGGCCAGTCCGGCTCCGGTGACGGACCGCGCGTGGACGAACAGCTGGGCGAAGCACAGGGTGAGGGCGGCGATCACCAGGCCGAGCGCCGCCATCGCCGCTCCGTAGACGGCGGAGCTCTCCGCGGTCAGCGGTGTCATGGGCAGGACGAGAGCCATGCCGAGACCGACCAGGAGACAGGTTCCCCCGGTCACGAGCAGCGCCGAGGCCGCCCCCGCGTGGCGACCGACCTCGGTGGCCCGGATCAGCTCGGTGCGACCGGACTCCTCCTCGGCCCTGGTGTGCCGGGAGATCATCATGGCCGCCATGATGCTGATCGCGGCGATCACGGTCAGGTAGGTCTCGTACATGACGATGCCCTGCAGCGTGTGCAGCCCGATGGCCGGGCCCGCGATGGCGACACCCGCTGGCGACTGGCCGACGACCCGGGCGTACGCGTCGATCTCGGCCTGCGAGTGGTACAGCCCCGGCATCGACGCGGCGGTCAGGTAGAGCACGCCGACGATGCCGGCGACCCAGACCGGGATGCGGATCCGGTCCCGGCGCAGGGCCAGGCGGACGAGGGACGCGGTGCCGGCGAAGCCGCTCGTGCCGCTCACGCAGGCTCGCCCAGACGATCCGCCCTGCGATGGGTCACACCGCCCGGCTCGTCGTAGTGCTGCAGGAAGAGCTCCTCGAGCGTCGGCGGGTGCACCACCAGCGACTCGATGCCCCGCTGTGCGAAGACGCCCATCACGTCGCTGAGGTGCTCCGACTCGACCTCGGCCCGGATCTCGCCGTCCACGACGGAGACCACGCTCAGCCCCGGGACGTCCCCGAGGCCCGACGGGCGGGCGAGTCGCGCCACCACCGTCGTCCGGGTCAGCCCGCGCAGCTCGCTGAGGCTGCCCGAGGAGACGGTGCGCCCTTCGCGGATGATGCTGACCCGGTCGCAGAGCGACTCCACCTCGGCCAGGATGTGGCTCGAGAGCAGGATCGTGCGACCCCGGGCCACCTCCTCGCGAACGACCTCCTGGAACTCGGCCTCCATGACGGGGTCCAGCCCGGCGGTCGGCTCGTCGAGCATCAGCAGCTCCACGTCGGCGCAGAGCGCGGCCACCAGGGCGACCTTCTGCCGGTTGCCCTTGCTGTAGCTGCGGCAGCGCTTGGACGGGTCCAGCTCGAACCGTTCGAGCAGCTCCCGGCGGCGGGTCTCGTCGATGCCGCCGCGCATCCGCCCGAGCAGGTCGATGACCTCGCCACCGGTCAGGTTCGGCCAGAGCGAAACCTCACCCGGCACGTAGGCAAGCCGCCGGTGCAGCGAGACCGCCTCCCGCCAGGGATCCCCGCCGAGGAGCCGGACCTGCCCGGCGTCGGCCCGGAGCAGGCCCAGGAGCACCCGGATGGTCGTCGACTTCCCGGAGCCGTTGGGACCGAGGAAGCCGTGCACCTCCCCGGTGGCCACCTCCATGTCGAGGCCGTCGAGGGCGGTGACATCCGCGAACCGCTTGACCAGACCGGAGACGGAGATCGCTGCTTCCACGCGCGTAGTCTGCCGCCACCCGCGGGTGACCGGATGCGGAAGCCGAGCGTCAGCCGGCTGTGGCGCGCAGGGCTAGGGTGTGGGCGTGTCCCGTCACGGAGCAGCGGCGTACGAGCCACTGGGAGGCGAGCGCCATCGCCACGGCGACGCGCTCGAGCACGCGCATCCGCACAGCGGCCCGCACGCCCACGCGGCGCATCCGGGCGGGCACGAGCACGGACACGGCGGGCACGGCCACTCCCACGGGCTCGTCGACGCCGGCATCAAGCGCTCGCGGGAGGGAATCCGGGCGGTCGCTGCCGCCCTCGCCGTGCTCGCGTGCACGGCGCTCCTGCAGGCGCTCGTGTTCGTGCTGTCGGGCAGCGTCGCGCTGCTCGCCGACCTCATCCACAACGCCGGAGATGCCCTCACGGCCGTACCGCTGGGGATCGCGTTCTTCCTCCACAGCGCGCGCGGCGAGCGCTTCGCCGGCTTCGCCGTCGTCGCGGCCATCTTCATCTCCGCCTGCATTGCCCTCTACGAGACGATCGCGCGGCTCATCGACCCGCAGAATCCGACGCACCTCTGGGCGCTCGCAGCCGCGGGTCTCGTCGGGTTCGCCGGGAACGAGGTCGCATCCCGCGTGCGCACGCGCGCCGGCAGACGACTCGACAGCCCGGCCCTCGTCGCGGACGGCAACCACGCGCGCGTCGACGGCTTCGTCAGCCTCGGCGTCGTCGCCAGCGCGATCGTCGTGTCTGCAGGCGTTCCCATCGCCGATCCGCTCATCGGCCTCGCGCTGACGCTCGTGATCCTCAAGATCACCTGGGACTCGTGGCGGACGATCCAAGCGGCCGAGCAGACCTGACGGCCGCGGACGCAAGCGCGGAAAGGCGGATCATGAATCAGACCCGGATCGCCCTCGGCATCGCGATCGGTGCCGGCGTGGGGATCGTGATCGGCGTCCTCGCCGGCAACGTCGGGCTCGGCATCGCCTTCGGTGCAGGCGCCGGCGTCGTTCTCGGCGTCTTGCTCGACCAGGCGCAGCGTCGCAGGTAGCGGCCTCGCGCCGGGACCTGCGCCGTCGCCTCCGGCGTAGCCGAAGTCGATGATTCGCCGCGCGCTACTGCCTCTGTCGATCGGCCTGGCTCTGGCATCGGCTCCGGCGACGCACGCCGGGGGCGAGTTCGTCGACCTCGCCGTCGGGGGAGGGCGCGTCTGGTTCGCCGGACCGCCGGGCGTGCGCTCGCTGGATGCCGGCACCGGCCGAATACGGTCGATGCCGCGGCTGGCCGGCGCGCCCTATCCGCTCAGCGTGACCGTGGCCGGCGGCGCCGCCTGGGTCGCGAGCGTCGAGAACGGCTACGTCTGGGGCACCCTCAGCCGCATCGACGAGCGCACGGGGGAGGTGCGGGTCGTGTGGCGCCGGCGAGGGAGCTCCGTGCAGTACGTCGCGGCGGGAGCGGGGAGCATCTGGGCGCTGATCGGCACGCGGACGAGCTACCGGATCGCGCGCTTCACGCTCGCGGGCCACCTCGTTCGCGTCTGGCACTTCCCGCTCGCCGCGCGCATGGCGGCCGACGGCGCGGGCTGCTGGATCACGACCGATCGCTGGCTGCTGCGGATCGACCCGGCCGGGCGGCTGCACCGCGTCCTCCGCACCCCGGGCGAAGGCGTCGCGACGGGGGCGGGCGCCGTCTGGCTGTCGCGCGCGGCCTCGCTGCGCCGGCTCGACGAGCGCACGGGCACGCTGCGGACGCTCGCCACCGGCCGTCTGGGCCTCGGCGGCTTCCAGCACGACGTCGCCGCAGGTGACGGCGCCGTCTGGGTGCTGCGCCACGAGAGCCGCGCCCGCACGACGCTGCTGCGCATCGACGGTCAGAGCGGCCGGACGACGGGCCGTGCGAGCCTGTCCGGCAACGCCGACGCCGTCGTCGTCACACCGCGCGCCGTCTGGGTCGCGCTCGTGGGCGCTCCGCCGCGGGGCGGGTACCTCGTCATCCGCATCGATCCGCGTACGCTCGAGCGCACCCTCGCCCGCGAGCTCGTCTGATACGAGCGCATCCCGCGCCGGCCGGCAGCGCGGATGCGGCCGATGGCTCCAATACGCTGCGCCCGTGACCCGCCTCGGCCCGCCGGACAGGCTGAGCGCGTTCGCGATTGGTTTCGACCAGCGCGATCGCGCGCGTCTGCACGCGCTCTGGGACGAGATCATGGACTCCAACCGGTGGTCGCAGGGCGCCGTCGTCGAGGCCTTCGAGGCGGCCTGGGAGGCCTGGAACGGGCTGCCGTCGGTGGCGATGTCGAGCTGGTCGGGCGCCGCGCTCGCAGCGCTCGAGTACGCCGGCGTGCGCGGCGAGAAGGTGCTGTGCCCGTCGAACACGTTCATGGCGACGCCGCTCGCCGCCCAGGCTGCCGGCGCCGAGGTCGTGTTCGTCGACTGCAATCGCGACGACCTGTGCGCGTCGTTCGCCGACTTCGAGGCCAAGGCGGCGGCGCACCGGCCGCGCGCGGCGTTCGTCGTCCACATCGGCGGGCACGTCGCGTTCGAGATCGAGCGGATCGCGGCGTTCTGCCGCGCCGAGGGCATCTTCCTGATCGAGGACTGCGCGCACGCGCACGGCGCGTCCTTCCACGGCCGCCGCCCCGGCACGTGGGGCGATGCCGGGATCTGGTCGTTCGCGGCGACCAAGACGATCTCCACGGGCGAGGGCGGCATGCTCGTCGCCGCCGATGACGATCTCGTTGCGGCCGCGCGCGCGTATCGCGACTACGGCAAGCCCGACTACGCCCGAGCCGGCCTGAACCTGCGCATGAACGAGTTCACGGCCGCGCTCGGCCTCGTCGCGACGGAGCGGCTCGAGGAGATCACGGCCTGGAAGAACGCCGCCGCGCGCCGATGGCTCGACGCCGAGCACCCGAATCGCCTGCGCCTGCCCGAGGGCATGATCTCGGGGCTCTACAAGTACATCGTCTTCAGCCCGATCGAGCGCTCGACCGGAAAGGTCTACGACGCGCCGTGCCACCGCATCCTGGGGCACCACGTCGATCTTCCGAACAGCGACTGGGTAGCGGCGAACCACTGGTGCGTGCCCCTGTACTATCAGCCGCTGCCTGAGGGGGCGGAAGAAGGGACGGATGTGTGAGAGTGCTCGTCACCGGTGGATCCGGCTTCATCGGCTCCCATGTGGTAGATCGCCTGCTGTTCCACGGCCACCAGGCGCGCATCTTCGATCTCGTGCACGCGTGGCGCCACGACGCCGACGTGGTCGAGAGCGTCTCGGGCGACATCCTGGACAAGGCGGCGCTACGGCGTGCGATGCGGTCATGTGACGCGGTGATCCACCTCGCCGCGGTGGCCGACGTCGAGCAGGTGGCGGCCGATCCGCTGCGCGCCGATCTCGTCAACACGCGCGGGACGGCCGTGGTGCTCGAGGCGGCACGCGACGAGGGCGTCGACCACGTCGTCTACGGGAGCACGATCTGGGTCTACGGGAACGCGCCCGGAACCGCGGCGCTGGACGAGGACGTGCTGCTGGCCTCCCCGGAGCACTTCTACACCGCGACGAAGCTCGCCGGCGAGATGTACTGCCGCTCCTACGGCGTCATGTTCGGGCTCGCGCCGACGATCCTGCGCTTCGGCATCCCGCACGGACCGCGTGCGCGGGCAGCCACGGTGGTCGCGAAGTTCGTGGCGCGTGCGCTCGCCGGCGAGCCGATCAGCATCAACGGCGACGGCAACCAGGCACGCCAATTCGTCTACGTGGAGGACCTTGCCGACGGCATCGTCGCGGCGCTCGTCGACGGTGCGCGTGGCCGCACGTACAACCTCGTCGGCGACGAGACGGTGAGCGTGCGCGAGATCGCCGGCGTCGTGCAGGGCCTGATCGGCGACGTCTCGATCGTGCATGCGTCCGGCCGCCTCGGCGACCTCGGGCAGGTGCAAATCTCGTCGCAGCGCGCCGAGGCCGAGCTCGGCTGGCGTGCCACCACGGCGTTCGCCGACGGCGTGGCGCGCTACGTCGAGTGGGTGACCGGGACGAACGGCTCACCGAGAGCGGCGGCCGCCTCGATCACCAACGGCAGGGCCGCGGCCGTTCTGCGCCAGGAGTCGGGCGCGCTGTAGTGATCGGCGTCGTGCAGGAGCACGACGTCGCCGGCGCGTAGGTTTCGCGTCGCGCGCCGGGCGATGGCCTCGGGCGTCTCGCGGGCGCCCCAGTCGCGGCCCCAGGTCGACCACAGGATCGGGCTCCAGCCGCGGCGGCGCACGAGCTGCAGCGCTCCGCTCGAGAAGACGCCGTAGGGCGGCCGGTAGGCCACCGGCTCCTGCCCGGTCGCGCCCGCGATGATGTCGTGCGCGCGTTCGAGGTCGCGCGCGAGCTCCGACACGCGGCGGCGCAGGAGCAGGCGGTGGATGTGCCCGTGCAGGGCGATCTCGTGACCGGCTGCGGCGATCTGGGCGGCCACCTCGGGCCAGCGCGCCACCTGCTCGCCGACGAGGAAGAACGTCGCCGTCGCGCCCGCCCCGGCGAGCACGTCGAGGACGGCGGGCGTGCCCTCGGGATGCGGGCCGTCGTCGAATGTCAGGGCGATGCCGTGTGGGCGCGCGAGCCGGCAGGGGATGCCGGCGCGCTCGGCGAGGCGCGGGACGAGCGGCGCCGGCGCGGGCCAGGTCCACGCGGCCACCGCACCGGCGCCGACGGCCGCGAGCGCCGCCCGCCGCATTCAGGCCGCGCCCGCCCCGCGCGCCGCGAGAGCGAGCACGTGGGAGGCTGCCGACGGGAGCTGCGCGAAGCGCGGGTCGGGCCGGCGCGGGCGCTCGAGGGCGGCGTGGAGCGCTCCGCCGAGGTCGCGGCGGCTGCCCACGACGGAGGCCAGGCCGAAGCGGCGGAGCGCCGCGTCGTTGCGGCGGATGTGGCCGCGCCCCCAGCCGAAGGAGACGGCGGCGCACCCGCGCATCGTGGCTTCGAGCACGGTCAGCCCGCAGGTCGAGTGGACGAGCGCGTCGGCGGCGGCCATCCACTCCGGCATGCGATCCGTGAAGCCCTCGACGCGTACGCGAGGCTCGTGCGCGAAGAGCGACGAGATGCGCGCGCGCAGCGCGGCGTTGTGCCCGCACAGGCACACGACCTGGGCGATGCGGTCGATCGCCAGCGCCTCGCCGACGGCACCCGCGACGTCGCCGACGCCCCAGCCTCCGCCCGAGACGAGCACGATGGAGCCGTGCTCGGGGAGCCCGAGCGCGCGCCGCGCCTCGCCGGCCGGGAGCGGCGTCAGGAACTCGGGCCGCGAGAAGCCGTGAACGCAGTGGATCTCGGTCGCCGCTCCGGCGATCCGGCGCACCTCCGGTATCGACTCCGGGTGCGTGACGAGGTGCATGTCGACCCCGGGGCTCGCCCAGTAGTCGAGTGCCGCGAGGTCGGTGATCGCCGCGCACACGGGGATGCGCACGCGGCCCGACCGCCGCAGGCGGCCGAGCACCTCGCTCACGTGCGGATAGGTGGAGACGATCACGTCGGGGTCGACGTCGGCGATCAGCCGCAGGAGCCCCGGCGTGCTCTGCCGCGTGAGCAGCGACTGCGCCACGCGCCGGCTCGGGCCGCATTCCGCGAACAGCCAGTAGCCGACGTCCCACACGAACTGGAAGCGATAGAAGACGATCTCCGCGGCGTCCGAGCTCATCGTCTTGACGAGCCCGCCGATCGCGGCGAGCGCGTCCTCCGTGACGACGTCGACGCCCGGCCGCTCGGCCCGCAGCTGCGCCGCGAGGGTCTCGGCGGGCTGGTCGTGGCCGGCGCCGACGCTCGCGGTCAGGATCAGGACGCGCGGAGCCGCGGGCGGCGCCGGCGCGACCGGAGCGGGCCGGTGGAGGGTCGCCATGATCGCGCTCCGCTCACGGGCGGCGATTCTAGCGGCGGCGTCCGCGCGCTACGGCCGTCAGGGCACGACAGGCGGGTGTCGCCGGGGCCCCCCGGCCGACGGGGCCGCGATCGCGGCCGCCATGCGCGCGAACGCCCCCGCGCGCTCGCGGTAGAGGCGTTCGAGCGCCATCCCGACCTCGTCGTCGCCGCTGTCCACGTCCCCATGACCCCGCATCCGCGCGAAACCGTTGGCTCAGGCTATGAGCCCGGCTCCGCGCGGAGCCGGGGGTCGTACTAGCCGGTGACGGCGGATTGCACGTGCTGGGCCTTGACCGCGCCCTTGACCGCATGGCGCTCGGGCACCTTGATGCGGGCGTGTGCGACGGCGCGGCCCGCGTTGCTCGAGGTCGCGACCGCGGTGTTGACGAGCTTGCCCGCGGGGGTCCCGAGGTCGACGCGCGCCGTGAACGACAGCGTGCGCGAGCCGCGCAGGTCGCCGACGGTCCAGCAGGCCTCGCCGTTCTGCAGGGTCGCCGACCCGAGCGAGACGTACGTCATGTGCGCCGGCAGGCGGTCGCAGACCACGACGTCGTGCGCGGTGCCGCCCGTGACCTTCACGATCAGGCGATAGGCGACGGTCGCGCCGGCCGCGACCACCGAGGCGCCGGCCTTCTTGCGCAGCGAGATGCGCGGTGCGGGCGCCGAGACGACGGTCGGAGTCAGAGGAGCCGCCGGGGGCGTGGCGACCGGTGGCGCGGCCGGAGGCGCGACGGGCGGCGCAACGGGCGGTGCCACCGGGGGCGCGACGGGCGGGGCAGGCGGCGGGCAGACGAGCGTGACCTGCGGGATCGAGCCTCCGCTCCACGTCGAGCTCACGGTCAGCGTGCCGAAGACGGGCCAGGTGTGCGTGACCGCGGTGTACTTGGGCACGCTGAACTGCTGAATGACGCCGTTCACGGTCTCGGTCGCGACCTTGACGCGGCCGAAGTGCGCGTCGTAGCTGAACACGACCCCGGTGCTGTCGCAAGTGACGGATCCCGTGTTGGCCGAGGCCGTGCCGGGCAGCACGAGCGCCCCGATCGCCAGTGTGGCGGCGAGCCCAGCGGCCAGGCGCAGGACCCCTCTCGAATGCATGCTCATGGTCTTCCCCTCGTATCGTCGCCGCCATCCCGGGCGGCGCATCAGCCGTTCTGGCACTACCGTGGCCGCCCGCGCACCTGCGCACATCGGCGAACGACCGCAGCTCCGATGCGTACTTCCCCGTAGAGCGCGTTCTAACCGCGCGCGCCGATGCGGTAGTGGAGATGCACCATCCCGTTGCCGAAGCTGCGCTCGCCGAGCAGCTCGAGGGCCAGGTGGGCGCGGGGGAGGGCCGGCGTGCCGCCGCCCACGACGACCGGAGCGAGGATCAGGTGGCACTCGTCGACCAGGCCGGCGGCGAGCGCCTGGGCGGCGAGCTCCGGGCCGCCGACCGTGATGTCGCGCTGCGACGCCGCCTTCATCCGCCGCACGGCCTCGGGGTCGAATGCGCGCTCGATCCGCGTGCGCGCCGTGGCGACGGCGGTCAGCGTCCGCGAGTAGACCACCTTCTCGGCCGCCTGCCAGATCGCCGCGAAGTCGCGCGTCACGGGCGAGGCGTCGCCGTCGACGGGCACCGTGTCCCAGCCGGCCATGACCTCGTACATCCGGCGCCCGTAGAGATACGTGCCGACCGGCCGCTCGAGGTCGTTGACGAAGGCGTGCACCTCCTCGTCCGGCACGGCCCAGCCGAACGCGCCGTCCTCGTCTGCGACGTAGCCGTCGAGCGAGGCGATCGACGAGTAGATCAGACGGGCCACGCTGGGCTCCTACCCGGCGCTCGCCGCCGGTAACCGCACGCCGCTATGCGGCGTGCTCGCCCCAGCTGCCGCGCGTGTCCCGGCCGAGCGCGCCGGCCTGCTCGAGGCCGGCGCCTTCGGCCACGATCCGGGCGCGGACCCGCGTGGTGCCCGGGCGCGCTCCCGCGGTGCCGTCGCGCGCGCCCACCCGCGACGGAGGGCACGCGGCGGGCCGGTGGGCGCGCGCGCACAGTGCGGCCACGGCGGCGCGGCGGCTGGCGTGGAACGGCAGGAGCATCTGCACGTTGGCGATCTCGAGCGTGCGCCGCACCGGGCCGGGTTCGTCCGGCAGCACGAGCTCGAGGACTCCGCCGAGCCGGCGCGCACGCCGGGCGCCGGCGAGCAGCGCCGTGATCAGCGTCGAATCGATGAACGTGCACTGCACGAGGTCGACGAGCACGGTGTCGTAGCCGCGCGCCGCCGTGAGCGCCAGCGTGACGGCCTCGCTCGAGGCCGTGTCGTGCTCGCCGTTGAGCGTGACGATGCAGACGCCCCGCGAGTGGATCTGGATCTCGATGCTTCCGTGCGCTGCCACGCTGCTCCCGTCCGCTGCTGCGTCCCGGTGTGCGGATTGCGATCGAGGCGCGCACCGGGCTGGTCTGGAGGCGGCGAATCGCGGCTTCGGGTGGGAGAGAAGCGCGCGCGGTGGTTCGGATATGGCACCCGAGGAGGCAGGTCCGGATCCCCCGTATGCGTCAATTGTCTCATGTGCGGGCGAGTGCGCCTCCCCCGTTCGGGTCAATTGCGATTTCGGCTCAACCAAGCCAGCTAGGGTGGGAAGCATGCTGGCGATTCTCGTCTCGAAGCGCCGGTGACACGCGCGGCCGCCGCCCTGCGGTGGGCGCGCCTGGCGCTGCCGGCGGCGCTCCTGGCGCTCGGCGTTCCGGCCGCGGTCGCCGCCGACGGTGCGGGCGACATCGCCGCGATGCCGGACCCGGCCGCCGTCACCGCGCAGCTCATCCAGGACGTCGGCGGGCGCGGGGCGTCGCAGACGCCGCAGCGCTACGCGTACCTGGAGAAGCTCGACAGCCACCTGCAGGACGTCGCCGCGAGTCGACTCGGCACGGGCAGCCCGGCGGCGCACGCGTCGCCGCCGAGCGGCAAGGGGTGACCACGTCGTCGAGGGCGACGTCTCCGTCGACGTCTACGTGACTCGGCGAGCGTCGAGCGCGCGGCCGACGCCCTGCGCGCGCTCGGCATGCGCGTCACGGCCACGAGCGACCGCGACCCGCAGCGCATGGTCGAGGGATTCCTTCCGCCGGCGTCGCTCCCGCACGCCGCCGCGCTTGCGGCGACGCGCGCGGTCATCGCGCCGTTCTGGCGCGCCAGCACGGGCAGCGTCACGTCGCAGGGCGACGCCATCCTCCACGGGCCGGCAGCCGCGCGCCTGCTCCGGCCCGAGCGGCGCCGGCGTCGCGGTCGGGATCATCTCCGACTCGATCGACCAGGTCGGCGGCGGCATCACCGACTCCCAGGGCACGGGCGATCTCCCGGCCGACGTCGAGCAGGTGGGCCTCATCGATGACCTCGGGCACCGACGAGGGTCGCGCGATGGCCGAGATCGTCTACGACGAGGCGCCCGGCGCTCAGCCGGATCGTCTTCGGGTCGGCCGACGGTGGACCGGCGACCAAGGCGAACACGATCGACGACCTCGTGGGCAGCGGCGTCAAGATGATCGCCGACGACACGAGCTACATCACCGAGCCGTTCTTCCAGGACGACGTCCTCGCCGATGCGGTCGACCGTGCGAAGGCCGCGGGCGTCGCCTACTTCATCTCGGCCGGTAACGACGGACAGCAGGGCTGGGAGGGCACCTACACCGGCGGGGCGAGCGAGGACTTCGATCCCGGGCCCTGGGGTCGACGCGATGCAGACGGTCGGGACGCTCGACGCCGGTCAGTCGGCCTCCTTCGTCCTCCAGTGGGCCGAGCCGTGGGGGCACGCGGCCACGCGACTTCGCGCTCGACGTCTATCCAGCTGAGCGGAGGCTCGTGGACCTCACTCGGCACGATCGACACGAACAACCTCGTCAGTCGGGATCCCGATGGAGGCGGTCGGGCATTCCCGCCGGGGCGAGCGGCGCGTCACCTACGGCATCGCGATCCGGCGCGTCGGCGGGACGGGCGCACCGCTGCTCAAGTACATCGACTTCACGAACGGCGCGGGCACCGTCACGATCGAGCACGGCGCCAACTCGGGCGCGATCGCACCCGACGCCGCCTCGGCGCGCGGCGCGCTCACGGTGGCGGCATCGCCCTACACCACGCCGACGACGCCCGAGCCGTTCAGCTCGCGCGGCCCCGTGGTGCGCTACTTCGACATCAACGGCCAGCCGCTCGCGACCCCGGAGGTGCGCCAGAAGCCGAACCTCGCAGCCCCGGACGGCGTCGACACGTCGGTCCCGGGCTTCGCGCCCTTCTACGGCACGAGCGCCGCCGCACCCGCCGCCGCGGGCATCGCGGCGCTGATCCTCTCGGCCAAGCCGGCGATGAGCATCGACGAGCTGTACGCCATCATGACCGCGCCCCAGAACGCGCTCGACTGCCCCGCTGCCGGCAATCCCGACGTCGACTGCGGCGCAGGCTTCCTGCTCGCGGACTCGGCCCTGGCGATGGCGCTCGATCCGACGCCGCCCGTCATCACGGCGGCCGTGTCCCCCGCCGCGCCCGACGGCCCGGACGGCTGGTACCACGGACCCGTGACGGTGACCTGGTCGGTGACCGACGGCGAATCGCCGGTCGTCGCGCCCTCGGGCTGCGCACCGGCGACCCCGGGCGACGGGATCGTGCAGCTCGCGTGCAGCGCCACGAGCGCGGGAGGGACCGCATCCCTGCCGGTGACGATCAAGCGCGACTCGACACCGCCGACGACGCCGCTCATCGTCGGCATCCAGCCGGGGAAGTACACGCCCGCGATTCTGCCGAAGCCGGCGGCGATCGTCTGCGGCGCGGCCGACGCGACCTCGGGCGTCGTCTCCTGCACCGTGACCGGCTTCGCCACGAGCATCGGGAGCCACACGGTGACGGCCACAGCGACGAACGGCGCCGGCCTGGTGTCCACGTCGACCGTCACCTACACGGTCGTCAAGCCCGCCGCGATCTCGGGCCTCGTGCTCGCGCGGCGCATCACGTTCACGCGCCTGGCCGGCGCGGGCGTTCCCGTCAGCGTGCGCGTCGCTACCGCGGCGACGAGGCTGACGGTCAAGGTCGTCGTGCACATCGCGGCCACGCCCGCACGGGCGCCGCGCACGGTCAGGCTCCTCAGCGCGTCGAGGCGTGTCGGGGCCGGGATCCGGCATCTGCGCATCCAGCTCTCCGCCAGGAGCAGGAATCAGCTGCGCGGTGCCCGCAGGGCGACGGTGCAGATCGCCGTCAGCGGCAGCTCGGCGTCGGCGCAGAGCACGGTGCTGCGGGCGTCGCTCAAGGCCCGGCGCTAGCGCTACGCCGCGAGCGCCGGCGCATCCGGCGCCTGCCGGCCGAGCGCCTGGCGCACGAGCCGGCGGAGGTCCGTCCCCGAGTACTCGCCCTTCTCGAGCAGCCACGCCGAGCGCTCCTTCAGGAACCGGCGCTCGTCGGCCGAGAGCTCGCGCGCCGTCAGGATCACGACCGGCAGCCGGCGCGTCTCGGGGCGCTCGAGCAGGTGGTCGAGCACACCGAAGCCGTCCATCCGCGGCATCGCGAGATCGAGCACGAGCACGTCGGGCACTCGCGAGGCGATCATCGCGAGCGCCTCGAGGCCGTCGCCGGCCTCGCGCAGCTCGCGACCGTCGCGCGCCAGGGTCTCGACGACGAGGCGGCGCAGCGTCGCGTCGTCGTCGACGACGAGCACCGACCCCTGCTCGGCGGGCAGGAGGCGCGTGACGGTGTCGCGCAACTGCTCGCCCGTGAAGGGCTTCGCGATGAAGTCGGAGGCGCCGAGGGCGGTCGCGGTGCCGCGCTCGCTGTGGGCGGTGCAGACCACGACCGGAACGTGTGCCGTCGCACGCTGCGTCTTGAGGCTCAAGAGCACGTCCCAGCCGTCGAGCTCGCCCGCGAGGACGATGTCGAGGAGGACCACGTCCGGGGGATCGGCGAGCGCGAGCGCGAGGCCCGCCTCGCCGGTCGGCGCGCCCTCGACGTCGAGGCCGTCCAGGGCGAGCGCGTCCATGAGCAGGGTCGCGACGGTGGGGTCGTCCTCGATCACGAGCACGCGCGGGCCGGCATTCGGTGCCTGGCCGCGCCAGGCCGTCGGCAGCTCGAACCAGAACGTCGAGCCCTCGCCCTCGCGGCTCTCGAAGCCCATGCGGCCGCCGTGCGAGGCCACGATCTCCTGGCAGAGCGCGAGGCCGAGGCCCGTGCCGCCGATCTCGCGCGTGTCGGACGAGTCGACGCGGAAGAACTTCGTGAAGACGTGCGTCTGCTGGTCGGCCGGGATGCCCACGCCGCGGTCGGTCACGCTGACCCGGCAGAAGCCGCGCTGCGCGCTCGTCGCGAGCGTCACGGCACCGCCCGCCGGCGAGTACTTGACCGCGTTGGAGAGCAGGTTCGAGATCACCTGCCCGATGCGGTTGCGGTCGCCGACCATCGCCAGCGGCTCGCTCACCGGCGCGAGCTCGAGCCGGTGGCCGGCCGACTGCGCCGAGAACAGCTCGACGGAGTGCTCGAGCAGCTCGCCGAGATCGAACGGCGCGAGCGAGAGCGTGAAGCGACCTGCCTCGATCCTCTGGAGGTCGAGGAAGTCGTCCACGAGCGCCGTGAGCCGCGCGGCCTCGCCGTGGATCGTCTCGACGTAGCGCCGGCGCGTCTCCTCGCCGAGATCGCGGTGCATGAGCAGCTCGGCGAAGCCGAGCACACCCGTGAGCGGGGTGCGGAGCTCGTGCGAGACCGTGGCCACGAGCTCGGACTTGAGCCGCGCCGCCTCGCGCTCGGCGGTCACCTCGCGCACGACGAAGATGCGCCCGATGAGCTCGCCCGAGGAGTCCCGCACCGGCCCGGTGTAGCGCTGGAAGGCGCGCCGCACGTCGGAGAGCTCGAAGCGATCCTGCGTCGAGCACTCGGGATCGGCCGCGATGGCCGCCATCGTGGCGTCGAACGACGCCGGATCGGTGAGGCGGGCGGCGATCACGGCGCGCTCCTGCAGCGTCGCCTCGGCCGGCAGCCCGAAGACCTGCGTCGTCAGTCGCTCGATCGCCGAGTTGGCGAGGATCGTGCGGCCCTCGAGGTCGACCAGGCGGATGCCGTCGACGCTCGCGTCGAGCACGGCGCGGTTGATGTCGACGAGCCGCTCGAGCTCGTCCTTGTGCGCCGCGATCGCGGCCTCCGCCGCCTTGCGCTCGGTGATGTCGTGCGCCGCCGCGTAGAGCAGGCCGGCCTCGGGCACGGGCGTCGCCGTCCACACGAACCAGCGGAAGGAGCCGTCCTTGCAGCGGTAGCGGTTCTCGAACGAGATCGTCTCGATGCCGCTCGCGAGGCGCGCCACCTCGTTCAGCGTGGCCGGGCGGTCGTCGGGGTGCACGAAGTCGACGAACGGCCGCGCCATCAGCTCGTCGACGCTGTAGCCGAGCGTGCGCTCGAAGGCGGGGTTGAGGCGCTTGAAGTACCCGTCGAGGCCGGCCACGGCCAGCATCTCGAGCGAGAGCGTGAAGAAGCGGTCGAGCTCCTCCGGGGGCGTGCTGTTCACGCGGCGAGCACCTCCTCGACCAGGCTTGCGAGCCCGAGAGGGCTGAAGGGCTTGGTCAGGTACGCGGTCGCGCCGGCGCGATTCATGGCCTCGCGGTCGGACTGCTGCGCGCGCGCCGTCAGCATGATCACGGGCGTCTCCGCCGTTGCCGGATCGCCGCGCAGCGCGCGCAGGACCTCGTGCCCGCTGCGCCCCGGCATCATCATGTCGAGCAGGATCAGGTCGGGACGCGCGCTGCGCGTGCGCGCGAGCGCCTCGTCGCCGTCGCAGGCCTCGACGACCGTGTAGCGCCCGTTGTCGAGCGCGGCGCGCACGAGCATGCGCAGGACCGGCTCGTCGTCGCACACGAGCACCGTCGGCCGCGTCGTCCCGGCTTCGCCCATGTGCGTCTGCATCGGCACAAGTGGCAAGAAGCCTTAACGGGCAAACAGAGGCGTGAAATCACTGCATCCAGGCTGGCCGGGCCGCGAAAGCCGTGGCATCCTGGCGCCCTCGTCGAACCGGCCACCGCCGTGTCCGGCGTCACCCGCCCGGCGGGGCGCTCTGAGCCTCCCGACTCGCCGGCGCCCTGCCGGGCGGGTGCCGGAGCCGCGGGCGGCCCGGCGCGACCTGAACGGCCGCGAGGTCGTATCGTCGGGGTGCCTCGTCACGCGCTCGAAGGAGCCGCCGAATGTCCTATGCACCCTCCGCCGAACGCTACGACCACATGCCCTACAACCGCTGCGGCCGCAGCGGGCTGCTGCTGCCGGCGATCTCGCTCGGCCTGTGGCAGAACTTCGGCGGCGACCGCCCGCTCGAGACGAGCCGCGCGATCGTACGCCGGGCCTTCGATCTCGGCATCACGCACTTCGACCTCGCCAACAACTACGGGCCCCCCTACGGCTCCGCCGAGGAGACGTTCGGCGTTCTCCTCGCAAAGGACCTCCGGCCGTTCCGCGACGAGCTCGTGATCTCCACGAAGGCCGGCTACGACATGTGGCCCGGGCCGTACGGCGACCGCGGTTCGCGCAAGTACCTGCTCGCGAGCCTCGACCAGAGCCTGAAGCGCCTGGGTGTCGACTACGTGGACATCTTCTACTCGCATCGGCGCGACCCGGACACGCCGCTGGAGGAGACGCTGGGCGCGCTCGACACGGCGGTGCGGCAGGGCAAGGCGCTCTACGCCGGCATCTCGTCGTACGCCGCCGAGCGCACGCGCGACGCCGCGGCGATCCTGCGCAGCCTCGGCACGCCGCTCCTGATCCATCAGCCGTCCTACTCGCTGCTCAACCGCTGGATCGAGCGCGGGCTGCTCGACGTCCTCGGGGAGCTCGGCACCGGCTGCATCGTCTTCTCGCCGCTCGCCCAGGGCATGCTCACCGACCGCTACCTCGGCGGCATCCCCGCCGGCTCGCGCGCGAGCCGCGGCGGCTCGCTCTCGAGCGACCTCCTCACCGAGCAGTCCCTGGAGAAGATCCGCGCCCTCAACGCCATCGCCGCTGCGCGCGGCCAGACGCTCGCGCAGATGGCGCTCGCCTGGACGCTGCGCGATCCGCGCGTGACCTCGACGCTCGTGGGCGCGAGCAGCGTCGAGCAGCTCGAGGCGAACGTCGCGGCACTCGGCAACCGCGCGTTCAGCGCCGGGGAGCTCGCCGAGATCGACCGCCATGCGACCGACAGCGGCATCAACATCTGGGCGGGATCGAGCGACGAATGAGCGCTCACCGCCTGCACACGCCACTCTGCGACCTGCTCGGCATCCGCGTCCCGATCCTGCTCGCGGCGATGGCGAACGGCCCCGGCACGCCCGAGCTGGTGGCGGCCGTCAGCGGCGCCGGGGGGCTCGGCGTCCTCGGCGCCTCGGGCATGACGTGCGCGGCGCTCGAGCGCGACATGGCGCGCGTGCGCGAGCTCGTCCCCGGCCGCCCGTTCGGCGTCAACGCCCAGCTCGCGCCGCCGACGCCCGCGACGGGCGAGCGCGCCCGCATCCTCGAGGTGCTGCTGCCGTTCCGGCGCGAGCTCGGCCTGCCCGACGAGCCGCCCGAGCCCGCCAGGGCCGACACGGCCGTCGCGCTGATCGAATGCGCGCTGGCGGGCGGGGCATCCGTGATCACGGCGTTCGACGATCCCGCGCCCGTGGCGGAGGCCACGCGCGCGGCCGGCGCGCTGCTCGTGCCGATGGTGACCACGGCCGGCGAGGCCCGCCAGGCCGTGGCCTGCGGCGCGGCCGCGGTGATCGCCCAGGGCCGGGAGGCCGGCGGCCACCGTGGCACCTACGGCGGCGGCACGGCGTGGGGCGGAGGGACGATGGCGCTCGTCCCGCAGGTCGTCGACGCCGTCGGGCCCGCCGTTCCGGTCGCGGCCTCGGGCGGCATCATGGACGGCCGCGGCATCGCGGCGGCGCTCGCGCTCGGGGCCCAGGGCGTCTCGCTCGGGACGCGCTTCCTCGCAAGCGCCGAGAGCGGTGCCTCCGACGCGTACGCCCGCGCGCTCGCGGACACGCCGCCCGAGCGCACGGTCGTGACCGACCTCGTCACGGGCCGGCCGGCGCGCTGGGTGCGCAACCGCTTCATCGACGCCCTCGTCGAGGCCGATCCCGGCACGCTCGGCTGGGGGCGGCAGGGGGCGCTCACGGGCGACATGCGCCGGGCCGCGGCCGAGCAGGGCCGTGCCGACCTGCTGCCGATGCTCGCGGGCGAGGGCGCGGCGATGAGCGGCGTGCGTGAGCCCGCCGCGGAGATCGTCGCGCAGCTCGTACGCGAGACCGAGGCCGCGCTGGCCCGTCAGGCCCGTCGCGGTAGGGCGTGTGGGTCTGGCGAGTGGCGAGGGTCGTCTGGGGCGCGATCGGCCCGCGGCCCGATCAGGACGATCTTGCAAGGGTCGATCGCGTTCCAGACGGCGCTCGACGCCGCCAGGCACCGCGCCCTACCGAGACGGGCCCTTAGGAACCGATCGCGGCTCGCGGGCGCCGGCGCTCGAGGCTGAGGGCCGCCACGCTCGTCACGATCAGCCCGCCGCCCGCGAGCTGAAGGGCCGTCAGGGACTCGCCGAGGACGATGTACGCGAGCAGCACGGTGACGAGCGGCTCGGCCGTCGAGAGCAGGCCCGCGACGGCGGCGCCGACGCGCTTCACCCCCGTGTAGAAGCACGCGATGGGGAAGACCGCGGCGACGAAGACGGCACCGAGCGCCCAGCCCCAGGCGGCGGCCGAGACGCCGAAAGCGGGCGCACGCAGCGGCGTCGCGAGCAGGAGGGCGATTGCCGGGCTCGTGAACATGAGCGCGGACAGCACGAGCGGGGACATCCCCTCGGTCGTCATCAGCCGCTGGCTCGAGAGCACGCACCCGGTGACGCAGACCGCGGCCAGGAGGCCGAGCAGGATGCCGGCCCAGTTCGCCGAGTCGGGAATGCCGATCGTGAGACCCACGCCGAGCAGGGCGAGCGCGAGGATCAGGCCGCGGCGCACGCTCAGAGCCTCGCGGTAGATCAGCGTGGCGCCGATCGCCACCATCAGCGGATAGGCGAAGTAGAGCAGCGAGACGAGCGCGACGGGCGCCCGCTCGAAGCCCTCGAGCAGGCCGACGCCGACGCCGAGCTGGAAGACGCCGAGCGAGGCGCCGATCAGCGCGAGGCGCCGGCCGGGCCAGGCCTCCCGCCGCACGGCTGCGACGCAGGCGAGCACGGGGCCGGTGACGACGAAGCGCAGGAAGAGCAGCGTCCACGGCGTGCCGCCGTCGTCGTAGAAGAGGCTCGAGAAGACGCCGAGCGTGCCGAAGCACGTGCTCGCGACCAGCACCAGGAGAAACCCGCTCGGGGCCGGTCGCATCGGGCGGGATGATACGGATGGGAGCGCGCGGGACGGGCCGGCGTCTCGGCTGCCCCGCGCGCCCTCAGGCGGGCAGGTGGTTGTGCACCGCGTAGGTCGTCGTCTCGGGTGGCCCCGGGACCCCGGCCTTCTGCGTGTTGGGCATGATGTTCGCCTGCGCGAAGGCCTCGAACTGCTCCGCCGTCTCCCACACGTCGACGACCTTGATGCCGTCGTCCGTGGCCGCCACCCAGTGGAAGAGCGCGCCGGGCGGTGGGCCTTCGAGTCCCATGAGGCGCATGACCTCGTCGTACTGGGCGAGCGTCGCTCCGCTGAAGCGCATCTCGATTGCCACGGCCATGACCGTACTCCTCGTGGTGATTGCTACGACGTCCGCCGCGATAGTGGCAGAACGGCCGCCGACGGGCAAGAGGCCCGTGCGGGCCTGGAGCCCCGGGCTCTACGCTGCGGCGGTGTTCCCCCGCCAGCTCGAATACCTCGTCGCGCTCGAGCGCGAGCGCCACTTCGGCCGTGCGGCGCGCGCCTGCCACGTCTCGCAGCCGACGCTCTCGACGGGCCTGCGCAAGCTCGAAGCCGAGCTCGGCGTGCCGCTCGTACGCCGCGGCCAGCGCTTCGAGGGGTTCACCCCCGAGGGCGAGCGCGTCGTGCTCTGGGCGCACCGCATCCTCGCCGACTACGACGGTCTCGGGCACGAGCTCTCGCAGATCCGCGGCGGCCTCGAGGGGACGCTGCGCATCGGGGCGATCCCGACGTCGCTGCCGACGATCTCGCTGGTCACGTCGCCGTTCTGCGAGCGCCACCCCCTCATGCACGTCGAGGTGCTCTCGATCTCGTCGCGCGAGATCGAGCGGCGGCTCGGCGCGTTCGAGCTCGACGCCGGCCTCACCTACCTCGACAACGAGCCGCTCGGCAACGTGCGCGCCGTGCCGCTCTACCGCGAGCGCTACGTGTTGCTGTGCGCGGTCGACGGGCCCTTCGCCGGCCGCTCGACGGTCGAGTGGGCGGAGGCGGCGACCGTGCCGCTCTGCCTGCTCACGCCGGACATGCAGAACCGGCGGATCCTCGACGCCAACTTCGCGGCGGCGGGCGTGATCGCATCGCCGACGGTCGAGACGAACTCGATCTCGACGCTCTGCTCGCACGTGCGCCGTGGCTGGTCGAGCGTGATGGCGCACGCGTGGCTGTCGCTCTTCGGCGTGCCCGAGGCGATGCGCGCCGTCCCGCTCGTCGCGCCCGAGGTCACGCACGCGATCGGCATCGTCGTGCCGGCCACGGAGCCACTGCCGCCGCTCGGCGCGGCGCTCGTCGAGCTGGCCGCGCGCCTCGACCTCGAGGGCGAGCTCGACCGCCTCGTGTCGGGCGTGCAGCGACCACCCCAGCGATAGACGACGCCTATCGAGTCGTGTGCGGCAACGATTTGCGGACAATCGGGGCCGGGTGCATGCTACGGGCACGACCACCCGCTCGGGAGGAGATCGCGAAATGCCCAAAGGACGTCTCACCACGCCCCTCGTCCGCTCCGGCGGAACGCTCCGGCCCGCCTCGTGGGACGAGGCGCTCGACGCGGCCGCCGCGGGCTTCGAGAAGGCCCGCCAGACCGATACGACCGAGTCGTTCGGGATGTTCTCGTGCTCGAAGGCCTCGAACGAGATGAACTTCCTGGCCCAGAAGTTCGCGCGCCAGGTCATGCGCACGAACAACATCGATTCCTGTAACCGCACCTGACACGCGCCCAGTGTCGTCGGTCTGGCGACAGCGTTCGGTGCGGGCGGCGGGACCTCGTCCTACCGCGAGATCGAGGAGACGGACGTCATCCTCCTGTGGGGGTCGAATGCCCGTGAGACGCATCCGATCTTCTTCCACCACCTGCTCAAGGGCGTGCACAACGGGGCACGGCTCTACGCGGTCGACCCGCGCCGCACCTCCTCGGCGAAGTGGGCCGACGGCTGGCTCGGGCTCGACGTCGGCACCGACATCGCGCTCGCCCACACGATGGCGCGCGAGATCATCCACGCCGGGCTCGTGAACCACCGCTTCGTCGACCGCGCGACCGTCGGCTACGCCGAGTACGCGGCTCACGTCGAGCCGTACACGCTGGCCGAGGGCGAGCGCCTCACGGGCGTGCCGGCCGAGATGATCCGCGACACCGCGCACGCCTTCGCGCGCGCCGACCGGGCGATGATCTGCTGGACGCTCGGCATCACCGAGCACCACGTCGGCGTCGACAACGTGCTCTCGCTCATCAACCTCGCGCTCCTGTGCGGCCACGTCGGGCGCTGGGGCTCGGGCCTCAACCCGCTGCGCGGCCAGAACAACGTGCAGGGCGGCGGCGACATGGGCGCGATCCCGAACAAGCTGCCCGGCTTCCAGGACATCGAGCGCGACGCCGAGGCGCGCGCGCGCTTCGAGGCGGCGTGGGGCGTGCCGATCGTGCCGCGCTACGGCTGGAACCTGACGCAGATGTTCGAGGGCATGAAGCGCGGCGAGCTGCGCACCCTGTACGTGATCGGCGAGAACCCGGCGCAGTCCGAGGCCGACATCAAGCACACGCGCGAGCTGCTCGCGGGCCTCGACTTCCTCGTCGTGCAGGACATCCTGCTGACGGCGACCGCCGAGCTGGCCGATGTCGTCTTCCCCTCGAGCGCGTCGTGGTGCGAGTCCGAGGGCACGGTGACCAACTCCGAGCGGCGCGTGCAGCGCGTGCGCAAGGCGCTCGACCCGCCCGGCGAGGCGCGCGACGACGGCTGGATCATCGGCGCGATCGCCGATCGCATGGGCTTCGGCTGGGGCCAGCCGAGCGCCGAGGAGGCCTGGAGCGAGCTGCGCTCGCTCTCGCCGATGCACCGCGGCATGAGCTACGAGAAGCTCGAGGCCCTCGGCGGCATCCAGTGGCCGTGCCCGGACGAGGAGAGCACGGGCTCGCCGTTCCTGCACGCACGCCTGTGGGCCGAGCCGCTCGAGGGCGAGCCCGCGCCGTTCTCTGCGGTCGTGCACAAGCCGCCCTTCGAGGCGCTCGACGCCGAGTACCCGATCCGCCTCACGACCGGGCGCCGGCTCGAGTCCTACAACACGGGCGTGCAGACGAACCGCTACCGCTCGCCGCTGCATCGCGGCGAGTCGCTCGACATCTCGCCCGAGGACGCCGAGCGCATGCTGCTCGAGGAGGGCGAGATCGTGCGCGTCTCGTCGCGCCGCGGCTCCGTCGAGACGCCCGTGCACATCGACCCGTCGCTGCGGCCCGGGCTGACGTTCATGACGTTCCACTTCCCCGAGCAGGTCGACACGAACCTGCTCACGATCGACGTCACCGACCCCAAGAGCGGCACCGCCGAGTTCAAGGCCTGCGCGGTGCGCGTGGACAAGCTTGCGGCGCCCGAGCAGCAGGCCTCGGCGCGCGTCGCCGAGCCCGCGACGATCCCCGGAGACTGATGGACATCCACCTCCTCGACGCCGCCCCGACCGCGGCCGAGCGCGCCGCGGTCGAGCACGTCCTCGGCGCGCCCTCCGGCGGCTGGGACGGCGGCGCCCGCGACGCGAGCCGGCAGGGCCACTCGCTGGCCGGCGGCGGGCACGACGCCCGCTCGCGCCGGCACCTGCTGCTGCCGGTCCTGCTCGCCGTGCAGGAGCACGTCGGCTGGATCAGCCCCGGAGCGCTCAACCACGTCGCCGAGCGGCTGACGGTGCCGCCGGCCGACATCTACGGGGTCGCGACGTTCTACGCGCTGCTCAGCGTCGAGCCGCGCCCGCCGCGCGTCGTCCACGTGTGCGAGGACCTGGCGTGCCGCTGCAACGGCTCGCAGGAGCTGATCGCGCAGCTCGAGGAGCACCTCGCCGAGGGCGAGCTCAGCGCCGACGGCTCGGCGACGTGGCTGCGCAGCCCGTGCCTCGGCCAGTGCGACCGCGCGCCCGCCGCCATGCTGACGCTCGCCGGAGAGCACCCGCAGGAGCACGTGCTCGCCCCGGTGGCGGCCGGCGACGTGCTCGCGGCGATCGACGGCCGCGAGGTCGCGGGCGCCGATCCGGTCACGCCGCTCCCGCAGCACGGGGAGGAGGCGCTGCGGCTGCTCGCGCGCGTCGGCCACGTCGATCCCGTGAGTCTCGACGACTACCGCGCGGCGGGCGGCTACCGGGCGCTGCGACGGGCCCTCGAGCTCGGGGGCGAGGGCGTCGTCCGCGAGCTCAAGGACTCGCGCCTGATGGGCCGCGGCGGCGCCGCGTTCCCGACGGGCGTCAAGTGGGAGGCCGTCGCGCACCAGGCCGCGCGCCCGCACTACCTGATCTGCAACGCCGACGAGTCCGAGCCCGGGACGTTCAAGGACCGCGTCGTGATCGAGGGCGATCCCTACTCGCTGATCGAGGCGATGACGATCGCCGGCTACGCCACCGGCTGCGAGCTCGGCTACGTCTACCTGCGCGGCGAGTACCCGCAGGCGCACGCGATCCTCGGCGCCGCGCTCGCGGAGGCGCGCCGGCGCGGCTACCTCGGCGCGGACGTTCTCGGCGAGGGCTTCGCGTTCGACATCGAGATCCGCAAGGGCGGCGGCGCCTACATCTGCGGCGAGGAGACGGCGATCTTCAATTCGATCGAGGGCTTCCGCGGCGAGCCGCGCTCGAAGCCGCCGTTCCCGGTCGTCGCCGGGCTGTTCGGCAAGCCGACCGTCGTCAACAACGTCGAGACGCTCGTCAACGTGCTCGAGGTCGTGCTCGCGAGCGGGCCGGGCTACGCCGAGACGGGCACCGAGGCCTCGAGCGGGACGAAGCTGTTCTGCCTCTCCGGCAACGTCGAGCGCCCGGGCGTGTACGAGGTGCCGTTCGGCGCGACGCTGCGCGAGCTGCTCGCGCTGGCCGGCGGCGTCGCCGGCGGCCGCGAGCTGCAGGCGGTGCTGATGGGAGGCGCGGCCGGCGGGTTCCTGCGCCCCGACGAGCTCGACATCCCGCTCACGTTCGAGGGTGCGCGCGAGGCCGGGACGACGCTCGGCTCGGGCGTCGTGCTGGTGCTCGACGACCGCGTCGACCTGCCGCGCTTCCTGCAGCGCATCGCGGCGTTCTTCCGCAACGAGTCGTGCGGGCAGTGCGTCCCGTGCCGCGTCGGCACCGTGCGCCAGCAGGAGGCGCTCGCGCGCCTCGTCTCGGGCCGCACGCGCGGCGGGGCGGGCGCGGAGCTCGCGCTCGTCGCCGAGATCGGGCAATGCATGCGCGACGCCTCGATCTGCGGCCTCGGCCAGACCGCGTCCAGTGCCATCGAGTCGGCGATCGGCCGGCTCGGCGTCTTCGGGGGTACGACATGAGCGAGCCGCTGGGAGCCCCGAGGCGCATGCTCGAGCTCGAGGTCGACGGACAGCCCGTGCGCGTCTTCGAGGGCCAGACGATCCTCGACGCGCTGCGCAAGCTCGACGTCGCGACGCCGACGCTCTGCTACGGCGACACGCTGCAGCCCGCCAACGCCTGCCGTGTCTGCGTGGTCGAGCTGGAGGGCGCGCGCGTGCTGGCGCCGTCGTGCTCGCGCAAGGCCGAGGCCGGCATGAAGGTGCGCACCGACTCCGAGCGCGTGCGCCACTCGCGCCGGCTCGTGCTCGAGCTGCTCGGCTCGAGCGTCGACCTCTCGACGACGCCGGTCGCCGAGGGCTATCTGGCCGACTACGAGGCGCGCCCCGAGCGCTTCGGACCGCCCGCGCCGCCCGACCCCGAGCGCGACCGCAAGCGGCCGGGGCACCACGTCGAGCCCGACGGCCAGACCGCGGCGACGGTGGCCGGGCCGGTCAAGGTCGACAACGAGCTGTACGTACGCGACTACTCGAAATGCATCCTCTGTTACAAGTGCGTCGACGCCTGCGGCGAGCAGTACCAGAACACGTTCGCGATCACGGTGGCGGGCCGCGGCTTCGACGCGCGCATCTCGACCGAGTACGTCGTCGACCTGCCCGAGTCGGCCTGCGTCTACTGCGGCAACTGCATCGCCGTCTGCCCGACCGGCGCGCTGATGTTCCGCAGCGAGCACGAGCTGCGCGAGGCGGGGGAGTGGAAGCCCGAGGAGCAGGCCGTCACGCAGACGATCTGCCCCTACTGCGGCGTCGGCTGCAACCTCGAGCTGCACGTGCAGGACAATGCGATCGTGAAGGTCACGAGCCCGGACGACCACGACGTCACGCGCGGCAACCTCTGCATCAAGGGGCGCTTCGGCTACCAGCACGTGCAGGGGCCGAGGCGGCGGCGGGAGGAGTAGGCGCGATGGCCGCCACCGAGCGACCGCCGCTGCGCGGCGCGTCCGTCGAGACGCGCGTCATCGCCGTCGAGGACGGCGTGGGGCGGGAGCGCCGTGACCGCCTGGCGGGCGAGGAGCCGCTCGAGATCCGCGCCGCGGGCCCCGGCCAGGAGGCGGTGCGCGTGGCCGTGACGATGCGCACGCCGGGGAACGACTTCGAGCTGGCGGCCGGGTTCCTGCACTGCGAGGGCCTCCTGGCCTCGCGCCTCGAGCTCGCGGAGATCAAGTACTGCACCGACGTCGAGCTCGGCGAGCAGGCCTACAACGTCGTCACGGTGCATCTGCGGCGGCCGTTCGCGGCCGAGCTCGTGCAACGCAACTTCGGCGTCACGTCGGCGTGCGGCATGTGCGGCAAGGCCTCGATCGACGCGATCGAGGTCGCCTCCGAGCCGCTCGCGGACGGGCCGGTCGTGCCGGCCGGCGTGATCGGCGAGCTGCCCGAGCGGCTGCGTGCCGCCCAGCGCACGTTCGAGCGCACGGGCGGCCTCCACGCGACGGGGCTCTTCGACGCCGGCGGCGAGCTGCTGCTCGTGCGCGAGGACGTCGGCCGCCACAACGCGCTCGACAAGGTCATCGGCAACCGGCTGCTCGACGGCGCGACGCCGCTCGGCGGCGCGGTGGCGCTCGTGTCCGGGCGCGCGTCGTTCGAGCTCGTCCAGAAGGCGGCGGTCGCCGGGATCCCGGTGCTGTGCGCCGTGGGCGCGCCCTCGAGCCTCGCCGTGGACGCGGCGCGCCGGCTCGGGCTGACGCTCGTGGGCTTCGTGCGCGACGGCCGCTTCAACGTCTACGCGGGGGCTGCGCGAGTCGCACTCGCGTCCGCATGACGCTGCGCGGAGCCGAGCCCGCCGTCGCGTTCGCCGCGTGGCTGGAGGCCCTTGCGGCCGCAGGCTGGGAGGCGCCGCTGGCGGCCGAGCACGTGCCGCTCGAGCAGGCCTGGGGTCGCGTGCTCGGCCGGCCGCTCGTCGCGCTCGCGGCCAACCCGCCGCACCGCTGCGCCGCGATGGACGGCTACGCGGTCGTCGCTGCCGCGGCCGCGAACGGCGTGCTGCCTCCCGGCGCGTATGCGCGCATCGACACCGGGCAGCCGATCGAGGATCGCTTCGACGCCGTCGCGCAGGTCGAGGTGGCGCGCGAGGACGCCTCCGGACTGCTCGTCGAGGCGCCCCTCAGCGCCGGCGCGAACGTGCGCGCAGCGGGTGAGGACGTGCGCGAGGGCGATGCGCTGCTCCCGGCGGGGCGCCTGCTCTCGAGCTACGACATCGCGCTGGCCGCGGTCGCCGGCCACGCCGGGCTCGCCGTGACGCGGCGTCCGGCGGTCGCGATCCTGCCGACGGGCGGCGAGCTGCGCCCGCCGGGGACGCCGCTCGCGGCGGGCGAGGTCGCCGACGCCGACGGCCCGATGCTGCAGGCGCTCGCGCGCGAGCTGGGCGCCTCGTGCGAGCGCCTGCCCGCGCGGCCCGACGACGCCGAGGCGATCGGCGCCGCCGTGCTCGCTGCCACGACCTCGAGCGACCTCGTGCTCGTGATCGCGGGCTCCTCGCGCGGGCGCGCCGACCACACGGCGGCGGTGCTGGAGCGCACCGGCCGGCTCGTCGCCCACGGCGTCGCGCTGCGGCCCGCGCATCCGGTGGCCCTGGGCGTGGTGGAGGGCACGCCGGTGATCGGCATCCCCGGCTATCCCGTGGCGGCGGCGGTGGCGTTCGAGCGCTTCGCCCGGCCGCTGCTCGCGCTGCTGCTCGGCGCGCTGCCCGAGGACGCGCCGCTGATCCGCGTGCGCCTGATCGGCGAGGTGCGCGCCAAGCGCGGCGTCGAGGCCTACGTGCCACTCGTGCTGAGCGCGGGGACGGACCTGCCGAACGCCATGCCGCAGAGCCGCAAGGGCGGCGCCCTGCGGGGCCTGGCCGGAGCGCACGCGCTGCTCTGCGCGCGCCTCGAGGACGGCATCCTGCCGGCCGGCAGCGAGGTCGACGCGCGCCTCCTGCGCCCCTGGCCGCGCTGACGCCCTGCAGCCGATCCCGGTTGCCACCCGGACGCAGGTACCATCTGCGGCGATGTCCGACCAGGCTCCGCATCCGTGGCTCGCACGGCTGCCGAACGCTCTCACGATCGCCCGCCTGGCCGTCCTGCCGCTGTTCTGGTGGGTGATGGTGGATGCGCACGGCGGTCGCTCGACGCTCGCGTTCCTGATCTTCGGCCTGGCCTCGCTGACCGACTGGTTCGACGGCTGGCTGGCGCGCCGCTACGGCAGCTTCTCGCGCTTCGGCCGGCTCGCCGACCCGCTCGCCGACCGCCTCCTGATCGACTCGGCCGTGATCCTGCTGTGGCACTACGATCGGCTGCCGCTGCTCGCGCCCGCGCTCATCCTGGGGCGCGACCTGGTGCTCGCGCTCGGCATCGGCAGCGCCGCGCGCCACGGCTACGAGCTCTCGGTCATCTACCTCGGCAAGACCGCGACATCGGTGCTGATGGTGGGGCTCGGCATGCTGCTGCTGATGCCGCGCAGCGCGAGCTGGCCGCCCGTGCTGTTCTGGGCCGGACTGGGCCTGTCGCTCGTCGCCGGCATCGTCTACCTGGTGAGCGTGCGGGCCCGCGCGCGCGGTCCTCAACCTCAACCCCAGGTGGAAGGTCCGCAAAACGGCTAGACTGGTGTGCGTGGAGGCCTTCCCCGACCTCGCCGCACTCTCCGACGCCGAACTCAAGGCGCTGACCGAGGAGAAGATGGCGGACGAGCGCGACGTCTCGCGGCTGCGCCGTGAGCTGCACGGCCGCATCGACGGCCTCCGCGCCGAGCACACGCGCCGCCTCAAGGAGCGCCCGGGCTCCCACGAGGTCGACCCGCACGCCGTCTCCGGCGAGCTGCTCGCACAGAAGCCCGAGGAGCTCGCCGTGCTCGCGGACGACGCCCTCCTGCCCACCGGCGACGAGTCGGACGACGCGACCGAGCTCTCCGACGACGACCTCCGCGAGCTGATCCACCAGCGCACGCAGAACGAGCGCGAGGTGTCGTTCAAGCGGCGCATCCTGCACGGCCACATCGACCTGCTGCGCGCCGAGATCACCGCGCGCCTGCGCGAACGCGACGGGGAGGCATCCGAGCACCTCGCCGCGAGCGACGTCGACCAGCTCTCGGAGATCCTGGCGCATCGCGGTCCGCCCCTCGAGCTGCCGGCCGAGCTCGAGCGGCTCGACTGACGCCGCATGTATTGCCCTGAGTGCGGCATGCAGAACCCCGAGGCGGCGCATTACTGCGCACGCTGCGGCGGGCTCCTGCTGAGCGAGGCGGCCTCCACGCAGACGACGATGTCGTTCGCGCTGGAGCACGAGACCGAGACCGCCACGCCCGCGGTCGGCGACGTCCAGGCCGGCGGTCCCGCGCTCGTCGTGCGCGCGGGCGACCGCGCCGGCGAGCACTTCCTGCTGGGCGACTCGCGCGTCACGATCGGCCGCTCGTCCGGCGCCGACATCCTGCTCGACGACATCACGGTCTCGCGCGAGCACGCGCGCGTGGTGCGCCGCCCCGACGGCTTCTACATCGAGGACGCCGACTCGCTCAACGGCACGTACGTCAACCGCCGGCGCGTCGAGTCCCACCACCTGACCGACGGCGACGAGCTGCAGATCGGGAAGTTCAAGCTGACCTACCTCGAGCGATGAGCGACGACGTGGCGACAACGCCCGTGAGCGGCCGGCGCCTGACGATCGGGGCGGTCTGCGCAGCGCTGCGCATCGAGCATCCCGACATCTCGATCTCGAAGATCCGCTACCTCGAGGAGCAGGGGCTGCTGCACCCGCAGCGCACGCGCGGGGGCTACCGCCTGTTCGCGCAGGAGGACGTCGAGCGGCTGCGCACGATCCTGCGGCTGCAGCGCGACGAGTTCCTGCCGCTGCGCGTGATCCGCGACGAGCTCGAGAAGGCCGCGGAGGGCGCACGCCAGCGCCCGCGCCGCCGCCCCGTCAGCACGGGCGCCGCGCGCGGCCCGCGCTTCGGCGAGCTGCTCGGCGCCGCCGGCGTGAACGAGGAGTTCGTCCGCAGCCTCGAGGAGTTCGGCCTGATCGCCGCCGAGGCGGGGCGCTTCCGCCCCGAGGACGTGCAGATCGTGGCGGCGGCGGCGCGGCTGCAGCGCTACGGCTTCGACGCCCGCCACCTGCGCGCGGTCCACTCGGCGATCCAGCGCGAGGCGGGCCTGGTCGAGCAGGTGCTGGCCCCGCAGCTGCGCTCGTCCAACCCCGATCGCGTGGGCGCCGGTCTCGAGCAGCTCGACGAGCTCGCCGGCCTCTGCGCCGAGCTGACCGAGTCGCTGCTCGTACGCGACCTGCGGCGGCTTGCGGGAGCCACGACGGCACAGACGCGCTCGGCGGAGGTGGCGACGTGATCGACTACCTGACCGCGCACGTGCGCGACGTCCCGGACTTCCCGAAGGCCGGCATCGTCTTCAAGGACATCACGCCGCTGCTCGCCGACCCGAAGGCGCTCGCCGGAGCGGTCGACACGCTCGCGGAGCGCGTCGAGCCGATGCGACCCGATGTCGTCCTGGGCGCCGAGTCGCGCGGCTTCATCCTCGGCCCGGCGCTTGCGATCCGGCTGGGCGTGGGCTTCGCGATCGCGCGCAAGCCGGGCAAGCTGCCCGGGAACACCGTCACCGCGAGCTACGCGCTCGAGTACGGCGAGGACAGCCTCGAGCTGCACGACGACGCGATCGAGCAGGGCATGCGCGTGCTCGTGCACGACGACCTGCTGGCAACCGGCGGGACCGCCCGCGCGACGTGCGATCTCGCCGAGGCGATCGGCGGCACGGTCGTCGGCTGCGCATTCCTGATCGAGCTCGCGTTCCTCGGCGGCCGCGACCGGCTCGCGCCGTTCCCCGTCGAGTCCTTGATCAGCTACGCGTCCGAGGGCTGAGGCCCGGCCTCGGGCTCGGGCGCTCCGGCGCCACCGCGCCGGGGGCGCTTCTTGCGCGCGGCCGGCTGCACCTCGAGCTTGCCCTGCGCGAAGCGCTGCTGGCGCGAGGGCTTGAGCCGCGCGACCGCGCGGCGCACGCGCGAGGGGAGGGCCTCCCAGCACACGTCGCAGAGCGGCTGGCCGGGAGCGAGCTCGGGCGCTGCGGCACCGCAGCGCGGGCAGGGCGGCGCGTCCATGCGGGACATTGTGCACATCGGATCGCACTCTGGGGTTTCCACGCAGCCGATCCTGGGTGTACCTTGGCTCAATGTACGATCCATTGCGAGCCGAGTACCGCATGCGCTGTCCCGAGCGCAACCCGGATGGCGACCGGCGCTACGGCGCCACGCTCTCGCAGTTCGTGAGCGTCACGCGCCTCGCCGGCGCCCAGCATCCCGCCGTCTACTGCGTGCATCACCACTGCGCCGCGTGCGGGGGATCGCACGACGCGCTGCTGACGCACGACGAGCTCGACTGCGCGCCGGTCGTCGGCTCGCCGTCCAGCGAGCCGTTCTGGGAACCGCTCACCGGCCGCATCGCGGGCGATGCCGGCGAGGAGCTGCGCGAGGCGGCCGCGAGCCGCGTGCGACGCGGCGACTGGCCCTGGCTCTTCTGGTGCGCGGAGGAGCGCTGCGGCCGGCCGCTCTTCCCGTCGGAGATCCGCTTCGCCGCCCGCCGCGACGACCGCGTGGGCATCGCCGTCGTCTGCTCGGCCTGCGAGCGCGCCTCGCTCAACGTGGTGACGCCGTGGCATCTCGACGTCCCCTTCTTCCACGATCGCGCGGTCGAAGCGAGCGATCGCCCGCTGCGCGACCTCGACTCCAGCCGCTTCGCGGCGACGCTGGCGGCAACGCCGCTGCGCGAGCACGCGCTGCGGTAGGGGGCGAGCCACGAGCGGGGCGTGCGAGTAGGCGAGAGAGGGTCGTGGGCGGGTATCCGCCCACGACGCTCGAACCACGTACCCGGGGGTCGGCCCCTCAGGCGCTTCGGCGCGCGCGCTGCTCGTGCGCCGGTGCCGCTCGCGCGACGACGACGCGGTTCTTGCCGCGGCGCTTCGCCTCGTAGAGGGCTTCGTCGGCCGAGGCGAACAGCCCGGCCGAGTCGCCGCCTTCGGCCAGCGCGGCCACGCCGGCCGAGCAGGTCACGTGCAGGCCGCCCTCGAAGCGGAGGTCGCGCAGGCCCTCGACGACGCGCGCCGCGGCGCGCGTGGCAGAGCTCTCGTCGCCGCGCACGAGCAGCACGAGCTCCTCGCCGCCGAAGCGGGCCGCGAGGTCGGAGTCGCGCGCTGCCTTGCGCAGCACGCTGCCGGCGCGGCGCAGGACCTCGTTGCCGGTCGCGTGGCCGTGGCGGTCGTTGACCTGCTTGAAGTCGTCGAGGTCGAACACGACGAGCGCGAGCTCGCCGCCGTAGCGGTGCACGCGCCGCAGCTCCACCTCGAGCGCCTCGCTGAAGAACTCCGGCCGGTACAGACCCGTGAGGGGATCGACGAGCGCTCGCCGCTCGAGTCCGCGGCGGTGACCCTCCGCGAGCGCGGCGGCGATCCTGGCCGCTCCTGCGGCCGCGAGCAGCGCGATCCGCAGCGAGAGCGGCAGCGGCAGCGCCGCTGCCAGCGGCGCGAGCAGCAGCCCCGCCGGTCGCGCCGCGGCCGCCAGCACGACTGCCGGGGCGAGCAGGACGGGCATCAGCGGGGGGAGGGCGATCGCCGCCAGGGCGCCGCACAGTGCAAGTCCCAATGCGGCGGCGAGGGCGAGCCGGTCGCTGCGCAACCGAACTTCCAGCACCCAGTGGTGATAGCAGCGCGGTCGGACGCCGAAGGCCTCCGCGCGCTGCTCGATAGGGGGAGATGCGAGATCCCCCGAAGAAGGTTCTCAACCCCTGACGCGGGCTGCCGATACGTAACCCCGTATGGCGAGCTACCGCTCTGCGCGCTTCGGCCGCTTCGAGATCAGTGACGGGGCCGCCCTGCGCTTCCCCGACGGCGTCGCCGGACTCGCGCATCTCGAGTGGTTCGCGATCCTCAAGCGGCGAGCGGACTCCGTGTTCCTCTGGCTGCAGTCGCTCGACGATCCCGACGTGGCGCTCCCGATCGTGCTCCCGTGGGCGTTCCACTGGGACTACGAGATCGAGCTGCCCGACGCCGACCTGCGCTCGCTCGGGGTCAGCAGCGCCGACCAGCTCTCGATCTACTGCCTCGTGGACGTCGGCGACGAGATGCGCTCGGCGACGGTCGACCTGGCCGCGCCGCTCGTGATCAACGACGAGACGCACGTCGCGCGGCAGCTGCGCCACGCGGGCGCCGGCTATTCGAGCCGCGATCCCCTCTTCGGCGACGAGACGGCGGTGACGCCCGTCTCGATGCGCGAGGAGGCCTCGAGCATGGTCACCGTGCTCGAGCGCCGCGCCGCCTAGCCGCTACAGCGCGCTGTCGACGCCCATGGCGACGAACAGCAGCGCGAGGTAGAGCAGCGAGTAGAGGAACGTGCGGCGTGCCGTCGCGCGGTCTTCGGGGGCACGCACCAGCAGCACGGCGAGCCAGATGAAGCGCGCGCCGAGCAGCGCCGCGATCGCCGCGTACAGCCATCCGAGCGTGCCGAGCGCGACGGGCGCGAACGTCGACGCGACGAGCAGGATGGTGTAGGCGAGGATCTGCCGCGAGCTCGCGGCGGCCCCGCGCACGGTCGGCAGCATCGGCACGCCGGCGCGCGCGTAGTCCTCGTCGAGCAGGAGCGCGACGGCCCAGAAGTGCGGCGGCGTCCACAGGAAGACGATCACGAAGAGCGCGACCGCGGTCGCGCTCACCGAGCCGTCGACCGCCGCCCAGGCGACGAGCGGGGGCACGGCGCCGGACGCGCCTCCGATGACGATGTTCTGCACCGTGCGGCGCTTGAGCCAGACCGTGTAGACGAGGACGTAGCAGAGGAAGCCCGCCGCGGCCCAGAGTGCGGCGAGCCAGTGCACGGCGAGCGCGAGCAGCACGATGCCGGCTGCGGCCAGGATCAGCCCGAACGCCAGCGCCGTGGCCGGCCCGATGCGACCGCTGGCGACCGGGCGCGCGCTCGTGCGCTGCATGAGGGCGTCGATGTCCCGGTCGTACCAGTGGTTGATCACGCTCGAGCCGCCGGTCACGAGCATCATTCCGAGCACGGTCCAGACGACGAGCCGGGTGCTCGGCCAGCCGTGCGCCGCGAGCGCCAGCGAGCCGACCGTCGTGACGACGATCAGCAGCATGATGCGGGGCTTCAGCAGCTCCCAGTAGTCGGCAGCGCTGGCCTCGCGTTGTGTCGCCAGGCCCGCCGCGGGAGCGAGACCCGTCGTGGCGCCGCCGGTGGTCACGCCGCCAGTCTACCCCTGCACGGGACTAGGTCTGCGCCGTCGCCCTCCCACCGCGCGAGCGCTCGGCCGGCGGGGGCGCCACGCGCAGCGCGCGGCGCACCTCCGCCATGTTCCCTGCGCGGTCGACGGCCACGATCGTGACGACGTAGCGCCCGGGGCGCCGGTAGCGGTGGGCGAGGTGGAATCCGTCCCCATGGGTGCCGTCGCCGAAGCGCATGCGCGGCCGTCCGGCGAGACCGCTGCCGGTGTCGAGCACCGAGGCCCAGACGCGCGTCTTGGCGCCGACGCGCGTGCGCAGCGGCGCGCGCAGGCGCACGCGCGGTGCGTCGTTGTCGACGCGCAGGACGAACGTGGACGTGGCGACGTTGCCGCTCTGATCCGACGCGGTGAGCGCGAGCGTGTGCGGGCCGGGCGCGAGTCCCGCGGTCGGCCAGCTCGCCAGCAGGACGCCGCCCGGCGCGAGCGTCGCCACGAGCGGCTGCCCGTCGGCCGTGAGCTGCATCAGCCCGAGCGTGCCGGCGTCGCTGACCGGCAGCGAGAGCGCGACCGTGCCGCGCACGAGCGAGTCGGGCGCCGGCGACGGCGTGCCGAGCACCGGAGCGGCGAGGTCGAGGCGCAGCCGCCCGGCGCCGAAGACCGTGTCGGGGCCGGGCGCCCCGATGTCGAGGGCCTGCGCCGTCAGCTGGTCGCGCACGCGCTGGGCGATGCTGCCGGCGCCGCCGGCGGCGGCCGCCGCGGGCCACAGCAGCGCGGCCGCCCCGCCCACGTGGGGCGTCGCGCACGACGTGCCGCCGCAGGAGTTGAGCGCCTCCGACTCCGGAACGCCAGGCGTGATGCGGACGTTCGTGGGGGCGGCGATGTCGGGCTTGAGACGCCCGTCGTCGGTCGGGCCCTCCGACGAGTACGACTCGGGCAGCAGCGTGGTGGCGTCGAAGGCGCCCACGGAGAACGCCCCGCGCGCGTCGCCCGGCGTGGGCGAGCTCGACGCGGTGACCTGGGCGGAGGGCGAGAGGTCCATGCGGCAGTAGAGCGTCAGCTGCGTCGTCGGCGGCGTGCCGACGCGCCGCACCGAGACGTAGTACGTGCCCGCCGCGGCGATCGCCCCCGGCGGCATGTCGGCGTGCGGGTCGGGCAGCGCCGCCAGTCCGTCCGAGCGGATCGGGAGGCCCGTGATCTTGTCGAGCGCCGGTACGGTCAGGCCGGCGTCCGTGTAGAGCGCGAGCTCGTAGTAGCTGCCCGGATCGGCCGTGGCCCCGGCCCAGGAGATGTCGCAGGCCGGCCGGGCCGTGGCCGGGAGCTCGACGCGGAACGCGTTGCCGTCGCCGGGCACGTCGAGGTTGCCGTCGGCGTCCGCGTCGCTCCAGGCGCCCTCCCAGTGGCGCGTGCGGTAGTTGCCGGCCGAGTTGACCCAGAGCACGCCGGCGGCCGCCGCCTGGTCGACCTTCTGCGCGAACCAGCCCGTGCCGTCGAAGCGCCCGAACAGGAAGGAGTTCGAGTGGATCACGATGTCGGGCTTGAGCACGTTCGCGATGTAGTCGACCGCCTGCCCGAACTCGTCGGGCGTGTGGTAGTTGAGGAACCAGTACGTCGCCCCGGGGGCCATGTCGTACGCGATCTCGCTCACGAACTCGCCGTGCCGGGAGCTGTTGCCGTTGTAGTCGCGCCCGGCCAGGCCGTAGGTCTGGTCGAACGTCATGCGGTGCTGGCGGTCGAGCGGCGGCAGCTCCGTGCCCGCGAGCGCGTCGAGCCGGCTCGCGGCGCCGAAGGCCTGGTCGAGCACGGCGATCGTGACGCCCGCGCCCGAGCTGCCGGCGCGCTGCAGCGCATCCGCGCCGCTGAGGGCGACGCCCTGCGAGACGATGGCGTCGGCCGACGACGTCTCGGCGAGGTCGGCGCCCGCGACCGCGGGCGAGCGGCGCAGCGCCGTGAGGGCGCGCAGGCCGAGCGCCGCCTTGAGGCGCCCGCCGACCCAGCCCTCGGGAACACCGCCCGCCGCGACGACGGCTGCGCGCGTCGCGGCGCGCTCGCCCGCGGGCGTCACGAAGACGGCGCGCGCGACGGGCGGCTCCGACGTGCGGGCCCCCGCGGCAGTCGCTAGAGTGCCGAGCGTGATGAGGGCCGCAAACGCGCATGGGAGCGCGGATCTCGTGCGAATCGCCGCAAGTCTGGCCGGGGGGGACATGGCCATCCGGGGTACCGTAGCGAAGCGCACAAATGACTTCGGGACAACCTGCGCGGCAGGCGCCCGGGGTTGTAGGATCCGCGGCGTGCCGCGTGTCCGGGATCAGCGCCGATGAAGCGCATCGTGCAATTCGTCGTCGCCGGGACGGTGCTGGGCGCCCTCCTGTCGTTGTTCTTCATCTGGATCGTCGACTGGTTCCCGACCGAGGGCTCGACGCAGGCGAAGCACGACTTCCCGCTCTTCATCGCGCTCACGTACGTCTCGTTCGTGATCTTCGGCATCGTCGTCGTGGCGATGGGCTACTCGCTCTGGAAGTTCCGGCAGCAGGGCCCCTCCGACCTGCGCGACGGCGACCCCACGCACGGCCACACGCTGCTCGAGATCGGGTGGACGATCGTTCCGCTGATCATCGTCGCCGTCTTCGGCGTCTGGGCCGCGAAGATCCTCAACGACAACGAGGCGCAGGCGTCGGGCGGCCGCGTGATCACGGTCATCGGCTACAGCTTCGCCTTCAACTACCGCTACGACAGCGACGGCGGCTTCACGCGCAACGACGGGCTCTACGTCCCGGTCGGCGAGCCGATCACGCTGCACATGATCACGCCGATGTTCACGCCCGGCTCGAAGAACCTCGAGGTCATCCACAGCTTCTGGGTGCCGGAGTGGGGGATCAAGCAGGACGCAACCCCCGGCGTCGCCGGCAGCAAGGTCGGGACGACGTACGTGAAGCCCACGCGCGAGGGCGTGTACGAGGTCCAGTGCACCGAGCTGTGCGGCTCGGGCCACGGCACGATGCACTTCAAGAACATCCACGTGATCTCGAAGGCCGCGTTCGCGACCTGGCTCAAGACCGCCAAGGCCGAGGCGGCCAAGGCCAAGCAGCAGGCATCCGCGAATCCGGGCCTCGCCGTCTTCACCAACAGCGGCTGCGGCGGCTGCCACACGTTCACGCCCGCCAAGTCGAGCGGCCAGACCGGGCCGTCGCTGAATGACGTGACGGGCGACTTCACGGCGGCCAAGGCGGCCGGCAAGACCAAGGCGACCGACCTCTCCGGCTTCATCCGGGAGTCGATCACCGATCCGAACGCGTACGTTGCGAAGGGCTTCGCGCCGGGCATCATGCCGAAGACCTTCGGCGACAGCCTGAGTAGCAAGCAGTTGGACGATCTGGTCGGATATCTGGCGAAGGGAGGCGGGGGATGAGCGTCGTCACCTCTCCTGCAGGCACGCACGTCCCCGCGTACGGCGACCCCTCGCACGGCAGCGTGTGGACGCGCCCCGGCTGGTGGCGCGCGCTGCTCTGGACGATCCTCGCCGCGGCCCTCGCGATCGCGCTCCCCGGCGTCGTGCGCGCGGCCGTCGGCTGGCCGTGGTTCCAGTACGAGGTCATGTCGGCGATGCTCATGATCATGACGCCGCTCGGCTTCCTCAGCGGCATCGGCTGCTTCGACTACTGGGGCAAGTACATCGTCGGCGCGAAGCTGCCCGAAGGGCATGCCGACCACGGCGCCTACAGCTGGCGCGACTACTTCAAGGTCAACACCGACCACAAGGTGATCGGGATCCAGTACCTGGTCACGACGTTCGTCTTCTTCCTCATCGGCGGCATGCTCGCCGAGGCCTTCCGGGCGCAGCTCGCCGACCCGAAGAACACGTACTTCACCGAGGACACCTACAACGGCCTGATCTCGACGCACGCGTCGATCATGATCTTCCTGTTCATCATCCCGGCCTTCGCGGGGATCGCGAACTTCGTCGTGCCGCTGATGCTCGGGGCCGAGGACATGGCGTTCCCGCGCCTCAACGCGCTCTCGTTCTGGATGCTGCCGACGGCCGGCGTCATCATGGTGCTGAGCCTGCTCTGGGGCGGCTTCAACACCGGCTGGACGGGCTACGCCACGCTCTCCACGCACGACCCGACCGACCAGGGCACGTTCTTCAACATGGGCGTGCAGTTCGCGGGTACGTCATCGATCCTCACGGCCGTCAACTTCATCGTCACGATCCTGACGATGCGCGCGCCGGGCATGACGCTCTCGCGCATGCCGCTGCTCGTGTGGGCGAACCTCACGACCTCGGCGCTCGTCGTGCTCGGCACGCCGTTCATCGCCGCCTCGCAGTTCATGGTCATGCTCGACCGCGTGATGCACACGAAGTTCTTCGACGTCGCCAGCGGCGGGTCGACGATCATGTACCAGCACATCTTCTGGTTCTACTCACACCCGGCCGTCTACATCATGATGCTGCCCGGGTTCGGGATCATCAGCGAGGTCATATCCGTGATGGCGCGCAAGCCGATCTTCGGCTACCGCGCGCTGGCGTTCTCGACGGTCTCGATCGGCGTGCTCGGATTCTCGGTCTGGGCCCACCACATGTTCGTGGCGGGCGTCCAGCCATGGCTGCGCGTCCCGATCATGATCACGACGATGCTGATCGCGATCCCGACCGGCATCAAGGTGTTCTCCTGGATCGCGACGCTCTACGGCGGCGTCATCAACCTGGCGACGCCGATGCTGTGGGCGCTCGGCTTCCTCTTCACGTTCGTGATCGGCGGCCTCTCCGGCGTCTGGCTGGCCGTGATCCCGATCGACATCCAGGTCTCGGACACGTACTTCGTCGTCGCGCACATCCACTACGTGCTCTTCGGCGGGTCGGTCTTCACGATCTTCGCCGGCCTCTACTTCTGGTTCCCGAAGATGACCGGCAAGATGTACAACGAGCGGCTCGGCAAGTGGCACTTCTGGCTGACGTTCATCTCGTTCAACGCGACGTTCTTCCCGCAGCACTACATCGGCATGCTCGGCATGCGCCGCCGCGTCTGGACGTACGACGAGAAGTTCGCCGACTGGAACCTCTTCATCACGCTCTCGGCCTTCGTGCTCGGCGCCGCGACGCTGATCTTCGTCTACAACGCGATCATCTCGTGGTGGCGGGGCGAGCCCGCGCCGGACAACCCGTGGCGGGCGCTCACGATCGAGTGGCAGGTCTCCTCGCCGCCGCCCGTCTTCAACTTCGACGGTGCACCGCGCGTCGTCGGCGGCCCGTACAACTACGGCCAGCCGGGCGCCAAGCACGTGATCTTCGACGAGGCGCCCGTGACGGCGGCACACCATTGAGGCGGGCATGAGCGCACACGCAGAAGCTCCCGGTCACGGCGGCCCGCCGCCGGGCTACGGCAACGTCGGGTCATCTCGACCGCGTCATGGTCGGGCTGATCGTCGCGCTGGCGTCCGAGTTCATGCTCTTCGGCGCCTTCTTCACGGCGTTCTTCTACATCCGCTACACGAACTACCCGGTCTACCCGCCGGAGCCGTTCGAGATGCCGGTGGACTCGACGGCCATCAACACGGCCATCCTGATCTCGTCGTCGTTCACGATGCACTGGGCGCTGATCTCGGCCAAGCGCGGCAACCGGCGCGGACAGACGCTCGGGCTCGCGATCACGCTGATCATGGGGCTCACGTTCCTGGCGCTGCAGATCCGCGAGTACAACCTGCTGCACACCGAGGGCTTCACGCCCGAGCACGGCGCGTTCGCGAGCGTCTTCTTCGGCCTCACGGGCCTGCACGGGTTACACGTGCTCGTCGGCGCGATCCTGCTCGCGATCGCCCTCGTACGCACCCTGCGCGGCCATTACTCGCCCGCCAAGCACATGGGCCTCGAGCTCTCGGGCATCTACTGGCACTTCGTCGACGTCGTCTGGGTCGTGCTCTACACGCTCGTCTACCTGCTCTCCAACGGCGCCCGCGCGCCGCTGTAGAGCTTCTCACTCGGGCGCGACGTTGCCGCGCAGCGCGGCGCTCAGCGCGCGGCCGAGGTAGCGCATGAGGTGGATGCCGAAGATCGTCATCCACCAGGCGCTCGCGACCAGGTGCGCGTAGGCGTTCGCCGAGCCGGAGCCGGGCGCGACGATCAGGACGACGCCCGTGACGACCAGCGGCACGACGAGAGCCGCGAGGATCAGCGAGAGCCCGTCCGTGAAGAAGCGCGCCGGATCGAGGCCGCGCGCGAGGCGCGCGCGACCCGACTCCGCGACCTTGACGGTGACGATCGCGAGCCCGGCGGCGCTCACGACCACGTGCAGCCAGATCGCGAACGACGAGGGCCGGTCGTCGCGCAGCGCGAGCGTGTAGAGCCAGAGGCCGGTCGCAACCGCCAGGATCAGCAGGGGCAGCGCGATCAGTCCGAGGCGCGCGCTCGTGCCGCGCACGCGGCGGGCGCGCGCGCGCTCCATGCGCACGCGCCGCCATTCGTCGATCTGCGCGTCCGTGAACTCGACGGGCGGCTGATCGGCCATGACGGCCGCGAAGCGCCCGAGGAAGCCCATCGCCACGATCGCCGGGATGATGTGGGGGATGTGGAGGAGGACGAACTCCATCGCGTCCTCAGCGCCGTGCGTTGAAGAGCGTCGTGAGCCGCAGGTCGCGCAGCGCCCAGCCCATCACGAGGCCGCCGACGAAGATCATTCCGTGCTGGGTGAAGTGCACGGTCGCGTTCTCGTCGGCGAAGTCGTCGACCCACGGCGTGAGCAGAACGACCTCGAGGACGAACCCGCAGGTTCCGAGGGCGAGCGCACCGCGAGGGGACATCAGCGGGAGCAGGCGTGGCACGGCCACGCCACGCATCCTACGACCATGGCCGAGCAGCGGTAGCATGCTGCCGTGGCTTCCAGGGAGCAGGCACTCGCGCAGGCCCTCGACGGGCTCGACCCCGAGACGCGCCAGGCCCTGGCGCGCGCGCTCGAGCGCGGCGAGGTCGAGCTCGAGGGCGGCGGCTGGGGCAGCATCGACGACGGCTCCGGCTGCCTGCTGTCGCTCGCGGCCTGGGAGCTCGGGCTCGAGCGCGGCGAGAGCCTGATGCGGCGCTCGGTCGCGGCCGTGCAGGTGCCCGCGCTCTTCGACGCCTGGTGGGACGAGGTGCTGACGCGCGAGGGCGACATCGTGCGCACGCGCCGCAGCGTGCGCGAGGCGCTCGGCGAGATGCTCTTCCGCGGGCTCGCGGCGCCGCGCGAGGAGCTGCCGCGCGGGGCGTCAGTGCGTCCGGCGGACGCCGGCGCGACCGCCGCGGGCGATGACGCTGCCGTCGGCGCGCAGGAAGCGCCCGGCCGGGTGGCCGCGCGACCGTAGCCGGCGCAGCGTGTTGTAGCCGATGAAGTAGAACGCGTCGCGCGTGGCCACGACCGGCGAGTAGCGGCCCTCGAAGCGCCGCCAGACCTGCCGCCCGCTGCCGACGGCGAGCCCGAACGAGCCGTTGCCGAACGTCGAGAAGTAGACGATGTCCCCGACGACGGTGGCCGAGCCGGAGATGCGGGCGTGGGCGTCGAAGCGCCAGCGCCGCGCACCCGTGCGCGCGTTGAAGGCGTAGAACGAGCCGTCGTAGGAGCCGATCAGGATCGTCTGGTGCACCACGGCGGGCCCGGCGTAGACGTAGCCGCCCGTCTGGGACGTCCAGGCGATCTGCCCGGTGTCCGCGACGAGCGAGTAGACGCGGCCGTCCGTCGAGCCGATGTAGACGCGCCCGTAGGCGATCGTGGGCGTGGAGTAGAAGTGGCCCTGCCGCAGGCCGCCGTACGTGCCGAGGCCCCCGGTGCGCCAGCGCCGCACGCCGTTGCGCGCGCTGTAGCCGTAGACGTGGCCGTCGTAGGAGCCGACGACGAGCAGGCCGTCGCTGTAGGCCGGCGAGCCCTTGATCGCGCCTCCGACCTTCACGCGCCAGCGGCGGTGCCCGGTGCGCGCGTCGAGCGCCGTGAGCGTGCCGTCCTCGGCCCCGAAGTAGAGCGTGCCGTCCACGAGCAGCGGCGACGACTCGGTGCGCGCGCCGACTTCGTAGCGCCACACGCGCTTGCCCGTGCTGCGCCGCAGCGCGAGCACGACGCCGCCGAGCGACGAGACGTAGACCCGGCGGTCGTCGAGCGCCGGGCTCGTCGCGAGCGGGGGAGGGATGCGGCGCGTCCAGCGGCGCTTGCCGGTGCGCGGGTTGAACGACACGACGGCGCCCTTGGCGGTCTCGATGAAGACGCCCTTGTCGTCCACGACGGGCGGGAACTCGGCGAGCGAGTCGAGGCCGGCGCCCCAGACCTGCGTGAACGGGGGCTGCTGGTTCGCCTGCGGATTGTGCCGCCGGTGGCCGGCGTCGAAGCCCCAACCGGCCCACGCCACGGCGCGCTTGCCGGCGGCAGCGCTCTTGACGACCTGGGGATCCGACGTCGCGTCCTGCTCGGGTGCGAAGTACGACACGGTGCCGCGATGGATGTTCTCGGGCGAGCGCAGCGCGTGCCCGAGCAGCGCGGAGCCGCCGACGACCAGCACCGTCACGAGCAGGAGCGAGCGCCGGCCGCGTCTCTTCCTGGCGCGCGCGTCCATTCGCGTCATCGTAGGACAGCGCCCGGAGCCAGCCCCGAACTTCCCCCTGCGTACACTCCCGTCGTGCGACGGTGGGACACGCTCCGCGTGCCGGCGGCGATCGCCGCCGTGCTGGCCGCTGCCGCTGCGGCGCCCGCGCTCCCAGGCGGGTCGTCGCGCGCCGCGCCGGCCGGGATGATCGTGTTCGCGAGCGACCGCGAGAAGGCCGATCCGGGCGAGATCTACTCGCTCGCGCCGGGCAGCGCGCCGCGCAACGTCTCGCGCAGCCTGGGCGGCGACTACGGCGTCGCGGTGGCGCCCGCCGGCGATGCGATCGCGTTCTGGAGCGGGCGCACGGGCACGGATCGGGTCTACCTCGCCCGCCCGGACGGCTCGCACGCGCGCCTCGTACGGCTCGTGCGCGGGAGCCTGGCCATGCGCACGCCGGGCAGCGGCGGCCTGCTCGCGTTCTCCGCGGACGGCTCGCGGCTGTACGCGGCGGCCTACGTCACGCCGCCCCGGCAGTTCGTGATCGACGTCGCAAGCGCGACGGCGCGCCCCATCCCCGCCTGCAACGGCATTCCCCGGCCGTCCCCCGACCTCACGCGCATGGCCTGCGGCGTCAACGGCGCGACGGCCGTGTCCGACCTGCTCACGGGCCGCGTGCGCTTCCGGCTGCCGGGCATCGTCCCGCTGTGGTCGGCCCGCGGCTGGGTGACGGCCGCCCCCGACCCGGTTCACTCGACGGGCACGGCGGTGGTCGCGGACGCGGCGGGCGTCACGCGCGCCCGCGTCGCCGGAATCGCGCGCGGGTGGTCGCCCGACGGCCGCCGGCTCGTGCTCCAGCGCGGCCGCTCGCTGTGGGTGGCCGGCCCGGGCGACCTCTCCCGTACCCGGCGGCTGCTCGCCGACTGGGGCGGCGGTCTGCTCTCGTTCACGCCGGACGGCCGCTCCGTGTCGACCGAGAGCCACGGCGCGCCGGTGCTGATCCCGCTCGCGGGCGGTCCGGCCGTGCGCGGCCTGGACGCGGGAACCGGCGCCTGGTCGCGCGACGGCCGTCTCGCGTACGCGGACTTCGCGGGGGCGTTCGACGACGCGCGCAAGCGGGCCGGTGCCGAGATCGCCGTGCTCGTGACCGACACGCACGGCCGCAATCCGCGCGTCGCCGGGCGCTTCCCCTTCGACGATCACAACTACAGCGACCTGCGCTGGCTCCCCGGCGGCCGGCGCGTGCTCTTCGTGACGGGCACCACCTGCGGTGGCAGCGGCCTCTTCGCGGTGCCGCCCGGCGGCGGGCCGGCGAGACCGCTCACGCACGACCCGCGCTCGCTCGAGGATCCCGTGTGGTCGCCCGACGGCAGCCGTCTCGCGTTCAGCGTGCAGAAGTTCACCTGTCACCTCGGCGCGGGACTGCCGATCCACATCGCGAGCGCGGCCGCCGACGGCTCGGACGCACGCCGGGTGACCGACGACGGCGACGTGCAGCAGGGGAGCTTCGACCGCTTTCCCTCCTACAGCCCCGACGGGCGCCGCATCGTGTTCGCGCACGGCAGCGCCGACTCGGCCTCGCTCCAGATCGCGGCGGCGGAGGGTGGAGGGCGCACGTCGCTGCCGACGCCCGGCGGCGATCTCGCGGCGGAGCCGGCGTGGTCGCCCGACGGCAGGCGGATCGCCTACGCGCGCGGGCGCAGCGTCCTGGCCGTGGCCCCGGGCGGCGGGACGCCGGAGGTGCTTGCACGGGGCCTGCCGCGCGTCTCGTGCGGCACGGGCGGCCTCGCCTGGTCGCCCGACGGCAGGCGACTGGCCGTCGCACGCGGTGCCGGCATCTACCTCGTGACGGTCGGCGAGCCCGCGGGCGCGCGGCTTGCGATCCGCGCGCGCTGCGCCGGGAACCCGTCGTTCTCACCCGACGGCACGCGTATCGCGTTCGATGCGCAGCCCGCGCACGCGCTCGGCGGCCAGACCGCGATCATGGTGGCGGGCATCGACGGGAGCGGCGTGCGCACGCTCAGCACGGTGCCGTTCCGCCAGAGCCTCCACCCGGCCTGGCGGCCGGCACCGTGAGGGTGAGGGGGGCGTGGCGGCCGGCTCAGGCGTGCCGGCCGCCACGCTTCGCGCTGCATCCTGTGAGCTGACGGGTACCGGAGAGGTGTCGAGGGGAGAAGCACCCGAGGAGCGATATCAGCGCGTCCGGCGTCGTGTTCGACACGCTGGGGCCCCCTCCTTCCGCGGCACTAACCTTGCGCCAACGGGACGCAGAGGCGGGGGAGGGCAGCATGCGCGCACGTGCCCGCGCGGTCATCATCGGAGGCGGCATCACGGGCTGCAGCGTGGCCTACCACCTCGCGCGTGCGGGCTGGGGCGACATCGTCCTGCTCGACAAGGGACCGCTCACGAGCGGCTCGACCTGCCACGCGGCGGGCCTCGTCACGCAGTTCAACCCGTCGCCGACGATGATGCGCTTCCGCCGCTACAGCATCGAGCTGTACCGCGAGCTCGGGGTCTTCGAGACCGTGGGCAGCGTGCGCATCGCGTCCAGCCGCGAGTCGCTGGCCGAGTTGCAGCGCGGCGTCTCGCGCGCGCGGGCGATCGGGCTCGAGGCCGAGCTTGCGTCGCCCGCCGAGACGCTGCGCCTGCTCCCGCAGGCCAGCCCGGAATCGCTCTACGGCTCGGTCTACATGCCGCAGGACGGACATCTCGACCCGCACTCCGCCACGTACGCGCTCGCCGCGGCCGCGCGCGAGCTCGGCGCCGAGATCTGCACGGGCGAGCGCGTCACCGGCATCGAGCTCGGCGCGCGGCGCGAGGTGCGTGCGGTGCGGACCGCGAGCGGGCGCATCGAGACCGAGGTCGTGATCAACGCCGCGGGCATGTGGGCGCCGCAGGTCGCCGCGATGGCCGGCACCGCGCTCGTCTCGATTCCGGTCGAGCACCAGCACATCGCCCTGGCCGCGGTCGCGGGGCACGAGCTGCCGCGCGACCTGCCGTGCTTCCGCGATCCCGACTACCTCGTGTACGGCAAGTCCGAGGCCGGCGGCGTCCTCTTCGGCGGCTACGAGCACGATCCCGTCGCGCGCTGGCTCGACGGCGTCCCGTGGGAGCACAGCGGGCAGAGCGTGCCGGCCGACGAGGCGCGCTTCGCGCCGCTCATGCAGGGCGCCGCGCAGCGCTTCCCGTTCCTGGCCGACGCCGGCGTCGTCAAGCTCGTCTGCCATCCCGACGCCATGACGCCGGACGGCAACCCGCTCGTCGGATGCGTGCCCGGCGTGCCGGGCCTCTACGTGGCCGCCGGCCTCTCGCTCAACGGCTTCGGCGGAGCCGGCGGGATCGGCAAGGCCGTGGCCGAGCTCGTCACGGCGGGCGAGAGCGAGCTCGACCTCCAGGCCTACCGGCCGTGGCGCTTCGGGGCCGTGCATCGCGACCCGCAGTACGCGGCCGAGACCGCGCGCGAGGCCTATCGCTACTACTACCGTCTCCGCTATCCGCTCGACAGCGACGTCCTCGGCCGGCCGCGCCGCACGAGCGCGCTGCACGAGCGCTCGCAGGACGCCGGCGCGGTCTTCGCCGTCAAGAACGGCTGGGAGCGCGCCGACTACTGCCGGCCCGGGCAGCCCTGGCGGCGCGCGGGCGAGGAGCAGCGGGCGTTCGGCTGGGCCGCGCCGCCGTACGCGGACGTCCTGGCCGAGGAGTCGGCCGCCATCCGCGAGCGCGCGGGCATGATCGACATGACGTCGTTCGGCAAGATCGCCGTCACCGGGCCCGGCGCGGTGGCCCTGCTCGAGCGCGTGTGCGACGCGCACGTCGACCGGGCGCCGGGAAGCGTCGTCTACACGCAGTTCCTCGACGCGCGCGGCGGCATCGTCGCCGACGTCACGGTCACGCGCCTCGGCGAGGAGCGCTTCCGCGTGGTCACGGGCGCCGCGGCCGTCGCTTCCGACCTCGGCTGGCTGCTGCTGCATCGCGACGCCGCCGACGGGCCGGTCGACCTGCGCGACGAGACCGGCGAGCTCTGCGTGATCGGGATGTGGGGCCCGCGTGCGCGCGACATCCTCGCGGCCGTGACCGCCGACGACGTGTCCGCCGGCGCCTTTCCGTTCGGGAGCGGTCGCAGCCTGGGCGTGGGAGGGACGCGCGTCTGGGCGCAGCGCATCACGTACGTCGGCGAGCTCGGATACGAGATGTACGTCGAGCCGGGGTGGGGGATCCAGGTGTGGGACCGGCTGGCCGCCGCCGGGGCGCCGTACGGCATCCGCCCGGTCGGCTATCGCGTGCTCGACTCGCTGCGCATGGAGAAGGGCTATCGCGCGTTCGGCAGCGACCTGACGGCCGGGGACACGCCCGACGAGGCCGGCCTCGGATTCTGCGTCGCGCTCGCGCGCAAGGGCGCGTTCACGGGGCGCGCGGCGGTCGAGGCGCAGCGCCGCCGCGGCGTGGAGCGGCGCCTGCGCACGCTCGTGGTGGGCGACGGCGCGCAGGAGCTCGTGTACGGCGGCGAGGCCGTGCTGGCGGACGGCGAGGTGATCGGGCGGGTGCGCAGCGCCGCCTACGGCTACACGGTGGGGCGCACGCTCGCGAGCGCGTACCTGCCGGTGGCGCTCGCCCCGGACGCGCCGCTGGCGGTCGAGGCGCTCGGGCGCGCGCTGCCCGCGCTGATCGCCGAGGACGTCCTCTACGACCCCGAGAACGCCCGTGTGCGCTCCTGAGGTATTTTCCCGGCCATGTTGACCCTGCTGCCCAACTGCGAGTGCTGCGACCGCGACCTGCCGCCCGAGAGCGACCAGGCGCGCATCTGCACCTACGAGTGCACGTTCTGCGCCGAATGCGCCGAGGAGCGCTTCGCGAACATCTGCCCGAACTGCGGCGGCGACCTCGTACGCCGGCCGATCCGCCCGCCCGCGAAGCTCCTGAAGCACCCGGCCGCAACGGAGCGCTTCACGAAGGCGCACCCGGAGTGCGCCGGCCTGCTCGCCTAGCCCCGGGAATCGCGGGGTCAGACGCGGGAGGCAGGGGTCAGACCCGGGAATCGCAGGTCAGACCCCGTTCTCCCGTTTTCTTCTACTTGTCATAATCATGATTATCGTGCATGGACGGGGGAGCTCTCCGGGACCTCGCGGAGCGCGTCGGCCAGGGCCGCTGCGCCGCGCGGCCACGTCAGCGCGGCCGTCAGGCCGCCGAGCGCGAAGATCGTGCCCGCGAGCGTGAACGTCGCGCGCTGGCCGAGCGTGCTCGCGAGCGGCACGACGGCGACCTGGCCGGCCACGATCATGCTGAACGTCACCGCGTACGCGAAGCCGATCGTGCTCGCGCGCTCGTGTGGCGCCGTGCCGCGCTGCATCATCGTGCGGAAGCGCACGATCACGACCCCGTTCCCGATGCCGCCGATGACCGACAGCGGCCCGGCCAGCCAGAGATCGGGTGCGAGCCCGAAGCCGCCCCAGCCGAGCGCGAGCGCCGCGAGGCCGCCGAGGTAGCCGACGTAGCGCGCCGGCAGGCCCGAGCCGATCGCGATGCCGAGTGCATCGAGCGCCAGGATCGCGCCGATCTGCACGTCCGAGGCACCGTAGGTATCGCGCAGGATCGGCACGGAGGCGGCCATGACGATTCCGAGCGCGACCGAGGCGATGGGCAGGCTCAGGACGATCATGCGGAGCATGGGCGTCTGCAGGCAGCGCTTCGCGCCGGCCACAGAGCGCGTCAGCCAGACGCGGCTCCCGTTCACGGGCGACTCGGGCGACTGAGGCATGCGCCGTGGAACGCGGCTGAACGCGAGCAGGATGACTCCCGAGATCACGAACGAGCCTGCGTTCAACAGCAGGACGTCGTTCGCCGAGGTAAGCCCGACGAGCGTGCCGCCGAGTGCGGCGCCCGCGATGTTCGTGAGCGCGGTGGTGCCCGCGATGGATCCGTTGGCCGCCTCCAGCTGGTCGTCGTCGACGAGCATGGGCACGATCGCCGTCGACACGAACTTGAAGATCCCCGTCGTGACTCCACAGAACAGCGCGAGCGCCACGATCGTGCCGGCGCGACCCGTCGTGACCATGAGCGCCCAGCCGCCTGCCGCGAGCAGCTCGCAGGCCGCCAGGCCGCTCCGCGGCGGCACGCGATCGAGCAGGTGACCCGAGGATCGTGCCGAGCACGACCGCCGGCAGGAACTCCGCGACCACGATCGCCGAGACGTACGCCTGGTCGCCCGTCAGGTCGAGTATGTGCAGCTGGAGCGCGACGATGCCGGCCCATGTCCCCAGATTGGTGACGGCGAGCGCGAGCCAGAACGAGAAGAAGCGCCAGCCGGGCGGGCCGATGATCGCCCGGCGCGCGGTCGAGAATGCGCGCACCATCGGCGTCCATCGTACGCCTCATGGCCGGCGGGGCATCTGGTCATTCGGGCGGCTTCCGCCCACCGCGACCCGACCGGCAGCCGTCCCGACATACTGGCTCGCGATGACGGTGATCCTGGATGGCGAGCGGCTGACGCTCGCGGAGGTCGTACGGGTCGCGCGGGGCGACGAGCCCGTCGAGATCGCCCAGGACGCGCTCGAGCGCGTGCGCGCCGCGCGCGCGATCGTCGAGCGCACCGTGGAGAGCGCCGACGGCGTCTACGGCGTCACGACCGGCGTCGGGGTGCGCAAGCGCGTGCGCGTCGCGCCGGACGAGATGGACGCGTACAACCGGCGCCTGCTGCGCGACCACCGCATGGCCACCGGGCCCGACGCGCCGCGCGAGGTCGTGCGCGCCGCCATGGTGCGGCTCGCGAACGGCTTCGCAAAGGGCACCTCGGGCGTGCGCACCGAGCTCCTGGCGCGTGTGGTCGACGCGCTCAACGCCGGCGAGACGCCGCGCGTGCGGATGCTCGGCTCCGCGGGCCAGAGCGACCTCGGCCCGCTCGCCGATCTCGCGTACGGGATCTGCGGCGACATGCCCCTGGCCGCCAAGGAGGGCATCTCGCTGATCAACAACAACTCGTTCGGCACCGGCCTCGCGGCGCTCGCGCTGGCCGACGCCGTGCGCCTGCTGGACGCGTGCACGGTGGCCGCGGCGCTCGACTGGGAGGCCTTCGCGGCCAACGTCTCGCCGCTGCACCCGGCGGTCGCGGCGGCGCGGCCCTATCCCGGCATCGTGCGGCGCAGCGCGCAGATGCGCGACCTGCTCGCGGGCTCGTACCTGTGGGAGCCGGGCTCGGCCCGCAACCTGCAGGACCCGCTCACGTTCCGCAACGCCGCGGGCATCCTCGGCGCGGTCGACGACGGCCTCGCGTTCGCGTGCTCGCAGCTCGCGATCGAGCTCAACGCCGCGCACGAGAACCCGCTCGTCGCGGTCGGCGAGGCGATCATCATCTCGGTTGCGAACTACGAGGCCCTGCCGCTCGCGGCCGCGCTCGATGTTGCGCGGATCGCGCTCGTGCCGGCCATCTCGAGTGCGGCGGAACGCTCCGTCAAGCACCTGCAGGCCCCGCTGACCGGCCTCGGCACCGGTCTCCAGGAAGCCGAGGCCGAGAGCAACGAGTGCGCCCTCTCCGAGCTCGCCTGGGCCGCCCAGGCGCTCATGGTGGAGGCGCGCTCGCTCGCCCACCCGGTCTCCATCGAGACCGCCTCGACGCTGCTCGCCGAGGGCATCGAGGACCGCATCACGATGGCGCCGCTGGCCGCGCGCCGGCTGAGCGAGGAGGTCGCCGTGGCCGAGGAGCTGCTCGCGCTCGGGCTCGTGGTCGCCGCGCAGGCGATCGACGTGCGCGGCTGCGCACCGCTCGGCAGCGGGACTGCGCGGGCGCATGCGCAGGTGCGCGAGCGCTACGCGTTCGTGGCCGCCGGCGACTCGATCGGCCACGACCGCAGTGCGGTCGTCGAGCTCGTGCGCTCGGGCGCGCTCGGTGTCGGCGGCTGACGCCCAGTCGCTGCGCCCGTGGCTCGCCCGGCTGGCCGGGAGCGGCCGGCTGGCCGAGATCGGCGAGACGCTCGACCCCGCAGCCGGGCTGGCGGCGGAGCTCGTCGCCCGTGACCGCGAGCCGGTGCGCGTCGCGCACGTGCACGGCAGCGCGCTGGCGCTCGTCGCGAACCTGCTGCCGAGCCGCGCGTTGATCGCCGAGGCGCTCGGCGTCGCCGAGGGCGCGCTCGGCGCGCGCCTGCAGGCGGCGCTGGACGCGCCGCTCGATCCGCAGATCGTCGATCGCGCCCCCTGCCAGGAGCTCGCCGAGGACGATCCCGATCTCGCGCAGCTGCCGATCCCGCGCTTCTTCGCACACGAGGGCGGGCCGTACGTCACGGCGGGGTGCATCGTGACGCGCGACCCCGAGACGGGCGAGCGCAACTGGTCGATCGCGCGCGTGCGGCCGCTCGGCGGCTCGCGCGCGCTCGTCGGCATCGCGCCGAACCACCACCTCGCCGTCGCCGGCCGTGCCGCGAGCGAGCGCGGCCGGCGCCTGCCGATCGCCGTCACGATCGGCAATCACCCGGCCCTCATGATCGCCGCCTGCCTGTACCTGGCGCGCGGCGAGGACGAACTGCGCATCGCCGGGGCGCTGCTCGGCGAGCCGGTCGCGCTCGCACGCTGCACGGGCGCGCCGCTGGAGGTTCCGGCGGGTTGCGAGATCGTGCTCGAGGGCGAGCTCGACGTCGACGCGACGGTCGAGGAGGGCCCGGTGTCGGAGTTCCACGGCGGCTACGAGCACTACGGCCGGGCCGCCACCGCGACGTTCCAGCGCCTCACGCGGCGCCGTGACGCCATCTACCAGGCGATCCTGCCGGGGTTCCACCCCGAGCACGCGCTGATCGGCGGCGTCGCGATCGCGGCCGGCATCGAGCGCCGCCTGCGCGCGCTCGATCCCGCCGTGCACGCCGTCGCCGTGCCCGAGAGCGGCGCCGGGCGCCTCGCCGCCGTCGTCGCGCTCGGCCCGCACGAGCCCGCCGAGGCGCTCGGCATCGCCCGCGCGGCGCTCGAGGCGGTCAACCTCGTCAAGCTCGTGACCGTCGTGGATGCCGACGTCGACCCCTGGGACGACGCGGCGGTGGCGCACGCGGTCGCGACGCGCGTGCGCTTCGACCGCGACCTGCACGTCCTGCCGGGCATGCGGGCCGATCGCGCCGAGCCGCTCGAGCGCGACGGGCAGATCGCCAAGCTCGCGATCGACGCCACCCGCAACGCGGGCGATCGCGCCGACTGGACGACCGCGGAGCCGGCCCCGTGACGATCGACGCCGCATCCGTCGGCCCCTACCTCGTCGCGCGCGGCGTGCTGCCGCCCGGCGCCGAGCCCGAGGTCGAGGAGCTCTCGGGCGGCGTCTCGGGCGTGGTGCTCGCGGTGCGCGCGGAGGGCGTCGCGCTCGTCGTCAAGCAGGCCCTGCCGCGGCTGCGCGTGGCCGACGAGTGGATCGCGCCCGCGCGGCGCACCGATACCGAGGCCGCGGCCCTGCGGCTGTCCGCCCGGCTGATCCCGGGCCGCGTGCCGCCCGTCGTCGACAGCGACGAGCGCGAGCACATCGTCGTGCTGCAGCACGCGCCGGCGGGCTGGCGCAACTGGCAGGCCGAGCTCCTCGAGGGCCGCCCCCACGCCGCCTCCGGCACCTGGGCCGGGGACACGCTCGGCCGCCTGCACGCGGCGACCGCCGGCGATGCCGAGGTCGCGGCCGCATTCGGCGACTACGAGGCGTTCGCGCTCCTGCGTCTCGAGCCGTATTACGGAACCGCGATGGAGCGCCTCCCCCGCCTCGCGCCCGCGCTCGCGCCGCTCGTCGACGAGCTGCGCGACGCGCGCACCTGCCTCGTGCACGGCGACTACGCCCCCAAGAACATCCTGATCGGGCGCGACGGCGCCTGGATCCTCGACGCCGAGGTCGCGCACGTCGGCCATCCCGTCTTCGATCTCGCGTTCTTCCTCGCCTTCCCCCTGCTGACCGCGGTGCAGAAGCCCGAGCTCGCGGCAGCCTGCGGCGAGCTCGTGGCGGGCTTCACGGCCGCCTACGCGCGCAGGGCGGCGAAGCTCGCGCCGCCGGCGCGCTCGCTCTGCGTCCACACCGGGGCGATGCTGCTCGCGCGCACCGACGGCCGCTCGCCCGCGGCGTTCCTCGACCGCAAGGCCGTACGGCGGGCGCGCGCACTGGGCGAGCGCCTGCTGCTCGAGCCCGTCTCCGACCTCGCCGAGGTGGCTGCGTCGTGCGGATGAACGAGCGCCGGATCGAGCACGTCCTCGCCTTCGAGGCGCTCGACTCGCGCGGGACGCCGACGGTTGCCTGCGTGGTCACGCTCGCCGGCGGTGCGCAGGCCTGCGCGACGGTGCCCTCCGGGGCCTCGACGGGCCGCCACGAGGCGCACGAGCGCCGCGACGGCGGCACGCGCTACCGCGGGCGCGGCGTGCGCGACGCCGTGGCCGCCGTCAACGGCGAGATCGCCGCCAAGCTGCGCGGGCACGACGCGGCCGAGCAGGCCGTGGTCGACGCGGCGCTGCGCGACCTCGACGGCACGCCCGCGCTCGCACGCCTCGGCGCGAACGCGGTGCTCGCGGCCTCCGTCGCCTCGGCGCTGGCGGCGGCCGAGGCCGCCCGGACGCCCCTCTGGCGTGCTCTCGCACCCGCGCTGCCCCCGCTGCTGCCGCGGCCGATGGTCAACGTGCTCTCGGGCGGCGCGCACGCCGGGCGCGCCGTCGACGTGCAGGACGTGCTCGTCATCCCGCTGGCCGCGACCACGTTCGGCGAGGCGATCGAGCATGCGGCGCTCGTGCGCGCGGGCGCCGCGGCCGAGCTCCGCGAGCGCGGCTACGCGACCGCCCTCGTCGCCGACGAGGGCGGGCTGGCCGCGCCGCTCGCCTCCAACGAGGAGGCGCTCGCGATCGCGACGCGCGGGATCGAGCGCGCGGGCATCGGCGCGGCGCTCGCGCTCGACGTGGCCGCGACGCAGCTGCTCGACGGCGACGGCTACCGGCTCGCGCGCGAGGACCGGCTGCTCGACGGAGCCGCGCTCGCACGCGAGGTCGCAGGCTGGGCTCGCCGCTACCCCCTCGTCTCGATCGAGGATCCGCTCGGCGAGGACGATTGGGAGGCCTGGCGCCTCGTCACCGAGCTCCTGGGCGCGGACGTGCAGCTGCTCGGGGACGACCTCTTCGCGACCTCGCCCGAGCGGCTCGCGCACGGCATCGACGCGGGCGTCGCGAACGCCGTGCTCGTCAAGCCCAACCAGGCGGGAACGCTCTCGGATGCTCGCTCCGCGCTCGAGCTCGCACAGCGCGAGGGGTACGCGACGGTCGTGTCGGCGCGTTCGGGCGACAGCGAGGACGGCTGGCTCGCCGACCTCGCCGTCGGCTGGCGCAGCGGCCAGATCAAGGTCGGCTCGACGCAGCGCTCCGAGCGCACGGCCAAGTGGAACCGCCTGCTGCGCATCGAGGCCGAGCATCCGGACGCCGAGCTCGCGCCGTGGCGCGTGGCGCAGCCCCGGTCCTCTACGGTCTGAGCGTGCGCTACGTCTCCACCCGCGGGCGCGCTCCCGCGCTCGGATTCTGCGATGCCCTGCTCGCCGGTCTCGCGAGCGACGGCGGCCTCTACGTGCCCGAGCAGTGGCCCGCCCTGCCGCCCATCCGGCCCGGCGAGCCGTATGCGCAGGTGGCCGCCGGGGTCGTCGGGGCGTTCGCGGGCGGCGAGCTCGAGCCGGCGCTGCTCGAGCGGCTGTGCAGCGAGGCCTACGCCGGCTTCCGCCACCCGGCCGTCTGCCCGCTCGTCCAGCTCGACGCGGGCGAATGGCTGCTCGAGCTCTTCCACGGGCCGACGCTGGCCTTCAAGGACCTCGCCCTCCAGCTCGTCGGCCGTCTCTTCGACCACGTGCTGACGCAGCGCGGCGAGCGCATCACCGTGCTCGTGGCGACCTCGGGCGACACCGGCTCGGCGGCCATCTCGGGCCTTGCCGTCGTGCACCCGGGCCGACATCGTCGTGCTCTACCCCGAGGGCCGCGTGAGCGACGTGCAGCGCCGCCAGATGACGACCGTCGCGGCCCCCAACGTGCACGCGGTCGCGGTCGCGGGGACGTTCGACGACTGCCAGCGCATCGTCAAGCAGCTGTTCGGCGACGCCGCCTTCCGCGAGCGCACCGGCCTCGCCGCCGCCAACTCGATCAACTGGGCGCGCGTCGCCGCCCAGGTGGCGTACTACGCGTGGGCGACGGACGCGCTCGGCGGCCGCGGGCTCGCCTTCGCGGTGCCCACGGGCAACTTCGGCAACGTGCTCTCGGGCTGGGTGGCGCGCGCCTGCGGCCTCTCGCTCGAGCGGCTCGTGATCGGCTCGAACGCCAACGACATCCTGCCGCGCCTCCTGGCCGAGGGGCGCATGGAGGCGCGCGCGGTCGTGCCCACGCTCAGCCCGAGCATGGACATCCAGGTCTCGTCGAACCTCGAGCGCCTGCTCTTCGAGCTCTACGGGCGCGATCCCGAGCGCACGGCGGCCGAGCTTGCGGCCTTCGCGCAGACGGGGGTGCTCGCACTCGACGCTCCCGCGCTCGCCGGCCTGCGCGAGCTCTTCGAGGCGCACGCGCTCGACGACGACGCGACGCTCGCGGCGATGCGCGGCGAGTACGCGCGCAGCGGAACCCTGCTCGACCCGCACACGGCCGTCGGCCTGTCCGCGGGCCGCGCGCGCACCGGCGCGCGCGACGTCCCGCTCGTCGCGCTCGGAACCGCGCACCCCGCCAAGTTCCCGGCCGCCGTCGAGCAGGCGACCGGCATCGTCCCCGCGCTTCCGCCCGCGCTCGCCGACCTCTTCGAGCGGCCCGAGCGCAGCGAGCGCGTGCGCGCCGACGCCGATGCCGTCAAGGGCCTCGTCGAGCGGCCTCGTCGTCTAGGGCGTGACGGCGCCGGCGATCTCCGCCGACGGCGCCTCGACGTAGACGCCGACCGTCGGCTCCTGCAGCCGCAGCAGGCCCGGCACGGCGACGACGAGGAGCACGCCGAAGACGGTGCCGACCGCCCAGTAGCCGGCGCCCGAGAGCAGCACGCCCGCCGTGATCGACGCGATGGCCGCCAGGAGGGCGACGACGAGGTCGTTGCTGGCGGTCAGCACGCCGCGCTCGCGCGGCGAGGTGATGTCGGCGAGGATCGTCGTGCCGGCCACGAAGCAGCCCGCCCATCCCAGCCCGATCAGGAAGAAGAACGGCGTGATCAGCGGTGAGGCGCCCGTGACCGCCGTTCCGAACGCGCCCACGGCCGAGACGCCGAGGCCGAGCAGGCTCGTGCGCCGGCGGCCGATGCGATCGGCCAGCATCCCCACCGGGTATGCGAGCGCGAACATGCCGACGAAGTGCGCGGCCATCAGCAGCTGGATCTGCCAGTCGGCCCAGCCGTTGTCGCTGAGCTCGACCGACGTGATCGCCATGACGCCCACCATGGCCGCCTGCGCCAGCGCGGTCGCCGTGATCGCGGCGCGCGCGGGTCCGAGTCGCATCAGCTCGCCGCGCGGGCGCGGCGGCGGTGGCTCCGGAATCGGCGGCAGCTTGCGGTACCAGCGCGTCAGGTCGGACGCGACGTCGCGCGGATCGGGGCGCAGCGTGCCGATCAGCCAGAGCGCGGCCAGCCCCAGCAGCGGCACGGCCAGGAACGGCCCCGCCGAGTGCGCGATGCCGAGCAGCGTGGCGCCGCGCCCCGACGCGATCGCGATCAGCGGCCCGACGACCGCCCCGATCGCGCCCGCCGTCGCCACGGTGCCGACGCCGCGCCCGCGCAGCATCGGGGGATACAGGTCGGCGGCCGCTGCGCGCCCCAGGTTCGCGGGGCCCTGGCCGCACCCGAAGACCGCCGTGCCGATCACGAAGAGGACGTAGCTGCCCGCCCAGATCGCCGCGCCGCAGATGAACGCGCCGAGCGCCAGCAGGCTCAGGCCGGCGAGCAGCACCGGCTTGCGCCCGAGGTTCTGCGCGATGCTCCCGACGATGTAGAGCGACAGCATGCTGAACAGGAACGCCACGCCGACGCTCGTTCCCGCCAGGCCCTCGTGTCCCGAGAGCCGCTTGGCCGCAACGGCGCCGACCGTGGCGTTGAGTGGCAGCGTCGCGCTCACGAAGATCTGCGAGCCGGCGAGCCGGCCCGTCGCGCGCACGAGCTCGCGCGGGACGATCAGGTCGGCACCCGGGACGCTCACACGTGAAGCATGTCGCACGCAATCGGCGAGCGCGCCGCGCATGCGCGCGGTACCCTGCGTGCCACGTGAGTCACCAGCTCTGGTTCCTGTGGCTGATTCTCGGGCTCAAGATCCCGCTCATCGGCCTGTTCTACTTCATCTTCCGCGTGATGCGCAACCAGGACAAGGCCTGGGAGCAGGGGGAGATCGACGGCGGCCGCGACGACGAGGGCGGAGGTGGCGGTGGCGGCGGCGGCGAACCGCGTGTCAAGCCGCCCACGCCCCCGCGCGGCCCCGGCGTCCGGCGGCGCGCGCCACGGCCCAGGACGCCGCAGCCGGCCGTGCGCGGCCTTCCGCTGCGCACGCCTCCGCGCCGGCGCGCCGAGCCGCTGCGCACGCACGACCCGCGCCCGCTGCCGCAGCGCGTCGGCCCGTGACTAGTCTTTGACTCAGATGCGCTTCATGATCCTCGGCTCCGGCCCGGCCGGCTACGCCGCGGCCGCGACCGCCGCCGCGCTCGGCGCGGAGGTCACGATCGTCGACCGCATGGCGCTCGGCGGCAACTGGACGATGACGGACGGCATTCCGTCCAAGACGCTGCTGCAGGTCGCCTCGTCGATGGCCGAGATCGAGCGCGCCGAGTCGCGCGGGCTCGTCTTCCAGCACGGGCGCCCGGGCGTCGACCTCCTGCGGGCCGAGGCGCACGCGCGCTTCATCGGCCAGCATCAGTCGCGCGGCGTGCGCGAGCGGCTCGATCTGATCGAGGCCACCATCATCTACGGGCAGGGCGCGATCGAGAGCGACGGCGTGCTGATCGCGACGACCGAGCGGGGGCCGCAGCGGCTCGAGTACGACCACCTGCTCGTGTGCACGGGCGCCGCGCCGTGGGAGCCGCCGTTCGCCCAGGTCGACCACCAGCGCGTGCTCAACACGCGCGACGTGCTCGGCCTGCACGCGCTGCCCGAGCAGCTGCTCGTGGTCGGCGCCGGCGCGACCGGCTGCGAGTTCGCGGAGTTCTTCCAGAGCTGCGGCACGCGCGTGACGCTGCTCTCGTCGCGCCCGCAGATCCTGCCCTCCGAGGATCGCGACGTCGCCGACGTCGTGCACGAGGCGTTCCTCGGGCGCGGCATGGCGATCGAGCTGGATGCGCGCGCCTCGGGCGTGGAGCGCGACGGCGACACCGTGCACGCGACCGCACAGGACGGGCGCCGCTTCACGGGCACGCACGCGATCGTGTGCATGGGCATGCGCGCCCACACGAGCGAGCTCGGCCTCGAATCCGTCGGCGTCGAGGTCGGCCCGCGCGGCGAGATCGCGATCAACGGCTGCTGCCGCACCTCGAACGAGCGCATCTCGGCTGCGGGCGACGTCACCGGAGGCTGGATGCTGGCCTCCACGGCGGCCATGCAGGGCCGCATCGCCGCGCTCTCGGCACTCGGCCGCCCGGTCGACCCGATGAGCCTCGCCGCGATCGCCGGCACGGTCTTCACGCGCCCCGAGGTCGCGGGCGTCGGGCTGACCGAGAGCAAGGCGCAGGACAAGGGCGTGCGCGTGGCGGTCACGCGCCAGCCGCTGCGCGCCAACCCGCGCTGCCTCATCGCAGGGCAGTCCGACGGCATGATCAAGCTCATCTGGGATCCCGACAGCGGGCGCGTGCTCGGCGGCTCGATCGTCGGCTACCGCGCCTCCGAGGTGATCACCACGGTCGCGCTGGCGGTCAAGGCGCAGCTGACGGTCGACGCGCTCGCCGAGACCGGCGCGGTCAATCCGTCGGTGTCGGAGTCGCTGCAGCGCTGCGCCGAGCGTGCGGCAAACGCGCGCCTCGCGCGCGACTCGACGGCCACGCGCGTCGCGTAGCCGTCCCGCGACCTCTCAGGCGGACATGGGCCCGACGGGCTCGGGCGCGCCGTCGATGCGTTCCTCGATGTAGTCGAGCAGCGTCCGCTGGGCGCCGAGGTTGCCTTCCGTGAACTCGATCGCGACTTCGTGCACGCGGTCCGAGAGCGACCGCACGCGCCCGACCTGCCCGGTGATCTCGATCGGGGAATCGTCACCGGGCAGGGCGAGCACGACGCGGACGCGCTGACCCGCGGGTAGCGGTTGATGCGCCAGGATGAGAACGCCGCCGGCCGAGAGGTTGAGCGTGCGCCCCTGATCGCGCGACGGCTGGACGTCGAGCGCCTCGTAGCGCACGACCAGCTCCTCGGCGATGCGGGTGAAGCGACGGCGCTCGGCCGGATGACGGCGTCCGCTCACACGCTGCCTTCGAGCTGCAGCCGCAGGTGGGGGTTGCGCTGGGCGAGCTCGCGCAGGGCGCGGGCCTCGATCTGACGGACGCGCTCGCGCGTCACGCCGAGTGCCTCGCCGACGTGCTCGAGCGTGCGCGCGCCCTCGCCGTCGAGGCCGTAGCGGAGCGCGAGCACGCTGCCCATGCGATCCGGGAGCGCGTCGAGCGCGCCCTGCAGGTCGCCGGCGCCGAGCTCGCCCGCCACCTCGTCGTGCGGCTGGGCCGAATTCTTGTCCTCGAGCATGTCGGAGAACTGCGAGTCGCCGTCGCCGACCGGGGTCTCGAGCGAGACGGGGTCCTCCTGCAGCAGCATCAGCTGGACGATGCGCGTGCGCGGCAGCTCCATGGCCTCCGAGAGCTCGTCCACCGTGGCGTCGCGGCCGAGCTCCTGCGTGAGCGCGCGGTTCGTTCGATGCAGGCGCTTGACCATGTCGACGACGTGCACGGGGAGCCGGATCGTCCGGCCCTGGTCGGCGATCGCACGCGACATCGACTGGCGGATCCACCAGGTGGCGTAGGTCGAGAGCTTGAAGCCCTTCGTGTAGTCGAACTTCTCGACTGCACGGATGAGGCCGAGGTTGCCTTCCTGGATGAGGTCGAGCAGCGGCAGGCCCGAGGGCGCGTAGACCTTGGCGATCGAGATCACGAGCCGGAGGTTGCACTCGATCAGGCGGCGCTTGGCGGCCTCGTCGCCGAGATCCTTGAGGCGCGCGAGCTCGCGCTCCTGCTTCGCGGTCAGGAGCGCGCCGTTGCCGATCTGCCGCACGTAGGTGCGCAGCACGTCGACGGCGGGGCCTCCCCGCTCCTCCTCGTCGTACTCCGCCTCCGCGTCGGGCTCGTCGAGCAGATCGAGCGGACCCTTGGGCGTCTCGTCGACGACGACGTCCTCGTCCTCGCCCACGAGCCGCAGGTGCGGAGGCGCGAGGACGGGCTCTTCTTCAACGAGATGTTCAGCGGTAGCGGCCATGTCTCTGTCTTCTCCTGCCCGGGGAATGACGGTGCGCCGAACGGCGCCTTCGGGCTTCCTATCGGACGGAGTCGGCCGAAACTTGAGGATTTCCCCTTGACGGATCGCACGGATGCGACTAGGGAAGTGATCAGGTCGCGAGGGAGGCGGGCGCGATCACGCCCGCTCCGACGACGCACCCGGCCTCGTCGTAGAGCACCGCGGTCTGCCCCGCGGCCACCCCGTAGACGGGCTCTTCGAGCACCAGCAGCACGCCGTCGGGCGACGTCTCGACGCGCGCGGCGACGGCCGGCGAGCGCGCGCGCAGCTTGGCGTGCACGCGGCTCGAGCCCGCGTCGACGCGGGCATCGCGCAGCAGCACCTCGTGGCGCGCCAGGCTGCTGCGCGGGCCGACGACCAGCTCGTTGCGGGCGGCGTCGGCGTGCAGCACGTAGAGCGGCGCCGCCGACGAGACGCCGAGCCCGCGGCGCTGTCCCGGCGTGTACGCGACGGCGCCGTCGTGCCGCCCGAGCTCGCGCCCGGCCTCGTCGCGGATGCTGCCGTCGCCCAGCTGCACGCCCTGGCGGGCGAGGAACCCGGAGAGCGCGCCACCGCCCAGGAAGCAGACGTCCTGGCTCTCGCGCGCGGTCGCCGCGGCCATTCCCGCCGCGGCGGCCTCGGCGCGCACGGCGGCCTTGGTGGCGGTGCCGAGCGGCAGCCGCAGCCGCGCCAGGACCTCCGGCGGGACGCGCGCGAGCATGTACGACTGATCCTTCGCGTCGTCCGCGCCTCGTCCCACGAGCGTGCGGCCGCCGCGCTCGACGAGCCGCGCGTAGTGGCCGGTCGCGACGCGCCCCGCGCCGAGCCGGGACGCGGCGCCCACGAGCGCCGCGAGGCGGTAGGAGCCGTTGCAGGTCGTGCAGGGGTTCGGCGTCTCGCCGCGCGCGTAGCCGGCCACGAACGGCTCGACGACCGCTCGCCGGAAGGCTTCGCGACCGTCGAGCGTGACGTGCGGGAGCCCGAGCGCATGGCAGCTCTCGCGTGCGCGCACCACCGCCGCGGGCGAGCAGCAGGCGCGCTCGGCATCCGGCGCCTCCTCGTCGATCCAGAGCCGCAGGGTGAGGCCGACGACCTCGCCGCCCGCAGCGCGCTCGCGCAGCAGCGCCACCGCCGAGTCGACCCCGCCCGACATCGCCACGGCGACGCGCGCCGCGTCCTCGGGCAGGTCGAGCGAGCGTTCGGCGGCATCGCCGAGCGCGGCGTGGAGCGCATCGAGCGCGACGGCCGCGCAGGCACGCGCGCCGCCGGCCAGGCCGAGCTCGCGGACGCAGTCCTCGAGCGAGGCGCGCGCGGCGTCCAGGAACCTCCGCCCCTCGCTGCGGCGGCAGGCCCAGGCCGCCGCCGCGGTGGCGTGCGCGCACGCAAGCGCGCCGAACCGCACCTGCGCGAGCTTCCCCGCGCTGTCGAGCGCGAGCGTGATGCGAATGCGGTCGCCGCACGCGCTGCCGCCCGCGAAGCCCTCGCCGTCGGGCTCGGGCACACGGCCGGCGTGCTCGAAATCGCCCGCGCGCAGCATCACACGACCGCGCCCGCGCGCCGCAGCAGCGCGGCGCAGCGCGCGACCGCATCCGCGGCCAGCGCGCCGTGACCCGGTTCGCTGAGCGATCCGAAGCTGAGCCGCAGCGCTCCGCGCGCCTCGACGGGCCCGATCCCCATGGCCGCGAGCGCCGGGCTCGCGCTCGAATCGCCGCTCGCGCAGGCCGGCCCGGCGGCGGCGGCCACGCCGTGGTCGTCCAGCAGCGCCACGAGCGCGTGGCCGTTGAGACCGTCGAGCAGCGCGAGCGAGTGGCCCGGCGTGCGCTCGGCGCGCTCGCCGGCGATCGTGACACCGGGCACGGCGGCGAGGAGCGCCGCCTCGTAGTCGTCGCGCACGGCGCGGTAGCGCTCCGCGCGCCCGCCGTCGGCACGCGCGGCGGCCAGCGCCGCGGCGAGCCCGGCGGCCTGCGCGACGCTCTCGGTGCCCGGCCGCAGCGCGCGCTCCTGCCCGCCGCCGAAGAGCACGGGCTCGAGCGTGGCAAGGCCGCGCCCGCAGAGGAGGCCGGCGCCCTTCGGCCCGCCCAGCTTGTGGCCTGCCACGGCGGCCGTGACGGCGCCCGGGAGCGCGCCGATGTCGACCTCCAGCGCCGGGCACGCCTGGACGGCGTCGAGATGGAGCGGCACGCCGCGCTCGGCGCAGATCGCCGCGGCCTCCGCGACCGGCTGCACGACGCCGGTCAGGTTGCTGGCCCAGATCAGCGTGCACGCGAGATCGCCGGGCCGCACGGCCTCCTCCAGCGCATGCACGGGCACGCGGCCGTCCGCGTCCACCGCGAGCGTCACGACCTCGCACCCGCGGCGCGCGAGCTCCTCGACCGCCCCGCTCACGGCCGGATGCTCGAGCGGCGTCGTCACGATGCGCCCCGGCCCTCGCACGGCGCGTCCGAAGACGGCGATGTTGTCGGCCTCCGAGGCACCGCCGCAGAAGACGACATCCGAGCTCTCGACCCCGAGCGCCCCGGCCGCGAGCAACCGGGCCTCGTCAAGCCCCCGCCGAGCCTCACGACCCGCCCAATGCGGCTCGGAAGCATTGCCGAAGCGCTCCCGCAGGTACGGCTGCATCGCCTCCCAAGCCTCGTCGGAGACGGGCGTGGTGGCGGCGTGGTCGGCGTAGATACGCACGGCCGGAGCTTAGAACGTACCCGGCGAGCCAGGTACCCGGGGCACGTACCCGGCGGGCACGCTCCCGGCGGGTCTGTCCCCCGCCAGACTCACCCCTTGGGCGGCACGATCCTCAGCCCGAGCTCGGCCAGCTGCTCCGGCGCGAGCGGCGCGGGTGCGCCCGTGAGCGGGTCGGCGCCGCCGCCGAGCTTCGGGAAGGCCACGACCTCGCGCAGGTTGTCGGTGTCGCCGAGCTGCATCGCGATGCGGTCGATGCCGGGCGCGATGCCGCCGTGCGGCGGTGCGCCGAAGCGCAGCGCGCGCAGCAGGAAGCCGAAGCGCTCCTCGGCCTCGGCCGGGTCGATCCCGATCACGTCGAGCACGCGCGTCTGCAGCTCGGCGCGGTTGATGCGGATCGAGCCCGAGGCCATCTCGAGGCCGTTCAGGACCATGTCGTAGGCCTCCGAGAGCACCGCTCCGGGGTCGCTCTCGAGCAGGTCCTCGTGCTCGCGCTTGGGCGCCGTGAACGGGTGGTGCTCGGCCGTCCAGCCGTTGCCCTCGTCGGTCTCCTTGAAGAGCGGGAAGTCGACCACGAAGAGGAACTTCCACTGGCCTTCCGGGATCAGTCCGAAGCGCCGCGCGAGGTGCGGGCGCAGCGCGCCGAGCACGCGCTCGACGACCGGCTGCGCATCGGCGGCGATGAACGCGACCGAGCCCGGCTCCGCTCCCGAGGCCATGCGGATCGCCGCGATCTCGGCCTCGCTCAGGAACTTCGCGATCGGCGAGCGCACGCTGCCGTCGGCCTCGAAGATGAGATACGCGAGCCCCTTGCCGCCCCACTCCTTCGCGAACTCCGCGAGCTCGTCGAAGTCCTTGCGCGAGAGCGCCTGCGCCGCCTGCGGCACGCTCAGGCAGCGCACGACGCCGCCCGCGCCGACGGCGCCGGCGAAGACGCCGAACTGCGAGCCCGCGACGTGGCCGCTGACGTCGCCGATCTCGAGGCCGTAGCGCAGATCGGGCTTGTCCGAGCCGTAGCGCCCGAGCGCCTCGCCGTACGGCATGCGCGGGAACGGCAGCTCGATCTCGTGCCCCGCGTCGCGCCAGACCTCGGCCATCAGCTGCTCGGTCAGCGAGAGCACGTCCTCGCGCTCGACGAAGCTCATCTCGAGGTCGAGCTGCGTGAACTCGAGCGCGCGGTCGGCGCGCTGCGCCTCGTCCCGCCAGCAACGCGCGATCTGGTAGTAGCGGTCGAACCCGCCGCACATCAGCAGCTGCTTGTAGAGCTGCGGGCTCTGCGGCAGCGCGAAGAACTTCCCCGGCTCGAGCCGGGCCGGGATCACGAAGTCGCGCGCGCCCTCGGGCGTCGCGCGCGTCATCGTCGGCGTCTCCAGGTCGAGGAAGCCGCGCTCGTCGAGGAAGCGCCGGATCGAGCGCACGGCCCGGGTGCGGATCCCCTGCAGATCCTGCATTCTCGGGCGGCGCAGGTCGAGGTAGCGGTGACGGATGCGGAGACCCTCGTCGACGTTCTCGTCGTCGAGCTGGAACGGCAGCACCTCGCTCGACGAGAGCAGCTCGAGCGACGACACGGCCAGCTCGACCCCGCCCGTCGGCAGGTGCTCGTTGCGGGTGGCCGCGCTGCGCGGCACGAGCTCTCCGCGGGCGCGCACGACGCACTCGAGCCGCAGCGCGTGGGCGACCGCGTGCGCCGCGGGCGAGCGGTCGGGATCCATCACGAGCTGGACGATGCCCGTGCGGTCGCGCAGGTCGATGAAGACGAGGCCGCCGTGGTCGCGGCGCCCGCCGACCCAGCCCGAGAGCGTCAGCTCACGGCCGGCGTGATCCGGGCGCGGCTCGCCGCACAGCATGTCCCGATAGGCGCTCATCGTCCGCGCACGCTCCGCTCCACGTAGTCGACGAGATCGCCGAACGCGATCTCGCTCTCTCCGTGCCTGACGATGCCACGCTCGCCGTCGCCGGCGCGGCAGACGGTGACGATGCGCGCGCGCAGGCGGTCGGCGTGGCGCAGCTGGCCCTTGATGCTGCGGCCGGCGAGGTCGGCCTGGACGGCCAGGCCGCGCGCGCGCGCCCGATCGACGAGCGCGTGCAGCTGCGGCCGCGCCGCCGCGTCGTCGCAGGCGGCGAACCAGTCGACGGCCGCCGCCTCGGCGACGATGCCGGCGTCCTCGAGCGCGAGCACCATGCGCTCGGTGCCGCAGCCGAAGCCCACGCCGGGCACGCGGTCGCCGCCGATCTGCTCGGCCAGGCCGTCGTAGCGGCCGCCGCCCGAGATCGTGCCCGCCTGCGCGCCGCCGCCCGGGATGACCCACTCCCAGGCCGTGCGCTCGTAGTAGTCGATCCCCCGCACCATGCCGGGCGCGACGCGGTAGGCGACGCCGCGCGCGTCGAGGAACGCGCGCACGCCCGCGAAGTGCTCGGCGCAGTCGGCGCAGAGGTGGTCGGTGATCAGCGGCGCGCCGGCGACGATCTTCTGGTCGCCCTCGTCCTTGGAGTCGAAGATGCGCAGCGGATTGACGTCGAGGCGGGCCTGCGAGTCGTGCGAGAGCTCGCTGCGGAAGCGCTCGAGATAGGCCACGAGCAGCGTGCGGTAGGCCGGCCGGCAGGCCTGGTCGCCGATCGAGTTGAGCTCCAGCTCGAGCCCTGCGAGCAGGCCGAGCTCCGCGTACCAGGCCGCCTGCAGCGCGATCACCTCGGCATCGACGGCGGGATCGTCCGACCCCAGCGACTCGACGCCGAACTGCCAGTGCTCGCGGTAGCGGCCGCGCTGCGCGCGGGCGTAGCGGAACATGGGCGCGACGTACCAGAGCTTGACCGGCTGCGGCTCGCGCGCCTGGCCGCCCTCGAGGTAGGCGCGCACGACGGGCGCCGTGCCCTCGGGACGCAGCGTGAGCTCGCGGCCGCCGCGGTCGCTGAAGGAGTACATCTCCTTGCTGACGATGTCGGAGGCATCGCCCGCGGTGCGCGCGAAGAGCGCGGTGTCCTCGAACGTCGGCGTGATGACCTGGCCGAAGCCGGCGCGCTCGAAGACGCGCACGGCGGTGTCGACGACGAGGCGCCGCAGCGCGACGCGCGGAGGCAGCCAGTCGATCGTGGCGACGGGCGCGCGCACGGGCTCGCTCACGCGCGCAGCTCCGCCAGGAACGGGTTGGTGGCGCGCTCGTCGCCGAGCGTCGTCGGCTCGCCGTGGCCGGATAAAACAGGAGTTTCCGGTGGGTACTCGTCGAGCAGGGCCGCGATGCTCGCCTCGAGGGTGGGCCAATCCCCCCCACGCAGATCGGTGCGTCCGACGGAGCCGCGGAAGAGCACGTCGCCGGCGTAGAGCGCACCGTCGATCGCGAACGCGAGGCTGCCCGGAGAGTGGCCTGGAGCGGATCTCACGTCGATCGCATAGGGCCCGAGCGTGAGCCGCTCACCCCCTTCGAGTAGGTGGTCGGGCTCGTACGGCGCGGCATCCTGGTAGCCCGGATAGTCGCTGCCGGAGAGCTCGCGCAGCCATGGCGCCTCTCGGCGGCTGCTGTATACTGGCGCTCCTGTGGAGCGGGCCACGGCGGACAGTGCGCCGACGTGGTCTATGTGAGCGTGCGTGACGAGTACTGCGATCGGTTCGAGCTTCTGCTCTTCGATCACATCGAGGATGCGGGAGGGTTCGGCGCCAGGGTCGATGACCAGGCACGCAGGCTCGTCCGGGCGGCACACCAGGTAGCAATTCGCCTGGTACGGACCAACGGGGAGCTGGAGGGCTCGAGGGGCGATCGCCGGCTCCTTGAAGAGGTTGGGAACGGGCCGCAGGGCAGCGGCCGCGAGCGAGTGAGTCTAGCTAGAGTCGAGGTCGTTCGGCCCTCACGGGCCGCGGAGGAGGTCGGGGCGCAGGATGATCCTGGAGCAGCAGGAACTTAAAGAGCTGTCCGAGTTGCAACGCCTGATCGAGGCTGGCCTCGAGCGCGGCTCGCTGAACACCGGCGAGATCGTCGAAGTGCTGGCGGAGCTCGAGATCGAGATCGACCAGATCGAGGAGCTGTACCGCGAGCTCGAGGCTCAGGGCATCGAGATCATCGAGACCCCGGCCGTCGTCGAGGAGAAGGCAGCCGCACCGCAGCGCCTCGTGATCGAGGGCACGACGGACTCGCTGCAGCTGTTCCTCCAGGAGGTCGGCCGCTACCCGCTGCTGACGAAGGTCGAGGAGATCCAGCTCGCCAAGCGCGTCGAGGCCGGCGACCCCCGCGCCAAGCGCCGCATGATCGAGTCGAACCTGCGCCTGGTCGTGTCGATCGCGAAGAACTACCGCGGTCAGGGCCTGGGCTTCCTCGATCTCATCCAGGAGGGCATCCTCGGCCTGATCCGCGCGGTCGAGAAGTTCGACTGGCGCCGCGACCTCAAGTTCTCGACCTACGCGACGTGGTGGATCCGCCAGGCCGTGGCGCGCGCGCTGGCCGACAAGAGCCGCACGATCCGGCTGCCCGTGCACGTCGTCGAGCGCCTCCAGAAGGTCAACCGCGCCGAGCGCACGCTCATGCTGCGCCTGGCCCGCGAGCCCTCCAACGAGGAGATCGCGGACGAGGCCAAGCTGCCGCTCTACCAGGTGCTCGAGGTGCGGTCCGCCGCGCGCTCCCCCATCTCCCTCGAGGAGCCGGTGGGCGACGAGGGCGAGTCCTCGTTCTCCGACTTCCTGGCCGACACCGACGCGATCGATCCGAGCGACGCCGTCGCCGACCGCCTGCGGCACGAGACGCTGCAGCTCGGCCTCGAGACGCTGCACGAGCGCAACCGGCGCGTGCTCGAGCTGCGCTACGGCCTCGACGGCCGCGACCCGCGCACGCTCGACGAGATCGGCCGCGAGTTCGGTCTCACGCGCGAGCGCATCCGCCAGATCGAGGTCGAGGCGCTGCGCGACCTCGCCCAGATGGGCGACCTGCAGGGCCTGCGCGCACTGATCTCCTGACGCGAGCTCGCACGAACGAACCCGGCGGGGGTGGCGGTCTTCGGACCGCCACCCCCGTCGTCGTTCAGGCGGGAGGGGTCGCCGCGGGGGCGTCGCTCAGGAGCCCGCCGGGCGCGCGGCGCGCGCGGTATTCGGCGAGGGCCTCGTCCGCAGCGGCTGCGAGCTTCTCGACCGGGGCGTGCGGCGCGGCCGAGAGCGCGGCCGCCATGAAGCGGACCCACGCCTCGGCGTCGCCCTGAAGGGCCTGCGTCATCGCGGCGCCTCCTCGCCGGTCACGCGCTTGTAGACCTTGCGCGCGAGCCAGAGGTCGAAGAAGACGAACACGACGACGAGCGAGAGCGTCTCGGCGAGGCCGAAGGCGATCGAGAGCGGCGAGTCGCCGCGCGTCGTCACGATCACGATCACGAACATGAAGATCGAGAGCAGCGCGCCCTTGCGGGCCGAGCGCTTGAGCGACGGGACGGTCGCCGGCCGCCGCGTGCGCTGCCCGCGGGCCGGTGCGGCCGCCGGGCGCGGCTCCTTGCGGCGTACGGGCGGCGCGCCGACGGCGTCCGCGCTGGGACCGTGCACGCGCAGCTTGCGGCGGCGCTTCTCCTGCTTGCGACTCGGCATCTCCGCTAGCCCTCCAGGGCCCACGTGCCCTCGACGATCACGTGCTTGACGCCCTCGCTGCCCAGCCGGTAGGCGAGGTAGCGCCAGTCTGGCACGTCGAGCAGCGCAATGTCTGCGCGCTGGCCGACGCGCAGCCTGCCCGTGCGCTCGCCGAGCCCGAGCACGTGCGCGGCGTTCACGGTCACGGCCGAGAGCGCCTCGGCGGGCGAGAGGTGGCACTGCGTGCAGGCCAGGTGCATGACGGCCGGCAGCGAGTCGCACGGGCTCGAGCCGGGGTTGAAGTCGGTCGCGAGCGCGAGCAGGCCGCCCGCGTCGACGAGCGCGCGCGCCGGCGGCAGCGGGCGGCCGAGCGTGAGCGCGGCGGTCGGCAGCGCGACGCCGACGACGCCGGAGGCCGCGAGCTTCGCGACGCCCTCGGCCCCGGTCGCCTCGAGATGGTCGACGGAGCGCGCGCCGAGCTCGATCGCGAGGTCGATGGCGCCCATCTCGGTGAACTGGTCGCCGTGCAGCCGCGCCGCGAGGCCGTGCTCGCGCGCCGCCTCGAGATAGCGCCGGGCCTGGTCGGCGTCGAACGCCCCGCGCTCGCAGAACACGTCGGCCATCTCCGTGAGCGTCCACTCGGCGACCTCGGGGAGGATCTCGTCGATGCAGACCGTGAGATAGGCCTCGGCGTCGCTGCCCTCCGGCACCGCGTGCGCGGCCAGGCACGTGCTCACGACGTGTGCCGCCGACTCGTAGGAGGCCTCCTGGATCGCGCGCAGCAGCATGATCTCGGTCTCGGCGTCGAGCCCGTAGCCCGACTTGACCTCGATCGTCGTCGCGCCATGCTCGAGCATGCCGGCGAGGTGCTTGCGCGTGCGCTCGACGAGCTCGGGCTGCGAGGCCGCGCGCGTCGCGCGCACGGTCGAGAGGATGCCGCCGCCGCTCGCGTGGATCTCCTCGTACGAGGCGCCACGGCAGCGCAGCTCGAACTCGTCCACGCGATCGCCCGCGAAGCAGGCGTGCGTGTGGCAGTCGATCAGGCCGGGCACGGCGACGAGGCCCGGCGCGTCGATGATGATCGCGCCGTCGTCGAGGTCGAGCTGGTCGCGCACCTCGTAGCCATGGCCGACGGCGACGATCTCGCCCGCGTAGGCGGCGATCCACATGTCGCCCTCGTGCACCTCGACGTCGCCGAGCGCGGCGCCGCGCAGCGGTTCGCCCGACGTTCCCCCGGGCGTCGCGAGCTGCGCGAGGCGGCAGATGACGAGGTCGGCGGAGATGCGTTCGGGGGTGCTCATTGGCCGCGTAGCATAGGCGCGGATGGCAGCCCATCCCGCCGCTCGCGCCCGCACCGTCGCCGAGCTGCACGAGGCGATCGCCGGATGCCGCCTGTGCCCGCGCATGATCCCGCCGCCGATCCTGTGGGCGCGCGAGGGGCAGCGCGCGCTGATCGTGGGCCAGGCGCCGGGCATCACCGAGCCGGTGCGCAAGCTGCCGTTCGCGGGCGCCGCCGGGCGCAAGCTGGTGACGTGGCTGGCGCCGCTCGGCATCGAGACGCACGAGGACATGCTCGAGCGCTTCGCGTTCGCCTCCGTGGCGAAGTGCTACCCCGGCCGGCTGCCGGGCGGGCGCGGCGACCGCGTGCCCGACCGCGACGAGCGCGAGCGCTGCCGGCCCTGGACGGACGCCGTCGTGCGGCTCTGCGACCCGGCCGTGGTCGTGCCGGTCGGGCGCCTCGCGATCGACGACTGGATCGGCCGCGCGCCGCTCGCCGACGTCGTGGGCCGCCGCTTCGAGCGCGACGGCCGCACCGTGATCCCCCTCCCCCATCCGTCCGGCGCCAGCGCGTGGACGAACGACGCGGCCAACCGCGCGCTCGTCGCCGCTGCCATCGCACAGCTGCGCGACACGCTCCCCTGACGAGCCGCCACGAAGACGTGACGGGCGCCGGGCCTAGCGTCCGTGGCCGTGGAACGAGGCCAGGCAACGGTGGAGACGGCGGCGCTCTGGGGGCTGGTGGCGCTCGTGCTGGCGGTCGTCGCGGCCCTGCTCGCGCCCGGCCTTGCGCACGACCTCGCGCACGCGCTCCGCGGCGTCCTCCCCCACGCCGCGCAGCGGTCGCGCCTGACGCCCGACGAGCGCGCCCTGCGCGATCCGCGCCTGCGCGCGCTGATCGACCGCGCGCTCCCGCGGCTCGTGCTCGAGCGCGACGACACCGGCGACGACGACGAGGTGCCCGTGTGGACGCGCTGCCGGCACCCCGCCTGTGCGCGCGCCGGCCGGGCCCAGCCCGTGCTCCACGTCCACGTCGTGCACGCGCGGCTCGGGCCCGTCGTCGAGCTGTGGACGTACTACCCCGACTCCCGGACGAGCCACCTGCCACTGGCGGCCCTGCGCGGCTACCACCACGACGACTGGGAGGGCCTGCTGGTCGCGTTCGGCCCCGACGGCTCTCTGCGGGGGGCGCGGGCCTCGGCCCACAGCGGCTTCAACGGCAGCGCCCCGTGGTGGGACCAGGCGGCCGAGGACTGGGCGCCGTACGGCGGCGACGTCTACCGCGCCAGCGGCTCGCACGCGCTCGGATTCACGCGGCGCGACCTCGACCTCGCCGGCGACGACTGGAGCGGCGACCTCGCGACCGTCGAGCCGGGCGCGTTCCGCCTCGTCGCGGCCGATCGCGTGGCGCTGCGCGGGCTGCGCTTCGACCCGGAGGTGGCGCCGCCCTGGCAGAAGGCCGCGTGGCGCAACCCCGGCACGCGGCACACGGGCACGGCGGGTGCCGGCGCGAGCCGCATGGCGCAGGCCGCGCGGCTGTGGGCGCAGGCGTACGCGCTGGGTGCCTGGTGAGCGCCAGGCACCCAGCGCGCGCGCGCCCTAGCGGAAGGTGTGCAGGCGCACGAGGCGCTGCGCGACCGAAGCGCCTGCGGACGGGGCCGCCGCCATCGCCGCGGGCGGCGGGACGAACGGCACCTCCTGCTTGCAGACGGCGCCCTTGGGCGGCAGCGTCAGGGTCTCGATCTGCGCGACGACGTACGCGTCGATGCAGGCCGAGTTGCCGCCGTAGGCCGTGTGCCCGTCGCCGACCATCGTCAGGAAGCGGACGTTGCCGAGCTGCGTCGCGAGCCGCTTGGCGCCGCGGTACGTCGTCGCCGGGTCGTACGTCGTCGCGACCTCGAGCACCGTCGGCGACGACTTGGCCACGGTGAACGGACCCGTGTAGGAGTTCTTCGCGTGGATCGGCCAGAGGCCGTAGTTCAGCTCGGTGTAGCCCGTGTTGAACCAGAAGTGGTCGAACATCCCCCACGAGTTGTCGCCGGCGTCCAGGAAGCTCTGCACGTCGGTCGGGTACTTCTGCTCGATCGCGCCGATCGTGAAGTAGCGGTCGGTGCCCGGGTCGAACGTGCCGTCGAAGTTGTTGCCCCAGGCCGCGTCGGCCAGGAAGCGGAGCGTCGACGCATCTCCGGCCGCAGCCTCCGACAGCGCGTTGGCGAGCAGCGACCAGTTCTGCTTGGCGTAGAGGGTGATGATCGTGCCGTTGAGGATGTCGTCGCCGTTGACCGGGCGCGGATCGTCAGTGAAGTTCGGAGCCGGGATCGGCAGCAGGTTGGCCTGCTCCACGAGCGCGTCGTAGGCCGCCCACGGATCGTCGGCACCGAACTTGCAGAACGACTGATAGACCGCGCAGGCCTGGAAGAAGCGCCCGAGCGCGCGCTCGAAGCCGGCCGTCTGCTCGCGCAGGTCGGCGGACGGGGTGTTGATGTAGCTGTTGGCGTCGACCGGGCCGTCGAGCACCATCGCCCGGAAGTTCCCCGGGAAGAGGCTCGTGTAGGTCGCGCCCAGGAACGTGCCGTACGAGAAGCCCAGGTAGTTCAGCTTCTTGTCGCCCATGGCTGCGCGGATGGCGTCCATGTCGCGCGCGGCGTCGGCGGTCGACGCGAAGGGCAGGATGTCCCTGTTGAGGTCGACGCAGCGCTTGACGAAGCTCCGGTCCTTGGCCAGCAGCGCCTTGACGTCGAGGTTCTCGGGCGTCGTGAACGGCGCCGAGTAGAGGCCCTGCGTCTCCTGGTTGACCTTGCAGTCGATCGCAGGCGAGCTCGCGCCGGTGCCCCGCGGGTCGAAGGCGACGATGTCGAAGTGGTCCTCGAAGGGCGTCCAGAGGTCCGCTGCGCCCTGTGCGAAGTCGACGGCGCTGCCGCCGGGGCCGCCCGGGTTCACGAACAGCGCCCCGGTGCGATGCGCCTGATCCGTGGCGGGCAGCCGCGTCACGGCGAGCTTGACGAAGCCCTTGCCGGGATGGCTGTAGTCGAGCGGGGCCTTGAACGTCGCGCACTGCCAGCCTGCCGCTGCGGCATCCGGATCAGCGCACGTTCCCCAGGTGAGGTCGCTCGAATGCGCCCCGGCCATGGCCGGAGCACGTCGCAACGAGCAGGCCGAACGCCGCCACCGCGGCGACGAGCGCGCGTGGAACCAACCGTCGACGCACCATCCAACTCCTCCTCTGACCGGTGCGGGCGCCCCTCCGGCGCCCGGCAGAACCTTTCCGACGCACGTTATTCACCATATGCAGCAGGCGAAACGCAAATCGGCAATGTCCCCCCACCGGCGGGCGGCGGAAGCGGCCGGAGTCTCATGCAAACCGCCGAAGACGGATGGTTTGCCGACACGCGCCACCCGGGGTGCCGCCGCGAGCGGCGGCACCCCGGGCGAGCGCTGATCCCTAGGCGGGCTCGTCGACGAACGCGGCCTCGTTGACGAAGCGGCCCATGACCGCGTACTTCCCGGGGTTCTGCGCCCGCAGGTAGTACGCGTAGCCGAGCGACACGACCGGCACGACGACGCCGATGATGCCGAGCCACGAGACCGGCAGCGACCACGTCCCGGAGCCGATCGTGAAGAGCTCCTTGACGTAGATCGACGAGCCCGCGGCCACGAAGGTCTCGTAGTGGTAGAAGAGCGCGAGCACGAAGATCTGGCCGGCGAAGCCGAGCCACGCACACACGGTCGTCTTCCACGACTGCTCGCTCGGATGGTCGCGCTTGAAGTAGAAGAACACCGAGAGCGCTGTCAGCGCCTGCACGAGCACGATCCAGATCACGCCCTGCGGCGAGAGCCAGAAGTAGGCGTCGAGGCCCGTGTGGCTCGTGACGCGGAAGGCCAGGAACAGCAGGACGGCGATGACGCCCCACGTGAGCACGGCCGTGTACGGCGACTTGTGCACGGGGTGGGTCTTGCCGAGGTACCGCGGCAGGAGTCCCTCGCGGCCCATGGCGTACATGTAGCGCAGCCCCGCGTTCGTGAGCGCGGCGGCACAGGCCAGCGAGCCGGTGATGATGAGGTAGCTGAGCGCATCGCGCCAGAACTCGCCGGCCGCGGCCGAGACGGGCCCGAGCACGAAGTTGTTGTAGTCGGCCGGGACGGTCTTGCCGTTGATGACGGCCGTGCTGCCCTCGCCTGCGATCTTCGACCAGTCGGTCCCCGTGCCGTAGACCGAGACGAGCGCCCACGACATGATCGTGTAGAGGGTGCCCACGGCCACGCACGAGAAGATCAGCGCGACCGGGATCACCTTGACCGGATCCCTTGCCTCCTCCGCGTAGTTCGGAGCGGCCTCGAACCCGACCCACGACCAGAACGCGAAGAACACCGCGACCCCCGGCGCAACTCCGGAGTTGAGGCCGTTCCACGGCAGGATCGGCGAGATCGCCACGTTGTGCGCATGCGCGAAGAAGAAGATCGACGAGATGCCGATGATGACGATCTCGCTGATCAGAGCGACTCCGAGCACGCGAGCCGAAACCTCGACGTCGAAGTACGCGAGGCAGACGACGAGCGCCACGCCTATCAGCGCGAACCACAGCCAGTTGACGTGGGTGCCCGAGTACTGCAGCCACTTGGCCTGCGCGAACGACGAGAAGCCGCCCAGCAGCGCGACGCCGAACAACGCATAGCCGATCATGAGCGAATAGCCGGCCGCCAGTCCCCACGCCTGTCCGAGGCCGTGGCTCACGTACGTGTACATGCCGCCGGCGGCGCGCACCTTCTTGGCCATCTCGGCGTACGCGATCGAGAAGATCGTGAGCACGATCGTGGCGAAGAAGAACGTCGACGGGCCGTTGCTGCCCGAGCCGTACGGCATCGTGAACGGCGTGTTGTAGATGAAGACGGCGAGCGGGGCCGACCCCGTCACGCAGAGGAAGAGAATGCTGTACAGGCCGACAGCATTCGGTTTGAGTTGGTCGACGTCACCGCGCTTGGTGACGTCGACGTCGCCTTCGTCCATCGATCCTGCCTCCCTGTTCGAATGCACCCGCCAACCTGGGCTCCCCAGCCCGAGTCGCGCAATGGTGCACTTTCGGCCGGTGCTTGTCCAGTCCCGGCGGATATGCACGGAATGCAGGGACGTTCGCGACCGTTTGCTTTTCAGGCGACGCGACCGCGCGCCGCCGTATTCTCAGACTGCTTGACCTCCCCCTCGACACCCCGAAGCACGTTCCGCCGCCTGCTCGGCTTCGCCGCGGCGCATCGAGCGCTGCTCGTGTGGTCGATCGCGCTCGCGCTCGCGGCCCAGGGCTTCGCGCTCGCGATCCCGAGCTTCACCGGCCGCGCCATCGACGGCGCGATCCGCCCCCACGACCGCTCGAGCCTGTGGCTCTGGGTCTGGCTGATCGTCGGGGCGGGCCTCACGAGCGGCAGCCTCATGGTCGCCCGTCGCCTGATCGCCGGCCGCCTCTCGCTGAACGTCGAGTACGACCTGCGCCAGTCGCTCTACACGCACCTGCAGGGCATGTCGTTCGGGTTCTACGACAAGCACCAGACCGGCCAGCTGCTGTCGCGCGCGACGAGCGACGTCAGCGCCGTGCGCATGTTCCTCGGCTACGGCCTCGTCTTCATCACGCAGTACGGCGCATCGCTGATCGCCGCCTCCGCGCTGCTCGTGATCACGAGCTGGCAGCTCGCGCTGATCACGTTCGTGCTGCTGCCGCCGATCGCGATCGTCGCCACGCGCTACTCGCGCCGCTCCCACCCCGTGCTGCGCGACATCCAGCAGCGCATCGCCGACGTCACCACGAGTGCGGAGGAATCGATCGTCGGCGTCCGCGTCGTCAAGGCGTTCGCCCAGGAGGACGCCGAGACCGGGCGCTTCGCCGATTTCACCGAGCGCGTCTTCGAGCGCGAGCTCGACTCCGCGCGCATCCAGGCGCGCTACCGCCCGCTGCTCGATCTCCTCCCGCAGCTCGCCTTTGCGGTGATCATCCTCGTCGGCGGCCTGCTCGTGATCGACGGCCACCTCTCGCTCGGCGGCTTCATCACCTACAACCTGTACCTCGCGCTGCTGATCTGGCCGCTGCGCATGATCGGCATGTGGATCGGCCAGTACCAGCGCGCGATCGCGTCGGGCGAGCGCATCTTCCAGGTGCTCGACGAGCACTCCGACATCACCGATCCCGCCGGACCCGCGCGAGCTTCCCGACGGCGGCGGCGAGTTGCGCTTCGAGGGCGTGACCTTCGGCTACGACGCCGATCGCCCGGTGCTGCGCGGCCTCGACCTGACGATCGAGCCCGGCAGCACGATCGCCCTCATCGGCCGCACCGGCGCGGGCAAGACGACGCTCGCGTCGCTCATCCCGCGCTTCTACGACCCGCAGCAGGGCCGCGTCCTGCTCGACGGCGCGGACGTGCGCGACCTGCGCCTCGCCGACCTGCGCGGCGAGATCACGACGGTCGCCGAGGACACATTCCTGTTCTCGACGACCGTGGCCGGGAACATCGCCTACGGCCGCCCGGGCGCGACGCGCGAGCAGGTCGTCGAGGCCGCCCACAAGGCCCAGGCGCACGAGTTCATCGAGGCGCTGCCGAAGGGCTACGACACCGTCATCGGCGAGCGCGGGCTCACGCTCTCGGGCGGTCAGCGGCAGCGGCTCTCGATCGCGCGCGCGCTGCTCGTCGACCCGCGCGTGCTGATCCTCGACGACGCCACGGCGTCGGTCGACGCATCCACCGAGGCGCGCATCCGCCGGGCGCTCGAGACGGTCATGGAGGGCCGCACGACGATCATCGTCGCGCACCGGCTCTCGACGATCGCGCTCGCCGACGAGATCGTCGTGCTCGAGGACGGGCGCGTGGCAGCGCGCGGCCGCCACGAGCAGCTCGTCGACACGAACCCGGTCTACGCCGAGATCTGGCGCCACGGCCTCGTCGACCGCACGTTCGTCACGCTCGACGAGGACGCACCGGCGGAGGCGATCTCGTGAGCGTGCGCATGCGGCCGATCGGGCTGCTCGCGCCCGAGGGGACGAAGTTCTCGTGGAAGCGCACGTTCCACCGCCTCGGGCGCCTCTTCACGCTCGTGCGGCCGTACCGGCTGAAGGCGATCCTCTCGGCCGTCACGCTGATCGTCGGTACCGCGATCGGCCTCGCCTCGCCGTTCGCGGCGAAGTTCGCGATCGACCGCGGGATCGTGCCGGGCGATCGCCACGCGCTGATCTTCTGGACCGTCGCGTTCGTCGCCGCGGCGCTGCTCGGATGGGTCGCGGCGATCGCGCAGACCTACCTCTCGGCCTGGGTCGGCCAGCGCGTGCTCGCCGACCTCCGCCGCGACCTCTTCGCGCACATCCAGACGCTCGAGCTCGGGTATTTCGAGCGCAACCGCGCCGGCTGGCTGATCTCGCGCCTGACGAACGACGTCGACGCGCTCGAGCAGCTCGTCACGGACGGCCTCTACTCGACCGTCCAGAACACGCTGCTCCTGTTCGGCACGGCCGGCGTGCTGCTCTACCTCGACTGGCGCCTGGCGCTCGCGACGCTGACCGTGTTTCCGCTCATGGCGCTCGCGACGACGCTCTTCCGCGTCTATTCGGCGCGCGCCTACCGGCGCATGCGCGAGCGGCTGGCCGACGTGACCGCGACGCTCGCGGAGGACCTCGCGGGCGCGCGGGTCGTGCAGTCGTTCCGCCGCGAGCGCGGCAACGCCGAGGCGTTCGGCGACATCAGCGACAGCTACCGCAGGGCCAACTACCGCACGGTCCAGCTCAACGCCTGGTACTTCCCGTTCGTCGGGCTGCTGGGCTCGGCCTCGACGGCGATCGTGCTCGCCTACGGCGGGATCCTCTACTTCGACAACGCGATCACGATCGGCACGCTGTTCGCGTTCATGCTCTTCCTGGCGAACTTCTTCGACCCGATCCAGGCGCTCTCGCAGCTCTTCAACACCTTCCTGGCGGCGAGCGCCGCGCTCGACAAGATCTTCGACGTCATGGACACCGCGCCCGAGCTGCGCGACGGGCCCGGCACGCAACCGCTGCCGCCGATCGAGGGCGCCGTCGAGCTCTCCGGCGTCCACTTCCACTACGGCGCGGGCGCCGAGGTGCTGCACGGCATCGACCTGACCGTCGCGGCGGGCCAGACCGTCGCGCTCGTCGGCCACACGGGCGCGGGCAAGTCGACGCTGGTCAAGCTGCTGGCGCGCTTCTACGACCCACGCTCCGGCTCGATCCGCATCGACGGCCACGACCTGCGCGACGTGCAGGTGCGCTCGCTGCGCGAGCAGCTCGGCATCGTGCCGCAGGAGGGCTTCCTGTTCGCCGCGTCGATCCGCGAGAACATCGCCTTCGGCCGCCCGGACGCGGGCCTCGAGGACGTGCGCGCGGCCGCGCGCGCCGTCGGCGCCGACACGTTCATCGAGGCGCTGCCCGAGGGCTACGACACCCCCGTCGCCGAGCGCGGCGCCGCCCTCTCGATCGGCCAGCGGCAGCTGATCGCGTTCGCGCGCGCGCTGCTCGCCGACCCCCGCCTGCTGATCCTCGACGAGGCGACCTCGAGCGTGGACATCGCGAGCGAGGCGGTCATCGAGGAGGCGCTCGCGCGCCTGCTCGCCGGCCGCACGGCGTTCGTCGTCGCGCACCGCCTCTCCACCATCCGGCGCGCCGACCTGATCGTCGTGCTCGAGCACGGGCGCGTGATCGAACAGGGCACGCACGACGAGCTGATGGCGCTGGGCGGCCGCTACTGCGCGCTCTACGACGACTGGGCCGAGCCGGCTGCCTAGGATGCCGCGGTGACCGCCCCGAAAGGGTCGTCATCTATACTCGGAGTCGTCTGTGCGGGATCGTCTAAGGGTAGGACGGCGGGTTCTGGCCCCGTTAATCTAGGTTCGAATCCTAGTCCCGCAGCTTCTCCGTTCCTCATGAGCACCGGCGCTCCGGCGCCGCCGCGGGCAGCGCGGGCACGACCTTGGCCACCACCCAGTGGTTCTTGCCGAGGGGCCGGGTCCGCTCGAACCCGTGGCGCTCGAACATCGACAGCGTCCCGTTGTGCAGGAAGGATCCGGACACCGCGCGGCCGCCGACGGATTCGGGGTAGCTCTCCACCGTTCCGCCGCCGAGACGGGCGATCTGCTCCAGCGCTCCCGCGAGCGCGCAGGCCGCCACCCCGCTCCGGCGGTATGCCTTGTCGACGAAGAAGCAGGTGATCCGCCACTCCGGAGGATCGCTGGGCGCCTGGAGGTAGGCGCGCCGGTGCTTGATGCGCGGGAGCTCGTCCGGTGAGCCGAACTGACACCAACCGACGCAGGTCGGGCCGTCGTACACGAGCGCTGCGTGAGCGCGGCCCTCGCGCACGCGGAGCTGCTTCTCGGAGCGGTTCTGCTCCGGGGTCTTGGCGCGCCCGACGCCCTCGGGGTGGAAGGCCATGCACCAGCAGCCGCCCCAGACGCCGTTGTGCCGCTCGACCAGGAGGGCGAAGTCCGGCCAGGTGGTCTCGTCGAGAGGTCGCACGCCGTATCTCGTCATCGTCCGCCTGCGCAGTCACGGACGACGCGCCGTGCAGGCCGGGCGACTGCTGCTCGATCGCGCATGCCGCCGTGACCGTATCGCGCCCGCGGGACGGTCTGTGCGAAACTTGGGATCGTGAATCCCCTCGAATCCCGCGCACACAGCCACCATCCCCTCGTCGAGCCGCTCGACGACTGGGTGCTGGTGCAGCCGACCCAGGACGAGGAGGCGGTCGGCCGCATCGTCCTGCCCGCGAGCATCACCGAGGGGCGCCTCGAGCGCTGCATCGTGCTCGCCGCCGGTACAGAGGTCAGCGACCTGAACCCGGGCGACGTGGTCCTCGTCGTCTCGGCCAAGACCGTGGAGCTGCGCGACGGCTCCAAGCTCATCCGGCGCCAGCACGTCGTCGCGCGCGTTCGCGACACGTGAGCCTCCACTACGGCGGGTGGCAGATCGAGCTGCTCGACTGCGGCTCGATCGAGCTCCCGGGCGAGGCGCTCGGCCCCATTTTCGAAGAGCCCGTGATGACGCCCGTGATGGCCACGCTCTGGCGCGGCCACGGGCGCGTCGCGCTCGTCGACGCCGGCTCGGGGCCGTGCGACGTGCTGTGGCCCGGCGGGGCAGGCCTGAGCGAGGCGCTCGCCGGCGCCGGCGCCGCCCCGGAGGCGATCACCGACGTCGTGCTCACGCACCTCGACTTCGACCATTCCGGCGGCGTCGTCGCGGGCACGTGGCCCGAGCCGATCTCCCCCGCCTTCCCGTCGGCCTCCGTGCACGTCGCGGAGTTCGGGCTCGACTGGTGGTGGAGCGCCGAGGAGCAGCCGACCAGGGTCGGCCCGCGCATCCTGCGCATATTGCGCGACGCGGGGGCGCTCGCGACGTTCGCCGACGGCGCCGACGTCCTGCCCGGCGTGCGCGCGCGCTCGGCGCCCGGGCACTGCGCGGGGCACGCGGTACTCGAGGTGGCGGACGACGACGGCGTGCTGCTGCACCTCGCGGACGCGATCCACCACCGCATCCACGCCGAGAACCTCGGCTGGGACGGCCTCTACGACCGCGAGGCCGACGTGGCGCTCACGACTCGCACGGCGCTGATCGCGGAGGCCGCCGAGCGCGACGCCACGGTGATCGCCTCGCACATCGACGCGCCCGGGCAGATCGAGGTCCGCGACGGGCACGCCGTCTGGGTCGACCTCAGCTGACCGTGAAGGTCTCGTGCATCTGCACCGGGTGGATGGTGCAGAACAGCTCGTAGGTGCCGGGCGGGAGGTTCGTGACCGTGAAGCTCGCCTCGCCCCCCGGCGAGATGCGCGGGGTCGCGCAGAGGACGTTGTTGCCGGAGTCCCGCAGCGTGAACGTGTGCATCGTCGCGCCGCTGGGGTAGACGCCGCGGAAGACGAGCGCCGGCGCCGAGGCCACCGTCGTCGGTGCCAGCGAGAGCGAGAGGTCGGCGAGCGTCCCGGTGACGCTCGCGGGCGGGCCACCGCCCGCCGTGCAACCGACACCGGATGCCGGCGGGGACGGCGGCGGAGGCGGAGGCGTGCTCCCCGGAGGCGGAGGAGCGACGGGCGGCGCGGGCGGCGCGGGTGCGCCGGGCTGCGATACGGGAGTGCCGGGGGCGGCCGGCGGCGCGCTCTCGCTCGCGTCCGCCGTCGGAGGGGGAGGCAGGTGGAGCCGGTGCACGCGCACGTCCGTCGCCGCCCCCGCCGCGACGGCTGCCGCGACAAGCGCCGCGACGATGACTCCACCGATGGCATCGCGCCTCATGCATCCGCAGCTACGCGCCGCTCGCCGCCGCGGTTTTCCGCGAGGCGATCACACCTCGATGGGCGCTAGCCGGCGTCGATGGCGGCGAAGAGGCGGGTCAGCTCCTCGTCCGAGCCCACGCTGATGCGCACCGAGGCCGGGTCGCCGAACGGCCCGAGCGGGCGCACGATCACGCCCTGCCGCTCCAGCCGCCCGGCGAAGGCGGCGCCGTCGCCGACGTCGACGCAGACGAAGTTGGCGACGCTCTCGAGCGGCGCGTAGCCGCGCTCGCGCAGGCCGGCGGCGAGGCGCTCGCGGCCCGCCCTCGTCTCGTTGCGGCGGCGCGCCACCTCCTCGCCGGCGCCGAGGCTCGCAAGCGCTGCGTCGAGAGCCGCCTGCGTCACGTCGAACGCGTTCTTGACCTTGAGGCACGCCGCGGCCACATCGGGCGGGCAGAGGCCGTAGCCGACCCGGAAGCCCGCCAGCCCGTAGATCTTCGAGAACGTGCGCAGCACGACGCAGCGCCGGCCGCGAGCGAGGTGCTCGCGCGCGCCGTCGGGGTAGTCGGGGTCGTCGACGTACTCGAAGTAGGCCTCGTCGAGCACCGGCAGCACGTGCTCGGGCAGCCCGTCGAGGAAGCGCTCCAGGGCGGCCCGCCCGACCATTCCGCCGGTCGGGTTGTTCGGGTTCGTGACGTAGACGATCTTCGTCTTGTGGTCGACGGCGGCGGCGAGCGCGTCGAGGTCGTAGCGCGAGCCGTCCAGCGACGCGCGCACCGCGATGGCGCCCATCTTGGCGGCGTTGATGGGATAGACCGGGAAGGACGGCCAGCAGAACGCGACCTCGTCGCCCGGCTCGAGCAGCGCGAGCGCGAGGTAGTTGAGGACGGCGTCGGCGCCGTTGCCCACGACGACCTGCTCGAAGGCGAGGCCGTGCCGCTCGGCAAGAGCCGTGCGCAGGGCCCAGCAGCCGCCGTCGGGGTAGCGGTTGCCGCTCCGCGCCGCGTTGACGATCGCCTCGAGCGCGGCCGGAACCGGTCCCCAGGGGCCCTCGTTGGACGCGAGCTTGACGATCGGGCCGGCCAGGCCCAGCTCGCGCTGTACGACCTCGACCGGGCGGCCCGGCTCGTACGGCGTGATGCCGTCGAGCGCGTGCCGGAACAGCCCCGTCACCCGGCGATCTCGGCCAACCCGCCCGCGACCGCCTCGGCGAGCTCGTCGACGTGCGAGCGCTCGCAGATGAGCGGCGGCGAGATCGCGAGGCACGGGTTGGCGCGCGTGTCGGTGCGCGTGATCACCCCGCGCGCCCGCGTGGCGGCGCGCACGCGATCGACGAGCGCGGCGTCCACGAGCTCGAGCGAGCGGAAGAAGCCGCAGCCGCGCGCCTCGACGACGATCGGCGACGCGGCCGCGACGTCGTTGAGCACGCTCTCGAGGTACGGCTCGACGTCGAGGACGTTGGCCATCACGTCGAGCCGCTCCATGACCGCGATGTTGGCGAGCGCGGTCGCGCACGAGACCGGGTGGCCGCCGAACGTGTAGCCGTGCGCGTAGAGGCCCTCGGCCGCGAGCAGCGGCTCGGCGACCTTCTCGCTGAAGATCACGCCGCCGAGCGGCGCGTAGCCCGACGTCACGCCCTTCGCGAACGTGATCAGATCGGGCTCGAAGCCGAGCCGCGCCGACCCGAACCAGTGCCCGAGGCGCCCGAACGCGCAGATGACCTCGTCGCAGCAGAGCAGGACGCCGTGGCGGTCGCAGATCTCGCGCACGCGCTGGGCGTAGCCGGGCGGGGGCACGAGGCAGCCGCCGGCGTTCTGCACCGGCTCGAGGATCACCATGCACACGTTCTCGGCGCCCGCGGCGAGGATCGCCTCCTCGAACGCGTCGGCCGCGGCCAGCGGGTCGCCGCCCGGGTTCTGGCGCGGATCGGTGTTCATGACGTGGCGCGTGTCGGCGAGCAGCGGCTCGAAGGGCGCCCGCGCCGCCGGGATGCCCGTGATCGAGAGCGCCCCGAGCGAGCAGCCGTGGTAGGAGCCCTTGCGCGAGATGACGATCCGGCGCGAGCTCTCGCCGCGCGCCTGGAAATGCTGGCGGGCGAGCTTCCAGGCCGACTCGACCGACTCGGAGCCACCCGAGGTGAAGAAGATGCGCGCCATCTGCGGCGGCGCCAGGGCGAGGATGCGCTCCGTGAGCGCCAGCGTCGCCGGGTTCGTGGCCGCCCAGTTGGGGTAGTAGGCCAGCCGCTCCATCTGCGCCGCCGCGGCGGCGCCGAGCTCGGCGCCGTGCGAGTAGCCGATCTGGGTCGTGAAGAGGCCGGACATCGCGTCGAGCAGGCGCGTGCCGTTCGACTCGATCACGTACGGCCCGTCGCCGCCGACGAGCACCGGCGGAGCCTCGCGCTCGACATCGGCCATCTTCGTCCACGACAGCCATTCGTGCCGGGCCGCGCTCTCGATGTCGATTGTTCCCAGCTGGCTTTCGACCTGGCTCATGCGCGTCCTTTCAGCCTGACCCCGTCGGCGGGACGGGCCCAGGTACGACTTCGACGCTCTCAGGGTATCGACTCGGCCGCTTCGGCGTATCCTGCCGGGAGAACTGCCCACAGCGGAGGATCGGGATGAGCACAGCGATGCCCACGAAGACGGCGGACGCGACCGATGTCCGCACGTTGCGCAACTACATCGGCGGACGCTTCGTCGAAGCCGCCACGAGCGAGCACCTCGACGTCACCGAGCCCGCCACCGGTGCGCTGCTGGCACGCGTCCCGCTCTCGTCGGCCGCCGATCTCGACGACGCGGTGCGCGCCGCCCAGGAGGCGTTCCCGGCCTGGCGGCGCACGCCGACGATCGAGCGCGCGCGGCGCATGTTCACGCTGCGCCAGGCGCTCATCGAGAACCAGGACCGGATCGCGCGCCTGATCACGCAGGACATGGGAAAGACGCTCCCGGACGCGTTCGCCGAGGTCGGGCGGGCGATCGAGATGGTCGAGTGCGCCTCCGCCGTCCCGACGACGATGCAGGGCCGCAACCTCGAGAACGTCGCGACCAACATCGACTGCGAGACCTACCGCCAGCCGATCGGCGTCTTCGGCGCGATCTGCCCGTTCAACTTCCCCGCGATGGTGCCCATGTGGTTCCTGCCCTTCGCGGTCGCCTGCGGCAACACGTTCGTGCTCAAGCCCTCCGAGCAGGTGCCGCTCGCGCAGGAGGCGATCTTCCAGCTGATCCACGATCTCGAGCTGCTGCCCCCGGGCGTCATCAACCTCGTCAACGGCAGCCGCGAGGTCGTCGAGGGCATCTGCGACCACCCGGGCATCGCCGGCGTCTCGTTCGTCGGCTCGGCGACGGTCGCGAAGCTCGTGTACGAGCGCTCGGCGCGCGCCGGCAAGCGCGTGCAGGCGCTCGGCGGGGCCAAGAACCACATGGTCGTGATGCCGGACGCCGTCGTCGACAAGACCGTCGAGGGCATCATCGGCTCCTCCTTCGGGGCGGCCGGCCAGCGCTGCATGGCGGGCTCGGTGCTCGTGACCGTGGGCAGCGCCCACGAGCGCATCGTCCCGGCGCTGATCGCCGCGGCCGAGAAGCTGCGCGTCGGCAACGGCCTCGAGAAGGGCGTCGGCGTGGGCCCGCTCGTCTCGAGCGAGCGCCGCGACATCGTGCGCTCGTGGATCGACAAGGGCGCGGCCGAGGGCGCGAACATCGTGCTCGACGGCCGCGAGGAGAGCGGCGACAACGCCGCCGGCGCGTTCGTCGGCCCGACGATCATGGACGACGTCACGCCCGACATGGAGGTCGCGCGCGAGGAGATCTTCGGGCCGGTGCTCTCGGTCGTGAAGGTCGACACGCTCGAGCAGGCGATCGAGGTCGTCAACGCGTCGCGCTACGGCAACGGCTCCTCGATCTTCACCGAGTCGGGCGCCGTCGCCCGGCGCTACCGGCACGACTGCGACGCGGGCATGATCGGCGTCAACATCGGCGTCGCGGCGCCCGTGGCGTTCTTCCCGTTCTCGGGCTGGAAGGACTCGTTCCTCGGCGACCTGCACGCGCACGGCGGCGACGCGATCGACTTCTACACGCGCAAGACGACCGTGACGACGCGCTGGAACTCCGACGGCGAGACCGGCAAGTTCTTCGTCGAGTGACCGATCGGGCCAGGTTCGGTAGAATGTCCCTCGCCCCGGGTACGTGCCGCGTTCGTCTAGGGGCCTAGGACGCTGGCCTCTCACGCCGGTAACACGGGTTCGAATCCCGTACGCGGTACCTCGCACGGCCCCCGCACGCGCGGGGGCCGTTCGCGTTCCCGGGGGAAACGCCGGTGATCACCGGCATCGACCACGTCCAGGTCGCCGCTCCCGCGGGCTGCGAGGAGCAGGCCCGCGCGTTCTACGGCGGGCTGCTCGGCCTGCCCGAGCTCGCCAAGCCCGAGGCCCTCGCGGCGCGCGGCGGCTGCTGGTTCCAGTGCGGTCCCCAGCAGCTGCACGTCGGGGTGAGCGACCCGTTCGCGCCGGCCACCAAGGCCCACCCCGCCCTCGCGGTGCGCGACCCCGCGGCGCTCGAGGCGCTGCTCGCCGCGCTGGCCGCGGCAGGCTGCGCGACGCGGCGCGACGTGGACCTCCCGGGCGTGACGCGCGGATTCGTCGACGATCCGTTCGGCAACCGCATCGAGCTCGTCGCGCCGCTCGCATAGGCTCCCCCGCTCGGCATCGCGTATCGTCAGAACGATGCAGGATCTCGCGCGCGCAACCCGTGTCGATCCCGGGTCCAAGGTCGATCTCGGCGCCCACCCGCCGGATGCCAAGCTCGGCCTGCGCAACGAGGAGTCCACGCGGGCCCGCACCGCTCGGCGCGCCGAGCGCATGACCGAGCTCGCGACCATGCTGATGGCCGAGCGCAAGCGCTCCGTGCTCGTCGTCCTGCAGGGCATGGACGCCTCGGGCAAGGACGGCGTGGTCACGCACTGCATCGGCGCTCTCAACCCCATGAGCGTGCGCATCGCCGGCTTCAAGGCGCCGACCTCGACCGAGCTCGCACACGACTTCCTGTGGCGTGTCCACCAGGTGCTCCCGCAGCGCGGCGAGATCGGCATCTTCAACCGCTCGCACTACGAGGACGTGCTCGTCGTCCGCGTCGAGAGCTACGTGCCGAAGGCGGTCTGGAAGCAGCGCTACGCGGCCATCAACGCGTTCGAGCAGCACCTCGCCAACGAGGGCACGACCGTCGTCAAGCTGTTCCTCCAGATCTCGGAGGAGGAGCAGTCGCGCCGCTTCCGCGAGCGCATCGCCGATCCGACGAAGAACTGGAAGTTCTCGCCCGACGACCTCGCCAAGCAGGCGAAGTGGGACGAGTACATGACGGCCTACCGCGCGATGCTCGAGCGCACGTCGACGAAGACGGCGCCCTGGCACATCGTGCCCGGCGACCACAAGTGGGTGCGCGACGCCGTCGTCACCGAGGTGCTCACCCAGACGCTCGAGGGCCTGAACCTCACATGGCCCGAGCTGTCGGCGGAGCTGCGCTCGCTCGTCGTCCCGCACTGACGGCAGGCGGGGCGCAATGTCGGGGTCCGCACGATTGGGGTCTGACCCCAATCGTGCATCGCTCGCCCGTGCAAAGTTGGGGTCTGACCCCAATCTTGCGTCGCTCGCCCGGCACGAGCCCGAAAAGACGCCGAGGGGCCGGGCTGTAACGCCCGACCCCCTTGCGTCCGTCGCGCTCTGCGAAGGTCAGCACCCGCGGGCGCTCACCTCCAAGTGCCTACTTGTGGCGCCAGCCCCAGCGCAGCGGGTTGAGGTCGCCGCAGGCGACCGTCGCGCCCGGCGTGGCGCTGGGATTGGCGTTCACGGCGAGGGCGTAGCCCTTGCCGACGACCGGGATGGTCGAGGTGGCGGCGACCTTGGCGAGGACGGTGCCGTCCGGGCCGGCGGTCACGTCACCGAGGCTCACGGCCACGGCGCCCGGCGCCGCGCAGCTGCCGGCGATGAGCTGCAGGGCATGCGCGCCCGGCGTCAGGCCACTGGCCTTGATCCACACCGACACGTCACTGCCCTTCTGGACGAGCTCGGCACGACCGTGCTCGCTGCCCGCGCCCTTCAGCCACGCCTTGGCGGCCGACTTCGAGGACTTCACGGCGATGTCGCCGCACGAGATGACGGGCGTCGCGCCGGCCGAGGGGCCGGCGTGCACGTCGACGGAGAAGCCCCCGGCGAAGTAGCTGGCGCCGGCGGCGGTCGGAACCGACGTGACGAGCTTGGCGATGCCATTCTCGTCGGCGTAGAGATCGGGGAACGTCAGCGCGACCGCGCCCGGGGCGGCGCAGGAACCGGCGTGCACGTGCGCCGCGTAGAACGCGCCCGGCGTCAGCTTGCCGACGATGAGCTCGATGCTGAGGGCGTTGGCGTGCTGCTTGAGGTGCGCCTCGCCCTTCGCGGTCTGGCCGGCGACGGGCACGAGGCGCACGTTGGCGCCGTCGAGCTTGCCGCCCTTGCCCGGATGACCGTGGTGGCTCTTGAACGCGTGGCTCGTCTGAGCAGGCTTGCCCTTGTGTGCGGCAGCGGCTGCCGGCAGCGCCACGACACACGCGACTGCTACGAGCGCAACTGTGAATCGGCTGTTTCTCATGCGTCCCCTCCCTGGGGTCGATCGCCGGGGCTCCGGCGCGAAACTGACTACTCACGTTGTACGGGGAGGGTTTGGGCAGGCGGTTGCGAGGGTGTAAGGAACCTGTACGGACTGCTCGGATCTGTGATCCCCCGCCCGAGGGATGCCTCGTTCCGCGCGCGCCGGCTCGCGCTCACGGCGGACACGCCGGCCGGCCATCCGAGGCCGTCACGGCGCTCGGGCGCCGATCAGCCCGCGCGGGCCTCGGGAAGCGACCCGTCATCGGTGTCGAAGAGGTCGTGGAGCTCGCCCCACAGCTCTTCCTCCGCGCCCATGCACGGAGCGTACGACCGGAAAGCGGATGAAGGGGCTCGAACCCTCGACCTTCGCCATGGCAAGGCGACGCTCTAGCCAACTGAGCTACATCCGCAGAAGCCCCAGCATAGCGGAGTCGCTCATGGCACGATCAGGTTCGCCCGGCCCCCGCCGGCGTCCCGACGGAGGTGCTCCATGCTCGCAATCGATGACATTCTCGGCCGGCTCGGACTCGACCGCAGCGGTCTCGGCGAGGGCGACCTCGAGGTGCGGACGCCGATCACGGGCGCGCCGCTCGCGCGCATCGCGCGCACCGACGCCGCCGGCACGGATGCCGCGGTCGCGCGGGCGAGCGCGGCCTTCGAGGTGTGGCGCGACGTCCCCGCGCCGCGCAGGGGCGAGCTCGTGCGGCTGCTCGGCGAGGAGCTGCGCAGCGCAAAGGCGGCTCTCGGCGCGCTCGTCACGCTGGAGACGGGGAAGATCGCCCAGGAGGGCCTCGGCGAGGTGCAGGAGATGATCGACATCTGCGACCTCGCCGTCGGCCTCTCGCGCCAGCTCTTCGGGCGCACGATCGCCTCCGAGCGGCCCGGGCACCGCATGCTCGAGACGTGGCACCCGCTCGGCCCGGTCGCGGTCATCAGCGCGTTCAACTTCCCCGTCGCGGTGTGGAGCTGGAACTCCGCGCTCGCGCTCGTGTGCGGCGATCCCGTGGTCTGGAAGCCGAGCGAGCGCACCCCGCTCACCGCGCTCGCCTGCCAGTCGCTGCTGCGACGCGCCGCGGCAGCGTTCGGGGACGCGCCGGACGGCCTGCTCGAGGTCGTGATCGGCGGCGCCGACCGCGCGCGCCAGCTGGCCGAGGACCCGCGCCTCCCGCTCGTATCGGCGACCGGCTCGACGGCGATGGGCAAGGCGCTCGCGCCGCTCATCGCGGCGCGGCTCGGCCGCCCGCTGCTCGAGCTCGGCGGCAACAACGCGATGATCGTCGGGCCGAGCGCCGACCTCGACATGGCGGTGCGCGCAGTCGTCTTCAGCGCGGTCGGCACGGCGGGCCAGCGCTGCACGAGCCTGCGCCGGCTGATCGCGCACGAGAGCATCGCCGGCGAGCTCTGCGACCGGCTCGAGCGCGCCTACGCGAGCGTGCCCGTCGGCGACCCGCGCGAGGCCGGCACGCTCTGCGGCCCGCTCATCGGCGCGGACGCGTTCGCACACCAGCAGGCGGCGCTCGAGCGGGCGCGCTCCGAGGGCGGCGTGGTCAGCGGCGGCGAGCGCGTGCTCGGCGACGAGCATCCCGACGCGTACTACGTGCGCCCGGCCGTCGTGCGCATGCCGGCGCAGACCGCGATCGTGCGCGAGGAGACGTTCGCGCCGATCCTCTACGCGCTCACCTACAGCGACCTGGACGAGGCGATCGCGCTCCACAACGACGTGCCCCAGGGACTCTCGTCGTGCATCTTCACGACCGATCTGCGCGAGGCCGAGCGCTTCCTCTCGGCGGTCGGCAGCGACTGCGGCATCGCCAACGTCAACATCGGACCGAGCGGCGCCGAGATCGGCGGCGCGTTCGGCGGCGAGAAGGAGACCGGCGGCGGGCGCGAGTCCGGCTCGGACGCGTGGCGCGCCTACATGCGCCGGCAGACCGCCACGATCAACGGCTCGAGCGAGCTGCCGCTCGCCCAGGGCATCGTCTTCGACGTCGCCTGAACGATTGGGGTCTGACCCCGAACGTGCACGCAAGACCGGGTATGGAGACGCCGGCGACACGTGCACGTTTGGGGTCTGACCCCAATCGTGCAGCCGCCGCGGCGCTCAGTCGAGCCAGTGCGTGAGCGCGGCAGCGCTCTTCGGCGGCTGCGGCGGGAACGGCTCGCCCGGGCGGCCGAGGTGCACGAGGCCGATCAGCCGCACCTTCTTCGGCACGTCCAGGATGCGCGCCACGACCGGCCGCGAGAGCACGCCGGGGGTGCGCCAGAAGCTCGCGAGCCCGCGCCCGCGCGCGGCCAGCATGAGGTTCTGGATCGCGCAGGCGGTCGCCGCGTAGTCCTCCTCGGCGATCTGCGAGTCGGCGTCGCGCTTCACCCCGACGACGATCGCGGTGTGCGAGCGCAGCAGCTTGCGGTCGCCCGTCGCGTCGCTGAGCGCCGTGAGCGTGGCGCGCCCGACGACCCAGAAGCGCCACGGCTCGGTGTCGTGATGGTTCGGCGCGAGCACGGCGAGGTCGAGCAGCTCGGCCACGAGCGCGCGCTCCACGGGCTCGTCGGTGTACGCCTTCAGCGTCCGGCGCGAGCGAATGGCGTCGTCGACGTCCATGCGGGGCGAATCGGTCAGCGGTCGAGCTTCTCGCGCTGCTTGGGGTCGAGCCGGCGCAGCTGGGCGAGCAGGAGCGCCACGTGCTGCTTGCGCTCGTCGAGGATACGCGCGACCGTCTCGCGGGCCTCCTCGTCGGTGAGCGTGTACGTCTGCTGCTCGTAGCGGTTGATCGCGGACAGCTCGTCGGCGATGTCCGTGCGCAACGCTTCCAGGTCGGACGCCAGCTCGGTCAGTCGCATGGCTGCAGTCTAGGGCGAGTCCAGGGCGACCGTCAGACCAGCGTGAGCTGGCCGTCGGGCGCGACCTGGGCGTTCCAGTCGCGCCAGCGCTGGTCGATCACGCCGGGGTCGTCGCCGCGGTCCTCGAGCCGCACGTGCCCGCCCCGCTCGGCCTCGACGCGGTACTGGTACCAGGAGATCTCCCAGGCGACCGTGACGATCGCGTCCGGGCGGTTGCCGGAGAGCACGACCACGGACGCGCGCGGCACGCCGAGACCCTTCGCGATGCTCGCGACCGTGCGCCGGTAGGCGCTGGCGTTGAACGCGTCGACGCCGCGCTCGAGCGCGCGCGCCGCCGGCACCGGGAGCGAGCGCTCGGGCTCGGGCTCGGGCAGCTCGACCGCGTCGGGCGCGCGGCGGCGGCGCAGCCAGCCGCGCCGCTCCCCCGCCTCCGGCGCGTCCTCCTCGACCGGCGGGGGCGCCGGAGCGCCCGCGCGCAGCCACCCGCGCGCCGTCGCCTCGGACAGGCAGAGCGTGCACACCGACACCCGGCGCCCGCCGTTCGTGAACTCCTCGACCTGCTCCCCGAGCAGGAGCGTGCGACCACACACACCACACTGGCGCGTGATGCCGATCTTGCCGATCTGGGTCACGCCTTGGCCGCTTCGCGCTCCCGTTGCAGGTCGGCGATGAGGCGCTGCGAGACATGCGCCGGCACTTCCTCGTAGCGTGCCAGCGTCATCGCGTAGTCGCCCCGCCCGCCCGTCAGCGACGTCAGGTCGGGAGCGTAGGAGAGCATCTCGGACATCGGGACCTCGGCGTGGATGACGGTGTTCGCGCCCACGGGGTCCATCCCGAGCGGCCGGCCGCGGCGCGAGTTGAGGTCGCCGATGACGTCGCCGACGGTGTCGGAGGGCGAGGTCACCTCCACGGCCATGATGGGTTCGAGGAGCACGGGGTCGGCCTCAGAGTAGGCCTTCTTGAACGCCATCGAGCCCGCGATGCGGAACGCCATCTCGGAGGAGTCGACCGAGTGGTAGGAGCCGTCGAAGAGCGTGACGCGCACGCCGATGACCGGATAGCCCGCCAGGTCGCCCGTGTGCATCGTCTCCTGGATGCCCTTGTCGACGGCCGGGCGGAAGCCCTGCGGGATGACGCCGCCGACGATCTTGTCGATGAACTCGTAGCCCTCGTGCGCGGGCAGCGGCTCGACCTCGATGTGGCAGTCGCCGAACTGCCCGCGGCCGCCCGTCTGCTTCTTGTAGCGGGCGTGCGCGCGCGCCTTGCGGCGGATCGCCTCGAAGTACGGCACGCGCGGCGGATGCGTGACGAGCTCGACGCCGAAGCGCCGCTTCACGCGCTCGACCGTCACCTCGACGTGCATCTGCGAGAGACCGCTCACGAGCAGCTCGCTCGTGCGCTCGTCGCGGCTGATCCGCAGCGTCGGGTCCTCCTCTGCGAGGCGCCGCAGCGCGGTCGCCATCTTCTCGTCCTCGCCGCGCACCTTGGGCTCGACCGCGACCGACACGATCGGCGCCGGCAGGGGCGCCCCCTGCACGATCATCGGGCGCTCGGCGAGCACGTCCCCCGCGACGACGTCCTTGAGCTTGGGCACCGCGCCGATGTCGCCCGGGCCGAGCTCGCTGACGGGGTGGTGATCCTTGCCCTGCACCTCGAGCACCTGGCCGATGCGCTCCTTGGTGCCCGTGCGCCCGTTGACGAGCTGCACGTCGGCCCGCAGCGTGCCCGAGAACACGCGCACGAAGTTGATGCGGCCGACGTGCGCGTCGGCGACCGTCTTGAACGCGTAGACCGCCGTCGAGCTCTCGCTCGACGAGAGCACGACGTCGTCGTCGCCCGAGCGCGCCGCGATGAAGTTCTCCGAGGGGGCCGGGACGCCCTCGACGATCAGGTCGAGCAACGCGTGGGTGCCCTCGTTCTTGGTCGCCGAGCCGCACGCGACGGGGAACAGCTCGCCCCGCAGCACCTCGGCGTGCAAGGCCTCGCGGAGCTCGTCGCCGGTGATCTCCTCGCCTTCGAGGTACTTCGCGGTGAGGTCGTCGGAGACCTCGACGACGGCCTCGATCAGGCGCTCGCGCCAGGTCGCGGCCTCGTCGACCATGTCGGCCGGGATCGGGCCCGGCTCGGCCTCGCGCGAGCCGTCGCCCGCGTCCTCGTACGCGACCATGTGCAGGACGTCGATGACGCCGCGGAAGTCCTTCTCGCTGCCGATCGGGATCGCGATCGCGACGCAGCGCGGCGACAGCTGCTCCTGCACCGCGGCGAGCGCGGCCGCGAAGTCGGCGCGGTCGCGGTCGAGGTGGTTGATGAAGACGACGCGCGCCTGCTCGAGCTCGTCGCAGCGGCGCCACAGGCGCGAGGTCATGACCTCGACGCCGGCCACGCCCGAGACCGTGAAGAGCGCGCCCTCGACGACCCGCAATGCACCCAGCGCGTCGGCCACGAAACTGGGATCGCCCGGGGCGTCGAAGATGTTGAGCTTGTGCCCTTCGTGCTCGGCGTGCAGCAGCGAGCCCGAGATCGACATGGAGCGCCGCTTCTCGTCCTCGTCGTGATCCGACACGGTCGTGCCGTCGGAGATCGAGCCCAGGCGCGTGACCGCGCCCGCCTGGAAGAGCAGCGCCTCCGCGAGCGACGTCTTGCCGCTTCCGCGGTGACCGACGAACGCGACGTTGCGGATCTTCTCGGGCGCGAACGGCATGCGTGCCTCCTGCCAGATCTACGGGGGACCGGGATGATACCGCCGAACGGGCTCAGGATCGGGGCCATGCGCGCCCTCGTGCTCGCAGCCGCGCTCGCGGCCGGATTCGCCTGCGCCGCACCGGCCCTCGCCACAGCAACCAACGGAATGAGCGTGTGTGGCTGGGGTGCGGGTCGCCGCAGGTCTGGCGGGAGTCCGCGCAGCGCGCGACGGCCGGACCGCAGGCGATCCACACGCTCCGGACGCCACGCTCATTCAGTCGGAGCTTCTAGGCGGCGTGGTCGAGCGAGCCCTGCAGACGTACGCGGAGGCGCAGGATGGCCTTCGTGTGGAGCTGGGACACGCGCGACTCGGTGACGCTCAGGACCTCGCCGATCTCGCGCAGCGTGAGCTCCTCGTAGTAGTAGAGCGTGACCACGAGGCGCTCGCGATCGGGCAGGCGCGTGATCGCCTGCGCGAGCGCCTGGCGCATCTCGACCTGCAGCAGCTCGCGCGTCGGATCGGGCGCGTGCGGATCCTCGATCGTGTCGATCAGCGCCGTCGACTCGCCACCGGCGCCGCTGCCCGACCACAGCTCGTCGAGCGCAACCACCGAGGAACGCGCGATCTGCGTCAGGCTCTCCTCGAACTCCCCGACCGTGATCCCGAGCTCGCCTGCGACCTCCTCGTCGCTGGGCGTGCGCTTGTGCCGGTTCTCGAGCTCCGCCATCGCCCGCTCGATCTCGCGCGCGCGATTGCGCACCGAACGCGGCACCCAGTCGAGCGAGCGCAGCTCGTCGATCATCGCGCCACGGATGCGCGAGATCGCATACGTCTCGAACTTGATCTCACGGTTCGGCTCGAAGCGCTCGATCGCGCCGATCAGCCCGAGCAGGCCATACGAGATGAGGTCGCCCTCCTCGACATGCGGCGGCAGCCACGAGCCGAGCTTGCCGGCCACGTACTTGACCAGCGGCGCATACGTCAGGATCAAACGATCACGCAACGCGCGATCGCCCGACGACTTGTACTGACGCCAGATCTCACCCAGCTCTTCGCGGGGCACGTGCTCGGTCGCTTCGGTGGTTTCGACAGCCATCAGCCTCGTGGGTGGTGGTCGGCGTGCTCGCGCACGAGATGCGGGACGGCGACGTGCGCATAGATCTGCGTCGTCGCAGCGGATGCGTGGCCGAGCAGCTCCTGGATCTCGCGCAAGCCCGCTCCCCCCTCCAACAGATGTGTAGCGTAGGCGTGACGCAGCGAATGCGGGGACCGAGCTCCGATCCCGGCGATCCGCGCCCGCCGCTCGAGCGCCCGCCGGACGTCCGACGGGGAGAGCCGGCGGCCGCGCACGCTCACGAGCAAGGCGCTGCTCGCGCCGGCCACGCGCGGTCGCCCACCGCGCAGCCATGCGTCCAGCGCCTCGCGCGCCGGCTCGCCGAGCGGCACGAGCCGCTCGCGATCGCCCTTGCCGACGACGCGCAGCCGCGCCTCCGCGGCGTCGTACGACGCGAGCTCGAGCCCGCAGACCTCGCTTGCGCGCAGCCCGCAGCCGTACAGCAGCTCGAGCACCGCGCGATCGCGCAGGCTGCGCACGTCGTCGTTCCAGGCACCGTCGAGCAGCAGGCCGCAGTCGGCGGCCGAGACCGGCTCGGGCAGCCGCCGGCGGCGCTTGGGCCCTGCCAGGACGAGCGAGGGGTCATCGGGCCGCTCGCCGCGGCGCACGAGGTCGCCGAAGAGCGCGCGCGCCGACGACAGCCGGCGCGCGATCGTCGCCGGCGCCAGGCGCCGCGCCGCCAGGCGCGCCTGCCAGCGGCGCAGCGGCTCGCTGCCGCACGTCGCGGGCGTCAGATCCTGTTGCGCGAGGAACGCGCACAGCTCCCCCAGATCGCCGCGCAGGGCGCGCAGGGTGTGCGGGGAGTCGCCGTGGGCGCGCCGCGCCGCGATCAGACGCGCGACGGCGGGCTCGCTGGGGATGTTTGCGTCGTCTCTCATGAAAGGAGAGGCCTTCGGCAACCATGCCAGCGCCCCTTTGAACACTAGTGCAGGAACATGCCTCCGGTGAGTGATCAGGACTACCGAATACTCGAGTCTTCTGGCCTCGGCTTCCTCGCCCGGCGGATCGATGTAAGAGCAAGGCCCGCCATCCATGCGGCGAGCACGGCGGCCGCGAATGCCGGAACCCTCGCGCCCCCGTTCCAGGCCGCGACCGCGATCACGGCGAGACCGGCCGCCAGCAGCGTGAACAGCCCTGCGATCGGCGGCGGGCGCCTCACGGGCCTGCGCTGAGCTCGAGGACGGCGGGGTCGAGGTCGAGCTGCTCGACGGCCGTGCCGAGGCGTGCGAGCTCGGCCAGGAGCCCGTGGTAGGCGTCGCGCTCGACCTCTCCCCCGGGCTCCCAGACGTTGAGGAACACGATGCGCTCGACACCGGCCTGGCGCAGCTCCTTGAGGCAGCCGAAACACGGTCGCAGCGTCGTGTAGCAGTGCGCCCCGTCGAGCGAATAGCCGAGCCGGGCCGCCTGCAGGATGGCGTTCTGCTCGGCGTGCACGCAGATGCACACGTCGTAGGCCGAGCCGCTCGGGTACTGCTCGCGGTGGGCGCAGCGGTGACAGCCCTGCTCGCTTCCGTTGCAGCGCGGAAACCCGCGCGGCGTGCCGTTGTAGCCGGTCGCGACGATGCGGCCCTCGCGCACGAGCACCGCGCCGACGTGGCGCCCGAGGCATTCCGCGCGCTGGCGCGTCGCGACGGCGATGAGCATGAAGTACTCGTCCCAGTCGGGGCGCCGGCGACCGCGGCGCACGTCGGGCTCACGCGGATCGCTGCTCACCGGGGCAGGATAGGCGCCGCGCGGGCGCGTGGTTGCGCGAGCGGCCTGCGGGCTGAGATGCGCTCCTATGATGGCGCGATGGGACGTGAGATCTACGCGCGCGAGACGCGCTTCGGCCGCTACTTCGAGGAGTTCGAGGTCGGCGACATCTACCACCACTGGCCCGGCAAGACGATCACCGAGGCCGACGACCACCTCTTCTGCATGCTCACGATGAATCACCACCCCCTGCACACGGACGCGCACTACGCCGAGACCGAGACGCAGTTCGGGCGCAACGTCGTCGTCGGGAACCTCGTGTACTCGCTCGTGCTCGGCATGAGCGTCCCCGACGTCTCGGGCAAGGCGATCGCCAACCTCGAGATCGAGTCCCTGCGCCACGCGCGCCCGACCTTCCACGGCGACACGATCTACGCGCGCACGACCGTGCTCGAGAAGCGCGAGTCGCAGAGCAAGCCCGACCGCGGCATCGTCACGGTCGATACGGTCGGCTGGAACCAGCGCGAGGAGACCGTGTGCGAGTTCCGGCGCCGCGTGCTCGTGCCGAAGCGCCCTCCGGCGGCGCGCGCTAGCCTAGATGCACGCATCGCTCTGGAAGTTCAGCGGCGATCCCGGCGACCTGCTCGCGCGCTACGACGCGATGATGGGCGAGATCGGCGCCGGCAACATGCGCCTGCATCTCTGCCTGCGCGCGCCCGACGGCATCCTGCTGCTCGACACGTGCCCGAGCAAGGAGGCGTTCGAGGCCTTCGCGCACGGACCCGCGTTCCGCGAGCTGCGCGAGCGGCACGGAATCCCGGAGCCCGAGCAGGTCGACGACTACCCGGTGCACCTCGCGTATGCGGGGGGCGTCGCACTGCACTCGGAGGGCGCGCCGCCGCTCCGTCCGGGGTAGCCCGCGGTCACGAGAGCCCTGCACTCACCCGCTCTGGGGATGCGGCATCCCTACGACGGGGTATCTCATATCGAGTATCCCTCAGTCTGGCGTAGCAGATCTGTGATTCGCGCGCATCCTGGGAGGCGTGCGTCGGGCTTCCCTCACCGCGCTGGTCGCAGCGGCCTGCTGCCTCCTGCTGCCGGCAGGTGCGGGTGCGCGCTCGGGCGCGAACTACCGCTCGAGCTCCGAGCGCGTCGTCTTCACGCTGCTGAACGACATCCGCCGCCAGCACCACCTGCCGCCGTTCACGTTCAGCTCGGCGCTGCGCTCCGCGGCGCGCGAGCACTCCGCCGACATGCTGGCGCACCAGTACTTCGAGCACGACGCGCCCACAGAGACGTTCGACCATCGCATCCGCCGGCATCTCAACAGCCCGCTCGTCGGCGAGAACATCGCCTGGGGCACCGGCCGCTACGCCACGCCCGAGGGGCTCGTGAAGCTGTGGATGCACTCGGCGCCCCACCGGCACATCATCCTCATGCGCGGCCTGCACCGCGTTGGCCTCGGCGTCGCCGTCGGCTCGTTCGACGGCAGCCCGGGCGCAGCGATGGCGACCGCCGACTTCGCCGCCTAGATCTCCGCGCGCGCCTGCGCGCGCACGACGCTGCACGCTCGGGGTCGGAGAGGTTGGGTACCGACCTCGAGCGTGCAGGAAGCGGTGCGCTCGAGGTCCGCAAACTTGGGGTCTGACCCCAAGTTTGCGTGCAGCCTGCACGTTCGGGGTCTGACCCCGTCCGCGCCGGCGCAGGCGAGCCTCAGGCGGACTCTTCGAGCGTCTCGGAGCCGCCGTGCGTGACGAGCGTCGGGCGCAGGCCGCGGTCGATCGTCTCACGGGTCAGCACGCACTTGTCGACGTCGGTGCGCGACGGGAGCTCGAACATGACGTCGAGCAGCGCGCTCTCGATGATCGAGCGCAGCCCGCGGGCGCCGGTCTCGCGCTCGAGCGCGGAGTCGGCGATCGCCCAGAGCGCGTCGTCGGTGAAGACGAGCTCGACGTTGTCGTGCTTGAGCAGGCGCTGGTACTGGCGCACGAGCGCGTTGCGCGGCTCGACCAGGATGCGCACGAGATCCTCGCGCTGCAATTGGCGCACCGTCGACAGCACCGGCAGCCGTCCGATGAACTCGGGGATGATTCCGAACGAGACGAGATCCTCGGGCATGACCTGCGTGAACAGGCCCTGCGTGTCGCGGTTGCGCTTCGACTCGATCTGACCCGAGAAGCCGACCGCGTTGGCGCCGATGCGGCGCTCGATGATCGACTCGAGGCCGGCGAACGCGCCGCCGCAGATGAAGAGGATGTTCGTCGTGTCGATCGAGAGGAACTCCTGGTGCGGGTGCTTGCGCCCGCCCTGCGGCGGCACCGACGCGATGGTGCCCTCGAGGATCTTCAGGAGCGCCTGCTGCACGCCCTCGCCGGAGACGTCGCGCGTGATCGACGGGTTGTCCGCCTTGCGCGCGATCTTGTCGACCTCGTCGATGTAGATGATCCCGGTCTCGGCCTTCTTGACGTCGAAGTCCGCCGCCTGGATCAGCTTCAAGAGGATGTTCTCGACGTCCTCGCCGACGTAGCCGGCCTCCGTCAGCGCGGTCGCGTCGGCGATCGCGAACGGGACGTTGAGGATGCGCGCGAGCGTCTGGGCGAGCAGCGTCTTGCCGCAGCCCGTGGGGCCGAGCATGAGGATGTTCGACTTGGACAGCTCGACGTCGGCGTCCTGCGAGGCCATGCGGACGCGCTTGTAGTGGTTGTAGACCGCCACCGACAGCGTGCGCTTGGCCTCTTCCTGCCCGACGACGTAGTCGTTGAGGACGGCGTAGATCTCCTGCGGCCGCGGCAGGTTGCCGAGGTCGAGCTCCGCGGGCGTCGAGAGCTCCTCATCGATGATCTCGTTGCAGAGATCGATGCACTCGTCGCAGATGTAGACGCCCGGACCGGCGATCAGCTTCTTGACCTGCCGCTGTGACTTCCCGCAAAAGGAGCACATCAACTGATCGTTTGTGTCAGACGGGCGAGCCATCAATCTCCTGTCTCACTCTACGCGGAACCTGGGGCCTGCGTTCGATCGCCTCAGCGCGACGAGATGACCTGATCGACGATGCCGTACTCCATGGCCTCCTGGGCCGACATGAAGTAGTCCCGCTCCGTGTCGTGCCGGACCTTCTCGATCGGCTGGCCGGTGTGGTGAGCGATGATCTCGTCGAGGCGGCGGCGCATGTCGATGATCTCTCGTGCGTGGATCTCGATGTCGGTCGCCTGTCCCGAGAAGCCGGCCGACACCTGATGGATCAGGATCTTGGAGTTCGGCAGGCTCATGCGCTTTCCCTTGGCGCCGCCCGCGAGCAGCAGCGCGCCCATCGACATCGCGACGCCGACGCAGATCGTCGCGACGTCGGGCTTGATGAACTGCATCGTGTCGTAGATCGCCATGCCGGCATAGACGGAGCCGCCGGGCGTGTTGACGTAGAGCGAGATGTCCTTGTCCGGATCCTCGGACTCGAGGTGGATGAGCTGCGCGACGATGAGGTTCGCGATCTGGTCGTCGATCGGAGTGCCAAGGAAGATGATCCGCTCGTTGAGCAGACGGGAATAGATGTCGAACGCGCGCTCTCCGCGCGACGTCTGCTCGACCACCATCGGGACCAACGGGCTCATCGGCTCTCCTCCTCTCCCGTCAGCGGGGCTGACCGGGCGTCCAGATCGTGGGCTTCGCGACCGCCGGCTCGGTCTTCTCGTCGTCACCCGGAGTCCACAACTGCTCGCGTGCCGCCTGCTGCTCGGCCGTGATCGGCGTCGCGATCTCGCAGGCCCGGTCGAGCGCGCGCTGCAGCCGCAGCTCCTCGCGCGCCGCCTCCTTCGCCCTCGATGCGAGGACCTCCTGCACCGCGGCGTCCAGGTCCTCCTCGTCGGCGAGCTCCTCGCGCAGCACGCGCTCGAGCTCGGCGTCGTCGATCGCGATCGCCTCGCGATCGGCGAACGCCTCGAGCGCGAGCTCGCGGCGGAGCGAGCCGATCGCCTCCGGCAGCAGCGCCTGCGAGACCTGGTCGATCGTGCGGCCCGTCTGCGCCAGGAACGTCCCGAACGACACGCCCTGGCGCTCGACGTTGCGCGCGAGATCGCCGAGCAGCTCCTCGACGCGCCCGGCCACCGTGTACGGCGGCAGGTCGACGTCGATGGCGTCGCCGAGCGAGGCCAGGACGCTCGAGCGGAAGCGCGAGCGGGCGAGCGCCTCGAGCCGGCCGCGGTACGAGGCCTCGATGGAGTCGCGCAGCTCGGCGAGCGTGTCGAACTCGGACGCGGCGCGCGCGAAGTCGTCGTCGAGCGGCAGCGGCCGGCGCTCGCGCACGGCGTGCACGTGCAGCTCGACGTCGGCGTTGCGCCCGCGCAGCTTCGCGTCGGGGTAGTCGGCCGGCAGCGGGATCTCGGTGCGGCGCGTCTCGCCCGCGGTCATGCCGCGCAGGGCGCGCTCGATCTCCTCGAACGTGCGGCCGGTGCCGAGCGGCACGAGGTAGCCGATGGTCGAGGCCTCGGGCACGGCCTTGCCGCCCGCGCTCACGTGCATGTCGACCTCGACGTAGTCGCCGGTCTGCGCACCGCGCTCGACGACGACGAGCGGCGCGGTCTCCTCGCGCAGGCGCTCGAGCTCGGCGTCGACCTCGTCGGCCGGGATGTCGATGTCCTCCTGCACGCCCTCGAGCGCGAGCTCCGCGGGCAGCGTGCCCTTGGGCCGCAGCGGGAACTCGGCCGTGAACGTGAACGGCTCGCCCTCGGCCGGCACGCGCTCGAAGTCGACGCTCGGGCGATCGGCCGGATGCAGGCGCGACTCGGCGATCGCCTCGCCGACCCACGACGGCAGGAACTCGCGCATCGTCTCCTCGAAGACCTCTTCGCGGCCCATGCGCTGCAGCACCACCGCGGGCGGCACCTTGCCCTTGCGGAAGCCGGGGATCTTGGCGCTGTCGACGAGGTGACCGAGCGTGTGGCGCAGGTCCTGCTCGACCTGTTCGGCATCGAGCACCACCTCCAGCCGCGCCCGGCCGTCCTCCAGCATCGTGGTCGTCGTCCTCACAGGCTCCGCACCTTAGATGATTCGCTGGCGAGGACCTACGCCTCCCCGGGCGTCCGCTACGGTGGGCTCGCGCGGGCGTGGCGGAACGGTAGACGCGCCGGATTTAGGTTCCGGTGAGCGCGAGCTCGTGGAGGTTCAAGTCCTCTCGCCCGCATCGGCGCCGCCGCGCGGGCGCGCCGTCAGGCCGTCGCCGGGCGCGGAGCCGTGAGTCCGCGCTGCGTGCCCTCCTCGAGCAGCCGCTCCTGCGTGACCGCGCCGCCGACGCCCGTCGGGGTCGCGATCGAGAGGCCCGCGTAGATCACCGCCCACTGCAGGCACTCCTCGGGCGCGGCGCCGCGCAGGTCGGCCCAGATGTAGGCCGCGACGAGGAGGTCGCCCGCTCCGGTCGTGTCGAGCGCCGTCGCCGTGATCGCGGGCGCACGCATGCTGCGGCCCTCGACGAGCGCCATCGCGCCCTCGCTGCCGAGCGTCACGATGACGCGCTCCGCGCTGCGCCCGAGCACCGCCGCCGCGCTGTCGACGTCCGCGGCCTCGGTCAGCGTGAGGGCCTCGCGCTTGCTCACGAACAGCGCGCGCACCCCCGCGAGCTGCGCGGGTGGCCGGCGCGCGAACGCGCGCGCGTCGTCGTCGCCGCAGGTCACGTAGGCCGCAGCGCCCTCCGGCACGCAGTAGAGCTGGTCGAGGCTGAGCGCGACCGCCCGCGGCTCGAGCGCCGCGACGTCGGCGGCGCTCGCGCGCACGCCCGGATCGACGGTGACCATCGAGCGGTCGCCCTCGACCGGCATCACGACGGTCGTCGGCGTGCGCGGACTGCGGCGCTCGGAGACGGCGACGTTGTCGCGCTGCAGCGCGGCGCGCACGAAGTCGCCCGCGTCGTCCTCGCCGAGCGGCGCCGCGAGCGCCGTCGAGAGGCCGAGCCGCGCGGCTCCGACGGCCGTGATCGCGCCTCCGCCGGGCGAGCGCACGAGGTCGGCCGCGAAGCGCTCCTCCCCCGCCCCCGGCAGGCCTTCGAGCCCCACGAACGTGAGGTCGAGGAAGGTCGGCGTGGCGACGGCGAGATCGACGGGCATGCGGGAGTCGAGGATAGCGGTCATGCGTCCCCCAGCAGGGACAGCAGCACCGCGCCCGAGAGCTCGGCCTTGGGCACGAAGCCGCGTGCACCGCTGGCGGCCACGAGCGGGCCGAAGTCGGCCTCGTCGCGACTCGAGGTCAGGACGACCGTCGGCCCGCCGGCCTCGCCCGTGAGCTGCGCGGCGACCTCGAAGCCGTCGATGTCGGGCAGCTGCACGTCGAGCAGCACGAGATCGGGCTCGAGCGCCCGGGCATCGCGCAGGCCCGCGGCCCCGTCGGCCGCCTCCCCCACCACGTCGAATCCCTCCGATTCGAGCAGCAACCGCGCCGTGGCGCGGAAGCTCGGGTGATCGTCGACGATCAATACGGTGACCGGCATCTGCTCAGAGCGTCTCACACGCCCGGGGAGTTGCGGGTACGGCTAGCCTCACCACCCGAGAGGATGGGCCGAGGGCCGCGAGCGGGCCCCGAGGCAGCGTGAGAGGGAGACTGCGGGCGTGACGGGAGCGTTGGCGGAAGTGGGGAGACGGGTGCGCGGGGCATTCGCCGAGCAGCCGGAGGACGGCGGCGCTGCGACGGCCCGCGGGCTCGGCGCGTACGCGCTCGAGCTGGTCGCCGTCGCCGCCGCCTGCTTCGCCGCAGCGCGCCTCGGCCTCGAGCTCGCCTACCCGCACGGCGACGCCGCGACGACGCACGGCTCCTTCGTCGCGTTCTGGCCGCCGGTCGGTGTCGGCATCGCGGCGCTCGTCATCTACGGGCCGCGGCTCTGGCCGGCCGTCCTGATCGGCGACCTGCTCGCAGGCGACTACTCGACGCCGTTCGCCGTCGTCGCGGCCCAGACGCTCGCGACGGTGCTCGCCGTCGTCGTGGCCTCCGCGCTGCTCCTGCGCCTGGGTGCGCGCACGCCCGGCCTGCGCGTCCGGGACGTGCTCGTCCTGATCCTCTGCGCCGCGGCCGGAACCGTGCTCGGCGCGGCCGTCGGCGTGCTCGCGCTCTGGCTCGCGGGGGATCTGCCGCCGGGCAGCGTCGAGCGGCTCTGGCGCACGTGGTGGCTCTCCGACCTCGCCGGCGCGCTCGTCGTCGCGCCGGCGCTCCTGACGTGGGCCTCGGCGCGCCTGCGCCCGACGCGGCGCCAGGTGCTCGAGGGCGTCGTGCTGCTCGCGCTCCTGCTCGCGCTGGCGAGCATCTCGTCGCAGCGCGACATCGCCTACGTCGTCTTCCCGATCCTGATCTGGGCCGCGCTCCGCTTCGGCCGCTGCGGCGCGGCGACGGCGCTGCTGGCGACCGCCGCGATCACCGTGTGGCACACGTCCGACGGCTCGGGGCCCTTCGTGCGCAGCTCGCTGATCGACAGCCTGCTGGCGACGCAGCTGTTCCTGGGCGTGGCCGCGCTGACGTCGATGGTGCTGGCCGCCGTGACCGCCGAGCGCGCCGCGAGCGAGGCCGCGGCGCGCGGGCTCGCGCACGAGCAGGCGGCGCTCCGGCGGATCGCGACGCTCGTCGTCACCGAGGCCGATCCCGCGCGCGTGTTCGGCCAGGTCATGCAGGAGGCCGCCCGCGCCCTGGGCGTGGCGTCCGCGTCGCTCGTGCGCTACGACGCCCCCGGCTCGGTGTGCGTGATGGGCGGCTGGAGCGAGACCGGCGCGCTGCTCTTCCCCGTCGGCTCGATGATCGAGCTCGGCACCGAGAACTCGGCCCTCGTCGAGGTCTACCGCACGGGCGAGGCGCGGCGCGTGACGTACCCGAGAGAGGGGGGCAGCCCGGTCGCCGTCGACCTGCGCTCGCACGGCTACCGCTCGAGCGTGGCCGCCCCGGTCAAGCTGGCGGGCGGTCTCTGGGGCGCGCTCGTGGCCTCGACCCTCGACGACCGGCCGCTGCCGCCCGGCTCCGAGCAGCGGCTGTGCGACTTCGCCGACCTCGTCGCGCAGGCGCTCGCGAACGCCGACGCGCACGACAAGCTCGCGGCCTCGCGCGCGCGCATCGTCGAGGCGGGCGACGCCGAGCGCCGCCGCCTCGAGCGCAACCTCCACGACGGCGCCCAGCAGCGCCTCGTCTCGCTCGCCCTGCAGCTGCGCCTGATCCAGAGCGCGCTGGAACGGCGCCCCGGCGACGTGCTCGGGCTGCTCCAGGAGGCCCAGGCCGAGCTCGCGCGCGCGCTCGACGAGCTACGCGAGCTGGCGCGCGGCATCCACCCGGCGATCCTCACCGACCGCGGCCTCGGCCCGGCGCTCGAGGCGATCATGGCGCGGGCACCCCTTCCGGTCGAGCTCACGCACCTGCCCGAGGAGCGGCTCCCCGAGCAGGTCGAGGCGGCCGTCTACTACGTCGTCGCCGAGACGATCACGAACATCGCCAAGCACGCCGAGGCCGCGAGCGCGACCGTGAGCGTCACGCTCGCCGGCCGCAGCGCGCGCGTCGTCATCAGCGACGACGGCGTCGGCGGCGCCGACCCGGCCGGCGGCTCGGGCCTGCGCGGCCTGGCCGACCGCATCGAGGCGCTCGAGGGCCAGCTGCGCGTCGACAGCCGCCCGGGCCAGGGCACCCGCATCGAGGCCCAGATCCCCTGCCCCGACGCCTGAGCGGGCGCGCCGCACGGCCGGGCTATCCTTGGTGCGGGTCCGTAGCTCAGGGGACAGAGCAGAAGCCTTCGAAGCTTCCGGTCGGGGGTTCGAATCCCTCCGGGCCCATCCGGCTTGCGGGCTATCGCCACCCAAGGGTGGCAGCAACGTGGCAGTGCGAGCCACATCGCCCCGACGTGGAACCGGCGGCTTGCGAGCATCGCGCAGCTGCTCGGCACCGCCTCGCCGCCCCGCCTTTCGCTGGGTGGGCCCGGCGCGGGGATCTAGTAGACGTCGAACGCGACTTCCAGGTCGAGGTTTGCGATTCGCCGAAGTAGGCCCGGCTCGAGTGTGAATCCGCCCTGGGCGTCCTTGCCGCTGAAGATTCCGCAGAAGATGCGCTTCACGATGCGCGGTTCAAGCGCATCGAACGCCTCCCGGTGCTCCTCCGCGAACACCACCAAGTCCGCGATCTGATCTTCCAGCGGCCGCGCCCGTCTACCCTCGCTCTCCAGGAACCAGCCGGCCCGCTGTCGTTTCGGGCCGTCGGGCATCTGGCTAGCCACGGGGTCACCGCGGTCGAAACCTCTACTCGGGCGCCCGAGCGCCGCCGTCAGGTCGGAAAGGGGGACCGTGTCGCTGAAAACGCTGAGCGACGCGCTGTACTCGTGTGGCTCTTTCTCGCCGACCATCGCTTCTCCGTTTCGGCGTGCGCGACACCGGCCCCTTTCGGCGCCTTGGCGCGCGCGTTACGCGGCGCCCTTCTGCGACCCGCCATCGGTCGGACTGGGACGAAAATCGTGGCCTCCAGCTTGAGTCGTTGTCAGGTGGGCTCGATTCGCTGCACGGTCGGGATCCGGTCGATGCCTGCGGTCAAAGGACGCGACCCTGCCGACTCCACTCGCCTCGGCGCTCGCGACGAGATACGCCTCGGCGAAGTCGACCCGGTCGACTTCGTAGATCTCGAGCGCGCGTAGCAGCAGGGGTGCATCGATCACGACGACCGCCGGGAAACCGATCACGGCGCGCACGAGCTCTGCAACTCGCTCGCGCTCGACCTCGTAGAACGACTCGAGCACGTACACGACCTCGGCGACGATCACGTCGGGGGCGAGGAGCTCGTCTGCCGTCGCGAGGAACGCACTTGCACGACGCGCCCGTGCCGGCGGATCGCCTGTCAGATGTCGGATGAGGACGTTCGTGTCGAGGAAGGCGCTCAACCGCGACTCGCCGCACGCGCGGCGCGCGTGCGCCGCCGGACTTCCGGCCACGGGGTGCCGCGCTTGGCTGCCGGAACAGGGACGCTGCCGGCGAGATCGAGGAGGCTCTGCGTACGAGCGAGCACGGCGCGCTGGCCGTCGACGCGAAACACGACCTGATCGCCTTCGGAAAGACCGAGCGCGTCACGAACAGCCTTCGGCACCGTCAGCTGGCCCTTCGACGAGAGTTGCGCGGCAACATCCACTCCTGCTCCTTACTCTCAGAGAAGAGTAAGGATGCCACTCAGGCGTCCGCGCGCGCCGGCCTACGCCCGCCCCGACGCGCTCTCTTCCGGCTCGAGCGTGAAGACCTCGCAACAGAGGTCCCGCGCGACGTCGATGCCGCTCATGAAGCCGACGACACGACGGTTGGCGACGCCCTCGACGACGTCTCTGAACTCCTGCTCCAGCGCGTGTTGAAACACGTCCCGTCGCTCGCGCAGCCGATGTTCTTCGCCCATCTGCCGCATGCGGCGCTCGGCGGGCGTGAGCGTGTCGGAGAGGATCGTGACGATCATGTCCGGTCCGCAGTAGCGCGTCGAAGCCGCCGACGGCCCACGACCGAACTGCTGCTTGTAGAGACGAACCATCCCTCGCGAGATTTCGCGAAGCATGTTGTCCCCCTGTGAAGCTTCCGACCCGGCCGCACACCGCGGCGGCTCGTCGCTCGTGCTCATCCGGACTCCCTTCGCGCTCTCCGGGCGGGCGAGCGACCGCTGGAGGTGGAGGGCGTGAGAGGCCCTGCAGCGGTGTCGGGAAGATTCGGCCTCTGCCGGGCGTGCAGCATCAGCCATGAAGAGCCTAGCGCCGAGGTGGGACCGCGTGCCATCTCAGATAGGCCGTTCCACGCACATCCACCGCCCAAACCCGACCATGCTCGCGCGCCGGCGGTGGCGAGGCTCGAGCCGGTGCGCTGGTCGCAGTGCGCCGTCAGCTTCGGTGGCCGCGCAGGATTCGCACGGCGATGCCGCCGTCCTGGCGCATGAGGCCGAGCAGCAGATGCTCGGTGCCGACGCAGTCGCCGTCGAGCGCGCGCGCCTCGCTGCGCGCGCCTTCGAGCACTTGCCGCACCTGCGGCGTGAACCGGATGTGACCTGTCGCCGGCTCGCTGCTCGGGCCTTCGCTGCGCACCACCTCGGCACGCACGTCGGCGAGCCTGAAGCCGAGGGCGCCGAGCAGGCGGGCGGCGAGCCCGCGCTCTTCGCGCAGCAGGCCGAGCAGGATGTGCTCCGTGCCCATGTGGACGTGTCCGAGGGCGCGGGCCTCGTCCTGTGCGAGGGCGAGCACCGCCCTCGCACCCCGCGTGAAGCGCAGCTGATCGCTCGCGGCCTGGTCGCCCGGCGCGCCGCGTCCCCGGCGGGATGCGCGTTCGCCGCCTTCGCGCGGCACGGGATGGCGGACGGGAGGCACGTCCGGGTGGCCGAGTGCGCGGAAGACCTCCTCGCGGATCGTCTCGGCGTCCGCCCGCAGGTCGACCAGCATGCGGGCGGCGACGCCGTCGGGCTCGCGCACGAGGCCGAGCAGGATGTGCTCGGTGCCGATGTGGGCGTGGCCGAGTGCGAGCGCCTCGCGCAGCGCGAGCTCGAGCACGTGCTTGGCGCGCGGCGTGAAGGGCATCGGGCCCGTGATGACCTCGTCTCCGAGGCCGATGATGCGGGCGACCCGAGCGCGTATCTCCTCGCTCGTGATGTCGAGGGACGCGAGCACGCGCGCAGCGAGGCCGTGCTCCTCGCGCAGCAGCCCGAGCAGGATGTGCTCGGTGCCGATGTAGTTGTGGCCGAGCGTGCGCGCCTCGTCCTGTGCGAGGACGACGACCTGCCGCGCTCTCTCGGTGAACCGCTCGAACATCGCAGTCTCCGCACGCTACCGCCTCGGCTCGCCGCCCTCCAGGTCGCGAAAGGCACCCGCGCTCGCGGGCGTGCGGGTGCCCTCGCCCACTCGCCGTGAGGCGGCGGCGACTGGGCGAGGGCGGGGGAATTCCCAGGAGTCGAAAGCCGGCGGGCATCGTCTACGGAGGAGAAGGCCCGGGGTTCCCTGCCACCAGGGGACACCCGGGCCGGCGCGCGTGCAATCCCCCGAACGGGTCAGCGCCCGGCCCGTGGTCTGCCGGGGAACCTCGCGCGCGCGAGAGACGTACGTTCGGCACGTGAGCTCGCGCGCCCGCCATGCCGCCGCCTGGCTCCTCGGCCTCGGCCTCGTGCTGGCGCCTGCGGCCGCCGTGCGCTCGGCCGGGCCCCTGCCTCCGGTGACGGGATCGCAGCTTCAGGGGCCGACGCACCTCCATCTCGTGGTGAGTGGCGTGCCTCCGTACGTCTACGACGTCGACGCCGGCACCACGCGCGAGCTGCCGGTGGCTGTCGGCTCGGTGATGTTCGTCGCACCCAGCCGCAGGAGCGCGCTCGCGATCGTCGAGCGGCGTTCGGCGCAGACGTGGGAGGCGATCCGCATCGGGCTCGACGGCTCGCAGCGACCGCTCGCCGAAGGGCGCGGCGTCGTACCGGCATACGACTCGGCGGCCGTCCGGGTGCTCAACCGCGTCCGCGACGGCACCTGCCGCGTGCGGCTCGTGCCGTCCTCGCGTCCACCCGTGCGCGTGCCTTGCGGGTTCCTGCAGCAGGACACCGCAGCCGGGCTGCTGCTGTCGACCGCGCGGGGCGAGATGCTGGTGGACTCGGTGACGGGCCGCGTGCGCGCGCGCAGCACGGCGGACATCGGCGGCCTCGGGCGCGATCTCATCCTCGAGAGCGCGGTCGACGCGGTCGCCGGGTATCGCGGGCTCCGTCTCGTCGACCTCGCCACCGGCGCACGCCGGCCCGTGCGCTGGCCGAGCAGGCTGACGTGGCTGGACGGCGTCCTGCCCGAGCCGCACGGGACGCTTGTCGCAATCGGCTTCGCCGACCCCGCGTATCCGGGACCCGCGCAGGCCTCCGACGTCTGGATTCTCGACACGGCGACGGGGAGGCTCTCGCATGTCCCGGGCTTTCCCGGCCAGGTTCGGCTCAAGTTCTCGAGCATGGCCTGGACGACCGACGGCCGTCTCGTGATGCTGCTCGCAACGGGTGAGCGGACCGTCCTCGCCGTCTGGAAGCCCGGGTCGCCGCGGCTTCCACTGCGTGAGGTGCACCTGCCGGAGCCCGCGGGCGGGAGCGACACGTTCGTGCCACTCGTGGATCGACCCCCGGGCCCGTAGGCCCTGCCCGCCATCACGGCGACGAGGATCGCCTGGCGCCGGCCGGCCGCTGCGCTCTCCGAGCACGGACGGCCGCCCTTGCGCCGTATTCCGATGCGCTCGACCCCCTCCGGTGGAGATCCCCCGAAATGACCACGTGATGCGGGGCATCCGGCCCGTCCTCCCTTGCACGCACCGACGACACGGGAGGCGTCCCAACCCGCCGGGCGCCACGCACACCACGCCCGCTGCCGCTGAGATCACCGGGGCGGTGATCGGCAGCGGGAACTCCCACACCGCGTGGCCGTCCCGGCCCCCAAGGAGGCCCTCGCTTCGGCGAGGGCCTCCGGCGTTTTCCAATGCCCTTCTCCCGCGGTCGGCCGGCTCCTGGACCACCGTCCAGGTCGAGCCCGTTCGCGGGCGACGGCGCCCTCGGGCGATCCTCGTCGGCGGCTGACCCTCTCGGCGCTCGCGAGCGAGCGCTCAGGCCTGCAGGATCGTGAGCGCCGTCACCCCGGCGAGGATCGCCCCTGCGCCCGCCAGCTGGCGCGGCCCGAGGCGCTCTCCGAGCACGAACCAGCCGACGGTCGCGGCGATCAGCGCGAACTGCGACGCGATCACGGCCGGAACCGCGACGCCGATGCGATCCGACGCCTCGACGTAGGCGAGGAACGCGACGACCTCCCCCACGCTCGCGATCAGCATCGGGCGCACGACGCCGCGCGGGCTGCGCAGGCGGCGCGTCGCGAGCAGCGGCAGCGTGACCGCCGCGACGCTCGAGATGCGCACGCAGGTCACGACCCAGGCGGCGCCGATCCCCGATCCGCCGCGCGAGGCCGCGAACAGCGAGAGGCCCGTGAAGCAGGCCGCGCCCAGCGCGAGCAGGATCCCGCGGCGCTCGCGCGGCGGCGCCACCGAGCCGCCGCCCGAGCCGATCAGGACGAACGTCCCTGCGGCCGACACCGCGATCGCGACGAACGAGAGCGGGTGCAGCGTCTCGCCGGCGACGGCGGCGTAGATCGAGGCGAACGCGCCCTGCGACGAGATCGTCGCCGTCACGAGGCCGACGCGTCCGTACTGCATCGACGTGAACATCATCGCGAGGCCGATGAGCGAGCCGGCCGCCGCCACGAGCGCCCAGGCCCACGCCCCGGCGCCGGCGTCGGGGATGCCGCCCGCGAGCGCGAACGGCAGCACCACGACGAGGCCGACTCCGAAGATCCAGGCGAGCGCGCTCGGGCCCCCGATCGCGCGCGAGACGCGCGCCTCGAGCACGGAGATGCTGCCCCAGGTGCAGGCGGTGATCGTTGCGAGGAGGACGCCGATCACAGAGGCCTCAGCGGGTCGCAGCCACGACCGCGACGCCGGTCAGGAGCACGGCGATGCCGGCCAGCTGACGGCGCGAGAGCCGTTCGCCGAGCACGAGGAACGAGATCACCATGCCGACCACGGAGGCCTGCGACGCCAGCACCGCGGGCACCGAGACGCCGCTCGAGCCGGCCGCGACCAGGAACGCGAAGTAGCCGGTCGACTGCGCGAGCGCCGAGTAGAACGTGAAGCGCAGGAAGCGGCCCGGCCGCGGGAGCTTGCCCATGACGAGCAGCGGCGCCGCCACGAGCACCGTGCCGAACGTGCGGCTGCCCGCCGGCAGCCAGAGCTGCGGGACGTGGTCGATCGCGCGTGCGCCCGCGAACAGCGAGAGCCCGAAGAGCGTGGCCGCGAGCGTCGCGAGCAGCCCCGCCTTGAGCGGGTGCCCGTGCCCGGTCGGAACCGGCGTGCGCACGGACGTGAGCACGAAGAGCATGCCCGCGAGCGCCACGACGAGGCCGAGCAGCGTGAGCGCCGGCAGCCGCTCGCCGGTCGCGAACGAGATCGCGGCCGCCACCCCGCCCTCGGTCGCGCCGAGACCGGCCACCAGCGGCACCGGGCCGAGTTGCACGGCGCGGTAGAAGGGCGCAAACGCGGCCACGGCCGCGAGGCTCGAGACGGCGAGCCAGAGCAGGCCGCGCGCATCGACGCCTGCGGTGTCGTGCGCGAACACGAACGCGACCGGGAGCGTCAGCGTGCAGCCCGCGATGGCGCTCCAGCCGAGCACGCCGAGCGACCCGACGATGCGCGTCGCGCGCGCATCCGTGACCGTCGAGGAGCCCCACAGGAAGGCCGCGAGCAGGCCGCCGACGATCCCCGTCATGCGTGCGTCCCGGCGATCACGGCGATGCCGACGAGCAGGCCCGCGAGACCGCCGACCTGGCGCCGGCTGAGCCGTTCGCCGAGCACGAGCACGCCGCCGATGATCGCGAAGACCGCGAACTGGGACGAGAGCACCGAGGGGATCGCGACGTCGCCCGAGCGGCCCGCCACGCGGTAGAGCACGAAGCCCGCGGTCTGCAGCGCAGCGGCGCCCGTCACCCAGGCCCAGGCCTTGCCGGGCCAGCCGAGGCGGCCGCGGACGAGCAGCGGGAGGCCGACGGCGGCGAACGGCACGACGCGGTAGATCAGCTGCAGCTGGCCGTCGCCGAACGCGTTCCCCGCCCGGATCACGGCGAGCAGGAAGATGCCGAACCCGCAGGCCGCGCCCCCGGCCAGCAGCACCGCCGCGAGCGAGTGGCCCGCCACGCCCGCCCGCTCCTGCGCGGCCGTGGCGTGGAGCACCACGAGCATCCCGGCGATCACGATCGCGAGCCCGGCCGCGGTGGCGATGGCGATGTGCTCGCCGAGCGCCACGCTGGCGAGCGCCGCGAGCGCGCCGTCGACGGCCGTGACCGTCGCCACGACCGAGATCGCGCCCCGCCCGATCGCGGCGTACGAGAACGTCAACCCGGTGCTGACGCCGATCCCGCCGACCACGATCCACGCGAGCGAGCTCGCCGACGGGCGCGCCGGCGTGCCCTCCCAGACCGCCATGGGCAGAACCAGCACGAAGCCGATGACCTGCACCCAGGCGAGCGCCTGCAGCGCGCCGATGATGCGCGTCGAGCGGTTGTCGCAGGTCGCGGACGTCCCCCACGTAGCCGCCGCGCCGAGCGCGGCCAGGATCACGAGCATCAGGCGATCGTCCCGGCCGTCGCCAGCACGAGCACGAGCGCGCCGAGCACGACGCGGTAGGCCACGAACACGCGCGTCGAGTGCGTCGTGAGGAAGCGCAGCAGGAATGCGATCGAGGCGTACCCCACGGCGAACGCGACCAGCGTGGCGATGACGGTGGCGCCCGCGCCGGGCCCGCCGCCCTCGGTCGCGTGCCGCAGCTCGAGCAGCCCGCTCAGCACCACCGCCGGGATCGAGAGCAGGAACGAGTAGCGCGCGGCCGACGTGCGATCGAGGCCGAGGAAGAGCCCGCCGGTGATCGTCGCCCCCGATCGCGAGACGCCCGGGACGAGCGCGCAGGACTGGGCGAGGCCGATGCCGATGCCGTCGCGCAGCGTGAGCGACTCGATGCCGCGGCTGCGGGTCGAGACGCGCTCGGCGTACAGCAGCACGAGCCCGAGGGCGATCAGCGCGGAGCCGATCAGCTGCAGGTCGCGCGCGCCCGTCTCGATGTGGTGCCGGAACGCGAAGCCCAGGATGCCGATCGGGATCGTCCCGGCGGCGACGTACCAGCCGAGGCGGGAGTCGAGCGTCGCGCGGATCTCGGGATCGCGCAGCCCCCGCGTCCAGGCCACGGCGATGCGCGAGATGTCGGCGCGGAAGTAGACGAGGATCGCCGCCATCGTGCCGAGCTGCGTGACGGCCGTGAAGGCCGCGCCCGGGTCGTCCCAGCCGGCCAGCGCCGGCACGATGCGCACGTGGGCGGTGCTCGAGATCGGGAGGAACTCCGTGCTGCCCTGCACGAAGCCGAGCACGATCGCCTGCGCCGTGTTCACGCGAGCAGCCTACGCACAGGCCGCCCGGTGCGGCCGCGGTCGCCGAGGCTCAGACGACGGCCGGGTGCAGCATCTCGGCACCGACCTCGCGCGCGATCTCGACGAACGTCTCGGAGGCGCGCGAGCGGTAGCGGTCGCGGTGCCAGAACATCGCGATGCGCCGCATCAGCTCGCCGGTCACCGGCACGATCTCGACGTCGGCGTCGAGCCCCGGCTCGGCCGCCAGCTCGGGCACGATCGCATGTCCCACGCCCGCGCCGACCATGCGCATGACCGTGAGGTTGTCGTCGGTGCGGAAGACGGTGTGCCGGGTCGACCCGGCAGCGGCCCAGGCGCGCTCGAGCATGACCTGGCAGGAGACGCCGGCCGGGGGCTCGATGACCTCGAGGCCGTCGAGCTCCTGCAACGTCACGCTCGCACGGCCGCGGTAGGGGCTGCCGGGCGGCGCCAGCAGCACGTAGCGGTCCTCGAGCAGCACCTCGTGATCGAGCTGCGACGGGATCGGCGTGCCCATCGACGCGAACGTCAGGTCGAGCGTGCCGGCCTCGACGCCCTCGAGCAGCAGCGTCTCCTGGAGCTCCTCGCGGATCTCCACACGCACGTCCGGCCAGCGCCGGCGGAACTCGCGGATCACGCCGGGGAGGATGCGCGCGCCGGCCGACTGGAACGTGCCCACGCGGATCTTGCCCGACTCGCCCGCGACGAGCTGGTCGAGGTCGGCGCGCAGGGCGCCGAGGCGCGCGAGCAGGCGGTCGGCGTGGCGCAGCACGACGTCGCCGGCCTCGGTCAGCGAGACCGGGCGCGGGCCGCCCGGGCGCTCGACGAGCTTGAGGCCGACGGCGCGCTCGAGCGCCGCGATCTGCTGGGAGACGGCCGACTGCGCGTAGCCGAGCCGCTCGGCCGCGCGCGAGAAGGAGTGCTCCTCCGCGACGGCCTGCAGCGCTGCGAGGTGGCGCGCCTCGACGCCGACGAGTCCATCAGCAGACATGATCGGTTCCAATCCTTATCCGCATTTCCCTTATCGATCGCACGCGCTGATACTACAAGAGGAAGCAATCAGGGGAAGGATTCAACCATGGCCGGTCTCGTCATCGCACTCATCGTCTTCGTCGCAATCCCGGCCCTGTCGCTCCGCTTCGGCGTCGACAGCGGGCGGCGCAACGCCTGGCGCCCGGACGTCGACTGGCGCGAGCGCGATCCGCGCAGCTGATCAGCTCGCGGCGGCGACGCAGACCGAGCAGAACGCGCCGAACAGCGGCTCGGTGAACTGCGGCGAGCCGGCCGCGACGGCTGCCTCCAGCGCAGTGCGGTCGAGGCCCATGCGCGCCGGCGCGTCCGCGTAGTTCTGGAGCCAGCCCGTCAGCAGCGGGGCGTCGACCTCGGGGTGGAACTGCAGGCCCCAGGCGCGCTCGCCGTAGCGGAACGCCTGGTTCTCGCTGCGCTCGCTGCGCGCCAGGCGCACCGCCCCCGCCGGCAGGTCGAAGACGTCGACGTGCCACTGGTAGACACCGACGGGCTCGCGCAGGTGGCCGAGCAGCGGGTCGGCGGCGGCCTCGGGCGTCGGCTCCACGTCGAGCCAGCCCGTCTCGGGCCGCTCGGACGGGCGCACCTCGGCGCCCAGGGCGCGGGCCAGGAGCTGGCCTCCGAGGCAGATGCCGAGCACCGGCACGCCCTCCGCGACGGCGTCGCGCAGCAGCTCGCGCTGCCCGCCGAGATACGGCAGGCGCTCCTCGTCCCAGGCGTGCATCGACCCGCCCAGCGGCACGATGCCCGCGAAGTCGCGCGCGCGCAGACCGTCGAGGTCGCCTTCCCAGGCGTGCGCCGAGACGATCGGCAGGCCGCGCGCGCGCACGACGCGCCCCAGCAGGCCGAGACCGGGCAGCGTCGGATCCTGCTCGATTGCGAGGATGGGCTTCACGCTGGCCGGAGCGTAGAACCTGAGCGCCCCGAGGGGCGCGGCACCGCTACGACGACTTCGGGGCCGCGGCGCGCCGGGGCTTCTTCGCCGGCGCCGCCTTCTTGACCGTCGCCTGCTTGGTGGCCGCCGCGAGGCTCGCCTCGAGCGCGGCCATGAGGTCGTCGACGCGAGCGGCCGGCTCGGGCAGCGCGTGCTCGACGATCTCGCGGCCCTCGGCCTTGGCCTGCACGAGCGAGAGCACGCGCTCGCGGTAGGTGTCCTTGAAGCGCTCGGGATCCCACTCGGCCGAGAGCGACTCGACGAGCTGCGAGGCGATCGCGAGCTCCTTCGGGGAGATCTCGGCAGGCTCGCCTGCGAGCTCCTCGACCGCGGCGCGGGGCACGATCTCGTCGGCGAACAGCATCGTCGAGAGCATCAGCGCCCCGTCTGCGGGCCGGATCGCGGCGAGGTACTCCTTGGAGCGCAGGACGACGCGGCCGAGGCCGACGCGCGAGGTGCTCTCGAGCGCCGCGAGCAGCAGCGCGTAGGGCTTCGCGGCGGTGCGGTCGGGCGCCAGGTAGTAGGTCGATTCCCAGTGGATCGGGTCGATGTCGTCGAGCGCGACGAACTCCTCGATCTCGATCCGCCGCGTGCGCTCGGCGGCCAGCCCGTCGAGCTCGGCGGGCGTGATCGTGACGTAGCGCCCGGGCTCGATCTCGTAGCCCTTGACGATCTCCTCGTAGGGCACCTCTTCGCCGTCGACCGAGCAGACGCGCTTCTGCTGGATGCGCCCGCCGTCGGCGCCGTGCAGCTGGTTGAAGCGCACGTCCTTGCGCGAGACGGCCGCGTACACCTTGACGGGCACCATCACGAGCCCGAAGGAGATGGCGCCGCTCCAGATTGCTCGAGCCATGCTTCAACATTACCCCGCAGCGGGCGCGGGCACTCCGGTCCTGCGCTCAGCCCGGCTCAGTCGCAGAACGCGCGCGCGACGGCCACCAGCACCTCCGCACAGCGCTCGACGGAGACGAGGTCGACCCACTCGACGGTCTCGTGGGCGCCCTCGCCGCCGGGCCCGAAGATCACGGTCGGGATGCCCGCCTCGGCGAGGATCGCCGAGTCCATCCACGCCGCCCACCCCATCAGCGCCGGCGCGCGCCCGAGCGCGCGCTCCGCGTGCTCGCGCACGAGGCGCACGATCTCGGCGTCGCTCGCGATCTCGAACGGCGGGCGCACGAGCGTCGTGCGCACCTCGGCCTGCAGCTCGGGATCCGCCCTGCGGGCACCGTCCACGAGCTCGCGCACCTGCGCCTCGACGAGCTCGGCGCTCTCGCCGGGCACCGTCCGGCGCTCGAGCTGCACGAGGCAGCGCTCGGGATAGCTCGAGAGCTCCTGCCCGCCCTCGATCAGCGAGGCGTGCAGCGAGCCGGTGCCGAGCAGGGCGTGTCCCGGACCGCCGGCCAGACGCCGGCCGAGCTCCTCGATGCCGGTCAGCACGCGGCCGCTCTTGGCGATCGCGTCCACCCCGAGCTGCGGCTGCGAGCCGTGCGCGGCGCGCCCGGCGATCTCGACCTCGAGCCACGCGAAGCCCTTGTGCGCGACGCACACCTCGAGCGCCGTGGGCTCGGTCACGATCGCGGCGTCTGCGCGCACCTCGCGCGCGAGTGCCTGCGTGCCGATGCTCGCGAACTCCTCGTCGCACACGGCGGCCACGACGACGTCGCCCGCGAGGCCGAGCGGCACCGCCTGCGCGCAGGCCCAGAGGGCGGCCGCCGTGCCGCCCTTCATGTCGAAGCCCCCGCGTCCGTAGAGGCGGTCGCCCTCGACGCGCGGCTCGAGCGGGCGCTCGTAGCCCTCGTGCCCGACGGTGTCGGTGTGCCCGTCGAGCAGCAGCGTGCGACCGCCGCCGCGGCCGCGCGCGACGCCGATCACATTCGCGCGCCCGGGCGCCACCTCGTCGATGCGCACCTCGGCGCCCGCCCGCTCGAGCCAGGCGGCGATGAAGCGGGCGACCTCCATCTCCCCCGCGCCGCCGGGCACGAGATCGGGATTGACGGAGTCGATCGCCACGAGGTCGGCGACGAGCTCGCGCAGCGACGACGCGGGCACGCGGCGATCGTATCGGGCACCATGCCGGGTATGCGTGCAGCCCGCCTCGTGCTCGCCGACGCGAGCGCGCCCCAGTTCGACGTGCAGGACGTCCCGGACCCCGTGCCCGCGCCCGGCGAGGTCGCCATCGAGATCGTGGCGGCCGCGCTCAACCGCCGCGACTGGTGGATCTGGCGCGAGGCCTCGACGCCCGTGCCGGTCACGCTCGGATCGGACGGCGCGGGCCGCGTCGCGGCCGTGGGCGCCGGCGTGCACGGCATCGCGGTGGGCGACGAGGTCGTGATCGACCCCGCACTCGCATGGGGCGACGACGAGCGCGCGGCTTCGGCCGACTTCGACATCCTCGGCTCGCCGACCGAGGGCACGTTCGCCGAGCGCGTCGTCGTGCCGGCGATCAACGTGCACCCGAAGCCGGCGGCGCTGAGCTGGGAGGAGGCCGCGGCGTTCCCGCTCGCGGGGCTGACCGCCTGGCGCGCGACCGTGACCTGCGCCGGCGCGGCGCCCGGGCGGCGCATCCTCGTCACCGGCGGCGGCTCCGGCGTCTCGACGTTCTGCCTGCAGATCGCGCGCGCGCTGGGCGCGCGCGTGTGGGTCACGTCGGGCAGCGACGCCAAGATCGCCCGCTGCGTCGAGCTCGGGGCCGAGGGCGGCTTCCGCTACGACGATCCCGAGTGGCCGCAACAGGTCGTGGAGGCGACCCGAGGCGCCGGCGTCGACGCCGTCGTCGACTCGTTCGGCGCGGACGGCTGGGCCCGTGCGCTGCAGGCGCTCGCGCGCGGCGGCGTCATCGTCAACTACGGCGACACGGGCGGCGAGACGGCCACGGTCCCCGTGATGGAGGTCTACTGGCAGTGGCGCTCGATCGTGGGCACCACGATGGGCAGCCCGCGCGAGTTCCGGGCGCTCTGCGAGCACGTGGCCGGCAGTTCCTGGCGCCCGGTGATCGACTCGGTGCACGCCCTCGGGGACATCGCCGCGGCAGCGCAGCGGCTGACGGCGCCGGGGCGCTTCGGCAAGGTCGTCTTGCGGATCGCCTGACGGGGTACCCTCTCGGCTTCGAACCGAAGGGCACCGTCCGAAGGAGCACCAGGTGAGCGACACGGATCTCGCGGCTCTCGCTGCCGAGCTGAAGGCCAAGGGCGTACGCGCGCTGACGATGACCTGGTGCGATGCCAACGGCATCCAGCGCTCGCGCAGCGCGCCGATCGACAAGCTCGCCTCGGCCGTCGAGCGCGGCGTCGGGTGCTCCTTCCTGTTCGCCGTGTTCGACACCCACGACCACATCCGCTGGGGCGTCGAGGGCGTCGACACGCCCACGGGCGACTTCCGCGTCAAGGCCGTGCCCGAGCGCATCGTCCAGCTCGCCGGGCAGCCGGCGTTCGCGTGGGCGCCGGCCCAGCTGTGGCTCCAGGAGGGCCCGCGCTGGGAGCACTGCTACCGCGCCGCGCTCGAGAAGGTCGTCGAGCGCGGGGCCGCCCTCGGCTACGAGTTCAAGGCCGGCCTCGAGCTCGAGTGGTTCATCGGCCAGGACTCCGACGAGCCGGTGGCCGCGCACAACGGCCCGGTCTACAGCCCGAACGCGATGCTCGACGTGAGCGAGTTCCTGTCCGAGCTGCTCGCCGACCTCGACGACAACGGGCTCGGGATCGGCCAGATCCACGCCGAGTACGGCTGGTCGCAGCTCGAGCTCTCGCTCGACGCCACCGATCCCGTGGCCGCGGCCGACAACCAGCTGCTCGCACGCGAGACGATCCGCAACGCCTCGCGCGCGAACGGCCTGCGCTCGTCGTTCGCACCGCTGATCACGCCGGACGGCGTCGGCAACGGCTGGCACTTCCACCTCTCCGCCCACAAGGGCGGTCGCAACGTGCTCTCGGGCGGCGACGGCCCCGAGGGCATGACGCCCGAAGGCGAGGCGTTCGTCGCCGGCATCCTGCGCGACCTCCCCGGCGTCGTCGCGGTGACGGCCCCGAGCGTGCCCTCGCTGATCCGCCTGCGGCCCGGCTACTTCGCGAGCGCGTACGCGTTCTGGGGCCCCGACAACCGCGAGGCGTCGCTGCGCTTCGTGCCCGGGGCCGAGGCGATCGGCGCGCAGAACGCCAACATCGAGCTCAAGGCCTCGGACGCCTCCGGCAACCCGTACCTCGGCCTGACGGCGATGATCGCGTGCGGCCTCGGCGGCATCGAGGACGGCCTCACGCTGCCGCCCGCGATCACCGAGGATCCGGTGCACTGGACGCCCGAGGCGCGCGAGGCCGCCGGCGTGCAGCGCTTCGCGCAGAACGTCGAGGAGCAGATCGCGAACTTCGAGGCCGCGCCGCGCATCCGCGCCGCGTTCGGCGATCCGCTCGCGAACGCGTTCGTCGGCGTGCGCCGCTCGGACGAGGCCTGGGCCGACGGCAAGAGCGCCGAGGAGATCGTCGCCACGCACCTCTGGCGCTACTGAGCCGGGACACCGGTGGGTGGGGTGCAGCGCCACGCGGAGGCCGTCGCGGTTACCATGCCGGGCTTCGTGGCCGAGTTGCCGACCCCGACCCGGCTCTTCACCGTCGAGCAGGCGAACGCGTTGCTGCCCGACATCCTGCCCGTGGTCGCAAGCCTGCGCGAGCACGCGCTCGCGCTGCGCGCCGAGCAGGCGGTGCTCGACGAGCTCGCACGGCGCGCCGACGAGATGGGCGGCGTGCAGCCGACGGCCCGCGAGGCCGAGGCGGCCGTGCACGCCTGCGAGCACCTGGGCTCGCTCGACGACGCGATCGGCGAGCTGCAGCGCGCGGGCGTGCGCGTCAAGGACGCCGAGCGCGGCCTGCTCGACTTCCCGAGCGAGCGCGACGGCGAGCTGGTCGAGCTGTGCTGGCTCTACGGCGAGCACGCGGTGACGCACTGGCACCGCATCGGCGAGGGCTACGCCCAGCGCCGCCGCGTCTGACGCGCCGTCAGCCTCACTCCTCCTCGTCCTCCCCGTCCTCCCCGCCCCAGCCGTGGCTCGCGGGGTCGTCCGAGCAGATGCCGTCGACGCCGAGCCCGCGCAGCCGCGCGATCTCCGACGGCACGTCGACGGTCCAGACCCAGATCTCGGCCCCCGCTGCGTGCAGGCGGTGCACGAGCAGCCGGTTCACGAGCGCGCGGTGGCACGAGACCACCTCGGCGCCGTAGGCCGCGAGCATCCCGGGGGCACGCCACGCGTACCACACGCGCTGCAGGGGCCGAAGCCCGCGCGGCCAGACGCGCCGGGGCATCGTCAGGCCCGCGCGGATGCCGGGCTCCGCGCGGTGGATCCCGGCCAGCATCGCCCAGTTGCCGCCCGTGCAGGTCACGCGGCCCGTGAGGCCGGTGGCGCGCACGAGCTCCACGAGCTGCCGCTCGATGCCGCCGGCCTTGAGATCGAGGTTGAACTGGACGTGCGCGGAGGCCGCGAGCGCGAGCACGTCGGAGAGCAGCGCCGCGTCCGGCGCGTCCGCGTGGTCGTGATGCGCGACGAGCGCGCCGTCGCGCCGGCGGCGCACGTCGACCTCGAGGACGTCCGCGCCGTGCCCGATCGCGGCGTTGAACGCCTCGAGGCTGTTCTCCAACGCTCCGGTGCGATAGCCGCGATGCGCGATCCGGAGCGGCGTCTCGATGCGGAGCGGCTCGCTGATGGCGCCGCTCAGCGCAGGGACGCCCAGGGCGCTTCGGACGCGACGTCGACGAGCTCGTAGCCCTCGTCGCCGATGCTCGGCGCGAGCACGACCATCAGGCGCGCCGTCACGTCGCCGACGTTGAAGGAGGCGTGCACGACGTTCTCGTCGAGATAGACCGAGTCGCCGGCCTCGAGGATCGTCTTCTCCTGCTCGATCCACTGCTCGATCTGCCCGGCCAGCACCGTGATCATCTCGTCCTGCTGCGGGTGCTTGTGGAAGTCGTGGCCGAAGCCCGGCTCGAGCTCGACGTCCATCACGACGAACGTCTTGCAGCCAGTGTTCGCGGGCCGGGCGCGCCAGCCGATCGTGCCCCAGTCGATGTGGTCGACGGTCATTCCGGCCTGCTTCACGAAGGTGCTCATCCGCGCTCCTAGGGGTTGAAGGTGAGGTCTTTGAACCGCCGCATGTTCTCGGTCATCGCGGTCTCCGTCGGCAGGCGCTCCATGCTCGACGCGCCGAAGAAGCCCTTGACGCCGTGCGTCCGCTCGAGCACGTAGCGGGCGTCCTCGGGCTCGGCGATCGGGCCGCCGTGGCAGAGCACGATCACGTCGGGCCGGATCGCGACCGCCGCGTCGCAGATCTCCTGGATCAGCGTCACCGACTCGTCGAGCGTCTTCGCGGTGCTCGCGCCGATGGTGCCCTTCGTCGTCAGGCCCATGTGCGGCACGATCACGTCGGCCCCGGCCTTCACCATCGCGACGGCGGTCTCGGCGTCGAAGACGTACGGCGCCGTGAGCATGTCCTTCGCGCGCGCGGCGCGGATCGCCTCGACCTCGAGCCCGTAGCCCATGCCCGTCTCCTCGAGGTTGACGCGGAAGAGGCCGTCGATCAGGCCGACCGTCGGGAAGTTCTGGACGCCGGAGAAGCCGATGCGCTTGAGCTCGTCGACGAACACGTCCATCAGCCGGAACGGGTCGGTGCCGCAGACGCCCGCCAGCACGGGCACCTCGTGCACGACCGGCAGCACCTCGCGCGCCATGTCCACGACGATGGCGTTGGCGTCGCCGTAGGGCATCATCCCCGAGAGCGAGCCGCGGCCCGCCATGCGGTAGCGGCCCGAGTTGTAGATGATGATCAGGTCGACGCCGCCGGCCTCCGCGCACTTCGCCGAGAGGCCCGTGCCCGCGCCCGCGCCGATCACGGCGCGGCCGCTCGCGATCGTCGCGTTCAGGCGTGCGAGCGCCTGCTCGCGGTTCACGCGGCACCGCCGAGGAACGCGTGGAGCTTCGCGACCATCGCTTCCGCGAACGCCGGATCGTTGATGTCGGTCTCCATCTCGACGAGCTCGACGTTCGGCCCGGCGTGGGCGCGGACGGCCGCGAAGAGCGCCTCGTCCGCCTCGGCGTCGTGGAAGGGGCCGCCCGGCGTGGCGATCATCGAGATGCCGCCGAGGGGGAGGAACAGCGCCACCGGACCGGTTGCCGCCGAGAGCTTGCGCGCGACCTCCTCCCCGAGCCGGGCACACTCCTCGGGCGTCGTCCGCATGAGCGTCACCTGCGCATTGTGCACGTACAGATTGCGGCCCTCGAACTGCGCCGGGACCGTCTCGCGCGGCCCGAAGTTGACCATGTCGAGGGCGCCGAGCGAGACGACCTGGGGCAGCCCCGCACGGCCCGCCGCCGTGAGCCGGTCCGGCCCGGCGCTCAGCACCCCGCCCACGAGCTCGTCGCACAGCTCGGTGGTCGTGGCGTCGAGCACGCCGGCGATGAAGCCGCCGGCGATCAGGGCCTCCATCGCGCGCCCGCCCGTGCCGGTCATGTGGAACGTCAGCACCTCGTAGCCGAGACCGTCGAGTACCTCGGCCGCGTGGGTGACGCAGGGCGTGGTGACCCCGAACATCGAGGCCGCGATCAGCGGCCGGCTCTCCCCCAGCTCGAGCGGCGCCGCGCTCACCATGCCGGCCATCGCCGCCGCGGCGTTCGCGAGGATGCGCGCCGAGACCGAGTTGATGCCCGCGACGTCGACCACGGAGGCGGCCAGCAGCATGTCGCTCGCACCGACGATCGGGCGGGTGTCGCCCGCCGCGATCGTCGAGACGATCAGCTTCGGCACGCCGACCGGCAGCGCCTGCATGGCCTCGGCGGCGATCGACGTGTTGCCCGAGCCGCCGGCTGCGAGCACGCCGTCGCAGCGTCCCTCGGCGTACAGGCGCGCGACCACTGCCGTGGCGCCGCGGGCCATCGCGAGGACGGCCTGGCCGCGGTCGCCCGCCGCGCGCAGCGCCTCGACATCGGCGCCCGCCGCGCTCGCGACCTCCTCGCGGCTCACATCGGGCGCGACGAGCGGCGGCCCCATGATGCCGGCGTCCACGAGGATGGTGCCGACGCCGGCCGCGTGCAGGCGATCGCGCAGGAACGCGTACTCGCGGCCCTTCGTGTCCAGCGTTCCGACCAGCACGACCGTCTTCGATGCCACCAGGCTCCTCCTCCGCTGTTCACGGGCGACGGTACACCCATCGCTCTCACGCCGCGGGCGGATCCGGCTGCCGCAGCAGGAGCAGCGAGCGCGCCGTCACGTGCGCCGAGCCGCGCGCCGTCAGCACGCTCGCCGGCGCGTGCGGGTAGGCCGTCGAGAGCTCGACCTGCCAGCGCGGTCCGAAGCGCCGCGGCGGCAGCGAGAACAGGACGTCCTCGTGGTGGGCGTTCAGGAGGAGCACGAACGAGGAGTCCACGATCGGCTCGCCCTCGCCGTCGACGCTGCCGAGGCCGCGCCCGTTGAGGAAGACGCCGAGCACGTGCGTGTCGGCGTTCTGCCAGTCGGCGGCGGTCATGCGCCGGCCGTCGGGCCGGAACCACCAGGCGTCGGGGAGGCCCGACGGGGAGCCGCGCCCGTTGAGGAAGCGCGTGCGGCGGAAGATCGGGTGGGCGCGGCGCAGCGCCAGCAGGCGCCGCGTGAACTCGCGCAGCGCCTCGCGCTCGTCGTCGAGCTCCCAGTCGAGCCACGAGAGCTCGTTGTCCTGGCACCAGGCGTTGTTGTTGCCGCGTTGCGTGCGCCCCATCTCGTCGCCGGCGACGATCATCGGCACGCCCTGGGAGAGCAGGAGCGTGGTCAGGAAGTTGCGCTGCTGGCGCTCGCGCAGTGCGAGCACCTCGGGATCGTCCGTGGGCCCCTCGGTGCCGCAGTTCCACGAGCGGTTGTCGTCGCTGCCGTCGGCGTTGCCCTCGCCGTTCGCCTCGTTGTGCTTCTCGTTGTACGAGACGAGGTCGCGCAGGGTGAAGCCGTCGTGCGCGGTCACGAAGTTGATCGAGGCGGAGGGGTGGCGGCCGTCCGACTCGTAGAGGTCGCTCGAGCCGGTGAAGCGCGAGGCGAACTCGGCGACGCCGGCCCCGCCGCGCCAGACGTCGCGCATGCTGTCGCGGTAGATGCCGTTCCACTCGGTCCAGAGCACCGGGAAGTTGCCGACCTGGTAGCCGCCCGGCCCGAGATCCCAGGGCTCCGCGATCAGCTTGACCTGCGACAGCACCGGGTCCTGGTGGATCACGTCGAAGAACGCCGAGAGGCGGTCGACGTCGTAGAGCTCGCGCGCCAGGGCCGAGGCGAGGTCGAAGCGGAAGCCGTCGACGTGGCAGTCGATGACCCAGTAGCGCAGGGAGTCCATGATCAGCCGCAGCACGCTCGGGTGCACCGGGTTGAGGCTGTTGCCCGTGCCCGTGAAGTCCATGTAGCGGCTCGGGTCGTCCGGCATCAGGCGGTAGTAGGACGCGTTGTCGATGCCCTTGAACGAGAGCATCGGGCCGAGGTGGTTGCCCTCCGCCGTGTGGTTGTAGACCACGTCGAGGATCACCTCGATGCCGGCGCGGTGGAGCGCCTTGACCATCCCCTTGAACTCCTTGATCTGCTCGCCCCCCACCCCGGTCGCGGCGTAGCCGGCGTGCGGTGCGAGGAAGCCGATCGAGGAGTAGCCCCAGTAGTTCGTGAGGCCGCGCCCGTGCAGGAAGCTCTCGTCGACGATGTGGTGCACCGGCAGCAGCTCGACCGCCGTGACCCCGAGCGAGGTGAGGTGCGCGATCGCCTCGTCGGAGGCGAGGCCCGCGTAGGTGCCGCGCAGGTCCTCGCGCACGCCCGGGTGGCGCTTCGTGAACCCGCGCACGTGGAGCTCGTAGATCACGGTCTCGTGCCACGGCGTCTCGAGCCGGCGATCGCCCTCCCAGTCGAAGCCCGGATCGATCACGACGCAGCGCGGCATCGCGGCCGCGTCGTCGCTCAGGTCCGGCACGTCGTCCTCGCCCGGGACGTACGCATGCGTGTTGGCGGCATCCCAGCGCACGCCGCCGTCGATCACCTTCGCGTAGGGATCGAGCAGCAGCTTGGCGCCGTTGAAGCGGTGCCCGCGCTCGGGCGCCCAGGGGCCGTGGACGCGGAAGCCGTAGCGCTGGCCGGGGCCGACGCCGTCGAGGTACCCGTGCCAGTTGAACGCGGTCCGCTGCTCGAGCTCGTGCCGCGTCTCCTCGTCATCGCCGTCGAACAGGCACAGCTCGACGCGCTCCGCGTGCTCGGAGAACACGGAGAAGTTCGTTCCCTTGCCGTCCCACGTCGCCCCCAGCGGAAACGGCCGACCCGGCCAGACCTTCAACCGCGCCGAGTCTAGCGAGCCCCCGGCGCGAGCCAGATCACGCCGAGCGGGGGGAGCTGGATTTCGGCCGACCACCGCTGCCCGTGCCAGGCGGTCTCCTCGGCGCTGACGCCGCCGAGGCTGCCCACGCCCGAGCCGCCGTAGGCGGTCGCGTCGGTGTTGACGACCTCGCGCCATTCGCCGCTGCGCGGCAGGCCGACGCGGTAGCCCGGCCGCGGCACCGGCGAGAAGTTGCAGACGCACACGAGCACGCGCTCGGCGTCCCTCGAGAAGCGCGCGAAGGCGATCACGTTGGCCGCGGCGTCGTTGAGCTCGAGCCAGGCGAAGCCGGCGGCCTCGCCGTCGACCTCCCACAGCGCCGGCTCGTCGCGGTAGGCGCGGTTGAGGTCGCCGACGAGCGACTGCAGGCCGCGGTGCTGCGGGTTCTCGAGCAGGTGCCAGTCGAGACTGCGGTCGTGGCTCCACTCCTGCTCCTGGGCGAACTCGCACCCCATGAACAGGAGCTTCTTGCCCGGGTGCGCCCACATGTAGCCGTAGAGCGCGCGCAGGTTGGCGAGCTGCTGCCAGCGGTCGCCGGGCATCTTGTCGAGCAGCGACCCCTTGCCGTGGACGACCTCGTCGTGCGAGAGCGGCAGGATGAAGTTCTCGCTGAACGCGTACATGAGGCTGAACGTCAGCTCGCCGTGGTGGTGGGAGCGGTAGGCGGGATCGCGCCGGAAGTACTCGAGCGTGTCGTGCATCCAGCCCATGTTCCACTTGAAGCTGAACCCCAGCCCGCCGATGTACGTCGGCCGCGACACGCCCGGCCACGCGGTCGACTCCTCCGCCGCGACCGTCGCGCCGGGCTCGCGGCCGTGCACGACGACGTTGAGCTCCTCGAGGAACGCGATCGCCTCGAGATCCTCGCGGCCGCCGTACTGGTTCGGCACCCACTCCCCCGCCTTGCGCGAGTAGTCGCGGTAGAGCATCGAGGCCACGGCGTCGACGCGGAGGCCGTCGGCGTGGTACTGCGAGAGCCAGAAGAGGGCGTTGGCGACGAGGAAGTTGCGCACCTCGGTGCGGCCGTAGTTGAAGACGAGCGTGCCCCAGTCGGGGTGGGCGCCGCGGCGCGGATCGGCGTGCTCGTAGAGCGCCGTCCCGTCGAAGCGCGCGAGCGCGAAGTCGTCGCGCGGGAAGTGCGCCGGCACCCAGTCGAGGATCACCCCGAGGCCGCGCGCGTGCAGGCGGTCGACGAACGTGCGGAACTCGTCCGGCGAGCCGTAGCGCGCGGTCGGGGCGTAGTAGCCGGTCACCTGGTAGCCCCACGAGCCCGTGAAGGGGTGCTCCATGACCGGCATGAGCTCGACATGCGTGAAGCCGAGCGAGAGCGCGTAGTCGGCCAGCTCGTCGGCCAGCTCGAGGTAGGTCAGCGAGCGGTTGCCCTCGAGCGTGTTGAGGCGCCACGAGCCGAGGTGCACCTCGTAGATCGACATGGGCCCGGCATGCGGCTCCCGCTGCCTGCGCTGCGCGAGCCAGGCCTCGTCGGCCCACTCGTGTGCGGGCTGGAAGACGATCGAGCCGGTCTTCGGGGGCAGCTCGGCGCGCAGCGCCAGCGGGTCGGCCTTGAGGCGCAGGGCGCCATCGGCTCCCCGGATCGCGAACTTGTAGGCGTGGCCCGGCTCGGCCTCCGGGACGAAGAGCTCCCAGACGCCCGCGGAGCCGAGCGTGCGCATCGGATGGGCGCGGTCGTTCCAGGCGTTGAAGTCGCCCGCCACGGCGACCGCGTGCGCGCCGGGCGCCCACACCGCGAAGGCCGTCCCCCGCACGCCGTCGAGCTCGCGCGGGTGCGCGCCGAGCGCATTCCAGAGCTGCTCGTGACGCCCCTCGGCGATGAGGTGGAGATCGAGCTCGCCGAGCGTCGGCAGGAAGGAGTAGGCGTCGCGCACGACGACCGCCGGCGCGTCGGCGTAGGCCACCTCGAGGCGGTAGCCGAGCAGCGTCCGCCGGCGCGGCAGCTTGGCCTCGAAGACGCCGGCCGCGTGCACCCGGGTCAGCTCGACGGGCTCGCCGCGGGGCGGCAGCACGTGCACCGAGGTGGCCGCCGGGCGGAACGCCCGTACCACGATGCCGCCCGCGCCGGGGTGCGCGCCGAGCACGCTGTGCGGGTCGGGATGCTCGCCCGCGACGATGCGATCGATCTCGTGGGTGGGCGTCATGGGGCCACCCGGGCGCACGGTGGCGAGGCGGATAGCGTGCGCAGACGTGAGAGAGACGGCACCGGCATCGTGAATCTTCCCCGTTCGAGCGGAATCCTGCTCCATGTGACGTCCCTCCCCGGTGGGCGGCTGGGTACACATGCGCGGGCATTCGTCGACTGGCTCGCGGCCGCAGGCCAGTCGTGGTGGCAGATCCTGCCGCTCGCGCCGCCCGACCGCTCGGGCTCGCCGTACACCTCGTCCTCCGCGTTCGCGGCCTGGCCCGGCCTGCTCGCGGAGCCCGAGGCGGCCGTGAGCGAGCGCGAGATCGCGGCGTTCCGCGACGCGCACGCGTACTGGATCGCCGACTGGGAGCGCTTCGCAGGCGGGGGCGCGGTCGCCGCCCAGGTGCGCTTCGAGCGCGAGTGGAGCGCGCTGCGGGCCTACGCGGCCGCGCGCGGCGTGCGGCTGATCGGCGACATCCCGCTCTACGTCGGCCCGCGCAGCGCCGATCACCGCAGCCACCCCGGCCTGTTCCAGCGCGGCTTCGTCGCGGGCGCGCCGCCCGACGCCCTCAGCACGACCGGCCAGCTCTGGGGCAATCCGCTCTACGACTGGACGGCGCTCCGCCGCGAGGGCTACCGCTGGTGGATCGAGCGCCTGCGGCGCGCCTCGCAACTCGCCGACGTGAACCGCATCGACCACTTCCGCGGCCTCGTCGCCTACTGGTCGGTGCCGGCGCGGGCGCGCAACGCGCGCGCCGGGCGCTGGCGGCGCGGGCCGGGCGCTGCGCTCTTCGCGGCCGCACGGGCCGAGCTCGGGGAGCTCGCGCTGATCGCCGAGGACCTCGGCGTGATCACGCCGCCGGTCGAGCGATTGCGGCTCGCACTCGGGGTGCCGGGCATGGCGGTCCTGCAGTTCGGCTTCGGCGGCGGTCGCGCCAATCCCCACCGGCCCGAGAACCTGAGCGAGCTGCTCGTCGTCTACACGGGCACGCACGACACGCAGACGGCCGTGGGCTGGTGGGATGCGCTCTCGCCCGCGGCGCGGGCGGCGACCGGCCTCGACCCCGCGGAGCCGAACTGGTCGCTGATCGAGCTGGCGCTCGCGTCGCGCGCCGCGCTCGCGATGTTCCCGGCCCAGGACGTGCTCGGCCTCGGCGACGAGGCGCGCATGAACCGGCCGGGCACGACGGTGGGCAACTGGAGCTGGCGGCTCGAGGAAGGTGCGCTCACCGGCGCGCTGGCCGCCCGTCTGCGCGCCGCGACGGAACGCAGCGGGCGGCTTCCGCGCTGACGGTCAGCCGACCATCGGCCGGCCGGTCTCGAGCACCGTCTTGAGGCCGCTGAGGACTCCCATCCAGCCCTCGCCCGAGACGTTCTCGGCGGTCTTCGGGGAGTACTCGAGCTGGTCGTGCACGAGCGTCACGAGGCACACGCCGCCCTCGCGCGGCTCGATCTCCCAGGTGATGCGGCTGGCCGGCTCGGCCGCCATCTCCTCGTTGTAGAGCGAGCGCCAGCCGACGACGAGCCGCCGCGGCGGATCCGACTCCTGGATGATCTCGTCGCCCCAGGTGGCGCCGTCGGGCCCGAACATGCGCATCGGCGTCCCCGCCTCGCCGGTCGTCTCGACGCGCCCGCCGTGGAAGTACTTGACGGTGAACTCCGGCTTCGTGATCCCGTCCCAGATCGCCTCGGGCGTGGCCCTGATGAACAGCTGGTAGACCTGGCTCACGAGCGCGGTGGCCGTAGTCGTGGTCATGACGTCTCCTCCAGTTGCGTCTTGAAGTCGAGGAGCGCCGAGACGCGGCGCTCGGTGTACTTGTCGATCCAGCGGTCGTGGATCAGCCGGATCGGCACCGGGTTCAGGTAGTGCAGCTTCTCCCGGCCCCGCCGGCGCGTGACGACGAGCCCCGCCTCCTCCAGCACCTTGAGGTGCTTCATGACCCCGAAGCGCGTCATCTCCAGCCCATGCTCGAGCTCGATGAGCGAGCGGCCGTCCCGCTCGAAGAGCACGTCGAGCAGATGCCTGCGCGTGGGGTCGGCAAGCGCCTTGAAGACAAGCCCATCGTCCACGACGCCAACCATACGTGACAAATTAGTCACGTGTCAAGCGAGCCGCAACTGCCCTGTCCAACCCGCTCGCGTCGGCGCGGACCGCAAAGTTGGGGTCTGACCCCAACTTTGCGGTCCCGTCAGGTGGCACTCGCGGCGAGCGCCACCAGGCCGTTACTCGACGAGGGCGTTGTCGAGCGAGAGCACGTAGGCGTCGGCGTGGCCCTTGCGCCATGCGACCTCCGCCGGGATGTCCTCGGCGAGGACGCCGGCGGTTCCGCCCCGGGCCAGCAGGGCCTCGGCGTACGCATCGAGCCAGCCGAGGTCGCGCCCTTCGAAGGCGACGGTCGCCGTCTGGTCGATCGCGAAGGGCTCGACGCCGCAGTAGCCGGCGACGAGGCTTCCCATCGGCGTCCACGCGGGCTCGCCCTCGGATCGCTCGAGGACGCGGCGGCCGAGGTGCCCGTTGCCGCACCACGCGAGCACGTTCTCGCTGCGCGCAAGCCTGCCGAGAACGGCTCCGAGGTTGCGGGCCTGCTGATCCTCTCGCCAGTTGACGTCGGCCGGCGTCTCCGGGCCGGCTCGCTGCCGCATGACCTCGACGTCGGCCTCGTAGGCGTGCAGCGTCCATCCGAGGCCGAGCGCCGCGTTCACGAGCGCCCCCATCTCCGGCTGCCCGAGGTAGCCCCACAGATCGCCGTCGAGACGGCGGTTCGCATTCGCGCTCGCGGTCACGGCAGGCCAGAGCGCCTCCATCGCCAGGTCGCGGACGCCGAGCGCATGCGCCACCGGCAGGAGCGCCCGCCCCACCTCCCGCGTCCGCACGCAGCGCGCGAGGCCGCTGTGCGCCTCGTTCATCAGCACGAGCCGCGAGCGCCCGAAGCCGTGCTCGAGCAGCTCCGCCGGCGAGCGCCACGCGATCAGCGCGCGCGCTCCACGAGCTGCCGGTAGAGCGCGGCCGTCTCGCTTGCGATCGCCGGCCACGCGAAGTGCTCGATCGCGCGCCGGCGCCCCGCCTCCCCCATGCGCTGCGCCCGCGCCGGGTCGGCGATCAGGGCGTTCACGCGCTCGGCGATGTCGCGGGCGAAGCGCTCGGGGTCGACGGGGTCGCGCGTGCCGTCGCCGCGCGGCTCGAACGGCACGAGCAGCCCCGTCTCGCCGTCCTCGACGACCTCGGGGATACCGCCGGTGTGCGTCGCGACGACCGCCGTCTCGCACGCCATCGCCTCGAGGTTGACGATGCCGAGCGGCTCGTAGATCGACGGGCACAGGAAGACGGTCGCGTGGCTGAGGATCTGCACCACGTCGTCGCGCGGGAGCATGTTCGCGATCCACACGATGTCGCCGCCGGCGGCGCGCACGCGCGCGACCTTGGCCTCGATCTCCGCTGCGATCTCGGGCGTGTCGGGCGCGCCGGCGCAGAGCACGAACTGCGCGCGGGGATCGAACTGCAGCGCCGCGTCGAGGGCGTAGGTGACGCCCTTCTGGCGGGTGATCCGGCCCACGAACACGACGAGCGGCCGCGCCGGGTCGACACCGTGCCGCAGGAGCGCCTCGCTGCCGCGATCGGGCCGGTAGCGCTCCGTGTCGATGCCGTTCGTGATGACGTGGACGCGGGCGGGATCGACGGCCGGATAGCAGGCGAGGACGTCGTGCGCCTGCTCGCGCGAGACGGCGACGATCGCGTCCGCCGCCTCCAGCGCGGTGCGCTCGCAGAAGCTCGAGACGGCGTAGCCGCCCCCGAGTTGCTCCTGCTTCCACGGGCGCATCGGCTCGAGGCTGTGCACCGTCGCGACGTGCGGAATGCCGTACAGCAGCTTCGCGAGGTGGCCGGCGAGGTTCGCGTACCAGGTGTGGCTGTGCACGACCGCGGCGCCCTCGGCGCCCGCCGCCATGGCGAGGTCGATCGAGACCGCCTCGAGCGCGGCCGCGTGCGCCCCGGGCCCCGCGAGCGCCTCCCACGGCCGGTAGGCGCGCACCGCCGGTCCTCCCGCGGGGGATACGCGCTCGGCGCCCCAGCAGTGCACCGTGAGCTCGACCTGGCGGGCGAGCTCGCGCGCGAGGTACTCGACGTGCACGCCCGCGCCGCCGTAGACCTCGGGCGGGTACTCCCGCGTGAGCAGAGCGACTCTCAGCGCGCCTCGACCCGTTCGTTCTTGCCGATCACGACGATGCCGCCGGCCGAGACCGTGAAGCGCTCGCGGTCGGCCTCGGGGTCGACGCCGATCTGCGCGCCCTCGGCGATGTGCACGTTCTTGTCGACGATCGCGTTGCGCACGACGGCGTTGCGGCCGACGTCGACGCCGTGCAGGAGCACCGAGGAGTCGACCTCGGCGTACGAGTGCACGCGGACGCCCGGCGAGAGGATCGAGCGCCGCACCTTCCCGCCCGAGACGATCACGCCGGCGCACACGAGCGAGTCGACGGCGACGCCCGTGCGGCCCTCCTCCTCGAACACGAACTTCGCCGGCGGCAGCGGGTCGGGCCAGCTGAGGATGGGCCACTCCGCGTTGTAGAGACTGAACGCCGGGGTCACCGACGTCAGGTCCATGTGCGCGTCGTGATACGCGTCGAGCGTCCCGACGTCGCGCCAGTAGCCGCGATCGACGTCGTTGTCGCCCGGCACCTCGTTGCGCGTGAAGTCGTAGACGTAGGCCTCGCCGCGATCCACGAGCATCGGGATGATGTCGCCGCCGAGGTCGTGGCGCGAGGCGTCGTTGCGCGCGTCGCGCGTGACCGCGTCGATCAGCGCGTCGCACGAGAAGACGTAGTTGCCCATCGACGCGAGCACCTGTCCCGGCGTCGCCGGATCGGCCACCGCGTCCTGCGGCTTCTCACGGAACGCGGCGATCCGCTCGCCCGTCGCGGCGCGCTCGATCACGCCCGAGCGGCTGGCCTCGGCCAGCGGCACCGGCAGCGCGGCGACGGTGACCGCGGCCCCGGTGGCGATGTGCTGGCCGACCATCTGGTCGGGATCCATGCGGTAGATGTGGTCGGCGCCGAACACGCACACGTAGTCGGGGCGCTCGTCGTAGATGAGGTTGAGGCTCTGGTAGATCGCATCCGCCGAGCCGGCGAACCAGTGCGGCCCGCGGCGCTGCTGCGCCGGCACGGGCGTGACGTAGTTGCCGAGCAGCGGCGACAGCCGCCACGTCGTCGTGACGTGGCGGTCGAGGCTGTGGCTCTTGTACTGCGTCAGCACGCAGATCTTGCGAAAGCCCGCGTTGACGAGATTCGAGAGCGCGAAGTCGACGAGGCGGTAGTTCCCGCCGAACGGCACGGCCGGCTTCGCGCGGTCGAGCGTGAGCGGCAGCAGGCGCTTGCCCTCGCCTCCGGCGAGCACGATCCCGAAGACGCTCGGCACGGGCACGTGCCAACACTACTCCGCGAAGGGCTCCGCCAGCAGGCGCTCGATCGCGGCGACCGGGATCGGCACCCATTCGGGCCGCAGCTCGAGCTCGTGGCGCAGCTCCATGACCGCCTTCTCGAGCTCGAAGATCTGCAGCAGCTGCTCCGCCCCCGCCGCGCCGCCCGGCACGAAGCCGCCCGTCTCGGCCACGGAGAAGTAGCCCGCGAGGAAGTTGCGGCGCGCGCGCTCCTCCCACGCGGGCGGCGGCGGCGCCCCGCCCGTGAGCTCGACCGCGGACGCGGCGTACGCGAACGAGCGCAGCATGCCGGCCACGTCGCGCAGCGGCGAGCGCTTGCGGCGGCGCTCGGCGATGCTGCGGTCGGGCGGGCCCTCGAAGTCGAGCACGATCCAGTCGGAGCCGGTCCAGAGCAGGTCGCCGAGGTGGAGGTTGCCGTGATGGCGGATCACGCGGCCGCGGCTCGTCGAGCGCGAGAGCACCCGCAGGCGCTCGCGGATCTCCTCGCCGCGGCCGGCGATGGGCGCCAGCACCTCGCTCTCGGGCAGGTGGGCGAAGAGCGTCTCGATCTCCTCGTCGAGGGTCGCGGCCACGAGCGCGAGCGACTCGGCGCTCGGCTCCTCGGGGGCGAAGGCCGGATCGCCGGCGTCGGATGCGAGCACGACGTGCATCCAGCCGACGACCTCGCCGAGGCGCTCGAGCCGGTCGAGGAAGCGGGCCGGGTCGTCCGCCAGCGACGAGAGCGCGAACGTCCAGCCGTCGCACTCCGCCGGCACGAAGCCGGTCACGATCCCGAGCGTCGAGTCGATCAGGCGGCCGGAATGCTCGTACGAGCCGAGCAGCGTGGGCGCGTTCTCGAAGCCGTGCTCGTTGAGGAATCGCAGCAGCTCGACCTCCGGGTCGTCGCCCGCGGCGAGCAGCCGGTAGACCTTGAGCACGAGCTCCTCGCCGATCACGACCGAGCTGTTGGTGTGGCCCTCGCCGATCGCGCGCAGCGAGCCCGAGTGCGGCACGGGAACCGAGTCCGGCCCGCGCTCGGGATCGAAGTCGATGGCCGAGACGTCCGTCGCGACGCCGACCGCGTCGCGCACGAGATCGATCAGCGCCCCCACCAGCTCGGGGTCGCCGAGGGCGTCGTAGGCGGTCCAGCCGTCGAGCGTCGCGATCGCGTCGCCGCCCCCGTGCTCGCCCTCCGGGCGGAGGCCGATCGGCAGCTGGTAGATCTCGTTCAGCCGGCGCTCCGTGGCGACCTCGACGAGCGCGATCGCGAGCAGCGGCGCGACCGTGTGCACGTAGGTGGCCTCGAGCACGCGCGCGGCGGCGCCCTCGCGACGGTGCGCGCGGAACCACGGCTGCCGCGCCACGAACGCGCTCAGCTCGGCCTCGGGCAGGCGCGTGAGGTCAAGCATCGGGCCGCCGCAGCGCGAGCCAGTAGAAGCCGCGCGATCCGAGCGTGAGCAGGTAGCGGTCGCGCGTGATCGTGGGGAACGCAGCGCCGCCGAGGAGCTCCTCGGGCACGAGGCCGTCGAACTCGGACAGATCGAGCGTGACGGCCTGGGCGCTGCGCGCGAGGTTGTGCACGCACAGCACGACGTCCTCCTCGTAGCGGCGCACGTGGGCGAAGATGCGCGGGTTGTCGGGCGAGAGCGGCTCGTAGGTGCCGAGTCCGAAGACGGGGTGCTCCTTGCGCAGGGCGATGAAGCGGTGGAGCCAGCGCAGGAGCGAGGTCGGCGTGCGCAGCTGCGCCTCGACGTTGACCGCCTGGTAGCCGGTGACGGGATCCATCAGCGGCGGCAGGTAGAGCTGCGCGAAGTCGGCGCGCGAGAACCCGGCGTTGCGGTCGCCGGTCCAGTGCATCGGCGTGCGCACGCCGTCGCGGTCGCCGAGGTAGACGTTGTCGCCCATCCCGATCTCGTCGCCGTAGTAGAGGACGGGGCTGCCCGGGAGCGAGAACAGGATCGCGTGCACGAGCTCGATCTCGTCGCGCCCGTTGTCGAGCAGCGGCGCGAGGCGCCGGCGGATGCCGACGTTGATGCGCATACGAGGGTCCTTGGCGTACTCGGCGTACATGTAGTCGCGCTCCTCGTCGGCCACCATCTCGAGCGTCAGCTCGTCGTGGTTGCGCAGGAAGAGGCCCCACTGGCAGTTGTCCGGGATGGCCGGCGTCTGGGCGAGTATCTCGTAGATCGGCCGCGCCTCCTCGCGCCGCAGCGCCATGAACATGCGCGGCATGACGGGGAAGTGGAACGCCATGTGGCACTCGTCGCCGTCGCCGAAGTACTCGACGACGTCGGCCGGCCACTGGTTGGCCTCCGCGAGCAGCAGCGTGTCCGGGTGCGAGGAGTCGATGTGGCTGCGCACGCGGCGCAGGAAGGCGTGCGTCTCGGGCAGGTTCTCGCAGTTCGTGCCGTCGCGCTCGTAGAGGTACGGCACGGCGTCGAGGCGGAAGCCGTCGAGCCCGAGGTCGAGCCAGAAGCGCAGCGCCGATAGCATCGCCTCCCCCACCTCGGGATTGTCGAAGTTGAGGTCGGGCTGATGGTGGAAGAAGCGGTGCCAGTAGTACGCGCCCGCGACCGGATCCCACGTCCAGTTGGACACCTCGGTGTCCGTGAAGATGATGCGCGCCCCGGCGTAGCGCTCGTTGCCGTCCGCCCACACGTACCAGTCGCGCTTCGGCGATTCGGGGCTCGAGCGCGACTCCTGGAACCACGGGTGCTCGCTCGAGGTGTGGTTCATGACGAAGTCGGCGATCACGCGCATGCCGAGCTGGTGGGCCTGGTCGACGCAGCGGCTGAAGTCGTCGACGGCGCCGTAGTCGGGATGGATGGCGAGGAAGTCCGCGACGTCGTAGCCGCCGTCGCGCAGCGGCGAGGGGTACATCGGCAGCAGCCAGAGGCAGTCGATCCCGAGCCACTTGAGGTACTCGAGCTTCTCGGTGAGCCCGCGCAGGTCGCCCGAGCCGTCGCCGTTGCCGTCGAAGAACCCGCGCACGTGGATCTCGTAGAAGACGGCGCGCTTGAACCACAGCGGATCCGACTGGAACCAGTGGCCGGGCTGCGCGGGCGGTTCGGTGCCGGCGTCCTCCGGCCTCATCTGACGGAGCCGACGAGCATGTGCAGCGCCCCATCGAACGTCACTCCGGCCATGGCATTCCCCTCGTGTCCTCCTCCCGGGCGACCCGGGCGCAGACCGTTCTCCCCCCTACCTCCAGCTCTCCAAACAAGGTTTCGGCAGCAGGTGCGCGGCGTACTCTGCGGGGGTGACGCCGAACCCGCCCGCCGACGGTACCCGATGACGCTGCCCGCGCGCAGGCCTGCGCGCATCCGGATCGAGCGCATCTGGCCGCAGGTCGACGGCGGCCGCTACCCCGTCAAGCGTCCGCTCGGCGAGCGCGTCGACGTGTGGGCGACGCTCGTGCGCGACGGGCACGAGGTGCTCGGCGGCGCCGTCCGCCACCGCCCCGCCGGCGCGCGCCGCTGGCGCGAGGCGCCGCTCACGGCGATCCGGGACGACCCCGACCGCTGGCACGGCTCGTTCACCGTCGACGCGCTCGGGCGCTGGCAGTTCGGCGTCGTCGCCTGGGTCGACCGCGTGGCCTCGTGGCAGCACGAGCTCGAGCGCAAGGTCGCCGGCGGCCAGGCCGACCTCGCGAGCGAGCTCTCGGAGGGCGCGGCGCTGCTGGGCGTCCCCTCGCTGACGGTCGAGCAGGGCCTCGCGGCAGCAGCCGGCGACCGCTCGGAGCTGACGGTGTCCGACGAGGTCCTCGAGATCACGGTCGACCCCGAGCGCGCCACGTTCGGGTCCTGGTACGAGCTCTTCCCGCGCTCGTGGGGCGGCTTCGCCGGCGTCGAGAAGGTGCTGCCCGAGCTCGCGGAGCTCGGCTTCGACGTGCTCTACCTGCCGCCCGTGCACCCGATCGGGCGCACGCACCGCAAGGGGCGCAACAACGCGCCGAAGGCGCGCCGTGCCGACCCCGGAAGCCCGTGGGCGATCGGGAGCGAGGCAGGCGGCCACACCGCGCTGCACCCCGACCTCGGCGGCGAGGCGGAGTTCGCGAGCATGACGGCGCGCGCGGCCGAGCTCGGCATCGCGATCGCGCTCGACTTCGCCATCCAGTGCTCGCCCGACCACCCCTGGCTGCGCGAGCACCCCGACTGGTTCCACCGCCGTCCCGACGGCACGCTCAAGTACGCCGAGAACCCGCCCAAGCGCTACCAGGACATCTACAACGTCAACTTCGACACCGCCGACTGGCGGGCGCTCTGGGCGGCGCTGCACGGCGTCATCGAGCATTGGGTCGCGCGCGGAGTGACGGTCTTCCGCGTCGACAACCCGCACACGAAGCCGATCCCGTTCTGGGAGTGGCTCATCGCCGAGGTGCAGAAGGCGCACCCGGAGGTCGTGTTCCTGGCCGAGGCGTTCACGCGCCCGGCGATGATGGCGATGCTCGCGAAGGCCGGCTTCAGCCAGTCCTACACGTATTTCACGTGGCGCACCACGAAGGCCGAGCTGACCGAGTACCTGACCCAGCTCACCCGCTCCGAGCTGCCGCAGTTCTTCCGCCCGAACTTCTTCGCGAACACGCCCGACATCCTCCACGCCTACCTCGCGAACGGAGGCAGACCCGCCTTCGAGGCGCGCCTCGTGCTCGCGGCGACGCTCTCCCCCGCCTACGGCATCTACTCGGGCTTCGAGCGCTGCGAGAACGTGCCGCTGACGGAGTCGAGCGAGGAGTACCTCGACTCCGAGAAGTACGAGATCAAGAAGCGGTCGCTGGACGGGCCGCTGCTCCCCCTGATCGGCCGCCTCAACGCCGTGCGGCGCGCCAACCCGGCACTCCGGCGCATCGACAACGTGACGTTCCTCGAGACCGCGAACGAGCACCTGATCGCGTACGTCAAGCGCAGCGGCGACAACGCCGTGATCGCGTGCGTCAATCTCGACCCCGCGCTCCCGCACGAGGGCGTCGTCGTGATCCCGCCCGAGCTCGGGTTCCCGGCCGCCTTCGACGTCTCCGACCTGCTCGGCGACGCCGCCTTCACCTGGCGCGTCGGGCGCAACTACGTGCGTCTCGAGCCGGGCCTGCAGCAGGCCCACCTGCTGCACGTCGAGCTGTGACCGCCGAGGACGCGCTGCTGCGGCTCGTCGGCGGGCAGCGCTGGTTCGCGTCGAAGTCGCGTGCGCTCACCGGCGGCCGGGTCGTCGACACCGGTCTGCTCTCGGAGAGCTGCGTGTTCGCGCTCTTCGCCGCCGAGCTCAGCGGCGGCGGGCGCGATCTCTACCAGGTGCCCTACCGGGTCGACGAGGACTCGGGGCGGCTCGAGCTGTCGCTCGCCGACCCGGCGCTCGGGCGCGCGCTGCTCGCCGCACTGCGCCGCTCGCAGCCGCTCGCCACGAGCCAGGGGCAGGTCGAGTTCGAGCTCTCGGCGCCGCTGCCCGAGGACTCGGCGCTCGAGCCGCTGCGCGCGGCCGGCGGCGAGCAGTCGAACAGCTCGGTGGTGTTCGGCGAGCGCGCGATCCTCAAGGCCTACCGTCGCCTCGAGGCCGGCGAGAGCGTCGAGCTCGAGCTGCTGCGCTTCCTCGCCGCCCACGGCTTCGAGCACGCGCCGCGCCTGCTCGGCTGGTACCGCTACGCGGGCACCCCGATCGCGGCGACGCTCGGCATCCTGCAGGAGTTCGTCCCGGGCGCGCGCGACGGCTGGGCATTCGCGCTGGAGTCGTTCGCCGATCCCGCCCCGTTCCTCTCGCTGCTCCAGCGTCTGGGCGGGGTCACGGCGCGCATGCACACCGCCCTCGCCTCCGAGGCGGGCGATCCGGCCTTCCGCCCGGAGCCGCTCGGCGCCGCGGAGCTCCTGCGCGCGAGCGCGATCGCCCAGTCCGAGGCGCGCGCCGCGCTCGGCGCCCTCGCGCCCGGCGGGGCGGCCGAGCAGGTGCGCTCGCGCGCCGACGACGTCTGCGCGCGGCTGCGCGACCTCTTCCACCTCGCTGCCGGCGGCCACGCGATCCGCCAGCACGGCGACTACCACCTCGGCCAGGTGCTGTGGGCCGGCGGCGACTGGCTCGTGCTCGACTTCGAGGGCGAGCCTGCGCGGCCGCTCGCGGAGCGCCGCCGCAAGAGCACGCCGCTGCGCGACGTCGCGGGCATGCTGCGCTCGTTCGCGTACGCCGCCGAGACGCTGCGCAGCGGCGGCGCGACCGGTACCGCGGCGTGGGAGCGCGCCGCGCGCGCGGCATTCCTCGACGGCTACCACGCCGGCGTCGATCTGTCGCTGCTGCCGGCCGGCACGGGCGACCGCGCGCGGCTGCTCGCAGCCTGCGAGCTCGAGAAGGCGCTCTACGAGCTGCGCTACGAGCTCGACAACCGCCCCACCTGGGTGCACGTCCCCGTCGCCGGCATCCTGCGGCTGCTCGACGACGCAGACCCGTAGCGGCACCGGGAAGCGCGGCCGTCCGCGCACGCTAGGCTTCCCGTCGCCGCCTGGGAGCCCCGTCGCCGGCGATGGCCCGGACGCAGGCGGCGGCGGGCTGCGCGTGCCGGGCGACGGCGCCCGGCGGCCGCGACATCCGGCCCTCGCTCCCCTCTCGACGACTCACCTCCGGGAACACTCCGCATGACGCCGCCAGCCGCCGACTCCACCGCCCCGTCCCGCCTGCCCGACGCCCTCGCGCCGCTCGCGCGCCTCGCTCGCAACCTCGCGTGGACGTGGGACGAGGAGATCGCCGGCGTGCTCGCCGAGGTCGACCCCGCAGGGCTCTCCGCCGCCTCGGGAAACCCGGTGGCGATGCTCGCGGCGGCCGCTCCGGCGCGCCTCGGGCAGCTCGCGGCGGACGCGGCCTTCCGCGCGCGCCTGGCGAGCGCCGAGGCCCGGCTCGGCGAGCACCTCGCTGCGGCGAGCTGGTACGACACGCTGCCCGGCGCCCCCGGCGCGATCGCGTACTTCTCGCCCGAGTTCGGCCTCAGCGAGGTGCTGCCCCAGTACTCGGGCGGGCTCGGGATCCTCGCCGGCGATCACCTCAAGGCCGCCAGCGACCTCGGCGTGCCCATCGTGGGCATCGGGCTCTTCTACCGCAACGGCTACTTCCGCCAGCTTCTGACACGCGCCGGTGCGCAGGTGGAGGAGTTCGCCGACCTCGACCCTGCGCTGCTGCCGCTCGTGCCGGTGTCCGACGCCGCCGGGCAGCGCGTGCGCATCGCCGTGCCGCTGCCGGGCGCGACGCTGCACGCCGTGCTCTGGCGCGCCGACGTCGGTCGCGTGCCGCTGCTGCTGCTCGATGCCGACGTGCCCGAGAACGCACCCGCGGAGCGCGCGGTCACCGACCGGCTCTACGGCGGCGACAACGAGCACCGCCTGCGGCAGGAGATCCTGCTCGGCATCGGCGGCGTCAAGGCGCTTGCCGCGTGCGGCATCGAGCCCGCCGTGTTCCACATGAACGAGGGCCATGCGGGCTTCCTCGCGGTCGAGCGCGTGCGTGCGCTCGTCGAGGCGGGTGGCGATCCCGAGCACGCCCTGCAGCTCGTGCGCGCCCGCACCGTGTTCACGACGCACACGCCCGTGCCCGCCGGCATCGATCGCTTCTCGCGCGCGCTGATGCTGCGCTACTTCGGCCCGGGCGGCGTGCCCTCCGGCCTGCCGCTCGAGCGCCTGCTGGCGCTGGGCGCCGAGGCCGGCGGCGATCCCGCCGTCTTCAACATGGCGGCCCTCGGCATCCGCATGGCCGCGCGGGTCAACGGCGTCAGCCGCCTCCACGGCGAGGTCGCCCGCGCGATGTTCGCCCCGCTCTGGCCGGGGCTCGCCGTCGCGGACGTGCCGATCACGCACGTCACGAACGGCGTCCACGCCGAGACCTGGGTGGGGCCGGAGTTCGCCGCGCTCTACCGCGCGCGCCTCGGCCAGGGCTACGGCGCGCGCCAGGACGGCTGGGACGCGCTGCGCGACGTCTCCGACGGCGAGCTCTTCGCCGCGCGCGCGGCGGCGCGCGGGCGCCTGGTGGCCGAGGTGCGCCGGCGCCTGGCGGCGCAGGCGCGCGAGCGCGGCGACGATCCGGGCGACGCGGCCTGGACGGCGGGCGTCCTCGACCCGGACGCCCTCACGCTCGGCTTCGCGCGGCGCGTGCCCACCTACAAGCGGCTGACGCTGCTGCTGCGCGAGCGCAAGCGGCTGACGCGCATCCTCACGAGCGCCGACCGGCCCGTGCAGCTGCTCGTGGCCGGCAAGGCGCATCCGAACGACGGCGAGGGCAAGCACCTGATCGAGGAGTTCGGCGCGTTCGCCGCCGGCCGCGACGTCCGCCACCGGGTGATCATGCTCGCCGACTACGACATGGCGCTCGCGCGCGCGCTCGTGGCGGGCGTCGACGTCTGGCTGAACACGCCGCTGCGGCCGCTCGAGGCCTGCGGCACGAGCGGCATGAAGGCCGCGCTCAACGGCGTGCTCAACCTCTCGATCCTCGACGGCTGGTGGGACGAGTGCTACGACCCCGCCTTCGGCTGGGCGATCCCCTCGGCCGACGGCGACGCGATCGGCGCGGCGGCGCGCGACGGCCGCGAGGCGGCCGCGATCCTCGACCTCGTCGAGCACGAGCTCGCGCCGCGCTTCTACGACCGCGCGCAGGGGTTGCCGCAGGCCTGGCTGGCGATGATCCGGAGCACGATCGGCGAGCTCGCGCCGCAGCTCCTGGCCACGCGGATGGTGCGCGACTACGTGCAGGACATCTACCTGCCGGCGGCTGCGGGCGCGGACGCCCGGCAGTAGACGCGACACGCGTCGCCCCCAGGGCTAGAATCGCGCCTCGGCACACGGGAAACTGGGAGGCTCGATGAAGATCCTGATCGCATACGACGGGTCGGAGGCCGCCGGGCACGCGCTCACGCGGGCGGGGCAGATCGCCCTCCGCGGCGGAGAGGTCACGGTCATCAGCGTCGTGCCTCTGCAGCCGTCCGGCCCGCGCAGCGGAGGGCCCGTCATGAGCGGCGACGTCGAGGAGCACAAGCGCGAGCTCAACGAGGCCGTCGCGAAGCTCAAGGAGGTCGGCGTCGAGGCCAAGGCGATCGAGGCCGTCGGGCACCCGGCCGAGTCGATCGTCGACGAGGCCGAGCGCGGCGGATTCGATCTCATCGTCGTCGGTCACCGCGGGCTGCACGGCGTCCAGCGGTTCCTGCTCGGCTCGACGTCAAGCCGGGTCGTGGCCCACGCGCACTGCGACGTCCTCGTCGTGCGCTGAGCGCGCCTCGAGCGCGCGGCGGAGCAGGTCGCGCAGGAGCGCCCGGTCATCCGGGCCGAGCGCCGCAAGGACCTCGTCCTCGATGCTCTCCTGCGCCCTCTCCGCGCGCTCCAGCGCCGCTCGCCCCGCGGGCGTGAGGGCGACGAGGTGGCGCCGGCGATCGCTGGCGTCGCGACGCCGGTCGGCGAGTCCCGCCGCCTCGAGCTCGTTGAGCAGGAGCACGCTGCTGTTCGCGTCGAGGCAGAGCGCCTGCGTGAAGGCCTGCTGCGAGGCCGCGTCGTGGTCGCGCAGGTACGCGAGCGCGGCAAGCTCCTTGAGGCGGATGCCCAGGAGCTCCTCCGTGCTGCGCCGGTAGACGACGCGCGCAAGGCGCGTGAGCAGCACGATCGAGCCGGTCTCGGGCGCCTTCTGCATCTGCTTCGTGATCGTATCACTCTCCGTACGATCACTATCTTAAGATCATCACGAAACAGGGATGATTGCTGCTAGAGTCCTCCGGATGACCGGCGGCGCCACGGCAGAGGCACGAGCGGCGGGCGACCGGCGCCGCTGGATCGCTCTCGGCGTCGTCTGCCTCGCGATGTTCATGAACACGATCGACGGCTCCGTCGTGAACGTCGCCCTGCCGGCGATCCAGACCGATCTCCACATCGCCCAGGCCGACCTCACCTGGGTCGTCAACGCCTACCTGATCACGTTCGGGAGCTTCCTCCTGCTGGCGGGCCGCCTCGGCGACCTGATCGGCCGCCGGCGGGTGTTCCTGAGCGGTGTGACGCTCTTCACGCTGGCCTCGCTGCTGTGCGGGCTCGCGCAGGACGAGAAGCTGCTGATCGCCGCGCGCTTCGTCCAGGGGCTCGGCGGCGCGGTCTCCTCGTCCGTGATCATCGCGATGATCGTCTCCGAGTTCCCCGAGCCGGCCGAGCGCGCCAAGGCGATGAGCGCCTACATCTTCGTGGCCGTGGGCGGCGGCTCCGTCGGCCTGCTCGTCGGCGGGCTGATCACGCAGGCGATCGACTGGCACTGGATCTTCTTCATCAACCTGCCGATCGGTGCGCTCACGCTCCTGCTGGGCCGCTCGCTGCTCGCCGAGGACGCCGGCATCGGCCTCGACAAGGGCATCGACGTGCTCGGGTCGATCACCGTCACGGGCGCGCTCATGCTCGGCATCTACGCGATCGTCACGACGCCCGATCACGGCTGGGCCTCGGCCCACACGCTCCTCTACGGCGGCGCCGGGGTCGTGCTCCTGGTGGTCTTCTTCACGCTCCAGGCGCGCCTCGCGAATCCGATCATGCCGCTCCGCATCCTGCGCGTGCACGGCCTCGCGAGCACGAGCATCGTGCGCGGGCTGCTCGCGACGGGGCTGTTCTCGACGTTCTTCCTCGGCGCGCTCTACCTCGAGCGCGTGCGCCACTACAGCGCGCTGCGCACCGGCGTCGCCTTCCTGCCGCTCTCGCTCGCCGTGGGCGTGCTCTCCGCCGGCATCACGGCGCGCCTGATGGGTCGCTTCGGCGCGCGCCGCGTGATGCTCCCCGGCCTCGCGCTGACGTCGGTCGCGCTGCTGCTGATGTCCCGCGTCGGCGAGCACTCGAGCTACTTCCCCACGATGTTCACGGCGCTCCTCCTGCTCGGCCTGGGCGCCGGCACGGCGTTCATCCCGCTGCTCGCGATCGCGATGGCGCACGTGCCGCCCGCCGACGCCGGCCTCGCCTCGGGCATCGTCAACGTCTCGCTGCAGATGTCCGGCGCGATCGGGCTCGCCGTCCTCGGCACCGTCTCGACCGATCACGCCCGCTCCCTGCTGGCCGACGGCCACCCCCTCCCGAACGCCCTCACGAGCGGCTACCAGCTGGCATTCCTGGTCGGCGCAGCCTGCGTCGCCGTCGGCACCGCCCTCGCCCTCGCGCTGCTGCGCCCCCCGCCACCGCCCGCACCTGCCCCGGCGCAGAAGCCCTCCCCCGCGCTGGCCGAATCGGCCTAGCGCGCAAGCACGGGGTCTGGCCCGCAACGTGCGGGTCTGACCCCGGTCCTGCGGACCTGGCACGCGCCTTGCAAGCGACCGTAACGCCAGTAGGCATCCGGCATTCGCGACCACCCGCCACGTGGCTCCGGGCGCGACGGATTCACCGTGTCCGGGTTCGGAATGGCCGAAAACGGCGTGGTTGAGCGGATGGTCCGCTCGGTGTCAGGTCCGCAACGCTGGGGTCAGACCCGCACGTTGCGGGTCAGACCCTCGTGTTGCGATGGAGCCGCTCAGCCGGCGGCGAACTGGCGCAGGCCCTCGTAGACCGCGGCGCAGACGGCGTTCGCGAGGTTGAGGCTGCGCGCCGCCGGGTCGTCGATCATCGGCAGCGTCACGCTGCGCGCGTCGCCGGCCCAGCGCTTGACGGCCTGTGGCGGGCCCGTCGTCTCGCAGCCGAAGAGCAGGTAGTCGCCCACCGCGAAGGCCGCCTCCCAGTGGGGCGTGGCCGCGGTCGTCGTGTACAGCCAGACGCGCGACGCGGGCCCGGCGAGGCCCTCCGCGGCGACGAACGCCTCCCAGCTCTCGTGCTCGACGCAGTCGACGAGGTGCCAGTAGTCGAGCCCGGCGCGGCGGCGTGCGCGCTCGCCCATGTCGAAGCCGATCGGATGGACGATGTGCAGCCGGCAGCCGGTCGCGGCTGCGGTGCGCCCGATCGCCCCGGTGTTGTTCGGGATCTCGGGGTGCAGCAGCACGATGTTGAGGCGCGGCTCGGCCAGGATCGGCATGCGTGCGGCAGTGGGCGCGGTCACGCGCCGAAGTATCGTCGCCGCGCCGGGCCGCTCTCCCAATGCGTCGGCGCCGGATCGCGCGGGCCGGGCCATCCGCCACTAGCGTGAGACGGAGAGCGACGGATGGGAGCGGGGATCGTGAAGACACGGAAGATCGCGACGATCGGCATCGCGGTGGGCTGCGCGCTGGCAGCCCTGACCGCAATCGCGGGCGCCACAGCCGCGCGCAAGGACACCGCCGGCGGCAGCCAGGCGGCGCGCGGCGGCGTCTACCGCGTCGAGTGGGAGTCGTCCTTCGACTTCACCGCGGACTTCGACCCCACGGGCGAGTACTCGGTGCAGGCGTTCGGGCTCTACTCCAACCTGCTCGTGCGCACCCTCGTGGGCTACAACCACGTCGCCGGGCCGGCGGGCAACGCGCTCGTGCCCGACCTCGCGACGAGCCTCGGCACGATCACGCACGGCGGGCGCACCTACACGTTCCGGCTCAAGCCGGGCATCCGCTTCGGGCCGCCGCTCAACCGCGCCATCACCTCGAAGGACGTCGCCTACGCGTTCGAGCGCATCGGCACGAAGGCGCTCGGCGCGCAGTACGGCTTCTACTACGACGCGATCAAGGGCATGGCGGCGTTCGCAGACGGCGAGGCCAAGACGATCTCGGGCATCGCGACGCCGGACGCGCGCACGATCGTCTTCAACCTCACCGCGCCGACCGGCGACTTCCGCTACCGCCTCGCGATGCCGGCGGCCGGGCCGATTCCGCGCGAGGTCGCGGGCTGCTTCACGAAGCCGGGCGCGTACGGGCGCTACCTGATCTCGTCGGGCCCGTACATGATCGCGGGCTCGGACAAGCTCGACGCGACGGGTTGCGCCGCGCTCACGGCCTCCGGCCCGATCTCCGGGTTCGACGGCGAGCGCACGCTCGATCTCGTGCGCAACCCGGCGTACGACGCCCGCAGCGACAGCCCCAAGGCACGCGAGAACCTGCCCGACGAGTTCACGTTCGCCGTCAACTCGAACACCGACGACATCTACGCGCGCGTCGCCCGCGGAGCCGCCGACGACGAGATCGCGCAGGAGCCGCCCACCGTCCTGCGCCGGTACCGGCACTCCCCGCAGTTGCACACCAACGCGAGCGACTTCACGGGCTACCTCACGATGAACCTGACGCAGCCGCCGTTCGACGACGTGCACGTGCGCCGCGCGGTCAACTTCGTCGTCGACCGCGACGCCCTGCGCAAGGCGCGCGGCGGGGTAGCGGCGGGAGCCATCGCGACGCACATCGCGCCCAACGGAATCCTGCTCGACAAGCTCAAGGGCTACGCGCCGTACGGCGCCAACGGCCGGGGCGACGTCGCCCGCGCGCGGGCCGAGATGAAGCTCTCGCGCTACGACGCGAATCACGACGGCATCTGCGACGCCAAGGCGTGCGAGCGCGTGACCACGGTCACCGGCGCGATCGGCGCCGAGAGGGCGTTCGTGCCGAGCCTCGAGCAGAACCTCGCGGCGATCGGGATCAAGCTCCAGGATCGCTTGCTCAAGGACGCCTCGACCCCGCTCGCGACCCCGCGCCTGAACGTCGCCTTCTCCACGCATCCGGGCTGGGGCAAGGACTACGCCGACGCGCTCACGTTCTTCAGCCCGCTCTTCGACGGGCGCACCATCTACCCGCAGGGCAACTCGAACTACTCGCTCGTGGGCATCACGCCCGCGTCGGCCAAGAAGGTCGGCGCAACCGGCAGCGTCCGAGGCGTGCCGAGCGTCGACGCCGATCTCGACCGCTGCAGCGCGCTCGTCGGGCCGCAGCGCGTGAGCTGCTACGCGGCCCTCGACCGCAAGCTCACGACGAAGATCGTCCCGTGGGTGCCGTACCTCTGGGCCTCGACGCACAACGTCACGAGCAAGAACGTGACGCGGTGGGGCTTCGACCAGTTCGGTGCGACGACGGCCTACGCGCACGTCGCCGTGCGCTGATCACGCCGCCTGTCGCTCGGGCTCGCCCTCGGGCCGGATGACCCGCGGGGCCGGTGCGGCCGCCACCGCGGCCGGCCGGCTCCTCTGCGCCGACTTCGGGACGACCTCGAACCAGCGCCACCAGGCGGTGCCCGCGACGGCGGCGGCCGAGAGGCCGTAGGCCAGCAGCGCATAGGTCGAGCCGGTGTCGGTCCCGACCCACACGCCGTGCGTCAGCGCGAGCGCCCAGACGCTGTAGCCGAAGTAGTGGAAGCGCCGCCAGAAGCGCTGCGAGAGCCACTTGCGCTGCTTCAGGCGGAAGCTCAGCGGGATCGCGATGGCGAGCCAGAACGCGGCGACGCCCGCGCGCACCGACCACGATGCGCCCATTCCCAGCAGCGTCGCGACCTCGACGTGCGCGAAGCGGTCGGCGAGCAGCGTCGTCACGTGCGTGGCGAGCGCGAGCAGGCCGAGCACCGCGACGAAGCGGTGGTAGTCGAACTGCGGCGCGACCGGCGGGCGGAACGAGCGCGCCGTCAGCGCGATCCCCCACACGACCGCGATCGTGTAGCAGGCGTAGGCGATGAACGCGCTCGCCCGGGTCACCTCCCAGAGGATCACGCGGCGTCCCTCCAGGCCTGGTTGCAGTGCACCTCGTCGTCCCAGAGCAGGGCGGCGTTGGCGGTCGCCGTCAGCTCGTGCGGGCGCAGCGCCAGCACCTTCGCCTCGATCTCGGCCTCGATCGGATCGTCGGCGCAGACCGTCGCCTGCACGCGCGGGCCGGGGGCGCCGGTCTCGGGATCGATCAGGTGGTGCGCCTGCTCGCCGTCGCCGTTCGTCCAGTGACGGCGGCTCCAGCCCGACGTCGCGATGCCCTGGCCCGCCCGCACCGTGATCGCGTGATCGCCGGGCGCCTCGACGCGGACGAGGTGGTCTCCGCGCGCGGCGACCATGTCGCCCCCCGCCTCGACGAGCAGGGACGGATCGTCGCAGCGCTCGACGAGCAGGGCCGCCGCCCGCCGCGCGGACCACATCTTGGCGATGCCGCCGAGGTCGAGGCGGGCCTGCGGGGGAACCCGGGCGAGCCGGAAATCGGGGTCGAACACGAGCCGGTCGCGCGGGATCGTGACGGCACCGGGGCTCGTGCCCGCGCCGAGCGCGTGCTCGTCGCGGCTCGCGGCGTACCCCCAGGCCGCCATCGCATCGCCCACGAGCGGCGAGAACGCACCGTCGGTGACCTCGCGCCAGTGATCGCACGCCGTCAGCAGGTCGAGCGTCTCGGCGCTCACGCGCACGGGCGCCCCGCGCGCCTCGTTGATGTGCGAAAGCTCGCTGTCGGCGCGGAAGCGCGACCAGCGCTGCTCGTCGGCCGCCACCTGGGCGACGAGCGCGCCGGCATCCGCCTGATCCATGCCGCCGCTGTGGAAGACGCGCCACGTCGTCCCCATCGCATACCACTCCCAGGCCGGATGCCCCATGGCTCAGCTCGGCTTCGTCTTCGGCGACGCCGCCGAGACGGCGACGGCGGAGCCGGCGCTGTTCTTGGCCTCGACCGCGACCCGCATGGTCTTGTCGATGTCGGAGGGCACGCACGTGTAGGACTGGCCGTTGCCGACCACGACGCAGTTCGCGCCGGCGGCGTCGCAGCGCTGCCACTGGTACGTGAAGCTGGTGGGAGTGCCCGTCCACGAGCCCGGATCGGCCGAGATCGTCTTGCTCGACTGCGCCACCCCGATGATCGCGGGCAGCTTGGTGTTGACCGGGGCGGTGACCGTCGCCGGAGGCGTCGTCGTCGTCCCGCCGCCCGGCGGGTTGGCGGCCGGGGGCGGCGGGCCGGCGGTCGCGCTGCCACCGCCCTGAGCGCCGCCCGGATCGGCCGGCGTGCCCGTGCCGGTCGCGGGCGCGCTCCCGCTGCCCGAGCCGCCCGGCGCCGGCGGCGACGCCTTCTTCGGCTTCGTCGGCGTGAGCGGCTTCTGCCCCTTGCCGGTCGCCGCCTTCTGCTGCGTCGCGGTGACGGCCACGGGCGCCCCGCCCGTCGACGGCGAGGGCACCGCCGCAGAGGGCGCGCTGACGACGGGCACGAGCTTGCGCACGCGCACGTAGGTGATGATCGGCTGGCCGACGACGACGCGGCGGTGCGATCGAGCGCGTCGCGGCGATCTCGCGCTGCAGCCGCCGTTGCGACCGCTCGACCCGGCGGGCGAGCTGGCGGTACTGGCGTGCGACCTCGTTGAAGCGCGCGTAGGCGCGCTCGTCGCGCAGGCGCTCGTTGTTCGCCCAGGTCTCCCAGCGATCGGCCCTGGCGTCGAGCTCGCCGACCTTCGCGGCCTTGTCGCTGGCCCGCACGGCGACCGCGATCGACCCGGCGCACACGATCGCGAGCGTCCCCGTGTAGGCCTTGGTGTAGCGACCCATCGCTCAGCCGCCCTGCTCGATCTGGTCGGTCGCCCTGGAGGTCGACGTGTACGTGCCGCAGACGGTGCTCACGCGCACGGTCAGGGTGAGGTCGGCGGACTTCGGCACGTAGGTCGCGTTCGTCTCGCCCGGCATCGGCTGGCAGGCCTTGCCGTCCTTGTCGCAGAGCAGCCACTGGTACGTCGTCGTCGCGGGGTCGGCGCCCGTCCACGACGCCGTCAGGGTCTTCCCCGCGACGGCCTTGCCCGTGATCACGACCGCCCCGGTGGGAACCAGCGGCAGGGGCGGCGGCGCGGCGGGCGCGGGCGCCGGCGGTGCCGGCGGCGCGGCCGGAGCCGCCGGCGCCACGGGCGCCGACGGAGCCGGCGCGGGCGAGGACGTGCTGCCGGTCCCGGGATCCGTGGACGGCTGCGTGCTCGGCGCGGCCTTCTTGGGCGCCGCCCCCTTCGCGCTCTTGGCCGGCTTCGCGTGGCTCTGTGCGTGCGTGCGCGGCGCTTGTGCGGCTTCGCCGCCTTCTTCGCGTGCGTGGGCGTGCTCGCGCTCGGCGCCGCAGCGGCCACGGCGACCGGCGTCACGACGGTGACGACCTTGTGCCCGTGACGCACGACGGGCGCGAGCTCGAGGCGCTTGGGGAGCTTCGCGGGCCGCCACTTCCGCAGGCCCTTGACCACGACGTGCTTGGCCGCGGGCGCCGGCGCCGCCCCGGCCGTCGCAGGCAGAGCGGTCGCGCCGGCGGCCGCCGCCGGCGTGCCCGCGCCGCGGGCCTTCACGATCACGCTTGCGCCGCCGATCACGCCCCCGCCGATGGCCCCGGCGGCGAGCAGTGCGGACGCGATACCACGGTGCTTCGAGAGGTCAGCCATCGGATCAGCTCGTCTTCGTCATGGGCTCGGAGGGCGCGGCTGCTGCCGCCGCAGGCGCGGGCGCCTGCACGGTGGGCTGGGAGATCGTGAGCGACTGCGTCGCGTAGGTGACGGGCGGAGCGCCGCTCGGGCGCGCGGATGCCGCCTGCTTGCGCGCACGCGAAAGCGTCGCGAGCAGCCGGCGCTGCTCGGCCGTCGCGTTGCGCGCGAGCTTGTTGTACTGGCGCACGAGCACCGCGAAGCTCTTCGCGGTCTGCTTGCGGTGCGCCCGGGTCGCGCGGGCGTAGCGCTCCCACTTCTGCGCGCGCGCCTCGGCGCGACCGGCCTTGGCCGCCTCGCCGTTCGCGTGGATCGCATACGCGACCGCAGCCGTGCACAGCAACGCGATGAACGTCGTGTACCCGCGACTGAGCATCTTCCTGCCGGGCATTCGCCGCCTCTGTTCGCGACTCGTGGTCGGGGGACGCCCGGTGTGGCGGCCCTGTACGTGGGATGCCCAAGTGTGAGATGCGCCGGCCGCGGCGAAACCACTCCGACGGGGGAATTTTCCGGCCGCGGCGGGCGGTCAGATCCAGCGACGGCGCTTGAAGATGAGGTAGAGCGCCACGCTCACGGCGACCATCAGCGCGATCGCCATCGGATAGCCGAGGCGCCACCCGAGCTCCGGCATGTCCTTGAAGTTCATGCCGTAGACCGTGCCGATGAGCGTCGGGGCGAAGAGGATGGCCGCCCAGGCCGAGATCTTCTGCACCTGCTCGTTCTGGCTGACGGCCACCTCGGTGAGCGCCTTCGTCTCGAGCGTCAGGTGGACGGAGAGGATGTTCTGGAGCAGCGTGCGGAACTCGTCCACGCGCTCCTCGATGCGGATGGCGTGATCCTGGACGTCGCGCAGGTAGCGGCGTTCCTCGTCGTCGACGCCCGGGAGGTCGATCAGGCGGGCGAGGATGCCGGTGAGCGGCTTCGTCGCGCGCTGGAACTCGATGACCTCGCGCGTCAGCTCGTACATGCGGCGAGAGACCGTGGCGCTGCCGCTGAAGACCTCGTCCTCGATCTCGTCGATGTCGTTCTCGAGCCCGGCGACGACCGGCTGGTAGCAGTCGACGAGGTGGTCGAGGACGCCGTAGACGATCGCGAGCGGCCCGCGTGCCAGGAGCGCCGGGCGTGCCTCCAGCGCGCGCCGCACATGACTCGAGATCGGGCGCCTCGCCGTGGCGGACGGTGATCACGAAGCTCGGCCCGGCGAAGATGTCGACCTCGCCGAAGACCACGGTCTCGGTCTCGTCGACGTAGCGCGCGGGCCGCAGGACGAGGAACTGCGTGTCGCCGTAGCGCTCGAGCTTGGGGCGCTGGTGGGCCTTGACCGCGTCCTCGACGGCGAGCTCGTGGAGGCCGAACGTGTGCGCGACCGACTCGAGCTCGAGGCCCGTCGGCTCGTACAGCCCGAGCCATGCCAGGGCGTCGCCCCCCTGGCAGGCGGTGAAGAGGTCCTCGTACGACGAGAGCTCGGGGTCGCGCGCCCCGTTGCGGTAGACGGCGCTGTCGATGATCACGGCGCGGACCCGCGGACGATCGTCTCGAAGAGCTCGCTCTCTCTGCGCGCAGCCATCGAGACCAACTCTAGGCGGCGGTCCGCGCCTCCTCGGCCCGCATCAGCCCCTCTTCGAAGGCGACGGCGTCGAACCACGCCTCCGCGGCCGGCCGCGCGCCGGCGCGCTCGAGCCCCGCGAGCACGTCGGCCGCAGTGCGCGCGCCGCTCGCGATCTCGCCGAACCGCCGCGCACCCACGCCGAGCAGCGCGAGGCAGCGCCGATCGACCGGGCATGGGTGGACGTAGTCGCCGAGCGTCCCGGCGCTCGCCGCGCGCGCCTTGTCGATCATCCGCGGGAGCCATGCGTAGCCCTCGAGGGTCTCGTCCATCGGGCGCAGCGCCTCGCGCGCCAGGTTCTTCGTCCTCAGTCGTTCGGATGCGTTCATGGGGCCAGCGTAGGCCGTAATGGCCCATCCGCTGAGGCCAATCACCCTGCACGTTCATGGACCACTTTCGCGCGGCGGGTGCGCGCTACCCTGCACGTGCTCCAACCCTGGAGCCGAAGCGAGGAGTCGATGGTGGGGCAGAGCACGGACGCGCGGACGGGCATCCCGGCAGCCGAGTTGCAGGAGCGGCGCGAGCGCCTGCTCGAGCACGTCCGGCGCCACGGTCTCGCCGGCTACGTCCTCTTCGGCGCCGACTACATCCAGTACTTCACCGGCTTCGGCTTCCTGTCCACGGAGCGCCCCGTCATCTTCGCGCAGGCCGCGGGCGGCGAGATGCTGGTGCTCGTGCCCGAGTTCGAGGTCGAGCGCGTGCGCGCCGAGACGGCCTTCGAGCGGGTCGAGTCGTACACCGAATACCCCGGCATCGAGCACCCGATGCGGATCCTCGCGCGCGCGCTGGCCGATCTCGGCGTGCGCGGCTCGATCGGCGCCGACCAGGACGGCTACCCGGGCATCCTCGGCTACCAGGGCCCGCCGCTGAGCGAGACCGCGGCCGGCACGGTCACGCCGCTCACCGCGGTGATCGAGGGCATGATGGTGCGCAAGAGCACGAGCGAGATCGCGCTCATCCGCGAGAGCGCCCGCTGGTGCGAGCACGCCCACCGCCTGCTGCAGGAGTACACGCGGCCGGGAGCGACCGAGGCCGAGGCGAGCCTGCGCGCCGGCCAGGAGGCCACGCTCGCGATGCTCGCCGCGCACGGCGAGGTCGGGGGCCTGTCCTCGGCCGACGGCGTGTCGGCCGGCTACCGCGGGCAGATCGGCCTGCGCAGCTCGTGGGCGCACGCGGTCGCCCACAACATCGAGTTCCGGACGGGCGACGTGCTCGTGAGCGAGACGAGCGCGCCGATCTGGGGCTACAACGCCGAGCTCGAGCGCGCGATGGTCATCGGCCGCGCGAACGACGAGGTGCGCCGCCTCTTCGACCACACCGTGGCGGCGCAGAGCGCCGCATTCGACGCGCTGCGGCCGGGCGCGACGTGCGCCGACGTCGACCACGCCGTCATGCGCTACCTCGAGCAGCACGACCTCCTGCCGTACTGGCGCCAGCACACCGGCCACGCGATCGGGCTGCGCAACCACGAGGCACCGTTCCTCGACCTCGGCGATCACACGCGGATCGAGCCGGGAATGGTGTTCACGATCGAGCCCGGCCTGTACGCCTCCGACATCGGCGGGTTCCGGCACTCGGACACCGTGGCCGTGACCCCGGACGGCATCGACGTGCTCACCGAGTACCCACGGGACCTCGAGAGCCTGACGATCCCGGGCTGACCGGGCGCGCCTGGAAGCTCAGCCCGGGAAGCGGTCGGCCCAGATCACCTGGTCGAAGTAGCCGCCGAGCGGGCCGCCGTCGATGTCGCCCATCAGCACGATGCTGTAGAGCGCGCTCTTGACGCGGTGGTTGCGGTTCCAGTCGGCCACGAGCTTCTTGCGCGCCTCGGCGCGGAAGAGCGGGTAGACCTCCATCTTGATGTCCCCGCCCGCGGCGCGCTTCGCGTCGGCCACGAGGCCCTCGGGCTTCGTGCCCTTGGCGCCCTTCTTGAGCGCAGCCCTGGCCGCTGCGGCGCCTTCCTCGGCGGCCTTTCCGCCACCCTTGTGCTCGTAGCCCTGCGACACGGCGGCGTAGGCGCTGCAGTAGGCGACGATGTCGTCGCGCGCCGCCAGGACGGCGTCCATCTCCTCGCGGCCCTCCTGCTCGGCGTACAGCATCTCCCACACGGTCGCCGCCACCGTCGCGACGCCGACGAGCGCGATCCCGGCGTCGAACGCGGCGTCGATCACGACCTCCTTGCCGAAGCGCTCGACCAGCTCCTCGACGAGCTTGACGAGATCGGGCCCGACGATCAGCGCCACCTTGCCGGAGAACTTGAGCGTGCCGGTTCCGAGGCCGGGAACCGATACGTGCGGCTTGCTGAACTCGACCTCTTTGAACTCGGGCTCGACCACGCCGAACTTCGGCTTGCTGCCGGGCTCCCACTCGACGATCTTGAAGTGGACCGCGAAGCTGTGGGCCTTGCCCTCGAACTCGACGCCACCGCCGGCCTCGAGGCCGTCCCGGCTCGTGAACTGGATCCCGCGGTCGAACTTCGGCTGGACGCCGTCGAGGATGCCGCCCACGACCGGATCGAGGGCGCTCTCCTGCTTGACCTCGCCGCCGACGTTGGGCCCGGCGCCATGACCGCTCTTCGAGCTCGCGCCCGCGATCGGCGCGATCTTCGTCGAGCTGCTCGCGCCCTTGTTCTCCTCGCCGCCGCCCGGCCCCTCGGGCTCGAACTCCAGCTCGCCGCCGATCTTGACGCCCTCGTACTCGAAGATCGGAGGGATCTTGGTCGGAGGCGTCTGATCGAACGTATGCGTGTAGGTGAGCTTGTAGGAGCCCTTCACGTTGCTCGGGGCCGCCGCCGGCGGGGGCGCGGCCCCGGCGGGAGCCACGGCGGCCGGCGGCGGGCTGCCCTCGGGCTCCCGCATCAGCGCGCGTGCGGCCGCGGCGTTGCCGATCCTGCCCTGCAGGGCACGCGCGGCCGCGAGGCGCCCGCCGGAGACGCCGCCGGCGAGCGGTGTGGCACTCACGGGCGTCTCGAGATCGCTTGCCGGGCTCGCGCTGTCGTGGGACGCCATGCGGCCGATGATACGGCGTGTCGCAGCCCCATACGAGGGGCCGTTCGCCGGCCGATCAGGCCGCGGCGACCTGTTCGTAGAGCTGCGTGAAGCGGCCCGCGAGGCCGTGCCAGGAGTAGCTCTCGCGCACGTGCCGGGCTGCGAGCTCGCCGCGCCGCCTGCGCTCGGCGGGGTCGTCGATCGCCTGGGCGATCGCCAGGGCGAGTGCGGCCTCGTCGTCGGGCGGGACGAGCCAGCCGTCGGGCTCGCCCGGCACGACGTTGACGAAGCTCGGCGGGCCACCGCTGCGCGTGCCGATCACCGGCAGGCCGCAGGCCATCGCCTCGAGGTAGACGAGGCCGAACGGCTCGTCCGTCGAGGGGGCGACGAAGCAATCCGCGCCGGCGAGGCCGAGCGGGAGGTCGTCGTGCCCGCGCCAGCCGGCGAAGAAGACGCCCTCGACGCCGGCGCGCACGGCGACGGTGTGCGGGTGCTCCCCCTCCCACTCCCCGGGCGCCCCGCCCCAGATCACGAGCGGCGCCGGCACGGACATGCGGGCGCGTGCCCGGGCATAGGCGCGCACGAGCAGCGGCACGCGCTTGAACCCGAGGAAGCGCCCGACGTAGATCAGGACCGGGAGCGGCTCCCCCGTGCGCTCGTCCGCGAACGCGGCGCACACCTCGTCCTCGCCGTAGCGGACGCTGCCGGGCCTGCAGCTCGCCTCGTCCCAGCCCTGCGGGTCGTGCACGAGCCATTCGAGCCAGCGCGCCCGGCGCTCGCCGGCGCGCGCGCGGCGCACCGCGAAGCGCCGGTTGTCGACGCCGTCGGGTATCAGGTGCACGCTCGCGGGCGCCAGGCCGAGCAAGCGCACCGCCTCGTCGCGCTGATGCGGGGAGATGACGATGGTCGCGGCCGCGCGGTGCGCCGCCGCGCGCATGCGCGCGGCCCACCAGGCCGCGTGGGCGCCCTGGCCGTCGCCCGCCTCGCCGCGCTCGATCTTGTCGAGCATCTTGAGCTCGGTGCCGTGCAGGTGGGTCACGACGGGAATGCCCGGCAGCACCGCGGCTGCGGCGTCGTGGATCGGCGTGAGGTGATGGAGGTGGAAGATCCGCGCGCGCCGCAGCTCGGCCGATGCGCCGATCAGCCGCGCCCAGGCCGCGACGATCCGCTCGCCCTGCGCGGGCGAGACGCGCGGGAACGAGCGGTCGGGGACGCCCGGCCGCTGCTCGTACGACGGCTGCATCGGGAACGGGGCGTCCATCGGGTCCTCGCCGCGCTCCCAGCGCGCCACCGCGTCGTCGTAGCGGGCGGCGACGGTGTCGATGCCGTCGAAGAACCGCTCGGCGTTCCCGAGCGCGCCGGGCGGGCCGAGCGACCCGCACGCGAGCGTCACGTGCCAGCCCTCGGCGTTCAGCGCGCGCGACAGGTACGCGGCCACGAGCGCGGACCCACCGCGGGGATAGAACAGCAGACCCATCGCAACGGAGTTGTCATCGCCTGCCAGGCGAGGCAGCGTAGCCCCTGCCGGGCGCCTCCGCCCGGCAGGTCACTCGTCGAGCAGCCGGAGCGCGCGCCGCCGGTCCCGCACCATCCGCGTGAGCGAGCTCAGCTCGTGGGCGACGAGCCGCAGCGACGGGAGCGGCCGCAGGACGTAGCGATAGCGCGTGGCGTAGCCATGCCTGCGGTAGAGCCGGTCGAACAGGAAGCGCACGCGCGGGAAGTGGCGGATCGAGCACACGAGCACGACCTCCGAGGCCCCCTCGATCGTGCGCACGAGCTCGAGCGAGCGGACGGCGTTCTCGGCGGTGTTGACCGCGCGCGGCTCGCACAGCAGGGGAACGTCGCGCCGCCCGTCCCACTGCCGGGCCATCTGCTCCGCCTCGGGCGGCCCGCCGGTCGACGACCAGCCGGTGAAGATCACGGCGCGCGGCGGGACCTCCGCCGCGAGCGCCTCGGCGCGGCGGACGGCGGCGCGGCAGATCCGGCTGATCCCGTGCGAGCCGTCGTCGCCGAGCTCGTGGTATCCGAGGACGACGATGACGCGGTCGGGCACGGCATCGCGCCGTGCCGCCCGCTCGTCGCGCGTGGGCGTTCCGAGCACCCTGGCCATCTGCCGTGCAGCATTCGCCTGCGACATGCGACGTCCTCCCGTGGAGGCGTGCGAGCCGGTCGTACCCGAGACTAGGCGCGCGTCGGCGCGCGCGTGCGCGCCGGTGGTAAAGCTTCGGTGACGTTCCCGTGAACGTCGCTGCAGACCTGGCACGATGCCGCGGTGCGCAGATTCAACGTCCTCGCGCCCGCTCCCGGCCGCGCGACGGCCGGCGCCGGCGGCGGACAGCCCGTCGCCGAGGCCGTCGGCGCCGAGCAGATCGGCGCGCGCCTCTACGCGCTCGCCGAGGGCGAGCAGGGCCCGCCCTACCACTTCCACCACGGCGCCGAGGAGTGGCTGATCGTCGTGGCCGGCGCGCCGCGCGTGCGCACGCCGGACGGCGAGCGCGTGCTCGCGCAGGGCGACGTGCTGTGCTGCCCGGCCGGGCCCGCGGGCGCCCACCAGGTCTCCGGCCCGGGCACGGTCCTGATCGTGTCCGAGAACCGCGATCTCGATGTCGTCGAGTACCCGGGCGAGGGCACGATCGAGCTGCGTCCCTCGGGCAGGACGTTCCGCGGCACGGGTGGGCCGGAGGGCCGATGACGGAGCCGGTCAACCTCACCACGCTGCCGGTCGAGGGCAGCGCCTCCGACCCGCCCGGCTACCGCAAGCGCATGGCCTCGTTCGGCGAGGCCATCGGCGCAGCGCGGCTGGGAGGCTCGGTCTACGAGATCGACCCCGGCGAGAGCCTCTTCCCGTACCACTACGAGGGCGTCGAGGAGGAGTGGCTGCTCGTCCTGAGCGGGACGCCGACCCTGCGCGACCCCGAGGGCGAGCACGAGCTCGCGCCGGGCGACCTCGTCTGCTTCGTCGCGGGTCCCGCCGGCGGCCACAAGCTGGCGAATCGCTCCGGCGCCGTCGCCCGCATCGTGATGTTCTCGACGCAGCCCGCGAACGAGCTCAGCATCTCCGTCTACCCCGACAGCGGCAAGGTCGGGGTGTGGCCCTGGCCCGGCAAGCGCCTGCGGCTGAGCGACGACGTCGGCTACTGGGACGGGGAGATCTAGGCGGACTGCGGGAAGCGCGCAGCCCGCTCGCGTGCCGACCCCGATGACCCGTCGCCGGCCGCCGCGCACGATGCCTGCGACAACGGCGAAAGCGGTGGGATGATGGCGATCTGGCGAAGCGCACTCGTGGGCACAGCGGTGCTCGCTGCCCTGTCGCTCGGCTCCGGGGCGGCGTTCGCGGCCAGGACGTATCCCGACCGCAGCGGCGACGTCAAGGGCGGAGCGGGCCCCGACCTCGTCGCGCTGCGGATCTCCAACACCAGGTCGGCGGTCACGTTCCAGGTCAGGTTCGCGACCGCTCCCCCGCTGCGCGCCCCAACCCGCGCCGGCGGGGTCGACATGCTGCTGATCAGCATCGACGTCCCGCCGCTCGGGCCGCGACCGCTCCTACCCGGCGGTGAGTGGCCCGGCGCGAACTTCGCCCTGGGCACGCACGGCCCGTCCGCGACCGGCCTCATGGTGAAGCAGGGGGGCCCTGGGATTCCCGTCGAGTCGCGCCAGATCGCGCGCTTCAAGATCGCCACGCGCGGCGCGAGCCTGACGTTCTCCATCCCACGCCGCACCCTCGGCAAGGCGACCTGGTTCGCCTTCTCGGTCGCCGCGGCGCGCGAGATGACGCAGGGGCCCGGCGGCGGCATCGATCTCGCACCGGCGTCCGGCACGCTCCGCTACGCGATGACCGGCTGAGCCTCGCTCAGGTGGCGGCGCTCGGCGCCCCCTCCAATCGCTCCGCCCGCTCCTCGAGCAGCTCGCTCGCGACGGCCTGGATCGTGGCGGCGATCGGAATCGCGAGCAGCGCGCCGATCAGGCCGAGCGCCGCGCCGCCGCAGAGCACGGCGATCAGCACCGTGAGCGAGGGGATCTGCACCGTGCGCCCGTACACGAGCGGCTGCAGGATGTGGTTCTCGACCTGCTGGTAGACGTTCACGATCACGAACAGGATCACGCCGGCGCGCACGTCGACGAAGATGAACCCCGACGCGATCACGACCACCGAGCCGATCGTGGCCCCGACGAGCGGGATCAGGTCGAAGACGGCCATGAAGACGCCCAGGGCGAGCGAGTACGGGACGTCGAGCAGGTACAGCGAGAGCGTCGTGACGGCGCCGCAGATCAGCGAGATCACGAGGTTCCCGGCGACGTAGCCCCCGATCGTGCGGTTCATGTGCTGCGCCGCGGCCACGACCCGCGGCCGGCGTTTCGGTGGTATCTGGCCGAGGATGACGCGCCCGATGCCGGGCAGCTCGTAGAGCAGGAAGAGGGTCAGGAAGAAGACGGTCGAGACGGCGACGGCGCCCCCGAGCACGGTGCCCGCGGCTCCGAACACGACGGTCGGCAGGACGTCGAGGTGCTTCTTGGCCTGGTTCGCGAGGTGGAAGCGGTTGTCGAGGCGCTTGATCGTGCTGTTCTTCTTCGCGGCGGAGATCGCCTGCGGGAGCCCCGTCGAGAGCTGGTCGACCTGCGTCACGAACGGGGCGACGAGCGCGGCGAAGATCGCGACGAAGCCGATCGCGAACCCGAGGAAGACGACCGTGGCGGCGGGCCGCCGGCCGATGCGCGGCTCGAGCCGCTCGACGAGCGGGTTGAGCGCGATCGCCAGGAACAGCGCGGCGAGCGTCCATATGAAGATGTCGCGCATCCGGCCCGCGAGGTCGCCGATGAAGGCCAGCGCGAGCAGGCCGGCCACGATCTTGGCGACGGCGGATCCGCTGACGTCGACCGTGACCCGGCGCCGGCCGGCCGGCTCGCGATCCGGCGGGGCCGCGAGCGGGGCCTCCTCGATCGCGCTCGGAGAGAGCTGCGTGATCATCCGCCTCGCGTACCCGCCGGGCCGGCTCCCGAAACGGAGCTCAGGCGCCGAGCGCGGGATCCAGCAGCACCTTGATGCGCTGGTTTCCCGGTGCGAGCAGCGCCCGGAACGTCTCCTCGGCGCGCTCGAAGCCGACGCGGTCGCTGATCAGCTCGGCGCTCGGAATGCGCCCCGCCGCGAGCAGTGCGATCGCGGCGCCGAAGTCGTCGCGGCGGTAGATGATCGCGCCGCGGATGTCGACCTCCTTGAAGATGAACGGCATCGGGTCGAACGTGAACGGCTCGGGCGCGATGCCGACGGCGACGACGCGGCCGAGCGGCGCGACGAGCTCGAGCGCGAGCGCTGCGGCGGACCCCGTGCCCGCGCACTCCATGACGGCTGCGGGCGGCGCGGCGGCCAGCGCGGCGGCCGCCTCGTCCGGTGCCAGCGTCCGCAGGCCGAGCCGCTCGGCCGCACGTGCACGGCCGGGATTGCGGGACACGAGCACGACGTCGGCGCCCTGCTCGCGCGCGACGAGCGCCGTCAGCAGGCCGATCGTCCCGGCGCCGATGACCGCGACGCGCTCGCCCGGGAGCGGGCGCGCGCGCGTGAGCGCGTGCACGGCGACCGCTGTCGGCTCGACGAGCGTGCCCGCCTCGTCGCCGATGGCGTCCGGCAGCGCGAAGAGCATCGGCGCGTCGACGACGACGCGCTCGGCGTAGCCGCCCGGGCGGCCCGTGCCGAGCCCCACGCCGTTCGCGACGGCGGTGGCGCAGACCTGCTCGGCGCCGGCGCGACAGGCGGCGCACTCCCCGCACTGGGCGAAGGGCAGCACGGACACGCGATCGCCGATGCTCCAGCCCGCCACGCCGTCGCCGATCGCGGTGATCGCGCCCGACATCTCGTGCCCCGGCACCGTGCCCGCCGGGAAGAGCGCCGGCACGTCGCGGAAGTGCAGATCCGAGCCGCAGATGCCGCAGAAGGCGATGTCGATCGCGACCTGGCCGGGCCCCGGCTCGGGCGACGGGCGCTCGACGACGGCGAGCGACCGGTCTCCGGCGATCTCAAGCGCGCGCACGGTGCCCGGGTGGCTTCGTCATGCGCGGCCAACTCTACGACGTGCTCACAGACTGAGCGCGTCTACGGGCTGCGCGGCACTACGATCTCCCCGTGAGCGCAGCCCAGACCCGCGGACCCTCGCAGCCCGCCCTCCTCGACGAGACGATCGGCGCGAACCTCGAGCGCATGGCGGCGCGCTTCGCGACGCGCGAGGCGCTCGTGTCCTGCGAGCAGGGTCGCCGCTTCACCTACGCGGAGCTCGACGCCGCCGTCGACGAGCTCGCGCGCGGCCTGCTCGCGCGCGGACTCGCGGCCGGCGACCGCCTCGGCATCTGGGCACCCAACTGCTTCGAGTGGACGCTCGTGCAGTACGCGAGCGCGAAGCTCGGGCTGATCCTCGTCAACCTCAACCCGTCGTACGGCTCCTCGGAGGTCGCCTACGCGCTGCGGCAATCGGGCTGCCGGGCGCTGGTGGCCGCAAGCGGCTTTCGCGGGACCGACTACACCGCGGTGCTCGCCGAGGTGCGCGCGCAGATCCCGGCGCTCGAGTGGACGGTCTGGCTCGACAGCGGCGATTGGGACGAGCTCGTGGCCGGCGGCCGGGACGTGCCGGAGAGCGCCCTGCGCGAGCGCTCGGCGCAGCTGCACCCCGACGACGCCATCAACATCCAGTACACGAGCGGCACGACCGGGTTCCCGAAGGGCGCGGTGCTCACGCACCGCAACATCCTCAACAACGGGTACCTGGTGGGTGAGGGCTGCCGCTACAGCGAGCTCGACCGCATCTGCATCCCCGTGCCGTTCTACCACTGCTTCGGCATGGTCATGGGCAATCTCGGGGCGACCACGCACGGGGCCTGCATGGTCATCCCGAGCGCCGGCTTCGACGCGGGCGCGACGCTCGCCGCGATCTCGGCCGAGCGCTGCACGTCGCTCTACGGCGTGCCGACGATGTTCATCGCCGAGCTCGCCCATCCGCAGTTCGCCGAGCACGACCTCTCGTCGCTGCGCACGGGCATCATGGCCGGCTCGCCATGCCCGGTCGAAGTCATGCGCCGCGTGGTCGGCGAGATGGGCATGGCCGAGGTGACCATCTGTTACGGCATGACGGAGACCTCCCCGGTCTCGACGCAGAGCTCGCCCGACGACCCGCTCGAGCTGCGCGTCTCCACGGTCGGCCGCGTCCATCCGCACCTCGAGATCAAGCTCGTCGATCCGGCCACGGGTGCGCTTGCCGGGCGCGGCGAGACGGGCGAGCTGTGCACGCGCGGCTATTCGGTGATGCGCGGCTACTGGAACGACGACGAGCGCACGCGCGAGGTGATCGACGCCGACGGCTTCATGCACACGGGCGATCTCGCCACGATGGACGAGCTCGGCTACGTGAACATCGTCGGGCGCAGCAAGGACATGATCATCCGCGGCGGCGAGAACGTCTATCCGCGCGAGGTCGAGGAGCATCTCTACGGGCACCCGGACGTCCAGGACGTGCAGGTCATCGGCATCCCCGACGAGCGGCTGGGCGAGGAGGTCATGGCCTGGGTCGTGCTGCGCCCGGGCGCGGCGTGCACGGTCGAGGATCTCGCCGCGCACTGCCAGGGCCGGATCGCGCGCTTCAAGATCCCGCGGCACTGGAAGCTCGTGGACGAGTTCCCGATGACCGTCACCGGGAAGGTCCAGAAGTTCCGCATGCGCGAGATCGCGGTCGCCGAACTCGGGCTCGAGCGCGCAGCCGCCACGCGCACGGCGTAGCCGCGCGCGTGGGCGGCGTCCTACGCCGGCCGGCGGAACGCAGCGTGGGCGACGGCGATCGTGGCGAGCAGCGCGCAGATCGCGACGGGGATGACCGAGGGAATGGTCGTCGAGGTCGTGTTGGTCGACGCGTTGTTCGTGGTCGTCGTGAAGTCCGGGCCGAAGATGCCGACGAAGAGGACGGCGAGCCACATCGACACGGTCGAGAGCCCGGCCCAGATCTGCGTGGAGCCCCACCACGTGCGGGTGAGGTGCTCAGGGCGGCCTCCCGCGCTGAGCGGCAGCGGTGCGGTACTCATGTTTCCACCTCCTGCTCGAGGGACGCTGAGAACTCGCACGGTGAGCATGACGCTCCGCGCCCGCTCCGGCATCGGCGAATGACCGCGCCCGGGTTCGGCTTTCCCGCTCGCCTGCGGCGCAGTCATTTCCCCCAGACTACGGTGGCGCGTCGACGACTAGACTCGTCCGCGCGGGCTCTGCGGACTGCGCGGGCGGCCAACGGATCGGGGGCGGAATGGACGAGTTGCAGCGGTTTCGACTGGACGGCCGGGTCGCCATCGTCGCCGGAGGCTCGGGCGGGATCGGCCTGCGCTCGTGCGCGGCGCTCGCCGGCGTCGGCGCGCGGGTCGCGATCGTCGGACGCGCGCCCGACCGGCTCGTCCCCGCGGTGCAGGCCGTCGAGGCAGCCGGATCCGAGGCGCTGCCGATCGCCGGCGACATGGGCTCCAAGGCCGACGCCGACCGCGCGGTGGCGGAGACGGTCGAGCGCTTCGGGCGGGTGGACATCCTCGTCAACGCCGTCGGCGGCGGCGCGGGCTCGGCGCTCTACCGCGCCGAGGAGTACCCCGAGCGCGAGTGGGACCGGATCGTCGACCTGAATCTGCGGACCACGCTCCTGCCCTCGCAGGCCGCGGTGCGCGCCATGATCGCGGCCGGCAACGGCGGCCGCATCCTCAACCTCTCGTCCGTGCGCGGACAGCTCGGCATCGATCTGGGCTATTCGGCGTACGTGGCCGCCAAGGGCGCCATCAACGCGCTCACCCGCCAGCACGCGACCGAATGGGCGCGGCACGGGATCACGGTCAACGCGATCTCCCCCACCTTCGTCCGCACCGCCCAGACCGAGAGCCTGCTCGCCGACGAGGCGTTCTACGAGCGCCTCGTCGCGCGCATCCCGCTGCACCGGATCGCCGACCCCGACGACCTGGTCGGTGCGGTGCTGTTCTTCTGCTCGGACGCCTCCGCGTTCGTCACGGGCCAGGTGCTGACGCTCGACGGCGGCCTGACGGCCACGCAGTGATCGCCGGCGCGCCGGGCGGGGAGCGCGATCCGTAAGGTTCGGGAATGACGCCGACCTTCGGGATCTTCGACCACATCGAGGACATTCCGGGCACGCCCACGCACCGCCTGCTGCAGGACCGGCTGGCGCTCGCGAAGCTCGCCGACGAGGCGGGGTTCGAGAGCTTCCACCTCGCCGAGCACCACGGCTCCGGCCTGTGCATGGCGCCGACGCAGGAGATCTTCCTCGCCGCGGCCTCGCAGGTCACGCAGACGATCCGGCTCGGCCCGATGGTGAAGCTGCTTCCCCTGCATCACCCGCTCCGGATCATCGAGGACATGTGCGTGGCCGACCAGCTCACGGGCGGCCGCCTCGACTTCGGCGTCGGCCGCGGCGTCGCGCCGATCGAGCACGCGTGGTTCGGCAGCCGCTGGACGGAATCGCGCGAGCGCTTCGAGGACACGCTCGGCATCATCTGCAACGCGTTGGCGACCGGCGAGATCTCGAGCGCCGGCAGCGTCTACCACGACTTCCCGAGCGCGCCGCTCTCGACGAGGCCCTTCCAGGATCCGATCCCGTTCTGGTACCCCGGCAACCCGGTGACGGCCGGCCGCCACGGCATGAGCCTGATGTGCGCCGGCCACGTGCCGCAGGACACCTACGACGCCTACGTCGAGAGCTGGGAGCGGCATCGGGGCGACACGCTCCGGCTCGACGGCCCGGACAGCCGCCCGCGCGTCGGCTGCACGATGATCATGGCGATCGCCCCGAGCGAGAAGGAAGCGCTCGCGATCACGCGCCGCGGCGTGGACGGGCTCGTGCGGCGCGCCAAGAGCGTCCACACCCGGGACCACCTCATCCTCTCGGAGGCCGACTGCGAACGCGCGATCGCGCCGCTGAACGCCATCCTCGCCGGCATCGAGGAGGCGGTCGCGGCCGGCTCGGGCACGCCCGAGCAGATCACCGAGCGGCTCGCCGGCGTGCTCGAGCCGGGGCTCATCGACCACATCGCGCTCCAGGTGCCCACCGGGGACATGACGTTCGCGGAGGCGCGGCGCACGATCGAGCTGTTCGCGGCGGAGGTCAAGCCGGCGCTCGAGCAGCAGTTCGCGCGCTGACGCAGCCCCGAACCGGACTGCGTCAGGTCGTCAGCGGCAGCTCGAGAACCTCCTCGCCCTCGAACATCCGGCCGGGCCGGGAGAAGCCGTAGCGCAGATAGAACCCGATCGGCGAGGCCGGCCCGGGCACGACCGAGGTCAGCAGCACCTCGGCGTGCGGACGCGTCCGCGCGTACTCGACGACGAGGTCCAGCGCGGCCCTCCCGAAGCCCCGGCCCTGCCGGCGTGCGTCGATCAGCAGGCGCCACAGGAAGTACGGCCCCAGGTACTCGGGATGGCCGTCGGGGATGCCGTCGCTGATCATCACGAAGCCCACCGGATCGTCCCCGGCGTAGACGGCGCGGTACCAGGGGCGGGCCGCGGGCGTGGCGGCGGCCTCCGCGAGGGACTCCGCGACGCCCGCGACGTAGGTCTCCTGATCGCGGGTCACCGCCAGCGCCTCGACCGCGGGCCGGTTGGCGGCGGTGATCTCGCGCAGCGAGATCACCGTGCTCCCGGCGATCATGCTCCGGCCTCGTCGACGAGAGCGGCCGTCAACGCGTCTCGGACGAAGCGCTCGAAGCGCTGAGGCGTCCAGCCGGCGTCGGCGACGAGCAGGCGATAGGTGTCGGCCGAGCCGTAGAACCAGAGCACGTCCGTCGCCTGCCGCACCGAGATCTCCGGCGGCAGCGCCCCGCGGCGCGCGAGCTCGCGGGCGATGCGCGCCCGATCGCGACGGCGATCGTCCGCCCCGGCGCGGCGCCGAGCCTCCATCTCGGGCTCGACGACGGCGGCGGTCCGCAGGATCTCGAGGAGCTCGAAGGCCTCTTCGTTCGCACCGCGATCCAGGGCCGCCACGCGGGCGATCAGCTCGCCTGGATCGGGCGCTCGCAGGATTTCCTCGACGGCGTCGGCGTGCGGCGACGCGTCGTCGCCGTCGCCGCGGAGCGAGCGCAGCACCTCGTCGAGGAGCGCCCGCTTGCTCGGGAAGAGCCCCGTCAGCGTGGGCAATGCGACCGCGCCCTCGTGCGCGATCTGCCGCATCGTCGTCGCTGCGTAGCCGCGCTCGAGAAACAGCCTCCGAGTCGCAGCGAGGATCCGGGCGCGCGTGGCACGGGCCTGGGCTTCGCGGGCGGGCGAGCGATAGGGACGCCGAGCGTTCATCGTATTAGTCGTATGTTGATTATGCGTTTCATATGCTGAATACGAGCATCCGCGCGCAGCCGGACGCCGAGGAAGCACGGTGCGCGTCCGCACTCCGCCGGCCCCGCCGCGCGCGCAGGCGTCAGCCCGGCTCCGGACCCTCGACGAGCACGACGCTCTCCTGCTCGTTCGGGTCCGTACGCGCGATGACGGCGCGAACCGTCTGGTCGTTCGGGTTGTACGGCTGGTGGGGAACGCCCGCGGGGATGTAGATGAAGTCGCCCGCACGGGCCTGCATGACGTGCTCGAGGTTCGGGCCGTGGCGCATCTCGGCCGCGCCTGCGAGCACGAAGATCGCGGTCTCGTGGGCCTCGTGGTAGTGCGGCCTGGCGCTGGCGCCCGGGGGCATCTCGAGCAGGTGCATGCAGATCGCCTGCGCACCGGTGCTCTCGCTCGAGACGCCGGAGAAGTAGTCGAGGCCCTGGCGGCCGCGGAAGCCCGCTCCGCCGCGGATGATCCTGCATTCCGGCATCGGGCGATCATAGGGAGCATCCGCTCCCCCACGCGCCCTTCCGCGGCTCAGCCGGCGATGACGTTGTGCACCTCGGCGACCATCGGCTCGCCGGGATCCACTCCGAGGGCACCCATGATCGGCACCAGCGTGGCCCCGAACGCCTCGAAGGCCTCCTGGGACTCCCACACGTCGAACACCTGGATCAGGCCACCGCTCTCGAGGGCGACGTGGTAGATCCGGCCCGGCGGGGCTGCGGCGCCGGCCGCGGCGAGCTTGCCGACCGCCTCGTCGTAGATCGCCGGCGTGAACCCGGCGGGCGTGAAGTAGAAGCCGAGGGCCATGGTGGGTGTTCCTTTCGGACGCTCACGGACGGCACGTTGCGATGTGCACGAGGGCGCGCCGACTGTACCGGACGATCCCGAGCACGGCCAATCCCTCCCGCCGCGGTCCGCGATCCGTGTTGACGCGGGCCGGCCCTGCCTGTTGACTCGGTACCTCACCGCCGACCGGAGGGAACGACCATGCCGCATTACGTCCTGCTCATGAACTGGACGGATCAGGGCGTCCAGCGCTTCAAGGACTCGATCGATCGCGCGGATGGCGCCCGCACGGCCCTCGCAGCCAAGGGCATCACGCTCAAGGACATCTACTGGACGATCGGCGCCTACGACCTCGTCTGCGTCGCCGAGGCGCCCGATGACGCAAGCCTCTCGGCCGCCCTCCTCGCATTGGGCGCCCAGGGCAATCTCCGCACGACGACGATGCGCGGATTCACTGCGGACGAGTTCCGGAGCGTGATCCAGAGCGCCGGCTAGGCGTGCCGGGCGCTTCGCCGGCGAACAGCGCGTAGACCGCCGCGCAGCGGCGCATGGCGGCCTCGTCGATGTACTCGTCGGGGCCGTGGGAGACGTCGAGGCGCCCCGCGCCGTACGCAAAGGCGGGAATCCCCAGCTGGGCGTACCAGCGAGTCTCCAGCACGCCCGGGCACAGCTCGAAGCGCGGCGGCTCGCCCTCGACGATCTCGACGCAGCGCGCGAGCGCGACGGCGGCGGGATGCTCCGCGCTCGTGCCGGCGGACGGCTGCCGCTGGAGGACGTCGATGCCGACCCGTGCGCCGGCGCGCGCGGCCGCTGCCTCGATCGTCGCCGTCAGGCGCGTGACCTCCTCGGCCAGGTCCTCCTCGGGATTGAAGCGCCGGTCGACCGAGAACCACGCCGTGCCTGGCACGACGTTGAAGTTCGCGCCGCTCCCCGAAGCGCCACCGACGACGAGCATCGACCCGCGCGCCTCCTCGCTCTCGACGGGATAGTCCGTGCGGCGCGCGAGCAGCTCGTGGGCGAGGTCGGCGAGCGGCTCGGCGATCTGCACCATCTGCTCGAACGCGTTGACGCCGAGATGCGCCTGCCCGACGTGCGCCGGGCGGCCTTCCACGGTGACGCGGAGCGTGATCGCACCGCGGCTTGCGTGCCAGACGACGCCGCCGGTCGGCTCGGCCGTGATCATCGCGAGCGCGCGGTCGTCGATCATCCCGGCCTCGCGCAGGTGACCGCTGCCGGCGACGCTGCCGGTCTCCTCGTCGCACACCAGGTGCAGGACGATCCTGCGCTCGCCGAGCAGGCCGAGAGCGCGCGCCGCGGCGGCGCCGTAGAGCATGCTCACGAGCCCGCCCTTCATGTCGGCGCTGCCGCGTCCGACGATGCGGCCGTTCGCGCGCAGCGGCCGGAACTGCTCCCGCGACTGCGCCGGGACGACGTCGAAGTGCCCGTGGAAGTAGACCGTCCCCGCGCCCTGGCCGGCGCTCCCGCGAACGATGCACGGCTCCTCCAGGCCAGGGCTGGGCGACAGCTCGATCAGCTCGGGCGAGAGATCCAGGCCGGTCATCGCGTCCCGGAGCAGGCGGCCGCAGCGGCCGAGCGCGCGGCCCGGCGGATTCTCGCTGTCGATCGCCACGAGCGACTCGACCAGCTCCGCCATCTGCTCGGCGCGCGCCTCGAGCCACGAGTGCACCTCGCCGGCGTCCACAGCGGCCCTCCCTGGCATCAGCTCGACCTCACCCTTCCCCACTCGTCGCGGCGTGCCGGCACGTTAGAGGCTCGAGCTGCACGCAGCGTTCGGCGCCCGCGCGGACGGCTTGTCGCATCGCCGATCGGGTGTGTACTCTCGATGCGCGCCGGCGGCGGCTCCCATCGCAGGGCCGCCGGACGCGGTTGGTCACAGGAGACGCGCCTGCACGTGCGGGCGCGCCGGGTCGCAGCCGGGCGGTGGGCGGCGCGACCGGTATCACGGAGAAGGGAGAGCTGCTGTGAAGAACCGACTCGTGCGGGTTGCGCTCGGCCTTGCCGCTGCGCTCGCACTGTCTGCGGGTCTGGCGCAGACCGCGTCGGCGCATCCGGCCACGCACCAGAATCGAGGCGCGGCGCCGAAGCACATCTTCGTGATCATGATGGAGAACCACGGCACTGCGGAGATCCTCGGCAACACGGCGGACGCCCCCTTCATCAACAAGCTGGCCAAGCACGCCAACGTCGCGAACGACTACTTCGGGGTGACGCACCCGAGCCTGCCGAACTATCTCTCGCTCTTCTCGGGCAGCTTCCAGGGCATCTGGGACGACTGCAAGGCCGGCGCCGACGTGCTCTGCGCGCCGGAGGAGTTCATCCCGGGGTCCGGCGACGGCACCGCCGGCGACTACCTCACGCCCGCGCAGATCGCGAGCGCCTCGGCGACGCCGCACCTCTTCAAGGGCGCCAACCTCGTCGACCAGCTCGAGGCGCAGCACCTGAGCTGGCGGGCCTACATGCAGTCGATGCCGGAGGTCGGCTCCCAGGTCGAGTACTGGCCGGTGCTCGACACGCCGGCGGGTCCCACCACCGTCAAGCTGTACGCCCAGAAGCACAATCCGTTCATGTACTTCGCGGACGTCAACTACCCGGGAAGCCCGCGGCTCGCCAACATCGTGCCGTTCACGTACAAGCGCTTCGCGGCCGACCTGCACTCGCGCAAGCTCCCGAACCTGGTCTGGATCAGCCCCGACCAGTGCAACGACATGCACGGGATCTCGCCGTCGACCGCCGCGCTGATCGGCAACCCGACGTGCGGCTTCCCGGACTCCGGGCTCGACCACGGCGTGATCCAGCTCGGCGACCGGTTCCTCAAGAAGACCGTGCGCCTGATCATGCACTCGCGCACGTGGCGCAAGGAGCCGTCGTCGATCGTCATCGTCTGGGACGAGGACGACTACGCGGGGATCGACGGCTGCTGCGGCAGCCCGACCGGGAAGAACGGCGTCGTGCTCGGCGGCGCGCACGCGCCGCTGATCGTCGTCAACTCGAACGGCGGCGGCCAGTCCTCGTCGGTGGCCGCGAACCACTACTCGCTGCTCGCCACGATCGAGAACCTCTGGCATCTCGGGTGCATCAACAGCACCTGCTCGATCGGCAAGTCCGGGCAGCTCGGCGACCTGTTCGGCGCCTGAACCGGCGATGCGGCGGCGGCGCCTCGGGCGTCGCCGCCGCGCGCTCCGGCCTACGGAGCGAGCGAGGCGAGCGACGCGATGACCTCGGCCGTGCGCGCCGCGGGCAGGGCGACGAGCGGCAGGCGCACCTCGGCCGACGCGATGATGCCCCGGTGGTGGAGCACGGTCTTGATCACGCCGACGTAGTCGGCCGCGCCGAGCGAGCAGTGCAGGAAGGGCGCCGCCCGTGCGTAGGCCGCGAAGGCGTCGTCCAGCGCACCGCGCGCATACGCGCTCCACATGCTCGCCGCGATCTCCGGGGCGATCATCGGCAGGGCGATCATCGCCGCGTCGACGCCGCGGGCGAACTGGTTCCAGACGACCGCGTCGTCGCCCGCGCAGATGACGAGGCCGGTGGCTTCGCGCAGCGCCGCGACCTTGTCGATCGCGGTGTCGGTGACCTTGACGTGCGTGAGGCGCGGAACGGCTTCCGCGAGCGCCCGGATGTCCGCGACGGAAAGCAAGGTGTGCGAGGCGAGCGGATTGTCGTAGAGGCAGATGTCCGCGCTCGCGAACTCGCCGACGGCGCCGAAGTACTCGATCAGCATCTGCAGGTCGTTGGCGTAGTAGTTCGGGCACGAGAGCATCAGCACGTCCGCCCCGACCTCGCCTGCGACCTCCGACAGCCGGCGCGAGTTGGCGATCGCGTTGTCCGAGATCGAGACCGCGAGCGAGTGCCCGGCGGGCGTTCGCCCGGCCGCCGCTCGCATGAGCGCGGCGCGCTCCTCGAGCGTGAGGCTCGGCACCTCGCCCACGCTGCCGCCGACGAGATACCCGGACACGTGCTCCGCGAGGTGATCGAGCAGCCGGTCGAGGCTCGCGAGATCGAGGGCGCCGTCGCGGAACGGGGTCGCGATCGGTGGCACGAATCCGGTCAGCCGGGTCACGCGGCGATCGTACCGTCGCGGCCCTGCGAGACCGCGGGCTAGGCTCCGACCCCGTGGAACGCAATCCCCTGCGGAGTGCGCGCTGGTTCGGCGCCAACGACCTCGCGGGCTTCATCCACCGCGCCTCGCTGCACGCCGAGGGCATCTCGCGCGCCGCGCTCGACGGCCGGCCGATCATCGGCATCTGCAACTCGTGGTCGGAGCTCGTCAACTGCAACCTGCACTTCCGCGGGCTGGCCGAGGCCGCCAAGCGCGGCGTCCTCCAGGCGGGCGGGCTGCCGCTCGAGTTCCCGACGATCTCGCTCGGCGAGAACCTCATGAAGCCGAGCGCGATGCTGTTCCGCAACCTCATGGCGATGGACGTCGAGGAGTGCATCCGCTCCTACCCGCTCGATGCCGTGGTGCTGCTCGGCGGCTGCGACAAGACCGTGCCGGCGCAGCTCATGGGAGCCGTCAGCGCGGGGGTGCCCGCGATCATGGTGACCGGCGGGCCCTCGCAGGCCGCGTACTTCCGGGGCCGCGAGCTGGGCGCCGGCACCGACCTGTGGCACTACGCCGACGAGCTGCGCGCGGGCCGGATGTCGCAGGAGGCGTTCGCCGAGCTCGAAGCCGCCGCGACGCCCTCGTTCGGGCACTGCAACGAGCTCGGCACGGCTTCGACGATGACGGCCCTGGTCGAGGCGCTCGGCATGTGCCTCCCGGGCACGTCCACGATCCCCGCCGTGGACGCCGCCCGCATGCGCGCGGCCGAGCTGACGGGCACGCGTGCCGTCGCGCTCGCGCGCGAGGGGCTGGCCCCGGCCCGGATCCTCACGGCGGAGTCGCTCGACAACGCCATCACGCTCCTGATGGCGCTCGGCGGCGGCACGAACGCGGTCGTCCATCTGCTCGCGCTGGCGGGCCGGCTGGGCGTGCCGCTCACGCTCGATCGCTTCGACGAGCTCTCCCGGCGCACGCCGGTGATCGGCAACCTCCGTCCCTCCGGGGAGCACCTCTTCGAGCACCTGCACCGCGCCGGCGGCGTCCAGGCCGTGCTCAGGGAGCTGGCCCCGCTGCTGCACGGCGGGGCGGCGACGGTCACCGGCGAGACGCTCGAGCAGGGCTACGCGAGCGCGGAGACGCTCGACCGCGCCGTGATCGCCACGCTCGCCGAGCCGCTCGCCACCCAGGGCGGCCTGGCCATCCTGCGCGGCAGCCTTGCGCCGGGCGGCGCCGTGATCAAGCAGAGCGCCGCCTCCCCCGCGCTGCTGCGCCACCGCGGCCCTGCGCTCGTGTTCGAGGACGTCTACGACGTCCAGGCGCGCATCGACGACCCCGCGCTCGGCGTCTCGGCCGAGACGGTGCTGGTGCTCCGCAACTCGGGCCCGCGCGGCGGCCCCGGCATGCCCGAATGGGGACAGGTGCCGATCCCGAAGAAGCTGCTCGCCCAGGGCGTGACCGACATGGTGCGCGTGTCGGACGCGCGCATGAGCGGCACGGCGTTCGGCACGGTCGTGCTCCACGTCGCGCCGGAATCGGCTGCCGGCGGGCCGCTCGCGGCCGTGCGCGACGGCGATCCGATCGTCCTCGACGTCGAGGCGCGGCGCATCGACCTGGACATCCCGGCCGGCGAGATCGAGCGCCGCCTGGGCGCGACGCCCCGGCGCGCGCCCGCCTACGAGCGCGGCTACGGGGCGCTCTTCCTCGAGCACGTGCTGCAGGCCGATCAGGGCTGCGACTTCGACTTCCTGCGCGCCATCCCGGGCAGGCCGGCCGAGAGCGAGCCGCTCGGATTGCTCAGCGGCTGGGTCGGGGGCTGGTGATCTCGAGCATCACCTTGCCGCGCGCGCCGTCCGCCCGGGCGAGTGCGGCAAACGCCTCGGCGTGGTCCGCGAGCGGGAAGCGGTGCGTCACGATCTGCCCGGGACGGATGCGCCCCGAAGCGAGCAGCTGCACGACGCGGCTCCAGGCCGCCGAGGTGTAGCCGAAGCTCGCGGCGAGCGTCAGGTCGTTGTTCACGAGCAGGTCGGCGGGCAACTCGAACGTGAGCCCCGCGGGCGGCAGGCCGAGCAGGAGCACGCGTCCTCCGCGGCGCGCCGCGCCCACGGCGAGGGTCATGGCCGGCGGCGCGCCGGCCGCCTCGATCACGAAGTCGAAGCCCTCGGCGACGCCGTCGTCGGTCGTGAAGCCCGTCGCACCGGCGCTCGCGGCGAGCGCGGCCTGCTCGGGCCGCCGGCCGAGCATCACGATCTCGGACGGCGACCAGAGGCAGGCGAGATGCGCCGCGAGCAGCCCGATCGTGCCGTCGCCGATCACGAGCACGCGCTGCCCCGGCTCGGGCGTGGCCTTCTCGAGCCCGCGCATGACGACCGAGGCCGGCTCGACCAGCGCCGCGTCGAGCAGCGGCACCCCGGGCGCGAGGACGTGCACGACCCGCGCCGGCACGACGACCTGATCGCTCGCTCCGCCCTCGTGGGTGAAGCCGAGCTCGGCGTAGGTCGTGCAGACGTTCGTGGCGCCCGCCCGGCAGGGGCCGCACGTGCCGCACGGGATGATGCACTCGGCCACGACGCGATCGCCGTGCACGACCCCCGAGACGCCCGTGCCGACCGCCTCGACGACGCCCGACCACTCGTGCCCGAGCGTGAGCGGATAGCGCACGAAGGCCGGATCGACGAGGCCGTCCCGCAACTCGACGTCGGTACCGCAGAGGCCGCAGAAGGCCGGGCGGATGACGACTTCGCCCGCTCCCGGCTCGAGCGACGCGCGCTCGAGCAGCGCGAGCCGGCCGGGCCCCTCGACCACGAGGGCGCGTCTCACGCGGGCACCGCCTGGGCTCCGGCGAGCAGCCGCGAGACCCTTTCGGCGTGGTCGCGCACGCTCTCGCCGATCTGGTGGAGGCGCCATGCCGGGACGTCGACCTTCAGCCCCGTGACGCTGATCGCCCCCGCGCAGACCTCGCCGTCGAGCACGATCGGCGAGCCGATGCAGCACACGCCCTCGGCGTCCTCCTCGTCGTCGAGGAAGTAGCCCTTGTGACGGACGTCCGCGAGCTCGAGCATGAGCTCCTCGAGATCGGTGACGGTGTGGCGCGTCTTCTGCGGCATGCCCGCCTGCAGCAGGTAGCCGCGCGCCTCCGGCTCGGGGATGGCCGCGAGCATGGCCTTGCCGACCGCGGAGCAGTGCATCAGCTCGCGCTTGAAGAGGTTCGTGGCGAAGCGGACGGCGTTGCTCTCGGCGTCGACGCGGCCGATGACGACCGCGTAGGGCGCTTCGAGCACCGCCACGCGCGAGGTGAGCCCGGTGGCCGCGGTGAGGTCGCGCAGCACGGGGAGCGCCACATCGCGCAGCGCGATCTGCGAGACGACGAGGTCGCCGAGCCGCGCGAGCGCGAGGCCGAGGCGGTAGCGGCGCGACATGCCCGCACCCGAATCGGCGACGAATCCGTAGCCGAGCAGCGTCTGCAGGATCGCGAACGCGCTGCTCTTGGAGGCGCCGAGCGCACGGCTGAGCTCCGAGAGCGTCAGCCCGTCCGGCCCGGCGTCTCCGAGGGCGCCGAGCACGAAGACGGCGCGCTCGACGCTCTGCACGCGATAGCGGTCATCCGGCGTCGTCACAGTGGCCTGCGAGCCTAGCAAATGGCGTTCGGCTCTGCCGAACAAGCGCAGGTTGACAGTGGTCGACCGACGTGAAAGCGTTCGCGATCATCGCCTCGCCGTTCGGAACCGCCGAAAGCTCCGCGTCCGCGGAGGTCACCGCGAAGCTCGCGCAGGTACGCGCGCTGCTCGCCGATCTCGGCGCGCCCGCGGTCGTCCTGACGACGGCGGGCGCGGTCGCCTGGCTCACCGCCGGACTCGAGAATCGCATCGAGGCGGGCTCGGCCGCGAGCGCGATGTGGGTCGTCGTCACCCCGGGCGACGCGCTCGCGCTGACCACGAACGTCGAGCGCCCGCGCATCGACGCCGAGCACGATCTGAGCGGCCGCGGCCTCGCCCTCGCCACGGTCGAGTGGTTCGCCGGCGGCGACGGCTTCGTCGCGGCCGCGCGCGCGTTCGCCGGCCACCCGGAGGCGGAGCTCGCGAGCGACGGTCACGCCGCGTTCGGCATCGACGCCGAGGACGCGCTCACGGCGCTGCGCCTCGCGCTCGTGCCCGCCGAGCGCGTGCGCCTCGCGGCGCTCGCCCTGGACGCGGCGGGGGCGCTCGAGCGGACGTTGCGCTCGTGGCGGCCGGGCGAGCGCGACCTCGACCTGCAGGCGCGTATCGCGGCCGAGCTCGAGCGCACCGGCGCGTTCGGCGCGTGCCTGATCGTCGGCGGCGACGAGCGCGTCGAGCGCTTCCGCCACCCGCTCGCGAACGGCACGCCCGTGACGCGACTCGCAATGGCCGTCGTCGTCGCCGAGCGCGGCGGGCTCCACGCGGCCGCGACCCGGTTCGCCTGCCACGGCGCGCTCCCGGGCAGTGTGCGCGCAGCCCGGGAGGCGGCGGTGGCGGTCGAGGCGCGCATGCTCGCCGCGAGCCGTGTCGGGGCCACCTACGGCGACGTGCTGCGGGCCTGCGACGACGCCTATGCCGAGGTCGGACATCCCGGCGCCTGGCGCGAGCACTACCAGGGCGGCCCGATCGCCTACCGGCAGCGCGAGTTCGAGATCGTCCCGAGCCAGCGCGAGAGCCGCTGGTACGGGCAGCCCATCGAGTCCGGCCACGCCGTCGCCTGGAACCCGAGCGTCGCGGGCGGCGGCAAGATCGAGGACACGTTCCTGATCGACGACGACGGGGCTCACTGCCTGACGCACACCGGCGAATGGCCGCAGGCGTCGCTCGCGGGCGGGCGCGAGCGCACCGCGATCCTCGACATCGCGACGGGCGCCGCGGCATGAAGGCGGGTGCCGCGCTCGAGCGCCTCGAGCTCGCACAGGCGCCGCCGCCGCCGCCGAGCGCCGCGCGCTTTCCCGACGGCGCGTCGTTCCGCGTCGAGATCCCGAGCGTCGAGGGCGCGCGCGTGCTCGAGGAGGTCATCCGCAGCGCGGCCGCGCACGAGATCGTCGTCAACCGCGTCTCGCAGGGATCCGGCGCGATGCTGCTGCGCGAGTCGGAGCTGCGCGAGATGGCGGCGATGGGCAGCGAGGCGGGCCTCGAGGTCTCGCTCTTCACGGGCCCGCGCGAGGGCTGGGACGTCGGCGCGCATGCTCGCTCGGCCGACGGCGCCGCGCACGCCGGCCAGGTGCGCGGCGTGCGCGGGCTCGCCTACGCCGTCGAGGACATCGCCCGGGCCTGCGAGGCCGGCATCCGCAGCTTCCTGATCGCCGACGCCGGACTGCTGGACGTCCTCCGGAACATGCAGGGCGCCGGGGAGCTGCCGGCGGACTGCGTCTGGAAGATCTCCGTGATGCTCGCACCCTCGAACCCGGCCGGCCTGCGCGTGCTCGAGCGCCTCGGCGCGACGACGGTCAACATCGCCTCCGACACGACCGTCTTACAGCTATCCGAGATGCGGGCCGCCTCGAATCTGCCGATCGACCTCTACGTGGAGTCGCCCGACGCGCTCGGCGGCGTCGTGCGCGGCAACGAGGTGGGCGACCTCATCGCCGCCGGCGCCCCGCTGTACGCGAAGTTCGGTCTGCGCAACTCGCGGTCGCTCTACCCGTGCGGAGAGCACCTCGTGGCAGACGCATGTGCGATCGCTCGCGAGAAGGTCCACCGGGCTGCGGTCGCGCTGGAGTGGCTGCGCCGGCTCGCGCCCGCGCTCCAGCAGTCCGCCCCGCACGCGCCCGGGCTCGGCATCCCGCAGCCCGGGTCACAAACGTCCTGATCGGAGGAGGATCATGTACCGCAAACTGCTGATCGGCGTGCTGGTGGCGGCCATTGCCGTCACCGCCGCCAGCGTCGCATTCGCGGCGTCCGGCTCGAAGCGGAGCACCACGCAGCTCACGCTCTGGCACAACTACGGCACCGAGGGCAATGCCGTCGCGACCAACAACCTGGTCAAGGCCTTCGAGAAGCTGCATCCCGACATCAAGATCCGGGTCGTCAGCCAGCCGGCCGACAACTACTTCGCGCTGCTGCAGTCCTCGGCGATCTCGCACACCTCGCCCGACCTCGCCACGATGTGGACGGGCCTGTTCGACCTCAAGTACGCGAAGTTCCTGCTCAACCTCAAGCCGTACTTCACGAGCGCCGAGACGAACAAGCTCAACGGCATCAGCTACATGGCGCCGGACTTCAACATCGCCAACGGCTTCCTCGTGATGCCGCTCGAGAACCAGTTCTACATCGGCTTCTACAACAAGGCGCTGTTCGCCAAGGCCGGCCTCTCCGGTCCGCCGACGACCTGGAACGAGCTCTACTCCGACTGCGCGAAGCTGAAGGCCAAGGGCATCACGCCGATGATCTACGGCGTCGACACGCAGGGCCTCGGCCAGACGTTCTACCCGTTCTACGACTTCAGCTACGCGATGGCCGGCATCCTCTCCCCCGCGCAATGGCGCGGGCTCTACACGGGCAAGACGCCCTGGACGTCGCCCAAGATCGTGTCGCAGCTGACCAAGTGGGCGGCCCTCAAGACCAAGGGCTGCACGAACCCGGACGTCCTCACGAAGTCCGGCATCCTGAGCGCGTTCTCGGCGGGGAAGGCCGCCATGTTCGTCGACGGCAGCTGGGACACCGCGACGCTGCAGAAGGGCCTCGGCAAGAATCTCGCGCCCTTCGCCCCGCCCTACAGCGACTCCAAGCAGGGCGGCGTCATCCAGTACCCGGGTGACGGCTTCTCGGTCATGAAGGCCTCGAAGCACCCCAAGGAGGCCGTCGCGTTCCTCAAGTTCATGATGACCCCGCAGGCCGCCAAGATCATCTCCGCCGCCGGGCTGATCCCCGACGTCAAGGGCCTGACGACGACCAACACGCTCTCGAATCAGATGCTCGACCTGGCCGCGAAGGGCGGGCTCAAGCCGTATCCGATGCTCGACAACGTGATCCAGTCCGAGGTCGTCGACGTGGCCGGCAAGCAGCTCGTCGCCGCCTTCGCGGGCACGACCACGCCCCAGAAGGCGCTCGCGAGCATGGCGGCCGCGCTCAAGGGCGTGCCGTCCGACCGCAAGGGCTCGACCTTCAAGTAGGCACCCGGTGTGGCGCCCGCCTCGCAGCGGGCGCCACACTGCTTTCCCGATGGCAGCCCTCCCCCGCGCTCACCGCACGAGTCTGGACGCGAAGCGCCGGCGCGCCGGATTGCTCTTCTCGCTGCCGGTGCTGGCGCTCGTCGCTGCGCTGCTGCTGTACCCGATCGGGCAGTCCGTCTACTACAGCTTCACGCAGTGGGACGGCCTGACCGCGACGTGGGTCGGGACGAGCACGTACTCGCGCCTGCTCAACAGCCCCGACTTCCAGCAGGTGCTCAAGAACAACGCGATGCTGCTGCTCGCGGTCCCGGTCGCGATCGGCGTCCCCCTGGCGATCGCGTTCCTGCTCTCGAGCCACCTGCCCGGCTGGCGATTCTTCCGCACGGTGTTCTTCCTGCCCACGGCCGTCTCGTGGGTCGTGATCGGCGCGATCGCCGCGCGCTTCTTCGCCGACGAGGGAATCCTGCAGCGCATGCTCGGGTCGGTCGGGCTCGGGAGCATCCATCCCGACATGCTCTCGCATCCGCGCTCGGCGCTCGCGGCCGTGGCGATCACGTTCATCTGGGGGATGTTCGGCACCAACCTGATCATCTTCCTCGCGGGCATGTCGACGATCGACGTGTCGCTCTACGAAGCCGCCAGGGTCGACGGAGCAGGGCATCTGCGCGTGCTCGTCTCGATCACGCTCCCGCTGCTGCGCAGGTTCGTGCAGTTCGCCTTCATCATCACGCTGGTCTCGGCGTTCACGGCGATCTTCAGCCTGATCTACATCATGACCGGCGGCGGCCCGGGCTTCGCCACGACGACGCTCGAGTTCTACGGCTACCAGCAGGGCTTCGCGACCGGCGACTTCGGCGCGGCCGCGACCGCGGGCGTGATGCTCTTCCTGGCCGTGGCGGTCGTGAGCGTCGTGCAGGTCCGCCTCTTCCGGGGCGTGGACGAGTGACGACGACGCGGCGCCTCTCGCGCCCGCTCCTGTACGCCGTGCTCGCGGGCATCACCGTCGTGATGCTCTATCCGTTCTATTACATGATCACGACGTCGCTGCACTCGAGCGAGCAGTACCAGCTCGGGAGCGGCGGCTACTCGCTCTCGAGCTGGCGCAATCTCTTCGACGTCCTGCCCGTGTGGCGGCAGCTGCTGAACTCGACGATCGTGTCGGTCGGCGGCATCGCCGTCATCCTGCTCGTCTCGACGACGGGCGGCTACGCATTCGGGATCCTGCGCTACCGGGGCGCCGCCGCGGCGTTCCTGCTCGTCGTCGGGGCGATGATGGTGCCGCTGCAGTCGATCATCGCGCCCGAGTTCATCAACGTCGTCGACTACTGGCGGATCAATCACCTCGACTCGGCGATCATCGTCTACGCCGCCCTCGGCGCGCCGTTCTCGACGTTCCTCATGACGACCTACCTCCGGCGCATCCCGATGGACGTCCTGGAGGCGGCGATGATCGACGGCCTGGGCTGGGGGCGCGCGTACCTGCGCGTGATCCTGCCGCTCGCCCGGCCGGCCATGGCCACGATCGCCGTCCTGCAGTTCATCCAGATCTGGGACGACCTGCTGGTCGGCCTGCTCTTCCTGCAGGACCCCAAGGTGCGGCCCATCACGGTCGGCCTCGCGACGATCCCCGGCCAGCACGGCCTCGACGTGCCCCTGCTGATGGCGGGCTCGCTCGTGAGCGCACTCCCCGCCGTGCTCGTCTACCTCGTCTTCCAGCGCTACCTGATCACGGGCCTGACGATGGGGATGGGCAAGTAGGGCGCATCGCCTACCGTGTCCGGCGTGCCGGGCTCCAGCCGTCAGCCACGACCGCCGACGCCGGCGGGCTTCGATCCGTCGCGCGCCAGCGAGCGGGCCGCCGACCCGCGCGGATGGCGCTTTCCGCCGGCGGAGGCCGAGGCGGTGCACCGGGTCATCGCCGCCCGCCGCGACATCCGCCGCTTCCGTCCCGACCCGGTCCCCGAGGAGACACGTGCAGCGCCTGCTCGAGGCAGCGCACCGCGCCCCGTCGGTCGGCCTCATGCACCTGGCGGATGATCGTCGTCGAGGCGTCGAGACGCGGATAGCAATCCGTCAACTTGCCCAGCGCGAGCGGCTGCGGCGGCCGGTCGCTTCGACGAGCGCGCCCGCCACTTCCTCGACCAGAAGGTCGAGGGGATCGTCGAGGCGCCGCTCGGCATCTGCTCGCTGCGATCACGGCGACGAGAACGCCGAGATCCTCGGCCGCGGCACGATCCCGGAGACCGACGTCTACAGCACCGCCTGCGCGGTCGAGAACCTGTGGCTCGCGGCGCGTGCCGAGGGGCTCCGCGTCGGCTGGGTAGCTTCTATCGCCCGGACGACCTGCGCGCGCTCTTCGGCATCCCGGCACGGGTCGATCCGATCGCCTACCTGTGCGTCGGCTGGGCCCGACGAGCGCCCGCTGCGGCCGGGTCTCGAATCCGCCGGCTGGGCCGAGCGCCTCCCGCTCGACGCCGTCGTGATGCGCGAGCGCTGGCGCTCCGAGGTGCCGCAGGCAGCCGCCCGCAGGCCGACCGTCGACCGCAGCGCCGCGGCCACCGCGCGCGACCGCCTCGACGAGCTCGTCAAGCCGGCCGGCAGCCTGGGAGCGCTCGAGAGTCTCATCGAGCGCTGGGCCTCGATCACGGGAGCCGCGCCGCCGGCGCGCATCCGGGCCGGCACGCTCGTGTGCGCGGCGGACCACGGACACGTGCAGCACGGCACGAGCCTCTTCGGCTCCGCCGTCTCGTCGCAGGTCGCCGCGGCGGCGGCGCGAGGCGAGACAGCGGTCGCGGTGCTGGCCCGCCACGGGGGTCACGACCTCCTCGTCGCCGACGTCGGGCTTCTCGGTGCGACCCCGGACGGCGTGCGCCCGGAGAAGGTCGCGGAGGGAACCGCGGACATGACGCAGGGCCGCACTCACGCGAGACCAGCTCGCACTCGCAATTGCGACCGGAGCGCGCCTCGCGGGCGAGCTCGCCGAGCGGGGCGTCGACTGCCTCGTCCGAGAGATCGGCATCGGCAACACCGCGACGACGGCAGCGCTCGTCTGCGCTCTCACCGGACAGCCGGCGGAACGCACCGTCGGCCGCGGCAGCGGCCTCGACTCGGCCGGTCTCGAGCGCAAACGCGCCGCCGTCGAGGCTGCCCTCGAGCGGCATGGGACACACCTCGACGCCGACGCCGCTCTCGTGGCCATGGGCGGGCTCGAGCTCGCCGCCCTCGTCGGCGCCGCCGGCGAGGGCGCGCGACGCCGTCTCCCGGTCATCCTCGACGGCTACGCCGTGTCGACCGCCGCGCTCCTCGCCGTGCGCCGCGACCCTGCCGTCGGCGAGTCCCTCGTCGCCAGCCACCGAGCCGCCGAACCCGGGCACGACCTCGTGCTCACCGAGCTCGGACTCGAGCCGTTGCTCGATCTGCGGCTGCGTCTCGGCGAGGCCTCCGGCGGCCTCCTCGCCCTACCGATCATCGAGGCGGCAGGCGCGCTTCACCGGGGCATGGCGACCTTCCGGGAGTCGGCCGTGGATCGCGCTCTCCCGAGCTGAACAAGCGATCTGTGCGCGGAACGTCAAGTCGTTCCGGAGACTGTGCGCCCGTTGCGAAGAGCGCGCCCGCGCTGCCCGCGACGATTGCCCGGGGCCGTCCGCGTCACCGGACGTCGCGCTCGGCCTGGACGCTTCTGCTCGAGCAAACGAGCCGGTGGACGAAGGAGGCTGGAACGCGCATGAGGTCTGGAGAGCGACGCCCGCTCGGGCGTCTCGCGATCGTCGTAGGAGTCTCTGCAATCGTGCTGGCGGCCGCCGTCCCGATCGCCCTCGGGCGCTCGACGGCCAATCGGCCGGTCACGAACTACCTCACGTATGTCGGCGGTACGGCCGGCAAGGCGAACCCGAAGCTCTCGCCGATCGTGATCGGCGCTGTCAACACGCAGGGCGGCCAGGTGCTCATCGGCCCCAACTGGACGAAGGGCGCCGAGCTCGCCGTCAAGTACGTCAACACCTACCTCGGCGGCGTGCAGGGTCACAAGCTCGTCCTCAGCGAGTGCTTCACGAACTCGGAGGAAGACGGGACGAAGTGCGGCCAGAAGTTCGCGAACGACAAGCGCGTCGTGGCCGTCGAGCTCGGCGCCGTCGCGCTCGGCAACCAGTCGCTCTACGCGGCGCTCCACGGCAAGAAGCCGATCGTCAGCGGCGTCGCGCTCCTGCCGGTCGACGCGGTCCAGAAGAACGAGTTCGCGCTCTTCGGCACCAACGACTCGGTGCTCGGCCCGTGGGGCACGTTCGCCAAGACGAAGCTGCACGCGTCGACCGCTGCCGTGATCTACCCGCAGGTGCCGGGGATCGACGTCGGCGCCAAGGTCGAGAAGACGAGCCTCGAAGCCGCCGGCATCTCGACGAAGCTCGTCGGCTTCGACCCGAACACGACGGACCTGACCGGCCCGCTCACCGCGGCCGGAGCCCAGACGGCGGACATCGTCGTCCCGCAGAGCAACGCCGCCGGCTGCGTCAACGTCGCCAAGACGCTGCAGCAGCTCGGCGTCCCCGGCTCCAAGATCGTCTCGAACCCGCTCTGCCTGAGCGGGGAGGTCGCGGCGGGCCTGGGCGGCGACCTCGCGCCATGGGTCTACGGCATCGCCTCGACGCTCGCCGGCGACAAGTCGGACAAGGGCGCCGTGCCCTACAACAAGGCGATGGCGAAGCTCGGCCAGTCGAAGCTCGCCGGGGACGCCTGGGTGATCGTCTCCTGGGGCCAGATCCTCACGACCGTCAAGATGATGAACCAGATCGGCGTCGCGAAGCTGACGCCCGCGAAGTTCACGACCACCATCAGGGCGTTCAAGGGCCCGCAGGCGCTCGGCGCTCCGAGTCTGCACTGCGGCAAGTACCCGACCGAGCCCGCCGCCTGCAACGACCAGGCGCAGTTCTTCCAGTACGAGGGCAAGGGCGTCTTCACGCCGCTGAGTGGCTGGCTGCGTCCGCCCGCCAACTTCACGCCCCAGGGCTAGCCGACCGGCGACCAACCAAGGGGGCGGGGTCGCACAACGGGCCCCGCCCCCGTGTTGCTCTCAGGGCATGGACTGGAACCAACTCCTCCTCTTCGCGATCCTCGGCCTCGGGACCGGTGCGCTCATCGCCGGCATCGCGATCGGCGTCGTCCTGACGTACCGCGGCTCGGGGATCATCAACCTCGCGACCGGCGCCGTCGCGATGCTCGGCGGCTACTCGTACTGGTCGCTCAAGACCGGCGTCTACGGGTGGCACGCGCCGACGGCGCCGGCGCTGATCGTCACGCTCCTGTTTCTCGTGGCGCTCGGCGTGGTGATCGAGCTCGTCGCGTTCCGGCCGCTGCGCACCGCCTCGCCGCTCGCCAAGCTCGCGGCCTCGCTCGGAGTCCTGCTCGTCGCGCAGGCGGGCGTCGCGCTCGGGTTCGGGATCGCCACCAAGCCGCAACCGCCGGTGCTCCCGCGCGACACGGTGCACATGCTCGGCTCGCTCGTTCCGGTCGACCGGCTCATCCTGCCCGCAATCGTCCTCGCCGGCGCGCTCGTGCTCTCGCTCCTGTTCCGGCTCAGCCGCTTCGGACTCGCAACGCGGGCCGCCTCGGAGAACGAGGTCGGCGCGATGCTCCTGGGGCTCTCGCCGAACCAGCTGGCACTCGCGAACACGGTGCTCGCCACCGTCGTCGCCGGAGGCCTCGGCGTGCTCGCCGCCTCGATCACGCAGCTCGACTCGACGTCGCTGCCGCTCCAGGTCGTGCCCGCGCTGACGGCGGCGCTGTTCGCGCGCTTCACGTCGTTCTGGATCGCGACCGCGGTGGGACTCGGGATCGGGATGCTCGAGAACGTCCTCTACTACTTCCAGACCTTCAGCTGGTTCCCGACCGACAACGGCGTGGCGATGCCCGGCGTGCAGCCGCTGCTCGTCTTCGGGCTGATGGTCGTGGCGATGTTCCTGCGCGGCACGAACCTGCCGACCCGCGGCGAGCTCGTCGAGCAGCGGCTTCCGCTCGCGCCGCGCCCGAGCCGGCTGTGGCGCTCCGCGCTGATCGCCACGACGGCCGCCGTCGTCGCCCTGATCGTGCTGCCCTACGACTTCAGGCAGGCGCTGATCACGTCGCTGCTGGCAACGGTCATGTGCCTGTCGCTGGTCGTGATCACCGGCTATGTCGGCCAGATCTCGATCGTCCAGCTCGCTCTCGCCGGCGTCTCGGGCTTCATCCTCTCCCACCTCGCCACCGATCACGGGGTCGGCTTTCCCTGGGGCATGCTGATCGGCGCGGTCGGCGCGACCGTCTGCGGCCTCGTCGTCGCCGTCTCCGCGCTGCGCGTCCGCGGCGTCAGCCTCGCCGTCGTCACGCTCGCAGCGGCGGTCGCGATCGAGCAGTTCGTCTTCCTCAACACGACCTGGGGCGGTGGCAGCTCGAGCTCGCCGGTACCGGAGCCGAAGATCCTCGGCCTCGACCTCGGCCCGTACGGATCGTTCCGCGGCGTCGACGGCAAGGTGCCGAGCCCCGTGTTCGGCTTCTTCGTCGTCGCGATCACGCTCGCGCTCGGGTTGCTGGTCGCGAACCTGCGCCGCACCGATCTCGGTCAGCGGATGCTCGCCGTCCGCTCGAACGAGCGTGCCGCGGCCGCCGCCGGGATCAACGTCCGCAACGTCAAGCTCGCCGCCTTCGGAATCGCCTCCTTCATCGCGGGGATCGGCGGGAGCGCTCTACGGCTACAACTTCAGCTCGGTCACGGTCGGGCGCTTCTCCGCCCTGACCGCGCTGAGCCTGATCGCCCTCGCCTACGTCGGCGGCATCACGATGGTCTCGGGCGCCATCTTCGCCGGCCTCATCTCGGTCGAGGCGCTGCTGCCGTACGCGCTCGAGAAGTGGTTCGGGGTGTCCGGCAACTGGGCGTTGCTCTTCGGCGGCGCCGCGCTGATCGTGACGCTCTACCAGAACCCGGACGGCGTCGCGGGCGCCGCCTACCGGAAGCGGTCGTCGAAGCGCAGACAGCGGGCCCCCGCGGCCCTTGCTCTCACCCAAGAGGAGCAGTGATGGAGAGGATCCTGACCACGCACGTCGGCAGCCTCGCGCGTCCGCGAGCCCTGCTCGACTTCCTCGCCGCCGAGGCGCGCGGCGAGTCCTACGACCAGGCCGCCTACGAGCGGACCCTCGCCGACGCCGTCACGGATGTGGTGCAGCGCCAGGCCGATGCCGGAATCGACGTCATCGACGACGGCGAGATGGGCAAGTCGACCTGGATCACCTACCTCTACGAGCGCGTGAGCGGGCTCGAGCCGCGCATGGTGCCGCTCGAGGGCGGCAACATCCTCCCGCCCAGCCGCGACCGGCAGGCGTTCCCGGAGTTCTACGCCGAGCACGACGCCGCCTTCGCCCGCGAGGTCGAGAACCAGGTGCGCGTCAAGGGCGGCGACGGGCCGAGCTCCGATGCGATCGAGGCCGAAGGGAGGCTCTGGTACTGCACGGGGCCGATCCGGTACGACCCCTCCGCGCTCGAGCGCGACGTCGCCCGCTTCAAGAGCGCGCTCGCCGGCGTCACCGTGACCGACGCATTCCTGCCCGTCGTCGCCCCGGCGAGCGTCTACTGGCTGCGCAACGAGTACTACGCGAGCGAGGAGGAGTTCGTCTTCGCCATCGCCGACGCCCTCCACGAGGAGTACCGGCGGATCGTCGAGGCCGGCTTCCTGCTCCAGGTCGACGACGCCGTGCTCATGCACGAGTACGACTCGATCCTCTCGCTCGGCGGCTCGGTCGCCGACTACCGGCGCTGGGCGGAGCTGCGGGTCGAGGCGCTCAACCACGCGCTTGCGGGCATTCCGGAGGAACGGATCCGCTACCACGTCTGCTTCGGCAGCTGGCATGGCCCGCACGCCTTCGACCCCCCGCTCGCGGACGTGATCGACCTCGTGCTCCGGGTGCGCGCCCGCTACTACCTGATGGAGCAGGCGAACCCGCGCCACGAGCACGAGTGGCGCCTCTGGGAGGACGTCAAGCTCCCCGAGGGGAAGGTCCTCGTCCCCGGCGTCATCACGCACCACACGAACGTCGTCGAGCATCCGCAGCTGATCGCCGACCGGCTCGTCCGGCTCGCACGGCTCGTCGGCCGCGAGAGCGTGATGGGCGGGAACGACTGCGGCTTCGCGCAGGGCGCCTTCCTCCAGCGCGTGCACCCGACGATCCAGTGGGCCAAGCTCGAGGCGCTCGCGGAGGGCGCGCGCATCGCGACGAAGGAGCTCTTCGGCGCGGGGGCCGTGGCGTGACCGCGAGCGGCCTTGCGCCTCTTGACACGAGGACGAGGTTCCTCATAAGGTCCGAGGCCGCTTCGCATGGCGCTGCTCATCGACACGGCGATGGTTCCGGCCCGCGAGCGGTTGGACTTCTGGCTGCAGTCGTCGACCGACGCGTACCTGCCGGTGCACATCCGGAGCACGGCGAAGGAGCAGTTCGGCGCGCGGATGTGGGGCTACCGCTTCGGCCCGCTCAGCTTCTTCCGGATCGCGGCGGCGGCGAACACGATGATGCGCACGCCGCAGGGGATCGCGGCCTGCGACCCCGAGTGCCTGCACGTGTCGGTGATCCTGCGTGGGCGGCTCGAAGCCGCGCAGGAGGGCCGAACGGGCACCGCCATGACCGGGGACGTGATCAGCTACGAGACCTCGCACCCGGTGACCTGCCGGGCGGACGAGCCGTTCGAGTCGCTGTGCGTGCGGGTGCCCAGGCACCTCCTCGGCCGGGATGCCGAGCGAATCAGCAAGCTCACCGCGCTGCGGATCCCGGGCGGCGACGGGCTGCCCCGAGCGGCCGTGGCGTTCTTCCGCGGACTCGCCGGCGGGCTGGAAGACGGGACGGTCACGCCGGATGACTCGCCGAACGCCGTCGACTGCGTCCTCGACCTCGTCCGGGGCATGTACGCCGTGCCCACCCGCGGCCACGAGCCGAAGCGGCTGCGCTCGCGTGCCGAGATCCTCGCCGACATCCGGTCGTTCATCGAGGCGAACCTCGGCGACCCCGATCTCGATCCCGAGGGGATCGCCCGTGCGAGCTTCATCTCGACGCGCTACCTCCACAAGCTGTTCGAGGACGAGGGCACGAGCGTGTGCCAGTGGATTCGCACGGCTCGCCTGGAGCGCTGTGGCGGCGACCTGCTCGATCCGGCTCTCGGCCATCTCACGATCCTCGCGATCGCGAGCCGCTGGGGTCTGCCCGGCCCGCAGCATTTCAGCCGCCTGTTCCGGGCGGCCCACGGCTGCTCGCCGAGCGAATGGCGGCGCCGCTCGCCGGCTCCTTAGGGGGGCGACGGCGCGGTGACCCCGGTCCTGCGGGCAGCCGGGATCTCGGTGAGCTTCGGCGGCGTGCACGCCGTCGTGGACGTCGACCTCGACGTCGGAGCGGGTCGGCTCGTCGGCCTGATCGGCCCGAACGGCGCCGGCAAGACGACCTTCATCGACGCGATCAGCGGATTCGTCCACGCCCGCGGCCGCGTCGCTCTCGACGGAGACGACCTCACCGCCCTGCCGCCGCACGCCCGCGCCCAGCGCGGGCTGGCGCGCACGTGGCAGTCGATCGAGCTCTTCGACGACCTCACGGTCGGCGAGAACCTCCTCGTCGCCGCGCATCGGCCCTCCCTGCGGCGGACGCTGCGGGAGGCGGTGTCGGCGCCCCGCAGCGACCTCTCGGAGATCGGCTCGGTGCTGGAGCTGCTCGGACTCGAGGCGATCGTGGACGAGCTGCCCGGCGAGCTGTCGCAGGGGCAGCGCAAGCTCGTCGGCATCGGGCGGGCGCTCGCCGCGCGGCCGCGGCTCATATGCCTCGACGAGCCCGCTGCCGGACTCGACACGCACGAGAGCGAGGAGCTGGGAAGGCGGCTGCGCCGTCTCGTCGACGAGGGCCAGGCGATGCTGCTCGTCGATCACGACATGGGTCTCGTGCTCGGGATCTGCGACGAGGTCGTCGTGCTGGAGTTCGGCAAGGTGATCGCGCGCGGAGCAGCCGACACCGTGCGCCGCGACCCGCGGGTGATCGCCGCCTATCTCGGCAGCGCGGCCGCCGAGCTCGCGCCCGCTCTGGAGGAGGGCGGGCATGGCTGACGCCGTTCTCTCGCTCGAGGGCCTGACCGCGGGTTACGACCACGCGGCCGTGATCCGGGGGGTCGACCTGACCGTCGCCGCGGGCGAGGTCGTCGCGCTGCTCGGTGCCAACGGCGCAGGCAAGACGACGACCCTGCGCGCCGTCTCGGGCCTGGTCAGGCCGATGGCCGGCCGCATCGTGTTCGACGGCTCCGACCTCGCTCGCACGTCGCCGAGCAGCCGCGCACAACTCGGGATCGCCCACGTTCCGGAGGGGCGCGGCCTCTTCTTCGGGCTGACCGTGGCCGAGCACTTCCGTGTCGGCCCCCGCCGCGAGCGACTCGACGAATCGTCCGTGTACGAGTACTTCCCGCAACTGCGGGAACTGCGCGAGCGGCGCGCCGGGCTCCTCTCGGGAGGCGAGCAGCAGATGCTCGCGGTCGCGCGCGCGCTCGCGCGCTCGCCACGGCTGATGCTCCTCGACGAGCTCAGCCTCGGGCTCGCCCCGGTGATCGTCGAGTCGTTGCTGCCCGTGGTGCGTCGCTTCGCCGAGAAGAGCGGCTGCGCGGTGCTGCTGGTCGAGCAGCATGTCCACCTGGCGCTCGAGGTCGCCGACCGCGGCTACGTGCTCTCACACGGGGAGATCGTCCTCCACAACGAGGCGGAGCAGTTGCGCGCCGACCGGCACCTGCTGATCGCGAGCTACCTCGGCGAGCATTCCCACACCGCTACCGCCGCCGAGGACAACGCCGAACGAGAAGGAGGATCGTGAGCCCTCGCAACCTGGAGGACCTGCTGGGCGCCGGGCAGAGCCCGGTCGAGCTGCTGCGCAACTCGCAGGCGGGACCGAATGTCTACCCCGGCGTCCCGGCCGAGTTCACGAATTGGCTCGACGAGCAGCAGGCCTGGCAGAGGACCTGCGTCCTCTTCAACCAGACCTTCCACATGGCCGACCTCGCGGTGGAGGGACCGGATGCGCTGAAGCTGCTCTCACGGCTCGGCGTCAACAGCTTCGAGGGCTTCGTCGCCGGCCACGCGAAGCATTTCGTGCCGTGCACCCCGGACGGCCACGTGATCGGCGACGTGATCCTCTTCGCGCTCGCCGAGAACGCGTACAACCTCGTCGGGCGGGCGCCCGCGCTGAACTGGATCACCTATCACGCGGAGACGGGCGGCTACGACGTCCGGGTCGAGCTCGACCAGCGTTCGGCGCTGCGCAGCGACGGGCGCCGCAAGTCGTACCGCTTCCAGGTGCAGGGCCCGAGCGCGATGCACGTGATCGAGAAGCTGCTCGGTCACGCTCCCCCCGAGCTGCGCTTCTTCCACATGACGACGGTGACGATCGCGGGCCGGAGCGTGCGCGCGCTCCGCCACGGCATGGCCGGCCAGCCCGGCTGGGAGCTGTTCGGTCCCTGGGAGGACGGCGAGGCGGTGCGCGAGGCGATCGTGACGGCCGGCGTGGAGTTCGGCCTCAGGCAGGTCGGCGGCCGCGCGTACTCGTCGAACACGCTCGAGTCCGGCTGGATCCCCTCGCCGCTGCCGGCCGTCTACTCCGGCGAGAGCCTCAGGCCGTACCGCGAGTGGCTGCCGGCCGACGGCTACGAGGGCTCGGCCTCGATCGGCGGCAGCTTCGCCTCGCCGCGGATCGAGGACTACTACTTCACGCCCTGGGATCTCGGCTACGGGAACTACGTCAAGTTCGACCACGACTTCATCGGGCGCGAGGCGCTCGAGCGGATGGCCGAGGGGGAGCACCGGCACAAGGTCACGCTCGCGCTCGAGGACGAGGACGTGACGCGCGCGATCGGCTCGATGTTCCAGAAGTCCGGACGCGCGAAGTTCATCGACTGGCCGTCGGCCGTGTACTCGATGCATCCGTACGACCGCGTCACCGTCGACGGGGAGACGGTCGGCATCTCGACCTGGGTGGGGTACAGCTCCAACGAGGGCAAGGTGCTCACGCTCGCCGTCGTCGACGCGGAGTACGCGGAGCCCGGCACGGAGGTGACGTTCGTCTGGGGCGAGGGCGACGGCGGCACGGCCAAGCCGACCGTCGAAGCCCACGTGCAGACGGAGATCGGCGCCATCGTCAGCCCGGTGCCCTACGTCGAGGCGGTGCGGAAGTCGTATGCGCCCGGCGGGTGGCGTGCGGGGCACGCATGAGCCGGGACGCGCCCAGCCAAGCACCCAGCGGAGGCAACCGATGAGCAGCACACACGAGCAATCCAGCCTGTCGATCCGGCAGCCCCACTCGTTCTTCGTCGGTGGCCGCTGGGTCGCAGCGAGCTCCGGCGACACGCTGCCGGTCATCTCGCCGGTGACCGAGGAGGTGGTGATGACGTTCGCCGAGGCCAAGGAGGCCGACGTCGACGGCGCCGTCGCCGCGGCGCGGGAGGCATTCGACAGCGGTCCCTGGCCGAAGCTGTCGCCGGCCGAGCGCGCCGGGTATCTCCGCAAGGTCGCGGACGCGCTGACCGCTCGGCATGGCGAGCTCGCCGAGGCCTGGACGACGCAGGTCGGAGCGCCGATCTCGTTCACGAACTACGCCTCGGGCCAGGGCGCAGGACTGTTCGGGTACTACGCAAGCCTCATCGAGGACTACCCGCTCGTCGACGAGCGCCGCAGAGACGACGGCGGGCTCGTGCGCGTCGTGAAGGAGCCGGTCGGCGTCGTGGCGGCGATCACGCCGTGGAACGCGCCTCTCGTCCTGCTCTGCTACAAGGTCGCGGCCGCACTCGCCGCAGGCTGCACGGTCGTCTCGAAGCCGGCTCCGGAGACGCCGATGGACGCCTACATCCTGGCCGAGTGCATCGAGAGCGCAGGGCTCCCGCCGGGGGTCTTCAACGTGATCCCGGCCGGGCGCGAGGTGGGCGACTACCTGATCCGCCACCGGGGGATCGACAAGATCGCCTTCACCGGGAGCACGCTCGCAGGCCGCAAGATCGCCGCGGCGGCGGCCGAGCGCCTCACGCGCGTGAGCCTGGAGCTCGGCGGGAAGTCCGCAGCGCTCGTGCTCGACGACGCCGCGGTCGGCGACGTGCTCGCGAGCCTCGTCCCGTTCTCCATGCCGATCACGGGTCAGGTCTGCTTCTCGCTGACGCGCGTGCTCGTCCCGAAACGGCGCAAGGCGGAGCTGCTCGAGGCGTACGTCGAGGCGGTCCGGAGCATCCGGGTGGGCGACCCGTTCGACCCCGCGACGCAGATGGGGCCGCTCACGATGGCGCGCCAGCTCGCGCGGGTGCAGGGGTACATCGGGAAGGGCCTCGCGGAGGGCGCCACGCTCGTGACCGGCGGAGGGCGTCCCGACGATCTGCCGCGCGGGTACTTCGTCGAGCCGACGGTGTTCGACGACGTCGAGTCGAGCATGGTGATCGCGCAGGAGGAGATCTTCGGGCCCGTGGTCTCGTTCATCACCTACGACGACGTCGACGACGCGGTCGCCAAGGCGAACGACACCATCTACGGCCTGCACGGCGCCGTCTACAGCGCGGACCCGGAGCGCGGCTACGAGGTCGCGCGCCGCGTGCGCTCGGGAAGCGTGACCGTGAACGGCATGATCGTCGACTTCAAGATGCCGTTCGGCGGCTTCAAGCAGTCCGGAGTCGGCCGCGAAGGCGGCATCGAAGGCCTCGACCCGTACTTCGAGCTGAAGACGGTGTACTTCGCCTGAACGACCTTAGAGCCCGTCTCGGGCCCTTAGTTCGTGCGCGCCGCGGCGAGCACGGCCTGCACGTAGCGCGCGACGGCTGACGCGTCCGGCTGCCCTGCCGGGAGCTCGGCTGCGAACGCGGTCGTGCCGCGCAGGGTGGTGTTCTGCCACGCGATGGCGCTGCCCGCCAGCTGTGGCATGGCGTGGTAGGGCAGGCCGGAGATGCGCGCGAACACCCGCTCGATCCGCCGCCGCCCGCCGGAGGCCCAGACCATGTCGAGGTGCTGGTGGAACCAGATCGTGACATGCGGATGCAGGCGCAGGATGAGCGCGCGCGCGATGCGCGCCTCGCGCTCCGACAACGGGCGGTCCCCCGACTCGTAGACGCCGTGCAGCGGCCGCCAGCGCCACGGGAAGTTGCGGTTCAGGTCGACGCCGTGCGCATTCTGGCGCGTGCCGGCGGCGACGCCGTCGGGGTTCATGTCCGGCACGATCCAGAGGTCGAGGTCGCGGGGGGACAGCCGCTCCAGTGCGTGTGCGATGGGGATCCCGCCCGTCTCCGTTCCGTGCACGGCACCGACCACCAGCACCCGCGTCCCCGAGCGGTTTCCGACCTCGATCGCCGTGATCGGCCGTCCCTGCCAGGAGCGGCCCAGCGGCACCACGCGCGCGCAGGCGACGGCGGGAAGGGCGAAGAGCAGCGCGAGAACGAGGAGGCCGGCGCACCTCACCGGCGGCTTCCGCACCGCCCCGCTTCGCCGTGTCCGCGCGCTCAGATCCAGCGCTTTCGCTTGAACCAGACGAGTTGTGCGGCGGTCAGCAGCACGATCAGCGCAACGACGTACTCGTAGCCGAACGACCAGTGGTACTCGGGGACGCCGTGGACGTTCATGCCGTAGAAGCCCACGATCAGCGACGCCGGCAACAGCAGCGACGCGACGATGGTGAGGCGCTTCATGACCTCGTTCTGGTCGTTGGCGACCTTGGCCTGGTAGTAGTCGCGCACGCCCGCGACGAGGTCGCGGCTGAGATCGAGCGCCTCGCTCGCGCGCATGAGCTTCTCGTAGGCATCGGCGAAATGCAGCTCCGTGCTGCGATCGAACAGCTCGACGTCGCCCACGCGCGCGTCCACGCGATCGTCGAAGACGCGGCGCACCGCGTCGCGCGTCGGGGAGAGCGTACGGCGTACGTGCAGGATGTCGTGGCGGAGCGCCGAGAGCTCGTCGCGGACCCGAGCGCCCTCCCAATCGTCGACGTGGTCCTCGAGCGCGTCGATGCGCTCGTTCAGCCGGTCCGTCAGATCGAGATAGCCCTCGGCCACGTCGTCGACGAGGTGGTAGACGACCATTCCGGGCGACGGCACGCGCCCTTCCCGGTGCAACTCGAGGGCGGCCGCGCAGTCGAACGGCCCGTGCGCGTCCGCGCTCTTGCGCACCGTCAGGACGATGTCCTGGGCCGCGACGATGTCGACCTCGCGATACAGGACCGTCGCGTCGTCGAGCAGCTCGGGGACGAGGAAGACGCCGAACACGTAGTCGTCGTGCCCCTCGAGCGCCGGTCGCGGATCGTCCCGGTGCCGGTGCGGCGCGACCAGCTGATCGAGCGCTCGCGCATGCAGCGTACGGCCGAGCGCAAGCTCGATCGCAGCCTGGTCGGGATCGACGAGATCGATCCACACGACTCCGCCGGACGGCATCTCGACCATGGCTCAGACTATCGCCGGATCCGCCTCGGGTACGCAACGCCGCTCCCCCGAGCGCCGGCGCTCGATCGCATGGCCGTGCCCTCGGCGAGACTGTCGCGATGGACGCGGACCACGCATCTCCCCGGTCGCCGGGCCTGGCCTGGCCCGCGGCCGCCGCGGGGATCGCCGCGTTCTCGTTCTCGGCCACGCTCTACAAGCTCTCCGGCGCGCCGCCCGCCGTGGGCTCGGCGCTCCGCTTCGCCTACGCGACGCTGTTCCTCGCGCTGCTCGCGTGGCGGGCAGGCGCGCTCCGCCCCGGCCCCGGATTCGCCCCGGCCGCCTCGGCCGGCGTGCTCGTCGGCCTCGAGGTCGTGATCTGGAACGAGGCGACCGGGCGCATCGGCGCCGGGCCGTCGACGGTGATCGTGAACACCGCGTCGCTGTGGGTGATGGCCCTGACGGTCGTCGTCCTGCGCCGGCCGGTCGGACTCCGGCCGGTCGCGGGCGCCGTCGTCGTGCTCGGCGGCCTCGCGCTGCTCCGCGGCACCGGCGAGCACCGCCTGGAGCTCGCCGGGATCGCGCTCGCGATCCTCGCGGCGGCGATCTACGGCGCCTACATCCTGGTCTTCGAGCGCGCCGTCGGCGCTGCCCGCGACGGCATCTCGCCCGTGCTCTGGAGCACCGCTGTCGCGGTGCCGGTGTCTGCGGCGTGCGCCCTGGCCCTCGGCGAGTCGTGGCACCTCAGGCTCGGCCAGCACGCGTGGCTCGCGCTGCTCGGCGTCGCCGTCCAGGCCTGCGGGTGGCTCCTGATCGCCCGCAGCCTGTCGTCGTTCAGCGCCGTCGCGGTCTCGGTCCTGCTCCTGCTCCAGCCCGCCCTCGCGGCCGTCTGGGGCGTCGCGTTCCTGGACGAGCGGTTGATCGCGATCCAGATCGCCGGAATCGCGCTCGTGCTCTTCGGCGTGACGGTCGCGAGGCCGCGCGCCGACCGTTGACCGTCGTCCGGATCGGCTCCGGGGCTCCTCCCCGTCAGTCGCGCGCGCGCCGGCGCCACCGGCCGCGTGTCCCGGATGCCTGGAGCTCCTGCCGCATGCCACGGATCTCGTCGTTGAGATCCTCGCGCGACGGACCCGGGGGGACGACGCTGAGGATCGGCGCCGCCGCCTCGTACTGGCGGACCGCCTCGTCGATCACGAGCCGGAAGTCCGGGAAGGCCTCGTCGATCTGCGCGCGCTCGATCCCGCCTTGCAGCAACCCGTGGAAATACGCGACGTCCGGGGACGACGCGGCCTCCGGCCTCGGCGACGTCCGTTCCGCGTCCGCTGCCGGCTCCGGTGGTGCGGCGGCTTCTTCGGGTACCGGGGCTTCCTCGGGTACGGGCTGCGGCGGCTCGGGCTCCTGGAGCGCCGGCCGCAACGGCACGACGGTCGCCTCGCCGCTCGGGTTCGCGCGGATCCAGCGCTCGACGACCGCGCGTACGTCGAAGCAGCCGTGGGCCGTCATCGCTGCGATGCTCGCGGCGAAATCGCCGCTCTGCTCCACCTCGCGATCGAATGCCGCGACCCAACCATCGAGAGCCGCCGACCGCCTGCTGTCGCCCGCAGGCTCCTCGGCGAGCGTCACGCGGCCTGCGTCATTCGGAATGCAGAGTCGTCCCTCACCGTCCAACAGGCATCGGCGCCGCTCGGGCCGCTCCGTATCCATCAGCTGAGGGTGGTTTGAGCGCACCCCGCGACCTCGAGGCGACCGTCGTGTGCGCTAAAGGCTCGCAGCGAGGCGAGCATGCTGGCGCAGCGCCTGGCGCAACGTGGTCACCAGCTCCCGCTGGATCACGTCGAGGAAGACGCGCGAGACGGCGTCTTCGCCGTTGAAGAGCTGCTCGAACGGGCCGGGCGGCAACACGAGCAGGAGCGCGCGCTCGCGCGTGATCGCGGTCACGGGAGATGGCGCTGCCGTCGATGAGGCCCTCGTAGCCGAACGTCCTCCCCGGTCCCGCCAGTCCGACGCGGATACGCCGGTCGCCGCGCAGCAGCACCTTCTCGACCGCGCCGTTGATCGTGAGATAGCAGGCCGCCGACGGCGCGCCCTCGGCGAGCAGCGCGCGCCCCGCAGGGCACTCGGCATACCGCCCCGACGTCAGGAAGCCCCAGAGGGCGAGCGCATCGAAGTCGTGGAAGGTCGCCATGCGACGCACGTACTTGCTGTCGGGCGGACCGCAGTACCGCAGCTCGGCGAGCGTCCGAGCCGCATCCTCGGCCCGCGGGCCGGCCGGCTCGCCGCCGAGCGAGACGGCGAGGTTCCCGAACTGGGCGCGCATGCGCGAGGTGAAGAGCGCGGCCAGGCCGCGCTTCAGCCTGAACGCCGATGGATCCTGGCGCGCGAGCAGCGCCGCGAACTCCAGCCGGCCGAGCGCGAGCACCGTCGCGGTCTCGTTCGCGCGCACGCTCATCGTGTGGCCCTTGCCGTCGAGCAGCGCGATCTCTCCGACGGCCTCGCCCCGACCCGCTGTCCAGACCTCCACCGTGCGATCCCCCGGCAGGCGCAGCGACGCCGAGACGGAGCCGTCGACGATGAAGAGCAGCTCCCGCGCCTGCTCCCCCTGGTGCCAGAGGGTCTCGCCCGCCGGTACCGCCCGCCGCCGCACGACCCGCGCGAGCGCCTCGAGGTCCGTTTCGTCTCGCCCCGCGAGGAGGGGAACCGTGGCGAGGAAGTCGGCGGTCTCGCGGTCAGACATCGAGGTCTCGCGTCTCGAAGTCGACTCCTTCCGGCGTCAGCTCGGCAGTCAGCATCGAGTATTCGGGAACCTCGAACCAGGTCGAGAAGTCGGCCGTGAGCGGCTCGGAGGCGATGAGCACCGAGCGCGGCGGATCGCCGGCCGTCATCTGCCAGTCGCCGTCGCGCTCGGCGTACTCGCCGCCGATCGCATACCAGAGGCTCACGAACGGGAGGTCGGTCTCGAGCATCTCGTCCTCCGGCGGGTACCAGCCGTAGTCGAACGAGAGGCGCGTCGCGACGACGGAGCGGCCGGTGCTCACGCAGAGATTGACCGGCGAAGAGGTGTCGATGCCGTGCGCCGCGCGCACGCTGCGCAGGATGCGGAGGGCGCCGGCGGTGGCATCGGCCAGCTCGCGCGTCTCCGGCAGCCCGCAGGGATCGTCGAGCTGCGAGAGCACCAGCGCGTAGATCCATTCGGAGTCGGTCGTGCCCTCGATGCACGCGGCAAGCTCCGGCCGCACGTGCTCGAGCAGCGCGTAGCGCATGCGCGAGAACTGGCGCAGGTGCCCGTTGTGCGCGAGGACGACGCGAGCGCCGGCGAAGTGGAAGGGGTGCAGGTTCGTCTCGGCGACGACCGCGTCGCCGGAGTAGGTGACCCCGCGGACGTGGGCGACCAGGCACGTCGGCGCGAGCTTCGACGAGATCGCGCGGAGGTTGCGGTCGAACGACGGCAGAGTGGTCGCGCGGTAGGTGAACGGATCCTCGGGCCGCAACGACGTCGGATCCCACGCCTTCATGCCGAAGCCCGCGAGGTTGAGGAACGTATTCATCATCCGCGGGCTGTACGACTGCCGGACGAGGTTGTTGTCGGTGTCGAAGAGCAGACGCTGCAGCGAGAGCGGCTCGCCGAGGTAGGCCAGGATCCGGCACATCGGGCGATCGTACCCGCGCTCGCGTGCCCCGGCGCCCCGTCGGCCGGCCGGCCCCCGGGCGCTCTACTATTGGCGCCAACAGACGGTCAGGAGCCTTGAGATGAAGCAGTTCAAGTGCGGCGATGTCGTGCCCGGGTGCGACTGGGTGACGCGCAACGAGGACGAGACGGCGCTCTTCGAGGAGATCCACTCGCACGCGCGCGAAGCCCACGGGATGGACGAGGTTCCCCCGGAGGTCGTCGTCGCGATCCGGGACGTGATCACCGAGGTCTAGGCCCGGAGACGCGGAACGCACCACCCTCGAGGAACGCCTCCACGGCCTCTCGGTAGGGCGCGAGGTCGAGACCCTGCTCGGCAACCCACGCGTCGCTGTAGTAGGTGCCGGCGTAGCGGTCGCCGCCGTCGCAGATCAGGGTCACGACGCTGCCACGCTCGTCGCGGGCGCGCATCTCGGCAACCAGCTGGAGCGCGCCCCAGACGTTGGTCCCGGTGGAGCCGCCGACGCTCCGGCCCGTGCGCTCGCGCACGAGCCGCATCGTGGCGATCGACGCGGCATCGGGCACCTGGATCATCCGGTCGACGATGTCCGGGAGGAACGACGGCTCGACGCGCTGGCGCCCGATGCCCTCGATGCGGGACTTCCGGCCGGTGAACGCCGAGGGATCGCCCGACCAGGCCGAGTAGAAGATCGAGTCCTCCGGGTCGACGATGCACATCTGCGTGGGATGCCGGCCGAAGCGGGCGTAGCGGCCGATCGTCGCACTCGTCCCGCCGGTGCCGGCCCCCACCACGATCCACGTGGGGACGGGGTGCCGCTCCAGTGACATCTGGCTGAAGATCGACTCCGCGATGTTGTTGTTGCCGCGCCAGTCGGTGGCGCGCTCCGCGTAGGTGAACTGGTCGAGGAAGTATCCGCCGCGCTCGGAAGCGAGCCGATGCGCCTCGTCGTACACCGTCGTCGCATCGTCGACCAGGTGGCACGACCCTCCCTCGGCCTCGATCAGCGCGATCTTCTCGGGACTCGTGGATGCCGGCATCACCGCCACGAACGGCAGGCCGAGGAAGCGCGCGAAGTACGCCTCGGAGACGGCCGTCGAGCCGGTCGAGGCCTCGACGATCGTCGTCCCCTCGGCGATCCAGCCGTTGCACAGGCCGTACAGGAAGAGCGAGCGGGCGAGGCGGTGCTTCAGCGACCCCGTCGGGTGCACGGACTCGTCCTTGAGGTACAGGTCGACGTTCCAGTCCCCGGGCAGGGGGAACGCGTGCAGATGCGTATCGGCCGACCGGTTCGCGTCGGCTTCGATGCGACGCACGGCCTCGTCCGCCCAGGCTCTCGGGCCGAGGCCCTCGCGACCGTTCCGGGACGTCGTCACCCGCGTAGTTTCCCCGATTCCCGAGCGCGACGGATGCACGGCAGCTCCCCGGGCCGGGCCTCGCGCGGCTTCGCTACCGGCCCGCGGAATGCCGTCGTCGGGTTGACTCCCCTACGTGCCCCGGCCACGCCAGGCGTTCGGCGCCCTCGCCGTCACGGCTCAGAACGCGGACATCCGCCGCGCCGAACTGGCCTGGGGCGCCTCGGTCTGCGCCGAGTGGGCGCACTTCGTGGCGCTGGGGGTGTTCGCCTACGGCCACGGCGGATCCACGGCGGTCGGAATCGCCGGCCTCATGCGACTGCTCCCCGCGGCCCTGATCGCGCCGTTCGCAACGTCGCTCGGCGACCGCTTCCGGCGCGAGCGGTTCCTCCTCGGGATCGTGCTCCTGGGCACGGCTGCGCTCGCGCTCTCGGCCGCGGGCGCCCTCATGGACGATCGCATCATGGTCTTCGCCGCCGCGTCTGCGATAGGCGTCTGCACGACGCTGTTCCGGCCCGCCCTGATCGCGCTGCTGCCGTCGCTGGCGCGCACGGCGAGGGAGCTGATCGCCGCGAACGGAGCGACCTCGACGCTCGAGAGCCTCGGCACCCTCCTCGGTCCGCTCGCTGCCGGAGTGCTCGTCGCCTTCGCCGATGTCGCAGCGGTCTTCGCGGCCGGCGCGGCTGCGCTCCTTGTGTCGGCCGCCCTGCTCGCGCGCGTCTCGGTCCCGGGGCGCATCGACGCTCCCGCGAACGCGTCGGGAGTCGGCCTCCTGGAAGGGTTCAGGGCAATCGGCGACGTCCCCCGCGCGCGCCTGCTCGTGGGGCTGATCGCCTCGCAGACGTTCGTCCGCGGGTGCCTGAACGTGCTGATCGTCGTCGCGGCGTACCAGGTGCTCCACGACGGCGCGACGGAGGTCGGATACCTGACGGCGGCGATCGGAGCAGGGGGCCTGGTCGGCGCGCTCGCCGCGGTCTCGCTGCGCGGCGATCGACTCGCGCCGCCGTTCGCGTGGGCCCTCGTCCTCTGGGGCATCCCGATCGCGCTGATGGCGCCGCTCCCGTACGCCGCGGCCATGGTCGGCCTCCTCGCGGTGATCGGCGCCGCGAACAGCGTCGTCGACGTCTCGGGGTTCACGCTCCTCCAGCGCACCGTCCCCGACGACGTACTGACCCGCGTGCTGGGCGTGACCTGGGGTCTTGCGATGGGTGCGACGGCGATCGGCTCGTTCGTCGCGCCTGCGGTCATCCGCCTGATCGGGCTACGGCCGGCGTTCGTCGCGGTCGGCGCGATCCTCCCCGTGCTCGTCCTCGTCTCTCATCGGCGGCTGCTCGGGATCGACTCGGACGTTGCGCCCGCATCGCAGCTCGACCTGATCGAGCGCGTCGCGGTCTTCGCCCCGCTCTCACTCGTCGCCAAGGAGCGCATCGCCTCGCATCTCGTCCAGGTCGACGTCGCGGCCGGAGACGTCGTGATTCACGCCGGCGACGCCGGCGACCGCTTCTATGTCGTCGGCAGCGGCGGGCTCACGATCGATGCGGGCTCCCAGACCATCGACGCCGGCCCCGGGGACTTCTTCGGCGAGATCGCGTTGCTCCAGGACGTGCCGCGAACGGCGACCGTGCGGGCCATCACCGACGCCCGGCTCTATGCGCTCGAGCGCGACGACTTCCTCGCCGTCGTGACGGGCAATTCGCGGGCGCGCTCGGAGGCCGACGCGGTGGCGCTCCAGCGAGTGGAAGCGAACGCCGCGGCGGCGGAGCGCTCGGGAGGGCACTGACGTATGGGGCGCGACGCTGCCCCTGCTCACTGGTGCCTTGCGTGTTCGGTACGGGAACGACGCCCGCGCGCGGCTCTCTCCACGAGACCGCGCACCGCGTCTTCGATCAGCGCCGTCGCCTGCTCGTGCTCGACGCCCGCGGGGAGCTCGACCGGCGGCCCGAACCACACCGACACCGGCCCGCGGCCGGGGCGCCGCGCACCCTTCGGCAGGAGCTCGAACGTGCCTGTGACCGAGATCGGGACGACGGGCGCCCGCAACCCCAACGCGAGGACACCGATGCCGCCGCGGAATGGCCCCATGCCCCCGGTCAGCGAGCGCGTGCCCTCGGGGAAGACGAGCACCGACCACCCATCGTCGGCGAGCATGCCGCAGCTTTCGAGGCTCTCGCGCGTCCGCCCCGTGCGCGAGAACGGGAACGCGCAGAGCACGAGCGACACGACGCCGCCGAGCAGGCGCGACGTGAAGAACGTGTCCGCCGCGGCGGCGACAGCCGTACGGCGGCGCAGGTGCGCCGGAAGCGCCCGCAGGATCGACACCGCGTCGAGGTGGCTCGCGTGGTTGGCGACGAGCAGGAGCGGTGGCGACAAGCCACTCAGATGCTGCGTCCCGTCCACGACGAACGGCCGGCACGCCAGCCTGCTCGCGGGGAAGAGGACACCCCGCTGGAGCGCCTCGCGCGCGGCCCGCGCCGGTGCCGCCCGCGCCCAGGCCGCCGGCTCCGTGACCGCCTCGACCGCGACTCGCTCGTGCTCGTCGAGCATGCCGAGCAGGTCGCCGACGGTCCTGATGCGTGCGAGATCGCTGTCCTCGAACCGGATGCCCAGCGCGCCCTCGAGCGCGACCGCGAGCTCGAGTTGGCCGACCGAGTCGAGTCCGAGGTCGAGCGCCAGGTCCGCCTCGGGTGCAAGGGACTCCTCGGGGACGTCGCACACGCTCGCCAGCAGCTCGCGCGCTCGGGCGAGCCGCTCGTCGCCCAGGGCCGGCGGCGACGACGGCGCGAGGTCGTGTGCGGGCTCGCCGGCGAGGCGAGCGGCGACCTCGCCGCGGCGTACCTTGCGCGCGGCGGTGCGCGGAAAGTCGTCCTCTTCCCAGAGCGTGAACCCGCTGATGCGCTGGTGCGCGGCGAGCACGGCGTTGGCACGCCGCACGGCCTCGGCCACCCGGGGCCGGCGCTCTGCCGCCGGAATGGCGGGGTCGCACCTGACCGCCGCGTGGATGTGCGGCGTCCCGCGCTCGTCGGGCCGGGTGAGCACGACGCAGTCGGCGATCTGCGGTTCGGCGAGCAACGCCTGTTCCACATCCTCCGGCTGCACCTTGAGCCCGCTTGCCAACACGATCAGGTCGCGCAGGCGCCCGCGGACGTGCAGGTGTCCTCGCGCGTCGAGCGCGCCCGTGTCACCGGTTCGGTACCAGCCGTCCGGAGTGAAGGCCGCCGCGGTCGCCTCGTCGTCGTGCCAGTAGCCGGCGGTCACGCTTGCTCCGCGCACCTGGATCTCGCCCTCCGAGTCGATCCGGACCTCGACGCCCGGCACGGGCGGCCCGTCCGATCCCAGCGGGCGATCATCGAGACTCGTGGTCGAGATGATCGGTGAGCACTCGGTCGTGCCGTACCCGTTCAGCACGGCGACGCCCATGCGCTCCCAGGCGGCGGCGAGCGGCTCCGGCAAGCTGGCCCCACCGGAGATCAGGAGGTCGAGCGCACCGCCGAGACGGCCGAGCACCGGGCGGAAGACAACGCGCCGGGCACGGAAGGGAAGGCGCTCGGCGAGACGTTGCGAACGACGCCATCGCCGACCCGCGCCTGCGTGCTCGACGGACCGCTCGATGCCGTCCAGAAGCAGTTGCATCACCTGCGGGACGACCACCATCGTCGTCGCCCGCCCGCGCCGCAGCGTGTCGAGCACCACGGCCGGCTGCCGGCTCGACGGGTAGGTGATCGAAGCTCCGTAGAGCAGCGGCACGAAGAGCCCGGCCGTCTGCTCGAGCATGTGCGAGAGCGGTAGCACCGAGAGCAGGCGATAGTCCTCGCGCTGGGGCAGGATGCCGCGAACGGAGCGTACGTTCGCCATCACGTTGGCGTGCGTCAGCACGACCGCCTTGGGATGTCCCGTCGTCCCCGAGGTCGAGACGATTTCGGCGACGTCGGCCGCGACGGGACGCCGCACGATGGGGCGGGTCGGCTCGATCGGCAGCGAGGCGAGGGGACGGACAGGGCAGCAGCCGGTCTTCGGTGGGTCGCCGCCGGCGAGCAGCAGCACGGCCTGGGTGTGGGTGAGCACACGCTCGACGAAAGCCGGCGTGGCGTGCTGCTCGACCGGGACCACGATCCCGCCCGCCAGCATGACGCCCACCGATGCCGCGACCAACCGCGGCTCGTTCGGGCCGATCAGAGCGACCCGCTCGCCCGGCCGCACCGCCGCGTCGTCCACGAGCCACTCCGCGATCGCCATCACCGCGCGCCACAGCCGCGCGTAGGTCCAGACATCGTCGCGCAGGCCGACTCGCGTCACGAGCGCTGCGCGGTCGGCATGCACGCCCGCCGACTGCTCGACGAGGTCGACGAGCGTCGCCCCTTCCCGCCCCACCGGCACGGTCACATCGCGCTGCCGATCAGGCGGATACGCCCAGACACGTAGACGCGGATCGTGCCTCGCGACGGCATCCGAAGGCCGTCGAGGTTCACCATCATCACCGCATCGCCGGCGGGCCTGACCTCGAGCGAGCGCACGGTGCGGACGGTCGCGGCGAACCGCTCAGGATCGTCGAGCACCGAGGCGTCGCGGCAGGCCAGGATCTGCCGCACGCCTTCGCGTACGCCGCGGTCCTGGAACGCGATCACCCGGAAGCCGTCGGCGCCCAGAGGCAGCCCGCGGCCGAGCTGGAAGTCGCGACCGAGGTCGCCGTTCACCCAGACGATCGTCGCCCAGCGCCGACCCGGCAGCGGCTCGCCGTCGAGCACGATCTCGACGTCGGGCACGCGGCCAAGCGCATCTCGCCAGATCCATCGCAGCGTGGCGAGCGTGAGCCCGGTGTAGAACGGCCCGAGATCGCCGAACAGCTGCCCGAGGACACCCTTGTAGTACTTCACGACGCGCGTCTCGGTGAAGCGCGGCACATCGCCGAACACGCCGACGCCGCCGAAGCCGACGAGATGGCGAAGCTGCGACTGCCCCTGCACGTCGTCCGCTTCGCAGGCGAGCACGCTCGCCTCGACGCAGCGTCCATGCTCGATGCCGTCGACGATCGCGGACACGGCCCCGTCGAGGTCGTCCGGGACGCCGAGCGCCTTGCCGATCAGATCCGCGGAGCCCTTGCGCAAGAATCCCAGCCGCACGTCGGCGGGTACCGATCCCGCGACGTGGGTGCCCTCGATCACGGCGTTGCAGGTCCCGGCGCCCCCGGCCGAGACGAGTATGCGGCCACCTGCGGCGACGATGCGGTGTGCGACGTCCCGCGCTTCGGCGTGGCTACCGACGGGGTAGACGTGCACGTCGCGCGTGCTTTGCGCGGCGAACGCGGGCGCGATGCGCGGCAGCTTGCGCTGGTCGGCCAGCGAGCCGGAGATCGTCGTGGCCACGACCTCGATGGAGGTCGGCGGGATGCGATCAGACGGTGCCGCCGCGCGCCGCGCCTCGATGGCTTCCCGGCAGGCGGCGTCCACCCGCGCGGCCACCTCCTCGAGCGCGACCTCGCCGACCGGGATCCGCAACACCTCGACCCCGCGTTCGTCTCGCAGCAGCCGACAGACGCGGTCGTAGGCGCGTGCGAGCTCGGCCAGGAACGGCTCCGTCTCATGCGCCTGCAGGGGGCGCCCGCGGGCGCGGATCCGCGCCAGGGCCGCCGCCGGGTCGATCTCGAGCAGCACGACGAGGTCCGGAGGCGCGAAGCGGACACCGCTGAGCCGGTTGAGGACGACGAGCGGCCAGGCGCGGCGCAGGTACGAAGGGATCTCGCGCGCGGGGATCGGCTTCGCCCGGCCGAGGTAGTCGATGACGTCGCGAAGGGCCGACGAGTCCCCCGCAAGCTCGTCGCGGTAGTAGCGGGCCGCGGACCACGCAGCCGTGTTGACGAGCGGGCTGCCGTCGGTCAGCAGTACCGATGGGCGCTCCGCACGCGCCAGGTGCTCGCAGGTGCGTGCTCGCTCGGCGAGCTCCACCAGCTTGAGCCGGCGATACATCCCGGCCCGCCATGTCCCCTTCGCGCGCGCACCGACGAATCGGGCAATGCGTGCGTGCGGGACGTCGTTGCGTACGTGCAGAGGCACCGTGGGATCGCCACTCCAGACTTCGTCGCCGACCCCCGCGACCGGGAGCTGCGGTGCGAGCAACTCGAGCGCCCTGTGGAACGTGGCGCTCTTGCCGCAGCCGTCGATGCCGACGATGGCTACGAGCAGCGGCCCCCCTGCCGGCAAGGCATGAGCCCCGCGGGTTTCGAACGTGACCTCGTCGCGCATCGCGCACCTCCCGATGACGGAGCATCGCACCCGCCGCATCGCCGGCACATCGGTGCCGCCACGGACGCCGGCCACGGGTTTCCCGACCACTCCGCGCGCGGCGCCGTCGGGCATGACCCCTGACGAGCCGGCGGCGCGCCGCCCGTTCCCGCCGCCGCTCAGAAGGCCGGCGGGGCGGGCAGCGCCGCGCCGCACGCGCAGACGTCGGCGGCATGAACCGTCTTCTCGCACGCCGTGCACCGCACCATGGGCTCGTTGAGATGCCACGGCGCCCAGATCCCGGTCTGCCCGCCGGAGGCGAGCCGCGGCCCGAACATCTGAGCGACGGCCTCGCGATGGGCCGGGTTCATGCGGATGCCGCGCGCTGCCTCGGGGGTCTCCCAGGCGCTCATGGTGTACATCCGCCGCCCGACGGTCACGCCGACGAACGAGAGGAATCCGGGCGCCCCCAGCAGCTCGTGCACGATGTCGCGCGAGCGCCTGCGCACCTCCTCGACCTCCTCGTCGCTGCGCGCCTCGAGGAAGGTCACGCTGAGCGCACCCGCGGGGGCATCGCGACCAGCCGTCGCGCGGGACGAGACGCCGAACGTCCACGGCCCGATCGTGGACGGCTGGACGATGACGTCGAGGCCGAGGTCGCGCGGGACGCGACCTCCGTCGAAATAGCCCGTGACCGTGGCGATGCCGGTACCGTCGTCGGCGAACGTGATGAAGTCGGCGCCGGGGAGCGCGATCTCGCGGCCGGTGGGCGGCAGGCCGTTGAACGACCCGCTGTTGGTGCCTCGCATGACCCACTGCGCGGCGACGGCTTCGTCGTCCGTCAGCGCTGCAGTGACGATCTCGAAGCGGAGATCGGGGAAGGCGGCGGCGAGGCCCACCGCGTACGCGCCCGTGGCGCCGGGGTCGAGACCCTGGACGAGCGGGTCCGTGTACGTGCCTCCCGGCGCGAAGGTCGCCGCGATCGCCTCGGCGTCGTGGGCGTTCCACCCGTCGAAGTAGCGCTGGGCATGGGCGAGGCGGTCAATTCGTCGTCGCCGGCGGTCGGGTCGGGCGAGCCTATCCGAGCGCACCGTCACGCACGCACTTGGTGAGCGCATGGACGAACACGGCACGTGCCGGTCGTAGCAGTCGCGCGACGTGGCATCGAGCCTGCGAGGGCATCTTCCGCGCCTGCCGGCTGACAGGGGCCGTGTACCGCGAGGTCGCAGCCGCCAGGTTGCACCTGCCGATGACAGCCGCCGAGCGCAGTTGCGCAAATCGCATCGGCAATGCCGAGATCCTGATGTACAAGTCGCCGGTGCCGAGAAACGCGCGCCTGACGACGGTCGGCACCGTCTACGACAGATGTGTCGGCCCGAAGTCCGAGCAGGCGATGTACCGCTACGTCTACAGAACGTACGAATTCCCGGCCAAGATTCCCTGTATCGCCCGTCGCGTTGCGGCCGGCCTCACATTCGTGGAGTACATGACCGACGCGGCGAAGAGCACCGCCGGCGAACGCGAGGCCGAGGCGACCTGCCTGACTCAGGCTTGAACGGACTCGAGCCGCGGCCATCCCGCGCGTCGGGCAAATGGCGGCGCGCGGGACATAGCGTGCCTGCCGGCCCGTAGATCGCGGAGTTGTTGTCGCTTAGAAGTCGCTGCATTTCGGCACAAAGTCGGCACACTTTGGCGGCTGGCCGGCTGGTACGATACGAACGTATGTTCGCCACGCTGGATGGGACGGTCGACCAGGTGCGGGAGCGGCGCCGCGAGGCGCGCCGGCGCGAGCTGCGCTCGCTCTGCGCGCAGGAAGCGCGGATCAAGCAGCGCGTCACGGAGATCGTGCGCGAGGCCGACGACGACGGCGACTGGCAGGCCGCAGGCTGCTGCTCGAGCGCGCAGTGGCTCGCGCAGATCGCAAGCAGCGACTACCGCAGCGCCGCGCGCATCACACGCACGAGCAGCGCGCTGCGCAGCCTGCCCGCACTCGACCACGCCCTCTCCACCGGCGCACTGACGCTCGACCAGGTCGCAGCCGCCGCCCAGTACGCAACCCCGGCCAGCGACGCCAAGCTGGCGCGTCTCGCGGTCGGCAAGCCGCCCAGCGAGATCGCGCTCGCCGCGCGCACACTCGCCCCGCCGACAGTGACCGACGATCAGGAGCTCTACGAGCGGCGCGCGCTGAGCATGACCTGGACGCGTGGGCGGCGCGAGCTCGCCTTCAACGGGCGCCTGCCACTCGAGCAGGGCGCCGCCTTCGAGCAGGCCATCTGGAGCATCGCCAAGACCCAACGCGCCGCCGACAAGCAGGCCGGGACGATCCTCGACTGGCAACAATCCGCCGCCGACGCGCTCGTCACACTCGCCCGCCAGAGCGGCGGCGACGGCGTTGTGAAGCGCAGCCCCACGACCCTGATCGTGCACATCAGCGAGGATGGGCCGCCGCTGCTCGAGGGCGCCGGCCCACTCAGCCCCGAGACAGCCGAGCGGCTCGCCTGCGACGCGCGCCGTCTCGCGATCAAGCCAAACGGCCGCGACCTCCTGCACACACGCGTCGGACGCTGCGCCTCCTACGCGCAACAGCGCGCACTCCACAAGCGCTCATCCCACTGCCAGTACCCCGGCTGCACCGCCACCCGCGAACTCGAAGCCCACCACGTCATCCCGGTCGAGCACGGCGGAAGGACCGAGCTCGACAACCTCATCCTGCTCTGCCCCCGCCACCACAAACTGCTGCACGACCACCACATCCGCGCGCACGGCAACGCCGAGCGCCCCGCCTTCACCGAGGAAGCCGGACGCGCGATCGCCACCAACCAGCCACACGCACCACCCTCTTGACCGGTTATGGCGGCTCCGGATTTCGAAGCCGCGACCTCCCGGACCACAACCGATCCGATCGAGTCCGGCGCGTGAGCCGCTTGGGTCGAGCGCTCAGAGGATCGAGCGCGGCTTGACCGGGCGGGTGACGAGCGAGATCCTCCCCAGCCGCTCGCGCAGGGTGCGCAGCAGCTCGTATTCCGGCGTGCCGACGGGCGTGAGCACGATCATCTCGTCGACTTGCGTGATCAGCCCGTGCTCGCCCAGGCCCTCGTCGGCCTCGCGCAGGTCTTCGGGGACATCCTCGCCTGGCACCCGGCGCTCGATCTTGCCGTTCTGGACGACCTCGCGCAGGACGGCCCGCTTTCCCGCCATCAGCTCGCGCGCCATGGCGGACGCGACCTCCGGGGTCGCGCCCACGTTGAGCAGGTAGTTGCGCGCGGTGACCTCGTCGAGCGCCACGAGGCCACTGCGCAGGAGCTCGTTGCTCACACGCGCCCGCCCCGGGCTCGCTGCCTGCTCCGCGCGCGCCGCCTCGCCGGTCAGGGGATCGCCCGGGAACTGGGCGTAGGTGGCGTCGACGAGGTAGGGGGTTCCGTCCCCCGCTCGTACCACCGCGAAGCCGTGGAGCTCGTCGATGCCGAGGTTGTTGACCTGGTAGCGATCGATCGTGACGGGCACGGCCGACCCGATCGTGAGCGACGCGATCGCCTCCGCGGTGAGATCGCGGCCCTGGCCGCAGGTGCCCATGAGCGATTCGCCGGTCAGGCGGATCTCCGACGCGGGCCGGTGCGTCAGCCTCGCCCACTCCTGGACGCGCACCGCGCGGTACTCGGCCACCGCACGCTCGGCGATCGCCACGACCGACTGGTCGAGCAGCTCGGCTCGCGCGGTTCCCGCTGCGAGCGTGCCGCGCGCGGTCGCGACCTCGTCGTTCGAGCGGGCGAGCTCCTCGAGCGTGTCCGGTGGCCGCGTGATGCCCTCGCCCGAGAGCAGGTCGGGGGCGACGCCCGCCTTCGCGGCGCGCGGAGGCAGGGCGGTCGCGACCGCGTCCGGGATCGGGCCCGGGTCGATCCCGCGCTCGAGCAGAAACGTGTGGTACTCCTCGATCGAGGCAAACGTGCGCGGCTGGCGGATCCCGGTCACGGGGTCGATGAACTCGATCCAGATCGGTCGCTGCGATGCGGGGTCGACCCCGAACATCGTGTGCTCGACGCGGCCCTCGGTGAGGTAGTCGAGGCGCGAGCTGCGCGCCTGCCCGCTCGCCTGCGCCTCGGCCAGCAGCGTGCCAATGTCGCCCGCGGCCCCGCTCGGGAGGCGCGTGTGGGGCAGCTCCGCGCCCGTGATCGGGTCGATGACGGGCGGGTGGGAGTGCGCGACGAGCTCCCAGCTGCCGATGTCCGGCCGGGCGTCGAGGATCTCCTTCCAGCGCTGCGCCTTGCCGCCGGGAGCGGGTGCCTCGCCGGGCGCGACCTGGACGATGTCGATCTCGCCCTGGATCACGATGACCTCGCCGGTCGCCGTGTTGCGATACATGGCGGCCTCGCGCACCGGACCGCCGGGCTCGCCGACGATCGAGTTCTCGTACATGACCTGCGCCCCGGCGACGTCCCGCGGATCGGCGGGCTGCATCACGGTCTCGGACGGCATGATGCCGACGATCTCGTCGACCGCGGCGGCCCCCCTCGGCGCGCCCGTCCGGGGCGGGACAGGCTCCGGCAGCGCGCCCGGGGCAGGCTCGGGCCCTGTGCGGGCCGACTCGGGCTCGGGCGCCGGAGGCGCCTTCCTCGGCGGTGGCGCACCCTCGCCCGCGGGTGCCGTCGTCCCGTGCGTCGCCTGGGCGCCGTGCGCGAGCGCCACCATGACGCCGCCCATCTCGGCGCTCTGCTTGAAGTCGTCGGCGATGCGGTCGTAGAACTCGCCCCAGCTCTTCGGTGGCTGCTTGCCGTCGATCGCGACATCCATCATGGTATTCGCGACGGTGTTGGCGGGGCTCATGATCTGGCCGACGATCCAGTCGCGGGTGCCCTTCGCCACGAACTGGAGGCCCGCGTTGTCGAGGTTGATCCCCGCGTCCTCGAGCACCGGCGCGACGTAGCGCGCGACCTTTCCGTCGATCAGCTTCGTCAGCTTCCCTGCCGCGAGCGCGCCGATGAACCCGTTGACGGCCGCGCGCTTCCCCGCCCGCTTGATCGCGGCGACGTCGAAGTCGCCCCACTCGCGATCGCCGTAGAACATCTCGCCGGTCTGCGTGGCGCCCTCGCTGTACATCGTCAGGCTGCCCTGCGTGAGCCCGGTGGCCACGGCCTTGACGGCGATGCCGCCCTCGACCACCTCCCCTACGCCTGCCGACGCAGTCGTGATGAGCACGTCGATCGCCACCTTCGTCCCGGCGATGCCGCGCTCGGCGCCCTTGATCGAGCCCTCCTTGTAGTAGAAGACGCGCTCGCGGCGGATCTGGATGATGTTCGCGGCCCGCTGCACGCAGTCGGCCGCAGTGCGGACGTGGCTGGCGATGAACTCGTCGTGGGCGCTCTCCCTGGCATCCTCGACGCCGCGCACGCCCGCGAAGTTGTTGAGGTTCGGGCCGCCCTGATCGCGGATCGCCTGCACCCGCGCCTGCTGCTCCGCGAAGCTCGTCTCGAAGTCGGCGTCGAGCTTGGCCGGGCCCGCGCCGATGATCGCGCGCGCCTGGGAGAGCTCCTCGCGCCCCACGAGGCTCCATATCCCGATGTCCGGCGGGTCGCCATGCCCGCCGAGCTTGTCCGCCCAGAAGCCGACGATCGGATGGTCCTCGCGGTTCTGGATCAGCTCCTGGTGCCAGCCCCGGTAGATGTCGACAAGGCCCGACAGGCGCCGCACCTGGCCGTTGAGCTCCGTGATCGCCGCCTCGGCCGTCAGCCCGGAGAAGGCCTTCGGGATGTTGTCGACGACGAGGCTGATGTCGAACGTCTGCGGCTGCTTCGCTGCGGGCGGTGGCGCGTTCGGGTCGGGAATCGTGGGCGCGGGGCCGCCTCCGCCCGTGGCGGCGTGGACGACCACCTGCGCCTGGTGCTGCGGCGTCGACAGGGACTGCGCGAGCTCCCAGCCGGCCTCGTCGCGGTCGATGCCGTCGGGATCCTCGTCGCGGACGACCGCGCCGGCGCCCGGCGCGCCCTCGGCGACGTGCTGGAGCTCGTGCGCCAGCGTCTCCGCTCCGGCGCCCGACCGCAGGAAGACGTCGCTGCCCTGCGTGAAGGCCCGCGCCCCGAGGCGTGCGGCCAGCGCATCCGGCCGCGCGCCCGTGTGGATGCGCGCGCCGCCGAGGTCACGGTCGACGAGCGCTTCCATCTCAACGCGCGGGCCGTCCGCCAGCGGCTCCCCGCGCCCGCGCTCGGCCTCGATCTCGGCCTGCGTTCCGCGCCCGACCGGAAGCGCCGCCTCGCCCGTCGTCCTGCGGCTCGCGCCGAGCATGCGGCCGAGCGCCGCGTTGCCGATCGCGACCTGCAGCGACGACGGCGGCGCGCTCGAGGCGCGCTCGGCGAGGTCGGCTGCACCACCTCGCTCGCGCCCGCCCTGGCCCGGTGCTCGCGTGCGCTCCCGCACAGCCGGAGCATAGTCTCTCACCGCTTCCCGGGGACCGGCCGATCGAACGGCGCCGTCCGGTGAGAGCGGGTCCGCGCTAGCCGTCGACCGCGGGTTCCTGCGCCTGTGCAGCGCGCAGGCGCTGGGCGAGCGTGGTCATGATCGCGATCGTGACCTTCGGCTCGGCGACGAGCAACGCGAGGAACTTCTGCCGGGGGATCGTGAGCACCACGAGGTCTGTGACGGCGGTGACGGTCGCGGCGCGGGGCGCTCCGTCGACGAGAGCCATCTCGCCGAAGAAGTCGCCTGGTTCGAGGGTGACGGGACTGCCGGGGATCTCGACGCGCGCATCACCGTCGAGGATGATGAAGAACGCATCGCCCGCCGCACCGACGCGCACGACCGCTTCGCCGGCGAGATAGTGCTTCGGCGCTGCGACGCTCGCGACCCTGCCGAGATGGCGTCGCGACAGCCCTGCGAAGAGGGGGACCTGCTCGAGCAGGGCGATCGTCTCACGCTCGAGTTGTCGCGCACCGACGGGCGCGTCCCACACACCGATCGCAGACCTCACCATCAGTCGTCCGAGCTGCTCCTGCACGTCGTACCTCCCCGGCGAGTAAACCACGCGCGAAGTCAGCGTGCGTCGATCTCGGCACTCGCCTGTCGGATGCGCTCCTGCAACGTCGTGATCGACCCGAGGCGACCACTACGTGTCGGCGGGCCGCGCGAGTTCGTGGCACCGATTACCACCACGGGACCCTGCGAGATCGCGCTTACAAGGGTGAGAGACGGGATTCGAACCCGCGACCTCCCGGACCACAACCGCATTCAGGCGCGAGCCCGTGCTTCCCAACGGACGCATGCGCCCTTCGTGGCCGCCCGCAGAGACCGCATGGACTTGTTGGACCGGGCATTCGTTACGAATCCGTTACTACGGTCGTGACGAGCACTCGTTGATGGTCGGATAGCGCCAGCACGTCTCGAGCGACCGTCAGGTGCTCGCTGCGCGCGGGAGAACTGGAGCACGGAACGTCCATTCCGGTTGGGTGTGCGGCAATTCGAAGACCACCCCGAGCATCAGGCCCTCGGCACCAGCGTGTTGTTCTCGTTGATCGCGCCCGACCCTGCGATCTCGTAGTAGGCGTTCGTCGTCGTGCCCTGGTGGATGCGCGAGTTGCGCACGCCCGACCCCGGGGCGGGCGCGGTGAACAGCGCGCCCATGACCATGTGCGTGAGGTCGCACCCGTCGCACGTCACGTTCGAGATGCCCGGGAAGTCCTTGCCGTCGATGTAGAACGCCGCTGCGCCCGGCGAATTCGGGCACGACACGACCAGTCCCTTGAAGGTCACGTTCGAGCCGCCCTGCACCTGCACGCCGTCCTGGTGCATCTTGCTCGACAGGCCCGGCTCGCAGGTCACGCTGCTCGGGCCGACGACCAGATCGTGCGCGCCGTCCTGCACCTTCACGCCGTCGCCGCCGCCTGGTGCCGTGACCGTCACGTCAAGGCTGATCGTGCCGGTGCAGCCCGCCGCGAGGTTCACGAGCGCGGTGTCCGCCGTCCCGGTGCCGACCACGCGCACGTTGTCGACCGGGCCCGTGCAGGTGTAGGGCACGCCAACGACCGTCGGCGGCGGGCCTACGGGAGGCGGCGGAGGCGGAGGCGGGCGCTTGACCGGCGGCGCAGCTGGGCGCACGAAGCGTACGACGAGGCCTCGAGACAGGAGCACGCGCCGTACGCGCGGTGACGCGCGCCACGCGCGCATCGTGCTCGTAGGACTGCACCGGCTCGGCGCTACCAGCACCGTGCCGTGCCCGCGCTTGCCGAGCTTGGCCGCGTGCAAGCCGTTCTGGCGCCGGTAGCGATCCACCAGCACGACCAGTCGCGACTCCCTCGCGGGCGTCACCTGAGCGCCGCTTGTCGCCTTCCAGCCGCCCGCAGGCGCGGTGCACGTAGGCACCGTCGGACTGCCGGCCCCCGCCTCGGCGAGCATGGCGGCCGCGAGGATGGTGGCGAGCAAGATCGATACGCGCAGGCGGAACGAGGGCATCGGCGGGTCCGTTTTGGAGACGGGGGATGTTGCGGGGGGATGCGCAGGCCGTCACGCGGTGCAAGACGGACGCCCTGGACGCTCGAGACGGGAACTTCAGCCGGCCATTCGTTACCACCGCTGTCAAGAACGGGCGTCGCGCGGACTCGCCGCGCCTGACGAAACCGCCCTATGCAGGTCTTTCGTGAGGGTGAGAGACGGGATTCGAACCCGCGACCTCCCGGACCACAACCGGGGGCTCTAACCGACTGAGCTACTCTCACCACGCGCCGCGGGCGCGCTTCGCGCAGCCCCGGCCCGCGCCAGTGTAGATGACCGCGCCCGTTCGTCCATCGCTTCGACCGGTGGGCATGGCACGCTTCGGGTGTGCCGAGCGTGCTCGTGGTCGAGGACGATGGCGTGATCGCCCGTGCAATTGCGGCGCACCTGCGACACGCCGGGCTCGACGTCGTGCTCGCCGAGGACGGAGACAAGGGGCTGCGCAAGCTGCGCTACGAGCAGCATGACGTCGCGATCGTCGATCTCATGCTGCCCGGCCTCGACGGCTGGGCATTGACCCAGGAGGCGCGGCGCGAGGGCATCGCGACGCCCATCCTGATCGTCTCGGCGCGCGGATCCGAGCACGACAAGGTGCACGCGCTCGAGATCGGGGCCGACGACTACCTCGCGAAGCCGTTCGGGATGCGCGAGCTCGTGGCGCGCACGCAGGCGCTGCTGCGCCGCACGCGCACCGCGCCCGAGGGTGGCGAGTCGCTCGAGCCGATCGACGCGCCCGGTCTCATCATCGATCCCGCTGGGCGCCGGGCATTCCTGCTCGGCGAGGCGGGCGAGCGCGTCGACGCCGAGCTGACGCCGACCGAGTTCCGGCTGCTGTTCACGCTGGCGCGCCAGCCGGGCCGCGTGCTCGACCGCGACGAGCTGCAGCAACGGGTCTGGAACGTCCCCTACCGCGCCCGCGACCGCTCGGTCGACGTCTGCGTCCGCAAGCTGCGCGAGAAGCTCGACCGGCGCTCCACGCACTCCTACATCCAGACGCAATACGGGGTCGGCTACCGCTTCGATCCTACGCCCCATTGAGGCGGTATTCTCGGGACATGGCCACCGTTTCCGCCGCCCCGCTCCGCATCGAAGACGCCGCCGGCGTGCGCACGCTCGTGCTCAACCGTCCCGAGCGGCGCAACGCGCTCTCGCTGGCGCTGCTGCGCGAGCTCATCGCGGCGCTCGCCGAGACCGCCTCCGATACTGCGGTGCACGCCGTCGTGGTGCGCGGCGAGGGGCCGGCGTTCTGCGCCGGGCACGACCTCTCCGAGATGACCGGCTGCTCGCTGCCGGCCGCGCGCGAGCTCTTCGACACGTGCAGCGATCTGATGATGGCGATCCACCGCCTCCCGCAGCCGGTGATCGCGCAGGTGCACGGCATCGCGACCGCGGCCGGCTGCCAGCTCGTGGCCGCCTGCGACCTCGCAGTCGCGAGCGACGATGCGCGCTTCGCCACGCCGGGCGTGCGCATCGGGCTCTTCTGCTCGACGCCGATGGTCGAGGTCTCACGCGCCGTCGGGCGCAAGCGCGCGCTCGAGATGCTGCTCACGGGCGAGCTGATCGACGCGCCGACGGCCGCCGACTGGGGCCTCGTCAACCGCGTCGTGCCGCGCGAGCGGCTCGCGCAGGAGGTGCTCGAGCTCGCCGCGCACATCACGAGCGCCAGCTCGCACACGATCGCCGTCGGCAAGATCGCGTTCTACGAGCAGCTCGACCGCGCGCTGCCCGAGGCGTACGAGCACACGAGCGAGGTCATGGCCGCGAACGCCGTGGCCCCCGACGCCCGCGAGGGGATCGACGCGTTTCTGAGCAAGCGCGAGCCGCGCTGGCGCGGCCGTATCTAGTCCTCGCGCAGGAACGACGGCACGTCGAGGATGTCCGACGGCACGTCGAACATCTGCGATCCGCCCGGTCCGCTCTCGGACGGGCGCTCGCGCGCCGTCAGCAGCGGATGCCCGCGCTCGAACCCGGTCGCGATGACGGTGACGCGCACGTGCTCGCCCATCGCGTCGTCGACGACCGCGCCGAAGATGATGTTGGCGTTCTGGTCGGCCGCGCCCTGCACGATCTTCGCGGCCTCGTCGACCTCGAACAGGCCGAGGTCGTTCGGGCCCGTGATGTTGAGCAGCAGGCCCTTCGCGCCCTCGACGCTCGACTCGAGCAGCGGCGAGGAGATGGCCGCGCGGGCGGCCTCGGCGGCGCGGTTCTCGCCCGCTGCGGCGCCGATGCCCATGAGCGCCGTGCCGGTGTTGCGCATGACCGTGCGCACGTCGGCGAAGTCGAGGTTGATCAGGCCGGGCACCGTGATCAGGTCGGTGATGCCCTGGACGCCCTGGCGCAGCACGTCGTCGGCGACGCGGAACGCCTCCATGATCGGCGTCGACGGGCTGACGACCTGCAGCAGCCGGTCGTTCGGGATCACGAGCAGCGTGTCGACCTTGGCCGACAGCTCCTCGATGCCCTGCTCGGCCTGCTCGGCGCGCTTCTTGCCCTCGAAGCCGAACGGCCGCGTGACGACGCCCACGGTGAGCGCGCCGAGCTCGCGCGCGAGCTCGGCGATCACGGGTGCGGCGCCGGTGCCGGTGCCGCCGCCCTCGCCCGCGGTGACGAACACCATGTCGGCGCCCTTGAGCGCCTCCTTGAGCTGATCGCGGCTCTCGATCGCGGCCTCGCGGCCGACTTCGGGGTTCGCGCCGGCGCCGAGGCCGCGCGTGACCTTCTGGCCGACGGCGATCTTGACGTCGGCATCGGTCATCAGGAGCGCCTGGGCGTCGGTGTTGACGGCGATGAACTCGACGCCGCGCAGACCGCTGTCGACCATGCGGTTGACGGCGTTCGTGCCGCCACCGCCGACTCCGACAACCTTGATGACCGCGAGATACGACCCGCCGGTCTCCTTCATCGACACCGATTCACCCTCTCTCGGAAAAACTCAAACGCGGCGCCGCGTTGAGGGCGACGAGTCCGAATCTCACGATACAGGAACGACTTATTGGCAGGTTCGTGCACGTCAGGCGCCATTCTTAGCGGTTTTCGCGCCGGTGTCGCCCTTCTTGGGCCGTGCACCGAGCCCCGCGGTGTCCGCGTAGCCCCCGCGCGGCATGACGGCAGGCCGGTACGGCGCCGACACATCGGCGTAGATCAGACCCTCGCGATCCCGGCGCGTCGGGTAGCGGCGCAACACCCACGCGGCCGTGCGCAGCTTGCGGTCGAGCGCCAGCGGCGGGCCGAGGACGATGTCGAGGCCGCCACGCAGGCGCATCACGATCCCGCGCTCGGGCTCGACCTTGACGTTCGCGACGACGGCCCGGAAGTCGCGCGGCCGCGCTGCGAGCGCTTCCAGAGCGGCCCGGGTATCGGCTTCGCGCAGCGCGCCGCCGGCGACCGGGCGCTCGCTCTGCGGCCAGATGCGGGGGAGCCTGGGCAGCGCCTCGCCGGGCTCGAACACGCGCAGCACGCGGCCGCTCGCCGCCACGAGGCTGCGGTAGCGGCCCTTGGCCACGGCCAGGGCGACGGGGCGCTCGGGAACGATGTGGATGCGCAGCGTGTGCGGGAAGTCGCGGTCGACGGTGGCGAGGTGGATCGTGGGCACCGACTCGATCGCAACCGCGACCTGCGCGGGCGAGAGCGAGAGCAGCGACCGGCCGGCGGCCGTACGCGCGACGGCGTCGCGCACCGCGACGCGATCGCTCTCGCTGCCGCCGCGCACGGCCACGCTGCGCAGGACGAACACGCCGGAGCTCTTGAGCCACAGGTAGCCGACCTCGACGAGGCCGGCGGCGAGCGCGCACGCCACGGCGGCCACGACCACGGCGGCGGCACGGCGGCGCATCAGCTTGGATGGCTGCACGCGCCCCGTTTCGGCGCGCCCCGCGCGCCTCCTGCCATCCGTTTGGGTGGGCTCGGGGTGGGTCAGGCCAGCCGGACCGGCCCGAGCAACTCGACCTCGTGCTCCAGCTCGACGCCGAAGCGCTCGTGCACGGCGCGCCGCGCGAGCACGACGAGCGCTGCGACGTCGGCGGAACGTGCAGCGCCGGTGTTCTCGATGAAGTTCGCGTGCACCTCCGAGATGCGCGCGCCGCCGCTGACATGGCCCTTGAGGCCGCAGGCCTCGATCAGCGCGCCGGCGCCCGGGCCCTCGTCCGGGTTCTTGAAGACCGACCCGAACGTGCGCGCCTTGCGCGGCTGGCTCTCGCTGCGCCGGCGCTGCAGCTCGCGCACGCGCGCGCGGATCTCGTCGCGGTCGCCACGCTCGAGCCGGAGCACGGCGTGCGCGACGACCTCCGATCCGCGCACGTTCGAGTGGCGGTAGCTCAGGTCGAGGTCGGCCGGGCCGCCGCTGCGCGCGCCCGCGGCGGAGACCACCTCGGCCGACGCCAGGACGTCGCGGATCTCGCTCCCGTACGCGCCGGCGTTCATGCGCACCGCCCCACCGACCGTCCCGGGGATGGCGCAGCCGAACTCGATGCCGGCGAGCGCCGCCTCGGTCGCGCGCCGCACGACCGCCGCGAGCGACGCTCCGCCCCCGCAGCGCACGCTCTCGCCCTCGATCTCGATCGCGGCCAGCGCTCCCTCGAGGTGCAGCGCGACGCCGTCGTAGCCCTCGTCGGCGACCAGCAGGTTCGAGCCGAGGCCGATCACGGCGAGCTCGAGGCCCTCGTCCGCGGCCCACGCCAGCACGGCGGCGAGCTCCGGGGCGGAGGTCGGGCGCGCGAGGAAGCGCGCGGCACCGCCCGTGCCGATCGTCGTCAGGCGCGCGAGCGACGCTTCGGCCTCCACGCCGGGCGGGGGCGCGCTCACTCCAGCCGCTCGCGGACGAGGCCGAGCACGGAGTCGACGGGACCCGCTCCGAGCGTGAGCACGAGGTCGCCGGGGCGCGCGGTCTCGACGATCCAGTCGGCCGCATCGGCATAGGACGGCGTCCAGGCGACCGCAAAGGCGGGGTCCTGCCGGCGGGCGCTCGCGACGACGAGCTCGCCCGTGACGGCCGGATCGGCGGCGCCGCGCGCGACGTAGACGTCGCACACGCAGGCGGCGTCCGCAAGCCGCAGCGCCTCGGCGAAGCCGTCGGCGAACTGGCGCGTGCGCCACGGCATGTGCGGCTGGAAGCAGGCCAGCAGGCGGCCCGGCGCGGCCTCGCCGCGCGCGGCCGCGAGCGTGGCGGCGAGCTCGCTCGGGTGGTGGGCGTAGTCGTCGACGAGGCGGATCCCGCCCACCTCTCCCCTGCGCTCGTAGCGCCGCGCCGCGCCGCGGAACGCGGCCAGCGGAGCCGCCGCGCGCTCGGGGCGGATGCCGGCCCAGTCGAGCAGCGCGAGCGCCGCAGTCGCGTTGAGCGCGTTGTGGGCGCCGGGCACCCCCAGCCGCAGCGGCAGCGGGTCGCGGCCCGGCGCCGCGAGCACGAAGCTCGTGCCCTCGCCGTCGGCGGCCGCGTCGAGCGCCCGCCAGCCCTCGCCCGGCCCGGCCCCGTAGCGCCGTCGCTCTGCGTCGCACGGGTAGTCGAGCGATTCGTGCAGCACGAGCAGGCCCTCGCGCGGCAGCTCGGCGACCCAGGCGCGGAAGAGCGCGTGGAGGTCGTCGAGCGAGGCGAAGTGGTCGGAGTGATCGAGCTCGGCGTTGAGGACGATGGCCGCCCGCGGCCGCAGCCGCGCGAGCGAGCCGTCCGATTCGTCGGCCTCCGCCACCACGTAGGGACCCGTGCCGACGCGGGCGTTCGCGCCCAGCTGGGGCACGTCGCCGCCGACCAGGAACGTCGGATCCTCGCCGCACTCCTGCAGCACGTAGGCGATCAGCGCCGTGGTGCTCGTCTTGCCGTGCGCGCCCGCGACGCAGATGCCCTCGCCCGCCGCCACGATCTCGGCCAGGAGCTCGGAGCGGTGACGCACGCGCAGACCCAGGCTGCGCGCCGCGACGAGCTCGGGCTCCGAGGCGTCGAGCGCCGTCGAGACGACCAGCTCCATCCCGGGCCGCAGATGCGCCGGATCGTGCCCCAGGCGGGCGTCGATGCCCTCGGCGCGCAGCTCCTCGACGGCCGCGGCCGAGCGGTCGCAGCCCGAGACGACGCGGCCGCGGCCGCGCAGCACGCGCGCGATGCCCGACATGCCGGCCCCGCCGATCCCGAGCAGGTGCACCTCGCCGCTCACGCGCGGCCTCCCGCGAGGCGCAGGAGCTCGCGCGCGATCGCCGCAGCGGCGTCGGGCCGCGCGCACGAGCGCATGCCGGCGCGCATCTGCCTCGAGGCGCCCCGGCTCGGCGCGCAGCGCCGCGACGCGCGTGCGCAGGCCCTCGCCGTCGAGGGCGGCGTCCTCGACGATCACCGCACCGCCGGCGGCGGCGAAGTGCCTCGCATTCGCGTGCTGATGGTCGCCCGTGGCATGGGGATAGGGTACGAGCAGGGCGGGCAGGCCGGCCGCCGCGAGCTCCCACACCGTCCCGCCCGCGCGGCTGACGGCCAGATCGGCGGCCGCGAGCACGGTCCAGAAGCGGTCGCTGGCCGCGAGCGCGCGGTAGCGCTCGGGCGGCGCCGTCACGGCAGCGGTCACCCGCTCGTAGTCGCGCGTCCCGGTGACGTGCAGCACGATGCCGGCGTCCAGTCCCTCGGCGCCGTAGGCGGCGACGCACGCGTCGTTGATGCGGCGCGCGCCGGCGAGCGCGCCGAAGACCGCCAGCACGAATGCGTCCGGCGGCAGCCCGAGCTCGGCGCGCGCGGCCTCGCGCGTCGTCTCGAAGTACGCGCGCAGGACCGGGCGGCCGACGACCTCGTAGCGCGGCGGGTTCCGGCCGGGCAGCGGATAGGCGAGGAAGACGCGGTCGGCGAGCGGCGCTGCGAGGCGGTTCGCGAGGCCGAGGTGCGCGTCGGCCTCGGTCAGGACGCGCGGGATGCCGAGCGTCCGCGCGGCCAGCAGCATCGGGCCGGCCACGTAGCCGCCGCCCCCCAGCACTGCATGCGGGCGCCGCCGGCGCAGGATGCGCAGGCAGGCGGCGGGCGCGACGGCGTCGACCGCGAGCGCGCGCACCAGGGCCGGCGACGGGCGCCGCGGCAGCCCCCGCACGGCGAAGGTGTCGAACGGATAGCCGGCGGCGGGCACGAGCGCGGCCTCGGCGCGCTCGGCGGTCCCCGCGAACGTCACCTCGGCGCCTGCGCGCACGAGCTCCTCGGCCACGGCCAGCGCGGGCATGACGTGGCCGGCCGTGCCACCGGCCGCCACGAGCACGCGCCGCGTCGTCACATCGCCCGGCGGCGCCGCGCGCGCGCGGCGGCGGCGGTCGCCGGGCGCGCTGCCGCCTGGGGTCGTCTCACGGCCTTGCGCGCCGGCTTGCGCGCCGGCTTGCGCGCCGGTGCGGCGGCCTGCAGCGCCTGCCCACCGTAGGTTCCCACCGAGAGCACGAGCCCGATCGCCGCGAGCGTCGCGATCAGGCTGGTGCCGCCGTACGAGATCAGCGGCACCGGCACGCCCGTGAACGGCAGAACGCCGAGCGTGCCGCCGATGTTGAGCACGGCCTGGCCGGCGATCAGCGTCGTCAGGCCGGCCGCGAGCAGCTTCCCGAACGGATCCTTCGCGCGCAGCGCGACGCTGTAACCGCACCAGGCCAGCAGGCCGAAGGCCGCGAGCAGCGCGAACACCCCGAGCAGGCCGAGCTCCTCGCCGACGATCGGCACGATCATGTCGGTGCGCGCCTCGGGCAGGTAGTTGAGCTTCGTCACGCTCTGGCCGAGGCCGACGCCGAAGAGGCCGCCGTTGCCGAGCGCGAGCTTGGCCTCGTAGAGCTGGTACCCGGCGGCGCCGATCTTGTCGCCCGGGTGCAGGAACGCCGTCAGCCGCTGCATGCGGTAGGGCTCGACCGCGATCATGCCGGCCGCGAGCGCGCCGGCCGCGAGACCGAGCCGCGCGAGCGCACCGGCGGCTGCGCCGCTCGCGATCAGCACCGCGGCCGCGGCGAGGCCGACCGCGACGGCGGAGCCGAGGTCGGAGATGACGATCAGGCCGCACAGGATCGCGGCGGCCGTGCCGACGGGCCGCATCGCCTCGCGCCAGTCGCGCGGCGGCTGCTTGCGCCCGGACAGGATGGCGGCCGCGAACACGCAGAGCGCGACCTTGGCGAGCTCGGACGGCTGCAGCGTGAAGCCGCCGGGCAGGCTCAGCCAGCGCTGTGCGCCGTTGCGCTGCACCCCCGTGGCGAGCACGAGCAGGAGCAGCACCGTCGCGATCACGAGCATGCTCGGCGCGAGCGCGGCCATGTGCCGGTAGTCGCGCCGGGCGAGCAGCCACAGCGCCGCCAGCCCGAGCGCCGCGTAGACGGCGTGGTGCTCGAGCAGCGCGAGCGACGAGGAGGCCGAGTAGACCATCACGACCCCGAACGCGACGAGTCCCATCGCGACGATCACGAGCAGCTGCTCGGCGCCGCGCGCCTCCTTCTTGCTCATCGCAGCGCCTCGACGAGCTCGCGGAAGCGCTCTCCGCGCTGCTCGTAGTCGCGGAACTGGTCGTACGAGGCGCAGGCCGGCGAGAGCAGGACGACGTCGCCGTCGCCGGCCAAATCGGCCGCGAGGCGCACGGCGCGCTCGAGCGTGCCGCAGTCGACGAGCTCGATGCCCGAGCCCGTGAACGCGCGCCGCAGCTCGGGTGCGGCCTCGCCGATCAGGTAGACGGCGCTCGCGGCGCGCGCGAGCGGCCGCGCGAGCGGGGCGAAGCCGGCGCCCTTGAGCGATCCGCCGAGGATGACGTGCAGCGGCGCCTCGAACGAGGCGAGCGCCTGCAGCGTGGCCTCGACGTTCGTGGCCTTGGAATCGTTGACGTAGCGCACGCCGCGCAGCTCGCGTACCTCCTCGAGCCGGTGCGCGGGCGCGGCGAAGGCGCGCAGCGCGTCGGCGGCGCCCGCCTCGGCGGCGCCGAGGGCGTGCACGACCGCGATCGCGCAGGCGGTGTTGGCGCGGTTGTGCGGGCCGCGCAGGCGCGACGCCGCGAAGGCCTCCTCGAACGGCCCGAGGTCGGCGCCGGACACGCGCACCCGGCGCCCCGCACCGGGGATGTCGCGGTCGGCGAGAGCGGCGACGTAGGCGTCGTCGCTGCACAGCACCGCGGTGTCGTGCGGGCGCTGGCGCTCGAACACGCGCAGCTTGGCGGCCGCGTACTGCTCGAACGACGGGTGCCGGTCGAGGTGGTCGGGCGTGACGTTGAGCAGCACGCCGACGTCGGCGCGGAAGCGCTCGACGCCCTCGAGCTGGAAGCTCGAGAGCTCGCACACGATCGCCCGGCCGGGCTCGATGCGGCCCGCGAACGACGACAGCGCGGTGCCGACGTTGCCGGCGCCGACGCTCGGCACGCCGCCGCGCTCGAGCATCGCGGCCGCCAGCAGCGTGGTCGTGGTCTTGCCGTTGGTTCCGGTGATGCCGACGATCGGATTGCGCTCCTCGAGCAGGCGGTAGGCGAGCTCCACCTCGGCCCACACGGGGATCCCGGCCGAGCGTGCGGCGCGCACGATCGCGGCCTCTTCCGGGACGCCGGGGCTCTTGACGAGCAGATCGGCACCCGCAAGCAGCTCGGGATCGTCGCGACCGAGCACCGCTTCGACGCCCGCGGGCGCCTCCCCTGCATCGGCCCGCCGATCGGCCAGGACGACGTGCACGTGCGGGGCGCAGCGCTGCAGCGCCTCGGCGGCCGCGATGCCGGAGCGCACGGCCCCGAGCACGAGCGCGCGACGCGCGCCGGCGAGGACGTCGTCCATCAGGTGTACTGGTTGAAGCGCAGGTACGCGAGCACGAAGGCCGACCCGGCGAGCAGCGCCGCGACGATCCAGAAGCGCACGATGATCGTGGTCTCCGACCACGCCTTCATCTCGAAGTGATGGTGGATCGGCGCCATCAGGAAGATGCGCCGCCCGTAGCGGCGGAACGAGATGACCTGGATGATCACCGAGAGCGCCTCGATCACGAAGACGCCGCCGATGATCGGCAGCAGCAGCTCCGTCTTCGTGAGCACCGCGAGCGCGCCGAGCGCCCCGCCGAGCCCGAGCGAGCCGGTATCGCCCATGAAGACCTGCGCCGGGAAGCTGTTGTACCAGAGGAACCCGATGCAGCAGCCGAGCATCGCGGCCGCGAAGACCGCCAGGTCGAGGCGCGCCGAGTCGCCGCGCGGGCCCACGTAGAGGCAGGTCGAGATGTGGTCGGAGCAGACGGTGCGCGAGAGCTGCCAGCCGATCGTGGCCAGCGCCGTGTAGGCCAGGAACGCGATCGCGCTCGTGCCCGCCGCCAGCCCGTCGAGCCCGTCGGTGAGGTTGACCGCGCTCGTGGAGCCCGCCAGCACGAGGAAGACGAGCGCATACCAGCCGTAGCCGAGGTCGATGTGCGCGTCGATCAGCGGCAGGTAGAGGCGCGTCGAGAGCCCCTCGTGGTGCGCCACGTAGCCGAGCACCGCCGAGATCGGCACGAGCAGCGCGAGCTTCCAGCGGCCGGCGAGCCCGAGCGAGCGCTTGTTGGCGATCTTCGCGTAGTCGTCGACGAAGCCGATCGACGCGCACGCCACCGTCACGCCGAGCACCGTGAACGCCTGGGCGCTGCGCTCGGTGAAGATCAGGAACGAGAGCGCGGCCATCGTCAGGATCAGCAGGCCGCCCATCGTCGGCGTGCCCTGCTTGACGCGGTGCCCGGCCGGTCCCTCCTCGCGGATGTTCTGGCCGAGCGAGCGCTCGCGCAGGAACTTGATGAACGCGCCGCCGGTGAGCACGGTGAGGAACGCGGCCAGCACTCCGGCGCCGAGGACGTGCGTCATCGCGCGACCTCCGCGAGCTGCTCGATGCCCGCCGAGCGCGAGCCCTTGAGCAGCACGAAGTCGCCCGGCCGCAGCACGCGCGGCAGCAGCTCGGCCGCGGCGGCGACGTCCGCCGCCCAGTGCCACTCGCAGCCTGCGGCGGCGGTGGCGTACGCCTGCGCGAGCTCCCCCACGCCGACCACGACGCCGATGCCGAGGCGCGCGCAGGCCTCGCCGACCTCGGCGTGCCAGCGCGGCGCCCCGGGCCCGAGCTCGGCCATGTGGCCGAGCACGGCGACGGTGCGCGCGCCCGCGGCGCGCTCGACGAGCGCGGCGAGCGCGCTCTCCACGGAGGCCGGGTTGGCGTTGTAGGCGTCGTTCACGAGCACGCCCCCGTCGCGGCGCGCGCCCTCCTGGCCGCGCAGCGGCGAGAGCTCGATGGCGCGGGCGCCCTCGGCGATCCCGGCGACGGGCAGGCCGGCGCGCGCATACGCCGCGGCGGCGGCCGCGAGGTTGGAGGCATGGTGGGGCGCCCGCAGCGGCACGGCGAGCTCGCAGCGCTCGCCGAGCACGTCGAGCACGGCGCGGGTGCCGCCCTCGGCGGGCTCCCACGCGAGGCAGCGCACCTCGCCGCCGGGCTCGCCGAACGCGGTCGTGCGCACGTCGCTTCGCCGGTAGGGCGCGAGCAGCGGCTCGCCGGCCGGGACGACCGCATCGCCGCCGGCGGGCAGCGCGGCGAGCAGCGAGGCCTCCTCGCGCGCCACGCCCTCGAGATCGACGAGGAACTCGAGATGCTCGGGCGCGATGTTCGTGATCACGCCGATCTCGGGCTCCGCGATGGCCGCCAGATCGGCGAGCTCGCCGATCTCGCTCGTGCCGAGCTCGCAGATGCAGAGCGCGTGCTGCGGCTCGAGCCGGAACAGCGTCAACGGGAGTCCTAGCCGGTTGTTGTGGTTGCGGTGGGTGGCGAGCGTCGGGACGTGCGGTGCGCAGAGCGCGGCGAGCATGTCCTTGGTGGACGTCTTGCCATTCGATCCGGCGATGCCGATCACCTTCCCGCCCCACGCACGCCGCACCTGGCGCGCGATCGCGCCGAGCGCCGTCAGCGGCTCGTCGGCCTCGAGCACGCAGACCCCGGGGAGCGGCCGCGAGCGGCCGCTGCGGCAGAGCACCGCGACGGCGCCGGCGGCGCAGACCGCCTCGAGGAAGTCGTGGCCGTCGGCGCGCTCGCCCTCGAGCGCGCAGAACAGCGCCCCGGGGCCCGCGGCGCGCGAATCGGTGACGACGCTCTCGATGCGCGTGGCCGGATCGCCGCTCAGCAGGCGCACTCCCTCGAGCGCGCCCGCGGCGAGCGGGATCACGTCAGGAGCTCCTGCGCCACGCTGCGGTCGTCGAAGGGCTCGACCACGCCGCCCGATGTCCTGTCCCTGCTCGTGCCCCTTGCCGAGGATCAGCACGAGGTCGCCCGGCTCGGCATCGGCCAGGGCCAGCGCCATCGCACGCCGGCGGTCGTGCTCGACGAGCGCGTCGCCCGGCCGCTCGAGGCCGGCGAGGATCTGCCCGGCGATCAGCTCGTTGGGCTCGGAGCGCGGGTTGTCGCTCGTCACGTAGAGGCGGTCGGCACCCGCCTCGGCGGCCGCGCCCATGAGCGGCCGCTTGGCCTGGTCGCGGTCGCCCCCCGCACCGAACACGCACAGCAGGCGCCCGCTCGTGAGCGGGCGCGCCGAGGCCAGCACCGCGGCGATGCCGCCCGGCGTGTGCGCGTAGTCGACGATCACGCCGAAGCCCTGCCCGGCCTCGACGGGCTCGAAGCGGCCGGGCGGCGCGCCGGTCACGGCGACCGCGCGCTCGATGGCTCCGAGCGGCACGTCGAGCAGCAGCGCCAGCGCGACCGCGCACAGCACGTTGTCGACGTTGAAGCGCCCGCGCAGGCGCGGCTCGAGCGAGAGCGAGCCCTGCGGCGTGCGCACGAACAGCTCCGTGCGGTCGGGCCGCAGCTCGAAGCCCTCGCAGCGCACGTCCGCGCTCTCGGCGTCGACGCCATAGCGCAGCTCGGCCCCGAGCCTCGCGCCGTAGGCGTCGTCGGCGTTGACGGCGCGCGGGAAGCGGCCGTCGAAAAGCGTCGCCTTGGCGGCGAAATAGGCTTCGAGGTCGCCGTGGAAGTCGAGGTGATCCTGCGAGAAGTTCGTGAACCCGACGGCCGCGAACTCGGTGCCCACGAGCCGTCGTTGGGCGATCGCGATCGACGAGGCCTCCATCGCGCAGGCCTCGTCGCCGGCCTCGAGCATCGAGCGCAGCGCGCGCTGCAGGTCGGGCGCCTCCGGCGTCGTCAGCCCGGCGGCCTCGCGACGGCCGCCGATGCGGCGCTCGACGGTGCCGAGCAGACCGCACGGGCGCCCGGCCGCGTCGAGCATCGCGGCCAGCAGCATCGTCGTGGTCGTCTTGCCGTTCGTGCCCGTGACGCCGGCGACGTCGAGCTCGCCGCTCGGGTGGCCGCAGAGCGCGTCCGCGAGCAGCGCCATGCCCTCGCGCGAATCCCCGTAGACGATCTGCGGCACGTCGATGGGCAGCTCGCGCTCGACGAGCAGCGCGACGGCGCCGTTCGCGATCGCATCACCTGCGTGCTCGTGGCCGTCGGCGCGGGCGCCCACGAGGGCACAGAACAGCGACCCCGGCCCGCATCGCTCCGAGCGGTAGGCGATGTCGACGACGTCGACGCCTGCCGTCGCGCCGACCACACGCGAGGCGACGCCGGCCTCGGTACAAAGCGCGGCGAGCTCCACGGAAGCTGGAGTCTAGTTGCTGCGGTTCTGGAGCTCGCCCGGACGGTCGGGCGGGACGCGCAGGATCTGCAGCACGCCCTGTGCGATGCGCCTGAACGTCGGGGCTGCGACGCTGCCGCCCTCGAGCCCCTCGGTCCTGCCCTTCGCGTCCTTCGGCTCGTCGACCATGACGAGCGCGACGAAGCGCGGGTGCTTCGCCGGCGCGAAGCCGACGAACGACGTCTGGTACTCGCAGTGGCCCCTGTAGGGATTGCAGTAGGTGCCGTGCTTCGCGTCGAACTTCGGCGTCGTGCCGGTCTTGCCGGCGACGCTGTAGCCCGGGACGCGCGCGTCGATGCCCGTGCCCGTGTCGACGACGTTCGTCAGCATGCTGCGCAGCTCGGCGGAGACGTGCGGGGAGATGAACTGGCGCGACCTGAGATCGGTCACGGGCTTTCCCCCGATCGCGGCCGTGACATGCGGCTGGATCCACTTGCCGCCGTTCGCGACCGAGCCGTAGAGCGCGGCCATCTGCAGCGGCGTGACCGCGATGCTCTCGCCGATCGGCACGTTGAGGATGGCCGTGCCGTACCACTTGTCGCGCGGCAACGGCAACCCGGGGACCTCGCCCGGCAGGTCGACGCCGGTGCGCTTGGCGAAGCCGAGCTCGTCGATCCAGTTCTGCAGCCGGGTCTGGGTCAGGCGCTTCTCGGCGATCGTGATGGTGCCGACGTTCGAGGAGTGCGCGAGGATGTCGCGCGCGCTCCAGTGCTCGATCCCGTGCGTGTGGGCGTCCATGATCGTGCGCGACGGCTGGTCGGTGAAGCGCTTCGTGATGCGATCGGGCACGTCGAACATCGAGTCGGGCGTGATCACGCCCTCCTGCAGCGCCGCCATGAACGTCACGAGCTTGAACGTCGAGCCCGGCTCGTAGAGGTCGGTGATCGCGCGTAGCCGCCACTCGGTGGCGTTGCCGGCGCGGTAGCCCGCGGGCGGCACGCCGGGCGCCGCCGCCATCGCGAGGATGCCGCCGGTGCGCGTGTCCAGCACGACGGCCGTGACGGCCTTCGCGTGCCAGTCCTTCAGCGTCTGCGCGATCTGCTTCTGCACGAGCGACTGGATGCGCGTGTCGAGCGTGAGCTGCACCGTCTTGCCCGGCCGGGGCTCGCGCACGTGCAGGACGCGCGCCCAGTGCGCATCGCCGGTCGGCCGGTCGTTGACCTTGGAGACCGACGCGAGGCCGTCGTGCGCGCTCAGCACGTCGTTGCGCGAGAGCTCGACGCCCGCCATGCCGTCGCCGTCGACGCCGACGACCTGGGCCGCCAGCCCGCCCTGCGGGTAGGAGCGCCGCGGCTCGGACTGCGGCTCGATCGCGCGCGCCGTGACGAGCGGGCCGAGCGTCGCGTCGTTCTTGATCGCCGTCCAGGTGGACGGCTGGATGCGGCGCGCCGCGAACACGAACTGCGCGCTGCCCGCCATGCGCCCCTCGATCTCGGCCGGGGTGACCTTGACGTACTTCGAGAGCGCCTGCGCGAAGGCCGTCCGGTCGGGCACGCGCGAGGGCCACACGCCGACGGTGACCGCCTGGTAGGAGAGCGCGAGGAACTGCCCGGTGCGGTCGAGGATCGGCCCGCGCGGCGCCCACAGCGGGACGGTGACGCGCTGCTGGGCCTCGGCGGCCTTGGCCAGCGGCCCGCCCTGGAGCACCTGCACCTGCACGGTGCGCACCGCGAGCGCGCAGATCGCCACGCTGACGCACGTCAGCATCAGGCGGATGCGGCGATCCGAACGCCGCGACCCGCTGACGCCGCGCGGACGGCGCCGGTCGCCCGCCCTACCGGCCAAGGCGGCTGGTCTCGATGTACTCCACCGGCGCCAGCACGAGACCCTGCTTCGAGGCCTTCGTCGCGAGGACGCCCGGGGCGAGACTCCCGCCCAGCCGTCCGCGCAGCTCGCTGTTGGCGCTCGCGACGCTGTCGCGGCGTGCCTGCAGGTCGCCGCGTTCGCTGTTCAGGCGCAGCACGGCGACCTGGAGCGTGACGATGCCGATCAGCACGGCCGCGCAGGCGACGATCAGGAGCGCCGAGGTGACGCCGACGCGCGCCGGCGCACGCCGCGCACTGCGGGTGCGGCTGCCCGAGCGGGGTGCCGCGACGGCACTCATTTGACCTCCCGCTGCACGACGCGCAGGCGGGCCGAGGCCGAGCGCGGATTGGCCGCGATCTCCTCGGCGTTCGGCCGCACGGCCTTGCTCGTGACGAGGCGGAAGTCGGGCGTGCGGCCGCAGCCGCAGACCGGCAGGTCGGGCGGGCAGATGCAGCCCTTGGCCGACTTCACGAAGCGCTGCTTGACCATGCGGTCCTCGAGCGAGTGGAACGCGATCACGGCCACGCGCCCGCCGGGCGCGCACAGCGCGAGGGCGCTCTCGAGACCGTCCTCGAGCTGGCCGAGCTCGTCGTTGACGGCGATCCGCAGCGCCTGGAAGACGCGCTTGGCGGGATGGCCGTGGCCGAAGCGCGAGGGCGTCGGAATGGCGCGCTTGACGGTCGCGACCAGCTGCAGCGTCGAGGAGAACGGCGTGCGCGCGCGCTCCTGGACGATCGCGCGGGCGATCTGGCGCGCGAAGCGCTCCTCGCCGTAGCGGTGGAAGATCTGCGCGAGGTCGCGCTCGCTCCACTCGTTGACGAGCGAGGCGGCGGTCACCGCATCACTTGGATCCATGCGCATGTCGAGCGGCGCGTCGTGCATGTAGCTGAAGCCGCGCGCCGGGGCGTCGACCTGCATCGACGACATGCCGAGATCCATGAGGATGGCGCCGGCCTGTGCGCCCTCGTCGATCAGGCGCCGCAGGCAGGTCGCGAAGGGGCCGTGCATCGGCCGCACCTGCACGCCCGTGCCCACGGTCGCACGCAGCGCGTCGACATACGGCTGCGTCGTCGGGTCGCGATCGATCGCGACGAGCTGGCCGCTGCCTTCGAGAGCGCGGGCGAGCACGCGCGAGTGGCCGCCGGCGCCGAACGTGCAGTCGACGATCAGCTCGCCGGGATGCACGTCGAGCAGCGCGCCGACCTCGCGCGCCAGCACCGGTACGTGCGCGTCAGGGCTTGGACTGGGCAAGACGTTCGGCAACACTCTCGGCGCTCCCTTCGACCTCGGCGAGCTGGCGGCGCCAGGCCTCGCGGTCCCAGATCTCGAGCCGGTCCCGCAGGCCGGCGATGACGATGTCCTTGCTGAGCTGCGCGTGCTGCAGGAGCGGCCCCGGCAGCGCCACGCGGCCCTGGCGGTCGAGCTCGCCGTGCAGCGCGCCGCCGAAGAGGTAGCGCTGCATCAGCCGCCCCTCGCGCGAGAAGCCGTCGAGCCGGTCGCCCTGCATGCTCACGAAGGCCTCCCAGCCCGCGGGAGACCAGACCGAGACGCAGCCGTCGAGCCCACGGGCGCAGACGACGCCGTCCGCGAAGTGCTCGCGCAAGCGCGCGGGAAGCGTGACCCGGTTCTTGTCATCCAGCCGTTGCTCGAACTCGCCGAGGAGCACACATTTCCCCTTGCCGCGCCCCAAAATGGCGCCCGATCTCCCAGTGCGCACCACTTTACCCCACTGCACCCCACATTGCAACACCGCGATACGCAATCCGCCCCACCTGCGCGCCCCGTACCCTGCGCGGCAGGGGACGCGAAGGAGGGCCCGGCATGCCGGTGCTTGTGAGGGGAGGGATGACGATCGAGCACAGCGACGACGGCCAGGGCCGTCCGGTCGTCCTGGTCCACAGCTCGGTCAGCGGCAACCGCCAGTGGCGCGGCCTGACCGAGGCGCTGTGCGACCGCTACCGCGTGCGCGCGCCCAACCTCTACGGCTATGGCGAGACGACGCCCTGGCCGGCCGGGACGCCGCAGTCGCTCTACGCGCAGGCCCAGCTGGTGCTCGCGGTCTGCGACGACCTCGGCGACCGCGTCGATCTCGTCGGGCACTCATTCGGCGCGACGGTCGCGCTCAAGGCCGCGACGCTGCTCGGCCCGCGCCTCGGCAACCTCGTGCTGGTCGAGCCGAACCCCGCCTACCTGCTGCGGCAGGCCGGCCGCATGCCGGCGTTCCTCGAGCTGCGCGATCTGCGCGACCACGTCAAGTGCTTCGGCGCGCTCGGCGACTGGGAGGCCGTCGCGGCGCGCTTCGCCGACTACTGGATCGGCGACGGCGCCTGGGACGCGATGCCCGAGAAGCGCCGCGCCGCGTTCGCCGAGGCGCTGCCGCCGAACTTCCACGAGTGGGACACGGTCATGGACGAGGAGACGACGATCGAGCACGTCGCGGCGCTCGCGTGCCGGACGCTCGTGATGAGCGACGCCTCGGCCCGCCGCCCGCTGCGCGAGATCGCCGAGCTGCTCGCCGAGGCCTGCCCGGAGTGGTCGTTCCACACGATCGCCGAAGGCGGGCACATGGCGCCGCTGACGCGGCCCGATCTCGTCGATCCCGTGATCGCCGCGTTCCTCGACGCCGCCTAGGTCGCCGAGCGCAGCGGGCCGACGTCGCTCAGCGCCTGCAGCCGGTTCTGGGCGTCGAGCGCCGCGACCTTGTAGGCCTCGGCCAGCGTCGGGTAGTTGAAGACCGTGCCGACGAGCTGGTCGACCGTCGCGCCGCTCCCCATCGCGACCTGCCCGATGTGCACGAGCTCGGTGGCGCCGGTGCCGAGGATGTGCACGCCGAGCAGCTGGCGGTCGTCGAGCGACACGAGCAGCTTGAGCATGCCGTGGCTGTCGCCCAGGATCTGGCCGCGCGCGAGCTCGCGGTAGCGCGAGACGCCGACCTCGTAGGGCACGCCGGCGTCGGTCAGCTCCTCCTCGGTCTTGCCCACGAACGAGATCTCGGGGATCGAGTAGATGCCGATCGGCAGGAGCGCGTCCATGACGCCGGCCGGGCGCCCGAGCGCCGACAGCGAGGCGATGCGGCCCTGCTCCATCGCGGTCGCCGCGAGCGCCGGGAAGCCGATCACGTCGCCGACCGCGTAGATGCCCTCGACGCTCGTGCGGTAGGACTCGTCGACCTGGATCTGCCCGCGCTCGTCCGTCTCGACGCCGATGCGCTCGAGGCCGAGGTCCGCGGTCGCGCCGCGGCGCCCGGCCGAGTAGAGCACGGTCTCCCCCGCGATCCGCTTGCCGCTCTTGAGCATGATCAGCGCACCGCTCTCGTGGCGCTCGACGGCCTCGACCGTCTCGCCGAGGCGGAAGACCACGCCGAGGTCGCGCAGCGAGAGCTGCAGGGCGCGCACGATCTCGGAGTCGCAGAACGGCAGCAGCTCGCGGCGCGCGTCGACGACCGTGACCTTGGTGCCGACGGCCGCGAACATCGACGCGTACTCGAGGCCGATCACGCCGGCGCCGACGACCACGAGCGACTGCGGGATGCGCTCGAGCTTGAGGATGCCGTCGGAGTCGAGGATCGACACCTCGTCGAACTCGATCGCGGCGGGCCGGTTGGGCCGGCTCCCGGTCGCGACCACGATGCGGTCGGCGTCGACGACCTGGCGGCGGCCGTCGGAGGCCGTGATCACGACGGTGTCGTTGTCGACGAAGCTTGCGACGCCGTCGAAGACGGTCACCCGGTTGCGCGCGAGCTGGTCGCGGATGACGTCGGTCTCGCGCTGGCTGACGCCCGCCGCGCGCGTGCGGAGGTCGTCCATCGTGATGTCGTCCTTGACGCGGTAGCTCTGCCCGTAGATCGCGCGCTGGCTGAACCCGGTCAGGTAGAGCACCGCCTCGCGCAGGGTCTTCGAGGGGATCGTGCCGCTGAAGACGCTGCAGCCGCCGAGCTGCTCGCCCTCGACGATGGCCGCGCGCTTGCCGAGCTTGGAGGCCTGGATCGCCGCCTTCTGACCCGCGGGGCCGGCTCCGATCGCGAGCAGGTCGAAATGGGCGGTCGGCGCGTCGAGGGTGACGGGGCCTGCGTCCACGAAGGTCGTAGTGTCGCGCATAGATCCCGTGTATTCGTCGCGGAGTGGTGAGAATTCACCACCGGCGGCCGCCGCGGGCGCTAGTAGAGCGCGGCGGCGAGGCGCTTGCGGATCGCGATCGCGAGCGGATCGGCGTCGCCGAGCTCGGCGAACGTCCCGATCATGACGCGCCGGATGCGATCGCGCGTGTCGCCGGCCGACTCCGTGATCGCCTCGAGCAGGGCGCGCAGCCCGGCTTCGAACTCGCCGCGCGCGAGCGCCTCGAGGCCGAGGCGGGCGATTGCCGGCGCGTCGGCGTCGAGCGTGAGCTCGCTGCGCGCGAGCAGGCCGTCGGCCTCCCGATCGTGCTGCACGGGCCGCACGAGCTCGAGCGCCTCGTCCTCGCGGCCGTCGGCCAGGAGGATGCGCGCGAGCTGGACGCGCACGTCGGCGCGCGCGGGATCGAGCGCGATCGCCTCGCGCAGCGACGGCTCGTCCCCGGCCGCGAGCAGGGCGTCGGAGGCCTTGGGCACGAGGCCCTCGACGAAGCGCTGGACGACCGCCGGGGGCTGTGCGCCCGTGAACTCGTCCACGAGCTCGCCGTCGCGGAACGCCTTGACGTTCGGGATGCCCTGGATGCCGTAGCGGCGCGCGATGTTCGGGTTGGCCTCGATGTCGATCTTGACGAGCTCGACGGCACCACCGGTGGCGGCGACGGCGCTCTCGATCACGGGCGCGAGGCGGTGGCACGGCCCGCACCACTCGGCCCAGAAGTCGACGAGCACCGGAACGCTGCGCGAGCGCTCGATGACCGCCTGCTCGAATCCCGCCTCGTCGACGTCGATCGCCATTCACGCCGCAGCCTAGAAGACGTCCGCTGCGCGAGTCGCGGGTACGATCGTGTTCGGTGGCCGAACTGGAGACATACGACGAGCTCGCGTACCCGCAGGGCGCGGATGTCCTCGGCGTGTTCGTCAACGGCGTGCCGCTGACGGCCGGTCAGGACTACGAGGTGCTGGCCGACCGCATCCACCTGGCGACGCCCGTGCGTCGCCGCACCTCGGTCTCCGGCATCGGCAAGGTGCTGCTCTCGCTCGGCATCGGCGTCTACAACAAGGGCGACGTCGTCGACGTGCAGCTGCGCAGCGGCGGGCAGACGCACGTCGTGCGCGGGCGCCGCTTCGGCGAAAAGCCCTAGACCCCGGCCAGCAGGGAGAGCGCCTGCGAGCCGAGCACGAGTACGAGCGCCGAGGGGACGAGCGTCACCGCAACCACGAGCGCGATCTTGGGCCCGGCCGCAGCCGCGCGCTCGCGGACCCCGAGCCGTGCGAGCTCGCGCTGCATCGCGGCCTGCTCGGTCAGCGTCACGGCGAGCGGCGAGCCGAGCTCGTCCGCGGCTGCGAGCGCGTGGCCGGCGCGATCCAGGGCGCGCACGGACTCGCCGCCGAGCGAACGCAGCACTTCGCGACGCGAACGCGTGGATCGCAGCTGCGCGGCGCACGCGGCGAAGCGCGGGCCGAGCGGCCCGTCGACATGCGTCGACACCGTGGCGAGCGCGTGGTCCAGCGTCGCACCGCCCTCGACACAGGCTGCGAGCAGATCGAGCGCGTCGGGCAGCGCCGCCGCGAGAGCACCGTCCTTGCGCGCACGCGCGACGACGGAGCGCCGCCGCAGGGCGAGCAGGACGGCGCCGGCTGCGGCGCCTTCGGCGACGGCCGCAGAGCCGCCGAGCGCGTGCCACGTCACCGCGCAGGCCGCCGCGGCGCACAGCGCGAGCAGGCTGTGCGCGCGCGGCCGGAGCGCTGCGAGCGCGATGACCGCGGCCAGGGCGGCGAGCGCGGCGCTCAGCCGATGCCCCGCGCGATCGCGCGTATCGCCAGGAGTCCGGCAAGATCGAGCACCGCGGCGACCGCGACGATCGCGAGACCGGGTGCGGTCGTCAACAGCAGGCGTACCGCGCCGGCGTCGAGCAGGGCCGCGAGCGCCAGCCCCACGACCGGAAGCAGCGGGACGACGCGCGCCGACAGACGCGCCTGCGCGGTGAGTGCCCGGATCTCGGCGTTGACGCCGCGGCGCTCGTCGAGACGGCGTGCCAGCGAGCGCAGCAGGGCCGGGAGGTCGCCTCCAGCGCGCAGCTGCAGCGAGACCGCCGCCGCTGCGAACCGCGCGCGCTCGCCGAGCGCGCTCGCGAGCGCCGCGGCGATGTCCTCGCCCGCGGCGGCACGCCGTCCGGCGAGCGCGAACGCCGCACCGGCCTCGCCGCCGGCGGCGGCCGCCGCCACGAGCGCGCGGTCGGCCGTGCGACCGGCGCCCAGCTCGGCCGCGACCCGGCGCAGCGCATCGGGAAGCTCCCGCTCGAGCGCGCGCTCGCTCCGGACGGCGCGCACGCGCCGCGCGACCGCTTCCGCCATGCGCTCGGCGCCCGCAATGCTCGCGATGGCGAACACGGCGGCGGCGAAGGCCAGCATGAGGATCATGACGCTCCACTCTCGGCGCAGCGCTGCTCGACCGCGGCGCGTGGCCCGATCCGCCACTCCCGGCCCTCACGCTCGACGCTCGAGATCGACACGAGCCGCCGCTCTCCGTCGCGACTGCGCCGCACGACCTGCACCACGACGTCGAAGGCCGCGGCGACCTGCTCGCGCACCGCGGCATGGGGAAGCTCGAGCCCTGCCATGAGCGCGAGCAGCTCGATCCTCCTGAGCGCGTCGCCCGGGCTCTTGGCGTGCACCGTCGTGAGCGAGCCGTCGTGCCCCGTCGTCATCGCCTGGAGCATGTCGAGCGCCTCGCCGCCCCGCACCTCGCCGACCACGAGGCGGTCCGGTCGCATCCGCAGCGCGTTGCGCACGAGCTCGCGGATGCCGACCTCTCCACTCCCCTCGAGGCTTGCGCCGCGCGCCTCGAGGCGCGCCACGTGCGGCCTGTCGATCCGCAGCTCGGCGGCATCCTCGACCGTGACGATGCGCTCGGCGGCGTCGATGCGCGCCGCGAGCGCGCCGAGCAGCGACGTCTTGCCGCTCGACGTCCCGCCGCTGATCACGACCGCCAGCCGCGCGCGGACGCAGCTGTCGAGCAACGCCGCGTCGGCGCCCGTGAGCGAGCCGAGCTCGACGAGCTCGGCGAGCGTGAACGGGCGCGGAGCGAAGCGGCGCAGCGTCAGCAGCGGGCCGTCCGGCGCGAGCGGCGGCAGGACGACATTGAGACGCGAGCCGTCGGCCAGGCGCGCGTCGACCATCGGCTGCGCATCGTCGAGGCGGCGGCCGGCGCGGGCCGCGAGGCGCACGCACGCATCGCGCAGCGCGCCCGCGTCGTCGAATCGCAGCGACACGCGCTGGAGGCGTCCCCGGCGCTCGACCCAGACGTCGGCGGGGCCGTTGACGATCACCTCCGTCACGCCCGGATCGCCGAGCAGCGCGGCCAGGGGATCGGGTCGCGACACTGACGCCGGAACAGCGCCCGGCGCCTCGAGCGCCGCTGCGGCGCCGAGCTGGGCCCGCTCCCAGAGACTCATGCGGCCGGCGGATCGGCGAGCGGCGCGAGCGCCGTGAACGCCGACACGGGCGGCGCCTCCCCGCGCTCGCGAGCGCGCGGCACGCGCGCGTCCGGCCTTACGGCTGCGAGCAACGGCAATCCCGCCTGGGTCGCCGTGGCCTGGGCGATGCGCGCGTTGCGGGCATGCGTGACGACGAGGCCCGGCGCACGGCCGGCGAGACCGAGCCGAGCGAGCAGCAGCGACACGCGCCGGGCCCCGCGTGCGCCGCGCGCGTCGGCCGACGCGACGATTGCGATCACGCTCGCGCGCTCGAGCGCGGGAATCGTCTCGACGCCCACGCGCGAGCCGCAGTCGACGATCGCCCGCATTCCGCTCGCGACGGCGAGGTCGAGGATGCGCGCGATGCCGTGCTCGTCGATCAGGTCGGCATGCTCGGGCAGCGGCGGCGCTGGAAGGACGCGACAGCCGTGGGCGACCGCGAGTCCCGCCGCAAGCTCCGCCGGCGCGGTCACCGGCCCGCAGCCGATGCGCAGGAGGGCGTCCGGGATCGTCACGTGCGCGCCCGCGACGTCGGCGGCATCGCCCATGGCGAGCGCGAGGTCGAGCACGAACGTGCGGTCGCGCCCGGTTGCCAGTGCGACGGCGCACGTCGTCGTCCCCATGCCGCCGCCGGCGCCGAGCAAGGCGACATGGCCCTCCTGATCGGGCGGGCGGGCCACGAGCGAGACGTCGAAGCAGCCAGCCGCAGCGAGCGCATGCCGGAGCCCCGCCGCGTCGAGCGGACGCTCGATCACGCCGACGGCTCCGCAATCGAGCGCCTGCCGCAGCGCGTCGGCCGATCCGGCCGCCGAGATCAAGAGGACGCGCGCATCGGAGCGGCGGGAGCGCTCGCCCCGCACGAGGTCGGCCGCGGCAGCCATGGACGAGTCGGCTGCGAGCAGCACATCCGCGTCGGCCGAATGCGCGGGCGCGAGCAGCGCGGCCTCCGGCAGGGACGCCAGCGCAACGCGCAGCTCACCGTCGAGCGCGACGTCGCCGCCGAGCAGCGCGAGGCGCACGGTCACGAGCCACCTCCGCGCAGCAACAACCGCAACTCGCGGCCGCTCGTGCGCGTCGCCAGGTCGAGGGCCACCGCGGTCGGAGCGCGCACCGTCACCGCGACTCCGCGCGAGCCGTCGACGGCCTGCGAGAGCAATTCCAGGTCGCGCGCCGCGACGTGGGATCCGTGCGCGCCGACGGCGATGACGTCGACATGCCGGCCCGGTCGCAGCAGACGTACGTCCGGTGCGGACTCCGGCGCGAGCTCGAGCGCCACGGCTCGCTCGCCCGCCGCGAGCAGGGCTGCCGGTGGGCCCGCGCGGAGCGCACCGCGCACGACGAAGTCGCCTCCCGCGAGGCCGATCAGCGTGCGGCGCCCGGCCAGCGGTCCGAGCTCCGCGAGCATCGACGGGGTGCGGTCGGAGGCCGCGATCGGGACGGCGACGACATCGCCGGGGCGCACGACGCCGCCGGCGGGGATCGCGTGCCGCAGGGCGAGCACGGCCGCGCGAGGCTCGCCCGAGCCCGGGAGCAGCGCGAGCGCGAGGGCCAGCAACGCGAGCGCGAGGCCGGTTGCGGCGAGCGCGTGCTCGCGCACGCGATCGAGGACACCGAGGCGGTTCACAAGACCACGGTCTCGGCCGGCGTCAGCGGGATGCGCAGCGTGAAGCGCGTCCCGCCGCCACGGGCTCGGCCGACGCTCACGCCGCCGCCGTGGGCCTCGGCGATCGCACGCACCGTCGAGAGCCCGATGCCTGCGCTGCCTGGCTCCCGCGACCCCTGTGCGAATGCGTCGAACAGCCGCGGGAGCACCTCGGGGTCGATGCCACGGCCATCGTCCTCGATCCCGATCGTGAGCCCCTGCGCGCCCTCGTCGGCGATCTCGACCCGCACCTCCGTGTGCGCGTGCCGGACGGCGTTGTCGAGGAGGTTGTCGAGCGCCTGCCGCAGCCGGGTCGCATCGATGACCGCGCGCATCGCTCCCGCGGGCGCATGCAGCAGCACGCGCGTCGTGCCCGAGCGCGCGCGAGCGCCGGTGACGGCATCCGAGACGATCAGGCGCACGTCGGCCGGCACCCGCTTGATGTGGAGCGCGAGTGCGTGCGTCCTGCCCAGCTCGAGCAGATCGTCGACCATCAGCGCGAGGCGGGAGACCTCGTCCTCGATCGACTGCAGCTGCGCGGCGCGCGGGCCGGACGGTTCGCCCTGGCGCAACACGGACGCGTAGGTCCCGATCACGGCCAGCGGGTTGCGCAGGTCGTGGCTGACCTGCGAGACGTAGAGCCCGCGCTGGCGGTCGAGGTCGCGCAGTCCGTGCGCCAGGTGCTCGAGCGAGCCCGCCACCCGCCCGACCTCCCCGCGGCCGGCCGTGAGGGCGACGTCGCGATCGCCGTCTCCGATCCGCTGCGCCGCGTCCACGATCGTCTCGAGCTGCTTGCGGTGACGCCGCCCCGCGCGCTCGAAGAGACGAACGCCGACGAGCACCAGCACGAGACCGATCGGAACGAGCCCCTCCGCCTCGATCAGCAGGAGCTCGCGGTCGAGATGCCGCGGCGCGCGCGTCACGGCGAGCACCCGCAGCGAGCCCACCCGCCGCTCGGCGAGCGTACCCAGGGTCGACGCGCGCCCGGCGCGCGCGGCGGCGACGAGGGCCGCGTCGCCACCGGACGCGGCTCCGTCGATCCAGGCCAGATGCGTGCCGGCGACCACCGGGATCTCCCCGCGCCGCAGCGCCGGCAAGGCCGCGGTCAGCGTGCGCTCGACACTCGCGCGCCCCTCGCGCGCGACGCGATCGTGAATGCGCGCGACCACGACGAGCCCGATGCCCGCGAGCGCGAGCGCGACGACGGCTGCGACGGCGATCGAAAGGCGCGCTTCGAGCGGCAGCCGGCGGGCGCGCGACCTAGGACGCACGAGCGACTTCGAGGCGGTACCCGCGCCCCCACTCGTTCACGATCGGATCCGACGGCGCGCCGGCGTCGACGAGCTTGCGCCGCAACCGGCTCGCGTGCGAGTCGACGGTGCGCGTGCGCAGCGTGGCCGGCATGCGCCAGACCTCGCGGAGGAGATCGGCCTTCGAGCGCACGGCGCCCGGGTCGCGTGCGAGCTCGAGCAGCAGGTCGTATTCGCGGCCCGAGAGCGGGAGCGCACGGCCTGCCCAGCTCGCCCGCCGCGCAGACGGCTCGAGCAGGAGATCGCCGACGCGGATGTCGGCGTGGATCCGGCGGCCGCGGACGAGCAGTGCATGCACGCGCGCGATCAGCTCGGGCAACGCGAATGGCTTGCGCAGGTAGTCGTCGGCGCCGCGCTCGAAACCGCGCAGCACGTCGACCTCCTCGGTGCGCGCCGTGAGGACGAGCACGGGCGTGCCGCTGTCGAGCCGGTCGGCGCCGCAGCGCAGCCGGCGCAGCACATCGAGACCCGACCCGTCCGGAAGCCCGATGTCGATCACCGCGATGTCGGGCACGAGGTCGTCGAGCAGGCGGAGTGCCTGCCTCAGCGTCCCGGCGTGACGGACATCGAAGCCCTCCTCCGTGAGTTGCTCGGCGAGTACGTCAGCGAGCTTCGACTCGTCCTCGACGAGTAATACGGTCCTGCGCATCTCGATCTCCCCCCTCGGTCGTGCAGCCGGCGCCACCGTACGCGCCAGCAAGCACTTCGAGCAAGGTGATCAGACCACTTGGCACACTTCCGTCACGCTTTTGTCACGGGCGACACGTTCAGGCGGCGAGCGCGCCGCTCGAATGCGGGCTCGACCTGGAGCACCATTCCCTCGGTCAGCCCGAGTCGCGCGGCCTCGCCCGGCCCGACCTCGAGCGCGTAGCGCGCCGTGCGGCACCCGGCGACCCGCCATGGCCGCAGCTCGTGGACGATCCGGCGGATCTGCATGTCGGCGTCGCAGAACACGATGTCGAGGGACATCCGCATGAAGAACATGTGCACCGACTTCTCGCGGAAGGCGAGTCCTTCGCCGGCGGGCAGCGAACGGCAGCCGAGCAGGCCGCGCATGCGACTCGCAGCCGTGCGCGCGAAGCGCACGCGGTCGAACAGGAGCTGCCCGTCCGGGCCGTGTACGGAGTGCCAGGTGTTCATTGCTCTCACCGTAGTGCCAGTGAACCGATCATCTACGCTTCGCGCGGCCACGAGGGGAGCGTGATGGACGCCGAAGACACGCAGCACGATCCACTGCGGGACGCGCGCGAAGCGGCCCTGCGCCGCATCGGCGAGCTGCGCCAGCGCGGCGCCGCGGCGAGCGAGCCCGCGGGCCCCGACCTGCGCACGCTGCTCGCGCGCTCGGAGCGCCACGTCGACGAGCTGCGCCGCTCGGCGAGCGAGCTCGCCGCCATCCTGCCCACACGCGTCGAGGCGGCCGTGGCCCGCGCGCTGGGCGAGGACGAGGGCGGTCTCGGGCGACGGCTCGACCAGGTCATCGACCAGACGGGCGGGCTCGCGGCGGCGGTCGCGCGGGTCGAGGGCGACCTGCTCGCAGAACGCATGTCACGCGTCGAGGATCTCGAGGTGCTCGTCGATCTCGTGAGCGGCGGCCTCGGCGCGCTGCGCGCCGATCTGCGCGCCGTGCGCACGGAACTGGCCGACCTGCGCGCCGTCGTCGGGCAGCCGCTCCAGTTCACGATCGCTCGCGAGCAGGCCGCGGAGGCCGCCGAGCCCCCGCTCGCGCCTGCGGCCGCGCCCGCGCTGCGCATGCGCGCGACCGTCGAGGACGCTGCCGAGAGCCCCGTGCAGCGCGCGCGCCCCGACGCGTCCTGACACGCCCTCGTCACACGCGCGCGTAGATCCGTCACAGCACCCGCGGCCATGGTGGCGGCATGCGGGAACGAGGACAGGCAAGCGTCGAGACGATCGCGCTGACGGCGACGGCGCTTGCGCTCGCCGTCGCGCTCGCCGTGGGCGTCATCCGCCTCGGGCCGCCGCTGGCGGCGACGCTTGCGCGAGCGCTCTCCGGCGTCGTCGCCCCGGAGGCGCCCGTGGCGCCGGGCCTCGACGGACTCGAGCGTGCGCTGCTCGCCGGCGCGACAGGCCCCGGCGCCGGCGGCCCGACGCTGCTCGACCTGCGCACGCGCCTCCGCGCGCGCCTCGGCCGGCAGGCCGCCGACGCTGCATTCGCGGCGATCCTGCGACCGCTCGTCGCCCGCGCGCTGGCTGCGCGCTCGATCACGTCGGAGCCCGGCGCGATCGCGGTCGTGGACCGGGCCACCGAGGACGCGTGGATCCGCCGCCGCTTCCATCCCGGGTTCGCGAGACGGGCCGGCGAGACGGCGCTGGGGCTCGCAGGAATGCCGGGTGCGGCCTGGTCGCTGGTCTCTGACCTCGGTCTCACCGCAGACGAGCCCGCCGACGGGATCCGGGCCGGCTCGGAGGCGGGCGACATCGTCGTGCAGGTGCGCGGCGGCGGCTACCGCGAAATCGTCCTGCGCCGCCGGCCGCTGAGCGGCCTCGCCGTGATCTTGTCCGTCCTGGCCGATGGCCGGCACGCATTCGTGCCGTCGCCGTACGCCGCCGACCCGAGCGCACGCCGGCAGACCTCGGGCACCGCCCATGACGGCGAGCGATGACGAGCATCCGGGGTCAGGCCACGGCCGAGTACGCCGGCCTGCTGGCGGTCGCCGCCGTGCTCGGTGCCGTGCTCGCGCTCGCCGCCGGTCCGCCCCTCGCCTCGGCCGTGCGCGACGCCCTCGCCGCGATGCTGACCGGCAGGGTGGAGCGAGTCGCGCCGGTCGCACCGGCAGCAGCCGACATCGCCGACGTGCAGTCGGCGCTCCTCCCCGGCGACGAGGCGGTCACCCCTGACGCCGCGCTGCTCGCGCTCGGCAGCAGACACGGCGCCGCGCAGGCGGGCCGCATCGCGGCCGCGGTGCTGTTGTCGGCTGCTCGCAGCGCCGCCCCGTGGCTCGGCTCCCGGCGTACCTACCGCGCCTGGAAGCACGCAGGGGACGGTCCCTACCAGGCGCCGGCGACCGTCGCCGGCGACCGTGACGTCGAGGAGCCCACCGGCCGTCCGCAGGTTGCCTGGGTCACCGTCGGGGAGCAGCGCCGCGCCCTCGCCGCCGCCTTTGCGCATCACACGAGCCTGACAACGCTCGCGCTGGACGCCGTCGGCGTCGTCCCGGGCCTCCGCCTGGTGCGCTTCGGAAGTCAGGCCGAGCGAGGCCTGCAGAAGCTGCCGCGCGTGATCGGCGACGCGTGGGGCGGAAGCACCGTGGTCGCGCTGCTCAATGTCGACGACGGCGACATCCCGGCCGGTGTCCGCACCGGCGACGTCGTGGTGGCGTGGCCCGTACGTCGCACGTTCTGGCGCAACGGGCGTGACGATCCGGCGCCGCGCATCGAGCTCGGCGCCGTCTCCTCGCCGCTGCCCGTCCACGAGTACTGGCATCGCGTCTTCCTGCGACCCGCTGCCAACGGACTCGCGGTCATTGCCGAGGGGTTCGGCGCATGACGCGCGGGTCGCACGCGCTGCGTGCACACACACCGCTCGCCATCCGGCGAGCCGAAACGGAGGAGAACTCCCCCATGTCCCTATCCATGACGCGGCTCCTGGCCGCGCGCATCCTGCAGGTCGAACGGGGACAGGGCACGGTCGAGTACGTCGGCATCGTGCTGGCCGTCGCCGCGCTGCTCGTCGCGGTCGCCGCGGCGATCGACAACAAGGTCGGCGGCCCGATCGCGACCGCGCTCGTCCACAAGCTGCAGGAGGCGGTCACGCAGGTCGGTAACGCCAAGAAGCCGTAGCCATGAAGCCGGGGCGCGTGAGCGATCGCGCGCCCCGGCGCACTACTCGGCGACCAGCTCGGATTCCGCGCCGCGCGGGCCGGCGTCCGCGCCTCGGCCGCTCGCGGGCGCGAGCGGAAGCCGCAGCGTGAATGCCGCGCCGCCGCCGGGCCGTTCGCCGACGGCGAGCGTGCCGCCCATCGCCTGGGCGAGCTCCGAGGCGACCGGGAGCCCGAGGCCGACCCCGTGCCGGGCGTCGCCGGTGACGAACGGGCGCAGGATCGAGGCGCGCTTCTCCTCGGGGATGCCCGGCCCGGTGTCGGTCACCACGACCTGGCCGGCGCCCCCATCGATCGTGACGTCGACGGCGACCTCGCCGTCGGCCGGCGTGGCCTGGAGGGCGTTGGTCACGAGATTCGTGACGATCTGGAGGATGCGGTCGCCGTCGCCGAGCACGATCGGCTTCGCCGGCGCGTTGACGTGCAGGCGCACGTGCTGGCTGCGCGCCTCCTCGCGCTGCGCGCCGGCCGCGCTCTCGCAGACGTCGCAGAGGTCGACCTCCTCGACGTTGAGCGAGAAGCGCCGGGTCTCGAGCCGGGCGAGGTCGAGCAGGTCGCCGATCAGGCGCTGCAGGCGCCCGGCCTCGGCGAGCACGATCTCGAGCGACGCCTGCTGCTCCTCCTCGCCGTCGATGACGCCGTCGGCGATCGCCTGGACGTGGCCCTGGATGGCGGTGAGCGGCGTGCGGAGCTCGTGCGAGATGCGCATCAGGAAGTTGCGCTCGTGCTCGCTCGCCTCCTTGAGCTGCCGCGCCATCTGCTCGAAGCGCAGCGCGAGCTGGCCGAGCTCGTCGGGGCCCTTCGTCGTCAGGTGCACGTCGTAGTCGCCGCGCGCGACGCGCTCGCTCGCCTCGGTCAGCTCCTGCACCGGGCGCGTGATGCGGCGGCTGAGCAGCAGGGCGACCAGCGCCGCGGCGGCCACGGCCAGGAGCAGCGGGGGAACGACCTTGCGGCCCTGGACGAGCGTCGAGGCGTTGATCGAGCGCACCGGGCGGGCCACGACGATCGCGCCGATCAGCTCGCCGCCGTAGCGGAAGCCGCCGGCCGCGGCCAGCGTCGACGTGCCGTCGGCGAGCTTCAGGTCGAGCGTCTGCGACCTCCCCTTCTTCGCGAGCAGCTTCCAGTCGAGCCGCGCCGCGGTGCCCCGCGGCGCCTTGCCGAAGCGCACCTCGTCGATCGGGGGCTGCAGGCCCGAGCGTCCGACGAAGTACACGCGCGCGGCCGTGATGCCGCCGATGCGGTTCGCGAAGTCGGGCGGCGCACCGGCCTCGTTCTTGAGGCGCTTCTCGGCGAACTCGTTGATGAGCAGCACGGTCTGCAGGGCCTGGCGGCTCAGCTCGGAGCGCGCGCGTGAGCGCTCCTCCTGCGAGAACTGGCGCACCGCGACCGCGGCGAAGAGGAACGCGGCGGTCGCGAGGCTGACCAGGAAGAGCGCGACAAGTCGCGTCCTAAGAGACAGCAGAGGCATCGTCGGCGACCTTGTAGCCGACACCCCAGACGGTCACGATCGGGCAGGTCTCGCCGATCTTGCGCCGCAGCTGGCGCACGTGCACGTCGACCGTGCGCGTGTCGCCCGCGAACGTGTAGCCCCAGACGCGCTCGAGCAGCTGGTCGCGCGTCAGCACGAGGCCGCTGTGGTCGAGCAGCTCCCAGAAGAGGTCGAACTCCTTGGGAGCGAGCTGGATCGGCTCGCCGTCGACGAGCAGCTCGCGGCGGCCGGCGTCGATCGAGATCAGTCCATGCGTGCGCCTGCCCTTCGAGGCCGGCGGCGGCGCGGTCGCGCGGCGCAGGATCGAGCGGATGCGGGCGACCAGCTCGCGCGGGTTGAACGGCTTCGTGAGGTAGTCGTCGGCGCCCACCTCGAGGCCGACGATCTTGTCGACGTCGTCGTCGCGCGCGGTCAGCATCAAGATCGGCACGGTGCTCGTCGCACGCACGTGGCGGCAGACCTCGAGCCCGTCCATGTCGGGCAGGTTGAGATCGAGCAGGATCAGCGACGGCTCGGTGCTGACCGCCTTCTCCTTCGCCTCCGCGCCGTTGACGGCGCGATCGACGAGGTAGCCCGCTTTCTCGAGGTAGGCGCTGACGAAGCTCGCGATGTTGGCTTCGTCCTCGACCACGAGGATGCGCTCGCTCATGGGCTCACTCTAGCTACGCGCGCTGCTCGCGCCTGTGCGCGATCAGCCCGCCGTCGTGACCGGCGGTGGCGGCGGCGTCACCGGCGCGGGCGGCGTCACCGGCGGAGGCCCGCCGATGACGGCCAGGGCGAAGAGCGCCTTGACGACCCTCGGCACCTTGCCGAGCTTGATCGCAGGCCCGTTCCAGCGGTCGCGCACGCCGTTCACGCTCAGCGTTCCCTTGCCGCGCACCACGAGGCGCCCGTAGACGCCGACGGCGTTGTAGGCGCTGGCGCCGGTCACGGTCACGCGGTAGAGCGTGCCGGAGACGCGGAAGGCCACGCTCTTCGCGCCGCCGGCGGGCGCGAACGTGCGCGAGCCGTCGGCGTTGGTGATGGCCACGACCGGCGAATCGACCTTCATGTCCTGTGCCGCCGAGTAGTCGGTGATGACGAGCGAGCCGCCCGAGAAGACCGTGCCGTAGGCGATTCCGCCGCCGCCCACGAAGACCTGGCGGCCCAGGCCCTTGGACACGAAGACGCCGCGATCGCCCTTGGCGGCCTCGGCCGCCGGGACCAGCGCCAGCGCCATCAGCAGCGCGCCGAGGGCGGCGCGCAGCACCAGAGCGCGACGGACACGCAAGCGCTGATGGCTGGGGAGGCGCATACCTCGATTATCGCCCGGGGCTGTCATAACGCAGTGCTGTGGCGGTAAGGATTTCGTAAGTTCCGGGGCATTCGCGAGCACGAGCCCTATCCGGCCGCACCGTAGTCGTAGAAGCCCTGCCCCGCCTTGCGTCCCAGGAAGCCCGCGTCGAGCATGCGCCGCAGCCGCGCCGGCGGCGCCATGCGCGGCTCGCCCAGAGCCGCGTGCAGGGCCTCGGCGGCATGCACGTGCACGTCGATGCCGATCAGGTCGATGAGCCGGAACGGCCCCATCGGCCAGCCCGCGCCCGCCGTCATCGCCACGTCGATCTCGGCCGGATCGACGCCGATCTCGTCGAGTGCGCGCACGGCGTCGTTGAGCGCGGGCACGAGCAGGCGGTTGACGATGAAGCCCGGCGTGTCGTTGCAGCGCACCGGCTGCTTGCCGCAGGCCACCATCAGCTCGTAGGCGGCTGCGTACGACTGCTCGTCCGTGCGCTCCGCGCGCACGACCTCGACGAGCGGCATGAGCGGCGCGGGGTTGAAGAAGTGCAGGCCGAGGCAGCGCTCGGGCCGCGCGCTGGCCGCGGCGATCGCCGTCACGGAGATCGCCGAGGTGTTGCTGGCGAGCACGGTGCGCTCGCCGCAGATCCCGTCGAGCGCCGAGAACAGCGCGCGCTTGGCGGCGAGATCCTCGGCGATCGCCTCGATCACGAGATCGCAGTCGGCGAGATCGTCGAGCTCGCTCACGAGCGCGAGGCGCGCGAGCGCGGCGTCGCGCTCCCCCGCGCTGCGCAGCCCCTTCTCGACGCGGCGCGCGAGCCCGCCCTCGATGCGCGCCCGCGCGCGCTCGAGCGCCGCGTCGTCGACATCGCGGCCGACCACGTCGCACCCGCCTTCGAGCAGTACCTGGGCGATGCCCGCCCCCATCGTCCCGAGCCCGACGACGCCCACGCGTGTGATCGCATCCATGCGCCACACGCTAGACCAGCGGCCCGCCGTCGCCCCCGCTGCCCGGCGGGAACCTCCGGGCGCACGGTGGACGCCCCTCGCCGTCTGTTACAAGCTCATCACTGTGATGACATGCGCGGAGTTACAAAGTCGGCTGTCAGCGGTGCAAGTTCGTTCACCGCGCACTGGTTTTTCGCGTTCTCATCCGATACGCTAATGGTCCGCTTCCTGAACCGTGCGTGCACGAAGTACGGAGGAGCGACCCCCAGCCGTCGTCACGAGCGAGCAACCATGTACCGCTTCAGCCGCAGTCTTTATCTCGAGCTCAAGGACATCGTCGATCCGCACCCGGACACCATCAGCGTGACCGAGGCGCGTCGCCGTGTCCTCGAGGCGGCGCAATCGACGGTGGAACGGCTCGCGAGCGATCCGCGCTACTTCCCGCAGCCCGCCCGCAGCCTCTTCCAGCAGATCCGCTGCTACTTCCCGATCTCGCAGCAGGCGCGCGTGTTCTACGCGATCGAGCGCATGGTCAGCCTGGCGCGGGCGTCGATTCAGATCGAGCTCGACCGCCTCAACGAGGCCAACGCCCGCTGCCGCGCGACCACGCGCAAGGGCAAGGCCTGCCAGCGCACGCCGCTGCCCAGCCGCGAGTACTGCCCGTCGCACTCGCACCTCGAGGAGCCGTCCACGCTCCCCGCGCGCGTCGGCGCAGCCGCCTGAGCGCCTGATCCGCGCGGCCGGCGCGCCATGATGGGCGCGTGCACGACCTGCCGGATCGCCTGACGCTGGGCGCCGCCGAGCGCGAGCCGAACCGGCTGCTGCTGGCGGACGCACTCACGCTGCTCGGCACGCTCGCGGACGGCAGCGTCGACCTCGCCTACGCCGACCCGCCCTTCGCCACCGGCAAGGTGCGGCGCTCGGCGGACGGCGAGGGCCTCGAGCACCGCTTCGACGACCTCCTCGACGACCCGGATGCCTACCGCGCCTGGCTCGAGCCGCATCTCGCCGAGCTGCACCGCGTGCTCGCCCCGACGGGATCGCTGTTCCTGCACCTCGACCACCGCATGAGCGCGCATGCGCGGATCGCGCTCGACGGCATCTTCGGCCGCGCCGGGTTCCGCAACGAGATCATCTGGCACTACGGGCTCGGCGGCGGCGCGCCGGCCAACGCGTTTGCCCGCAAGCACGACGTGCTGCTGTTCTATGCACGCGGGCCGGCGAACACGTTCCACCGCCTGCGCGGCGGGATCACGCCGGCGATGGCGGCGAAGTACGCGCACGTCGACGAGAACGGGCGCTACCAGCGCGCCCACGGGCGCCGCTACTACCTCAAGGGCGGCAAGCCGTTCGACTCGGTGTGGGACATCCCGAGCATCGCGCCGACCTCGGCCGAGCGCTCGGGGTACCCCACGCAGAAGCCGCTCGCGCTGCTCGAGCGCGTCGTGGGCGCGACCACCGACGAGGGCGCCCTCGTCATCGACCCCTTCGTCGGCAGCGGCACGACGGCCGTCGCGGCCCAGCGTCTCGGGCGCCGCTTCGTGGCCGGCGACCGCTCGCCCCAGGCGCTTGCGGTCACCTGCAGCCGCCTCGAGCGCGAGGCGCGCGCGCAGCCCGCGCCGGATGTACTCCTTTCGCGCCCTTGATTCTCGCCCGCTCAGTCTCCACAATCGGTCGCAGGGAAACGAGCGCCCGGTGGCGAACCTCCGTCCGCACGGACGAGAGCGGTCACCCGGCAGGAGAGTGCATGTACCAGTACAGCCGCGCGATCTTCCTCGCGGTCAAGGACCTCGTGGACGAATCGCAACCCGGCGTCAACCGGGTTGAGGCCCAGAGGCGCGTCCTCACAGCCTGTGAGGCCGCGGTCGAACGCCTTGCCGCGGACCCCCGCTACTTCGCACGTCCGACGCGCAGCCTCTTCGAGGAGATCCGCCGCTACTTCCCGATCACGCAGCAGGCGCGCGTGTACGTGGCCGTGGACGAGGTCATCTCGCGCGTCGTCGAGGCCGCCGAGGCCGAGCTCCAGCGCCGTAGCGATCTGCTCGGCCGCTGCCGCGCGCTCACGCGCAAGGGCCAGCCGTGCCAGCGCGGCGCGATGCCCGAGAGCGAGTACTGCCCGTCGCACGCGCATCTCGACGAGCGCATCGCGGCCGGCTTCGTCGCGGCCTGAGCCCGGCGGCCTACTCCAGCGGCAGCTCGAGCTGCGCCTCGCGCGCCAGCTTGCCCACGTAGACCCCGAGCAGCCGCACGGGCGCGCGGCGGTCGGCGAGCGCCTTCTCGAGCAGCTCGAGCGCGAGCGTGCTGAGTGCGGCCGCGCTCGCGACCGGCGCGGGCAGCGTGCGCGAGCGCGTGACGATCGCGAAGTCGGAGTAGCGCAGCTTCGTCGTGACGGTGCGCGCGGCGAAGCCGTGGCGCTCGACGCGCGCGTAGACGTTCTCGGCGATCGGCGCCAGCTCGGCGGCCATCGCGAGCGGATCGAGGAGGTCGTGGTCGAACGTCGTCTCCTCGCCGATCGTGACGGGATCGGAGGCCTCCACGACGACCGGTCGCGGATCGACGCCGCGGGCGCGCTGGCGCAGGTCGCGCCCCACCTTGCCCATGCCGAGCGCCGCGAGCGCCTCGTCGTCCTGGCGCGCCAGGTCGCCGATCGTGACGAGGCCCACGGCGCGCAGGCGCTCCTCGCCACGCGGACCGATGCCGGGCAGCGCCCGCAGCGGCAGCGGCGCGAGGAACGCCGCCTCGCGCCCGGGCGCGACGACGAAGATGCCGCCCGGCTTGCGGTGGTCGCTGGCGATCTTGGCGATCGTCTTGCCGGTGCCGCAGCCGAGCGAGCAGGAGAGGCCCGTGGCGTCGCGCACCGCAGCCTGCAGCGTCGCCAGCAGGGCGCGCGCGTCGGACGGCTCGCGCACGAGGCCGTTGAGATCGAGGTAGCCCTCGTCGATGCCAACCTGCTCGTAGCGCTCGACGAGGCTCCCGACGACGGCCCAGACGGTGCGCGAGCGCTCACGGTAGCGCGCCATGTCGGGCCGTACGAAGACCGCCTTCGGGCAGCGGCGCAGCGCCTCGGCGGCGCTCATCGCGCTGCGGATCCCGAACGCCCGGGCCTCGTAGCTCGCAGTCGAGACGACGCCGCGGCTGCGCGGATCGCCGCCCACCACGACGGGGAGCCCGCGCAGCTCGGGCCGGTCGAGCTGCTCCACGGCGGCGAAGAAGGCGTCGAGATCGAGGTGCGCGATCACGCGCGGCGCGTGCGCACGGGCGAGACGCCGGCAGCCACCGCCTCGCTGCCCGTGAACACGGCGCGTACCGCGGCGTGGCGCGGCAGCTTGAGCATCAGCTTCATGCGCGCGCCCGCGAGCTTGAGCGTGCCCGCGCCGATGCGCTTCCAGACCGGGCCGCGGCGCTGCTCGAGCGACACGCGCACGCCCGCGAGCGCGTGCGAGCCCGCCACGACGACGCCGACCCGGCTTCCCGGCGGCGCAGTGGGCGGCGGACGCACGAAGCGCACGATCCGCAGCGCGGGCGAGCGCTGCACGGTTCCCACGTAGGCGAGCTGGAGTCCGCTCGCGTCGGCGCTCGCCACCGACAGCGAGACGCGGTGGCCGCGCAGGGCCGTGATCGGCACGCGCACGGCGCGCCACTTCGGGCCCGCGACCGCCCCGCCGAGCGGCCGGCCGCCCGCGCTCAGCGCGATGCTCGGCCGCAACCCGCCGATGCCGCGGATCCAGACGCTCACCGTCGCCGCGTCCGAGGCGACCCGGAAGAGGCCGGTGCGCAGCTCGAAGGGACCGGCGCTGGCCGTCAGCAGGGCTCCCGCCGGGAGGCCGACCGCCCTGCGCGCGGCGCCCTGGACGAGGCGCATGCCGGCCGCGACCTGCTCGCTCTCCCCCACGCGCGCGAGATCGACGGCGTCCAGCCGCCCCATGACCGGGTCGAGCACCAGCCGCACGGTCTGGCCGGCGATGCCCGCGGCGTTGAACGCGTAGGTGTCCCAGCTCGCCGCCGGCCGCAGGTCGCCGAGCGGCAGCGGCGTGCCGTCGGGCAGGACCGCCGAGACGTGCAGGAGCGGTGCGCCGACGGGCGCCCGCGCCGTGACCAGCACGACCTGCTGCTGCGGGGAGACCGTGAGCGGCGGCGTCTCGAGCGTCGTGTTGTCGCGCAGCGCGGCGTAATGGCCCCCGGGGCCGCCCACGCGCACCGTCACGGCCCCCGGGCCGAGCAGCGACCAGCCCGCGAGACCCGCGGCGAAGCGCGCTGCGGGCGGCCGCGTGGGCGCGGCCGTGAGCGTGAGCAGGCGTGCGCGCGGCGCCCACCACGACGGATCGGGCAGCGCGGGCGCGGCGCCGGCACCGCCCTGGGCGGCCACCGTCAGCGCGGCGGCCGTGGCGCAGGCCAGCGCGACGGCGCGCGGGAACGGCAGGCGGCGCGATGCCATGCGGGCATCGTAGAGAGGGCTGCGCACGGCGCCCCTCGCGCGAGGGCGCGCGAGGGCGCCATCACGAGAATGCAATGCGCCGGAAATGCGTCCCGCAGGCGTCCTCGGCGGGCCCGAACCTCGCATAGACTCCGGTCTTCTGTGACTCCGGACACCGACAAGCTCGTGCGCCAGCTCTCGCTCGTCGCGTACCTGATGGCCGAGCGGCGCTCGGCCTCGGCGCGTGACGTCAAGCAGGCCGTCGAGGGCTACTCCGAGATGTCGGACGAGGCCTTCGCGCGCCGCTTCTACGCCGACCGCAGCGAGCTGCTCGCGCTCGGCGTGCCGCTGCAGTCGCAGCGCGACGACTTCACGGGCGAGGAGCTCTACACGCTGCTGCAGGAGCACTACTTCCTGCCGCCGCTCGACCTCAACGACGCCGAGCTCGCCGCGCTCTCGACCGCGGTGCACCTGCTGGACGGGCAGTTCGCCTACGCGGAGCCCCTGCGCCTCGCGCTCCAGAACCTCGCCCTCGGGCGCCCCAACCCCTCCTACGACGCCGCGCCCGAGGTCTCCGTGCGCCTGCTCGGGAGCGGGTTCACGGCCGAGGTCGCGGTGCGCCTGCAGAAGCTCGAGACGGCCATCTCGAAGCAGCGCACGGTGGTGTTCCGCTACTGGGCGATCTCCTCCGACGAGGAGGCGCTGCGCACCGTCGATCCGTACAGCCTGTACCTCATGGGCGGCCAGTGGTACGTGATCGGCCGCGACCACGATCGCGACGACGTACGCACGTTCCGGCTCGACCGCATGCGCGGCGACGTGCGCTTCGCGACCCGGCGCGAGCGCGACTTCCGCGTCCCGCCCGAGTTCGATCCGAGCGCCTACCGCAACCGCGCGTCCTGGCAGCTCGGCGAGGCCGAGGAGCTCGCGACGATCCTGGTCGAGCCCGACGCGGCCTGGCTCGTCGAGCGCGCCGTCGGCCAGTACGGGACGACGGAGAACCGCGACGACCGCTCGTTGCTCTTCACGACCGCCGTCGCCGACTGGCAGGAGCTCGCCGGCTGGGTGATCGGGCTCGACGGGCTCGCCGCCCCCCTCTCCCCGCCCGAGTTCGTCGAGCAGGTGACGGCCTCGCTCGAGCGCGTGGCCGCCGACCACGAGGGCGAGCCGCTGCCGCACGCGGTGCCGCTCGAGCTGGTCGACCGCGGCCCGGCGCCCGAGCGCGGCGAGTCGCCGGTCACGCCGGAGCGCTTCGCGGTGCTCCAGGCGATGCTGGCGGACGTGCTGGCCGCGTGCGGAGACCGCAAGGACGCTCTCATCGACGCGGCCGAGCTCGCCGAGCGCTTCAAGCTCAGCGACGAGGAGCTCGAGGATCATCTGCAGCTGCTCAACCTCGTCAACTTCGGCGGCGGCTGCTACGCCGTGTACGCCGAGCGGGTCGAGGACGGGCGCACGATCCACGTCGAGAAGGAGCTGTACGGCGACGAGTTCCGGCGGCCGGCGCGCCTCTCGCCGCTCGAGGCGAAGTCGCTGCTGCTCGCGCTCGACCTCGTCGGCCCGCTCGTGGCGGCCGATGCGGGAACGGCGCTCGAGGACGTGCGCGCGAAGCTGGAGACGGCGTTCGGGCGCTACGACATGCGCGGCGCCCCGACGCCGCAGCCGACACCGCTCGACGAGGACGTTCTGTCCGTCCTGTCGGCGGCGGTGCGCAGCCGCGAGCTCGTCGAGATCGAGTACCTCTCGCGCCAGGCCGACGCGGTCGAGCGGCGGACCGTCGAGCCGCACTACCTGCGCGGCGTGCGCGGCGACTGGTACTGCGACACGTGGGATCGCACGCGCGACGGCGAGCGTACGTTCCGGGTCGATCGCATCCGCGAGGCGAAGGGCCTCGGCGAGACGTTCGAGCGCCGCGCCAGCGTCACCGAGCGCGTGGACGGCGCGCTCGGCGATCACGCCGGCACGGCGTCCGTGTGGTTCTCGGCCCGCGTCGCGCGCTGGGAGCTCGAGGGCCGGCCCGACACCGGCCGGCTGGCCGACGGCGCCGCGCTCGCATCGGTGCCGTACGGCTCCGAGCGCTGGCTGTGCGCCGAGCTCTGCCGCTACCGCGGCGAGGCGATCCTGCTCGAGCCCGAGCCGCTGCGCGCGCAGGTCGCCAAGCGCGCCCGCGAGCTCGCGGCGCTCGTGCGCGAGCACGCCACGACCAGCGCGCCGTGAACCCCGCGCCGGCGCGCTGGCTGAGCGACGCCGAGGTCGCCGAGCTGCTGCCGCCGCCTGCGGAGGCCGCCGAGCTCGCGCGCTCGGTGCTCGTCGGACTCGCCGAGGGCACGATCGAGCTGCCGCCGAAGCCCGCGATCCATCCGCGCCCGGACGCCTTCGTCAACGTCATGCCGTCCTACTGCGCCGGGCTCGACGGCACGGGCGTCAAGCTCGTGAGCGTCTTCCCCGGCAACCGCGAGCGCGGGCTTCCGACGATCAGCGCGCTCGTGATCGTGCTCGACAGCGCGCACGGGGTACGTGCGCGGCCTGCTCGGCGGCGCCGCGCTGACGGCGTGCCGCACGGCCGCCGCCTCCGCGGCCTGCATCGCCCGGCTCGCTCCCGCCGCTCCCGGCCCTGTCGCGCTCACGGGCGCGGGCGTCGAGGCGCGCAGCCACCTGCTCGCGCTCGACGCGCTCGGGCACCGCGACGTCGTCGTCTGGGACCACCGCGCCGCCAATCTCGAGGCGCTCCAGAGCTGGGCGGGCGAGCACGTGCCGGGCGTCGCCGTGCGCACGGCGGCCGGCCCGAGCGAGGCGGCAGAGGGCGCCGCGATCGTGATCACGGGCATCCCGATCGGTGCGACCGGCGGCCGCGTCGAGCCCGCGGCGCTGCGGCCCGACGTCCTCGCGCTGCCGATCGACTACTCGACCTCGATCACGGCCGAGACGGCGAACGGCGCTGCGCTCCTGCTCAGCGACGACGTCACGCAGCTCGACGGCTACCGCAGCACGTACTGGAAGGGCTGGCGGGCGCTCGACGGCCCGGTCGGCCGCTGGCTCGCAGACGGCGCGCCCCCGCGTCCCGCGGGCCAGGTGGTCGTCGCGAACCTCGGCGTCGGCGCCCACGACGTCGTCTTCGGCAGCGCGGTGCTCGACCGCGCCGAGCGCGCAGGGATCGGCGTCCTCGTCAGCCAGTAGGGCCCGCGAGCGCGCGGCGCGCCGCGTCGCGCAGCAGCGGATCGGGGTCGTCGGCATAGCGCCGCGCCGGCTCGCGCTGATCTGCAGGAGCGTTGCCGAGCGCGACCAGGGCGTTGCGGCGGAGGTAGCGGGGATCGCGGTCGGGAACGTACAGGTGCGCGTGGCGGGCCAGCAGCTCCTCGCCGGGCAGCTCGAGCCACTCGGCGAGCGAGACCCACGCGCCGGGATGCTCGGGCAGGTCGGCGCGGCGGCGCGCCGGGCCCGCGTTCCAGGGGCACACGTCCTGGCAGATGTCGCAGCCGTAGACGCGATCCCCGAGCGCCGCCGCATGCTCGTCGGACACGGGCCCGCGCGCCTGCGTCGTCGTCGACAGGCAGCGCGTGGCATCGAGGACGCCCGGCTCGATCAGGGCGCCGGTCGGGCACGCGTCCAGGCACAGCGTGCAGGAGCCGCAGCCCGGCGGCACGAGCTCCGCGGCCGGCTCGAGCTCGGCGTCGGTGACGACCGCTCCGAGGGCCACGAACGACCCCTCGCCCGGAACGATCGCCATCGTGTTGCGGGCCGAGAACGCGAGCCCGGCGCGCACGGCGGCGTCGCGATCGACATGGTGATTGGAGTCGACGAAGACGGCGCAGCGCGCACCGCGGGCACGCAGACGGTCGGCGAGCCCGGTCAGGCGCTCGCGCAGCGGCCCGTACGGATCGCTCCAGGCGTAGCGCGGCATGCGGCCGGCGGGGCCGTCGGGCGGCGCGCCCGCAGGCCGCCAGAGCGGCATCGCCGCCGCGATCACGCTGCGCGCACCGCGCACGAGCCGCTCCGGGTGGCACGAGCGCGGCGTGTTCGTGAGCGTGAAGCGGAGATCGCCGAAGAGGCCCCGGGCGCGACGCTCGGCGATCAGCCGCTCGGTCTCGGCGTACGGCTCGGCACGCGCCACCCCGAGCAGCAGGCCCTCGACCGCGAGCTCGTCCTCCATCGGATCAGCCTAGAACGTCGCACGCCGCCGCGGCGCTCCCCGGGCCAAGTGGCACACGCGGCGAGTGCCACTTGGCCGCAGCAAGTCGGGCCGGCACGCAGCGCGGCGCGTGCCACTTGGCGCGCCCGGCCGGAGACCGCAGGGCCCTCGCATACCATCCGTGCCGTGCGCGCCGTGCGGATCCACGAGGAGGGCGGCCCCGAGGTCGTGCTCGTGGATCGCGATGTGCCCGTCCCCGAGCCGGGGCCGGGCGAGGCGCGCGTGCGGCTGCGCGCCAGCGCGCTCAACCACATCGACATCTGGATCCGGCTCGGCAAGCCGTCGCGGCCCAAGCCGCACACGCTCGGAGCCGATGGAGCCGGCGTCGTCGACGCGCTCGGGCCGGGCACCGAAGGCCCCGAGCCGGGGAGCGAGGTCGTGATCAACCCCGGCATCTTCTGCGCCGCGTGCGAGGCCTGCCTGCGCGGACAGCAGTCGCTGTGCGAGCGCTTCGCGGTGCTCGGCGAGCACCGTGCGGGCGCCCACGCCGACTACTGCGTCGTGCCCGTCCGCAACCTGCACCCGAAGCCCGCGCCGCTCAGCTTCGCCGAGGCCGCCGCGTATCCGCTCGTGTTCGCGACCGCGTGGCGCATGCTGATGACGCGTGCCCGCCTGCAGCCCGGCGAGTGGGTGCTCGTGTGGGGCGCCGGATCCGGCGTCGGCAGCGCGGCCGTGACGCTCGCGTCCGCGCTCGGGGCGCGTGTCATCGCAACCGCCTCGCGCGACGAGGTGCTGGCCGTGGCGCGCGAGCGCGGCGCCGTCGCGACGATCAACCACCGCAGCGACGACGTGCTCGCGGCGGTCAGGGAGGTGACCGGCGGGCGCGGCGTCGAGGTCGTCTACGAGCACGTCGGCGCGGACACCTGGGCGACGTCCATCGAGGCGCTGCGGCGCGGCGGCCGTCTCGTGCTCACCGGCGCGACGACGGGCGGCAACCCGCCTGCGCGCCTGCATCGCATCTTCTGGAAGCAGCTCGACGTGCTCGGCTCGACGATGGCCAGCGACGCCGAGTTCCGGGCGGTCACGCGCCTCTTCGACCAGGGGCGCTTCCGTCCGCTGATCGACTCCGTGCGGCCGCTCGAGGACGTCCGCGAGGCCCAGCGCAGGCTCGAGGCCGGGGAGCAGAACGGCAAGCTCGTGCTCGAGATCTCGGATGCCTGAGGCCGCCGCGGCCACGGGGCCGGAGGTGCTGCTCGTGCCCGACGGGGCGGTCTCGGGAAACCCGGGGCCGGGCGGCTGGGCCGTCATCCTCGTGAGCGGCGAGCACCGCCGCGAGCTCTCCGGCGGCGAGCCCCACACGACGAACAACCGCATGGAGCTGCGCGGCGTGATCGAGGGCCTGCGGGCGCTCAAGCGCCCGTCGCGCGTGCGCGTCGAGTGCGACTCGGCCTACGTCGTCGACGCCCACCGCAAGGGCTGGCTGAGCAACTGGCAGCGCAACGGCTGGCGCACCGCGGCCAAGAAGCCCGTCGAGAACCAGGACCTGTGGCAGGACCTGCTGGCCGCGGAGGCGCCACACCAGATCACCTGGGATCTCGTCAAGGGCCACGCCGGCCACGAGCTCAACGAGCGCGCGGACGTGCTTGCCGTCGAGGCGCGCTCGCGCGTCGCCGGCGGCGCCCGCTAGCGCCGGCCGCCGCGGCAGACGGCAACGACTGCACATCTCCCGCAGGGCGGGTGAGGGCGTTCCCCGATTCGCGCGTGCGCGCGGAGGCGGATGCTACCGAAGGCTGATGAGCCGCCCGGCCCCCAACGCGAGCGATGACGCCGCTGCCAGGCAAGCCGCACTGGCGCGCGTAGAGGCGGCGCTCGACCGCCGTCTCGTGTCGCCGCGCGAGGTCGAGCGGTTCCTCAGCCAGGCGGCGGCCGGGCGCGCCGGGGGTGCGCGTCCGACTGCAGCCCTCGTGCTCTACGCCGTCGGCGCGATCGTGATCTTCGGCGGCATCGCGCTCGCGTACTCGACGATCTTCGGCGACCTGCCGCGCGCTCTGCGGCTCACGACGCCCGTCGCGTTCCCGCTCGCGGCCCTCGCCGCCTGCCTGGGCCTGCAGCGGCGTCGCTCGCCGGCCTGGCAGGTCGAGCTCGCGGGTCTCGTCGCCTACGTCTCCGTCGCGGGCGCATGCGTGACGATCGGAAGGGCGTCCGGCTGGCTCGTCACCGACCACGACACCGCGCTCTTCGCGGCCGTCGCGGCGGCGATCGCGACGGCGATCGCACTCGGGCTCTGGCGCGCGATCGGGAGCGCACGCCTGCTCGTGCTCGGACTCGGTGCCGCGCTCGCGGTGCTCGGTATCAGCCTCTCCGAGCTCGCCGGGCTGCTGCGCGAAGGGACGTGGAGCCGGGTGTTCCTGGCAGAGGCGGCTGCTGCCGCCGGCGCGGCGATCCTCGTCGGCCGCAGGGACAGCCGCGCCTGCCAGTACGTGAGCTACTGGGCGCTGGTGGGCGTCTGGGCGTCGTCGATCGCCGGTGTCAGCGCAGCGGGCCCCGAGCACTTCTCGCTGTGGCACGTGACGCTCGCAGCCGGTGTCGTGCTGGCCTTCATCGCAGCCGCCGCGATGAACTTCAACGGCCTGCTCTGGCTGGCCGCGCTCGCGGGCCTGCAATGGCTCCAGGCGATTGCGATCGTCGTGGGATCGGCCACCAACGCGGCCTTCACCGTCGTGCTCACCGGGCTCGGCCTGTGCGGCCTCGGGCTCCTGGTCACGAAGCTGAACCGGCGCATCCGGCCGAGCGGCTGAGGCGCGCGCGGGGCGCCTGGTCGACTCAGTAGCCGAGGATGAACTTGGCGTCCTCGGACATCAGCTCCGGGGACCAGGCCGGCGACCACACGAGCTCGGTCTCGACCTTCTCGATGCCTTCGCAGCCGTTCGCGACCTGCTCGATCTGCTCGGCGATCCAGGGACCGACCGGGCAGCCCATCGATGTCAGCGTGTAGGTGATCTTGGCGCTCTCGCCCTCGACGGCGATGTCGTAGACCAGGCCGAGGTCGACGATGCCCATGCCGATCTCGGGATCCTCGACGGCGTTGAGCGCCTCGCGCAGCGTTTCGGTAGTGGTCATGGCTGCACTCTACGAGGTCACCTGGCGCCGCGACGGAGCGCGGCGCGGAGCGCCTCAGTGCTTGCGGCTCTCGAGGACGCCGATCACGACCATTGCGAGCAGCAGCACGAAGATGAGACCCATCATGATCTCGGTCGTGCGGTCCTTGTGGCCGCCGCTCGAGCCATCGGCGGCGAGCGCGGCGGCGGGGAGCGCGAGCAGCCCGACCAGGGACACGAGGAGCGTGCGCAGCATGCGATTCCTTCTGCCGTGATCCATCGCGGGAATTGAATCACACCCGCCGCGGGGCGGGTGTCGTCCGACGGCGTCCCTAGCCTGACTGTCCGTGACGCGATTTGCCCACGAGGCCGAGGTCGAGTGCGCCCGTGCGCTCGACGCTCTTGGGATCCGGTGGGCCTACGAGCCGCATACGTTCGTGCTCAGCCGCGACGAGCTGGGCCGTGTGCGCGAGGCGGTCACCCCCGACTTCCACCTCCCCGACCTCCGGCTCTACCTCGAGGTCACCGCCATGCGCCAGCGCCACGTGACGCGCAAGAACCGCAAGCTGCGGCGCCTGCACGAGCTGCACCCCGGCGTGCGCTGCGTGACGATCTACGGGCGCGACCGCGGACGCCTGCTCGAGCGCCTAGGCGAGATCTGCGCGGTCGTCCGCGCCGCCTGAGCCCGGGGCCAGCGCCTCGAGCTCCGCGAGCGCCGCAACGGCCTCGTCGCGCAGCGTCCGGCGCTCGCGCTCGGCATCCTCGTCCGTGAGCTTGCCGGCCTGGTGATCCAGGTCGAGCTCCTGCAGCGCCTGGAGCGCCGCGTCGCGCCGCTCGAGCAGCGCGAGGCGCTGCGCATCCGGCGCGCTCGTCTCGGCGGCACGCTCGCGCACGAGCGGCCAGGCGACCAGCGCGACGACGGCCACGGCGAGCACGATCAGCACGATCACGGCGATCAGCATCAACGAGCGCGCGCGAACGCCTCGTTCGTGCGCCGCGCGAGTCGCGCCGCGAGGCGCGGGTCGGGCCAGATGGCGATCGCGAAGCCGAGCACGAGGACGATGGCGGAGAGCCAGAGCAGGTTGACGAGCGGATTCAGGAACGCCCTGATCGACACCACGCCGGGCCGCGGCGAGCCGTCGAAGACGAGGTAGAGATCCTCGCCGGTGCGCAGCAGCGGGCGGATCGCGATCTGCTTGGTCGGCTCGCCGGAGTCGAGGTACGTGCGTGCCGACGGCCGCAGCGTGTCGACGCGGTGGCCGCCCTGGTAGACGTCGACGACGGCCTCGGTCGAGATGTAGCTGCGCGTGATCGGCGACTCGATGGCGCGCAGCTGCAGGCCGTAGCCGTGGAACTGCACGCGCTGGCCGGGGGCGAGCACGAGCGTGCGGCTGGTGGCGTAGGCGCTCGTGCCGACGATCGCGACGACGCCGATCATGACCGCGAGGTGCACGACGTAGCCGCCGTAGCGCCTCCGGTTGCGGCCCACGAGCTGCGCGAGCGCGGCGGGCCACGACGTCCCGGGCGAGAGCGCGCGGCGCGCCGCGGTGCCGCGCGCGAGCTCGAGCCCGATCGTGACCGCGACGAAGAGGCAGAGGCTGAGCGCGACGATGCCGGCCACGCTCGAGGCGTAGCCGAGCAGCACGAGCAGCGCCCCGGCCGCGAGCGCGGAGACGAAGGGCCAGCGGAACGCCTGCACGACGCCGCGCAGCGAGGCGCGCCGCCACGCCACGACCGGCCCGATGCCCGCGAGCAGCAGCAGCGGCAGGCCGAGCACGACCGCGAAGAAGTCGTAGTAGGGCGACTGCGTCGCGACGCGGTGGCCCGAGAGCGCCTCCGAGATCGACGGGAAGAGGACGCCCCAGAGGATCGCGAACGCGAGCGCGACGAACAGCAGGTTGTTGAACAGGAACGTCGCCTCGCGCGAGACGAGCGAGTCGATCCGGTGCGGCGAGCGCAGGTGCTCGAGGTTGCGCACGATGACGACGATCGCGACCGTCGCGACGATCGCGATGTAGGCGATGAACCACCAGCCCACGCTCGAGACGACGAACGTGTGGATCGACGAGGTGAACCCCGAGCGGGTCAGGAACGTGCCCACGATGCAGAGCACGTACGTCAGCGCCACCAGCGAGACGTTCCAGACCTTGAGCATCCCCTTCTTCTCCTGCACGATCACCGAGTGCAGGAACGCCGTCGCGGTCAGCCACGGGATGAGCGCCGCGTTCTCGACCGGGTCCCAGCCCCAGAACCCGCCCCAGCCGATCTCCTCGTAGGCCCACTTGGCGCCCAGGAGCATGCCCACGCCGAGCGCGAGCCAGGGCACGAGCGTCCAGCGCCGCACGGCCTGCAGCCAGCGCCCGTCGGTGCGGCCGCTCACGAGCGCGGCCATCGCGAAGGCGAACGGGATCGTGAAGCCGACATAGCCGAGGTAGAGGAGCGGCGGGTGCGTGAGCATGTAGGGGTTCTGCAACGACGGCACGAGGCCCGCGCCGTCGCGCGGCACCTGCGCGACCGTCTCGAACGGGCTCGCGACGAACGTCGTCGCGAAGGCGAAGAACGCGCACGCGCCGCCGAGGAACGCCACCAGGTACGGCATCAGCTCGCGCGAGCGCCGGCGGTGCTGGTAGGTCACGAGCGCCGAGAGGCCGCTGAGGACGAGCAGCCAGAGCAGCAGCGAGCCCTCCTGGCTCGACCAGAACGACGAGATCAGGTACGGCTGCGGCACCTCGCGCGAGGAGTGCTCGGCGACCGTCGCGAAGCGGAAGTCGTGCCGCACGATCGCCGTGACGAGGACGCCCGAGGCGACCGCGACGGACACGAAGCAGGCGGCGAGCGCGCGCCGGGCGCTCGCGACGAGGCGCGGATCGTGCATGCGCGCGCCGGCGATCGCCGCGATCGGGGCGTACACCGCTGCGAGCAGCGCGAGCAGCAGCGCGCCGCGGCCGAGCAACTCCATCAGCGATCCACGGTCACTGTGTCGGCGCGACGGATGTCGAGGAGTACTTCGACGGGCACTTCGTGCTGAGCGTGTCGTCGCGGGCGTGGAACGCCGTGCCCTGGACCTTGCCGTCGATCAGGATCGCGCGCCCGTCGCGGAACGCCGACGGCACCGAGCCGTGATAGACGATCGAGATGCGGCGCGCGGTCGAGGGGTTCTCGGAGTAGGCCTTGTTGTCGGCGAGCTGGATCCGCAGCCCGGAAGCACTCGACGCGTCGCCCTCGTGCGAGACGACCGTGCCGTTGAGGCGCACGTCCCCCGGACTGGCCTGCCTGGCGAGGATCTGCCCCACCTGCACGACGTCCACGGTACCGCCGAGGACCGTCGAGTAGATGAGCGCCGCGCCCAGCGTCGAGGCGACGATGAGGGCGACGATGAGGCGGACGTTGCTACCGCGCATCGCTGCGTGCAGCATACCCGCGGGGTGCGCTCAGGCTCTCGCCAGGACTGTTACGAGCGGGACTCGTAGCCGAGCTCGCGCGTGAGCGACTCGCCCGCCGGCTCGCGCAGCGCGTCGCAGTAGCCCTGGCCGTACGCGGCGCGCAGGAACCAGCCGATCAGCTCGTGGTCCCAGCGCTCGCGCGGCACCTGGAACAGCTCGGCCCAGATCTCCGCGAGGCGTGCATCGAGGACGGATGCAAGCTGCTCGCGCGACGCGGGGAGCGGGGCCGTCGGCGACGTAGAGGCGATATCTGCCATCGGTCACAGCGTACGACCTGCGTCGGACGGAGCCGGGACCCTGGCTAGACCGCGCGGTCGGCGGTCCGCGCCGCGGGCACCGGCGAGGCGTGCGGCCACAGCCGCCGCAGCACGCCGGGCCAGGCCACGAGACTCTCGATCGAGAGCAGCACGAGCGCAGCCAGCGGGAGGTCGGAGTAGCGCTCGAACGCGGCGTAGCGCGGCTCCCACTCCGGGAAGAACTTGCGGTTGAAGTCGAGCAGGCGCTCGACCTGGAAGAAGCGGTCGGCGCGCGCCAGCAGGAAGCGCAGGGCGCGCTCCCAGGCGGGCAGCTTCGCGTCGCTCCGCAGCAGATCGCCGAAGGCGTTGAAGTTCAGGGAGATGCGCTCGATGCCGCGCCCGCCGGCCCACTGGAACGTCTCGCAGAGCAGGAACTCCATGAGCCCGTTGGGCGTGTGATTGAGGCGCCGCATGGCCGAGAGCGAGAGGTCGCCGCTGGCGGGCGCGGGGACGAAGTGCACGAAGCCCACGAGACGGCGCCCGTCGTCGTAGCCGAGCGCGAACACGGCATCGCCGTGATCGGGCGCGTGCATGTCGTCGAGCGCCATCGAGAAGCCACGCTCGGGCTGGCCGCGCAGCCACGTGCGGCTGACGCGCTCGATCTCGCGCCGCTGCTCGAGCGTCAGCTCGCGTGCGCGCACGATGCGCGCCGTGTGGCCCGACTTGCGGAGCCGCGAGACCGACTGCCGCACCTTGCGGATCGGCCGGCCTTCGAGCGAGAAGCGCGCCGGGTGCACGACGGCCTCGTCGCCGACGTAGATCGTGCGCAGCCCGATCGCATGCCAGTCCGCGAGGTGCGCGCGGGCGACGCCGAGCGCGGCGACGCGCCAGGCGTTCGCGTGGCAGTGGCGCGCGAACTCCGCGAGCAGGGCCGGCGCGGCCGCGGGATCGCCGACGGGATCGCCCGAGACGAGCGCCACGCCGCCGACCGCGCGGTAGGCGAGGAACGCGGTGCGCTCCTCGTTGAAGAAGTACGACTTGTCGCGGCGCAGGGCGAAGTACGCGAGCGAGTCGCGGCCGTGGCGCTCGACCAGCCGCCGCGCGTCGCGGCGATCGTCCGCGAGCTGGCTGACGGCGCAGTCGCGCGGGCGCAGCGCGAGCCACACGACGTAGGCGGCGCAGATGATGGCCGCGCTCGCGAGGCTGACGGTGAGCCCGTGCTCGAAACGGCCCGGGTGGCTCGTCGGATCGACGCCGACGAGCCCGAGCGTGACGTTCACGACGGTGTCGCCGAACACGAAGTGCGGGCCGCCACGCACCTCGGCGTGCACGTACGTGGCCGCGATGCCGTAGGCGTAGAGCCCCGCGAGCGCCCACAGCCCCGCCGCCAGGGCGCGCGGAGGGCCGTTCGGGTCTCCCGCCGCGTTGAAGTCGTCGCGTTTCCACCACAGGAGGCCGAACGGCACGGCGCTCGCGATCGCGTCGAAGACGTCGCGCTCCTTGAGCAGGTGACCGACGCAGGAGATCGCGAGCAGCCAGAGCGCGGCCTGCCAGGAGCGGTGGCGGCGCCGGGCGAGGCCGCGGCCGAGCAGCACGAGGCCGAGCGACGACGCCACGAGCAGCCCGTCCGCGATGTGCGGCGCGGCCGGGCTGAGCAGCTCCGAGAGGAAGTGGAACCGCCCCGACCAGGTCGGCGTGACGGCGGAGACGAGACCTGCGAGCCCGGCGGCGGTGGCAACGAGCGAGAGCAGGAACGGGGCGCGCGGCGCGCGCGCGGGCAGATTGTCGGCAACAGCTATACCCACACACTACCGCCCCTACTGGCGGCCGACCGCGGGCCTATGGTGTCGATCGTGCACGCAGACGAAGCGCTCGATCCACGCTGCTACGCGACGGTCGGGATCGAGCCGCGAACGCGGGCCCTGCTGACCGCCGTCCCCCACGGCGGCGCACTGCTGCGCGAAGGCCGCTCGAGCCGCCGCCTGCGCCCGTTCTGGGCGGTCACGCTGTGCGCCGTGGCCGGCCCCGCGGCCGGCGTCCACGCCGAGCTGCGCCTCTGGCCCGAGTCGAACCCCGAGTGGTTCCGCCGGCGGCTCGCGGTGCTCTGCGATGCGGAGCTGCCGCTGATCGAGGCGCTCACGGCCGAGCAGCAACACGCGCTGCTCGAGCGCAACCTCGCCGAGCGCTCCTACACCGGATTCCTCGAGACGGCCGCCGACGGGCTCGCCGACGTCGCGTACCTGGAGCTGGCGCGGCCGCGTATCGAGCTCCCCCCGGATCTGCCGGCGCACCCGCCGGCACGCCGCGTGCCGCCGCCCCCCGACGCCCCCGAGACGCCCCTGCCCCACCCGGCGTTCGCGCTCGTCGGCGACGCCGCGGCGCTCGAGCGCCTGTGCGCGCGCCTCGCAGACGCAGGCGCGCTCGCGGTCGACATCGAGACCGACTGCGGCCCGCTCGGCGCGCCGGCCGACTGGTCGCCGGCCGACGGCGCCGTGCGGCTGCTGCAGGTGGCGGCGACCGTCGCGGGCGAGGTCGTGTGCGGCGTGGTCGACTGCTACCGCGTGGCGCCGCGCCCGCTCCTGCGCCTGCTCGCCGACGGGCGCGAGATCATCGCCCACAACGCCCGCTACGAGCAGGCCTGGCTGAGCTGGCACTTCGGCCTGCCCGCCTGGCAGCAGGTCTTCGACACGAGCTGCGCGTTCCGCGTGTTCGAGCGTCACTGGTCGATCCAGGACCCCGCCTACGAGCGCCGCGACGCGACGCTGGCCACCGTCACGCGCCGCCTGCTCGGCGCTCCCAAGGGCGACCACGGCGCCGACTGGTGGGGGGCGGAGCCGTTGCCGGCCGCGCAGCTCGACTACGCCGCCTACGACGCCGTGGCGCTGCTCGAGCTGCGCGAGCGCGCACGCGAGCTCGCCGACGCCTTCGGCTGCACGGATCAGGTGCTCGCCGCCTCGCGCACGGCCTGCCGCGAGGCGACCCGGCGCCTGCCGGCCTCCCACCCCGACGCCTGGACGGCGGCGTTCGAGCTCATCGAGAGCGCGCACGACGACGGCGCGCTCGCGCACGCGGCGGCCGTCATCCGCCGCCTGGCGCTCCCCGCCAAGCAGCGCGCGCTCCTGCGCGAGCGCTACGCCTGGCGGCGTGCGGCTCTCGCCGCCTAACGCCGGACGAGCGCGCGCGCGAGCACCGCGCAGGCCGCGAGGCAGTCCTCCTCGGAGGCCGACTCGGCGGGGTTGTGCGAGATGCCGGTGGGGTTGCGGACGAACAGCATCGCGGCGGGCAGGTGGCGTGCGAGCACACCGGCGTCGTGCCCGGCATAGGCCGCCATGTCGATCGCCGCGTGCCCCTCGGCGCGCGCCGCCTCGTGCAGCGCGCGGCGCAGGCCGTCGTCGAAGACGCAGCCGGGGTCGGCGCTCTCGGCCGTCCACTCGGTCTCGACGCCGTCGGCGCGCGCCGCGGCCTGCACGCCGTCGCGCACGCGCGCGAGCGCGGCCGGGTCGGGCGCGCGCACGTCGAGGCTCAGGCGCGCCTCGCCCGGCACCTGGTTCGTCGAGCCCGGGAGCGCACTGATGCGGCCGACGGTGGCCACGGCGCCGTCCTCGGCGAGCGCCAGGTCGTGCGCGGCCAGCACCGCCCGCGCAGCCGGCACGAGCGCGTCGCGGCGGCCGGCCATCGCGGCCGTGCCCGCGTGGTCGGAGACGCCGCGCACCGTGCAGCGCCAGCGCTCGCGGGCCGCCAGCGACGTCGCGACCGCGAGCGGCGCCGGCACGTCTGCGAGCTCGCGGCCCTGCTCGACGTGCACCTCGATCCACGACGCCACGCGCGGCAGGAACGCGGGTGCGGCGCGCAGCGACTCGGCCGTGACGCCGCGCCGCGCGGCCAGGTCGCGCAGGACGTTGCCGTCGGTGTCCGTCCGCGCGAGCACGCCGTCCACGTCGAGCTCGCCGCAGAGCGCGCGCGAGCCGAAGATCGCGGTGCCGAAGCGCGGACCCTCCTCGTCGGCCATTGCGCCGACGGCGAGCGGCCGCGGCGCACCGCCGGCGCGGCGCGCGGCCTCCACGGCCACGAGACCCGCGACGACGCCGAGCGCGCCGTCGAATGCGCCGCCGTCGGCGACGGAGTCGACATGCGAGCCGACCGCGTCGAACGGCCGCTCTCCCCCGCCCGGCTCGACCGCCCAGAGGTTGCCGGCGGGATCCTGCTCGAGCGCGAGCCCGAGCGCGCCCGCGCTCGTCCGGAACCACGCGCGCGCCTCGTCCTCGCCGGGCCCCCACGCCATGCGGTTCCAGCCGCCCGCGTCGCGCCCGATCGCGGCCAGCTCCGCGAAGAGGCGCCGGTAGAGCGCGGCGTCGATCACACGATCACCGGCTCCTCGGTCGCGCCGGTCAGCTGCACGGGTCCGTCCGGGCCGATCAGGTAGCTGTTCTCGACGCCGACCGCGCCGAGGCCGCTGAACGCGAGCTTGGGCTCGATCGCGACGACGTTGCCGAGCTCGAGCGGCTGGTCGTAGCCGCGCGCGAGGTAGGGCGGCTCGTTCAGCTCGAGGCCGATGCAGTGGCCGACGAACTTCACGCGGCCGTCGCCCGCGCCCATGAAGCGCTCGGCGTGCCCTGCCTCGGCCGCGATCTCGGCGGCGCGCTCGAAGAGCGCGCTCCCGGGCGTGCCCGGCCGCAGCAGCGCGACGCATTCGGCGAGGATGCGCCGGCAGGTGGCGTAGGCCGCGAGCAGCACCGGATCGGCACGGCCGACGAAGAACGTCCGCGTCTGATCCGAGACGTAGCCCTCGCAGAGGCCGGAGATGTCGATCACGACGGCGTCGCCCTCGCGCAGCGGCCGGCGCGAGGGCCCGCGGCCCTGCGCGCTCGAGAGGCCGGGGCCGTGGAGCGGCGTCTCGGTCGGCCCGGGCACGGCGCCGTCCTCGCCGGCGAGCACCTGCCCGTACAGGAACTCGCTGTTGATGCCGCGGAAGCGGATCGTGCCCTCGTGCCCGTGCAGGCGCATGTGGTGGCCGAGCTCGCTGAGCACGTCGCATTCGAGCGCCCCGGGCACGAGCAGCCGCGGTGCGCTCTCGAGCGCCCCCTGGCTCTGCAGGCAGGCCGCGCGGATGCGCGCGACCTCCCACTCGCTCTTGCGCGAGCGCGCCGACCACAGCGCGGGCATGCAGTCGGCCGGCTCGGCCCCGGGCAGGAGCTCGCAGTAGCGGAGGTAGGAGGCGGCGGGCAGGACGTCGAGCTCGAGGCCGAGGCGCAGGCGCTCGGGCAGCCCGATCGACGCCAGCGCCGCGGGCAGGGCGCGCAGGGACGTGAACGGCTCGATGCGGTGCAGGGCGCTCTCGGCGCGCGCGCGGGCGAGGTCGCGGCGCACGAGCAGGAGCGGCTCGCCCGACGCGGGGACGATCAGGTGCGCGTTCTGGGCGGTGCCGCTGAGGTAGACGAGGTCGGCCGACTGCACGACGAGCGCCGCATCGAGGCCGTCGCGCTGCAGCCCCGCCTGGAACGCGGCGATGCGGCGGTCGATCTCGCCGGCCGGCGGAGGAGGCGGCAGCACGGACGCAGACGATAGCCTCAACCGCGTGATCCTCCACAACGGAAGCGTCCGCACCGGCGACCCGCGCCTTCCGCTGGCGCGCGCGCTCGCGATCGCGGGCGATCGCATCGGCGGCGGCGTCGACGTGCGCGAGGGCGACCGCTCGCTCGTCTCGAACGAGCGCGTCGACCTCGCCGGACGCTGCGTCGTACCCGGCTTCACGGACGCCCACGTGCACTTCCTCGAATGGTCGCTCGCGCTGACGCGGCTCGACCTCTCGGCCACCCGTTCGCACGGCGAGGTGGTGGCGGCGGCGGCCGGCGCGCCGCCGGGCGCGGACGGCTGGCTGATCGGCGCCGGCTGGCGCGGCGATCGCTGGCCGGCGGGCGACCCCGCCCCGCACCGCGCCGCGCTCGACGCCGCCTGCGGCGACCGGCCCGTGCTGCTGTGGGCGCACGACCATCACACGGCCTGGCTGTCCTCCGCCGCGCTCGCGCGCCTGCCGGTGGGCTCGGCGCCCGTCGTCGAGCGCGACGGATCGGGCGATCCCACCGGCGTGCTGCGCGAGACGGCCGCCTGGGACGCGGCGGCCGCGATCCCGCGGCCCGGCGAGGCCGCGCTCGACGCGGCCGTCGCGCAGGGCCTCCAGGCGGCGCACGCGCGCGGCGTGACGGGCATCCACGACTACCAGCGCGAGCACGGCCTGGCCGCATGGCAGCGGCTCAACGCCGACCGCCGCCTCACGCTGCGCGTGTGGGCCTCGCTCCCGGCCGAGCGGCTCGACGAGGTCATCGCGCTCGGGCTGCGCAGCGGCCTCGGCGACGAGTGGCTGCGCATCGGCCCGGTCAAGGCGTTCGCGGACGGCACGCTCGGCTCACGCACCGCCTGGATGCTCGAGCCGTTCGCCGACGCCGGGCGCGGCGAGTCGCTGCTGAGCGCCGAGCAGCTGCGCGAGCTGGCGGGGCGCTGCGCGGATGCGGGCCTCGACCTCGCGGTGCACGCGATCGGCGATGCGGCCAACCGGGCCGTGCTCGACGCGCTCGCAGCCACGCGCGAGCGCTGGGCGCCGCGCGGGCTGCGGCCGCGCATCGAGCACGCGCAGCTCCTGCACCCGGACGACCTCGCGCGCTTCGCCGCGCTCGGCGTGACGGCCTCCATGCAGCCCTCGCACGCCCCCTCCGACCGCTCGCTCGCCGAGGCCGTGTGGGGGGAGCGCTGCGCGGGCGCCTACGCGCTCGGCTCGCTCGCGGCGAGCGGCGCCCCGCTCTGCTTCGGCTCCGACGCGCCGATCGAGCCGCTCGACCCGCTCGCCGGCGTGCAGGCGGCCGCGACGCGCGACTGGCCCGCCGCCGAGGCGCTCGCGAGCGCGCTCGCGCTCGACGGCTTCTGGAGCGGCGCCGCCTACGCCCGGCATGCCGAGCGCCGCCTCGGCCGGCTGCTGCCCGGCTATGCCGCCGACCTCGTCGTGCTCGAGCGCGACCCGGTCACGTGCCCGCCGGACGAGATCGCCGCCATCGGCGTGGTCGCGACGATGGTGGGCGGCCGCTGGGTGCACGGGCGGCCGCCGTGGTGACGCGCTAGTCGGCCGCGGCCGCGCGCGAGCGCCGCGGCGCGATGCGGATGCCGCGGGTCGCGGGCAGCGACAGCAGGACGATCAGCCCGAGCAGCCCGAACGCGAGCCCCGCGGCGTCGTGCAGCTTCGGCAGCGGCGCGTCGCCGTGCTCGGCCGCTCTCAGCACCGCGTGGGGCACGGTCTGCAGCAGCACGAATCCCGCCAGCGCCGCCCCGATGCCGGCGCCGAGCTGGCGCGCCGTCGTCACCGCGCTCGTGTCGCGGCCCTCGCGGCCCTGATCGTCCGAGAGCGCCGCCGGGAAGAGCGCCGGGCTCGCGATGCCCATGCCGAAGCCCGAGACCGTGAAGCCGATCGCGATCGCGAGGCCACTCGAGACCGGGATCGCCATCGCGAGCGTGCCGGCCGCGACGATCGACGTGCCCACCGTGATGATGCGCCGCAGCGACCAGTCGAGGTGCGTCACGAGGCCCGTACCGACCGTCCACGTGAGGCTCGAGGCGAGCAGCGGGAACGAGGCCCAGAACACCGACCAGCCGGAGCCGGCCTGCAGCGCGAGCGTGATCACGGTCGTCCCGCCCGTGAACGCGAGGCCCGCCGTGAGGGCGATCAGGCAGGTCGCGTAGCCGCTGCGATGGCGCGGGATCAGCGGCCGGTCGGTGCGCCGCTCGTGGAACAGGAACGCGAGCGCGAGCGGGAGCGCCAGCGCCGGCCAGGGCGAGGGCAGGAGCAGCGTCAGTGCGAAGCTTCCGAGCAGGCACGGGCCGAGGATGTTGGCGCGCGCGTGCGGGTGCGGGGTGAACGTGCGGCCGCGGAATCCGCGCAGCGCGAAGATGAGCGTCAGCGCGAGCAGCGGGAGGTTGATCCAGAACACGGCCCGCCAGTCGACGAGCGCCACGAGCAGGGCGCCCGTGGGCGGCCCGATGACGGCCGAGATGGCCCACACCGCGGCGTTGACGGCGAAGCCGTGGCGCTCGAGGTGCCGCGGCAGGTACGCCGTCCAGAGCACGAGCGGCACGGACAGCAGGAAGCCCCCGCCGAAGCCCTGCAACAGGCGGCCGGCGGCGATCTGGTCCATGCTCGTCGCGGTGCCGCCGACGACCGTGCCGACGAAGAACACGCCGGAGCCCGCGAGCAGCGTGCGCAGGGGGCCGATGCGGTCGTTGACGATGCCCGCGAGCGGCATGCCGACCACGCTCGCGACCGAGTAGGCCCCGGCGGCCAGCGCGTAGTTGTCGATGTTGCCGACGTCGCGCGCCGCGCTCGGCAGCGCCGAGACGACGATCAGGAGGTCGAACGAGGCGAGGAAGCTCGCGCCGAGGCCCGCAAGCACGAGCGCGCGCGTCGCCGGGCCGAAGAGCTCGCGCAGCGAGCCGCGCGCCTGCGTGCTCACTCGACGAGCAGTGCGGCCGCCTCGATGCCCGCGACGGCGCCGTCCGGGCGCACCGAGAACCCCGTGGACTCGAGCGGCAGCAGGAGGCGCCAGTCGCGCCCGCCAACCCAGATGCAGCGTCCCTTGAGCGTGCGCACGCTGCCGTCGGAGCGCACGCGCACGACCTCGATGTCGCGCGTCTGGCCCGGGCGCATGCCGCCGCGCATGAGGCGCTGCGCGGTCGCGCCGACGAGTGCGGGTGCGCCCTCGACGTCGAGCAGCGCGTCCGGAGGCACGTCGAGCGGTACGGGCCGGCCGTCCCAGGCGATCTGCACGCGTGCCCAGCGGCCGTCGGCGTCGAGCGATGCCTCCCCGGCGACGGTGTGCTCGGGCCGCGGCGTCCCCACCGCGCCCTCGAACGCAAACGCCAGGCCGGCGCCGTTCGCGCGCGTGTCGCAGCGGGAGTGGCCCGCGGGCAGCCCCTTCTCGACCAGTGTGTGCTCCTGACGCACGGCGCGCAGGGTAGCGCCTGGCCCGCCACCCGGCTCCAGATCACGGGTCCGCAAGATCGGGGTCTGACCCCGATCTTGCACGGGCGCGCGCACCGCAGAGCTCAGCTCGAGGCGCTCAGCACGCTGCGCGCGAACCGCCCGATCAGGCCCTTCGGGTCGAGCGCGGACGCCTTGCGGTACTCCACCTTGGCCTGCCCGTTGCGCCCGATCCACGAGAGCAGCTCGCCGAAGTGGAAGCGCGGGCTCGGCGCGTCCGGCCGGGTCTGCATCAGCTGCCCGAGGCGCCCGACGGCCTGCGCGGGAACGTCCTTGTCGAAGCCGAGCACGATCACGGCCACCTGGGCGTCGACGTTCGTGGCGTCGAGCGCGAGCGCGCGCTCGGCGATCAGGCGGGCGCGCGTGCGCGACTGGAACTGCAGGTCGTACGCGTAGTCGAGCTGCGCGCGCAGCGAGCGCGGGGCCGCCACCGCCGCCGTGCGCAGGCTCGCGAGCGTTCCGCGCACGGGGCTCGAGCTGATCCAGATCGGATAGCCCTTGCGGTAGGTCGGGTGCAGGACGTCGTCGGCCGTGCTGCCGTAGAGGCCGTCCGGGTCGATCGTGCGCGTCTGCTCGAGCGCCGAGGTCGCCTCGCCCCGCTGCCCGGCCCACAGCAGCGCCAGGCCGAGGTGGAGCGCCGGCACCGGAGCGCGGTCGTCGTTCGAGGCGAGCGCCCGCAGCACGCCGATCGCCGTCTCCTCCTCGCCCGGCCGGTAGCGCAGGAGCGCGCCCGCGACCTGGACGCGCAGGTCGCCCGCGCCGAGCAGCGCGCGGGCCCGGCGCAACGCCGCCTCGGCCTGCGCGCGGTGCTTGGCGCGCATGTCCGCCGCAACCGCCGCGAGCTGAGCGAGACCGCCTGCGGGCTTCGCCGGCAGGTCGAGCACGAGCGGCGGGGCGCCCGCGAGCGGCGCAGACGATCGCGGCGCCGCGGCCGGCGCGGGGCTGCGCATCGCGAGCGCGCCGGCGATCGCGATCGCGACGACCAGGAGGCCGGCCGCGGCCACCGGCACGGCGCGCTTCCTGTCGATGCGGGCGGCCACGCGCGCAGGGTAGGCGCGACGGAATACCGGCGATGCACGTAGCGTTCGCAGGATCGTGGCCAGCTACCAGGATCTTCTCGCAGAGGTGAAGTCGCAGATCTCCGAGATCAGCGTCGCCGATGCCGCCGCGCGCCTGTCGTCCGACGAGCCGCCCGTCCTGATCGACGTCCGCGAGCCGGACGAGTTCGAGCAGGGCGCGATCGCGCGCTCCGTGCACATCCCGCGCGGGAACCTCGAGTCGCGCATCGCCGGGGTCGTCCCCGACCTCGCGACGCCGATCGTGATCAGCTGCCAGTCCGGCGCGCGCTCGGCGTTCGCCGCGCGCTCGCTCGAGGAGCTCGGCTACGAGGACGTCGTGTCGCTCGCGACCGGCTTCGGCGGCTGGAAGCAGGCCGGCCTCCCGTGGAGCGCGCCGCGCATGCTCAGCGAGGCGCAGCGCTCCCGCTACTCGCGCCACACGCTCATCCCCGAGGTCGGCGAGGCCGGCCAGCTGAAGCTGCTCGACTCGACCGTCCTGCTCGTCGGCGCAGGCGGCCTCGGATCGCCGGCGGGCCTCTACCTGGCTGCGGCCGGCGTCGGCACGCTCGCGATCGTCGACGCCGATGTCGTCGACGAGTCGAACCTGCAGCGCCAGGTGCTGCACTCGATGGCGTCGATCGGCATGCCCAAGACCGAGTCGGCCCGGCGGCGCATCGAGGAGCTCAACCCCGACGTGCACGTGCTCGAGTACCGCGAGCGCCTGACCTCCGAGAACATCGACCGCCTGCTCGACGGCGTCGACGTGATCGTCGACGGCACCGACAACTTCCCCACCCGCTACCTCCTCAACGACGCCAGCCTGCGCCACCGCATCCCCGTGGTGCACGCCTCGATCTTCCGCTTCGAGGGCCAGCTGACCGTGTTCCAGCCCTACGAGGGCCCCTGCTACCGCTGCCTCTTCCCGCAGCCGCCTCCGCCCGAGCTCGCGCCGTCGTGCGCCGAGGGCGGCGTGCTCGGCGTGCTGCCGGGGATCATGGGCTCGCTGCAGGCCAGCGAGGCGCTCAAGCTGCTGCTCGAGATCGGCGAGCCCCCGACCGGCCGCCTGATCCTCTTCGACGCGCTCGACACGACGTTCCACGAGGTGCGCCTGCGCCGCGACCCGGACTGCCCGGTGTGCGGCGTCGACGCCGGTCCGATCGAGTACATCGACTACGAGGAGTTCTGCCTCCCGCCTGCGCGGGCGACAACCTGACATGGCCAGCTTCCGTCTGCCCCCCGTCCTCCGGCCGATGGCCGGCGGCGCGCGTACCGTCGAGGCCGGCGGCGACAGCCTGCGCGCCGCGATCGACGACCTCACGGATCAGCATCCGGCACTGCGCTCGCGCCTGCTCGGCGACGACGGCGAGATCGCGGCCTTCGTCAACGTCTACGTCGAGGGCGAGGACGTGCGCGTGCGCGGCGGGCTCGACACGCCGCTGACCCCGGACGCGAGCGTCATCGTCCTGCCGGCGATGGCCGGCGGCAGCCGGGGCTGAGCGCATGCTCGCGCCGCCACGCCCGCCCGTCGCCCCCTGCCGCACGATCGGCGGGACGCCGCTCGTCGAGCTGACGCGCCTCTCCCCCGCGCCCGGCGTGCGGCTGTTCGCGAAGCTCGAATGGTTCAACCCCACCGGCTCCGTCAAGGACCGCGTCGCGTGCAGCATGCTCGACGCGGCCGCCGAGGCCGGCGAGCTCTGGCCCGGCCGCAGGATCCTCGAGCCCTCGAGCGGCAACACCGGCATCGCGCTCGCGATGCAGGGGCGCCTGCGCGGGCTCGACGTGTCGATCGTGATGCCCGCGGGCTCGACGCCCGAGCGCGAGCAGCTGCTCCGCCTCTTCGGCGCCGACGTCATCTACTCCCCGGCCGAGCTCGGCTCCAACGGCGCGGTCATGCTCGCGCGCGAGCTCGCCGAGGCCGATCCGACGCTCTTCATGCCGTTCCAGTACGGCAACCCGGCCAACCCCCGCGCGCACGAGACCGGCACCGCCGAGGAGATCCTGGCGGCCTGCCCCGAGATCGACATGTTCGTGGCGGGCCTCGGCACGGGCGGCACGCTGATGGGCTGCTCGCGCCGGTTGCGCCGCGACCGGCCCGACCTCGTGGTCGTCGCCGCCGAGCCGCTTCCGGGCGAGGGCATCGACGGGCTGCGCTCGCTCGAGGACGGCTACACGCCCGAGATCCTCGACCTCTCGCTGCTCGACCGCAAGCTGCTCGTCAGCAACGAGGACTCGATCCGCGGCCTGCGCGCGCTGGCGCGCGAGGAGGGCCTCTTCGCCGGCGTCTCCTCGGGCGGCGTCCTGCATGCGGCGATGCGCGCCGCACGCGAGCTCGACGGCCCGGCGAACGTCGTCATGGTGCTCGCGGACGGCGGCTGGAAGTACCTCTCGGCCGGGCTCTGGGATACGCCGGAGGACGAGCTGCTCGAGCGCATGGAGCAGGGCATCTGGTGGTGACGCTGCCGCGCGCGCTGGCCGACGAGATGGTCGCCCACGCCCGCTCGGAGCTCCCGAACGAGGCCTGCGGCATCTTCGGCGGGTCGCTCGACGGCGAGCTGCACACGTTCCACCCGGCGCGCAACGCCGACGCGAGCCCGTACCGCTACAGCGTCGACGCCGACGACCTCCTGCGCATCACGCTGGCGATCGACGACGCCGGCGACGAGGTCGCGGCCATCTACCACTCGCACACCATGTCGCGCGCGACGCCGTCGCGCACCGACATGGAGCTCGCGCTCTGGCCCGAGGCGGCCTACGTGATCGTCTCGCTCGCGAGCGACCCGCCCGAGATCCGCGCCTGGCGCCTGCTCGAGGGCAGGCCGCCCGAGGCGCTCGAGCTCGCGATCACCTGAGGCGCGAGCGGATCACGCCCTCGCCGAGCCGCTCGGGGGCGATGACGCCGCGCGTCGCGTCGCGCAGGCAGCGCGCGAGGTCGTCGCAGCGCGTGAGCGGCACCAGGCAGCGCAGCTCGACGCCGCTCTCGCCGTAGGCGTACTCGAGATCGCGCGCGTTGCCCGCCGCGACGCAGCGCATGACGGCCGCGGTCTGCTCGTGCCCGTAGCGGATGCGCAGATCGGCGGCGCGCTCGCCGCGAGCGGTCGCGGCTCCCTCGAGGGCGCGGGCCAGCGCTCCGCCGTAGGCGCGCACGAGGCCGCCGACGCCCAGGTTCGTGCCGCCGTACCAGCGCACGACGACGGCCGCGACGTCGTGCAGCCCGGCACCCGCGAGCGCGGCGAGCAGCGGCGCACCGGCACTGCCGGCGGGCTCGCCGGCGTCGCTCGAGAACTCCGTGCCGTCGCGCAGCCGGAACGCGGGCACGACATGCGTGGGATTGCGGTGCGCGCGCGCCTCGCGCGCGAAGAACGCCTCCGCGCCCGCCCGGTCGAGCACCGGCTCGGCGATCGCGAGGAAGCGCGAGCCGCGCTCCTCGAGCTCGGCCGTGACCCGGCCGGCCAGCGTCGAGAACGCGTCCACGACCCTCAGGCCATGGGGTACTTGGAGCGTGCGAGCGCGTAGGCGACGACGAGCAGCGCCAGGAACGCGGCGGCCGAGATCGCCGCGGCCGGCGCGGGGTTGCGGTTGAACTGCGGCCGCTTGGCGAGCTCGATCATGACCCAGCCGATCGCCGCGCCGCCGATCAGCCCGCCGATGTGCGCGCCCTTCGAGATCCCGGGGATCGTGAACGTGATCGCGAGGTTGAGCAGGATGACGGGACCGATGCCGCTCTGCATGACGCTGATCCCGCGCGCACGGGCGAGCACCAGGTAGGCGCCCATCAGCCCGAAGATCGCGCCCGAGGCGCCGATCGAGAGCGCGCCGGGCTCCAGGATCATCACGCCGAGCGAGCCGGCCGCGAGCGAGACGGCGTAGATCAGCCCGAAGCGGAGCGCGCCGAGCACGGGCTCGAGCCCGCGGCCGATGAAGAAGAGCGCCAGCATGTTGGAGCCGATGTGCAGCGGGCTCGCGTGCAGGAAGCCGCTCGTGAGCAACCGCCACCACTCGCCCGACGAGACCATCGGGCCCCACAGGCCGTAGTGCCCGTCGACGGAGCCCTGCACGGGCTGCGCACCGCCCGTCGTGCCGCTGTTCATCAGCACGACGACATCCGCGCCGCGCCGCTGGAGGATGTACACGACGATGTTGACGGCGATCAGCGCGACGGTGAGCGGCGCCTCCTGCAGCAGCTCCGACCCGGTGCCGCTGCGCGCCGGCCGGTAGCTCACGCCTCGTCGCCGTCGTCGTCGCCGCCGCGCTCGGGAAGCGGCAGCAGCGTGGCGTCCGCGTGCAGGATGCGGGTGCCGTCGACCGCGTCGACGTCGAACTTCACGTGCCCGATCTCGACGCTGTCGCCGACCATGGGTGCGCGCCCGAGCTCGCCGAAGATGATGCCCCCGACGGAGTGGTAGTCGTCGTCGGACAGCGCGCGCCCGAAGCGCTCGTTGAACTCCTCGACCGGGAGGCTGCCCTGGACGCGGTAGCGGTCGGGTCCCAGGCGCAGGATCGGTACGTCCTCGGGATCGAACTCGTCGTCGATCTCGCCCACGATCTCCTCGAGCAGGTCCTCGAGCGTGACGATGCCGGCGACCGAGCCGTACTCGTCGATCACGATCGCCATGTGGCCCTTCTCGCGCCGGATCTCGGCCAGGAGGTGGCCGAGCCGCTTGGTCTCGGGCACGAGGTGCGCCGGATACAGCAGCGAACGCAGGTCGGGGCTGGCCGCGCCCCCGTTCCGGAGCGCCACGAACAGGCGGCGCACGTGGAGCACGCCGAGCACGTTGTCGAACTCCTCGTCGTAGACCGGGTAGCGCGTGTACGGATGCTCCAGCACCTGATCGAGCGCGGCGGCCGGCGTGAGCGCGACCGGGAGCGCGACGATGTCGGGCCGCGGCACCATGACGTCCTCGACGGACGTGTCCGAGAAGTCGAAGACCTTGTCGATCATCTCCTGCTCCTCGGCCTCGAGCACGCCGCTGCGCTCGCCCTGGCGCAGGAGCATGCGCAGCTCGACCTCGCTGTGGGCGCCCTCCATCTCGTCGGTCGTCTTGATGCCGAGCATCCGCATCACGAGCTGCGCGAGCCAGTCGAGGAACGTGATGAACCAGCTGAACGTGAAGAAGAACGCGCGGATCGGCAGGGCCACCGCCAGCGCCACGGGCTCGGCGCGCGGCAGCGTGTACGACTTGGGGACGATCTCGCCGATCACGACGTGCAGGATCGAGATCACGACGAACGCGACCACGACCGAGGCGGCCGTCGCCACGCCGCTCGACACGCCGCCCACCGCGCTCTCGATCACGCGCGCGACCGCGGGCTCGCCGAGCGCGCCGAGCGCGAGCGACGAGAGCGTGATCCCGAGCTGCATCGCCGAGATGAAGTGCGACGGATCGGAGACGATCTTGCGCACCGTGCGCGCGCGCCGGCTGCCCTCGTTGACGAGCTCGTCGAGGCGCGTGTGCCGCACCGAGACGAACGCGTACTCGGCCGCCACGAAGAACGCGTTCCAGAGCACGCAGAAGACGATCAGGACGAGCTCGAGTGCGGTGATGGCACTCATGCCGGCATCTCGCGGGCATGCCCGGGCGCGCCGGCCTGCGGGGCGGCGTCCATCATCTGCCTACCAGGGGGCGGAGCGGCGAGACGCACCGCTCCCGGCGCCTGCTCGAACGTGATCGACCGGACGAGGTCACGTATGACGGGAGCATAGCGACGGCGGTGGTCAGCCGAGCACGCGCAGGGCCTCGCGCGCATGCTCGGCGCCCGAGAGGCCGGGGTCGAGGTCGAGCGCGTGCGCGTAGGCGCCGAGCGCCTCGCGCGGCTGCGCGGCGGCAGCCAGCTGATCGCCGAGCACGATCCACGCCGCGGCGGAGTCGGGGCGGCGCTGCACCTCGGCGTGCGCGCGCGGCAGGCCGCCTTCCGGGTCGTCCTCGCGCTGTACGAGCGCCCGCGCGACCGCGACGTTGGACGGGTCGAGCGCGGCTGCGCGCTTGAGGGCGTCGCGCGCCTGCAGGTCGCGCCCGAGCGCCTGGCGCGTCAGGCCCGCCAGCGCCCACGCCGCCGGGGAGCCCTCGCCGCCGGCCAGCGCGAGCTCGGCCGCCGAGGCGGCGAGCGCGACGTGGCCGCCCCCGAGCAGGCGGTCGCCGAGCGCGACGAGCTGGTCGGGGTCGTTGCTGGCCGAGGCCAGCTCGTGGCGCATGACGCGCTCGAAATCGCCGGGCGTGAGCCAGAACACCTCTCCGTCGGGGCCCTCGATGCGCATCAGCGCGCCGAGCGCCTCGAGCCGCTCGAGCAGGAACGCGTCGCCCGGTGCGAGCTCGAGCGCGCGCTCGTACGCGAGCACGGCGCGCATCTGCTCGTCGAGCGCCTCCCAGATGCGCCCGCGCAGGACGTGGTAGGCCGACTCGCCGCCGTAGGCCCACTCGGCCTCGTCGAGCGCCGTGAGCGCCATCTCGGGCTCGTCCGCGCGCCGCAGGGCGACCGCGAGGTTGAAGCGGGAAGCCGCGTCGAACGACGTCAGCTCGATCGCGCGCGCGAGCGCCGGGACGGCCTCTTCGAAGCGCTCCTCGCGCAGCAGCCGCTCGCCCAGGCGGCGATACGGCTCGGCCGTCACGAGCGCGAGCAGCACCGGGGCGAGCTCGTGGTCGGCGTGCCCGGCCACGAACGCCTTCGCCCACTCGGCGACGCGCACGCGCTCGATCGGGTCGCCCCGCTCGGCCACCTCGCGCGGTACCGCCAGGCGCGCGGGGAGCCCGGAGCGCGCCGCGCCTGCCGGCTCGAGCTCCACCACGACCCAGTCGGCGACCATCGCGCGCCCTACGTGCTTTCCACGAACACGTCGCTCGTCACCGTGTCGCCGTCGCGGCCGCTCCAGAACAGCAGCCCGCCGACGTGCTTGAGGTTGTCGAGCGCTTCCTTGTTGCTCGCACCGTTGAAGCCGCCGAACGCGCTCGCGAGGTTGATCAGGCTCGGCACGTCGACGTAGGCCAGGCCGAGCGTCTTCGCGCCCACGTCGACCCCGTCCTCGCCGAGGACGCGCTTGAACTTGTCGCTGTCGACGATCGAATCCTTGAGGGCGTTGCCGACGGCCTCGTCGGTGCCGATCCCGATCGCGCCGTCGACCGCCCGCCAGCGCGCCGCGAAGCCCTGGACGATCGCCGACTGGCCGTCCGCGGTGGTATCGACCTTGATGCCCTGCTGGGTCAGGAGCTTGGAGAGCGCCGTGAGCGTCGCCTTGCCGCGATCGACATCGGCCGGATGCAGGATCAGCCCGGCCGAGAGCGGAGCGCCCGGTCCCGCGTAGAGCGCGTGCTCGCCCGAGATCAGCGCGTAGATGTCGTCCAGCTTGATGCCGAGGGCGGCCTCGACCTGGCCGACCTGCTGCTGCGCGGCCGCGTTGGAGCCGAGCGCCTGGTCGACCGCGCTCTTGGCGCCCGTGCCGACGTCGCCGAACGACGCGGCGAACCACGCGTTGGCGGGCACGCGCGAGAGCAGCGTCTGCGTGTACGGCTCGGACACGCCCTTGGCGCCGCTGTCGAGCAGCGCGCTGCCGCGCATGCGCAGGCCCTTGTCGGTCGCGCCGAGCGAGAAGCCGATCGCGCGGATGCCGTCGAGCGCCTGAGCGATCTTGTCGAACTGCGCCTGCGAGACGTTGCCGGCGCTGTTCGTCGGATCGTTCCTGCGGCCCAGGGTCACGAGCTTCTGGAGCACCGAGCCCGGCGCGTAGCCGACGACGATGTTGTCGCTCGGCAGGCTCGCAAGCGTGTCCTTGAACGTGGCCGCGTCGGAGAGGCGGTCGCTCGAGCCGCCGAGGCGGTCGACCGCCGCCGTCGCCACGGCCTGGTCGTTCGAGATCAGCGCGGTGTCGCTCGAGATCGCGACGATCGTCTTGTCGTTCGAGCCGAAGAGGTCGAAGTCGCCGTGCTTGCCGAGCACGCGCGTGTCCTTGTCCTTCTTGATCGCGGCCTCGAGCTGCGTCTGGTCGCGCACCTCGGCGAAGCCGAGCACCTTCGGATCGGCGCCGCCCGTGGGGACGTCGAGGACGCCGAACGCGACCTCCGTGCCGAGCCAGGAACGCAGCTGCGCGAGCGTCGGCCCGCTGCCCGTGGCGTCGTTCGCAGCGGTGTTGAACTGCGTGACGAGCTTCGGCCAGCTCGGGAAGCGCGCGCCGAGGGCGAGCAGCTGCTTCCAGGCGGTCGAGCTCTCGTCGATGTTCGCGTCGAAGAACGCCGCGGTGGAGGCCGGGAAGGCCTGGGCCGCGCGCCCGTCGGTGCCCGCAGCGCCCGCGGCCCCGGCCTTGGAGGAGCCGCCGCAGCCGGCGAGCACGAGGCCGACGAGGGCCAGGGCGGCGCCCGCGAGCAGCAGGCGCCGGAGGACGTGGACGCGTCGAGTCGTCATGCCCGCACTTTATAGGGCCTCCCGAGCGCTTCCACCCCGGAAGGCACCCGCGCGCAGGATCGCGCCACGGCGCCGCGAAGGCGGGAGCATGCCCAACATCTTCGAGCCGGACTTCGATCAGCAGCGGGAGCACCCCGGCTTCCGCGCCCGGCGCGCGCGCCTCGGCTGGCAGCTCGGCATGCAGCGCCTGGGCGCCAGCATCTGGGAGATCGAGCCCGGCGAGGCGGCCTACCCGTATCACTACCACCTCGCCGAGGAGGAGCTGCTGATCGTCCTGCTCGGCCGCCCGAGCATGCGCACGAACGGCGAATGGCGCGAGCTGGAGCCCGGCGACGCCGTCACGTTCCCGCTCGGCGAGCAGGGCGGCCACCAGCTCGCGAACTGGGGCGACGTCACGGCGCGCTTCCTGGCGATCTCGACGAGCGGCACGCCCGACCTCGTCGTCTACCCCGACTCCGGCAAGCTCGGAGCCTGCGAGCGCCTCCCCGACCGCCAGGGCCTGTGGGAGATCTTCCGCGTGGCCGACGCCGTGGACTACCACGACGGCGAACGCCCGCCCGCGGCTCCACGCTGACGGCGGGGGCCTGCCTCGGCCAAGTGGCACTCGCGGCGAGTGCCACTTGGCCGCTGCGACACCAGAGTCTGAAAACCGGGGTCTGGCCCGCACGTTGCGGGCCGACCCCGACGTTGCGAGCCTGGCACCGGGGTGACCCATCCGCTCAACCATGCCGCTCTCAGGCCTTCCCGTGCTCGCCGGCCGCCGCACGGCACACCTTCCGGCCGGGCGCGGGCTCGTCGTCATTCCCGATGCCTACTGGCGTTGAGGCCCCGTGCAAGGGTCGGTGCCAGGTCCGCAACGCCGGGGTCAGACCCGCACGTTGCGGGCCAGACCCTGGTGTTGCAGCGGCCAAGTGGCACTCGCAGCGAGTGCCACTTGGCCCCACGTGCGCAGGACGCGAGGCGTCTCGACTACCGTCGAGCCATGCGGCGAGCCGATGTCAGCGCGATCGCGCTCGCCGTGGCTGCCGGCGGGCTCGGGGTCTCTGCGGGCACGGGGCCGCTGGCGGGCGGGATCGGGGCGCTCGTGCTCGCGGCGCTCGCGCTGCGGGCGCGCACTGCGCACTTCATCCTCGTGTGGGCGGTGGCGCCGCTGCTGTTCTGGGCCACCTATCCGGATCCCTCGGCCTCGCTCGCCGCCGTGGCGCTCGCGGCATGCTCGATCTGCGCGCTGCTGGGTGCGCGCGAGCGCGCGCCGGCTCGCGGCGACGGGGTGATCGCGGCCCGCGTCACGCTCGCCGCGGCGATGGTCGTGATCGCCGGCGGGCTGCTCTCGTTCGACCTGCTGCTGCGCTGACGGGATCCGTGCGGTTGGTCGTATGGTGCGGCGGCGATGTCGATCGCCACCGCTGACGCGCTCGCCGCCTTCTCCCCGCACGCCCGGCGCTGGTTCGCCGGCGCGCTGGGCTCGCCCACGCCCGCGCAGACCCGGGGCTGGCCGCCGATCGCCGCCGGCGAGCACGTGCTGCTGTGCGCGCCGACGGGATCGGGCAAGACGCTGGCCGCCTTCCTGTGGTTCCTCGACCGCCTCATGACGGAGCCGGGCGAGGGGTTGCGGGTGCTCTACGTCTCCCCGCTCAAGGCGCTCAACTACGACGTCGAGCGCAACCTGCGCGCGCCGCTCGCCGGAATCCGCGCCGCCGCCGCGGCCACGGGATACGAGCTGCCGGCGCCGAGCGTCGCGGTGCGCACGGGCGACACGCCGGCCGACGAGCGGCGGCGCATGCTGCGCACGCCGCCCGATGTCCTGATCACGACGCCCGAGAGCCTCTACCTGCTCCTGACCTCACGCGCGCGCGAGATGCTCACCGGCGTCGAGGCCGTCATCGTCGACGAGGTGCACGCCGTCGCCGCGACCAAGCGCGGCGCTCACCTGGCGCTCTCGCTCGAGCGGCTCGCGGCCCTCTGCGAGCGCGACCCGCAGCGCGTCGCGCTCTCGGCGACGCAGCGGCCGCTCGAGGAGATCGCGCGCTTCGTGGGCGGCGACCGCGACATGCACATCGTGGACGCGGGCATGCGCAAGGAGCTCGACCTGCGCATCGAGATGCCGGCCGAGACCGAGGCGGAGGTTCCGCCCGCGGAGCTCGCCTACGTCCAGGGCGCGAACGACAGCGGCTCGCATTCGCTGTGGCCGGCGCTCTACCCCGAGCTGCTCGAGCTCGTGCGCTCGCACCACTCGACGATCGTGTTCGTGAACAGCCGCCGCATGGCCGAGCGCCTCGCCCTGCGCCTCAACGAGCTGAGCGACGAGCCCGTCGCGCGCGCCCACCACGGCTCGCTCTCGCGCGAGGCCCGCAGCGAGGTCGAGGAGGCGCTCAAGGCCGGCACGCTGCCGTGCATCGTGGCCACGTCGTCGCTCGAGCTCGGCATCGACATGGGCGCGGTCGACCTCGTCGTGCAGGTCTCGTCCCCCGGCTCCGTCGCGAGCGGGCTGCAGCGCGTCGGGCGCGCCGGCCACTCGGTCGGCATGCCGTCGCGCGGGCGCATCTACCCGCGCTTCCGCGGGGAGCTCGTGGAGACCGCCGCCGTCGCGCGCGGCATGCTCGAGGGCGAGGTCGAGCACACGCGCGTGCCGCGCATCCCGCTCGACGTGCTGTGCCAGCAGATCGTGGCGATGACCTCGGTCGAGGAACTGCACGTCGACGAGCTCCACGAGCTCGTGCGGCGCGCCTACCCCTACCGCGAGCTGACGCGCGAGCAGCTCGAGAACGTGCTCGACCTGCTCGCCGGGCGCTACCCCTCGGACGAGTTCGCCGAGCTGCGCCCCCGCATCGTCTGGGAGCGCACGACCGGCGCGCTGCGCGCACGCGAGGGGGCCCAGCGCATCGCGATCGCAAACGCAGGCACCATCCCCGACCGCGGCCTCTACGGCGTCTTCCTGGCCGACGGCGGCGGCCGCGTGGGCGAGCTCGACGAGGAGATGGTGCACGAGGCGCGCGAGGGGCAGGTGTTCCTGCTGGGCGCCTCGGCCTGGCGCATCGAGGAGATCGCCCGCGACCGCGTGCTCGTCTCCCCCGCGCCCGGCCAGCCCGCTCAGGTGCCGTTCTGGAAGGGCGAGCAGGCGGGGCGGCCGCTCGAGCTCGGGCGCGCCGTCGGCAAGCTGCAGCGCGAGCTCGCAGCGCTCGACGACGAGAGCGCCGTGGCCCGCCTGACCGGCCTGCACGCCTGCGACGAGCGTGCCGCGACGACGCTGGTGGCGTACCTGCGCGAGCAGGAGCTCGCGACCGGCGTGCTCCCGAGCGATCGCACGATCGTCGTCGAGCGCTTCCGCGACGAGATCGGCGACTGGCGCCTGTGCGTGCTCTCGCCGTTCGGCGCCCGCGTGCACGCCCCCTGGGGGCTCGCGCTGCGCGCGCTGCTGCGCGAGCAGCACGGCATCGAGACGCACGCGCTGTGGTCGGACGACGGCATCATCCTGCACCTCCCCGACGCCGACGCGCTCCCCCCCGACGAGCTCGTCGCGATCGACCCGGATCGCATCGAGGACCTCGTCGTCGGCGAGCTCGGCGGCTCCTCGCTGTTCGGCGCGCGCTTCCGCGAGAGCGCCGCGCGCGCCCTCCTGATCCCGCGCCGCCGCCCGGGGCAGCGCACGCCGCTGTGGCAGCAGCGGCTGCGGGCGCAGTCGCTGCTCGCCGTCGCCGAGCGCTACGGGTCGTTCCCGATCCTGCTCGAGACCTACCGCGAGCTGCTCGCCGACCACTTCGACCTCGGTGCGCTGCGCGAGCTGCTGGCCGGCCTGCGCGACGGCACGCACCGGCTCGTGGCCGTCGAGTCGCAGACCGCATCGCCGTTCGCGGCCTCGCTCAACTTCGAATACGTCGCGCAGTACCTCTACGAGGACGACGCCCCGGCCGCCGAGCGCCGCGTGGCGGCCCTCACGCTCGACCGCGACCTCTTGCGCGAGCTCGCGGGCTCCGACGAGCTGCGCGACCTGCTCGACGCCGATGCGCTCGAGCAGGTGGAGGCGGAGCTCGGCAGCGAGCGGCGCGGCGGCCCGGATGCCCTGCACGACCTGCTGCGCCGCGTCGGCGACCTCGGCGAGGACGAGCTCGGGCCGCGCCTGCAGGGCGATGCCGCGCAGGCCGCCGCCGATCTGCTCGCCGAGCGGCGCGCGCTGCGGGTGCGGATCGGCGGCGAGGACCGCCTGATCGCCGCGGAGGATGCCGGGCGCTACCGCGACGCGCTCGGGGCCATGCCGCCGGGCGGCGTGCCCGCGGCCTTCCTCGAGCCGGTGCCCGACGCCCTGCGCTCGCTCGTGGCGCGCTATGCGCGCTGGCGCGGGCCCTTCCCGCTCGCGGCGCTCGCCCAGCGGTACGGACTCGAGCCCGCGGTCGCGGAGGCCGAGTTGATCGCGCTCGAGCGCAGCGGGCAGCTGGTGCGCGGCGCGCTGCGCCCCGGCGGCAGCGGGCGCGAGTGGTGCGACGTCGAGGTGCTGCGCCGCATCCGCCGTGCGTCCGTGGCCCGCCTGCGGCGCGAGGTCGAGGCGGTCGAGCAGCCGGCGCTGGCGCGCTTCGCGCCATCCTGGCACGGTCTCGGCCGCCGCGGCCGCGGCGGCATCGAGCGGCTGCGCGAGGTCCTCTTCCCGCTCCAGCGGCTGCCGCTCGCGCCCGAGGTCTGGGAGCGCCAGGTGCTGCCCGCGCGCATGGAGTACCGCCCCGAGCTGCTCGACCAGCTCTGCACGAGCGGCGAGGTCGTCTGGCTCGGCGCCGATGCGGGGCGCGTCGCGATCGCGTTCCGCGAGGACGCGGCGCTGCTCGGCGCGCCTCCGGGACAGGCTCCCGCGCCCGCCGACCCTGCGGCCGAGGCGGTGCGCGGCGCGCTCCAGGGCGCCCGCCACCTGACCGAGCTCGTCGCGGCGACGGGTCTGGCCGAGAGCGAGGCGATCGAGGCGCTCTGGCGCCTGGTGGCCTCCGGCGAGGCCACGAACGATGCGTGGGAGCCCCTGCGCCGGGCGCGCAAGGCGGCAGCGCCGCGCACGCTCGCGCCGCGGGCGGGAACCCGCCGGCTGACGCGCCGCCGCCTGCCGCCGCGCGGGGCGGCGCTCGGGCGCTGGGCGCCCACGGCTCCGCTGCTCGCAGGGGCGATCGACGAGGCCGACCGCCGCCGCGCGCTCGCCGAGCTGCTGCTCGAGCGGCACGGAGTGCTCGTGCGGGCCGCGCTCGTCGCCGAGGGCGTGCCCGGCGGCCCCGCGGGGCTGCGGCGGGCACTCGGCGAGCTCGAGACGCTCGGAGTCTCGCGGCGCGGCTACCTCGTGGATGGGCTCGGCGGCGCGCAGCATGCGCTGCCCGGCGCGATCGAGCGCCTACGCGAGCTGCGCGACCCCACGCCCGACGCCCCGGCCTTCGTGCTCGCCGCCAGCGACCCGGCCAACCCGTACGGCGTTGCGCTGCGCTGGCCCGCGCAGGCCGCCGGCCGCGCCTCGCGCGCCGCCGGGGCGCTCGTCGTGCTGCGCAACGGCGAGCCGCTGGCCTTCGTCGAGCGCGGCGGCAAGACGCTGCTCTCGCTGCAACCGCTGGCGGATGCGGACTGGCACGCGGTCGCCGAGGCGCTCGCCGGCGCCGCGCTCGAGGGCCGCGCCGGCACCCTGCAGCTCGAGCGCATCGACGGCGACCCTGCCGCGGGCGCGGCCAGCGCCGCCGCGTTCACGGCGGCGGGCTTCGCCGCCGGCCCGCGGCGGCTGACGCTGCGCGGGAGGCGCTAGTGCTCCGTCCCGGGACGGAGCGCTAGCCCTGCCCGAGGGCCACACGCTGCAGCTCGCGGCGCTGCGCCTGGCGCCGCTCGCCGGCCACCCCGTCGCCGCGCGCTCGCACGCACGCCAGGCGCCGCCCGGTCTGGCCGAGGCGCTCGACGGCCGCGTGCTCGAGAGCGCGAGCGCGCGCGGCAAGCACCTGCTCGTCGAGTTCGCCGGGGGGCGCATCCTCCACTCCCACCTGCGCATGACGGGGGCATGGCACGTGTACCCGGTGGGGGCGCCGTGGCGGCGCAGCCGCGCGAGCGCCTGGCTCGAGCTGAGCGCGAACGGGCTCTGCGCGGTGCAGTTCGGAGGGCCCGTGCTCGAGCTGCTGGACCGGGCGCGCCTCGCCCTCCACCCCGTTCTGCGCGCGCTCGGGCCCGATCTCCTCGACGACGACCCCCGCATCGCCCTCGCCGTGCAGCGCGCGCGGTCGCGCTCGGCGCAGGCGCGCCCGATCGGCGAGGTGCTGCTCGACCAGACGGTCGCCGCGGGCATCGGCAACGTCGTGCGCTGCGAGGCGCTCTACGCGCTCCGCATCGATCCGTGGGCTCCCCTCGAGGGCATTTCGGACGCCACGCTCACGGCCGTGCTCGAGCAGTCGCGTCGCGATCTGCAGGCCGGCGTGCGCAACGGCGGCCCGCTCCCCAGGGCGATCTACGGACGCACGCGCTGTCCCCGCTGCGGCGGTCCGGTGCGCCGGCGGGGGCAGGGGGACGACAACCGCACGGTGCACTGGTGCCCCGCCTGCCAGACAAATTGCAATTGATTCATATTGATCGATTTGCGTTGCATCGATAATCAACGCTAACGATTTCTCGGCTGGTGCCGATACGGGAACCGGAGAGAGCGCCGACAGCCCGCCCTGGGGGGGTACCCGCACCGTGACCGTGAACGCAGACCAGCCGATCACTTGCCTCATCGCAGACGACCACGAGATCGTTCGTGAGGGTCTGCGCATGGCACTCTCTCGCGAGCCCAACATTCGCGTCGTGGGCGAGGCCAGCGACGGCGAGGCCGCAGTCGTGCTCGCCGAGCGCCGCCGCCCGGCGGTCGTCTTGATGGACGTGCGCATGGGGAACGTCGACGGGGTCACGGCGGCGAGCCGCATTCGCGATCGCGTGCCCGGCACGGCCGTCGTGCTCTTCACCGCGCACGCCGAGCGCAACCTGCTGCAGCGCGGCCGCGAAGCCGGCGCGCGCGGATACGTGCTCAAGGAGGCGGGCCACGACACGATCGTGCGCGCCATCGACCGCGTCTCGCGCGGCGAGGACTTCATCGACCCCGCGCTCGCACCGTCGCTGCTCGAGCTCTCGCGCGAGAGCCTGATCACGGGCCGCGAGCGCGAGATCCTGCAGTTGCTGGCGGACGGCATGTCCAACGCCGATGTCGCCCAGAAGCTCTTCATCAGCCAGGAGACGGTCAAGAGCCACGTGCGTCACATCCTCGCAAAGCTCGAGGCCGACAACCGCACGCAGGCCGTCGCGATCGCTCTGCGCGAATCGATCATCGAGTAGTGAAGGCCGTGCCCGGGCGGATCGAGCGGCCGTGAGCGTCCACGAGATCGTGTTGGACGCATTGCTGGCGGTCGCGCTCGGCGTGCTCGTCATGCTGGTCGTCCGCGCGCGGGGATCGCGCGAGGCGGCGGAGCGCAACGTCGAGGCCGAGCGCGCGCTGCGCGAGCAGCTGAGCGCCCAGGCCGACGCGCTCGACCGCCTGCTGGCCGCAACGACCGGGCTCGCCGACGAGCTCGACGAGGGCCGCCTGCTCGAGCGCATCGCGGAAGAGGCCCTGACGCTCGTCTCGGCCGACTGCGCGCTCGTGCTCGAGCGCACCGGCAACCGCTGCACGGTCGTCACGAGCGCACCGGTCGGGCAGGCCTGGCGCCCCGCCGCGCTCGATGCCGTGAACGCCACCGAGCTGGCGGCGGAGCTCGCTGCCGGCTACGGCGGCTCGGTCGAGGTCACGCCGCTGCCGGCCCCGTCGCTGCAGGCCGGGGCGCTCGCAGTCCTGCGCCCGGGCGGCCGGCCGTTCAGCGCGGTCGAGCGCGCGCAGCTGCGCGTCTACGCGGCCGCGGCCGTGCGCACCGCGCACAACGCGCGCCTGTTCACGCTCGCCGAGACGCTGCGCGTCGAGGCCGAGCTGCGCGAGCGCGAGCGCGGCCGCCTCTCCGATCGCCTCCTGCGCGTCGAGGAAGGCGAGCGCCGGCGCCTCGCGCTGGCTCTTCACGACGGGCCGCAGCAGAGCATCGCCGGCATCGGCCTGATCGTCCAGGCCGCCCACGACGCGATCCGCGCCGGCGACGTCGACGAGGGCCTCGGCTCGCTGCAGCGCGCGCTCGAGCACTGCCGCACGGTCGTCGGCTCGCTGCGCACGCTGACGTTCGCGCTCGAGCCCATCACGCTGCGCGATCACGGCTTCACGGCGGCGTTCTGCGAGCTCGCGGGGCAGCTCTCCGAATCGCACAAGGTCAAGATCGAGGTCGACGCCGGCGCGATCGACGCGCTCGATCGCCAGGCGCAGGTCTCGCTCTACCGCATCGCGCAGGAGGCGACCACGAACGCCGTCAAGCACGCGGGCGGCACGCGCGTCGACGTGCGGGCGCGCACGCTCGAGAAGGGCGGAATCGAGCTCATGATCTCCGACGACGGCCGGGGCGCCAACGAGGACGAGCTGATGCGCGGCGGCATGCACCGCGGCGTCGACGCGATGCGCGAGCGCGCCTGGGGCGTCGGCGGCACGATGACGTTCGAGGAGACGAACGGCGGCGGGTGCACCGTGCGCGTGATCGTGCCGCCGCGCACCGCCGTCGACGGCGAGCCGACCTCCGACCTGCAGCTGCGGGCGGCCTAACGCTCGCGCGCAGGTTGCGGCTTCGCGCCGCGCAGCCGCGCGAGCACGGCGAGCGAGAGCGCGAAGACGACCGCGGCCACCACCTGGTTCAGCCGCAGCGGCCCGAGCTCGTGCGCCGGGTCGACGCGCAGCCCCTCGACGCAGAAGCGCCCGAGCGAGTAGAGCGCGAGGTACAGGGCCAGCACGTAGCCGGCCGCCTGCCGGCGCCAGCGCCGCGCGACGCGCAGCAGCACGGCCATCACGAGCAGGTTCCAGAGCGACTCGTAGAGGAACGTCGGGTGGAACGTCGCGTTGTCGAGATACTGCGCCGGACGGTGCTCGGTGTCGATCTCGAGGCCCCACGGGAGGCTCGTCGGGCCGCCGAAGAGCTCCTGGTTGAAGTAGTTGCCAAAGCGCCCGAGCGCCTGCGCGAAGGCGGTGGCGGGCGCCGCGCAGTCGAGGATCACGAGCAGCGGCACCCCGGCATAGCGCGCGCCGATGGCGGCTCCGAGCGCACCGCCGAGGATGGCGCCGTAGATGCCGAGTCCACCCTGCTGGATGAGCGGGATCTTCTCGAGATGGCCCGAGAACGCCGACCAGTCGGTGACGACGTGGTAGAGCCGCGCGCCGACCACCCCGCACGGGACGGCCCACACGGCCACCTCCCCGGCGATGCCCGGGTCGCGCCCGCGCAGCGCCAGCTGGCGCCGGGTGATCAGGATTCCGACCAGGATCCCGATCGCGAGCAGGATCCCGTACCAGCGCGGCGCGAGCGGCCCCAGGTGGAAGACGAACGGATCCGACGGGCTCGGGATCGAGGCCAGCAGCATGGCTCGAAGATACCGTCATCCCGCGACCGTGGGGCCGACCGGGCCCTCGGCGAAGAGCGCGGGCACCGCATCCGGAAGCCGAAGCCAGCGGCCATCGGCGAACCAGCGGCGCATCGTGCGCACGCTCGGCACCGTCGCGTGGTCGCGGGCGTGGCGAGCGCGAAGCAGCGCGATGGTGGCGAGCACGCGCTCACCGCGCGCGAAGGCCTGCTCGGCCTCCTCGCGCAGCCGCGGCCAGGCATACGAGCCCGGCCGCCGGCGGGCGATCACCCGCGCGCGCCCAAGCGCCCGGACGGCCGCCAGATGCGCGTCGAGCGCCCGCGATCGCGCGCGCGTGAGGCAGCCGTTCGACCGCCAGGTGCGTTGCAGCGTGACGACGAAGTCGCGACCCGCGTTCCTGCGCAGGAACTCCGTCGAATGGTGCCCCGCGCACAGCCAGATGCACACGCCGTGCGTGAGCGGGCGCTCGAGCGTCCTGCCACGCGTGCGATCGAGGCAGATCGCGCAGACCGGGCTCTTGACGGGAACGCCACGCGCTTTGTAGAGACTCGGGAGAGCGGCCATGCGGTGAGCGTGGCAGGCCCTGGCGTACCCGTCTGTGCCGCCGTGTCACGGTTCGGTGCCAGCTTCCAAATGGCACTCGCGGCGGGTGTCATTTGGAAGACCTCGCCACGCCGACTACCAGGAACCTCTTGCGAGGTCGAGAACCGCGTCAGCCTCAAATCACTGGGCCGCACGCTGCCCTGAAGGACAGCGCGCAAATGCCAATTGGCACTCGCCGCGAGTGCCAATTGGAAACCCGCGCACCGCGTCCCACCGCGCCGGGGCTACTCCCCACTCGCACCTGGGACGGCGCGCGTGACCTCGCAAGAGGTTCCCCCGGGTCGGCGACGCGAGGTCTTCGCGGCAGCACCGGCGCGGGTGATACGCAGCGGCGCTCCGCCAGGGCTTCCGCGGTCAGGTACCGCATGCAGGGCCGGCGGCGTTCACGCCGTCCGGGCCCGCGGGGTGCTAGCCCAGCGCCTCGAGCGCCTCGGGGTTCACCTGGAACGAGCGGCCGCAGCCGCAGCCGGCCTCGACCTGCGGGTTGCGGAACTCGAAGCCCTTGCCGCCCAGGCCGCCGTCGTACTCGAGCACGGTGCCGGCCAGGAGCGGCGCCGAGAACGGGTCGATCACGATCGTGAGACCCGCCACGTCGAGCACGTGGTCGTCGTCGCGGCGCTCGTCGTACTCGAGCAGGTACTGGAAACCCGAGCAGCCTCCGCCCTGGACGCCCACGCGCAGGACGGCATCCGGCGCGTGCCCCTCGGCCTCGCGCAGGGCGATCGCCTTGAGGCGGGCAGGCTCGCTGACGGTGATGATCTCCATCTGTTGCAGTCTAAGCGCTCGCGGCCGGCTTCCTATTCCCGCGGCTCGCGCGCTCGCGCCTCCAGATGCGCTGCTATCGTCGCCCAACCGTGGAGGAGGCCGCGACGATCGGGACCGCCCAGTCGGGTGCACCGGCCGCTGACGTGAGCGTCCGGCTGGACGGCGTGTCGAAGCACTTCGGCGCGTTCGTCGCCGTCGACGGGGTCGATCTCGACGTCGGGCGCGGAGAGTTCTTCTCGCTGCTCGGGCCCTCCGGATCGGGCAAGACCACGTGCCTGCGCATGATCGCCGGCTTCGAGCGCCCGACGAGCGGGCGCGTGCTGCTCGACGGCGAGGACGTGACCGCGCGCGCGCCCTACGAGCGCGACGTCAACACGGTCTTCCAGGACTACGCGCTCTTCCCGCACATGACCGTGCAGGAGAACGTCGAGTACGGCCTGCGCGTCAAGCGCGTCGCCCGGGCCGAGCGGCGCAGCCGCGCGAGCGACGCGCTCGCGCTCGTGCGCCTCGGCGAGTTCGCGCAGCGCAAGCCGAGCCAGCTCTCCGGCGGCCAGCGCCAGCGCGTCGCGCTCGCGCGCGCGCTCGTCAACCGCCCCGGCGTCCTGCTCCTGGACGAGCCGCTCGGAGCGCTCGACCTCAAGCTCCGCCAGGAGATGCAGATCGAGCTCAAGCACATCCAGCAGACCGTCGGCATCACGTTCGTCTACGTCACGCACGACCAGGAGGAGGCGCTCTCGATGAGCGACCGGCTGGCCGTCTTCAGCCATGGCCGCATCGAGCAGGTCGGGAGCCCGGCGGAGGTCTACGAGCGGCCGGCCACGGAGTTCGTCGCGAACTTCGTCGGCACCTCGAACGTCCTCGGCGACGGGCGCGCCGTGCGGCCCGAGAAGCTGCGGCTCGAGGACGCCGCATACGCGCCCCAGGCCGGCGAGGAGGCCCGTGGCGGAACGATCGAGGACGTCGTCTACCTCGGGCCGATCACGCGCTACGTGGTCCGGCTCGAAGACGGATCGGCGCTCGGCGTACTAGCCCAGAACCTCGCGCAGACGTCTACGCAAGTACGGGCCGCCCAGGGGCGCCCGGTACAGGTCGTCTGGCACGGCAGTCACGCCGTCGCCATCGCGACTCCACGTGGGATGGAGGAGAACGGATGAAGAAGCGCATCGCCGTCATCGCACTTGCGACGGCCGCCCTGCTCGCCACGAGCGCCGCCGCGACCGCGAAGCCGCAGGCGAAGAAGCTCGGCGGCGTGCTCAAGGTCGTGGCCTGGGAGGGCTACACCGAGAACCAGTGGGTCGCCCCGTTCGAGAAGCAGACCGGCTGCAAGGTGCAGCACCAGTACGCAGGCAGCTCGGACGAGATGTACAACCTCATGAAGAAGAACGCGGGCTACGACCTCGTCTCGGCCTCGGGCGACGCCTCCAATCGCCTGATCGCGAGCGGGCTCGTGCAGCCGATCGACCCGAAGTCGATCCCGAACTGGAACCAGCTCACGCCGCAGCTCGTCAAGGGCCCGAACCACTACGTCGGCGGCAAGTACTACGGCGTGCCGTGGCAGTGGGGCCCGAACGTGCTGATGTGGAACCCGGCCAAGTACAAGGGCGTGACGAACTCGTGGTCGGCGCTCTACGACCCCAAGAACAAGGGCCTGATCACGATCCCGAACAACCCGATCCAGATCGCGGACGCGGCGCTCTACCTCTCGAAGACGAAGCCGTCGCTCGGCATCAAGGATCCGTACGAGCTGACGTCGTCCCAGCTCGACGCGGCGGTGACGCTGCTCAAGAGCCAGCGGCCGCTGATCAAGGCCTACTGGGGCTTCGCGACCGACGAGGTCAAGATCTTCCAGACCGGTGGCGCGACGCTCGGCGCCGCCTGGCCGCTCGCGGTGGCCCAGCTCAACCGCGCCGGCCTGAAGGTCTCGCAGACGCTCCCCAAGGAGGGCGCGACCGGCTGGTCGGACGTCTGGATGCTGGCCAAGAACCTCAAGAACCCCGGCTGCGCGCAGGCCTGGCTGAAGTACGCGGCCGGCGCCAAGGTGCAGGCGCAGGTCGCGAAGTTCAACACCTACACCCCGGCCAACCTCCAGTCCTGCAAGGCGCTCGGCGCCGCGACGTGCAAGGAGCTGCACGCCGACGGCAACGTCGCCTACCTCAACAGGATCAAGTTCTGGAAGACGCCGCTGAGCGATTGCGGCAACGGCAAGACCGACTGCCAGCCGTACTCGCAGTGGGTCGCCAAGTGGACGTCGATCAAGGGCTGATTGACGGCCGCTGACGTCACGCCGAAGGCGGAGAGCGCGCTCACGCGGCTCTCCGCCTTCTTCTTCCGCCACCGCTGGCTCAAGCTGGTGCTGCTGCTGGCCGTGCCGCTCGCGTGGCTGGTCGGCGTCTACCTGGCCTCGCTCGGAAGCCTGCTGATCCAGTCGTTCTGGCGTGCCGACGAGCTCTCGCCGAACCCCGTCCACGTCTGGAACCTCGACAACTACCGCGCGTTCCTGACCGGCGACCCCGTCTACCGCTCGATCGTCGCGCGCACGCTCGGGTTCGCCGCCGTCACCACCGTCATCGACGTCGTCCTGGCATTCCCCCTCGCCTACTACCTGACGCGCGTAGCCGCGCCGCGGACGCGGCGCCTCGTGCTCGTGCTCGTGACCGTGCCGCTGTTCTCGAGCCTGATCGTCCGGCTCTACAGCGTGCGCCTGATCCTCGACGACGGCGGCATCCTGCACGCGCTGGGCGAGAAGGTCGGCCTCAACGTGCAGATCGGCTTCACCGAGATCGCGATGACGATCGCGTTCGCGTACGTCTGGCTGCCGTTCATGATCCTGCCGGTCTACGCGGCGCTCGAGCGCGTGCCCGGGTCGCTGATCGAGGCCTCGCGCGACCTCGGCGCGAAGGGCGGCACGACGTTCCGCACGATCGTGCTCCCGCTTGCCTTCCCGGGGGTCGTGGCCGGCTCGATCTTCACGTTCTCGCTCACGCTCGGCGACTTCATCACCCCGGCGATCGTGGGCGGCGACAACCACCAGCTGATCGGCTCGGTCGTCTACAGCAACTTCGGCATCGCCAACAACGCGCCGTTCGCCGCCGCGTTCGCCACCGTGCCGCTCGCGATCATGGCCGTCTACCTGCTGAGCGCCCGCCGGCTCGGCGCCTTCGAGCACCTCTAGCCATGGAATCCCGCGCCACCGGCTCCCTGCTCCGCATCTGGACGCTGCTCGTCGTCCTCTTCCTGTACGTGCCGCTCGCGGTCATCGTGCTCTACGCGTTCAACCGCTCGAACGTGCAGACCTGGCCGATCAAGCACTTCTCGCTGCACTGGTTCAGCGTGGCCTGGAACGACCAGGAGGTGCGCGACGCGTTCGTGCTCTCGCTCAAGGTCGCCTGCGCCGCGACCGCCGTCGCGCTCGTGCTCGGGACGGCCGCCGCGTTCGCCGTCGCGCGCTACCGCTTCTTCGGCGTCAACTCCGTCTCGTTCCTCGTGGTCATCCCGATCGCGCTGCCGGGCGTGATCACCGGGATCGCGCTGCAGTCGTCGTTCGCGGTCGCGGGCATCCCGTTCTCGCTCTGGACGATCATGATCGGCCACGCGACGTTCTGCATCGTGATCGTCTTCAACAACGTGATCGCACGCCTGCGCCGCATGCAGCCCTCGATCGAGGACGCGTCGATGGATCTCGGCGCCAACGGCCTGCAGACGTTCCTCTACGTGCTCCTGCCGGAGCTGCGCAGCGCGCTCGTGGCAGGCGCGCTGCTGGCCTTCGCGCTGTCGTGGGACGAGGTCATCGTCACGATCTTCACCGCCGGCGGCAACACGACGATCCCGATCTGGATCTGGACCGGCCTGCGCACCGGCGGCAGCGGCTCCGAGATCAACGTCGTCGCCGCCGTCGTCGTGCTGCTCAGCATCGTGCCGGTCTACTTCGCGCAGCGGCTGGCACCGGGCGGCGACACGCGCGCCGCGGCCGAGGATCCGGGCGCGCTGACGGCCGTGGCCGGCTCCCAGTACCTCTGATGTCCGGCCGCTCGGCCCGCTGCGCACTGCTCGCCGCAGTGCTGGCCTGCGTCGCGACCGCCTGCGGGACGGGCGGCTCGACGACGGGCGCGGCGGTCGCGGGCCCGTCCGGGCCCGAGGCGGCGCTTCCGCGCGCCGAGGGGGCGTTGCGCCTGCTGGCGCGCCAGGGCTACGCCGAGCGCGCCTGGGTGACGGCCTTCGAGCGCAGCACGGGGTGCCGTGTCGAGGTGCGCTACGCCGACACCGCGGCCGGGCTGCGGCGCGCCGCCGACGGCTGGGCCTTCGACGTCGCGTCGATCCCCGGCGGGCTCGCCTACGCGCTCGTCCAGGACGGCGCGGCGCGCGCGCTCAACCCCGGCCTGGTGCCGCAGCGCGCGAGCTTCCGCGCGCCCTTCCGCGATCCGGCCGCCGGGCGCGCCGGCGCGCGCCGCTACGGCATCGCGTTCATGTGGTCGCCCCGGCTGCTGCTCTGGCGCACGAGCCTCCGCAAGCACGCGCCCGCATCGTGGGCGCCGCTGTCGTGGAACGCGAAGGCGCGGCGCGGGCACGTCGCGCTCGAGGACACGGCGCTCGAGATCGGCGATGCGGCGATCGAGCTGCGCAAGCTCGCGCCGGGCCTCGCGATCGGCGATCCCTACGCGCTCGACGAGCCCCAGTTCACGGCTGCCGTCGCGCTGACGAAGCGCCGCCTGGCGCTCGCGGGAGCGCTCTGGCAGCTACCGGGCGACGAGATCGACGCCTTCGCCGGCGGACTCGTCGACGTGGGCCAGGGCGACTGGTACACGGCGCAGCAGATCCGCGACCAGAACGTCGACGTGGGCCTGACGCTCCCGCGCGAGGGCGCACCCGGCGAGCTCGACCTCTGGATGCTCGGCGCCCGCGCCCCCCACCCCGGCTGCGCCTACCGCTGGATGCGCTACGCCTCGGGGGCGCGCATGCAGGCCGAGGTGTCGCGCTTCTTCGGCGCCACGCCGGTCAACCGCGACGCCTGCGGCCTGCTCGGCGCAGCCGCCTGCCACGCCCTGCACGCCGACGCCCCGCCCGCCCTGCTGCGCCGCATCGCGTTCCGCCACACCCCGGTCGAGCACTGCGGCGGCGGACGCATCTGCGTCCCGTTCGCGCGCTGGGAGCAGGCCTGGAACGCGCTCCGCAGCGGCTGAGCGGCATCGCCGCACGCCGCCGGGCGCCACCTCACAACCGGCATGCACGAGTACATTGCGCTGCATGAGCCCGCTGCGCGTCGCTCTGCTCGCGTTCTGCACGCTGCTCGTCGGCGCCGGCCTGGGCTACGGCGCGTCGCAGCTCGGCGGCTCGGGCAAGGGCGGCGAGAGCGCCGCGCCGGTCACGACCGCGGTCACCGCGGCGGCCGGCGGCGACGCCTTCACCGCCTGCCGCAAGGACGAGACGTTCGGCTGCTACCAGCGCGCGTTCCGCGCGCTCGTGAACGCGACGAATCCGGCCGTCGCGCTCGACAAGCTCGACGCGCTCTCGAAGACCGACGCGTACGTGCTGCGCACGTGCCATCCCCTCGCACACGAGATCGGCCACCTGGCCTACGCCAAGTACAAGAGCGTCACGGTCGCCGAGGGCTACGCGCGCGAGACGTGCTGGTCGGGCTACCACCACGGCCTCATGGAGAGCTACATCTCGCAATTCGACGACGGTCAGCTGCGCTCGCGCATGAACGGCATCTGCAAGCAGGACGCCGACCATCCCTACTCGCTGGCGTACTACAACTGCTGGCACGGGCTCGGCCACGGGCTCACGATCCGCTTCGCCCAGGACATCTTCCGCGCGCTCAAGTTCTGCAACGCGGTCACGCACAGCTGGGAGCGCCAGTCGTGCTACAGCGGCGTCTTCATGCAGAACATCGTCGCCAACGGCAGCGGCATGCACCGGGCCGTCGACCTCAAGCCGAGCGACCCGATCTATCCCTGCGACGCCGTGACGGAGCAGGAGAAGCCGTCCTGCTACCTCATGCAGACGTCGTACGTCCTGCAGGTCAAGAAGTGGAATCTGCCGGTGGCGTTCCGCATCTGCGATCGCGTCGAGGCGGGCATACGTCGGCACGTGCTACCGCAGCATGGGCCGCGACATCTCGGGTGCCGCCCTGCTCGACCCGGCCAAGATCGTCACGCAGTGCGCGCTGGGGGCGAAGGCCCACCGCTGGGAGTGCATCGCCGGAGCGGCCGCGAACGCGGTCTACGACCGCCACGGGCGTGCGATGGCGGACGCGCTGTGCGAGCGCGTGCGTCCCGCGCAGCGCGTGGCCTGCCGCACCGCGACCGACCAGGCCGTCGCGACGCTCTAGCGCTCCGGCTCACACGGCGTAGGCGAGGAACGCGCGCTCGCACGGGTGGCCCGCGGCAACGCGCAGCTCCGGCACGGCGGGGCGCATCGCGAGCGAGACGACCGTGTCGACGAGCGGGCGCCCGGGCTCGCCGGACGGCTCGTCGTGCCGGCAGATCGCCTGCGGCTCCGAGTCGTGCCCGGCGAGCACCGCGAGGGCATCGCCGAGCTCCTCCGGCGCCGCCCGCTCGGCCGCGGCGAGGCGCGCCCGCGAGCCCGCGAGCCACTCGGCCGGCTGCTCGCCCTCGGCGCGCGCGAGCGTGTCGTCGAGGAAGTGGTTCGCGTGCGCGAGCAGGCCGTCGCGCGGCTCGATCCGCGCGACGCCCGCCGGTGAGAGCTCGAAGCAGGCGCCGCCGCCGCGCGCGTCGACGACCGTGATGCAGCTCGACGCCGAGTACGGGGTCGCGCGCAGGAGCTCCCAGGCGTCCTCGGCGCTCCCGGCCTCGCCGAGCAGCCGCCGCAGCACGAGGTGCACCGGCACGCCCAGCTCGCCGCGGCCGTCATCGCGGTGATAGAGGATGTTCAGCGCCACCGCGAGGCCGCGCGACGAGACACCGACCTTGGCCAGGATCCCGGCCTCGGTCATGGTCGCGAAGCGAGCGCCCTCGACCGCCGCCGACCACACCACGCAGCGCTCCGGGGCGTCCGCGTACCAGTCCCAGTTCTGCGCCAGCCACGGCCCGTCGGGACTCTCGCAGCGAGCGACCGTCGTGCACTCCGGCAGCGCCAGCAGCTCGGTGCGGCCGTTGAGCGCCGCGACGAGCTCGAGCTCGAGCCCGGCGCCGAGCGCGAACGCCTCCAGCTCGGCCGCGAGCGGCGCATGCCACGACGCGGTGCGCTCGAGCACGCGCGCGCCGAACCGCCGCACGTCGTCCCGCGTGCGCCCTCCGTCCTCGAAGAGCGGCAGATAGGCGGCGAGGCACAGCGCCGCGCGCTCCGCCAGCGCCTCCCCCGCGGCCCGGCCGCGCGCACGCGCATCCGTCGCGTCGGTGCGCAGCGTCGCGAGCGCCGTCTCGGCCGGTGCCGCCATGCCGGGAGCGTACGCGGAGCGGCCAAGTGGCACACGCGGCGAGTGCCACTTGGCCACCCGTGCACGTCCGCCGCCGCGTTGCGGAAGGCGCGTTCTTCGACCATGCAAGAGGTTCGCGCGGGTCCGCGTCGCGAGGTCTTCCAAGTGGCACACGCCGCGTGTGCCACTTGGCCGGACGCGGGCGATAGAGTGGAGGCGATGGCAAGCGACCTGTTCGGCGCGCGGGCGAGCCTTCCGGGGCTTCCCGACGTCTTCCGCATCAACCGGCTCGACGAGAGCGGGGCGGCCGACACGCAGCGGTTGCCGCACACGGTGCGGATCCTGCTCGAGGGGTTGCTGCGGAATGCGGGCGGGCTGCACGTGCGCGAGGAGGACGTGATCGCGCTCGCGGGCTGGCCGCATGCGGACGGCGCCGGGACGCGGGTGCCGTTCTTCCCGGCACGCGTGCTGCTGCAGGACTTCACCGGGGTGCCCGCCGTGGTCGACCTCGCCGCGATGCGCGCGGCGATGGCGCGCGCGGGCCGCGATCCGGCCCGCGTCGACCCGCTCGTGCCGTGCGACCTCGTGATCGACCACTCCGTGCAGGTCGACGAGGCGGGCACGCTGCAGGCCTACGCGCACAACATCGAGCGCGAGTACGAGCGCAACGGCGAGCGCTACCTGCTGCTGCGCTGGGCCCAGGGCGCGTTCGGATCGTTCCGCGTCGTGCCGCCCGGCATGGGCATCGTGCACCAGGTCAACCTCGAGCACCTCGGCCGCGTCGTCGCCATCCGCGACGGCGTCGCCGTGCCGGACACGCTCGTCGGCACCGATTCGCACACGACGATGATCAACGGGCTCGGCGTGCTCGGCTTCGGCGTCGGAGGGATCGAGGCCGAGGCCGTCATGCTCGGCGAGCCGCTCGAGCTCGGCACGCCGTCGGTCGTCGGCGTGCGCCTCTCGGGCGCGCTCGACGAGGGCGTCACGGCGACCGATCTCGTGCTCACGCTGACCGAGCTGATGCGCCGCCACGGCGTCGTCGGCCGCTTCGTCGAGTTCTGCGGCGACGGCCTCTCGGCGCTCTCGCTGGCCGACCGCGCGACGCTCTCGAACATGTCGCCCGAGTACGGCGCGACCGCTGCGCTCTTCCCTGTCGACGACGAGGTGCTGCGCTACCTGCGCGCGACCGGTCGCAGCGAGCTCGTGCCCCTCGTCGACGCGCACTGCAAGGAGCAGGGCCTCTTCCGCCGCGACGGCGACGCGACGCCCACGTTCAGCTCGCTCGTCGAGCTCGACCTCGGCGGCGTGGCGCCCAGCCTGGCCGGCCCGCGCCGCCCGCAGGATCGCGTGCCGCTGGCCGACGTCCCCGCGAGCTTCAGCGCCGCCTACCCGCCGCGGGAGAGCGCCAACGGCAAGCCCGTGCACGACGGCGACGTCGTCATCGCCGCCATCACGTCGTGCACGAACACCTCGAACCCGTCCGTCATGGTGGCGGCGGGCCTGCTCGCGCGGAACGCCGTCGCGCGCGGCCTGCACTCGGCCTCGCACGTCAAGACGAGCCTCGCCCCCGGCTCGCGCGTCGTCACGGACTACCTCGCCGCAGCCGGGTTGCAGGAGCCGCTCGACGCGCTCGGGTTCCAGCTCGTCGGCTACGGCTGCACGACCTGCATCGGCAACTCCGGGCCGCTCTCGGACGAGATCTCCCAGGCGGTGCGCGACGACGAGCTCGCGGTCTGCGCCGTGCTCTCGGGCAACCGCAACTTCGAGGGCCGGATCCACCCGCTGGTGCGTGCCAGCTACCTCGCCTCTCCCCCGCTCGTCGTCGCCTACGCGCTCGCGGGCTCGGTCTCCATCGACCTCGAGCACGAGCCGCTCGGCACCGACGGCGACGGCGCCGACGTCTACCTGCGCGACATCTGGCCCTCGAACAGCGAGGTGCGCGCAGCCGTCGAGGCGAGCGTCACGCCCGAGCTGTTCGAGCGCGAGTACGCCACGATCTGGGACGGCGACGAGCGCTGGCGGGCCCTGCCCGCGCCCGAGGGTGCGCTCTTCGAGTGGGCGCCGGACTCGACGTACGTCCGCGAGCCGTCGTTCTTCCAGGATCTCCAGCCCGAGCCGGAGCCGCTCGCGGACATCGCCGGTGCCCGCTGCCTCGTCGTGCTCGGCGATTCGGTCACCACCGACCACATCTCGCCGGCGGGCGCGATCCCGCGCGACATGCCCGCGGGCAGCTACCTGCTCGAGCACGGCGTCGAGACGCGCGACTTCAACTCGTTCGGGGCGCGGCGCGGCAACCACGAGGTCATGGTGCGGGGCACGTTCGGCAACATCCGCCTGCGCAACGCGCTCGCGGGCGGCCGCGAGGGCGGCTACACGGTGCACCTGCCCTCGGGCGAGCCGCTCACGATCTTCGACGCCGCCGAGCGCTACCGGGCCGAGGGCGTGCCGCTCGTCGCGCTGGTGGGCAAGGAGTACGGCTCGGGCTCGTCGCGCGACTGGGCCGCCAAGGGCACGCTCCTGCTCGGCATCCGCGCGGTCATCGCCGAGAGCTACGAGCGCATCCACCGCTCCAACCTCGTCGGCATGGGCGTCCTCCCGCTCCAGTACGTCGACGGCCAGACGGCCGCGTCGCTCGGCCTGGACGGGCGCGAGCGCTTCGCGATCCACGGCATCGCCGGCGGCGTCGCGCCGCACGCCCGGCTGACCGTCGAGGCGACGGCCGACGACGGCCGCCAGACCCGTTTCGAGGTCCTCGCCCGGGTCGACTCGCCCGCCGATGCCGAGTACCTGCGCCACGGCGGCATCCTCCCGCTCGTCCTGCGGCGCATGATCGCCGCGGACTGAGCCACCATGCACGCATGAGCACCGTCCCGAGCGCCCGCAACGAGCCCATCCTCACCTACGCGCCAGGCTCTCCCGAGCGTGCGGAGATCGCCGATGCGCTCCGCGACCTGCGGGGGCGGCAGCCGGAGATCCCGCTCGTGATCGGCGGCCGCGAGCGCAGGACGAGCGAGGTGCGCGAGCAGCGCGAGCCGGCCCAGCGCGAGCGCGTGTGCGCCACCTGGCACGCGGCCGGGCCCGCCGAGGCGGCGCAGGCGATCGACGCCGCGCTCGCCGCCCGCCCCGACTGGAGCTCGTGGCCGCTGGCCGAGCGCTCCGCCGTGCTGCTGCGCGCGGCCGACCTGCTCTCGGGCCCGTGGCGGATGCGCGTCAACGCGGCCACGATGCTCGGGCAGGGCAAGACGGTGCGCGAGGCCGAGATCGACGCCGCCGCCGAGCTCGCCGACTTCTGGCGCTTCAACGTCCACTTCGCCCAGCACATCGAGGAGATGCAGCCGATCTCCCCGCCCGGCTTCCACAACCGCCTCGAGCAGCGCGGCCTCGAGGGCTTCGTGTACGCGGTCACGCCGTTCAACTTCACGGCGATCGGCGGCAACCTGCCGACGGCGCCGGCGCTCATGGGCAACACCGTCGTGTGGAAGCCCTCGCAGACGGCGATCCTCTCCAACTGGCTCGTCTTCGAGATCCTGCGCGAGGCCGGGCTGCCCGACGGCGTCATCAACTTCGTGCCCGGCGAGCCCGGCCCGATCACCGAGGTCTGCCTCGACCACGCGGAGTTCGCCGGCGTGCACTTCACCGGGTCGAGCCCGGTCTTCCGCTCGCTCTTCAAGGAGGTCGGCGAGCGCATCGACCGCTACCGCTCGTATCCGCGTCTCGTGGGCGAGACGGGCGGCAAGGACTTCGTCGTCATGCACGCCTCGGCCGACCCGCAGGCGGTCGCCGTCGCGCTCGTGCGCGGCGCGTTCGAGTACCAGGGGCAGAAGTGCTCCGCGGCATCGCGCGCCTACATCCCCGACACGCGCTGGCCCGAGGTGCGCGAGCGGGCGCTGGCGCTCGTCGAGGACATCCGCCAGGGCGACCCGAGCGATTTCTCGACGTTCATGGGCGCCGTGATCGACGGGCGCGCGTTCGCACGCCTGCGCGATGCGTTCGCGACGGTCAAGGGTTCCACGAGCGCGCGCATCCTGTGCGGCGGCGGCACCGACGACAGCGTGGGCTGGTTCGTCGATCCGACGATCGTCGAGACCGACGACCCCCACTTCGACACCATGGAGCGCGAGCTCTTCGGGCCCTGCCTGACCGTGTTCCCCTATCACGAGGCCCGCTATGCCGAGACGCTCGAGCTGTGCGACCGCACCTCGGCGTACGCGCTGACCGGCTCGATCTTCGCCTCCGACCGCGCCGCGATCGCGCTCGCGCACGAGAAGCTGCGCCACGCCGCCGGCAACTTCTACGTCAACGACAAGCCGACGGGCTCGGTCGTCGCGCAGCAGCCGTTCGGCGGCGGCCGCGCCTCGGGCACGAACGACAAGGCCGGCTGGGTCAACAACCTCATGCGCTGGTCGTCCCCGCGCTCCGTCAAGGAGACGTCCGTCCCACCCGTGGCCCTCGGCTACCCGCACATGGAGGCCGAAGGCCCCGCATGACCGCCGCCGACGAGGAGACCCCGGCACCGCCCGGCGCGGTGCTCGTCGCCGTCTGCCGCGAGCGCGCAGACGGCGAGCGACGCGTCGCGCTCACCCCGGACGAGACCACCCGCCTCACCGCGAAGGGTGCGCGCGTCCGCATCGAGCGCGGCGCGGGCACGGCGGCCGGATTCGCCGACGAGAGCTACGCGCTCGCGGGCGCCGAGCTGGCCGCGGACGCCGCCGCCACCCTCGCGTCCGCCGACGTCGTCCTGCGCGTGGCGCCGCCGGACGACGACGAGATCGCGCTGCTGCCGCCGGCCGCGCTCGTGATCTCCTACCTGCGGCCGCTCGACCAGCCCGAGATCAGCCGGGCGCTGGCGGCCCGCGGCGTCAGCGCGCTCGCCGTCGAGCTGGTGCCGCGCATCACGCGCGCGCAGACCATGGACGCGCTCTCGTCGCAGGCCAACATCGCGGGCTACCGGGCCGTGCTCGTCGCCTCGACGCAGCTCCCGCGCTACTTCCCGCTGCTGATGACGGCGGCCGGGACGGTCCCGCCCGCGAAGGTGCTCGTGCTGGGCGCGGGTGTCGCCGGCCTGCAGGCGATCGCGACCGCGCGGCGCCTCGGCGCCGTCGTCAGCGCGTTCGACGTGCGCCCCGTCGTGCGCGAGCAGGTCGAGAGCCTCGGCGCGAACTTCCTCGAGGTCGCGCTGCCCGACGCCCCCGAGAACTCCGGCGTCTACGCGCAGGAGCTGTCGGCCGACACGCAGCGCTTGCAGCGCGAGCTGCTCGCCGAGCACGTCGCCGCGAGCGACGTCGTCATCACCACGGCGCTCGTGCCCGGCCGGCCCGCGCCGCAGCTGATCGGCGCCGACATGGTCGCGTCGATGCGGCCGGGATCCGTCATCGTCGACCTTGCGGCCGAGGCAGGCGGCAATTGCGAGCTGACCGAGCCGGGCGCGACGGTCGTGCGCGAGAACGTCACGATCGTGGGCGACCGCAACCCGGCCGCCTCCCTGCCCTACGACGCGAGCCGGCTGTACGCCCGCAACGTCACCGAGCTGCTGGGCGTCTGCCTGCAGGAAGGCCGCCTCACGATCGCCCGGGACGACGAGGTGATCGCCGGCTGTCTCGTCTGCCACGGCGGCGCCGTCGTCCACCCCGCCGTCCTGGAGCGCCTCACGTGAACTCCCAGCTGATCCACGAGCTGACCGTGCTCGCTCTCGCGGTCTTCGTCGGGTTCGAGGTCATCTCGAAGGTGCCGACGATGCTGCACACGCCGCTCATGTCGGGCACGAACGCGATCCACGGCATCGTGATCGTGGGCGCGATCCTCGTGGCCGGCGTCGGCGGCAGCGGGTTCGCGACGATCCTCGGCCTGATCGCCGTGGCGTTCGGGGCGATCAACGTCGTCGGCGGCTTCGTCGTGACCGACCGCATGCTGCAGATGTTCCGCCGCAAGGACGAGAAGTGAGCCGCAGCGAGGCGATCCAGCTCGTCGACCTGCTCGCGATCATCGCGTTCGTCGTCGGGCTCAAGCGCCTCTCGCACCCCGCCACGGCGCGCAGCGGCAACACGATCGCCGCGACGGGCATGACGGCGGCCATCGCCGCGACGCTCGCCGACGAGGGCGTGGTCAGCTACTGGGCGATCGCCGGCGCGATCGTGGTCGGCGGCGTGATCGGCGTGCTCTCGGCGCGCGCCGTGAAGATGACCGCGATGCCGCAGATGGTCGCGCTCTTCAACGGCGTCGGCGGTGGCGGCGCCGCCCTGATCGCGCTCGCCGAGTACCACCGCATCGCGCCCGAGCCCGGCCGGGCCGCGCTCGCGGAGACGATCGCGATCGCGCTCTCGCTCGTGATCGGCTGCATCTCGTTCGCCGGCTCGGCGATCGCGTTCGCGAAGCTGCAGGAGCTGATCGGCGGGCGCCCCGTGACCTACCCGGGCCAGAAGGCGGTCAACGGCCTGATCGCGGCCGCCATCGTGATCCTCGGCGCCAGCATCAGCTTCAGCGACGGGCAGACGCGCCTCATGGCCGCCGGCGCGCTCGCGCTCCTGCTCGGCGTGCTCTTCGTGCTGCCGATCGGCGGCGCCGACATGCCCGTCGTGATCTCGCTGCTCAACTCGTTCACCGGCATCGCGGCCGCGGCCTCGGGCTTCGTGCTCCACAACGACCTGCTGATCGTCTCCGGCACGCTCGTCGGCGCCTCCGGCACCTTGCTGACGCGCATGATGGGCCAGGCCATGAACCGCCCGCTCACGAACGTCCTCTTCGGGGCGTTCGGCGGAGGCGGCGGTGCGATGGCCGGCCGCGGAGCAGGCGCGGGCACGGAGGGCGGCAGCGTGCGCTCGCTCAGCGCCGAGGACGCGGCGGTGCTGCTCGCCTATGCGAGCCGGGTCGTGATCGTGCCGGGCTACGGGCTTGCGGTCGCGCAGGCCCAGCACGTCGCGCGCGAGCTCGGCAACCTGCTCGAGGCCAAGCGCATCGACGTCCGCTACGCGATCCACCCGGTCGCCGGCCGCATGCCGGGCCACATGAACGTGCTGCTGGCCGAGGCCGACGTGCCGTACACGCAGCTCTACGAGATGGAGCGCATCAACCCGGAGTTCGCGCACACCGACGTCGTGCTCGTCGTCGGCGCCAACGACGTCACGAACCCCGCCGCGCGCACGGATCCCCAGAGCCCGATCTACGGCATGCCGATCCTCGAGGTCGACCGCGCCAAGCAGGTGATCGTGCTCAAGCGCTCGCTCGCCACGGGCTTCGCCGGCGTCGACAACGCGCTCTACTACGAGCCGAACTGCTCGATGCTGTTCGGCGACGCCAAGACGTCGCTGAACGCGCTCGTCGCCGCCGTCGGCGCGCTCTAGCCGCGACGCCGGCCGCCGCCCTACGCCTCGGCCACCACCGGGTTGCGCAGCACGCCGACGCCCTCGACCTCGACCTCGCAGACATCGCCGTCGACCAGCCAGCGCTTGGGGTCGCGCCCCATGCCGACCCCGCTCGGCGTGCCCGTGGCGATGACGTCGCCGGGCTCGAGCGTGATGGCGGCGGAGATGTAGACGATCAGGTCCTCGGCGTCGAAGATCATGTCCGAGGTGTTCGAGTCCTGCATCGTCTCGCCCGAGACGCGCATGCGGACGGCGAGGTTGTTCGGGTCGAGCCCGCTCGCGTCGGCGATGCAGGGACCGAGCGGCGCGAACGTGTCGAAGCTCTTGCCGCGGATGAACTGGCCGCCGGAGCTGCGCTGCGCGGTGCGCGCCGAGACGTCGTTGAGCGCCGTGATGCCGCCGATCGCCGCGCGCGCCTGTGCGCGATCGGCGCGCCGGATCCGGGTGCCGATCACGAGCGCCATCTCGGCCTCGAAGTCGGGGGTCGCATCGTCCTTCGGCAGCACGATGTCGTCGCCCGGGCCCGAGTAGGAGTTCGGCAGCTTGCAGAACAGCACCGGCTCGGTCGGGATGGCGGCGCCCGTCTCCTCGGCGTGCAGGCGGTAGTTGAGCCCGATGCAGAGCAGCTTCGGGGGCACGACCGGCGCGAGCAGGGTCACCTGATCGAGCCGGAAGCACGAGCCCGAGGCGTCGCGGACACGCTCCCAGGCCTCGGCCGTCGGCGCGAAGCCGGAGGCCGGCGCTGCGCCGGCGTCCCAGACGGAGTCGTCTTCGAGACGACCGATGCGGATGCCGGGGCCGGGCCCCTGGAAGCGGACGGCGCGGGTCATGTGGTCTCCGGGTCGAGAGGCGGAAAGGCGATTCTCGCAGGGGCGACGCGCATCTGCGACGATTGCCCGCATGACGAAAACGCTTGTTCAAGGGACCACGCCGGCCGGTGCGTACAGCCCCGGGATCATCGCCGAAGGCCGCTTCCTCTACGTCTCGGGCCAGGGCCCGCTGGTCGACGGCGCCTACGACCCGGCCTCGGTCGAGGACGAGACGCGGCTCACGCTCGAGAACGTCGGGCGCATCCTCAGCGCGGCTGGGGCCGGCTGGGAGGACGTCGTGCGCTGCGGGGTGTTCCTGGCCGACATCAAGGACTTCTCGGCCATGAACGAGGTCTACGCCACGTTCTTCCCCGATCCCAAGCCCGCGCGCACGACCGTCCAGGTGGCGGCCCTGCCGGGTGGCATCAAGGTCGAGATCGACTGCGTGGTCGTCCTGCCCTGAGTCAGGGCGTCAGGCGCGGGCCGCCGCCGGAGCCTGCTCGCCGATCGAGTCGCCGGTGGCGGGATCGAAGGCGTGCATCGCGCGGTGGTCGACCGTGAGCGTGATCGGCTGCCCTGCCTTCACGGGCGAGGCCGCCGACACGCGCGCGGTGAACGTCGAGCGCTCGGCCTCGTCGTGGATCAGGCGGGCCGTGCCCTCCTCGTCGCTCTCGGCCGCGGCGCGCACGGCGTCGCTCGAGACCGGCGGGGCGTCCACGCCGAAGAGCACGTGCACCTCGGAGCCGAGCTCCTCGACCACGGACGCCGTCGCGGAGATCGTCGGCAGTCCGGGATCGCGGCCGAGCGCCGCGTCGTCGAAGTCGGACGGGCGGATGCCGAGGATGACGGTGCGGCCCTCGAAGGCGGCGAGGCCCTCGCGCGGCGGCGCCGGCAGGCTGAAGCCGGCGAACTCGACGTTGCCGCCCGAGACGCGCGCCTCGACGAGATTCATGGCCGGCGAGCCGATGAAGGCTGCGACGAAGAGGTTGACGGGGTGCTTGAAGAGGTTCTGCGGCGTGTCGCACTGCTGCAGGACGCCGTCGCGCATGACCGCGACGCGGTCGCCGAGCGTCATCGCCTCGACCTGATCGTGGGTCACGTAGACGGTCGTCGTCTTGAGGCGGTCGCGCAGCCGCGCGAGCTCGGCGCGCATCTGCACGCGCAGCTTGGCGTCGAGGTTCGAGAGCGGCTCGTCCATCAGGAACGCGCGCGGCTCGCGCACCATCGCGCGGCCCATCGCCACGCGCTGGCGCTGACCGCCCGAGAGCGCCGCGGGCTTGCGCTTGAGCAGCGGGTCGAGCCCGAGGATGCGCGCGACGTCGTCGACGCGGCGCTTGATCTCGACCTTGGGCGTCTTGCGCAGCTTGAGGCCGAAGCCGAGGTTCTGCTCGACCGTCATGTGCGGATAGAGCGCGTAGTTCTGGAACACCATCGCGATGTCGCGGTCCTTGGGCGCGAGATCGGTCACGACGCGGTCGCCGATCGCGATCTCGCCGTCGCTGACCTCCTCGAGGCCCGCGACCATGCGCAGGATCGTCGTCTTGCCACATCCCGACGGGCCGACCAGCACCATGAACTCGCCGTCGCCGATCTCCAGCGAGACGTTGTCGACCGCCTGCACTCCGCCAGCAAAGACCTTGCTGACGCCGTCGAGAGTGATCCCAGCCACGCCTCAGCTCCTCGTCGCGTCGTTGACGCGAGGGATCATATCCGCGCCGCGGCACCCGCCGCGAGCGCCTCGAGCGCGTGCCAGAGCCGATCGCGATCCTCGGGCGTCTCGCGCGTGCGTGCGAACGGATGGTGCGTCGGGCGCACACGGCGGTCGCTCCAGAAGCGCCCGGTGGTGGCGCCCGGCGCCGCGGCCGCGGCCAGCCAGACGATCGTGTCGGCGCCCTGCTCGGGCGAGCGCAGGAGCGGGCGCATGACGCGCTGGAAGGCCGGGATCGAGGTCTTGATGCCCGGCGTGTCGGCCCAGCCGGGGTGCATCGCGTGGACGACGACGCCGGTGCCCGCGAACTCCTCGGCCCAGCGCTCGGCGAGCACGACCTCGGCGCGCTTGCTGCGCGCGTAGGCCATGCGGCCGTCGAACGCGTGCCTGCGCGACTGCAGGTCGTCGACGTCGAGACGGCTCGTGTACATGCCGCCCGAGGAGACGAAGATCACGCGCGCCGGCGCGCTCGCGATCAGGCGCTCGCGCAGCAGCCGGGTGAGCAGGTGCGGCCCCAGCACGTTGGTCGCGAACGTCAGCTCGAGCCCCTCCTCGGTCTCCCGCCGCTCGCGCGGCAGCACGCCCGCGTTGTGCACGAGCACGTGGACCGGCTCGCCGGAGGCCTCGATCCGCTCGGCGCACTCCCGCAGCGAGCGGCGCACGGCGACGTCGACGAGCTCGCAGCGCACGTCCTCGTTGCCGGTCGCCGCCACGATGGCGCGGCGGGCGTCCTCGCCGCGGCCGGCATCGCGCACGAGCAGGCGGAGCGACGCACCGAGGCGGGCGAGGCCGGTGCTCGCCGCCAGGCCGAGGCCGCCGCTCGCCCCCGTCACGAGGCATACGCGCCCGCTCATCGACGGCGGGTCGTCCCAGTCCTCGAGACGGCCGCGCAGCGCCGGGCCGACGCGCGAGAAGCCTCCCACGATGCTCGCATCGAGGGCCGCGTCGACCATCCCGGCGAGCCTTGCGCGGGCGGTCATGCGCGGACCATATCCGGGCGCGGCGCCCAGGCGGGCGGCTCGAGGATCGTGGCGGGGCTCACGCGAGGAACCTCCCGCGCGCAGCGGTGGCGAAACCGCCGCCGCGAACTCACCAGGACAGCGCGCGCCCGTCGCGGAAGAAGCCGCCGGTCGGGCCGCCGTCCGCGAGCGTCACGCCCCAGACGACCGACGCGGCGCCTGCGGCGACCGGCCGCCCGCCCCCGCCGCCCATGTCGGTGGCGGTCCAGCCCGGGCAGACGGCGTTGACGAGGATCCCCGCGGGACGCAGCTCGGCGGCCAGCGTGCGCGTCAGGGCGTTCAGCGCGGCCTTGCTGACGTGGTAGGCGGGCGTGCCCGAACCCATCCCGGCGAGCGATCCGGCCTCGCTCGAGACGTTGACGACGCGGGCGTGCGGGGACGCCTCGAGCAGCGGGAGGAACGCCTGCGTCACGCGCCAGGCCCCGAGCAGGTTCGTCTCGAGTGCCTCCCGCACGACGGCGAGATCTGCGCTGCGGGCCTGCGCCCACGTGTCGTAGAGGATCGCCGCGTTGTTCACGAGCGCATCGCAGCGCCCGTGGCGATCCGCGACCCAGGCTGCCGCCGCGACGACGCTCGCGCCGTCTGCGACGTCGAGCTCGCACGCCGTCACGTCTCCGGCGCCTTGCAGGGCGGCGGCCGCGCGGCGGCCCTTGCGGGCGTCGCGCGATCCCAGGACGACGGCGTAGCCCCGCTCGGCGAGCTGCCGGCAGACCTCGAGGCCGATGCCCCTGTTGCCGCCCGTCACGACGGCGACGAGGCGCTTCTCGGTGGTGGCTGCGTCAGGAATCGGGCGTCCGATCGCGATGGTTCGGACCGCCACCGTCGCGAAACCACCGGCGGGCCGGGAGACGAGGGCGTGACTTCCGCCGAAAACGGCGGAGGGCGCCGCGTCGCGCGCGCCCTCCGTCTATAGCGGGGGCAGGATTCGAACCTGCGACCTTCGGGTTATGAGCCCGACGAGCTACCGGACTGCTCCACCCCGCGTCGTCGCCCGGATCGTAACGCACCGTCCTCTGCGATGCAAGACATGGCACGATGGCGCGGATGCGCGTCGCCGCCGCCGACCTCGGCACCAATTCGACGCGCCTCCTCGTCGCTGACGTCGGCGGCGACACGGCGGTGGACGAGGTCGAGCGCCTGCTCGAGATCACCCGGCTCGGCGAGGGCGTCGATGCCAGCGGAGCGCTCGCGGAGGCTCCGATGCTGCGCGTGACCGCCGTGCTCGAGCGCTACGCCGCGCGCGCACGAGCGCTCGGATCCGAGCGCCTCCTCGCCGTCGCCACGAGCGCCGTGCGCGACGCCGTGAATCGCGACGGCTTCCTCGCGCGCGTGGCGGCGACCGGCTTCGATCCCCGGCTGCTCTCGGGCGACGAGGAGGCTGCCGCGACGTTCGCGGGCGTGCGCTCGTCGGCACGGGGCGACGAGCCCGCAGCGGCCGACGGGATGCTCGTCGTCGACGTCGGCGGGGGCTCCACGGAGCTCGTGCTCGGCACAGCCCGCGGAGTCGCCTGGGCGTGCTCGCTGCAGGCCGGTTGCGTGCGCATGACCGAGCGCCATCTGGGCGAGGACGTGATCGCGGATACCGACCTGGCAGCCTGCGCAGCCGCGGTCCGGGAGCTGCTCGCCGGCGTGCCGGACGATGTCGTCGCGGCGACGCGACGCGCCACCGCCGTCGCCGGCACCGCGACGACGCTCGCCGCGATCGCGCACGGCGGCTACGACCCCGAGGCCGTGCACGGCGCCCGCATCACGCGCACGCAGGTGCGCGACCTGCAGGCCCGCCTTGCAGCGATGCCGCTCGCGCAGCGCCGCGCCGTCGCCGGGCTCGAGCCCGCGCGCGCGCCCGTGATCGTCGGCGGGCTCGTCGTGCTCGGATGCGTGCTCGATCGCTTCGGCCTGGCCGAGGCGGTCGTCTCCGAGCGGGACATCCTGCACGGCGCCGCGCTGCTGGCGGCGGGGGCGCAGCGCGCAGCCCTCTGAAGTGCGCCTCGGCGGCGAGACGAGGCGGGCACCCGCCGGCGCCGTGCCGCGATCGGGCTGCGCATCAGTTGTGCGTGGCCGCGCAGCACGACGCCCGCCTCGTAGGCCCAGACGACCGCTTGTACGCGGTCGCGCAGGTCGAGCTTGCGCAGGATGGACGCGACGTGGGTCTTGATGGTCGCCTCACTCAGAAACAGCTGGGCGGCGATCTCCGCATTCGAGTGGCCGCGCGCGATCAGCAGCAGCACGTCCTGTTCGCGCGCGCTCAGCTGGGCCAGCTCGGCCGGAGGGGTGTCCGTGAGGAGCGGGCCCGAGACGAAACGCTCGATCAGTTTGCGCGTGATCGCCGGTGCGAGGAGACTGTCGCCTGCTGCGACGGTGCGCACGCCGGCGATGAGGGTCGTGCGCGGCACGTCCTTGAGCAGAAAGCCGCTCGCGCCGGCACGCAGCGCCTCGTACACGTACTCGTCGAGGTCGAACGTGGTCAGCATGAGGATTCCGAGGCGCTCGAACCCGCGTGCGCGTAGGCGGCGCGTCGCCTCGATGCCGTCCATTCCGGGCATGCGCACGTCCATCAGCACCACGTCGGGCATCGTTGCCTGCGCGCAGGCAACCGCCTCGCGGCCGTCGCCCGCGTATCCGACGACCTCCATGTCCGTCTGCGCGCCGAGGATCATCGCGAAGCCGTCGCGCACGAGCTCCTGATCGTCGACGAGGAGGATGCGGATCATGCCGGTGCCTCGAGCGGGAAGGTCGCCCGCACGCGGAAGCCGCTGCCGGTCACGGGGCCGACGTCGAGCGTGCCGCCATAGAGCGCCACCCGCTCGCGCATGCCGACGATGCCGTGTCCGCTGCTCGCGTGAGCGCCTGCTCCCACGCCGTCGTCGACCACATCGAGCTCGAGCCCGTTGCCGTACGCGATCCGCACGGCGACGCGCGAGGCCCGGGCGTGCTTGAGCACGTTCGTCAGCGCCTCCTGGACGATGCGATAGGCGGAGATCTCGATGCCCGTCGGGAGCGGGCGCGGCACCCCGTCGACGGCCACGTCCACCGGCAGGCCGACGGCGCGGATCTCGTCGGCCAGGGCTCCGATGCCGCTCAGGCCCGGCTGTGGCGCGAGCGCAGCCGACTCGTCGCGACGCAGCACCCCCAGCAGGCGTCGCATCTCGTCGAGGCCGCTGCGGCCCACGCTCTGGATCCGCTGGATCGGCAGGCGCGCGCGCTCGGGGTCGTGCGCGAGCATCTCCTCTGCCGCCTCCGCCTGCACGACCATCACGCTCATGGCGTGCGCGACGGCGTCGTGCAGCTCGCGCGCGATGCGCGCCTGCTCCTCGGCCACCGCGGCCCGCGCGCGCTCCTCGCGCTCCGCCTCGGCGCGCTCGGCCCGGGCGCGCAACTCGGCGACGTAGAGGCGCCGCGTGCGCACGTACATGCCGGCGACCCACGGCAGCAGCACCAGCACGACGGCGAACGGGAGAGCTCCCAGCGTGTCGCTCGCTCGCTCCACGGCTGGATCGAGCGCCTGCAGGAGAGCGATGAACGCAAGCAGCGGGCCCAGACACCAGAGCGACGTTCTGCGGGGGCAGTGCGCCCCGATCGTGTAGATGGCGAGGCCGAAGGGCAGCACCTGCCCGAAGCCCTGCGCCGTGCCGGAGACGAGCGCGGGGACGAGAGCCGCCGCGATCATCGTCGCCAGCACCCCGACCGGGTAGCGGCGCCGCGCGACGAGGGCGAGCGAGACGACGAGGTACGACGCCGCGAGCTGCGCCCGTGGGCCGACGACGTGCGGGCTGCCGGCTCCGCCGGCCGGGAAGAGCGGCGCTGTCCAGGCCTCCCATTGCGCCTCCAGCGCGATGGCGAGCGCCATCGCGACGTCGGCGACGCCCTGCTTGCGCTCGCTCCACACGCAGCTGCACCCGTCAACCGTAACCAGGGGGCGGCGCCACCGCCTCGATCGCGAGGCTGAGAGCGGTTCACCCCCCGGGATGAAGCGATCGAGCAGTTCTACCGAGGACGCGCCGCGCGCCGGCTCCTACGGTCGCGAAATCCCGAACGCAAGGAGCTCGAAATGACCGGCACGACCGAGATCGCCCACCCTCTCAGCACCCGCGCCGGCATCGATGCCGCCCGGCTCGGCGCGACGGCCGGCCTCGTCGCCGGGCCGCTGTTCCTCGGGCTGATCCTGCTCAACACCTGGTGGAGCCTCGACTACCTGCACGGCATCGGCTGGCGGCTCTTCGGCGGCAAGAACCTGCCGTACCCGAGCTGTCTCGCGCTCGGCCCACACGGCTGGATGCAGATCGGAGCGTTCTTCCTCACCGGAGTCATGCTCCTCACCTTCGCGTTCGGGCTGCGGACCCGGCTCCCGCGGCGCCGGCTGTCGACCGTCGCCTTCGGGTTGCTGACGCTGTTCGGAGCCGCGATCGTGACGTCGAGCTCCAAGACCGACCTGTCGTCGGTCGACGGCGAGGACCCCTCGACCGTGAACGGCTGGATCCACGGCCTCTCGTTCATCGTCGCCATGCCTTCCATCCTTCTGGCGACGCTCGTCCTCGGGCTCGCGCTCCGCGGCGATGTGCGCTGGAGGCCGTTCGCGATCGTCTCGCCGCTCGTCGGCGTCGCGCTCGTCCTCTCGCTCGTGGTCGGCCCGCACGGACAGGCGACGTTCCTGATCTTCCTCGTCATCCTCTTCGGCTGGATCCTCGGCCTGTCCCTCAAGCTACGGCGGCTCGCACGGAGCAGCTCTCAGTCCGACGGATAGGCACCGAACGCTCTCACAACGCAAATGCCCGGGGCGGGACTCGAACCCGCATGCCGCGAGGCAGCCGGGTTTAAGCCGGCCGTGTCTGACCAGTTCCACCACCCGGGCCGCGGCAGTCTACGCGCCCACGTGACGATTCTCACGCCCTGCTAGCGTTGGCGCGGATGGACGAGCGCGAGCGCGTGCTGCTCAGCCTTGCCGGCGTACGCGCATTCATGGGCGTGTTCTGGCTCGTCAACCTGCTCTGGCGCCTGCCGACCGACTTCGGGAAGGGCAACTACCGCGGCCTGCCGCGCACGCTCGAGCTGGCCAAGGCCCACGCGTTCACGCCGCCGCTGCGCAGCCTCGTCGACAACGTCCTGATCCCGCACACGACCGTGCTCGGCTGGCTGCTGTTCGCCCTCGGCCTGATCACGGGGCTCTCCCTGCTCGTCGGCCTGCTCACGCGCCTCGGAGCCGTGCTCGGACTGCTGCAGGCGATCGCGATCACGCTGCTGATCGCGAACGCGCCGGGCGAGTGGCTCTACGGCTACCTCATGCTCATCCTGCTCTCGGCGCTGCTCCTGCTGCTGCCGGTCTCGCGCCGCATGAGCCTCGACGACGCGCTCGGCCGCGACCCCTGAGGGTTCGGTAGGCCGATCGGGGGGGCTCGGGGTAGGCTGAGGTCATGTGCGGAATCGCCGGCTTCACGATCGCCCCGGGCGTCGGGCTCGATCGGAACGCGCTCGCGAAGCTCCTGCTCGCCGGCATCGCCGAGCGGGGCACCGACGCGACGGGCTACGGCTACCACGCTCCCGACGGCACCGTGGAGGTGCACAAGGAGTCGATGCGGCTGCGCGAGTTCGTCGAGCACATCGCCGTGCCCGACGGGGCCGGCGAGGCGATCTTCCACGTGCGCGGCTACACCAAGGGCGTGCCGTCGGTCAACGACAACAACCACCCCGTGCGCTACGGCCGCGCCGTCATCGTCCACAACGGGCACCTCGACAACGACGACGAGCTCTTCCGCCGCCATCGCGCGCCGCGCTCGACGCCCCACATCACGGTCGACTCCGAGGCCATCGCGATGCTCGCCGATCGCACCGGGGACATCGCCGCGACGCTCGGCGAGGTCCGCGGCAGCGCCGCGGTGGGCGTGCTCTGGGACGGCGAGCCGGGCCGCCTGACGCTCGCACGCCGGGCCTCGCGCCCGCTCTGCCTCGGCCACGGCGACGGCTTCGTGCTCTTCGCCTCGACGGCCGAGCCGCTCGAGCTGGCCGCGCACGCGACGGGCCGTCACGTGCGCATCGAGGAGGTCGCCGAGGGCCGCGCGCTCGAGCTGCGCTCGGGCCACATCGAGTCCCGCAGCCGCTTCCACGTCGACCGCCGCTACGTCGGCGTGCCGCTCGTGACGTACCCGCCGCTGGCCGAGAAGCCGGCGCTCCTGCGGCTCGCGCTCGCGTCGTTCTGACGCACTGACGCGCGGATCCGGGCGATCTACCAGCCGGTGCCGGGGAGCACGCCCGCGCCGGGCGTGCTGAACGCCGCCCGCTCGGGCGCGATGCCGTGCGAGCCGGCCCACTTGGCCTGCGCGCCCGTGAGCGCGTCCTTCTGGAAGCCCTGACAGCTCAGCATCCGCTGCCAGGCCGTGTAGACGACGCGCTTGCCGAGCTTCGGATACGGCGCCATGAGCGTCCGCTCCCGGTGCGTCAACACGGCGGCGCGCAGCGCGGCCTTGTCGGCGGCCGAGACCTTGTCGCCGTACTGCACGAGGACGTTGCCGTGCTCGAGCGCGTGCAGGAGGATCCACTGCGGCACGGGCTCGTCGTAGATCATCAGCGGAGGCGGCGTCTGGTAGTGCTTGCCCGAGGTCGGCGGGTCGGACTGGGTGTAGACGATCTTCGTCTTCGGGTTCGTCGTGTGCGAGCGGCCCATGCTCTTCGCGAAGTCGGTCTCGACGCAGGTGCCGTTCTTGACGAGCGTCTTCATGCCGGCGAGCTTGTCGCTGCCGAAGACGTTCGTCGCGAACACGACGACGCCGATCAGCGCCACGACGACGAGGACCCCGGCGCTGCCGAGCACGCGGCGGCTGGCCAGCGCCCCGAACGAGCGGCCCTTGCTCGGCTTGTAGCCGGGCGGCTTGCGGCGTCCGGCCGCCGCCTTGCGCTCGGCGTTCCGGCGCGTCGCCTCCTGCTTGCGCTTGCTCACGGGAGCCCAGCATAGTTCATGTCGCGAGCTCGACCGACCGCGCGAAGAAGCGTTCCACGTCGGCGATCTCGTGCACCCGCGGCACGGGGGCGAGGGCCGCGAGCAGCGGCTCCGCGTAGCGCGCCGTGTGCAGGCGGCCGTCGAGCAGCGCGACCACGCCGCGATCGTCGTGGGAGCGCAGCAGTCGCCCGAAGCCCTGCCGCAGCATCAGCGCCGCCTGCGGCAGCGCGTAGTCGTCGAACGCCGAGCCGCCGTCGCGGACGATCTGCTCGCAGCGGCCGGCGACGAGCGGGTCGCTCGGCACCGCGAACGGCAGGCGGTCGATGATCACGCACGAGCAGGCCTCGCCGCGGATGTCGACGCCCTGCCAGAAGCTCTGCGTGGCGAGCAGCACCGAGTGGACGTCCGCGCGGAACGCCTCGAGCAGCCGCTCGCGCGGCGCCTCGCCCTGCACGAGCAGGGTGTAGGCCGTGAGCTCCTCGGCGACGAGGCCGCGCACCGACTCGAGCGCGCGCCAGCTCGTGAACAGGCAGAGCGCACGCCCCTCGCTCGCGCGCACGATCGCGGCGATGTGGTCGGCGATCGCCTGATCCCAGCCGGAAGCGCGGGGATCGGGTGCGTCGCGCGGCACGTAGAGCCGGGCCTGGGCCTGCACGTCGAACGGCGAGGCGAGCACCAGCTCGTCCGCGCCGGCGAGCCCGAGGCGCGCGCGCGTGTGCGAGAGGTCGCCCTCGATCGAGAGCGTGGCGGACGTGAGGACGGCCGCATGCAGGCGCCCCCAGAGGTGCTCGCGCAGGAGCGGCGCGACCGATACGGGCGCCGAGCGCAGCTCGGGCCCGGCCGCGCCGCGCTCGCACCACACGACCGCCTGCTCGTGGTCGGCGCCGAGACAGGCGTCGAGCGCGAGGCGCAGGCGCTCGGCGCGGCGCGCGATCACGTCGCGCTCCTCCCCCATGCCGCCGAGGCGCGCCGTCAGGCTGCCGAGGGCCTGGCGCACGCTGGCGGCCTCGCGCGGCGCGAGGTCGCGCAGCTCGGCCTCGCCGAGCCGCGTGCGGCCACGCGCCGCCGGGAGCCGCCCGAAGAGCGCCTGCGCGGCGCGCTCGAGCTCGAGCAGCATGCGCGCGGGGGTCGTCGCGTTGTCGAGCCGGCAGGCGCGCTCGCAGTCGCGCCGCAGCTGGGTGACGTCGCGCAGCGAGAGGCGGGCGCCGAGCCACTCCGCCGCGGCGTCCTCGAGCTCGTGGGCCTCGTCGAACACGACCGCGTCATGCTCGGGGAGCACGCCGATCGCGCCGTCCGAGGCGATGCGCAGGCCGAGGTCGGCGAAGTAGAGCGCGTGGTTGACGATCACGACCTCGGCGTCGACGGCGCGTTCGCGCGCCTCCTCGGCGAAGCACGTCGACGAGTACGCGCAGCGCGCTCCGACGCAGCGCTCCGGCCCGACCGCGACCTCGGCCCAGGCGGCGGCCGGCGGCACGTGGTCGAGCTCGGCGCGGTCGCCGCGCAGCGTGGTGTCGAGCCACGGCCGCAGGCGGTCGAGGGCATCGGCGTGCACCGGGTCGAAGAGGCGCATGCCGAGCTGCACGACCATGCGCCGGCAGGCGTAGTTGGCGCGGCCCTTGAGCAGCTCGGCGGTGATCGGCTTGCCGCGCGCGGCGGCGGCCAGCGGCAGATCGTCGCGCAGGAGCTGCGACTGCAGCGCGAGCGTCGCCGTGGAGACGATCACGCGGCGTCCCGAGAGCGCCGCCGGCACGAGGTAGCCGAGGCTCTTGCCCGTGCCCGTGCCGGCCTCGCACACGAGCGTGCCGCCGCGGCCGAGCACCTGCTCGACGCCGCGCGCCATGACGAGCTGCGCCGGCCGCTCGCGGTACGCAGGGTGCGCGCGGGCGAGCGGCCCGTCCGCCGCAAACAGCCGCTCGAGCACGCTGTCACTGTACGCCCCGGGTCGGACTCGACGCCGGAGCCGCCGAGCGAGCTAGTCGCGCGTGACCACGACGAGCTTGCCGGTCGCCTCGCCGGCGGCCATGCGCCGGTGCGCCGCGGCCACCTCGTCGAGCGAGCAGACCGTGTCGATCCCGGGATCGACCGCGCCGCTCTCGACCTGCTCGACGACGGCGCGCAGGAGGGGTCCCCCGATGCGCGCGTCGGACGCCTCGTCGGAGTGGTACGCCGTCAGCTTGCGCGCCGAGGGGATGCTCCCCACGGGCTCGAAGTCGTCGATCACCCACTCGCCGGCGAGCATGCCGGACGTGCAGACCGTGCCGCCGCGCCGCACGAGGCCCAGCGAGTCGAGCACGGCGCGGCCGCCGATCAGGTCGACGATCCCGTCGGCTGCGCCGCCCAGCTCGGCGTGTGCGCGCTCGGCGAAGGCCGCGCCCTCGAGCACCACGCCGGCGGCTCCGCGCGCGCGCAGGGCCGGTGCCCTGTCCCAGCTGCGCGTCGTCGCGAACGCGCGCACGCCCGCCACGCGCGCAAGCTCGAGGCAGGCGAGCCCGACCGACGACGTGCCGCCGCGCACGAGCAGCGTCTCGCCCGGCCCCAGGGCGAGCGTCTCGAGCGAGCCCGCGGCCGTGATGAACGTCTCGGGCAGCGCTCCGAGCACGTCCCACGGGAGCTGCGTCTCGAGCGCGATGAGCTGACGCTCGGGCAGCAGCGCGTACTCGGCGTAGCCGCCGTCGAAGTCGCGGCCCATCCCGCCCATGACCGCGGCCACGGTCGTGCCGGGCGCGATCGGCGAGCCCGGCATCACGGCCTCGACGACGCCGACGCATTCGATGCCGAGGATGCGCGGGAAGCGCACGGCGTCGCCCGACCAGCCGCGCAGCGTCATGTACTCGGAGCGGTTGAGCCCGAACGCCTCGACGCGGACGAGCGCCCAGCCCGTGCGCGGCTGCGGCCGCGGGACCTCGCGCACGACCAGGCCGGCGGGCCCGTCGGGCCGCTCGGCGACGGCTGCGCGCATGCTCGGCACGCGGCCAGTCTAGGCTCCAGCGGTGCAGGCGGCAGGCGAGCGACGGATGTGGACGCGGCGGCGCACGGCGACGCTCGTGATCGGGTACCTGGCGGGCCTCGGCGCGATGGTGCTCGTCAAGGGCGTCTTCCTCTCGGCCGACCGCTACTTCCTGATCCTGCTCGTGCCGGCGCTCGCGCTGCGCGCCGGGCGCGGGTACGTGCGCGACTTCCTCCCGTTCATCGTGCTGATCCTCATCTACGAGGAAGCGCGCGGCGTCGCCCACGTGCTGCACCCGCACCCCTTCTACGAGCCGATGCTGACCCTCGACCGCTGGATCGGCCTCGGCGAGGTGCCGACGATCCGGCTGCAGGGCTGGCTCTGGCATGGCCACCTGGAGTGGTACGACCACGTGCTCTCGCTGCTCGACCGGCTGCACTTCATCGTGCCCCCGACGCTGCTCCTGCTGATCTGGCTCGAGCATCGCGAGACCTTCTACCGCTGCGCCGCCACGCTCGTGGCGGTCTCGTTCGCGGGTGCGGCGACGTTCCTCGCCTTCCCTGCGGCGCCGCCCTGGCTGGCGTCCAAGCACGGTCTCCTCCCCCACGTCGCGCGCATCGGCTACATCGAGGGCGGGAACTCGCCGGTCGGGACGTCGAAGTCCTGGATCGAGGCCCAGATCCTCGGCAACCCCGTCGCCGCCGTGCCGTCGCTGCACGCGGCGTACTCGCTGCTCGTGCTGCTCTTCGCGTACGCCTGGCGCGGCCGGCTGGGCTTCTGGTGCGCGCTTCCCTACACGCTCGGCATGTGGTTCACGGTCGTGTACCTGGGCGACCACTACGTGGCCGACATCGTCGTCGGAGCGGCCTACGCCGTGGCGGGCTGGCTGCTCGTCCCGCGCCTGCTCCGCCGGGGCCCCCTGCAGCGGCTCGCCGGCCCGTTCCGGCCGCCGCTCTGCGGCGGCGACGAGCGGGACGATGTTCTACGCTCGGGGCATGAGCGATGACGTCCGTGAGCTGATCATCATCGGCGGCGCCTGCGCCGGATTGACCGCCGCCGTGTACGCCGCCCGCGCGAACCTGCGTCCCCTCTGCATCGAGGGCTTCGAGGCCGGCGGGCAACTGATGATCACGTCCGACGTCGAGAACTTCCCCGGCTTCCCCGAGGGCGTGCTCGGCCCCGACCTGATGGTGCGCTTCCGCGAGCAGGCCGAGCGCTTCGGCACCGAGTTCATCACCGACGACGTGACGTCGGTCGACTTCGGCGAGCGGCCGTTCCGGGTCTCGGTGGGCGCGCAGGAGCATCGCGCGCGCGCCGTGATCGTCGCGACGGGAGCCTCGGCGCGGCAGCTCGGGCTGCCGAGCGAGCAGGCGCTGCAGGCGCGCGGCGTCAGCTACTGCGCGACGTGCGACGCCGCGTTCTTCCCCGACAAGAAGGTGCTCGTCGTGGGCGGCGGCGACTCGGCGCTCGAGGAGGCCACGTACCTCACGAAGTTCGCCAGCGACGTCGTCCTCGTCCACCGGCGCGACGAGCTGCGCGGCTCGAAGATCATGCAGGACTACGCCCGGGCGAAGCCCAACCTCTCGGTGCTGACGCCGTTCGTGGTCGAGGAGGTGCTGGGCGCCGACGTCGGCCGCGTGACGGGCGCGCGCCTGCGCAACCCGGTCACGGGCGAGGAGCGCATCGAGCAGTCCGACGGCTTCTTCGTCGCGATCGGGCACACGCCGAACACCGAGCTCTTCCGCGGCATTCTCGACATGGACGAGAACGGCTACCTCGTCGTCGAGCCCGGTACGACGCGCACGAAGATCGAGGGCGTCTTCGCGGCCGGGGACGTCGCCGATCACGTCTACCGCCAGGCGATCACGGCGGCCGGCTCCGGCTGCCAGGCTGCGCTCGACGCCGAGCGCTGGCTCACGCACGGCAGCTAGTGCTGCGCTGCGGTTCAGATCGGGGGGCTCGCGCCTGGGCGGGCCCTAGTCTTCGGGGTGCGATGGCGTACTTCATCTGCCCCAATTGCGGCCTGCGCTCGATGGACTCCGACGGGCGCGACGGACTCACCCACCAGGCCGTCGGCTGCACGCGCTGCGGCTTCGGCTTCATGTTCGAGCTGCTCGACGACTTCTACCCCGGACCCGGCGCCGGCATGCTCGCGTGCGACCGCGACGCGCGCATCCTCGCAGTCGGCCGCGGCGTCTTCGAGCTGACGGGCTACCAGGAAGGCGAGCTGATCGGCAAGGACCTGCGCCAGGCGCTGACGCTGCGCGATCCCGCAGGCGAGGATCCCGTGGCGACGGTGCTCGAATGGGGCGTCCGCAAGCTCGACCAGACGCTCGAGCTGAAGCACCGCGCGGGCATGCTCAAGCTCGTGCGCGCCGACCTCTTCCCCGCCTACGACGAGGACGGCGGGCTGCTCGCCTGCCTCTCCCCGCACGCGACGGTGGCCGCCACCGACGAGTGACCCGGCGGCGGGTCGAGGCACCCGCTTGCGGGATGCCGGCCCCCCGAGATAGGTGGAGTTTCCGGCACGTGCCCGGGTCCCCCGCCGAACGGGTGATGGCAACTCCGCCGTGCACCACCAATGTGTGCCGGTGGACGCCGCCCCGCCCTTCAGTCGCCCCATCCTGCGCTTCGCCGCGCTCGCGCTCGCCTGCCTCGGCCCCTTCGCCGTTCCGGCGATCGCACAGGCCGACGATCTCATCCAGCTGAACGGCGATCCGCCGGTCACGCTCGCAGGCAACGTCAGCTACGGGCTGCTGTATCTCGATGGCGTCGTGCGTCTCGCCGGCGACACCAACATCACGGCGACCGACGTCTTCGTCGGCCCCGATGCCTCGCTGCAGACCTGCTTCGACCCCGGGACGAACGGCAACAACTGCGTCGCGGGACGCTCGCTCGGCATCTACGCGACCGGTGGCGTGGCGATCTCCCCGGGCATCGATCTGCGCGGCGCCGTCGGGCCGAACCGCCTCGGCGGGACGCTCGCGATCCGGGCCGGCGCGCGTCTCCCTGGGCGGCGCCGGTCGAGACGGCCGGCACGGCGGCCGGATCGGGCGCGATTGCGATCGACTCGCCTGGAGTCATCGTCACCCAGAGCCTGCATGCGCCCGGCGCCGCCATCGCGGTTCACGGCGCCGGAGGCGTCCTGATCGGCGGAGACGTCGGGAGCGCGAGCGGGCGATCCGGTCGCGCCGAGTGGCGGCCCGGTCGATCTGGCGTCCGCGGCGGGCGATGTCAGCGTGCTCGGCTCGATCTCGAGCGCGGGACGAGACGGCGCCGGACCGGCCGCCGGCGGCAACGGCGGCCCGGTGACGATCGCCGGTGGCGACGTGCGCATCTCGGGCGGGATCGACTCGTCCGCCGGACGCGCGGTCGACGGCTCGGCGGGCACAGCCGGCGGAATCGGCATCGCCGCGCGGGGAGCGCTCGTCGTCTCGGGCCCGTCGAACGCCTCGGGAGACGTCTCGACCACGGCCTACGGCTCGGACGGTGCGGCCATCTCCTTCTCGGCCGCGGGCGCCTTGACCGCCGGCTCGCTCACGAGTGCCGGGGGAGGGAGCGCGCCCGGCGGACGCAGCGGCGGGCCCATCTCCGTGAGCGGAGCCTCGGTCGCCGTGGGAACGGTCACGACGGACGCGGGCGATGCGACGTCGGACCCGGCCAACGGCAACGGCGGAAGCGGGGGCCCGGTCGTCATCAAGGCCACCACGACCGCGGCTGCGGGATCCGTCTCCGCGCGCGGCGGCAGCGGCCGCGGGGTCGGATACGGCGGCCCGGGCGGCAGCGTCAGCATCACGGGCGACAGCGTGACGACGGGCGCGATCACGACGCTCGGGGAGAATCTCAGCGCGTCGGGCGGCGCCGTCACGCTGCTCGCTCAGTCGCGGCTGCTGGTCGGCGGTGCCATCGACACGTCCGGCGCCGCGGGCGCCAGCGGCAGCGTCGGCGGCGCCGGCGGGCCGATCGCAGCTGACCGCAGCCCACGGCCCGCTGACGCTCGCGGGCCGCGTGCGAAGCGAAGGCGGTGCGGGCTCCTCCGGCGGCCCGCAGGGCGCGCGCGGCGGCAACGGCGGCGCGGTCGAGATCGTCGTGCAGTCGATCGCGGCGTCCACCGGCGTGCTCAGCGGCGGCGGCAACGGCGGCAACGCCGGGGTCCAGAACGGCCCGCGCGGCGCCGGCGGCAACGGCGGGCCCGTGCGCGTGTGGGCGCAGGCGCCCTCGCTGATCCTGCTCCAGCTCGTCGACTCGACCGGCGGCTCGGGCGACCCGAACGGCACGGACGGCGCTCAGCAGGACGAGTCCGCGCCGACCGACTTCTCCGTCTCGAAGACGGGAACGATCGCGTTCAACGCGCACGCGCCGGAAGCCGACGGCTACCGCGTCTTCGCGAGCCTGGCGGGGGCGCCCGCGAAGCTCGTCATGACGACGAAGGTGAGCGGTGCGGCCCTGCCCAAGGTCGCGCCGTGCGTCAAGGCCGACTACACGCTGGCCGGCTTCAACTCCGCCGTCGGCTGGCAGAGCGATCCCCTCGGCCCCGTCAGCGTCATGCAGCCGCCCTCGGCCAGCCAGGCGTGCACGGACGCACCGCAGCTGACGTTCGGCGTGCAGAAGCTGTCGAGGAAGCTGAAGGCACTGCGCGCGAAGAAGTGGCGCGTGAAGGTCAAGTTCCTGGCCGACGGCATGGGCACGGCTCACCTCGTCCTCTCGCGCAAGGGCAAGAAGCTCTTGAGCGTCGACAAACCACTCGGCCCCGTGCGGCGTGAAGTGAGCATCGCGCTCACGATCCCCAAGAAGCTCCGCAAGGCCGGGAAGTTCACCGTGACCGTGACCGGCAGCGCGCCGATCGGGAAGGCGCGGTCCAAGAGCACGCTCACCCTGGAGGTGAAGTAGTGAACCGCTCGACCCGCTCCGCCTGCCTGGCGCTCGGTGCGCTCGTCCTGAGCGCGGCACCGGCCATCGCCTGCGTCAACGTCGGCGTGTACCAGGATCAACCGGCCAAGACGCTCCCCGCCCTCCAGAAGAAGGCCGGCAAGAACGTCAAGACCGTCTCGACCTATCTCACGGTCGGGCACGCGCTCGATCCCAAGCTGATCAAGCTCGCGCGTACGAGCGGCGTCAAGCTCGTCATCAGCTGGCTGCCCGACAAGGGCACCGACAGCGCGAAGGCGCCGGGGTACCGCCTGAGCGCGATCGCGGCCGGCAAGTTCGACAACGACCTGCGCGCTCTCGCGCTCCAGATCAAGTCGCTGCCGCACGGCGCGATCGTGCGCCCGATGCCCGACCCGAACACGCCCTGGTACGCCTGGTCGGGCACGGTCAACGGCAACCGCCCGGGCGACTACGTCCCGGCCTGGAAGCACGTGCGCAAGGTGCTGAGGAAGGCGGCGGGCTCGAAGGTCAAGCTGCTCTGGAGCGTGTACGCGCGCAGCGTGCCCGATGACCCGAAGAACGCGCTCAAGGTGTACTTCCCGGGCGCCAAGCAGGTCGATCTCGTGGGCGCCGACGCCTACAACTTCGGGAACGCGCAGGGCCTCACCTGGACGGCCCCGGCCGATCTCTTCCTGCCCGCCTACGGGACGATCCAGAAGCTGGCGCCGAAGCCGTTCTGGATCTCCGAGACCGGCTCGACCGCCAAGGGCGGCGACATAAGCGCCTGGATCGGCGCGCTCGGGCAGCTGGGCAAGACCATGCCGAAGCTGAAGGGGGTCGTCTGGTACGACGTCCGCGACAGCACCGGCGACTTCCGCGTTCCGCGGAAGGGTGCGGCCGCGGCCGCATTCAAGGCCTTCGTCAAGACCGCGTGCAAGTAGGCATCCGCAGCCATGAGATCCTCGTCGAGGGGGAGTAGCCGATGAGTGCGACCAAGAAGAAGCCGCACAAGGCGCACAAGCCGGCGCGGGCGCAGACCGTCAAGCCGCGGCGGCATCGCCTTCACGTCCCGCCGGGCGGGTCGTTCAACTTCACGCCGACGGCGATGTCGCAGGCGATGGTCGACCGCCTCTTCTGGCGCGCGGGCTTCGGGCCCACGGCCGCCGACCGCGCTGCCTGGATCGGCAAGCCGCTGACCGACGCCGTCGACTCGCTCCTCGACACGCCGCAGGGCGCGCTCGTCGGCCCCGACCCCTCGCGCGACGGCAAGCCGCTCGACCCGACCGGCGACGACACCGATCTGGTGCTCTCCTGGGTCGATCGCATGGTGCGCACGAACAACCCGTTCGTCGAGCGCATGACGTTCTTCTGGCACCGCCACTGGGCGAACTCGCGCGCGTCGGTCTCGCCGACGCAGCTCCTGACCACGCAGAACGCGCTGCTGCGCAAGTACGCCGATCTCGCTGCCAACCCGGACGTCTCGTTCCGCGACATGACGCTCGAGGTCACGAAGGACCCCTCGATGCTGCGCTTCCTGAACGGCGAGTCGAACGTCAAGGGCGGCCCGAACGAGAACTACGGCCGCGAGGTCATGGAGCTCTTCACGCTCGGCGTCACGCACGTCCTCACCGGCGCCAAGAACTACAGCGAGAACGACGTCGCGCAGCTCGCGAAGTCGCTCACCGGCTGGTACATCGACGACAAGGATCCGGACAACGCCAAGGCGCTGTTCGACTCGGGGCGCTGGTTCAACGGCCCGAAATCGATCTTCGGCAAGCTCGGCAACTACAACACCGACAGCGCCATCGATCTCGTGCTCGGCCAGGACGGCCACGGTCCCTACATCGTCCAGAAGCTGTGGAGCGAGTTCATGCCGACGCCGCCGCCGACGGCGACGCTGCAGCAGCTCGCCGCCGACTACACCGCGAGCGGTCGCAAGATCAAGCCGCTCGTGCGCAGCATCCTCACGAACCCGCAGCTCTTCGAGTCGATCGACGAGCCCAACATGATCAAGCCCCCGGTCGTCTTCGTGAGCGGCGCGCTGCGTGCGCTCGGTCTCGGCGTGACGTCCTCCGGGCCGGCCGACTACCTCGACTCGATGGGGCAGCTCCCCTACTTCCCGCCGACCGTGGCGGGCTGGGAGGGCGGCCTCTCGTGGCTCAACACGAATACCGCGCTGGCCCGTTTCGGGTTCATCGGCGACGTCATCGGCAACGCGCCGAACGGCTCGCCGGCCAAGGTCCTCGACGTCCCGAACGAGACGCCCGCCGCCGCGTTCGACCGCGCCTACGGCGCCGTGGGAGCGCCCTGGATGAGCGCGGGCACGCGTGCCGCGATCCAGGACTACGCCACCCGCGCCTCGGCCAAGGCCAGCAAGGACCGCATCGCCCGCCAGGTCATGCTGCGCACGCTCATGCTCGCGGGCCCCGACGCACAGGTGATGTGAAATGACGATCCAGAGCGAGATCCAGGCGCTCAAGTGCGCCGACTGCGCCCGCTCCGACAGCGCCGTCTCCGACCTGCGGCCCGATTCGCTGCTGCCGATCCCGGCGGACGCGCTCTCGGGGTGGCGGGAGGGGCGGCCGGGCACCTCGGGCGTGACGCGCCGCAGCCTGCTGCGCAACGGCGTGCTCGGCTTCGCCGCCGTCTACGGAGCGTCCCAGCTCTCGTTCGAGCAGGTCTGGGAGTCCGCGGTCGCACAGGCCGCCGAGCCCATGCAGAAGAGCATCGTCGTCGTCTACCTGAACGGCGGCAACGACGGTCTCAACTGCTTCGTGCCGACCAGTGGGCCCGAGTACACCAAGTACCTCGCGCTCCGCCCCACGATCGCGCGCCTTCAGGGCCCGGGAATGGGCACGAGCGTCGGCACGACGGTGATGGGCAACACCGGTGGGACGCTCGCGTTCAGCAACAAGCTCGTCTCCGGCACCGCCGCCGATCAGAACGGCGACACCCAGGGCTTCGACACGCTCTACGGCGACGGCACCGGCGCTGCCGGCTCCGATCTCGCGATCATCCCGGCGGCCGACTACAACCCGCCCAACCGCTCGCACTTCGAGAGCCGCGACTACTGGTTCGCCGGCGCGCTCTCGCAGTTGCAGACCGGCTGGCTCGGGCGCTGGCTCGACGTCTACGGCTCGACCTCCAACCCGCTGCAGGCCGTCTCGCTCGACTCCAACCTCTCCAAGCAGATCCGCTCGGCGACCGCGCCCGTGTGCGCGCTCGAGAGCCTGCAAGGCGTCGGCTTCGGGGTGCCCGGGGTGACCGGCGACGTCAACAGCGAGGTCGGCAAGCTGGCCGCGGTGCCGTTCACGGCAGGCAACGACGCGCTCTCGCGCTCGCGCGGCATGTGGGGCCTGACGGTCGACGTCGCCAACCGGCTCTCGACGCTCAACGGGGGCACTCCGGGCGCGGGCTACCCGCCCAACAGCGGCCTTTCCCAGAAGCTGCAGCTCGCGGCCACGCTGCTCTCGGCAGGCCTCGGCACGCGCGTGATCACCATCGACTGGGGCAGCTTCGACACGCACGGCGACCAGCTCGCCGGCCAGGATCCGCAGCTGACGACGCTCTCGCGAGCCCTGGCGGCATTCAAGGCCGATCTCGCGGCCCGCGGCATCGAGCAGAACGTCATCACCATGGTGTTCTCGGAGTTCGGCCGGCGCCTCGAGGAGTCCGACTCCGCCGGCACCGATCACGGCTCGGGCGGCCCGATCATGCTGAGCGGCTCGGCCGTGAAGGGCGGGCTCGCAGGCGAGCATCCGGGCGTCAACGTCGACCAGGACGGCGACCTCGTCGTCAAGACCGACTTCCGCACCGTCTACCAGGCGCTCATCGCGGAGTGGCTCGGCGGCGACCCGAACGCGATCCTGCCGGGCGGCCCGTTCCCCGGCATCCACCGCTACGACGGCGGCGCCACGCTCACGAAGGCAGCGTAGGTCCCGCTCCGCGATGGCTCGCCGGCCGACCCTGCTCGCGCTCCTGCTGCTCGCCCTCGCAGCGGCACCGGGAGTGGCCGGGTCGGCCGGCGAGCGGTTCCACCGCCTGCACGTCCCGCCCGCGCCGGTGTCCGTGCTGCCCCAGTCGCTCGCGGTCGACGAGTTCGAGTGGGGCATGCGCGGCAGCCACCTCGAGGTCAAGGCCGGCCGCGTGCGCATCCACGTCTACAACCGCGGCATGGACGACCACGACCTGACGCTCGTCGACGCGCACGGCCAGGTGCAGAGCGTGCCGCTCGGCTCCGGCGCCGATGCCGTGCTCGAGGCCGACGTGGCCGCCGGGCCGGTGCGGCTCTACTGCTCGCTCTTCGCGGGGACGCCCGACTCGCACATCGCCAAGGGCATGGTCTTCGACCTCACGGCGCGCTGACAACGCCCTCGTGGCGTCACAGGGCGTCGATCCGGCGCTCGACGTAGACCTGCAGCGCGGCGAGCGCCTCGAGCTGCTCGCGCCGGCGCGCCAGCAGCGTCTCGTCGGCACCGCCCGCATCGGCCTGGGCGAGCACGCCGAGCGACTCGAGCAGCAGCGCGCGCCCGGCTCCCAGCTCGGCGCGGGCGTCGCGCTCGAGCGCGGCCCAGGTCAGGCGCAGGCGCGCGGCGGCGAGCTCGTCGGCGAGCCGCGAGGCGTGGCGCGCGAGGCGGTCTGCATAGAGCTCGAGGTCGAGGCGATCCATGCCTGCGAGCCTATGCGCGCAGGCTGCGACCGGTCCGTCACGCAGTGCGCCGGACGCGGCGGCGAGGCACGCGCGTCTGGCCTTCGGGACACAGGTCGAGCAGGACGCACTCGCCGCAGCGCGGCGAGCGCGCGAGGCAGACGGCACGGCCGTGCCAGATCAGCAGGTGCGACCACTCGACCCAGGCCGAGCGCGGCACGATCGCCATCAGCTCGCGCTCGACCTTCTCGGGGTCGGTCTCGAGCGTGAGCCCGAGCCGCCGCGTGAGGCGGCCGACGTGCGTGTCCACGGCGATGCCCTCGCGCCGGCCGAAGGCGTTGCCGCTCACGACGGCCGCGGTCTTGCGCCCCACCCCCGGCAGGCGCACGAGCTGCGCCGTGGTGCGCGGCACGCGGCCGCCGTGGCGCTCGAGGACGGCCAGCGCCGCGCCGCGCAGGGAGCGTGCCTTCTGGTTGTGGAAGCCGGTCTGGAAGATCGCCTTCGCGATCTCGCCCTCGCTCGCGCCGGCGAACGCCTGCGGGTCGGGGTAGCGGCGGAAGAGGCCCGGCGTGACCATGTTGACGCGCTCGTCGGTGCACTGCGCCGAGAGGATCGTCGCGACGAGCAGCTCCCAGGGCGTCGTGAAGTCGAGCGAGCAGCGCGCGCCGGGGTAGGCGACGCGCAGGCGCCTCAGGATCGCGCGCACGCGGCTCTCGGGCGGCGACGCGGCGGTCAGGCGGCTCACGAAGGCTCCCTTCCGCGCCATCCGGGCGCCGGGCAGAGGCGATCGAGCGCCGGGCACGCCGTGCAGTGATCGCCGGCGCGCGCCGTGAAGGCCGAGGCGCGCAGCCGGCCGATCGCCGCACGCACCTCGCCTGCGAGCGCGTCCGCATCCCCGGCGGCGTAGCGGCGCGTGACGGCCTCCTCCGGCCGTCCCAGGAAGCAGAACGCGACCTCGGCCGCCGGCGCGCCGCTGCGCAGCGCCGCGAGGGCGTAGATCGCGCGCTGCAGCGCGTACTCGCTCTCGACGACGTCGGCGGGCTCGCGGCCCGCCAGAGCGGTCGTCTTGAGGTCTGCCACGAGCAGGCTCCCGCCGGCCTCGCGCACGCACAGGTCGAGCGAGCCGCGCAGCACGACGTCGTCCTCGCAGAACGCGAACGGCAGCTCGTGCTCGAGCGCCCCGGCTGCGCGCATGCGGGCCGCGAGCGGCGAGCCCTCCCAGGCGGCGACGAGCGCCTCGACCGCCGCGCGGTCCTCCGGCTCGAGCTCGGCACACGCTCGCTCGGCACCGAGCGCGACGGCGCGGTGCAGCGCGTCGCCGAGCAGCGCGCCGCGCAGCGGGCCGCCGCCGGCGAGCGGTGGACGCAGGCCGATCACGCGCTCCGCGTAGTACTGGAAGCCGCAGCGGTCGTGCAGCGCGAGCGCGCTGTAGGAGAGGGCGCGCGGCACGTGCACCGCCGCGCCCGGCAGCGGGGCCAGCGCCGCCGGCAGCTCGAGCGACGGCCGCGCGGCGACCGGCGGGACGTCGAAGAGACTGAGCTGCCCTTCCGGAGGCAGCCCCGCGGGCTCCTCGGGCGCCTCGGCGGGCGCCGCCGGCGGAGCTGCGACGGCGCCGTCGGCGGCGTGCACGCAGATGCGCACGGGCGCGCCCGCCACCTCGATGTCGGCCACGCCCGGCTCGAGTCCCGCGGCCGCGATCCCGAGGCGCGCGAGGATGCGCGGCAGCTCGCCGCCGCGGCGCCCGCCCAGCCAGCCGCCCAGCAGCAGGCGGTCGCGCGCGCGCGTCCAGGCGACGTACGCGATGCGGTCGCCCTCGGCGTCGTCGGCCGCCTTGCCCGCCTCGGCGAGCCGTGCGTAGACCGGGCCGTCGAGCGACTTGCCACGGGCGTCGCGCAGGCGCAACCCGACCTCGCCGTCCGGGCCCACGGCCACCGCACCGCGCTCGCCGGGCGTCGAGCGCGAGAGATCGGGCACGCACACGACCGGGAACTCGAGGCCCTTGGCGGCGTGGATGGTCATCAGCGCGATCGCGTCCTCGCCGCCCAGCGGCGGTGCGTCCGCCTCGCTCACGTCGCGGGCGTCGCACAGGCGCATCTGCTCGACGAAGCCCGCGAGGTCGGGACCGCGGTCGCGCTCGTACCCGCGCGCGGCGCGGACGAGCTTGCGCACGTTGCCGAAGCGCCGCTCGCCGTCGGGCGCCGTCAGGCACGCCAGGTCGTAGTCGTGCTCGGCCACGATGCGCTCGAGCAGCGCTGCGAGCCCGAGCTCGCCGCCCGCGCGCACGAGCCGGTCGTAGAGCTCCTTGAAGCGCTCCACGAGGGCGCGGTCGCGCTCGGGCAGGCCGTCCAGCTGCCCGAGCTCGATCGGCCAGTAGAGCGCGCGCTGCGCGGCCGAGCGGAGCGCCGAGAGGCCGTCGTTGGAGACCCCGACGAGCGGGGAGGCGAGCACCACGAGCAGGGCGTGGTCGTCGAAGCGGTTGCGCAGCAGCGCGAGGTAGGCGCAGAGGTCGCGCACCTGCTGCGAGCGGTAGAAGCCGCGGCCGAGCTGGCTGCGCGCGACGAGGCCGACGCGCTCGAGCGCGGCCGCATAGGTCGACGCGTCGCGGGCCGAGCGCAGGAGCACCGCGATGCCCCCGGGGTGCACGCCGCCGTCGACGAGCTCTCGCAGCCTCCGCGCGAGGGCGTTCGCCTCGATCTCGCGCGCAGGCGCCGCTCGCAGCGCGCCCTCCCCGCTCGCGACGAGATGCAGCTCGAGCGCCGGCTCGTGCATCGCCTCGACCGTGCGCAGCGCGTGCGGCGGCTCGAAGTCGCGCTCGTCGAAGCGCTCGCCGAAGACGTGGCCGATGACCGCCAGCAGCTCGGGGCGCGAGCGGTAGCTCCCGGTCAGCGCGAGGCGCGCCGAGGCCTGCGCGCCGCGCGTGCGGAAGAGCTCGACATCGGCGTAGCGGAAGCGGTAGATCGACTGGCAGGCGTCGCCCACGAAGACGCGCTGGCAGTCGGGCCCGACGAGCGCGTCGAGCAGGCGGCACTGCAGGCCGTTCGTGTCCTGGAACTCGTCGACGAGCACGAGGTCGAAGCGCTCGCGCACGGCCGCACCGATGTCGTCGCGCTCGAGCAGTGCGCAGGCGCGCTCCTGGAGGTCGTCGAAGTCGAGCGCGAGCTCGGCCTCCTTGCGCGACCGGTAGGCCTCGCGGTAGCGCTCGAGCAGGGTCGCGACGGCCACGCCGACCTCGTGCTCGAGGCGGGCGCGCGCCTCGGCCTGGGCGGCGGCGAGCAGCTCCTCGACCGCGGCCGCCGACTCGCCCGCAGGCGCCGCCAGCGCGAGCAGCTCGCGATCGCCGGGCGTCCCGGCGAGCAGCGCCTCGATGCGCACCAGCCGGCGGTGATCGCTGACCGCCTGCGGGCGGTCGTCGCCGGCGAGCTCCGCGGCGGCCGCGGCGGCCGCCTCGCGCAGGGGAGCGAGCAGCGCCGCCCCGCCGGGCGCGCGCGGCAGCAGCGGCTCCGGCGCCCCGGCCGCGCGCAGGCGAGCGTCGAGGCTGCGGATGAGCACGCGCGAGCCGTCGACCCCGTACTCGCCGAGCAGGTCGAGCACGATGGACGGCCCGTCGCGGCGCTCGCGCGCGATGGCATCGGCGAAGGCCGCCTCCGAGAGGACGAGCGCCTCCGCCTCGTCGAGCACCCGCAGCTCGGCCGGCAGCCCTGCCTCGGCGGCGTACTCGCGCAGCAGGCGCGCGGCGAGCGCGTGGATCGTGCCGACCTGCGGGCGCGCGGCGTCCGCCTCGCCCGGCAGCGCGCGCTCGAGCCGCAGCGCCAGCTCGCGCGCCGCGGCCTCGGTGTACGTGACGACGAGCACGCGCTCGGGCGCGGTGCCCGCCTCGAGCGCGGCGCGCACGCGCTCGACGACGAGCGTCGTCTTGCCGGTGCCCGCGCCCGCCGCGACCACGACGTCGCCGCGCGCCTCGACCGCGGCGCGCTGCTGCTCGCTCAGGACCGGCTGTGCGAGAGCGCTCACGGATTGGCCACCCGGCAGACGCCGTGCCAGCGGCACCACGGCGGGCACTCGCCGTCCGGCGGGTCGTGCAGCACGTCCCCCACCTTCATGCGGCCCGAGAACTCGGCGGCGCGGTCTCCCGCCTCGACGAGCAGCTGCTCGAAGACCTCGGGCTCGACGTAGTCGCGCCCGGCGAAGCCGTCGAGCGCCCCGGCGTCGCGCACGTCCTCGCGCAGCAGGCCGCGCGGCGCCTCGTCGCCCTTGACCGACTGGTAGAGCCCGCCGACCACGTCGCGCCCGAGCAGCTCGGCGGCCGCGCGGATGTAGAGCGGCAGCTGCAGGCGGCCCTTCTCGAGCACGCTGGCGCCGAGCGCGCCGACCTGCCCGGACTTGTAGTCCCAGATCAGGGCCTCGGCGACCCACTCCCGCTCGTCGACGCGATCGATGCGCCCGGTGATCGGCACGCCGCCGACCTTGACCCCGGCCGCCGGCAGCGAGATCTCGAAGTGCCGCGGGATGAACTCGTCGAGCCGGTCGGCCTCGGTGCGGACGACGGTGCGCAGATTGCGCCGCAACTCGCGCCGCAGAGCCTCCCAGGCCACGTCGTCGTCCTCGCGCGCCTGCGTCGCGATCGCCGTGTCGATGCTGCGATCCAGCAGTGCGAATGCCGCCGGCAGGTGCTCGGGGCGCAGGCGGGGCACCCGCAGCTCGGAGGCGACGCCGTTGAAGAACAGCCGCAGCGCGTTGTGCATGACGCTGCCGGCGACGCGCTGGTCGAGCGGCTGCTCGACATCGCGCGGATGCAGCTGGCGCTCCACGAACCACAGCGACGAGCACGTCTGGAACGTCTCGAGCTCCGTCACCGAGTAGGTCGCCTGCCCGGCCAGCCGCTCGAGCTCGCCGCGGTCGCGCAGGCGGGTCGGGCGCCGCCAGGCCGCGAGCGCGCGCTCGATGCGGGGGACGGCGCGCCCGCCGTGGGCCTCGGCGCGCGCGAGCGCCGCAGCGCGGTCGCCGCGCGCGAGCGCCGCAACCGCCTGCAGCCGCTCGCGCTCGTCGTGGCCGTCGAGCGCATGCGGCGGGGGCGCCACGACCGCCGGCGCCGCGTCGCCGAGCACACGCACGACCTCGTCCCAGAACGGCGACGGCGCGAGCTCGAGGCTGTCGTCGTCGCTGGCGCGGCGCACGAGCACGAGGTGCTCGTCGACGCGCGCGAGCAGTGCGGCGAAGAGGAAGCGGTCGCGCTCTTCCTGGCGCGGGCGGTCGCCCGGCAGGCCCGCGGGCGTGAGCGCGCGCCGCAGCTCGGCCGATCCCGCCGCCTCGGTCGCCTCGCGGCGCGGCAGGACGCCGGCCTCGAGGCCGCAGAGGACGACCGCCCGCACCGGCGCGAGGCGGGCCACGCCCACGCGCACGATGCGCACGCGCCCGCGTGGGAGGCCGTCGCCGAGACGCACCTGGACGGCGTCGAGCGCCGCGAGCACGTCGTCCCCGTCGGCGCCGGGCAGCGCCGCCGAGAGCTCGTCTCCGAGCGCCGCTGCGGCCGCGAGCGCCCGGCGCGCCGCCACGCCCGTGCGCGTCTCCGCGAGCGCCGGCGCTCCGCCGTAGGCGCGCGCGAGGGCGGCGTCGGCGACGGCTCGCAGCTCGGCGGCCGGATCCGCCGCGCTGCGCAGCGCGACGAGCTCGGGCACGGGCCGCGGCGGCTCGGCCGCGAGCAGCTCGCGCTCGGCGCGCGCCGCGTCCGCGATGCTGCGGGCGCGCAGGCGCGCCTCGGAGTCGTGCGCGCGCGAGGCGTCCCAGGTCGATCCGGCCAGCCGCAGCCAGGCGAAGAGATCGTCGCGGTCGCCCTCGGCCCACGCGACCCGGCAGAGGCCGCGCAGCGCGTGACCGGCGGGCAGGTTCGTGAGGCGCTCGCCGGCGTCGAGCGCCACGGCGACCCCGGCGCGCTCGAGCGCGGCGGCCAGCGGCTCGCAGTCGTAGCCGTCGGGCGCGACGACGAGCACGTCGTCCGCGGAGAGCCCGAGGCGCAGGAGCCGGGCGACCTCGGCCGCGACCGCGAGCGCCTCGCCGTCGCTGCCGGCCGCCTCGACCAGGCGGACGGCGCCGTCCGCCGCCGGAGACTCCTCGCGGCGGGCCGAGAACGCCCCGCGCGCCAGCGCGACCACGCTCGCCGGCGCGCCGTAGGCCTCGGCGCGCGACTCCAGCACGCGCGCGGCGCGCGCGGCCAGCCATTCGAAGGCGACGCCGAGCGATCCCAGCAGTGGCCGACCGGGCTCGTACGGCAGCGCCAGCACCACGTCGCAGCGGCCCGCGAGCGCCGCCAGCAGGCGCAGCTGCGCCGGCGAGAGGTCGTCGAAGCCGTACGCGAACACGGGCGCCCCGTCCCAGGCCGAGAGCTCGCGCTCGAGGCGCTCGGCGGCGCGCACGGCGAGCTGGCCGCGGCGTGCGCGCCCGGTCTCGGCCAGCGCCGCCTCGTACGCGGCATAGGCGGGCGCGAGCCGCGCCTCGTCGCCGAGCGCGCCCGCGAGCGCCGTCGAGGGCGCGCCCGCGCGGTCGCACTCGCGCGCGAGGCGCTCGAGCGCGGAGGCCAGCGCGAGCGGGCGCAGGCCGAGCGCCTGCCCGTGCGCCTGCGCGATGCGACGGCGCAGCACGCGATCGAGCGCCTCGGACGCCACCGCGACCTCGCCGCCGAGCACGCGCTCGACGAGCGCGTCGAGCGTCACGACCGCGCCCCCGAGCACGGCGCCCGCACTCCGGCAGGCGTCGCGTTCGAGCGCGTCGCGCTCGAACGCCGCCGGCACGAGCAGCAGCGGGCGCGTCCCGGTCCGGCAGGCCGCGGCGAAGCGATCGAGCAGGACGCCGAGCTTGCCCGAGCGCACCGGGCCGACGACCAGCTCGAGCGTCATCGCGCCACGCGCCTGGGCAGCTCCAGGCTCAGCTCGAGAGCTGCGGCGGCGGGCTCGACTCGATCTGCTTCGCGACCGCCGCGTCGACCGCGTCGATGCCGTCCGAGTACAGGTAGTTGATGCGGATGAACGGCTCCCACTTGTCGGGCACGGCGTCCTCCGGGTAGATCGCCTCGACCGGGCACTCGGGCTCGCAGGCACCGCAGTCGATGCATTCCTCGGGGTCGATCACGAGCATGCGGTCGGTCTCGTGGATGCAATCGACGGGACACACGTCGATGCACGACTTGTCCTTGAGGTCGATGCACGGCTCCGTGATGATGTAGGTCATCGTTGCTCCGGTCGGGGGTCGCTCGCCCGATACCCTAGATCATCAGCTCGTCGACCAGCGCCGCGAGCCGGTCGGCGATCGCAGAGCGCGCCACCACGCGATCGAAGCCTGCGCGGCGGGCCGCCCGCAGCGCTTCGGGCTGCTCGTGCGAGCCGAACCCGAGCAGCTTCGCCGGGCGCAGATCGGCCACCGCCGACGCCGGCTCGACGCGCTCGACATCGCAGATGCAGACGTCCGGCGCGTCCCCCTCGAGACCCGGCCGGGCACGCCGGACGCTGTGCCCGAGCGGGACGAGCTGGGTCTCGACGCGGCTGAACATCATGAGATCGGCGCCGTGGACGTGGATGACCGCCATCGCCCCCGCAGGCTACTTCAGGCAGAGCGGCGCTACGTCGCGAAGGCGTCGAGGCCGACCGCGCGCAGCACGCGGTTGACGGCCACCGAGAGCCACCACACGCGGTCGAAGAAGACGAGCAGCCCGAGCGCGACGAGCACGATGCCCGAGACGACGCGGATGACCGCGTAGCGGTCGCGCAGGAACGCGGCCGCGCCGATCGCGCGGTCGAACACGACCGCGCTCGCGACCAGCGGCACCGCGAGACCGGCGGCATAGGCGCCGAGCAGGAGCGCCGCCTGCGCGGCGCCTCCGCGCACGGAGGCGAGCGCCAGCACGGCCGCCAGCACCGGGCCCACGCAGGGCGTCCAGCTGAGCGCGAAGGCCCCGCCCAGCACGATCGCGGAGTGCGGCCTGCGCGGCCCGCCCGTCAGCCCGGGCAGGGCCGGCAGCGGCAGCGCGCCCGCGAGCACGAGGCCCATCGCCACGACGAGGATGCCCGAGGCCTGGCCGACCTCCTCGTGCCAGTCGTCGAGCGCCGACCCGCCCGCCCCGACGAGCGCCCCGAAGAGGACGAACACGGCGCCGAAGCCGAGCACGAACGGGGCGACGCCGCGCAGCGTCCTCCCCACCCCGCGGCGCGCGCGCAGGTCGTCGACCGAGGCGCCGCCGACGGCTGCCAGGTACGCGGGCACGAGCGGCAGGACGCAGGGGGTCGCGAACGAGAGCGCACCCGCCCCGAACGCCGCTGCGAGCGTCGCCGGGCTCACTCGAGGCGCGCGAGCTCGTCGTCGAGTTGCCGCTCGAGCCGCTCGCGCTCGGGGCCGGACGGTGCGGGCGCGGGAGCGTCGACGGCGCGCCAGCGGCGGGCCAGCAGCACCGCGAGCCCGCCCCCGGCGAGCACCAGCACCGTCGGCGCGAGCCATGCGAGCGCGCCGAAGCCCGAGCGCGGCGTGTCGGCCAGCACCTCGGAGCCGTACTCGGCCGCGAGCGTGCGCTTGGCGTCGCTGCGGCTCTCCCCGCGCACACGCAGACGGCCGAGCTCGCGGCGGATCTGGTTCGCCTGGGGCGAGCTCGACTGGTCGAGGCGCGTCTTGCAGGTCGGGCACATCAGCTCGGTCGAGAGCTGCGAGATCGTCCAGCCGTGCTCGGGCGCCGCGCCCGGGCGGAACGCCCCGAGCGCGCCGGCGATCAGCGCAGCCGCCGCGAGCACGGCCGCGCCGGCGAGGATCGCCGTCCAGACGCGGCTCATGCGCCCCCCGCGCGGCGCAGCGCGCCCTCGAGCGCGGCCGCGGACGGCAGCCCCGCGAGCGCCGCCACGAGCCGGCCGCGCCCGTCGATCGCGAGCAGCGCCGGGAACGACGTCACCCCGAGCGCGCGCTGCGCCTGCCCCCCGCCGCGGCCACTGCGATCCGGGGGATCGGCGCTCGCACCCGCCACCGCCCCGCCCTCGGAGAGCGCGATCACCCGCGCCCGCGAGCGCAGGGCCGCGACGCGCTGCAGGAGCGCTGCACAGGCATCGCAGCCGGGCGTCACGAACGCGACCAGCACGGGCGAGCCGCGCAGCGCCGAGAGCGCCGTGCCGCCGACCTTCACCTCGGGGTCGAGCGGCGCGGCACGGCCGCTGCGCGCGACCGCGATGCGCACGTACGGCTCGAGCAACGGCGCGTCGACCGGGCCCTCGATGCGCACGACCGCGCGCCCGCTGCCGTCGAGCACGTAGGTCTCCGGCGGTGCGCTGACGCCGAAGTGCTGGCGCACGCCGCGCGTGTCGTGCACGAGCGCGTAGGGCACGTCGTGACGCCGCGCGAACGCCCGCGCCTCGTCGACGGCGTCGTTGAAGTCGACGCCGACGAAGCGCACGCCGAGCGCCCCGTAGCGCACGGAGAGCGCGTTGAGATCGGGCGCCTCGTCGGCGCACGGCGGGCACCACGAGGCCCAGAAGTTGAGCACCGAGGCGTGCCCCGCGAGGCTCTGCGACGAGATGGTGCCGGGGCGGTCGAGGCGCGGCAGGGCGAAGGCCGGGGCCTGCGGCGAGCGCCCGGCCCGCAGCGCGTCGCGAAACGCATTGTTGTCGCGATTCGCGAGCTGCCACACGAACAGCGCGACGAGCGCGAGCAGCAGCGCGAGCGCGGAGGCTGAGAGCGCACGTCTCACAGCACGGATGATCGGTCATCCGCGCGCGCGCGGTCGCCGCTAGGGGTGCGCTAGTGGATGATCCACACGGGACTGCCGACGCGCACGTGCACGAACAGCCACTCGGCGTCCGGGATGCGCATGCGGATGCAGCCGTGCGAGGCGCTGTAGCCCACGGACGCCGCGTCGGGCGTTCCGTGCAGGCCGACGCCGGGGGCCGAGATGCCCATCCAGCGCGTGCCGAGCGGGTTGCCGGGCCCCGGGGGCACCGGGTGCTCGCCCGCGGCCCAGGCCGAGTTCGGCGGGTACCACCAGGGGTTGCGCTGCTTCTGGACGATCTCGAAGCGCCCGACCGGCGTCGGGTACTGCGACTGCCCGACGGCGACGCCGAGCGTCCGCAGCTTGACGCCGTGCTTGGAGTAGAGCGAGACGTGGTGCAGCGTGCGGTCGACGACGAGCGCCGGCGGCAGGCTGCGCGCCGTGACGGCGGGCTTGACGACCTTCGTGGGCAGCTCGACCGGGCCGCGATCGGGCCGCTTGAGCGCCGCCGCGATCACCGCCGCCGCGTTCACGACGTCGAGCCGGCGGCCCCAGCGATCGGGGGTGACGACGGGCTCGCTCTTGACCAGGTGGAAGCTCGCGTCGACCGGCTCGACGCGCACCTGCGGCTCGAGCGAATGCACGAATGCGCGCAGCGCACTGCCCGTGATGCGCGTGACGACCGGGATGTCCTGACCGGTGACCGCGGTCGTTCGGCCCTGCGCAAGCGCCACGCGCAGCGGGCGCGCGATGTAGGCGTGCAGCCCGAGCTGCGCGGTCGGCACCGTCCACGACTGGCTGCCGACCGACACCGTGAGCTGACCGAGCACGGCCTGGCGGATCCACGGCTGCGCCTGGCCCGCGGTCATGCCACCGACGGCCACCCCGGCCACGCTCACGCCGGGGGCGATCACGCCCGCGGGCAGCGGCGATGCGTCCTCCGCGGAGACGGTGGATACGACAGCCGGCGAGGCTCCGACAGCGAGCACCGCGATGGCGGCGAGGAGGCGACGCGACCAGAGCACGTGGGCAGTGTTGCATTTCCCGCCGAAGCGCACCGGTGACAACGCTAGTGTCCTGAGTCGGACACTGGTGCAATGCGATCAGCGCGAGCCCAGGCGCCGAACGGCCTGGGCCGCGGCCACCGTGACCGGGCGCGTCGGGTCGAGCGAGACCATCACGATCACGCCGCGGATCCGCCCGGGCGGGCCGAGCGGGATCAGCGCGGCCGACGAGCCCGATTGCACGAACGGCGCGAGCGGCCCGGCGTCGGCGTCGTCGGCGTCGAGCACGACGACCTCGCCCGAGAGCGCGCGGGCGACGACGGCCGTCGTGACGTCGAGCGGGCGGCCGAGCACGCGGCCCACGGGCTCGCGCAGCGCGTTGCCCTCGACATGCAGCGCGGCCGGCTCGAGCGTGCCGTCGGGACGCAGGCGCTGCACGGCGCCGGTCGAGACGGTGGCGATGCGCGCGGCGGCGGCCGCGAGCGCGCTGTCGGGGTCGGCGCCTTCGAGCGCGGCGTTCGCGAGCGCCTCGTGCGCCTCGAGCCGCACCGCCACCGAGCGGGCCGTGATCTCGCTCGCCTTGGCCCCGCGCGCCGTCTGCTCGGCCACGCGCCGCTGCTCGTCGGCCGCGAGCACGGCCGCCGTCACGCCGGCGACGCGGAGCGCGACCTCGGCGGCGCCGGGGGGCGGCGTCGAGGCCGCCGAGAGCAGCGCGAGCACACCGACGTCGAGATCGCGCAGAGCGAGCGGGATGATGACGGCGCTGCCGGCGTCGACGGCGCGCGCGAGCGGCGCGAGCCGCGTGTCCGATGCGAGGTCGCCGCGCAGGGCCGGGGCGCTGCCCGCCTCGTCGAGCAGCGCCGCCACGAGCGGCGCCGCGGCCTCGCCGCCTCCGGCGCTCGCGACCTCGCGCAGCGAGCCGTCGGCCGCCCGCGCCCAGACGCCGCCGGTGGTCAGGTGGGTGAGCCGCAACGCGGCCTCGAGCGCGCGCTGCGTCGACGGCTCGCCGGCGGGCGCGACGGCGTCGCAGAGCGCGCGCGCGTCGGCGAGCTCGACGCTCAGGCGCCGCTGCGCGCGCGCGGCGGCGAGCGCCTCGGCGACGCGCGTCGCGAACACCGTCAGCGCGACGTCCGCGCCGGCCGCATCCGCGCGCTCGCGCTCGGCGAACAGCAGCTGCAGGACGCCGAGCGCCTCGCCGCGTGCGCGCAGGACGACCGAGAGCACGGCGCCCGAGCCCGTCCCGCCGGCGAGCGCGGCCGAACCGTCCCCGCCGGTCACGATCGCGTCGTCATGGCGCAGCGCCTCGAGCGCGAGCGCATCCAGCGGGCCCTGGCGCAGCGGGTCGGCGAGACGCGCGCCGAAGCCCGCGAGCACGTGCAGCCCGTCCTCCTCGAGTGCGTGCAGGAGGGCGCTGTCGGCGCGGCAGGCGCCGCTCGCGAGGCGCGCGGCGACGCGCGCGACGGCGGCGCCGTCCCCGTTCGCCGCGAGCGCCTCGCCGGCGATGTCGAGCAGCTCCGGCATGCCGGTGTCGACGCCGGAGCCCGCGCGCGACAGCGCCAGGGCAGCCTGCGCCGCGACGTGCCGGAGCAGCTGGCGCTCGGCCTCGCTGAACGGATCGGGGCCCGCACGCAGGATCTCGAGCACGCCCACGGCGCCGGAAGCGCCGCCGATCGGGAGCGCCAGGGCGGTCGTCGCGCCGCGATTCTGCAGGCGGCGCGCAACGGCGGGCTCGAGCGCCGCGTCGAACTCGGACTCCCGCCCGCGCATGGCCTCCTCGAGGCCGCCGTCGAGCAGCGCGCTCGTGCCCGTCAGCTCGGCCTCGAGCGCCGGCGCGTCGACGTGCACGGCGCGCGCGACCAGCACGCCGCGCGCGACGTCGTGAATGCGCACGAGCACGGCGTCGGCGCGCGCGAGCTCCGCCGCCACGCGCGCGAGCAGGGCGAGCGCGCGCGCGTCGTCGCCCTCGCCCGCGGCCGCCGCGGCCTGGTCGAGGGCGGCGAGCTGGGCCGAGAGGCGCCGCGCTCCGACCGCGGCGTGCGCCGCCTCGAGCGCGCGGCCGGCGATCTCGGCGATGCCGTCCGCCAGGGCGAGGTCCTCGGAGGCGAGCGCCTCGCCGGCATCGCGTCCGCAGAAGACGACCGCGACGCTCGCCCGGTCGGCGTCGCGCAACGCGAAGGCGAGCACGGCCGCGGGCCCGCCGTCGCCCTCGAAGGGGATGTCCGCCGCATCGCTCGCGATCGCCGCGCCCTCGTTCGTGAGCGCGCGCGCGGCAAATCCGCTGTCGGCGCGGAGGTGCCAGCGCTGCACCCAGCCGGGCCCGCGGCCGGTGCTCGCCGCGATCACGAGGCGTCCGTCCGGCTCGCGCACGGCGACGGCGGCCCAGTCGCAGGCGAGCCCCTCGGCGGTCGCGCGGCTGATCGCGTCGAGGACGCGGTCGAGGTCGAGCGCGACGCCCGCGAGCAGGCTCGCCGCCGCGCGCACGCGGTCGGCGATCGCGGCACGCCGCCGCAGCGACGCGCGGTGCGTCGTGTCGAGCTCGGCGGCGGCCGCGGTGCTGACCCGCTCGAGCACGCCGCCGGCGGCTCCGAGCAGGGCCTCCGCGGCCTCGGAAGGGGCGCCGGCGACCTGCGTGCCGAGCTCGACGAAGGCGCGCTGCAGCGCGCCCACGAGCGAGACGAAGCTGAGGCCTCCCTGGATGCAGCCGGCGACCTCGCGCTCGAGCACGAGCGACGAGAACGCCGCCCGCTGCGGATCCCGCAGGCAGCGCTCGAGCGCCTCGAGAGCCTGCTCGCACCCCCCGCGCACGCGCGAGAACGGCACGCCCTCCGGTGCGAGCACCTCGTGCGCGACCAGCGAGCAGCGCTCGAGCAGCGACGCGCGCAGCTCGGCAACCAGCGCGAGGCCGGGCGGCTCGGCCTGGGCTGTCTCGTCCACCACGGCGCTCAGCATACGGCGCCTGCGGCCGTGAGCGTAGGTCGATGCACTACCCTGGGACCCGTGAGCGTGCCCCCGGGCAGGCGTACCCGCTGGAAGGATCGCGCAGACGATCCCGAGCTCGAGCGGGAGCTGATCGAAGAGCTCGAGCGGCGCCGCCGCGCCCGCGCAGAGGATCGCGAGCGCCGGGCGCAGGAACGCCGCTCGCGCTGGGTCATCTGGCTGTTCGTGCTGCTCACGGCCGCCGCCGCCGCGGCGATCGGCTACGGGGCGCTCGAAGTCGCGCGCTCGCTCTTCGGCTAGGCAGACCTCCGGAGCCCGAAAAGCGCTGCCGTGCCTATCGCATAGGATCCCCGCCATGTCCCGACGCCTCGCCGCCCTCAAGCCGCAGCTCAACCGCATCCGCGCGTGGGCGCACGAGGGCTCGACGGACGCCTGGATCGCGCATCAGCTCGAGACCACCGCCGAGCAGGTGCGGGCGTTCCGCCAGGAGCACGGCATCGAGCGGGGCGGGCCCGCCCCGCTCGCGCCGATCACGCCCGACAGCGTGGTCGAGGCGATGCTCGCCGAGGAGGCGGCCGCCCTCGAGGCGGGCCCCGAGCCGAGCGAGCCCGAGGCCGTGGCCGAGGCGCCGCCCGAGCGCGCGCCGCGCCGTCGCACGCGCAAGGACGCGGCGGCCGACGCCGTCGAAGGGCCCGAGGTCGCGGCGCCCGAGGAGCCCACCCCCGCCGGGCAGCCCGCCGCTGCTACCGCCGACGAGCCTGCCAAGCCCGCCCGCCGGCGCAGCACGCGTGGCGGGGCGAGCCGCGCGACGCCCGCCGCCGAGGCGGCGCCCGCCGAGGCCCCCGAAGCGCCCCCCGCGGCCGAGAGCGAGCCCGAGACGGAGCGCCACGAGGGCGGGCACGACGACGAGCACGGGCGCCCGGCGCGCAAGCGCGGCCGGCGGCGCGGTCGCGGGCGCGGGGGCTCGCGCGGACTCGAGGCGCGTCTCCTGCCGGGCAGCGTGCTGCTGCTCGACGCGGCGGTCAGCGCCGATGCCACGTTCCAGGAGCACTGGCAGGACGCCGGGCCCCTGCGCGTCGAGGTGACGGCCGAGACGATCGTGCTGCGGCGGGTGGCCGCGGACACGGACCACGAACGCTCCGACCGCCGAGAAGCTCTAACTGAATGAGCGTGGCGTCTGGAGCGTGTGGATCGCCTGCGGTCTGGCGGTCGCGCGCTGCGCGGACTCCCGCCAGACCTGCGGCGACCCACACCCCGCTCGCACGCCACACGGTCGTGTCCTGAGCGGGTGGGCGAGCGGGGCTGCGGGGCTCGCGCACCCACCCCAGCCACACGCTCATTCACTGGCTTCTGAGGGACGGCCCGGCCGGGACTTCGGCCCGGAGGCCGCCGCGCTCTACCCGAACTGGGTGACGCGGACGCGCAGGAGGGCCTTGGCCTGCTCCACGAGCGCGAGCGGATCGAGCGGCTTGCCGACGAACGTGTTCGCGCCGTGCTCCTCGGCGTGATCGTCCTCGCTCTCGCCCGAGAACATGATCACCGGGAGCGTCTCGATGCCGTGGCGCTCGCGTACGCGCCGCAGCATCTCCCAGCCGTCGATGCCCGGCAGGTTGACGTCGAGCATCACGAGATCGGGCGGATCCTCGTCGAGCGCGGCGAGACCTTCCTCGGCCGTCGCCGCCTCGCGCACGACCATGCCGTCGAACTCGAGGTTGACGCGGATGAACGAGCGCAGCTTCGGGTTGTCGTCCACGACCAGCACCACGGCGTCGCCGCGCGGCCGGGAGCCGGCCCCGTTGCGCTGGATGAAGGCGTCGAGGTCGGAGCGCAGGAAGCGGCGGTGGCCGCCTGGCGTGTAGAACACCGGCAAGCGACCGCTGTCCGTCCAGACCCGCACCGTGCTCTGCGCGATGCCGAGGTACTTGGCAGCCTGCCCGAGCGTCAACCACGTCGGCTCGGCAGACCTCGCACCCGTGCGCCGGTGCGGGGACTCTGCGTCTCCCTTCATGATCCTCAGTGTAGCCCGGATCCCGGCTCGCGGTCGGTGCGGTGCCGGAACCCACCCGTGCACGAATGGGGTCAGACCCCAATCGTGCACGCCGGAACGGCTCCCGGGACGACCTCCACGCCGCGTGCACGATTGGGGTCTGACCCCATTCGTGCACGGCTCCAGGACGGCTTCGCGCCGCGCGCAACGTTGGGGTCTGACCCCAACTTTGCACGCACCCCTACGGCGTCCCGCGCGTGACCACCGTGACGGTGCGCGCGGCGACCGTCTCGGTCAGCGTGACCCGCGTGAGCGCGCGGTCCGAGGTCGTCAGCTCGGGCCCTGGCGCCTCGGTCAGCGCCCGCCCGAGGGCGAACCCGCCGACGCCTGCCCCGGCGATCGCGAGCAGCGCCAGCAGCGTGCGCAGGCGCGAGTGGCGCCGCTGGCGCACGGCCGCCTTGCGGCGGCGTTCGATGCGCAGCAGCTCCTCCGTCGGACCGGGCGGGGGCGGCAGTGGCGGCGGCGTGCTCAGGCGGGCTTCCAGTCGCGGGCGTTGCGGGCGGCGCGCGCGCACGCGGCGTCGGCGAAGGCGCTGTCCTGCGTCCACGCGGCCTCGGGCGCCACGCGCTGCGCCGCGGCGCGCGCCCAGCGATCGGCGTCGTCGTAGGCGCGCACGAGCGCGGCCAGCGTGTAGGTCTGCCCGAGCCGGCGGCGCAGCTCCCGCTCGAGCTCGAGCATCACGCTGCGGGCGATCGGCGCGCGCCGCGGATCGGCGAGGACGCGCTCCACCGTGCGCTCGCCCGCACGCCAGTCCTCGCGCGCGAGCCGCACGCTGAGCTCGCTCACGCCCATGCGCAGCAGCGCTCCGGCGTCTCGGCGCCCGCCCGCTCGAGCACGAGCCGCCCGAATGCGTAGGGCGGGCTGGCGAGGGCGGCGGCGGCGTGCGCGTGCAGGCACTTGAGCGGCGCGCCCGCGGCGCTGCCCTCGAGGCTCGTGCCCAGCGCCGCGCCGCCGTCGGCGCGCGGCCCGCCCGCGTCGAGCCGGCCGCGCACCGCCGCGACGCGCGCATCGGCGAGGCGGCGGCTCTGCCGCAGGCCCGGGCGCGCGGCCAGCTCGCGCTCGAGCGCCGCCACCCCGCCGGCCGACTCGAGCTCGCCGACGGCGCGCACGAGCACCCGGCAGGACAGCCAGAACGTGGTCGGGAAGGGCGCGCCGGCCTCGTCGTAGGGCCGCTGCGCGATCACGCTCGGCCCCCCGAGCGCGCAGCGCGCGGCCACGCCGGCGAGCGCACGCGGCGGCCGCCCGAGCTGGTGCTCGATGGCCGCGCGGTCACGCTCGCTCGCGGATTCCACGAGCGGAAGTGTGGCAGCCGGGAGGAGCACCGGCGCAGACGGCGAAGCGGTGCCCCATGCCGCCTCGCCCCCGACCCGCGCGCAGCGCGCGCCTGCATCGCGCCCGCCGCCTCGGCGCCTCCGCGCTGCTGCTCCTGCTGGTCGTGCTCTGCGTGGGACCGGTGCGCTCGTACCTGCACGCGCGCAGCGAGACCCAGCAGCTCCGCAGCGAGGTCGCGCGGCTCGACCGCGAGCACGCGCGCCTCAAGGCCGACCTCGCGAGCGGGTCGAAGACGACCGCGCTGATCGCCCAGGCGCGCGCCGCCGGCTACATCCGCCCCGGCGAGAAGCCCTTCCTGCTCACGCCGTAGGGCCCGCGGCGGACCCGCCGCGCGCGTCAGAGCGTCTGCACGAGGATCGTGTTGGTCGCGCCCGGGCGGTTCACGTTCGTGCCGCTCGTGATCACGACGCGATCGCCCGGACCGGCGATGCCGGCCCGCTGCACGGCGTCGATCGAGCGCATCCAGAGCGTCTCGACGTCCTTCGTCGGGTCGAGCGCGAGCGGGATGACGGCCCAGTCGAGCATGAGCTGGCGCTGGACGTCGAGGCTCGGCGTGCACGCCACGATGGGCCGGCGGGGGCGGTGGCGCGAGACCTCGCGCGCCGTCTCCCCCGACACCGTCGGCACGATGATCGCGGCCGCCTCGATGACCTCGGCCATGTCGCAGGCGGAGTGCCCGACGACGTCGGAGATGTAGCGCGGGCCCTGCCGGGTGGCCTCGAAGGGCGTGTCGCGGTAGGCGAACTCCGGCTCGACGGCGGCAGCGATGCGCACCATCGTGTCGACGGCCTCGACGGGGTACTTGCCCACGGCCGTCTCGCCGCTCAGCATCACGGCCGAGGTGCCGTCGAGGATCGCGTTGGCGACGTCCGAGGCCTCGGCCCGCGTGGGCTCGGGCGCCTCGATCATCGACTCGAGCATCTGCGTGGCCGTGATCACCGTCTTGCCGGCCTCGCGGCTCATGCGGATCAGGCGCTTCTGCAGCATCGGCACCTCGGCGGCGCCGATCTCGACGCCGAGGTCGCCGCGCGCCACCATCAGCGCGTCGGTCACGGCCACGATCGCCTCGAGCTGCTCGATCGCCTCGAGCTTCTCGATCTTGGCGATCACGCGCTGGCGCCCGCCATGGCCCTGCACGAGGCGCTTGAGGTCCTCGACGTCCTCGGCCCGGCGCACGAACGAGAGCGCGACGTAGTCGACGTCCCAGCGCACCGCGTGCTCGATCAGCTCGCGGTCGCGATCGGTGATCGACGGAATCGGCAGGTAGCTGCCGGGCAGGTTGACGCCCTTCTGCGAGCGGATCAGACCGCCCGTCTCGACGCGGCAGCGCACGCGCTTGCCGAGCGCCTCGACGACGCGCAGGCGCACCCGCCCGTCGTCGATCATGACCGGCGATCCCGGGCGCACGACGCGCGCGAAGTCGAGCTCGAAGCCGAGCTCGAGATCCTCGCCGCTCGCCGCCCCGGCGCTCGCGAGCACGAGATCGTCGCCCGACTCGACGGCGCGCGGCTCGCTCAGGCGCGCCACGCGCAGCTTCGGCCCCGGCAGGTCGGCCAGGATCGCGAGCGGGCGGCCGAGCCGCTTCTCCACGGCGCGGACGGCGCGCACGAGCGCCTCGAGCTCCTCGGGCGTGCCGTGGGAGCAGTTGACCCGCGCCACGTCCATCCCCGCGGCGACGAGCCGCTCGATCATCGGCTCCTCGGCGGTCGCGGGGCCGATCGTGCAGACGATCTTCGTGCGGCGCGGCTGCAGGCTCATGCGCCGCTGCGCGCGAAGTCGCGCAGGCCCGGGTACTCGGCCTGCGCCCCGAGCTGCTCCTCGATGCGCAGGAGCTGGTTGTACTTGGCCACGCGCTCGGAGCGGCAGGGCGCGCCGGTCTTGATCTGGCCGGCGTTGGTCGCCACCGCGATGTCGGCGATCGTCGCGTCCTCGGTCTCGCCCGAGCGGTGCGAGATCACCGAGCGGTAGCCCGAGCGGGCGCCCAGCGCGATCGCGTCGAGCGTCTCGCTGAGCGTGCCGATCTGATTGACCTTCACGAGGATCGCGTTCGCGACGCCCGTGCGGATTCCCTCTGCCAGGCGCGCCGGGTTGGTCACGAAGATGTCGTCGCCGACGAGCTGCACGCGCGCCCCGAGCTCCCGCGTCAGGAGCCGCCAGCCGTCCCAGTCGTCCTCGGCCATCGCGTCCTCGAGCGAGACGATCGGGTACTGGCGGCAGAGGTCGCTCCACCACTCGACGATCTGCTCGGCGCTCAGCGCCCGCCCCTCGACGTGGTAGGCGCCGTCGCGGTAGAGCTCGGTCATCGCCGGATCGAGCGCGATGCCGACGACGTCGCCGTGGCCCGCGTCGGCGGCCGCCGCCAGGATCAGCTCGATCGCGGCCTCCGCCGAGGAGATCTGGGGCGCGAAGCCGCCCTCGTCGCCCACGGCCGTCGCGAGCCCGTCGCGGTGCAGGCGCGTCTTGAGCGCGTGGTAGACCTCGCTGCCGATGCGCAGCGCCTCGGCGAAGCTGCCGGCGCCGTGCGGCACGAGCATGAACTCCTGCAGGTCGAGCGCGTTGTCGGCATGCGCGCCGCCGTTGATGACGTTCATCATGGGCACCGGGAGCGTGTTCGCCCCGGGCCCGCCGAGCGCGCGCCAGAGCGGGAGCCCGAGGTCCGCGGCCGAGGCCTTCGCGACCGCCAGCGAGACGCCGAGCACGCCGTTGGCCCCGATGCGGCCCTTGTCGGCGGTGCCGTCGATCTCGCACAGCAGCCGGTCGATGCCGCGCTGGTCGTGCACGTCGTGCCCGACGAGGGCGGGGGCGAGCTCGCCATCGACGCTCGCGACGGCGCCCGCCACCCCCTTGCCGCCATAGGCGGCGCCGCCGTCGCGGCGCTCGACGGCCTCGTGCGAGCCCGTCGAGGCCCCGGACGGCACCGTCGCGCGGCCGAACGCGCCGCCGTCGGTGACGACGTCGACCTCGACGGTCGGGTTACCGCGCGAGTCGAGAACCTGGCGCGCGTGCACGGATGCGATCGCAGTCACTGCATGTCCCTGAGAGAGAGCTTGGCCGCTTGATAGTAGTGCTCCTGCTGCGGCGTCCCGACCGCGCGAAAGCTGACGCCCTCGGCGTCCGCGAGGCGCTCGGCGAGCTCGACGCGCTCGCGGAAGCGCGCCGTCGCCGCGCGCAGCGCGAGCTCGGGGTCGCAGTTGTGCCTGCGCGCCACGTTGACGCACGCGAAGAGGACGTCCCCGAGCTCGCCCGCGACGACGCTCCGCGGCTCGCGCTCGGGCTCGGGCTCGGGGTGGTCGCCGAGCTCGTCGCGCAGCTCGCGGAGCTCGCTCTCGAGATCGCCGAACGCGTCGGCCGCGGTCGCGTACTCGAAGCCGATCGCAGCGGCCCTGCGCTGCACCTTGCGCGCCTCGAGCAGCGCGGGCAGCGCGCGCGGGACGTCGTGGAAGATGCCCTCCCGCCCCTCGCTCGCGACCTTGACGGTCTCCCACTGCGCGCGCGCGTCGCCCGCCGAGGAGGCGTCGTCGCTCCCGAACACCCACGGATGGCGGAGCCGCAGCTTGGCGGCCACGCCGAGCGCGACGTCGCCCCACTCCCCCACCTCCGCCTCCTCGCACAGCAGCGCCAGGAAGGTCGTCTGGAAGAGCAGGTCGCCGAGCTCGTCGAGGAGCTTCGGCGAGAGCCCGGCCTCGCGCACCGCATCTGCGACCTCGTAGGCCTCCTCCACGGTGTGCGGCACGATCGAGGGCGCCGTCTGCGCGCGGTCCCACGGGCACTCGCGGCGCAGGAGCGCCGTCAGCTCGAGCAGCGCGCCCGCAGCCGCCTGCGCGGCCTGGCGCGCGAGCAGCGGGCGCTCCGGCACGGTGCGGGCGTCGGGCAGGCTGCGCGCGAGCGCGTAGGCGGCGGCGTCGGGCGCGCACACCACCTCGGCCGTGCCGTCGATGCGCACGCCGAGCTCGTGCAGCGCGGCCGCCAGCGCAGCGGGCACCTCGTGCGGCGCGGCGACGCCCGCGCGCCGCAGCGCCTCGAGTGCCGCAGCGGGAACGAGCGCGGGCTCACCGGGGCCGAGCGCGACGATCAGGACGGGGGCGGCGGCCGTTCCGTCGGTCACTGCGACGCCGCGATGGCCGGCGCATAGCCGGGCGCGAACGTGATGTTCTTGCTGAGCTCGATCACGGCCGCGTCGAACTGCTGCGCGATGTGCTTCTGGCGCGCCTTCTGGACGAGCTGCGTGCGGATCTGCGTCTTGAGCGCCTTGTCGAGCGGCTTCGTGCTCTTGGGGATGATCGGGCCCGTGGGCTCGATCACGTGCCAGCCGAACTGGGTGTGGACCGGCTGCGAGACGGTGCCCTCGGGGATCGTGAACGCGACGTCGGCGAACGGCTTCACGAGACCCGTGCGGGTCACGATGCCGAGATCGCCCCCGTTCGCCTTCGTGCTGTCGGTCGAGTACTGCTTGGCGAGCGCCGCGAACTTCGCGTCGGACGACGAGAGCTGCGCGTAGATCTGGTCGGCGAGGGCCTTCGTCTTGACGAGGATGTGGCGCACCTGGCGACGCTCGCCCTGCTCGTAGAGCGTGGCCTTGTCCTTGTCGTACTGGGCCTTGACCTGCGCGTCGGTGACCGTCGGGGAGCCGCCGACCTTGGCGGCTGCCGCGGCGGCGAGCAGCTTCGTCTCGATGCGGTGCCGCAGCAGCTCGCGCGTCATCCCGCTGGTCTTGAACTCGGCGTCGACCTTGGCCTGGTCGACGCTGCCCGCCGTCTTGCCCGGGAAGGCGGTCGCGAGCGTCTGCTTGACGGCGGCGTCCACGGCGCTCGCCTTGACCGTCACGCCGAGGTCGCGCGCCCAGGCGCGCAGCTCGGCGTCGTGCGCGAGCTCCTCGAGTGCGCGCGTGCGCAGCGCGACCCACTGATCCGTCCCGGGCGTCGGGTAGCTCGCCTTCATCGAGAGCTGCGCGATGTGCATCGTCGTCTCGAGCTGCGCGACCGTGATGTCCGAGCCGCCGACGGAGGCGACGACGCCCGCGGGCAGCTGGCTGCCCGAGCTGCTGCCGCTGCCGCACCCGGCCAGGACGACGACGCCGAGCAGGCCGGCGCAGGCCGCGCGACGCATCATCCCGCGGTGGTCGCCGTGGTCGCGGCCGCCGTCGAGCCCGTGCTCGTCGTCTTGGGCGGCGTGAAGCCCGCCTGGTAGCGCACGTTCTTCTCGATCGTCTTCTGGAAGGTCGTGAACCACTTGTTGGCGGCGGTCTGCTTCTTCTGGGTCAGGAGCGTGCTGCGGATCTGCGCCTTCAGCGTCTTGTCGAGCGGCTTCTGCGAGGCCTTCACGGTATCGCCCGTGGCCTCGATCACGTGCCAGCCGTACGAGCTCTTGACGGGCTTCGCGACCTTGCCGGTCGGGATGCTGAACGCGACCTTGTCGAACGCCGGGACGGTCTGGCCCTGCTGGATCGTGCCGAGCTTGCCGCCGTTCTTCTTCGAGCCGGGGTCGATCGTGTACTTCTTCGCGAGCGCCGCGAACTGGGAGTCGTCGTTCGCGAGCTGCTGGTAGATCTTGTCGGCGAGCGCCTTGTCCTTGACCAGGATGTGGCGGACGGCGCGCGTCGCCGGCGTCGCGTAGCTCTTCTTGTTCTTCGTGTAGTACGTCTGCACGTCGGCGTCCGCGACCGTGATCGACTTCGTGAGGTTGACGTAGATCGCCTGGCGCAGGAGCCCGTCGCGGATGTTCTCGACGACGGCGGCCTGCGTGGTGTGGTTGTCGGACAGCACCTTCGTCCACTTCGCCAGGTCGACCTTGCCGTTCGCGCCCTTGGCGTACTGCAGCTGCAGCTTCTTGAGGTTCGAGTCGATCGCAGCCTGCTTGACCGTGACGTGCAGCTTCTTGCCGGCGGCGTCGAACTCGGCCTGCGTCACGAGCTGCTGGACGAAGTTGTCCCGCAGCTGCTTGCTCTCGGCCGAGCCGGGCTTGGGACAGGCCTTGTTGGCGGCCTTGTACTGCACGCAGACCTGCGCCATGAGCGTGTTCAGCTTCGCCTTCGGCACCGTCTCGGCGCCCACGATGGCGACCGCGTTCGCGGGCACGGTCGTCCCGGCGCTCGTGGACTTGTCGGACGCCGAGCCACCGCCACAGGCGCTGATCAGGAGGGCGGCGGAGCAGAGCGCGAGACCGGCGAGCGGCACGCGGAGACGGGCGGGCAGATGCATGGGAAAGCCTTCTGAGAAATCGCTTGGGCTCAACGGCGCGGGAGTACGAGTGTCAACTCCCCCGTTCGGGTGAGCCACCGCGCCTCATCTATAGCAGCAGCGGAGCCCTCCAACCGCAGCATCGCGCGGCGAACCCCCGGCCGCAATAGCGCGGCACGCCCCTTCACCGAGGCTTAACCCTTGGATCGGCCCGTGCCGAGCAGGTCTCCGAGCGAGTCTGCGAGCGCGATCACCTGCGCCAGCGGCCGCTCGGGCGCGAGCGGCAGGCCGATCTCGCCGGAGGCCGCGTTGTAGAGCACGCGGCCGTGGCGCTCGCGCAGCTCGCGCAGGTCGGCCGGGCCGAGCGTGATGCGCGCGAGGCTCGCACGGGCTCCGCGCACCGTCAGCGAGTCGGCGCCGACCGCCGCCAGCTTGATACGCGCCTCCTGGGCCAGGACGAGGCTCTCGACGGGCTCGGGGAGCTCGCCGAAGCGATCCGCGAGCTCGATCTCGATGTCGCGCAGCTCGTCGACCGTCTCCGACAGCGCGATGCGGCGGTGGACGTCGAGCTTGGCCGCCTCGTAGGGCACGTAGTCGGCCGGCACGTAGGCGTCGAGCGCGAGATCGAGCCGCACCGGGCGCATGAGCGCGCCGCGGTTGCCGCTCAGCTCCGCGACGGCCTCGGCGAGCAGGTCGCAGTAGAGCTCGAAGCCGACCGCGGCCACGTGCCCCGACTGCTCGTCGCCGAGCAGGCTGCCGGCCCCGCGCAGCTCGAGGTCGCGCAGCGCGACGCGGTAGCCCGAGCCGAGCTCGGTGTAGTCGGCGAGCGCTGCCAGGCGCGCGCGCGCCTCGCTCGAGAGCTCGCTGCCGTCCGGGTACATCAGGTAGGCATGGGCGGCGTGCTCGCCGCGGCCGACGCGCCCGCGGATCTGGTACAGCTGCGCCAGCCCGAGCACGTCGGCGCGCTCGATGATCAGCGTGTTGACCTGCGGGATGTCGAGACCGCTCTCGATGATCGTGGTCGCGACCAGCACGTCCAGGTCGCCGCGCAGGAACTCGACCATCGCCTGCTCGAGCTCCTTGTCGTCCATCTGGCCGTGCCCCACGCCGACGCGCGCCTCGGGCACGAGCCGGCGCAGCTTCTCGGCCGCCTCGTAGATCGTCTCGACGCGGTTGTGGAGGTAGAAGACCTGGCCCTCGCGCGCGATCTCGCGCCGCACGGCCGCGGCGACGAGCGTCTCGTCGTACTCGGTGACGTGCGTCCGGATCGGCTGGCGGCCGCGCGGCGCCGTGGCGATCACCGAGATGTCGCGCAGGCCGGCGAGCGACATGTGGAGCGTGCGCGGGATCGGCGTCGCCGACATCGAGAGCGCGTCCACCTCGAGCCGCAGCTGGCGCAGCAGCTCCTTCTGGCGCACGCCGAAGCGCTGCTCCTCGTCGACCACGATCAGGCCGAGCTTCTGCGGGATGACGTCGCGCGAGAGCAGGCGATGGGTGCCGATCAGCACCTCGATGGCCCCCTCGGAGAACGCGCGCAGAGCCTGCTTGACGTCGCCCGCCTCGCGCATGCGCGAGACCGCCTCGACGCGCACCGGGAAGTCGCGAAAGCGGTCGCGGAACGTCTGCAGGTGCTGCTGCACGAGCAGCGTCGTCGGCGCCAGCACGAGGACCTGGCGGCCCGAGATCGCGACCAGGAAGGCCGCGCGCATCGCGACCTCGGTCTTGCCGAAGCCGACGTCGCCGCAGATCAGACGGTCCATCGGCTGCTCGCCCGTGAGGTCCTCGAAGACCTCGTCGATCGCGCGCGCCTGATCCTCGGTCTCCGTGTAGGCGAACGCGCGCTCGAGCCGCTCGAGCCAGCCCTCCTCGTCCTCGTAGGGCGGCCGCGTGCGCGTCTGGCGTATCGCGTAGAGGCGCAGCAGCTCGCCGGCCAGCTCGTGCACGGCGGCCCGGGCGCGCGAGCGCAGCGTGTGCCAGGCCTTGCCGCCGAGCTTCGAGAGCGCGGGCGCGCGGCCGTCGGCGCCGATGTAGCGGGACAGCTTGGCGAGCTGGTCGTGCGGGACGAACAGCCGGTCCTCGCCCTTGAACTGGAGGTTCACGTAGTCGCGCGTGACCCCGCCCACGGTCTTCGTGTCGAAGCCCAGGAAGCGGCCCACGCCGTGCTCGACGTGCACCACGTAGTCGCCGGGGCGCAGATCGGCGGCGGTCGAGAGCGCGCGGCCGAGGCGCCCGGCCACCGCCGCGCCCGCGGCGCGGCGCCGGAACAGCTGCTGGGCCGAGACGACGGCGATGCGCGCGGCGCTCCAGACGACGCCGCGCCGCAGCGGCGAGACCGCGAAGACGACGCCGGGCCCGTCCGGGAGCGGCTGGCCGGGCGCGAGCAGGGCCGCATCGACGCGCCGCAGCGCGAGCTGGGTGCGCTCGGCGTCGCCGCGGTGCGGGAACGCGACGACGACGCGCAGGCCCGCGCGCACGAGGCCGAGCAGCTCGGCCTCGGCCTCGCTGATGCCGCGCCCGGCGAGCGCCGGCCGTTGCGCGTCGAAGCCCGCGTCGCCCGCGAGCGGGTCGAGCGCCGTGACGCCGTCGAGCAGCTCGGCGACCGACGCCTCGCTGACGTAGGCGCGCTCGCGCGCCTGCCGCGAGTGGCTCGCCGCGGCCTCCTCGAGGCGCTCGCGCGCGCCCTCGAGCACGCGCTCGGGCTGCCACGCGCAGATCACGCCGTGGGCGATCAGCTCCGGTGCGAGGTTGACGAGGTCGGCCGGGACGGGGACGTCGTCCTCCTGCGTCCACTCCTCGATGTCGGCCGCCGCGCGGCGGGCCTCGCGCGCGGGCTGGAGATCGCTGCGCTGCAGCTCGGCGAGCGAGCGCTGGGTGAAGACCGAGAAGCGCGAGATGCGCTCGACCTCGTCGCCGAACAGCTCGATGCGCACCGGCTCGGCGCCGGTCGTCGGGAAGACGTCGAGGATGTCGCCGCGCACGGCGAGCTCGCCGCGGTCGCCGACGCGCTCGACGCGCGTGTACCCGGCCGCGACGAGCGCGGCGACGGCCTCGTCGCGCACGAGCTCCCCCCCGCGCTCGACGTGCAGCGCGCCGGCACGGCGCTCGGGCGGCGGCAGGCGCTCGACGAGCGCCGCAGCCGAGATCGCGACGAGGCCCCCGGCGCGCAGCAGGCCGAGGCCGCGCGCCCGCTCGCCCACCAGGTGCGGCGCGGGCTCGAGCCCCGAGCCGTAGGCGACGCCGCGCGACGGCACGAAGCCCACCTCGGCCGCCGGCGCGTACCAGGCCGCCTCGTCGGCGACCTCGCGGGCCGTCTCGTCGTCGTCGCAGAGGATCGCGAGGCCCGCGCGCAGCTCGCCCCGCCGGCGCTGCCAGAGCGCGGCCAGGAGCGGCGCGAGCAGCGCCTCCGGGCAGCGCGCACGCGCCGGCAGCGCCGAGTCGAGCGCGCCTGCGAGCTGGGCGACGCCGGCCTGCGCGGCGACCTCGTCCGTGACGGACGCGAGGTCGGCGAGCGTGAGATCGAGGGCGTGGTCCACAGGAAGATCCGGCACGGGGCCGGCCCCTGGAGGATAGCCTCAGGCCCGTGACCGACACTCTCCTCGACGAGCTCTGCGCCTGGCTGCGCATCCCGTCCATCTCCTCGGGCGGGGGCGACCCCGCCGATCTCCAGCGCGCGGCCGAGTGGGCCGCCGAGCGCGTCGTCGCAGCCGGCGGCACCGCCGAGGTGCTGGCGGGCTTCGGCAACCCGCTGTGCGTGGGCGAGCTGCGCGCGCGCCGCGCCGATGCGCCCACGGTGCTGCTCTACGGCCACTACGACGTGCAGTCGCCGGATCCGCTCGAGCTCTGGACATCCGACCCGTTCGAGCCCGTCGTGCGCGACGGCCGCCTCTACGCGCGCGGAGCCAGCGACGACAAGGGCAACTTCCTGCCGCTCCTGCACGTCGCCTGCGAGCTCGCGCGCGCGGGCGAGCTGCCGGTGCACGTGCGCGTGGTGCTCGACGGCGAGGAGGAGATCGGCGGCCAGAACGTGCTGCGCTTCGTCGACCAGGACGAGCGCGGCGCCGACTGCGCGCTCGTCTTCGACGGCTCGATGGTCGACGAGGGGCGCCCGGCCATCAACATCGCCGTGCGCGGGATCGTGACGGCGCACGTGCGCGTGCGCACGGGCGTGCGCGTGCTGCACTCCGGCGTCTACGGCGGGGTTGCGCTGAATGCCGCGCACGCGCTCGCAGAGATGCTGGCGGCCGTCCTCCCCGGCCCCGGCGGCCGCCTGCGCGACGAGCTGCGCGCCGGGCTCCGGGCGCCCAGCCGGGAGGAGGTGCAGTCATGGGCCGAGCTGCCGGCGGGCGCCGACGTGCTCGCGGCGGCCGGCGGCACCGAGATCGCACCGGGCGCCGCCGCCGAGCTGTATGCGCGCACGTGGGCCGACGCCAGCCTCGACATCAACGGCATCGAGAGCGGCGACGCCGCGCAGCGCCGGACGATCGTGCCGGCCACGGCCAGCGCACGCCTGAGCGTGCGCGTGGCGCTCGGCCAGAGCGCGGAGGGCGTGGCGGCCTCGCTGGAGCACATCCTGCGCGAGGCGGCGCCTGCGGGGACGCAGCTGGAGCTCGAGATCGACGCCTCCGAGCCGGCCGGCTTCGACCCCGCCGATCCCGTGATCGGCCTCGCGCGCGCAGCGATCGGGCGCGCGGTGGGATGCCGTCCGCTGCTCGTGCGCACGGGCGGCTCGATCCCGATCCTCGGCGCGCTCGCCGAGCGCGGCATTCCGACGGTGCTGAGCGGCTTCGCGCTCGAGGCCGACGGCATCCACGGGCCGGACGAGAGCTACCGGCTCGAGAGCCTGCGTCTCGGCGAGGCCGCCGCGCGCGAGCTCTACGCGTCGCTCGCGACGCTCAGCCCGTCGGGCCCGTAGTCACGGGTACGCGGCGAGCGCCGCCTCGATGCCCTCGCGCGCGATCAGCTCGACGCAGTCGGCGGCCGCCCCGACCATCGGCGCCGGGTCCTCGTCGGGCTCGAACGGCGAGAGCACCCAGTCGGCGAGGTCGCGCCGGTCGCCCGCCCGCTGGCGGCCGATGCCGCAGCGGACGCGCGCGAAGTCGCGCGTGCCGAGCCGCTCCGCGACCGATCGCAGCCCGTTGTGGCCGCCGAGACCGCCGCCGAGCTTGGCGCGCACCTGGCCGAACTTCGCCTCCACGTCGTCGTGCACGCACACGACCTGGTCGGGCCCGAGCCCGTAGGCGCGCACGGCCTTCTGCACGGGCCCGCCCGAGAGGTTCATGAACCCGAGCGGGCGCAGCAGCGCGACCGTCGCGCCGTGCTCGAGCCGCACCTCGCTGAGCGCGCCGCCGTGCTTCTCGCGCTCGGCGGGCGCCCCCCAGCGCACGGCCAGCTCGGCCGCGACCAGGTATCCGAGATTGTGCCGCGTGGCGGCATAGCGCCGGCCCGGGTTTCCGAGCCCGGCGACGAGCAGGTCCACGGACGTACGCCGCCTGCGGAATCCGAAGAAGGCTACTCCGCGTCCGCGGGCGACTCGTCCTCGCCCTCGGCCGCCTCGCCGGCCTCGGCGCGCGCCTCCGCAGCCTCTGCGGCCTCGGCCGCCTCGGCCTCCGCAGCCTCTTCCTCGGCCGTCGGGCCCTTGGGCTGCGCGACGCTCGCGAGCATCGTGTCGGGGTCGCCGACATACGTGACGCCGGGGATCGCCGGGAGGTCGGAGATGAGGATCGAGTCGCCGATGCCGAGCGCGGTGATGTCGATCTCGACGTGGTCGGGCAGATCGCCCGGCAGCGCCTCGAGCAGGAGCTCGTGGGCGTTCTGCGCGAGGATGCCGCCGAACGTCTTGACGCCCTCGGCCTCACCCGTGAACACGATCGAGACCGTGGCCTGGATCGGGCGGTCCATGCGCACCTCGAGCAGGTCGAAGTGCTGCAGGGTGTCGCGCAGCGGGTGCAGCTGCATGTCCTTGATGAAGGCGTGCACCGGCGTCGCCGCCCCGGGCACCTTGACCTCGAGGATCGCGTGGCGGCCGCCGGCCGCGGCCAGCGTCTCGCGCAGATGACGGCTCTCGACGGCGAAGGCGAACGCCTCGCGCCCGTTGCCGTAGAGCACGCCCGGGATCTTCCCCGTGCGGCGCACCGCGCGCACCGTCGACGTTCCACCGATCTCGCGTGCCTCGATCTCGAGCATGACTGCCTTCTCGCGTTGTTCGTGGACGGCTCGCGCCGCACCTCAGAAAAGCTGGTTCTCGCCCTTGAAGATCGCCGACACCGAGTCGTCGGTGAAGACGTTGTGGATGGTCTCGGCGAGGATCCGTGCGACCGACAGGACCCGCACCTTGTCGGGCTTGGTCGTCGGATCGACGGGAATGGTATCGCAGACCACGACTTGCTCGAGCACCGAGTCCTCGATCCGCTGCAGCGCGGGCTCCGAGAAGACCGGATGCGTCGCGCACGCGTAGATGCAGCGGGCGCCCGCCTCGTGGATCGCCTGGGCGCCCGCGACGAGCGTTCCGGCGGTGTCGATCATGTCGTCCGAGATCACGCAGATCTTGCCCGCGACGTCGCCGATCACGTTCGTGACCTGCGCGCGGCTGTGCGCCGGGCGCTCCTTCGTGAGCACCGCCAGCTCGCCCCCGAGCATCTCGGCGAACTTCTTGGCGAGCTTGACGCGCCCCGTGTCGGGCGAGATCACGACGATCTCGTCGCGCGGCAGGCCGAGGTCGAGGAAGTACTGCTGGAACATCGGGAGCGCCGTCATGTGGTCGACCGGCGCGCGGAAGAAGCCCTGCACCTGGCCGGCGTGCAGGTCCATCGTGAGCACGCGGTCGACGCCGGCGGTCTCGAGGATGTCGGCGACGAGGCGCGCCGTGATGGGCTCGCGCGGCGCCGACTTCTTGTCCTGGCGCGCGTACGGGAACCACGGCATCACGGCGGTGATGCGCTTCGCCGACGCGAGGCGCGCGGCGTTGACCATGATCAGCAGCTCGAAGAGGTTGTCGTTGGCCGGTCGCGAGCACGACTGGATCAGGAACACGTCGGATCCGCGCACCGACTCGTTGAGGCGCACGTACGTCTCGGTGTTCGGGAACGTCTCGAGCGTCGACTCGCCGAGCGTCACGCCGAGCTCGTCGGCGATGCGCTCGGCCAGGTCGAGGCTCGAGCGCCCGGCGAACAGCATCATGCGCCGGAACGACGTGCCGTCGCGCGAGCTCGAGCGCGGGGCGTCCTCGCCGCCGTTGTCGCCGCGCGCGGGCAGGAACGAGCCGGCGCCGAACAGGGGGTCCGGGTTCACTGGTGCTCCTCCTTTCGGCGCGCCTCGACCCGCGCGGCATATCCGGGCTTGTTCGTCTGGCGCGGACGGGCGATGGCGAGCGCCCCCGCCTCGACATCGTCGGTGATCACGCTGCCCGCTGCGACATACGCCCCGTCGCCGATCGTCACGGGCGCGACGAGCGTCGAGTGCACCATGGTGCTGACGCCCTCGCCGATCGTCGTGCGGTGCTTGTTGCGCCCGTCGTAGTTCGCGGTGATCGTGCTGGCGCCGAGATTGCTGCCGGCGCCCACCTCGGCGTCTCCGACGTAGCTCAGGTGCGGCACCTTGGCGCGCTCGCCGAGCGAGGTGTTCTTGAGCTCGACGAAGCGCCCGACCTGCGCGCCCTCCGCGAGCGTGCACCCGGGCCGCAGGTAGGCGAAGGGGCCGATCTTGCAGCGCTCGCCGATCGCCCCGTCGTCGACCATCACGTGGGGCCCGATCACGGTCCCGGTACCGACCGAAGTGGTTCCGCGCAGCATCACGTTGGGCTCGAGCCGGCACCCGGGCGCGAGCTGCACGCCCCCGTCCACGTACGTCGTCGCCGGATCGACGATGCGCACCCCGGCCAGCATGTGCTCGCGCAGGATGCGGGCGCGCAGCGCGGCCTCGCGCTCGGCGAGCTCGACCATCGTGTTGACGCCCTCGCCCGTCGCGGGCGCCGGCTCGTCGACCGCGACCGCGGGCCGGCCGTCGGCTGCGAGCAGGCCCATGACGTCGGTCAGGTAGAGCTCGCCCTGGGCGTTGTGCGGCGTCAGGCGCGGCAGCGCCGCCGCCAGGGCGTCGCGCCGGAAGCAGTAGAGGCCGACGTTGAACTCGTCGAGCGCGAGCTCCTCGGGCGTGGCGTCGCGGGCCTCGACGATGCGGCTGACGCGCCCGCGGTCGTCGCGGACGACGCGACCGTACGCGTGCGGCGGCGCCAGCCGCGCGCTGACGAGCGCCGCGCCGGCCTCGCCCGCGCAGGCCTCGATCGCGTGGCGGATGGTGGCGGCCTCGATCAGCGGCGTGTCGCCCGAGAGCACGACGACGCGCTCGGCGCTCGCGGGCACGCCCTCGAGTCCGACCATGACCGCGTGGCCGGTGCCGTTGGCCGGCGACTGCACGACGACGCGCACGTCGGCGAGCGCCGCCGCGATCGGCTCGGCCGTCTCGGGCCCCGCAACGACCACGACATCCTCCGCCCCGGCCGCGCGCGCAGCGCGGGCGACCCACGCGAGCATGGGCAGGCCGCACAGCTCGTGCAGGACCTTCGGCTGCGGCGAGCGCATCCGGGTGCCCATCCCGCCGGCCATGATGATCGTGGAGATGGGAGTCATCGGCCTGGCGCCCATGGGAGCGCCGCCGCAGTGTACCGGGCATCCGCCGCGGCGACGAACCAGCCACGCGGCCGTCCGCAGCCGGGCCGCAAAGTGGCACTCGCGGCGCGGAGCCCGGCCCGGCCGGCCCGTCGGGACGCAGCGGGAGACCGGGAGCCCAAGCGGGATCGCCGCGTGCACGGCGGTGCGGGTGGGCATACGGCCAAGTGGCACTCTCCGCGAGTGCCACTTGGCCACTGCGCAATCCGGGAACCCCGCAGCACGCCGACCCGCCCGATCCCGAAGATCGAAAGATCGGGCGGGGTCGGCGTTCCGAGTGCTTCCACGGCCGGGCGCAGGCGATCGCTCTGCGCGAACCCCGCCAAGTGGCACTCGCCGCGAGTGCCACTTGGCCGGCCCCCCGGCAAGCGGGTACGCTCGGCGCCCCGCCCGCGAGGAGCACGCCATGCCGCTCAAGGCCATCGACCACATCGATCTCGCGGTCGCCGACGTCGACCGCTCGCTCGCGTTCTATCTGGCGCTGCTCGGCCCGATCGGCGCCGAGGAGGCGTTCCGCTTCCCGACCTATCGCGGCACGGAGGAGGTCGTCTACCTGCGCGTCGGCGGGCAGTTCCTCGGCTTCCGCAAAGCGGACGGGGGCGAGCACCGCTACTACGACGTCGGCATCGAGCACCTCGCCTTCACCGTCGACACCCGCGAAGAGGTCGACGACGCGCACGCCCGCTGCCTCGCGCTCGGGGCGAGAATCCACTTCCCACCCGAAGAGGATCGCGACATCCCCGGGTACTGGGAGCTCTTCGTCTTCGACCCGGACGGCATCCGCATCGAGATCGCCTACTACCCGCCGGACGCGTAGGGCAGGGAGAACCCGGTCAGTGCCCGAGCCCTGCCGCGAAGGCCGTGCCGAAGCTGACCCAGCACACCAGCGCCACCGCCGCGAGGCCGCTGCGGCGCGCGCGCAGCGCGAGCAGCGCGGCTCCCGCGCACGCGGCGACGACGATGACGATCCAGGTGCCCGCGACCGCTCCGCCGTCGGACATGCGACGCAGCGACGGGGCGTAGTACGGGTCGTAGGCGTAGAAGCGCGCGACCACGAGGAGCGCGGCCGCGAGCGCGATCGCGGGCGCCACCGAGACCCGGAGGTCGGTCGTGCACGCGGCGAAGAGCGCGAAGCCGGCGAGCACGAGCACGAGGAGGGCCGCATCGAGGAGGTAGCGCTCGCCGGCGGCTCCCTCGCCCGGCAGCCGGCCGATCGGCAGCCAGCCGAGCGCGACCGCGGCCTGGTGGCACGCGGCGGCCAGCACGACGGCCGCAGCCGACCACGCGAATGCCGTCGCGGGCCGGCTGCGCACGCTCACTCGTCGTCCGCCGCGAGGTGGTGCAGGAACGCGTCGGGCGAGGCGAGGAAGGCGCGGTAGAGCTCCACGGTCTCCGTCTCGTCGTAGGGCACGGTCGCGATGCCGCTCTCCGACAGCTCGTAGATGCGCGCCTGCGGGAACGACAGCAGGATCGGCGAATGCGTCGCGATCACGAGCTGGCAGCCGTCGGCGACGAGCTCGTAGAGGCGGCGCAGCATCGCCAGCTGGCCCTGCGGCGAGAGCGCGGCCTCGGGCTCGTCGAGCAGGTACAGGCCATCCGGGCCGAAGCGCTCGACGAAGAGCGCGAGGAACGATTGGCCGTGCGACTGCTCGTGCAGGGACTGCCCGCCGTAGCTGCCGGTCATGCCGAGGGCCTCGACCTCGCTCGCGAGGTTGAAGAAGGCCTCGGCGCGCAGGAAGAAATCCGTCTTCGGCCGCCGCGCGCCGCGCACGAGGCGCATGACGTCGCCGAGCGGCGAGTGCGAGGCGCGCGTCTCGAACGTGAAGTTGCGGCTGCCGCCCTCGGGGTTGAGGCCCGCGGCCACCGCGATCGCCTCGATCAGCGTCGACTTGCCGGCCGCGTTCGCGCCGGCCAGGAAGGTGACGTGCGGATCGAGGTCGAGCTCGCCGAGGCCGGCCAGCGCGGGGATCGTGAACGGGTACGCGGCGGGATCGGCGATCGCCGCGCGATCGATCGCAAGCGACCGGATGAACGGTTCGCGGCTGTCCACGACTGGGGCGCCAGGATTCGAACCTGGGATCACGGGACCAAAGCCCGTTGCCTTACCGCTTGGCCACGCCCCACCGGCCCGCCAGTCTACGAGGCGCCGACCCGGCTCCCGAGGCTACCCCCGGCTGCGTTCGCCGAGCAGCCGCATCAGCAGCACGAGCAGCAGCACGACGGCGATCAGGAACACGAAGAAGAGCGTCACGGGGATGAGCACGACGATCAGCCCGAGCAGCCCCTGCGCGAACGCCACGATCCACGCGCCCTCGCGGATCGGCCCCTGGGGCAGCTGGCGGCCGGCGAAGAAGTAGGCGGCGATCGCGAGCAGCCCGAAGAGCACGAGCGTCCACGCGCTCGCGTGCCAGGCCACGACCGCCAGGAACTCGAGCAGCGCGAGCACCGCCGCGATCATCACGCGGCGCTGGCGCAGCCGGGCGTGGAACCCGCGTGGCCCGGGCGGCGGCACGCGCCGCCCGTCGCGATCCACGACCACAACGTCCTCGGGGCCGACCTTGTAGCTCACGGCTTGATCCTAGCGCCCGCATCGCCCTGCGGCAGACGGGCCACGGCCGTCCACGGGGCCTCCTCCGCGAGCGCCTCGCGGGCGGTCTCGGCGGCGCGCTCGCGGGCGAACAACCCGAACACGGCCGAGCCCGATCCGCTCAGGCACGCGGCCAGCGCCCCGCACTCGCGCAGGCGGGCGCGCAGCGCTGCGCTCGTCGGGCAGAGCGCCTCGGCGGCGCCCGCGAGGTCGTTCTCGACGAGCGCCGCGAGCTCCTCGGCCGAGGCCGCGGCGAACGGCGGGGCCGCGAGCCCCTCGACCCGCTCGCGCGCGCCCGCCGGCGGGCGGTAGCCCGCGTACACGGCCGCCGTCGCGAGCTCGACCCCGGGCCAGGCGATGACCACCCAGGCGGCAGCTCGGAGCGGGCACGCCTCGAGCCGCTCGCCGCGCCCGCGCGCGAGCGCGCTCGGCAGGCCGGAGGCGAAGAACGGGACGTCCGAGCCGACCCCCGCCGCGAGCGCGAGCAGCTCGCCCGGCGCGAGCGGCTCGGGCAGCGTGGCGTTCGCGAGGCGCAGCGCGGTGCCCGCATCGGCGCTCCCGCCGCCGATCCCGGCGCCGACGGGGGCGCGCTTGTCGATGTGCACCTCCCACCCGCCCGCGTGGCGCGCGTGCGCGGCCAGCAGCGCGAGCGCCCGCGTCACGAGCGCGTCCCCCCCGGCCAGTCCGGGCGCGGCGACGCGCGTCGCCACGGCGGGCTCGAGCTCGAGCACGTCGCCGACCGGGAGCGCGGCGAGCACGGTCGCGAGCTCGTGGTAGCCGTCGTCGCGCCGCGGCCCGACGCGCAGGCTGAGATTCACCTTGACGCCGGCGACGGTGCTCACGCGGCGCGCGCCAGGGCCACGAACGTCGCGGCGGGCAGCGCCTCGGCGCGTGCTCGCGCATCCACCCCGGCGGCGCGGCACGCGGCCTCGACGGCGGCGCGATCGGCGCGCCAGCCCGCCAGCGTGAGCGCGTTCACGAGCGTCTTGCGGCGGTAGGCGAACGCCGCCCGCACCGTCGCGACGATCTGCGGCCAGTCGCCCGCGAGCTCCCCCCACTCCGCGCGCCGCGTGAAGGCGACGAGCATCGAGTCGACGTTCGGCACCGGCACGAACACGCTGCGCGAGACCGCGTGCCGGCCCGCCGGCGCGAGCGCGAGCGCGCACAGCACGCTGGGCGCGCCGTAGAGCGCGTCCCCGACGGACGCGGTCAGGCGCTCGGCGATCTCGCGCTGCACGAGCACGCACCAGCGCCCGACGCCCGGCAGTCCGCCGATCGAGTCGAGCACGAGCGGCGCCGCGACGTGGTAGGGCAGGTTGGCGACGAACGCCGTCGGCGCCGGCTCGAACGCGCCGAGGTCGAGGCGCATCGCGTCGCCCCAGTGCACGCTGACGTTCGCGTGGCCCGCGAGCGTCCGCGTCAGCGCGGGCTCGAGGCCGCGGTCGATCTCGACCGCGTGCACGTGTGCGCAGCAGCCGGCGAGGCGGGCCGTGAGCGTGCCGACGCCCGCGCCGATCTCGAGCGCGACGTCCTCGGGCGCCAGCGCCGCGAGCCGCTCGATCACGCCGAGCACGTTGTCGTCGACGAGGAAGTGCTGGCCGAGATCGCGATCGGGCCGCAGCCCGAGCTCGGCCAGGCGCGCGAGCGTGACCTGCCGCGGCTTCATGCGAGCGCGAAGACGCGCGCGGCGTTCGCCTCGACCTGCTCGGCGAGCTGCCCGGGATCGACCTCGCGCAGCGCGGCGACGGCGCGCAGCGTCTCGAGCACGTAGGCCGGGCGATTGGGCTTGCCGCGGTGCGGCAGCGGCGACAGGTAGGGGCAATCCGTCTCGAGCAGCAGCAACTCGGCCGGGACGCTCCGGGCCGCCTCGGCGAGCGCCGCCGCCGACGGGTAGGTGACGTTGCCCGCGAACGACACGTACCAGCCGCGCTCGACCACCTCGTCGAGGCGCTCGGGGAGCGAGAAGCAGTGCAGGACGACCGCCGTGCGGACCCCGCGGAGCACGGCCAGCGTGTCCTCGGCCGCCTCGCGCGTGTGGATCACGAGCGGCCGGCGGTGCTTCTCGGCGAGCACGACCTGTCCCGCGAAGGCGGCGGCCTGCGCTGCGCGCGGGGCGCGCTCGCGGAAGTAGTCGAGACCGCACTCCCCCACGGCCACCACGGCCGGGTCGCCGAGCAGCGCGTCGAGGCGGTCGCGCACGTCCTCGCTCCAGGCCTCGGCGCGGTGCGGGTGCAGGCCCGCGGTCGCGAAGACGCCGGGGTGCGACCGCGCCAGGGCGATCGCCTCCTCGGCGAGAGCGGGCGAATCGCCGACGCAGACGATGCGCTCGACGCCCGCGGCGGACGCCTCCTCGATGGCAGCCGCGGCGCCGCCCTCGAGGCCCTGCAGGTGCGCGTGCGTGTCGATCACGCGAGCGGCGCGTCGACGCGCGGGAAGAGCGGCCCGCCCGACGTGTCGACCGTGCGCCCGCTGCCGCTGCCCATGACGGCGCGGTCGAAGCCGACGTCGCCGGCATCCTCGCCGACCGCGGCGAGCATCAGCGGCGCGCGCGACGGCAGGTACGGCCACAGCAGCACGGCGAGCGCACGGACGCCCTCGCACAGCGTGGCGAGCGTCTCGTCGAGGCGGGCCGCGGCATCCGGCTCCTCGCTCTTCGCGAGCTCCCACGGAGCGCGCGTCTCGACGAAGCGGTTGAGCGCTCGCACGAGCTCCCAGACATGCTCGAGCGCGCCCGTGAAGTCGAGGACGTCGAAGCGGTGCTCGTAGGCCTCGGCGGCCTCGTGTGCACAGGCGAGACGCCTGTGCCACCAATCTTTCTTTACAGGGGGCTGGAAGGGGAGTTTGCGGGGAGGGCGGGGGAATTTTTTATCAGGGCGTCCCCCAGCCCTCCCCTCAAGTTTTACTCTTCACTCACCACCAACACCGCCGCCCCCTGGATCTGGCCCTGGCGTAACCGGTTGAGGGCCTCGTTGGCCGCCTCCAGGGGAAAGGTCTCCACCGCGGTTTTCGACCCGCACCCGGGGGGCGGAGCCGAAGAAACTCCTCGCCGTCGGCCCGGGTCAGGTTGGCCACCGAGCGGACTACCCGCTCCCCCCAGAGAAGGTCGTAGGAAAACGACGGGATGTCGCTCATGTGGATGCCGCCGCTGACCACAACCCCGCCCTTGGCCGAGGCCCTCAGGGCCGCAGGGGATGAGCGCACCCACAGGCGCAAAAATGATGGCTGCGTCCAGTTCCTCCGGGGGCCTGTCTTCCGAACTCCCGGCCCACACGGCCCCCAGTCGCCGGGCGAACTCCTGGGTCTCGGTGTCCCCCGGGCCGGGTGAAGGCATAGACCTTTTTCCCCTGGTACACCGCAATCTGGACGGTGATGTGGGCTGCGGCCCCGAACCCGTAAATCCCCAACCGCTCCCCGGCATCTTGGGCCAGGCGATAGGAACGGTAGCCGATGAGCCCGGCGCACAGCAGCGGCGCCGCCTCGGCGTCGCGGTAAGCCGGGGGCAGCCGGAAACTGTAACGCTGGTCGGCGACGGCGTATTCGGCATAGCCTCCATCCAGGGTGTAGCCGGTAAATCCGGGGTTATCGCACAGGTTCTCCCGGCCATTCCGGCAATAGCGGCAGGCGCCGCAGGTATGCCCCAGCCACGGCACCCCCAGGCGCTCCCCCACCTTAAACTGCCGGACCGCGCGCCTCCCGGTGGCCACCACCGTGCCGACGATTTCATGGCCCAGGATCAAGGGCAGTTTGGGGTGGGGCAATTCCCCGTCCACCACGTGCAGGTCCGTGCGGCAAGACCCCGCCGGCAGGCGGACCCGAATCAGCACCTGCTCCGGACCCGGTTGGGGAGTCGGCACTTCCCGCCATTTCAGGGGCTGCCCCGGCTTCTCCAGCACCATGGCTCGCATCCGGTCGGGAATCGTCATTGACGCCGCCTCCGAAGCTGAATTAATTCACTGGGGCTCAAGCTCAGGTTGGATGGCCTCGATTTTGCCCAAAACAAACCGTGCCACCTGCTGATCCATTTTCCGGCTGCGTTCTTTGAAGAGATAGGTAAGGCTGGCAAAATCCAACACCCCATCTGCTACCAAGATAGGCGTCGCTTTGTAAGGGCGTTGCAGTTCACCGCTATCCACCCGATGATGATTGAAACCGGTTTTTTTATGCCAGGTTAAGGCGTGTTCATCGCCGGATTTGTCGTAACAGAGCTGAAAACCGACAAATTCGCCGCTTTTGCCTACCCAGACAATGAGATCGAAATAGTCGTCGGCAAACCAACGACGCCTGGGCTCTTCCAAGGCCTGCCGAACATGCGACAATTCCCTCAGCATGGGCTATGGTCCGTGCCTTTCTGTCCGGCGGCTTATGGACTGCTCTCACCAACCATAAGGATTTCTCGAGAACGTCAGCAAGATAAAAATACCCCGGGAGACAGAATCCCGCGCCCCGGTTACCGCCGGAATTCAGAGATGCAGCCGGAGCACAGCCAATCCGAGCCGGTTGCCCGGTCCGGCAAATTGTGCTACAAGGGGTCCATGAACCTTAGGTATCGAAACCGACGGAGTCTCCCATGAGCGCTTTTACGACCATGTCCCAAGACCTCGTTGGACGGCTCTGGACCTCACCTATGAACCCGTGGGCGTCACCCTCTACCGGGAAACCGACCCTATCCCCGCGGACCCGCCTTTTACCCAGGAAAACCTGAAGAGCTACTGCCAGGCCCTGGCCCCGGCCGGGGGTGGCCGCACCCTGCTCTTGGCCAAAGAGCAGATGGGCTGCAAGCTGGGCACTTCGGTGCTGGGGTTCGAAGAAGACCCGGAGGCCTTTCTGGATGACGGCGTCCTGGAGAAATACGGTGTGGGCCTCTACGGCACCGAAGCGGCCTCCGCCGCCACCATCCTTAACTCCACCTATCTGGAGCAAGGCAAGACCCGGGCGGCCCTCATCGCGCCCCTGGCTACCTTCCGGGAGCCGCCCCAGGTGGTGGTGTTCACGGCCAACAGCGAGCAGGTCATGTGGCTCCTCTATGCGGTGAACTATGATCGGGGCGGCAGAATGGACCTGCCCCAGTCGGGCGGCGCCCTGGGGGGCTGCGCCGATATTACCGCCCTGCCCCTGCTCCAGGGGATCCCCAACGTCACCTTTCTGGGCCTGGGGTGCCGCCTGAAGTCGGCCTTGGACCCCTGCCATCTCATGCTGGGCGTGCCCGGGAACTCCCTGGCGGCGCTGCATCAGCACGTCCTGGACCTGGCCAAGCCCATCGCCATGCTCAGAGAACGCCCGGACCGGCGGCCATTAGACCTTACCCTTGGTCCTGAAAAATCTAAATTCGAGCGCCTTATACCAAGTTGCGCTCATAGAAGTAAGAAAAGCCTCTTCCTGTAGGGGCGCACCCGTGTGTGCGCCCTCGATCCAGGGCGGACACATGGGTCCGCCCCTACAGAAGATAAATTACCTGTATGACCGCAGTTTGGTATTATAGGTGGGCGCTGGCGGCTCCCTCACTCTATACAGAACTTTCTTATTGACTCCCGTAGGAAAGTGTGCTTAGCCTGAAACCCTGGACAAAGTCCAAAGCCCCGCGAGGCAGGGACGGGAAGCCACGGGTCTCAGATTCAGCGGGAGATAGCCTGGTTGCCCTAAATGAGCTATCGCGCCTTTTGCCCATTTTGCCTGGAGCCTTTTATGGGTAAAAAGCACCCGGTTGGCAGGCAACCGGTCAAACCAGCCGGATAATTTCAGCCTATCAAGATCGTATGCGGGAGGAAACGGTTATGGCCAGAGGCAACCTTCTTAGGCGGCTGCTGATAGTAGCCGTCATCTCCCTGGCCTGCCCGCGGTTCGCCCGCCTCGGGGCAGTCCGGCAAACCCTACACTTTCCAGGACCTGGGCACCCTGGGGGGCACTTTCAGCGCCGCTTATGGCATCAACGCCACCGGACAGGTAGTGGGATATTCAAATACTGCCGGCGGTATAACACACGCCTTTCTCTACCCTTATCCCGGCGGCCCCATGCAGGATTTGGGCACCCTGGGGGGCACTGTCAGCCAAGCTTTTGGCATCAACGCCGGCGGCCAGGTGGTGGGATTATCATATCCTGCCGGCACTGATTCATTCCATGCCTTTCTTTACCCCTCTCCCGGCGGCCCTATGCAGGACCTGAGCACCCTGGGGGGCAATACCAGCGAAGCTCATGCCATCAACGCCGGCGGCCAGGTGGTGGGATATTCAACAAACAGCAGTGGCCAAAACCACGCCTTTTCTTACCCCTATCCCGGCGGCCCCATGCAGGATTTGGGCACCCTGGGGGGCACTTACAGTTACGCTTATGGCATCAACGCCAGCGGCCAGGTGGTGGGAGGTTCATTTGCAGGCAATGGCTCATACCGTGCCTTTCTTTACCCCTATCCCGGCGGCCCCATGCAGGACCTGGGCACCCTGGGGGGCACTGGCAGCCACGCTCATGGCATCAACGCCAGCGGCCAGGTAGTGGGAGCTGCAACTACTACCGGCAATGCCTCATGGCATGCCTTTCTTTACCCTTATCCCGGCGGCCCCATGCAGGATCTGGGCACCCTGGGGGGCTCTTACACCTGCGCTTATGGCATCAACGCCAGCGGCCAGGTGGTGGGATGGGGACGAACTGCCGGCGATGCCTCAACGCACGCCTTTTTTTATACCAATGGGAAGATGCAGGATCTCAATGAACTCGTGGATCTGCCACCCGGTGTGTTTCTGAGTGAGGCTCATGGCATCAACGACCAAGGCTGGATCGTGGGATCGACCAGTTCTCAGCACGCCTTCCTTCTGACCCCCCACCGCAAACCATACACTTTCCATGACCTGGGCACCCTGGGGGGCACTTCCAGCGAGGCTTATGGCATCAACGCCAGCGGCCAGGTGGTGGGAACTTCATTTCTTGCCGGCGATGCCTCATGGCATGCCTTTCTATACCCCTATCCCGGCGGCCCCATGCAGGACCTGGGTACCCTGGGGGGGCTATGCCGGCACCGCTTGTGGCATCAACGCCAGCGGCCAAGTGGTGGGATATTCATTTCCTCCCGGCAGTACCTCACCGCATGCCTTCCTATACCCCTATCCCGGCGGCCCCATGCAGGACCTGGGTACCCTGGGGCCTAGGCAGCTATGCTTATGGCATCAACGCCAGCGGCCAAGTGGTGGGATGGTCATATATCGTACTTACTAATGGCAGTTACTCACCGCGTGCCTTCCTTTACCCCTATCCCGGCGGCCCCATGCTGGACCTGGGAACCCTGGGGGGACAGTCTAGCGCCGCTTATGGCATCAACAATAGCGGTCAGGTGGTGGGAGGTTCATGGACTGCCGGCCATGACTCAAGCCATGCCTTCCTTTACCCCTATCCCGGCGGCCCCATGCTGGACCTGGGCACCCTTGGGGGCACTTACAGCGCGGCTTATAGCATCAACGCCGGCGGCCAGGTGGTGGGAACTTCATTTCTTGCCGGCGATGCCTCAAGCCATGCCTTTCTTTACCCCTATCCCAGCGGCCCCATGCAGGACCTGGGGCCTGCTGGGGGGCACTTGGAGCGAGAAGGCTAGGGGCATCAACGATAGAGGGCAAGTGGTGGGGACTTCACCTACTATTACCGCGGAAAACCACGCTTTTCTTTATACCAATGGGCAGATGCAGGACCTCAATGAACTGGTGAATCTGCCACCCGGGGTGTCCTTGATCAACGCTTATGGCATCAACTACCAGGGCTGGATCGTGGGAACGACCAGCTCTGGCCACGCTTACCTGCTTACCACGAATCAGGCAGCGTTCCCCGCCATCCTGTACCTCCTGCTGGACTATGATTAACAGAAAATTATTTTCCCCCTTATCCCACCCTCCCGCCCATGGGGGGGAAACAGGCCCAGGCGTTCCCACCCCTGCCAAGCTGAAATCAGCCTCGTGGCGTTGGCCGTCTACCATGATTAGGGCGCCAAGAGGCTGGTGGGCAACCGGGGCTTCCGGCGGTACCTGAAGGTCCATAAGGAGGCGGTGACCCTCGATCAGGCCAAGGTGAAGACTGAGGCCCGCTTTGATGGCAAGTACGTGTTGCGCACCAACACCGAGTTGCCCGCCGCCGAAGTGTCGGTGCAATACAAGCGCCTGCTGCCGGTAGCAGCCAAATCGCTGGTGGACACCCGGCCCATCTTCCACCAATGGGATGCCACCATCAAAGGTCATGTGTTTTGCTCTTTTCTGTCCCTGGTGCTTGGATGATACCGAGTTGCCGTCATACAGGTAATTCTATCCTTATGATGGCAACCCCTGTAGGGACGGTTCGCGAACCGCCCCTACCATTCGAATTATTACTTGTTTGACGGCAACTTAGACATCAAACATGGTTCTTGAAGGTTATCGGTCGTTTTCATGATCGACTGTTTCCATATCCAAGCAAATCTAACTATGGGTAGTCAGGTCATCTCCGGCAACTCCGAATCAAGTACACAGATTACTTAAGCTCTTGGTTTTCTCCGAGGTTTTTTCTTGGGAACAGATTTTCTCGGTTGCCGCTTACCCGGCGGGGATTTTTCTTTGAGAGTTTTCGCGTTCTTGAGGGGCAGCTTTATAGGTTTAACCGGAGCAGGGGCCTCGATCGGTTGGGGCTTTGGTCAGCCCCAGGAAGACGTCAAGGCCCAAGGGTGCGGCCTTGAGGTAGAATCGTTCCAGGGCTTCCAGAAACGGGGTTTTACCTCGCCAAAAGGGAAAACTGCCCAATCTCCTGGGTAAGGCGGCGTTAACTTCAGGGAGGCGGACCTCACCGAACAGGTCGCCGGGCATTTCCTCCCCGGCCCAAAACAAGGCGGGCTCCAGAAAAGGTAGCTCTTCCGGGACTGATTCCGAAACCCCGTTCCGGTCCGGCCCCGGAAGAACCGGGGGAGCGGCGTGAGCGTAGCCCAGCAGTTCGAAGAGTTCTTCCCGGGCGAGCCCCCGCAGTTTAAAGAGGAGAAAGGGGTCCCGGTCGAATTCCTCTGCCAGGAGGTAAAAAACCGCGGCCGTGTGCTTGCAGGGGTTGGACCAATCGGGACAGGAGCAATCGGTCTCCAGGTCCTTCAATTTGTGGGGGAAGAGGGACAATTTGGCGCCCTCGAAACTCTCTTCAATATCTTCCGGCATCTCGCCGGCCAATAGTTTTGCCAGGGAGAGGAACCGGTCCGCCAGGGTGCCGATGATTCGGAGCCATTGACCCCGGACAAGGGCCGGAAGCGGATCTCTACTTCGTAAGGTCGGGAACGGGAACCCTGCACCGCAGCTCTTACCGCGCCTTTCTCAATCTCGACGTCCATGACCTGGCCCTTGCGGGCGTAGGTGCGTCCCCGGTTCAGGCGTTCGCCGATATCAAAGCTTTCCAGCACCCTGATCCAGCGTTGCCCCCACCAACTGGTGGCGAAGGCGCCCCTCCGGGATTGGGCCTTGATGCCCCCCTTGACTTCCCGGGCCGGCTTCGGAGTATAATACCGCCACCAACCCATTTCAGTTCCCCAGGGCTTCCCGGCGCAAGGCCATCAGGTCTTTCAATTCCGCGGTGGACAGCTCCGTCAGCCAGCCTTCGCCGGTGCCGACCACCTGCTCGGCGACTGCTTTCTTGCGCTCGATCATCTCGTCGATCTTCTCCTCAAGCGTGCCCAGCGCACAGGAACTTGTGCACCTGGACGTTCTTGGTCTGGCCGATGCGGAAGGCGCGGTCGGTGGCCTGGTTCTCGACCGCCGGGATTCCACCAGCGGTCGAAGTGGAAGACATGGTTGGCGCCGGTGAGATTCAGGCCGGTCCCGCCGGCCTTCAGGGACAGAATGAACATGCGGCGGCCGTCTGCCGTCGGCCTGGAAGCGCTCGACCATCTCGTCCCGCTGCTTCTTGGGGACCCCGCCGTGCAGGAAGAGGACTTCCCGCCCGAACGTCTCGTGCAGGTTCCGCTGGAGTAGTTTCGCCCATCTCGGCAGAACTGGGAGAACACCAGCGCCCGGTCGCCGATCTCGAGGATCTCTTCCAACATCTCCGTGAGACGGGCGAGCTTGCCGGAGCGGCCCGGAATGGCGGAATTGTCCGCCAGGAACTGCGCCGGGTGGTTGCAGACCTGTTTGAGCTTGGAGAGGTCGCCCAGGATCATCCCCTTGCGCTGGATTCCCTCGGCCGCTTCCAGGGCCTCTTCCATCTCCTTCACCACCGCCGCATAGAGCGATGCCTGCTCTTTGGTGAGATTGCAGAAGACCTTCATCTCCTTCTTTTCGGGCAGATCGGCGATGATCTGGCGGTCGGTCTTGAGCCGGCGCAGGATAAACGGCCCGGTCAGGCGCTTGAGGCGCTCGCCGCCTCGGGGTCCCGATTGCGCCTGGATGGGGATGAAGAACTGCGCTTGAACGCTTCCTGGAGCCCAGGAAGCCGGGGTTAAGGAACTCCATGATCGACCACAGGTCGCCCACGTTGTTTTCCACCGGCGTGCCGGTGAGAGCGATGCGGTAACCTGCCGGCAAGCGCCCGCGCCGCCGCGGGCCTGCCGGGTCTCCGGGTTTTTGATGTTCTGCGCCTCGTCCAGGATGACCCCGGCCCAGGGCATCGTCCTTGAGCAGCTCGAAGTCCCGGTGCAGCAGGGCGTAGCTGGAGATGACGATGGCGTGTTCCGTCAGCCTGCTTTCTGGCCAGGCGCCTCTGCCCCTGGAACGCGCGCGACGCCTGGTGGACCAGACACCGGCAAGTCGGGCGTGAAGCGGGCCTGCCTCTTTCTGCCAGTTGCCGACCACCGAGGTGGGGCAGATCAGCAGCACCGGCCGCGGCCGTCGGCTTCCCAGTCTCCCGGGCGATCAGGGCCAGCGTCTGCACGGTCTTGCCCAGCCCCATGTCGTCGGCCAGGCAGGCCCCCAGGCCCCACTGCTTCAAAAAATTCAGCCAGGAATAGCCCCGGACCTGGTAGGGGCGCAGGATTCCGTGAAAATTGTCCGGCGCGGGTAATTCGGCAAACGCGGCCTGGCCTTGCAGTTGCGCCAACAGCTCGCCGATCCAGCCCTCGGCCTTGAGTCCAGCGAATGGCAGGTCGGCCGGGGTCTGTGCTCCGCCCAAAGCCAGTTGCAGGGCCTCCCGGGCGGTGATCCCTGCATCCGCCCTTTTCCGCCAGAGGTCCAGGGCCGCCTGAATCTCCTCGGCATTCAACTGCACCCATTGGCCCCGCACCTTGACCAGGGGAGATTTCCGCTCTACCAGCCCTCCTGGAGTTCGGCCAGGAAAGGTCCTCGTCGCCCAAGGCCAACTGCCAGTCGAAGCGCACGATCTGGTCCAGGTTTATTCCGGAGCCCCCGGCCATCTTGGGGGACTTAACCTCGGCCCCGGGCCGACAGACGCATTTTAGCGCCCCGGCCGCTCCACCAGGCGGGCAGCATCACCCCGAAGCCGGCCTGTTCCAGCAACAAAGCCTTTTCGGTGAGAAAGGCAAAGGCGCTGCGGGTATCCAAGGGGTGGCCGTCCGGCAGGGAGGTCCTGAGGCCGGCCTCGAGGTCGGGGCAAAGGCGGGCGCTTTGGCCCAGCGACACCAGCAGGTACTCCTTGGCGTGAAACTCGCGGAGCAAGGCGGCGGTGGACTTTTTAGGACTCCAGGCCTCCCTGACGGGAATGAGGAGGCTGGGGTCAGCCGCGGCCTGAAGCAGGTAGCGGACAAACCATTGCTCTGCGCCGGGCGCAGCCGCGTTTTCCTCCTCCGGTTCCTCCAGGCGGAAGCAGAGGCGGAACGGCGTGGCCGCGGTAAAAGAAACTGGACGCCGCCACTGCTGAATTTGCTGGTGTAGCCGGGCCAGATCGCCGGGGTCGCCTACCATCCATCCGTCCGGCGCTTGCAAGGCATTCAGCCACTGGTCGTGGAGGCTGTCGAACCCGGGAGCCTTCCTGGCGGGGCGGCCGCGCCGGACTTGGGCTGGTTCCGCGGCGGAGGGGGCGGGAAACCGGACCAGCTGATCCACTATCCGGCCCAGGAAGTCGTCTAGCTCCTTTTGCGGCGGGGCGCACCGGGGGAGAGGCGGTATCCGGGGTCAGGGCCCGGCACACCCGGGGCATGATCGCGGCCAGCCTGGTGGCCACACCGCTGTCGTTACCGGATATAACCGGTTCCCAGCGGGCGTAGTACGTCCCCCGGATTTCCGTGAGGCCGGGGAGAAACCGTTGTCTGGCCGCCAGCGACCCGGCAAAGCGCAGGGCGGTGGCCCAAAACCGCAAATCTTTCCCGATAATGACGCCGGGAGCCAGGACCTCTTGGTTCACGCAGGCACAGAGCAACTCGACTACTGCCGGCGGCGACAAGGCCAACGTTGTCACCTGCCACGGGGATATGGCAACCGGTTCCCGGGATGCTGAAGATTCGGAAATCAGCGGACTGGAGGCCAAGGGCCGATTCTTGTGGGTGGGGAGCCAGGCAACTGTGGTCTCGCTGGCGAGGCCGTTCAGCAACTGGCCTAAGCCGGCCTCCTGGAGCCCCGATGATAAATGTTCTTTGCTGGCGTCGTGAGGGGATGGCGGGGGGTTGGAGGCCTTTAACCTGCCTTTGCTCACTCGGTTGATGCGAGGCTCAGGGGCGGCAGGAATTTCTCCCCAGACAAACAAGCGGTTCTCATAAAATGCGGCGTGCAGGATAAGCATTGGTAGGCGAGCGGTGTTGCTCCAGAAAGATCATATCGGGAATGGCTGAGAAAAACAATCCGCGATGTGGAGTTGTTTGCAGGAGATGGGTTTTTCAGACTCACTTTCCCCGTTCATGGTCAGGATGTGGGCATGATGGGTCAGCCGGTCCAGCAGGGCCCCGGTCAGCTGCCCGCTGCCAACCACTTGTGGCCATTGAGAGAAGTCCAGGTTGGTAGTCATGATGAGCGATTGCCGCTCATAGCTCTGGGCCACCACCTGGAAGAAGAGCTGGGGTCCATCACGGTGCGGCTTTCAGTTGTAGTTCTATCCGCTCCTGGTCTCCATAGATCAGGGCCACCAAAATGCTCAAATACTCTTGCAAATTTCTGGTCAGCAGAAAATTTTGCCGGACCAATTCTTTGGCTATACGACCCATTTCCAGGGCTTTATCGGGGTGACGCAAGAGATATCTGGCGCGCAAAGCCGCGCCCTCCGGAGTCTTAACCAGGAAACCCGTGTGATGGTTCACTATCTGCAGCCGAATTCCCCCCGCATCGCCGCCAATCACCGGTTTTCCTTTCCACAGGGCCTCAGTCACGGTGAGGCCGAATCCTTCTTTGAGAGACTTTTGCACCACCAGGTCCGCGCCTCGCTGCAGGGCATTAATCGTGACATGGGCATCCGGAGGTAACAGCAGCACGTGGATGTCTTGGTCGCCGCCGGCCTCATTACGAACCTCGGCCAGAACCGCGGCGCCTTCGGGGTCATCGGTGGCTTCACCGCCGGCGAGGACCAATTGCAGTGACGGAGCGAAAGACTTGACCAATCGATATGATTTAATTACGCCTAGAGGATCCTTGAACCGATCAAATCGTGAGACCTGGAGCATTATCAGTCTATCGGGGTCCAGACCGAATTGAAGTTTGGCGGCCTGGACTTCCTCCGGGGTCAGATCCATGTTTTTTTCGCTGAGAGGGTCGATGCTGGGCGGCATCAGATACTGGATGTGCGGCAAGGGTTGGGCAAAATCCGCCAGGGAAAAAATACTCGCATCGTATTCCATGACATAGTTACGCAAGTATTGCCACACCGGACGATAAGGATGGCTCAGGTCGATATGACATCGCCAGATCCACTTGCCTTTGCGGTTCGGGCATGACCTCAACAGGGGCAGCGGCTGCGGATCATGGATAATAACTATGTCGGCTTCCTCAAGGATCGAACGGAGCTCTTCCGAGTTTTGGGCGCTGGTTTCCTCGTAAACCTTGAAAAGCCCATCCCCCAGCTGGACGGGTATGCCTTGTAAGGCGTTGTGGAAGCTCTTGGTGACCTGGAAAAACGCCTCTTCACCTCGAATTACTTCCCACCGCACATCGAGGCCCAGATCTTTCTGGAGGGGGACCAGCTTGCTCAGAATTTCCGCGACGCCGCCACCTACATAAGTGGAGTTGACGTGCACTACCTTCGTGCCTCTTAATGGCCTGGCAAGTTGACGGAGTCGATCGATCACGTTTTCTCCGGTCACTGCCACATAATCTTGAATAGATGTCATCCGGTCACTCCCTGAAAAAAATATTTGTGCGAACAGATCTGTCAGTTGCTGGCGCAATTCCACGAGGGAGCCAAAATAGGGATCAACTGCAGCCAGTTGTGAGCAAAGGTCATCATCACCGCAAGACCTCAACCAGGTGCGGAAATCGTCCATCATTTCAGGGCTGCGGCGTCTCGCATCAATAAAATGATAAAATATGCTGCCCACGGACATTTTGGGCACAGCCTCCACCAATTCCTCCGGCTCTGCAATTTTGCCGCGGGTATCGAAAACCACCATTTGAGAGCGGACAAAATGAAACTGCATGTCGGGCTTGGCCCAGGTAACCGTTTCGATCTCATCCAACCTCTGTTCGATGACTTCGAGCAGCTCCTGGCGCAAGGATTCCAGATTTACAAAAGGATCGGGGTCGATAACCGATAATCGTTCCGCCAGGATATTGTCTTGAAGGGCATGGTGAACCCATTCGGCAAAATCGTTGTTGTATTCAGGCTCATCGAACCTGGGCCTCAAGAGCCCGCCCCAAAAATGATGGTATATGCTTCCGAGATGGATGTTAAGCAAATGATCTCTCATTTCTTTGAGGTTTTGGGCCTTCTTCCCGGTTGCTATGGTCACCAGCGCACAGTCTTTGACGGAAAATGGTTCAACGTTGGCATTTGTAGACATCTTACCCCCACAAGTTCAGAGAAGTACTATTGATAGGAGGATACGCATTGACTCTCAGCAGTTGGCCGGCACGCCTGGGAACACCGTCGGGGCGGTACCACTCAAGTGGTTTGCCCATACTCCTCCTTTCCTTCGCCCATGAGCAACGCCACGGGAAAACTGAGTAATA
>CAVUPB010000001.1:0-75451 GCA_963743275.1 uncultured Actinomycetes bacterium | reverse complement strand
CGATCGAGCCGGTGTTCTCGAGCCCGCCTGGGCCCGCCCCACTCGAGCCGCCGTACCTGCTCTGCGTCGGTACCCCCGAGCCGCGCAAGAACCTGCCCGTTCTGCTCGAGGCGTTCACGCTCGTGCGCCGCGCCGGGCGGCGCGTGCGGCTTGCGCTGGTCGGCGCCGACGGCTGGGGCGACGTGCGCGTGGGCTCCACCGAGGGCGTCGTCGCGTTCGGCCGCGTCGACGACACCGAGCTGCGCGACCTCTACGCGCATGCTGAGGCGCTCGTGCTGCCGAGCCTCTGGGAGGGCTTCGGGCTGCCGGTCGCCGAAGCGCTCGCGACCGGCTGCCGCGTGGCGTGCTCGGACATCCCAGCGCTGCGTGAGCTGGCCGGCGAAGACGCGACGTACTTCGACCCGGGGACGCCCGAGGCGATCTGCGAGGGCGTGCTGCAGGTGCTCACGCAGCCGCGGCCGATGCCGCGCCGCGGTACGAGCTGGGATGACGCCGCGGCATCGGTCGTCGCGCTCTGGCGCGAGCTCGTGCAGTGAGCTCCGCGCCACTCGTGCTGCTCGACGCCGACACCGTCGGGCGCGGTCGCACCGGCGACGAGACGTACACCGTCAACCTCCTGCGCGAGCTTCCGGCGGCCGCGCCCGAACTCGCGTTCGCCTGCGCGCTGCGCGAGCCGGCCGATCTCCCGCCCAACGTGCCCGCGGCGGTGCGCAGGCTGCGGCTCGACGTCGCGAGCCCCTACCGGCGCATCCCGTTCGCATTCCCCGCGCTCGCGCGGCGCGAGGACGCGGCGCTGGCGCACACGCAATACTTCGTCTCGCCGCGCCTCTCGTGCCCGGCCGTCGTGACGGTGCACGACATCTCGTATGCCCGCGCGCCCGAGCTGTTCTCGCGGCGCGATCGCTCGCTCTTCGGCCTTGTGCGCGGGTCGGTCCGGCGCGCCGCGCGGGTGATCGCCGTGTCGGAGTTCACGCGCGCCGACGTGTGCGAGCGCTACGGGCTCGACGCGGCCAAGGTCGTCGCGATCCCGAACGGTGTCGGCGCGGCGTTCCGGCCGGTTGCCAATGCGAGCGCGCGTGTGCGCGACCGCTTCGGCATCGCGCGGCCGTACGTGCTCTGTGTCGGCGCGCTGCAGCCGCGCAAGAACGTGCCGCTGGCGATCGAGGCGTACGCGCGGCTCGTCGGCCGCGGCACGGAATGCGAGCTCGTGGTCGCGGGCGGGGACCGCGGCGGCCGCCTCGACGTCCTCGACGCGATACTGCGCACGCGCCTGACCGGACGCGTGCACCTCGTCGGCCACGTCGAGGACGAGGCGCTCCCGGCGCTCTACAGCGGCGCGCGGGCGCTCCTCTTTCCCTCGCTCTACGAGGGCTTCGGGCTGCCGGCGCTGGAGGCGATGGCGTGCGGAACGCCCGTGGTCGCGAGCAACACGACGGGGCTCGCGGAGGCGGTCGGCGACGCGGGCCTCACCGTCGATCCGCGCGACGCGGACGGCCTCGCCGACGCGCTGCGGCGCGTGATCGACGACCCCGCGCTGCATGAGCGGCTCGTGGCCGCCGGGAGCGCGCGCGCCGCGCAGTTCACGTGGGCACGCGCGGCCGTGGCGACCGCCGGCGTCTACCGCGAGGCCCTGGCGTGAGCGCAGTGGTCGCGACGGTCGTCTCGCACGGCCAGCGCGACCTGCTGGAGGGTTGCCTGGGCGCGCTCGCCCGCGACGGCGTACCGGCGCTCGTGTGCGAGAACCTGCCCGACGGCAGCGCCGAGCTCGCGCGCGCGCTCGGGTTCCGGGCCTACGTCAACGAGCGGCCGCGCTCGTTCGCCCACAACCAGAACGCGCTCATCGCGGCGACCTCGGAGCCCTACGTGCTGATCCTCAACCCCGATGTCCGCCTCGAGCCGGGGTGCGCCGCCGCGCTCGTCGCGCATGCGCAGGCGCACGGGCGCTGCGGCATCGCGGGTCCGCGGTTGCTCGAGAGCGACGGCTCGACGCAGCGCTCGCGCCGCCGCTTCCCGACGATCGGCGGCACGCTCGTCCGGCGTACGCCGCTGCGCGTGCTCGTGCGCGACGTCGAGGCCGCCCAGCCCGGCCACTACCTCGCAGACGTGCCCGAGGCACCCGTCGAGTGCGACTGGATGCTCGGCGCGTGCCTGCTCCTGCGCCGGGCGATGCTGGGCGAGATCGGGGCGTTCGACGAGAGCTTCCCGATGTACGGCGAGGACATCGAGCTGCAGTACCGCGCGCAGCGCGCCGGCTGGGAGCGCTGGTACGTACCTGCGGCCGTGGCAACCCATGACTACCAGCGCATCGTCGACCGCACGTTCCTCTCGCGCCGCACCTGGTGGCACTTGCGCGGCATGGCGCGCTACGTGCGCCGGCATCCCGAGACGCTGCTGCGGCGTTAAGCCTCGCGGCAGTAGGCCACGAACGCCGCGGCCAGGCGCGACGGCTCGCGCGACGCCTGGCGCACGACCACGTAGTCGCGGCGCAGGCTGAGGCCCGTGACGCGCGCCATCGTCAGGCGCCCGAGCTCGAGCTCGCGCTCGATCGCCGCGAGCGAGGTGAACGTCGCTCCGAGGCCCTCCTCGACCGCCGTCTGCGACGACTCCTGCAGGCCGAGCTCGGCGACGACGTTGAGGTCGCGCGGCCGCACGCCGAGGCGGCGCAGCTCGGCCTCGACGATCGCGCGCACGCCCGAGCCCTCCTGCTGCACGACGAGCGGCTCGCGTGCCAGCTCCTCGAGCGACAGCTCGCCGCCTGCGCGGGGATGGCCGGCCGGCAGTGCGAGCACGATCTCGTCGGCGCGGAACGGCTCGTAGACGAGGCTGCGGTGGGGCTTCTCGGCGCCGACGATGCCGAGCTCGAGCTCGTGCGCGGCGACCCGTTGTGCGATGTCCTGGGTCGCCGAGACGACGAGCGCGACCTCGACCTCGGCGTTGCGGCGCAGGAAGCCGATCAGGAGGCGCGGCACGAGCCGCGCGCCGGGGCCGGTCGAGGCGCCGATCGCGAGGCGGCCGCGCAGGACGTCGGCCTCCTCCTGGGCGGCGCGGATCATGTCGCGCTCGAGCGCGAGGATGCGCTGTGCGCGGGCGATCACGGCCCGGCCCTCGGGCGTCGGCTCGGCCCTGCGGCCGCTACGGTCGATGAGGGCGGCCCCGAGGCGCTGCTCGAGGGCGCGCACGGCCTGCGAGACGGCCGACTGCGTGACGCCGAGCGACTCGGCGGCCTGGGAGAACGATCCGCGCTCCGCGACGGCGCAGAGCGCGGCGAGCTGGCGGGTATCCACGCCTCAGACCGGCGTCGCGACGGCCGGCTGCTCGCTGTCGGCGCGGCGCGGATTGGCGATCATGGCGCGCACCCGCTCGAGCGCCGCGGGCTCGTCGCCGTCGTTGGCGAGGCGCTCGACCGTGTCGAGCTCGACCTCGAGCCACTCGGGCGAGATCGGCGCGCGCCGCGCGCGCAGGAGCTTCTCGTGGTGCGTGCGCTCGACCTCCTCGCTGTCCTCGAAGAGGCCCTCGTGCAGCTTCTCGCCGGGCCGGATGCCCGTGATGACGACCGGGATGTCGCGCTCCGGCTCGAGGCCGGAGAGGCGGATCATGTCGTGCGCGAGGTCGATGATCCGCACCGGGTCGCCCATGTCGAGCACGAACACGTCGCCACCGCGGCCGACGCCCCCCGCCTGCACGATCAGCTGCGCCGCCTCGTGGATCGTCATGAAGTAGCGCGTCATCTCGGGGCTCGTGACGGTCACCGGCCCGCCGCGCGCGATCTGCTCGCGGAAGATCGGCACGACCGAGCCGGACGATCCGAGCACGTTGCCGAAGCGCACCGCGACGAACGTCGTCTCCGTCTCGGCCTGGCCGAGCGCCTCGACGACCCACTCGGCCAGCGCCTTGCTCGCCCCCATCGCCGTCTTCGGGTAGACGGCCTTGTCGGTCGACACGAGCACGAAGCGGTCGGCGCCGTGACGCGCCGCGAGCCGCGCGACCGTGCGCGTGGCGAGCGCGTTGTTGCGCAGCGCCTGCACGGGGTGCTGCTCCATCAGCGGCACGTGCTTGTAGGCCGCGGCGTGGAAGACGACGGCGGGGTGGTGGAGCTCGAAGACCGCCTCCATGCGCGCCGGGTCGCGGACGTCGGCGATCTCGGGCACGATCTCGATCTGCGTCGAGTCGCGCAGCTCGCGGTCGATCTGGAAGAGGTTGTTCTCGGCGTGGTCGGCGAGCACGAGGCGGCCGACCTCCATGCGCACGAGCTGGCGGCAGAGCTCGGATCCGATCGAGCCGCCCGCGCCCGTCACGAGCACGGTGCGGCCGCGCACGTAGGCGCCGATGGCGGCCGGGTCGAGCGACACCGGCTCGCGCCCGAGGATGTCCTCGACCTGGACGGCGCGCAGCTGGGCGACGAGGTCGGTGTCGCCGCTGACGAGGTCGTTGACGTTCGGCAGCGTCTTGACGGGGACGCCGGCCTCGCGGCACATCGCGACGACGGCGGCACGGCGGCGACCGCCGGCCGAGGGGAGCGCGATGTGCACCTCGTCGGGCCGGCGCGCCTTGAGGATCTCGGGCAGGTTGGCGGTCGTGCCGAGCACCTTGACGCCCTGGAAGCGGTAGCGCAGCTTGTTGCGGTCGTCGTCGATCAGCCCGATCGGCGTGTAGCCGGCGAGGCGGTTCGAGAGCATCTCGCGCAGGATCAGGTTGCCGGCGTCGCCGGCGCCGACGATCAGCACCTTCTTGCCTTGCGTGACGAACGAGCCGCGCCGGGGCCGCTCCATCAGCGAGCGCGTGAGCACGCGCGCGCCGCCCAGCAGGATCAGCGTGAAGACGAGATCGAGCAGGAGCGCGCGCTTGGACGGCGCGCGCTCACGGGCCGGACGCGGCGCGAGGCTCGCGGCGATGCCGTCCTTCTTCGTCTGGTACACGCAGCCGGCGACCTTGACCGTCTCGCAGGTCGGCGCAGCGAGCTGCGCCTTCTGGCCGGCCGAAGCCTCCGGGTGGATGGTCACGCCGCGCGGGAACTTGACGAGCGAGAGCGCCAGCAGCAACGCGATGCTGGCGATGCCGACGGCGCGCAGCAGGGCGTTGACGTCGCGCAGCGAGAGGTAGCGCCACCACTTGTTGTAGGCCCCGAAGCCGGCCAGGCAGACGAGCTTGATCACGATCACGATCGCGATCGTCTGCTTCCAGTACGCATCCCAGCCGGGATTGCGCTGGATCTGGAACCCGACCACGTAGGTGGCGTACCAGGCGATGCCGATCAGCACGGCGTCGACGGCGACCTGCCACAGGCGGTGGCGGTTCAAAGGCCCCATTGGGCCTGCAGTCTACGTTCTGGCGGGGGCGAGGGCCGAGACGGCATTCACGACCTCGTGCTGCTGGGCCTCGGCGAGCGTCGGCGACATCGGCAGCGCCAGGCATTCGCGCGCGCAGCGCTCGGTCACCGGGAGCGAGCCCTCGGCATAGCCGAGGTGCGCGAAGACCGGCTGCAGGTGCAGCGGTGTCGTGTAGTACGTGGCCGAGCCGACCCCCGCGGCGGCGAGCCCGGCGATCAGCCGCTCGCGCTCTCCGCTGCGTACGACGTAGAGGTGGTAGATGTGGCGCGCGCCGTCGGCGACCGCCGGCAGCACCACGTGCTCGCCCAGCCCGAGCTCGGCGTAGCGCGCCGCCGCTGCGATGCGCCCGTCGTTCCAGCCGTCCACGAGCGGCAGCAGCTCGAGCAGGATCGCGGCCTGCAGCTCGTCGAGGCGCGAGTTGTAGCCGACGTGCGTGAACGTCTTCTTGTCCTCGGAGCCGTGGAAGCGCAGCACGCGGCACATGCGGTCCACCTCGGCGCTGCCCGTCGTGATGAGGCCGCCGTCCCCGAAGCAGGGCAGGTTCTTGGTCGGGAAGAACGAGAACGTGGCGGCGTCGCCGAGGGCGCCGCAGGGCACGCCGCCGAGCGAGGCGCCGAAGGCCTGGGCCGCGTCCTCCAGGATGGCGACGCCGTGGCGCTTCGCGATCGCCGTGAGCGGCCCCATGTCGGCCGGGTGGCCGAACAGGTGCACCGGCACGACCGCACGCGTCCGCCGCGTGATCGCAGCCTCGACCGCGCCCGGATCGAGGTTGTACGTCTCGTCCTCGATGTCGGCGAAGACGGGGATCGCGCCGATCGCGGCGATCGACTCGGCCGTCGAATAGAAGGTGTAGGACGGGCAGATGACCTCGTCGCCGGGTCCGACGCCGAGCGCGCGCAGCGCGATCACGAGCGCGTCGGTGCCGTTCGCGACGCCGATGCCGTGCGCGGCGCCGGTGTGGGCTGCCAGCGCCTTCTCGGCCTCGGCGACGCGCGGCCCGAGGATGTAGCGCCCGGATGCGATGACATCGCCGATGGCACGGGCGATCTGCTCGCGCACGCCGTCGTACTGCGAGTGGGGGTCCATCAGGGGCACGGCCATGCCCCGACGGTAGCAATCAGCCGGTCAGCGAGCGTCGACGGGCATCTCGCTCACCGAGATGCCCCAGGCCTTGCCCGTCGCGAACAGCTCGTCCGGGTCGACCTCGCCGACCCAGCCGACGAAGTGCCGTTCGTGCTTGCGCGGGGTGGATGCGAACACCGCCTTGCGCGTGCGCCGCGCCGGCCCTTCCTTCTGCCGCTCGACGTTGGCCTGTGCTTCTTCGACCGCCGGTCCTTCGGCATACCCTTTACCCATGTCCGCACGGTAGCGCGCGGGCCCCGCGTCCTGCCGGGCTTCAGCCCGCGGCGAGCTGCGCGGCGCGCCCGAGCAGGCGCTCCTCGGCGGCGCGCGCCGCGGCCAGCGCGTCGGCCGCCCAGGCCCGCTCGCGCGCGCAGGCGGCGTCGACCTCGTCGAGCATGGCCTCCATCGCGGCGTGCGACGACGAACCGGCCTGGAGCCGCGCCTCGGCGCACCCCGCCGGGTCGAGGTCGGCCGGATCGACCGCCACCGCCGTCCCCGTCAGCTCGAGCGCGGCGGCGGTCACGGCCTCGGCGGTCAGCTCGCCGGCGCCCGCCTCGACGAGGTGTCGGACGGCCAGGCCCACGACCTTGTGCGCCGTGCGGTAGTCGAGCCCGCCGCCGGCGGCCAGGACGTCGGCGACGTCGGCCGCGTTCGTGAACCCCTCGCGCGCGACGCGGCCCATCCGCTCGGCGTCGACGCGCATGCCCGCGAGCACCGCGGCCGCGAGCCGGGCGATCGCGCCGGCCTCCTCGAGCGCGCGCGGCACGAGGCCGTTGAGGAGGTGGAAGTGGTCGGTGCGCGCCGAGCCCGTGTGCGTCGCCGTGAGCGCCGCGGCGACATCGCCTGCCGCCTGCCCCGCCTGTGCCCGGATGGCCGCGAGGGCATAGGGATTGCGCTTCTGCGGCATCAGCGCGCTCGCCCGCGAGTGCGCGTCGGCGAGCTCGATCAGGCCGAACTCGTGACTCGCGTAGATCTCGAAGTCCTGCGCGAGCTGCGAGAGGTGCGTGGTGGCGATCGCGAGCGTCGCGAGCAGCTCGGCGTACACGTCCCACTGCCAGGCGGCGTCCTTGGCGTGCAGCACGAGGCCGTCGCAGCCGAGCAGCTCGGCGAGCCGCTCGCGGTCGAGGGGCCAGCGCGAGCCTGCGCTGCCGCCGGCGCCGGCGACGCTGCGCGAGAGCTCGCGGTGGGCGTGCCGCAGGCGCTCGGCGTCGCGCAGGGCGGGATAGGCGTAGGCCAGCAGCAGGTGCCCGGCCGTCGTCGGCTGGGCGGCCTGGAGGTAGGTGTAGTCGGCGGCGAGCGCCCCGCGCAGCGCACGCGCATGCTGCGCGAGTGCCGCGGCGCCGCCGGCGAGCGCGCCCGCGAGCTCGGCCGCGCCGCGCCGGGCGCAGGCGCGCAGCGCGACGCGGAACGCCTCGCGCCGGGGGCGGCCCGCGCTCAGCCAGCCGGCGGCGTCGCTGCCGATGTGGCGCACGAGCTCGGCCTCGCGCGAGTTGAAGGCGTCGCCGAGCGCGGCCTGCCAGGGGAACTCCGCCGCCGGGATGGCGTGCAGCTCGAGCAGGCCGCCGAGCAGCGCGCGCGCGGTCGCGGGCGGCAGCGCGCCGCTCTCGGCGAGCGCCACGGCATGCGCGATGTCGGACAGCGAGAGGTCGTGCGCGAGCCGCGGCGCGGCCCGCAGCTCGTGCGCGTAGGCGGCCTCCACGAGCTCGTTGGCCGGGCCGCCCGCGAGGCGCCCGCCCGCGCCGAGATAGCCGCCGTCAGCCATGCACAGCCAGTCTACGCTGGCCCCCGCCTCGCACCGGGGAAGGTGGGATACTGCCCCGCATGCACTCCTCCTATGCGCTCCGGTCCGACGACTTCGAGGTCGAGCGCGACGGCGCGGCGGGGCCGCTCAGCGACCTCTGGCCGGGCGGCTACCAGCCTGGCGACCGCCTCGGCGTCGTGCTCAACCAGCCGATGGACCCGTGTGGCTGCTCGAACCTCATCTGCGCCACCAACACGCTCTTCTACGACGTCCTGCGCGACACGAAGGGCACGGGCGGCTTCTTCCGCTACGCCGACACGTACCTGATCGGCGTCGGCTGCGAGCCCGGCGACTTCAACCAGCTCGACGTCTGGCCCATGCACAAGTTCGTCGGCGTGCTCCAGCCCACGGCGGAGGCCGTGCTCGAGACCATCAACGACCGCCGCATCACCCTGCTCGTACTGCCCGAGGTGGGCGTGCGCTGTCGCGGCGAGGTCGTGCTCTCGACCTGGAACGCCCTGCTTGCACAGGTTCGTTGCGTTGTCACCTACTCGCCGCGCACGGGCCGCGCGCGCGACGGCGACGTGGGGCTGCTCGGCAACAAGATCGTCGAGAGCTACGTCGAGCAGGCGATCTTCTCGACGCCCGGCGTGGGCGCCGGCGAGCAGGCGCGCCTGCGCCGCCTGCGCCGCGCGATCGACCGCGAGCCGCTGCGCAGCTTCGAGCAGTACAAGACGCTCCCGAACGCGGCGGCCGCGCGCGCGCTGCTGGGCGTGACCGAGGTGCTGCCGCCGGGCCACCAGGAGGTCTCGCGCCGCTCGGCACCCACCATCATCCTGCCGCTCGAGGTGCCGCTGGGCGCGCCGCTCGACGCGACGTCGGCGCCGCTCGACGCCGCCACCGCGCTTTCGGCTCCGCCTCCCGCCAAGCCGGACGACGAGGACACGGGCTCCTACGAGCTGCCGACCGGCACGCTGCGCCACACGCCGTTCGACGCGATCCAGCGCCGCATGGGCGGCCAGTTCGCCGAGTGGGAGGGCTGGGACTGGATCTCCGACTTCGGCGATGCCGCCGGCGAGCATCACGCGGTGCGCGAGACGGTCGGCCTGTGGGACGAGTCGCCGCTGCAGAAGTGGCTGTTCCGCGGCCCCGACGCGCTGGCCGCCGCCGACTACTGCTTCACGAGCGACATGGCGGGCCTCGCGGTCGGCCAGGTGCGCTACGGCGCGTTCTGCGACGAGCGCGGCAAGATGCTCGGCGACGGCACCGTCTACAACACGGGCGACAACGAGCGCGGCATCCTCGTGGTCACGGCGCTCTCGACCGACGGCGACCACTTCCGCAGGATCGCGGCCGCGAAGGGCCTGAGCGTCGAGATCGTCGAGCGCACCGCCGAGCTGCCGCACCTGCAGCTCCAGGGCCCGAAGTCGCGCGAGCTGCTCGCGTCGCTGACGGACGCCGACATCGCCTCGCTGCGCTACTTCCGCTTCCTCGAGGACGTCACCATCGGCGGCGTCCCCGGATGCCTGGTCTCGCGCACGGGCTACTCGGGCGAGCTCGGCTACGAGATCTACACGGCGCCCGAGAACGCCGAGCGCCTGTGGAGCGCCCTGCTCGACCCGGGCCAGTCGCTCGGCCTCCGGCCCTACGGCCTCGCGGCCGTCGAGTCGCTGCGCATCGAGTCGGGGCTGATCTTCCTCGGCTACGACTACTTCCCGGCCCACACCTCGCCGTTCCACATGAACCTCGAGCGCATGATCAAGCTCGACAAGGCCGACTTCCACGGCAAGGACGCGCTCGTCGAGGAGCACGCCGCCGGCATCACGCACCGCATGGTCACGCTCGTCATCGCCGGCGAGGATCCGCCCGACTACAACTCGCCGGTCTACCGCCACGGTCGCGAGGTCGGCCGCCTGCTCTCGCCCAGCGCGGGCCGCTCGCCGACGGTCGATCGCCTCATCGGCATCGCCTGCATCGAGACCGAGCTGACCGAGGTCGGCACGCCGCTCGAGATCGCGCTCGGCGACGGCCGCACGGTGCCCGCGCTCGTCGACCGCTACCCGATCTACGACCCGGAGAAGACGCGGCCGCGGGTCTGAACCCCGACCTGCCCGTGGGCATCCTCGCCGAGGACGCCCACGGGGTCTCGGTCGCGCGCGCCCTGCAGCGCCTCATGCCCAGGGAGGACGTCGTGCTGCTGTGCGACGACGCCTACGCGCCGTACGCGCGCCGGCGGCCCGAGATCGTCGTGCGGCGGGTGACCGACCTGCTCGGCCAGCTGCGGGCCGACGGCGCCAAGCTGATCGTGCTGGCCTCGCCGCAGGGCGCGCTCGACGCGCTCGCTGCGCAGCCGGCCGGGACGGTGCCGCTGATCGCGCTGGAGGCCCCGATCCCGCAGGCCGGAGCGGCCTGCGGCGGAGGCGCGGTCGCAGCCGTGGTCACGACCGGGTCGATGCGCGGGCGCTCGTTCGGGCAGGCGCTGCGCCGCCAGCGCGGAGCCTCGGCGATCCACCTCGAGCAGTGGCCGCTCGATCCGGCGGCCGTCGCCGCGCGCATCCCGGCCCTGCTCGCGGCCGGCGTCGGCGCGCTCGCGCTCACCTCGCCGGCGCTCTCGGAGCTGCGCCCGGCGATCGCGCAGGCGGCCGGCGGAGCGCTCGCGGTCGTCGAGGCGGGCGACGTGGCCGCCGCGCGCGCCCAGCGCGCGCTGCGGCACGCCGGACTGCTCGCGCGCCGCAAGCGGCCGGGCCGGCTGATCGTGATCTCGAGCGACCCCTCGCGCGCGGCGGGCGTGCTCCGGGTGTGACAACTAGCGCACGAACTCGAGCCAGACCCGCGGGCTGGGACCCGGAGGCGCCTGGATCCGCTCCGTCTGGCGCATGCCCGCCTCCGTGAACATCCGCACGAGCTCCGGCTCGGTGGGCCAGAACGAATGCGGCGCCGTGCCGCTCATCGGGTCGTCGTAGCCGAACTCCGCGTACATTCGCCCCCGGTACCCCGCCAGCTCGATGTGATCGGTCTCGCTCACGTGGGTGTCGACGAAGACGCGGTCGCTGATGGCCGCCATGCGGGCGACCATCTCCCAGGGGCGCGTGAGGTGGTAGAGCAGACCCGCGCAGAAGACGCCGTCGAAGCGGCCGTAGCTGCTCAGGTCGTCCTCCTCGAGGTCGGCGACGCGCAGGTCTGCCTTGTGCTCGAGCCCGTGGAGCCGCAGGAGCAGCCGTGCCCGCTCGACGCTCTCGGCACGGGCCTCGATGCAGACGAGCTCCTCGACGCACGCCGCTGCCGCGAGCTCGATCGAGCAGCCGCCTTCGAGCGATCCGAGCTCGAGCACCCGCCGGGGATTGCCGCTCCATTCGAGGAAGCGCTCGACACGGCCCCCCTGGCCGAAGGGATACGGCCCGCCGTAGCTGCGACCGCCGATGTCGACCTGGGTCTGCCAGGGGCCGGTGCGCTCGAAGAAGTGATCGAGCTCGGCCGGGGACGCATCGAGTGACGGGACGTCGATCTCGCGGGGGGGTGCGACGATAGGTGCGGTCGTCGCCGGAGCGGCCGGGCGTGCCGGTGCGGGCGTCAGCGACGCTTCGCAGAGCAGATGGACGCGGTGACCATTCGGCCAGTCGGGCCAGTCGCTGCGGCGCACGACCGCGAAGCCGGCCTGGGCGAGCATGTCATCGAGGGCCTCCGCTGTGGGCCAGAACGAGAAGTCCTGGACGCCGCTGAACGGATCGTCGAGTCCGAGTTCGCGGTAGAGGCACCCCGGGTAACCGGCCAGCGCGATGTTGCCGGTCGAGCTGACGTGGGTATCCAGGAAGAGCAGCTGGACCCGCCGGCGGAGTTCGTTGAGCAGCAACCAGGGCCGGCTCAGGTGGTAGAGCAGCCCTGCGCAGAATGCGGCGTCGAACGTGCCGAATCTGCCGAGGTCGGCGTCCTCGAGGTCGACCTGCTCGATCTGAACGCGATCCGACAGTCCGAGTACCGCCATCGCGCGGCGCGCCCGCCGAACGTTCTCTCCGCGCGCCTCGAGACAGACCAGCCGATCCACCGATGGTGCCGCACCGAGCTGGGCGGAGTGGGCTCCCTCGAGAGAACCGAGCTCGAGCACGCTGGACGGCGCACCGACCCACCCGAAGAACTCGGCGACACGGCCATCCTCCTGGTAGCGCAGGTCGCCGCCGTAGCGGCGGCCATCGACTACGAACTGGCTCTGCCACGGACCGTCGGCCGCAAACGCGCGCTCGATGTCGGCCGGGTCGACGGTCAACCGCCCCGCCGAAGCATGCGCGCCCGCGCCGCGGCGAACCGGATCGGAGCCGTGGCGCGCCAGCTCAACGAGCCCATGACTCCGCTGAGGTCGACCTGGAGCTGCGCGCACTCTGCGCGGCACACGGCCAGCTGGCGTTGCACGGTCGTGAGCTCAGCGGCCACCCGTTCGCCCTCGGCGACGCGGACGCGCAACTCGGCGATATCGCTGTCGGCTCGCGCGAGCGCCTCAGCCAGGAGACGCCGGTGCTCGTCGGTCGAAGTCGTCATCGGCGACCGGATCGTATCGGCACGGCGGGCGGATCAGCGCGAGCGCTGCCGAGGCTCGTACGGCAGCGAATCGCGCGTGAGCAGCGGCCACAGCTCGCGCAGGCCGGTGCGCCGGTGCACCTCGCCGCGGCGGCGCAGCGCCCGCGGCGCTTCGCGTGCGTAGGGGGCCAGGCGCCGCAGGTAGCCCCGCACGCCCTCCCGGGCCGCGCGCGTCTCGTAGGCCTCGCGCGCCGGCAGGAGTGCGAGGTAGAGCGCGAGCAGCGGCAAGGGCAGGCCCTTGAGCGCCAGGATGGCCTTGTTGCGCCGCTCGAGCGCCGCGCGCCAGTCGCCCGACGACGCGCCCTGCGCGTGGTGAACGACCGCATCGGGCACGTACAGGCAGCGGTGGCCCGCCAGAGCGGCGCGGAGGTCGAGATCGACGTCCTCCCACGACAGGAACAGGCTCTCGTCGAAGAGGCCGATGTCGTGAAACAGCGCGCGGCGGTAGAGCGCGGCGCCGGCACAGGCGCCGAAGACGATGCGGGGCTCGTCGAAGCGCGGGCCGTCGGGCTCGCGGATGCCGCGGTTGTAGCCGCCGCGGCCGCGCACGTCGAAGGCGTCGCCCGCGGCGTTGACGCCGCGCTCGCCCGTGAAGAGCATGCGCGAGGCCGCGAAGGACAGCCCGGGGTCGCGCTCGAGCGCCTCGACCAGGGCGGCGAGCCAGCCCGGCTCGGGCACGGCGTCGTTGTTGAGCAACGCCACGTAGGGGCTGTCGGAGATCGCGATCCCGTGATTGACGGCGGCCGCGAAGCCGTTGTTGGCCGCCAGCGCGTGCCATTCGGCGCCGTGGGCCTCGGTGATCGCGCGCGAGCCGTCGCGCGAGCCGCTGTCGATCACGAGCACGCGCACCGGCTGCAGCGTCTGGGCGGCGACGCCCTCGAGGCACGCGCCCAGGAGCGCCTCGCCGTCGAGGTTCGGGATGACGAGGTCGACGGCGGCGGCCACGGCCGAATCATGCCTGCACGATTGGGGTCAGACCCCAACCGTGCACCGTCGTCGCGATGCGCACGCAACGTTGGGGTCTGACCCCAACTTTGCGTCAGGCGCGGTCGAGCGCCTCGCTGCTCACGCCCTCGAGCGCCTGCTCGAAGCCGATGTACAGCGAGGGGCACAGGAATGCGTCGCGCGCCTCGAGGGCAGGTACGCCGACGACGTGCTCGGCACCCCTGTCCTCCTGCACGTGCAGCCACACGATCTGCGTGCGATCGTCCCAGAGCAGCCGCACGGTGGCGGTCTCCTCGCGGCGGCTGTCGAGTTCCTGAAGCATGCTGGCGGGCGAGCAGGCGCTCGACGCGCACGCTGTCGCGCGCACATCCGGCCCCTCGCTCCGCAGTCTTGCATATCGCCCCCCGGGTCTGCGAATGCCGTTCAACGGTCGCGATCGACCGCTCGTCGACGGCCACCGGCAGGCTTGGCGGGCGCGCGCATCCTGAGGCCGTGAGCACATTCTCCCCCGCCCTCGCCGTCGTCCCCACCTACAACGAGGCAGCCACGCTGCATCGTCTCGTCGCAGCGTTCGAGCGCGAGGCGCCCGGCATCGAGCTGCTCGTCGTCGACGACGCCTCGCCGGACGGCACCGGAGCGCTGGCCGACCGCCTGGCCGCCACGCGCCCGTGGATGCACGTCCTCCACCGCCCGGGCAAGGACGGTCTCGGCAACGCCTACCGTGCCGGCTTCGCGTGGGCGCTCGAGCGCGGCTACGCCGCCATCGCCCAGCTCGACGCCGATCTCTCGCACCCGCCGGCGATCCTGCCGCAGATGCTCGCAGCGCTCGGCCGCGGCGCCGACCTCGTGCTCGGCTCGCGCTATGCGCCCGGCGGCGGCAGCGACGGCTGGCCGCTCCACCGCCGCGTCGCGAGCCGGGTCGGGTGCGCGCTCTCGTCGCGCACGCTCGGCCTGCCCTACACCGATCTCTCGGGCGGCCTCAAGCTCTGGCGGGCCTCCGCGCTCACGGCCATCGACGTCGCCTCGACGCGCTCGCAGGGCTACGTCTTCCAGGTCGAGACGACGCAGCGCGCGCATCGCGCCGGCCTGCGGGTCGTCGAGCTGCCGTTCACGTTCCGCGATCGCACCGCCGGGCAGTCGAAGATGCATCCGGCCATCGCGCTCGAGGGCGTGCGCATGGTCGCGCGCCTGCGCCGCGACGGCTGGAAGCCTCAGCGCGTGGCGTCGGCCGCGCGCACCGGCGCGTAGTCGGCGTCGCCGACGGCGTCGAAGCGCTGCACCGCGCCGAGCGCGAGCGCGGCTCGCCCCTCCTCGCTGCGCGCGAGCGTGGTCAGCGCCGTGCGCAGCGACGCCGCGAGCCCGGCATCGCCGCCGACGAGCGCGACCGGCGGGCTCGGCATGTGCCCGAGACGCGCGATCCGCGCGAGCGCGGCGAGCGCCGGGTCGGCCCGGCGCTCGAGCGTCAGCACGGTCGAGTCGATCGGGGCGGCCTCGACCTCGCCGCGCAGGAGCGCCGCGAGCGAGGCGTGGTGGCTGCCCGTCCGCACCCAGTCGTAGTCGTCCGGATCGATGCCGAGCGCGCGCAGCGCGTGGCGCGGCATCACCCACCCCGAGAGCGAGTCGTCTCCGTTGAACCCGACGCGGCGCCCGCGCAGCTGCTCGGGCGCGGTCACGTCCACGCCGGGCGCCACGAGCAGGTCGGCGCGGTACCACGGGCCGTCCTCGTCGTCCGGCACCGGCGCGGCGAGCGGCTCGATGGGCGCGCCGGCGTCGCGCATGCGCGTGTACGGCAGGCCGCACACGAAGAGCAGCGCGGGCGGCCCGGCCACGACCGCGGGGAGCTCGGCGAGCGGCGTCTCCCGCAGGGGGGCGACCGTGACGCCGGTCTCGGCGCCGAGCGCGTGGGCGACGGCCTCGTAGTGCGGGCGCGCCACCTCGCCGAGGAAGCTGTGAACGGCGAGCGGCGCCACGCGTGCAGGGTAGCTTCCGCCACGCTCCAGGGCGGTTCTCCGGACGGTCACCGCATCTTCACCGGACCGATTCCCGCCGCGGCCACCTCATACCTACGGTGACATCGACCGAGCGGGGCCGCGCCGCCTGGCCGATCCCGCGTGTCTGAAATCCTGGAGGGAATCGCCCGTGTCCGCAAAGAGGATCCGGATTGCAGGGGTGGCGGCGGCGCTCGCAGGGGTCGCGGTGCTCGGCGCCACGACGTTCGCGAGTGGACCGGCGCTCACCGACGCCGGCTCGGCCAACACCAAGACGGCGGGCATCTCGCTGCCGGACAAGATCTCGCCGCAGTGGCGCGAGACGACGGTGGCGCAGGGCTCGAACGCGCTCGAGAACCCGTCCGCGCTCACCAGCTGGTACGGCTACTACAACGACGGCCCGATGGTCCCGGCGCCCGGTGACGTGCAGGCCACGGGCCACAACGTCGAGGCCAGCAAGAGCGAGCCCGACAAGAACACCTACCTCGTCGTCAAGGGCCAGCACGGCGCCGACGCGAAGTACGACTACGGCACGCACTTCCTCTACCAGGGCCACGAGCTCGGCTCCAAGGGGAGCTACATCACGCGCATCAACCTCGACGCCGACGCCGCGCATCGCGTGACGAAGCTCGCCGAGACGCTCGCCGACGGCACCACGCCGGTGCCCGTGATCGACGGCTCGACCTGGGATCCGTGGGCGCAGCGGCTCCTCTTCACGACCGAGGGCGGCGACGCCGGCGGCGTGACGCAGGCGACGCTCGACTTCCCGTCCAAGGTCACGACGCTCTGGGGCGTGCTCGGCCAGGGCGGCTACGAGGGCATCCAGAACGACGACAAGGGCAACCTCTACATCGTCGAGGACGCCGGCGGGCCGGCCGGCAAGGTCAACACGCACGCCAAGCAGCCGAACAGCTTCCTCTACCGCTTCCTGGCCACGGACCCGGCCAACCTCGACAAGGGCGGGAAGCTGCAGGTGCTGCAGGTCGCGTCGCTCTCGCACACGGGCGCGATCGTCTTCCACGACGGCCAGGCCGACGCGGACATCCTCTCGGCCGACATGAAGGACCTGCACACCTACGGCAAGACGTTCAAGACGACGTGGGTCACGATCCACGACACCGCCAAGGACGGCACCGCAGCGTTCAGCGCGAACGCAGCCGCCAAGAAGGCCGGCGGCACGCCGTTCAAGCGGCCCGAGAACGGGGTCTTCAAGCCGGGCACGGGCTTCAAGAAGTTCTTCTTCACCGAGACCGGCGACACCAACGCCTCGAGCGAGGCGGGCGTGGCCTACGGCGGCTTCGGCGGCCTGCTCGAGCTGCAGCAGGACCCGAAGAGCGACAAGGGCACGCTCTCGCTGTTCTACCTCTCCGACAAGACGCGCTCGGGCTTCGACAACATCACGTTCTTCGACAAGACGCACGTGATCGCCTCGCAGGACGCGGGCGACGGCCTCCACTCGTCGGTCAACGCGCTCGACTCGGCGTTCATGTTCGACGTCAACGGCGACTACGCCGGCGGCGCACAGCCGGTCAAGGTCATCGCCGAGGGCCGTGACCCGTCCGCGACGATCGACTCGGCGATCAGCGGCATCTCGGGCAACGGCTTCAACAACGAGGGCGACAACGAGATCACCGGCATCCACGAGTCCAACGGCGACCCGACCGCGGCGGGCGTGCTCGGCGCGTCGATCCCGAAGGGGCTCTCGCATGGCTGGCGCCTCTTCTTCACCCATCAGCACGGCGACAACGTGACCTCCGAGGTCATCCCCTCCTAGTCCTCCGCTCCAACGGAGCGGCCGGTCGCGGGCGCACGCCTGGCCCGCGACCGGCCGCGCCGTCTCCTGGCGGGCCGCCGCTACGGGAAGATGCGGACGTGCATGTGGTTGTCGTGGCCGACGAGCGGCTCGACGACGCCCGCGGGGCCGCTCAGCGGCAGGTGCGGGCCCACGAAGACGAACTCCGCGTGTGCGGCGACGAAGCGGTCGAGGAGATCGCGCGCGAGCGGGATGTCGACCTGCTCGATGGTCGTCGGTGCGATCTCGAGGCCGTCGGTGCGCGGGTAGTAGACGTCGACGTCGAGGCCGTTCTGGTGCGACTCGTGCTGGTCGAGCGGGCCGCCGCCGCGCCGGCTGAGGTCGCCGATGACGAGGCGCGGGGCGTTCGGGTTGGCGTCGTGGTAGGCCTGCGCGACCGAGACGAGCAGGTGCACGAGCTTCGCGCTGCCGTAGCGCCGGTAGTCGCGGTCCGGCACGCGGTCGAGGGCGGGATCCCAGGTCGTCCAGAGCGGGCTCTCGGCGGGCAGTTGCACGCCGTCGATCAGCCGCCCCTGGTAGGGGAGGCCGAGCGAGATGGAGTCGCGCCAGACGATCTCGGGCATGACGGACGAGCTGCCGCCGCGCGCCGGCGGAGCCGGTGTCGGCAGCGGCAGGAAGATGGGCGGGACCGGCAGTCCGCGGAGGCGGCCGCTCGAGCCGACGGCGGCCGGCGGAACCGGGAGCGGGGCCGGGCCGTCGCCGCCGAGCACGACGCGGCCGATCGGGATCGGCGCCAGCACGAGCGCGGTCGCGGCCGGCAGGAAGCGCCGCTGGAAGCGCCGCTTGCGCTCGTCCGACCAGGGCCTGCGCTGCGGGCGGGCCGGCGCCGGCCGGGTGACGACGACCGCGAGCGGCTTCGCCTCCACGACGCGCCCGACCCGGGGCGGTGCGATCTCGGCGCCGCCGCGCGGAGCCACGCGAACGCGCTCGCGCGCAACGTGCGCGAGCTGCTTCGGACCAGGGTCGCGACGACGACGTGCCTCGACGGCTGCCACGTCTCCATGGTAGTCCGATCCTCCGAGGACGACCCCGGTGCCGCGCATCCGCGGCCTGGCCCCGGATATACGTCTAGCCGGCGGGGATCGACGTCAGCCCGCCGTCGATCGTGAAGCACCCGCCCGTGATGTACGCGGCGTCGTCCGAGCACAGGTAGACGGCCAGCTTGCCGACCTCGCGCGGGTCGCCGATGCGGCCCGCGGGCACCGTGCGCAGGTAGAACGGCTCGTCGATCGCGCCGCGAGCGACATCGGCGTCCCACATCGGCGTGCGCTGGATCCCGGGCGCGATCGCGTTGATGCGCACCCCGCTCCCGGCCCACTCGCCCGCGGCCACGCGCGTCATCATCAGCACGGCTGCCTTGGCGGCGCAGTAGGCGATGCGGCCCGGGTTGGGCGAGAAGCCGCGGATCGAGGAGATGTTGACGACGCTGCCCGAGCCCTGCGGGAGCAGGTGACGCGCGGCCGCGCGCATGCAGTGGAAGACGCCGGTCTGCATGACGGCGATCGACTCGGCCCAGGCCTCGTCGGTGGTCTCCGCCACGGGCGGGCCGACGTGGCTGACCCCGGCATTGTTGACGACGATGTCGAGCCGGCCGAGGTCGCCCGGAACGGCCGCGAAGAGCGCGTCGACCTGCGCCGCGACGCTGACGTCGACGGCGTAGCTCCGGGCCTCGGCGCCCTGCGCCCGCAAGCCCGCCGCGGCCGCCTCGCCCGCGGCGGTGTCGCGCTCCGCGATCGCGATGGCGCAGCCCGCGGCCGCGAGCTCCTCCGCGATCGCGAGGCCCAGCCCGGCGCCCCCTCCGGTGACGATTGCGACGCGACCCTCGAGCGTTCCCATTCCGGGAACGCTACGGGCCGCCGGTGTAGCGCGCGACGACGACGTCGAGGTAGGCGTTGCCCATCGCGGCGTCGGCGCGGCGGCCCGCGACGACGAAGCCGCTCGCCGAGGGCGCGATCGCGGTCGCCCAGCCGGTTGCCCCGAGCGCGGTCGTGACGACGCCCGTGGGCGACCAGGTCGTGTCGGGCAGGCCGCCCGCGGTGAGGCGCGCGACGGCGAGCTGCGAGACGCTGCCGCTCAGGACCGCGCCGCCCGCGACGAGGATGCGGCCATCCGACTGCAGCGCGAGCGCCTGGCCCTGGTTGTTGCCGACGCCCGCGAGCAGGCGCGCGACGCCCGCCGTGCCGAAGCCGGCCGCGGGCGTGCCCGCCGGGGCGAGCTTGGCGACCAGCAGCCGCCGCGCGCTCGACGCGCCCGTGCCCTCGCCGGCGGCCAGCACGCTCCCGTCCGGCAGCACCCGCACGGCGTGCAGCGCGGCCGTCGCGATCGTCGTCGAGCCGCCGTTGCCGAAGCCGCCGTTGACCGCGCCTGCGGCCGTGAAGCTCGAGATCGCGCCGTTGGCGGCCGCTGTGACGTAGGAGCCGTCGCCGCGCACGGCGACGCCCTGGTAGACGCGCCCGGCCAGGCTGCCGTCGAGCAGCGTGCCGTCGGTGGCGAGGCCGTCGACCGTCACGCCGGAGGAGCCGGTCGTCTTCTGCGTCGTCGCCGACGTCCCCTGGGTGCCGCAGCCGTTCGTGCGCGCGGACGCGCCCGTGACCTGCACGACGGCGCGCGCGCCGTAGAGCTTGTACGGCGTCCCGTGCCAGCGATCGCGCGCCTGCCCGGCGATCACGACGCTCCCGTCGGGCCGCGCGGCGATCGCGTGCGCGGTGTAGTCGATCAGGTGCGGCGCGAAGCAGACGACGCTCGCGAGCATCGCGCCCGCGGGCGAGAAGCGCGCGACGAACATGGACTGCGAGCCGCCGAACCCGGCCGCGAGCACGTTGCCGGCGCCGTCGAGCGTCAGCGCGGTCGCGCCGGAGGCGCCGGGCGAGGTCGTCGGGGTGCCGGCGAAGCGCGCCGTCACGAAGCCGTTCGTCCCGTAGGTCGTGTCGAGCGACCCGTCGCCGTTGAAGCGCGCGAGCGTCATTGCGCCGCCGCTCGCGCCGCCGACCACGATGCGGCCGTCGGCCTGGACGACGGCCGGGATGCGCACGCTCGCCGTCGACCACGCGAGCCCCTGCGCGTTCGTCCCGACGCGCACGGCGCCGCCGTTGAAGCCCGGGTCGAGCGTGCCGTCGGCGTACGCGATCGCGCCGCCCGCGAGCGCCGCTGCGAGGACACCTGCCGCTGTCGCGGCGCGCAGCCGCTGTCTGGTGATGATCGCCACACCGCCATGAAAGCGGCCGCCCCGCGATCGCGCGCAGGGCGGACGGCCGGTTCCGCCTACCCCGTTCGGGGAGGTTGGGAACCGGCCGCCGTGCGTGCTGCGAAGCGGCGCTAGCCGATCGGGATGCGGCTGGCGTTGGCCGCCAGCCACTGCTCGAAGGACTGCAGCTCCGGGTCGAGCGCGCGCGTGGCGGCGATGTCGCGCGGCCCGCAGTACTCCTTCTCGAAGTCGCGCTTGAACTGGAACATGTTGCCGATGTCGTCCGCTCCGGGGAAGCCGAAGCCGCGATACACGTCGGGCGAGACCTCGTTGTACTCCACCTCCTCGCCCAGCGCCTTGCTGAAGCCCGCGGCCATCTCGGCGCCGCTCAGGTGCTCGCCCGCGATGCTGACGGTCTTGCCGATGTACGCCTGGCCCGCCTTGAAGATCGCGTACGCGACCTTGCCGACGTCCTCGACAGCCATGCCCGGCAGCTTCGCGCTGCCCATCGGCAGGGTGAGGCGCAGCTTGCCGTCGTCGCCGCGCTGCGGGCCCATGCCGAAGAAGATGAAGTTCTCCCAGTTGAACGACGTGTTGAGGAACGTCGTCGGCACCCCGGCGTCGGTGAAGACGTGGTTGATCGACCCCTTCGAGTCGTAGTGCGGCACCTTCCACTTCTCCTGCAGCGTCGGCATGCGGTCGTCGCTCAGAGGGATGTGCTCGCGCGTGTCCTCGAGGGTCGACCAGATCACGTGGCTGAGGCCCTTGGCCTTGGCGATGCGGGCCATCGACGTGGCTTCGGCCTGCTCGGTCTCGGGCGAGAAGTGGGCCCAGAAGAACGTCACGCAGAACGCGCCGTAGGCGCCTTCGAACGCACGCTCGAGGCTGGCCTCGTCGTCGATGTCGGTGGCGACGACCTCCGCCCCCAGCGCGGCCAGTGCCTTGGCGGCGTCGGAGCTCGGGTCGCGCGTGAGCGCGCGCGCGGTGAACTCGCTGTTCGGGTCGCCCATGATCGCGCGCACCAGGCCGCCGCCCTGCGCGCCCGTGGCGCCGACGACGGCGATGATCTTCTTGTCAGCCATGCTTCTCCTCGATCGATTCAGTTGGATGCAGGTGCGGGTGCCGTCTCGGAGCTCAGCGCCGACGGCCCCAGGTGGCGCGTGCGCGAGTAGACGCCCGCGCCGGCCAGGATCAGGATGCCCGGCAGGTAGTACTGCCACTCCGTCCCGATCTGCAGGAACGTCGTGGACGTGACGATCTCCTGGATCAGCACGGCGCCGCAGAAGGCGCCGATGAACGAGCCACGGCCACCGAAGATGCTCGCCCCGCCGAGCACGACGGCGGTGATGCTCGTGAGCGTGTAGTTGAGTCCCACGCTCGGGTCGCCGATCGCGATCTGCGAGGCCAGCATGACGCCGCCCGCGGCGGTGAAGAGCGAGCAGAGCACGTAGGCCGAGACCTGCGTGATCGTGACGTGGGCGCCGAGCCGGTGCGCGCGCGTGGCGTCGGAGCCGACCGCGCGCAGCGCGAGCCCGAGGCGCGACCAGCGCAGCAGCGCCTCGCAGGCGAGCGCGAGCCCGGCACACAGCAGGAACGCGACGGGCACCCAGCCGATCGTCGTCTTGATCGTGGTCGTGACGCTGGGCCGGAAGAACCCGCCGGGCGTCTCGCGCAGGAGCAGCGAGATCCCCTGCAGCACGATGTAGGTCGCGAGCGTCGCGAGCACGGGAGCGAGCCGCACGATGCGCACGAGCGCGGCGTTCGTCAGCCCGACCGCGACCGCGGTTCCGATCACCGCGAGGATGCCCACCCAGAGCCGCGCCTCGCTCTGCCCGGCGCCGGCGAAGAACGACATGACCACGACGACGAGGCCCGTGAGCGGGCCGACCGAGAGGTCGATGCCGCCCGTCAGCATGACGATCAGCTGGCCGAGGGCGATGAATCCGAGGGCGCTCGCGAGCAGCAGCATGCTGACGAAGTTGAACTGGGACAGGAAGTGGTCGTTGGAGGCCGAGGTGTAGATCGTGAGCCCGGCGATGAGGACCGCGAGCACGGCGGTCGGGAGGTAGTCGCCGGCGCCGAAGCGGCGCCACTGCAGACCCGTGCGCAGCCGCGCGCCCGCGCCGGAGCGGTGCGTGTCCGACGTGATCGCGGCGCCGGTGATGTTCTCCTCGGTGATCTCCGGCCCCTCGAGCGTGCGCACCGCCTGCCCGCGCGAGAACACGAGCACCCGGTCGCACAGCCCCTGCAGCTCGACGACGTCCGAGGAGACCACGATCACCGCCTGGCCGGCCTGGGCGGCGCGGCGCAGCACCTGGTACAGCTCGAGGCGCGCGTTCGCATCGACGCCGCGCGTCGGCTCGTCGGCCAGCAGCACGGTCGGCCCCGCCAGCAGCGAGCGCGCGAACAGCACCTTCTGCTGATTGCCGCCGGAGAGCGCCGAGATCGGCGTCTCCATCCCCGGCGTACGCACGTCGAGCTGCTGGATCTGCCCGGCGACGAGCTCGGACTCGCGCCGGCGCTGCACGATGCCGGCGCGCGCGACGTCCTTGAGCGCGAGCAGCGAGGTGTTCTCGCGCACGCTCAGCGGCAGCAGCACGCCCTCGGCGTGGCGGTCGCCGGGCAGGTGGACGATGCCGGCGCGCTGCACCTTGCCCGGGTCGCCCAGGGGCACGCGCGCGCCGGCGAGCGTGACCTCGCCGCTCGCGCGCAGGAGCCCCGCCAGCGCGCGCAGGAACTCGCGCTGGCCGTTGCCCTCGACGCCTGCGAGCCCGACGATCTCGCCGGGCCGGACAGCGAGGCTGACATCGTGGAAGCGCGGTCCGGAGAGCCCGCGCACGCTCAGCAGCGGCTCGGCGCCGGCCGCGAGCTCGGCCTTGGGCGGGAAGGCCTGATCGACCGCGCGCCCGATGATGAGCCGCAGGATCTCGGCCTCGGAGACGCCGGCGGCGGCCACCGTGCCGCGCGTCTCGCCGTCGCGCAGGACGGTGATGCGGTCGGCGATGCGCTGCACCTCCGGGAGGCGGTGCGAGATGTAGACGACGGCCGTCCCGGCGGCCGTGATCCGGCGCACCTGCTCGAACAGGAGGGCGCTCTCGACGGGCGTGAGCGACTCCGTCGGCTCGTCGAGCACGAGCACCTTGGGCTCGAGCGCGAGCGCCTTGGCGATCTCGACGAGCTGGCGGTCGGCCACGCTCAGCTCGCTGACGCGGGCCGAGGGGTCGATCGACGCGCCGACGACGGCGAGCTTCTCGCGCGCCCACGGGCCCGCGCGCAGCAGCGACGGCCGCCGCCCGCGCGGCATCGCGAAGACCATCGTCTCGGCGACCGTGAGGTCTTCGAGGATCGAGAGGTGCTGGTAGACGACGGCGATGCCCATCGCCTGCGCCGTCGCGGGCGACGGCTGCTCCATGACGGCGCCGCCGATCTCGACGATGCCCGTGTCGGGCAGCGTCGAGCCGGCGGCGACCGCCATGAGCGTCGACTTGCCCGCGCCGTTCTCCCCCACGAGCGCATGGACCTCGCCCTCGACGACCTCGAGGCCGACGCCCTTGAGCGCCACGACCCCGGGGAACGTCTTGACGACGTCGGTGAGGCGGAGAACGACGCGGGCTTCCTTCATCTCCCTACGACGGCTTCCCGTACTTGCCGATGACGGCCTGGGTGAGCTTGTTCGAGGAGTAGAAGTCGGGCGCGGCGCTGGGCACGCAGACCGGGTCCTGGCCGCTCACCGAGTTCTCGAAGAACGGCAGGTCGTAGCGGCTCGGCTCCTTGTTGGGGAGACCCTCGGCCGCGGCGATCGCCTTGCGGGCGGCCACGCGGCCGAGCCAGTTGCGCGACGAGATGGTCGCGAGCTGGAACGCCGGGTTCTTCGCGTGCACCTTCTTGTAGAGGCACGAGAGGCCGTTGGCGTCGAGCGTCCCGATCGGGACGAGCTTGCGGCCGGCCGCCTGGAACGCGCGCGTCGCGGCGAGGGCGTCCGTGCCGTAGTCGGAGATGATCCCGTCGATCTTCTTGTACTTGGCGAGCAGCGCGCTCATCTGCTTCTGCGCGGTCGCGGGATCCCAGTTCGTGACGGGCCAGGACTTCTTGCCCGTGAGCAGCTTCATGCCCGGGTGCTTGGCGAAGACCTTGACGATCGACTTGAGCTGGCCCGTGGTGACCGGGTTGCCGGCGGGTCCGCCGAGGAACACGATGTTGCCCTTGCCGTCGAGCAGCTTGACCATCCAGTTGGCCCACATGGTGCCCGCGATCGGCGAGCTCCAGTCGACGTAGGTGACGAAGTCCTTGCCCGGCGTTCCGCCCGGATCGGCGCCCCAGGGCACGACCTTGACGCCGGCCGCGGTGGCGGCCTGGATCGACGCCAGCTGGGCCTGGCCGAAGTCGGGGATCATCACGATGGCGTTCGCGCCCTGCGCGACCATCGAGTTGATGTCCGAGATGGACTTCTGCAGGTCACCGCCGCCGAGCACGACGATCTGCTTGACGTTGGAGCACTTGGCGGCCTCGGAGCGCACCGCCGCGTACGACTCCTGCGACCACGCGTTGATGCCGAAGCCGTCGTGGATGCCGAGCGTGATCTGCTTGGTGCCGCAGAACGGCAGGTTCGTGAAGACGCCCGACGTAGCCGTCTCCTGGGCCTCCGTCGGCCAGGTTACGGCGCCGCGCGCCCATGCCGTCGTCGCCGCGAGCGCCACGGCGAGCAGTGCGAGGGCGGGCAGGACGAGCAACCGCCTGCGCCGTTGCGGGAGCGACTTCGCTCCGCGATGGGACGTTCCGGACATTGAGCGACCTCCTAGACCCCGTTCGAGGGTGAATGGCCCGAGTCGTCGCGCGGATGCGACGCGGGAGACGTTTCGTCCGGGGCGGGGTCAACGACCCCGGACGCCGATGGCGAGGAGGACGCGAGCGCGATGCCCGCGGTCGTGGCGGCGAGCGGGCCCGCGGACGGGAGCAGGCGCTCGCGCAGCCGCCGCCACGGCACCGCGCCGACCGCCATGCCGAGGGCGATGATCGAGCCCTGGATGATGAACTGCACCGAGGAGGGCGCGCCCATGCCGCGCACGACCTGCTCGAGCTGCGTCAGGAAGAGCGCGCCGATGCCGGTCGCGACGACGCTGCCGACGCCGCCGACCAGCGACGTGCCGCCGAGCACGACCGCGGCGATCGTGGGCAGCAGGTAGTCGTTGCCGGCGCCGATGCCGGGCGTGCCGAGGAAGCCGGCGACGAGGATCCCCGCGGCCCCGTAGGTGATGCTGGCGAAGACGTACGTGGCGACCTCGTAGGCCTTGACGCGCACGCCGGCCGCGTGCGCCGCGGCGGGGCTCGCCCCGACGGCGATGAAGCGCCGCCCCACGATCGTCGAGCGGATGATGCCCGCCACGAGCAGGATTGCGGCGGCCGCTATCAGGACCGCGTTCGGCACGCCGAACGTCTTGTCGAGCGCGAAGTTCGCGAGGCCGGGCGGAGCGGCCGACGTCGACGCGCCGCTCGTGATCTGGAAGACGACGCCCTGCAGCAGGGCGTTGACCCCGAGCGTCGCGACGAGGGGCGTGATCGAGAGCCATGTGATCGCGATGCCGCTGATCAGCCCCGAGGCGATGCACGCCAGCAGGATCACGCCGATCGCCTCCGGCAGCCGGTCGTCGTGACCGTCCGGGATCCGCGTCACGAGGATCGTCGTCAGCGTGATCATCCCGGGCACCGAGAGGTCGAGCCCGCGCTGCTGGATGACGAGCGTCTGGCCGATGCCCGCGATCGCCAGGATCGCCGCGAACGGCAGCATCGAGAGCAGCGCGCTGTGGCTGACGCTGCCGCTCGCGAGCAGCGGGCTGACCGCGAACAGCACGGCGGTCGCGACCCAGATCGCCGAGAACCGCGGCACGCGCAGGCGCGAACGTAGGTCGCCGGCGCCGTCCCAGCGCGGGACGGGCGCTCGCGATCCGGGGATGGCGGTCGTCGGCACCAGCACGGGCCCTACTGGGCGATCCAGCCGCCGTCCGCGACCAGGGTGGCGCCGTCGACGTACTGCGACAGCGGCGAGAGCATGAAGAGGATGCTCGACGCGACCTCGTCCGGGCCGCCGATGCGCGCCAGCGGCGTACGCCCGAGGATCCACTCCTCGTAGCCCTCGTTCGCGTCGAGATGCGGCTGGAGCATCGGCGTGCGCACGTAGCCGGGCACCACGATGTTGACGCGGATCCCGCTCGGCGCGAACTCGACGGCGAGCGCGCGCGTGAGCGAATCCACCGCACCCTTCGTGGCCGTGTAGGCCGAGCATCCGGGAAAGCCGACGCTGCCGGTGGTCGAGCCGATGAAGACGATCGACGAGCCCGTGCCGAGGTGCGGCACGGCGGCCTTCGTGAGCATCAGCGGCGCGGCGACGTTCGTGCGCCACTGCCCCTCGAGCGACGCCGGCGTCGTGTCCGCGAGCGGCAGGGGATCGAAGAGGCTGGCGGTATGGACGATGCCGTGCAGCGAGCCGAACGCGGCAACCGCGCGCGCGGGCAGGCCCGCGGTCGCCTCGAGGTCGTCCAGGTCGACATTCGCGATCTCCGCGCGACCCCCGCGCGCCTGCGTCGCCCGGGCCTGCTCGGCCAGCCGGTCATCGTCGCGCCCGACGAGCAGCACCGAGGCCCCCGTGGCCCCGAGGGCGCGCGCGGTCGCGGCCCCGATGCCGGAGCTCGCTCCGGTCACGATGACGGCCTTGCCTGTCAGGCCCCAGTCAACGCTGGCAGCTTCCACGGAGCCTCCCGAGTGGTGGACGACTGCGCGCCGCGAGGGGCGAGCACGCGCCGACGTTAAGCAATGCTGCCCAGCCTGTCAAGGAACCGTGAACGTCTGTTGCGTGCGGGCGTTCAGCGCCCGCGCTCAGGCCTCGACCGCCTCGTACGGCTTCGGAATCCAGTCACCGCCGAGCCGGGCGCCGTTTGCGCCGTTCGCGCGCCGCAGGATGTCGTCGCGCGCCTCGACCGCGAGGCGCCGCACGCGCGCGACGTCGACGCCGACGAGTGTGCCGTCCCGCTTCACGACCTCGCCGTCCACGAACACGGTGTCGACGAGTCCCGGGTGCGCGTTGTAGACGACGGCGCCGATCGGGTTGTTGAGCGGCGTCATGCCGAAGTTGTCGGTGCGGATGAGGATGATGTCGGCGCGCTTGCCGGGCGTCAGCGAGCCGATCTTGGAGTCCAGCCCGACAGCGCGCGCGCCCTCGATCGTGGCGAACTCGAGCACGTCGCGGCAGCTCAGCTTGAGCTCCCTGAGCCCGCCCTCGCCGGCATTCGCGTTGTCGAATCCGCGCTGCGTGCCGATCGTGGCGCGGATCGTGCCGAAGAGGTGGCCGCCGTTCGAGCAGCACACGTCGATCGAGAGGCTCGGGCGCACGCCGGCCTCGAGCAGGCGTCCGGTCGCTGGCCAGCCGTGTCCCATCTGCAGCTCGATGTCGGGCGAGATCGAGGCCGTGCAGCCCGCGTCGGCCATCATCCGCAGCTCGTCGTCGGCCAGCGAGTTGCAGTGCACGTAGGTCTGCGTCGGGCCGAGCAGGCCGCGCTCCTGGAGCTGCGCGATCGGGCGGCCCTTGCCCCACTCGCCGTCGCCTGCGTGGCAGGTGATGCGGATGTTCAGCTCGTCCGCGAGCTTGTAGTCGTGCTCGGTCACGTCGAGCGTCGCGAACTGGTTGCCGCGCGGCGCCATCGCGAGCGTCACGAGCTGGTCGTCGGACGAGAAGTACTGGTGCGCGACGCGCCGGATGTCCTCGTCGTGCGCCAGCGAGCTCACGGGCGCCCAGTGCGCGAAGCCGCAGCCGTGCGCGAAGATCACGCGCGAGCGCGTCTCCTGGAGCGCCTCGATGGCGGCGTCCGAATGCTCGGGCGTGTTGAGGTTGTGCGACCAGTCGAGCAGCGTCGTGATGCCGCCGTCGAGCGCCTCGAGCGTGCCGATGAGGTTGCCCGCGTAGGTGTCCTCCGGGCGGTAGAGCTGGCTCATCGTGCCGTGCAGGCCGGTGAAGTAGTGCGCGAGCGTCCAGTCGGACGCGATGTTGCGGAAGAGCGCCTGCCACGTGTGGCGGTGCGTGTCGATCAGGCCCGGGAGCACGATGCGGTCGGTCGCGTCGATGACCTCCGCGTCGCCGGCCTCGAGCGCAGGGCCGACGGCGGCGATGGCCCCGTTCTCGATCAGGACGTCGCCGCGCTCGAAGTCGCCGACGGCCGGATCGACCGAGATGACGGTCCCGCCCTTGATCAGCGTGCGTTGGGCCATCGCTTGTCCCTTCGGGTACGGTCGGAGTGTTCAGAGATTCTGCACAACCGTCCGCTCCTCGTCAACGGAGGCGCGGCTCGGGCGGGCCCTCAGTTCGGAGCGAATCCGAGCGCCTGGCGCAGGCGGAGCTTGAGGTGCACGGCGTCGATCGGCGGGAGCACGCGCGGCAGGTCGGTGGAGGCGACCTTGAAGACGGCGAGGCCCGGGCCCTCGCGCGTCCCGAGTCGCTGCCGTACGCCGTCGACGCCGGCCGCATCCGCGACCTCCGCCGTCCAGGCGAACCCGCAGGCCGCGGCGACCCGGTCGATGCGCACCCCGTCTGCCGTGTGGCTGCGCTGCATGCCCGTCTCGGCGTAGCGCTCGTTGTCGAGCACGGCGATCGTGAGGTTCGCGGGGCGCTGGACGCCGATCGTCGCGAGCGCGCCGAGTCCCATCAGCTGCTCGCCGTCGCCCGTGATCACGAGCACCGGCCGCTCCGGCTGGGCGAGCGCGAGGCCGAGGCCGACCGTCGCGGCGCTGCCCATCGCGCCCCAGAGGTAGAAGTTGAGGTCGTGGTCGCCGGCGGCCATCGTGTCGTACGACGGCGAGCCGAGGCCGCTCACGACGGCGAGCTCGCCACGCTCGGCGAGCAGCTCGCGCACGACGGCGCGGCGATCGAGCGGCCCCGGTCCCGTCACCAGACCTTGCTCCCGATCAGGCGCTGGCCGAGCAGCACGGCGCTGCTCATGTCGCCCGCGAACGTCATCGCGAGGGCGCCGCGGACGAGCGGGTCGACGTCCTCGGCGCGATCCGCGCGCCAGGTGCGCACGCCCATCAGCCGCATGCTCTCCTCTGCGGCGGCCCCCGCCGGGTTCTGCCACGGGTTGAGCTCGGCCCACTCGCCGCGCATCGTCACGAGCATCAGCAGCGGGAAGCGCGCCTGGGCCGCGAGCGCGAGCGTGTTGATGCAGTTGCCGACGCCGCTCGACTGCATCAGCAGGACGCCGCGCACCCCGCCCAGCCAGGCGCCCGCGAGGTAGCCGATGCCCTCCTCCTCGGTCGTCAGCGGCACGGCGGTGATGCTCGCCTCCGCGTGCGCCCGGTCGATCACATGGGCGTGGCCCGCGTCGGGCACGTAGGCGACGGTGCGCACGTCCGCGTCGAGCAGCGCGGCGAAGAGCGCGTCCTGCCAGGGCTGCGGGGCGCTGTCCACCGCGGCGAACTATTGCGGACGGCGGGCGGCACGCCGTTCAGCGGCGGTCCGCGACCGCCCGCCGACGGGGGATTGCCGCTTGGCGCCACCTGCGTGGATGGTGGCCGCATGCCAACGGTGACGCTGAACAACGGAGACAAGCTGCACGTGCCGGGCGCCCTCAAGCGGGCGATCGCGGCGACGGAGGGCGCGGAGGTGTCCTGCGCAGCACACGTGAGCGGCGCCGAGCGCCGTCCCGCGGTGGTGTTGATCGCGGGCGACGAGCTCGTGCTCGTCGACGGGCAGGGCGCGCGGCGCTGGCCGCTGTCCGAGATCGCGCGCGTCGAGGGAGAGGGGATCGTGACGAGCGGCGGCGCTCCGGTGCCCATCACGGGGTGGTGGTCGTGGGTGGCGCGCGAGTGGGCACTGGGATTCCGTACAACCGGCTCTTCGAGGACTTCATGATCTCGGCCGGCGTGCTCTCCGTGCCGCTGCTCGTCGCGAGCATCAAGCTCATCCGCCGCGAGTCGGACTGGATGCCGGTCGGGATCGTCGGCGCCGCCGTCGGGTGCCGTAGCGGCACTGGCCGTCATCCTCCGATCCTCTTCGTGATCGCCTGGGGCATCGCCTGCGGTAGCGAGGGCTGCCTGCGCTGAACCGTCACAATCACGGTCGATGATCGTTGCCGACGCCCACAGCGACCTGCTCATGGAGCTCGTCTTCTTCCGCGGCGAGGAGCGCCCGTTCGCCGACCCGCTGGCTGCCCCAGCTCGAGGCCGGCGGAGTGCAGCTCCAGGTCTGCGCGCTCTTCTCCGACGAGCCCGACCTGCCCGAGCTGGCGCTGCGCAGGGCGCTCCAGGGCGTCGCCGCGTTCGACCGCGCCGTGGCCGGGAGCCCGGGTTTGATCGCAGTGCGCTCGGCCGCCGATCTGGACGCGGCGCTCGAGCCCGGGCGCCTCGGGCTCGTGCTCTCGCTCGAGGGCATGGAGCCGCTCGGCTACGACCCCGGGCTGATCGACGTGTTCTGCGCGCTCGGCGTGCGCATGGCGTCGCTGACCTGGAACCGGCGCAACCCGTTTGCCGACGGCACGGCCGAGGCGCCCGCGGGCGGGCTCAGCCGCATCGGCCGCTCGCTCGTCGACCGCATGGCCGCGCTGCCGATCGCGTTCGACCTGGCGCACGCCAACGAGGGCACGTTCGCCGAGGTGCTCGAGCGCATCGGCGAGCGGCCGGTGCTCGTGAGCCACGCGCTCTGCCGGGCGCTCATGGACATTCCGCGCAACCTCTCCGACGGACAGCTGCGCGCGCTCGCCGAGCGCGACGGCGTCGTCGGGCTGATGGCGCTTCCGTTCGTGGTGCACGCGAGCGAGTGGACGATCGCCCGCCTGATCGACCACGTCGACCACCTCGCGCACACGATCGGCGTACGCCACATCAGCCTCGGCGGCGACTTCGCGCGGCAGCTCGAGCTCTCGGGCGCGTTCGGCGCGGAGCCGCTCGAGTGGGGCACGCAGATCGAGGGCCTCGGCGGGCCCGAGGACTACCCGCGCCTGCTCGAGGCGCTGAGCGCGCGCGGCTACGGCGACGACGACCTGCGCGCGATCGCGAGCGAGAACCTGCTGCGGGTCCTGCGGCGCACGCTGCCCGCCTGAGAGCGTGGAGCAGAGGCGGCCTTGCGCCCGGACGGTGCAATCGCGGCAGCCAACCTCCGACTCGGGACACTAGGATCGCTCTATCGCGAGAGGGGAGCCGGGAGTGTCGACGCCGCACGACGATCTGGCGCGCAGGATGCATCGCTTCGGGCAACTGGCGCGCATCGGCGCCGGCTCGAGCGGCGGCGTCACGCGCCTCGGTCTGAGCGTCGCCGAGCAGCGGGCGTGCGAGCTCGTCTCGTCGTGGATGGTCGCCGACGGCCTCGAGGTGTCCTGGGACGCCACCGGCAATCTCTTCGGGCGCAGGCGCGGCACCGATCCCGCGCTCCCGGAGGTCTGGTCGGGCTCGCACCTCGACAGCGTGCCGGACGGCGGGCGCTTCGACGGTGCGCTCGGAGTGCTCGTCGCGCTCGACGCGGTCCACCGCCTCGCGAGCGAGTGCCTGCCCGCCACGCTCGCGGTCTGCGTCTTCCGCGACGAGGAGGGCTGCCGGTTCGGGCGCGGCGTGTTCGGCAGCCGCGCGGTGTGCGGGCGGCTCTGCGATGCCGACCTCGACCGCAGGGACGCCGCCGGCGTGAGCGTGCGCGCCGCGCTCTCGGCGCTCGGCTTCCTCGGCCTGCGCGCGCCGCGCGCGTCGCTGCCGGGGAGCTTCGTCGAGGTGCACATCGAACAGGGGCCGGTGCTCGACCGCGCCGATGCCCCGGTCGCGGTCACAACCGGCATCACGGGATTCGCGGGCTACTCGATGCGCTTCACCGGCGAGAGCGGCCACGCGGGCACGCAGCCGATGGCCGGCCGCCGCGACGCCTTCGTGGCGGCGGCGGAGTTCACGCTCGCGCTGCGCGACGAGGCGATCCGGCTGGGCGACGCCGTCGCGACGGTGGGCGACGTCCGCATCGCCGATGCGGCCGCCAACGTCGTCCCCGGCCGCGTCGACCTCACCGTCGACCTGCGCGCGCCCGCGATCGAGACGCTCAGGACGATCGCCGAGGCCGCGCAGCGGCTCGCGCACGAAACCGGCATCGACGTCGAGATCGAGGTCGCGATGTTCGAGCCGCCCGTGCCGCTCTCGGCCCTCGCGCGGCGGGCGCTGACCGACGCCGCGGTCGCCGAGGGCGTGCCGCTCGTCGAGTTCGAGTCCGGCGCCGGCCACGACGCCGGCATTCTCGCGACGGCGGGGGTCGAGGCCGGCATGCTCTTCGTCCGCAGCCGCAACGGCGGCATCAGCCACCGGCCCGAGGAGCTGACCTCGGACGCCGACATCGCCGTTGCCGCGGCGATCCTCACGCGCGCGCTGCGCAGCCTCGCCGGGGGCCGTCCGGTAGCGTGACCGGATGGCGGCGAGCGCGCAGCGGACGCTGATCGCGGGCGGCACCGTGGCGACCGAGTCGGCGGTCTTCGCGGCCGACATCGTGATCGAGGGCGAGCGCATCGCCGCGCTCGCACGGCCCGGCGAGGGCGGGCCCGCCGACGAGCGGATCGACGCCACCGGGCTTTTCGTGCTGCCGGGCGCGATCGACATGCACGCGCATTTCGAGGACCCCGGGCACACGGAGCGCGAGGACTTCACGAGCGGGACGATGGCGGCCGCGGCGGGTGGCATCACGACGGTGATCGAGCACCCGCTCACCTATCCGCCCGTCACGACGACGGCGCTCTACCGCGAGAAGCGCGAGCTGGCGGCGCGCAAGGTCGTCGTCGACTTCGGGCTCTGGGGCGCGCTCACCGCGCCGTCGATCCCCGAGATCGCCGGCCAGCACGCCGAGGGCGCGATCGGCTTCAAGGCCTTCATGCCGGTCTCGGACCCGTCGTATCCGCACGTCGACGACGCCCAGTTCCTCGCCGGCATGCGCGAGGTCGCGGCCGTCGGCGGGCTCGTGCTCGTGCACGCCGAGAACGACGCGCTGCTGCAGGCCGGGATCGCGCGCATGCGCGCCGCGGGCCGCCGCGACCCGCTCGCCCACCACGAGTCGCGGCCGCCGTTCGTCGAGGAGGAGGCCGTCCACCGGGCGCTCTACCTGGCGGCGCACGCCGGCGTGCGGATCCAGATCGTGCACGTGTCGAGCCCCGTGAGCGCCGGCCTCGTGCGCGACGAGAAGCGCCGCGGGCGCCCGGTGTCGATGGAGATCTGCCCGCACCACCTGCTGCTCGACCTCGACGACCTCGTGCGCCTGGGGCCCTACGGCGTGTGCGCGCCCGCGCTGCGCGAGCGCGCGCTCGTCGAGCGGCTCTGGGACTCCGTGCTCGACGGCACGGCCGACTGCCTGGTCTCGGATCACTCCGCGTACACGCGCGCGGAGAAGGACGCGGGCCACGACGACATCTTCCGCGCGCCGCTCGGCTGCCAGGTGATGCAGGAGACGGTGCCGCTCGTGCTCGACGAGGCCTTCCACCGGCGCGGGCTCCCGCTCGAGGCCTTCGTGCGCTTCTCGTCGGCGAACGCCGCGCGGATCGCCGGCATGTACCCGCGCAAGGGGACGCTGCTGCCGGGCGCCGACGCCGACGTCGTGCTCTACGACCTCGAGCGCGAGTGGCAGGTCGACGCGGCCTCCCAGCAGTTCTCCAAGAACCCGTGGTCGCCGTTCGACGGGCGGCGCGCGCGGGCGCGCGTCGTGCGCACGCTCGTGCGCGGCGAGACCGTCTACGCGGACGGCGCGATCACGGGCGCCCCCGGCTGGGGCCGCTTCCTCTCCTGCCACGGCGACTACGCGCTCGGCGCGGCCCGCACGTGACGACCCTCGCGGCCGGCGCGCGCGTCGTCGTGCTCGGCATCGACGGCAGCCCGACGATGGGCGTCGAGCTGACGGCGGCGAGCGACGAGTGGGGCGGGCGGCCCGACAAGCCGCGCGACGAGGACTATCCGGTCACGCCGGGTGCGGGGCTCTTCACGGAGACGCTGCTCGAGCTGATCGGCGACGCACGGCCGCGCGTGCGTGCGGTGGGCATCGGGCAGGACCTGTTCGACTACGACGAGACGCGCGAGCTCGCGAAGGTCGGGCGGGCGCTGTCCCGCTGAGCGCTACCAGGCCTGCCAGTGCAGGACGGTTTCGAGCGGGTTGCGCCTGGCCGGCTTGAAGTCGGTGCCGATCGTGTGGGCGACCGGGAGCAGCGCGACCTGCGTGACCTCGTCGAACGGGATGCCGAGCAGCTCGGCGGCCTCGCGCTCGTAGTCGAGGTGATGCGTCGTCCACACGCTGCCGAGGCCGCGGGCGCGCGCGGCGAGCTGGAAGCTCCACCCGGCCTGGATGATCGAGCCGTAGAACCAGGCCAGGTCGGCGGGCGCCAGGCCCTCGGGCCGGCCGGTGATGCACGGGATGACGTGCGCCGGAACCTCGTGCAGGTGCGCGGCCAGGTGGCTCGAGCCGGTCGCGTCCTCCGAGTCCTGCGGCGGCTTGCCGCCGTTGTACGGGATCCACGAGCGCAGGTAGAGCTCGGCCAGCGCCCTGCGGCGGGCCTCGTCGGTGACGACGACGAAGTGCCAGTTCTGGGTGTTCGTCGACGTCGGCGCCTGCACCGCGATGCGCACGCACTCCTCGAGCACCTCCCGCTCCACGGGCCGCGTCAGGTCGAGCCGCTTGCGCACGGCGCGCGTCGTCGACAGCAGCTCATCGGGCGTCAGCTCGAGCAGGGGCATCGGGTTCTCCTGTGCGGTCGGGGCGTCGCGGGCGCGGGCGCGCCCCCGAACCTAGCAAGCGGCGGCGGTAGACTCGCGGCGATGGCGCCCTCCCCGCCGGCCCCGCGCCCGCCCTTCCCGCCCTTCGGCGAGGAGAGCGCGCGCCAGAAGGTGCAGGCGGCCGAGGACGCCTGGAACACGCGCGACCCCGACCGCGTCGTCCTCGCCTACACGGAGGACTCGCAGTGGCGCAACCGCGACGAGTTCCTCACGGGCCGTGACGAGATCCGCGCGTTCCTTGCGCGCAAGTGGCAGCGCGAGCTCGACTACGTCCTGCGCAAGGACCTGTGGGCGTTCAGCGGCGACCGCATCGCCGTGCGCTTCCAGTACGAATGGCACGACGCCGGCGGGCAGTGGTGGCGCTCGTACGGCAACGAGAACTGGGAGTTCGACGAGCACGGCCTCATGCGCCGCCGCGAGGCGTCCATCAACGACGTCGCGATCGCGGCGGGCGAGCGCCGGATCGACGGGCCGCGCCCGGCCGGCGACCGCACGTCGATCCCGCTGCGCTGAGGAACGGCGCCCGCCGCCGCGCGGGCGGGGTAAGGATCCGCCGGCGCCCGACACTCACCTGACATGGGCCAAGCCATGGAGGGAGTGACGATGGACACGCGGATGGGCCTGGCGGCACGCCAGGTGTTCGGCCTGCTGCGCCTCGGCTTCACGACCGCCGCTGCGATCCGGGTCTGACGCATGGCCGTCCTGCAACCCCTCGCACCGCGCGCCGCCGCGTCGCGCGCGGTGCTGCATGCTCAGGCTGTGACGCGCGCCGACGACCGCACGATCTGGCTGGGCCCTCTCACGGCGACGGGCGCGGTGCACGACAGGGCGGTCCAGGACCTGCACGCGCTGCTCGTGCGGGCGAGCCGGTTCGAGGTGCGCCGCAGGGCCGCCGCGTTCGGTCTGACCGCCGGCTCCGAGCTCGACGACATCGCCGAACAGGCCGCCGACGACGCGTTGCTCGCCGTGCTCGCGCGGCTCGACCGCTTCGAGGGGCGGAGCCGCTTCACGACCTGGGCCTACAAGTTCGCCATCCACACGGCGGGCGTCGCGGTGCGGCGCCACGCCTGGCGCAATCGCGCCGTGGCCGAGACCTCGGGCGAGGCCCTCGAGAAGCTCGCCGATCTCGCTCAGGGTCCCGCCGAGTCCGCGCAGACGCGCGCGTTGCTCGGCCGGATCCGCGAGGCGATCCAGCTTCTCACGCCCCATCAGCGGGACGTGCTGCTCGCGCTGGCAGTCGACGGGGTGCCGATCGACGTGCTGGCCGAACGTCTCTCGACCAACCGCAACGCGCTCTACAAGACGCTGCACGACGCGCGCACGCGCCTCCGGCGGCTCGTCGACCCCGAGGAGACGATCACATGACGCTTCCGACCCCGCCCGTCGTGGCGGCGCTGCTCGGCCCGTCCGGTCATCAGATCGACTGCGACCGCTGCTTCGACCTGCTCGACAGCTATGTCGAGTTGCAGATCGACGGCGGCGACGCCGATGCGTCGACGCCGGGCATGCGGACGCATCTCGCCGGCTGCCCGGCCTGCCGCGAGGAACACGAGTCGCTGCGCGCGTTCGTGCAGCAGGAAGCGGGCCTCCGATGACGACCCTCGAGCTGCTGCCGCGCGAATGGCACGACGTGACGACCCCGCCCGCCGAGCTCGCAGAGGCCGCGGGCGTCGCAGCCGCGCGCTACGGCGGCGACGTGCTCGCGTGCGAGGAGCTCGGCGCGCTCGTGTCGGTCCTCGCCGCCAGGCCCGATCTGTGGCAGCCGCTGGTGGTGCGCGACGGCACGCGCAGGCGCTACCGGCTGCTGTTCGAGGACGCGCGCCTCGATGTCTGGGTGCTCAGCTGGATGCCGGGCCAGGCCACGGGCTATCACGACCACGGCGCGTCGGGCGTCGCCCTCACGGCGCTTCGGGGATCCGTGCTCGAGCGGCAGGTACGGGTCGGCGCGGCGAGTCTCGAGCGCGAGCTCGTACCTGGCCCCGTCCGGCTCGGCGCGGCCGGGTACATCCACTCGGTGAGGCACCGGTCGGGCGCGCCCGCCGTGACCCTGCACGCGTACTCCCCGCCGCTCCTCGAGGTCGGGCAGTACCGCGCCGGGCCCGAAGGGGAGCTTCGCCGCGAGCCTCAGCACGGCCGCCAGGAGCTGCTCGATCACACGATTCGCGAAGCCTGATCCGCCTCGGGTCCCCGGCGGCGCTAGGGTGGGCGTGCTGTGAGCGCTCCCGTCGATCTCGCCGCCGCCCCGGGCGGCGCCGGACCGCTCTGGGGCATGCAGTCCGACGAGCTCAACGCGACGCTGCTCGCGTGGCCGCCGGGCGGCGGCGTCGCCGAGCACGTGAACGACCACCTCGAGGTGCTCCTCGTCATCCTCGGCGGCTCGGCCCGCGTCACGCTCGACGGCGCCGAGCACGAGCTCGCGACGGGCAATCTCCTGCTCCTCCCGCGCGGCTGCACGCGCGCCATCACCGCCGGTGGGGACGGCGTGCGCTACCTCTCGGTCCACCGGCGCCGCGGCCCGCTCCTGCCGGCGGCGCGGTGAGCGGCGACGCGCCCCTTGCGGTGCTCCAGCGCTGGGAGGCCTCCGGCGCGACCTGGCGCGTCCAGATCCTGAGCGAGCGCCTGGCGGTGGTCGAGCTGTGCACCTGCCACGGCGAGCCCGTCGACACGTTGCGGTCGAGCGATCCGGAACTCCTGCGCCACCTCGCCGCACGCGCGCGCGGAGAGGGCGATTCGCCCGCACGGGAGTAGCATTGCGGTGGCATGAGCGCGCCCGACCTCGCCGGTAAGCCGACGGTGCGAATCCGCGGCAGGGCCTATCCCGTCCTGCTGCCGTCGCCGCGCGACCCGCGCCTGCATCTCGCGGTGACGATCACCTCGCTGCAGGTGCTCGGGCAGGTCGCGTTCGACTTCCGGCTCTCGATCGCGCAGATCCTCGTCGCGCTGCTCACGTCGGCCGCGCTCGAGTTCGGCATCGCGCTCTGGCGGCACAAGGTGATCATGTGGCCGGCCAGCGCGCTCCTGACCGGCAACGGCGTCGCCTTCATCCTGCGCGTGCCGGGCACCCAGCACGGCGACTGGTGGACGCTGCGCGGCTGGTGGATCTTCGCGGGGGTGGCCGGCATCTCGCTGCTCTCCAAGCACCTCATCCGGATGCGCGGCCGGCACATCTTCAACCCGTCGAACTTCGGTCTCGTGCTGTGCTTCCTCCTGCTCGGCTCGAGCCGGGCGGAACCGCTCGACTTCTGGTGGGCGCCGATGTCGGGGTGGATGCTGCTCGCGCTCGCGATCATCGTCGCCGGGGGACTCGCGATCCTCTCGCGGCTGCGGCTGCTCGGCATCGCCGTGCTGTTCTGGGTCACGTTCGCCGCCGGGATGGGCGTGCTCGCGCTGAGCGGGCACGAGATGACCGCGCGCTGGCACCTCGGCCCGATCACGGGCGCGTACTTCTGGTGGGTGCTCGTGTCGTCGCCCGAGCTCCTCGTCTTCCTGTTCTTCATGATCACCGACCCGAAGACGATCCCGGGCGGCCGCTTCGGGCGGCGGCTCTATGCGGTCGGCATCGGCCTGGCGGCGGCGCTGCTGATCGCACCGCAGCGCACCGAGTTCGCCACCAAGGTCGCGCTGCTGGGCGCGCTCGCGGTGGCCTGCACGGTGCGGGCCCTGCTCGAGCTCGCGCCCGGCGCGGAGGCGCGCAGCCGCCGGCTCGCGGCGCTGCGGCTGCGCACGACCTGGCGCGGGACGGGGGCCGTCGCGCTCGGCGGGACGGCGGCGTTCATCGGCCTGCTGCTGCTCGCCGGGGTGCCGGCGCGCACGAGCGCGGGCGCGGCCGGCCCCGCCGCCGCCATGCCGGTCGTCTCGCGCATGCCGCAGGTGACCATCGCGCGCTCGACCGGGGTGTCCGCGCAGCTCGGCCGGGGAACGGCGCTGCGGATCGCCCGCGACGTCGTCGCCGACCTGCACGCGCAGGCCGATGCGCTGCGCCTGCGCGACGTCACGCGCGCGTCCTCGGCGGCGAGCGGCGCGTGGCTGGCCGGCCTGCAGTCGCAGATCCGCACCGCTCCGACGCGCGGCGTGCGCGTGCCGACCTACGAGATCGACCGCATCCGCGTGCATCTCGAGCCCGGCAAGGGCCAGGCGCCGCCCGTCGTCGTCGCCGAATGCCGCGGCCGCGTCGTGCTCACGACGTACGCGGGCAGCGCCGACCTGGCCGCCAGCTCCGGCGAGCCGGCGCGGTTCGTGCAGACGTTCGACCTCCAGCTCCAGGGCGACCGCTTCCGGATCGTCCGCTCGCGCAACGCGAGCATCGCCGCGCTCGCGGCCCCCGCCGCGCCGGCAGCGGTCGCCACGCCCGTCGTGAGCGCGCAGGTGGCGCGCGCGGCAGCCCGCGGCTTCGCCGGCGTCCGCCTCAGCGACGTCGCCGCGCAGGTCGGCCTCCGCTTCCGCCAGGGCTCGTTCCGCTTCGGCGCCGACCCGAGCGACGCGCCGGCGATGATGGGCGGCGGCCTCTGCTGGCTCGACTACGACGGCGACGGCTGGATGGACCTGTTCGTCGTCAACTCGTACGCCGACGCGAACATCCCCGCCTGGCAGAAGCACGGCGGCCTGCCGCGCAGCGCGCTCTTCCACAACCTGCACGGCAGGTTCGCCGACGTCAGCAAGCGCTCGCGCGCGAACCTGCAGATCCGCGGCACGGGCTGCGTCGCGGCCGACTTCAACGGTGACGGCCACACCGACCTCTACGTCACCTCCGCGGTCGGCGACAAGCTGCTCTGGAACAACGGCGACGGGACGTTCACCGAGGGCGCCCGCGCGTCGGGCATCACGTCGTTCGGCTGGCACTCGGGTGCCGCCGTGGCCGATGTGAACGGCGACGGCCGGCCCGATCTCTACGTCTCCGGCTACACGAACATGGGCGCGCCGATCCCCACCTCCGTGGCCGGTTTCCCGGGCAACCACGAGGGCGTCCGCAGCGAGCTCTTCCTCAACGAGGGGCCCGACGGGCGCGGGCACGCGCGCTTCCGCGACGTCAGCGTCGCCGCGGGCCTGCCCGCGTCGCACTTCGACCACAGCCTCGGCGCCGTCTTCTCCGACTTCAACGGCGACGGCCGTCTCGACCTCTACGTCGCGAACGACGAGGATCCGAACCGCCTCTACCTGAACGTCCCGTGGCCGGGAGGCGCGAAGGCCGACCCGAAGGGCCTCGGCTTCCGCCTCGTCGATCGCGCCCCGCGCATGGGCGTCGCCGACGCCAACGCGGGCATGGGCGTGGCCGCCGCCGACTTCAGCGGGGACGGCTCCACCGACCTCTTCGTGAGCAACTCGCGCGGCCAGACGCACGCGGTCTTCCAGGCGCGGCCCGCCGCGGCGGGCGGGCGGGCGTTCGTGAGCGCGCGACCCGGCTTCGCGCCGGCCTTCGGCAAGAACTTCACCGGCTGGGGCGACTCGTGGGTCGACCTCAACCGCGACGGCTACCCCGATCTCGTGCTCGCCAACGGCGGGATCCCCGTGATGAGCCTGGCGAAGGACGCCGCCCCCGTGCAGGCGCTCGAGAACCTCGCGGGCCAGGGCCTTCCGGGCCAGTTCGCGAACGCGGGCGGCCTCGTCGGCCTCGCGCAGACCCCGCGCGTCAACGGGCGCGGCGTCGCGGCGGCCGACTTCGACAACGACGGCAACGTCGACGTCGCCGTCAACACCGTCGGCGGACCGCTGCTGCTGCTCGAGAACCACAACACGTCCGGGCACTGGCTGGAGGTCTCGCTCAAGGGCTTCCACCCGGGCGCGACCGTCAGCGCCGAGCTGCCGGACGGGCGCACGCTCGTGCGCCAGGTGCAGGCCGGCAGCAGCTACCTCTCCTCCGAGGACCCGCGCGTGTTCTTCGGGCTCGGGAGCGCGACCAGCGTGCGCACGCTCGTCGTGCGCTATCCCGGCGGGAAGGTCACGCGCCTCCACGGCGTGGCGGGGGATCGGATCCTCGCCGTCCCGTCTTAGCCGAACCGCCACGGCGGCGCCTGCGAAGAAGTTCGCGGTCGATCCGTATCCGCGAGGGGGAGGGGTTCCATGACGCGCGAGGAGATGATCGCGACCGCCGAGAAGGCCATCGCCGCCTTCAACGACCCGGCGCGCCGCGACGACTACTTCGAGATGCTCTACCACGACGACGTCGTGCTGCACGGCTACACGCCCGAGCCGCTCACGCCCAAGGCGACGGTCAAGGAGTTCTACCGCGCGATCTTCGAGGGCTTCTCCGACGCGCGCGTGACCGTCGAGCAGGCGCTCGTCGACGGCGATCGCCTGACGCTCGGCTTCCGCTTCCTCGGCACCCACGACGGCGCGTTCATGGGCGTCCCGCCCACGGGCCTGCCGGTCGACGTCCCGGGCATCACGATCCTGCGCTTCGCGGGCGAGCGCTGCGCCGAGCGCTGGTCGGTCGCCGACTTCCTCTCGCTGCTGATCCAGGTCGGAGCGATTCCGCCGCCGGCGGCCTAACGCCGGCGGATGCCCAGCTCGCTCTCGATCGCCGCCTCGAGCTCCTCGGGGTGGAATCCGAACGGCCCCTCCTCGCCCTGGTAGGCGATGGCGCCGTCCGCGTCGATCAGATAGAGCCGCTCCGGCCAACCGCCGTAGGTGCGCGCGACCTCGTCCCCGATGCCGTCGACGAGCACCGGGATCTCGAGCGAGAAGAGCGTCGCGCACGTTTCGGCGACGCCCTGGCGCTCGCCCTCCGAACGCGGGTCCTCGATGCGCACGCCGGCCTCGCGGTTGTCCGCCAGGACCCAGCCGTCCTCGGGATGCGCCTCGCGGATGTAGACGATGAAGAACGCCACCCGGTCGCCGTACGTCCGGTGCAGCCGCGACAGCGCGCCCAACTGGGCGCGGAAGGGCGGTCAGGTGTAGGAGCCGAAGGCCAGAGCGACCGGTGAGACTCCGGCGAAGTCGGCCAGGCGCACGATCGTGCCGTCGGGCCTCGGCAGCGCAAACGGGGCGGCGGGCTCGCCGGCGGCGAGCTCCGGCGTCATGAGGTCGCGGTAGAACGGCGACGCGAGGACGTCGGCCATCCTCAGCGGCGAGTCGCCGGGCGTGTCCGGTTCCTGGGCAGCCACGCGATGAGCCTACCAGCGCGCAGATGTAATACGGATCCGTATAATACGGATCCGTATGAATGAGCCTCTCGTACTCGCGCTCGAGCGCGCCACGCACCGCGCGCTCGCCGCGCTGGACGCCGCGCTCGGCGACAGCGGCCTCAGCGCGGCCGAGGTCAACGCGCTCGGATGCTTCGGGAGCGAGCGGTCCTCGCGGGTCGGCGCGCTCGTCCGTGCGACGGGGCAGCGCCCGTCCACGCTCACCGGCGTCCTCGACCGGCTCGCCGAGCGCGGGCTGCTCGAACGCCGGCCCGACGCCGCGGATCGCCGCGCCGTCCTGGCCGTGCTCACCCCCGACGGCGAGGCCGCGCGCGATCGCGTGCTGCGCGCGATGGGCTCGCTCGAGGGCGCGCTCGCGGCGCGGGACGTGGAGGCGCTGCGCGCGGCGCTCGCTCGCTTCCCGCCGGGCGGCGACGCCCGATGAGCGACGACGACCTGCTCGCGGCATTCGCCGCGGGAACGCTCCCGGTCGCGGACTTCGACCACCGGGCGCACGTCAGGGTCGCGTGGCTGTGCCTCCGCCGCGACGGCGCCGAGGCGGGGGCCGAGCGCATGGCGGAGGGGCTGCGAGCGGTCACGCGGGCCGCCGGCGTGCCCGGGAAGTTCGACCTCGCGCTGACGCGCGCCTGGTGCGCCCGCATCCAGGCGGCGATCGAGCGCGCACCGGGCGTCACGGAGTTCGACGAGTTCGCCGGGCGCAATCCCGGCCTGCTCGGCCGCTGAGCGCGCTCCCCGCTCACGATCTCGCGCGCGCGTGCCGATATCGGGGGTGAGCGAGGGAATCGAGAGGACCGTGGCTGCGCGTCCGAGTGTCGAAATGCCGAACGAGATCGGGAAACCGGCCGAGTCCGACTGGACCGGGGCGTTCGAGCAGGTCCTGCAGAAGACCACGGGGTTCCGCTCGCTGCGGGTCGGCGAGCTCGCGCAGTTCCGCGAGCTCCTCTACTTCCTGACCTGGCGCGACATCAAGGTGCGCTACAAGCAGACCGTCCTCGGCGCGGGCTGGGCGATCCTCCAGCCGGTGCTGGCGGTCATCCTCTTCACCGTCGTCTTCGGGCACGTGGCGAGGATCGACACCGGCGGGATGCCGTACCCGATCTTCGCCTACACGGCGCTCGTCCCGTGGCTCTTCTTCGCCAACGCCGTGCAGCTCGCCTCGACGAGCCTCACGGTCAATCCGCAGCTGATCACGAAGGTCTACTTCCCGCGGCTCTATCTCGTGATGGCGCCGATCCTGGCCGGGCTCGTCGATTTCGCCCTGGCGTTCGTCGTGCTGATCGGGATGATGGCCTACTACGACACCGGGCCCCAGCTGCTCGGCGTGCTCCTGCTCGTGCCGCTGCTCGGGCTCGCCTTCCTCACGACCGTCGGGGTGAGCGCCTGGCTCGCCGCGCTCAACGTCAAGTACCGCGACATCCGCTTCGTGGTGCCGTTCCTCGTCCAGACCCTGCTCTTCGCGACGCCCGTGGTCTACGCGACGACCTCGATCTCGGCGCCGTGGCGGACGCTCTACGGCATCAACCCGATGACGACCGTCGTCGAGGGGTTCCGCTGGGCGCTCGCCGGGGGAGCCCAGCCGCAGGGCGGGCAGGTCGCGCTCTCGATCCTGAGCGGCCTCGCCCTGTTCGCCACGGGCTACCTGTACTTCAACCGCACCGAGCGCGACTTCGCGGACGTGATCTGAGTGGCGAGCGCGACCGTCATCCGCGCCGAGAACGTCTCGAAGTGCTTCGAGATCGACGAGGACCGCCACTCCGACGCGACCCTGCGCGACGCGATCGCGGGCGGCGCGCGCGCGTGGTTCGACGCGGCGGCGTCGGTCGCCGGGCGCGAGCGCCCGGAGCGCGCGCGGAAGACCACGTTCTGGGCCCTGCGCGACGTCTCGTTCGCGATCGGGGCCGGCGACATCGTCGGCGTCATCGGCCGCAACGGCGCGGGCAAGTCGACGCTGCTCAAGATCCTCTCGCGGATCACCGAGCCGAGCGCCGGCCGCATCGGCCTCAGCGGCCGCGTCGGGTCGCTGCTCGAGGTCGGAACCGGGTTCCACCCGGAGCTGACCGGGCGCGAGAACGTGTCGCTGTACGGGTCGATCCTGGGGATGCCGCGCGCCGAGATCCGCCGGAGGTTCGACGACATCGTCGAGTTCGCCGAGATCGGCCCGCAGCTCGACACGCCCATCAAGCGTTACTCGAGCGGCATGCAGGTGCGGCTCGCGTTCGCCGTCGCGGCCTATCTCGAGCCCGAGATCCTGCTCGTCGACGAGGTGCTCGCGGTGGGCGACCTCGCCTTCCAGAAGCGCTGTCTCGGCAAGATGGGCGAGGTCGCGAGCGAGGGCCGAACGGTCATCTTCGTGAGTCACAACATGGCGCTGATCCAGGCGCTCTGCGAGCGCGGCCTGCTGCTCGAGCGCGGCGGCCTGCGCTTCGACGGCCCGATCGACGAGACGGTCGCGCTGTACCTGCGCGACCTCGAGCAGGCGATGGCGACCGATGTGGGCGATCGCACCGACCGCAAGGGACGCCAGGACGTGAAGCTCACCCGGGTCGAGCTCGCCTGCGGGGCCGACGGAGCGGGGGTGCCGACGACCGGCGCCGGTCTCACGTTCGCGTTCGTGCTGTCGTCGTCGTCGATCAGCACGACCTGCAGCTTCACGATCCACGACAGCTTCGGCAACGCGGTGGCCGAGTTCCGCAGCGCGGTCGGCGCCCCGGGCGATCGCGACGACGGCGCGGCGCCCGATCGCTTCGTGTGCGCGATCGACGAGCTGCCGCTCGTGCCGGGGCGCTACCGGGTCGACGTCGAGATCCGCTCCGGGAACCGCCTGCAGGACGCCGTCGAGGCAGCCGCGATGTTCGACGTCGAGGAGGGCCTGCTGGACGGCCGCCCGATCGACCGCGGCTGGTCGCGCGGCACGGTCGCCGTGCGCCACCGCTGGACGACGCCCGCGATCTGACCGCCGGCCTTGAGAAGCTCTCACGGAATGAGCGTGGCGTCTGGTGCGGGGCGTCGCAGGAGCACCGCCCGCCTCTTGGAAAGGCGTCCCGCCTGTCCTGCGAGGCGGCCGGCACTCCTGCTCGCTCCACCCACCCCAGCCACTCACGCTCATTCAGTCAGAGCTTCTCAGCGCCGGAGGTCGCCGAGCAGCAGGGTCGCGGCGAAGCGCGGCAGCGAGTACGTGCCGCAGACCTCGATCCAGCGGAGGTCGAACGGATCGGTCGCGGGCCGGTTGCGGCCCGGCCGGGTGCCACGTGCCGCGAGAAAGCCGGCGCGCTCCACGAGCGCCCGGAGCTCGGGCCCGGAACCGCCGAACGGATACGCGAACGCGCTCACGGAGACGCCGAGCGCACGCTCGAGCTCCTCTTTCGAGCCGGCGATCTCGCGCTCGGCCTCGGCCGCCGAGAGGGTGGTCAGGTCGCGGTGGGTGCGCGTGTGGGAGCCGATCTCGAACGGCCCTGCCAGCAGCCGCGGCGCTGCGCGGAGATCGATCAGGCGGCGTCCGGCCAGGGCGGAGTCGGTGGCCTGGTCGTTGCGCGGGCCCGTCGCGGAGATCAGGAACGCGGTCGCCGTGATCCCCGCCCGCGCCAGGATCGGGCCCGCGACCGCGACGGCGTCCTCGTACACGTCGTCGATCGTGATGACGACCGTCTTCGCGGGCGGAAGCCGGTGCGTCGTGCGGTACTCGATGTACTCGCCCAGGCTGATGACGTTGTATCCGCGGCGCCTGAGCCAGGCGACCTGGCGCGCGAACCTCCGCCCCGGCACGACGAAGCGGCTCGGCTTCTCGCCGTCCTCGCCGAAGGCGTGGTAGCCGAGGATCAGCGTGGCGCTGCGCAGGCGCTGCCAGAGGTCGCGGCCGGCGACCCCCCGGACGCCGCTCCAGTAGGCGTGCCGGAGGACGAACGCGAACCAGGCCTTCTGCCAGCGCCGGCGCGGCACGAGGAAGCCCGCGCCGGCGAGCAGGGCCGGAGGGACGCGCAGCGCGAGCAGCGCGCCGGCGAGCGCCTGTGTCGCCCGCGCCGTGGAGAGCGCGTCGCTTCCGCCGAGCGGCATCTGCGCGATCATCGCCGGATGGCGCCCGTAGAGCGCCACGGCCACCTGGCCGCGCCGCACGGTGTCGGCGACGATGCCGGCCCACGGCCGCGTGCGGTACTCGGACACGACGGCGCGGGGCGCGAACACGAAGCCGTAGCCGTGCTCGTGCAGGCGATAGGCGATCTCCGTGTCGCTCTCCTTGTCCCGCTCGGGGTCGTAGCCGCCGACCTCGTCGAATGCGGTGCGCGTGAGCGAGCAGTTGCCGCCGAAGCAGTCCCAGTACGTCGCCGGGCGGCTGTGCAGCTGCTCGTTGCGCCAGGCTGCGTCCTCGGCGCTCAGGCGCGCGTAGCGGTCGGCGTCGCCCGGGACGCGCCGCTCGATCGGGCCGATGACGACGCTGTGGTCATGTGCCCGGTGCGCCTCGAGGTGCGCGCTCACGAGCTCGGGGCGGGCGAGCTCGTCGTCGTCGACGAACAGCACGACGCCCGCACGCGCGCGCGCCGCGCCGGTGTTGCGCGCGGCCGACGCGCCGGCCCCGTGCTGCTCGACCACCGTCAGGGCATGCCGTGGAGCGAGCCGCCGCAGCATCTCGGCCGACCCGTCCGTCGCGCCGTCGAGGACGACCACGACCTCGTAGTCCTCCGGGGCCGCGGTCTGCCGGTCGAGCGACTCGAGGCAGAGGCGCAGCAGCTCGCAGCGGTTGCGGGTCGCGATGACGACGCTCAGCGCGGGGATCCGGTTCGCGGGCGATGTGGTCATCGCCGGCCCATCCGCTTCAGCCACGCGTTCAGGCGGGTGCGCCGGGCGGGGAAGACGAACACGGCGGCGAGCCACCGCGCGACGGGCCGCGGCGCGATCGCCAGGCAGGCGAGCCAGGCGACGAACCCCACCTTCATCGGGAGCGCGATGTCGAAGCGCCGGGACGCGGCGTGCGCACCGAGCCGCACGAGTCGCGGCAGCGTGTCGCCGGCGAGCGGATGCCGTGCCGGGTCGAGCTTGAGCGAGATCGCGCGGTCCGCCACCTCCGCCATCGAGGCGTCGTCCGCGCGCAGCTCGAGGCCATGCCCGTGCGCGAACTCCGCAAGGTGCTCCCGCGTCCGCGCGGTGCATCCGATCGTGGCGCGGATCTGGTCGAGGTCGAGCTCGGTGGTCGCGCTCTCGTAGAGGTTGGCGCCGTGCAGGCGGTACTGCGCGAGGGGGGCGTCGATCGCTCCGACGGGCCCGAGCAGCGCCGAGAGGTGCACGGCGTACCAGTCGGCTCCGATGCCGTCGCCGCAGTCGCGGATCGGCGCGATCGCCCGCAGCGTGCGCGCCGAGAACGCGTTGCCGCTCGTCGCCGGGTGGGCGAGGTCGAACGGGAAGCGCAGCGTGGCGGCCTGCAGGTCGCCGTGCGGGAGGGCGATGTGCGGATCCGGCTTGATCTCGCCGGTCGGGCGCCCGGCCGCGTCGACGACCGCGAGCCGGAAGTGCACCTTCGCGAGCTCGGGCCGCGCGCGGAAGGCGGCGGCGACGCGCTCGGCGGCCTGCGGCGCGAGCACGTCGTCGGCGTCGAGGAAGAGCACGACATCGCCGAGGGAGCGGGCCAGGCCGGCGTTGAAGGCCGAAGCCTGGCCGCCGTTCTCCTTCAGGATGGGCACGATGCGGTCGCCGAACGAGGCGATGACGGCGCGGGAGTCGTCGGTCGAGCCGTCGTCGACCACGATCACGGAGACGTTCTCGTAGGTCTGTGCGAGCGCGCTCTCGATCGCGGCGCGGAGGTAGCGGCCGTAGTCGTGGTTGTCGATGATCACGTCGACCGCGGGGGCTGGCGGTGCCGTGCTCATCCCGCCGCTCCGAGCGCGAGATGGACGCGGCGGTACGTGCTGCCCGGGTGCGCGGCCTTGGCGAGCGCGACCTCGACCGCTCGGGCGATCGAGGGCGCGCGCGTCGCGGCCGCCGACCAGGATTCGCCCGGCCGCAGCGTGACGCGCCGCTGCAGCACGACGCGCGTCCCGGAGCGGGCGGTGACCACGTACGACGTCGTCGTGAGCTCGTAGCTCCGGACGCCGACCGTGAAGGTTCCCTGCGCCTCGTCCTTGGGGAGCGCCCACAGCAGCGTGTAGCCCTGCACGCCGGTGGCCGGGAGCCGCGCGATCGCGAGCGCGCCCGCCACCGGTGCGCAGGCCGCGCACGCGAGGGCGACGGCCGCGAGGCGGATGCGGCGCGGAGCGCCCGCTGCACGGCGCGGATGCGCCCGCCGGCGCCGCGCGCCGACGCCGCACGAGACGAGCGTCACGGCCGCGAGCGCGATGCACCACGAGCGCGCATTCAGGCCGCCCGGCGCCTGGTCGAGCGCGACGGCCGCGAGCACGGAGATGGCGAGGCTCGATCCCAGGGCCAGCAGCAGGCGCTCGAAGCCGTCTCCCCGGCGCTCGGGGAACAGCGCGACCGAGAGCGCGTAGCCGGGCACGAAGAGGGCGAGCAGGATCCCGGGGACCGCCCGCACGGCGGCGTCGCCCGTCGTGGCGACGGCGAGCGCCGCGAGCGCCGCGACGCCGGCGGCGGCGGCGAGGTCGCGGTCAGGGCGTGCCACTGAGCACCCCCACGTCGTAGATCACGATGTCGCCGCTGTCGAGCAGCCGGTCGACGCCCGGATAGGCGTCGAACTTCTCGAGCGCCGCGGGATCGACCCGGTGGGTGCCCTGCGCGCTGCGGAAGAAGTACCCGGCCATGCTGTCGTCGCCGGCCGTCAGCCGATCCTCTGCGACGAAGCCGATCGACTGGGCCGTGAGGCCGTCGACGATCCCCGAGGTCATCGTCCCCTCGAACAGGATCGTGGCGGCGTTGAACGGGGCCGAGGTGACGAACGCCGTCTCGCCGCCGTGCACGAGCAGCTCCCGTCCCACGGCCTCGGGGGCGACGAAGCGGCGGCGAGGCCCGAGCGCCGTGCGCGCCCAGACCGCCGCGGCCTCGGGCTGCGGGACGATCTCCGCTCCGCGGCCCGCGTCTGCGCGGTAGGGCAGCGAGAGGAGGACGCGCGGCGGCCAGCCTGCGACCGTGCCGCCGACGAGCAGGATCCCGATGGCGACGGGCGGCGCCAGGAGCGCGAGGCGACGCGGGATTCCGGGTCGCGACAGCGCGAGCGCGAACGTGAGCGCGATCCCGATGAAGAGGAACTCCGACGAGCGGTTCGACGTCTCCCAGGCCGCCGGCACGAGCCGCATCGGCATCACGGCGACGTAGGCGACGGCCGCGGCCGCGAGCACGATCGCGAACGGGTTGCGCGGGAAGCGGCGGCGGACCTCGATCAGTCCCAGCGGCAGCGCGAGCGCGATCAGCGCGACCGATGCGAGCGCGACGAGCCGCTGCCAGGCGGGCGCGACCAGGTGCTCGCCGGACCCCCCGCCGAAGAGCGAGCGGCCGGTCGTGTGGCCGAGCAGCGTCGCGACCGACTGGTGGTAGGCGTGCGTGAGCACCGGGAGCAGGTAGTGACCGGTGCCGGGGGCGACCGCGCGCACCCAGAGCGCCGTCGCCGCGAGCGCGAAGGCCGCCGGGAGCCACGGCGCCTCGCGCCGTGTCGATCGCCGCAGCGACGCGACGAGGCACGCAGCGACGAGGTATCCGCACAGCGCGAACGCCGTGAGGTGGTGGCTCATCGCGGTCGCGGTGATCGCGAGACACGCGATGACCGCCCAGGCGATCCTCGCCGGCGGGCTCGCCGTGGATGCCGGCCGCCTCGTCGCGACGACCGCGACGACGGCGAAGAGCGCGAGCGGCAGCGCGAGCGACTCGTAGGAGTACTGCGCGCTCCAGAACAGGAAGTTCGGGTTCGTCAGGTAGACGAGACCGGCGATGCCCGCGATCCGCGCGGAGCCGGTGATCCGCTCGAACAGCAGGAAGAGGGCGAGCACGAAGACGAGCCGGGCCGCGCCCACGACGAGGACGCCGGAGACGAAGCCGCTGAGGTGCGTGAGGGAGGCGACCGCCGACGTGACGCCCTCGAGGCCGGGGTAGCGCGCCGTCACCGGCAGGATCGGATTCCCGTTGAAGAGCGACCCGGTCTGCGCGATCTGCTGCGCGTTGAAGACGTGCACCCACTCGTCGGCGTACGTGAACCCGAACGGGTCGTGCACGACCTTCACGAGGTACAGGAGGACGCCCACCACGAGCAACAGGCCGGCGCGCTCGGCGCGCGCGGCGGAGGGCGCGATCAGGCGCGCCGCCGGCGGCAGGACGATCAGGCAGAGCCCGCTCCAGAACAGCAGCTCGGCCCAGCCCGACTGCGGATGCGAGCGCGAGAGCGCGAGCCCGACCGAGACGACGAGCAGGCCCTCCGATCCGATCGCCGTGAGGAAGAGGAGCTTGTTCCCGTCCCTCGCCGGGGGCCGGGGCGGCGAGGGTGCCGGGCGCGCGGCCGGCGACAGCGTCAGCCCGCTCATGCCGCCTGCCTCCGGCCCGCGACGAGCGAGCGGTAGACGGCCTCGACGCGCGGGACGACGTGCGGAGCCGAATAGCGCTCGGCCCGGACTCGCGCCGCGCGGCCCATCGCCTCGCGCGCAGGCGCGTCGGCGAGCAGCCGGCCGATCGCGGCGGCCAGGGCGGCGGGATCGCCGGGAGCGACGAGAAGCCCCGTCTCGCCGTCGGCGACGAGCTCGGCGAGCCCGCCGAGTCGCGATGCGACGACCGGCTTGCCGAGCGCCATCGCCTCGAGGACACCGAGTCCGAACGTCTCCGGGACGATCGACGGCGCGACGAGCAGCGTGCAGCGCCGCACCGCCTCGAGCGCGGCGCGGTGCGGCCACGCGCCGAGCGCCAGGACGCCGCCCCCGGAATCTGCGCGGTCGACGTCGAGCGGGCGGCCGACGAAGACGAGCGGAGGCGGGCGGTCGAGGCGCGCGTGCGCCTCGACGAGGATCCGCGCGCCCTTGTCCGCGCCGGCGTCGCCCAGGAAGAGGACGAAGTCGCCCGCGGGCAACCGGTCGAGGAGCGCGCGATCGCCCGCCGCGAGCGCGGGCTCGTCCGTCGCGGGCAGCAGGTTGGGGATCACCTCGAACGGCAGGCCGCGGCGCGCGAGCGCGAGCCGCTCGGCGACGGTGGCGCTGACGGGCAGGTACATGTCGACGGCCCGGCGCATGAGCGGCGCGGTCGCCTGGAGCGCGCCCGCGATGAGCGTCCCCTTCGCCGCGCCGTAGTGGTGCGCCGCGCAGCGCAGGCACTTCGCCGGCGCCGGGCCGTCGCAGACCGCGCCGAAGCGGATCAGCCGCTTCGTCGCGCACACGAGGCTGTAGTCGTGCAGGGAGAGCACGAGGGGCGCGCCGGCGCGGGGCGCGAGCGGCAGCCAGGAATGAGCGATCCAGTTGTGGGCGTGCACGACGTCGGGGCGCTCCTCGCGCAGCACGCGGCGGAGGCCCGCGACGAGCCCCGGGTCGGGGAAGGGCGCGACGTGGCGGCGCTCGCGCTCCGCGAACAGCCAGCCGAGCCGGCCGGCGAGGCTGTCGAGCCGGTGGATCCGCAGTCCGCGCGCCTCCTCGTAGGCCGGCGTGCCGGGCACCCGCAGCGTGGCCACCGCCACGTCGTGGCCGCGCGCTGCGAGCGCCGTTGCGAGATCTTCGGCGGAGCGCTCCTCACCGCCGATGACGGGGCGGAAGAACTGGGCGAGCATGAGGATCTTCATGGCCCTCCACTAGCCCGCTGCCGACGCGTAGAGCGCGCACAGGCGGGCCGCGCAGTCGTCCCACGTGACGAGGCCGGTGGGCCGCGGCGTGCGCGGTCCGTCCAGTTCGGCGAGCACGGCGCGCGCGAGCTCCGCGGCGTCCGCGGGGTGCGCCACGACGCGGGCGAGGCCCTGCTCGCCGAGCTCGCGCAGCCCGGGCGAATCCGCGACGACGAGCCGGCAGCCGAGCGAGGCCGCCTCGAGGGCGGCGATCGGCTGCGTCTCGAACTCGCTCGCGAGCACGGCCACGTCGACGCCCGCGAGCTCGTCGGCCATCTGTGCGCGCTGCTCGGCCGGCACGGCGCGGATCTCGGTCCGCGCGCCCACGCCGAGGCGCGTCGCGAGCGCCGCGAGGCGGTCGTGCTCGGGGCCCGCGCCGGCGATCCACAGACGCGTCTCGGGCCGCTCGCGCAGGATGCCGGGCAGCGCGCCGATCACGTGCTGATGGCCCTTGTAGCGCTCGAGCCGGCCGATCGACGCGATCAGCCGTGCCGCGTCCGGGCGCGGAGGGCGCGGGCCGCGCGGCGCCGGCAGGTCGGAGCCGTTCGGGATGAGCACGAAGCGCTCGCGCGGCAGCCGCAGGCGGCGCGAGTAGGTCTCGGTCTCGCTCTCGGTGAGCACGACGAGGCGGGCCGCCCGGGCCAGCAGCGGCCGGAGCAGCGCGAGCTGGAGTCCGCCGAGCGCGCTGCGCAGGCGCGAGGAGTGCCCGCCGGCGTGGAACGTCACGACGTAGGGGATGCGCGCCGAGCGCGCCGCCGCCATTGCGATCGGGGCGACGAGCGTCTGGTACGACTGCACGTGGACGATGTCCCAGCCGCCATGCCGGACGCGGCGCCAGATGCCGGGCGCGAAGAAGGCGTCGCCGTGGCGCGGCCACGCCCGCACGCGCTCCAGGGCGACGCCGTTCCAGTCCTCGCCGGCCGGGGGCCGGCGCGAGCGGTCGGCCGCGAGCACGGTCACGTCGTGCCCCTCCTTCGCGATCCGGCGCGCGACCTCGGCCACGTGCATCTGCACGCCTCCGATGGAGGGGAGGAACCTCGGGGTGACGATGAGGATGCGCATCGCGCCGGGGATCAGTGCGGTCTCGGGCGCGAGGAGAGCGCCTCGCTCGTGCGGCCGGCGACGAACCCGGCGGAGGTGGCGGCGAGCCCCGCGACGATCGCCGAGGCCCGAGCGAGGCCCGAGCGGTCGCCCCCGGCGGCGTCGCGAAGCCCGTGGACGACGCCCGCCGGGAGGACGCGCGTCGCGTACGCGCGCTCCGTCGCGAGGGCGTCCCGCCGCCCGACGCGCTCGCTGACGAGCGCTTTCGAGCGCCCCTCTCCGTAGCAGCGCGCCAGGAAGTAGCGCAGGCCCGCGCGCCGCGCGGGTACGCGGTGCGCGACCCTGACGCTCGGGTCGTAGATGATCTCGCGGGCAGGCCACCGCCGCCGGGCGCGTACGCAGAGCTCGGTCTCGTCGCAGCCGCCGGGGACACGGCCGACCCGGCCGATCGAGCTGTCGAAGCCGCCGATCCCGTCGAAGACCTCGCGCCGGAACGACATGTTCGCGCCGATCACGTTGCGAACGGGTGCGGGCCGCTCGGGCAGCCCGGTGTAGCTGCAGCCGACGACCCAGCCGAACTCGTCCGGGAACCACGCAGGGTGCCCTGTCTGCCAGAGCGGGGCGATGTCCCCGCCGACCGCCATGACCGCGTCGCCCTCGTACGCGCGCAGCATGCGCGCGAGCCAGGTCGGCGCCGCGACCGCGTCGTCGTCGAGGAACGCGACGATGGCGCCCTGCGCCTGCGCGACGCCGGCGTTGCGGCTCTCCGAGACGCCGCGGCGGCCCGTGTTCTCGATCACGAGGACGCCGGGCCAGCGCTCGCGGGCGCGCTGCGCCAGCGCGGCGTTGTGGTCGACGACGACGATCGTCTCGCGCGCGCGCACCGTCTGCGTCTCGATCGACCCCACGGCGGCCGCGAGGTCGTCGAAGCGCTCGTCGGCGAAGGCGCAGATGACGACGGACACGTCGCCCTGCGCTCGCGGGGAGCGGCGCTGGGACGCGCTCTCGGCGGGGTGCGGCAGCGGGTGCGCTGCGGCGCTCACCGCAGCCGCCGCCGCGGCCGCCGGCGCTCGCGCACGATCGCCTTGAGCACGCGCCAGCCGTCGGGGAACGTTCGCAGGTTGCCCCTGCCGTGGATGCGGGAGCGCTCGTAGCTCGGCACCTCCACCACGCGCAGGCCGCTGCGCAGCGCCTGGAGGGTCATCTGGGTCTCGATCTCGAAGCCGTCGGAATCGAGCTCGAGCACCGGCAGGACGCGCTTCCAGAAGGCGATGTAGCCGTAGCAGAGGTCGGAGAAGCGGCCGCCGAAGAGCAGCCGTGCGAAGAGCACGAGGGCGTGGTTGCCGAGCCGCCGGAACAACGGCATGTCGGCCGTCCCCGCGCCCTGCGTGAAGCGCGAGCCCTTGACGAAGTCGGCGCCGGCCGCGAGCGCACCCACGAACGCGGGGATCTCGCGCGGATCCGTCGAGCCGTCGGCGTCGAGCATGATCACGAGGTCGCCGCGCGCGGCCGCGAAGCCGGCCCGCAGCGCATCGCCCTTGCCCTTGCCCTTCTGGTGCACGATCTGGACATCCGGCAGCAGGTGGCGCGCCACGTCCAGCGTGCGGTCGGTCGAGCGGCCGTCGACGATCACGACCTCGTCGATCCACGGGCTGATGCGCGGCAGGACGTGGCGGAGATTCGCCTCCTCGTTGAGCGTCGGGATGATGACGCTCACCGTCGGCCGGCTGTTGCGCCTGCGCTCGTACTCGAACTGGCTCACCGGGTCGCTCTCGCGCGTGAGCATGGCATCGAGCAGGTGGTCGTCCCGTTCGGACCTCGGCGGCCAGCCGAGCGGCGGCGGGACGAAGGCGGTCGCGCGCCGCTTCTCCTCCGGGCTGTGGGATGGCATGGACATCACTCTCAGCATCGGACGGAGTGCGCGCAGCGGCATCCCCGTTTTGCTGTAGGGGCGTAGGCGAATTCCCCTATTTCGGGGGACGGACCGGTCCGCCCTCGATGGCCCCGAACGCGTTCGCCCGGTAGAGCGGCGAGGCGATGCCGCGCGCGAACGCCCGCTGCGACGCCTTCGACGTCTCGATCGGCCAGTCGAAGCCCGATCCGTACTTCTCGAACCAGGCGAGGCCGCGCACGAGCGGGTACCTGCCCGAGAGGTCGCCCAGCAGGGCGGTGATCCACGCCGCCTTGGAGCCGCCGCGCTCGGTCGAGCCGATCTCGGCGATCAGCATCGGCTTGGCCGGAGCGAGGCGCGCGATCGCCGCGTACGACGCGCCGAAGAGGTCGTCGAAGCTCGTCCAGGGCGCGTTGCGGTTGTAGGCGTCGACGCAGGTCCAGTCGACGTAGGCGCTCCCCGGATAGAGCGCGCCCAGCGGCCCGAACACCCCGGCGGGGTCGACGTTCGGGCACCAGACCCAGGTCGCGTTCGCCGCTCCGGCCGCCGTGAAGATCCGGTGGACGTGCTGCCAGGCGCGGATGAAGTCGCCGGGACGATTGCCGTTCGCAGCCCAGCCCCACGGGAACCACTTGCCGTTCATCTCCCAGTCGAAGCGCAGGAAGAACGGGTGGCCCCAGCGCGCGGCCGCCCGCGCCCAGGTCGTCATGTAGGCGTCGAAATCGCCGCGGACGACCCGTGCGAGCGCAAAGCGAGCGGCGGTCGAGCGCACGGGCAGCGCGTTCGACCCCCAGCTGAAGAGCGGTATCGCCCCGTAGCGGCGGATCTTCGCGAATGCCGCCGCGGGGAACGGGTACGGGGCGCACGGGTGCCGGTAGCAGTTCTCGAACGGCGAGGAGAACTGGATCAGCGACAACCCCTTGCCCCCGGCGAGGCGCTGGAACGCCTTCGTCGCGGTCATGTCGAACGGCGCCTCGGTGCCCGTCAGCTGGTCGCCGACCCAGGCGCCCCAGTAGAGCGCCGGCGCTGCCGGGCCCGCCGTGGCGATCGCGGGTCCTCCGCGGGCCCCGCCCGGCGCGCCGCTGCTCGCGAGCGGCCCGCGGCCCCAGTGCCCCAGGAGAATCAGCGTGAGTCCGGCCGACACGGCCACGGCGAGGCCGAGCGTCCACGCGAGGCGGAGGAGGCGAGTGGAGCGGATGCGGCCACGGTAGCGCGAGCGCACCGGGCCGCCGCGTCGCGCTAGGGCCGGGCGGCGGGCGCTTCGAGCATCTGCGCGAGCTCGGCGAACTGGCTCTGGAGGCCGCCGCAGACGATCTCGCAGAGCGTGAAGATGGAATCGTCGGCGATCGAGTAGACGACGCGGTTGCCGTCCTTGCGGCGGCCGACGATGCCGGCCTGGTGCAGGGTCGCGAGGTGCTTGGAGACGTTCTGCTGCGACGTCTCGAGCGCGTCGGCGAGCTCGCCGACGCTGGCGTCGCCGTCGCGCAGGCGGTCGAGCAGGCGGATGCGCATCGGCTCTCCGATCAGGCGGAAGCGCTGGGCGACGAGCTCGACGAGCGGTTCGGGGAGGGGATGCGGTGTCGGCATCAGGACTCTCTCAGGAATATACTATAAAAGCACGCAGTTGTATTGTGTGTATGCCTTCCACGGAGGAGCGATCATCATGACCGAGACACCCCAGAGCATCGACGAGATCGAGCCGGCCGCGTTCGAGCAGGAGCTTCGAAGCGGTGCAGAGGTCGTCGTCGTCGACTCGCGCGATCGCGCCAGCTACGCGGCGTGGCACGTCGACCCTGCCGGCGCGACGATGCTCAACGCTCCCGCGGAGGAGATCGTCGCCGCTCCCGGGGAGATCCTCGCGAGTGTCCCGGCGGGCAGTTCGCTGCGGGTGATCTGCAACGCCGGCAACGCCTCGCGCCGCGTCGTGGCGGCGCTCGAGCGCCACGGCGGGCGCGCACGGAGCGTGCGCGGCGGCGTGATCGGATGGTCGCGCGTCCTGCAGCGCGACGAGATACCGCTGCGCGGCCCGATCGCGGTCACGCAGTTCCGGCGTGAGGCGCGCGGCTGCCTGTCGTACCTGCTCGCCGCCGGCGGCGAGGCGCTCGTGGTCGATCCGGCTCCGGACGTGCAGCCGTACCTCGACGAGGCCGGCCGCCGAGGCGTGCGGATCGTGCGCGTGCTCGATACCCACGTGCACGCCGACCACCTCTCCGGCGCGCGCGAGCTCGCGAGCCGCGCAGGCGCCGCGCTGCACCTGTCCGCCGCGGCCCTGGCGCGCGGCGTTCGCTACGCGTCCGACGTCGAGCCCGTCGGCGACGGCGACAAGCTGCACTTCGGCGGCCAGGCCGTCCGGGTCGTGGCCCTGCCCGGCCACACGAGCGACATGATCGGAGTCCAGATCGGCGAGGAGGCGCTGATCGGCGGCGACTCGCTGTTTGCCGACTCCGTCGCGCGGCCCGATCTCGAGAACGGCGACGCGGGCGCGGAAGACGCCGCGCGCGAGTTGCATCGCACGCTGCGCGAGCGCATCGCCCCGTTGCCCGACAGCGCGCTGTTGCTGCCGTGCCACTACGCGGGCGGTCGCCTCGACGGGCCGCTCGCGCCGGCGCTCGGCGAGGTCCGCGCGGCCGTCCGCGAGCTCGCACTCGGCGAGGACGCGTTCGTGCGGCAGGTGCTCGCCGCGATGCCACCACGACCGGCGAACTACCTCGACATCATCTCCGTCAATCTCGGCGACGCGCTCGACGCAGACGCGGCCGCGCGCCTCGAGGTCGGCGCCAACAACTGCGCCGCCAAGGCCGAGTGGGCCGCGGGAGCCGCGTGATGCTGCGCAACCTCTTCCAGCGCGCCGACGCGATCGGCGTCGGCGAAGCCGCGCGCCGCCTCGAGGCGGGCGAGCTCGTGCTCGTCGACGTCAGGGAGCCGGCCGAGTGGCGCCGGGGGCGCGCTCCGCGCGCGCGGCACATCCCGCTGACCTCCCTTCCCCGGGCGATCGACGCACTCGTCCAGCAGGGCAAGCCCGTCGCGTTCATCTGCCGCTCCGGTCACCGCTCCGCCGCGGCCTGCGCCGTCGCGCGCAGCCACGGCCTCGTGGCGCTCAACGTGCACGGGGGCATGACCGCCTGGCAGCGCGCCAGCCTCCCGACCACGACGGATTAGAAATCGCCGCCCAGCACGCGCCGGAGCACCCGGCCCGCGTGCAGGGGGGTGCCTTGCAGCGAGACGCTGAGGCCCGCGCCCTCGGCGTCGGCGATCAGCGTCTTGAGCGCGAGCGCCCCGGTCAGGTCGATGCGGCCCAGTCCGTCGAGGTGGATGATGAGCTGCGTCGCCTCGGAATGCCCGGCGAGGAGGTCGATGAAGCGGTCCTCGAGCATTCTCGCGGTGCCGAACCAGAGGACGCCTTGCGGGTTCAGCTCGAGCGTCTCGCCGCGTCTCGCCGAGGTGACGTCGAGGCGCAGCTCGCGCCAGAGATGGATCGCGACCGAGAGCACGATCGCGGCCACGATCGCCCATTCCACGTGCGGCGCGAGCGCAAGCGTGAGCGCGAACGCGGTGAGCGCCACGCTTCCCTGGGCCCATGACAGCCTGGCGATCTCCACGATGCGGTCGACCCGGACGAGCGGGATCACGGCGACGATCACGGTCGCGGCCAGGACCGACTGCGGGAGGCGCTCGAGCAGGAACCCGAGCGGCAGGAACGCGCACACGGCGAGACCGGTGACGAGCCCGCTCATGTTCGTACGGGCGCCGGCGAGCCGGTTGAGTGCGCTGCGCGAGAACGAGGCGCCGACGGGGAAGCCGCCGAACGCGCCCGCGCCGAGGTTGGCGACGCCCTGCGCGAGAAACTCGCGGTTGGCATCCCAGCGCTTGCGATCGAGCGCCGCATAGGTGCGCGCGATCGACGCGGCCTCGGCGAAGCCGAGCAGGGCGATCACGAGCGCGGGCACGATCAGGTGCGCGACCTGGCCGAGCGGGAGGGACGTGGTGAGCGGCGGCAGGCCCGAGTGGACGGTGCCGAGCTTCGGGCCGCCGTAGCCGGCGAACTTGCTGTAGAGCAGCGCGAGGACGATCGCGATCAGCACGCCCGGAAAGAGCGGGTGGAGGTGCCGGCCGAACAGCAGCAGCGCGGACGCGATCACCGCGATGGCGATCGCGCCGGAGCGCCAGTCCGACACGTGGACGAGGGCCCAGCCGGCGCGATAGAGCTCGTGGTGGCCGTGTGCGGGCGCGCCGAGCGCGACCGGGAGCTGCGAGGCGATGATCAGGATGCCGGCGCCGGGGACGAAGCCGATCAGCAGCGGCTGCGACATCAGGTAGGCGATGACTCCGGCGCGGAGGAGGCCCACGGCGACGCGGACGACGCCCACCAGGAGCGCGAGCAGCAGCCCCAGCGCGATGTAGCGGTCGCTCCCGATCGGTGCGAGCGGGCTGAGCGCTCCGTAGGTGAGCAGCGCGCTGATCGCGGTGGGCCCCGGCTGCAGGTAGGGCGACGAGGCCAGCGGCGCTGCGACGAGCGGCGGGATGGCGGCGGCGAAGAGGCCCCGATAGGCCGGCATCCCGGCGAGCTGGGCGTACGCGAGCGACTGCGGCACGAGCACGACGGCCACCGAGACGCCGGCGAGGACGTCCTGCCATTGCAGGCGGACGCCCGCCCACGGCCGGCGGCGCCGCGGCGGCTCCGCGCCGATGCCGGCCTCCTCTACGCGTGCACCGGCCTTTCGGCCGCCGCACGCGAAGCCTCCGCGAGCACGGCGGCGGTGGCCGCAGCTCGCGCGTGCCAGTGGGGCGAGTCATGGCGCTGCGACCAGGCAGCGGCGTAGCCCGAGAGCCACGTCAGGGTCGCTGCGGCGTCCTGCTGCACGAGCGCCTCGAGCACGTAGCGCCGCTCCGCGACGCGCACGCCGAGCGCGAGCTCGCGTGCGGCGGCAACGAGGTCGTCGCGGACGATGATCACGCCGGTGCGCGCGGGCGCCAGCAGCTGCTCGAGGAAGGCCTTCCCGCCGATCGCGGCCGGGGCCTCGAGCGCCGGCGCTTCGCGCAGCGCCGGCGCGAGGCCGGCCGGCGGGCCGAGCTCGGCGGCCTCGGCCGCGAGCGCCTCGTCCAGCAGCGCGCCCCACGCCGCGTAGTACGGCGGTGCGAGCTCGCCGAGCTTGGCGAGATACGGGCCGCTCCAGCTCAGCAGGTGCTCGTGCAGGAGCGTCCCCCGCGCCTGCCGCAGCAGCAGCCGGCGCGCCGCGTCCGGCTCGTCGCGCTCCCGCTCGGCGAGCGAGGCGTAGAGGCCGAGCAGGGCGGCGAGGTGGTCGGGCTCGGACGGCGGCACGAGCCCGAGCGCACGCCAGAAGCCGGCGATGCGGTCGCGCGCCTCGCCGCCGAGCATGCCCTCGGCCCCGAGATACACCGACGCGTAGGGATAGAGCTGGAAGAGGAAGAGCTCGGCGTAGTCGTCGCCGCGCGCCTCGCCGGCGATCCCGAGCGCCTCGGCCAGCCGCCCGTGGGCCGGAGCGGGCGGCTCGCAGAGGGCGCCGAGCGCGCGGAAGAGCTCCATCAGGCGTCGCGCTGCGCGGGCAGCCGGTAGACGTCCTTGCCGGGCTTGAGCGGGCGCAGCAGCCAGTAGGGCCGGCGCGTCCCGTCGGGCGAGGTCGCCCGCGCCGGCCGTGTCTCGGCGAGCCAGCGCTCGTAGACCGCGCGCGAGGCGGCGGTGTCGACGGCGATGTCGCCGTAGGCGTCGCCCGGGCCGGCCTTGCGCACGTGCACGGCCTGGTGCCAGCAGTGCATGCCCGAGACGGGGTCGGGGTGGACGGGGAACGCGAGGTTCTGGTGCACGCCGACGTCGGTCCACCAGATCCGCTTCGTGTCCGGGTCGGACGATGCGAACGGCGCGACCCCGGCGCGGCGGCGGATCGTCCAGTCGCTGCCCGCGTGCTCGAGCGCGACGGTCGCCATCGACTGGCGCTGGCCGCCGGTCTGGCCCTCGGGCTTCCAGCGCCCCATGTGGTGGCTGCAGGCGACGACGCCGGGGCGGATGCCCTCGGTCACCCACGCCTTGACGACGAAGTGGCCGATCTCGGTCTCGACCCGCACGAGGTCGCCGGTGCGCACGCCGATGCGCTCGGCGTCGCGCGGGTGCAGCCACAGCGGGTTCGTGTGGGCGATCTCGTCGAGCCATTTCGCGTTCGCGGAGCGCGTGTGGATCTGGACCGGCAGGCGGAACGTCGCGATCAGGACGGCATCTGGCCCGGCTCGAGGTTGTCGGGATGGACGTGGCTGCGGATGTACGTCGGCACCGCCGCCTCGGGCCAGCCCCACTCGGCGAGCGTGCGCGAGTAGAACTCGAGCCGGCCGCTCGGCGTCGGCAAGCCGCGCAGCACCGCGCCGTCGACCTCGACGCCGACCGGCCGCCGGCCGTCCGCGTCGGGCTCGGGCGTCGGCATCGGCACGACGTTGGGCGAGTCGGGCTTCGGCGCGCGCGAGTAGACGCGGCCGTGCTCGCCCGTCGCGACGTCCTCGAGCTCCGCGTCGGGCACGGGCTGCTCGTGCAGCGGCCCGACGCCGCGCGTCACCTCGAACGCGCCGTAGCGGCGCATCCACGCGAGCGGGGTCAAGCCCTCGGCGGCCGCGCGCTCGGGCAGCCCGGGAACGGAGTGCTCGAAGATCCAGGCGTAGTACTCGTCGACGCCGAGCTTCTCGCCCGGCCGCTCCTTGCGACTCGAAGAAGCGGCGGATGCCGAGCGAGCCGTCCGGGTCGATGCGCCAGGAGAGCTCGATCCAGAACTCGTTCTCCTCCCAGACCTCGCCCGGGTTGACCTCGCGCGTGTCGCGGATGGTCTCGCCGAGCCGCTCGCGCGCGGCGCGCAGCACGGGCTGGCGGAAGCCGATCCACTGGCCGTCGTACTGCTCGTAGGAGTGGATGTCGTGCCGCTCCGAGCTGTGGCCCATCGGCAGCACGTAGTCGGCCAAGAACGCGGTCTCGCTCCAGGTCGGCGTCAGCGCCACGTGCAGGCCGACGAGCGCCTCGTCCGTGAGCGCCTCGATCCACGAGAAGCCGTCCGGGTTCGTCCACACGGGGTTGTAGACGCGCGTGAAGTAGACGTCGAGCGGCCCGCCGCCCTCCTTGAGCAGGTGCGGCAGCAGGAACGACATCTCGTTCATCGCGAGCGGGTACTCCTCGGGCCAGGTCAGCTCGTTCCACTGCGGCGGGTGGCGCGGGCAGGTACATCGGCTTCGGCACGAACTTGTTCCACGCGTTCGGGTAGGTGCCGCCCTCGACCGCGACGGCGCCGAGCAGCGCGTTCAGCAGGAAGAGCGTGCGCGCGACCTGCCAGCCGCCGAGGTTGCCGGCCGACGCCGATGCGCCAGACGTGCGAGGAGAGCCGCGTGCCGGCCGAGGCGATCACGTCCGCGACCTCGCGCAGCACCGCGGCCGCGATGCCGGACTCCCGCTCGGCGAACTCGAACGTGTACTGCGCGTACAGATCGGCGAGCACGCGCTCGAACTCCTCGAACGTCTGCGGCCCGCCGGGGTGCTCGTGCTGCGAGGTACTCCTGCCAGTTCCACCAGCGGCGCACGAACTCGCGGTCGTAGCGGCCGCTGCGGATGAGGTGGCTCGCGATCGCGAGCAGCATCGCGGCCTCGCGAGCCCGGCACGGGCGCGAGCCAGTGGTCGGCCTTCGTCGCCGTGTTCGAGAGCCGGGTGTCGAGCACGATCAGCTTGGCGCCGCGCTCGCGGGCCTCGATGATCCGCTGCGCGTGCGGGTTGAAGTAGTGGCCCGACTCGAGGTGCGCAGCTGATGAGCAGGATCACGTCGGCGTTGGCGTGGTCGGGGCTCGGCCGGTCGAGGCCCATCCACCAGTGGTAGCCGGCGCGCCCGCCCGAGGAGCAGATGTTCGTGTGCGAGTTGTGCCCGTCGACGCCCCAGGCCGCGAGCACGCGCTCGGTGAAGCCGTCCTCGCCGGGGCGGCCGACGTGGTACATGACCTCGTTCGGGCGCGCCTCGGTGATCGCGCGGCGGATGCGCGCGCGCGATGTCGTCGAGCGCCTCGTCCCACGACACGCGCTCCCAGCGGCCCTCGCCGCGCGCGCCCGCGCGCCGCAGCGGGTAGAGGATGCGGTCGGGGTCGGTGACCTGGTTGATCGTCGCCGGGCCCTTGGCGCAGTTGCGCCCGCGCGAGCCCGGGTGCTCGGGGTTGCCCTCGAACTTGCGCACCGTCAGCGTCTCGCGATCGACGTAGGCGAGCAGCCCGCAGGCGGACTCGCAGTTGAAGCAGGTGGTCGGCACGAGCACGTAGTGCCGCTCGCGTGCGGCCAGGCGCGCGAGTCGAGCTCGACCCAGTCGTCCCAGCGCTCCTTGGGCGGGAAGGCCGCGAGGTGCACGCGGCTCGGGCCCGGGTAGAACGTCTCGCCGCGCGCGAGCGTCGCGCGCTTGGCCGCGCGACAGGCGCTCTTCGAGGCGGCGGAGGCTCATGCGAGCGGCACCGCCTGGCCCGACTGCACGTAGGCGTGCTCGTGCAGCAGCACGCCCGCGAGCGCCGGGGCGATCGCGACGACGCCGATCGCGGGCGCAGCGACCGCCGCCGCCGCGAGCGCGAGCCCGAGCCAGAACGGCAGCGCGTAGCGCCCGCGCGTCAGCTCCCGCACGGCGAGGTGCGCGTGCGCGGTCGGGTGCGTGAGCGAGATCTCGCCGAGCGCGAGGGCGACGTGGGCGAGCGCCGCGGCCGGCGAGGATCCAGCGCAGCTCGTGCGCGGCGTGGTCGAACGGCAGCAGCACCGCGGCGCCGAGCAGCACCGCCTGGACGAGCATGTGCGGGGCGAGCAGCGGGCTCTGCCAGAGGTCGCGCGCCTTGGCCTGGGCGAACAGGTACGCGGTGTAGACGGCGGTCGCGGCGGCGAGCGGGGCACCGGCGATCGCGAGCCACTCCTGGAGATCGCGCACGCCGGCGAGCGAGCCCAGCAGGTGCACGGCGAGCACCCCGCCGTAGGCGCCGATGATGACGGCCCCGCGCACGAGCCAGCTGCGCCACTGCGGCCGCGTGAGCAGCAGGTAGAAGCGCGCGGGATGCTCGAGGTCGGCGATCAGGACGACCCCGGTGGCGGCCAGCAGCGCGAGCGCGATCAGCGGTGCCGTCCACAGCCACAGCGAGTCCGACCACGAGATCGTCCCGGCGAGCGCGAGCGCCGCAGCCACGAGGTAGGCGCCGGCGGCGATCCCCTTCGTCCAGGTGTAGAGGCTGACCCGCCAGTCCCACGGCGCGCGGTGCGGCACGTCGTAGGCGAGCAGCGCCGCCGCCGAGGAGTTCGCGCCCGCCGGCGTGCCCGAGGCGACCTGATGCGGCACGTTCCCCTGCTCGCTCCACATGAACAGGCCGCCGTCGGGCCGCCGCGCCGCGAGCGGATCGAGCGTCGCCTGGTGGGCGCCCGTGTAGAAGACCGCCGGCCGCGTCTCCTTCTCGGGCTTGCGTACGCTGACCGCCTCGCGGTTGACGATCTGCGCGACGCGCGAGCTGGGATCGTCGAGGTCGCCGACGAGGATCGCCTCGACCGGGCAGACGACGACGCAGGCCGGCTCGAGGCCCGCGTCGATGCGGTGCGCGCAGAAGTTGCACTTCTCGGCCGAGTGATCCTCGGGGTTGATGAAGATCGCGTCGTAGGGGCAGGCCGCCATGCACGCCTTGCAGCCGATGCAGACCGACTTCTCGAAGTCGACGATGCCGTCCGGGCGCGTGAACATCGCTGCGGTCGGGCAGGCCGTGACGCACGGCGGCGTCGGCGCACTGGTTGCAGCGCGTGACCTGGAACGAGCGGCCGGCCTGCGGGAACTCGCCCACCTCGACGGCCTTCACGTACGTGCGCGTGACCCCGAGCGGCACGAGGTTCTCCGACTTGCAGGCGGTCGTGCAGGCGTGGCAGCCGATGCAGCGGCCCTGGTCGAGCACCTTGACGAGCCGCGGCGTGCGCTCCTCTCCGTCCAGGAGGTCGCGGATGTCGAAGTGCTCCTCGCTCGGCGTCAAGACCTGTCTTCCGTCGTTGCGGCGTCGTCCCGCTCCGAGGATACTGACGCGCGCGGCCCCGCGATCTCAGGCGAGCGGCTGGATCGTCGTCCCGTCGAGCGAGCCGAAGCGGCCCGGCGCGTACACGCCGGCCCGGATGCCCGCCGCGAAGGCGGCCCGCGCGCGCTTCGACGTCGTGAGCGGCCAGTCCATGCTGGAGTCGAACTTGTCGAACCAGACGAACGCCTTGACGCGCGGGTAGGCCCGCGGGAGGTCGGCCGTCAGCAACTGGGTGATCCAGCGCGCCTTCGATCCCCGGTGCTCGGTCGACGCCGTCTCCGCGATCACGAGCGGCTTGCCGGGCGCGACGCGCGTCACGAGCTGCCGGTAGGTCGAGCGGAAGAGCTGGTCGAACGACCGCCACGGCGTGCCCCAGTTGTAGCCGTCGAGGCCGGTCCAGTCGACGTAGGCGTCGCCGGGATACGTCGACTTCAGCGAGGCGTAGCGGTGCGCGGGGTCGATGTTCGGGCACCACACCCAGGTCACGTTCGTCGCGCCCACCGACGTGAAGACGTCGTGGATGTGGCGCCAGGCCTGCACGTACTGCGCCGCCGTGTTGCCGTTGACGCCGACCGACCACGGGAACCAGTTGCCGTTCATCTCCCAGTTCAGCCGCAGGAAGAACGGGTGGCCCCACGCCTTCGCGTCGCTCGCCCAGCTCGTGAGGTACGGGTCCCACTTCCCCGCGATGATCGACGCCAGCGAGAAGCGGGGCTGCGCGACCTTGAACGGCAGCGAGTCGGAGCCCCAGCTGAAGAACGGGATCGCGCCGTGCTCGCGGATCGTGTCCATCGCGACCTTGTCGAACGCGTAGTACGTGCACGGATCCGCACTGCAGTCCTGCCAGGGCGAGGAGAAGTTGACGAGCGACGCGCGCTTGCCGACCTGCCGCTCGAAGGCCGAGAGCGCGTTGACGTCCCACGGCGCCTCCTTGCCCGTGAGCTGGCTTCCGATCCAGGCGCCCCAGTACAGCGCCCGGGGATGCGCGCTGCGCGCCTGCGCCGGCCCGGGTCCGATCGTCGCGAGGACGGCGAGCACGAGCGCGAGCATGACCGCGGCCGCGAGTCGGAGGGTGGGGGAGCGGCGCATACGAGGGTCATCGGCATGTGCGCGCGGTAGCGCGATGCCCTGTCTCGGGCACGCCCGCGCGCTGCCGCGCGCCGCCTTCGTGCTGTCGCCCCGGTGCATGGGGCGGCGAGCCTACGGCATCGCCCGGGCGCGCGGCGGCGCCCGGCCCGATGACGAGCGGATGACAGCCTCGTCACGTGCCGCCTGCCGTACGCCGGACGGACGTACCTTGGCGCTGCGCTTCTCGGCACCTCCAGCCCCCAGGAAGGCGACGATGCAGGCCAGGACGACGATTCCACGGGTTCCCGTCTCGCTCGCCGCCGCACACGCCGGGGTCTCGCGTCTGCGTGCGTCCGCGAGGCGCTACCTCCCCGAGCTCGCGCTCGGCCTCTTCTGCCTCGCCAACCTCGCGTGGGTCGCGCTCTGGCACGGCGTCGAGGCGTTTCCGGTGCACTTCATCTTCATCAGCGTCAGCGTCGTCTTCGGCCTGCGCATGTGGACGGTGCGCAGCAGCCTGCTCGTGCTCGCCGCCGTCTCCATCCCCACCTTCCTGCTGATCGTGCGCTCGATCGAGACCGGGCACGAGAGCCCGACGGAGCTCGCCGAGGTCCCGCTGATGTGCGTGCTCTTCCTCGTGATGGCCTGGCACGTGCGCAAGCGGCAGCGGGCGGTGGAGCACGAGCGCGCGCTCTTCGCCAACGCCTCGCACGAGCTGATGACGCCGCTCACGATCGCGTGGGGCGAGCTCGAGCTGCTCGGCCGGGGCGACCGGGTTCCGACGATCGAGGAGATCCACGAGACCCGGCGGGTCGTGCTCGAGGAGCTCCAGCGCGGCCGCGTGCTCGCGACCGGGCTGCTCACGCTCTCCCGGCTCGACGCCGCGATCAGCGCCCCGCGCAGCGCCGTCCCTGCGGATGAGCTGCTCGACGCCGCCGTGCAGCGCTGGAGCCGCATCACGAAGCGCCCCGTCGTGATCGGCGAGCGCGCTCGCGGGGAGCTCTCGTGCGCGCGCCAGGACATCGGCCTGCTGCTCGACAACCTCATCGAGAACGCCGTGCGGCACACCCCGGACGGCTCGCCCGTGACGCTCGCCGCCTATGCGCACGGGCGGACGCTCGTGCTCGAGGTGAGCGATTGCGGCGAGGGCATCGCCGGCGACGCCCTGCCCTACATCTTCGATCGCTTCTACCGCGCCCCCTCCGCCGACGGCACCCGCGGCAGCGGCCTCGGGCTCGCGATCGTGAAGGCGATCGCGGAGAGCTACGGCGGCTGGGTGGACGTCGCGAGCGTGCTCGGCTTCGGCACGACGTTCCGCGTCGCGCTCGGGGGCTTCGAGGCCGAGCCGGCGCGCAGGCTGCACCTCGTGCCGGCGTAGCGCCGCGCTGGCCCGATCCAGCGGCGAGGAGCCCGCTGCGGCGCCGCGGCGCGGGCTACGGTGCAGGCATGTGCCGGCTCTTCGGGATGACGGCCGCACCTCACCGCGCGCACGCGACGTTCTGGCTGCTCGACGCCGAGGACGGGCTCGCCGTGCAGAGCCGCCGTGAGCCCGACGGCACCGGGCTCGGGGCCTTCGACCACCGCGGTGCTCCGTTCGTCAGCAAGCAGGCGATCGCGGCGTACGAGGATCGCGCGTTCGCGCGCGAGGCGCGCGAGCTGGTCTCGACGACGTTCATCGCCCACATCCGCTACGCCTCGACGGGGGCGGTGGCGCGGGACAACACGCACCCGTTCGAGCAGCAGGGGCGCCTGCTCGCCCACAACGGCGTGATCGGCGACCTCGCACGGCTCGAGCGCGAGCTCGGCGAGCACCGGGCGCTCGTCCACGGCGACACCGACTCCGAGCGCTTCTTCGCGCTCGTCACGCGCCGCACCGAGCAGCACGGCGGGGACGTGACGGCGGGGCTCACGGCGGCTGCGCGGTTCGTCGCCGCCGAGCTCCCGCTCTACGCCCTGAACGTCGTGCTGATCACCGCCACGGATCTGTGGGCGCTCCGCTATCCCGCCACGCACGAGCTCTTCGTGCTCGAGCGGCGGGTTGCCGACCGGCGGCGGCATCTCGACCATGCGAGCGCCGCAGGCACGGTGCGCGTGCGTTCGGCCGATGCGGCCCACCACTCGGTGGTCGTCGTGGCGAGCGAGCGGATGGACGAGGATCCGGGCTGGCAGGCACTCGGGCCGGGCGAGCTCCTGCACGTCGATGCGAAGCTGCGCGTGAGCCGCGAGCGCGTGCTCCCGGATCCGCCGCTGCACCCGCTTTCCCTGGCCGACCTCGACGCGCGCGCCGCGGCGTCCCAGCACCATCCGATCGCGAACCCGCCGGAAAGGTCGTCCCGATGAGCCCCCTCCACCGCCGCAGCGCGGATGCCGCGAGCGTCGACGACGTCTACGCATCGAGCGACCTGTGCGTGAGCGCGCCGACCCACCGCTTCCCGGACGGCGAGGTCGACCCGCGGCACGCCTACGCGATGGTGCGCGACGACCTCATGCTCGAGGGCAATCCGCGCCTCAACCTCGCGACCTTCTGCACCACCTGGCTCGAGCCGGAGGCGCGTGCGCTGATGGACGACGCGATCACGCGCAACATCGTCGACAAGGACGAGTACCCGCAGACCGCCGAGATCGAGGCGCGCTGCGTCCGCATGCTCGCCGACCTCTGGAACGCGCCGCCGGGCGCGACCCCGATGGGGACGTCGACGACGGGCTCGAGCGAGGCGGCGATGCTGGCCGGGCTCGCCGCCAAGCACCGCTGGCGCGCCACGCGCCGCGCTGCCGGCAAGGGCGTGGGCGAACCCAACCTCGTCTCGGGCCCGGTGCAGGTGTGCTGGGAGAAGTTCGCGCGCTACTTCGACGTCGAGCTGCGCGAGGCCCCGATGACGCCGGAGTCGTACGTGCTCACGCCCGAGCAGGTGCTCGCGCGCACCGACGAGAACACGATCGCCGTCGTCGTGACGCTCGGCCAGACCTTCACCGGCCTCTACGAGGACGTCGTCGCGATCGGCCAGGCGCTCGACGACCTCGAGGCGCGCACGGGCCTCTCGGTGCCGATCCACGTCGACGCGGCGAGCGGCGGGTTCCTCGCGCCCTTCGTGGCGCCGGAGCTCGTCTGGGACTTCCGCCTTCCCCGCGTCCGCTCGATCAACGCCTCCGGTCACAAGTCGGGACTCGCCCCGCTCGGCTGCGGATGGGCGCTGTGGCGCGAGGCCGCCGACCTCCCGGCCGAGCTCGTCTTCAACGTCAACTACCTGGGCGGCGACTACCCCACGTTCAACCTCAACTTCTCGCGCCCGGGCGGGCCCGTGATCGCGCAGTACTACGAGTTCCTGCGGCTCGGCCGTGAGGGCTACGCCAAGGTCCACGGAGCCTGTTACGACACCGCGGGCCGGATCGCGACGGCGATCGCCGGCGTGCGCGGCTTCACCGTCGTCCACGGCGCCGACCGGCACCGCGGCATCCCGGCGGTGACGTGGCGGATGGACGAGGGCGCCGGCCTCGGCTTCAACCTCTTCGACCTCTCCGACCGGCTCCGCACGCACGGCTGGCTCGCGCCCGCCTACACCCTCCCGGCAGAGCTCCAGGACACCGCCGTGCAGCGGGTGCTCGTGCGCCACGGCCTGAGCAGCGACCTCGGCGCGCACTTCATCGCGGACTTCCAGCGCGCGCTCGAGACGCTGGAACGACACCCGCCGTCGGCGTCGATGACCGAGTCCGAGGCGGGCGGCTTCACGCACGACGCGCGGCCGGCGCGCTGACGAGGGCAATACGGTCGATCGGCGACCTCGGTACCTGTGCTCGTGACGGCGTGCCTCACGGCTGACGAACAGCGCGTGCTCGCGGTGGTCGAGAGCGTCACGGGCCCGCTCACCGCGGACGGGCGCGCGAGGCTGGAAGTCTCGCCCGCGGCCGGCTCGCGCGGAGCACTCATCGAGATCAGGCCGGTGCGCGAGTCGGCTTGGTGTGCCACGCCGCACCTTGCGATTCACGAACTGAATCGCGTGTAGCGACCATCAGGTAGCGATGGACGAGTTCGAGCCCCCCGATGCGGTACTGATCGCGCGCTCCGTCGCAGATCCGGACGAGTTCCGCCTGGTCTTCCGCCGGCACTATCCGAGCGTCGCGCGCTTCCTCGCGCGCCGCGTCGGCCCGAATGTCGGCGAGGGCTCGCCGCCGAGACCTTCGCGCTCGCGTTCGCAAGCGCGCTCGCTCTCCGGGCCCGGCGACGGCTCGACCGTGGCTCTTCGGCATCGCGAGCAACCTCGCCCATGCGGCGCATCGCGCGGAAGAGCGGCAGTTGCGCGCGTACGCCCGGCTCCCGATCGCTCGGTGCGAGGACGAGAGCATCGCCGCGGACGCGAGGATCGACGCGCAGAGCGAAATCGCCCGCCTCGTCGATGGCCGCTCGCGCTGTCGGCAACGGACAGGGACGTCCTGATGCTCTACGCGTGGGCAGACCTCGGCTACGCCGAGATCGCCGAGGCGCTGGGCATCCCGATCGGAACGGTGCGCTCGCGCATCCGTGCGCGCGACTGCGACCCGGAGCGCGGGGGGCACGGACGTCGCGTCGCCACCAGAGAAGGAGCGTGCTCGTGAGCATCGACCTCGAAGCCCTGCGCATGCTCGGCTCGTCGACCCTCGCCCCCGACGCGGCGCTGACCGCGGCGGCGGAGCGCGCGCTCTTCGAACGTCCGAGCTCGCTCCCCGGCCCGACGCGGCGTCCCGGCGCCGGTCACGTCGCCGCCTTCCGGTGCTGGCAGTTGCGTTGATCGTCCTCGGCGCCCTGTTCGCCGTGCCCGCGTTCGGAGTCCGGAGCGCTTGCACGACCTCTTCTATGGCTCGCCCGCCCCCGAGAAGGTCGGCGAGTTCCTCGGCCACACCCCCGGCTTCGCGGCAATCCCCGCCAAGGGAATCGTCGAAGCCCAATCGAGCAAGGGCTTGATGAAGCTCTACTACGCCGACACCTCCGCTACCGGCTGTGTCTACGAAGACGTGCCGTACGGCGGAGGCTCGACGTGTGGGCCCGCCGAGGACTGGTTCAAGCTCGTGGTCGTCGGCGGCCCGCAGATCGTCACCGACGGCGAAGGCCATTCGTTCACGTTCGCAGCCGGAAGGTTCAATCCGCCGGCGGTCGGCGCCCGCTTCGTGTACGCCGACGGCGGGGTCGTGCCGCTCGAGAGCTACCGAGGCTGGTTCATCGCCGAACCCGAGCCGGGCCGGGCGCTGATCGCGTTCGAGGCGATCGATGCCGGTGGCAAGGTCGTCACCGGCAGCCGCTCGGCGATCTGACCCACGACCGATTCGACCCGCGCACGGGGGCTCCGGCCGGCCCGCGGCACACGCTCATGACGATCCCGTTCCCCGGGCACGGCAATGCCGTCATCTCCGTGGGGCGGACGAAGGCCGACACGGACGGTGCCTGGCTGATGCTCGACGGCGAGCTGCGCTCGGAGCCCGCGACGACCGGCGAAGGCGGTGCCAGCCTGATCGAGTACTGGACGTCTCCCCGGGAGACCTACATCCACGGGTTCGCTCGTCCCTCCGCCACGCACGCGGTGATCGGGTTCGAGGACGGATCGACGGACAGCGCCGACATCGTCGGGCAGCACTTCTTCTACGGCGTCACGCCGAATCGTCGCGAGCGAGGGCAGCGCCCCGTGTCGTTCACGATCCTCGACGCGAACGGTCGGGTCCTCGACCAGGTGGGTCGATCGACGCTCCTCGAGGCCTTCGGCATTCCCGTCGGCGGCGGACGGCTGAAGACCGAAACGCCGTCTCCGTAGAAGGACCCAGTCCGGCGCGAGAGCGATCCGGACCAGAGGAAAGCCCGCCGTAGCGGGCTTTCCTTCCGTGCTGTCCGAGCGTCCGGGCGAGTAGCGTCTCAGGCGCCGCACTGACCGGCGAACTGCGCGGCCTGCGGTCTCGTCTTGTGCCCGGCCTGCTTCATGATCGGCGGGACCTCGGGGTCGGCCACGAAGCTCTGCCAGCCCTGCTCGTCCCAGTCGAAGATCACCCAGACGCGATCGTCCTCGGCGGGGTCGCGGAAGACCGTCGCGCCCTTGGACCCGTGTTGCTTGCGCTTCTCCGCGCCCGTCGTCGAGAAGATCGCCATGAACTGGTCGAAGTCCTCCACCTGCGTCGTTGCGAGCAGCATTTCTCTCTCCTCTTTCGTGGATGTGTTGTCGCCGAACTGGGGTGCCGTGGTGCGCCTCAGGCGGTGAGGACCGGCGTGCCGACCTGGCGCTCCTGCGGATCGATGGCGCCGAGGCTCTTGACGACCTCGAAATGGCCGTTTCGCGCCTGGGCGATGTACATGTTCATGCGCACGTGGTGCTGGCCGGGAACGACCGTCGCGGGCCCGCCGGGCCCCTCGCTGATCGCGGCGTGATCGAGAGCCGCGATGACGTCCTCCTGCACGAGCGAGCCCGCCTCCGTCACGGCAGCCGCCCAGAGGCGGAACCCGCGATACAGGCCCGAGCAGCCACTGCCACCCGTGAACTTCGCGTCACCGGGATAGAGCGCGTCGTACTGCGCGAGCAGCTTCTGGCTGAACGGGTCGCCGACGGCCTGGTAGTAGTCGAGGCAGCCGTAGAGGCCCTCGACGTGCGTGGCCGGCACCATGTTCAGGAAGTTCTCGTCGAAGTACGTGCAGACGAGGTGCCCGCCGCGGCTCACGAAGCCCGCGTTGTACAGCTCCTCGAAGAACGGCGAGACGCCGGGCGGCACGATCGTGTTGAACACCACGTCGGCGCCACTCGCGGTGATCCGCTCGACCGTCGCCGCGTAGTCCATGTGGTCGAGCGGGAAGTACTCCTCGCCGACGATCGACCCGCCGTTGGCCGTCACGACCTCGCGAACGCGCCTGTTCAGCACGTGCGGCCAGATGTAGTCGGAGGACGGGAAGTAGAACGTCTTCGCGCCGGTCTCGCGCATCAGCCACGGGATGAACAGGTCGATCTGCTGCGCCGGCCCCGGGCCGGTGCAGAAGATGAGCGGATCGGACTCGCCGCCCTCGTACTGCTCGGGGTAGATGTAGAGCGTCTTGCCCTGCACCACGGCCGGACCCTTGATGGCCTGCCGCGTGGAGCTGTAGATGCCACCGAAGACGACGTCGACGTTGTCCTGCTCGACCAGCTTCGTCGCCACCGCACTCGCGACGGCGTCGTCCGTCGCGCCGTCCTCGAGATACAGCTCCAGGTGCCGCCCGAGCAGCCCGCCCTTGGCGTTGATGTCGCCGATGACCATCCGGGCGACGTTGGCGTTGGCGAGCCCGACGAACGAGAGCGGGCCCGACTGGTCGGCGATGACTCCCACCTTGATGGGATCGGCGCCGGGGGTTGGCGATGGTGCCATGACGTCCTCCTCGTGACGAGCGTGTCGGTCGCGCGGGGCCACTGCACTGCAGGCCCCGCGTCGTGAGAGAATCCTGCGCGCCCGTCCGCGCCGACACATCGGGAGGACTCCCCATCTTCGACACGCCGCTCCGCCTCAGCGAGTTCGTCGCCACGCTGGCGCTTGCGCAGGACAACGCGTTCGGGCAGCCGCTCGAGTCGCAACTGCGGTCGTGCCTGCTCGCGACGTCGATCTGCGACGCCGCGGGGTTCGACGAAGACCTGCGCGCGACCGCGTACTGGGTGGCGCTGCTTCGCTACGTCGGCTGCACCGGCCACGCCCATGAGGTCGCCACCGTCTTCGGCGACGAGATCGCGATTCGCGCCCAGACGCTGGTGCACGATTCCGCGAATCCTCAGGAGGTGATGCGGGACGTCATGGCCTTCGCGACGGCCGGCCGCAGCCCGGAGGAGCGAGACGAGATCGTCAAGATGATCCAGGAGACGGCGCGCGAGTGGGCGGTCTACAACTTCACGTCCGGGTGCGAGGTCGCCGACATGCTCGTGCAGCGGCTCGACTTCGGCCCCGACGTTCGCGAGGCGCTGCGCTTCACGTTCGAGCGCTGGAACGGAAACGGCTATCCCAACCATGCGCAGGGAGAGGAGATCCCGCTCGCGATGCGCGTGGTGCACCTCAGCCACGACATGGAGGCGATCGGCCGCCTGTTCTCGCCGGACCACGCCGTCGATGCCGCCCGCGATCGCCGCGACCGCACGTACGACCCGGCTCTCGCCGACCTGTTCGTCGCCCACGGGCGCGGCTGGCTCGATCAGCTCAGCGAGACCGAGCCGTGGGACGCCGTGCTCGCCCTCGAGCCCGAACCGCACCGCATGCTGTCCGGCGCGCAGCTCGACGACGCCCTGACCGTCGCCGCCGACTTCATCGACCTCAAGTCGCCGTACATGGGCGGGCACAGCCGTCGCTGCGCCGAGCTCGCAGCCGACGCCGCCCGGGTGCTCGGGCTCGCCGACGACGCCGTCACCACGGTCCGCCGCGCGGCGCTCGTGCACGACTTCGGAACCACCGTCGTGTCGAACTCGATCCTGGACAAGCCCGGGCCGCTGACGCGGACGGAGTTCGATCGCATCGAGCTTCACCCGATGCTGACCGAGCAGATGCTGCGCCGCTCGCCGGCTCTGGCCGTCCTGAACCCCGTCGCGTCCGCACACCACGAGAAGGGCGACGGATCCGGGTACCACAAGCGCGTGCAGGCCGACGCCGACGATCTCGGAGCGTGCGTCCTCGCTGCGACGGAGATCTACGTGGGGCTGACCACCGAGCGAGCAGACCGCCTGCCGTTCTCGCCCGCGGACGCGGCCGCCGAGCTTCGCCAGCTCGAATCACAGGGCGTGCTCGAGCCGCGCGCAAGCCGTGCGGTGCTCGTGGCCGCGGGGCACGGCGAGCCGCCGGCGCCCTCGGGCAAACGGCAGCAGCATCCGGGCGGGCTCACCCGGCGCGAAGTCGACGTGCTGCGACTCGCGGCCAGGGGACTCACGACGCGCCAGATCGCCGATCGGCTCTTCATCTCTCCCAAGACCGCCGATCACCACATCCAGCACATCTACGGCAAGATCGGCGCGTCGACCCGAGCTGCCGCGGCTCTGTGGGCCATGCAGCATGCCGTCGTGCAGTGATGAGCTGCCGGTGCCTCGCGCAACCGGCACGCGGGAGCGAGGCGGCGCAGGAATCGAACCTACCAAGCGACGGGCTACGCCGCCCT